>NZ_CP073766.1:0-2400000 GCF_018255755.1 Chitinophaga sp. HK235 | reverse complement strand
CTGGTGCCGGCAGCTGGTGCCGGGTGCTGCTATCAGCGTGCCTGTGGCGGCATTGCGGACGGCAGGGAACAGTACCATTTCTCCTATCTGCATGCTGAGGTCGTAGTGTTCCTGTTCATAGCCAAATGAACCGGCCATGCCGCAGCATCCGGATGGAATTACTTCTACGGTGAAATGTTGCGGTATGGACAACATTTTTTTACTGTGCAGGGCAGATGACAGCGCTTTCTGCTGACAATGGCCGTGTAGTTTGATATGTTGTTCCCGGCTGGTGAATTGAGCTGCGGTGATATGTCCTTTTTCTGCTTCGCTGGCGATGAATTCATCTATGAGGAAACAGTTTTTGGCGAGGGTTTGTGCCTGCTGGCGCAGGTTTTCGCGGACAAGATCAGGGTATTCATCACGGAAACTGAGGATGGCAGACGGTTCTATGCCCAACAGGGGAGTAGATTCGTTGATAACGTTACTGAATATACGAACATTTTCTTCTGCCAGCTCCCGGGCTTTGCGTAACAGTCCTTTGGACATATACGCGCGGGCACTTTCCGGATGCTCGATCATTTTTACTTCATAGCCCAGGCGATGCAGTAGTTGTACTGCTTTGATACCTATCGGTGTGTCATTATAGTTGGTAAACTCGTCGCAGAACAGGTATACGGTGCGGTTGCCGGTACCTTTCTTTTCTTTGGACCAGGTTTGGTTGAACCATTTACGCAAAGTAGTGCGGTACAGTCCTGGCAGGGAGCGTTTGGGGGCAAAGCCGCTGAACTTACGGATAAGGCCACCTGTAAAGCTGTTGTTGATCAGCCCATTATATACACCGGGTGCGATGGCAGCCAGGGCAGACAGTTTGGAGAAGTTGCCGATCATTTTAGCACGCAGCGGTACACCGTTGGCATCATAGTAGTGCTGCAGGAATTCCATTTTCAGCTTGGCCATGTCTACATTGGACGGACATTCCGATTTACATCCTTTACAAGCCAGGCAGAGGTCCAGTACGTCATAGATTTCCTGGTGATCAAAGCGGTTTTCCTTGTGGGAATGGGTGAGAAACTCGCGCAGGATATTGGCTCTGGCACGGGTAGTATCTTTCTCGTTGCGGGTGGCCATGTAACTCGGGCACATAGTACCGCCACTCAGGGATGTCTTACGGCAATCTCCCGAACCGTTGCACTGTTCCGCATGCTGGAGGATGGTCTGTTCCGGGAAATGGAAGATGGTATTGAAAGCGGGTGTTTTTTGTCCGGGTTCGTACCGCAACATGCTGTTCATAGACGGCGTGTCTACGATTTTGTTGGGGTTGAAAATGTTTTCCGGGTCCCAGGTATATTTGATCTGGCGCAGCAGTTCATAGTTTTTGTCGCCCACCATCTGTTTGATGAATTCTCCGCGCAGGCGGCCATCGCCGTGTTCTCCACTGAGGGAGCCCTGGTATTTTTTCACCAGGGTAGCAATTTCTTCGGCGATCGTTCTGAAAAGCTGGTTACCTGTTTCCGTTTTCAGGTCGATGATGGGGCGGAGGTGGATTTCACCGCTGCCGGCATGGGCGTAGTGTACGGCATGCAGGTTATATTTTTCCAGAATGATGTTGAAGTCCCTGATAAAGTCGGGCAGGTCTTCTACTGCCACGGCTGTATCTTCGATAACAGGTACGGCTTTCTCATCTCCGGGAAGGTTGCTGAGCAGGCCCAGTCCGGCTTTACGGAGTGTCCATATTTTTTTGGTGTCTTCTCCAAAGAGCAGCGGGAAATGATATCCCAGTCCGGCGGCACGCAGGGTGGCTTCGAGGCGGCCGGCTATTTCCTGTACTTCTTCCCGGGTGTTGCGACAGAATTCCACTACCAGAATGGCGCCTGGGTCGCCCTTTACGAAGAAGCGGTTTTTACTTTGTTCAATATTGTCTTTGGTGCACTCCAGGATGTAGTGGTCAATCAGTTCGCTGGCGCTGGGTTTGTAATCCATGACCAGGATATTGGCACGAAGTGACTCGTCTATATTGTTGAAGTGGATACACAGCAGTCCTACCTCTTTGGGAGGCAGGGGATCTATATGCAGTTTGATCTCTGTGATAAAGGCGAGGGTCCCTTCGGAGCCTGCTATCAGTTTACAGAAGTTGAAGTCTTCTGTACCGGCGGTGAAGGGGGCTGTTTCCAGTAGCAGGTCCACGGCATAACCGGTATTACGGCGGGGGATGCTCTTTTTAGGGAATTCCCGGCGTATTTCTTCCTGGTTATGGTGGTTGCTCAGGGTGCTGCGTATCTGGCGGTAGATATGGGTTTCCAGTGTATCCGACCCTTCACATTTGTTGTGAAAGTCGTCCGGGGAGATGCTGCCGAAGGTTACTTCTTCGCCGTTGCTGAGCAGGGCTTTCACTTCCAGCAGATGCTCACGGGTGCTACCATATACCACGCTGTTGGAGCCGCAGGAGTTGTTACCTACCATGCCGCCGATCATGGCGCGGTTGGCAGTGGAGGTTTCCGGACCGAAATAAAAGCCATGTGGTTTGAGGTACATATTGAGTTCATCACGGATTACGCCGGGCTGTACCCGTACCCAGTTTTCAGCAGTATTTAATTCCAGTATTTTGGTAAAATGGCGTGACACGTCGGTGACAATGCCGTTGCCGACTACCTGCCCTGCAAGCGAAGTCCCTGCAGTACGTGGGATCAGCGAGGTTTTATTGTTACGCGCAAAAGCGATCAGTTTCTTTAAATCGTCTGTTGATTCAGGGATGGCCACGGCCAGCGGCATTTCCCGGTATGCCGACGCATCGGTGGCATAAAGGGTTCGCATGGTATTGTCTGTATAAAGCGTGCCTTCCAGTTCCTGGGCCAATAGCTCTAGCTTTTCGCGCATCATGGTATAACCGGTTTTGAGAGGGCGAAATTAATATTTCAGTCCGGCTTTTTTATCCCTTGTAATGTATTCGTCAAAAAAAACATTATTCCTTTACAAATTGCGGCTTTTTTACTTTAAGCCCGCAAACCGCTTCCAGTCTGTCTGCCAGGTAAACAGCGAGATCAGGTGACAGTGCTTCATCATGCATATGCATGAAAAAATATACCTCCTGCAGTCCATTATCTAGCCAGTATTTAATGCGGTTGGCCCAGTCATCGATACGGGTATAGTCAGTGGGATGTAAACTGTTGCCTACAAAACGGATGAATATTTTGGGGATGGTGAGATGCATATGGGCACAGTCCCTTCGTCCGGCGGTATCCGTAATGATGGAGCCTATATTCAGTGTCTGCAGTTTTTCGAACAGCTCCAGCCTGACGGCTTCGTCTGCATACCACTCCGGGTGTCTGACTTCCAAAAAAAACTGCAGGTCGGTAGGTAAGGAAGCCAGGTATTCGTATAGGGCTTTCCGTTTGGCAGGACCATATCGGTCGCTCAGCTGCAGGAAGATAGGCCCCAGATGCTGACCAAAGGCCAGTACCCCTTCCAGAAAGGCAGTAGTCTTAGGGCCTGCGATGGCCGGACTCAGGTTACTGAAATGGCTGATCGCCTGTGGTACCTTCGGACAGAATTTAAAATCAATTCCTTTGGCGGCAGCGTCCCATTTGGAGATAGTGGAGGGGCCGTAGATCTGGTAATGGGTGGCGTTGAGCTCTATGCCGTTAAAGTGATGTACATACTCCTGGAGGAACTGGGTTTCTTTAGTTCTTTTGGGGTATATTTTACCAATCCATTCCCGTCGTCCCCATTTGGCGCAGCCCAGGTAGGAGAGCGGTTTCTTCACAGGTTTACCTTTCAGTATTTTTTTGTTGAAGAGAGGTTCTGCCGGCAGTTTGAAATCCAGTTCTTCCAGCTCGGCAGGAGTAACACGGCCAAAGTCCATAAGAGTAGTTTTAAACTAGCAGCCTGGGTGGCTGTAGCACACATGACATAATGGGGTACAGGTATAACAGGAGGTCTTACAAATATACTAAAACAGAAGGCTGATCCCTAAAAGAGGCCAGCTAAAATAAATTCTGATGAAACCCTTTGTTTTCTTATTTTTCCACGTTAACTTAAGATAGATTATCAATTATTTAGCATGGAGATATTACACGTTAGCGCGGAATGTTACCCGGTAGCCAAAGTAGGAGGGCTCGGTGATGTGGTAGGAGCATTGCCCAAATACCAGTACGAACTGGGGGCTATTGCCAAGGTGGTAGTGCCGGCCTACAGGAACAAGTATTATGACACCCACGAATTTGATGTGGTCCATCAGGCTGGTATGTGGCTTGGACACGACTGGTACCACTTCAATGTGTTGAAGGAACGAAGCAACGAACCGGGCTTTGATCTGTACCTGGTGGACATCCCCGGCCTGCTCGATACCCCCAACGTTTACGGTTATCCCAACGACACGGAACGTTTTCTGGCCTTTCAGATCGCTGTGCTCGACTGGGTCAATGAATGGAACCATCAGCCGGACGTGATTCATTGTCACGACCATCATACCGGACTGATACCTTTTCTCATGGGTTATGGTTACAAGTATGAACGCATGAAGGAAATACCTTCCGTGCTCACCATTCACAACGCTCAATACCAGGGTCAGTTTGGATGGGACAAGCTGTACCTGATACCCTCCTTTGATTTATGGAAATCCGGACTGCTGGACTGGAGCGGGGCGATTAATCCCCTCGCTGCCGGCATTAAATGTGCATGGCGTGTTACTACAGTATCTCCCGGCTATCTGGAAGAACTGTATCATAACGCTAATGGACTCGAATGGCTGATCAGCCATGAACGGGCCAAAACAGTCGGCATTATCAACGGTATAGACAATACAGTATGGGACCCTGCCACCGATACCATGGTGCAGATCAATTACGATATGGATACAGTTGATGAAGGGAAACTGGAGAATAAAAAAGCGCTCTGCGAACGCTTCGGGCTTGATTCTTCCCTGCCACTCGTATCCTTCATTGGCAGGCTGGTAGGAGACAAAGGGGCTGATCTGTTGCCTGAAATCATCAGCCGCTCCCTGCATGAATTGCCCGGAGAAGTGAACTTCCTCGTATTGGGAAGTGGAGATCCACATGTGGAATGGTCACTACAACAAACAAGACATGAGGTCAGTTATGGCTTTAACCTACATATCGGATACAACGAATCGCTGGCACATCTTATCTATGCCGGCAGCGATTTTCTGTTGATGCCCTCCCGGGTAGAGCCTTGCGGGTTGAACCAGTTGTATGCTCTTCGTTATGGTACCGTACCGATGGTACGTAGTACCGGCGGTCTGAAAGATACTGTCACTGATTTTGGCGATCCCGATGGTTTTGGTATCCGTTTTAACCAGGCTGGCATTTGGGATGCCTGCTATTCCGTAAAACGGGCTATTGAGCTGTTTAATGATACCGACCATCTGCAGGAAATACGGCTGCGGGGCATGCGGCTCAACAATTCCTGGGGCCGTTCGGCACAGCGCTATCTGGAAGTATACAGTAGTATGAAAAGTTAACAGGGAAGATAAAGCACTGCGATTTCCTAATCTAAACCAACATCCACATTATGATGAAAGATGTAATATCCATTATTCTTGGAGGCGGTGCAGGTACCCGCCTGTATCCCCTTACCCGTCGCCGGTCCAAACCGGCAGTCCCTATTGCCGGTAAATACAGACTGGTGGATATTCCCATCTCCAATTGCCTGAATGCGGAACTGAACCGTATTTTTGTGTTGACCCAGTTCAACTCCGCATCGCTCAACAAACATATCAAAAACACCTATCACTTCAGCAACTTTGATAAAGGGTTTGTTGATATCCTGGCGGCAGAACAAACACCCGACAACCCCACCTGGTACCAGGGTACTGCAGATGCTGTAAGGCAATGCCTCCACCATATGGAGAACTTCGATTTTAAATACATACTGATCCTCTCCGGCGACCAGCTTTATCAGATGGATTTCCGGGAGATGATTAACCATCATATTGAAACCGGGGCTGAAATTTCTATTGCGACCATCCCTGTGAACGCAAAAGACGCCTCCGATTTCGGGATACTTAAAACAGATGCTTCCGGTGCCATTGTTTCCTTTACAGAGAAACCATCGCAGGAAGCCCTGCCACCATGGGCATCTGAAGTGAGCGATGATATGAAGCAGGCTGGTCGGGTATACCTTGCCAGCATGGGTATCTATATCTTCAGCAGGGAAGTGTTGTTCGAAATACTGAACAAAAAACCAGAGGCAACCGATTTTGGTAAACAGGTGATCCCTGATGCAATTGAAGCCAACGCCAGGGTGTTCAGTTATCAGTACGAAGGCTACTGGACAGACATCGGTAATATCTCCTCCTTCTGGGAAGCCAATATCGGACTGACAGACGAGATTCCGCAGTTTAATCTCTTTAATGAGTCGCAGACCATCTACACCCGCGCCCGGATGCTACCGCCTGCTAAAATATCAGCCACCCTTGAGAAAACAATCATTGCCGATGGTTGTATTATTATGGCAAGTCGTCTCGAACGCTGTGTGGTGGGTATACGTACCCGGATCGGCAAAGGGTCGGTCATCTCCAATACCTACATCATGGGGAGCGACTACTACCAGACCCTTGACGAGCTGGACAAGGCCAACACGGAAGGTCGTCCGCAGATGGGCATAGGAGAAAACTGTGTTATCGACCGGGCGATTATCGACAAGAACTGCAGTATCGGAAATAACGTACATATCAAAGGCGGGGATCATCTTCCGGATGGAGATTTCGAGAAATATACAGTAAAAGACGGCATTGTTGTTGTTAAAAAAGGGGTAGTCCTGCCGGACGGATTCAATATCTAACAAAACAGTACACATGCGATTGTCAATCGAGCGGAAGCCTACCAAGATTTATCCTGATCTGAAAAGGGTGGTCGCCAGGTTTTTTTTCAATGGCGAAGCCAGGGCTAAATCCATCATTCAGCATGTTGCTGGGATGACCGATGATGAGGTAGAAGTAACGATTACGCCTATACTGAGAGAGTTTTCCCGGCGTCACCGTAATATTACCCGCATCTTCGAAAGACATGCAGACAGAATCAAGCATCTCTTTGCCGCAGTACAAGTCAATTATGACGAGCTCTCGCTGAAAAGAAAACTGCTGACCGGCTCGTATTTTACCAATGAATATTCCATAGAATCTGCTGCTTTCTTTAATCCATCGATGATTGAAGATGTGGACCAGAGCGGGTTGGAAGTAGGGGAGAAAAGAATCATACTCAGCTTCCGTGCAGTTGGAGAAGGACATATTTCTTCCATTGCTTTCCGTAGCGGACTGATAGACCGTAATAACCAGATCACCCTGGAAACTGCCGGCAACTATGTGGATGAAGCAGAAGTGATCCGAAACGCCATGTATAAGAAAGATAATTTCTTTCAGAACGCGGTGTCTATCAAACTCCCCGATCCGGTTATGCAGGAAGTGATGCACACACTGCCAGACGAATTTGAATATATGGCCCTGAAGAAGGTAATCCGGGAAATGCAGCAGCGCTACCAGATAGACCACCTGCTGAAAAAAGCACTGGAAAGGCTGCTGTGGCTGGCAGATTCCTACTATGAACTGAATTTCTCCCTGGACACCGATATCTCAGACCGTGTCATCTTCCCTTATTCCGATGCTGAAAGCAGGGGGATTGAAGATGCCCGGTTTGTAAAATATACCAGCGAAAACGGTAGCGTCACCTATTATGCCACCTATACCGCCTTTGATGGTGTGACTATTCAGCCCAAACTATTAGCCACAAAAGATTTCTATAATTTTAAAATAATGCCCTTATATGGAGAGGGGGCCCAGAATAAAAATCTGGCCCTCTTTCCCCGTAAAATCAAGGGAAAATATGTGATGATATCCCGTATCGATGGTATCAATGGATATATCATGTATTCCGATAAAATCAATATCTGGGAAAATCCTCAGATACTGCATACCCCTAAATATCCCTGGGAATTTGTACAGGTGGGTAACTGCGGCTCTCCCATTGAAACTCCGGAGGGCTGGCTGGTGATTACCCACGGCGTAGGCCCTATGCGTACCTATTGTATTGGTGCCAGCCTGCTGGATCTGGATGATCCCGGCACGGAAATAGGCCGTCTCCGTGAGCCGCTGCTCATGCCCAATAAGGACGAAAGGGAAGGTTACGTGCCCAATGTCCTGTATTCCTGCGGCTCTATCGTACATAATGATGAGCTGATCATTCCCTATGGCTTGTCTGACTATGCTTCAGGGTTTGCCACTGTCAACCTGGAAAGGCTGCTGAACCAGATCAAGGCCGACGGCGTATAACCTGCTCAGATCATTTTATAAACTTTCAGATAATCCTCCGTCATCCTTTCCGTTGTAAAACGCTCACGGGCATGTATATGGCATGTATAGCGGTCTATTATACGGATGTCTTCCACCGCTGCTGCGGCTTCCTGTGTGGTATCCACCAGAAAACCGGTACGCTGGTCCTGTATCAGCTCAGGCATTGAACCACGGTTAAATGCAATGACCGGAGTACCGCAAAGCATGGCTTCCGCCACACTCAGCCCGAAAGGTTCGTTGAAGCTGATCGGATGCAGGAGCGCAGTGGCCTTGCCCAGTAATTCACTGCGGGCTGTTCCTCCTACCGGTCCCAGGTATTTTATCTGCTCATTGTCGATGTAAGGTTTTACCATCTCATTAAAATAATCTTTCTGTTGTACTATCCCCGCCATCAGTAACTGTCGGTTGGTATGCCGCGCTATTTGTATGGCTTCGTGTGTGCCTTTGTCCGGATGAATACGCCCGTAGTAAAGCAGGTAATCATCAGCGGTGGGACTAAAGCTAAAGTCCTCTGCCCGTATGCCGTTATATACTGTTGCTTTATACTGGAGGGATGGATGACGGTCGGCATTGCTGATAGACACGTAATGTCCTCCCTGGTTGTAGCGCTGGTACACGGGAACAATTTTCTCAGAAGAAAATCCATGGATGGTGGTGACCATGGGAGTACCAATAAGACGGGAATAGGTGAGGGGAAGAAAATCAAAATGATTATGGATAATATCAAAATGATGTGCCTGTTCCATCAGGTAACTGATATGCATGCATTCATTGACCTTGGCATCTGCAGAGCGGTCTTCTTCATAACCCTGTGGGCATATCCAGGCCAGTTTGCCATTTGTAACGGAATCGCCGGTAGCAAAAAGGGTTACATCTATTCCCCGGGCAATAAGCCCTTCCGCCAGGTTGGAGGCCATCTGTTCCCAGGGGCCGTAATGTCTGGGTGGGGTACGCCAGGCTACCGGTGAAAGAATTGCGATCTTCATAGTTTAAACCTTTTTTCCGGCCGGAACCATACTGCCAGCCGTTTTCCCATTATCGGCAAATTCCAATCCATAATCACCGGATTCCGTCCATCAAATTTCAAAATCAAAAATCTTTAAATCACAATTTCTTCTCTAACTTCGTACATTCAAAAGTTTCGATGTATTCAAATATATCGGTTACTTTTATTGATCATTTGTAATTCGACACGCAATATGCTCGAGTATATTCCTTATGGGAAGACTGGTTATTTCAATCAGCTGGTAGTAGATTTTTTAGCAGAAGAGCCACAGATCAAACCATTTTACGCCTATTCGCCTGTAAAACCGGATTTTGCTGCAGCCATCAAGGCCCGTCAACAGTTCAATACCCCCCGGACAGCCCTGGTAGCGGCATTACAACAGCAATATAAAAACCTGGAACCAGTAAAGGCTGTACAGGATAATATTGCCAGCCTGCTGGAAGAGCGCACCTTTACGGTCACCACCGCGCATCAGCCCAATATCTTCACCGGCTACCTGTATTTTGTATATAAGATCCTGCAAACCATCAAACTGTGCAGGGAACTGAAACAACAGTATCCGCAGCAGCACTTCGTGCCTGTGTACTACATGGGCAGCGAAGACAATGACCTGGAAGAACTGGGAAGTATATACCTGGAAGGTAAAACCCTGACCTGGTCTGCCGGCCAGCAGGGGGCTGTAGGCCGCATGCAGCCCGATGGACTGGAACAGCTTATTAGTCAGGTAAAAGATACGCTGGGATATGCTCCTCATGCCGGAGAACTGATTGCACTGTTACGCAAAGCCTACCTCGAACACAATAATATCCAGGAAGCTACCCTGTACCTGGTACACGAGCTGTTTGGCCGCTATGGCCTGGTGGTACTGGTGCCCGATAATCCGGACCTGAAACGTTTATATATTCCTGTCATGAAAGATGAGCTCTTTCATCAGGCTTCCCATACCATCGTTAATGATACCCTGGCTCAACTGGAAGCTCATTATAAAGTACAGGCCAACCCCAGGGAAATAAATCTCTTTTATCTGCAGGATGGTATGCGGGAACGGATCGTACAGGAAGGAGAACAGTGGAAAGTATTACACACCCCGTTGAAATTTGACGCTGCCACGCTGGAAAAAGAACTGGAAACACATCCCGAACGCTTCAGTCCCAATGTCATCCTGAGGGGGATGTTTCAGGAAACGATCCTTCCCAATATTGCTTTTGTAGGTGGCGGTGGAGAAATTGCCTACTGGCTGGAGCTGAAAGGTCTTTTTGCTCATTATAAAGTACCATATCCTGTACTGCTGCTGCGTAACTCCCTGTTATTGACAGATGAGATGTCGAAGCAGCGGCTCGATAAGCTGGGCATTACCACCGCGGAATTGTTCCAAAGTACCGATGATATCGTGAACGGCTATGTGAAAAAACATACCAATGCTACGCTGGTTCTCAAAGAGGAATATGCTGTCATTGAAAAACTGTTTGATGCCCTGGAGGAAAAGGCACGCAGTATCGATGTGACACTGGTGGCCAGTGCCGGAGCGGAAAGAAGCAAAGCATTAAAATCTATTGGTAAACTGGAACATAAGTTTCTGCGGGCGGAAAAGAAAAAATTTGCCTGGCAGACTGACCAGATCAAACAAGTGAAAAATAAACTATTCCCCGGCGGCTCCCTACAGGAGCGTAAAGAAAACTTTATGCCCTGGTATGCAGCAGAAGGACCTGCATTCCTGGACCGGGTACTGGAAGCATTGACACCAGTAACAGATCAGTTTATAATATTGAGCTGAGATATTGATTGAAACTGTTTTTGAGGGGGCCGTCTCAAAACAAGAGACGGCTTCTTTTTTATAAATTCCGGTTGTTATAATGATTCTCCAGTTTCCATTTTTAGAAGTGAAGGGTTAACCTGATTTTATGCTGTTTTCTTTCTAAGATTGTGTGCCATAGCCATTAATCCCATTTCGATTGACACTTTATCCATCCCTTTTAGCATAAATCTTTTAAAGCCATGATTATGCTTAATATTTGCGAAGACAGATTCCACGTCATGGCAACGTTGTTTACGCTTCTGTATTCCTTTTCTTCCTTTTAATCGTTTGTCAGCCAGCTCCTTAAGACGATTTAGATTATGATTTACTTCTATGATGCGATTTGTTTGTTGATCATGACACATCTGCCGTAATGTACATCCTTCGCATGTTCTGGCTTGATAAGTAGTTATTGTTTGCCCGTACCCGTTTTTAGTTGTTTTTGGGAACGTACTTTTTCTACGCATTCGCTGGCCGGCAGGGCAGATATAGTGGTCCTTTTCAGCATTGTAGGGTAGGTTTTGGGCCTTGAACATTTCCCTGGTTTTAGTTGACCGGTGCTGGTTGCGATCGAAGGAAGCATGCTTAACATAAGCCGTAATTCTCCTGTTTTCCAACCATTGATAGTTCTGTTCGCTGCCATACCCTGCATCCGCTGTAATATTGGCGGGCACTCGTTTATATAACCGTATATACTGCAGGAGATGACTGATTAAAGTTGATGTATCCGTGGACTGCTGATGAAGGCTGTAATTGACGATGTATTGATTATTAGTACTTATCTGGAGATTATAAGCTGGTTTAAGCTGACCATTCTTCATATGATCTTCCTTCATACGCATAAAGGTAGCGGCGGGATCTGTTTTGCTATAGCTATTGCGGTTAGAGCCTATTATTTGTTCCTGTTGCTCATACTTATCCAACGCTGAAGGCCAGTTACGGTGAGCATATCCCAGCTTTTGTCTGATCCGCTTGTCTATGGGTTTTTCTTTGAGGGCGTCATTGATGGCCGCTATTGTTTTACTGACTTTTTCACTGTCGATTTTGTCATATCCGGATGGGTCCGTATCATCACCCAATTCTGAAGCTGCCACTGATTGTGCATATTTCCACAAGTCATTAAGCTGCTGTTTTATTTTTTCTTTACTGTACTTAATGCCATTGCTCCATACAAAACTGTAGCGATTTGCCTGCGATTCTATCTTTGTCCCGTCAGTGTACAGTTCTTTTATGTTCAGTAAGCCTTCTTCGCATAACAACAATACCACCTGGGTGAATATAGGTTGTAATACCTTTTGCAAGCGTTCACCACGGAACCTGTTGATCGTATTATGATCGGGTTTACTCATACCACTAAGCCACATAAAGTGGATGTTCTGGCCTAGTGCCTCCTCTATTTTACGGCTACTGTAAATGTTATTTATATAAGCGTAAATAAGGACTTTCAATAACATCCTGGGATGGTAACTGCTGGTTCCTCCTGCTTTATAACGCTTCAGCAATAAAGTTATATCGATCTTTTCTATTACGTCATCCACCACACGAACTGGGTGATTCTCGGCTATCAGATCCCCAATCTCGGGAGGGAAAAGCATAGCCTGGTGCTGCTGATTGGCTTTAAAGACTACTGATAGTGTTTTTCCTTTGGGCATACTATAAAAACGGAAAAAGCTACCCCGCAGATTTCCCCCCCCAAAAAAAAAGAAGGGAGTGTCTTTTGAGACACCCCCCTTTTGCTGAATGATTTACCAGGCAAAAGGGGCTGCAGTTTTTTTATTTATGAATCAGCTCAGCGCTTTACCCATATCTTTTACGAGAGAAAGCATGGCCTGCAGCTGGTCATGGACCTGTTTGGTTTCCAGCATTTCATCCCTGATGGGGGTAGCACCTTTACCTTCGTTGATCTCGAGCTGTCTGAGATGCACCAGGTTGTGCAGATGTTCATCCAGTGTATCAAAAGCGTTGATGGGAGCCTGTAGTTGGGCTTGTTCGCGGGTCTGGGGATCAATCATCAGGTACAGCTGGTCCATGTAAGATAGCAGGTAATTGGTTATTTCCCGGTATTCCGGCCTGGGAAACTGCACACCGTGATGCATGCTGTATGCGGCCAGGGCGGCTATATGGGAAGTAAGGGTATGGTTCAGTACTACAAAGTGATATACTTTGGAGGCGTTTTTCTGTTTGCTTTTAGGTTCAGACAGCATCCGCTGGAAGGCGGCCATCATATTGGCCGTGTCTACATAAGTGGCTTTACGGGCCAGTTTGAAATCCGTCACGGTATTGCTTTCTCCGGCGTATACCTTTAACACCAGTTCAAAGTATTTTCGGTTGGAGAGCAGCATTTTTTGCATGAACCCTGGCAGGGTATTGTGTTCCCAGGAAGGCCACAGCAACATATTGGCGAAGAAGGCGATGCCTCCGCCAATAAAGGTGTCGAGTACTCTTTGGGTAGCATTGTAGAGATCAGCCGGATGCAGGAAATGCAACAGGAAGATGATAAAGGGGGTTACAAAAAACACACTCAGCGTATACTGGAAGCTCATAAAACTATAGGCGCCCAGGATACACAGCAGCATGGTGATGAATATAATGGTATTGTTATGTGTGATGTAAAGCAGCCCGGCAGCAAAGAGTGCTCCGAGTACAGTACCTATCAGGCGTTGTATGCTGCGTGAGCGGGTAAGGCCGAAGCCGGGTTTCAGGATTACCACAATCGTCAGGAGGATCCAGTACACACGGTCCAGATGCAGGGTCATTCCCAGCAGATAACCAGTCACGGTAGCGAGGCTTACGCGGATAGCATGCCTGAAAATATGGGATTTAAAGGTGAGGTTGTCCCGGAAAGTTTCAAAATCATATTTCTGTCGGGTGGTAAACTTAGACAGTTCCAGCTTGGGATCAATGGTGGCATCTTTCAGTCGTTCGAGGCGGGTAAGGCGGTGCAGGTTGTAGATCCTTTGCGCCATGTCCTGTAGGTTCTGAAGGATATTGGTGAGTGGGATGGTACGGGTCCTCTCTGCCAGGGTAGGCAGTTTGAGGGTGATGTCCGCTATTGCCTTTTTCACCTTTTCCATTTCATATTTCAGATTGGTTTTGGGCAGGGAGCGTTGTCCGGCTGCCACAGCCAGTCCTATGTTTTCGAGTTCTTCCACAAATTCGGTGATGAGGGCATGGAATTTTCCGAGGATATCATCCTGCCGGAAATCACGCTGGAGGGCATTATAGTCTGTCTGGGAGGCCATGATCTGTTCCTGCAGGTCCACCATGTCCAGGAAGATGAGTACCATACTTTTGTTGATACTGGTGGTACCTTGTTGGGCTGAGCGTCTTTTTAACAGCAGCTCGCGCACGTTTTCCTGTTTTTCGTTGACGATCACCTGTTGGGCCAGTACAGCCTTGTAGTTGGCCACAACATCTACTCCCGGGGTATAGAAATTAGCTCTCAGTTCCAGGTAGCGGGCGGTTTGCAGGATACAGTCACCCAGGGCCTGTTGTACGTTGAGGTAGGGCCGGATCTGCCACAGGATCAGCGCCAGCAGGGAGTACCAGATACTGCCCAGCAGTACCATGCCTGCGTACACTACCGTCATCTTTGGTGAAAGATGAGTCTCACCAAGGATGGAGACCATAATCAGCAGACAGCCGGTGCCGATATTACCGCCTCGGTTGCCATACACCAGCATCATTGCATATACAAAACAACAACCCAGTATCCAGAAAGCCATCGGTGTTGGGTAAGGCAATAGCAGCCCTGTACCCAGTGCCGTAATAAAAATCAGGATGGTGCTGATGATAAGCCCGTTGCGCTTATGGATGATAGTACCTGGTACATCGCTGAGGGCGGTACACAAGGCACCCATCGACATGGCAATACCCAGGCCCAGTTGGCCAATGGCCGCAAATATAAGGGATGGGACCACCACACTGATAGTGGTGCGCAAACCGTTGCTGAAATGATAACTGTAAAGGAAGCTCTTAATATCGTTGATCCGCTGTTCTGTACGCAAACGTCAATCTGTTTTTGAAAACACAAAGATACACGCAAAGATGAAAGCGGCAAAAGAGAGCGCAATAGCTTTCGCTATTTCTTATTTGTACAATGGCTTACCCAATGGTTTCTGCTTACAGAATTATTGACCGGTATCGACTACGCTTTTGTTTCGTGTAGCGCTGGTGGTTAGTTTCCCGAAACGCCAGCTAATGGATATATTATATGAGTTCGCCGGGAAATAGGAAGTGAATATCCGGTGAAAAGAGGCATCCTTTGTTTCAGACACCATAGGGCGTTGCTTCCGGAAGGGCTGGTCAGCGGCCAGGCTGAGGGATAGTTTTTTATTGAACAGATCTTTACGGAGAGTGAATCCATAGCCGATATTGGATCCGCTGCTGCCCTGCAGGCTGGGACTACTGGAGTACCAATACCCGTAGGCATCGGCGCGGAAATCATGCCCGAAGTTATAATCTGTGTTTGTATATACTGTTCCAGATATGCCGCTGCTTCGCAGGTTGCTGCCATTGTTGAAATCTGCGTACAAAACCCGCCCATTGATATTTATATTCCATTTTTTGGTTAATGCAAAGCGAAGACTTAGACTGAGGCCAGTAGCATTTGATCTGCCAACATTGTCAAAGGTGGAGATAGTGATACCTTTTGTGGTGTCAACGCTGATGATACTCTGAATATAATTATTGATAAAAGTGTAGTCTATGCCTGTATTCAGACTAAATTTTTCCAGGATTTTATTGTAGTAAAGCCCAAAGCTGTTAGCATAAGAGGGTTTTAGATTCGGATTACCGTGTACAATATTGTTGGGATCATTATCATTGACATATGGGTTGAGCATATGAATACTGGGTCGTTGTAATCTGCGACTATAGGATAAAGATAAGCTACTGAGGGGTTCCATCTGCCAGGTAATGTTAATGGTGGGTATCAAGCTGAGGTAGTTGCTTTTGATTTTAGTATTATTGGAAATAAAATCCCCTGTTTGATAAGTCTGTTCCAACCTCGTACCGGGCTTAACGCTTATCTTGGACCCAATTTTAAAACGGTAGGTTAAGTAAAAAGCCAGAATGTCCAGTTTGGTGTTAAAAATATTAGAGCGTTCAGGGTTCGGGACCGTATCACCTTTTGAATTTCTGATAGTTTGCGTAGCATTATTTTCTGCATATTGAAAAGTACCTTTGAAGCCGGCTTCCAGTTTCTGGTCGTGAGGTAATGGCAGGGTATAATCTGCTTGTACTGCAGTCATTAGATTTTGGGTAGTATTATCATTTCGGTAAAAACTGTCTGTGCCGGGTTCGTTATGTTGACCATTATCGGTATGCCCGTTTCCGGAACTGGTGGTTCTGTTTAGTACAAATGATAGTTCATGTCCGGGTTGTTTGAATTTATGCTGGTAGTCCAGGCCAAACCCTGTGCCATGAGCATCACTGTAGTTATCACTGGTGTAAATACCGGTTTGACTAAGTTGGCGCGCACTGTTATACCAGAAGTTGTCCTGGGGCATGCGAACGACAGATTTGTTAATACTGCCATTACCAAACATCGTCACACTGTTGGAGCTATCTATGTCGTAGGTAAGTTCAAGGCTGCCGAACAGGGTATGGCTGTTATTCCTGGTTTCTGTGTTTTGCAGTAATAGCCCTTCGTTGCCGGGGATAAAGCTTTCCCTGCTGATGGAGCTGCTGAGGCGGGTACTATTTTGGTTCCCGCCTGCATAAGCGGTAATACCGACTTTCTTTTTCCGCGCGCTGATGGAAGCCCCGCCACTGAACCTGCCCATGGTGTTATAATTGCTGTAAAGGCTACCATTATATCCTATCACCTGTTTTTGGGTGATGATGTTGATAATACCTCCGATCCCTTCTGCATCGTACTTGGCGGATGGCTCGGTGATAATTTCTATTTTTTTGATGATACTGGCAGGATAGGCTTTTAGAGCTTCTTTGGGGTCTCTGGTGATCATGGAAGTGGCCCTTCCGTTTAGTAACACTTTGTAGTTGGTCTGGCCTTTTAATTTGATGGTTCCGTCGGCATCAACGGTGACCAATGGTATTTTACGCATGATATCCGAAGCGGAGCTGTTATCTTTTTCGATATCATTTTCTACGTTGTAAATCAGTTTTTCATCTTCCAGCTCAATCAGTGGCTTTTTGCCGGTAACGGTCACTCCGCCCAGCTGCCGCATGGTTTGTGACAGGTAGCGGATGCCCAGGCGGTGGGTGAGATGGGCTGCATCTACCCTGAACGAGTCGAGCATACGGGGAGTATAGCCCAGCATGGTAATGCCTATCTGATAGGAGCCAAAGGCCACGCTTCCGAAGTTAAAACCTCCCTGACTGTCGGCGAGGGTATGGGCAACAGCTTTACGATCGGCCGCCTGCATCAGTACTACAGTCGCAAATTCTACCGGTTTCCCGGTAATGCTGTCTATCACCTGCCCGGTAACAGATCCCCCTTGCTGGCGGGCCTGAAGGGAAATAACAATCAATAACAGGAACAACAGCAATGTGCCTCTTAGCGTCATGGGTAGAATGGATTATTTTGAGGTATTACTCCGGGGCGGCCTATATGGATAAAATGGCATAAGTCATTCTGGCATAGCTACATAGGTGCTGCCGGATTAGCTACACAAGCTATGAAATGTTACTGCTATTCCGGAGCGGTAGGTACCAGCGGATACAATTTAACATTCCCTGTTAATGTAAATTTCTCACAGGCAATTAAATTATAATCGTGCTTTTTACTATATTTATAATCAGTCTTTTAGAAAATCAGCGAGAGCTTCTGCGGTAATATTTTTCGCCACAGTGTGTATAAAAAATTAAGGGAGATACTTGCTTCTCACTTAATTTACTTTTTCATTCGGGTAAAATTATATCTTTGACGCCTTAAAAAAACCTCGGAGTAAGTCGTGCGCTTAAAAACACTAGAAATAAAAGGCTTTAAAAGTTTTGCTGATAAAACCGTCTTGAACTTTGATGAAGGGATAACCGGAGTAATAGGCCCAAACGGTTGCGGCAAAAGTAATATTATCGACTCCATCCGCTGGGTGATCGGGGAACATAAAATTAGCAACCTGCGTTCGGAAAACCAAGCCGGGCTTGTGTTCAACGGTTCCAAAACACGTTCCGCCAGCGGTATGGCAGAGGTGAGCCTTACCTTTGAAAATACCAAAAACGTACTGCCTACCGAATTTACTACCGTCACCATTACCCGCAAATTCTACAAAAACGGCGATAGCGAATACCGCCTAAATGACGTGGCCTGCCGCCTTAAAGACATCCATAACCTCTTTATGGACACTGGTGTCAGCACTGATTCCTATGCCATTATCGAGTTAGGAATGGTAGACGATATTATCAAAGACAAGGAAAACAGCCGTCGCCGCATGCTGGAACAAGCGGCAGGCATCTCCATATATAAAACCCGTAAAAAAGAAGCTAAATCCAAACTGGAAGCCACAGAAGGTGACCTTAACCGTATTGAGGACCTGCTGTTTGAAATCAACAACAACCTCAAAACGCTGGAAAGCCAGGCCCGTAAAGCAGAACGCTTCTATGAAGTAAAAAAGGAATACCGCGACATCAGCATAGAACTGGCCAAGGCAGCCCTGGAAGGATTCAATGTCACTTTCCGCGAACTGTCCGACAAACAACAGGAAGAAAGTGACCGGAAACTGCAGCTGGAAACCGAAATTACAACGGCGGAGGCTGCAGTGGAAGAAGATAAACTACACTTCGTTGCCAAGGAAAGAGAGCTGCAAGCCCTCCAAAAATCATTCAACGAACTGGTGGCCACCATCCGTACAAAAGAAAATGATAAGAACCTGGCCAGCCAACAGCTCACCTACCTGCGCGAACGGGAGAAAAGCATCAGCGACTTCCTCAGCAATGCAGAGGGACAGCTGCAGGGACTAACCACCTCCATTGAATTCTCCGAAAAACAGGTGGTGGAAGAAGCTGAAGTGTTTGAATCCATGGAAGACGAACTCGAAACCCTCCGCGAAATGGTGGAGGATAAAAAAGAACGCTTCCAGCAGAAAAAACAATCCCTCGAAACACTGCGTAATGACCAGCAACGCTGGCAACGCCAACAGTTCGAAGCGGAAAAAAAGGTGGCTGTGGCCGATACTTCCGTCCAAAACCTGCAACGCAGCATCCAGCAGCTGCAGGAGGAAAAAAACAGCCGGCTGCAACAAATTACTCAACTGGAAGCCGAAAAGGAAACGCTGCAACAAACCATCACCACCAGCAAAAATGAACTGGATGAAATGGTGCGTTTCCAGGAAGAGACAAAAAATAAAATACTGGCTACCCAGTCTGATATCGAAGGGCTGCGTGACCAGCTGGTTGATGAAAACCGTAAACTCGATTCCAAAAGAAACGAATTCGACCTCCTCAAATCACTGGTAGACAGCCTCGAAGGCTATCCGGAAAGTATCAAGTTCCTGAAAAAGAATCCGGACTGGAATAACAATGCTCCCATCCTGAGTGATATCTTTTTCTGTAAGGAGGATTACCGCACCTGCGTGGAAAACCTGCTGGAGCCTTATCTCAACTATTACGTTGTCAATAATGTGGCAGAGGCGGTACAGGCCATCCAGCTGCTGGACACCCATAAAAAAGGAAAAGCCAACTTCTTTATCCTCGACCAGTTCCGTCCGCAAACCAATAGCCTGCTGGCACCTGCCGGTACTATTCCTGCGCTGGACGTAGTGGAGATTGAAGAAAAATATAAAGGCCTGGGCCATCACCTGCTGGGGAAAGTGTTTATTGGGGAAGACCTCACCCGGCTGGAGTTCAGCCAGGTATCCGACGATGGAATATGCCTGGTGGAGAAATCCGGCCGTATGCACCGCGGTAAATTCAACATTACCGGTGGTTCTGTAGGCCTGTTCGAAGGCAAGAAGCTGGGAAGGGCCAAGAACCTGGAAAAACTGGAAGTGGAGATTAAAGACCTGGAAGCAGTTGTAGGCAGGCTCCGCACACAGATACAGGATAAACATAATGAAGTACTGGGCTACAACAGCCAGCTCAATGAAAATAATATCAACGCTGCCCGTGAAAAGATCAACCAGATGAACAATCAGCTGTTTGGTCTTCAAAACAGGATCGAAAACTTCCATCACCTGATAGAAGCGGGCGACAAACGCCTGGAAGAAATGCAGCAGTCACTCTCGGCTAATCAGGAAAGCATCTCCGGCGTGAGGGAAGAACTGGAAAATCTGAACGACCGGGTGGGAGAGCTGCAGGACGGCATTGCGGAAGCAGACAGAATGGCCCAGGAAGCGGAACAGCAGTTTAATATGGCCAACGTGCAGTTCAACAACCAGAACCTGCAACATACCCGCCAGCACAGTAAGGTGCAGGCCCTGAAACAGGAGCTGGAGTTCAAACGCAAACAACTGGCCGACCTGCACACGCAGATCACCAGTAACAAGGCTCAGCTGGAAGATACTGTGGCCAATGTTGCTGCCGCTGAAGAAAAACGTAATGCTGCTGATGAAGGGCTGGTGGAACTGTTCCGCCGCCGGCAGGAAGAAGAGAAAGCGCTGAACGAAAAAGATCAGGAATACTATAACTTCCGCAACCACCTTCAGGAGCTGGAAACCACCCTGAGGGCCAAACAGAAGGCCCGCGAACAGCTGGAGCAGCAGCTCAACATGGTGAAGGATAAAGTCAATGAGCTCAAACTGCAGCTGGCCTCCATGAAAGAGCGTCTGAGCGTGGAGTTTAAGGTCAACTTGGATGAGATCATCGATGAACAGCGTCATTCAGAGCTGCCAACAGAAGAACTGCAGGCCAGCGCGGAAAGGCTGAAGAAACGCCTGGAAAATATGGGTGAAATCAACCCTACGGCCATCGAGGCTTACCAGGAAATGAAAAAAAGATATGAGTTCATCCTGGAACAGAAAACTGACCTGGTAAATGCAAAAGACTCCCTGCTGGCAACTATCCAGGAGGTAGAGACGACAGCTAACCAGAAGTTCCTGGAAACATTTAATATGGTTAAAGAAAATTTCATCCGTGTATTTAAGGCGCTCTTCACAGAGGAAGATCAGTGTGATATGATCCTCAGTGATCCGGAAAACCTGGCAGATACTGGTATTGAAATTATCGCAAAACCAAAAGGTAAACGTCCGGCAGCCATTACCCAGCTTTCCGGTGGTGAAAAAACACTGACCGCCACTGCATTGCTGTTTGCCATCTACCTGATCAAACCGGCACCATTCTGTATACTGGATGAAGTGGATGCACCGTTGGATGATGCCAATGTTGGTAAATTTACCAACATGATCAGGAAATTTTCTGATAATTCACAGTTTATTATTGTAACACATAATAAACAGACCATGGCCGCTGTTGACGTGATTTACGGGGTGACCATGCAGGAACCCGGCGTGAGTAAGCTGGTACCCGTGGATTTCAGAAGTTTAAACTGATGGATGGTTTTTGTTGTTGTATGGGAGAGTTATTACTTTTATTCTCAATTTCATTATTCTAAAAAAATAAAAAACATTACACACTATGGGCGCATGGGGCACCAGGAATTTTGAAAATGATGGATCACAGGACTGGATTTTTGACGTGATCGATAGCAAAGATGGTGGATTGGTAACTGATACGCTGGCGCGTATCATCAATAACACCGAAACACTGGAAATAGCAGATTGCGAAGAAGGCTTGGCGGCCGCTGAACTGGTGGCCGCGTTGGTAGGGCGTCCTAGCGAAGACTTCCCGGAAGATCCGCTGGACAAACTGGACATACTGAACCTGATCGCAACAAAGGGGCTGAGAAATCAGGCTCTTACTGCTGTTAACAAAATACTGAGCGCTTCAGAAATGAAAAACTTCTGGGGCGAATCTGGTGAGTTGCCATCATGGGAAGCTGTACAGGCATCCCTGGTGAAAAGATTAGAACTATAGCAGGTATTATTATCCTGCCGGAAAAGGTGGTCATATAGCAATGGTATTAATTTGACCACCCGAACAATTTGCTTAAGGACGACCGAGTTTTGAGCAGGGTTTGTGCTGTGTCATACTGACCCGGAAAAGCTCAGAAGGTTAAAAAAATAAAGCCCGTATGACTTATCATACGGGCTGACTATTTTATATAACTCGGGGAGTGATTACAAAAGAATACCAGCGATGGTGGCAGACAGGTAACTGGCCAATGTACCACAAAGCAATGCTTTGAGCCCCAGTTTTGCCAGGTCTGTTCTGCGGCCGGGAGCCAGCTCTCCGATACCGCCAATCTGCATCCCTACGCTGCTGAAGTTGGCAAAACCGGCAATAGCAATAGTTGAAATGGTAATTGCTTTGGCAGATTCAATTTTTACTGCATGACTGGTCATGCTCTTAAAGGCCACAAACTCGTTGATAGTCAGTTTTTGCCCCAGCAATGTTGCCACGTTGTTTACATCCTGGGTTGGCACACCCATAGCCCAGGCCATAGGGGTAAACAATTTACCGAAGATCCAGTCCAGGCTAAGATTGAAATCCAGATGCAGCAGATGGCCGATATGGATAAGACACCAGTCGATCAGCGCAATCAATGCAATGAAACCGATCAACATGGCAATAACGTTCATGGCTATTTTGAAACCGTCGCCTGCGCCATGGGAAATGGCATCAATAACGTTGGTGTAGTTGCTCTTTACTTCCATCTTCACGCTGCCCATAGTCACGCTTTCTTCCGTTTCCGGGAATACGATCTTGGAGATAACCAGTGCTCCTGGAGCAGCCATCAGACTGGCGGTGATCAAAAAGGGCGCAATATCCATACCCGCCTGGAAACCCATGTTGGCATATACCACCAGGATACCGCCGGCAATACAGGCAAGGCTGCCGCTCATAGAAGCGAGGATCTCACTTTTAGTCATGGAATTGAGATAAGGACGGATCATTACCTGAGCTTCTACCTGACCTACAAATGCACTGGCCACATTACTCAGCGCTTCTGCACCACTTACCCGCATCACCACATTCATCGCTTTAGCGATGACCGCTACTATTCGTTGCATAATGCCGAAATGATAAAGTACGGCCACCAGTACACATACCAGGATAATCGTGGCTGTCACGTTAAAGGCAAATACAAATCCACCGCTGGCATAGTCGGCAAAGGTACCGGTAGGAGGCTGGGATACCCCTATTCCACCATAAACAAAGGACGCACCCTGACGTGCAAACGCTTCCAGTTTACCCATAGCGTGACCTACTTGTTGGAAAAACCAGGTAATAGGGGGCACTTTGAATACCAACAGCGCAATCAGCACCTGTAATGTAATACCACTCAAAACCAGTCGGTAGTTAATTTTACTCCTGTTGTTGGAAAACAAAAAGGCAATACCCAGAATAAGGAGAATGCCTATTAAGCCCTGAAAGCGTTCCATAAATGTTAATAAATTGTAAAATATTCCCAATTAAGGCGACGAAGATAAGTTTTTTTGTGATTCCTGGCCTTTTTGCGGGAGAAATAGGAAATACTTTTATAGCTATTAAACTAACTGCTTGTAAAACAGCTGTATAAGCCAGGACATATCAGACTTCTTTTTCTCCTGATTAACCCCAAAATTCCCCAGCTGCTACAAACATCCTTTAGTCCCTGAATAGGAAGCCTACCAATAAACTCCCCAATTATAGCCCAGGGCTTCAGCCCTGGGACAAAAAAATATGTTGCAAAAAATCGCAGGAGATGTATTTTTAGGGATTGCAATCGAATTAAAAAGTAATGGACCGTTTACAATACCTGGTTATTTCCACGATTTCCCTGGCAATCTTTGCCTGCGGACAGACTCAAAAACAACATTCATTAAGCAAACATGAGCAGGATTCTCTGGCGATGCGGAAGCAGTATGCCAGCTCCCCTGTGTTGGACGGGAAAGCGGCCATAGCAGCCATGCAGGTGGACAGCGGTCTGGAAGTACAGCTGGTGGCTGAAGAACCGATGGTGGTAGCACCGGTGAATGCGGTGTTTGATGAGCGGGGAAGGATGTGGGTGGTGGAGATGACTGGCTTTATGCCCGATACCAGTGGAACAGGAGAAGAAAAACCGGATGGCAAAATCGTCATCCTGGAAGATACTACCGGTGATGGTGTGATGGACCGGCGTACGGTATTCCTCGATTCGCTCGTATTGCCGCGGGCGGTGTGTCTGGTGGAGAACGGAGTATTGGTGGCCACACCGCCGCAACTGTGGTTCATTGAAAACAATAACGATAAACCCGGCAAACGGATACTGGTAGACGACCAGTATGCTGCTGGCGGTAATGTAGAGCACCAGCCCAATGGCCTGTTAAGGGCTATGGACAACTGGATTTACAACGCTAAGTCAGACCGGCGTTATCGTAAGGTGGGCAACAAATGGTTGAAAGAAGCTACCACTTTCCGTGGTCAGTGGGGTATTACTCAGGATGACAAAGGCCGTCTATATTATAACAATAATTCTGAGAATCTGTTGGGAGATTATTTTCCACCCGGACTGGGAGGCAAAAATCCGCACCAGCAGAATGCAGCCGGCTATGATCAGCGGATTGTGCGGGATAATCATGTGTATCCTGTCCATCCTACACCGGGTGTGAACCGTGGTTATATGAAGGGCGTACTCGACGACAGTCTGCGGCTGGTAGAGTTTACCGCAGCCTGTGGGCCGGTGATATACCGTGGAGGCTTGTTCCCTGCTGAATATACAGGTAATGCTTTTGTGGCAGAACCTGCGGCCAACCTGATCAAACGGAATATACTGAGTGATAGCAGTTATATCGTAAAAGGAAAACAGGCCTATAGCGGTAAGGAGTTCCTGGCCAGCACTGATGAGCGTTTCCGGCCAACAGGACTGTACAATGGCCCTGATGGTGCTTTATATATTACTGATATGTACAGGGGGATTCTGCAGCATAAGACTTATATCACCACTTATCTTAAGAATGAGATCAGGATGAGAGAGCTGACTCAACCGCTCAACTGCGGCCGTATCTATCGCATTGTGCCCAAAGGACAACGTCCGGAGAAGACATTACTGACGCCGGAGCAGTTGTTCAGTATGTTGGGCAATGCCAACGGAGCTTTGAGAGACAAGGCACAGCAGCTGATCATCGACCGTAATATGATGCAACTGGTGCCGGAACTGCGTGCTGCTTTGAAAGACATCCATGCACCTCTTAAACAGGTACATTCGCTTTGGGCACTGGAAGGACTGCATGCATTGACTTATGCTGATATTGCTGGCGTGTTACAACAGGGTAATGATCCGCTTAGCGTACAGGCTCTGGCAGCCTTACCGGCTGTGTTGAATGCAGCTGTTGCGAAACCTGTGGCCACCACACTGGACAGCCTGGCAGATAAACCGTTTTTTACTCCGTTTGTAGCCTATCTGCTGCCGGCATTGAATAAGGCCGACAGAGCTGTTGCCACAAAGCTGGAAGCGAAACTTATAAAAAACTATGCACAGGACCGTTATGTGTCTGCTGCATTGATCAATAATGCTACCAATAGGGAAGCAGCACTCCTGAAACAACTTGTTGCCACTAATCCGGATACGGCACTGGCGCTGAACAAACAGCTGAATGCAGTGCTGAAAAGCATGGACAACGCTGCCAACGCCAAAAAAATGGATGTACTGGCCAACACCTATCCCCGTGGATACAGGATCTTTAATACCGTATGCCAGACCTGTCATGGTAAAAACGGAAATGGAATTGCAGCGATGGCGCCTCCGTTAAATGAAAGCAACTGGGTAAATGGTAACAAAAACACCCTGGCTGCTATTGTATTATATGGTCTTACAGGCCCGGTGGAAGTACACGGAAAACTGTACAAGGCGCCGGAAATAAATGGAGACATGCCTGGCATCGGTGGTAGCGATGAATTCAGCGATAGTGATATTGCTGAACTACTCACATTTTTACGCAGTGCCTGGAACAACAAGGCCGGAAAAGTGACAACAGAGGATATCCGGAATACACGCAAACAGTATAATGGCCGGCAAAAACCCTTTACTGCTGCAGAATTAAGCAAATAGTGCGCGGATATCAATAAAAGGTCTATCTTTGCTACTCATAATTATTACAATTGAGTAAGGCAACAAACATATTATCCTGCTGTAGTAACCTGGGTACATGCCAACGTACCTGCGGGTTCCTGTTGCCTTTTTTATCCTGTCCAAAAGACTTCAACAATTAAGCCCGGGCAACTTATAGCATAGTAACAGTTGTACCCGGGGGATGATACCTGTATGCTTTGTACAAGTAGTATAATCCATTTGCATTTTCCAAAACAATCTTATAAAAACAGTTTTATGAATCATCGGATAGCACGATGGGCAGTTTATCTTTTATGCCTGTTGCTGGATGGATGCGTGGCGGCTAGCCTTTATCGCGGTTATTTAACGGGATGGATCTTATTACCATTAGCTGTCGGCCTTAGCGTACTTACGCTGTATGACCGCTTGCAGGGCAAACATGCCCTGTTGCGTAACTACCCGCTGCTGGGAAGGTTACGTTACCTGCTGGAGCAGATCAGGCCGGAAATGCGCCAGTATTTCTTTGAGTCCGATACAGATGGAAGGCCGTTCAACCGCCGTCAGCGTGCGGTAGTTTATCAACGTGCCAAAGATGTAAAACAGACCGTTGCTTTTGGTGCATTGGAAAACATGTATGAGCCAGGTTATGAGTGGGCCGCGCACACTGCTTTCCCTAAGAAAGTGAAGCCGGAGGCATTAAAGGTAACAATTGGCAATGAACAATGTACACAACCTTATAATGCAAGTTTACTCAATATCAGCGCAATGAGTTACGGCGCATTGAGTAAAACAGCCATCCTTTCCCTTAACGGGGGCGCGCAGATCGGCGGTTTCGCCCACAATACGGGAGAAGGTGGTGTAAGTCCGTATCACCTGCAACATGGTGGTGACCTGATCTGGCAGATCGGTACAGGTTATTTTGGTTGCCGTGATGAGCAGGGAAACTTCTCACCAGAGGTATATACTGCAACAGTGGCAGCCCCTTCTGTAAAAATGGTTGAGCTGAAACTGAGCCAGGGTGCAAAACCTGGTAAAGGTGGGGTATTACCCGCAGCGAAAAATACACCTGAAATTGCAGCCATTCGTAAGGTGAAACCAGGTGTGAGCGTGCTTTCACCTGCTGCACATACCGCCTTTGGCAACGAATATGAGATGCTGGCGTTTGTGAAACAGCTGAGAGAACTGTCTGGTGGCAAACCGGTAGGCTTCAAATTATGCGTAGGCCGTAAAGACGAATTTGAGCGTATCTGCATAGCGATGACCAATACCCGTATCTACCCCGACTTTATTACGGTAGATGGTGCGGAAGGCGGTACTGGTGCTGCTCCGCTGGAATTCACTGACAGCATCGGTATGCCCTTGTACGACGCATTGGCACTGGTAGTGAATATGCTGAAGAAGTACGAACTGAAACAACATATCCGTATCATGGCCAGTGGTAAAATCATTACCGGTTTTGATATCATGAAGGTGTTGGCATTAGGTGCAGATGCATGCTATAGCGCCAGAGGTATGATGCTCGCATTGGGTTGTATTCAGGCCCTGCAATGTGACAGTGGCAGCTGCCCGGTAGGAGTGGCTACTCAGGATCCAACCCTCTATCAGGGTGTGAATGTAACCGATAAACGCGAACGTGTGGCTAATTTCCACCGTAACACGATATATGCATTGGCAGAACTGATGGGCGCCTGTGGTTTTGAAGCAGCAGACAAAGTAAATCCTGCAGCCCTTTACAGAAGAGTAACCAGAACGGATATACGATCATATGAAGAAATATATGCACCGGACAGCGGCCGTTCTGCTGGAGCGGCGCTTTATCCGGGGCCATCTGTTAACAATTGATAAAACCCTGTTTTCATGAAAAAGAAACAGATTATTGTGTCCCAACATGATTACGAAATTTTAAAAACCCTTTGTTACCACGCTCCCGGCACTGATAAGCTGAAGGAGGAGTTGGAAAGGGCTGTTATCAGAAAAACAAAAGTGCCGGATGATGTGGTACAGGTAAATTCCACGCTGCAGTTCAAAGACGAGCGTAGCGGCGCTGTACGGGAAGTACAGCTGGTACTGCCTGCTGCCAGCAACATCCAGCTGGGTAAACTCTCTATCCTGTCACCTATCGGTACTGCCCTGCTGGGCTACAGTGCCGGTGATACCATTGACTGGGAAGTGCCTGCGGGCAAAACCCAGCTGCATATTCTGCGGGTGGTCAATGAAGGATAGTTCAATAAAGGCTATAATGTTAGCGATCAAATATGTATCAAAGCAAAAAAAGCCCCGGCGTCTGCCGGGGCTTCTTATTTGGAAATGATGTGATGGTTATTAGTGGTACACAACCTTGTCGCCATAACCAATATGGTATTTGTCACAGAAACCACCGTTCACTTCCAGCACATACTGTGCTTTTTTGAAAGAGGGGAGGCTTTGCTCCGACAAAGGCGTGGCATACTTCTGAATAGATACGATCTCCAGTTTATCATCGAGGTAGATGATATCGAGGGAGATATAGGTGTTTTTCATCCAGAAGGAACGTTCTTCCATATCCGGAAAGATAAACAGCATACCCTGATCATCGCTCATGGATTTGCGATACATCAGTCCGTCTTCTCTTTGCTGGTCAGTTTTGGCCAGCTGAATATCAATTTTGCGGATGGTGTCTGCATTGTTTTTGGAAAGAAACGCCAGCGACGCATCTTTTCTGAACTCGCTGCCGTTGGCAGTAACAGGAGCTGGTGATTCGGTACCGGCCTTGTTGCTGCTGGTTTCGGTAGCGGTGCTGTTGTTGCCTGTATTTTCATGACAGCCCGACGCATACAGCGCGGCTATCAGGATGTATTTGAACGGTAGCTGCATAAGGATATTATTTGGTCAGTAATTCCTCTTCAGAAAAAACAACGTCGGTATAGTCTTTTATTTCGTTGTATACAGTATCCCTTTCTACAGGTATTCTGCCGGCCTGTTTGATAAGGTGGGCCAGCTGAGCAGTGTTCATGGAAGGATTTTGTTCTTCGGCTCCTGCCATGCTGTATATCTTGGTGGTATCGTCGATGGTACCATCGAGATCGTTTACCCCGAAGGAAAGTGTCAGCTGGGCGGTGTTTCTTCCCAACATCGGCCAGTAGGCTTTCAGGTGGGGGAAGTTATCCATGTACAGTCGTGCTATGGCATACAGTTTCAGGTCTTCCACGATAGAAGTTTCCGGAATATCGGACATGTCGTTGCCTTTATTTCTGAATTTCAGCGGGATGAAGGTATTGAAACCATGTGTTTCATCCTGCAGCTGACGCAACCGCTCCATATGATCGATACGGTGAGCATAGGTTTCTATGTGGCCGTAGAGCATGGTAGCGTTGGTGGTCATACCCCGGTTATGGGCAGCGCGGTGGATGGCCAGCCATCCGTCGCCATCTACCTTGTCGTGGCATATTTTGGCACGCACATCAGGATGGAATATCTCTGCACCGCCACCAGGCATGGATTGCAGGCCTGCTTCGTTGAGGATACGCATACCTTCTTCGAGACTTACCTTGGCTTTGCGGAACATATAATCCAGCTCTACAGCGGTAAACCCTTTGATATGGAGGTCGGGGCGGTGTGCCTTGATTTTTTGGATCAGCTCTACAAAGAAATCGAGCTGCATTTTAGGATGTACGCCACCCACAATATGTACTTCCGTAACAGGCTGGTTGTCGTATTTTTTCACGATGTCCAGCATCTGGTCTATACTGAGTTCCCATCCTTCTTCCCTGTTTTTATACAGGCGGGAGTAGGAGCAGAAATGGCAGGTGAAAACACAAACGTTGGTAGGCTCAATATGAAAGTTACGGTTGAAGTAAGTCTTGTCACCGTGCATACGTTCCCGAACGTGGTTGGCCAGTGCGCCTAAAAAGCCGATATCACCTTTCTCAAATAAGGTCAGCCCATCCTCGGGCGTAATTCTTTCCTTGCGGAGAATTTTTTCTGCAATGCTCTTCAGGGAAGTATCCAGTGTGGCTTGCTGAAGAAGCGTTTGAACTGCCGGGTAATCTTGTCTCATCGTCATCTTACTTTCATTAATTTAATGGTGTTGGCCCTGTTCCTGTAAATTAATTTTACAAAATAAACACCATTTGGCTCATTTACCAAATTAAAGGTCATCCGGTTGTTGCGCCCCACGGCATTGCCCGGTTGTGTGGCTATCAGCTGACCGGCGGCGTTATAGATACTTACCTGCAACAGATCAGTGGGGATCTCGTAGAAAGAAATCCATACCAGGCCGTCTGTAGGGTTCGGATTCACCAGCACGCCGGCTTTCCGTAGATCAGGATTGATGTCTTTACTGACAATTCTTATATTATCAATATAAATATTATTCTCTGAGTTTGAGATATTTCTGAAAGCTACCTGGAACTTATCTTTACCCACCAGCGCTGTTATGTCTACCGAATCGCGTCGCCATTCGCTGGCAGCAGGTACAAATTCAGTCTGCAATGCAGTTGGATGAGTGATCAGGTTTTTACCCCATTTATTGTAAGCAATGTTCCAGGTCTGATGACAGTCTTTGGTAACCAGCACCTGTAGCGTGTCCCATATATTACCGGTCATATCAGGATCGGAATACACGGCTGCTGCCACATCAAAGAAGAGGAAAACAGAGTCGCGGCCCTGCGCGTCGATCACCGGCGTGATCAGATCATCGATCTGATCATTGACGTTATACCCTTTGTTACGCACCAGCACAGAGGCTTTGCTGTGGCTGCCCACGTTCCGGTCACGCTCCCAGGTGAAGCTGCGGTCGGGGTTGTACAGATCCCAGCCCGGAGGAGGGAAACTGTCCTGCTCAAATCCTTCTTCAAAAGGCAGTTGTGCCTCCGCATCATAATGGAATTTGCTGGCCACGGTATCATTGGCCACATTGGCATCAGGCTGTCCGTTGGGCAATTGCGTATAGGCCTGGAGGTTATAGCTTCCGACGGGGACCTGTGAAGACGGGAGTGTAACGGTAGCACTCTGCAAACTGGGCAGATTGCCCTGCCAGTCGTAGTTGACGAGAGTGCCGTTGTTCAGCCGGTACAGGATACGTACTGACGTGAGCGGGTTGGTGCCTTTGTTGCGCAGCGTAACCAATGGCAGGATACGGTTATCGCAACGTTTACCATCCGCACCGCTGACGGTTATCAGCGCTGCATCATTTGCCGGCAGTATTACGGGGGTGCATCCATTGGAAGACATCAGGCTGCGGGTGGTGTTTTCCAGCACATCGCGCATTCTGCCCACCTGTCCGGCTGTAAAAAGATGCATACAGGCATCATCGGTATAGTCCATGTAGTTCATGAACATGATGCCCGGGAAGTTGGGGCTGCAGTTGTCGGTTTTTGGAAAAGACGGACAACCATAGGTGTTATCGCCCTGCAGGGGCGTATCCGCGATGCCGTCATCTCTGGTGCAGGCACCGTTGTCATCGCCCCAGATATGAACGAGGCCGAAAAAGTGGCCTATTTCGTGGGTGGTGGTGCGTCCGAGGTTGTAGACACGGCCTACGCTGCCGGTGGTCCCGAAGGCAGTGTATAATACTACCACACCTTCCTGTTCGGAGGGATAACCCAGTCCGGGAGGGGCGGCCACACCGAGGTAATTGCCAGAGAGGCGTGTCACCCAGATGTTGAGGTATTTCTGCGTGTCCCAGGCATCGGAACCGCCGTATTTATCGTATTTCACGTCGGGGCTGCCGCCACTGATGTCAAAGCTGCGGCCAGGTGCGGTTGTTACCCGCACAATGCCGGTGGTGGGCTCGTCGCCGGGTGTACGCTGGGCGAGGCAATAGTTGATCCGCGAATTGCCGATGATAGGCTGCCATACAGGCGGTACCTGGCTGATATCCGGATTGGCAGCATTATAATCGTTGTTGAGTACTGCTATCTGGGACATTACCTGAGCATCGGTCACCAGATCGGGGTTGTCGAGAACAATATGCACTACTACGGGGATGTTCACTTGCTGGGGAGTGGCTTCTGCCTGCACCCGCATCATGCGTCGTTGCTGTAATTGCAAAAGTTTTTTTTCATTGGCATCAATCACCTGCTGCAGGCCGGGATGTTCGAGGACCCGCTGCTGCAATGCGATCGCTGTTCCGCATTTCCGCTGGCCGACAGTGGAGAGGCTGTAGAGTAAGGTAAACAGGATAATAAAAGTGTGGCGCAAAGATGGTTGTTATTAGAGGTTGATCAGATGGTTTTGCTGGTTTGGATTATGCTGTAAGATACGTAGCAGAACTGAAAATTTTGTTAACCGGAGACATTCAGGCACAAAAAAGCCCTTCCGTATATGCGGAAGGGCTTCTTCATCACTCAGTCGTTTATATCCTTACAGGTTAGCCTGTATTTTTTTCTCGAGAACAGATCTAGGAACTGCGCCTATCTGTTTGTCTACTACCTGACCATCTTTGATGAAAAGAATGGCTGGGATGCTGGTGATACCATAATCGATGGAAATCTGCGGGTTATGGTCTACGTTCACTTTACCGATGTTTACTTTACCATCATAATCTTTAGACAGTTCTTCAATTACTGGTCCGATAGCGCGGCAAGGTCCACACCATTCTGCCCAAAAGTCAACTACAGATAATTTATCGGAGTTCAGTACTTCCGTCTGAAAGTTCGCGTCTGTGAATTCTAAAGCCATAAGATATTATAATTTAAAGGTGTTTATTAATGATTGTTTTTGATTGTTTACGGTTGTATAATGATCAAAACTTGAACCGAGTGCAAATTACTGCTTTTTTGACATCTTACTTATTGATTGTTTCGATATAGACATCGATATCCGGTTGTTTTCGCAGGAAATGCGCCAACTCGTCATTCATCTCTATATTTCTGTTGAAGGTATGCAGTTTCACCTGCAGGTTATTGTCCCGGTCGGTGAGCTGCAGGTGCAGTACGCTGCTGCCCGGGTAACGGTTGATATTCTCTACCAGAAAGTCTACCGTTTCGCGTTTCAGCTGTTTGGGCGCAGTAGCCAGGAATACCTGTTTGGTATGTGTTTTTTTCACTTCCTGGAGCAGCTGTATGCTGCTTACCTTAAACTCATATTCGTTGTCGTTAAAGCGTTTGGACTTAAAGCCGCCGTTGATGAACAGGCAGAGGCCGGGTTTAAGATATGGTGCAAACCGGATGAAGTCTTCACTCCACAGGGCAAATTCAAATTTGCCGGTGTAGTCTTCTATGGTCATAATACCAAACTGCCGGTTGTTGCGGGAAATCCTTTCCTGAGCGTTGGTAACATATACGGCCAGACGAAAATTTCTTTCGCGGGAACGGCCGCCGGAGCTGCCAGGGGTACTGATTTCAGCCTGATACTCCACCAGTTCCTGCACCTGATTCATGTTATAATGTTTCAGCTCAAAACGGTAATCGTCCAGCGGATGGCCGGAGATATAGATACCAGTGATATCCCTTTCGTTGTTGAGCTTCATGATCAGGGGCCATGGGTCGCAGTTGGGTATTTTAGGAGGCTCTACATCGGGCATATCTTCGGCTCCGAAGAGGCTGCCGATATTGGAAGAGCCGGCAGAAACCTGTTGACCGAACTTCACGATTTTATCAAGTCCGTTCAAGGGTTCAGTGTCCGGTTTATGGAAATACTGAGCCCGGTGGAACTCTGGGAAACAGTCGAAGGCGCCGGACATGATCAGGGCCTCGAGTGATTTTTTATTAACAGCGCGTTGGTTAACGCGTTTGATAAAGTCGAATACTGTTTTGAAAGTGCCTTCCTTTTTCCTTTCTTCCAGGAGGTTTTCTACGGCAGCTTCACCCACACCTTTCAGGCCACCAAGGCCAAAACGGATCTGCCCTTTTTTGTTCACCGCGAAACCTTTGAGGGATTCGTTCACATCCGGCGGTAATACGTCGATGCCCATCCGTTTACACTCTTCCATGAAGAAGGTGATCTTCTCAATGTTGCTGGCGCAGTTCAGTACAGCCGCCATGTATTCAGAAGGGTAGTGGGCTTTGAGATAGGCGGTCTGATATGCCACAAAAGCGTAGCAGGTAGCGTGCGATTTGTTGAACGCATAAGAAGCGAAGGCTTCCCAGTCAGTCCATACTTTTTCGCAGACTTTCAGATCGTAGCCATGGGTGGAGCAACCTTCCATGAATTGCGCCTTCATCTTGTTCAGTACCGCGATCTGTTTTTTACCCATCGCCTTACGGAGGATGTCCGCGTCTCCACGGGAGAAGTTGGCCAGTTTCTGACTGAGCAACATTACCTGTTCCTGGTATACGCAGATACCGTAGGTTTCTTTCAGGTGTTCTTCCATGTCAGGAAGGTCGAAGGTTACCGGCTCCAGTCCGTGTTTACGACGAATGAAGGACGGTATGTACTCGAGTGGGCCCGGACGGTACAAGGCGTTCATGGCGATGAGATCGTCGAAACGGTCGGGCTTCAACTCACGGAGGTATTTCTGCATACCGGGCGACTCGAACTGGAACGTGGCGTTGGTTTCGCCTTTCTGGTACAGTTCGTAGGTTTTGGCATCGTCCAGCGGAATCTCGTCGATATTTATGTCCACGCCATGGTTCATACGGATCAGCTCCAGCGCACCTTTGATGATGGTCAGGGTTTTTAATCCCAGGAAGTCCATCTTGATTACGCCGGCAGATTCGATGATACTGCCTTCAAACTGGGTAACGAGCAGGTCAGAGTCTCTGGCGGTGGATACGGGTATCAGGTCGTAGAGGTCTTGCGGGGCAATGATGATACCGGCGGCGTGGATACCGGTGTTCCTTACGGAACCTTCCAGTACACAGGCTTCACGGAGCACTTCACCTTGCAGGTCCTGGCCTTTGATCAGCTCCCGAAGCCGCTTTACGTTTTCAATATCTTCGCCGGCGAGGCCTTCCTTGTCGGCGAGACTTTTCTCTCCATCGAGGGGGGCGTTGAAGATACGGTCCAGCTGGATACCGGGTTTGTCGGGTACCAGTTTGGCCAGGCCATTGGAATCTATCAGGGGCAGGTCCATTACGCGGGCTACGTCCTTGATACTCATTTTGGCGGCCATGGTACCGTAGGTAATGATCTGTGCTACCTGGTTGCGGCCATATTTCTGTACTACATAGTCTATTACTTTCTGACGGCCTTCATCATCGAAGTCCGTATCAATATCGGGCATGCTCTTACGGTCCGGGTTGAGGAAACGTTCGAACAGCAGGTTGTATTTGATGGGGTCGATATTGGTGATGCCGATACAATATGCCACGGCAGAGCCTGCGGCAGATCCACGTCCCGGGCCGATAAATACACCCAGATCGCGGCCGGCTTTAATGAAGTCGGATACGATCAGGAAGTAACCGGCAAATCCCATGTTTTCGATTACCTGCAGCTCAAAGTTGATACGTTCTTCTACATCGGCCGTCATCTCGGTGTAGCGGGTACGTGCTCCCTCATAGGTGAGGTGGCGCAGGTACTGATCCTGCGTGAAAAACTCCTTTGGAATAGGGAAGTTGGGCAGCAGGATATCTCGTTTGAGATCCAACAGCTGTACTTTGTCTACAATCTCATTGGTATTGTCTATGGCCTGTGGGAGGTCATGGAACAATGCCGACATTTCCTCTGTGGTCTTGAAATAGAACTGGTCGTTGTAGAAAGCGAAGCGTGTGTTTTTGGAAGCCACCTCATCATCAGAGAACTCCTTATTGGTAGGAGTGCTTTTCTTCTCACCGGTGTTGATACAGAGCAGGATGTCGTGTGCGTTGGCATCTGCCTGGTCTACATAGTGGGAGTCGTTGGACGCGATGATCTTCACATTATATTTCTGTGCATACTTCAGCAGTACATGGTTTACCTGGTCCTGCTCCGGAATGCCGTGCCGCTGCATTTCCACGTAGAAGTCATCGCCGAAAATGTCGAGCCACCATTTGAATTCCTTTTCGCCTTCTTCTTCTCCCTTACGCAGAATGGTTTTGGGAACGGAAGCACCCAGACAGCAGGTGGTGGCGATCAGGCCTTTATGGTATTGTAATATCAGTTCTTTATCGATACGTGGGTATTTACCGTAAAGTCCTTCCATATATCCGAGTGAACAAAGTTTGATAAGGTTGCGGTAACCTTCATCATCTTTGGCCAGCAATACCTGGTGATAACGGATATCTTTTTCTTCCCGTGTAAAGGCACGCTTATGGCGGTTTTCCACCAGATAAAACTCACAACCAACGATGGGTTTTACTTTCAGTCTTTTATCTTTCGGATCACCGGGATTCAGTTTATTGTTGTACGCTTCTGCCACAAACTGGAAAGCACCAAACATGTTTCCATGGTCTGTGATTGCCAGTGCTGGCTGATTGGAAGCCATGGCTTTCTTGTACAGCGACTTGATATCGGCTGCACCATCCAGTAATGAAAACTGCGTATGTACGTGTAAGTGGGAAAAGATCATCTCAATGCGGTTTCGTCAGGCGTCAAAAGTACGATGAAATATGCAATTATGAATGGAGAATTGTAATTGAGACGATTGATCTTCAATAAAAAACCATAATTCTCCATTCATAATTTGTAATTAACTAATAGTTTGTATTTTAGCGAAAATTTTTAACCAGGCGTATGATTAGAATTAAGGGACATCTATGGATGAAGTTATCGGTTTGTGCAATGGCGTTAGGTTCCTGTTCTACTATCAAAAAGACTACTGCCAGTCGTAATAATACGCCCACGGTATCTGAAGGCAGACGCATCACCTTTATTGATGGCATTTCCACACCTGGCCGTCATACTTCTTCTTCCTACAGCAATAGCAACAGCAGGGATATCAGTATCAGCAAACACATTACCTACGGCAGCGCCAATCTGGAAAACGCGCAGGGCTGGCAGTTCAAATATGCGCAGCTGCTGGACGTTCCAGTGGAAAATGTGCTGAATCACAGCCTGTATAAATTCATTGAAGATTGGATGGGCACTCCTTATCGCATGGGTGGCAAAACCCGCGATGGTATTGATTGTTCGGGCTTCGTAAATATGCTGGTGAACACAGTGTTTCAGTTTGCGCTTACCGGCAACTCCGTAGAACTGTACAATAAAGTACGGCAGCGGCTCAGTACCCGCGACCTGCACGAAGGTGATCTGGTATTCTTTAAGATACATCATCGTCGTATCTCCCACGTAGGCATCTACCTGGAAAATGACAAATTTGTACACGCCTCCACCAGCTCAGGCGTGATGATCAGCGATCTGAAAGAGCCGTACTGGAAAAAGTATTTCGCTGGCGGCGGCAGGCTCTGATTACAGGCCTATCTTCTTTCTTGCCATCTCCCATATATTATTTACATCTTCGGAAAGCCGTGTCACTATCACGGTAGTGCCAAACAATGCAATGAACAGCACTGTCCGCACAATGGTGTCGAGGTACATATTAAATACAAAGGGCAGCTGTTTGACCAGCAGCACACCACCAACGCCCAACAGCAGCGCATATAGTGTTTTCAGGCTCAGTGGCTGCATGCCGAATTTGATCCAGATAAACATATAGCGGATAAGATTAAAAAGGGCTACTGTAATGAAGTCTGCATAGGCTGCTCCAACAGTCTTGAATTTTTTTATCATGAAAATGTTGAGAATAATGGATATGATCACCAGCGTGATGTTGCTGACAAAATCAAAGCGCCAGTAGTTGGAGGTTTGAATGATCTGATTATTGATACCGGTCACAAGGTCGATCATTTTGGCCAGGCCCAGTAAGAACACAATCTCCGAAATAAGCTCCCAGCCAGGGCCGAGATACAATACCAGGTTGTGCCGCGATAGATAGATAGCACCAAAAACAGCAACCCCGGCGATAGTCAGCGTGATGGAGCTTTTGGTGTACAGCTCCTGGATTTTGGCCATGTCCTTGTTTTTCCAGGCAGAGGCCAGGATAGGAGTAGTGATGGAATACATGCTGCGCTGTGGTACTTCCATAAAGCTGATGACAAAAGTGGCATAAGAGAACAGCCCGGCAAAATTCAGTCCCTGATAACTACTGATGATCAACAGGTCGTTGGTTTTCCGTAACAGCGTAAAAACGCTGGAAGAAAACACATAACTGCTAAAGGTAAACATCCGTTTGCCCAGCCGTCGGGTTACATTACTGACGCCCTGTACTCCGATTTTCAGTTGCCCCGTACGCCAGAGTATGACCAATAATGCGACGGCACTGAAGGCATAGGGCACGCTAAAGAAATTAATATACTGGGTAAAACTGATATGAGTAAAGGCAAACACCAGCAGGATAATGGTGGAAGCGATGCGGATTCCGCCTTCTTTCAGAAAGTTGGATGCTATCGTTTTATGCAGACCCCAGGCAAACCCTTCCAGCATGTTAAAAACCAGAATAAAAAAGGTAAGCGGGTAGATCGCATAAAAGTATTGAATAAACAACGGTGAATTGCCACTGAACTTACGGACGATCAGGTCTTTAGAGACAAAGGAAAACAGTACAAACAACGCATATCCGATCAATGACACGACCAGTGTGAGTTTGGGCAGGTCATTCTTTTCCGGCTTCAGGTAGTCATGATAAAAAGGGAAGAATTTGTTGATCACCGGCACGGCGCCCAGAGAGGCTGCGGTGGCCAGCAGGGTACAAACATCTATCAGTACACGGGTTAATCCGATTTGCTCCTGGGTGAAGATCTTCGGCATTAACAACATCAGGTTCATAGCACCGAAGGCAAACCCTATGTAGATGGAAATTGATGAATAAAGACTTTGTTTTCGGATGATCCCCATTGACTATTTTATGATACGCAAATATATAAAGAATCTTTCAGGGGCAGGCCCTGGTATTAGGAATTGTATATTAGAGTACAACAAGTAATAAGTTTTTTTCATGGTTTTTGCAGTTCTGCTATTTATGAATTTATTTTGCAAGACATTCAATAAGATATGCTGATAGACTTCCTGATCCGTAATTATATCGTTTTTGCAAACCGCAGGCTGCGGGTGGAACCTTATCCGCTCACCTTCTGGTGGCAGAAACGGGAGCGGCTGAAACGGTATTCCGGTAAACAGAATATTCTGACGCCCTCTTACCGGTCGTTGAAAACGCCGGGGGAGACTATTCCGGTACCGGAATTAAAAGGGCTGTACGATGGCGTTACGCTGGGCTTCTGGACTTTGGATGCTGCCTCCATGACGCTGCTGTGGGAACGGCTGGTAAAAGAAAAGCCGCGTGTGATTGCTGAATGTGGCTGCGGTGTGAGCACCATCATGTTTGCCAAATATTTCTCCCTGCACCGTCCGGATGGTGTTTTATTGTCTTTTGAGCAGGATGAGAAAGAAAAACAACGGCTGGATAACCGATTGAAAGAGCTGGGCCTCGAAAAAGGCGTTCATATATATTACGTCCCTGTGAGTGATCCGGACAAAGGTTATGATTTCCACCTGAAAGGTGGACCTTCGGCTTTGCCAGGTATAGAACCGTTTGACTGGCTGGTGGTAGATGGCCCCAATGGGTCCGACAACAGCCGTTATACCACGGTGCCTGCTTTACAGGAGCTCGCCAAACCCGGCGCAGTATTCTTCCTCGATGATTCGTTCCGGGACGGAGAATTCCGGATTCTGGAAAACTGGAGTAAATTGCCCGGCGTAACGGTAGAAGGTATTTATCCAATAGGTAAAGGACTGGCTACCGGTAAATTTAAATAAGCATGTCGACACTAGCACCGATCATATTTTTTGCCTATAAGCGACCCGACCATGCCCGTAAGGTGCTGGAAAGCCTGGCACAGAACCCCGAAGCAGCACAGAGTGAGCTGTATGTTTTTGCCGACGGGCCCAAAGCAAACGCCAGCGAGGACGCATTATTACAGATCGCAGCCACCCGGGAGGTGATCCGCAGCCGCAACTGGTGTGGTAAAGTGCATATTGCTGAAAGAGTCCAGAACTATGGACTGGCCCAGTCTGTGATTACCGGAGTGACGGAAGTTATTGCTAAACATGGTAAAGCGATTGTGGTAGAAGATGACCTGGTACTGTCACCTTATTTTCTCCAGTACATGAACCAGGCGCTGGATATGTATGAAGAAGAGCCACAGGTGGCATCTATACATGGATATGTTTACCCTTTGCTGGAAACTGTGCCGGAGACATTTTTTATTCGGGGAGCTGACTGCTGGGGCTGGGGGACCTGGGCCCGCGCCTGGAAACAGTTTGAGCCCGACGGGCAGAAGCTTTACGACGCCCTGCGCCTGAAAGGAGAGGGCAGTACCTTTGATTTTAACAATACTTATAATTACATGAAAATGCTGCGTAAGCAGATCAACGGGCAGAACGATTCATGGGCTATCCGCTGGTACGCTTCCGCATTTCTGAAAAATATGCTAACGTTGTACCCGTCGCGCTCACTGGTGCAGAATATTGGTACGGATGATTCAGGCACGCATATGGACCAGGCAGACACGCCCAGCTTTGAAGTGGCATTGTCGCCTACACCCATCAGGCTGCAGAAACTGCCGATAACAGCCAGTGTGCAGGGAACAGCTGCATTTGAGACATATTTCAGATCTATAAAACCTGGTATATTTCAACGGATTAAGAAGATCTTGAAGCGGAAGTAAGAAACAGCACCGGTTTGATATTGTAGTATTCCCACAAGATCAAAATATCGTGATCATGCGTAATGATAACAGGAATTACGACTATAGTCAGCTTCCTTCTGAAAAAAGAGGGGAATATGAAAAAGTGACCGATTTACTGAGTCCGGGCAATACCGTGCTGGACCTGGCCTGCGGCAATGGGCGATTGATGGAGATGATGATTGAAGAAAAACAGTGTGATTGCAAGGGGATTGAAATTTCCCTCTCCGGAGTGGAAATATGCCAGCAGAAAGGATTACAGGTAATCAGAGGTCGGATTGATGAAACGTTGCCTTATGCCGACAACGAGTTCGACGTGGCGGTATGCAATGTGACCATCCAAATGGTGATGTACCCGGAAACGCTGTTATCGGAAATGAAGCGGGTATCCCGTCGTCAGATCATCTCATTTCCTAACTTTGCGTATTTCCGGAACCGTATAGACATGCTGATTAACGGCCGTATGCCTAAAAAGATGCTGTTTGGCTACCAATGGTACAATACAGGGCATATACACCAGCTTTCCCTGCGTGACTTTGAAGAGTTGCTGGAAAATGTGGGCGGTCTGCGTATTGCAAGGAAAAGATATGTGCCTATTGGCTTTAAAATAATTGATAGTTTGGGTAATGTGTTTCCCGGATGGTTCCGCAAAACCATTATCATCGAAACGGTGAAAGATTAAGCCGGTTTATTGGGTCTTTATTGATATTATGAAGGAAAGAGATACAACATTATATTATTGTACACTGTTCGACAGTAATTATTTATCCCGCGGGCTGGCCATGTATACTTCGCTGGCTGCCGTTTGTGCTGATTTTTACCTGTATGTTTTTGCGTTTGATGATAAATGTCTGAACGTATTGCGGAAGATGGCCCTGCCTCATCTTACCGTGATCTCCCTGGCAGAATTTGAAGACCCGGAACTGCTGAAAGTAAAGCCTACCCGCAATAGGGCCGAATATTGCTGGACCTGCAGCTCTTCCACCATCCTTTATTGTATTCAACAATTCCAGCTACCGCATTGTACTTATATTGATGCGGACCTGTATTTTTATAATAACCCACAGGTGCTGATGGATGAAATGGGCAACCATTCCGTGATGATCACGGAACACCGTTACACTCCCAGGTATGATAAGAGTAAACTGAGCGGTAAATATTGTGTACAGTATATCACTTTCCGTAACAACCGCTGGGGCATGGAAGCCCTGCAATGGTGGCGTAATGCCTGTCTGGACTGGTGTTACGACCGTCATGAAGATGGTAAGTTCGGAGATCAGAAATACCTCGACGACTGGCCACAACGTTTTAATAATGTATGGGTGATGCAAAATCTTGGCGGTGGACTCGCCCTCTGGAACATCCAGCAATATGATGTGTTTAAAGTGAATGACAAGCTCCGTTGCCGTGAAATTACTACTGGTAAAGAGTTTGATCCGATATTTTATCACTTCCATTACCTGAAGTACTTTACAGACAATACTATAGAACTGGGCAGACGTACCATCACACCTGCCGTAAAGGAACTGTTGTATAAGCCTTATATTCAGGAACTGGAAAAAAGCAGACAGCAGATACAGGCCGTAGATCCTTCTTTTGACCCGCATGGCGCCCGTCCGCGTCCTTCCGGTCTGAAAGCTATACTGGTCACCATCCTGCGCAAATTGAAAAACGTATATCATATTTACCCCCTGAAGGAATCCGGGATTTAAACATACAGCATGGCACATATCATTAACCTGACAACACACAGTGATAAAAGGGGAAACCTGACCGTCATAGAAAAACAGATCCCTTTCGATATCAAACGGATCTTTTATATCTATGGCGTAGATGATTCCGTGAGAGGTGGACACCGTCATCATAAAACCATACAGGCCGCTATCTGCGTGCATGGAAGCTGTATTGTGTCCAACAATAATGGGAAAGGGGAACAGACCGATTTTGTGATGGACCATCCCAACAAATGCCTGATCCTGGAGCCGGAAGACTGGCATACCATGCATCATTTCACTCCCGACGCCGTATTGCTGGTAATGGCTTCCACACCATTTGAGGCGGCAGATTATATTTACGAACCTTATGACAACTGAGGCTATGATAGAATATGAGAACCTTGGCTTACTCAACAAGCCATTTTTTGAAGAATTCAGGGTTGCTTTCAATGAAACACTGGAAAGCGGCTGGTATATACTGGGCAACAAAGTAAAGGAATTTGAAACAGCCTATGCACAGTATCATGGCATGAAACATTGCCTCGGGCTCGCCAACGGCCTGGACGCTCTGACACTGAGTCTGCGTGCCTTCGACTTCGCGCCTGGCGACGAAGTGATCGTACCCTCCAATACATACATCGCCACCATCCTGTCTATCGCACAGTGTGGGCTGAAACCGGTACTGGTAGAACCCGATATTCATACTTACAATATTGACCCGGAAAAAATTCCGGCAGCGATTACTTCCCGTACCAGGGCCATTATGGTGGTACACCTGTACGGAAAAAGCTGCGAGATGGACAAAATAATGGCCATCAAGGAAAAACATAATCTGGTATTGATAGAAGACTGTGCACAGTCACATGCCGCCTCTTTTAAAGGGCAGCTGACCGGTACCTTCGGAGAATATGGTGCCTTTAGTTTTTATCCTACCAAAAACCTGGGTGCACTCGGCGATGCCGGCGCAGTGCTCTGTAACGACGACCAGCTGGCTACCGCTATGCGTCGCTTACGCAACTACGGTTCTGATGTAAAGTACTACAACGAAGTGGTAGGCGTAAACTCCCGCCTCGATGAAGTACAGGCTGCATTTCTGCTGGTGAAATTTAAATACCTGGCTGAAATCACCGAACATAAAAGGAAACTGGCAGAGGTTTATCATCAGGGACTGAAAAACGATTTCATCAAACCGGTGGTACACCCTGATTATTTTGATGTATACCATATCTACAATATCCGTCACGAGCGCCGGGATGAACTGAAGCAGTTCCTGCTGGACAACGGTGTTAAAACCGATATTCATTACCCGCTGCCGCCTCATCAACAGAAAGCGATGCAGGGTATCATAGAAGGTTCCTTCCCGATCTCAGAAGAAATACACCGGACCACCCTGAGTCTTCCTTGTTCTTACTACCATACAACAGCAGACATTGAGAAGGTGGTGGAAGTGATCAACAAGTTTTAAAGCCTATCACTGTGACGGATAAACGTTCATCACCACCGGTTGTCACTATTATAACAGTTTGTTATAATGCCGCCAGGTTTATTGAAAGCACCATACAGAGTGTGCTGGCGCAAACCTATCCTCATATAGAATATATCATTATCGACGGAGCCTCCAAAGATAATACGCTGGAGGTAGTGGCGCCTTACCGTTCCCGTATTGCGAAAGTGGTGTCTGAAAAGGACAATGGGTTGTATGATGCCATGAACAAAGGTATGCAGCTGGCCACCGGCGAGTACCTGCTGTTCCTGAATGCAGATGATACCCTGGCAGATAATACCGTCATTGAACGGATGCTGCAGACCTGTCCGGATGCCGACGTGTATTACGGAGAGGCGATGTTTATCGATGAGAAAGGCGTCGAACTAGGACTGCGGTCTGAACAAACACCGCATCAGGTGCCTGCACAGCTTACCTGGAAAAGCCTGAAACATGGCATGGTAGTATCTCATCAGGCATATATCATCCGCAGGCACTTAAGTCCGTTGTATGATCTGCAGTATAAAGTATGCGCAGATATCGACTGGATGATCCGCACACTCAAGGCTTCGCATCATATCTGCAATACCCATGTGGTGGTGTCCAGATTCAGAGTAGGGGGGACGTCCAAACAGCGGCAACAGCTGGCCTGGAAGGAACGATATAAGATCCTGAGCCGCTATTATGGACATATCCCTAATTTCACGCACCACCTGTTTATTGGGCTGCGGTATATCTTCTCCAAGAAATATTAATTGTTTTTATCTGCATAAAAAAAGGCGCCATGATCTACATCATGGCGCCTTTTTTAGTATATGCGGTACCGTTATTTAGAAACCGGTTCCTGTTTTTCTTCTTTTTTTCCTGCAGCGATGATTTCAAAGATGAAAGCTCCAAGCACCAGTATTACCAATACAGTGGAAGAGATGGAAGATATCTTCTGGCCTGTAAAGAAGGTGGTTGGTTCAAACTTCAGATCGATTTTATGCTGTCCGGCGGGGATTTTCAGGCCGCGCAGTGCATAGTTTACTCTTACGATATCGGTCTTTTTACCATCAATATAAGCGTTCCAGCCGGCGGGATAGTAGATTTCAGAGAATACACCGAGACCTTCCTGGCTGTTGCTGGAGGCATATTCCAGGCTGTTGAGGCCATATTTGGTCAGTTTGATGGTGGCGCTGCTGTCTGTTATGGGTTGGTAACCGTTGCCCAGTTCTTTTGCAAAACGTTTGTCTACCACGGCAGAATCTTTGGTGTCGAGATAGTCGAGCGTTTTCATTTCTGTGTTGGCATCGGGAGCCCATACAATACCTTTTACAAACCATGCGTTACCGTAGGCATCCGGGTTGCGTTGTGCCACCGGTTGACCGGTTTTCTGATCAGGTACGATAAAGTATTTGGTATTGAGCATGTTGAGCACATGCATGTTGTTTTTGGAGATCTGGTGGGTGATGAGGTCCTGGTAAATCCACAGTTTGGCGGGGCTGTAGCCACCGATGTTTTTGTGGAAGTAGGAGGGGATGGCATCATCAAAAGGAGACGTGGTGAGGTTGAACACGCGGTAATACGGATCAGGGTCCTGTTTGATCTGGAGATCAGCCTGTGATGGTGACAGCTGTGATGTCAGCACAGATTCATCCACGAAGCTGTCTTTGCCGAGGTAGTTTCTGTCTACCTGTACCAGATCGATGGTAACGGCAGCTACAATGATGATAGCAGCCGGTTGCCATTGCAGTTTGCCTTTCAGATAAGCCCAGATAGCGCCGGCGGCGATGGCGATAAACACCAGGGAGCGGATACTATCTTTCAGCAGCAGGGAGCTACGGTCTTTTTCCAGTGCGCGTATCATCAGTTTGGCATTGGCTTCGCCACCGAGCATCTGACCGAAGTAGTTGAGCATGGTAGCATCGCTATGGCTGCTGAAATTCCAGAACATGCTGCCGAGAATGCCGAGCACCACGATGATACCACCGGAGATGAGTGTCGCTTGTTTCAGTTTTTTCAGCAATTCTTCTTTGGTATGTTTACCATTGGCCACTTCCTGTAATGCCCAGCAGGCGAGTATCACAAAAGTGAGGGATGGCAGTACCAGGGCCTGTGAAGGTGCTCTGAACTTGTTATATAAAGGCAGGTGGTAGAACAGGAAATCGTTGATAAATCCGAAATTCTTACCCCATGCCAGGATGAAACCGATAATGGTAACGGCCAGCAGCCACCATTTCTGCCAATTGCTAACAACGAGCAGAGAGAGGATAAAGAGGAAACAGATGATGGCGCCTACATATACAGGGCCGGAAGTACCTCTTTCCTGAGCGCCGTAGTACAGTGGGAACTTCATCTGCTCCATATACTGTTCTACCTGAGCAGCAGGTGCACCGAGGCTGACCATCTGTTCATACACATGGGAGCCCGTGCCCAGTTTCTGGCCGGAGGAGTTACCCACAAAACCAGGGATCATGAAAGTAAAGGATTCCGGAACACCGTAGCTCCATTCGTAAGCGTAGTCTATATCCAGTCCGGTGGATTTATTTTCTTTGGCATCTTCCTTACCCAATGTGAGTTCGGATTTGCTGCCACGCATGGTATAATCTGCATATTCTTTGGTGGTGAGCAGGCTGTCCATGGCGGGCAATGCAGCCAGCACGCCGGCAAAAGCCAGTAGTACGGAAGCTTTGAAGAACTGCGGCAGTTCCTGGTTTTTCAGCGCGTGAATGAAGGCGCCTATTACCAGGCAGATGATCATGATAAGCGTATAATAGATCATCTGCAGGTGGTTGTTGTAGATCAGCAAACCGGTAGCCAGTGCAGTAAGAGCTGCGCCGCCGATGAGGCGTCCGCGGTAGGTCAGGATAATACCTGCCAGTACAGCGGGCATCAGGGCGATGTCGTACATTTTGGTGACGTGGCCTACATCGATGAGGATCAGGTTATAGGAGCAGAAAGCAAAAGCGATGGCGCCCAGGACTCTTATCCAGTATTTGAAATCCAGTATGCATGCCAGCAGGTACATGCAGATCATGGCGAGGAACAGCATGTTGATAGGGGCGGGCAGGCCGAGGGTAACCAGTTGATTGACAATGGTCAGCTTGTTTTTACCGGGACCAGTGTACACGACATAGGTAGGCATTCCGGAGAACATGCTATTGGACCACAGTGGAGTTTCACCGGTTGCTTCATAATAGTCCTTCGCCTCTTTGGCCATTCCTTTTACGTTCATCATGTCGCTCTGGTTTACTATCTTGCCTTCCAATACAGGAGAGCAGTAAACCGTTGCCAGCAATATGAATATACCAATTGCTGCCAGATGGGGAAGAATGGCTTTTAGCCAGTTTTGCTTCATCGGATATCTTGTGTTTGGTTTAAAAGGAACAAAAATAACTGTAATTTATCCGAAATTTCAATATGCGTTGGATTCGATTTGTGTTAAAATTTACATTTATCTGTAACCTGTGCTTTATTTTAGGTCAGATACTCAGGATTTCAGCGTATGATCATTCTTTTGATATGATCGTGAGCCATGTACTGGTTTTAGGTGTGGGTGTGGCATTTCCACTGAATCTGGTTGTTTGCCTGATTACAGGAGTGTTACTATTACTGAAAAAAATTAACTGGAAACAGCTGCCACCCTGGCTGTTTTTATGTAACGTCGGTATCTTAGTTTTTCAACTTATAGTTAGTTATTAAAATGGTCAAGAAACTTTTAAGTGATAAGCCTACCAAGCTTTTTGTGATCTTCGCCAGCTTTTTTGTGGCCAATGCGCTCATAGCCGAGTGTATCGGTGGTAAACTTTTTTCGCTGGAACGGTTGCTGGGGCTGGAGGTACACTCCTTTACCCTGTTTGGAGAGAGCGGTCTGGCGTATACGCTGACTGCCGGGGTGCTGTTATGGCCGCTGGAATTTGTAATGACAGATATTGTCAACGAATTTTACGGGCCAGTGGCGGTACGTCGCATCTCCTATATCGCGGTGGCACTGATCACCTATGCTTTTATTATGTTTTTTGTGGCCATCCATGTGCCGGCCGACAGCTGGTGGCTGGGTAGCAGTTCAAAAGAAGGAGTGCCCAACATGCAGAGCGCTTTTGTCGGCATTTTCGGGCAGGGGATGTGGATCATCCTGGGTAGCCTGACGGCCTTTCTGGTAAGCCAGATCGTGGACGTGACGGTATTTCACCACATAAAAAAACGTACCGGTGAAAAACATGTATGGCTGAGAGCTACCGGTTCCACGGTAGTATCGCAGCTGGTAGACAGCTTTATCGTGTTGTTTATCGCCTTTAAGATAGGAAAGGACTGGAGCTGGCAGCGGGTGCTGGCCATCTGCATGGTGAATTACAGCTATAAATTCGTAGTGGCGGTAGCGTTAACCCCGCTGATTTATTTGCTGGAGCATCGTATTGTCCGTTACCTTGGGCATGATACGGCTGCACGGATGAAGGCAGCCGCCATGGGCAAAGAGATGCCGGTGATGGACGTGGTGCCGCACGATTAATATCGTGCCTTCACCAGGTCTGCCACTACTTTATCGATTGGGAGGGTGACGGCTGCGGCCGAAAAATCCTCCCAGTTGATCCATCTTGCATATTCAATCTCTGATACGCCTTCGGGTACGGTAAAATCGAAAGGCTTATCCAGTGTTTTGGCTGTAAAAGGAGACAGGGGCGTGACGAGATAATAGATCGAAATAATCTGGGTTTCGTTATCAAAGGCTGATATCTGGAAGAAATCAGTGGTATAGATATGTTCTACCACTTTAATATCCTGTCCCAGTTCTTCGCGCCATTCCCGCATCATACATTCGAGGGTACCTTCCCCGAATTCGAGCCCGCCACCGGGAAATTTGGTGTAATATCCGCCACGGATATATTCATCAGTTACGAGTACCTGTTTCTGATCATTGATCATGATACCATAAACCCGTACGTTAAATCCTGTTTTCATATTGTTATTGTTCCCTGTTTTCCAGAGTATGTTTTAGATCAGAACCATTTCTTTTTCATGAAGTACATGCTGATGATCACCGATATCACGATGGAGAGGATAATGGGGATGTAAAAAGCATGTATACTGTGCTGGAAGGGCAGGTCTACGTTCATACCATAGATACTGGCTACCAGCATAGGGAAGGTGAGTATGATGGTGATGGAGGTAAGCCTTTTCATGACCACATTCAGGTTGTTGGAGATGATGCTGGCAAAGGCGTCCATGGTGCTGCTGAGGATATTAGTGTAGATATTGGCCATTTCGAGGGCCTGGGAGGTATCTACGATCAGGTCGTGGAGGAATTCCTTTTCATCTTCGTTGAGGCCCAGGAAATTGGTCCTTTCGAGCTTCATGAGCAGCAGCTCGTTGCTGCGGAGGGCGGTCACAAAATACACGAGGCTTTTTTGTATCCGCATGATGGCCAGCAGTTCTTCGTTTCGGTTCGAATCGTAGAGTTTGGCTTCCAGCATGTTCCTGCGCTGATTGATTTCCTTGAGGTGATTGAGGAAATTGACTACTACCTTTTCGAAGATTTTGAGCACCATCATGTTCTTTTTTTCCGGGGACCTGTTGTGAAAGGTATCGAGGAACCTTTTGATGGCAGCGTTATCGAAGGAGTTGACGGTAATAATCTGATTGTGGGTAAGGACGATCACGATAGGGATGGTAATGTAGAAGGCATCGCTTTCGTTGATGGAATTGTTTTCCGTGGGTGTTTTGATAACGATGAGCTTTACATTGTCTTCCAGCTCGTAGCGTGATTTTTCGTCAATATCCAGGGAGTCGGTAAGGAAGTCCAGCGGTATATCCAGCTCTTCAGACAGCTGTTCAAATTCAGCCTGTTTCAGTGGTGGGGTGATATTTACCCAGGCACCGTTTTCGGGTGCCTGGATAGCTACCGTTTTGGCATCTATATTTTTGAAGTATTGGATCATTTGCGGGATAAGTTATCAGCCAATGGTAATCTGTCCTTCAAACACCAGGGTGGCGGGGCCACAGAGCCAGATGTTGGTAAAGGAGCGTTCACCAGTGCGGGTATAGCGTACTTCAAGTTGTCCGCCGAGTGTTTGTACAGGGACTACATATTCCTTTTCTTCCTTGCCGGCAAAGGTGATGGCGGCGGCGGTAACGCCGGTGCCGCAGGAATAGGTTTCGTCTTCTACACCTCTTTCATAGGTACGTACGAAGATGCCTTCTTCAAAAGGCTGTACAAAGTTCACGTTGGTACCTTCGGCAGCAAAACGTTCGTTGTAGCGGATCTGGCGGCCTTCGTTGAACACATCTACCGCCTGTACATCGTCTACATATTTTACGAAGTGGGGAGAGCCGGTGTTGAGGTAATAATACAGCGGACCATGTTCTACGAAGTCTACATCCTGCATTTTCAGGTTTACCCAGTTATCACCGTCCATAGTGGCTTCATGTTCTCCGTCTACCGCGATAAAGTAGAGGTTGCCATCGCCAACCCCCATTTTATGGGCGAAAGCAGTGAGGCATCTGCCACCGTTGCCGCACATGGAACTTTCCCTTCCATCGGAGTTGTAATATTTCATGGCGAAGTCATAGTCTTCGCTTTTGTTCAGGAGCATCAGACCATCGGCACCAATACCGAAACGGCGGTCACACAGTTCATTTACCTGTTCGTTGGTGAGCCAGTCGTACTGTCCCTCCCGGTTGTCCATGATGATAAAATCATTCCCGGTGCCCTGGTATTTATAGAAATGAATTTGTTGCATAATACAAAGATAGAAAGAATGCTTTTGGTTTCCCAGGGCTTAAGCCCTGGGCTATATTAGATGGAGATGATCTAAACGATGATCTAATGCGAATTTTTAGTTTTGGGATTGCCCCAAATATAGCTCATCCAATATAGCCCAGGACTTTAGTCCTGGGGATTATAATTTAGCGATGATGTCGAGTCCTTTTTTGATGAGGGCTTCTACAGCGGCGCCGCCATCTTTGGAGAATTCCTTGCGGATACGGTTGGCCACGATAGCGCTGATAGACAGGCATTGATGTCCGAGAACGCGTCCCATGCCGTAGATGGCGGAAGTTTCCATTTCGAAGTTGGTGATGCGGTGTCCTTCGTGGGAGAAGCTGGTGAGGTTATCTATCAGGTTAGGATTAGACAGCGGGCCTCTTAACACGCGGCCTTGCGGGGCATAAAAACCCGGGCAGGTAACGGTGATGCCTGTATGAAATCCGTCGGTGAAGTGTTTTTGCAGGCTTTCACCGGCGGCAAGCAGGCAGGGATTGGCGCCACCTGGCTGCAGGGTTACCTGGCCGCGGAAGGCTTCCAGCAGTTGTTTTTCAGCGGAAGTATTTTCGTAGGTATAATAAGCCATGAGGTTGTCGAGGCCCAGGCCATGGGAAGACACTACGAAACTGTCTACGGGGATGCTCTCCTGGAGGGCGCCGGAAGTACCCAGGCGGATGATCTGCAGAGAAGTGAGTTCCTGTTTTACGAGCCGGGTATTAAAATCGATGTTAACGAGGGCATCGAGTTCATTGAGTACGATGTCGATGTTGTCTGTACCGATGCCGGTAGAAACTACTGACAGCCTTTTATTCCCGATATAACCGGTGTGGGTTACAAATTCACGGTGCTGGAATTTGTGTTCTACTTTGTCAAAATGTTTGGTCACCGCTGGCACTCGATCGGGATCTCCTACAGTGATGATGGTATGAGCCAGTTCATCAGGTCTTACATCCAGGTGATATACTGCTCCACGGCTGTTGATAATGAGTTCAGATTCGGCAATACGTTTGTCCATTGTATTAATTTTTTGTGTTTTTCACGATTCAACAATCCTTGTTGGCGCCTCAATATTCCTACGTTCTGTATTATTATCAAAATATTTTTTCAGATATTTTTTAAATAATATTTGGTGATTATCAGAAATTTACTACTTTTGCAATCCCACAAAACGACGGGACGCCCGCTAAAAGGCAAGCAAAAGTAAGTGTTTCGTCAGATATATGGTTCCGTGGCCGAGTGGCTAGGCAGAGGTCTGCAAAACCTCGTACAGCGGTTCGAATCCGCTCGGAACCTCCAGATGGGAAAGTAAGAAGCCGCTCTTGAAGCGGCTTTTTTTATGCCCTTACTATAAATCATATCTGAAAATATATCCTGCATTGCTCCGTTTACCCGCATTGTTTTACCATCCAGCAGGATAAAATCCCGTTTTTCTTTACCTAAAATTAATCTCTGATGTATCATGATGTTGTAAAGTAATTGTTGTAAATTGCTTATCCCGCAAAAGTTTGGGGGTGTTCCCGGAAACCAGTCAGAGAGATGTGAACACCCTATTCCGGAGGACTTTTGTTTTTATTGACAACCTAAAAGTGTGTGGCGATGACAGAGATCATTAAAGTAACCGCAACAGATACCGGAAACCTGGAACAGGTAAAGCTGCTTTTCAGAGAATATGCCAACTGGTTAAGTGTAGACCTCAGCTTTCAACAGTTTGAAGAAGAGATGGTAAGTTTGCCAGGCCCTTATGCTGCCCCGGGTGGGGCGCTGCTGCTGGCAAAGGTAGATGGTCAGGTGGCCGGATGCGTTGCTGTCCGTCCTTTTGACAATACGACCGCAGAAATGAAGCGCCTCTTCGTAAAAGATGCCTTCAAAGGCCACGGGGTTGGAAAGGCCTTGGCTGCCAGAGCCATCGAAGAAAGCAAGGGACTGGGCTATAAACGTATTCTGCTCGACACCCTCGCGCATATGCGCCCGGCCATCGAACTGTATACGTCGCTGGGATTCCAGCCGATTGCTGCCTATTATGATAATCCTATCAGCAGCGCCGTATATCTGTCTCTGAATCTGGAAGACATATCCTGAAAGGGTTTACGCAAAGATGCAAAGCAGCAGGGACGCAAAAGTTTCATGTTGCATCTGCTGCTTTGCATCTTTGCAGGACAACTAGCTTATGACCGGTAGTTTGTACCCATTATGATAACCGGCGGCCAGCAATTGATTGGCGTCGCTGTCGGTGAATTGTCCTGCATGTTTGTCCCAGTATATTTTTTTCCCTGTTCTGAAGGCGATGTCCCCCATTTGAGCAGTTGTGGCTATCAAAGCCCCTGCCTGTATCGGTGCGTGCAGATCCTCCAGCCGGCGTGATTTCACCACTTCGATGAAATTGTGGGTATGCAGTGTCAGCCCATTGTCCACGGCTTTCTGCCGGGGTACGGCTTCCATTTTGTTTTTTTCCGGTATCACTTCCCAGCCCCCCCTGTCCAGTACCAGGGTACCATTGTTGCCGATAAACGCAATACCGTGATCACGGCCATAAGGGCCACCATCAATGCCCTGGGCCTGTTCCCACTGGATATTGAAGCCATCGAATTCATATACGGTGGTGAGGGTGTCGGGTGTTTCGGCAGCATCATCGGGATAGGCAAACTTACCACCTGCGGCCATAATGGACCGTGGCATTTCTGCTTTCATACCCAGCAGGGCATAATCGAGCAGGTGTACACCCCAGTCGGTCATCAGACCACCGGCATAATCCCAATACCAGCGGAAGTTAAAGTGGAAGCGGTTTTCATTGAAGGGCCTTTCACGGGCAGGGCCCAGCCATGCCTTGTAGTCGACACCGGAAGGGGGCGTACTGTCGGGCTTTATGGGAATGGACTTCATCCAGCCCATATAGGCCCAGGCTTTTACAAGCCTTATCTGTCCGAGTTTGCCGGAGTGCACAAAACTGACTGCATCTTTAAAATGTTGCTGGCTGCGTTGCCACTGGCCAACCTGTACGGCACGGTGGTAACGTTGTTGTGCAGCCGTCATGGTACGGCATTCGGCGATGGAATTGCCTACCGGTTTTTCTACATACACATCTTTTCCGGCGGCACAGGCATCCGTCATCTGAAGGCAATGCCAGTGGTCGGGTGTACCGATGATAACAGCGTCGATGCTTTTATCTTCCAGCAATTTGCGGTAGTCGCTGTATGCTTTTACTTTGATGCCCTGTTTGGACAGTTCAGCCACCCGCTTGTCGAGTACATTGCGGTCTACGTCGCAGAGGGCCACGCATTGGGCAGCTGGGTGTTTCAGCATGGCGGTAAGGTCTGACCAGCCCATGCCATTGATACCGATGGCTGCAATATTAACCCGGTCGCTGGCAGCGATCGTTTTTAGTGGGAGGGCCTGTAAGCCTGAAGGAAGCGCGGACACCAGCCCGGCGCCGGCAGCCAATGTAGTGGCCGAACGGAGAAAATCTCTTCGTGAATGCTTCATAAGTGGAATTTCATTTGGTTATTTTTTCATTTAGTCATTTCAATATTTAAATATTGAAATGACTAAATGAAAAAATGAAAAAAGCTGGACGATTACAATCTTTCAAAGTAACGCCAGCTTGCTATTTATCTGCAAAAAAACTAAAAATCTTCTTCTTCTGTTACGTCGTTGTCTTCCATGCTGAAGTTCATCATGGTGCCCAACAGGTCGCTGAAACGGGTATGGTTTTCCGCTACCTTTTTGCTGATGAGGGAATAGGAAGCGAGTCCGTGCAATACAAACTCCATCAGCAGCAGGGCTTCGCGGTTGTTGGCCTGCGGGAAGCGGGCTTTGACCATGTCTTTGAGTCCTTCTACCTTGTTGAGTGAAGTCTCGTATTGTTTATCACTGATATCCTGCAGCAGCTGGAGGCTGTTGCCTTTATCGAACCACTGGATAACGCTGCGGTAGGGGTTTTCCACGGGTTGGGACTGCTTCTTTTTCTTGAAAGAGTCCGGGTTGGGGAAGTAGGAGGCAAAGAGGGTACGGATGGATTTGTCGAGCAGGTTGTGGGCCACCTGGAGCGGACCTTCCTGTTCGCCTTCATATACCAGTTCTATTTTGCCGGTGATGGCAGGGATGATCGACATGAGATCGGCGATACGTACATGTGTCTCCTTTTCCTTATTGATGATGGCGCGTCTTTCGCCGGAGCTCACCGCATTTTCATAGGCGGCGATGGTAAGGCGGGCGGAAACACCACTTTTTTTGTCAACATATTCGCTGTTGCGGGCTTCAAAAGCTACCTGTTCTATCAGGCGTTTTACCATGTCGGAGATAGACACTTTGGCCAGCTGTTCATCATGTATATCGGCTTCCTGTTCGGTGATGAGCAGGGAGTTTTCGACGCTTTTCGGGTAGTGGGTGATGATCTGGCTTTCTATCCTGTCTTTCAGCGGGGTGACGATAGAGCCACGGTTCGTATAGTCTTCCGGGTTAGCCGTGAATATGAAGAGTATATCGAGTGGCATGCGTACTTTAAACCCTCTGATCTGGATATCGCCTTCCTGCAGGATGTTGAACAGGGCTACCTGTATACGGGCCTGGAGGTCGGGGAGTTCGTTGATGACGAAGATGCTGCGGTTGGACCGGGGGATGATACCGAAGTGGATGGCACGTTCGTCGGCGTAGCTGAGTTTGAGGTTGGCGGCTTTGATGGGATCTATGTCGCCAATGAGATCGGCTACGGAAACGTCTGGCGTGGCGAGTTTTTCGGCGTAACGTTCTTCACGGGATATCCAGGTGATGGGCGTTTTATCGCCTTTTTCGGCGATGAGGTCCCTTGCGTATCTTGACAGGGGGTTGAAAGGATCGTCGTTAACTTCTGAGCCTTCCACCACGGGGATGAATTCATCGAGAAGGTCTGTCATTTGCCGGGCCATGCGGGTTTTGGCTTGTCCGCGCAGACCGAGGAACAGAATATTGTGACGGGAGAGCAGGGCCCTTTCGGTATCCGGTATCACGGTATCATCATAGCCAATAATGCCGGGAAAGGAAGTTTCTTTTTTCTGCAATTTTTTAATCAGGTTACGTCTGATTTCCTCTTTTACTGAAACGGGTTTATAGCCACTCTTTTTCAGTTCGCCTAACGTCTTGATGCTGGTATCCATGTTTATAAATTACGCAATTCCTTGCCGGTTTTAGAATAATTTTCGTTTCCCGTTTTCAAAATCGTAGAACAGGAACTGGCCCAGTTTGTCGGTGCCGGAGAAGAAGGCTTTACCGCTGTTGGTTTCGGTAAATTCCTGTACAAACTTCTGCAGCCAGGGATCGGTGGCCACCATGAAGGTGGTGATCGGTATTTTCAGTTTTTTGCACTGGGCGGCCAGATTGAGCGTACGGTTCAGGATTTTGCGGTCCAGGCCGAAGCTGTTTTTATAATATTCCCTGCCTATTTTAAGGCAGGTTGGTTTCCCGTCGGTGATCATGAAGATCTGCTTGTTGGGATTGCGGCGGCGGCGAAGCAGGTCCATGGCCAGTTCCAGGCCGGCCACCGTATTGGTGTGATAGGGGCCTACCTGCAGATAGGGCAGGTCCTTGATTTCGATCTGCCAGGCATCATTACCGAAAACGATGATATCGAGGGTGTCTTTAGGGTAGCGGGTGGTGATCAGCTCGCTGAGGGCCATGGCCACTTTTTTGGCAGGAGTGATCCTGTCTTCCCCATACAATATCATGGAATGCGAGATATCAATCATCAGGGCGGTAGACGTCTGGGTTTTATAGTCTGTTTCCTTGACTTCCAGGTCTTCCTGACTGATAGAGAAGCTGTCGATGCCGTGGTTGATCTGGGCATTGCGGATAGAGGCAGTGACATCCAGCTGGTCTACGCCGTCGCCAAATTCAAAAGGTCTGGTCTCCGCGTTGAGCTCGTCTCCGATACCTGATTTCCGGATATTATGATTCCCTACCTGGGATTTTTTCAGTTTGCCGAAGATCTCTTCCAGTGCGTTTTTACGGATGGTTTGTTCAGTTTTGGCCGTGATGATGATTTCGCCGGCTTCATCTTCTTTCAGGTATCCTTTGTTTTTCATGTCCTGAATAAAATCACCAATACCATAATCGTCGTTGGTAAGACCAAACTCTTTATCCAGCTCTGTAAGCCATTGGAGGGCTTCTGTCACGTCTCCGCTGGTATAGGTAAGTAGTTGGGTGAAGAGGTCCAGCAGCTTCTGGAAAGGGGATCTGTTATTTTCATCCGGATTAAACCGGGAAAAAGTTATTCCTCTCATAGCACAAAAATCAAAACATAGTTCGTTATTAAAATTAGTGAAAAAATTACCAGGATGGGTGTAATCATTTAAATCATCCTAATCTTGGTTAAAATCTTGTATTTTACGTTGAAAGCTATTACTTTCAATCATCAAAAAAATATCTATATGAAAAAACTGAGAAATGCATGGCTGCTGGCCGGTGGTTTAGCGGTGGCATTATTTGCACAATCTGCCAAGGGTCAGGCCAGAGCAGATGCATTGGGTTGGAAACTGGGCGCACAGGCGTGGACGTTCAACCATTTTACCCTGGCAGAAGCGCTGGACAAAATGGACAGCTGCGGTATTCAATATGTGGAAGCGTTTCCTGGGCAGACCATCGGTGGTGGCATAGAAGGCAAGATGGATTACCATATGTCGCCCGACAAACAAGAGCAGGTAAAAAGCCTGATTAAAAAGAAACACAAGGTACTGGTAGCATTTGGCGTGGTAGTACCCAATTCTGAAGCAGAATGGAGAATGTTGTTTGATTTCGCCAACAGGATGGGCATTCAGAGTATCACCAGTGAGCCGCAACCGGAGTACCTGGACCTGATCTCTTCTCTGTGTGACCGTTACAACATTAAGCTGGCGATCCATGATCACCCTAAACCCAGCCACTACTGGCATCCCGACAGCGTACTGAATGCTATTCAGGGTAGAAGTAAATTAATGGGTGCCTGCGCTGATATCGGTCACTGGGTACGTTCCGGCCTGGACCCGGTAGAGTGCCTGAAAAAACTGAATGGTCATATCGTGAGCCTGCACTTTAAAGATCTGAACGGTAAAACTGAACAATCTCACGACGTAATATGGGGCAACGGTGTATGTAAAATACCACAGGTGCTGGAAACACTGAAAGCACAGAAATTCAAAGGTCTGTTCTCTGCTGAATACGAGTACAACTGGGATTACAATGTACCGGAAGTAAAAGAAAGCGCTGCTTACTGGAGACAGATGGTGAGCAATCTGTAACTGTGATGCATATGATAATGCTGATGCTCCTGATGGGGCGAGGATAAAATAAAATAGCCCAGGACTGAAGTCCTGGGCTATTTTATTTTATCTGATTATTTGATTATTTGGCGGAGTCCGGGGCTGCCTGAGGGGCAGCGTTGGAGTCTTCCGTGCTTACGTGCTGCAGGCCCTCTTTAGGGTGTGCACCAGCACCGGAGCCGAAGTCGATCTTCATGCGTTGCAGCCAGGCGATGAACTGTTCAGCAGTTTGTCCGTCGCGTTGCAGATCGCTGGTCATTCTGCTGGCAGGTAATGCCTGATAGTAACGAATTTGTTGTTCACAGTCTTTGATGATCTGGTTGCTGATCTCTTCTGCTCTTTTCACGTCACCAGCAATGTAGTGGGCGTAAACAGTTTGCAGGGAGGTGTAGTTGTGCATGTTACCTGGAGTGGTCATCGCGTAAGGGAAGTTGCCTTCCTTGATGTTTTTGTCCATGTATGTCAGCACGGAGATAGCGCTGTCCTTGGACTCACCGTTCTGTGTCATAGCCACGCTGAGGCGGGTGAAGGACTGACGCAGGTACAACACCATTTTGCGGTTAGGCTCATCGAAGTAAGTACCTGGTGTTTGTGCGCCACCGAAGGCGAACTTGTGCATCAGGTTATCATACATTGCGTTGATATTGGCGTTGATATCCATACCCAGGGGATCATTGGCTGTTGGTTTAGGCAACGGCACCAGGTGATATGCCAGACCATCGGTTCTGAGATAGTCGTTCAGACCGAGATCAGTAGGGCTGGTAAAGTAGATAGGTCTTTTCCAGTTGTTGGTAGCGATGATATCATAAACAGCCAGGTCATTTTTGAGCAGGTAGCTTTTGTTGATTTTGAAAGATACCTGTGGCAGTATTCTGGCGGAGTCTTTGGCGCCAACCACACCATATTTTAGGACTTCTTCCTTGTTAACCGGGATAAACAGCTGACGGGTAGGCAGGAAGTTTTCAGATCCGCCGTCCTGGGTGTTTACCTTGTTATGTTCATCATCGCTTCCCATGAAGTCCATGATATCTTTCAGGTTGAAGTATTTATCAGCCGGGATGTTTCCTGGATCGAAGAAGCGGATGAAGTTGCGGGTTTCGCCCTGGTATTTATTTGGAGCCCAGCTCATAGGCACTGCTGCGCTTTGATTCACCATTCTGCGCTGCTGGTCGATATACCAGTCTACACCGAGGAGGCTGAGGTTGATCACTCTTACATCGGGGCGGATACCTTCTACTTCCTGTGCGTACCAGAGCGGGTAGGTATCGTTGTCACCAACGGTAAACAGGATCGCATTTGGCTGGCAGGATTCGAGATAATCTTTAGCGATATCTCTGGCGATGGTTTTGGTAGAGCGGTCATGGTCGTCCCATTCCTGGGCAGCCATCAGCACGGGTACTGCCAGGAGGCAGAGTGCAGTGGCGAGGGTAGGAGCGATAGCGCTGCTCATTTTCTTCTTAAAGAAGTTGTAAACAGACAGTACACCGAGTCCGATCCAGATAGCGAAAGCGTAGAAGGAGCCTACATAGGCATAGTCACGCTCACGGGGCTGGTTACCGGCCTGGTTGAGGTATATTACGATCGCAATACCTGTAAAGAAGAACAGGAGCGACACAATGAGGGTGTCTTTGCGATGGTTGTTGTATTGGAAGAAGAAGCCGATGATACCGAGGATAAACGGCAGGAAGAACATGGTGTTGTGTCCTTTGTTGTTCCGGAGGCTGTCTGGCATGAGGCTTTGGTCGCCGTAGATCAGGTTATCGATGAAAGGGATACCGGAGATCCAGTTACCATCGCGGACGTTGCCATAGCCCTGGGTATCGTTTTGTTTACCTACGAAGTTCCACATGAAGTAGCGGAAGTACATGAAGTTCATCTGGTATTGGATGAAGAACTTGATGTTATCACCGAAGGAAGGTGCTTCATTGGCGTCGAGGCCGAGCCAGGAGCGGTAGAAGTCGGCGTGGCCCTGATCGTTGCTGGCGTCCCATACTCGAGGGAAGAGCATCATGTCAGACTTGGCGTAAACAGGTTCCATTTTTTTGCCGGCAACCATATATTTTTTATCGCTGCGGGCGTAGATGTTACCGCCTTCATTGTATTTTTCAGGACGAGCAGTGAATACCTGTCCGTATACGAGGGGGAAGTCACCATACTGTTCACGTCCGAGGTAACCAACCAGGGAGATGGGGTTATCTACGTTGTACATGTCAACTGAAGGGTTGGCAGTAGAGCGTATCATGGTAGTGATATAGGTAGAATAACCGAGCAGGGTGAAGAGGATGAACATGATGGTGAGCCTGCTGAAGTGCACTAATTTTTCCTGGTTCAGCTTTATACCAAAGGTTTTGATAAAGAAAGGTATGAGCAGGAAGAATGCGGCCAGCAGTAATTTCACGAATACTACACCGCCGCTGGCGTCGTTGTAAGCCGGCACCAGGATGATGGAGGCGATTACGATGAGCGGAGCATAGAAACCGAATTTTGGTTTTCTCAGGCCGATAATCAGGATGGCCACTAAGGCAGCGAAATAGAAGATAAATCCGGAGAAGAAGCCCATTCCGAGGTTATTGACGAAAATTACGTCCATATAACCGGAGGCTTTAATGGTATCCTGGATCAGGTATTTCTGGATCATACCGGTGATGGCACAACCGAGGATGAAAGCCCAGAAGGTGCCCCAGCCGGTAGGTTTGAAGCGTCTGAAGTAGTATACCATTACGATGGCCGGAATGGTGAGGAGGTTGAGCAGGTGTACTCCGATGGAGAGACCCAGGAGGTAACCGATCAGTACGAGCCATCTGTCGGCATAGGGCTCGTCTGCTTCGTTTTCCCATTTGAGGATGGCCCAGAACACGATGGCAGTGAAGAAAGAGGACATACCATATACTTCACCTTCCACAGCGGAGAACCAGAATGAATCAGAAAAGGTATAGGCCAGGGCACCTACGGCGCCTGCGCCCATGATAGCGATCATTTTTTCACGGGAGATCTCTTCACCGGCTTTTACCATCAGACGACGGGCAAAGTGCGTAATAGTCCAGAAGAGGAACAGGATGGTGAAACCACTGGCGATGGCAGTCATGGTGTTTACACCGAGAGCGGCCTGTGAGGGTTTCAGGAACATGCTGAAGAGTCTTCCGAGTAATACGAACAAGGGTGCTCCGGGAGGGTGGGGGATCTGTACTTTGTACGCACTGGAAATAAATTCGCCGCAGTCCCACAAGCTGCCCGTGGCCTCCATAGTCATAATGTAAACAGAGCAGGCAATGATGCAAATCACCCAGCCAACTATGTTGTTGGTCCTTTTAAAATTCATAAGGTTGTTTTAAGGTCCGACAAAAATATAAAAAGTAGCAAATTATGCTAATCTGCTGAACAGTTTTAACTTTTTGTAAATATCTTTTTAATTGCTAGCTATAATCTTGAATGGTAGCTGGTTTGAAGGGAATTAAAATTGCATTAGAACTCCCTGGCTGCCAGCGTGGTTTCAGGCTTTATAAGTCTCTGTAACGGTCCATGCTGCTGGTTTTGCGCAAAACAGCACTTTGGTGGCGGCCCATGTATCCCGGAAGAGATCTGATTGCCGGTAGGCTTCCAGAGCCGCTTCGGACTCCCATTTGCTGAAGGTAAAGAAGGTGTTGCCGGAGGCCGGGTGTTCCCATAGTTCGAGGTGGAGGCATCCTGGGAAATGGCGGATTTGTTGTTGTTGCCGGGCAAACAGTTCCCGGAAGGAACTTACCTTGTCGGGGATAAATTCCATTTTAACGAGTCTGTTAATCATTGAAAGATAATTCTGACAGTTTGGTAGAATGAGAGTTGCTGGAAGCCGGTGGGCTGGGTTAGCTGGTCCCTGCGGAATCCCAGCAGGCCGAACAGGCCGGCTGCATTTCCTTTGTTGATAGCTATTTCGAGGTAGCCGGCAGCGTTGAACAGGGCCAGTTTCTGGCCCTCGGGTACATCAGCGTAAGTTTCACTGATCTGGTTGATCACTTCATTACGGCGGAAAAATATCTGGAAGCGACGGTTTCTGCGCTGGGCATTGAACTGATCGCGGGTGATATTGACCACTACGTTTTCGAAGCTGTCGATATGGATAATCTGGCCTTCGATGAAGTCATCGCCCACCAAAGGCTGCAGGTTATGCTTAATATGGATGCTTTGGGTGAGCGGGCCTATTTCTCCCAGGGCTTTGCCTCTGCTGAGTTCACGGGCGGCCATGGCCAGCTGCTGTATGATGGTGAATGTGTTTTTGGGCGCATTGGCCGGCAGGGGTATTTTAACCACTTTTTCGGGCATGCCACCGGCGATCATGGTCAGCAGACCATTGTCGGCGCAGCCGATGTATTGTCCGTTATGTTCGGCCACCAGCACATGATCGGGGCGGCGGTCGAACAGATTAATCAGTACAAAATGGAAAGTACCCAGCGGAAACCAGGCGAAGGCACTCTTACAGATATACGTTGCCTGCGGCAGGTTAAAAGGGCTGATATGATGGGTTATGTCCGTAACATGACATTCCGGGCAGTAATGCCAGAGTTGCCCTTTGATGGCACCTACCAGGTAATCCTGCATCCCTATGTCTGATGTTAATGTTATAATGGACATGCCAGAAAATCTAAATCCAAGCGCAATACACTAAATTCACATTTCAACTCCCTATCCCTGCTTATCGAACCCGTATCACATCTGAATGGCCGCCTGGAATGGTCGCTCTCCTCCCAAAAAGGGTGCCATGGGGTTTTAAATGCAATCTCTTTGCAAATAAAGGTAAAAATACCGATGGCGCCTTATTTTAAGCTGAAATTTTGATTTTTATTGCAGTGGAGAATTAGGTTCTTTCTTAAAGTGGTTGTAAACAAGACCATCGAGCAGACCAGGCACCAGTTTGTTGAGCCATACAGTGAGTTTGCCCTGGCCGGTAAGTACAAGGGTCCTTTTGCGTTTGCTGATTGCTTTGGCAATGGCTGTTGCCACTGCTTCGGCACTCATCAGCTTATCCTCATTGAGCGGGGTTTCACTCTGTGCCTGTCCTTCCTGGTTGAGCGCCGTATTCCGTATATTCGAGGCCGTAAACCCCGGACATACCCACATTACGTTAACGCCTGTATGCAGATTCTCCGTACGCAATGCCTCCATAAAGCCCTGCATAGCGAATTTGGACGCCGAATAACCTGTACGCCCCGGCAAGCCACGATAACCAGCAATAGAAGATACGCCCACAATAGTACCTTTGGCAGCCAGTATAGCAGGATAAGCGTATTTCGTGCAATAAACAGTGCCCCAGAAATTAATGTCCATCAGTGATTTCAATACACTCAGGTCCAGATCACGGAACAAGGCACGCATAGAAATTCCCGCATTGTTGATTAACACATCAATACGGCCAAACCGTGCCATCGTAGCTTCCATAAAAGCCTTGCAATCCGCTTCCACACTCACATCCGCCACAAAGATAAACAAGGAGGGATGGTTGATCTCATTACGCAAAGCTTCCAGGGCCGGTAACTTACGACCACATACGGCTACAGCAGCACCCTGCTGTAACATCTCCATCACCAATGCTTTTCCAATGCCCGACGATCCGCCGGTAATAACTACTGTCTTGTTCTGAAAGTAAGTTTTCATGGGTATATTTTTGCAATGCAAAAATAGGCGAGAAGTTCATAGTAACAGCATTTTATTATAGGACTGATACAAATCTGTATAGTGTCTTCGAAAAAATTATTGGCTTGAAATACTTTGTGGTGGCTTGTTTTGAGAGTTGCGGTGTAAAATTTTTTGTAAAAACTTGTTTAAAAATAAATTATTTCTATTTTTGCACCCGCTTAAACAGCAATACAGTAAAGGATTCCGTAGCTCAGTTGGTAGAGCAATACACTTTTAATGTATGGGTCCTGGGTTCGAGTCCCAGCGGGATCACAAACAACATTCAAACCTCGCGCTAGTCGCGGGGTTTTGTTTTTTAGTCGAGTCCCTTCTATAAAACCTCTTTTTGTTTCCCCATACTTTATAAGGTTAACCAGCTTTTACCAGATACGTAATTTAAGCAAGGGTTTAAAAGTACATCCAGCAATCCCACTTTGTCCAGGAGCCGCAATTGATGAGAAACGAACCCTTTGAGGAGTATAAAGATTCCTGATCCATTTAAAAAACGCTGTATTTTCAATCGCAAATAAACTCCCTTTCATGCAGATTCTAACCAGCACTTATCAGTGAGATAATTGGAGGGATAGTTGCGACCTTTCTTAAGGCATATTTTGATAAGAAAAAAGAAGTTGATGTTAGTTTGATGAAACTCACAGAGGAAAAATATAGGTCACTATTGACCTTTATGGCATGTGCTTTAGATATCACTAAGAAAAGATATTTTGCTTTGAATGAGCAAGTGCTTAATGAGAAGAGAAGATAATCAAGCTGTTGAAAAGCGGGGGCGTTATGGCCATCGTGGCAACTCAGACTAACTTAACATATAATCCAGGATCGGTGCACATTTCTCCTTACATGGCTTGTAGTAGGCTCCATGTTTCCAGGTGGCTGATTTAGGAGATAAGCCCCACCAGAATTCGACTAAAGCCAAAGGCTCCATCTGATGACGAAAGGCGTATTGCAGTAATTTTGGACCAGCACATTCGCCGGCACCTGCAGGCGGTTGTTTATAGCCGTGGGCGGTAAAGATATCTACCATATTTTTTAAATGGCCTGCCTTATTGCTGAAATTATATTGCTCCAGGAGCCTTCGTTGTAACCTGATGGAATGGGCTTTACGCAATTCCTTTAACTGTGCAATGGCTGATTGATGGAGGATAGCATCTTCCTGAGAGAGAGCAGCAATTTCACTGTTGATTTCTGATAAACGGATCATACCGGCATTTAGAAAGCTGCCTGTTTTAAGTCCGTCGAACACCGGTTCTACAAACCTGTTGTGATGATTTCCATTTGCCAGCTTGCCGGAAAATGCTGACAGATAACCCAAAGTTCCATACCGGGTTCGTACTACCAATACACCGAACATTTTACCAATAACGGCACCATTGCCATTGTTGCCCAAGCCAAAATTATGTTTCCACTCATTTTGCAGGGCAAGATGTTGTTGAAGTTCAGCAACGGCAATTTCACAAAGCGGATGAATGTTGCCATCCAGGCTAAAGGTAAGTGTTTCGGCCATAGACCTGGCATTGTCCTGGTCTATAAAGCGACAGAAGGCTGTGTCAGCTTGTTGTTCCTGTTCTGTTACAGATTGATGATAATCGTCTTCTACATCGGTCATATACACACTTGCGGCATACTGTGCCAGCCTTGATAGGGTGGCTTAAGAAGGCGCAAAGGTAAGCGATTTTGTAATTGCTGTGCTATTTATAACAGTGTTTTCTATGCTTTGTATCTGTCGTCATAGCTGTGGTTATCATTCTTACTATATGGCCTGTTGAAAAGAAAATCTTGTAAAAGGTTGATAATGAAATATATTTTCTTACATTTGCCGCCCCAATATGCCATGTGTATGGTAGGGAAATGATTCCGTAGCTCAGTTGGTAGAGCAATACACTTTTAATGTATGGGTCCTGGGTTCGAGTCCCAGCGGGATCACAGACAACTTCTAAAACCTGCACTAGTCGCAGGTTTTGCTTTTTTAGTTGAGTTCCTTTTGTATAACCCCGATTTCTTTCCCGTACTTTATACAGGTTAACGAGCTTTTACTAAGATACAAAACATTTTTATCAGGATTTACGCCCCCTTATTTTCTATGCTCTCAGTAATAGTTTGATGCCTTTGTCTGAATCGACTTACCCACGAAACAAACCATACGGCAATGCTGTTGTATGATAAATTGGCTGAACGGTCAGGCTTTTTGGTAAATGCCAGCTGATAATCTGCCCCGTTATCTACGAAGGTGATAGAGCCAGACTTATAACCGTTGGAGGAGGGATTACTGAATAGTCTCCCGACACGCGTAGCAGCCCCGGTCGTGCTGATGTGATAACGGTCTATCGGGCCGTTTATGCGGAAGCTATAGAAACCAATAAGCACTTACAGCATGTAAAATCTGAACTTATCCGGCATTATACCCTCCTGAAAGCGGTTGACACTACAGTAACCTCCAACGATGATCAAAAACGCCTACAACGGTATCAACAGGGGAAAGCGCATACTTTTGGAGGTCATCGATTTTCATAATGAAAAGTTTCAGGAGAAGGTGGACAAGGATAAACGTAAAGGCAGCACTTTAAAAAAAGTGGCTTTCTACCAAAGACAAAATATCCGCTTTTCTCTCCAGTGTTTTCAAAATGAAAGATATTCCGTTGGGTAGAATTGAATACGCCTTTGCCGAGGACTTTTTTGATTAAGCCTTTAGAAAATTTTTACCAGATATGTAAACTGGAGAGCTGGAAATTATAATCTATTGCAGTATTCATTTTGAAATATTGTCCCTGGCGGATAATTTTTAAGTCCGCCTGGCTTTTGCCAATAGTGCAAGGCTCACCAGGCATGCAATGGCATTCAACATACTGAACCAATCCCCCCATTTGTTATGCAGTGTCGCATGATGCTGTATCTCAATGTTGCCTGATAACAACACGGGCGTGCCTTTGTCGCTATTAGCCTCATACAAAACCCTGCCGCAATAATCGTTGATAGTCAGCCTACCCCGCCTGGCATTTCTTACCATTCCAAAACCACCTTCCACGCATCTCATCATCGCCATCCGGCTATGCAGCCATCCATCCTGATCAAAGTCCCAGGCCGGCACATATAAAACATTACAATCTGCGCTACCATACCTGCTGATGTATTGCTGAAAATCCATGTCCTTACAAATAGCCACACCTTCTTTTATACCATTCCAGAGAAACAAACCAGGTTCCTTTCCTGGTTTCAGGCTATCCAGCAATTCTCCGGCAAAGAGATGTACTTTCTGATAATCTGCCAGCAGTGCCCCATCCTTCCCGATCACCCAGGCCCTATTTTCGTAATAGTCTCCTTTTTGCTGCGTCACGCATGCAATGATTCCTACGTGATGCGCAATTGCTGTGTCTCTAAACTGCTGCATAAAACCCGAACGACGACCATCTCTTACGGTAAACATTTTTTCAGGAAACACCACGATCTCTGCCCCCTGCTTTACCAGTTCTCCTACCTGGCGCAGGTAAAGGTTTGCCAGGTACAAATCCTTGTCTTCTCCTATTTTATTCTCATCGTAATATACCCGTTTATCAATAGCAACCATCCCCACCTGTAATGATTTAGCAGCAGCAGATGTTTGATTCAAACGCACAACGCCCCATGCCATTGCGACCACAAGAACACCAATAGTTACGAAGGAAAGTGCCCGGATTGATTGTTTTTGCTGATACCGATAGATGATGAACGCTATCGCCGTAGGAAAAAAAGTAACCAGGAAGGTAATCCCCTGTATGCCTGTCAGAGATGCAACCTGCACCACGGGCAAAAAATTACATTGCGTATAGGCAATACTTCCTGCCGTTCCGTCTCTGGTGGTGAGGAAACTGATATACTCCATCGTAGTAACCAAAACAGGGAATACAAATACAGTAGACCAATGGCGATAAGTAAGCATTATCTTTCTTGCAGCTATCACTTGTAGCGAAAAAATCAGGGGCAATAGTAAGGTAAACAAAAACAGCAGCGGCAAAGGAAAAATACTTAGAAAATAAGGCACCCAGCTAAGTCTTCCTATTAAGTACCCGGTAAAAGCTATTAAAAATGTCCATTTACCTGTAAGTCGTAAAGAAAAATACAATATGGGAACTGGCGCCACCCATAATGGCCACCAAAGGTGCGCTGACAAGCTAAAGGATAAATACCAGCAGATACCCGCAAAAAGCAGTCCTGCGACTAAAAGCGCTTTGGAAACCGGTTTTAAATCCGACATGATATAAGTTTGGTATAATTGTCAAAGCTAAAAGGTTTTTCCCGTGTAGAATTGTATATTTTAGACAGGCTGATGCTTTATGAGAATATCCGCTATTTTGTTTTCCTCCTTTTTAAACTGGCTGGGAGTGGTACCTGTAAACAACCGGAAATCACGAATAAAATGCGCCTGGTCAAAGTAGTTGCATACATGACAGACATCAGTCAGCGTATTGGTTGTTCGCATATACCGGACCGCTTTATTGAAACGAAGCAGTTTATGATAATGCTTAGGTGTATAACCGATGTTTTTCAGGAAAATCCGCTCCAGCTTTTTATAGTACCAACCTGTTTGCTGGCAGATTGTATCAATAGATACATCCTCAGGACTGTTGCGAAGTATATCTATAGTCTGGTTAACCACTAACAGATCAGCTGGTGCATTTCCCAATCTGGATTTTAGTATAGCATCCAGTAATTGTACCTGCTTATCATCATCCGAATAATCAGACAAGCGCATCTCCAGGTCTATTACTGATTTCCCTAAGAGCAGTTCGGCCGGCAACAGAATATTTAATAAATCAGAAATAGGTACATTGGTAAATGAGGCCAGCCCACCTGGCTTGAATCGGATACCCAGCATCCTGATTTCACCAGTGCTTTTCACATAAAAAATCTGGTTTCGCTGCCCCATAATCATCGGCCCATTCTGACGGGTGCCAAGAGGATTATCAGCTGTTATCAACCAATCCGTCGGGCCGCCAAAATTGAAGATCAGTTCCACACGACCGCCAGGTATCAGGCGGTCAGGTACATCCGTAAACCTGTCCGGTGCATGTAATACCCAATAGCATTCTATAAAGTCAGCCAGCTGAATTGATGGATAATATTGCCGGTAATAGAACATTGAATTGATTAATATCAGATTATCCTTCTTCTCTTTCTTCATCCTGCAAATCCTGATCACGCGGTCCGATCCCTAATCTAATATACAATAATCATAAAATTAACTGCGATAGAATAATATGCTTCAAAATCTACCGATGCCCAACCAGCCTCCTGCTTCCTAAAATCTTGAACACTATGGGTGGAGAGTAAAGCGGGTGAGGTACTGAAATCCAATTCATATTTACAAAATATTACATGTGTAATATAAGCTGCAGATTTATGAATAAACCACGATATTATTATAGCAACGATAAAAAGGTTAACTTTAAAAAAGTTTGAAATTTGTAATAATCCAATCGCAGGTTAGCGGTTATCGTATGATGACATCCTACAATCTTTTGATCAAACAATATGCAAGGACAAAACAGAAAATATGAAGGCTTACAGCATGATGAGCTGGGGATCATGATTCGTTCAAACGACAACCCCTATCTTTCAGCTGATATTCAGATCAAAAAACTGCAACCTCGCAGATTAACCTCTTATTTTATTGTATTAATTGAAAGTGGTTCAATTACATACAATTTAGACTTACAAGACTTCAACCTTACAGACGGACACTTGCTTTTTGCAATGCCAAATCAAATTTTTACGCCACCCGACAAAACAGACGATCTTAAATATTTCAAACTGCTGTTTGACGAAAATACATTGGCATTGTTGCCACAACAATTTTCCTTTTTAGTCAACCCCTTAAACGACCAGACCATAGTTCTTGACAGCGCTGCAAAAGACAGGGTAATAAAGGTTTTTGGAATTTTAAATCAGATAATTCATTTAGATAAATATGATATCGACACTGAAGTAATATTAGCTTATTTGAACTCATTGCTATCAGAACTAAACAGCGCTTATTTCAAAAACAAGGAACCCCTCAACCCCTTAAACATTAACCTTTCAAAGTTCATTGAGTTCAAACTGGTTGTAGAAACACACCTTACGGAGCAACCTTCTATCAATGCAATTGCAGAAAAATTGGCTTTATCTACAAACAGTTTATATAGGATTGTAAAAGAATATTCCGGCTCATCGCCCAAAGATTATTTCATTAACCGTTTGATGGCAGAAGCTCAGCGAAAATTGCGTTATTCTAATACTTCTATCAAAGAATTGGCCTACGAACTGGGCTTTAATGACCCGGATTATTTTTCAAGACTCTTCAAAAAAAGTACAGGAAAAAGTGCAAGTGATTTTTTGCCCAGGCAGGATTTGTCGGGGAAATAAAATGAATTGTCCATTTCCGCTATTTTCCGGCCCTCTACTTTTGCTTCATAAAATTCACAAAAGAAATGAAATTCGCATTAGTAACAGGGGCCAACAAAAGTATTGGTCTTGAAGTTGCATGGCAACTTGCTCAAAAGGGAATTTATGTCTACCTCGGTAGTCGTAATTTAGAACATGGTATTGAAGCCGTGGACAAATTAAAAGCGATGGGATTAAATAATGTAGAAGTTATTCAGCTTGACATCACAAATGACGAATCAGTAATTAATGCCCGTAAAGAAATCGGTAAAAAAACAAAAGTCCTCGACATACTAATTAATAATGCGGGTATTTATGGTGGTTACCCACAAACCGCGCTGGACTCAACTATTGACCAGTTTAAAGCAGCTTATGATACAAATGTTTACGGTGTGGTGAGAGTTACACAGGCATTTATTGATTTATTGAAAGAATCGTCGGAACCTCGTATTGTGAATGTAAGTTCAAGTCAAGGTTCAATAACTTTACACAGCGACCCGGCGTACAAATACTACGACTACAAAGGTGTTGTATATCTTTCCTCAAAATCAGCACTGAATATGTACACCGTTGTTCTGGCATACGAACTAAAAAATACCAGATTCAAAGTAAATGCCGTTTGCCCGGGATATACAAAAACAGACTTCAATGGACATCGTGGGACGGGCACTGTCAAAAGTGCCGGAAACAGGATTGTAAAATATGCTCTGATTGACAATGATGGCCCAACAGGAAAATTCTTTAGTGAGGAAAATAACCCTGAAACAGGGGAAATACCCTGGTAAAGAAGATTAAGCATAAGGTGTAATACTCCCATTGCTCCTCCTCAACCAGTTCCAGTAGTTCTTGTAACATAATAATAAGAATTGCCATTTAATTCTAAATTGCCTGCGAAGGCATCGCTATATTTTAGTAAACTAGATAAATCGCATTTATAACCTGTATCAGACCTGTATAAAGCACGTATTTATGTTATAAGTTTTAGTGTGTTTTGCCCTGATTTAGCAAGGCTTTTCGTATATTTGTACAGGTTATAAGTTCTTAACAATTCGGTACAAATTAAGCTAATCCAGAAGGATACAAATTCGGATACACAAGCTTTTAAATCCGTGAAAAGTGGCGCTACTACAGACTTTGACATAGTCCAAGCGGGATCACAGGCAAATTTTAAACCTCGCGCATGGCGCGGGGTTTTGTTTTTTAGTTGAGTGTTTAGTCGAGTTCCTTTTGTATTGAAGCGGCGCAGATTGAAATCACTATGCGCTGTCGCAGGTCGTCCGTATCCAATACCGTAACTACCTGATGGTGTCCAAAACGGACCGTAACGGACAAACGTTTTACTGGGAATATGACAGCAAAAACCGTTGTGTTCATACCTGGGGCGATGACAGGCTGCTGGAAGGATGGATCGAGTATCATCCGCAGCATGGATATAACCTCGTGACCAATTTCCTGGGACAAACCACGACTTATTATTATACACCGGATTTTGTAGTAGAGCAAATCAAGGGGCCCACTGGTTGTTCCACTTTCTTCACCTATACAGAACATGACAGATCCGGAAGGTAACGTTGGCGGCTATATTTATGATGAAAATGGTATACTAAAATACATTTTAACTACAATACGGAAGAGTAGTTAACCAGGTTGGTGAATGAACATGTACGATGGTGCTGGTAAAGTGATAAAAGTACAACGTCCCGGCCAGCGCTGGACAGCATATGAATATGACTATAATTATAATGGCCGCATTGCCCGTTCGGAACACAGTGACGCTTGAATAAATATATTTTGTTGTTATAAGTTTGTTATATTACCTTCGCCTGCGAAGTAAAGGAAACTCATGTAAGAGCATTTTATAAAAAGGTTGTAGATGTAGCTATCAGACTAGGCCAACTTACCAATTCTGTAAGAGCAATTAGGTTGGTTTAAATCAAAGACCTGCTTAGATCCCTAACCTCACTTGTAATGGTTAATTTTAGTGTTAAGTGAACTTCATGCAATGTGATTCAGAAAAATAGAATATTTCTGAGGCAAGCGTTAAAAATGGCGTAATTGGTTTTGCGTATTGTTTTCATTGGAAAACAGTGTGGGAAAGGATTGTTTGTACTTGCCAAAAAAAACTGCTGAGAAAAAAAAGACAACAAAAAATCTAAAAGCTATTAGCATACAGACCAAGACGTGGCTCATCTACCTGGATGAGATGTAAGAATTTAATCTAAACCAAAATCCAAAACAATGAATAGAATTCTAGTTCTATTGTTGCTGCTATGTTTCGGGATGACCGGACTGCAGGCTCAAAACAGGACGATTAGAGGTTCGGTGACAGATGCGAAAGATGGTCATCCGATACCTGGCGTAACAGTGCAGATCAAGGGTGAGTCAACCGGAGCAGTGACAGATGCATCGGGCGTTTTCACTTTTTCTATGTCGGCACTGAAGGGGGTACTTCGCTTTACATTCATCGGTTACGAAGAACAGGAAGTAACACTGGGAAACAGCACTGATATCAAGGTTGTATTGAAGCGAAACGACAAAGTACTGGATGAGGTACTGGTTGTAGCTTATGGTACTCAGAAGAAAGCAACCTTTACAGGATCTGCTTCTGTAGTAAAGTCGGAAGTACTGGCAGAAAGGCCGGTTACATCATTTGAAAAAGCCCTGCAGGGTAATGTGACTGGTGTTACTGTACAAAGTGTATCCGGTCAACCGGGAGGTGCTACCACTATCCGTATCCGTGGTGTAGGTGGCTTTGGTACTAAATCCAGTGCCAATGCAAACAGCACTCCTTTATATGTAGTGGATGGTGTTCCCGTTGCTACAGGCGATTTTACGCAGGCTTCTGCCACAGCAGACGTACTGGCTACCCTCGATCCAAAGGATATTGACAATGTTACTGTACTGAAAGATGCCTCTGCTGCTGCACTTTACGGTTCACGTGCCGCCAACGGTGTGGTACTGATCTCCACTAAGAGAGGTAAAGCAGGAAGGATCAGTGTTAATGTAACCGGAAGCACTGGCTGGGCTGGTATCGCTGTAAACAGACATGATTTCCTGAGTGGTGAAGAATACTTCAAATACTGGTGGGACGCCCGTTACAGAAAGGAAATAGCTGGAGGTGCTACTCCAGCTGATGCTGCTACAAATGCCAACGCCGGTACTATCGCTTCATTGCAGGCAAATCCATTTAATAATGCCAGTCCATACGATGCTAATGGCAAGCTGACTTCAGGCACTGTTAAATATTATGATACTGACTGGAGAAATGCTGTAACCAGAACAGGACTTACCCAGGATTATGGTATCAATATCTCCGGCGGTTCAGACAAGACCACCTACTATTTCTCCGCTGGTTACTTCGATCAGAAAGGTGTTGTGCTGGCTTCTGACTTCAAACGTTACAATGCCAAGCTGAATCTGGAATCCAGGGCTACTGACTTCCTGAAATTTGGTGTCTTCACTACATTCGCATCTACAGATCAGAACACACCTCCGGGAGGAACCGGTGCGGGCAACCCGATTAACTTTGCAGACAGAGTGGCTGGCGTGTATCCGTTATATAAAATGGATGCCAGCGGAAATCCGCTCCCAGACGCAACGGGTAAAGGTCTTGCTTACAACTACCTAAACCCGCTGTTCAAAGATTATAACCCGGTAGGATTAAGTAAGGCGAACATTATCAATGTTAAAACGCTGAGAGCTATCCTGTCTGGTTATGCGGAAATTAATTTCCTGAAGTATTTCACCTTCAAAACACAGGTGGCTGCTGATGTAATTGATCTGCGTGAAAGTCGCTACTATAACCCGCTGAATGGCGATGGTCTGGCAGTGAATGGCCGCAGTAACAAATATGCGCCAAGAGATACCAGAACTACCATCACCAATACGCTGGTATTTGATAAATACTTCGATAAGCATCACGTAAATGTGCTGGCAGGTCAGGAAGCATTTAAATATGTATATACCAACCTCACCGCAGGAGCTACAGGGTTCCCGTTTGAAGGTATCTCTGAACTGGGCGCCGGATCTACCGCTTCAAGCCCAACTTCAGATCGTACTGAGAAAAAATTCAATTCTTATTTCTCCAGGGTTAACTACGATTTTGACAATAAGTATATTCTCTCCGGAAGTATCAGAAGAGATGGTTCTTCTATCTTCGATATACAGAACAGATATGGTGTTTTCTGGTCTGCGGGCGGTGCATGGGTAATTTCCCGTGAGAACTTCATGAGCGCTACGTCCAACTGGCTCAGAGATCTGAAAATAAAAGGCAGCTATGGTGTCAGTGGTAGCGATAATATTGATCGCTATGACCGTATGGATCTTTATGATGCCGGCGCCAACTATAACGGACAGGGGGGTACGAAATATACCCAGCTTGGTAATCCGGCTCTTCGCTGGGAACGCAGCATTACTACAGATATAGGTGTGGAAGCATTTTTACTGGACAGAATCCGTCTGGAAGCAGGATACTACAGCCGTAAATCTGATGGTTTGCTGTTTGATAAACCACTTTCTATGACCACCGGTTTTGAATCTGTAAAAACCAACCTGGCGAAACTGAAAAACAGTGGCTTTGAAGTTTCCGTGAATGCGAACGTATTGCAGAAGAGAGATTTCACCCTGGACCTGGGTGCCAATATTACTACCACCAATAACAAAATCATTTATCTCACCGGCGCCGATTCTATGATTGCTCCAACAGGCAGCAAACTTTGGAAAGTAGGCGGCAACAGGTATGAGTTTTTCCTTCAGGAATATGCAGGTGTAGACCCTCAGGATGGAAAACCGATGTGGTACATGAACGAAAAAGGTGCCGATGGTAGCCTTACTGGCAAACGTGTTACCACTAAGCAATACACGCAGGCTTCCCGTTATAAAATGGGTAGCTCTTTACCGAAATTCTACGGTGGCTTCAATGCAAGAGCTGCTTACAAAGGATTTGATCTGAGCTTTATGTTGTTCTTCAACTATGGCAACAAGGTTTATGATTCTTATCTCCAGGACATCACCAACGACGGTTCTGCAAAAGGAACAAATATAGCCAGGGATGTAGCCGGCCGCGCATGGCAGAAACCTGGTGATGTTACCGATGTACCGCGTTTCGTAGAGAATAATACAGACCTGGGATCCAACACTTCTTCCCGCTTCCTGTTTGATGGTTCCTATATCCGTCTGAAAACAGTGAATCTGGGTTATAGCCTGCCAAAATCACTGTTAGGCAAGGCGCATATCCAGCGCGCTAGAATTTATGTAGCCGGTGAAAACCTGCTTACATGGGCAAAACATAAAGGTATGGACCCGGAAGTTGAAGTGGACGGTTTTTACGGCAATGATATCCCTAACGTAAAAACATTTACAGTGGGAGTTAACATTGGATTATAAACCATGTAAAAAGTCAAAAAATGAAGAAGAATTTATATATAACATATACACTTGTAGCAGGTCTCGCATTTTCCAGCTGTAAGAAATCTTATCTTGACACCTTGCCGGCAAGGTCAATTGAATCCAACGAGTCCTTCACCTCGCCATCACGTGTAAATGCCGCCATGATCGGGTTATACGACCTGATGCAGCAAAATCAGTTTACCAACCATATCATGCTCACTACAGATGTGAAAGGTGGTGACCTGCTGGTGGTAAGCTCTGGTAACTATAACCGCTTTGTTACCGAGTACCAGTTTACAGAAATTGCCAACGGTGGAACCGGCGCACTTTCCTTTGTATTCTGGAAAAGAGCATTTGAGATGATCTCCAACTGCAACCAGGCGATTTCCAAGCTGCCGACATCGCCCGTTGCTGATGATGTAAAGAATGATTATATGGCTGAGGCAAGAGTATTGAGGGCATGGGCCAATCACCAATTGGTTCGCCTGTATGCGCAGCCTTATGCTGTAAACCCGGATGGCATTGGTATTCCCAAAGTAGACAAACCGCTGAAAAAAGATGATCCAACTCCGGCCCGTTCTTCAGTGAAAGACATTTATGCTTTCATGCTCGAAGACCTGAAGTTTGCAGAGCAGAATCTGTCTGCTAAACGCAGCAATAGCTACCGTATTACGATCAATGCGGTATATGCACTTCAGGCGCGCCTGTACCTGGATATGGGTAAATGGACTGAAGCGAGCAGCTATGCCAAAAAAGCACGGGCTGGTTTCTCACTGGAGCCAGGTGCTACCTTATTGAAAGGTTTTGTAGATAAAACACCTGAGTGGATCTGGGGCCTGAATTACCGTACGGATGATAACACCGGCTTCCTGATGCTGGCATCATTCCAGGAACCTTACAACCTTGGATACAGCACTTTCCGTGCATCCAAATCGTTCCTCACGCTCTTTGGCGATGATGATATCCGTAAGAAACAGTTCTTTGTAAATGAAGCTAAAGTGAAAAGCGGCAAAGCTGAAGATGAAGCGCTTCAACGTGATAAAATCATGTTCTCCCGTGATGGATACCTGATGAATAAGTTCTACTTCAGAAAAACGCTGGACCTGGATCTTCCATTGATCCGCTCTGCTGAAATGTATCTGATCGAAGCAGAGGCTGAAGCAGAACTGAATAATACCGATGCTGCACAAACGGCACTGTTTGAAGTACAGCGGAGGGCTATTCCTACCGCGGTGAAATCCATCAACACCGGCGATGTGCTGAAAACTGAAATAGTGAACGAACGCAGAAAAGAACTGTATGGTGAAGGCTTCCGCTTCTTCGATATTCTCAGGAGAAAGGAAACACTTGTAAGAGCTGCTGCTGACCACTGGAAACCACTCACACAGGAACCAGGTAATAACCGCAACGTATTACCTATCCCGCAGAGAGAACTCGACATCAGCCACCTGGAACAGAATAAAGGTTACAATTGATAATTACACCATAAGATAAAAATGTGGTAGGACAGGTTCACAATTTTGTGGACCTGTCCTTTTTTTAACCCATCGTAAGCTGTGCCGGACCAGGTACTATGCTGTTTAACAGAGAAGGACCATTCTGAGTCGTCCTAAAATAGGTTGACAGATTTTAGGACGACTCAATAAAAAGAAATTCATACAAAAAGATACAAATAAACTATGTTTAGTATTTCCTTTTTTCTCCTCACCCATGAAAATCTAAGATGCCAGCTCCGCAAAAATTGGCTGATTATTTACTTTACCCCATTCATATAATGCGGTAAGTACAGGGGATAATGATTTTCCTTTTTCTGTCAACTGATATTCAATAATTCGGGGAGGTTTTTCCTGGTAAACGATCTTTAGAATTAGATCATCTTGTTCCAATTCCTTTAATTGTAGTGTGAGTGCCTTTTCTGTAATTAATGGAATGGATTTTTTTAGCTCACTGTAACGCATAGGTTGTTTTAACAACCTGTCAATGATGAGCGCCTTCCATCTGCCTCCCATAACAGTGATCGTGTAAGAAATGGGGCATAGATTAACCAATTGCTGCAGGTTGCTGGTATTGGTAGATTGTAACTTTCGCATAGATAAAGATACGAACAAAATTTTCCGTTATTGTCTGTCTGCACGGGGCGCATGACATTTGCTGAAAATAAAATGAAAATGAACAACATTATTAGCAAGGCTTATCTGGCAGACAAGGCAAAAGGTGCAGATAGTTTACGAATTGTATCACAGGTGGTTAATGCGCCAGGGCCCCTGGAAGTACTTATTCAGGTGAAGGCTGCGGCATTTAATTACCGGGAAGTCATGATAATAGAAACAGGAAGCTATCCTCTTCCGGTGAAAGATACATTTATTCCCATGGCGGATGGCGTAGGGGAAATTATAGCAGTTGGAGAGGAGGTCCTTAATTTTAGAGTGGGTGACCGCGTAGCTGGGGTCATGTTTCCTTATTGGCAATCGGGGCCATTCCAGTTTGAGTTTTCCGGGCAGCTTGGCGGTGCTTTAGATGGTATGCTCACTGAGTACAAATTGCTGCCGGCTGCAGCAGTAGTACGCATTCCGGATCACCTAAGCTACGTAGAAGCTGCTGTATATCCATGTGCAGGCGTTACCGCCTGGAACGCCTTATTTGGAGGGGCTGGTTTATTAGCTGGCCAGACAGTACTGACGTTGGGTACCGGTGGGGTTGCTACGATGGCGTTGCAGTTTGCCAAAGCTGCGGGTGCTCGCGTGATTGCAACTACTTCCACTGCTGATAAAATGGAATTCCTTCGTCACTTAGGTGCGGATGAGGTAATAAATTACAGAGAAGAACCGGAGTGGCATAAAGCAGTGAGAGCCATGACAGGTGGCAGGGGAGCGGATCATGTAATAGAAGTAGGTGGTGCCGGCACTTTAGTTCAGTCAATTAAGTCGGTATATTTAACTGGTCAGATCAACCTGATAGGTTCGGTGGCCACTGGTGATCCTTTAATAAATCTGAATATGCTGTTAACTACGGCGGCCAATATACGAGTAATTGCTGCTGGGAATCGGCAACATCAGCAGGAGATGAACAACGCTGTTGCAATACATAAAATCAGACCCGTAATAGATAGGGTGTTTCCTTTTATAGAAGCAAAGGAGGCTTATCGTTATTATTTGAAAGGACAATATCTGGGAAAAGTGGTAGTGTCGATGGAATAGTATAACTGCTGTGTCAGAAGTCATAGACTTCTGACTTCTGTTTTACGATATTTATAACGACATACGGCATTTTGGTCACATAATTTTTACTATTCATCACATCAATTTGCAGCATCATAACCTCCTGAATTATATTACTGCTTTAATTCGACCCGGAAAAACATAAGTATGAAAATTAGAGCTTTATTATTATTATTGTTAATAGCCCTGGGTGGTTGGCAACTCAGGGGAGAAAAGGCCTCCATACATAAATTAGTTAGCATACAAACTGATGAAATTTATGATAAACTGGTTAGTACCCGAAGAGGTTTTCACACAAACCCGGAATTGGCAGGTAAAGAAATACGTACGCAGAAAGTAATAGCGCAATATTTGAAGGATTTAGGGATGGAGGTTGATACAGGAATTTATGGACACAGTGTTATAGGAATTCTAAAAGGAAATAAACCAGGCAGAAAGATAGCATGGAGAGCAGATATGGATGCTTTACCGAATGGGTTTCCCGATAAAGTAGATTTCAAATCTAAAGTAAATGGAGTGCAGCATGGTTGTGGGCATGATGTACATATGGCAATTGGACTGGGAATTGCAGAAATTATGGCCAAAAACAAAGAGGCGATAAATGGAACTATGTATTTCATTTTTCAGCCGGAAGAAGAAACATTTGTTGGAGCCAGAGAAATGATTGCCAATGGCCTATTTTCCAAAATACATCCTGACGAGATTTATGGTTTGCATATTACTCCCTTACCTGTAGGCCAAATTATGGTGAAACCAAATGAAATGTTTGCCTATCAGAAAAGAATAAGGATAAAACTGAAAAATGATTTATCTAAAGAAGAAGGAAGAGAGCTTGCTAAATTAATTTATACTTCTTTATCTCGTTCCAAACCGAATAGTAAGCCATGGGAATTACAGCATATAGTTGACTCTAAAATTGGGTTAATTAGTCCCAATACTATTTATAAAGACTACCTGATCATGGATGAGAATTTCAATATCTATTCGGAAAAAGATGAGTTTTTTTTAGAAGCGTATTTGTATGAGACAAATCAATCAAACCTTCAAAGCATCATCCCTAAAATCAAGCGATTAATTGGAGAAACTAAATACAAGGATAAACTGTTGTCAGTTACATTTATACCTGAAAATCCAATAGTCCAAAATGATATAAAACTGACTACTGAGGCGATAAATACATTAAATCAAATCTATGGTCCTGATTTAATGGCACCGGATTATGGGCAAGTACCATATTTTAATGATGATTTTACTTATTTTCAACAAAAAGTACCTGGTGTATATTTCTTCTTAGGAGGTTCTAATTTTAATAAAGGAATCATTGCGATGAATCACGCTCCTGATTTTAATGTTGATGAAGAATGTATAAGGGTAGGAGTTAGAAGCTTTTCGTCTTTAATGATAGAAAGATTAAATAGAAAATAAATACAAAAGAGGTGGTTTCTATACAGCAGAGACCACCTCTTACTTGTAAATTCCAGGCAATCTCGGAAACGGACATTGCAGTAGTGGACAGCAGCTCTTTTGCTTTTTCTATCACCCGGTTTTGGATGTGCTGTTGTGTAGTTTGCCCGGTATGGACCCGCAACATATCGCTCAGGTAATTGGGGCTAAGGTTCAGTTCTTTTGCTATGAATTGAACTGTGGGTATGCCGCTGACAGCCGGTTTGTCCCTTTTGAAATAATCATCCAGCAAATTTTCTAATTTGATAAGCAAATCGCTGCTGGCTTTTTTCCTGGTCAGGAACTGGCGGTTGTAAAAACGATCGCAATATTTCAACAGCAAATCAATATTGGATACTAACAAATCCTGCGTAAAAGCATCCATATTGGCATCTATATCCCGGCTGATGTTTTCAATAATGTTCATAATGGATTTTTCTTCCCTTTCGGAAAGGTGCAGGGCTTCATTGCTGGCATACGAAAAATAGCCATAGTCTTTAATTTTCGCCGCCAAAGAGTAACCTTGTAAAAAATCGGGGTGCACTACCAGAACCGCTCCTTTCGCTTCAGAAAGTAAAATATCTTCGAACTGCAATACCTGCTGGGGGGCAATGAAGTACATAATCCCCTCTTCAAAATCATAATATTGCTGACCATATTTACATTTGCCTCCGGCACAATCTTTTTTTAAAGCTACTACATAGAAATCTGTGGTTACTGCACTTAAAATTGTTTCGGGTTCTATCGTTACATCCTTAAAATCGAACACGCTGATGAGCGGATTTGAAGGCTTTCTGAGCTTTAAATAATTATGCAATACACTGATGGACGATATTTTATTGGGCACTTTCATTTGTTTACTTATTTATTTTCTAAACGTGTGAAAAACCTTCCAGGTGCATTTCTGTGCGGCTCTTTTTACTTCCAATTTACGAAATATCCCATCTGCTTTTTCGGCAGAAACTGTTAGTATTGCGGAGCCTGATATCCTTTCTTTATCTGCTCTATCCCTTGTCTATAGCTGGTTACTGCAAACTCCGGGAAACGCTTTTTGAATTTTGAATCATCGAAAATATTGTCATGCTCATATCTTGGAAGCAGCTCCTCCAATTCTTTGAGCCTATCATTGAAAAGTGCGCCTATTTTAAAGACAAACTTCGGTACCACGGAGTATTTCAGTTCCATTCCAAAGATTTGTGAAGCCAGGGTGATAAATTGTTTGTAAGTTGGTTTGCTGTCATCAACCGGCAAATGCCAGGTTTGTCCAAAAGTATCAGGTGTATTGCCAATTAGCGCTGTTGCCCGACTCGCATCGGGTGTCCATATCAGGCTTCTTATTTTATCATCCCGCAACGGCACTTTCAGTTTTTTACCTTCTTTAATGTTGTTGAAGATTAAAGTATTGGTAATGCTCTGCGTTTTTCCGGGGCCGTAAAATTCCGGGGCACGGCAGATGACGGCTTCTATTTGCCCGTTTTCCATTTCCTTCAGAAGCATTTCTGCTATTTCTTTTCTTACCCTGCCTTTCCTTCCTATAGGTGCGAATGGCGTTTGCTCAGTAAGCATGCGGCCATCCTGCGGATACATATAAGTATTGTCAAAAAATACCAGCTTTGTGCCGTTGATTTTGCAGGCATCAATTACGTTTCTTGTAATCAGCGGAAATTGCTTTTCCCACAGGTCGGAACTTATTGGAAGCCCTAAGGTGAAATAAGCTATTTCACTGCCTTTTACCGCTTCAATGGCTTTTTCTCTGACGGATAAATCCGCGGAAAAAACTGCATCGGTATCGTTTATTTTTTTAGCCTCCCGGCTTACAATCCGGATTTCGGAAGTGAAATTTCTTTTCAGCTCTCTTGCCAGTTCTTCGCCAATCTGTCCGTTGGCGCCTAATATTGTTTGCATACTATTCCATTTACATTTTGGGTTGTTGATAAATTTCTCGTTTTACATTACCCTTTTAAGCCGAACTCGCCGTGGTAGTTTCCAATGCCGTCAAAGGGAAGATATTCGCTGGTGACGTGCATCAGAGTATCATTAATACATCCACTGCCAAAAATGATTTTTTGCAATATCTCATCATAGTTTTTATAAGATAAAACGAGGAAAACCGGACCGAAAATTTCTTCCTATAATTACTATTGTTTGACAGGACAAAGTTCGGCAGTAATTTTAAGGTACTTGTATCTCAATTAATGGAAGTTGTAACAGAATCTCTGATGCCAATACCCACTTTGTTCGCCCCCGTCTGCTCCTGGCCAGACATAGATGGAAGGCACGGCCTGCTGCGGCGGTAGCCAGAGCGCAGGCTCTGGGGCCAAGCGAGGGCGAGCCACAGCGGCAGAGGTGGGGCGATAGGTAAACTGATAACATCATGGCAAATACAATGATCAATCTGAAATCAGTAATAACATACCCGTATTGCGGAGAATGTTTAGGCCCAGGTGGATTTCCGGTCCGGATCAAAGCCGTATCAAAAGCGTATATGCGCGTGGTTTAGATAGCAAAATTTGTTTTGTATCCGTTTGTGCTTATTTAGCAAGGGTTTTTCGTATATTTTTAGTGGTTAGAAGTTCTTTCAAAACCTAGGGAAGGATCCCGGCAGGATCACTATCTATCTAAAAGCCCTCAAGTCTTTTGATTTGAAGGCTTTTTGTGTTTGGTAAGCCATTAGTAAAATAATCAGCGCAATACAGATATCAGCATCAGCAGATGAGCGTCAAAACATGTTGCTCGGCAGCTCAGGTATTATCTTTAAATTTGATCAATAAAATATAAAATCCATGGACCAGTTATTAAGTATAGGATCGGCAGCACTGAAAAAAGCGGCGTTAGATGAACGCGCCAAGGAATTTCTGTTAGGGAATGATGTTTTATTCAATGTATTGAAAAAAGCAGCTGACAGATATATCGGTGGAGAAACAATGGGAGAAACTATTGCAAAGGTGATTCAACAGAACCAACAAGGATTTAAATGTTCCATTGAATTTATGGGTGAGAGCACCAGGAATGAGCAGGAGGCCATCCAGGCTACCAATGAATTTATTAAGATAGCGCAGGAAATCAGCCAACAAAATCTGTATTCCACCCTTTCTCTTGACCTCTCCCATATCGGACTGGCTGTTTCGGAAGACCTGTGTTTTGAAAACTTGATGGCTATCTGCTCGCAGGCCGCCCTGCATGCAACAGAGGTCATCATCAGTGCAGAAGGAACAGACCGGACGGATGCCATCATAAAGACCTATAAACGGGCTGTGAAAGAATACGCCAACGTGGGTATTACGCTGCAGGCCTATCTGTACAGGTCAAAAGACGATTTCGCTGAATTGTTGAAGGAACCCGGCCGTATCAGGATCGTAAAAGGCGCGTTTGAAACCGAGCCCCATCTGTCTATGCCCAGGGGGGAACAATTGGATGAAGTATACCTTGACTATGTTGCGCAATTATTGTCTGAAGGCCATCTCTGTTCAATTGCTACCCACCATGATAAAATACAACAAAGGGCAAAGGAGCTGATTCATCAATATAATCCAGACAAAGGCTGCTATGAATTCGAGAGCCTGTATGGGATCCAGACAACCCAACTGGAAAAATTAAAAGAAGAAGGATATCCCACCAAATTGTATTTCGTATATGGAAAAGAGTGGTACCTCTATTTATGTAACCGGCTGGCGGAATACCCGTTAAATATTTTCCAGGCATTGAGTGATGTGGTGAGCTAAAACAAATTGGCCGGCACTGGATAATACATAAAAGGGGGTGTCTCAAAAGACACTCCCTTCTTTTTTTTGGGGGGGGAAATCTGCGGGGTAGCTTTTTCCGTTTTTATAGTATGCCCAAAGGAAAAACACTATCAGTAGTCTTTAAAGCCAATCAGCAGCACCAGGCTATGCTTTTCCCTCCCGAGATTGGGGATCTGATAGCCGAGAATCACCCAGTTCGTGTGGTGGATGACGTAATAGAAAAGATCGATATAACTTTATTGCTGAAGCGTTATAAAGCAGGAGGAACCAGCAGTTACCATCCCAGGATGTTATTGAAAGTCCTTATTTACGCTTATATAAATAACATTTACAGTAGCCGTAAAATAGAGGAGGCACTAGGCCAGAACATCCACTTTATGTGGCTTAGTGGTATGAGTAAACCCGATCATAATACGATCAACAGGTTCCGTGGTGAACGCTTGCAAAAGGTATTACAACCTATATTCACCCAGGTGGTATTGTTGTTATGCGAAGAAGGCTTACTGAACATAAAAGAACTGTACACTGACGGGACAAAGATAGAATCGCAGGCAAATCGCTACAGTTTTGTATGGAGCAATGGCATTAAGTACAGTAAAGAAAAAATAAAACAGCAGCTTAATGACTTGTGGAAATATGCACAATCAGTGGCAGCTTCAGAATTGGGTGATGATACGGACCCATCCGGATATGACAAAATCGACAGTGAAAAAGTCAGTAAAACAATAGCGGCCATCAATGACGCCCTCAAAGAAAAACCCATAGACAAGCGGATCAGACAAAAGCTGGGATATGCTCACCGTAACTGGCCTTCAGCGTTGGATAAGTATGAGCAACAGGAACAAATAATAGGCTCTAACCGCAATAGCTATAGCAAAACAGATCCCGCCGCTACCTTTATGCGTATGAAGGAAGATCATATGAAGAATGGTCAGCTTAAACCAGCTTATAATCTCCAGATAAGTACTAATAATCAATACATCGTCAATTACAGCCTTCATCAGCAGTCCACGGATACATCAACTTTAATCAGTCATCTCCTGCAGTATATACGGTTATATAAACGAGTGCCCGCCAATATTACAGCGGATGCAGGGTATGGCAGCGAACAGAACTATCAATGGCTGGAAAACAGGAGAATTACGGCTTATGTTAAGCATGCTTCCTTCGATCGCAACCAGCACCGGTCAACTAAAACCAGGGAAATGTTCAAGGCCCAAAACCTACCCTACAATGCTGAAAAGGACCACTATATCTGCCCTGCCGGCCAGCGAATGCGTAGAAAAAGTACGTTCCCAAAAACAACTAAAAACGGTTACGGGCAAACAATAACTACTTATCAAGCCAGAACATGCGAAGGATGTACATTACGGCAGATGTGTCATGATCAACAAACAAATCGCATCATAGAAGTAAATCATAATCTAAATCGTCTTAAGGCGCTGGCTGACAAACGATTAAAAGGAAGAAAAGGAATACAGAAGCGTAAACAACGTTGCCATGACGTGGAATCTGTCTTCGCAAATATTAAGCATAATCATGGCTTTAAAAGATTTATGCTAAAAGGGATGGATAAAGTGTCAATCGAAATGGGATTAATGGCTATGGCACACAATCTTAGAAAGAAAACAGCATAAAATCAGGTTAACCCTTCACTTCTAAAAATGGAAACTGGAGAATCATTATAACAACCGGAATTTATAAAAAAGAAGCCGTCTCTTGTTTTGAGACGGCCCCTTTTATGATAAACGATTTTTATTGGATAATACACTAGTTAAACATCAGCTCATCTACAAATACCCATCCGTGTTTCCCTTTTCCCGGATGCCATGCAGGCAAGCTGGCCACCGGTGTTAGCATAATTTTGACACAGGACACTTGTACTGGAGCAAAGCTACAGTCGTAGGTAACGGGCATATTGGGATCATCCTTCTTTCCTTGTTCAGGGGTGATTCTTTTCAGCAAGCGGAGATGATGTCTGTCTGGCCCTCCCCATATTTCAATTTTCTGTGGTGGAAAAATAAATGCGCCAATATTCCTGAAGGTACTGATGGATACAGCTTTTAAAGGTACTGCCTGCCGGAACAGCAGTTCTGCTTCCAGTGTTTTGTTGGAATAGCCCAGCCATTTGCCGTTGTTGTAGTCCATGCCTCCTTTTTGTCCGTCGGTCAGGGTACCGGCGCCATTGCCGGTATATGATCCCTCCGGCTGATTCAGCAGTATGATGCTGTCTGGCCGGTAAGTAGTTTTACCGAATGAAAACTGGACAGGGTCACTGGCATACCAGCCTGGTTTGCAGGCTATGGCGCGGACAGTGGTATTCTCTGTCAGTAAAATACTGTCTTTAAATACAGGGGAATGTACGCTGTCGGGTGGTGTGCCATCTGTGGTATAACGTATTTCCACGCCTCTTACCGGATGTTTCAGCAACAGCCACATATTGGCTTTGAATACCGCGACTGTATTGAGTAATACAGGTTGGCTGAGTTTTAGCTGTTCCCCGTTATCATTGGTAAAGCCTTTTACCAGTGTTACATGACTGAAAGTTTTCTGTGCCTGCTGAAGATCGGCCTTCGACAGAGAAGTGTTCCATACATACAACGTTTTTAAGGCTGGCGCTGTTTTCAACGTGGTGAGATGAAGGAGTGTGACAGGGGTGCCTGACAATGAAAGACTTTGCAGGTGTGGAAGTTTGGCAAGTACTGACAGCGTTTTCCCGGTGATATTGGTAAAGCTCAGGTTAAGTACCCGCAGTTGACGGAACTGCGATAGCATTTCGAGGTCTGCATCGGAAACAGGCATCTTTTGCAGGTGCATTTCTATCAGTTGTTCTTTAACAGGCAGCAGTTCCTTTACAGACGTGATGGTGAACTTATCCTTGTTATACCAGTTTGCCACGAGTGGCGCGGCATTCGTGGCTACGGGATAGAGTACACGGTAGTTGTTGTTCAACTGATGAATGAGTTTTTCATCTGCCGCGGCGAAATCATATACTGGTTCCTTTGCGGTCACAGGCTGCAGGCGGGTTTCGGCCAGCAGACGGAGACTGTCGTGCGCAGGCAATTCAGCTACCTTTTTTTTAAGGTCTGCACCTCCTTTGATCCAATAGTACAGCAAAGCCGTTTCTTCTAGCGTAAGCTGTGGTTTGCCTGCGGGAGGCATATGTTTTTTGTCTTCGGAGGCAAGATGCAGCCTTGTCATCAGGAGACTGGATGCAGGATTGCCAGGGACCAACAGCTTGCCGCTGCGACCTCCGGACAATAGCTTGTCTGCCTGTTCCATAGACAGACCACCTTTGGCCTTGCCTGCATTGTGACAGCTCATGCATTTCTCCTGCAATATGGGTTTTACTATATGTTCGTATACCAGTGCCTTCTCCAATGGAACATCAGGCCCCTGTGATGCAGGCATTACAGGGGCGAACACGAAGTTGTCGCCATGGGTAATATCAGCGCCCAGGTGTCCGGTAAGCATCAGCAGCGCTGTGGTGGTGATCGCAAAGGATTTTGGCAGCCATTCTCTGGCGGAGGCTCTCAGCCAATAAGAGGCAGATGCGGCCCACAATACCAGTACGCCACCCCATTGATGCCAGAAGAGATCTCCCTGGGCCGTATAACCTTCTTCCCGGCTGAGAAACAGGCCCATAATAACGGTCACGGCTGCACTGAGTGCGCCCGCCAGCAACAGGGCGGCAGTCAGCTGTATTTTCCACCTGGCGGCCGCGGGATCATGCAAACGGATAAATGTCAGCAGGGTGCCGATGATCAACAGCACAATCGGGAAATGCAGCAACAGGGGATGCATACGTCCTGCCACCTGAAGCCAGGCAGGCACTATCACCCTGGAGCCGGCTGCGAGCAGAAACAGTACGAAAATATTGCAGGCAAACAGCAGATAACTACCCGTTTTTTGCCACTTGTTAAAATTCCACTTCATTATACCCTCCTGAGTTTATAAGGGTATACTTTACCGGAGCTCCATTGCGCAACATACAGGTTTTCGTCATTGTCCACGCATACATCGTGGGGATGAACGAAGATCTTCTCTGCCTGGCGCATGGGTTGCAGCTGGTTGTTGACATATACGGGAGCAGTACCACCGATGTTGGACACCACTTTATTGTCTTTATCAAGAATGGTCACAAATCCGCTGCCACTGAGGTTCATATCCGGTGATCTCAACACTGCCGCATACAGGTGATCGCCTTTTATTACCGGCCGGCATACGCAGGCACCGGGCAGTGGTATCACTTCCAGCAGCTGTCCACTCATACTGAAACGTTTAAAGCAGTTGCGGGTCCTATCTGTTACCAGCAGGGTAGGAGTTCCCTGGCGGCTGTCTACGCAAATGCCGTGGGCATTGTCGAGGTGTGCATCGCCTTCGCCACGTCCACCGAAAATATTCAGCAACTTGCCGGTACGGTCGTAGTGAGCTACATACTGAGCTCCATAGCCATCGGCGATGTAGAAGTCGCCATTTGCTGTTACGGTTGTTTCTGTTGGAACAAACTCTTCTTTCTTTTTATAGACACCGCTTTCCATCGGGGTATCGATGGTCATTACAATCCTGCCATCCATCGTCGTTTTATAGACCTGATGTTTTTCTGTGTCTGTAATGAAGAGAAATGTTTCGCCATTTTCATCGGCCAGTGTAAGGCCGTGGGCACCGGGGAATTCATGGCCCCAGTTATCGAGTAATTTGCCGGATTTGTTATAAACCAGCACGTTATTTTTGGTTTCGTTGGTAAGGAGGATAATGCGACCTTTTGTATCCTGCACCATTTCATGACAGTCTTTTACCGGGAAGCGGCTGCTGTTGAGGGTTCCCCACCTGGTGTCCAGTGTATAGCGCATTTGGTTATGGCCGTAAACCGGTGATTTGGGGCGGGCAAAAAGATCACGCGAGATATAAAAGGATGCGGCAGATAACGTCGCCGCCTGTATGAATTTTCTTCTTTCCATAATATATTTTTATCAGGCCATTAAGCCGGGGATTACTTTTCCTGCTACGTCTGTAAGCCGGTAGCGGCGGCCCTGGTGTTTAAATGTCAGTCTTTCGTGGTCCAGCCCCATCAAATGCAGTACGGTAGCATGAAAATCGTGTACATGGACCGGATCTTTGATGATGTTGTATCCAAACTCGTCGGTTTCTCCGTAAACGATGCCGGGTTTTACGCCGCCACCGGCCATCCAGATGGAAAAGCAGCGTGGATGGTGGTCGCGACCGTAGTTCTCAGCGGTCATTTTGCCCTGACAATAGTTGGTACGGCCAAACTCGCCACCCCATATCACGAGGGTTTCATCGAGCAGGCCGCGTTGTTTGAGATCAGTGATCAGTGCGGCGGAGGCACGGTCTGCGTCTCTGGCTTGTCCGGCCATTTCATTGGGGAGATTACCGTGTTGGTCCCATCCCTGGTGGTACAACTGGATGAACCGTACACCGCTTTCAGACAGTTTTCTGGCCAGCAGGCAGTTGGCGGCAAATGTGCCTGGTGTCAGACAATCAGGGCCATACAACTTTATGATGTCGTCAGGTTCTTTGGAAAGATCGGTGAGCTCGGGAACAGCTGTTTGCATGCGGTAGGCCATTTCGTACTGCTGTATTTTGGTGGTGATCTCAGGATCGCCAAATTCCCTGTAGGAGCGGTCGTTGAGAGCTGCCAGCTGGTCCAGCATCTGACGGCGGTTGGCAGGATCGATACCTTCAGGATTATTGAGGTATAGTACGGGGCTATCGCCGCTGCTGAACTGTACGCCCTGGTGTATACTGTCCAGGAAGCCGTTGGACCATAATTTGGAATACACGCCTTGTCCGTTTCCTTTGCCGCGTGACAGTAATACACAGAAGGCAGGCAGGTTTTTATTTTCGCTGCCCAGTCCATAACTCATCCAGGAGCCGAAACTGGCACGGTTTCCCTGCTGTGCGCCTGTCTGAAAGAAGGTGAGTGCAGGGTCATGGTTGATGGCCTCGGTGAACATCGATTTTACAATACAAATATCATCTACGATACTGGCAGTGTGGGGGAAAAGATCACTGATCCATGCGCGGGATTCTCCGTATTGCCGGAAGTCGAAATAAGATCCGACCAGCGGAAAGGAAGTCTGTCCGGCAGTCATGCCGGTCAGGCGTTGACCCATGCGTATGGAAGGAGGCAGTTCCTGCCCCATCATCTCGCGGAGTTTCGGTTTATAGTCAAAACTTTCCAGCTGGGAGGGGGCGCCGTTCTGGAACAGGTAGATGATGCGTTTTGCTTTGGGAGCAAAGTGTGGCATGCCAGGTATGAAGGGCGCTTCACTTTCACTGCTCTTCCCGAAGAGGTCCGGTATCAGCAGGGAACCCAATGCCACGCTGCCTATACCCATGCTGAGCCCTGACAGGAATTTACGACGATTCATGTTCAGGTGCCGCTCTATAAATTCATTTTTCATGATACTTTTTTTAGAAGAATGATAGTACTGCGATCTATGTTTTGGACAGTGTTTCTTCCAGGTTGTAAATAGTGGTGATCACCTGCATCATGGCTGCCCATGAAGCCTGGTCGAGGTTTTCTGCCATGGCCGATTCTCCGTGGTGCAGCAATCTGGCTGCCTGCGCCGGCTGTTTTTTGTAAAAGTCCTGTTGTTGCCCGTAGTATTTCGACAGGATGCTCACCTCCTGCGGTTGTGGTGTACGGCATACGATCATACGGAAGGCCTGTTGAATATTCCTGTCCGTGTTACCACCCTGTTGCAGGAGCCTGGAAGCAAGTACCCTGGCTGCTTCCAGCACTGTCGGGTCATTCAGCATGGCAAGTGCCTGCAGGGGTGTATTGGTAACGGAACGTTTTATCTCGCATTGATCCCGGTTACTTGCATCAAAAATCATCATCGATGGTGGGGGCACTGTTCTTTTGATGAATGTATAAAGTCCGCGACGATAAAGGCTTTCGCCATGGTCCTGCCGGTAGGTGCTAAGCTGACCTCTGCCGGAAGTGGCCATTTCCCACAGGCCTTTGGGTTGGTAAGGCTTTACACTAGGGCCGCCAATTTTTTTCACCAGTAATCCGCTGGTTGCCAGCACAAGATCGCGCACGGTTTCTGCGGGAAGGCGGAAGCGCGCCCCCCGGGAGAGGTAAATGTTTTCCGGGTCTGTCTGCAGTTTTTCTTTTGGTAATGAAGCCGATTGCCGGTAGGTGGCAGACATCACCAGTTGTTTCATCAGCCGTTTGATATTCCATCCATGCTGCATAAAGTCCACTGAGAGCCAGTCGAGCAACCGGGGATCACTTGGAAGGTCGCCCTGCATGCCGAAGTCACCGGTACTTTTCACAATGCCGCGGCCGAAAACTTCCTGCCATAGCTGATTGACGTAAACGCGTGCGGTCAGTGGGTTCTTTTTATCGAACAACCATCCGGCCAGGCCGAGACGGGTAGAAGGGTAGGCGCTTGTATTGAACGGGAGGACTGAATGAGGTGTGCCGGGTGTTACTTCAATTGTCGGGTTATCATAATTACCACGGCCAAGTATATACGTTTTTCGTACGGTATCTCTTTCTCCCATCACAGAAACGATCAGCCTGTTCGTATCCTGTTTGTTGATAAAGTGCAATATGCCATTGAGATCTTCGCGGGTGATCTCCATGTAAGGCTTCTTAGCATAGGTTTCAGGGCCGCCTACGGTGGATTCCAGCCCTACTTCCTTTACATTGTTAAAGAAAGCGAACAGCTCGTAATATTCTTTTTGTGAGAAGGGATCATATTTGTGATCATGGCAATGAGCACATTCGATGGTAATGCCCAGCAAACTTTTGCCAAATGTGTTGGTACGGTCTGTAACGTATTCAATGCGATATTCTTCATCTATTACGCCCCCTTCTTCGGTTATTTTATGATTGCGGTTAAAGCCCGATGCGAGCAGTTGTTCACGGGAGGCATTGGGTATCATGTCTCCTGCAAGCTGCCAGGTGATGAAATCCTTGTAAGGGAGATTGCTGTTAAACGCATGGATAACCCAATCCCGCCAGGGCCACATGCTGCGGTAGTTGTCGTCCTGGTAACCATGTGAGTCTGCATAGCGGGCTACGTCCATCCAGTGAACGGCCATTTTTTCACCGTAAGCGCTATCTGCCAGCAGTTCATCCACCATACTTTCATAACCTTTCTCGCTGGTATCTTTGGCGAAACGCACCATGCGGTCCAGGGAGGGTGGTAAACCGGTAAGGTCGAGACAGAGACGTTTTAACAGCCGCTCATGATCAGCCGGAGGATTGGGAGAGAGTCCCTTTTCTTTCATCCGGGAGAATGTAAACAGATCGATTTCATTACGTGCCCATTTGCTGGTCCCTGCGTCCGGCAGGGCTGGGGCAGCCGGGGCCACAAATGCCCAGTGAGGTTTGTACCTGGCGCCTTGTCTGATCCATTTTTCGATCAGTTTGACCTCAAATGGACTAAGCGTAATGTTGGTGGAGGGCGGCGGCATACGCATAGCAGTATCAGTGGTGCTGATACGTTGATATACTGCAGATGCCAGTGGGTTGCCGGGCACCAATGCGTGCACGCCGGGTGTTTCCTTCAGTGCTTTATAGGCGCTGTCAGCAATGTCCAGTCGCAGGCCGGCTTCGCGTTTGTTGGCGTCCGGACCATGGCAGGCAAAGCACCTGTCCGATAGGATCGGCCGGATGTGGAAATTATAATCCACGGTATCGGGCATCACTTCTGCTGTCTGTTGTTGCACATGCCCGTTGCAGGCTGTAAAAACGGTGAGTATGCCAACGGCAACTTTTACATAACGGTGGAGCATAAGTTGTTTATCTGTGTTCGTTGTTCACTAAATAAAATGGCCTCGTCGCTGATAGTTCAGTTTTGATGCTATTTTGATCCTGGCTGATGGTTTATTTGCTTAATTGTTCGTATGTATGAACATATGGATAAATATAGTATTTCGCGGAATATATTTAAAAGAAATTTTACCAGTGGTAATGATGGCAGTGATAGCAGGAAACTGATGTTGTGAATATAAAACTATACGGGGGATTTTACCGGGTTTTAGTAGATTAGAGGTATGAAAAGAATATTATTTTTATTGCTGTTCGCACACCAGTGCTGGGCTCAGTCATCTGCTAATGCAGTCCGGCCGTCCAAACACTCTGTCGACAGCATGGTCATCTACAACAGGCAACTTCGTCCTGATGAAATGAAACAGGATCTGCAGTTGTTCCTGGATATCCAAAAAAAAGCCAACTCCGGTCTGTATCGCTATCACACAAAAAGTCAGGTAGACAGCATTTACAAATGGGCTTTCACGGCGGCACGCAAGCCCATGTCCACGCTGGACTTTTACAAGATCATCCTGCAGCTTACCGATTTTGAAGGAAGCTGCCATAACTATACAGAGCCGCAGGCAGAACTTGTAGGTTATCTCAACCGGCAGCGCGGCTTCTTTCCTTTCGCCCTCAAATACATTGACGGCAAGATGATCTTTAACAGTAAAACAGCCCAGATTCCTGTAGGGGCAAGGGTGTTGAGCGTTAATGGGGTGTCTGACAGGCAGTTGATGCAGTCCTTTTATAAATACATGACGGCGGATGGCTTCACAAAAACACAGAAACAGGCAGGCAGCGTAAACAGGAGCTTCGGGCTGCGTTACCTGTATGAGTACGGCGTCAAGGACAGCTTTGTGATCCGGTTTACAGCACCGGGCGCTACCCAGCCACAAACGGTGACAGTACCCGCAGTATCACTGGACGAACGGAATGCCAGCCTGTTATTGCGCCACAGTGCACCGGTAGATAGCGTGATCAATTACAAGGTACAACCTAGCTACAGCTTCAGGATGGTGAACCCTTCCACTGGCCTGCTGAACCTGCGGATATTCACTATGGCCGACGATGAGAATGATCCGAGGTTCCCTGTGTATGTATCTTTTATCGACAGTGTGTTCAGGGTGCTTGCTAATAATAATATACCTAACCTCATCCTCGATATCCGTGGTAACCCCGGCGGCAGCGATCCTACCTTTGAGCAGCCGATGATGTACTTGACAGATTCCAGTTTCCTGGAGAACACAACAGCCTATAATATCTTTGGCAACGACCTCCCGTACGAGAAGTATTTCTGGGGCGTATCCACCGCAACCAGATTGGATTCGGCATCCAAAGCCCAGGGAAAGCTGATGCTGAAAGATTATTTCCCCTCGTTCGAGCATGGCAAAAGTATGCAGAACGCTAAGTACAATCCTGTTTATCATCCTAAAAGCCCTGGTTTCAAAGGGAAGTTGTATTTACTTATTGACGAAGATGTGGCCTCTGCAGCATCGCACCTGGCCTCTCTTGTAAAGGCCTATGCACGCAATGTCACTATCGTGGGCGTAGAGACTGTTGGGGGATATTATGGCCATAACGGACATATGGGCTTGATATATGAGCTTCCTCATTCAAAGCTAAAGACGAAGTTCTCTATCGTGTATGTGATACAGGATGCACCCGTGAAGCCCGATCAGCCGGAGGGTAGGGGCATTATCCCAGACCATACTGTGTGGCCGTCTTTTGACGACTTTATGCAGAACCGCGACACGCAAATGGAATATGTGCTGAAGCTGATCAGCGGGAAGAGTTGAAGAAAATCGTCCTGAAAAAAAATTGACGGTTAATTAATTATCTCTGACGACCGGGGTAATTAATTAACCGTCAAATTTTTTTCAGGACGATTCAGCCATTATTTCTGTTTCACTATTTCTTCCAATTCCTTTGTCCGCTTATCTAACTGAATAATATACAAACTCATTTCTTCAATCTTCTTCAGCAGAATTTTGTTCATCTCTCCGAGATCCTGCCCCTTCGTTTCTACTTCATTTGCAGCCGGTAAATCCGGCAGATGTTTGTTTTCAGCAATATAGCGGGCCAGATCAGATATGGGGCGTAACTCAAATTCAGGATTAAATACATAATCCGGCCAGTTGTCTGTGCTTACTTTTATTTTATTGGCAAAAACATCACCATTAACCATCAGTTGCGATTTTTTTGATGGGTAGCCAATCGTTACATTGCCATTAGCATAATTTACCCGCAGGGCATTGCCCAGGTTTACATCATTTTGTACAGTAAAGTTAAAAGGAACATCATATCCCTGGGCAGGAGCAGCTGTTATTTGCTCATACCCCTGATAATTACCGCTGATAGTTACTACTTCATAAATTGAGAAACCAACATAACCACCATGATAGATATAGATATCATACGAGGTAGCCGCTACACCTGAGACATTGGGCACAATCTTTATTAAGGATACCGGAACAGCATAACCGGTACGTGTTGCATATGCACTAAATGGATAACCGCTTGGGATAGAAGCTCCGTTACTGGTGCGGATATGCAGTTCTGTTTGTCCCATCTGATCCAATAGTCCATTATAGCCATTTCCTCCATGGAACCTGATAGTAGCAGTTGAACCTTCCTGCGGCATAGAAAGTGTTCCAAGTTTGATCCATATAAAATTATCGGAGTTGGCACTATAGAGATGACGTACTACCGTAGGGTTTTGTGCGCTGGCGTAGAAGCAGGTAGGACATAAGTGAAATAGAAATATTAGCAGCAGCGATCTTTTTAAGATGCAAAATAAATTTTTAAATGCCATGCTTTGTGTAAAAAAGCTCAATGGGATAGAAGCTGACAGCGAGGTTAACTTAGTTAAGTTCATCATATTGTATAGGTTGTATATTAGTTATAGCAATAAAAATAGAAAAAAAGGATAACTTTTGTAATCCGTTTTTCCATCTAATGTGAGAGTGGGCATAGTTAACACTGAATAAAGAGATTACTAACTAAAATGAACATATGAAAGTTTATCTAGTTGCTTTATTATTTTCTGTATTAGTTTTTGGTACCAATTTGATTAAGGCTCAATACGAATAAAAAATTTGGTATATTACTTTAATATTACCACTACAATATAGATTATGCCAGGGATTAGCATCCTTCTGATTGTACTGTAGAAAGTAGTATTATCGTTAATCCTGCCTGCAAAGGTCTGGCAAACTTCATCTCGTTTAATTGCGATAAGAGAAAATATTAAAAAGGTTACTATAATTATGGAGACTAAAACCAAATACTACTGCGTCGGATTTCAGTGGACTGAAGGAAGCCAACTAGACCGCTTTTTAAAAGATGGGATTTGGGAAAACGGCGATGAAGAAAAATTTCAGCATACGGTTAATGAAGTGCCTGTTGGTGCCCGATTGGCAGCAAAGACTACCTATACCCGTAAAGATAACGGTAAAACTATATCGGTATTACATATATATGCTTTAGGAACTGTTACAGAGAATAAAAATGATGGACAAAGGTTAATCGTTAATTGGGACAAAGACTTCAAGCCCTTTTCTCTTGATGGCCGGGGAGCCTATCGCTCGATTATTACCAGTGTTGTCGATAGTGATAACATTAGGCTCATTTTTAACAGAGATGGTATTATGAGCCAGACTACTGGTAATGAGGAACCTGCTTTATCTTTCGATCCGGAGGATCTGACAGATGAATTTCCTGCTAACCTCATTCTCTATGGCCCACCGGGAACAGGAAAAACTTATCATACTATTAATAAGGCTGTGGCTATTGCTGATGGTATTAAAGAAAAACGTCTTTTTAAACGATTCAGTAATAGAAATGAATTAAAAGACAGATTTGATGAACTGTTGATTGATGACTGGGATAGTCCGGAAAATGGACAAATTGCTTTCGTTACCTTTCATCAAAGCATGAGCTATGAAGATTTCGTTGAAGGTGTAAAGGCTACATTGAATGATAAAAGAGAGGTGGCCTATGACGTAGAATCAGGTATCCTGAAGAAAATAGCCGATCTGGCTTTGAGTAACTGGCTGAATGCGCGAAAGGGAACAAAGGGTGAGCTGTTATTTGAAGAGGCATTTAGTCGGCTGCGGGATGAATGGGATGAAAATCCATCGATGAAGTTTAGCATGAAAACAGAGGGGAAGGAATTTACAGTAACTGAGTTTACTAAATCTTCCATCAAGTTTAAGAAAGCAAGTGGTGGGACCAAACATACCCTGAGTATTAGCACACTCAGGGACTATTACTACAATAGAAGGGAAATCAGAGTCACAGGGGTGGGTATCTATTATCCCGGAGTACTGGAAAAGCTGAAATCTTTTGTTGGTACAAATTCTGAACAAAAGGAGAAAAAAAATTATGTGCTGGTTATTGATGAGATCAACAGGGGAAATATCGCACAAATCTTTGGTGAATTGATTACCCTGATTGAAGACGATAAGCGTATAGGGAGGAAGGAAAGTATAGTGGTAACACTTCCTTATAGTAAAGAAAGATTCACACTACCTCCCAATCTGTATATTGTTGGTACCATGAATACTGCAGACCGTAGTGTTGAAGCACTGGATACTGCTCTTAGACGCCGTTTTGTGTTCGAGGAAATGTCGCCTGAACCATCGTTGTTAAAACCAGAAAGAGTACTCTGGCAGTTTTGGTGGGATAATGAAAAATACACCTGGGATAATAAGGAGTATATAGAAAAGGAAACCCCATTTTATAAATTGCTTGGGTTTCCGGAAGAAAAGAACAATGAAAAAGAAAAGGAAGCCTATTGGGGACCTATGCGTCAGGAAAATGCTCCTGCAGAATCTCAGATTAAATACCTGATTGGTTTAGTGGAGAGCTTTGAAAATGGAGTCAATCTGAGTTTGTTATTGGATACTATCAACAAACGCATTGAAAGGTTGCTGGGAAGGGATTATATGATTGGGCATGCTTATCTGATCAATGTCCGTTCTATAGCAGATTTAAAGACCGCTTTTTTCAATAAGATAATACCATTGTTACAGGAGTACTTTTATAGAGATCATGGTCGCATCGGTTTGGTAATCGGTACAGCATTTCTACATTCGGTATCCCAAGGTGGCATTGATCTAATAAAGGTGCCAGGTTATGATATAAATGAACTAAACGACGGAACTATTTACCATATTAAGGGCGCTAATGATTTTGATAGCGATGAAGTGTTTATAGCGGCAATAAAAAATATTTATGAACCCAAATAATGTTATTTCTGTTTTTGAGCACTCCAGGCTAAGCATAGGAGAACAGGGGTTTGAAACACGCCACTTTGATCGCCTCGTTAAATACAATGACCAGCATAAAGGCAAATATTTCACCATAGGCTATAAAATGGTCATATTTAAATCTTATGTTGGATTGATTCAGATAGGGGATAAAGTAATTGAGATTTTGCCGAAAGCAGATAAAAAAAATAACGGTGGGAAGAAAGATATTTTAAAATGGCAGGGAGCATTGTTGTTAATGCTGCAAAAGGCAGGTTATATCAAACTGAATCAAACTACCAATGCATTCCAGCATACCAGAAATACTAGTTTGTTAGATGTATATCTCCGTACTTTCTTACAGGAGGTAGAGAAACTGATACATGGCGGGCTCGTCAAAAAATATAAAAGGGTGCAGGCCAATCTGCCTGTATTGAAAGGCCGGTTATTGGTAGAGAAACAGCTGAAATATAATATCCTGCATAAAGAGCACTTTTTTACAGAGCATATCACTTACAGCAGAGACAATCTTTATAATAGAATACTCAAAAGTGCATTAGAGATCATAACCAATACTTCTCTTACTGTTGATATAACACAAGATGCAAGGCAATTATTATTGTATTTCGAGGATATTGAATCGTGGAAAGGCATCCCTTCTGACTTTGACAAATTAAAGTTTGATCGTAAAACCTTTGCTTATAAGGATGCGTTAGTGCTGGCTGAGATGATCATTCTTAATTATTGCCCTGCTTTTAAAGCAGGACAGCAGCAAGTTCTGGCTTTACTTTTCGATATGAATGCTCTCTTTGAGAAGTTTATCTATAAAATGCTTAAGGAAGCTGAAGGAGAATTCCAGGAAAGGGAACTGTCGGTCACAGCTCAAAATAGCCAACTGTTTTGGGCTCATAAGACTATTCGCCCGGATATTCTTATCCAATTCAGAAGAGAAGATATTGAATATAGAGTGGTTATAGATACAAAATGGAAGATAGTAGATGAAAACTACCCGTCTGATCATGATCTGCGGCAAATGTTCACTTACAATGTTCAGTTTAATTCCGATCATGCTATCCTGCTTTATCCCTCAATAGGGCAAGCTAATAGGGGAAAGGAAGCTTACAGCACTTCTGAAAGGATAAAAGGTTTTTCTCACGCTTGCGAGATGTATTTTATAGAATTATTTGATGTGTCAGAAGGCGTTATCGACAGAAAAATAGGGAAAAAGTTTTTGGACTATCTAATTTAAAAAGAAGCGAAAACAAAGAGAATCACATACGGCGACTGAAAGGTCGCCGTATGTCGTTTAGCCGCACCGGAAAATCCCCCTTTTACGGGATTGTAAACGCATGAATTTAAGCCTACCTTAATAGTCTACCTGTTTTTTTCACATCTAATTGAAAAACTATGAAAAAGAAAATTCATTTACCCAAACTCAGTTTGAACAAAAAAGTTGTGGCGCCTTTGATGGCTCCTCAAACCGCTATGATGGCCGGAACAAGAATTTCTGACCCTTTGACGGAGAATCCTTGTGATCCGCTGCCCTCCATGGTGATTTGTACTCGCAGGGCTTGCTGAGTGCTGCTGATCCGGCATTGGTGAAACAAAAACCTTCAGTTCCAGGGAGCTGAAGGTTTTTTTATGTATTAAACGAAAAGATGGTAATGATGTTGGACTCAACAGATTAAGGAACTTTTAACAAGCGTTTTACTACCTTTGGCGCTGAAGTTTTCTCCTTACATGTCAACATCTATTCTTCAACAAACTCCGGATATTGAGTTGTGGCAGCTTGTCCGGAAGGGCAACCTGCAAGCTTTCGGAGAGATATACGAGCGATACTGGGAAACCCTGTATGAAAGCGCCTACTGGCGTTTGTACGACAAAGCCGCCGCCAAAGATATTGTTCAAGAGGTATTTATTTACTGTTGGCAGAAAAGAGAACAGATACAGATCTCCGAATCTGTGGAAGCCTATCTTCGTGTAGCTGTCAGGTTTAAGATACTGAATCACCTGAAATCGGAACAGGCCCGGGAGAAGTATTGTTTGCTGGCAGGCCGGGAACTGCCTGAGATTACCCATTCAACAGAAGAGTCTATTGCTGGTGCCGATTTACAGGCCAGTTATCAAAGGGAACTGCAACGGCTACCCGAAAAAATGCGGCAGCTGTTTATCGATAGCCGGGACCATGGTCTTTCTATCCGCGAAATCGCCGAAAAGCACGCCCTGTCAGAACAAACCGTTAAAAACCAGCTTTCCGCTGCGCTCAAAAAACTGAGGGAGGGACTGGGGAATTTCCTTTTAGATTAAATTTTTTTTCTTCAACATAGTACTTCCGGTATTTGAGGATTGTCTATTAAATAACAGCATATGAGTCACCCTGATCAACAAATCATCGATCTGCTGCTTGAAAAGTACGCTCTCGGAATTCTGACGAGGGAAGAAAGCGCTGTCCTGGAAAGATGGTATGCTGCATTTCCTGCGGAAGGTCCTGTGTTTGATGATGAAGCCGAGCGGAAGGTGATGCGGGAATCGATGAAAGCCGGCATTTTCGAGGCTATTCAGGCGGAGATGGAAGAAGTGAAACATACTGCAGTCGTGGCTGAACCTGTACCGGAGAAAAGGCCTGTCCGGCGCATGTACTGGCGTGCAGCTGCAGCTATCCTGGTGCTGATGGCGACAGGCGGTTTGATATACTTTTTCAGTGGAAAACCTGAACCTTTATCTTATACAGAAGTAACCGCTCCTGCAGGCAGAAACATACATTACCTGAAACTGCCGGATGGATCTGCTGTATGGCTGGAGCCAGGATCAAGGTTGCGTTATGTCAGTCACTTCGGGAAGAAAAGCCGGGATGTACAAATCGTCGACGGTCTCGCTCACTTCTCAGTAGCTCCGGGTGCATCACATCCTTTCATTGTCAGCACTGCTGCCGGTATACAGGCTAAGGTGCTGGGAACTGAATTCAGTGTGAAAGCCTACAGCGGAGTGCAGTATATACAGGTAAATGTTGAAACCGGTATGGTACAGGTGTCTGACAGCAGTCATATACTCGGTGTGCTGAAAACTGGTCAGCAGATTGTATATCAGCTGGAAACGCAGACGGCTACACGTAATGAAGGTATACAGGACGACTGGCGCCAGGGAAGTCTCACGTTACAGAAGGTGTCGTTTGCCGAAGTAGCCCGTATTCTGCAAAACCGTTATCAGGTACAAGTAGTGTATGATAGTAGCATGATGTCCCCATACCGCTTCAACCTCCGGATAGACAACAAAACTTCACTGGATGAAGCAATGGAAATGCTGAAAGATCTGAGTGGCATGACTTATACGCTTAGCAACGGCCGGGTAACTGTCACCGGCGTACAACAATAATCACTCATCATAGGACCAGACCCTGTTTAAACAGCTGCAGTTGCGGCAGGGGATAACTATGTCTTTAAAAAGAATCGCGTAATGCAACGAATTTTAACCATTCTGTTCTTAGCATATAGTCTGGTCGCAGTAGGCCAGCAAAATGAAATAAAGCTTAGTATCAGTATTCCTGCCACTTCGCTGGAGAACGCGCTAAAGCTGTTGGAACAACAAAGCAAGGTCCATTTCTCTTATGAATATACGAGAGTGCAGGGGATTACCGTTAAAGCGCACACTTACAAGGATGCACTGCTGGAAACAATCTGCCGGGACCTGCTGAAAGGCACTTCACTGATGTTCAAACGAAAAGGAGAACAGATCATTATCGGCCCGGCTCCCAGCCGTGAACATACGCTTAGCGGATATGTGGAGGATGCCACCTCCGGCGAAAGACTGATCGGTGTTTCACTGGCAGCACCACAGTTCCAGGCTGGTACTATCACCAACGCCTATGGGTTTTACAGCATCACCTTACCAACAGACTCCCTCCGGGTACAACTGTCGTACATGGGTTATCAGCGGCTGGATACTATGGTGGCGATGAATAAGGAAGGGATGACCTTCCGGCTGAAGGCGCTCAACCGTCAACTGGAGGAAATAACCATACGCGGCAGGCAGGCGGAGCGTATCGAAGAATCCTCCCAGATGAGCCGTATTAATTTGTCGGCCGCTATGGTACAGTCAACGCCTCGCCTGCTGGGGGAAGCAGACCTGTTCAAGACCCTCCAGCTGTTGCCGGGCGTCAAACAGGGTACAGAAGCTACGAGCGCTCTGCTGGTGCGTGGCGGAACACCCGATCAGAACCTCATCCTGCTGGATGGCGCGCCGCTTTATAATCCGATGCATCTCATGGGGATATTTTCCACCTTCAATACCAATGTACTGAAAGATGTAACCCTTTATAAAGGCGCGTTTCCGGCGCGTTACGGCGGGAGGTTGTCTTCAGTGGTAGATGTCTCTACCAAAGATGGAGACATGAATAAGATGCATGGAGATTTTTCCATAGGTCTGCTCTCTGCGCAGGCCACGCTGGAAGGGCCTATTCAAAAAGGTAAAACCACTTTCCTGATCTCTGGCCGAAGATCTTATCCCGATCTCGCAGCAAAGGTATACCTCAATAACCAGAGCGATGCTCCGGAAAAGTTCGGGGCACATTTTTATGATATCAATGCCAAACTCCATCATAAATTCTCGGATAAGGACAAATTGTACTTCAGCTTTTATACCGGCCGCGACAAAATGGAGTCGCGATACAGATATAGCAATACAAATGGTAGTAACGATTACGTTTCCGATGCAGGCGTTCAATGGGGAAACTATACCGGTACGATACGATGGAATCACGTATATTCTCCGAAGTTGTTCTCCAACGTGATGCTCATCGGCAGTGACTATCATTTCAGATCCGCTTTTTCACAGGTAGGGAAATCTAACGGTGAAGCCTACTCGGATATGCAGAAACTTAATTCCGGCATCAAAGACTATGGAGCAAAAGTGGATTTTGAATATCATCCCAAACCTGCACATGCCATTAAAGCCGGCGCTGCTTATATGTTCCGCATTTTCACACCAGGTGTCCTGCGCTCAAAACAAACACAGAAGGACGAGGTAACAGTGGATTCCGTGAATAACAACCGGGATATTCATGCTTCTGAAATGGCCTTGTATGCAGAAGACGACTGGGAGTTGTCGAGACGTCTGAAAGTGAATATAGGATTGCATCTCAGTGCATTCAGTGTAGAGAATCGTTTTTATCATTCCCTGCAGCCACGTCTGAATGTGCGATATCTGCTGCCGGGCGATTGGGCTCTGAAAGCATCCTATTCCCGCATGACGCAATATGTTCATCTGCTCGCTAATAACTCCATCTCACTCCCTACAGATCTATGGGTGCCTGTTACGGATAAGGTGAAACCTCAGGAGTCAGAGCAGTATGCACTCGGCATAGCAAAGAATATCTTTAATGATAAGTTTGAATTTTCTGCAGAAACGTATTACAAACGGATGCACAATGTGATCGAGTATAAAGAAGGTGCTGATTACCAGACCAGCAGCAGGGGAGATGCCTGGCAATCCCTGGTGACAGCCGGCAAAGGAGAAGCGTATGGAATGGAACTGTTGCTGCAAAAGAAAAGTGGAAGGCTTACCGGTTGGGTTGGCTATACACTTGCCTGGGCTAACCGCCTTATTCCGCAGGTAAACTATGGCCGGGAATTTCCTTATAAATATGACCGTCGCCATGACTTCCACATCGTGGGAGTATATAAACTGCGTAAAGGTATTGAGCTATCCGGCTCCTGGACTTTCCAGAGTGCTGCCCCTTTCACGATTCCGGTGGCATCCTATGAGGGCGTGAACGGCCCTGTGTCTGAGGGTGGCTCCCGGGAATGGGCACCTGGAGTATCCCGCATCAATGAACGTAATAATGTACGTATCAATGCCTATCACAGGTTGGACCTGGGTATTAATTTCATTAAATACAAAAAGAATGGATTGGTGCGTACCTGGAATATCAGCCTGCTCAATGTTTATAATCGCTTTAATCCTTTCTTTTATTACCTGGATAGATACGATAAGGAGCGTCCGAGGGCAAAGCTCACCGGGATTGGCCTGATTCCTTTTATGCCCAGTATTTCTTACAGCCTGAAATTTTAAATAATGAAAACAAAATTATTGCTGCTGCCATTGTTACTGATAATCGTTGTATGCAGCTGTAAAAAATCAGTAGTGATAGATTTGCCTGAAGAAGCCAATAAGCCGGTGCTCAACTTACTGATGAGTAAAGATAGTCTGATAATAGCACGGGTGACACTTTCCAGACGCATTTCCGGTTACGCGGGATTTCCTGAACCAGAAGGGGCGGCGTTAAAACTGTACGAAGATGGGAAGTTTAGGGAAAACCTGAGCCCGTTCAAAAAAGATAATGACACTTATTATAAAAGCACGGTCAGGGCGCGGTCCGGCGCAAGCTACCGCGTTGTTGCAACCATTCCGGGGTATGAAGACGCGGAAGGTAGCGACTTTATACCAGAACAGACAAGTGTTGGTGAAATGAGTATCAGGTTGATTGCCAATAATGATGGTTTCGGCTCCAAGGGAAATATATCGGTAGAACTGCACGATAAACCAGGAGAAAAGAACTACTATCGTATAAGACTATACGAATTAGCTACGTTTAAGGATAGTGATGGTAAGGAACAAACGTATAGGATAACGGTATACTTCACCACAGGAGGGCTACAGGACGGCATATTCAACAAAGATAATCGTACGGAATTCTATACGGATGATGCGCTTTTCGACGGCCGCAGTCCGCATTTTAATTTCATCACCGGCAGAGGAGGGGAATTTAAAAAAGTAATAGTGGAGGTCACTTCACTCACTTACAGCAGTTACAATTATTTGTTCAGCAGCTTTATGGCACGGATAAAAAATGAGGATCCTTTGTCAGAGAAAGTGATCGTTTTTAGTAACATCATTAATGGCCTGGGTATTGTTGGTGGTATGGTACAGCAGGAATATACTGTTACGCCATAATAATTTTTCAACGGAAACCATAGTTTACATCTAAAAACCTGCGCCTGGCGTAGGTTTTTTCTTTTTGCAGAATTTTCCCGCTTTCGTAAATCAAATTCCCGATTGGATATCAGCAGAAATTTTATGGAGATAATTTTGCGGAAAATTTTCAAAGAGCATCATGTTATTGTCAACCAGAGCATCGATTTTAGGATTATTATGCTGCCTTATCTCCCTGGCAGCAGTAGCTCAGCAAACAGTTATAAAAGGGCTGGTCCGGTCTGGGCAAGGTCCGCTCAGATATGCCACTGTTCAGATCAAAGGCACTTCCATTGCGGCTTACACTGATAAAGACGGAAAGTACAGTATCGAAACGGACAGAAAGGGTTCCCTTGTGCTGATAGCCACTTTAATGGGATACGCGCTACAAACAAGGACAGTGGCAGCGTTGCTTATCGGCCATTGAACACGCTGGAAATACAGCTGCATTATAGCGGCATACTGAAGCGGGACCGTTTTGAGAAATTGCCAACCGGGTTGTACAAAGGCAACGAAGGTATCGTCAATGCATATCATCTGTTTAACCTGAATGCCAGCTACCGTGTATCCCACAGTACAAGGCTTACTCTCGGCATCGAAAATCTCTTTAATGCCGACTATTTCCCGGCGAGATCACAATGGTTCATGATCCCCGGATTTTATGCTAAAGGAAAAGGAGCTGCGTTTAATATAGGCGTTGTCGTTAATTATTAGGGATTTTAATTCTTGCATAAATCAGAAAAGACCTGCATTCTGCGCAGGTCTTTTCTGATTTAATGATGTTGCCGGGTTTTACAGGGCTGTCACAAGTATCGTGTTCACTATTAAAGCCAGGCGCCGGGCACCCAGCACCAGTTGTTCTCCCACCAATGGTGCACAGCGATTATTGTACGCTTTTTCACCTTCCCAGGAGACATGAAACTTTTTATCTGCTTTGTCGGTGATTTTTAAAGATTGATATGCTTGTCTGCTCTTGTTGACGGAGTCCATGGCCCAGGATTCGGCCCATGTACGGGGGGCACCTGCCGGAGTAGCTGTTAACGAGGCATGTAATGCATCGGCAGCGGCGGCAGGAGTAACGGAAGGGATCAGTGAATCCCAGTAGGCGTGCAGCGTAGTTTCGTGTTCCATCGGCAGCAGCAGCAAATTACCACCCTGATCACTTTGATGTGTCAATCCTTTTTGTACGATGATTGCGGGGTCGGTGAGCAGAGTAGGGTGGTTGGTGCTGTTGTCGATATAACAACAAGCTACATGCAAGGGCTGGTGCATATCGCCTATCAGATGAGTGAGCCAGCGGAGCGCATTTATCTTACTCATCATTTGGGAATTTCCCTGTAAAACATCTACTGACTTTGCGATCATCTGCACTACATCCGTATCGTTGGTGAAGGGAGCGTACTGTTGCCGGTCGTAGTCGGTAACATCCAGCGGCAGGTCTACAAAATGCCAGTGTTTGTGCACCATATTGGGAAAATCCTTCAGAAACTGTGTGGTCTCCGGATCGTCGGGTGCAGTGCCTTTTATATCATCGGCCCAGGTGGCTATTTCTGCAAGGCTGCTTTGCCCGATGGGGGCCAGCAGGGCGCTGACGGCCTTTTGCGCCTGGGGTGTCAGCAGTTTATCTGCTTCCATCGCGACGAATTTATGTCTTACAGGCCCCCATAACTCCTGGGGGGTCGCAGCGGCGGCGGTGTTTCTGGTAGGGTCGTTTGGAGTTGAGCTCATGTGAATGGGTGGTTTGAAGTGATATCAATAGCAGCGGCAGCGTTAACGCAGCCATAGCCGTAATAGACAGAGTGTCCGTTCGTATAGTCGGTAGGGTTACCGATACGACGGGAGGAACTTTGAATGATCTGTTTAACGTCGGAGGATTTCAGTGCCGGGTTGTGGGAGAGTATCAGTGCGCAGACGCCGGCTACTACGGGGGCAGCGCCGGAGGTGCCTCCGAATGTTTTGGTATAATCGCCCACATCATAGCCAGCAGCATATTCCATGCCCTGAAAGGTAAAGGTGCCTCTCACGTCTGTAGTGAGCAGACCGCGGCCTCCCTGGCCGTCGGTGGGTGCACATACAGATATTTCCCTGCCATAATTTGAATAACCAGCCCGTTCATCCCTGCTGGTGGATGCTGCTACCGCGATGACATCCGGATGAATAGCAAAACCGTTTACGGATTCGTTCTGCGGGTCGTTGATATTAGCATTGGCATTGCCGGCTGCAAAAACGATGACGCAACCCAGTCCGTTGCGGCCATTGCGGGCACAGTCTTCGATAGCTTCCAGCTGCCGGGTAGACAGAACATAATACGCCGGCGAAGCACCCCAGCTACAGCTGAGTATCCAGGCGCCGTTTTGGGTGGCGTAGTTGAACCAGGCTTCTATGTTATCATCATTAATATTTTCGTTCCATCGGATGGGCATCAGTCTGCAGCGGGGAGCAACACCTGTTATGCCTTCGTTGTTGCTGCTTCCCAGAGCAAGTCCTGCACAGGCAGTCCCGTGGTAATCACCGCCGAAAGGCGTCTTCTTACGGGGGGAAGGGTCTGGTGACAACGTCTGGAAATCCCAGGGGGCTACAATCTTGCCTTCTCCTCCAAGGTCCGGGTGACTCAGGTCAAATCCATCATCGATGACAGCAATGATGCAGTCCGGGTTTCCCAGCGATTGCATTTTTTGCCAGGCCTCTACTACTCTGGCATCAGCACCTTCTTTAAGGCCTAGGCTGCTGCCAAACTGAGTCCCCGAATTTTTCAGGTGCCACTGCTCTTTAAAAAGCGGGTCGCCTGGTAAATCAAACTGGGCCAGCTTTCCGGGGGTAGAGAGGTCCGGTTCGGCCAGGGCGATATTTTCATTCTGCTGTAATTCGTAGGCTACTTTCAGCGGATTCATAGAGTCGGGGGTGATGGCCACGATAAACGTCTCCTGTTTATCACCGGATGCATTTTCCTTTACCCTCGATGTCACCACCATCAGTTTGTAGTTGTCCAGGATGTTTTGTTTGGTTTCATCGCTGGTACCGGGAGCAAAACGTAAGGTGAGCTTGCCGGTGGGGACATACGGCACCTGGCTTTTGGGCGTGTGATAGACATGGGTGCAGCTATCTATCAGCTCATGTTCGCGCAGCTGGTCCAGTGTTTTATCAATGTCCCCGGTACCTTTGATATTGATAAGATGAAAACCGCCCAGCTCTTTATGGGTGTCAGACCAATCCATGTCGCCTTCCAGCGAAGGCATCGCTGCCTCCAGGTCTATCGCTTTGGCCGGACGTAAAGCAACCTGGTCTTCACTTTTGTCAAGTTGAATGGTCGTATTGCCTCTTTTTAAGATAAACGAATCCATAACTGCAGTTTACTTAGAAATAACTTTTGCCTGCGGGTGATTCTCTTTTGGTGAACTCCTGCTGGTATGCAGGATCGTACAGGTCGGTGATGATAAATGTTCCGCTGGTTTCCCAGTCGTCTACTTTCCAGTTACCCTGAGCGTCCAGCTTTTTGTTGATACTCTGGGACTGTATGTATATCTTCCCCCAGAACAACCATTTCCCGTCGATATTCTGTACGAGGTAAACACGCACAGGGTCGGTCTGATAAATCCTTACCCGCTCTTTTTTATAAAAGGAAAACAGTTTTCCGCGTACCTGGTCGATGGTTACCGGTTCTTTTATATGTTTTTCAAGATGAAGGATGTTGTCTGGAAAGCCCTGCTCTGTGGTGATCAGCAAGGTGTCATTTATTTCGATCATGCTTCCCATATGCTGTTTATCTTTGTTTTAATCGTTGTAAAGAAGCTTCTCTGTCTGCAATGATTTTTCCCATGTCCTGTAATTCAGGTATTTGCCAGTTCTGCTGTCGTAGCTCATCCCAGCTGAGGTCCAGTACTATCTGGTCGTTGTACAGTACTTTGCCCTGTTCATTTACTTCAAAAATAAAGGCAGGGGCTACGATGTATAACACCTGGCATTGCTGGCTGCTGTTGTTTAGCAGCTGGAAAAAAGTACCGGGCTGTGTGAGCACTGTCTCCCTTTCTTTTACTTCTATGTAATACATGTCGTTGCTGGCAGCATCTTTCATGCCCACGGTGAGCGTGCCGGACACCACCCAGGTAAGATGTGTGATAACGGGATGTACATGGACATGCGATTTTTCGCCGGGGTCCAGCTCTCCGTAAGCAAGACTTTCTGTATCTATGATAGGAAGCTTTGCCAGTTTGGACTGTATCGGTCCTATGATTTCGTAAACAGTAGTGCCGTCGGGTACTACCACGCCGTTTTCGATACGATAAATTTTATTCATAACAGGTAGGTTTTTAGAAGTGATCAATGTGCCATTCAAAACTGGGTGCAGCATGACTACCCTTGGGATCGCCGGGAATAGGCAGCTGTACAAGGTTGTAGGCCAGCGGAGACAGTTTATGCATGCCGTTCAGGATGGCGGTATAAAACGCAGCAGGATTGCCGTTAAAGCCCTCTTCCAGCTGAGAAAGCATGGTCGTGTAATTGTTGTTGAAGAGGTTGTTGAGATAACTTAGTTCAGGAAACTGCTGGAGATCGCTGCTTTTACAACTTGTTTTAATAGGAAAAACAGCTGTATAATCGATATCAATAGCATCTCCTGTGGGGGAGTGATATGGATCATCATTTTTGTTGTATAAACGACCGTGGTAAATTTCATTGAAGCGGAAGTAGTGTGGCACCTCATCAGTTCCGGTAAAGCTGAAAGCCTTTACAACTGTGTTTACAGAGCTGCCTTCGCCTTGTTCTACGATGAGGTCTATAGCTGCTGTGGCATTTGCAAGGCTGGTCACAACGATCGGGGTACCGCCGCCACGCCAGAAATATTCTACTGAAACCTGGTTTTCCTTTTTGCCGGTGAATATATTTTCTTCTCCATATGTGTTGCAGAGATGGACGAGATCGTCTTTTATTCCCCGGTAAAATTCCCCGATGGTGAATCCCGGTACGGTAATACGGTCAAATTCGAGCGGACTGACCATCCATCCGTCCGGCAGCTCAATCTGCAGGAAAACATTGATGGTATCTTTGCTGAAAGCGGCCAGGTGTATATCGAACTGACGGTTTTTAAACTGCTTGCCTTGAAACTCCATCTGAACGGGATATACCGGAATCTGCTCTTTTCCGAGTCTAACGTTTCCGCCTATGGCGGATAGCAGGTTGCCGGCCAATAACATGTGCAGCATTTCTTCCATGACCACACTTCTGATGATGGACGCGGCCATGGCATTGGTGCCGGGCCGGATGCTGAACAACGCGGTCAGGTAAGGCGGAATGGTGGCCAGTTCCAGCTCGATCGCCTTTTGCAGCTTTTCACGGACAGGTAACAGTTGTTGGTCTTGCAGATTCATATTTGAAGAGGCCTAAGCTTTTAATTGGTTTAATAAATGACTGCCCAGCCTTAAAGAGAGGGCCGTGAGTGTGAGTGTAGGATTTACAGCGCCCAGCGAAGAGAAAACAGCATTTGAACACATGTAAATATTGGAGGTGCCATGTATTTTCAGATTGGGGTCTACTACACCTTCCTCAGGGCTGTTACTCATTCTGGTAGTACAGGCAGCATGGTCGGCCCGCCAGGAAATGGCGTTTTCTATTCCCGGATCTACCGCATTCATGTGACTGAAGATGGTTTTAGTGATGCCTTCCACTTCTTTCATTCTGTTATCAAAGTCTCCGCTTTTGTAGAAATCAATTTTTGTTTCTCTCATTCCGAATCTGTTTTTCTTTTCTGAGTTTACCACCCGGTTTCTACGGTCGCTGAAGACTTCTATGAGACCCTGCAGTTGTACAGTGGTATTGGTTTGTATGGATTGTATGATTTCATCTCTTGTTTTGCCGTTGCTCATGGAGCGGACCAGATTTACCTTGGGAGAACTGGGGGGATTGATAAGAATAAATTTTCCTTTATGTTGTTCGGCCGGACTATCATAGTAACGTGATACCAGGGTAGGGAAGCCCATTTCAGGCTGAAGCATCTGTGGGTTGGCCGGCAACACGGCTTTGTAAAAAAAGTAAGGGTGTGTAATGAGGAACCTGCCTACCAGATCGTTATCGTTGCCAATACCGTTTTTCCACCAGTCCAGCGCAGAACGTTGCAACAGCTTGGCGCCTTCAATGGCGCCGGCAGCATTGATGATGATGTTTGCATTGATTGTTTCCCAGGCACCATTCTTTTTGTTGAGATACTTAACGCCGGTAGCATGTGCTTTGCTGTCCATCAGTATTTGATCTGCGATGGCGTTGGTGAGGATCCGGAGATGTGGGTACCTGGCGGATTGTACCAGGTCATCGAGATTATTGGCAGCTGCAAACCGGGCGCCAAACGGACAGTATTTGCATAACCCGGTAGTGTGACAGGGACCATGGCTGTTATTGGCATGGGTGTCGCCATAGCGGGCTATGGGCAAATGGGAGTAACTGACCGGTTCAGTGAATTTTTTAAAGGCATCGATAAACAGTCCGTCTTCCAAAGTGAAAGGAAAAGCAGGGAAGGGATACTTTCCTGACCGGGGCGTGGTAGTGTCTTCTGAGTCGCCGGAAACGCCGATAAAGTGTTCTGCTTCGTGGTAATAGGGTTCCATTTCCTCGTAACCGAAAGGCCAGTCAATAACATCTCCCGGAGTGATACCTTTATTTTTCAGGCTGGTACGTAACCGGAAGTCTTCCGGTTTTAAGCGGAAAGCCCAGCCACCCCAGTGTACGGTGGAACCGCCATAAAGGAAAGCGCGTGCGCCCATCATCGGAATTTCTGTGTCTCCTTCAAATTTATTCTCTCCTGGTTTATCCCTGTCGGGGTAAGACAGATCGTGGCAGGAATCATAAATATTCTGGTTGTCGAATGGCAGCTTGTTGGTGATGAGGTAACTCTGATACAGGGCAAAATCCCGCATTTTTATTTTCCCGCCTGCTTCCAGCACGGTAATGGATGTATGGGGCCTGTCGGCCAGTATTTTGGTGATCAGGGCAGTAGCGGCCACACCGGAGCCGATCACCACAATTTCTGTTTGCATGATTTAATCTGCTTTTGTACGATAAGGGGTATGGTCTCTGCGGTTCATTCCTCCGATATATCCGGGGTAGTTGACGGGCACACCTTGTGCGACGGCAGGATTGCCGAAGGTTTTAAACCCGCCCAACGCAAGGTTTAAGGCGATCAGTTCATTCACCACCAGCTGCTTTGCCCTGGCCAGATTGGTGAAGGCCGGTGTAATGTTGGCAGCAGCGTCTGTAAATAACTTTTGAAACGCCGCTTCTTCTCCCAGTTCGTCCGTCAGTTCCCGGATGACATCACCGTAATTAACATATTCGGCCAGGTACCTGATATCCATTTCAATGCGGTTGGAGATAAAAATCAGGAAATCAGCCTTCATGGCTTCAGGCGTTTCTGTTGTCTGCCAGAATTTACAGATTTGGACAAACAGCTGCCAAAGCGTATCCAGCAGTGTGTCATCCAGCTTCCGTAAATTCTCCAGCACAAAGTACCTGGCTTCGAGGTTATACTTTGACATGATGATAGTTGTTTTTCGTGTATTGGATGGATATGACGGAGGAGTATATATTTAGTTGTGCAATACTCATAGTGTGGAAGTGGTAAAAAAGCAATATATACATTCAGCCTAATTTAAAATGTTATGCACCAGATTTTATCCAATTGTTAAATAGGAGAGAATAGGGGTAAAACAGACATGAAGTGTCATACCATTTGAATTAAGTGAAGTATGAAAGTTAAAACTATCGCACCCGTTGACTTCGAGCGTCATTATATGTCTGAAATACCGCCGGTTTTCAGGACTTTGGGAGTGCCTTTGCAGATATATGATATAAAAGAGACCGCCCGGTTTATTAATTTGCCTACCCCACTGTACAGGCCGGATTATAATTTTATCGTTCACCTCACAAAGGGGAGTGCCCGGCAACAGGTAGATGCCATTATTCAATCCATCTATGCCAATGATGTATTGTTTGTGAAGCAGGGGAATATGACTGCTTTAAAAGACGTGAGTCCGGATGTAGAAGGGCATATTATTATATTTGAAGATAGTACACTCAATCATCTTTTATCAAAGGAAAAACTGATCCACCTTTTCAGCGCCAATACGGTCATTCAGTTATCTGATGAAACCAGTAATTGGTTAACCCCGCTTTTCGGATTGTTAACCTATGAAATGTATCACAAAACACCAGACCTGGATGTTTGTTATTCGCTGTTTCAGGCGGCACTGATGAAGATTATAGCTTCGGATAAGGAGCAGCATAAAAACGTGAACCGCAGCAGTGAGATTACCTTTGCATTTAAGGAACTGGTGTACAAACATCATGTTGAACAAAGATCCGTTTCTTTTTATGTAGATAAACTGTCGGTTTCCGTGAACTATCTGAACCGCTGTGTGCAGCAAACGATGGGCACTGCACCCAAAGAGTGGATCAACAAAGTGAATATTTTGCACAGCCAGCTTTTATTGCAGGACTTTACCAAAGATATCTCGTCTATTGCATTTGAACTCAATTATGAAGACCCTGGTTATTTTGGTCGTCTTTTTAAAAAGATAACGAGGTTAACACCTTCTGAATACAGGGCTTCCCTGATGCAAAGTTTGTCCTAGTAAAGGTAGATTCTGTTCTAAAGGAGATGAGCACTGCATGCGACCTTTGTAATATCAAATTCAAAGGAAAACATGAAAAGCTTATTACGTCAATCTATACTGGTTGTTTCGCTCACCTTATTTTCGAATCATATTTTTGCACAGTCTATTAAAGATCTGGCGGGTGTTTCATTTACCACGCATACAGAAAGCCAGTTCAACGATCTGCCTGAAGGCAGTGGTTTGGGTGGAAATAAATTTAAGTATAATACCTATGATGCCTGGTTGCCTTTGCCCCCGCTGCATTTCGGGAAGACAGAAATTTTCTCCAATGTAAACTACCGGTTGATGGATTTTTCTTTTGATCGGTCTGCAACACAGCATCTTTATCAATTAGATAAAATTCATGAGGTAAAGGCAGTGATGATCGTAAGGCATCCTATTGCCAGGAAGTGGTCTGTGCTGGGAATATTAATACCTACGCTGGCATCTGATTTTAAAAGTTCACTTTCTTCTGATGACCTGATTGTGGATGGTATTTATGGCGTGTCCAAAAAATTCGGTAAACATTCCAACCTCGAAATAGGCATGGGGGTTCACGTGATGTACTCTTTCCGTGAATTTCTGATCACCCCCGGGATCTCTGTGGATTATAGAAGTAATAATGGTAAATGGATTGGTCAGTTTTACTGGCCCAGGCTCAATGTTGTATATAACCTGTCACAAAACACACAGGTGGGCATTGCGGGCTCGATCGACTGGACCAAATACAACCTGAAGAATTATACCGATTTTGAAGGGAAGGAAATTGATTATGCCCAGTTTTCGACTATCCATGCCGGGGTACAGTTTAACCAGCGTATCTATAAAAATTTATGGTTCCAGTTGCAGGGAGGTATGGGACTGTTTGGAAGCTATAAACTGTTTAGTCCCCAGCATGATACTATCCGCAACTTCGGGGTGGATAATACGGTTTATGGGAAGGCCATGATTACGTACCGGTTAAAATGATAAAAAAGAGAAGTGTATTTGATGATTTTTAAGCGACCATCAATCGATATATTCACTGGATCGATTGATGGTCTTATTGTCTTTTAGGGAAATACTAAAGTTTGGCAGTGAGGAAGCGGTCGATCAGGGTAGCTACCTCCTGATGATGTTCTTCGAGCAGGAAATGGCCTCCATCCAGTAGGTGCAATTCGGCGTCTGGTAGATCTTTCAGGTATGCTTTGGCACCGGGCACCAGGAATATCGGATCGTATTTACCCCATACGATCAGGGTGGGCGGTTGATGATCCCGGAAGTATTGTTGCCAGTTGTTGTATTGCGTAAAGTTGTGCTGGTAGTTGCGCAATAAGGCGGCCTGTATGTCTTTTGTACCGGGGACCTGCATAAAGTAGTGGTCCAGGAGGTAACCATCGGGGTTTATGTTTTCCGGATTTGTTTCAGGATGAAAATAGTTTTCCTTAATTCCTTCGAGGGAAAGCATACTATCCAATACGTTTTGCAGCGTTTCTTCATTGCCACTGTTTACAAGGGCTGCCAGTTCGTGCACCCTGGGTGCCAGCCCTTCCGTGTAGGCGTTCGCGTTCTGTATAAGGAGCGTTTCAATCAGCTCGGGTCTTTTGCTGGCAATTCTGAAACCTACCGGTCCGCCGAAGTCCTGGGCATATAAGCTGAAACGGGTTAGTCCAATGGTATCGATGAATTTTTCCATGATGAGGGCCAGCTGGTCAAATGTATATTCAAATACATCCCTGGCCGGCCGGCTGCTCAATCCTGCGCCCGGATAATCAGGTGCGATCACATGGTATCTGGCAGACAGGTGGTTCATCAGGTTACGATACATGTGGGAAGAAGATGGAAACCCATGCAGCAAGAGGATTACAGGAGCATCTGCCGGACCCGCTTCCCGGTAGAAAATTTCTACGTTGTTTACCTGTACGGTTTTAAAAGTAGCAGGAGAAAAGGTGATGGAGGTGTTCATTTTTGAAGGATTTAGAGAGATATATAATTATGTACTAAATGGTACAATATTGGTTAAAAAAAATCAGGTCAGGACCTGGAGCTGTATTTCGATCAGGGGCAGCAGTGTTTTTTCATCGGGATATATACGTCTGGTAACGTTCAGGCCGTTCCAGGCGGTGATAAGGTGTCTGGCCAGCAGATCGGCCCTCATCTTGTTTTTGAGTTGCCCGTGTTTTTGTGCGGCAATAATGATTTCCCGAAAGGTTTCTTCCAGCTGCTGCAACAGGCCAACGGATTTGCTCATCAGCTGTGGTTCTATGCTGGCCAGTTCCACAATAGTGTTACCGATGAAGCAGCCATTGTGATGCGCTTTTTTAGGAGCATGGGCAATGTTATAAAACAGGTTGCGGATCACCTCCAGCGGATTATCACTATTGGCCAGTTCTTTTATCATCCTGGCGGAGGCTTGCTGCTGGAATTGCTCCAGGACTTTTTCAAACAGCTCTTTTTTCCCGCCTTTGAAAGCCAGGTAAAAGCTCCCTTTCCCGATACCCATGGCTTCCAGTAGATCTTCGGTAGATGTGGCTTCATAGCCTTTAGACCAAAATACCGCCGTGGCCTTGTTGATCACTTCTTCGTTATCAAATATTTTAGGTCTTCCCGCCATTGTTTGTATCGATTATAAAACAAAAATAAATACTTTACCGATTAGTACAAAATATATTTTTAAATAACCCAGGGCTAAAGCCCTGGGCTATAAATTGACTGAAGCCTTTGGTTATTTACGAGCTTGAAGCTCTGGCTATAAAAGGCTTCTTGTGTTTTTTGCTAGCCCAGGGCTTTAGCCCTGGGTTATTTAAAGAGATGAAGGGTAGCGCCTATTTCATAGGTGCCGTTCACATAAGTTTTGAGGCCTCCGGTCTGGAAAGTATACATGGCCTGAATACCCAGTGTTTTCATGATGTTAACGCCGAGGCCTGTGGTGAGGCTTTTGGAGCTATGGTACATCGCCATGATATTAGCCACATTGTCCAGGAAGGTAGCATTGAAGCCGGCATCCAGGATATTGTCGTAACCCCTGACGCCGCGGAAACAGAGTTTAGGCTCGACGGAGGAGAGTACACTGCCCTGGGGCCGGAATCTGTAGGAGACAGCCGAAAAGAATATGCTTCCACCATTTATGCCCTCGTCTCTGTTGGTGACCATGTTCCGGATATTAGGCAGAGAAGCCTGTATATTCAGGTGCTCATCCGTATAGGCCATACCATATTCCGCTTCGAAGTAATTATCGCGACGGTTGAAGGCGCCAAAGGCAGGATCATTCATATCGCCGTTCACATCTTTTACGTTGAGGCGTTGTACATTCCATACCGCAGACAGGCCGAAGCTCAGCTGCTGATGGCGCTGGCCCAGCGGAATGCGGTAAGCATAGGAGAGTGCCAGCCGCGTACGGTTGATCAGGCCGGCCACATCGTTAAAGATATTCACGCCCACGCCCATACGTTCTTCCACTTTAATATCTGCTGAAGCAAATTTGGTGACAGGTGCGCCATTCATGCCATTCCACTGGTTGCGGTAGGAGGCATTGATATGCAGACCTGTATCCAGACCAGCCATCGCCGGGTTGGCGAGGTACTGGTTCTGGAAATACTGTGTGCCGGAAGGCTCCAGCAATGCCTGCGAATTACCGGGTGTTTGTCCCTGACTTTGCAGAGACAAACAGATGCCGGTAAACATTATTAAAGACGTATATAGTTTCTTTATCATGGTCATATAGATTAGTCCCTGATGATTGTGATGAATCCTTTGGCCACTTTATCGGTACCCTCTATTTTCAGCAGGTAGTAATAGGTGCCTTCACTGAGCGGATGGCCGTTCAGAGTGGCGTCCCAGTCATTGCTATAGTTCCTGCGATGGAATACCACGCGGCCGGTACGGTCGTAAATGGTTACTTCGTTGTTTGGATAGCTGTCCAGATTACGAATCACCCATTTATCGTTTTTGCCGTCACCATTCGGTGTAAGGATATTGGTAGCATCGACTTTAAAGTCTGCCACTACCTTGATATTGATTTGTTGTGTACCTGCACATCCGTCCAGACTGGTGGCGGTTACCTCATAAGTGGTGTTCTGCAATGGCCTGATCCGGAGGGTGGCTGATTGCTGACCATCGAGGATGCCGTCAGCATGGGTCCAGGTGTAGCTGTTACCGCCGGTAGCTGTCAGGGTAACAATATCTCCTTTGGATATATCACCATTCTTATCCGGTGTGATGGTGATCTGTGGCTGGGCGTTCACTTTCAGCGCGAAGGTGCGGCGAAGTGTATCCACGCCACCGTTTAAGGTGCCGCCATTGTCTTTTACCGTTACGGTAATATTCACGGTACCGCTCACATTAGGTTTCAGGCTATAGGAGAGAAGGCCACCGGCATCTACTGTCAGTGTGCTGAAGAATGCCTTATCGGACTGCACAAAGTAAGTAAGCGTCTGACCCGCTTCCACTGGGGATGCACCCGTAAGCTGATAGGTTTGTTTGTCTGTGATGTTGCACATTACCCGGTCTGGTATCATGTCCAGGGTAGGTGCCTGGTTGACCTGAAGTACACGTACCGTGAATACTTTCTCGGTATACAGCCCGTTGTTCTGGGTAGTACGGATTCTGACAGAATAAGTATTCTTAACTGCATACACAAATGTGGCATTGGTTTGCAGTTGATCACCGGAGATACTAAAGGCGGCATTATCATCGGCACCAGTACCTGATACCAGTGTATAGGTAAAGGTAGCTCCCGGTTCCTGGGTGATGGTAGAGAATTTACCTACCAGTGCTCCGGCAGGAACGTTTTCGCTGACCGTTGTATTATTGATAGTGATATCTGTAGGTGCCAGCGGTACATAAACGACGGAGATCTTCACGCCCTGGGCCACACTGGTATTCAGACCATCACTAACGGTAACGGATATAGTAACGGTGGTATTTACCTTGCTATTCAGCAGGGTTTCATCTTTTACCGTGATCTTACCGGTAACAGGATCTATGTTAAAGGCTCCGGATGGGTCTGAGGCAATAGTCCAGTTTTGCAGCACACCAGATGCATCGGTAGCAACTACCTGCCCGATATTGGTGCCGGTAGCGCTGTATTGGTTGATGTTGAACTGTTGTCCGGATGTTACTACCGGTGCTGTCATATCAGCTATTACACTGAGGGTATTGGATGCCTGGTTGCCATTGATACCAATGTTTTTGGCTGCATCGGCCAGTATGGAGATGGTTACATTTCCATCGGTAACAGGTGTTACAGTGAACGTGTAGCTGATGTTATCAGTTGTTTGTAATAGGCTGGCATTGCCATTTGTTACTTTGATACCGCTGAGTGCCATTCCGGTAACAGCTTCACTGAATACCGCCTTCACCGTAAACGGTGTGTTGATACGGGCGGGTGCAGTGGTAGTCACAGTAACGGAGGGGTGAGTGGTGTTGACATTTACCTGATGGGTGTTTTGTACACCATTCAGTGTCAGTACCGCATCCAGTCCGGCAGGGTCCTTCATGGAACCACCGTTGAGCAGCAGGGCAGTGCCCAGGTCAATACCGTCCATATCTGTATCTCCGTTCTGAACGGTGTAACTAAAGGTGAGGGTATTGGTTCCTGTGCCACCTGTGTATGTTGCATTGACAGTGTTAGTGCCAATGATCACCGGCAGGGAAGGAGTACCGGTAACGGTTACCGGCTCGTTGAATTCCACTGTAAATGTCAGTGTGTTTGTAGCATTATAGTATCCATTGTTAGGCAGCGTTACTTTGGTGATTACCGGAGAAATGGTGTTCACCAATACGTTGCTGGTGGGTACCGCCAGTAAAGCTGTTGGTGCAGCATTTCCGGCCAGGTCTGTGAAGCTACCTGCTGTCAGTACCAGATTGGCCGTATAGGCGATACCGTTAAGGTCCTGATCTCCGTTTTGTACGGTATAACGGAAGGTCAGTTTGTTGGTGCCTGATCCTGTGATATAATTGGCCTGTACGTTTGTATTGCCGATCTGTAACAGGAAGTAAGGTGTACCGCTGCTTATTTTAACCGGTTCGGTATAGGTTAATTCAAAGTCGAGGTTATCACCGGTTTTATACCAGCCATTATTGGGCACTTTTAAGCTTTGCAGTACCGGAGCGGTTTTGTCTACCGTCAGTTGTAGTGTATTGGAGGCGGTATTGCCGTTCCTGGCAATGTTTATGGCTGCATCAGCGGGCACGCTGATGGTGATGAGGCCATCAGTACCTGGTGTGATGGTAATGGTATAGGTGATATTGTCTGTAGATACCAGTGTGCCAGTTGTACCATTGGAGACGGTAATGTCGCTGGATGTAAATCCTGTCACTGCTTCACTGAAGGTGATAGTCACATCAAAAGCACCGTTCACCAATGCAGGCGCAGTGGTAGATATTGTTACTGTTGGATGTGTTGTATTAACAATGACATTTTTGAAGTCTGCTACGTTATTCAGTACAAGTGTGGCATTGTTGCCGGCTACATCGGTGATGAGTCCTCCGCCTCCCAGGGAGATGCCTGCGCCCAGGGTAATGCCCTGAGGTGCGTCATCGCCAGCCTGTACAGTGTATGTGAAGGTCAAAGTATTGGTACCGGAACCACTCACATAGGTAGCAGGTACAACACCGGAAGCCAGATTGATGGCCATATACGGGGTGCCACCGGTGGTATTTACGTTCACGATCTCACTGAGTTTCACGCTGAAAGTGAGGTTTTCCGCTTCGTGATAATAACCATTCGCAGGCCCCGTAACGGCAGTTACTACCGGTGGAGTAAAGTCGGCAGTCAGCTGCAGTTCATTGGAAGCGCTGTTATCGTTGGCACCGATATTCTGTGCCACCCCTGCTGGCAATGAAACTTTCACCAGGCCGTCAATAGCAGGTGTTACATCTATTGTATAGTGGATCCCGTCTGTGGTGTTGAGATTGTCAACGGAGGCATTGGTTGTCACAAATGAGCTGAGATCCAATCCGATTACCCGTTCACTGAAGGTGATGTTGGCAGTAAATGTACCATTGACTACCGGCGCAGCTGTCGTCGAAATAGTCACAGTGGGTATGATTGTATTCACTCTTACGCCATTGAGATTATTATCGTTTGTCAGCAGGAGATTGGTGGTATTACCATAACCGTCACTTAACCTTCCTCCTGCATCAATCAGGTAGCTGTTCAGTGCAATACCGTTTGCATCATTATCTCCCGGTTGTACCGTGTAACTGAAAGTAAGGGCTGTGGTGCCGGAACCGCTTTGGTAAGGTGCCTGTACGGTGGTAGAACCGATGATGATTGGCAGGTACAGCTGGCTGGCGCCTGGTTGTACGGTAATCGGTTTGCTGAAGTTTATGGTGAAGGTCAGTGTTTGACCTGCTTTATAATAACCATCTGCCGGTTGGTTTACTGATGTTATCACCGGTACGGTATTATCAAAAGAGAAGTCCGTATCAACAAACATGTTAGTGTTCAGAGAAGCAACGCTGGTAGCGGCATTCGGAAGTAATCGCAGATTCACCGTGCCTTTGTTGTTCGGCTGAAACAGCAGGTCGAAGGTATAGTTGCTCGTAGCGGTGGTACTGTTAGGGGTAACATTAGTAACAGTGATACCGCCCGGAACGCCTAATGCTGTTATGCTTCCTGCATTTACACCTTTGACCGGTTCATCGAAAGATATTCCGACGCGAACGGTCGTTGCATTTACGATAACAGGGGCAGTGAAGGTGGCCACCGGACGCTTGCTGTTGACCAGTATGGTATTATTGGTCACGTTGTTCATTGTGAGAACAAGATTGTTGCCGGCTGCGTCTGTGAGGGTGTTACCGTTGGTATTTATTACCGCGCCGATTCCGATTCCGTCGGAGTCATTGTCACCATCCTGTACAGTATACCTGAAAGTCCATGTGTTGGTGCCTGATCCGGAAACGTATACTGCCTTTTGGATAGAGGAGCCGATTATTAAGTCCAGGTAAGGATCAGGGCCGGCGGTAGCATTCACGATTTCGCTCATGTTCACGGTGAAGTTTAACGCCTGACCGATTCCATAAGTGCCTGCTGCCGGTGTTGATACGCTTAGTACAGTAGGAGCAGTGATATCTATTTTCCAGGTATAGACGGAATTACCGGAGGTGTTTCCTGCCCTATCGACGCCATTGATGGAGTAAGTATGTACGCCTTCTGCTAATCCGGTTAATGTAACGGGGCTGGTGGCAACTCCAAATGTGCCTGCATCCAGTTTACCATTGTAGGTCTGGATCGGTTCATTAGCGGAGAACTGGAAGGTGGCTGATTGCTGGTTGGTCACTGGTAGCGGAACGGAGGAGAACGATACTACCGGAGGTGTCTGGTCCAGTGTAATAGTGGCGCTGGTACCCTTTACGTTGCCAGCCAGGTCTTTTACCTGCATGTATATTTTCCTGAGGCCATCACCTGCAGGGATTGTATAAGCGCTGGAGGTACTATAAGGCTGGTAGGTGCTCCAGGCAACGCTATCCAACGAAAAGCGCATTTGCAGTGCGGCAGGAGGATCTTCGTCGGTGGCAGAAGGTATTAAGTTGACGTTCGTTGAATTCGTATACGCTGCACCGTTATTGATGGTGAGTGATATAACCGGAGGGTTTTTATCAATGCTATAAATTTCTCCTGTGTTATAAGGTACGTTTGTTACGGTGGGTATGATACCAGTTCCGTTTACATTCAGTCTGATGGTGCCATTTCCAGTACCGGTATTAACAACCACATTAAAGGTGGTGCCGGAGCCTGAAACGCTGGCAATATATGTGCCTGAAACACCGCTGGTATTTAAACTGAATGCACTGGTAGTAATGTTAGCGGCATTGCTGCTGAAAACCACTTTAAAGGTAACTGTAGCTGCGTTGGTAGGAGTGGCATCAACTCTGGTGACACTGGATACGGAAGTGGTGGGAGGAGCCAGTTTTATCAGTTGTCCTCCGGCCGGTGCTGATGCTGCACCGTCGCCGGCGAAAATAGTTCCATTGCTGGTGACAGCAAGTCCCCAGGCATATACAGGAGGGCTGCTGGTCAAGGTTGTATTGATAACAGTTCCGGGCAGTAAAGGGTTGGTATATTTTACTACCTGGGAGGTAGTAGCAGTAAGTAGCTCTGTAGTATAAATATTATCTGCACCATCTATGGCCAGGGCAGTCACATTTCTACCAGTAAAGAGGGTAGTAGCGGTGGTATATGTGGGGGCTGTCAGTTTGATGAGTGCTCCGCCTGAATTGTTTTCAAGGAAGTCGGTAATATAAAGATTGTTGTGGGAGTCAACAGCGATACCCCATGGATAGGTAGTTCCGCTAGGAATGGGAAGAGGTACACCATTGCTGACAGGGGTACCTGGTTGGTCTTCAAGTCCTGCTCTATACTTCATTACCTGATACCTGGATCCCCCGTCGTATTCGAGGGAGTACAGGTTGTCAGTGGCATCAATTGTTATGGCGGAGAAATATCTGCCTTTCTGAATGACTTCAGCGATTGAATAAGCCGGAGCCCTAAGGCGGATGATCTCTCCGTTCTGTGATTCAAAGGAATTGATCACAAAAATATCTCCGATAGAATTGACCGCAATTCCCCAGGGGAAGTCGTAGGCAGGTGGAACGCCGTGAGAGAGACCAGAATAAATAACAGTTCCCGTACCGGCACCTCCTGTGAATCTTACCAGGTCGTAAAGCTGGGTAGTGGGGTTTAATCTGGTAGCATAGATATTATTGCTATTATCTTTGGCTACTGCAGTATAGGAGCCTCCAGATTCAAGCTGGGTGAGGGTATACTGGGCAATTCCCTGCAGGCTGCATAGCACAGCTATGCAGGTAAGCAGGAATAACCGGATACTCCAGGTGTAAAATTTTTTCATATAAATCTGTTAGATACAGAGAAAAGGGTTCAACCAACCGGATATACAATCATCGTGTATACATTTGAGTGTAGTATCATCGAAGCGGATGCCTTTGCCCTGGTCGAGGATGATTTTATTTATTTTATTGGCAGTGGTATTGATGCTTACAATATTGGATACCGGTAAGCCCAGTCCTGTTGAAGGATGAAAGCCCTTTTCACCGCGGGGACCTTTGATAGTGGAATTATGTAGGTATTGTTTTACCGTCTGCCAGTCTCTTTTTTGTGCATGGGGCAATAGTTCTCTCCATACCAGTCCTGCTTCATAGCCCATCAGTCCAAAAATGTTGGCAGGTTGCTGCGCCATCCGTTCGAAGGTCTTTACAAATAATCTGTTCTCTTTACTTTCATCTTCCCGTAACCAGGTGAGGGCGCTGTATATTTCCAGTTCGTGGTGTTGTACATCGGCGAGGATATCGTCATAAGCCATGGATTCCACTACCAGTAGGGGGATGGTTTTATGGAAACGGCTGTTTTTCCAGGCATCCAGAAACCGTGTACCCATATTGCCGGTAAAGATGGCGTGTACATAGGGAGGCCGGTCATTTTCGATGGTCTTAAAAAATGCATCGAGGTGTAAGGCGTTTCTGTCGGAGGGATCTTCCGTGAGCACCGTGCTTCGGATGGTGGTGCCTCCGGCGGCGGCAGCACCCTGATAAAAAGCAGTATTTAAGTGGTAGCCTGCTTCGTAATGTGGCATCACAATATGTCCTGCATCGCCAAACCTTTGCTGTGCCCAGCGCCCTAAAGAGTATTGGGACTGCCATATCTGGTGCGATGCATAAAACATATGGGGGCTGATATGGGGAAAGTAGGGAATGAGTTCCCCCATATCAAACAGGAATGCTGTACCGCCCTGTGATTCCACAATAGGGATGAGGTCCGGTACCGATTTGTAACTGACCAGTCCCGACAACAGGTCTACCCGGTTGAAGAATACCAGTTTTTGTGCGGCCTCTTTGGTGGCAGAGGGTTGCCCGCTTCTGGTAAATTCAGGGATAAACTGTATTGTTTGCTGGCGTGCGGGATCTAGTCCCATACCGATCAACCAACCAGTGACCAGGTGAGCAGAATAATAGGGGTACACCCCCGAGTAGGGGGTGAGTAATCCTATCGTAAGTGGTGGCCTTAAACTCATCATGGTCTGGATGGATAGACACCCTGTGTAGCAATAACGTAGGTCATTGCCAGGTACGGAGAGCGGATGGGAACAGGTGTATTGCCACCTACCGGGCCAACGGACATACTACCATTTACAGTACCCGGTAAAAGATTGGTATTGGGGGTAGCATCACTGTAACCTTTGATCGGCAAGGAGTTGGGGCCAGATCCGATGGTGGGCAGTACAGCAGGTGCCATGGTAGGGCCGGGAGTGTTGCTGGTTCCGGGTGTATTGCTGGCAGGCAATGTTACCGTGAGATTGTCTACTGTAACCGGATGCGTATGTTGAGGAAGGTTGGCAATAGTCAGTGTAACCGTCTCAGTGCCGCCGACCATTCCGGGAGTGTAGTTTGGGCCTCCAGGTAGTTGACCGGTACCAATGATAGAACGTCCCCTCAGGTCCGGCAGTCCGAAAGTCTGGGTGCCATTGCCCCCATAGGTGGTCCCTAAAAGAGAGAATAGTGCTGAGTTTTGATTGATATCAACCAATACACCATTACAGAGAGCATAACCGACAGGTGCAAAATTGCCCCCAAAAGCAAAGATCATCGCGAGAATTGGATCCATTTCCTTAGTAGATTAGATTGTTTGAAAAAAATTTCGGTTGAATTTTATGATGCGGTTGTAAAATCAGGGAAGGCCAGTGAAGCGCCCCCCAGTCTGGCAGATTCGGCTGCAAGCACTGTTATCATACTGTTGGTAGCTGCAGCATAAACCGGTAAATGATGTGACTTATTTTGAATGGTATTGATAAAGCCGGACAGTGCGTGTGAGGTAGCTCCCACTGTGGTAAGGGCATATTGACGGAGGTAGGGAGCCGCACTTTCCCATGTGTTTTGTGGGTGAGCATTGGTCTGCAGGTACAAGGAGCCGGTATAGTCTATCCAGCTGCCAGCGGTACCTTTTACACGAAATCCGGTGCTGTGACCTGCTTCAGCCTGTAGTCTTACCTGCTGTCCTGTTGCTGTGCTCAAACAGATGGTAGTAATCTCCCCCTGACGGATACTCGAATAGGTTTTACCACTCCCGGGATGTTTTACTTTAACCACATATTCTTCGGTGCTTTTTTCCATGCGGAGAGCAGTGTATCTGTTGCCATCAGACAGGCCCAGTAAGTTTTCCATCAATACCATAGGGTATAATGGATATCCGTTTTCCTGCTGTGGGATATTGGCAGAACAAGCTCCTGCGTATATGCTTTCCAGTTGGCCCAGCCGGCCATCCTTTACTATGGCGGTCATTGCCAGCAGGTCGGGGCGGTAGCTGTGTTCGTCCAGTGTAAAGTAATGTTTACCGGTTTGCCGGCTTAGCTGCACGATATGGCGGTGTTCTTCCAGGGTACTGCCCATGATAGGGCCGCAGGCTACATGTTTACCCTGCCGGAGTGCGGCAGCGGCAATAGTATAGTGCTGATCTGCCGGGGCAGCGATGATAACCGCATCCAATGCGGGATTGGATAATAACTGGTGATAGTCGTCGTATAGTACCGGTTTCGTATAGCCAGCTGCGTTAAACAGCTTAAGCGCATCCCGCCTGGCTGTATGGCTGGTTTCACAGATAGCGCTGATATCCAGTTGCCTGTTGGCTAACGCTGCTTCAAGATATTGCCTTCCCCACGTGCCTGTTCCAATGAAGCCAATGCGTAAACAGTTGTTGCTGGCTGCTTTTAATAGTGAAGATGGCATAAATGCCATCGCTGGCAGTATTAAAGCTGCGTTTTTGAGAAATAGTCTCCTTCCTGATTGCATCGAAGATCGTAATAGGGATAATGTAAATGGTTGTAGGCTCTTCTATAAATTTAGGGTTAAAACTAAGACTTCACGTATCCGAAATGCGGAACAAATATATATTAATATTTTAATCAAGTTCTGATAATTTTCGGTGATGGAAGGGCGGTGGTTCAGGAAATTTTTAAAAAAAGTGTGTAAAGATTTGACAATGAAATAGTTTTTTATATCTTTGCCGCCCATTCAATGATTCCGTAGCTCAGTTGGTAGAGCAATACACTTTTAATGTATGGGTCCTGGGTTCGAGTCCCAGCGGGATCACAGACAAGTTTCAAACCTCGCGCATGGCGCGGGGTTTTGTTTTTTAGTTGAGCGTTTAGTCGAGTTCCTTTTGTATAACCCCGATTTCTTTCCCGTACTTTATACAGGTTAATCAGCTTTTACTAAGATACACAATTTTAAGCGATAGGTTGTGTCGTTCGAAGATTATATGTGTCTACATCAGGATGCAAGTGTGAATCACTATGTCTATGCAAAAGGATATGAACCAAAGTACACGATAGTTTGAGTATTGATGAGGGGATTGAGACAAATAAAATCGGAGCCCTCCGATTTTATTTGTCTCAGTTTTTGAGAAGTGTCAAACCTACTTTACATATACTTCTTCCAAGTTCGATATGATAAATGGTACTTTAATGCATTATCATCATTGATGAATCGAAAGGATATAAATTCAGGACCAGCAAATTCAGTATCAAAAACTTTCATGTATATAACCTGACTTACTTTATCCTTTGAAGCATAGAAATAACCAGTGTGACGTTTTATTCCTCCCAATTCTCCGACACCACCTACAGACATTCCCGGTTCACCATAGATATTTGATAGAAGATTTTCTATGCTTATACCGATGGTTTCCATTTTGGGGTATATCCATATCCTGTTTACCTTATTTTCTTGATTTACGGCGAGGTAAACCGCTTCCGCGGGGAAACTAAGACCTTTGCCATCAGACAGACCGGTAATTTCACCTGTATATTTGTACCATGAATCTGCGTTGGGTGAAGGAATGAGTGTTTCTCTGTCTTTCGGACCAAATTTTATTATGGAATTAATTTGTTCCAATGATTTTCCTAGTTCCAACTCGCCTAATCCCAATTCATTAAAGTATAGCATAATATAAGTCATATAGCTATTAAATTTCAAATGCAAGAGTATGAGTGCTGAATATTGGTAATATAATATTCTTTTCCTGGATGGCTGCGATATTTTTAACAATCTTTCCCACGAAATTTAAACGTTCGATATTGAGATTGATCTTTAAGTCCAAAACTGCCATACGTAGTGCTTACTTTTGCTGGATTTGCACCATCACTATAGTCGTAGTCAGCTCTAAGGAATTTATTTATTTCTTCTTGATAAATTTCATTGAACATTTTCAATAATCGTGGATTACGCCTTACCATTGATGGGGTAATGCTTGGATCAGCAATTACCATTGCATTGACAACCGCGAATACCTGATGTTCTGCCAATGTAGCAGCCTGAGCTGAAATAGCCTGAGCGGCTGAGGAATGGATTAGTGTTCCATTAAAGGTGACAGCGGGCATACCTGTTTCAATATCACCTATTTCTAATGTATATAATTGGCCATTACCCGCCCTATTTAGAAATTGTGAATAATAGCCAGTAATAACCGCTGACTGCCAGTTACCTTGCTTAACGAAGTTATAGCTGTCTGGACAAGGAATCGCGAGCAAGTTGGCATCAGCTACAGGAATCGGAGCGGGAAGTGTTGTGGGAAGGTAATCAATGTTATCACCCCCTCCGCCTCCACCTGTTGAAGGGTCAGTGGGAAGTGAGGGATCTATAGGATCTGGAATATCATAACAGTTCAGAGATGTCGATTGTAACATCCAATTTCCACCCATTCCCCCACCACCAGGGTTACAATCATACGCTTCCGCTCCGCCATAGTCCGGGGATGGACAGTTATCCCCCATACGTCCGTTAGTGACGGTTACCCATATACCTCTGTCACACTCCATTGTCCAAGTACACTCCTGATCGCAAACAATGCGCGCGTTTTGCGATACAACACTTTTTCTTACAGCTCGTCCCTGGTAATAGTTGATACTATAGCCCCTATTTGAAAAATCATCCAGCAATAATTTCCCCGTAAAATGAGCATAACTTATTTCGGGGGATCTGTTATTGGTTGATGTCCCACGCTGAGGGGCATCCAGCTGCTGTATGTATTTAGCTTTGAAAAAACGAACTTCATTTGCGGCTTGTTTTGTTGCTATGATAAATTGCTGAAAACCAATAATGTGTAATTTGTATTCATTGCTTTTATGCGCTATGGAGCCAAGTTTGGGTACAAGCGGAATGAAATAATAGACAGCACTATCACCACCCTTTTTACTTGACATATGCTCCCAGTCCGCATTCCAGATAATTGTCAGCGAATCATTAAAACGATTCGAAAGGCTTTTGCTAAAATCGTGTTTATCAAATTCTTTTTTAATCTCTGTAGGATTATCTACCTGCAGATCCTTTTGTGTGGATTCCTTCTCTTTTTTACAGGAGTAAAATAGGATACTTAAAATAATAATGGAAAATCCTAATGTTGCAAACAATTTTTTCATAAAATAGAGGTGAATGATTAACAAATAAATATCTCCAAATTAAAGACATAGAAAAGCTACCTATAGACTCACAAAAAATATATTTTCATCCGGGGCTAGAACAGCATTATTCAATACCCAATAACCATTAGTAAATATTCAGAAAATTTCAAATATTACATGTCGATTTTAGGGAATACCTTAATCCATTTGAGATCCAGTAAAAACAAGGAAAACGTTAATTATGTCAGGCAAGGATCAATTGTGGTATTCCTGAATATTGTAATCATTGAAGACATTAAATGATCTGAATGTGAGGCCATTGTTAAGTTTCATAGTAAACTGGTTAACAAATCAGGGGTACAAATTTTGTACTTCAAATATAGTATAAAAGGTATTTATTCGTGTATCCTTACTTAGGTTATTTTAATATTAAATTAAGAATAATTTATTTAAAAAAAATTATATGAATATTATTTACACGTTATTTTTTTATAAACTAAAAATTCATTTAAATAGTGATATTGTTTTATTCGATGGAAGATAATATGCCGTATTTTAACATCCCTATTTGGATACGAAATCTGAATGAAATTTACGCGTTTTCATTGCCGTTGTATAATCATGTAAAGAAACAGCTAAATAGTTTTGGAAACTGGCCTCTCAAATTCGTATATTCATAGACATTGTTGTTTTCTTACCTAATAAATACATGGATATGAGAAGTTTGAACATGAAGCAGTTGAAATCCTTTTTCACCTTTGACCTCCCCGTTAAGTACAGTTACATTTATTCCCGTTTCCGTAAAACCCATGAAGGACAACGTGATATTTATGCCAGTTGGCCAGCGGAGGCAACACGCAGCCAACTGATTAATGGGTATTGGAGCAATGCACTATGGCATTACCTGCTTTTATTTGTCTTGGCCGATGTTGCTGTTTTGTTTTATAGCGGCCAATTTAATATGATGTATATGCTTGCTGGTGTGACGTCGGGAATGGCCGCATATATACCGTTATATTTCCTGGTGTATCGGCCCATCTTTACCGGTGAGTTCCTGCCAAAGCTGGAAACGGCGATAGCGGTATATGAAGGCCGTGAACGTGCGTGGATGGAAAAGTGTAAACAAGACCAGTTAAGCAACAGGGCGCTAATACTATTTTTCTACGCATTCGATAAAACCAGTAAGGCCAACTATTTAACCCCCAGTGATAAATGTGCAGACCAGCTGCACATAGTTTTCGGAAAAAGCCGCGATGGCCTTAAAAAGGAACTTAACCTACTCTTTAAAAAAGGGAAGAGGGTCAATTTGGGCTCCTGTCACATTGTAGAAGTAGGCAAAAGTTTTGAGGAAGTTTACGCAGTTTTAGAGGCAATGCAATTTTCGGAGGGTATCCAACAGCTAAAGCAGTTGGAGCAACGACTGCAAAGGCCGTAATATTATCCGGAATATACAGATAATACCTCTTTCCTTTTAAAAACAAGTATACTTAGCCTGTTTTCTCTTTCTTGAACAGCCATATTTGCCGTATAAATCGGTATAATATGGAAAAGAGAGAAAGAAATGTGCAGACGGCAGCGCCAATGCTGTTCCCAATTGAGCCGGAACAGTTTTGGCAAATGCTGCGTGTATTGGTGCGTGAAGAAGTCAGCCAACTGGACAGGCAGCCGGTGTGTACCCCGGCATATGACACCCCCGGCCTTACCTATAAGCCCCTCTACAAAATCGGTGAAGTCTGTCAGCTATTTCAGGTTACCAAGCCTACTATTTACGACTGGATAAAACACGGCAAACTAAAGCCGTACAAAATCCGGTCGAGGGTCTATTTCCTTTGGAATGACATACAGCAATTGTTACAGCCCGGAGAACAGCCGAAAGAATGACAGGCAGTGTTGCTACCTGTCGCGGAGATGGGGCGGGGCTGCTCCACACAGGCCCCTGCCTGCGAAGATCGAACGGGCCGCCTATGGCATCCCGTTCACGGAGAAAGTACAGGCGGCGTTGCCACCTGTACGCGGAGATGGGGCGGGGCTGCTCCACGCAGGCCCCACCCGCGAAGATTGAACGGGCCGCCTTCGGCATCCCGTTCGCGGATTCGGAACGGGCTTCGCTCCGTTAGCGAGCGGTGTTTTTGCTACGCAAAAACTGCTCGCCCCTTTGCTCCCGTTGGTCGCCAAAAAGGGGGAAATGGGGCGGAGATGAAAGTGGAGATCAGGTTGCCGGTGAAAAGAAAAAAGCTGCATTGTGTTGGCTCCAATCGGTTTTTTATGAATCCGGAAGCATGACAGGTTTAGGTGTTTTGGTATTACCACAACATAGCTGGCGATACCGAGTGGATGAAAAGCCAGGTGCCATTTTTAGACTTAACTATAAGGGATTGTCGCTCCTGATTTACATTATAGTTATATGGGAGAAACATTCTTATGATTGATCTGATAATTACGGACTCAAGGTTAATATTATTTTATTAGTTTGGCATTTTATATTTATCCGAATTTTTAAATGAAAACGTCTATGAAGTATTGTTTAATGTTGTTTGTTTATCTCACAGTTTCCAATTGCGTTAATGGTCAAACCAATTTTATTCGCGATACAGGCAGTGTTGGAATCGGAACCTTAACACCAATTGAAAAGCTGGAAATTGCAACGAATGGAGCATCCTATGCACAGCTGACAAATAATTGGGATGTATTGGGAACTGTTGGCGCCATAAAGTTCAATATGGCGGGGACTGAGATTGGAAGAATTGAAAGTGAAAGAGTAACGGCTGCAGGTAGACTGGGAGCATTGAAATTTATTGTTAGAACCGCGAGTGGGCTTACTGAAGGTTTGAGAATCAGTAATATGGGACTCGTAGGCATCGGATTGTCAGGGCCTCAGGCAGGGCTACACGTCGCAAATGTTAGCTTTTTACCGGATGGAACAAGATTAGCAGCTATCCTGGGCAATGCTTGGAATGATTGGACCGCTTTTGGAGGATCTGGTGGTGGGAAGATAAGAGGGAGCAACGAGGGGTATTTGGTGTTGGAAACAAATCCTTTAGGTCCCAATAACGCTTTGGTTATGAATCAAGCTTCTGCTGGGAATATTTTTATGGCCGGAGGTGGCGGTAATGTTGGTATTGGTACATCGTCACCGCAAGCCAAATTAGCAGTTAACGGCGATATTTTTGCAAAACGAATTAAAGTAACGCAGATTGGCTGGCCAGACTATGTTTTTGATCCAACGTATGCTTTGCGAACACTACAACAATTAGAATTATTCCTGAAGGAAAAAAAACATCTTCCAGAAATACCGTCAGCGGAGGAAGTAAAGGTAAATGGTCTTGATTTAGGTGAGAATCAAGCCAAATTGCTACAGAAAATTGAGGAGTTAACTTTATACTTGATTGATCAGAATAAGAAAATAGAGATACAACAACAAGTGATATTAGAGCAGGATAAACGGTTAAAAGAGCTTGAAAGAAAGCATTCTAAGTAAAGTTCTCACATTGAGCTGAAATTTCTTATGTTTGTAAAACAAGATGCTTATTCAACATTATTTCACTGGTTGAGCAATCAGGTTAGCAATAAACGCTCACCACTATCAAACACAGACTCTATAAGGCATTACGAAGATACGTGCTACTCCCAGCGGGATCACAGGAGTTTGGCAAAACCTGCGCGTAGCGCAGGTTTTTTGTTTTTACTCTATAATTTATCCTATAAAAGCCAGGAGGGGCTTTCAGTTGACGTAGCTTTGTAAAGAACGAACTATCTGCATGAAGATACTTTTTTTTCGCGCTAAAACCCCTTGTTAAATTTTGATAAAAGCTCACTTTATTTTACGACTTCACTCACAAAAATGGCAGGAATGGCATTGGTGTAGTTTACAAAATCCGCACGAATCGCATCTATATTTGGAGCGATGGCCGCTTGATATTCACGTAAGTTTTTTACATAAAATGTGCCAATAGCCATAAAAAGTAAAGGTTGGTTAGGAGCACCACTCAAAAACCCTTTTTCAATAGTATATTTAACTAAATTTGACCCTAAAAAGCCTGCAACCATGGGCATGTGCTTAGTTTCATAATACTCCATATTGAAAGTTTTACCCTCGGCATAAGGGTACATGATAGATATCTTAATTAAGCCTTTTTCAGTAACAGTCATGTCGTGTTTTTGGGATTTTCCAGATTGCTTTTTCTGACCAAATGTAATAATACAAGTGGCTAAAAACAAAAACGATAAAATTAGAATGGACTTCATGGTTAATTAGTTTTATGGTACAAAATATTGAAATTGTCGTTTGCTTTCATTGGTAACTGTAAATTCATATTTTTTTGTAATTTAAGACAAATGGATACAGTGATGAAACAGATTTTGACGCGGTTGCAGTCCTTCGCTACGTTTGACCTCCCCCTGTCGGCTATATTCAGCAGGCATTTGTAACCACCCACAAAAATTACAGTAAGGAATACCAGGGCTGGAGCGTAAACGCCACCCGGAAGAAAGTTAACACCAATTTTGATCAATTTTATCTACGCTTTCTGGGTAAGTATCGCAGGGTTAGAGTCCGGTTTAAACGTAGCCTTAAGGAAAAAAAGAGGGTCAGTTACTTTTTCCTTTATAGCAAATTCAATATGTCTTGCGCGGCTCTAATGGCCTCTTGAAGCCGTTCATTAAGAACTGTTGCCGTACCATAAATTTCAGGCAGGTTGTCGTTTATACGTTGCCGTTTGAGGTTCCAACAGGCCGGGGGGATAGCTATGCCGGAGTTTAGAAGGGTGCGCCTATCAATAGAATGGCAGTATTAGATAAAAATTATGCTTGTGCCGTCCCGGCGTACAAATTTCTTTTTGCATACTGGTTTGACTGGAAACATAGTTACTCTATAAAAATGGTGTCGGCCTCCATAATGGTAGTTTACAGAAAAACACCACGGAGTTATAGAATATTGAAAACCATAGAGTTTTTGTAGTGTTGTGTTGTTTGCTGTCTAGTGTAAAATGGCAGCGGGATCACCGAAATGAAAAAGGCTTCAGAACATATTTGTTTTGAAGCCTTTTTTATTTCGATATTCTAAAAATGCTTTTTTACATCAACCTGGTTATTTTTCGGGTTCTTTTATAACTACATTGCTTCTCATTAGAAAGTTTTACATTCAGCAATCCGCCAATTCCGTGGCAAATGGCTGCTGCCATTTTATGCGTTGCAAAATTGATGTCACTGGAAAAGTCATACATGGTAGCGTGTCTGCCTGCAAGATAGATACAATCGAAAGAATCGTAGTCTGCGTGGGTATATTTATTTTATCAGCAAGATACGATAGTAGTGTCTATAATAGTAACGGGTATACGAATTCTCCATACTGTTTTTTTATGAAATTGAGAAGTGTGATACTTTTTGTTAATAGAAAGGATTCCTAAATATATTTATTTAATGTAAATCCTTTGTGATGGCTATTTTATCCTTTTTCTTTTGAATTTTATTTTTTGTGGATAAAAAAAATTTGGTGTTTTTAATTCCTTGTATATCTTTGCCGTGGTTTTGAAAAAAATAGTTTTTAAAACATTATTTGTATCACCAAATCTGTAAAAGGTGAACCCCTTTAAAAAGATAAACCACCAAAAGTCAGATAATCTGTAGAACTATTCCATTTTCATATAAGAATCCTTATTGTCATGTTGCATTACTGGATGCATTAACTGTGGATGTTAACTGGATTCATAAGTAAAAATTTACCGGAGTACATGTTTGTATTGTAGTGTATTTTTTCGCTATTAATATGCGTGTACATTGTTATGTTATGCTTGTTCGAGGCTGCAGGTACTCCCATTCCCTTGTTTTTTTATTTAATCACTTTAAATCCAATTTCATGAAAAAAACGATCCTATCAATGACCTTGATCGTATCTGTATTGTCTGCAATGAAAACTTCCGCACAAACATCTGCGATTGCAACAGCTAATGCTTCTGCTCAAGTTGTAACGCCAATCGCTATTACAACAGGAAACCATCTGAACTTCGGTCTGGTGGCTCCTTCTGCCGCTGCCGGTACTGTTGTGGTGGCCACTGATGGTTCCCGTTCCTTTACTGGTGGGGCTTCTCAGTTACCTGGAACTGGTACTGTAAGTGCAGCTACCTTCAACGTAACCGGAGAGACTGGTTATAGCTATGCTATCACATTGCCAGCTGACGTAACACTGACTAACGGTGGTGGTCAGACTTTAGTTGTGAATAATTTCGTTAGTGCTCCTAATGGAACTGGTCTGCTGACTGCTGGTGCACAAACACTGGAGGTAGGTGCTACACTGGAATTGGTTGCTAATTCTACTGCTGGTAGCTACAGTTCCTTAACTCCGTTTAGCGTTACTGTAAATTATAACTAATCAGTAATCTCCGTTTTGCCAGGGGGCTGTGCGTTGCGCAGCTCCCCTGGTTTTCTCTATACATCAATAAAAGCGTGGCCGATGATACTTTCAGCGATTTTTAAAAAGCTGATCCTGTGCCCTCTTCAAAGATATGTTGTTGTCTTTATCTTTAGTGCGGTGTGGGTACTAGTTTTCCTTCTTGTGGCTGGTAAGGTGAAAGCACAGGGAAACCTGATGATTTATCCCAAACGGGTGGTGTTCGATGGCACTAAAAGAACCCAGGATCTGGGACTGGCTAATACTGGTATTGATACCGCTACTTACCTTATTTCTTTTATACAGATAAAGATGAATGAAGATGGTACTTTCAAAAATGTTGAACAACCGGACTCCGGACAGAATTTTGCCAGTAACTATCTTCGCGTGTATCCGCGTACTATTGCCATTCCTCCAAAGGAATCACAGACCGTGAAATTACAGGTTACGAATACAGGAAATCTCCCGCCGGGTGAATATCGCTCTCATATATACTTCAGAGCTGTTCCACCACCTGTTCCCGCAGGCGAAAAACAAATTCATAAAGATTCTACCGGTCTGGAAGTAAAGTTGGTTCCAATATTTGGTATAACCATTCCCGTTATCATCCAGATAGGCGAGAACGCTACTACTGCCACTATATCAGACATGGCTGTTGATTTCAAAGATCCGGCAAAACCTCAGGTGTTGATGTACCTGAACCGCATTGGAAATATGTCGACATACGGAGATCTGGCAGTCGATTATATTTCATCAAACGGACAAAAAATCCGTGCTGCTGCCATTAAAGGGGTGGCCGTTTATACTCCTTTGCAAAGAAGAAAAGTCCGGATCGATCTGGATGCTTCATCAAAAATTGATTACCACCAGGGAAGGCTGGAGGTAAGCTATGAGTCCTCTAATGGAAAAGCCCAGGTATCTTTGGCCAGGCAGGAACTTGTTTTGAAATGAATAACTACAGATTATTCATGATAGTCAATCTGAACAGAAAACAGAACGTTGTGTTAGTTGCAATGGTCCTTATATTGATCTTATTCGCTATACCGGTAAATGGACAAATTCCCCCAACAATCATTCAGACATTGAGTTTTGGTACTTTCTGCACAGGCCAGGCAGGTGGTACTATTTCCGTTTCACCGGCAGGTACTTGTACTGTTACCGGCGATGTAATCCCAATTGGTAAAGGTACGGTCTGTTCCCCCATCATTATAGAATTGGAGGCGCCCGTTGGTAGCAGAATGACAATTTTGGAAACTAAAAGTCTATTGAAAGGAAACAACGGCAATACAATGGTATTGCGCATTAATGGAACAGACCCGGCTACTCCCTTTGTAACCCGTCAAAACAGGACCAGCATCAGTATTGGCGGAACCTTGACAGTACCAGGCTCAGGACAAGTACCGGCGGGAAAATATACAGGTCAGTTATTCATTACTTTTTTAGTAGGGGAATAAAGCCCTTTATTAGAGGAAACGGTAATCATGTAAGAAGTGCAAAGCCTACACCTTAGACTTATAGCTGCGTTATACAATGTGATCGCCCTGACATTATTTATGACAGGAGCTGCTGCATCCTGTTATGGACAGCATCAGACTGACGATGATGAGGTGAGTGTAATGCTGAGATCTAAGGAGCTCGGAACAGTCGAGCTTCCGGTGATTATCCGAAATCAGGAAGTTTACTTATCTGCAAATGAGCTTTTCAATTTCTTAAAAATTAAAAATATGCTGTCTGATAAGCAGGATTCTCTATCCGGGTTTATCATGAATAAACAGGATTTCTTTTTGATAGAAAAAACAGGCCGCATTATGTATAGGGAGAAAAGAACAGACCTTACATCCCAGGAACTGATTAGTACCGCTTCCGGATTATATCTGAAAGCATGTTGCTGGGGGAAAATATTTGGTCTGAATTGTGAATTCAAACATCGGGACCTGTGCGTTGAGCTAACCACTGAACTTGATCTGCCGGTTATAAAAGAAATGAAGCAACAACGTTTGCGTGAAATGATCAATCGCCTGAAAGGAAATGTAAAAGTAGATAGCGTTATTGGCAGAAATTCTACAGGATGTAATATCGCTGCGGCCGACTGGTCAATAGCTGCCACACAGCAACAGCAAGGTGCTAACAACCTGTCTCTAAACCTCGCCTTGGGTGGAATGGTAGCCGGTGGTGAAACCAACCTGCTCCTGAACTATACCAATAACCGACAACTGGATCTTCGTAATCAGCAATTTATCTGGCGTTACGTTCAGAATGATAACCCGGTAGTACGGCAGGTTTCAGCCGGAAGGGTCTATACGCCAACTGTCGCTTCTGTCCTGTTTCCAATAGCAGGTGTACAGGTGTCTAATACACCCACATTTAACAGGACTGCTTTCGGTACCTATCGCCTGACTGATATTACTGAACCCGGATGGAAAGTAGAGCTTTATATTAATCATGAATTGATCGACTACCAACAGGCAGACGCTTCGGGTTTCTATAGCTTTAATGTTCCCATTATTTACGGCAATACTTCCATTTTGTTACGGTTTTATGGCCCATGGGGAGAAGAGTACTCCCGGCAGAAAGACATTACAGTACCTTTTAACTTTCTTCCGGCGAAGGACTTTGAATATTCGGTAACTGCAGGTATAGAACTGGATACGTTTTATAGCCGTTTTGCGACAGCAAGATTGCACTATGGCCTCACTCAAAGATTGACAGTAGGGGGTGGGATAGAATACCTTTCTTCCCTTTCTTCCGGAAATAATATCCCTTTTGTACAAGCCTCCTACAGGCTGCCGGGAAATATGGTGCTAAGTAGTGAGTATGCCTATCAGGTGAGATCGAAGACTTCCCTTTTCTGGAGATCCAAATCAGACATGGAGATAGAGCTGACGTATCTTCGTTATCAGAAGGATCAGCAGGCAGTACTATATAACTATCTGGAAGAACGTAAGATCTCTTTTTCATTGCCGGTTAGGAGAGAAGATTTTTCGCTGCTCTCCAAACTTACAGTGGATCAGATTAAGATGCCGGTATTGCAACAAGCTGGTGAAAAAGGGCTCAGTTTACCACCGATGGAATTTACCACTGCAGAATGGGTATGCGCTGGCTCCATTGGAAGTATAAATACTAACCTGACCACCTTTTGCAATTTCAGAAAAGGCTATAAAACAATAGCCTATTCTAACTTGTCGCAAACGTATCGGGTGTTTGACAGGATGCTTTTTACACCACGACTGCAATATGCCTATGATAGAAATCAGATTACCAATGCAAAGATCGAACTGGAGAGACCGATAGCGAGCCATGGATTTGTCCGTTTTACATTGGAACGGGATTTTTATAGTCAACAGTTTACCACAGGGATTATGCTGCGCTATGATTTTTCTTTTGCTAAAACAGGCTTCAGTGCTAATATTTCTGGTCATGGGTCTTCTATATCCCAATCGGCAGGTGGTAGCTTTTTATTTGATAGAGCCACTAATTACCTGGACGCGAATAATCTGGGAAGTGTAGGGAGAGCGCAATTCATCATACAAGCTTTTCTGGACCTCGATGGAAATGGTAAAAAAGATCCCGGAGAGCCTAAAGTAGAAGGAGTGATACCGCAGCTGAACGGGGGCGTAGTACAGTATTACAAAGAGGATACTTTGTGTCGGGTATTTAGCCTGGAGCCCTATAGAAAGTATATCGTAACTGTTAATCCGGATGGACTCAGCTCCATTTCCTGGCGGGTTAAAAATCCTTCAATCAGCGTACTGGCACTTCCTAATCAATTTAAGTTGGTCGAAATACCGATTGAGGTATATGGGGAGGTATCGGGTGCTGTAAAGAATGAAAAATTACAAGGCCTGGGCCGGATTAAAGTAAATGTCTATGATGCCGCATCTAAACTAGTGACATCAATACTCACAGAAGGGGATGGCTACTTCAGTTATTTGGGATTAACGCCAGGTTCTTATACTATCAGTGTGGATGCGGAGCAGATGAAGCGTCTGAACCTGAAGGCGACGCCGGCTTTTACGGCAATTAAAGTTAAACGAAGTATGGAAGGGGATGTGGTAGACGGACTGTCATTCACGCTCACTTCCCAGGATATGGAAGCTCCGCCGGATAAATCAGTGGGAATCCATGAAATCTCAGAATATACCCCAAAGAACTCAGACGCACACCATACTAAATGTTCTCTTTTCAATTTTTAATCACTTAAAAAAATCCAATTCTCATGAAAAAAAACCTCTTATCTTTAGTGGTTATCTTTTCAATCATTACTGGGGGGAAAGCTGTTGCGCAAACTTCCGCTACAGCTACTGCTAATGCTACAGCAGGAGTAGTAACGCCTATTACCCTGACTAAAACAGTGGACCTGAATTTCGGTATCCTGGTTCCATCCGGAACACCGGGAACACTGACATTGACTCCCATGGGTATTCGTACCCACGCTGGTGGTGTGTCAGTATTGTCTGCAACTGGTATGGTAACACCAGCACTGTTTGCGGTCTCCGGTGAAAGTGGTTATGCTTTCGGTATTACCCTTCCCGGAACAGACGTAATACTGACAAATGGTGGTGGACAAACCATGCATGTTTCCGACTTTGTCAGCTTCCCATCAGTAGCGACAGGTGGTACACTGGTTGGTGGTGTACATACGCTGACTGTTGGTGGTATGTTGCATGTTGATGCTAACCAGGCTGCTGGTATCTATACTAGCCAAACTCCTTTTTCTGTTACGGTAAATTATAATTGATTTACAGTAGTTGTGATTGAGATATAGACAGGAGGGTATCCCAAAGGTAACTTTGAGATGCCCTCTGGCTTTAAAACCGTTTGTCTCCGGTATTCAGTAAATCCTTTGTCAGAAGATTATCTCCCCATTTTTCCATAAGATCAACAATGGGGAGGAGTGATTCACCCAGCTCGGTCAGAAAATATTCCACTTTCGGTGGCAGTTCCGGGTAAATTACTTTTTTGACAATGCCATGCTCTTCCAGTTCTTTTAATTGCAGACTTAATACCCGCCTGCTGGCATTCGGGTTGTGCCGGGCCAATTCGCTGGGCCGGTGTATTCCCTTATGGATGGAATTAATTAAACAGGGTTTCCATTTTCCCCCGATAATCTCAAGCGTTGCACCTATACCACAACTAAGATCCTTTGGAATTTTCTTTTCATACATCTTCTTATCCTTATAGCTACAAATTTATGTTATATACTTCAAGGCGTGCATAGGGGCAATATTTTCACTATGACGATATTTTTGCCCATATTTTTTGCGGTATAGAGTAGCTATACTTTTGTCCGTACTAAATATTAGATATATGGAATCATCAACATTGTCAAACAGAGACAAAGCAGAAGCTATACAAAATAGCATCGAGACCGGGACATTAGCTGAAATCAGATTAATAAATCCTGCATCTTACAAACAGCATAACCCCAATGTTGCTACGGGGCTACAGGCGATCCTGGGGCTGCACAGCCAGATGCCGATGGAAAAAGTATATACTAATGTGGTTCGCAAATTTCAGGATGGCGACATTGGGTTTGTTCACGTAGATTATTATTTGTTCGGTCCTACGGTAGCTTTTGATATCCACCGTTTTGAAAACGGCATGAGTGTGGAGCACTGGGATAATCTTCAGGTCAATGCCCAAAAACGCAATAAGAGCGGAAGAACGATGACCGATGGCAAAACCAAAGCAGTCGATCATCATAAAACAACGTCAAACAAGGAACTTGCCCGCAGTTTTGTGCAAGAGGTCCTGATTGAGGGCCATACCGGACGACTATCAACGTACTTTAAGGAAGATGAGCTTATTCAACACAATCCGTACATGGGTGATGGGGTCCGGGAGTTTTTTGGTGTTTTGGAACAATGGAAACGAGAAGGGAAGCCACAGAGTTACCATACCATACATCAGGTATTGGGAGAGGGAAATTTTGTGTTGGTTTTAAGTGAGGGATACCTGCATGGAGTACATTCCGCTTTCTATGACTTATATCGGATTGAGAACGACAGGATCATCGAACATTGGGATGTTATCGAGGAGATACCGCCACTTGAAAAACGTAAAAATGACAATGGCAAATTCTAAAGCTTTAGTTTCATTGCAGTATTCCATCGAATACTGCAATGAGGTAGCAGCATTATTCAACATCATCAGTGTTGCAGGATATGTAATGCGTATGTGAAGAATTCTTATTTTCGGATATAAATACCCTTACTCCAAAATCAGTTTCATAATGAATCTTAGTATTCAATCTTCCAGACTAATAATCCGGGATTTTTCAAAAAACGAATGGGAAGCATTACATCGTTTGTACATGATGCCCGAAACAGTGAGATATAATCCCAGCGGGTATCCGGAAAATGAATCTGCGACAAGGGCACTGGTGGATGAATGGTCGGCACAACAGGAAGCGGCAGAAAGGGGTGAGTATACAGCGGCTATCATTAATAAGTCAGATAGCAATTTTGTCGGTGTTATTTCATTGGATCTGGGTGAGGCAAAATACAGGAGGGGGGAGGTATGGTATAAACTTTTACCGGAATGGTGGGGAAGAGGATATGCTACAGAGGCGATGAAGAGTATGCTGGCCTTTGGCTTTGGTCCATTAAAATTACATAGGATAGAATGTGGCTGCAGTATTCATAATATAGGATCGTATCGGGTAATGGAAAAGGTTGGTATGATACGGGAAGGTATTAAACGCAAAGTACTGCCACTGGAAGATGGATGGCATGATGCATATGTTTATGGTATTTTGGCGTCTGAATTTGGTGGTGGGGTAGTTTGAATTGCCATCAAAAGTTTTCAATGAATTGGCGCAAACCCGGAATGTTTACAAAAACATTTTCAGCCGGATAAACTCCCGCGAGCAAAGACAATAGCGAGAATTAGGTAACCCAAACGGGTGACCTGGTTTTTGGAGATGTTATGACAAATGAAGGGTAGCTTTTGGGGCTACTATGCCTGCATGTTTGCAGATAAGCATACAGGGAATAAAACAGGTGTCGTAAAAATTACTTGGTTGCCTCCAATGCAACTGCATTATTAAATCTGGATGCTTCCTCCACACGTTCGAACATACGATCCTTACTATCGTTGAAAGCGCAGTTCCGGACTTCTTTGAATCCGGCTTGTTGCAGGGCTGTACTCAACGACAGGTGATCCCACATGTATAAATGTTCCCTGTTGCCATAAGCTGATTGAATCAGCTGTTTCATGCCACGGGTCCGTTCCCGCTTTCCCAGTAGCGTTTCTTCCAGGAACTTGACATTGGCTTCCGGGTCCTGTTGGTTCAAATGGGAGGTGTAATGCTTAACGGCGCTTTCCAGGTCGGGTACCACACAACGGAAATAACCTCCTGGCTTTAACAGCTGATAGGTATTATGCAGTGCCTTTTTGCAGTCGTGGTAAGACAAATGCTCCAGTACATGACTACAATAAATGCCATCACAGGAGTTTTGGCCCACTCCGGGTAGTCCCTTCAGGATATCACCCAATATAACATTAGGATGAAAGGCTACATGCATGCTCCGTTTTAATAGTTTACCAATTAAAGGTAGCTGTTGCAGCCTCAGGGTAGGTGATGAATCGAAGTTTTTCCATCCTTCCGGCGCAGAAAAGGGCCCGCAACCGTATTGTACATAAAGTTTATGCTGTACCATATCTTGCATGTAGTTTATGATTTTTTTGGGTGACGGTTAGTATTCCTAATTTACTTAAAAGAACTTGTACAGCAATGATTAACAAGTAAATTATTGAAACATAATGTATGTTGGTGTAACCAGTCCTGTACTTTAGGGTTAAACGTTTACCTCATAGCTTTGGTTCTTCATTCACTGATTGAATTTTTTATTGTAATAATTTCACATGTAAATTTATTTTAAAATGTGGAGTCTTGCGACTTCTGTTGAACAACGAGCGCTTAGGTTGTTTTTTAGCAGCAGCAATTACCTTGCTGTATTGGTGGGCATTTCACGGTACCATAACTGCAATATACGCAGCAGTCGCCGGTTTTGGGCTTTATACGCTGATGGCAATTTTCGCACTCATAGAAATACTGACAGGCATTGGTGGGCATTGTTTCTTCCTTTTGATACCCACAGTTTGGACAGGTAAGAACTGATTTTAACTGAATGACTGGAACAGACATAGATTATAGTTTTTATTGTTTACGAATTCCCTACTCAATAACAGTCTTACTGTATTACTTTATAGCCTGTTTCACGCTCTACTGCGGTGGCCAGCTGTTGAAAGGATATTTGTATACTGTCAAATGTCACTATTGATATACCTTTAGCATAAGAGGTATTGACCTGCCGTACTCCTTTCTTTTGCACTAAAACATTATTTACATGCCCTTCACAGGCTTCACAGCTCATGCCCTGTATATGGAGTACCACCTGCTGTAAGCTGGTCGGATTACTGACGGCCATCTCTTGCCCGGATGCTTTGGGTTGAAGATATTTGGCATAATAGGGAAAGGTTGACAGTAAAACAGAAACCCCGGTGATCATCCAAAGAAAGGCTTTTGATTGTAACCAGCTTTTTTTCCCTTCATCAGCACAGCCACAGGCATCTTTGGGGCGGGGCTTATAAGCCCGATAGAATGCGAACCCTAAAACCAACAACGTCGCGCCCAGCAAATAAGGCCGCAGGGGTGCAGCCCAGCTAAATGCCGCAACTGTTCCACCTGCACCGCCTATTATAGCCAGCAGCGGCACAATGCAGCAAAGTGACGATGTTACCGCAAGTAAAAGACCTGAACCAAGTAAAACTTTACTATTCTTCCCGCTACTCATGTTGTTTCAGCTTTTAAATTCATTTGATTGATGATCTTAAAGAATGGGCGCAGCAGCTTAAAATGTTCCGCCCTTATAGAATAGAGAATGGTTTGTCCTACTTTGCGGGATTCAACGATGTTACCATCCTTCATTTTGCGCAGGTGTTGGGAAATGGCGGGGATGCTCATACCCAGAATATCACTCAGATCACAGGGGCAAAGCTCTTTCTCTTCTTCCAGCAGGTATAGGATTTTCAACCTGACATCATTGCCTGCCAGGGATAAAATACCCGAAAGTTGCGCAAACGCACTCTCATTCGCGGCCACTTTTTGTCTGCAATCATTTATCTGTACCGGGTTTGCCTGCTCACGAATGCAAATATTTTTTCCCTCCATAAGGATATTCTTTACTGTAAAGATAAAACTATTTAGTATTTAAGCAAATGCTTAAATGTATTGCTTTAAAAATGCTAATGCCATTCCCTCCTGTAAACAGCGTCAGGCATTATGCTGTCGGTCCAGCAGGTAGACATATTCCAGGCCATCTATTTCATCCATCACCTCATCTGTTTTGATAAAACCAAAAGACCGGGCAAGTTCTAAAGAGGGTAAATTTTCCGGTGAAATGGAAACAATAAAACGGTGCACGGAAAAATGTTCTGCAGCCCAATCAATAAGCCCCAGGATAGTCTCACGCGCATATCCTTTTCTTCTATAGTCTGAAAAAATGTGGTATCCCAATTCTACGGATCCTTTTCTATATGGCTTGTCAGCTTGAAGATCCGGACTACTATGGAAACGTACCAAACCGATCGTTTTCATTTCGTCTTTTAGCAGGATAGCCCTGGATGCCCACGGCCTATATGCCGGATCTTCCTGGAGCTGGCGGCGGTCATTTTGAAGGCTATTGAGTTCACTGAGAAATTCCGCTGGAATGGCAGCATGCAGCAATTGTTGAGCTGTTTCCAGGTTATTGTCAAGGCAGGCGCTGGTGACTTCTTCTCCGAGTAATCGCAGTATCAAACGCGGGGTAATGATATCATTTAAAACTTCAGACATTGCTGTTATTCCTTTACGCGAATGTATTCTATTTAGCCGTGGGAAAATCTGACACAGATCAAAAAATGTCGTTTCATATTAGGCTGAAACTATTCATGATCCCTGTTTTTGCAATGTATACGATCGATCATTTCTGTCTTATCGAACAAAGATGTCCTGGTATCAATTGTTAAATGAACCCAAAGTAATCCTATGCACCGTTTGATTTAAGCTAATCTAGTACAGGAGCAAGTTTCACTTCTTTTTACTCACTATTTATACCATATGTATACAAACGGCGGTTCCGGTGCAGACGCGGTTACAGCTATTACCGGTTATGATGGCTTTGTAAACTTTAGGGCGGAAAATATAGCATTAATTCCAGAGGGGCAATATTGTCTTACAGACTCCGCTACCTTAGCGATCATAGCATCGCAAGGACTGTGCTGACTTCTACTTTTAATGTGCGTACCTGCGATGAGACGATCTCCCAAATGTATAGCTACGTCAATTCACAGGATGCAGACCACTATATTGACGCCACCACAGTTCATGACCCATACTGGACCCTTGAAGGCCCCCTTTTCAGAGCACATAAAATATCGGTAGATGGTGCTTATCCGGTATATTGTTATTCAAGACCCAGCACAGGTGAACATGTATCACGATGGGTGGCGTTAGTGGCGGTGATTGGAGAAATGAAGGCGTATCTTTCTATGCCTTTAAAACCCAGGTAGATGGCACTGTTCCCATCTACGAGTTTTACAGCGATTCCGGCAAAGATCACTATTATACACCTGCCACTACGATTGGCAGCTTTCCCGGATACTGGACTTCGAAAAATGGGCCTGTGTTTTATACGTATCCCAATTAATAATCAAGAAGGGCCACCGCTTATGTATGGTGGCTCTTCTCCATTTTAGAAGGCGTTGTTAACTCACCAATAACTATTCCCTCATCAATCCCAGTTTCTTCATCGCCCTGATCCCATCTTCGCTGATCGGATTCAATTCTAGTGACTTCCTGTACATACTCACGGCATCCTCTCTGTGCCCGCATTCCAGCAGGGCTTCTCCATAACTATCGTAGGTGTTGAAGTTGGCGGGGTCCAGAAAGGTGTTGAGTTTAAATGTTTCCAGCGACCATTGTTGATGCTCTTTGTTATTGGATTCATACAGGAAATCATATCCAAGAAAGTTCATCTCTCTGGTACTAAAATAATAGTGTGTGGTATCAGCCATATAGAGATGGAGCATACAGGCAGCATGATCTGGTCCCTGTTCCATCAGTGCTTTGGCATACGCGCGTACCGCAGATGTCTTGAAATCAAGCGGTAGGGGAGGATGGTTATTCAGCATGTAAAAACAGGAGGTTACATTATCCCCGAATTTGCTGTTGCCATTGGTATAGGCCACCAGCATTTGTTTTCGGCTAAGGTTGTGATAATAGAAAGTGGCCAGTCCGAATTTAAATCCTCCATGGCCAACACCTTTTCCATAAGCCGGCAGATTAAATATTTCCCAGCCCAGCCCATACTGGCCTGTACCTTCGCCCAGCATGGTATCCATCTGTTCAGTATGTTCCTTACCGTTATTCAGCTTTACAGGAGTAATAGCTTCTTCAATAGTGGACAATGATAACAGTTTCCCGCTAAAGAAAGCATCGTCGAATTTTATCATATCATCCATGGTGGTAATGATATTGGAAGGACCTATGCTTGCCTGGTTATTGTATTCACTGTACCGATAACGCTTAACCTGATCAGCAGGGAGGTATACTGAATCATAATAAGTGGGTTTTATCTGCTGCTTTACACGGAGAGGATCTTTGTTACTGCCATATATCGATACATATGTATCTTTCATACAGGCTGGTATGAAAATATTTTTCTCGAGATAGGCAGGAAAGGGAACTCCTGTAATTTTTTCTGTTATTAAGGCTAACAGCGTGTAGTTGGTATTACAATAACGAAATTGATCTCCCGGTGTAAAGTAAAGTCCTTTCTTCCATTGCCTGAGCAGTGGTAAAATAGCAGCGTTGGAAATTACAGAATCAGGGTATTGCTTAATTACTTCTTCATACAGCTCAAGGTTAGGCAAGCCGGAAGTATGTGTAAGCAAATGGCGGATGGTGACTCCTTTAAAAGGGAAGGAGGGAAGGTACTTTGCAACCTCATCATTCAGCTTCAGCTTTCTTTTGTCTTTCAATTGAAGGATAGCTGTGGAGGTAAATATCTTTGAAACAGATGCAAGATTAAAGCGCGATTGTGCTGTATTTGGTTTTTGAGCGGCATAATCTGCATATCCACCTGAATAGGAGTATACTTTATGTCCCTTTTCTGCTAATGCAATATTGCCATCATAGAGATGATGGGCAGAGAGGGCGGCAAAGTAAGTTCCCAGGAGGGTATCCCGTTGCTGGGCCTGTATGCTGACTGAGATCAGGCATATTATTCCAATAATGAATTGTCGCATAAACCTGGTTTTGGTAAGGTTGGACAATGTTATAGAAAAGCAGCGAAGAGGGTTGTTACATGTGGTGAAAGGTGTAAATAATGTGACGAAATGGGCAAATTCCGGTGGTTGTGGTACAAACAATACAAAAGCTACAGAAAAGCAGCACAGACATGTGCTGCTTTTCTGCAATCAAATCGGCTGCATTCAAAAATGTCGAAGCAATCTGATCTGCTATAGACCAGGATTTTTCTTCGGACAAAAAATTAGTCAGCGGATGTTTTTAACAGAAATAGCCGTTCCTGCGGGCTTCCTCATCACAATTAATAAAAGTGTGATAGGAAATACGACCTTCTGATTGATCTTTTTGTTCACTCAGTGATTTGACGGTTGTTTTGTTGAGCATCAGTTTTTTTGACAACGCGATTTTTTTCTTTTTCATTTTCATAACATTTAATGGTAAATCCTCCCTGTCTTTAATCATGAGATATGGCCATGGGCGGGTTATTCAGCGCAGTAAATTCAGCACAACGGAAGATCGCCTGCTATAACATTTTTTATATATCCCTGTGGAAAACGTGGCTATACTTTACGTGAAGAATAGAGTTGACAGGTGATAAAATCGGGTATAACTTTTCAAAACAAACATAAGCAACGGGTTAATCTGATCAATGTATCACTATCTAAAAATACAAAAAAAAATGAAAAACAATTGGTCAAAAAGTCGGAAGATATTCGAATCACTAAAATAATAATTACATTGGCATCCTATGGATAACAGGTTAACCGATTTCTTTGCGGCTATGGAGCTATATGCTCCGCTTTCCGGGGATGCAAAAAAAGCATTTACAGAGCATCTTCATTTCAGGGAGTTGAAAAAACATGATCTGTACCTGGCACAGGAAGACATCCCTCAGAAGATTGCTTATATCAGCCGGGGATTGCTGTCGTACTACAGAATACAGGAAAACGGAGATATTGTTATAAAGCGATTTTTTGCTGAAAATTCGTTTGTGGCATCTACAGCAGCGCTGGTAAAAAAGGTGCCCAGTATGTTTGCCATCGAAGCCCTGGAAGATACACTACTGATAGAATTTCAATTCGATCAGTTTAAACAGCTGATGCATAACCATACAGACCTGGCCTTTTTCTGGATCAACTATCTCGAAGAAAACTGGGTGGCCCGGAAAGAAGAGCTGGAAATAACCCTTAAATATCTCACGGCCAAAGAACGTTACCTTGACTTCATTCAAAACAACCCAGCTTTGGCGAAACGCCTCCGTCAACATCATATTGCTGCCTTCCTGGGAGTTACGCCTACACAGCTGAGCCGTATCCGCAAGGAGTTGTAAAATTTTCCCCGGCATCAACATATGTATATGTTTATTCCTTGTGACCGTTCTAGTTTTGCCTTACGCTTTTGAAAAGCGGGCGAATTCTTAAACGGTTATTTTTTCATGAATAGACTCAAAGGTGCCTTCTTTGTAGTGATGGGGGCTGCAAGCTATGGTGTACTGGCCACTTTTGTAAAAATCGCAGGACAGCAGGGTTATACTACCGGTGCTGTCACATTTTCCCAGTTCCTGACAGGATTCTTATTTCTGTTTCTCTTCCAGTTTTTTTCACCCCGAGGGAAACAGGCAATGCGGCTGCCGTCATCAGAAAAAATCAGGCTCATTGCCGGTGGGACTTCCCTAGGGCTTACCAGCACCTTCTATTACCTCTCTGTGCAGTATCTGCCGGTATCTGTTTGTATCATCCTGCTGATGCAGACTATCTGGATGGGTATAGTCTTCGAGAGTTTCAGAAAACGTGAAACGCCTGCATGGCCCCGGATTGTGGCCATTGTTATTGTCCTGGCAGGTACCATATTGGCTACTGGAGTGTACGAATCCCGTTTTATACCTGACTGGAGAGGTGTCCTGTTTGGTATGCTCGCCGCTGTGAGTTATACCGTTGCGATGGGTGTCTCCAACAGCCTTGCACTTGAACTGCCGGTGATCCGGAAGTCGATGTACCTCGTATTGGGCGGCCTGCTGGCCATTCTTGTTTTCTGGAACAGACAGATTGTAGTTGACTTCCGGCCCGATATATTCTGGAAATGGGGGCTGTTCCTGGCTACATTCGGAACTATATTGCCGCCTGTGCTGTTTAGTAAAGGGTTCCCGAAAGTGGGCATAGGAACAGGAAGTATCCTTTCGGCGGTGGAAATACCGGTCTCTATCGGTTGCGCCTATATTTTTTTGCAGGAACCTGTCAGTACCCTGCAATGTCTGGGCGTAGCCCTGATTATTAGCGGTATTATAGCTGCCCATCTGAAACCCGGCAAATCATAAGACTCCTGCGGACATAAATACCTGTAATCAATTTTTAAATATAATACACATGAAACATCCGATTATTACTCTGTGGTTGTTGCTGGTGCCGGTTCTGTTTGTGAAGGCCGCCACTGTAGATACTGTTGCTGTTTTCAGTAATGCAATGAACAAACCCATCAGGACCCTCGTTGTATCTCCTGCTCAGAAGAAGGCAGGACAACGTTTTCCGACGGTATATGTACTTCACGGATACAGCGGCAACCCCGACAGAACTTTGAAAGAAGACATTCCGGCTTTGCCGGAAATGGCAGATCAGTACGGTATCATATTCATTCTCCCGGACGGAGGTTTTGACAGCTGGTATATCAACAGTCCTGTCAGAAAGAACAGTATGTATGAAACCTTCATCGGACAGGAACTGGTCAGTTATATAGATCAGCACTATCCCACCACAGCATCCCGCGACCAGCGCGGCCTGATGGGCTGGAGTATGGGAGGCCACGGTGCGCTGTATATTGGAGTAAAACAATCATCAAATTTTGGTGTACTGGGTAGTATTTGTGGTGCCGTGGACTTCACCCCGTTTGTGATGGATTTCGGTATTGATAAACTGGTAGGAGCAGACAGCACAAAATGGAAATATTATAATGTGCTGGACAATGCCCGGTACTTTGTCTTCAGCCAGCAGCAGCTGATTATCAGTTGCGGCGCTGCCGATCCTTTTCTGTCATACAACCGCCGGCTGCATGAATACCTCGACCAGCATCACGTGGCCCATACCTATATTGAAGGGGAAGGTGCGCATGATCATGCATACTGGTCAAAGGCTGCGCAGTATCAGGTTTTGTTCTTTAATTTTTTCTTTAAATCGAAGTAGTATTAGCTTAAAACTGTCAGTAAGACACGAATAAACCGCTGAATATTGTGATCAATAGAGGGGGGAAGAGATCTGAAAGCAGTAGATGGCAGAGGATATTTATTATTGAAGTAACGGCTGCAGATTTACATCTATGCAGCCGTTGCTGCTATAAATTGACTTATGAAACAGCTTCTGTTACAATAGCTGGCTGTGGTTGATATCCACGTCTCCTCAGTGCAGCAGCTTCGCGGAGCGAGAGCATGCGCTGTTGTTGAGGGTCCCATATTTTGAGCCTGCAACAGGCTATGATATCCTTTACGCGGAGGCTGGTGGTTTTGGCATTTTGCAGTTCCGGGATCCCGGCCATTGCCTGTGGTAACCGATAGAAAGGGATACGGGCATTCAGATGGTGAATATGGTGATAGCCTATGTTGGCGGTAAACCAGTTCATAACCGGCGACATCAGCATATAGCTAGATGACAGCAAAGCGGCCTCGTGATAACACCAGTCTTCATTATCGTTAAAGGTAACACCCGGGAAATTATGTTGTGCATAAAACAGGTAGGCTCCAATACAGCAGGAGATGGTAAAAGGTATCAGAATAAAAAGCATCCAGGTCTGCCAGCCCAGGAAATAACAGATGGCCACGCTGCCGGATATATGTAATACCAGGGCGAGAAGGCTGTCCAGGTGTTTACGCGGGCTGCTGAGAAATGACTGCAGACACATACCAATCATGAACATGGACAGATAGCCGGCGAGGATGGTAAGCGGATGTCTGCTGAAGAGATAAGCTCTTCTTTCCTTACGGCTCATCTGTTCAAATTTATGCCGGGTGGCGATAGGGTAGGAGCCAATGCTGGCACTGAACAGTTTTGAGTTATGCTTGTGATGATAATCGTGAGAACGTTTCCATATGCTGGTGGGTGCCAGGATGTACAGGCCGAAAATGGTCATGATGGCGTTGGCCACGCGGGATTGCTGCAGGATGGTATGGTGCTGATGATCATGGTAGATGACGAACATCCGCACAATCAGCAGACCTGAAAGAATACTGGTGACTAACCTCCCTGCAAAAAACGGAATAATGAGGGTGCCGGTAAGGGCAATTAAAAGTAGTCCCAGTGTAGTACATAAATGAAACCAGCTGCTGGACCTGATTTCACTGGCATAGGGTTTAGTAGCCAGTATAAGGTCTTTCCCTTCGCGCATAAGCATATTAAATTGAATGATGATAAGTTCGCTGTCGTTATATATGATGAGCCGGATTTATACAGGCTGTGTGCGTTTGTGCTTCCATCTTCTGTGCGACCAGAGCCAGGTTGCAGGTTGTTCCATGATGTCCTGTTCCAGTTTTCGTGTATGCGAGATGGTGATAGCGCCTTCGTTTTCGGCCGTCGGTGTCTCTACCAGCATGGAAGCTTTTACACTGTAGTAGCCTCTTTTGATGCGGATAACGGATACATATACAACCGGGTAGTTCATTTTCTGGGCTATCTTCTCCGTACCTTTGGAAACAGGTGTATCCTGATGAAGGAAGGTGGTCCACTGTGCTGTAGCGGGCTGTGGTGACTGATCTGCGATAAATGCGGTGGCGTTTACCTCCTGTCTGTTTTTCACCATTTCACGGAATGTGTCCTGCATGGCAATTAATTTAGTGCCAAAGCGGGTACGCATTTTATACATCAGGTTGTTGAATTGTTTGTTGGCCAGTGGATGATAGATCACGTATAGCTGTTGCTTGCACAGGATGCTGAAGGTATTGCCGGCCCATTCCCAGTTGCCTTTATGGCCCATCACCAGTACAGTACTCTTCTTTTGTTCGGCGAGTTGATTAAATAATTCAACGGTGGCAGGCGTGAAACTGCAACGCCTTACCATCTCCGCTTTGCTGATGGTAAGTGTTTTGAATGTTTCCAGAAACATGTCACAGAGATAGTGATAGAAATCCTTGCAGATTCGCTTCAGTTCGGTATCACTCTTATCTGGAAAAGATGCACGCAGGTTGCTCATCACTACTTTTTTCCTGTACGACAGGACATAGTAAAGCAACACATACATAGCGTCGGATAACAGGTACAATAAACGAAATGGCAACAGTGCCACACCGTAAATAACAGGTTGTAGGCAGTAATAGATAATACTTGACAAATCAACAAAGTTTAGTTTGTTACTCCCCTTTCAGGAGTAAAAGTGGTAAATATAATTGTAAATCAGCATATTTCATAATATCAGTAAGTAACAAAAGTGTTATTTTATTAATATTTTCAAAAATTGCAGGTATTTCCCTATTTGACGTTTTATATGGCTGGTACCCCCATGTAGTAAAAAAAAATTTTACCTGCGTCAGATCCGGAGCACCCGATTACCGGGAATATAAGACATTTTCCAAAATTATCATTATCTTATAGCAGCTTACGGCAGTGAATGTTAATTGTATAAACCCCCAAATGTATGACAGTCACCTCTCAGGCCCATCAGGGTAACAAACTAATCTTTCTTGGCCTTGTACTGTTCCTGCTCGGATTACTTGCCGGTGTGTTCGGCCCTTTCATGGTTAATCCACGAATGGGCTTGAGTGCTCATCTGGAAGGAGTGATGAATGGAACATTTTTAATAGTACTGGGACTGATATGGGAAAAAATGATGATATCCCCCACCTGGTTGAAGATAACATACTGGCTGGTGGTGTACGGCACATTCGCTAATCTGATCGCGGTTTTAATAGCAGCGATTACTGGTGCTGGTAAAATGATGCCTATAGCAGGCGGGCAAGCAGGAACACCTTTAGTGGATGGCATCATCTCTTTCCTGCTGATATTAGTTGCATTAACCATGCTGGCCACCTGTGTGATTATACTGATCGGTATGTATAGACGTCTCCGTATTCAATAGTCCTGTTGTATCCCCGATATTTACCGATTTTTCAATGAAATGTACAGCGCTTTTGCAGGTAATCTGTCGGAGTTTTGCATCAGTGTCAGGGACATCTTTAAAGAACCGGCACTGACCATTTATGAGCACAAGACGGACATTCATCAAACAAACCGGTAAAATCGGCGCACTCAGCCTTTTGCCGTTCACAGATTTACTAAATATCCCAACACAGGAACATGCTATGAACACAGCCACCCGATGGGCAGATGGCTCCAGATTAGTCGTGTCTATCTCCATGCAATTCGAATCAGGTGGACAACCCGATAATGCGGAGAGCCCATTCCCGCAGAATATGGAAAAAGGATACAGCGATTTGCCGGCAGCAACCTGGTATCAATATGGCTACAAGGAAGGCATTCCCCGGATGCTGGATAACTGGGATAAACTGGGCATTAAGGTAACCTCACATATGGTGGGATCCGCGGTGCTCAACAATCCCCGGCTGGCAAAGGAAATAGTGGACCGGGGCCATGAAGCTGCTGCCCATGGAATGAACTGGAGCGCACAGTATAATCTGCCCTATGAAGATGAAAAGAAATTTATAAAGGACGGGCTGGATGCTGTTAAAAAAGTTACAGGAGCTACTACCGTAGGATATAACGCCAACTGGCTGCGCAGAGGGGAAAACACCCTGAAAATACTGCAGGAGCTTGGGTTTACCTATCATATTGATGATTTAAGCAGAGATGAGCCCTTTATCATCCGGGTAAATAACCGGGATTTTGCGGTGGTGCCTTATACACTGAGAAATAATGATATACTGCTCATTGAAGGAAGACATTTTTCGGTAGACCAGTTTTTCTCTCAGGTAAAGGCAGATTTTGACCAGCTGTATGCTGAAGGAGAATTTAAAAGAAGACAGCTGTCCATCAGCTTCCACGACCGTATCGGAGGTACGCCACAGATGGTAAAGACGGCATACGATCTCATTAAATACATGCAACAGCACAAAGGTGTTTCTTTCAAACGTAAAGACCAGATCGCTGAAATGATATTACATGACAAGACTGCCATCCGGGAAAAATAACCAGATGGAAATGCATAAAAGGAGATACTCAAGCGGGTATCTCTTTTTTATTGCGGGGTACCAACATATCAAGCTGAAGAAAGAACGCAGGGCAGGGGCCAATTCGGGTATTTTTCCGGAGATAATAATTATTTTTAGACATAACGTTTCCCATATGTTCAAAGACCTTGCCCGCGCCACTTTCCGTAACCTATGGAAGGAAAAATTTTTCACCGGTATCAATGTCATGGGGCTGGCCATCGCTATCGCAGCTTGCCTGTTGCTTTTTAAATATGTTTATTTTGAAATGAGCTTTGATAAGTTTCATGTCAATAATAATAACATTTACCGGGTAACTTCTCTTTGGAACAAAGGCAAGGTACAGGAAGACCACAGGGCACTCACCGTTCCCTGGACGGGTCCGGGCGCAAAGGAAATCTTCCCGGAAATTGCGGAGTACGGGCGTTTGGCGCCGGTGAAAACTTTTATTGGGAAAGAAGTGATCAGCTATGAAGATAAAAAGATCAGTGAAGACAACGTTTATTTTGCAGATCCCGGGTTTTTAAAAATGTTCTCTTTTAATATGGTGAGAGGAAGTCTGGCCAACGCACTTAGCAGACCCTTTACAATAGTGCTGACAGAATCGCTCGCCATGAAATACTTCAAATCACTGGACGATATTGTTGGTAAAACCCTAACAATAAAAACAGGCGGACAACTGGAGCAGGAAACCTTTGAGGTGACAGGCATTGTAAAAGACCCGCCTGTCAATTCTCATATTCAGTTTAATGCATTGTTGTCCTTTACCTCTATCTTCCAGGGACTAAACGAAGGAAGTACCTGGTGGCATTGGGATTACACCTATAACTATTTGTTATTGAGGAATGGCGCCGATCCGGTGAATCTCGGGCAAAAAATGTCGCAGGAGCGAAGACGTTTGTTTGGCGCAGAGATGGGGAACTTTAATGATGAAATTGAATTTGTGATACAGCCTTTGTCTGCCATACATCTTGGCCCCGATCTCAAGTTTGGGATAAGTAAAAATACCAGCCGGTCGGCCCTTTATTTCCTGATACTAATCGGTATATTTATCCTGATCATTGGTTATATCAACTATATAAACCTGGCTGTTGCAAAGTCTATAGAACGGGTTAAGGAAATCGGGGTCAGAAAGACACTGGGTGCGCATCGCTCCGGATTAATCAGACAGTTTCTTTTCGAATCGCTGTTTATTAATGTGCTGGCTACGCTGGTGGCATTGTTGCTTACTACGTTGCTATTGCCTTTGTTTGAACGTTTTGTGGAGGTACATTTGTCAGTAGCCGGACATCTTTCCGCTACGGTTGTTTTCCTGTTGCTGTTGATGATAGTTGGTACTTTCGCTGCCGGTTTATATCCTGCATTTGTTTTATCCTCCCTTAAACCGATAGATACGCTAAAAGGCAGGGCCGCAAAGCATATGCAGGGAGGCGGACTCAGAAAGGTATTGGTTGTTGGCCAGTTTGCATCGGCGGTATTGCTGATTTGCGGGACCGTCACTGTTTTTAAGCAGCTGCACTATATGAAAAATGTGGAGTTGGGCATGAAAATGGAGAAGGTGCTGGTGATGAAAGGACTGGGGGCCTTTGAAGAAAATCAGTATCAGTATCTCAAATCGGAATTGCAGAAAATACCTGGCATAGAGAAGGTGGCCGCTGCTTCAGCGGTGCCGGGTGATGAATTACAGGCGATCCGGTCTAAGATCATCAAAGCCAATGGCCAGAAGAGTAACGATATAGACATTGTATTGGTGGATGATGATTTTTTTGATGCCCTGGAGATTAGACGTATTAACGGAAGAGGCTTTAACCTTGCTTCTGATCAGGATGCATCATCTGTTATTGTTAATGAATCGGCTGCTGCGTTGATGGGTTATAACGATCCGGGCAAAGCCCTGCATACCAATGTACAGTGGGATAAGGGAGCTTTCGGACATGGAGGCAAAACCACCAGGGTAGTGGGAGTGGTCAGTGATTATTATCAACGCGCAAAAAAGTCGCAGAGAACTCCTGTTGTTTATCTGCCAAAGAAGTTCTTTAATCCCAGGTGGACTAATCAGTATTACCTGGTAAAGTATCAGGCTGATAATCCGGCTTCCATGCTGGAAGTGCTCAAATCCAGGTGGCAGCAGGCATTTGGTAATGCGCCCTTTGATTACTTCTTCCTCGAAGATCATTTTAATATCCAGTATAAACCTGAACAACTGTTTGGAAATGTATTCAGTCTGTTTACCTTCCTGGCGCTGGTGATTGCTGCCTTGGGCCTGTTTGCGCTTTCTTCCTTTACCATTCTTCAGCGTAGCAGAGAAATTGCCATTCGTAAAGTGATGTATGCATCTGAAAGTGATATTGTAAAGTTGTTTGTAAAAGATTATCTGAAACTGATCCTGATGGCTTATCTGGTGGCGATGCCTATTGGTTTTGTCATGATATCAAAATGGCTGGATGATTATGCGAATCGTATTACGATAGGTGCCTGGTTTTATACAGTGCCGGCGCTGGTGATAGTATTGGTGGCATTGTTGAGTGTATCTTTTCAAACCTGGAAGGCTGCTGTAAGGCGGCCAATACTGGCGCTTACGGACTGATGTGATATCAAAGAACAAAAACGGCGCGGTAACCCGCGCCGTTTTTGTTTTAGAGGTCTGCTTTGTATAAAAAGTCCAGCTGTTTCTTTGTGGTGGCGGCGGGCATGCTGCGTACCAGGAAATTCCGGATGCCGGCAGCGATACTTCCTTTCCAGTTGGTGAGCTGTGCCAGCTGCCAGGAGGTGCTAACAATTTTATGGGCCCGCAGGATACGCCTGGATTCATATTGCCGGAATGCCGTTTCATAGTGGCTGTTGCCGGAAAGGCAATCGGCGAGTACGTAAGCGTCTTCTATGGCCTGACTGGCACCCTGACCGAGATTGGGGGTGGTGGCGTGTGCAGCATCGCCCAGCAATACCACACGTCCGCGGTGCCAGCCGCTGATGGGGGCCAGGTCATACAGATCGGAACGGATCAGGTGTGCGGCTTTAATATGGGCCACTACTTCCTTCATATAACCGCTGAAAGGGGCCAGTTCCTGCCGTATAAGCGCCAGCGCCTCTTCCGGCGAGAAATGAGCGCCTTCCGGCAGTCTTTTGGTAAACCAGAAATATACCTGGTTCCCACCTACATGGATATACGAAGCTCTTACACCATTGCCGGTACCCCATACTTCGGCGGTCGTCACCCGTTCTGCCTTTGGAAGGTCCATCGTGATAGTAGTGCGCCAGCATACCTGACCGGAATAACGATAACCTTTGCTGCCGATATAGGATTCACGGATGGCAGATCTTATGCCATCGGCAGCAATGAGGATGTCTCCCTGCGACTCGCTGCCATCTTCAAACCTGGCAATTACCCCCTGACTGCTTTCTGCTACGGCAATACATTTTTTGCCTGTTTGTACCGGCTGTTGCAGGAACTCCAGCAAGGTTGCCTGTAAAGTAGCACGATGTATAGGCAGACTGCGGTTGCCATAACACTGCTCCAGCATGTCGTTGTCTATGGTTTGCAGTATCCCGCCTTTGTAATTTTTTATATATAAATGGTCCAGATGACCACCCCTCTCTTCCAATACCTTCGTGAGGCCCAGCCGTTCATATACTTTCATGGCGTTGGCGCCGAGCAATATACCTGCTCCCACTGCCTTATACTCAGGTGCTGCTTCAAAAATCTCGTAAGTCCACCCTTGTTGCTGCAGTGCGATAGCGGTGGTGAGGCCGCCTATGCCTCCACCGATGATGATCGCTTTCATAAATATCTTATTTTAGGTCAAATGTACTAATTTTTTCAAAAACCAACGCATAGATCTACATTTTAACAGATTGTATTTTTTTATATATAAACGTGAAGATGCTTTGCATAGTAATATTTGTACATTGATATATCCAACAAACTGATAGTAATGAGCGCCTGGAGAAAGAAGGCAATGGAATGTCTGCCGGCATATAAAAAAGCGTTTGAGCAACCCGATACTTCGATATATGATGTTTTCGCGGCGTTGCTGCATGCTACAATTGCAGCACATCAATGCAATGATGTAGTACAGCTTCAGAAGAATTATGCTTTGGGGGAATGATAGATGATCGTTATCAACAGCGATAGCAGCAGGGATTAACAATCCATGCTGCTTTACGCTGTCATTATTGAATAGGAAAATAAATTTCTACCAGCTGTTTGTCGGGTGGTGTATTAGTAGGGTCAGAGACAAATTTTTCGAAGAAGGGTTCATCGCGTAGTTCATAGCCACTATTGGGCAGCCACTCCCTGAAAATCATGTCGTGTATGGTTCCGAGATGATGATAAGGGCCCTGATAGTGGAAGACAGCGTATCGTCCTCCGGCCAGGTTCTTTACACCGATATCACCTCTGGGTTTAACTTCCTTGTGAATGGTGAGGCATACATCAGAACGGAGTTTCTCTGCCGGTGTAACATTAGGATCATCATGATAAATTCCGATATGCTCCGCTTCGGCTGGCAGCAGGTTTTCTTCAGCGAGAAAGTTCCAGAGCCTGGCATAGGCACCGGGATAATCCACCTGGTCGGGGCTTCCGGTGAGGTGGATATAGATTACAGGTTGATTTTCCCGGTTGATAATTTGCGCGCTCAGCTGGAGGTAGCTTTGGAGCTCCTGGTTCGTTGTTTTCATTTCTTTGCTTTTTGTCAGATAGATATTTTGATTTGTCTTGTAGATGATGGGAGAAATACCGTAGAAAAGTTTGAATGCCCGTGAAAGGGAGGAAGGGCTTCCGAATCCTACCTGGTATGCAATATTTTCGACCGGCAGTTCGGAATACCGCAGTAAAAGCGCGGCCTTTTCCATCCGGATACGGGATATATAGGCGGCAAGGGTTTCTTCCTGCATAGCTTTGAAAATCCTGTGAAAATGAAAGGCCGAGAAATTGGATATACCAGCAAGTGTTTTCAGGTCTATCTCTTCACCGAGGTGGTGATTGATATATTCGATGACTACGTTGATTCTGTTCTGATAATCTTCTCTGGTAACTATTCTGGATTGCATAGGGCAAAGGTATAGGTTCAGATGGTGGAGCACTTTGCTTAACTTGCTAAATATACAACCTGCTGTAAAAAAGGCCGGTCCGGTTTACACCAGGCCAGCCTTGAACACTAGAACAAAACGAACTACCTGTTAAGGTAGATCGATCAGTTGTTGTATGAACCAGTTTTTCTCGTTCATATTCTGCCCATAGAAAAACTGCTGATTGCCTATCTGGAATGGGAACTGGGCTGCATAGGCAAATTTCCAGAACCCATTTTGTATTTCCACGCCCATAGTGCCATCACTATTGAGCCGTTGTATGAACCAGTATTTGGTGTTCAGGTTTTGGCCATAAAAGTATTGGCGGCCGTTGATGTTGTAGGGGAACTGTACTTCATAGGCATTGTTCCAGGTGCCATGGGCAGTTTCGTTGCCCATCAGCCCACCTGGCAGCAGTTCCTGAATGAACCAGTTCCGTTCGTTCATGTTCTGTCCGTAGAAGAAGACCCTGTTACCGATCGTAAACGGGAATTGCACTTTGTATGCAAATTTCCAGGTACCGTTGGCAGTTTCAGTACCCATTCTGCCGCCGGGCAGGAGTTCCTGGATAAACCAGTTTCGTTCGTTCAGATTCTGTCCGTAGTAGAATACCCTGCCACCAATGGTAAACGGAAATATTGCCTCGTAACCGAATTTCCAGGTACCAACACCGAGTTCATTACCCATTTTACCACCGGGCAGCAGTTCCCGGATAAACCAGTTTTTGTCGTTGAGATTTTGTCCGAAGAAGTATACGTTGCCACCGACAGTAAAGGGGAATTGTGCCTGGTAAGCGGATTTAAAGGTACCATGATCCGTTTCGGCGCCCATCAGTCCACCTGGCAGCAGTTCCTGGATAAACCAGTTTTTTTCATTCATGTTTTGTCCGAAGAAATAGGTTTTGTTTCCTATGGTAAACAGGAATTGTACCTGGTAGGCAAACTTCCAGGTACCATGGGCGGTTTCAGGGCCCATGGGTACCGGTACCCGCTGGTACACAGAATAGAGGCCATTGGGGCTTTTATCCAGGTCAGACAAGGTACCCCAGCCCTGGTAGGCGCCGGCTCCTAGTCGCTCGCTCTGGTTCCGGCTCCAGCGCATGGTCCATACTTCCTGGTTGTCGGGATATCCTCCCCAGCCCGTTGCAGGTGCAGGGTAATGCATCACCGATTTTTGATCATAGTCTGTAAGATTGGTGCTGACATCCAGTGAAAAATTGTGATTGGAACGTCCGTTTTCGATGCTGTTCCATTCCATGATAACATAGTTGTCACGGTCGCTGCGGCTTTGCTCATGTATCAGGCCCAGTGAATGACCTAATTCATGCAACGCTTTGTAGCCGGCATTAATGGTGACCGTCTGCCGGCCGCCCTGCATACCGATAGGGCTGCTGCTACTGTTGCCGGATAGGATAACAATGTAATTGGCTTCAGTGGTGCGGGGAACAAAATATACACCCGCTGCTTTTTCCCATTGGTCCATGGCATTGCGCACATCGCCCGCATAGGGATAACCGTCAACAAATGAGTAAGGAATTCTCCTGTAAGTCCATAAGGATACATTTTGGGGTACGGCTGACATATGTTTATTTTTTAGGTGAAAAAATCAAATCGATAATGAAATAGAAAACACCCTTAAAAATAAAATGGCCGGCTCCCCGAGGGAGTTGGCCGGCCTGCAAAAGCTAAGGGTTATAAATATATTGACTGAACGCTGGTGCTGTTTATTCGGTTGTGACGGTTGAAAAAGGTTAAGGATGGATGAGGTATTGGTAAGGATATCTAAATATATGCTAATGGTTTATATCTGCAAAATTTTCAGGGCTCATAAAATAAGGCGGGATAGGAAAAGGTGTGGATGCCCACACCTTTTTTGTTTACAGATGATCAATGAATGTCAGGTACTCCCGGGCATTTTCCTCCACTATGGCCGTTTCAGGATTATGCTCCGCACCATAAAAGGCAAAGAAGAACTGATAGTCCGCCCGGATATAATTAAACGTGACTTCAAAAGGGGCTGTCAGCTCCCGGAGGGTGTATTGATATCGCCCGTTTGCATTGTAATCGTTTTCCCGGATACCGGCTGTAATGCCCAGCGCAATTTTTTTACCTGCCAGCCGGTAACCGCTGTCTTTCCCATAAGCCCAGCCATGGGTCAACACCTCGTCCAGCCACTTTTTGAAAAAGGGTGGACAATTAAACCAATAGAAGGGAAACTGGAAGATGATTTTATCATGGGCTTCCAGCAGCTGCTGTTCCCGCTCTATATCTATTTTTTCGTCCGGATACTGATGGTGCAGATCATGGAGGGTGTATTTGTCGGGATGTTTTTTTAAGGCGTCCAGCCAAAGCCTGTTTATAAGAGAACTTTCGAGGTTCGGGTGAATGATGATGACCAGTGTTTTCATTGTACCATGTGTTTTATTTGCTGACGCAAAAGTGAGATTCATGGGAGGATAAGGCAATAAGGGGATAATTAATCACCTGGTGATAAATTAATCACCATGGGCCTGAACAGGGTTTTCTTTATTTTTGTGATCAATAAGAAGAATGAAGATGATGTATCAAAGGAAAATACCCATTGATTATAGTTGTGGTCTTAGTATTGCGATGGAGGTGGTAGGATCGAAGTGGAAGTTTTGTATTCTGGATGAGATTTCAAAAGGGGCTACACGTCCGCGTGACCTGGTGAAGGCAATCAACGGCATCAGCAAACGGGTATTGCAGAACCAGCTGAAGGAGCTGGAGATGCACGACCTGCTTGGTAAAATCGTTTATTCAGAAGTGCCTTTGCGCGTGGAGTACTACCTGACCCCGGCAGGAGAAACATTAATGCCCCTGATTACAGCCGTTAATAAATGGGGGGAAGGTTATGCTCCCCGGCTGAAAGAAATACTGGAAGGCGAGCCGGCAACCATGCCGGTGTGAGCTTTTATTACCAGACAAAGCGTGATATATCCGTCCGGATGTATCACGCTTTGTTGTTTATGCAATATTTTCACAGTGGTTGGGAGTGGAGATATCATTGCAGTCCTGCGTATAGGGGTATACGCTATATTTGATTCCCTGTTGTAGCGGAGAAATAAAAATTTTATTATTAATTTTTACTTTTGTAAAATTGATAACGGATGTATGTAGCAAAAAGTTAGCACTTTATCACCTGTTCTGTAGCCCTCCTTCCGCTGATTTCGGGAGGAAATCCACTAAGCTTCAATCTCACGGCATTTTATCACTACAATACCCATCTACACGGCGTTCATAAAATAGTTGTAACCCATATTTTTTCACCCTCAAAATAATTGCCTATGTTGTTTAATCCTTAGTCTGTAGAAAGTAGTAAACTGATTTTTGTTATTCATTCTTAACCCAAAAGAAACAACTTGAGAAGTATCCTATTCATCTGGTTTTTATTTTTTACGAACCTTATCATCGTAAACACTGCTTGTAATAAATCCACGTCTATGGCTTTCCAGGAGACCCGACAACCCATACTGCTGGGAGAATATACCCCTTACCTGGTCACTAAAAACGACGATATCGTTACTGCCGGGTTTGTACAATCTGCACGGCTTTATAAGCTGGACCTGCGCATGGCTAATGCCAGACAATATCTCAGACAACTTAGCCTGGCCTTAAAAAAGGATATGCCCGTAAAGGTGATGGTGTATAAAGACAGCGATGATATTGCATCAGTGACCGCTGCTTCTGAAGCAGCCCAACAACGATATATAGACGCAAAGAAGAAGCCCTGATGAGTGGTGGTCTCTTTTAATCTAAAAAATCAAAATCTTTATCAAATGAAAAAAACCTTATTGGGACTGCTGGTAGTGGTTTCACTGGCAGTCGTGTCCATTGTTGCCTGTAAGAAAGGGGCAGACGAACCTGTAGCCAATGTTAAATCAGAGAAACCGGTATTACTCGGAGAGTTTACACCATACCGCCTGGATGTTACCGGTAATAAGGCCACCATCGGCTTTGTACAATCAGCCCGTTTATTTTCCCTGGATACCAGACAACACCAGGATGTATTGACCCTGCTCAGCGCTGCCCGTGATAATGATGAGCCAATCAAAGTAAATATATACGAAGGCACGAATGAAATTGCGGGCGTGGAAAAAGCTTCCCGGCCGGCCATAGAAGCCTATCAGGCTTCAAAAACTACCAAACAGGTCGTGCGCAGTGAAAACATGCCTATCATTCCCAATTTAGCGACACTCAATAACCTGTTTAATCTTTGTAAGACACCTACCATTCCTTACAGCTATGCTGCTGATGGTTGTTATGCCAGGGCACATAAAATGCGTCAGATCCTCATCGCACAGGGTTATGATTGTGATAAACTTTTTGTGTATGGTAACCTGGCCGCCAATACCGGCAGCTGTTGCGTATACTGGGGTTATCACGTAGCGCCGCTGGTACGTTTCAGGGATGCCGCAGGAGTTGTTCAGCTGAGAATTCTGGATCCGTCTCTGTTCACCGGTCCGGTGGATCAGAACACCTGGCTCAACAAATGCCGCGATACCTATTGCGACGCAGGAGCCATCATTTCAGGTACTTCCCAGCAACCTGGCAATGTATATGTAAGGGTATCCAATGGTACTTTGATTTATGATGACAACTATGCCAAAACCAACTGCACTATCAGTGCCTATACCGGGTTATATGGCTGCAGCCCCACAGGCAATAACTCCGCATGCTGGTAATGGATTACCTGACAACCCATCTGTATAAATAGCCTGTGCCCCTGTATATCACAGGGGCCGGGCAATAGTAGTGAAAGTTCCCCTTATGCAAAAAAGGCTGCCGGATATTCTACCATGCCATTTACCCCATTCAGTCCGTCTTTTGTAAGTTCAATCGCCATGCAATATTCATCCGGTACATCAAATGGCAGCTTAATCCCGAATTCGCTGGCTTTTTTATACCCAAATCTGGGGTAATATGCTGCATGCCCCAGCAGTACAACCGACCGGAATCCTGCTTCCCTTGCCTTTTGATGTGCTGCTTCAATCAGCCTGCCACCAATTCCTTTGTGCTGGTATTCCGGTATGACGGAAACCGGTGCGAGGGCCAGAGAAGTGAACGCTTCCTGTTCATTTTTTATTTTAATGGGCGTAAGCAGAATATGCCCTATGATCTGTTGGCCGGATACAGCTACCAGCGACAGCGCCGGGATGAATCCGGGTGATTGCCGCAGCCTTTGTACCAGCCATTGTTCCTGATGGTCTGAGTGTTCCATCTGCTTAAAAGCACTTTCAATCACATTAAAAACGGCTTCGTAATCAGCAGGCTCTTCTTGCCGGATGATGAGATCGGGTGTAGTAGTCATAGCTGTAAAGATAAATATATGCTGTACAACAACTTTGCTGTGGCGGAATTGTTCTTTATTAAAAATCTGCATATGAAATACCCCATCGGCTTGTTTGCCTTATTGTTGATGGCCTGCGGCGGAGGCTCAGGCAATAATGCTGATTTGCAAAACAGAATAGACAGTCTGGAGCAGCACGCGGGCAATACATTTAAACCTGAGCTCGGAGAGTTTATGACCTATATCCAGATACATCATGCCAAGCTGTGGTTTGCGGGCACAGAAGGGAACTGGGACCTGGCGAACTTTGCAGTGAAGGAGATGGACATGACATTTAGCAGGGCGCAGCAGTATTGTGCTGACAGGGCGGAATTAAAATCCCTTCCAATGATAACAGCCCCTATGGACAGCATGAAGAAAGCAGTGGCTGCTAAAGACATGCAACAGTTTAAAAGCAGCTTTACCTTGCTGACCAATACCTGCAACAATTGCCATCGTGCTACACAACACGCCTTTAATGTTATTACGGTACCAACTACTCCGCCCTTCAGCAATCAGAGTTTTAAGCCAGCTCAGTGAGCAGGGACAACAGGGCTTTATAAAGCGGCTATTTCCTGTAACCGGTTGCTGATGTCTTCCGGATAAACGGTGTCATGTATTTCGCAATAAGGATCGGTCATCCGGAAACCGGTGCGCAGCAGCTCGCTGGCATGATTAAAAGCCTTTCTTGCTTCAGGATACTTTTTCAGTTTGGTAAGTGCAATTCCTTTGTAGTAGCTTGTTTCCATGAGGTCAGGATATACCTTTCCTTCTCTGGAAAGATCTGCCAGCGCGCCATTGATATCATTCATGCGTAATTTCAGAACAGCGCGGTGCAGGTAATCATAAGATCCCAGCGGAGTCTGATTGTTGTATTTTTTCAGGCTGTCTATGCCGAGGGCGAAATAGCGGAGGGCTTGCTGATAATGCCCGGTTTCTCTTTCACATAAAGCCATTACTATATAGAGGCAGTAGGAGCCGTCGCCGGTATGACGGAAACCATTGTGGGTGAGGGTATCAAATCTTTTCAGATCAGCCATGGCTCCCTGGTAATCACGCAGGAACTTAAACCGGCACCATCCGCGTACATCCAGCATCGTTTGAGGTGATAGTGTTACAGCTTTCTCCATGTAATAATGCCACGTGGCAAAATCACCCCGTTTCAGATAGGGGACGCTGATCTCGTGCCAGGCTTTGGCCATACGGGGATTCAGTTTGATACAGCTGTCGAGGTACCGTTGGCATATTCTGGTGCCTTGATAAAAGCTGTCACTTTTTGCATACAGCTGTTCTGCCAGCAGGGAGTCGGCCGTAGAAACCTGGGCCCGGCCCTGTGTTGCCATCAGGATGCCTATAAACAGGAAGATGATTTGTTTCATGGAGAAATGGTGATAATATTTCCTTGCTGTATATGAAAAGTCAGGTATTGGTAGGTGTCGTAAGTTTTTCCCTTGTATAGGGAAGGTTGCCAGCCTTTGAGGTTTTTCACGATCTCCATCAGCTGATTGGTTAAGGCAGGATGAAATGTAGATGGCTGATAGTTTTCATCTATGCAATAAAGGCGGAAGCGGCCGGTTTGTCCTTCACAATTGATCATAAAGCGGATGGTGACAAATCCGTTCTGACCGGCCAATTCCCTGGCGGGCTTGTATTGACGCAGGATTTCGCTACAGATTTCCTTTTTATGCTGCTTGTAGTAGTAGGGCGTGTTATAGTATTGAAACACAATGTCAGGGTGGCAGACCTTAAAACCAGGATCATCCCGGAGGCTGTCGAAAGGAATATCGCCTACGTTTGCCAGTGTGGTGTCGATCATGATGTGTTGGGCCATGGTGGCCTGTTGTAGCAGGAGAACGAGAAGAAAGGATCTTATAAGGCAACTGATCACCTTTGACATAGGGGGATAGATTATATGATAATAAATTTATGAAATCGCCTGCTTATTTGCTGAGTTTATAATGAGGATATGGGAAAAAAATATTTTGAGCAACCAATTAGTTGCGTATATTTGCAACTGAATGGTTGCTGAAGATGAGTGAACAGATAGGGGACAAGAAATGTTTTTCAAGCAATATTGGATCCTGCTGGCCTAATGGCCAGGTTTAACGAACCCGACAAAGTATTGTAAACCATAAAACAGGAAAAAATGCATAATCCGGCATTAGACTTCGCTGTCAACAAAGAAAACAAAACGATTACCATCAAACGGGAATTCGCAGCAGAGCGGCCTTTGGTATGGGACGCCTATACGAAAAGTGAGCTGCTGGATCAATGGTGGGCACCTAAACCCTGGAAGGCCAGGACTAAATCAATGGACTTCCGCGAAGGCGGCCGTTGGCTCTATGCCATGGTAGGCCCTGCCGGCGAAGAACACTGGGCGGTGGCCGATTATCAAACCATTGTAAAACACCAGCAATTTATCGGGGTGGACGCTTTTACAGATGCAGATGGCAATATTAACTCTGCTATGCCAAGGTCAACCTGGGATGTGGCTTTTGTTGATAAAGGCCCGCAAACGCTGGTGGAGTGCCTGATCAGCTATGACGATCTCGCTCAACTGGAAACAATCATCCAGATGGGCTTCAGGGAAGGCATTACCATGGCTATGGAAGGACTCGATGAATTATTAGTTTCAATAAAAAAATAAATACAATCAGACCAAAATCAAATCAGAATGAAAAAGAAAATTTTGTTTGTCGTATGTCTTCTTTTCGGGTTGATGTTTATCAATGCAGGCCTGAATAAATTTTTGAACTACATGCCTGCGCCTAAGGATCTGCCTGAAGCCATGCTCAAACAGATGGGTGCTTTTATGACCATCAGCTGGTTAATGCCACTGATTGGTACAGCAGAAGTGGTAGGTGGTGTGCTTTTCATTACCGGCAAATACAGGGCACTCGGTGCTATTATCATCCTCCCGGTAATGATTGGTATTTTATTAACCAATCTGCTGTATGTTCCGTCCGGATTACCGATAGCACTGGTGTTACTGGCTATCAACATCTGGGTGATCATTGAAAACAGGCAGAAATACATGCCGATGATCAGCTAGTATGTGATCAGAATATGTAGTCCTGTCGTACTTATTCGGTTAAACGGGGATAGTCGGTATATCCTTTTTCTCCGGAAAGATAGGAGGTGGCCCTGTCCAGGGTATTTAACGGTGCCTGGCTGCTGAAACGCTCCACCAGATCAGGATTGGCGATAAATAGTTCGCCGAATGAAACCATATCCGCAATGCCGGCGGCAATTATCTCATTCGCCGTTTCCTGGTTAAAACCTCTGTTCGCAATATATGTTCCTTTATACAGCTGGCGGAAACGCTGAGCAACAGCCCTTATCTGCACGGATGCCGGTATGGACAGCCCTGGCTCAGGGAATCCGGCCAGGTGCAGATATGCCAGGTCATATTTGTTCAACTGACTGCTGAGGTAGTCAAACAAGGGAATTGTTTCATTATCTGTCACGATACCAAAAGCATTATTCCAGGTAGGAGAAATACGGACGCCAACATGGGAGAGTGGAATACCTTCCCCTATGGCGTCCAGTACTTCAAAGAGAAAGCGGCTTCTGTTTTCGATGCTACCGCCGTATGCGTCTGTTCTCTGGTTGGAACATTTTGCAAAAAACTGATGAAACAGGTAGCCGTTGGCCGCATGAATTTCCACACCATCAAAACCCGCTTCTACGGCATGGATGGCAGCTTGTGCAAAGTCCTGCACGGTTTGCCGGATATTGGCCGTGCTCATTTCTCTGGGAACAACTGTCTGCGTATAGCCTTTGACGGTATATACGCCGCAGTTGGGATCAATGGCGGAAGGAGAGAGGGGGAGCCGGCCATCCAGCAGATTAGGATGGGATACACGTCCAACATGCCATAGTTGTGCGAATATTTTACCATTATGCCGATGTACCTGTGTGGTTACCTGCCGCCAGGCTTTAACCTGTTCCGGCGTGTAAATACCCGGTATATTAGGGCCTCCAACGGCATCGGGGCTGACGGCGATACCTTCTGTAACGATCAGTCCTGCCGATGCCCGCTGGCCGTAATATTGAGCCATCAGTGGTGTGGCCATACGGGATTGTGTGTCGGCCCTGCCCCTTGTCATCGGGGCCATCACAACACGGTTCCGCAAATTAAGATATGGTGAGTAGTATGGTTCCAGTAATTTGTTCATGTCCACAAAACTACTGGCTCATGACTAGTATAAATAGTAAAAAAGAGACATTTTAGCCTTCGTCGAAAGACAGATAACTGGAAGGGGTGGAGCCGGTGAATTTTTTGAACTCATGAATAAAGTGAGACTGGTCGTAGTATCCTGCCGCATGTGCCAGCCCCGTCAGCGAAGTATAGTATTTTCTGTCTGTCAGCGTGAACTCAAAGCGAACAATCCTGGAATACAGCTTGGGGTTGAAACCGGTTTGTTGTTTGAACCGTCTTTCGAACTGTTTTTTGGAGAGTGCACAATCGGATGCCAGCGTATCAATGTTTACATTGCCCCTTTGTTTCCTGATCTGCTGTACAGCTCTGATGATGAGCTGGTCTTTTTTCCCGTCTATGGCCAGCTGACTTTTGATAAAGTCTTGCAGTAACAGGATACGGCTTTCATTGTTGGGCGCAGTGGCTATTTTTTCCTCCAGCAGTCTACCTTTTTTTCCCAGCAGGTCACCGAGATGAAAGAAGTTATCCTGTAACGTTGCCGGCGGACACTGAAGGATGGAGTTCACAGCGCTGGGATGGAGCGTAACGCTCAGGAAGCTGTCGAAACCGCTGGCGGAGTAGGTAGTAAACCGTTCTGTCTGTCCTTCTATCGAAGCACATATCAGCTGCGAAGAAGTGTCTGATTGCTGGTTAAAGGTAAAAGTCAGGATTGTTCCTGTTTTGGCAGTGGCATGATAAGCCGTGTCGGAGGCATCTCTGTTGCCCCAGTAGAATTGCCCGATGTAGTCTGTCAGTACGCCTTCCGGACGATAGGTCTTGTAATGCATAGGTTTCCGTTGTATCAGTTTTGGGTTTGTTCTATATTTAAATATTCCAGCGGGGATTGTCCTCCGTTTTCTATTAGTACGGGCGTGGCGTTTTTGCCATGGGTAATGATTGCTCCGCCCACCCGGATGTTGTGTACAATACCGGTATTGATTTCACAAGTTACTACATTCTTGCCATGTGTGACGATATTACCACGGACATCAATATGGTGTACTTCTCATTAACGTCTTTTACCAGAGAGTTACCAATATTGCCATAGGGGTGATATCCTCCAGGATAGTTAGTTTGCCGATGGCTTTACTGATTTGTATACCTATCGATTCATCTCCATAAGTGGTTACCGCGGAAAAAGTTCCGTAAGTATAAAAAAAATCCTGATAAATAAAACGAATTAAATAATTAATTAATATAATAGTTTCTGCGATTTATTGCCCGGTAAATTCCAGAATGGCCATCTTTCTGCTAAATAACGTTTTTTGCATGAAGAGGAATCTCCCTAATCCTTACTATGACTTTTACACTCATAGCGCTGTTATAGTCATCCGGGAATCTGTTCATAATTCAGTTAGTACGTCATCCTTCCTAATTATTGTAACTGCATCCACATTACCACCAGTGTCCTTTAGTTTTAGTCTATTATTTTTAACCCAAAATCTATCTAACATGAAGCAACCTAATGGAGGCTATATCAGCTCCGTAATCTGTCTTGTAGCTCTAATACTCCTCTTCTCTTCCTGCTCAAAGAAAGACAAAGAACTGAATGGCTTATCGCCAACACCCAATGTTAAGGAGATGACCAATTACCTGGTAAGCCAGGGATTTGATGAGCAGCATATTGTCTTTGATAAAGACCGTGTTGTTATCGAAAGTGATATTATCATGACCCTTCCTGACCTTGAACAACGAGTTGCCACCTGGAAAAGAGAACAACAGTCCGGCGTACCTCAAACTGAACAGCGGAGAAATACTTACATTGTAAGCAATGTTTACAATACAAATATTAAGTTCTATATTGATCCTGCAGTGCCTGCTAGCTGGAGAACAGCTATTCAGGGCGCAGTGAACAATTGGAATGCTATAAATGGTACCCGTCTGGGAATGTCTATTGTAGCCAATCAGGCTAGTGCAAACACCCGTATTTTTATGGGTTTTGAAAGCTCAAACTGGATCGCCAGAGCATATCTGCCGGGATCAGATAGCAAACCTGGCGTAACTGTTGAAATTAATTCCAATTTCAATAATCTTGAGGCCAGCAAGAAGTTGTTCGCACTAACCCATGAATTTGGCCATACAATAGGCTTCCATCACACCAACCAGACCTCTGGGGTATTAATACCTGGAACTCCCAGCGTAGATCCAAACTCCGTGATGAATTCATTTGTGCTTCCATGGAATGGATTTACCTCCGGAGATATTCTTGCAACGCAGATTTTATATCCGCAATAAACTGTAATAATCGTTGACACCATACATCGCAATTTCGCCGTCATGCCCAATTCATGGGCTTGGGTGCCATTAACGATAAATACCCCGGCTGCGATTATATCGGAAATACCGAAGGGCAACATGCCTGCAGTGTATACAGCTCCGGTATGCAGCCGGGAAACAGTCTTGCGTCTTCCGTTATCACCTGCTCCTGCGATGAAAATACCAGAACCGGTGACAGGTGCATTTTTTCTGCCGATGGTAATATGTTCTGCTTTTCAGCTGAATATGGCTGTGGGGGTCTGTGTTGAAGTTATAACTATCACTCAGCTTTCTCAAACGCGACACTGACCACTTTGGTAGCGGGTCTCAGCAATACACCTACCTTGATAGCACCGGAAGGACTGGCATAAGTATTGGCAGTCATATCACCAGCTTCATTGGAATCTATCAGTGTATAGCCGGCGGCTTTCAGATCAGCCATAATTTTGCTGCCTGCGGTGATTGGCTCACCCCAGGAAAAAATAATTAACTTATTATTATAGCCTACTTCAAAAGATGCACGGGCCATAGGTTTGCGGTATTTCTCCCCTTTGCCGTCAGAAGCCACAAAAACAAATTTTTTGTTTTCCAGGCTTACGGTCACCTGGCCTTTGGACTGTTGAAAATAACGTTCAATTTCTTTGGTCTTAAATTCCTGCGCAAAACTGTGGAGCGACAATACTAATAGGGAAAGGCAGGCTATCGCCTGAAAGAAAAGCTTTTTCATAGGTAGATATATATGTGCTACAAATATAATATCTGACCGGGCTTGAAAGAAGAGAAATTCAATCCTGATAAGTTGGAGTCTACTCAGATAATGCCTATGGTAAATACGCTACGGTATATTGTTGCATCTTCGCCTGAAACCCTTGCCATATCTCATTCAGCAAAACATCGTTCTTTTCTGCTTTTACCAGAAATCTGGGTTGTGACGGAATTTCGCGGGCATTCATATAGGGATGTATAAACACGCTACTGATAACTTTACATACTTTGATTTCCGGCGTATAGTCGGTACAGGTATCTTTTCTTTTGATATTGCCGGAGATCTGTTCAAACTCGTCATAATTACCGGAAGCTCTGAACACAATCAGATCGGATTCGAAGAACATTTCTGTATGGAAATAGAGATAAATTTCATACACCAGTTTCCCACCAAAAAAATAGGTAGCCAATCCAAACAGTGTGAAAAACAGGCTGAGGAAAATAGCGGGGGCATTATTGGAAAGGGCCAGCTCCGGATGTTCCTGTAACTGCCCCATATCTACGGAGGGCATGATCAGAATGCCGATGAAAAAAGCGACCAGGCCCAGACATAATAATCCGGTACCCAGCGCCCATACATATCTCAGCAATGCCTGGCTCCTGGCATCGTGAATGGTGGGCTGTAATATGGGAAATGTTTCATAGACATATTCAAATTCAAAATCGCCTTTATTGTTTTGATTACCGGAGAGTAGTCCCTGGTTGTCTTTGGTGGCATCCTTGAAATACCAGCCGGTTTTGGCGCTTATCATATTGTCAAACTGGTTGAGAATATTGATAGGCTGAGTATTGGCGCGGTGGGTATCAATGGGCAATTCAGCGGCGCTTACCTTTACTTTCTCCCGAAGGGAGTAAATGGTATTGATGATCCGGAAGGCCTGTACTGCGGTGATGATCATCACCACCGCCAGCAGAAGCATGGATATAAGCACACCTGAATTGATGGCGCCCTGATAGGCATTGTAAAGACTAAGGGTGCCGAGGAAAGCAAAGATAAAGACGATCATTTTACTCCTGAGGTCCTTTTTCCTTTCTGCCTTGATCACATTATCGATACCTGAGGGTTTCCATAAGCTCAGCAGGCCGGTAAACAGTAATAAATTAACCAGGGTCATGTTGATAGACACCAGTCCGAGCCAGGATATGAAAAAGAGGGTACACAGGGATAACAGAAAATATCCCAGTATGGCCAGTGGATTAGACTGGTTGATGATGAAGCTGGTGATCGGATAAGGCAGTGTGTCAATGACTTTAGTCAGTTTGCCTTTAGATAGTAGTTCATAACAGATCCTTTGCCAGTGGGAGATAGGGCGCTTTTCGCTGTCAGCGAGGGAATAAGACTTGCTTTGTAACATGCTGGCATATACGTAGGAGAGCCGTAGGCCCGGTCTTTTTCTTTGTTCCATCAGGTTACTGATATAATGTTCCTGGGAAGGGTTGTAGGTTTCTTCCATATCGAACTTATATTCGTATATATATCCACGTTTCAGGTATCTCAGTCCCAGGGCGATCATGCCTAATCCTCCCACCAGTGTGGCCCCTGTTTTAATATGATGCCGCGCAATGATCTGGGATTTGACAGACAACAGCAGTGCTACTCCCAGGAGAAAGGAGAGCGTACCAATGATAAAAGAAGTGGTAGCAATCTGGCGGAACGGGAATTTTTCGGCGCTACGGTGTTGATATCTGAAAAGGTTCATTCAACGGTAATTTTGGTTACTGGAGGTTATTTCGCTACGGCTAACAGTATTTTAAAAATAATGTATTTCGGGGAAATACATCCGGTTTTAGGTTACAATATTCCCTGATCCGGTTACATAGGGCCATACTGTTTACAGGAATTTTGCAGAAAAATATTATAGATGGAACTGACAGACTATCGTACGCTGGGCCGCTCGGGACTAAGGGTGAGCCCATTGACACTGGGCGCAATGACTTTTGGCCTGGACTGGGATTATGGCGCATCGCCGGAAGAGTCCGGGAAAATAATGGCTGCTTATCTTGATAAGGGTGGTAATATCATTGATACTGCTAATATCTACACCAGAGGGCATTCGGAAAAGATTATCGGAGATTATCTCAAAAAGAGCAGCATCATAAGAGACCGCCTGGTCATCTCCACAAAATTTTATGGCAGTATGCGTCCCGGAGATCCGAACAGTGGAGGTACCGGCCGCAAAAGCATTATCCAGGCGCTGGAGCAGTCGCTTAGGAGGTTGCAGACAGACTATATTGATTTATACTGGATGCACGCCTTCGATGAATTTACGCCGATAGAGGAAACCCTGTATGCATTGGATCATCTTGTACAGGCTGGTAAGATCCGGTATATCGCCGTTTCCGATACGCCTGGCTGGAAAGTAGCGCAGGCGCAGCTATTGGCGCACTTCCGTGGCTGGTCTTCTTTTATCGGTTTGCAGATAGAATACTCCCTGCTCGAAAGATCGGTGGAAGCGGAGCTGATACCCATGGCTATGGAAACAGGTCTGGGTGTGATGCCCTGGTCGCCGCTGAAGCAGGGTATACTAACGGGCAAGTATACACGGGAAAACAAAGGGCAGCAACTCAGCCGCAGACCAGGAGGGCAGGAGCTGAGTGAAAACACCTATGTGATCATTGACGCATTAAAAACCATCGCGGAGGCACATCATACCACACCTGCCAATGTAGCGCTGGCATGGGTTGCTTCGCGTAAAGGTGTCACCTCCACGATCATTGGTGCCAGAACCGAAACGCAGCTGCTTCAAAACCTGCAGTCCCTGCAGATAACCCTGCGGGGAGAAGACCTGCGGCTGCTCGATGAGTTATCAACTCCTTCGCCTATATTTCCTTATACCTTGCTGGCCAATGCCCGCCATATTGCGCAGGGAGGTGCCACGGTCAATGGTCAGCCGTCGGTGCTGCCGGCCATTCTGCCGCGGCACGAGGCAGATGCATATTGAGTGAAACAAGGGATGTCTTACCTTTGCCTGATGAAGAAGACCTCCCAACCGCTTAGTGTATACCCGACTATTGCTTCTTTTCATGAAGAACTGGGGTTACCAACCCCTCAACATCCGCTGATCAGCTTTGTCAGCTATGAGGGCATGCAGTTTTTAAAGCATGAGTTTTCTTCCAGGATCATGCTGAACTTTTACAAGGTTTCCTTTATTCATAAAACGAATGGTAAAGTACGGTATGGGCAGCATTACTACGATTTTAAAACAGGAGGGCTTTGTTTTGTAGGACCTCAGCAGATTATCTCCGGAGCCTCACCGGAACGGAGTCTTTCCGGTCTGATCACATTTTTTCATCCGGACCTGATCAGGCATCATCCTCTCGGAAAAAAGATCAGTCAGTATGGTTTCTTTTCTTATGCTGTATCAGAGGCGCTTCACCTGGAAGAAAAAGAAAAGGAAATCATACTGGCTATTTTCGAACAGATAGGAGCTGAGCTGTCTTCTCCACAGGATGCTTTCAGTCAGGGCCTGCTGGTTTCAACCCTGGAGTTGTTGCTGGATTACAGCAATCGTTTTTATCACCGGCAATTTGTTTCCCGGCAGCATAATGGCACAGACCTGCTGGCCCGTGTAGACAGCCTGCTGACGGACTACTTGCGGAGTGAGGCACCGGCTCAGTCAGGAGTGCCTACGGTGCAGTATGTGTCTGAACAGCTACATTTTTCCCCGGACTACCTCAGTGATATGTTGCGTGCCAATACGGGGATGAATACGCAGCAGCATATTCATCACAAGTTGCTGGAAACAGCCAGAGACCTGCTGGGAGCCGGTGAAATGACTGTAGGGGAGATTGCTTACCATCTGGGTTTTGAGCAATCGCAGTCATTCAGCCGTTTGTTTAAACGGAAAACGGGCCAGTCTCCACTGGCTTATCAGCAATCATTGAGAAAGGAATAATCTCAGTCTTCGGTGGCCACTTTTTTTCTTCGGGCCAGTTCCGCTTCCGTAGGCGTTTCCAGGGCAAAAGAACCTGGTTTAAGTTCTCCTCCCGGCTCATAGGTAGCCATGATTACACCGGTAGAAGAAACGGTGGTGCCCAGCAGTTCCCAGTTGCCAGGCTGGGTACCTTCGGCAAACAAACGTTTTCCACTGCCAATAGTAACCGGGAAGGTCCAGATATGAAGCCGGTCGGCCAGATCATTGGCCAGCAGGGTTTGTATCAGTTTACCGCTGCCGTTTACCAGCAGATCATGGCCCTGTTGTAGTTTGAGCGCGCGGAGCCCGGCTACCACGTCGCCGGTGATCAGCGTTGAATTTTGCCAGGATAATGTCTGCGGTTTACTGGAAACAACAAATTTCTCAATGCGGTTGAAAAGATCTGCTATCGGATCATGCTGTATATAGGGCCAGTGTGCCGCAAAGATGTCGTAGGTTTTTCTGCCCAGCAGCAAGTCAAAAGGCTGGCTCATGGAACTGCCCATGGTTTGGTTCATGATCTCGTCCCAGTAGGTAGCGCTCCAGCCGCCCCATTGAAAACCGCCGGCGGTATCTTCCTGTGGACCTCCAGGCGCCTGTAGCACGCCATCCAGCGTAAGAAAAGTGCTGATGATGATTTTTCGCATGACTTAAACTTTTTGGGTGATGGATGTATAATGTCAACCAGTGATTTGAAGTTGATCGAGTTTGTATTGAACCTGTTGTTTTTCGATGTCCGATTTTGTGAGTGTGAGTGCCTGTTGATAGTGCAGTCTGGCTTTTACGGGATCTGTTACTTTATGAAGTTCTCCCAGTAGTACATGGTAAAAATGATTGTTGTCGAGCGGAAGCTTTTCTGCCGCGGCCAGTGCCGCTTCCGGACCCTGTGCCTTGTACAGGGCGTAGGCACGGTTGAGGGCAACAGCAGGGGAGTAATTGATCATTAACAACTGATCATAGAGCCGGAGAATGCCGGTCCATTTATCCGGTGTATCTTCTTTCTGGCAATGCCGGAAGGCAATTCCGGCTTCCAGGTGATAAGTGCTCAGCTGCTGGCCTTGTGCCGAACGTTCCAGATAAAAAATACCTTGTTGGATCAATGCCTGGTCCCAGCGGTTTTCGTCCTGGTCTTCATACAGGATAAAAGAAGTCTGGCTGTTTTGCCGCGCATCAAACCGGGAGGCGTGAAAGCACATGAGGGCAATGAGTGCATTCGTTGAGGGGAGGTTTGTTTTTTCATAGTCTGCCAGCAGCAGCCCGAGGCGCAATGCTTCCAGGCATAGCTCCTGCTGCAGTATCCTGCTTTGTGTGCGGGAATAATACCCTTCATTAAAAAGGAGGTAGACAACGTGCAGCACATTGTCGAGTCTGGCTGGCAAAGCAGCTTCCGGCGGCAGTTCCAGGGCTACCTGTTCACTTCTCAGTTTTTCCTTTGCTCTGAACAATCGTTTGTTGATCGTTTCTTTACTGCACATAAAGGCTTCTGCAATTTCATCGATGCCAAACCCGCAGAGGATGCGTAATGCCAGTCCTATCTGGCTTTCGCTGGCAATCGCGGGATTGCAGATGGCGAAGATCATCTGTAACTGGCTGTCTTTGATATGCTGTTCAGAAAAGTCCAGTTCCTCCTGATCTTCCTGTCCGGCCCGGATGGCCGGCATCACTTTCTCCTGGTATAATTTGTTCCGGCGGAAATGGTAAAGCGTTTTTTGCCTGGCCACTGTATATAGCCAGGCTGCAGGATTTTGCGGCATCCCTCTGGTGCCCCATGTTTCGGCGGCTACCAGAAAAGTCTCGCTGACAATATCTTCCGCTGTTTCGATGTGCTGTAATCCGAATTGTTTACTGATAACAGCCACCATCCGCGAAAACTCCTGCTGAAAGAAATGTTTTAAGGATAATTGTGTTTGTTCCATAACAAATGGCCACCTGTACCGTTTAGGGGGCAACAGGTGGCCTTGCTTTTTTAGTTATACATACAGTGGTCTGATTTCCACACTACCGCCTGCATCGATGGCAGGACAGCCATGTGCAAGTGTAGTGGCTGCTTCCAGGCTTTCTGCTCTTACAATGATAAAGCTGCCCAGCATTTCGCGCACTTCTACAAAAGGCCCGTCAGTAACCACTCCGCCAGCCTTCAGTACTTTGCCTTCCAGCGCCAGGCGCGGCCCGTGGCTGGATAGTTTGTCCTGGGCTACAATATTGCTGACCCAGTCCTGCCATTTCCCGGCAAGTGTCTGCATTTCGGCAGGTGATGCATTGCTGTAGTCATAACTGGGCTGGCGAAATAATAACATAAACTCTTTCATCTGATGGAAGTATTAATAGTGATGTAAAAAATTAATTACACACCTATGATGACCGAAGGAGCAAAAATTGGACATCTTTTTAAAAAAACATTTCTGGTCTCTGGTCATAAACTTACAACTATTTCTGCAGGTTTGTCGAGCCTTCTGTTTGCCGGACGGAGCCACCAGGACAAAACAACCAGGACTACAAAAACAGTTTGTGCAATAACAGCCTGAACACCATCACCGCTTACCAGATGGGAGATGACTGCACCGGTCATGACAAAAAAGAAGCCTGCATAAGCCCATTCCTTCACCAGTTTTAATCCTGGCAACAATAAGGCTGTCACGCCCAGTATTTTCCAGATACCTAGTAAAGTCATAAAATACAAAGGATAGCCCAGGTGAAGCATACCGTTTACATTCCAGGATATCCTCATTACCTGGCATATGCCGCCGGACAACATACCGGCTGTCAGTAAGCCTGTGGTGACCCAATAGGCTGCCTGCCTGCGTTTGTCATTAGTTTTCATATAGAAGTGATTTTGTTTCACCTAATGATGACTGAAAGGGCAGGAATTGGACAGGAAGGAGATTTTTTTATTGACTTATTTTAGCAGCCCTTTAGGTGTTATCCCATATTTCTTTTTAAAAGCCCGGTGAAAATGCTGCGGATGCGTATAGCCGAGACCGTAAGCAATCTCTGAGATGTTTTTTTCGCCTTGTAGTATCTGTTGCCGTGCATTTTCCAGTCTTTCATCGCTGAGGAAGGAAAAGACACTCTGTCCGAAGACCAGCCGGAAGCCTTGTTTCAGTTTGAATTCATTCAATCCGCATAACTTCGATAGTTCAGCCAGGGTAGGTGGACAGGCCAGGTGTTGTAACAGATACTGCTGTGCATCGTGTAGTTTATCCCGGTCGGCTTTCCGGAGGTTATGTGCCGCTGCGGGAGCTGCAGCAGGGAGCAGGTTTTCCCATTGCAGACAGAGCAGCTGCAGGGCCAGGGCTTCGAAATGCAGCCGTTTTAATCCCTGTGGGTCAGGGCTTTTCCAGAGATGGTCCAGCAGGGATTGCATTCTCCCGCTAAAACGCTCTGCAGGTGCATGTAAAACAAAGGGGATACCTTTTTCTATTTTGGTGGCCAGATGGTATAATTCAGGTGCGTAGCTGGTTAGCAGGGAGATCATTTTTTCCGGCGTGATATGGATGCCTATGTTGCGGAATCCATGGCTGTCGGCCAGTTCATTTTTTTCCCAGGAAGAAGGGTTGAACAGGATGTTGTGATATCCCCGACTAAAAAGCCGGCGTCTGATCAATCCTTCGTGGGTCTGGTAAAGTTGACCCGATACTACAAAATTCATTTCCACAAAAGCTTTTTCGTTGAAATGCTGCCAGCTAAGGAGTGGAGGCCCTGCGGTAACGATCCCGTCGGCGATGGCGGTGTCGCCGCAGATGATGAACCTGCCGCTGCCTTCCGCATCGGGGAGCGGAAGCCGGTAAGTATGTTCCACTCCTTCCCGTGCAAGGAAGGCGTCTGTGAAAGCAGCTGACTGTGTGGGCTGTGACTGCATGATGAAGTTCCGGTTGTCTACAAAAATAATGAAACATGGCGAGGCTGTATAAACATCTGTGTCACACTTCTGCAAATGGTACTTATTTATCCGTTTTGTGCACTCCGTTGCGTCGTATAACCGGCAGTTTTACATAAATATTTTACGTATGACACAAAGTAAACAGCAGGTATCAGCTGCGCATGTGCCGGTGCTGATCATCGGCGGTGGCATTACAGGCCTCTGTGCGGCGTTGTTTTTGTTGCAGCAGGGCATCCGGCCATTACTGGCAGAAAGGCATAAAGGGACTTCTATTCATCCAAGGGCCCGTGGGTTTGATATCCGCACGATGGAGCTTTTCAGGGAGCTGGGGCTGGGAGAGGCTTTACGGGAAGCCGGTAAGGCGCTCAGCCCTGCCTGGGGGGTATTAAGGGATGTAACGGTAATGGCTGCACTGGAAAAGATGGTCCCCCGGGAAGAAGGCCGTATCGTTTTTCCCAGCCAGTTAAACGACCTGAAAAGTCTGGCGGCCCTGAGCCCGGAGATAGGCGCCCGTTGTACCCAGGATCTGGCCGAACCTGTTCTTCGCCAGGCAGCAGCTGCCAGAGGCGCTGATCTGCGTTTTTATACGGAGTTGGTATCGTTTTCACAGGATGATCAGCAGGTAACCGCCTTGTTGCGCGACCGTGCCACTGGTGATACGACTATCGTTACTGCGGATTATATGATCGCTGCCGACGGAGCTTCCAGCCCGGTCCGTGAAAAGCTGCAGCTGCCCGTTTCCGGCCCTGGTGTGCTGGCCCATTTCCTTAATATCTATTTTGAAGCCGATATGGCAGCACTGGTGACGGGCAGGGAGTTCAGTCTGTGTATCATCGACAGGCCCGGGCTGACCGGATTTCTGACAACTATCAATAACAGTGACCGTTGGGTATACCAGCTGCGTTATTATCCCGGAATGGAGGAACAGGTGACGGACTTCCAGGAGCAACGGCTGACAGCCATCATAAGGGCGGCGATAGGACTACCGGAACTGCCTATACGCATATTGAGTGTATTGCCCTGGGAGATGACCGTAAAAGTGGCTGATACCATGCAAAGCGGCCGTATCTTCCTCGCCGGCGATGCAGCCCATGTAATGACACCCTATGGCGGCAAAGGCGCTAATACCGGTATTCAGGATGTACAGAACCTGGCCTGGAAACTGGCGGCTGTATTACGTGGGCAGGCAGCACCTTCGCTATTGGACAGTTATACCACTGAAAGGCAGCCGGTAGGGTTGTTTAATGCCTTACGCTCCGGTACTATGGCCGACGAACAAGGTATGCTGAAAGACAAGGAAATCATGCAGAATGTGCGGGCACTGATTGGTCTGCCGGACTATCAGTATCCGGTACACGTAGTTTCCGGCTATTGCCCCGAAAAGCCGGAAGACAGGATGCTGTATGGCCTGCCAGGTACCAGGGTGCCGCATATCTGGCTCGACGAAGCCCATCAGGTTTCTACGCTGGACCTGCTGAAAGGCAACTTTGTACTGTTTGTGCATGGCAACGCTGATCGGTGGAAAACCGCGCTGGCAGATAAAAAGGAGCTGGTGGCCGTTTATGCATTTGAAGAAGCAGCTACTGCTGAGCAGTGGCAGGAACATACCGGCAGCCGGGAGGGAGATGCGCTCCTCGTGCGTCCCGATGGCTTTGTTGCCTGGAGGGGCAGTGAATCACAGGCTGCAGACATTCCTATGCAGGAGTTGTTATCCTGACCTGGACTGTTTGCCTGTTACCAGCGCATTACTCACCAGCAGCCCGCAGGTGATTAAAGTAGCGCTGCCAACCAGTTGCAGCGTTGCGTACACCGCGGAAGGAGCTTTTTATAAGAGCTCCTTCCTTTTGAAAGAAAATTTTGGTTTATTTTTGGACCAAAGATGAATAAGATGAAGATAAGACCCACTACCCCTGCCGACTATTCTGATATGCTGCGTATTTGGGAGTCTGCAGTAAAAGCCACACACGATTTTCTGAAAGAAGAAGACTTCCTTTTTTTCAAGGAACAACTAGCGGTAAATTTTTTCCCTCAGGTGGAAACTTATCTGTTGCTGGATGATCAGGAGCAGCCGGTTGCTTTTATAGGTGTTCACGGCGACATGCTGGAGATGCTGTTTGTGGACGATGCGATGAGGGGAAAAGGAATTGGCAGGTATTTGATCGGTTATGCCATCCATGAACTGAAGATCACTAAAGTAGATGTGAATGAGCAGAATAGCCAGGCTGCCGGTTTTTATGAGAAGATGGGTTTCAGGGTGACCAGTCGTTCTGAGCTGGACGGTATGGGAAAGCCTTATCCGATATTGCATATGGAGCTTGAAAAGTAGAGGGTAGACCCAGAATAAAATGATACCTTGCGGCACTATTTTGAATATACTATGAAACGGCACTCTCTTTTTACGTTAGGCACGATGATTTTTCTGATGGGCATTAATATCGGCAATCTCTCAGCCCAGCGGCTTTTTGATAATAGAATGAATACTGAAAGCTATTACAGTACAGGCTATTATTATATGAAAGACTCCTCCGTCATAAAGGGATTAATCAAATATACTTTCCTGACCCCCGACCGTTTCCGATTTAAGGATAGCCTTACTGCGCCTGCTGTCACCATAACAGCAGATGACTGCATCGGTTTTTTCGAAGATGGTGACAAAGCCCGTTTTGAGACCCTCTCTAATGTAAAGCTGCCAGGCCTGATGGCTCCCAAACTGAACAAATGTTTTGCTGAATTACGTATCGCAGGAGACCTGTCTCTTTATATGGTGTATTTCACCAAACCCAAAAAAGCATTTGCAATGGACCGTCAAATAAATGGTCCGAATGTAGAGCCGGGCCGGCTGTATGTACTGACCAAAAAAGGAACAGATACGGTATTGGAAGTACCTCAGAAAGGGAAACAATTCCGGAAAGAACTGAGTACCTACCTGGCCGATAAACCCGGAATAGTAGCGTTTATTAACAGTAACGACTATACGGAAGATGAAATTGAAATGATCGTGCAGGCCTATAATAAAAGTAAATAGAGGATTTGTTTCAGCCGCCGCATTGCTGCTGGATGTGAGACCAGTCTTTGTTGCCCCACCGCTGTAATTCCAGAATGATCTGTATAAGCGCATTGCCCTTGCAGGTAGGGGTGTATAATGTTTGCTGCGGTGTAGTGTCGCTGATACAGGACTTGTTCACCAACCCCTCTGTTACCAGCTCTCCCAGCCGTTTACCCAGTACCTGGTCTGATAGCGTGGGGAAGGCTTTTTTTAGTTGACTGAAATGCTGAACACCGTTAGTGATATTGTATAATAGTGACATCTTCCAGCGCTGACTGATGTTCTTCAGCGTTTCGTTTACATCGCAGTAATCTGCCAGAACTTTGAGGTTGTGCGCATTTGTGGAGTTGGTCTTTATTTTAGAAGCCATGGGTACTGTTTTTTACGTACTCACTTTCGGGTGAGATATTGATGGAAAAATACTGACTGACTAACATTGCAGAAAAATAATACGATGTATACAAAATTAATCAGATTAATTATGCTCTTGCTGCTTAGCTGTATTGTCCGGCTTAGTGCACAATCCAAAAAGGTGTTTGTATTAGTCCACGGCGCATGGCATGGTGGTTGGTGCTGGCAGCAGGTAAGCGCAAAGTTAAGGGAAGCCGGTAATATTGTTTATACGCCCTCTCTCAGTGGGTTGGCGGAACATCAGTATCAACCGCACGATAACATCGACCTGAATACTCATATCAACGACATCGTTCAGCTCATTACGATGGAAGATCTGCACGATGTGGTATTGGTAGGCCATAGTTATGGGGGTGTAGTGATCACTGGTGTGGCTGACCGTATTCCTGAAAGACTGAGTAAACTCATTTACCTCGATGCTGTGATTGCAGAAAATGGAGAAAGCGCTTTGTCTGTACAACCGGATACTGTGAGAAAAAATTTTATCGAACAGGCTGCCCAATATCAGATGCGCAGCATTCCCATCCTGCCTGCCGGCTTTTTTGGTGTGAGCAATCCTAAGGATGAAAAATGGGTAAACGACCGGCTGACACTACAGCCCTATAAAACGTTTGCACAGCCGCTGGTGTTGCAGCATTCTTTTGGTAATCATCTGCCCCTGAGCTATATCGCCTGCACAAATCCCCAGATAAAGGGCCTGCGCAAGTTTGCAGAGAAGACCCGTCAATCGCCTTCCTGGAAGTATTATGAACTGGAGACAGGACATGATGCGATGATCACAGTCCCCAAGGAGCTGGCGGCTATGCTCATGAAACTCAGTAAATAGTATATCCTTATATTTGGTCCCAGGGCTGAAGCCCTGGGCTATATTGGTTTTTATCCATGGCTACAGCATGACGTAGTTCCAGGGTTTCAAGCGCCATATAGCCCCGGGGCTTCGGCACAATATAGTCCGGAATTCAATATAGCCCAGGGCTTCAGCCCTGGGGCAAATTAATTTAATCATGAAAAAAATTTATCGTGTATTGCTGATTTCCATTGTCATTCTGACCGGATACAGCACCTATGCCCAACAGCCTGCTGCCAACACGCCCCGTGAAGGCAAACACAATTTCACCCTGCAATGGATCAGCTGGGACAAGCCTGGTAAAGTGATGATCACCAAAAAGAAAGATGGCACCTATAGCATCAAGGGGGAACAACGGGATGCCGCCACAGGCGATTTTGTGACTATCGACGGCAGCCTGATTGTAGTATCTCTCCGCGAGCTGACATTTGAAGGAAACATCCAGACCCGCTATTCAAATGTAAATGCCGGAAAGGTATGTGATAAAACCGGTACCTACCACTTCCTGGCCAAAGGCACCCGTAAATACTGGCGTCTGCAGGAGATGGACAACTGTGAGGGTAATAACGTGGTAGATTACGTAGATATCTTTTTCTAGGTTAATGTTGCTTCTCCAAAATCCTATTCAAGATAAGTTTGTGCCTTTTTTTATCTTCCGTGTTTCGTGGAAAGCCCGTTACAACGGATGAGGATGACATTTTTTATTTCATCAATAATACCTTAAAAAGGTTTGCCCCAGGCTGTCAGCACCAGGTTTCTGGGACCGCCATAGTCTCTGTGCTCACAGAGGTAAACACCTTGCCAGGTACCGAGTGCGAGTCGGCCGTTATGTATAGGTATCATTACGGAACAGCCCAGCAGAGAGGATTTCAGGTGGGCCGGCATATCATCGGGGCCTTCGTCATTATGTTCAAAGTCCGGATCGTTTTCGGGGACAGCTTTGTTGAAGAACGTCTCAAAGTCTGTTCTGACGGTGGGATCTGCGTTTTCATTGATGGTCAGCCCGGCAGAAGTATGCTGGATAAATACCTGGCACATGCCTGATTGTAATGTCCCGATTTGCGGGAATGCCTGTACAATTTCATGCGTGATAAGATGAAAGCCTCTTGGACGGGCTTTCAGGCGTACGGCCTGTTGATATATTTCCATGCTCCTGATTTTCTGCAAAAATAACATTTCCGCCCTGCATAAAATTCTGCTTGTAAATCACTGTGCTGTACTGTATCTTACCGGGATTGAAGCAAATTAAACCGGAATTATCTCATGTCAGAAATCGTTAAACCTTTACGGGTATTAGTAGTTGGCTGTGGTAACATGGGCGCGTCTCATGCTACTGCCTATCATACATTGGAAGGCTTTGAAATATGTGGTATTGTATCTACCGGCTCCAGCAAGCAGGTGCTCAACGACAAGCTGGGCGGCGGTTATCCGCTCTACAGCAGCTACGAAGAGGCATTAGCGGCTACCCGGCCCGATGCGGTGTGTATCTCCACCTATCCTGACACACATGAAAGTTTCGCTATCATGGCGCTGGAAAGCGGATGCCATGTGTTTATAGAGAAGCCGCTGGCTGACTCTGTAGCGGGTGCTGAAAGAGTGGCCGCCGCTGCACGTAAGGCAGGTAAAAAACTGGTGGTGGGTTATATCCTGCGGCATCACCCTTCCTGGGAAAAGTTTGTGGAGCTGGCGCAACAACTGGGGAAACCGCTGGTGATGCGGATGAACCTCAACCAGCAAAGCAGTGGCAGCAAATGGGGCGTACACCGTAACCTGCTGCAGAGCCTGAGTCCTATCGTGGATTGCGGGGTGCATTATATTGATGTGATGTGCCAGATGACCCGTTCTAAACCGGTACAGGTAAGCGCTATCGGCGCAAGGCTCTCCCAGGACATACCGTCAGACAACTACAACTACGGCCAGCTGCAGATCCGCTTCGAAGATGGTTCTGTTGGATGGTATGAAGCAGGCTGGGGACCAATGATTAGCGAAACAGCCTTTTTTGTAAAGGATGTGATCGGCCCGCAGGGCTGTGTTTCCATTGTCGCCAAAGATTCCGGCAGTGCTGGTAATTCAGATAACATTGAAGCACATACGAAAACGGAATCACTGCGTTTGCATCATGCTGCGCTCAATGAAAAAGGAGAATTTGTAAAGGAAGATACCTGGATAGATATGCAGGATGAACCGGATCATCAGGAGCTGTGCAACCGGGAGCAACGTTATTTTCTCCAGGCTATCCGTCAGGATACAGATCTGACGGATCATGTGCAGGATGCGGTTAACAGTCTGCGTATAGCCTTTGCCTGTGATGAGTCTGTACGTACCGGCAAAATGGTCAATTTATAACTGAGAAGAGGGGTGCTACAAACAGGTAGCTCCCCTTTTTACCTGTTACCCCAACCAGCAGCAGGCGCCGGCTACCAGGGCGGCAAAAAGGGTATTGCCGAAGTTAACGGCGTCGTTGCCGATATAATGTTTGCGCTCCAGGGTGGCTCCCAGTACCGAGTCCATCAGATTGCCCAGCATCCCGGCCAGTATAATGAATAACATGTGCCGGTCGAAACCTATCGCTGCCGCATATACGATTGCTATCACCGCTGCGCCGGCAGCCCCTATCAGTGTACCTTCCACGCTCACCACCCCATCAAGGCCTCTTGCTTCTTTTTTAAAAGTGAGGATATTAAAAAAGCGTTTACCGTATACCGTGCCTAGTTCAGACGATAAGGTGTCTGCTGTCGCAGAAGCCAGGCTGGCAGCCATCATCAGCCGGTATAACTCCCGCCGGGAAGGGTCTGCCAGCATTAGTACACCCATGATAGCGGCAGTACCGCCGTTGGCAAATACTTGTCCTGCCTTTCTTGTCTCCGGATGATAGCCTTCGGCAGCAATAGCCGCTTTGGCCTGTTTTTTATGGGAGGTGGCCACGGTACCCAACAGAAAAAAGGTGCCCAGCAGCGCAATACCGCTGAAGCCAGCACCTGCAAATACCAGCAGTCCTGTAAGACCGGCTGCCAGGGCTGCCGGAATGGAGAGTTTGCCTGTCCTGATGCAGGCTATCATAAAAGCAATCAGGGCAACCCCGAAAATACATTGCTGCGTGAAAGTTGTGTCCATATACAAGGTCAGCAAAACTAATTAATTACTTTTGCTGACAGAAAATTTATATATGAAGACATTACTGAATCTGGAGGAATTAGCCTTATTCCTGTTGGCTGTGTTGGCGTTTGCATCACAGTCGCCCTACGGCTGGTGGCTTTTTCCGGCATGCCTGCTGCTGCCCGACCTGAGTATGCTGGGGTATGCGGCCGGTAATAAGGTGGGGGCCTGGGTGTACAATTTCGTACATCATAGAGGGGTAGCCATCCTGGTTTATCTGGCAGGGCGGTATCTGGCTTTGGACTGGCTGGTGTTTACCGGTATCATTCTCTTTGCACATACCTCCATGGACCGGATTTTTGGGTACGGGCTGAAATATATGACTGCTTTTAAAGATACCCACCTGGGTGAAATAGGCCCCAATGCTAAGCAGCATCGGAAACAACCGGACGCGTATAATTAATCCAGGCTTCCGCTACCATCAGATGTAAGGTAAAGCCTATCCAGAAGGCTATACCGAAAAATAACTGCGGTGTCAGCGCAGTTAGTGCAAAAAAAAATCCTACAATAGGCCGCACGGTGGCTATGGCCAGCCCTATGGCAAATGCACGGATCATCCACTCCCGGTGCTGTATTTTGCTGTGTCGTACATTGGCCCTCCATGCCAGCGTGAGGGCCAGCAAAAAATACAGTCCAAAAAGAGTACTGGCCGCCGCTTCATTGATCCCTCCAATGGGCAACATCACAAAAGGCATACAAAGTGCCGAAACCCCTACTATATAAGCATCTATCATAAACAGCCGTTCCAGTCGATGGTACAGCTCCGGATGCTTTGTCTGCACTCCTGGCATAAACAGGACCGGCCCCATTATCATAAACAATGCTCCCGGCAGTATATGCATCAACGTTATTACCGGATGCTGACTGAAGCCGGTGTCAAACGGTGCCGCACCCTTGCGGTTAAAGGAGGGTATGATACCGGCCATGGCCAGGATTCTTCTCAGCACCATCAGGATGCCGATCGTAGCCAGTATATACATACATATCCGCAGGATACGGGTCAGGCGTTGTATGGTTTGTGTACGGTCCATACTACAAAGGTAGTCTGTGTATATCACCGCAAAAGCAGACAGCGACAACAGGGCAAAATGTGCAGACAGGAAGGCTAAACATAAAAAAAACCGGTGCGAAAACACACCGGCATTGTATATTGATTGATTGTAAGGTCAGAATTTAAACGCCACGCTGGCAGAAAAGCGGCGGGGCATCATTCTTTCTATGGTGGTCCATCCGCTGTAATATTCCTTGTTGGTGATATTGTCCAGCTTGAGTGCCAGCCGGTAGGCATTCACCTGGTAAAAGATGCCGGCGTTCAGCACTGTATAAGAGGGCAGTGTGAAAGTGCCGGTTGCTTTAATGTTGACAGTAAGATTTTCGCTGGCATAGTTGCCGCCGAAACCTATGCCGAGGCCATGCAGTTTGCCACTGGTAGCGGTATAGCTGATCCACCAGTTGGCCAGATGCTCCGGACCTGCACTGGTAGGCCGGCGGTCCAGCACGCTGGAATCAGCCTTCTCCATTTTACTGTTGTTATAACCATAACCTGCCACGATATTGAGTCCTGGCAGCGGATTGGCGATCAGGTCTACTTCCACGCCCTTGCTGCGCTGGGAGCCATCCTGGAGGGTGTAGTTATATTGGGCGCCGTTTTTCTCGATGGTAGCGCCTCTGGTCATATTAGTCACCAGGATGTTGTAATAGCTGGCCGTCATGCTTAGTTTGTTTTGGAGCAGATCGAGTTTTACACCGCCTTCAAACTGGTTGGCCTGCTGTGGTTTGAGGTTACCGCTCAGCTCAGGCAGTGGCTGTGTTACAGGAGCCAGGTTCTGAAAGCCGTTCATATAGTTGGCAAAGAGGCTTACTTTATCTTTTACTACCTGATAGATCAGCCCGAATTTGGGAGATACGGTGGTCTGACTGTAATTGTCCTCATCCTTCTGTCCGGCAACAAAGTCCTGGGTGGGTTTACTGACAAAATGATCTACACGTAAGCTGGCCATGGCTATTAACTGATCTGTGATATTGAGCACATCAGACACATAGGCGCTGTAGGTATAGTTGGTAGTGGTATTTTTAACCTGGCCGGAAGTGGCCTGTGCCAGCCGTGCATCCACAGCGGCCTTGTTGAGCTGTGAATAGCGGGGATCACGTTTGTTGACAGCACTGACCATGTCAAACAGGACGTAAGGAGAGTTGTCGTTGTTGGTAGACAGGCTGAGGAAGTCCAATCCTGCCACAATGCGGTTGCGCAGCCCGCCAATCCTGAAGTCACCGATAAAATTCTGTTGTATATCCGTTGCCGTAGTGGTGGAGTTCTGGTGGGTAAGGTATCTGCTCAGCAGCGTATCATTGGGCTTCTGCACACTATTATCACCCTGGTCCAGGAACATTACGTAAGAGTAGTAGCCATTGCTGCGGCGTACACTTCTTGACACGTTGGTCTGGGAGGTCCATTTATCAGAGATTTTGTAGGTAGCCTGCCCAAAGAGGTTCATGGTAGGGGATTTCATGGTGATATCATTGCTGGTGAAAGAGCGGGTGAAGTCTATGCCCAGCTGCGCCGGTGTTCTGGCTATGAGCTGCCGGCGACGGTTGAGAAATACTATGGTAGGGTTGGTGCTTTCGTTGGTATAGAACTCCGTATTCACGAGAAAAGAAAGACGATCGTTGACCCGGTAGGAGAGGCTGGGAGCGAGGAACCAGGAGCGTTTGAAGCCGGCATCCTGGAAGCTGCCTTCTGAATGATAGGCGGCGTTGGTGCGTAGTATGGCTGATTTGTCCTTGTTCAGCGGGGCATTGATATCTGCGGTGATACGGTTGAGGCCATAGCTGCCACCGGTGTAACTGATTTCACCACCAAAAACATCATAGGGTTTTTTAGTGACGATGTTGATCAGACCGCCGAAAGAGATCAGGCTGCTGCCAAACAGGGTGCCGGAAGGTCCTTTGATGGTTTCAACGCGTTCTATATCGGCAGGGTCGGGGCTGCCATTGGAGATACCCGCGATGCCGTTTACCATAGTGGGTTGTACTGCAAAGCCGCGCATGGAGAAATAACCGGCGCCATCGCCACCACGGCCGGTAGAGGACCATAATCTGGAAACACCCGGCGCATTTTTTAAGGCATCATCAAAATTGGTGGTCACCTGTTCTTTCATCAGTTCTTTCCCCACCACATTATATACCTGCGGATTCTCCAGGTTTTTAATCGGCAGGCGTGCAATGTAATCGCTCTCTTTGTTGGCCAGTTTGTTTTTCCCGCCTACAACGGTTACTTCCGATAATTGTGTTTTTGACACCTGTAAACGGATTTTCACGGTAGCAGTCTGATTATTATTAACGGTCACTGTTTCCGCTACCGGCTCATATCCCAGCAGGGATACCTGCAGGACATATTTGCCGGGCTCCAGCCGGCGAAAGGCAAAGTCCCCTTTACTATCGGTAACGGTACCACGATTATGTTGTTCTATCCTTACGCTCACAAAAGCTGCGGGCTCTCCTTCGCTGGTGGTTATATTTCCTTTTATGTGGCCGGTGCTGCTCTGAGCCATTACACCGGACATAAAGCTGAAGCGCATTAATATAATTAATAGAAATGCTGACAATTTCCTGATCATGCTGTTAAGTTGAAATACAAGTATTAGTGATGACAATCACGGCACCAAAATTGAGGCAGGTATACCAAAATGATTGATCGGATCAGGAAAAGTATTTACGCATTCCGGAAACATAACTGTGATGGACGTGATGATGCTGATACTCCTGATGAGTGAAGAACTCGTTTTGTTTTTTTAGGGAAATAATTTTGACGCATCCTATATATCAGTTTAAATCAAAATAATCACAGTTCGTGAAGAAATGGCTGGTCATTCTCCCGGAAGGCCACACATTTGTATTGTTTTAAACGGATGACTAATGAAATTTGAAAAAATACATAACCAGGGGCAGGCACAGCTTTTTCGGAGCAGGTATCTGGAGATGCTGACCAAAACCCATCCGGCGGTTATTTTCGGGATGTATCTGCCAGTGATCGGTTATATGTTGTATTACAGTTACACGGTGTTGGGGTATTCCTTTTTGCGGACAACGATGACCTACCTGGTGGCTATGTTCAGCTGGACTTTGTTTGAATACATTATACACCGTTATATTTTCCACCTGATTAGTGATAAGCCTGTTGTGAGGCGGGTGGTGTATACGCTGCATGGTAACCATCACGAATATCCGCGCGACAAACAACGTTTGTTTATGCCACCGGTACCGAGTGTGATCATCGCTTCTTTTTTATTCACCGTTTTCTATCTCTTCCTGAAGAAGAATGCTTTTATGTTTTTCCCTGGTTTTGTGTCAGGATACTTATTATACGGAAGCATGCATTATGCCATTCACGCCTGGGCACCGCCCTTTAAGTGGCTGAAGTCACTGTGGAGAAATCACCACCTGCATCATTACAAGAATGACGAACTGGGATTTGGTGTCAGTTCGACACTATGGGACAGGGTGTTTCGCACCATGTTCAGTATCTGCGCAGGTCTTCTCCTGGTGCAGCCGCTTTCCGCGCACCAATCGGCCGACAGCGATTACAAGCTGGTGAAAAGGGATAAGTCCATCGCTCTTTATGAGAGATGGCTGCCCGCGGGTGAGAGTGAAGGGAGTGTGAGAGAGATAAAAGCGGTGTTTGCCGTAAAATCTGATGTGCAGGCGGTGGCCAGGTTATTGACAGACCAGCAACAGGGCGTGGTGTGGAATGTTCGTGCCAGGACTTATCGGGTGCTGCCCATGGTGGAAAGCCGTGAATGGATCACTTATCTGAAATACAATATTCCATGGCCTTTCGGTGATCAGGACTGCTGTCTGTTGTTTCATCTGAAAGCCCATCCCTATAACGAACGTTCCGGGGAAATCAGCTTTGAAAGCACGCTCAGCAACCGCTTCCCGGTAACCGGTGATGTTACCCGTATCACCGGTACCCGCGGTAGATGGCTGATGGAAGATCTGGGTGATAACGGTATGCAGATCACTTATACCATTACTACCAACCGCAGCACCAGAATACCCAGGTGGGTATCAGACCCGATTGTCCGTAACAATATGTTTGAGACCATGTCTACCTTCAGAAGCATACTGGAAAAACGTTGAACAGCATCTCCCTGTTTGATTAAAAAAAATCTTACATCTCCCACCAGTTTTTATACTTATCTTGTCTGTGCATCTCTGTAAAAAACAAATGTCATGGAAGAAAAAAAGTATGAACTGATACCCTACATTACTTTCGGGGGAAACTGCGAAGAAGCATTGAATTTTTACGCCAACGTTCTTGGAGGTACTTTTAAAATCTGGACCCGCTACGATCATCCGGCTATGAATGCTCCGGAAGCATACCGCGACAAGGTGCTGCATGCGAGGCTGCAGTTTAATGGTCTGGCTATCTACGCCAGCGACATATTCCCGGGAAAGGAAGCAAAGAAAAACAGTGGTGACGTCTCTTTGTCTTTAACATTCCCTGATTCTGAAACAGCACAGAAAGTATTTGACCAGCTGGCAGAAGGCGGGCAGGTTGGAGTCCCTTTTGGCAAACAGTTCTGGGGCGAATGGCATGGTAACCTGACCGATAAGTACGGTGTTAAATGGATGGTTAACTGCTGATTCATTTTTTCTAATTTCCGGCTCCTGGTTTTTAAAACAACGTCTAAGACGATATCACTTTTATTAACTGGCTGTTAAGCTTTACTAGTTCACCTTTCCGGGTGTTATAACTAAAAGATTTATTACCCATCCTGATATTCAATGGGCCTCCAAGCTTTGATAAAATAGATGCTTTTACCAGTTTTCCCTGCCGCCATTCTATATTCACCACAAATCCGCCGCGTGCACAAAGTCCTGAAACACGACCGCTGGCCAGCGCATCGGGAAGTGAGGGTAAAAACTCTATTTCAAAAGTACCATCGCTTCGTTTATGCTGGCTTTGCAACAACATCTCTGCAATAGCAGCTGTAGCACCGAAATTGCCATCGATCTGAAAAGGCGGATGATTATCGAATAGATTGGGTAATGTTTTTTTAGTGATCAATCCTGATAATAAACTAAATGCGTGGTTCCCGTCGTGAAGGCGGTTCCACATATTGACTTTCCAGGCGAGACTCCACCCTGTGCCATCATCTCCGCGGCCTTCCAGGGTTTTACGTGCTGCCGCAGCAAGATCAGGAGTACCTTCCGTCGTAATTTGATTGCCAGGATAAAGTCCAAACAAATGGGAGGTATGACGATGATGTGGTTCTACTTCCTTATAATCTTCTGCCCACTCCATAATACGGCCAGTAACCGGACTAATACGTACAGGCGCCAGGCGTTTCAATACTGTGGCACATTGATCTCTGAAAGCCCGGTCTATGCCCAGTGTTTCTGCTGCCGCGATACAATTACTCAGTAGGTTGTGAATAATTTCTATATCCATGGTGGCGCCGTAGGTGAATACAGAATTAGTGCCATCGGGGAGCTTGAAAATATTTTCCGGAGAGTAAGAGGGATTAGTTACCAGTTTACCTGGGCAGACAGTTCCTGCGGGAGCTTCTACCAGGAAGTCAAGCATAAACTCAGCTGCACCTTTCATCAGTGGATAACCTCTTTGCAACAGAAATTTTTTGTCGCCGGTATAACAGTAATGTTCCCAAAGATGTTGCACCAACCACGCAGCCCCCATCGGCCATATTCCCTGTGGGCCATCTGCTGGTGCGGTAAAGCCCCAGGCATCTGTAAGGTGATGTACTACCCAGCCCCTGGCGCCATATGTCTGACGGGCTGTTCGCGCTCCCGGCTTTGCCAGCTGTTCTTCCAGATCGAACAGTGGCCCGTGAAGCTCGCTTAGGTTGGTGATTTCTGCCGGCCAGTAGTTCATCTGTACGTTAATGTTGGTGTGATAGTCGGCGTTCCATGGAGGGGTCATCTGCCACGCCCAGATCCCCTGCAGGTTGGCGGGCATACATCCTGGCTGCGAGCTCGAGATTAGCAAATAACGACCAAACTGGAAGTATAATTCTACCAAACCGGCATCAGGAGCACCTAAGCGCCTTGCATGCTCCAGGCGTTCATCTGTGGGTAGATGGGTAGCCTGTACATCATCTGTGTCAAAATGTAAAGTCATTCTATCCGCATACTGTTTGTATGTCGCTATATGCGCCGATTTTAAGGCTGTATATGATTTAGGAGCAACAGCTGCCGCCTTGCTCCGACATTGCTGTACCGGATCGGTATCAACAGCAGTAATCCCATTGGTAAGATTTTTCAGGCCGGGATAATTGGTGGCGCCTGTTATGAACAGCGTAGCGCTATTGGCATTCTCAATATGTAAAATTCCATCTTTCACATAAACATTTCCTCCACTGTTGAGTACTTTAGCACGCGCTGCAAATCGCAGCCCGCGGGGATTTCCACCTTGATCCTTTATAGGTAGGCGGCCTTCCAGGATGAGTGCTGCCGGATCGGCAGTATCCGGGAGGCATTGTGCGTCTTGCTGCCTTTTGAGCACGAGCCTGAAATTAATTTTACCTGGACGGCTCGCGGTAAACCTTACAATAACAACATCGTTAGCGAGAGAGGCAAAATTTTCACGGGTATATTCCACGCCATCAGATATATATTTTACCGTTGCCACCGCGGTAGCGAGATCAAGACTGCGACTGTAATGCTCAGCAGCTATTACGGGTTGATCGATCCACACTTCGCCCAGCGATTGATAGGGCTTTATCCTTTCAGGCTTACCCAGCATGGTGGCGCTGGCAAGCTTTACCGCTTCATTGTTTTTGTTTTCAAAAAGGAGCCGCCTTACTTCAGGCAATGCTTTCAAGGCTGCGGGATTGTCGGCATCCATAGGATAGCCGTCCCATAAGGTACTTTCATTTAGCTGTATACGTTCATCTGCCACGCCGCCAAATATCATGGCGCCTATGCGGCCATTGCCTATAGGTAATGCTTCTTCCCACAGACGAGCGGGGTTACGATACCATAAAACATTGCCGTTTATTGGCTTGCTTGCCAGGCCGCTACATTGCGCTCTGTCAGCCCACTGAGCAGTAATGTCCGCTGGCCTTTCAACAGCAGGAGGAATTGTCGATTGTGCATGTATAGTAGTCGCAAACAATAAAAAGACCGGGACCCAGGAGTATTTTCTGAATGAGGTATTTATCAACATATCTGCTGTTTTTATGGGCATCTATGTGAAATTAAAAAATTAATAATGTTAGTGGCGGGAAGATCAGGCGTTCGGTAAGATAGTACTAGCAATTGACAGATTAGTATTTAACTTCTTGTTGGCATGGATTTTTAGCCCAGGGCTTCAGCCCTGGGAGATTTGAGATAACGAAATCAGATTCCCGCAGTTGTCTTCAAATACAGCTTCCATGCCCCAGTCTGTTATGGTAGGCGGTTTGCGGAAGACGACTCCTTTGGCGCTCAGCTTGGCATAGTCATCTTCTATGGTTTGGGTGCCCATTACGATAGTGGGGATGCCTGCTGCGTATAGCCCTTGCTGATAGGCTTTTGAAATGGGGTGATCGGAGGGTTCCAGCAGCAAGGCGGGGCCGTCCGGTGCTTCCGGTGATACCACAACAGCCAGCATGGCTTCCGGCATAAATATCTTTTTAAGAAATCCAAGTGTTTCGGTATAATATTTAAAGGCTTCCAGCGGATCGTTTACATAAACCCCTGTCATGGCTATTTTCATATCAATGATTTTTAGTAGTGAGTGATCATGGTAGAGGTATCGTTACCTTTCCGGCGTTTTAAGATCATAGCACTGATCAGGGTGACAGCCAGTCCTATGGGTAATACTTCCGAATAAGTGATGATAATGACCCACAGCGGATTTTTATACAGCTCCCTGAAATGTTCTATCTCCTGTAATCTTTCCTGAAGAGTGACCGGATTGGCGTGGGCTTCACGGGCTTCTTTCAGCATATGTGCGCTGTATTTATCCATGAAGTCGGGAATAAACAGGTAGTAATCTATGAGCCATATCACCACATAAATGGTGGCAGCTACCAGTGATATCAACAGCCCTACTTTAAAGGCTTTCCAGAAGGAGATAACGCCATTGTTGTATTTATCCCTGAAGTTTTTAATGCCCACAAAAACAAAAGAGAAGGCAACCAGCATCCCGGCATAACCGAGCACCATATTCCCTTTGAAGCTGGGATCGTTATAACACCATAATATGGAGACGACCATCATCAGGCTGATAATGGCACCTGCAATCAAGCCAAAAACAAGCACATTTTTTTTCATCTGTATAATTTTGTTTGTATCCAAAGATGCCGGGCCTGCCTCGTTTTCGTTTATATGATGTACCACTTCATGCGTGCTGCTTAAACATTTACTGTGATCATAAAGTTATCATATTTAGGTTACAGCACCTATGCCTGGCGCAGTCATTATTTTTCCTTTGCCAGGGTGAGTCCTTGCTCCTGCAGGGCTTCCTTAATCCTGGTGATGGCGTTGGGACCCATGCCGTGCAGTTGTAGCAGCGCGGATTCGGTGACCTTCGATAATTGTTCCAGCGAGGTGTATCCTGCATTGTTGAGTGCGCGTAATGCGGGTGAAGCCAGTTTGGGCAGCGTGCCGGCAGCAGGTAGCGTTGATTTTTTTTGCATATGTCACTACTGTGGTTTATTAAATTTACAATGATATTGTAACTTTTGCCAGGTGTGATACGTCAACTATGGGTAAAATAACAACATACATAATTTTAAAAAATTACATTTGCGCACAGTTAAATTTTATTTTCCTATGAACAGACGTACTGTTATTGCATTGCCACTCGTTTGCCTGACACTCCAGAGCCAGCCGCTTTTCAGCCGGGAGAAGAATGTTTTCATCACTCCGGCGCTGGCCACATCAGCGGTGGCCGCTGACGGTATCCAACAGGGAAAACCGGCCCAGCAGCTCTCTTATGGCCAGGGAATCGAGCTCATTGTAAAAGGGCTGGGCCTCAATATTGACAATATCCGGTTTATCAAAGAGCCTAAAGCAACCGACTACTGCACCAATGCAGATAACAAAGCTTCTTATGCACAAGCGGTGATCATTGCGGCGAATAATGGCATTACCCTGGCCCGCAGCCAGCGTTTTAATGTGCCGATGACCCGTGAACAGTTTGCCGTGGCACTGGAAGAAGGTATCGAACACACTGGGCCATACCCCGTGAATATGATGTGGATCAATATCAAAGATGCTGCTGCCTTCACTACCAAAGGGAAAGGCAACAATGCTGTACAAAACCTGATCAAATTCGGAGTAGTGGCGCTGGAGAACGGTAACTTCCGTCCCAAAGCCAGCATTACACCGGCAGAGGCGGAGGCCATGGTGAAAAAAGCAGCCGCGTTTGTACAGTCCTTTAAAGAACGCCAGGGCGGCAACCAGGAAAAGGAAGCGGTGTCTTTCACCACTACACCCGTGAATACAAATGTCAACAGTATTGTTGTTTCCCGGGGTAGCAAACCTAATTCAGGTTACCAGATAACAGTCACGGCTATTGACTTTGCCGAAAACGGTACTGCTACCGTGCACTACAAACTCACGAATCCGGCACCGGATAAAATGTATATGCAGGTGATCACAGAGCCTAAAGCAGAAACATTTGTATCTTCTGCTTATAAAGTGATATTACAGGAGGATAAATAGTTAAGATGGGGCTGGACCTTTTTCACGTAAAACCTTGTGCTGCCCCTGTGGTAGGCATGGCGGAATACTTCGACCTGCACGAGCTGGAGGCATGTCCTGGTTTTATAGAGAGACATCGGCATCTGCTGACCAGCCTGTCTTATCCGGATGAACTGTTTTCTATTTTTATTTTTGCCGGTGTGCCGCATCTTCGTCTTTATGAACATTTGTTTGGTAAACAGGAAGACGATATGCTGCTCACCGGCAATATGCAGGATCTGATGCCGCTAATACGGCAGACAGAGACGGAGAAAAACCTCGCTCAGGCCCAGCGAACCGATATTGAAAGCAGTTTTAACCATGGGCCGATCACTATTGACTTTCAGATTATTCAATATCGTACTGTTATCCCCGACAAGGAAGTGCTTTACTGGGAGCAACACGGTTACCAGCGAAAGCAGATGCACTCCCGTTTTTATGAAGAATTTATCAACAACAAGTTGTACTTCTCTATAGACGAGGTATTGCTGGCCTATGAATTTATTGAGCCCTGTAAGGAAGAAGAGACGGAGACGCCTCTTCTTTTCCGGCAGAACTTCGTCGATAATTTTGAAGGCGGTACCAGTATATTTTTCCCCAGCTGGTGATTTGTTATAAAAAGAGATCCGGCTGTAACCTGCCACCGGGTGTCACGGCATAGTGGGCCAGATCGGTAATACCTTCTGCTTTTAATACCGCTTCATCAATAAAGTTATTGCCGGTGCAGGACGCGGCCGGTTTATCCAGTATATAGTATGCTGCATCGGCCATGATGGATGGTTTGCGGCTAACTTTTATAATTGCGTCGCCTCCCAGCAGGTTTTTGATAGCAGCTGTAGCAATGGTAGTAGCCGGCCACAGGGAATTGGCAGCGATGCCATAGGATTTCAGCTCTTCGGCCCATCCCAGGGTAAGCATGCTCATATTGTACTTGCTGATCGTATAGGCTACATGTGGCCCCAGCCATTGTGGTGTGATGTTTACCGGCGGAGACAAAGTGAGGATATGCGGATTGTTGCCTTTTTTCAGATAGGGTATACAATGCTGGGTGACCAGGAAAGTACCTCTTACATTGATATCATACATGAGGTCGAAACGTTTGGCGGGCGTTTGTTCGGTGTTGGTGAGCTGTATGGCGGAAGCATTGTTGATCACTACATCGATGCCGCCAAAAGTGTCTGCAGCTTTCTGAACGGCCTGTTGTATCTGGGCTTCATCGCGGATATCTACCTGTATGGGCAGGGCTTTGCCCCCAGCCCTTTCTACAGCAGCGGCTACAGAGAAGATAGTGCCTCCGAGGCGGGGATCTTCTTCCACGCTTTTGGCAGCGATAACGATATTGGCGCCGGCAGCAGCGAGTTTGAGGGCAATGGCTTCACCGATGCCTCTGCTGGCCCCGGTAATAAAAATAGTGCGGTTTTGAAAGGTCATATAATACTGCTTTTGGTGAACTGATATTTTTTATCTGCCGGCGGTTGATCGCCGACCTTTCTTAAATATACCCCAGACTCCATAAACTACCATGTAAAATTTTATTGCCGGACCATTTTGCAGAACATTTTACCCCTTACGCAGAAAAAGCTGCCGGAATCACAAAGTAGCCGTCCATCGTGCTGACGGACAGCCTATTTTTGAGCCAGCCATCTATAACCTGCATATGAATTACGCACTTGAAGCTCACCAACTCAGCTACCGTTTTTCCTCAAAGGAAACAATATTGCAGGATGTTCGCCTGCTGGTGCCGGAAGGGGCCATCTATGGTTTCCTGGGTCCTAACGGTGCCGGCAAAACGACGACGCTGCGCCTGCTGGCCGGCTTGTTACGAAAACAGGCCGGCACTATCCATATCCTGGGCCATCCGGCTGACCGGCACCGCCTGGAAGTAATGCGCCGGACAGGCTGTCTGATCGAAAGCCCTGCGATATATGAGCATCTCAGTGCTACCGAAAACCTGTCTGTTCTCCAGAAAATTTATCAATGCCCGAAAGCCAATGTGGGCGCAGTGTTACAAACAGTAGGGTTGGGCGCGGTGGCCAACAAAAAAGCCGGACAGTTCTCCCTGGGAATGAAACAGCGGCTGGCACTGGCCATGGCCATGCTGCACCAGCCTTCCCTGCTGATACTGGACGAACCCACCAACGGACTGGACCCCAACGGCATTATAGAAATGCGCGAGCTGCTGAAAAAAATCAACCGCGAACAAGGTATTACCATCCTCATCTCCAGCCATCTGTTGCCCGAAGTGGAGCGGCTGGCCACTCATATCGGTATTATCAACAAAGGCAGGATAGTGTTTGAAGACAGCCTGGAAGCACTGGCCCGCAGACGCCAGGAAACACAAGGATTCCTGCTGGATACGACCCATCCTGCGGCAGCGCTGCAACTGCTTAGCCACCAGCAGGTGGAGGCCTGCGCCGAAGCCGGCCGGATCAGGATACCGGCACTGCCTGAAGAGACCATTGCGGCGCTGAACAGTCTGTTGGTGCATCATGGCATAGGCGTTTTTGGTATACAGGCTGTCCGAAATGACCTGGAAACAATTTTTATGAACCTCATCAATGCATAACCTATGATTGCTTATATCTATAGTCTTCAAAGCGAATGGCTGAAGAAACGGCACAGTGCTGCAGCCTGGCTCACCATTGCCGGTGGTCTGTTTATACCCCTGATCATGTTGTGCATCCGGTTTTATTATTTTGATCAGCTCCGGAAAACAAATGCAGCCCCCGATATATGGGAGCAGCTCTATAACCACGCCTGGCAATATATGGGCTTCTTTCTGCTGCCAATAGGGGTGATACTGACCACCAGTCTGGTTACCCAGCTGGAGACCAGGAACAACACCTGGAAGCTGCTGCATGTAACACCGCAGCGACCCAGCACTATCTTTCTGGCCAAACTGACGGTTATCCTGCTGATGCTGCTGCAGTTTTTTCTGTTGTTTAATATCGGTATTTATCTTACTGGCATAGTGCCTGCATTGCTGGTGCGGGATGTTCCCTTTCCCGCTGAAGCTTTTCCCTGGGTGAAATACCTGTATGGCAACTGGCAGTTTCTGGTGGCCTGTTTGCCGATAGTGGCGCTGCAGTATTTACTGGGGTTGCTATACCGGAATTTCCTGCTGCCCCTCGGCGTAGGACTGGGCCTTTATATCGCCGCTATGATCGTCTTTAAATGGAAATATAGTTTTATAATTCCTTACATTTATTGCGTCCTCGTGTTCAACAACAGCTTTAATCCGGTGGACCGTCCTGTGAGTATACAGATGCTGGCTACCGGTTATTTTTTACTGTTCAGCATATTTGCATACGTGTTTTACATCAACAAAAAAGAAAAAGGGTAAAACAACAGTTCGGTTATGAAAAAATCCGCGGTCATTCTTTTACATACAGGCTATTGGCTGCTGTATTACCTGTTGATACTCTGCTTTGCACTGGTGGTTGTCAAAGGAGGAATGTTATCCTGGCAACTGGCAGGTATCTTCATCATCCCTCCGATAGCGATCTTCTGCTTTGCGCCGGGCTTGCTGGGGTTCTATACTTTTTATGCGGTATTGTTTAACCGGTATCTTAATAAACAGCGGATAGGAACACTTTGTATAGCCGGTGTGGTGGCGGCTCTGGCCATCGGTACACTGGTTACCTGTTTTTTATTACCCTGGAATAACCGGATGACCTTTCAGCAGGACCTGACGATGGTTTTGCTGCTGTCTTGTCTGGCTGCCATACATGGTGTTATCGGCCTGGTCATGAAAGGTTTTATCAGCTGGTATGGTGATATCAAACTAAAGGAAGAACTGAATAAAAAGAACTTCGATATCTCCATGGCACTGATCAAAGCACAGATCAACCCACACTTTCTTTTTAATACGATCAATAATATTGATGTACTGATTTCCAAAGATGCAGAAAGGGCTTCCCTGTATCTCAACCAGTTGTCGGGTATTATGCGTTTTATGTTGTATGAAGCGAGGGCAGAGCAGATCCCGCTTTCGCGGGAACTGATGTATATCGATCAGTATATCGCGCTGCAACGGATACGCTCGTCCAATGCCAGTTATGTGACCTACCAGGTAGAAGGAGAGCCTGGCAACCGGATGATTGCCCCTATGCTTTTAATTTCCTATATAGAGAATGCTTTCAAACATGCAGAACATAAAAAGGCGGAAGATGCCATTCATATTCATCTGCAGATAGAGCCGGAACGCCTGGTGTTTGACTGCCGCAATCTGTACAGTACACAGCCGGCCATCAGACAGGAACACAACGGGCTGGGCAATGAGCTGTTGCAAAGAAGGCTGACATTATTGTATCCCGGGCGCCATCAGCTCCATATTACCCGTGAACAAGGCATTTATCAAGTAAACCTGATATTGGAGACTTATGAAGATCAATTGCATCATTGTTGAAGATGAGCCCCTGGCATTGGAACGGGTGAAGGGCTATGTAGAAAAGCTGCCTTATCTGCAGCTGATGGGTACATTTGATAACGGTATGGATGCGATGGTATTCCTGCGGTTACATCCGGTACAGCTGATCCTGCTGGATATCAACATCGGCGGGATTTCAGGGATACAACTGCTGGAAGCGGCCAATGCCAGCTGCGAAGTAGTACTGATCACTGCTTACGAAGAATATGCTATAAAAGGTTATGAACTGAATGTGACCGACTATTTGTTAAAGCCCTACACCTTCGATCGGTTTATGCAGGCCATGGACAAAGTACAGCATAATCTGTCACGTCAGGCGCCGGCAGTGCCTTCCTTCATCTTCATAAAAACGTCTTGGCGGCTGGAAAAAGTAGCGTTGGACGATATTCTTTATATAGAAGGTAAAAGGGACTACCATAAAGTATATACGCTGCATAAGCAGATCATGACCTTGCAGCCCTTTGGTTGGTTCGAGCAGAAACTGCCACCGGCGCAGGTTTGCCGGGTCCATAAGTCCTATATGGTAGCCATCAGCAAAATAGACAGTATAGAACGTGATGGTATTCGTATTGCCGGTATTACCATCCCTGTTTCAGAGACCTATAAAAAAGATTTTTTTGCCCTGATCACCCGCGGGTAGTTTTGCGGCTGAGCAACAAGGGTAAAAAGAAGAACCCAAGTGCCGCTAATAGCTGATATATACCAAACTCCGGACCCATGTACAATCTGCTATGGAGAGGATTTCCCGTTAATATAAATAGCTGCAGTGTCACATATTCAGCAAAAGGAATGTAGTTGAGCGTTATGGCCAGCACAAGGGTGAACCAAATGGAAGAAGCCCATTTGCGCTTAAAAACAAAAAATGGAATAATACTCAGGAACAGGGATTCGATTAACGTCAGTCGGTAGATGGGGTGGTCCTCAAATGGTTTGTCGGTAAAACCTTCTGAAAACAGATACATCAGCCAATGCAGAAACAGGGAAAGTAAAACGAATATAATGCCCGCGCTGCCTGCAATGATATTGGCCTTCTGCAAGTACCGGGGCCGGATCTCTCTGAGAGCCGGTAAATAGCGGGAGCCCAGCAGAAACAGGACGATGGCAATACCATAACCTTGTACCAGATAAAGTAAAAAGGAGTATAAATAAGCTACAATGGGCATAAGCTGTTAAATTTGCATGTTAACATATGCATTTACTACAACCTAAACCGGTAATCGTCACCCTGGAGATAGCACCCTCCGATATGGCCGTATTCAACCGGCTGCGGGAGGCTCATTTTCCGGGGCATGCCAATTACCTGCAGGCACATGTGACGTTGTTTCATAAATTGCCGGGCATGGAACCATCTATTCCGGAAGTATTGGCGTGTAATAGCCGAAGATCGTCTTTTTCACTGCTGGTAGAAGACATTGTTAACTTTGGTACCGGTGTCGCCTATACGCTTTGCTCATTAGAATTGCAGGAGCTGCATGCCAGCCTGCAAGCCGCTTTTGATCCCTGGCTGGTACGGCAGGACCGGCAACCACTCCGTCCACATATTACCATTCAGAACAAAGTAACGGCCTTTAAGGCTGCGCAGCTGCATGCCCAACTTAAGCAGGAGTTTGTTCCCTTCTCTATTACTGCTACCGGTTTTGCTACCTGGGCTTATCTGCGTGGCCCCTGGAAAGCGCTGGACAGGTTTATGTTTGCTGAATAACCCGGATGACGGCAATATCATCGGTGGGTTTTAGCCCATATACATGTTCGAGGGTTTTCAGTTTCCGGTCAAGCATATCCTCCTTGTCCATGTCTGACTTGTCGTGCAGTAGCAGTTCTACCGGATCTTCCATCGGAATATCCACAGTGAGGCAGGGTTTGAAGAACAGGATACCGTCTGTAGCAATACTGACATCCTGAATATTGGGAATGAAGATTTTCTGGGTGAGGGAAAGATACCATTGATCAAAGTTGTGATGAAGATGGAAACCCAGATAATCTGGTTTGTTGTCGTGATCAAATTCGGTGAGGTGGCCGTTAATACTCACCAATCCATCCCCGATGGCCAGTATGATGCCGGTGTTTTCTTTTTTATCTGCCAGAAAGAGGATCAGGGTGGTAAGCAGGTCCTGTTGCTCCAGCAGCAGCTGTTCCTGTATCTGCTTTAAGGAGGTCATGAGTTCAGATAAGATCAGTTTTAGCTGATCGTCCAGGCTGGGGTCAGGTTTTCCTGGGTTGTACAGTTCCAGGTATCCTTGCGTGATACAGATTTTTTTCAGGATACGGGCAACGAGGGTGGAGGCGAAGTAGCTGTCGCGGGCCATGGTGCAACCGTCCATAACGGCCATCAGCAGCCTGTTGGTACCGATGTTTTCAATAACATAATAGTCTTCGCAGTGGTTGAGGTGAAAGTCTCCTATTTGCAGGGTGGCATAAATCTTCATAGTGTTGGTGCCCGAAAGTAGTCATTGTTGGCCGTATGGCATAAAAAAAGCGTCTCCATGGAGACGCTTTAATATCCGGATGTTAAATGGACTTACTGATTGGCAGCTTTTTTCTTTTTAGCATGGTCCACGATAGCACCAGTACCAGCTCCTACGCCGGCGCCGATGATAGTACCGATGGCAGCACCTTTTACGTGGTCGGGGTTGATGATAGCACCGGTGATGGCACCTGCGCCTGCACCTACCACAGCGCCTTTAGCAGTATGGCTCCAGCCTTTTTTCTTTTTGGCTACCCGAGCGGGTGCCGGGGCCGGGGTGTTGTCTGCGGCGGCAGTGCTGGGAGCTGCATAGCTGTTAGGTGTAGCTGCTTCCATTGTTTTGCCTTTATGTGCGGAGTGCTTAACGGCATTCATAGAATCTATCACCTGCTGTTTGGCAACGTTGATCGCATTGATGGAGTCAATGGTCTCTTTTTTTGCTTTTTCAACTGCGGCAGCAGTGTCGCTGCTGTTGTTATTACTGCAGGAGAAAAGTGTTACTACAGTGGCTAAGGCTAAAACTATCTGTTTCATGGTTTAAAATTTTGGAAAATTTTAGGTTTGACCAGCAGCAAGCGAAAATTATGCCATATGCTAAATTTCTGTATATATTTTGTTTAGAGAGCAGGTAAAAGCAACGCCAGTACGAGGGTTTTCATGTTTGCAGGGGTTATCGTCCACCACAAAAATACTACGGGGTTTCAGTAGTAGGTATGGCAGTCAGCAATCAGTAGAGCTACTGAATACGGCGTTGTGTCAGCCTGGCCATGAAGATGTTGGGTACCCGGAGGCCACCACGCGAAAGGCGATCTGCAAATTATGCCGGCAGCTGTTTCCGGGTCTGTTTGCGGTGTGCGCCGGGAGTGATCCCTCTGTGTTTTTTAAAGAGGCGGGAAAGGTAACTTTCATCTGTAAACCCCAGCTCCTCTGCTATTTCACGCACCCGCATATTGCTGTAGGACAATCGTATCTCCACCAGTTTCAGCTTATAACTGATGATATAATCCTGTATACTCTGACCGGTATGTTTCTTAAAGTACTCACCGAGGTAATGTACCGACATGTTGAAAGATGCGGCCAAAACGTGCATGCGTAACCGCTCGGGATGATAAATATGTTCCTGAAGATAACTGATCATGCGGAGCACGGAGTACTGGCCGCTGTTTTCATGTACATCCGGAGATTCGGAGCGCAGCAGGTTGCGGGCGATCAGATTGAGGAGTATAGAAATTGATTGCCGGATGATCAGCTGGTACCCTTTACCATGCAGCTGTTGCTCGCGGGTAATGTTGCCGAGTAATGCATGGGCCATGTCCTGATCAGCCGTGTCGTGGAAGATGCAGCCGGCTTTGGCGTGGAGGTTATTAAAGATGTAGTCGGTCTTTTTCATCCAGTCACACATCTCAAGTCGCGACACTTCATCTTTCAGCTGTGTAATAAAAAGCTGGGTGAACCGAATAACGGTAAAAGCCGTTTTCTCCTGTATGTCGTAGTGGTAGCGGTCTTTGGGCGACAGCAAAAACAATTTTCCCTGGTGGTAATCATATCGGTTGTCATTGACATAATGGTATCCCCGGCCTTCACGTACATACACGAGCTGGAAGAAGGGCTGTGGCTGGCGGGGAGCCTCCCAGGTTTCCTGTTCTTCCAATATGATATCGTATGGTTCCTGCAGCAGTTTGTTGAACATAGTGCAAAAGTACAGGCAAAACCTTTTAAAGTGCCATTTTTTATTGTACAAACCGGAGTTTCTTTGCGGGCATAACAGCAGAAGATTTATTATGGAAGAAATGGATGACCGCCGTTGGTGGGCACTGGCAGTGCTTTGCATGGGCGCATTTTTATCGCCTCTGGATTTTTTTATTGTGAATGTGGCCTTGCCGGCCATTAAAAGCGGACTGAACGCATCAGAGGGGGCTTTGCAACTGGTGATAGCTGGCTATGGGGCATCCTATGCGGTATTTGTTGTGACTGGTGGCCGGTTAGGAGATATTTACGGACGGAAACGTATTTTTTTGCTGGGGATGATGTTGTTTACGCTCACCTCCGGTATTTGTGCGATGGCAACAGATATTCGTTTGCTGATAGGGGCGCGGATTGTACAGGGTTTGTCGGCCGCTTTGCTGGCACCGCAGGTATTGTCTACTATCCGGGTAATTTTTCCGGCTAAGGAGCAGCCGCTGGCCATGGGTATTTTCGGGGCGGTGTTTGGACTGGCAGCCATTGGTGGGCAGCTGTTGGGCGGCGTGCTCGTTGAGGCCGGTATCTTTGGCTGGACCTGGCAAAGCGTGTTTATGATCAATATACCGGTGGGCATTATTACAGGTATAACGGGCAAGTATATACTAAAAGAGAACCGGCCTCCTTTCCGGCAGCAGCTGGATATACTGGGTATGCTACTGATCACGCTGACGTTGTTGTTGTTTATTTACCCGATTATTATGGGGCGCGAGGCGCATTGGCCGGCATGGATATTTGTGTGTTTGCTGGGGGCAGTGCTGGCCGGTGCCTGTTTTGTATATACGGAACAGCTTATGCTGAAACGTGGACGGGCTCCATTGATACAGCTACCCTTGTTCAGGGACCGGCATTTTGTAAACGGGCTGGGCATCATTTATCTGTATAATCACACCGCTGCTTTTTTTCTGGTATATCCTTATTATTTACAACATGAGCTGCACCATGATGTATTGTCAGCCGGGTTGTCGGTGCTGCCTTATGCAGCGGGGTTCTTTGTGGGACCTTTGATCAGCCCGATGCTGGCCAGGAGGTTGGGCACTTATATCATTGGCCTGGGGCAGGGTCTGCTGGTGACGGGCTTTAGCCTGGTGGTGATAAGTCTGCTACAATCACCGGAACCGGGTCTGCTATTACAGGCAGGGTTGTTCTGCGCGGGCATAGGCCACGGTATAGTAATGCCTTCCATCATGCGTATCATACTGGCAGCAATGCCAGGGCCGGTAGCTGGTCAGGCTGCAGGTATTGTGAGCACAGCTATCCAGGTGGGAGGCGTAATGGGTGTGGCCCTGCTGGGAACCTTGTTTTTCGCCCTGCTGGAGCATTTTATTGCTCCAACAGCGTTGGGCATTACCCTGGGATGCCTGGCAACACTGGAGTTGCTGGGACTCGCGTTGGTCATCTCCCTATCATCATCCACAAAAAAATAAAATCAAGTAATATGGACAATCTCAGTAAAGCAAAAGAAGAAGTTATCCGGTTTAGTGAGCATATAACAGCCTGGTTCAAGGGGGAAGAGCGTGTAGCCGCTGCCGGTAGTGAAGGCGTGCTACAACGTATCAGCCCCGACTTCCGGATGGTATCGCCCAACGGCGTCAGACGCGACCGGCAGGACCTGGCATCCTGGCTGCCAGCGACTTTCGGACAATATCCGGAAATGCGTATAACCATTAAGGATATGCAGGGCTATGCCACTCAGCATCATGCGCTGCTTACCTATACAGAAATACAGCACGATGGAACCAATGAAAACACCCGTTATTCCAGTGCTGTATTTATCCGTGAGGGAGAGCAGATGGTATGGCTGAACCTCTGGGAAATGCCTTAGAGCCCCGCTTTCAGGTTCTGAATGATCTTATCCAGGAAAAGGATGGTGTGGGTATAGTCTTCCGGACGAGTACCTTCCAGCATCTTTTCCTGGACTTTTTGTTGCCTGGCGGCCATGTCGGCAAAGGCTTCTGCACCAGTATGCGTAAAGCGGCAGATATTGTCCTGAAAGGTAATCCAGCCACGGGTTGTGAGCATATCCACTATTTCCTGTAATGTTTCAGGAGTGATAAAACGCGCCACCTGTGGGTAATATTCATTCAGCGATATGCTACCATGGGTAGAGATATTTTTCAGTACCTGCCAGTGAAAGCGGGTAAGGTCCATACTTTCGAAGGTACTGTTGAAGGTGGCTGTGATCAGGCTGTCAGCTTCTTTGAGATACCATCCGATGGGTTTAAGGTTTTCCATGTGTCAGTTGTTATTGGCAGTGGTGATTTCGATCATGATGTTGTCGTAATGGAAGTAGAAGCCGAATGTTTTCCGGATCTGTTTAGGAGCCTGTGTCAGTAATATGCCGCCATCCTGTAGCTGTTGCCAGGTATGGTATACTGCTGCTTTATCGGGCAGATAAAATCCAATGTGGAAGGCATCAGGATAGGAGTGGTTCCCGTTTTCGTTTAGCCGTTCCTGCATGAGTACCAACAGGAAGCCATCTTGTCCGTTCAGTACGGCGAGGGTGTCGTTGGGTGGAGTGTCGCTGTTATGTTGAAAGCCGAGATAAGTCTGGAAAAAGAGGCTGGCCTGGGAAACATCTTTTACGGTTAAGTTTAAGTGATTGATAGTCATTGTTTTGTTTATTTTAAAACGAATGTTCGTTCTTTTTTGTTGTGCAAATATAATCGAATGATCATTCTTTTAAAATTTTTTATTTCAGGCTTACGGGTAAGCCGGTGAAATCACTGTATTGTTGAATGGCTGCCTTCAGCGCTGGCTGATATGATTTTTTCAGTGGTTGGATGGGTTGCAGTTCGAGGAGTATATCATTTTTCCGGACGCTGCGTTTCCAGGTGCCGGTGATCTGTCCATCTACCACTATCACGGGCCCGAGGCTGGCCATAGGAGGGAGGCTGCCGTTGATCAGCAATTGCTGGATATCTCTTTTTTTATAGGCTACAGTAAACTCATCAAAGGCGGGCAGCAGGAAAACGGAAGGCTGAGAGATCGGATGCTGCTGCTGATCGGGCGACATCCAGTAGGTCTTACCATCTACCGCTACAGATACCAGTTCGTCCTGAATCGAGTCCAGTCCTCTTTTGGCTTCTGTGACTGTCAGTCCGGACCACCAGGCGTAGTCCTGTAAGGTAGCAGGGCCATGGCTGGTAAAGTATCGCAGGGCCAGCGTAGCCAGGGAGGCTTCCCGACTTAAAGGCGCCACCGGAGGCACGTGTTCTTCCAGCAGTACATAGGTGAACTGTTTCCCATGCCTTGGACCACTGCAGATGATACGGTCCAGTTCTGCATGCATCAGCAGGGACCCCAGGCGATATTCATCTGTAGAGATACCCGCTTCACGAAGGGCAGGCGCGATCTGCAGCCGGCTAAGCTGTTGTTTGTCACGTAACAGTTTCTCCAGTATTTTATGACTCTTTGAAATCATTGCCGGAGTGATACCCCAACGGTTATCATTATACGAACAAAATGCTTTGATCCGGGGAGCGGTGAGTTCCAGCATCCAGCGCAGGTCCTGGGGCGCCACAAAATGCCAGGTAGGACGCAGCACATGCGTACGGATAATGGACCAGTTGCCCATGGCATTGTCCAGCATGGTTTCGGTAATGCCGTTCAAACGTTGACCTATGGCCCATTTGGAGGCTGCATAGTCTTGTGCCTGTATCGCACCCATCCACGACACCAACGCGGCCGGATCCCTGAATTCCGGAGTCAGGAGGTGCTGGTATTGCAGTCTTTGCTGTGTAATATCAAAAGCATTCATGGTTGTTAAGTTAGCGGTTCCTTTCATGCCAACAAAGAAATAACCACCTGGTGACAACAGTGTGTCAGTTGAAATAAAAATTATTTTTACCTTACTTCAAAATCCTGCTCCACCCATGAAACAGCCACATGAATGCTCCGATATGACCGAGATCCGCCAGGAGATAGACCGCATCGATCATCATATCATCCAGCAGCTCGCCGAACGTTATGCTTACGTACAGGCTGCTGCTAAATTTAAAACCGACGCCACCGCAGTAAAAGCACCGGAACGATTTAAAGCCATGCTGCAGACAAGACGGGAGTGGGCTGCCACGGAAGGCCTCGATCCTGATGTGATCGAAAAAATGTACACCGACCTCGTGAATTATTTTATTTCAGAAGAAATGAGTCACTGGAAAAAACAATAATTTTTTGGAAGTGTTAAATAATTGAATATCTTCGCGCTCCGTTTAAGGAAAAATGATTCCGTAGCTCAGTTGGTAGAGCAATACACTTTTAATGTATGGGTCCTGGGTTCGAGTCCCAGCGGGATCACCACAAGATTATCAAAGAAAATTAAAGCCGCTTAAATCATGGGATTTATGCGGCTTTTCTGTTTTTAGATAAAAAGATAAATCATATCAAACGAATCTGAAAGGATACACAAAAAAATTTAGGATTAGTGTATCCTTCATCTGAAACCTACTTTATGTAAAAGGATCTCTACTAGATTTTTTCATGTAAGTTTGAACTACAGAACATAATTCGTGCTTTATGCTAAAGAAGTCATTTCTCTCAGATATTAGAAATATGCTTTCTACAGCCAGGCAAAAAGCATATGCCGCCATTAATTCTACAATGGTGGAAGCCTATTGGCTTATCGGAAAGCGTGTTGTTGAGGAAGAGCAGAATGGAAAAGAAAAAGCTGATTATGGCACTTTCCTTATAAAAGAGCTGGCAAAACACTTGACCGAAGAATTTGGAAAAGGATTTGACGAAAGGGAATTGCGACGTATGCGACAATTTTTCCTGACATTTCCAATTCGGGACGCACTGCGCCCCGAATTAAGTTGGACACATTATCGAATACTACTGCGTGTAGAAAGCCCAACTGCCAGGGATTATTATGTAACTGAAGTCGCTGCACAATCCTGGAGTACCCGCCAGCTAGAGCGAAACATTAATACGCTTTATTATGAGCGATTATTATCCACACAAAATAAAAGGGCTGCCTTAATAGATGAACAGGACATGGAGAAGATATCATCTAGTGATATTATTAAAAATCCATATGTTTTGGAGTTCTTAGGGATGCAGTGGCCAACTGGGTATTCAGAAAGTGAAATTGAGTCGGCGATAATCAACAATTTACAGTCGTTCTTATTAGAGCTAGGTAAAGGCTTTTCGTTCGTTGGCCGTCAATATCGTATTAAAACAGACACAAAAGTCTTTTATATTGACCTGGTATTCTATAACTATATTCTAAAGTGTTTTGTACTAATAGACCTGAAAATAAATGAATTAACACATCAGGATATTGGACAAATGGATATGTATGTCCGAATGTTTGAGGATCTGAAGAAAACAGAAGGAGATAACCCTACTATTGGAATTATTCTTTGTGCTGAAAAGGACCACACAATAGTTAAGTATAGTATACTTGAAGAAAATAAACAACTTTTTGCATCTAAGTATCGACTTGTGCTCCCTACAGAAGAAGAATTAAGAGCTGAGCTTGAGCGTGAAAAGCAATTAATTCACGAACAGATTACACGAAAGGAATAGATACTCTTGAATCTGAAGACCAAACTGGTAGAAAATAAGCTACCAGGAGGATACAAAATCGGATACAGTAGCTTTTAAATCCTTGAAAAGTGGCGCTAATTAAGCCTTTGATATAGTCCCAGCGGGATCACAGACAAGTTTCAAACCTCGCGCATAGCGCGGGGTTTTGTTTTTTAGTCGAGTATTTAGTCGGGTCCCGTTTGTATAACCTCATTTTCTTTGCATCTGAATCAGATAGTAATTCTCATATGTTTCCAAATGTTCTGTTCATAGAACGATCATATTCTTACAACATTTTCGCCTTGGAATTTAAAGCTTACCTACTGTATTAACATTACTTACATTCCCCAAGAGACCGCTTGCTGAAAAAATCCATAGTGTAATAACACCTTGGCTGGTCAGTATATGGCAGATGCCTGCGCGCCACTGCCAGTGCGGACTACCTCAGGAGATATACACCATGGAAAATGGAATAATTATTTGGACGACAAATTTTTTGCATTAAATTTAGCCCCATTGAACACCAACCATTAAAATTTGTCAAGCAACTTTTTAGATAATGAAAATGCGCTTATTCAGCAGATAACGTCTGGCGATGAGCAAGCCTTTGGAGTCTTTTTCTCCTACTATTACCCGCAGTTATTTTCGCTGGTTCGCCGATTTTCCCTTAATGATGAAGATGTGCGTGAAGCGCTGCAGGAAACATTTCTGCAGGTATGGCTGCAGCGCGATATGCTCGTGGAAATCCGGCATATGCGGGGATGGCTGCTGCGTATTGCCAGCCGGCAATGCAGAGCGATACTACGCAAAAACCTGTTGATACTCCGTAGCGAAAACAAGGTATATGAGGATGTTTTTTCTGAAGGCCAGTCAATAACAACGACAGAACCCACGACCGTAGCTGAAATAACGAAGCTGGTGCGGGATGCCGTTCAGCAAATGCCCGATCAGCGCCGGCGTATTTATCAGTTAAGCCGGGAAGAAGGGCTGAAACCCTCCGAAATCGCAGTACAGTTATCTCTCTCCGTGAACACCGTGAAGAATACGTTGGTAACTGCATTAAAGCAGATCCGTGAACATTTGACGAAGGCAGGTTATCCATTACCCTGGCTACTGGTGTACCTGATGTTTTTTAGCCGGATATGAAGGTTATAGGCATCCGCTTTTTGCTTATCAGAAAATATTTTTTTTAGAAGATTAGTACGTTTGTTTTTCCCGCGCCACTTTAACTATGAATCTCGAATTATGGATGCATCCCGTTTTAGTTATTTACTGGAACAATATAAGTCCGGCCACCTCTCTGCCTCCGAACAGGAGGAGCTGTTTGGTTTTGCCGGAGAAGGAGATGAGCATGACTGGCAGGAATTATTAAGTCCATGGATGAACGAAGAAGCTGGCCTGGCGGAAAAGCTGGACCAGGAGCTTGTTGCGGGGGAACTGGCAATGGTATTGTCGACCGACAGGCAGACTCCTGACGATTTACGTGAGATGCCGCCTGCTGTTCACCGGATCCATTTTATACGTCGCTGGGGATGGGCTGCGGCCGTGCTGGCGGGCTTGCTGACAGTGGGCGCTTATTATTTTATTGATCACAGCGAAGAGCCATCCGGAAATACGATCGCGAAGATATCCGATGTTCAGCCGGGTTCGAGTAAGGCGATCCTTACGTTGGCTGATGGCTCCCATATCACACTTGATAGCACTGGCAACCAGGTTATCCTGCAGGGAATAGCGGCTGTACATCAGCAAAATGGTAGCCTGCAGTATGAAGTAAAAGGACAGGAAACAGGTGTCGGTTATAATCAGTTGAGTACTCCACGGCAAGGGCAGTTCCGGCTGGTATTGGCAGACGGCACAAAAGTCTGGCTGAATGCTGCCAGCTCTATCCGCTATCCAACAGCGTTTACCGGAAAAGAAAGAAGTGTGGAAGTAACCGGCGAAGCCTATTTTGAGGTAGCCGCGAACGCGCATCAACCATTTATAGTAACAGTGAACAATACAGCAATACAGGTATTGGGGACCTCTTTTAATATTAATGCTTATCCGGAGGAAGGCCATATGAGTGCCACCCTGGTATCGGGTTTGATAAAAGTAAAGACCGGGCAGGAAAGTCTTTTGTTACAGCCCGGCAAAACAGCGGCTGTAATGCCCGATGGAAGCACCACGGTTTCAACTGCTAATCTGAAAGCGGTGATGGCCTGGAAAGAAGGTTTCTTCTGGTTTGAGGACGCAGATATTAAAACAGTGATGCGGCAACTGGCTCGCTGGTACAATATAGAAGTGGAATTCCGGGGAGCAGTGCCCAAGACCACTTTCAGCGGAGAAATTGAAAGATCGCTCACCCTCGAGCAGGTATTGCAGGGACTGGGATCTAATGAATTACATTATACTTTCGGGAATGGAAATAAGCTTATCATTCAACAGTAACACAATGCCATAATAAAAGCCAAAATCAAGCAGCAGGGAAAATCCTGAAACAAGTTGGTGAACAAAATGAAAAAACCGGGTGTCAGAGAGGCGTCCTGCCCCCGGCTTGTCATGACGTTTAACTTGAATCAGCATAAACTGCTGCTCATTTCTTAAACTCAAACGATGCAAGAGTATGCAAATTAAAGGTGGCAATGTCCCTATCATCCTTCCTATGAGGAGAAGAGAGCGTACAAGAATCAAAAACCAATCATTCAGTAAAGCCGGCAGTGTGTTGCTGCTGGCGCTACTACTGCAACTCAGTACGGCCGTGCAGGCACAAAAAGTAAGCTATTCAGGGAAAGCATCGCCTGCGCAACTGTTTTCCGTGCTCTCGGAGCAAACAGGGTACAAATTCTTTTATACGAATGATGGCCTTACCGGCATGAAGCCTGTTTCGGTGCAACTAAAAGACGTGCCGCTGGAAAAAGCATTGAGCACTATATTGGAGGGGCTGCCATTGGAATATGTGATCCAGGGCAAGACCGTATTTATCCGGAAAAAGGCCGGGGTGAAAAATTCACTTGTTCAGGAGCAGGAACAAGTGCAGCAGGAGTTGCCACGTGTGCATGGTATCGTAACAGATGAGCAAGGAAACCCGCTGCCCGGTATTACAGTCATGACAAAGCGCGACAAACGTGCTGTTGCAACAAATGAAAAAGGCTTTTTTGTGTTTCCCGCAGAGAAAGGCGATACGCTGGTATTCAGGAGTATCAGCTATGAAACACGCCTGTTGCCAGTAAGATTCGGTGAACAGATGAGTGTGACCCTGAAACAACAGTTGTCACAATTATCAGCTGTAACCGTAGTATACAATACTGGTTACCAGCAGGTGAGCAAGGAAAGGGCTACTGGCTCCTTTGCTAAACCCGACATGGAGATTTTCCGGAATCGGGTAGGCAGCCGGGATGTAACAGATATCATTGGCCGACTGGATGGACAGGTGGCTGGTCTCACTGTGAAATCTGGTCTCAACAATGTAAGGGGCGGAGCTAATAGCAATGGCATTACATCAAGGAGAAGCCTGATCCGGGGAAATAGCAGCGTAATGCTGGATATGGAGCCGTTGTACGTAATCAATGGTATGGTTTCACCTGATTTCAGTGCCGTGAACCAGGATGATATCGAAGACATCACTGTGCTTAAAGATGCGGCAGCAGCTGCGATCTACGGTGCCCGGGCAGCTAATGGCGTGGTAGTTATCACTACACGTGAAGGTAAAAAGAACCAGCGCATGAACATTGATTATAATGGTTCCGTAACTGTTCAGAGCAAGCCGGAGTGGGCCCATGATCCAATGCTTAACAGCAGGCAATACATACAGGCGGCCCGGGAGGTATTTGACCCGGCGCGCTTTTCATGGACCAGTGTTGCCACCGGTTATGTAGCTCCTCACGATATGATCCTTTACAACCAGTATCGGGGACTAATTTCCGCAGATCAGGCCAACAAAAGCCTGGATAGTCTGGCCAACATTGATGGAAGATCACAGATGTTAAATCTTCTCACCCGGCCTTCTGTCACTAGCAGCCATACCATATCTGCCTCCGGCGGTACAAACATATATTCCTATTACCTTTCCCTGGGTTATGTAAATGTTCAGGGCATCAATAGAGGACAGGAGAGCAACAGCTACAGGCTGAACCTCACCCAGCATTTAAATGCCGGCAAACGCGTCACCATAACGTTGAATACGGCATTGAACAACACTGTCAGTACCGGTAAGGGCATACTGAGCCTTGCGAATGATGTGCTGCCTTATCAGCAGTTCCAGGATGCAAATGGGAGAAGCATCAATATGCCTTATATGACAGGTTATGGCGATTCGCTTCGGCAGGATTACCAGGCTCGCAGCCGTATTAACCTGGACTATTACCCACTGGATGAACTCAACAACTACCAGCAGTATAAACAGACCAATCTGAGTGCGAATGTAAACGCCAGAGTGGGCGTAAAGCTCTGGAAAGGTCTTCGGTTTGAGGGTGTTTACGGTTATCAGAAAACCCCTGGTACCAATGATATTTATTCCGACGGTAAGAGCCTCAATGTGCGAAAAATGCAGCTGAGCCTTACCGTAGCGCCTACGGCTGCTTCCACACCTGTGTATTATTTCCCGCTGACAGGTGGCACTTACAACACCAGCACCAACGACCAGCATAACTGGGTGGTGCGTAACCAGTTGGTGTATGAGGCCAAGCCACGTCAGGGAAAAGATGCACTTACCCTGCAGGCCGGGCAGGAAGCGCAGGAACAATACGCCTATAACTCCAGTGTTAACATATATGGATATAACCGGGATTTGGGTACCTATCCGATGCTGGACTATCTTACCATGTCCAAAGGAGTACCAGGCACTATAACCGGTACAGGGTATCTCAACGGTACTTTCTACACGGTTGCCCGAACCATCACACGTTTTAATTCCTACTTTGCTTTGGCAAGCTACTCCTTTAATCAGAAGTACAGTGCTGACATGAGCTGGAGACAAGACCAGAGCAGCCTTTTTGGTAGTGACGTGTCTTCCCAGAACAAACCGGTATGGAGCCTGGGTGGCAAATGGAGGATAGATAAAGAGTCATTCATGTCAGGGATCAAATGGATCGATGCGCTTGCGCTGAGAAGTACTTACGGACTTCTGGGAAATTCCCCTTACGTAGGTGCGGCAACGTTGTATGATGTACTGAGACCCAATGCACAGGCATCAAGCGGTGGTATAGGTGGAGACGCCCTGACTATCTCCAGCGCGGCCAATAGAAAACTCTCCTGGGAAAGTGTGAAAGTTATCAATGTGGGGATCGATTTTGCCATGTTCCACAATCGCATCAATGGTAGTATTGAAGGATATAATAAGACAACAGTTGACCTGCTCAGTTTTCTCCCTGCAAATCCATTTACAGGATTCTCTCAAATCACCGGTAATCTCGGAAAGGCAAATAACAAAGGGATAGAGATCACGCTGAATTCAGAGAACATCCGCACTAATAATTTCAGGTGGACTACCCGATGGGTCTTCGGTTACAACCAGAATAAACTGGTATCCTGGGGGGCAAATTCGCCGATATATAACTCAACAAGTTCTAAAATAGCGTCTTCTAAGGTGGCTGGTTATCCACTCGGTGCAGTGTTCGCTTACAATTATGTAGGACTCGACAGTTTGGGCGATCCGCAAATAAGACTGGCCAATAACAAGGTGACCAAAAATCCCTACATCGCAACTGGTGACGACCTGGTATATAAGGGCGTTTCACAGCCCAAATTCAGTGGAGGACTTACCAATACTTTCAGTTATAAAGGTATTTCCCTGTCTGCAAATCTCATCTACAGCCTTGGTCATGTGATGCGCAGGGTGGTGAGCTTTAAAAGCTCCGGCCGTCTTTCTGACCGTGCCTACTTCGAAGGTAATCTCAGAACAGATTTTCTTGACCGCTGGAAAAAGCCAGGCGATGAAGCATTTACCAACGTGCCTTCCTATGTTTCCAGTCCGGCAATTGATTTTACCCGCAGAAACATGGACTACTTTAACTATGCTGACATAAATGTCGTAAGCGCTTCCTATATAAAACTCAGGGATATTTCCTTGTCATACGAGCTGCAGCCGGCTTTAGTGAAATGTTTAAGGTTACAACGTGCCAGTGTCTTTGCGCAGGCCGGCAACTTTATGATATGGAAAGCCAATCATTACGGCATTGATCCGGAATACAATGCGGACCCGCTTAACGGAAGTGGTTTTTATCCGGTGTCTAAACACAGTTATAGCCTGGGGTTAAGAGTAACACTTTAATCTGATTTTAAACAACACAGTATTATGAAGAAATTACTATATCTCCTGATCTGCGTCATAACCCCTGTAGCTTTTACCGCTTGTAACAAAAGTTTTCTGGAGGTGGTGCCGTTGGGCAGCCAGGTGGCATCGTCTACGTCCGATTATGATAAACTGATGAACAGTCCTGATTTCTATCAGGCGCGTGGTGGTGGAGGATGGCAGGAAGAAGTATTAATGGGAGATGACCTGGCCGCAGAAGATGGGCTGTTCAGTCCTGTTTCCCAACATATGACCAGGCTTTTCCAGTGGCAGGATGTGATCTACTATCCGAATGATGCATATCAGCGTCAACCATTGTTGCTGAGCAGTCTTATGACCAATCAGTATCAGTTGAACAAGATCATTAATGAGGTGCTGAATTCCAGCGGAGGAACAGATGTACAAAAAAGAAGCATCCGCGCTGAAGCCCGGGCAACCCGTGCCTGGAGCAATTTCCAGCTCATTAATCTTTATGCAAACCCATATCAGGCTGCTACTGCAGGCACTGATCTGGGTTTTCCTATTATTACGCAGACAGATATCACAGCTACCGTATTTAAAAGAGGTACTGTGCAGGAAATGTATGATTTTATTATCAAGGACCTTACAGAAGCCCTGCCCGACTTGCCGGTAGTTCCAAGTATCCGTACCCGTATGTCCAAACCGGCAGCAGAAGGTTTGTTAGGTAAAATATACCTGTTTATGGGTCGTTATAATGACGCGTTGCCAATGCTGAATGCAGCTTTCAACGACCTGGGAACTGCCAGTGCCCAATTGTATGATTATAACCAGACCATGGGAACCGGCGGCGCGTTCTTGCCTATCAGCACCAACTATGGCCCAACTAAAGGACCTGGCAATAGTTATATTGACATGACAGAATCCGTGCTCTTCAAGGTTTATTATAATGCCGGATTTAATGGGAATTTTTATGGTAATAATGGGTTGGTGCTGACACCGGAAACAGCAGCCCTGTACGGAGCTTCCGATCTTCGCTTGCTCCTGTATACTAACAAGAATCCTGATGGTTCCCTCAATGCAGGTGGACGCCTGAGAAAATATGGTGTGCAATACAGCAGGTATGGGCTGGAGTTATCAGAATTATATCTGTTGCGTGCCGAATGCAAAGCACGACTCAACGACCTGCCAGGTGCAATAGCTGATGTGGAAACGCTCCGTGCTCACCGCATGCCGGCAGCAGACGCGCCCGTGCCAGCCACGGTGGCCGGCGATCAGGTAGCACTGATCAAATTCATTATTGAAGAGCGCATCCGTGAATTTGCCATGGAAGGCTATCGCTGGTTTGATATGCGCCGCCTTTCTGTAGACCCACTGTTCGCCGGAATAACGTTTACGCATACACTGTATAAAAAGGATGGTAGCACAATGTCATATACGCTGCGCCAATCCGACCGCCTGGTCTTGCAGCTACCGTACCTTTTCATGCAATACAATCCAGGCATGCCTAACAATCCATAAATCATAGCAATAATAGCAATAAACATAATGAACAGCATCGTAAAAATTGAGCATCTCTCTCACAAGTATTCCGCTGCCTGGGCGATCCGTGATATCAACATGGAATTCAGCCAGACGGGCATAGTGGGACTATTGGGTTCTAACGGCGCGGGAAAGTCTACCACAATGAATATCCTTTGTGGAACGCTTAATCAAACCGAAGGACAGGTGTATATTAATGGATTCAACATGAGAGAACAGCCGCAGCTGGCCAAAAAAGAAGTGGGTTTCCTGCCACAGCAGGCGCCCCTTCACCTGGAGCTGACGGTAGACGAGTACCTGACCTATTGTGCCAACCTGCGGCAGATGCCGAAAGATAAGGTGCAGAAAGCATTAGCGGAAGTAAAGGAACGTTGCAGTATTACCCATTTCAGCAAGCGGTTGTTGCGTAACCTCTCTGGCGGTTACCGGCAGCGTGTGGGTATCGCTCAGGCTATTATTCACCGTCCCCGCCTGGTGGTGCTGGACGAGCCTACCAATGGCCTGGACCCTAACCAGATCATTGAAGTAAGAGCGCTGATCAAAGAGATAGCGAAGGATTGCCTCGTCATCTTTTCATCACATATCCTCACGGAAGTACAACTGCTCTGTAAAGACATCAGGATGATTGAGGGTGGCAGAATTGTTTTTGCTGATACGATGGACGCCTTTAATAATTACGTGGAACCACGCAGTGTGGTCATACACCTGGAAAACGCACCGGCTGAGGCAGCACTGCAGCAAGTAGCTGGTGTAGCGAAGGTGGAGTTCCTTACAGAAAAGCTGCTGCGGATACATTTCGACTGCGACCAGGAAATAGCCGAAAGGCTGACTGCTGCTGCAGTGCATAATGGCTGGCGCCTGCGTGAGATCAACTTCGATAAGACCGCGCTGGATACCATCTTCAAACAATTGTCCATCAAATCCTCTCAATCTTAATTCTCTGATCATTCATAAATGAAAACGATTATCAAAATTGCAAAAACAGAACTACGTACACTTTTCTATTCGCCGATAGTCTGGTTTCTGATGATTGCGTTCCTCGTACAGTGTGCCCTGGCCTACATGGGCCTGCTGGAGCGTTACCTCAATTACCAGGAAGCTGGTGGCTTGTCTGCAACGTTCATAGCGCACCTCACCCAAAGAATATTTCTCAGTCAGGATGGCTTTTTTAATTCGGTGATGGATAAGCTGTATCTCTATATACCATTGCTGACGATGGGGCTTATCAGCCGGGAAACCAGCAGTGGTACCATGCGGTTGCTTTATTCTTCACCGGTAAAGGTATGGCAGATCGTACTTGGGAAGTATGCGGCCACCATGGTATATAGCCTGATGATGGTAGGTATTGCCGGCATTTGTATGGCGGTAGGCGTCTTCAATATCCAGTCGGTAGACGTTGGTATGCTGCTTTCCGCTACCCTGGGCTTTTATCTGTTGCTGTGTACTTATGCAGCCATCGGTCTTTTCATGTCATGCCTCTCCACTTACCAGGTAGTAGCGGCCATCAGCACATTTGTAGCGATTGCGGCCCTGAGTTATGTTGGTTCTCTTTGGCAGAATATTGATTTTGTAAGAGATCTTACCTATTTCCTTTCGCTGTCAGGACGTGCACACAAGTTACTGGGAGGGTTAATCTCTACGGGCGACGTACTTTACTTCGTACTGGTTACGGCTATGTTCCTGGCTTTTAGTTATCTCAAACTGAAAGGTGGTACAGAGTCTAAGCCAATGATCGTAAAAGGTGCGCGGTATGTTGTAGTGTTCGTGCTGGTGCTGTTGATAGGGTACTTCAGCTCACGTCCCCGTTTTATCGGTTACTATGATGCCACTGCTCTGAAATCCAATACACTTACGCCTAAATTGCAGGACATTACTAAAGCGTTTAACGATGGTCCTCTTGAGATAACTGTTTATAACAATCTGTTAAACCGGAATTATTATATGGGCCTGCCTCAAGCCCGGAACGGATTTATTGGGAGATGGGGAACCTATTTAAGGTTCAAATCAGACATCAACTTCCAATTTGTAAACTATTATGACAGTACATATGATGACAGCCAGGACGACCTCAAATACTACAAGGGTAAAAGCCTTAAGGAAATAGCAGAACAGAAAGCAAAGGCACAGAAGCTGGATATAAATATCTTTAAAACACCGGAAGAGATCCGGAAAATGATAGACCTGAAGCCGGAGCTCGGTCGTTTTGTTATGCAACTGCGCTATAAGAATAAAACCACCTTTCTTCGTGTCTTTAGGGATATGGAGTTTTTTCCGGGTGAATCGGAGATAGCTGCTGCCTTTAAACGTCTGCAGCAATCCAGGATGCCCAGGGTCGCTTTCCTGACGGGAGAACTGGAGCGCAGCATTCATAACTCAGGAGATCGGGACTACAAGAAGCTGAACAATGAGCCCACTTTTCGGCATGCCCTCATAAACCAGGGGTTTGATGTAGATACGGTTAATGCGCAAACAGCCGATATTCCGACCGATATTACTGCCCTGGTAGTAGCTGATCCTAAGGCAGCCTTCAGCGAAACTGTCCTGATAAAGCTTAAAAAGTACATTGATAACGGCGGCAACCTGCTGATAGCCGGCGAGCCTGGAAAACAGGCAGTGCTCAATCCCTTGCTGCAAAGCCTGGGTGTACAGCTGATGGATGGTATCATTGCACAGCCTGGCAAAGATATGGCGCCTGACATGGCACTATCTTACCTGACCAGCACGGCTGCAGCGTTTACGAAACAAGTAGGCAAAGCTTATAAAGACAGTTTGCGTGTATCCATGCCAGGTGCAACCGGACTTACCTGGGATAGCAACAACGGCTTTACGGTAAAACCGCTGTTAATGTCCGACGCAACCGAAAGCTGGATTAAAAAGGACCGGCTGGTGACTGATTCCGGTCAGATCGTTTTTTCTGCCGCTAATGGCGATGACAGAAGATCAGTGCCGCTGGCCCTGAGCCTTAGCCGGAAAGTGCATGGTAGAGAACAACGTATCATTGTAACAGGTGATGCAGACTGCATCTCCAACAGTGAGTTGACTGCTGTGCATGGAGATAAGCAATTTGCCAATTTCTATTTTAGCACCTCGCTTTTCAGTTGGTTAAGCTATGGTGAGTTTCCTATCTATACCATACTTCCGGAAGGTAAGGACAAAAAAATCAATATAACGCCCAGCGGCCTGGAAGTACAGAAGATCTTTTTGCTGTGGGTGTTGCCTGGATTGTTGCTGGCCCTTGGAGCTGCTATATTAATCAAACGCAAAAGAAGGTAAGCACTATGTTATTTGTCACAGATAAGGGAACACAGGACGATCAGCTTTCCGGCGGATTCCTTATCTGTGGCCTGATATAGTCCCGGCGGAATCACCACTAATTTTTGAAACCTGCGCAATAGCCGCAGGTTTCTTTTTTTGTGGAGGATTGACACACAGCCTTGTGTATACTCGATAAGATTAACGAATGTGTTGGATGATCATTTGTATTAGTTTATATGGTTTGTTATCTTTGATAGATAGGGAAAAGTGTTGCTGGGTGTGATGGAATCTTAAATTCATAATTTTACGATAAACCAATTTGCCATTAACAGGTATTCTACATATCCGGATACGAAACTACTGCTGCTACTGAAGGATAATGATCCGCTAGCCTTTGCGGAGATTTATGAGCGCTATTGCCAGGAAATTTTCAAATATGCGATTGTCCTTGTTAAGATACCTGAAATAGCAAAAGATCTGGTACAGGATGTTTTTATTAAGATCTGGGAGGCACGGGAAAAAATAGAAGTGGAGAAGAGTTTTCGCAGTTACCTGTTCCGTGTTTGTCATAACCGGGCTTATGACATTCAAAAAGAAATAGCCCAAAACCGTAGTCTGCGGGAACAACTGATTAATTATTATGAGCCGGTAATTGAGCCGGAAGCCCTGTCGCAGGAGAGTGATACGCCTTATGGGCATCTTATGAAACAAGCGTTGAACTCCCTTACGCCACAACGTCGCCGTATATACGAGATGTGCAAGAATGATAAAAAAAGTTATGAAGAAGTAGCCCGTGAGTTAAATATTTCCCCCAACACGGTAAAGAACCATATGGCCAACACGCTTTCTTTTTTGCGTGATTATCTTAGGCAGCATAGCAAACTTACTCCTGTTCTTGTTTGGCTTCTCCAAAAAGTTTTTTAAAAAAAACCGGGTTCGCATAGTCTTTTTTCTTTTTCCCCAAGTCTTATATCAGTTTATGTACAAATCAGGAACTTATTATAAAGACTTGCTTTCCCGATTTATCAGGAATGAAATTACACCTGGTGAGGTGGAGGAATTGTGTGCTTTTATCGAAAGAGAGCCGCAGGAATACAAAGAAATGCTGAATAGGGAGGATATAATGGCGCTTACAGCGGAAGTAGCCCTTGATTCCCAAACAGTATTTTCTGATAAAGATGTCAATAGCGTCAGGGATCAGTTGTTATTGCATGCCGGAATGCAGGTAAGCAAAGCTAAGCCTGTAGCGCATGGCGTGCGTTTCCTGCATCGCGGGTGGGTCCGTTATGCTGCTGCTATAATATTAATAGCAGGAGTTGCGATAGCTATTATTGTGTCGGATCACCGGCGATATACCGGCTCCGGAATGGCTTCGGTCAATGAGGGGAATGTCAATAATATTTTACCGGGATCCGATAAGGCCGTTCTGACCCTGGATGATAAACAAATTGATCTGGCGTCTGACAAAACCGGCATTGCTGTAGGTGAAACGATTGCTTATACCGACGGAGAGAAACTTTCAGTCGCAGGTAAAAGGCTGATGCTCACCACTCCAAACGGTGGTCAGTATCAGCTAGTATTGCCAGACGGCTCAAAAGCCTGGCTGAATGCAGCATCCAGCATCAGTTTTCCGTCATCCTTTGATGGTGGAAAAAGGCAAATAAAAATTACCGGTGAAGTTTATCTGGAAGTGAGCAAAGACGAGTCCAGACCATTTTTGGTTGATGTGGACGGGAAATCGACTGTTGAAGTGTTAGGGACCAGATTCAATATAAATTCTTACGTTAACGAGGGCACGATCAGGACAACCGTTTTCGAGGGGAGTGTGCGTGTAGCCGCAAGCGGTAGCTCGTTGTCAGACGGCCAGGGAGCCGATATTGCAGGGACAGGTAAGGTTGTTCTCAAACCCGGCCAACAAGCTATTGTTGCCGTTGCCTTGCCTGCTGATCGCCACCCGAAAACATCCGTAACAGATGGTTCCAATAAAATAGCGGTATTATCGGATGTGGATCTTTCTCAAACACTTGCCTGGAAAAATGGGTTGTTCAGTTTTAATAATGCTGATATCCAAACGGTGATGAGACAATTGGAAAGATGGTATGATATCAAGGTTCGTTATGAAGGAAAGGATTCAGGCATTACCATAGACGGCAAGATGTACCGCAATGTAAGTTTATCCAGCGTATTGGAATTCTTACGGGGATCAGGGGTGCGATTCAGGATGGAAAACAAAACTTTAATAATACTGTAAATACCGGAACGACAACAGCCAATACCCGCCTGTAACACATCGCGGATGTGGACAGAAATTATTTAAGCAAAACAAAATATTGCCTAAAACAAAAGGCCAGTGATGCTGCTACATCCCTGGCCTGGCGTCTGGGCGTCATAAAAACAGTCCGGCTGGGACAATTTTTCGTCAACCAAACAAAGCAAAAGTATGCAAAAAATTGCTTATTGCAGGTGGTTTGCCCGTGCAAGAAACCGCCATGTCACCAAAATCCTGTTAGTAATGAGGCTAACGATTGTTTTCTTAACTGTTGGTTTTCTTAATGTTTATGCTTCTGGTAGTTCACAGAGCATTTCTTTTTCTGCCGAAAAGGTTTCATTAAAATCTGTTTTCTCTTCTGTCGAACGACAGACCAGTTTCGTTTTTTTATATAGCGGTCCTGTGCTGAAAGCTTCGAGGCCAGTGACTGTTTCCGCGTCAGCTATGCCTTTGAAAGACTTTCTTGACGAAGTTTTCAAAGATCAGCCTTTTCAGTATTCAATAGATGGACAAAGTATCCTGGTTTCTCCCAAACCTGTATCCAACCCACCTCCATTCTATGAAGAGCCAGATCTTCCCAATGATACGCTGATAGATATAACAGGGCGGGTTGTTGATCCAGCCGGAGTTCCCCTGCAGGGCGTGTCCATCGTTGTTAAAGGCACTACTGCTGGTACCAGTACTGATAAAGACGGACGTTTTGTATTAAAAAGCAAGCCTCATAATGCCGCGCTGGTTTGTTCCATGATAGGATTTGAGCCCAAAGAAATGAAGCTCAGTCCCGCCAACAAGGTGCTGAATATCGTGTTGCAGGAAATGGAAACAAAGTTGGAGGGTGTAGTGGTGACCGGCTACCAGAATATAAATCGCAAGCTGTTTACCGGAGCTTCCACCAAGGTTGACGCAAAAGATGTAGCGCGTGCTGGTGTTCCTGATGTATCACGTATGCTGGAAGGCCAGGTAGCAGGGGTGTCTATCCAGAATGTTTCCGGCACATTTGGAGCAGCTCCCAAGATCAGGGTGCGGGGTGCTACCTCGATATCAGGAGACAATAAGCCGCTTTGGGTAATAGATGGGATCATCCTGGAAGATATCGTGAATATCTCCAATGAGGCTTTGTCTACAGGAGATCCTAACACCTTGATAGGCTCGTCCGTAGCGGGGTTAAATCCTGATGACATCGAATCTTTCAATATCCTAAAAGATGCGGCAGCTACAGCCATGTACGGAGCGCGCGCTATGAACGGGGTAATTGTTGTTACCACAAAAAAAGGAAAACAAACAAACGGAGCGCCACAGATAAATTACAGTTCTACGCTGACCACCTACCGGAAGCCAAAGTATGAGCAATTTAATATGATGAATTCGGCAGAGCAGATGGAGGTTTTGCTGGAAATGGAGCGCAAAGGTTCTTTTGGTCATAGTGCTTCCAAGAACTCGAAGGACGGGGGGATTTTTAATAAGATGTATGATCAGATGTATGACTACGATCCGGAAACAGATTCGTATGCTTTAAGAAATGATCCGGCGTCAAGGCAAAAATTTTTGAAACGCTATGCAGATGCCAATACCGATTGGTTTGATATATTGTTCAAGAACTCCTTGCTTCAGGAACACTCTTTAAGTTATTCATCCGGGAACGCAAAATCACAGACGTATGCATCTACCAGTTTTATGAACGATGGAGGGCAAACCGTGGGTGATAGGGTAAAAAGGTATACAGCGAATTTGAGAACCAACTTTAAATTAAGTGACAGGTTTAGCGGTGAGTTGTTGTTTAATGGTTCCATCAGAGACCAACGCACGCCCGGTACCCTCACGAGGGGAAGCAATCCTTCTACAGGCGGTTTTACCAGGGATTTTGATATCAATCCATTTTCGTACGCGATGAATACCAGCCGGTTGATGACCCCCTATGACAGTGATGGTAATTTGGAATATTTCAGGAGGAATTTTGCACCCTTTAATATATTAAATGAGCTGAAAAATAATTATATCGAGCTTGGGCTGAATGAATTAAAAGTTCAGGCCGGGTTCAAGTATAAAATTATCCCACGCCTTACCTATTCTGTAGATGGATCATATCGTTATGCCACTACTTTTAGAAAACACTATGTAAAGGAAAACTCCAATATGGTGGGTGCATATCAGGCATATAATAACGATCCTTACATCATGGAAAATAACCCCTTCCTGTTTAAAGATCCCAATGTGCCAGGTTCGCTGCCAGTCGTGGTTTTGCCTGATGGAGGTTTCTATAATGTCAATACCGATAATCTGGTGAGTTATTATTTTCGGCATAACCTGGAGTACGACGCGCAGTTTAGAGCAAAACATCGTTTGAATATTTTTGGATCCATGGAAGTCCGCTCTACTGACAGGCAGTACGACAATTTTGACGGCATTGGTTATCAGTACAGCAATTCAGGTTTAGTGCATCCCGACTTCAGGTACTTCCAGGATGCGCAATATCAAAACATGCCTTATTATGGCATGGGGTATTCTAAAGATCGATTCGCTGCTATGATGGCTCGTGGCGCCTATGCATTTGCCGACAAGTATAGCTTCAATTTTACGACCAGGTTCGACCGGTCGAATATGCTTGGTAAAACCAAAGCCAAAGGGAAAAGCCTCGGATGGCTGCCAACGTGGAATGTTTCCGCTGCCTGGGATATCGACCAGGAGAAATTCTTTAACCAGCAAGGGAAGTTCCTCACCGGTGCGAGAGTAAGAGGTACATATGGCCTGGTCGCCAACTTAGGTAATGCCCGAAATAAGTCTGTGCTTTATAATAATGGGATGACGTATCGGCCTATAGAGACAGATAAAGAGCAATATGTCAAAATTTCAGCGCTTGAAAATGCAGACCTGACCTGGGAGAAATTGTATGAAGCAAATGTGGGAACGGACCTGGCCTTCTTCAATAATAAAGTTAATGTTACATTGGACTTTTATAAGCGGGACATTTTTGATTTGATCGGGCCGATTGTCACATCCGGAATAGGTGGCCAGGTACAGAAAATCGCCAATTACGCAACTATGTCTGGCAAAGGGTTTGAATTGACTATCGCAGGAAATCCAGTTCAAACAAAGAATTTCAGGTGGCGCAGTTCTTTCAATTTTGCCAATAACAAAAATAAGATCACCAGATTGGTGATTAACCCAACCCTGGCGAATTTAGTGAGGGCTGAGGGTGGCCCATTAGAAGGCTATGCACAAAGAGGATTGTTTTCTGTACAGTTTGATGGACTGAGTTCCAGCTATGGGTATCCAACCTTTATTTCCGAGTCTGGAGCAAGAAAGGTTATGAAGATAGATTTTCAGAGTACCAATGTAGAGCATCTGAAATATGAGGGACCTGTAGATCCTACTTTGACCGGAGGCTTCTATAACCAGCTGGCTTATAAAAATCTATCCCTTTCCTTCCTGTTTACCTTCAGTATGGGTAACTACGTACGTCTTGCGCCTGTCTTCACCTCCGTGTTGAGTGATGATATAGGAATGTCTAAAGAGTGGTTAAACAGATGGATGGTGCCTGGGGATGAAAAATACACGACCATTCCAACTATTGTAGATCCATTAGTAGCTCAGGCACATATGCCCAGCGCCCCCATGTATGCTTATAGTGCCTATAATTCTTCGGACGAGCGGGTCGCCAAAGGTGATTTTATTCGCTTAAAGAATGTTACGCTGGGCTATAGTTTGCCGAAGTCTTATGCGAGCTGGTTAAAAATGAAAAATCTCGATTTGGCCCTGGTGGGGAACAATGTATTGCTACTTTATGCAGATAAGAAGCTGAATGGAGCAGACCCGGAATTTTTTGGAAGCGGGGGAGTGGCCTTACCGGTGCCCAGACAATTTACTTTCTCTTTGAAAGCTGGTTTTTAATCTAAAGCATTGAATAAAATGAAGAAGAAAAATATATACAATATTATCAGTTTATCACTGCTTACATTATTGCTGGGAAGCTGTAAGAAATATTTTGAAGTCAATCCGGATATGCGTACCGAATTGGATACTCCGGAAAAAGTAGGACAGTTATTAGTGACCGCTTACCCAACGTCTGATTATTTTCTGTTTGCAGAATTGGCCTCAGACAATAGTGCAGATAAAGGGCCTGGTGATTTCTCATTCAATGATATTGCCCGTAACAGCTATTTTTGGAACGAAGTCACACAGGTGTCGGATAGCTATTCTCCCAATACCTACTGGTTGGATATGTATAGAGCCATCGCAGCAGCCAATCATGCCATTGAAGCCGTTGATGAAAATAATTTTGGCACAAAAGGCCAGCAATACAAAGGCGAAGCTTTGTTGACGCGGGCTTATGCACACCATATGCTGGTTTCTTTGTTTTCGAAAACTTATCAGATCAATGGTGATAACTCGTCCCCGGGGATACCTTATCTTACTGATCCGGAAAAAACAGCTTTCAAAAATTATGAAAGGGGCACGGTTGCTTCTGTGTATGAGCATATTGAAAAGGATTTACTCGAAGGGCTGCGCCTGATTAAAGGTATAAGCTATAAATCACCCAAATTCCATTTCAACGAGCAGGCAGCCAATGCTTTTGCTGCAAGGTTTTACCTTTTTAAGGGAGATTATAATAAAGTGATTCAATATGCAAGTGCTATTTTCCCGGAAAATAATTTTAAACAGAATTTACGACCTATAGCCGGAGCACTGAAGGCGGCTGGTACGAATTCGCCTGCTTTATTTACAAGCAGCCAGCAGAATTTCAACCTTTTGCTGGCAAGTGTTTATTCTAATTTCAGTAATATCGCGGCTGGTTGCCGTTATGGAGCGGGGTCGTCCACCGAGCAAATAATCAGTGGGAATACTGTTGCCGGGAAACCATTTTACCAATATTATACCCGCCTTGGAGGAAATCCCAATAAACTGATGGTGGGAAAATACCCAACTTTTTCTTATAGAACAAGCACATTTACAACTGACTGGACCTATTACACTATTCAATGTCTGTTTTCCGCGGATGAGGCGCTGATGAACAGAGCGGAAGCCTATATCAATACCGGTGATTATGCATCAGCGTTAAAGGATCTGAATGATTTTGCAGAAGTGAGGATCGATGGATACAATGTGGTATTGCATGGAATTACCGAGGCAAAGGTATTAAGCTTCTATAACACTACAGATATCAAAGACGGTCTGATGAAGACTTTATTGGATTTTAAACAAAAAGCTTTTGCACATGAAGGGATTCGTTGGTTTGATATCAATCGTCGCGGCATAGAAATTTCACACAGGTATCTAGACTACAAATGGGATACAACATACGACGTGTTGAAGAGAGAAGATTTACGCCGAGTTTTTCAATTGCCTGAAAGTGCAATGCTTTCGGGATTAACTAAAAACCCCAGGTAGAACACCTTTAAAATTTGGTTATGAAAATATTTTGCATCACGCTTTCCATTCTGCTAATGCTTGTTGTAACCGGCTGCAGGAAAGAGGAGAAAGTTGATTTCGAATTCAACAAGGAATTGGATTATACACCCACCGAACTTGATAAATGGTTAACTACAAACTTTACGGATCCTTATAATATAGAGGTAGTTTATCGTTTTGACCGGTATAAAGGAGATATTGATAAAAACCTGGTGCCGGCTCAGGAAGGTAAAATAAAAGAGCAAATGGAGATGGTTTTGAACGGGTATTTAATGCCTTATCAAATTGCCGGAGGCAAGACCTTTGTAAAAAAATACGCTCCCAAAGAATGGGTTTTATTTGGATCTTATTCTATCGAAAGTGATGGCTCGCGTGTGTTGGCCACCTCCGGTGGTGGTAGGAATGTTACCCTTTATGAGGTGAATGCAGTAAATATCGCAGATCCGGAAGTGGTACGTCCAAGGCTGAAGACCATACACCATGAATTCACCCATACCCTGTCACAGATTCAGCGATTGCCACTGGAATTTGAGAATATCTCCAGGGCAGACTATACAGAATCCTGGCGCAATGCTACACTTTATCCAGACAAGGATAACGATTCTCTGGGCTTTGTATCCCGATACGCGAGAGCCAATGTAATGGAGGATTTCGCGGAAACGGCCGGGTTTTTATTAGCATTTGGACAATTGTGGTTTGATAATAAAGCCGGAAAGGTACCCAAATCAGGATATGATATTCTGAAGAAAAAGGAAACTGCCGTTGTAAATTATTTCAGAGATCAATTCGGGGTTGATTTCAGGAAGCTGCAAAGGGAGGTTGCTTTTGCAATGTATAATAATTTTAGTGATAAAAGTTCTCAGTCTTTTGAATATTGGTTTTTCAACCAGGGGCTATTTGATCGGAATCTAAGCTATAATACAGCAACTGTCTCTGCTGATGTAAAGACCGCTGTAGATAACTTTAAAGCTGCAGTGTACGCGTACAGCGCATCCGGTAAGTACGTGGTGCAGGATTTGACTTATATATTTACGCCTTCAAATGCTAATTCCGGAACTTTGGTAATTAGTGTACCCTTTAAATCCGGGACGAACCCAATAATCTACGCGGATTTTAACTTCACTTATACTCAGGATCCGGTTACCCATTCCATCAGTTTTGCAAAAGCCGCTCAGGGAACCGGACCGAATTATACCAATGCAAGTTATTTCATGGCTTCCTTCATGACCAATATCTCCAGTTATCTGACTGGCTCAACCTTCAAGGTAGACTGGTCGGTGAACAAGCCGGGACTCTCTCGCGTTGATGAAGCTTTTTTCAATTCGGGTGGCTTTTATAAGGCAGGCGACAGAACCAGTTATCTCAACTTTCAATTGTTGAAAGTGAGAAAGTAAGCCAAATACTGATTAACCAAATTAATTCATGAGATTATGAAGAATTTATATAAACTCTTGTTTGTCATCTCCGTTTTGGTTACAGGTTGTAGCCGCTCAGATGTAGATCTGACTTTTAATCAAACTCCTGATGAGCGTATGAGTGAGCAGCAACAAAAATTCAAGCAGATGCTCATACAGGCCGAGTATGGTTGGAAAATAACGAATACAACCCTGTTGAAGGGTAATTTCGGGTTTTATATGGACTTCGATTTTGAGGGAAAGAAAGACAGGGTTTGCATGGTGTCCGATATCAATGCTACCAGTAGCGCTGTGGTGCAGGTATCTGCATACAGGGTTAAATTGGTAAACGCTCCGATTCTTTCTTTTGAGACCTACAATTACATTCATTTGTTAAGTGATCCGGATCCTGGTGTGAGCGGTGGTGTTGTAGGGCAGGGATTTAAAGGAGACAATGAATTTGAGTTTGTTCGGGCTACCCCCGATTCGATGTTCCTGGTTGGCCGCAAATTCAGAACAGAAATGGTTTTGGTAAAAGCAAACAAACAGGAACAGGAGGCGTATCTGAATGGAGGTTATCTGGCAAGTATTAATGCGGTAAAGGCTGTTTTTGCAAGTAACAAGGTCTCTCTTTTTGACTATGACGGCGTTACCTATCAGATTATACCCAATAACAGTGCAAGACGAGTGGAAATAATGAGCCTGGTGAATAAGGAACTCAAGCGTTCCTCCGGGATTTTTTCTTATTCTGTCAATGGCATGGAAGTCGCGGGAAGGGTACAGATTGGGAACACGTCTGTCACAAGAATATTATTGCAGGGCGATAAACTCTTTGTACAAACAAAGAGTGGAGAGAAGATAGAGGTCCGGAGTTCAGAGACAGCCCTTCTTCCATTGAATCAAATGATAGGGTTGAGTTATGTGGGATTGAATCTTCCGTTTTTGGCTAATTTGCCGGGCACAAATCCTGCGGGCACTACTATCCTGAAGCAATTGAGCTTACTGGTGTTAGCTTATCCGAATTCTTACGACAAGAGCGAGATCAATCTGGTATGGGATGTTCCTAATAAGAAAATAATTATGGAAGGGCTGTTATTCAAAGGGAATTACATTTATCCGACGAGATATCGTTTTGACTATGATTTCAATCCAACAACAGGGTTGTACAAACTGAGTAATAAGATTGTATTGGCGCCTGGTTATGCCACCTATAGCGTAACTTTATTGGATACATTCCTACAAAATAATGAGTTTACTTTAGATTATCTTTTTGACAGCGGAAATATATATGGGAAAATCACCAGCAAAAATGGTAGTACTACCATGACCTTCATGCTTTATTAGACTCAAACGTGCATTCAGCAATTCCACGTTGTCATTGATCGGTGTTATAAGAATATTGAAAGTCAGAACTTGATAATTAAGTTGGATAAAGCCCCATAGACTTAAAATAGTTAAACGAAATCCCAACGGGATCACGGGCAAGTTTCAAACCTCGCGCATGGCGCGGGGTTTTCTTTTTTAGCCGAGCGTTTAGTTGAGTTCCTTTTGAATAACCCCCATTTCTTTCCCGTACTTTATATAGGTTAACCGGCTTTTACTAAGAATATACATTTGTTGTGGGAATGGCAACGTGACATTTTATGCCAGTTGGCCGGCAGAGGCAACACGCCTACTGCCTTGGTATTACCATGAAAAATTAAACTAGTTTAATCCTTTTTATTATAATAGTTAAACGTGCAGCAGAAATGTGTGGAGTAGTTTTGTGTTCATAATAAACTTACTTATGGACATGATAAAACATCCAATATTCCAGCCGTTGCGATGGCCCGGGCACTCACTAAAAAACAGGCTGATCATAGCGCCTATGTCGCGGGTAAGTGCTACCGCTGAAGGGTTGGCCACCGCTGAAATGGAAGCCTATTATACCGCCTTTGCAAAAGGAGGTTTCAGTATGATCATCACAGAAGGAAATTATACAGATGAGATGGCGAGTAAAGCTTATCCTCATCAACCCGGGCTCACCTCCTCTTCTCATGCAGCAGCCTGGCAACCGGTAGTAGAACAGGTGAAAAAACATGGTTCGCTTATGATTGCACAACTGATGCATGCAGGCGCTCTATCGCAGTACTTTCAGGAAACACTTGCTCCTTCTGCTATACAACCGGCAGGCGTTAAAATGGCACAGTATGGAGGCACAGGTGCTTATCCCTTTCCGAAGGCCATGAGTCTGGAAGATATCAATGCCGTTAAAAAAGGTTTTGTAAACGCCGCCAAGGTTGCACTCCAGGCCGGTTTTGATGGTGTAGAATTACATATGGCCAATGGTTACCTACTTGATCAATTTCTTACGCCGGAACTAAACGTTCGTGAAGATCAATATGGAGGCAGCACCAGCAATCGTTTCCGTATTGCCGCTGAAGTTATTCAGGATATCAGAGCGGTTGTACCAGCACATTTCCTTGTAGGTATAAGGCTATCAGAAGGAAAAGTTAATGATCTCAAATACCGCTGGAAAAATGGCGCGGCCATGGCTATCGAAATTTTGGAGGAAGTAAGAAAAGCAGCACCCGATTTTATTCATATTGCCGTTCAAAGCGGAGAGTGGGAGCGAGACAGCTTCTACAGTAATGGAACCTCTTATGCCGCACTCGCCAAACAAATAACCGGCAAGGTGATCATCGCTAACGGTGGAATGCACCAACTGACAAGGGCCACCAGGGTCATTGAAGAATCGCATGCCGACCTCCTCTCAGTAGGAAAGGCGGCCCTGGCTGATCCTGCATGGCCTATGCACATACTGAACGGAACGCCGCCTCTTCCTTTCCATCCTGATATGCTTTGGCCGGAAGCCACCATCAAACATGCGAATGAAGTTATCAAATCAAAACACATCAATATCTCATGAAAACACTTTTTTTAATGCTCGTCAGTTTGCACAGCATATATGTATTTGCACAATCAAAAAATCCACATCATCAATTAAAAAATGATAAATTGAAGATCTCACAAATAAAAATCAATCCAGACCCTTATCAGCCTTTCCATCTTGCTCAGGGCTATCGTGCTGGTGATCTCCTATTCATTTCCGGACAAACAGCTATTGGTGATAGTGGTCAATTAATTGGGATTCACGATTTCGACAAGCAGGCAGCCAGAGCTTTTGAGAACCTGGAAAGGGTATTGAAAGCTGGTGGTTCCAGTCTTAAAAATGTGATAAAGGTAACTATCCTGTTAAAGGATATGGGCAACTTTAATAAGATAGTTGCTTTGAGAGAAAAATATTTTAAGGCTCCCTATCCGGCAGACACTATATTGGAAGTGTCTTCCCTTTATTCTCCTGATGCGCTGATAGAAATAGAAGCCGTGGCAGTGGCAGATGATGCAGCAGTATGGAAACAGTAAAGATATGAGGGATAAATAAGCAGTGGCAGGATATTCCTGCCACTGCTTATGATGAGTCTTTTTACTTAATGGCTCAATTATACTCATTGAACAGTACTGCCGCAATTTCTGTAATCACTACCAAAGCATAAAACATCCAGCCATAATTCCTCATGCCTATCCTAAAAAGCAGGTAAGTAGGGATGAGGTAGATCAGGAATTTAAAAATAACGATGTATGGTAATTTTAACCTCCGCGTGGCTGTTGGAGCCGCCCATATACTCCAAAGCAAAATAATGAGCAACAACAACCCTGCAGCCACTGCATATTTTAACCATGGAGAAACAATGGTTTTAATAGGAACATACACTGCAACAATTAACATAATTATTTCCAGGGAAAATGCCAGTAAACGATTTAACCACTTTAGTAGAAACATTTGATAAATAGGTTTGATGAACAGATGCCTTTGACCGGCAAAATTAGTATGAGTTTAAATGCTTTAATAAGTATCTCTTTCATATGTCTACAAAAGGCCATCCAATTCTACATCATAAGGCCTTTTCCTTTCCAACAAAATCAATGCGCAAGGTCTTGGAATCAGTAGTTGTCATTTTTGTCACCCAATAAATTTTTTGTTCTACCTGCTATCCAATTACGGTTAAAATGGTGTAACTTTTAAATTTATGAAAAATGGCTCCAGGGTTGGTCTTTCAATAGGTATCAAATACAATTTCTACCATGCTTGAATACTGGAAAATTAGCGACCTTATTATCGAACTCTTGTAACCAGGAAAATATTTTTTATTCTTGAATTTATTTATTAATATTGAAATATCAAATTCTACAGACGAACGTCCCTCTAGCTTTATACTATGCAAACTGATGAGTTTAAGAATGGAAAATCAACCAATTTGTATAACCCATAAACGAGTCTATTACCCTATTTTATAGTAATAACCCACTTACTTCAAGTTTTCCAGGGCACTCAAAAATCCTATTTAAAAAATATTCGACTGCCAACAAACCGTTACCCATATTTCATTATACCATTAATGATTTCTATACATATACTTTTCTCTATAAACTAGGAAGAGACGCTGAACATCTAATTCCCATGGCGTTAGACAGGGATTACAACCCTCAAAAAACAAATCATGAAAAACAAAAGTAGTTATGCCATTATTTTTGCTGCATGTACATCATTTTTATTGATGTCGTTTATCCCTCAGAAACACACCTACAAAGCAGAGGTAAAAAAAATTGAAACAAGCAACCTCAATCTGAAGACATCAGCATTAGCATCTTATCAACAAGCTTTCACTCCTCTGGTTACTGTTGCACTGGCAGAAACTTCTGCGGCAGCTGTTGTAGCTGCCACAGTATCTGTGATTGGCATTTGTGACTCTGCCTCCTTTAAACATGAGTCTAATGACCGGCTTGTTTATATGAAAATGCAAAACCTTGACAAATAGAGACATTCTGACAAATCCGGAGTATAAAATTTTTTGTGTAAACCCTTCCTCATTGTTTGAACCCCCTGCCGGGGTGGGGGAGGTGGAATGGCGTGGCAGCAGCACCTTTCCCGGTTTTGGGCTCTATGATAAAGGAGCATTCACTCGAACCATTTACACAATATATTTTATAGTCCTGACAAATCGGACATCTTTAAAGCAAGGAGTCCTTTTGTATGATTATACAAGAGGACTCCGTTCCCTGAATAAATTTCCCTGTTGAGGAGAGAAGACAAATTCGTTCTTTGGGTGCTTAATAGTGCCTGTCTGAGGCTGCCTCAAGCTATATCAACCTTGCCATTGAATGACTAAATACCAGCAGGAATGAAAACATTTCTTTTTAAAATCATTCTATTTTTTTTGGGGTGCTACTGGATCATCACTCTATTCTTCATCTTTCCTCCAAATCCATTGAATATCAGTCTGGATAACATGAATAATCAGTTTCAGTCAGTGTTTTTTCAACGATGGGCATTTTTTGCCCCTCCGCCCAAATACAACTCCAGGATATACATTGTCTTTATCGAAAAAGCGACTTCGAACAAAAGTGTCTTCGAAGTTCTTGAACCGATACTCCGGAAAAAGCATAACAATGCTCCATTCAATACATCTGCTCAGATCATGGATTATATTTTTGCATCTTCTCTTATAGGCATTGACGACAAACTTAAAACGATGCAGGACGCGTATAAGGGAAAAGAATTTCAAACACGTCACAATCTATCCGATAGCCTGATAACTGATAGGATCATCACTCAGATTGAAAATTCGACTGACTTCATCACACTTCGCAACTATGCATTAAAAATAGCCAGTGAACAAAATATTAATATAGAAAAAACATCCTATCAGATTCAAATTACACGTATAAATTTGGCCCAGTTTGTTGACAGAATGTCCGCAAAAAGAGAGGAGAAAGTAATATTTAGTAGTCACATATTTTCAAAATAAGATGAGAAGATTAAATGTACTCATTGATTCACAGACAAAGGAAAACAAGTTTAGTTTTTATTTAAGTCTGTTCCGGATTCTAATATGCCTCCTGCTATTAAAGAAACTAATCCTGCAATGGAAATTTATTCCGTTAATATTTGAAGGAAAGGATTTTCTTAGTCCCACACGTAAAATCATCAGTATACTCTCCATTTCTTTTGATGCTGATATACTCAGAGAGAATATATATGTATTCCTATTTACATATTTGTTCTTCATATTCCTGTTCCTGCTGGGTGTAGGAAGAAATTACACTGCTTTTCTTGTTTTTATTTTACATGAATTGCTTCAAAAATTGTGTCCACAAATATTAAATGGCGGTGACAATATATTAAAATTCCTCCTTCTTTATTTATCTTTTGCTGATAGCTTCATTTATTTCACCTCTAGAAAGGTGAAAAGTAATAAAAATCAGGATATTAGAAATTTCCTTTCAAACATGGCCGGTTGGTGCATCTGCATTCATATCTGTATGATATACTTTATTAGTGCTATTCATAAAATGAATTCAGACGTCTGGTTTCATGGAGTGGCCGTATACTATATACTCAACCTGGAAAGATTTAATGGAACATCTTTAAACACATGGATAGGGAATAATACAGTTGTGGTTGTGCTGACCACTTATGGTACCTTGTTCTTGGAATTATTATACCCGATACTGGTATGGCTAAAAAGAACGAAAATGATTATAATCACGGCCGCTATACTTTTACATACAGGGATCGCCATATTTATGATGCTCTATGATTTTCAGCTTGTTTTTATTCTGATTCAGGGATTTTTTATTGATAACAAAAAATGGATCCATATTTATTCAAACATAAAAATCAGGATTTTAAAAACTAAGACAGCACAAGTTATTCCATTCAATTAAAAATGCCAGGCATAGTAGATAAATGTGCGGCTGCTGCCAAATTATTAAGTCAAACGGAATCTTTCAGTAAAAAAAGGAATTTATTTATCTTTAATCATGGAATTTATTATCCGAAAACTGCATCAGGAAGATTTTGAACAATGGCTTGCCTTGTGGGAAGGCTACAATGAATTTTATGGACGATGGGGGGCAAAAATGCTTGATCCTCTAATTTCCCGGACGACATGGAACCGCTTTTTTGATGTTTACGAGCCTGTCCATGCGATAGTTGCGGAGTGTAACGGAAGGCTAATAGGGCTTTCGCACTACCTTTATCACCGCAGTACTATAACAGTGGAACCAAGTTGCTACCTACAGGATTTATTTGTATCGCAGGAATTCCGGGGAAATGGAATTGCCCGAAAACTCATTGAATCTGTGTATAGCCTTGCTAAAACAAATGGGTGTTCCAGGGTTTATTGGCAAACCCAGGAAACAAATCATACAGCAATTCAATTGTATGATAAATTGGCGGAACGGTCAGGTTTTGTAGTTTATCGTAAACTACTATGATACTATCAAAAACATATCCTCGCATTGTATATTCGACCAGGATTCCAGGGTAAGTGAACCCTGACAAATAGTATATCTATTCAGCAAGCTGTATAATGGCCAGGTCGTAGATTTGAAGGCTTTTTTCATCCACCGGTCTTGATATCGTCACCTCTCTTTTCTGAAAACAAACACCGCCACCACGCTCGCGATAAGTGCGCACATGCCGTATAGCTGGAAGGCTTTTTCCAGTCCGATGTTAACGATCAGGCTCAATACTAAACTTCCAAGTCCGTATCCCAGGAATAGAAAAAAGGCAAAGAGCCCCGTCGCAGCGCCTTTGTTGGTACTATAGGTAGTAATGATCGCTGCAAACAACGGATGCGAAAGATCAAAGCCGAGTGATAAAAGGGTAACAAGCAAACACGAAGCCGCCAGGCTGAATTGCTGACTAAGCAGCAGTACCGCTAACGAACCAACGAAGATGCCCAGCGGTATGATCTTACTCCTGCCGTAGCGATCTGCCAGTTTCCCCAGAAAAGGTCCCAGCAATAGCCCGGGAATGCCATAGCCGAGCAAAGCCAGGCCGATCTGCATTTCATTGGACCCATAGTTTTTATAAAAAAAATATCCTAACCATGCGAAGATCCCGCTGTGAAACATACCGTTGAACATGACATAACAATAACCCCACCTGGCCCGTTTTTGTGAGAGGATGGTGTGGAAGGATGCCAGAATATTCTTCTGACTTATAGCCTTCTCAGATGTGTCAAATAACCAGTTTCTCAACACGATGATCATGATCGAAATGGCAAAACCGGCTGTTGCAACACCAACAAATAGCCATCTCCAGCCAATCAGTGAAGAAAACAGTGCGCCCACGCTGGAGCCAAGGGCAGTGCCGCCTGCCATACAGCCAAAGAAAATGCCGAGTGCATGTCCTCTTCGTTCGTAGGGATAGGTGTCACTGATCCAGCTAATGGTAGTAGGCGCCACACCGGCTGCTCCCATTCCTGTCAGCAACCGTAAGAGGATCATCTGGTTGATGTCCCCAACAATGGTAGTGGCTAGCGTCAGAACGGTAAACAACAGCAGGGATAAAATGATGACTTTAAATCTTCCCAGCCTGTCACTTAAGGGGGCATAAAATAGTGTGAAAAGGCCATAACCCAGCAGGTATGATGGTTCTATAAAACTTACGTGCCTGACTGTTGTCTTGAAATGTTCCGATAACATGGGCAACAAAGGAGCTACCATCAACCCTTGGAAAAATATGATAAAAGTAGCCAGTGAAACAACCAATACGGGCAACATGGTGGCTTTGCCTTGTGTACCTACCTCTACGCCGGCAGCTGTGATTTTCTTACTTAATTCCATTTGAACTTCCGTTTGGCTATAGTCAGTGCACTAATAACGTTTACGCGATCAAACACACGGAGGCCAACGGTAATTCATCAAGCTGCCCGGTTGTATGTTGCCTGGCGAATCCTTTGTTTTCAAAAAGCTCAATCAATGGATTGTCGGCATATTCAGTTATCCATACATTTTCATATGGTTTGCAGACAGTAAGGCATTTTTCAAGCAGAGCATCTCTGACAGCAGGCGCCGGATATTTTTTTAGCACACCGAAATCCACGATGCGGGCAGCCCGTTTACCTTCCAGGGGCTGCGGTCGTTTACCCTTAGAGGTGATACACGCATATCCTGCAGGCTGATCATCCACATAAACTATCAGCCACTGGTTAGATATACTGTTGATTTCAGCTACCAGGGCCTGCTCATTAAAATTTTTGAGGATATAGCTGTCTAATACTTTTTGTTCGAGAAGGGTTGAGTACTTCTCTATGGCCAGTTCCTTTGTCAGCATCAAAAGCGCTTCCATTCCCTGTTTCGTAACCACTGTAAATTTCGTGATGATATTCATATCCTGTCGCAATTATACAGGCAAATCTATCACGCTTCCCCGAATCACAGACGGTACACATTTTGAAATTATAAGCAGTACAGATGCTATCGCGCCCGCTGTCCGGCCAGCCGGATGGCCTCCATCCTTTTGGGAGAAAATTTATCTGCAAAGACTATCCTGAAATGCTTGTCGAAAGCTCCTGAAAAGGAGAATGTGTAACCTGGGGTAAACCTTACTCCGATTTTCTCACATTGATCATAGAAGTGAACCATATCTGTATCATCTGGCATCTTCACCCAGATATTGTATCCGCCCGAAGGTCTGAGGACCGAGGTCTTTTCCGGGAAATAAGCTGATAGTAGATTAATGGCAAAGTGCGCATTCTTTGCCAACTGCATTCTGAATGAACGAACATGCCGATCATAACTGTTGCTGGCTAACAAGCGGTTGACAGTTTCCTGGTACAAGGGAGAGACGGTACTACCCAATGCAAACTTGATCTGTTCTGCACGTTGCATAAATTTCCCCGCTGCCAACCAACCGACCCGTATTCCCGGCGCCAATGTTTTCGCATAAGACGAGTATGATAACACTAGTCCGCTGTCATCAAATCTTTTTATGATGGAAGGTCGGTGCCCGTGGAAGTTCAGGTCTCCATAGACATCATTCTCTATAAGCGCAACATTATATTGATGTGCAACGGACAGCAGTGCCAGCTTTTGTTCATCGGTCAGTAATATCCCGGTAGGGTTATGGAAATTGGGCGTTACGATTACGGCTTTAATAGCATTGCTGCGGCAGGCCTTTCTCAAAAAGTCAACATCAAATCCGGTATATGGGTCAACCGGGATTTCGATAACCCTGAGATGGAGTACCCTTATAACTTCCAGTACTGAAAATACACAAGGGCACTCAACAGCTATCACGTCGCCTGCATTGCACACAGCAGCTAAAGCGATGTGTAATGCCTGTAATGCGCCATCGGTAATAAGCAGTTCGTCGGGATTTATAATGGTTTGATGAATAGCTGCTTTTTTTAGGATATTCTCCTTTAGTTCTATCGATCCATTTGAAGGGTAGTAGCGTAGCAAAGTGGCGCCCTGCTCCCTGATCACCTGTTGCATGGTACGGAGCAGTAATTTTTGAGGTATTAACAGATCGCCGGGAGCCGCTACATTAAATTCTGAGAATTTGCGTCCTGCCTTCAGCGAGGTCGTAAGTCCAAGATGATGTTTAAAAATGGCGTCCCTGGCTACCGGCCGGTGTTTGGCCTTCACCTGTTGATTTGATAGGTCCGGTCTGTTACTGACATAATAGCCCGATTTGGGCACGCTCTCCACCAATCCGCGGGCGACCAGATACTCATATCCCTGCTGTATAGTGCTGATGCTTGTTTGATATTGCTCCTTCAGATCGCGGACAGACGGCAATTTATGTCCGGGTTTGAAAACGCCCTCGCGTATGTTTTTTTCAATGGCGTTGGTAAAGGCTTCGAATTTATACACCTTCATATCTGTACTGGTAATTTATATGTATTCTGTGTCTGTACTGTAAATGTAAGCGATTTAAATTTGCGGGAAAGAATGCTGAATGCCCGGAAATTATAATATTGATACACCAGATGATCTGCGAAACCTACCCGTTTCGTCTCTGCAAGACCTTTGCGAGGAACTGAGGTCTTTTTTAATTGATCATGTTGCCTCGAATGGAGGTCATTTCAGTTCCAGTCTCGGTGTTGTGGAACTTACGGTTGCACTGCATTATGTATTTAATACGCCGGAAGACAAACTTGTTTGGGATGTTGGTCACCAAGCGTATCCGCATAAATTGTTGACAGGAAGGAAGAGCCGTTTTTATTCCAACAGGTTACTGGGTGGGATCAGCGGTTTTCCAAGCAGGGAGGAGAGTGTATTCGACGCCTTCGGAACCGGCCATTCTTCCACCTCTATTTCGGCCATACTGGGCATGGCCTGTGCGGCCAGATACCGCGATGAAAATACACGCCAACACATTGCGGTAATCGGTGACGGGGCTATGACGGCAGGGCAGGCGTTTGAAGCATTGAATAATACCGGGTATGAACAGCCAAATATGCTGGTGATACTGAACGACAATAATATGTCGATCGATGCCAATACGGGTGCTTTACAGAACTATCTTACGGAACTAGCTACCGGCAAGCACTATAATGCGTTAAAGTTGCATATCAGGAAGTTGTTATCACATCCCGGGCAGCCAGACAAGTGGCCTGTGGATATGGTACGGAAGCTTCAAAAAACCGTGAAAGGTGGACTATTGCGTTACAGTAATCTTTTCGAAGCGCTGAACATCCGGTATTTTGGTCCCGTCGATGGGCATGATCTTAAAAAGCTGATCAATGTATTGGAAAAACTGAAACATATACCCGGGCCCAGGTTATTACATTGTGTAACGACCAAAGGGAAAGGTTTTGCCCCAGCGATGGCCGATAAAGCGAAATGGCATGCACCAAGAAAATTCGACAGATTTACAGGTGCGACATTGGATGTGGAGACGGTTGCAGATCAGGTTGTCACTTTCCAGTCAGTATTCGGCGATACCTTAATTGAACTGGCAAATAGAAACCCGAAGATTATGGCGGTAACACCTGCGATGTTATCGGGAAGTGCACTAACCAGCATGAAGAAGGAAATGCCTGAACGTGTTTTTGACGTAGGCATCACCGAACAACATGCAGTTACTTTTTCGGCCGGCCTCGCCGCTGATGGAATGATACCTTTTTGCACGATATACTCCACTTTTTTACAGCGTGCCTATGATCAGGTCATCCACGACGTAGCCCTGCAAAAGCTGAACGTCATATTATGTATTGACCGGGCGGGTGTCGTAGGCCCGGATGGGCCAACACATCACGGTGCATTTGACATTGCCTTTCTAAGGTGCGTGCCTGACATCATTGGTGCTTCCCCCATGGACCTGGAAGACTTCAGAAATCTTCTCTTTACGGCGCAGGCCAGCAAGGGAAGCGGACCATTTGCCATTCGCTATCCCAAGGGGCCGGGAGTATCAACGCCTGCGTCCTCCGGTTTCAGAAAACTGGAAATAGGAAAGGGAAGAAAGATCAGACCCGGTAAGGATATCGCCATTCTTTCCCTTGGCCCGGTGGGACAATACGTAAAAGAAGCCTGCGAGGAGCTGGAAGGGTATCAATTGAACGTAGCCCACTATGATCTCCGATTCTTTAAACCACTTGATGAGGCATTACTACATGAGGTATTCCGCCAGTTTTCCAAGGTGATCACTATCGAAGATGGTTGTATCTCAGGGGGTGTAGGGAGTGCTGTGATGGAATTTATAGTGGAGCATGGTTACCATGTTACCTTAAAGCGATTGGGGCTGCCAGACACCTTCGCGGTACAGGGTACACAGCAGCAACTTCATGAATTATATGGTTATGATAAAAAAGGGATCATCAGCCTGGTTAGACGACTTGCTATACATTCCCAAAACCTTGAAAAGGTTTCAGGCAACAGTATTCAATGCTGACAACTCACTTATGCATTATATCTAAAACGCTGGCCCCACGGGCTACCTTGTTCTCAAGGCAGCCCGTGGGGCCGGATTAAAAGGGGCAGGTTTATAATCACATGATCCGTCTTCTCATTTTTACGCACTTGGGTCAGCCCCGATTATTCTTTTGTAAACAGAAATACTTGTCCTCTCTGCTTTAAAGTCAGTTGCTTTTTTTCTGTATTAAATTCAATGACTATACCCGCTTTTTCAAATTGAAAAGTGTTTGCAGATATTGCATCCAGCGGAAAGGATGATTGTCCAGTGGCCTGGCCATATAGTTTGTTTCCAGCCTTTGTTATCTGGAGTTTTAAAGGAATTTGGGTACTGGCGTAGTTGCCTGAAAACTGATCTAGTGCTTCAGGGTTTAGCGCTATGGTTTTAAAAGTTGGTATGTCAAATGGCTTGTTGAAATAGCAGCTTAATGCGCATAGAAGTATATCGTTGTTTGCATATATCAATCCGTTTGAAGTGATGGCCACGGAAAGTTTCTCTGCGGGAAAATATACCAAGACTGATTGGAACCCATCAATCCCTCCTGTATGTCCGTAACAGTACTTTTCGAAATAAGGAAGTTTAAACATTCCCATTCCATACTTTCCGTCGATGGTTTTCATGGAATCCAATGATCTTTCTGAAACGATTTTGCCGGCAAAAAGTTTTTCAATGAAAACGGTTAAGTCTGTGGGAGTTGACATGATTGCTCCTGCTCCCAGTGGTATGGACGGATCCGTTTCTGTTTCTTTAGTCCATTTATCATTAAATTTGTAGGAGTAACTCTCATTTTTTTTGAGATCGGTTTTGCCTCCGGAATAAGTACTTGTTAAACCTGCTGGTGTGGTGATTTTAGTCTTTAGGATATCTGCATAAGATTTACCATAGAGCTTCTCCAGGATATAAGACAGAATAACATAGTTCGAATTGCTGTATTCAGATTGTGTATCTGGTTCAAAATCACTTTTCGCGCCGGCAATGATCGCCATCATTTCTTTCTCTGATTTGGCCTGCGTATTATATGTCAGATAAGCCTTGTCGTCGGTGAAGTTATGAATACCGCTTCTGTGCCGGAGCAATTGTGTAATCGTTATTTTATTTGCATTCGGGATTTGAGGATAGTACTTATCAATCGTTTGATCCAATGATAATTTATTTTCTTCCACTGCCTTCAGTATAAGTGAGGCGGTAAACATTTTGGAGATAGACCCGATTTTGTATCTGGTTTTTGTATCTGCTTTTTGGGAAGATTCAATATCACTATATCCAATAGCTCTTGTGTATAGTGGCTGGCCGTTTTGTGAAATAGCTATGCTACCCATATATTTATCTTTTTCCTCCAGAATATTAAACAGGCTGTCTAAACGTTGGCGGTTAAAATTTTGGGAAAAAGAAACGTTGGCTGTTATAGTCAACAGGCCGGCGATAATTACTCTTTTTAACATAGTTTGCGATTGAGGCTTTTTTTCAATTTTAAGAGAGCTGTGATGAGTATATAAAACAAAACAATTGCGAACAGCATAATGGGAATAAACCAAAATCCCAGTATTTCCCTTAGTCCTTCCAGATCCTTATCACTGGCTACTCCCAGCACTACAAAGGAAGAATCCCTGTAAAACAATCCTACTCCGGATGGATTTATCAGTTTGGCAATGATCAGGAATACAAATCCGAATAGCATGAGATAAAGCACCAGGAAAATGATATAGGAAATACCATTGGTGATGTTTAATACTAAGGCTTTAAAAACATGGATGGGGTTGAAGGTTTTGGTGGCTTGTTCCAGTTTTTTATCGGCTACCAGCGGTTTTAACACTTCTTCCGGAGGCCCCAGTTTTTCCAGAATATCCAGTAATGAATCTATTTCATTGGTCTTGTCTTTATGTTGAATAGCTTCAAAAATATGACTGTTAAGCTCCATGTAGATATCATCCTGGTTTTCTGTCGAAAGGGAACGGGTAGCTTTCTTAACACGCTTCATGTAATCATTATATACTCTTTTTGAAGCTGGCTGGTTGAATTTTATGTTCTCTATTTTCATTTGATTATTTTATGGATGGAGCGTTCCAGATTTTTCCAGTATTCGTTCATTTGAGCCAGGGTTTTGGCTCCCATGGAGGTCAGACAATAATATTTCCGGGGGATGCCTGTTTCCTGTTCTACCCACTTTGAATCGACCAGGTTTTCAGCTTTTAACCTGTTCATCAACGGATAAAGTGTTCCTTCGGCAATTTCCATATCAGTATGTTGCTTTATCTGTTCAATAAGCTCATAGCCGTAATATTCATTGCCTTTAAGGATATTCAGGATGATGAAAGTCAATGTTCCCTTTTTGACCTGCGATTTCCAATTTGCTACAAAGGTTTCATTCATACTTCAAATGTATAACAAAATACATAGCATTGCTAGGTATATTGAAGGTGGATAAGATGGCGTGTTTTACGATTTGGATATCAGTTAGTTAATTGAAGTGTTTCCGGAGGTTCAGGACTGAGGAGGATGCTTGAATGTATGAGAAGGTCGATGATTTGTTGTCTCCCGAAAGTATCACAGGGGGCACAGAAGAAACCCCAAACCCGCGAATGGAGCGGGTTTGGGATTTTAAATATCGGGTAGTCTACCAGTGCGTTGATGGTTCAATCATCGTATCAATGGAGCCTAAGAAATTTTTGACGGTAGTGGCAAAGCGTTCTGGCTGGTCCATGTGGAGACTGTGACCAGCTTCCCTGATTTGTTCAACCTGCAATCTGGCGTTAAGCCGTTGCAGCTCTTCAGCAACAACAGATGAAACCACACCGCGGTCACCAAATACGAGGAGGCTTGGAATGTCAATGTTAATCACTAACTGCCTGTAATCGGGATTGGGTGGTGTGAGAACGTCAAAAGCGCCCATGCTGGTTTGAAGTCGGGCCCGGGCGAATAGCTCAATGGTCTCCGATGACCGGTTGGGATGTCTGGTCCGCGCTTCGGCCATTATTTCTTCCAATGACATATTCAGCACCTTCCGATGCTGATCAGCAACGTCACTATCCCGAACTTCCCGCTGAACTTTTGGACTCAGGAATGTTGGATCAGCTAATACCAGACCAGAGAGCAGATTGGGCTTACGGCCTGCCACCACGGCTGCAGTCATTCCTCCCATTGAATGTCCAAGCAGGATTGGAGGAGATAGTCTCAGGGCTTTTATCAAACCAGCGACATCATTTGCATGATCTTCATACTGGTATCCGTAGTCAGGTACGCCGGACTTGCCATGTCCTCTGGCATCCGGCATAATTACATCATATTCTTTCTCCAGTGTATGAGCCAAACCTGTCCAGCACAAGCCATTAGTCATTAACCCATGTAACAGCATTAGAGGCGGTTTGTCTCCCCCGGTTCTTGTATAGTGTATGTTAATGTTGTTTGTTTCGCAGATGCCTGTATGCCAGTGGGTCATTGGTTATTTTTTTCGTTCTGCACCAGTGCCTGACCTTCGAATACCACACCTGACCATCCATGAGCCATAAACTGCCGGATGTTTTGGTGGTCATTTCCATTGGGATTATTTAATACCGACTGATAGTGTTCTGCAAATAAGTAAAGTGTATCTTCTTTGGAAAGACTATTTATTTGGGCGAAAGCAAAAACTTTGGCACTACCCTGATTTTGTGTTGCCTCATTATAAGCATCCCCATTTTTGAAGGCTGTTGGTTGGTGCTGATACTGACTTTCTATAAATTCAATCACATCCTTAAACAGGATTGAATTGTCCTTTAGTTTTCCAATCAATGTAATTAATTGCCCGTTCATGCAGAATAATATTTTTAAGATTAAAGTGACGCTTTGAGTGAGTATGATTTTAACCTCACCACATCCCGTTTGATCACCCAAAAATAAAAATTTTAGCATTTAGTTCGCAGCATCTTTTCCATATAACAAAACAGCATCCATCGGGAGATGGATGCTGTTTTGTTATAGTTAGTATTATTCTTCTGTATCGGGTGTTTCTTCCAGTTGATCCTTATCGGTGCCTCTGCGTAATTTTACTTTTGGATTGCTCTGCGTTCCGGTAACGTTGAAGGGTATACCCAGAATACCGAACGGAGGCAGGCCTACCCGGCCTTTCAGGTTTAGTTTACCATCTATGCTCACCTGCCCTTCGAAGCGGGGGCGAAAGCCAGCGACACGCAGTTTGGTTCTCTCTATGGTAATAATATTGTTGCTGATGGTAGATTTAATGTCCACTTTGGAAACATCCGGATCTTTTATTTCTGATTTGCCGGTGGACTGACTTACAGCATTCATCAGCTTGAAGCCTTTCAGTTTAATTTTCTTAACGGACAGTACACCACCACCTTTCAGAGAAGGGTAGACAGGGTTCATATTGCCGTCCAGTTTACCGCTGAGGTGATAGTCAATACCTACTATGCCGCTGGCGCTGGCAGCCGAACTGGCCATATCACGGAAGATTTTAATTTCATTATAAGCGCGTCTGATATCAAATTCCTTTGCTGTGATGTGATAGTCGAAGGTGGCCCTTTGTGGCTGTATACAGGCGTAGGTAGCATCCATTTCCACGGGGGCGCCGATAATATTGAATCCGGTTTTGTTGAGCGCTACTTTGCCGCTGTCCAGCACCACTTGCCCATGGAAACTATCAATGTTCATGCCTTTGAAGCGGATTCTGTCAGCTGCTGCATTGAGCGTCAGTGCCAGGTTGGAAGGCAGCATAATCACACCGGAAGGGGTAGTGGTTTTACTTGCGGTAGTAGTGGCTGCAGGACTGGAATTGGTCATCAGTTCATCAGCGAAAACATCATTACTTTTAAAATCGAAGGTACCATGCAGGGTTTGATTTTTTCCGGTGAGATAACCGATCACGTTGCTTAAAAAGCCATTCATGGTGAGCTTCGATTTTCCATAGGTGGCGATAAAGGTATCAAACCACATTTTATCCTGATCGAACCGGAATATACCGTTGCTGATATAAAAGGGCAGGGGAAACATCGCCGAGTTGAGCACCATATCCCTGACGATCATGGTGCCCCGGTTATTTAATTTATTATAGCGTCCGGCAACAGCATCAGCCTGGGTTCCGCTGAGGGCCAGGTTGGTTTTGATGAAGCCTTTCAGGTCATATCCTTGTATGGCAAATACTTTATAGATCGCACCCAGATCAATTGTACCGTTGGATGTAATATTATACCGGAGGTTATCGAAATTACTCAGATCTGCTTTCAACAGAAATGGTTTCCCTTCGAATTCAAAAGCTACGGGCTTCACATCTACATTCAGGGAGCTGAGTGTGCCGGTGGTGTTGGTAACGGTGGCATCCACATTGATTTTCTGAATGGGCTTAGGGTAATATTTTGTTTGCAGGGTACCATCACTCATGGTCAGTCTGGCAGTAGTTACCGGGAATAATCTTTTAGCCGGTACATAGCTGCCTTTGGTATTAATATCAACATGCAATGCGCCTGTAACATCAAGACTATCCATAGGGTAGAATTGTTTGATATCGCTCAGTTGCAGGACAGAGGCCAGTTGTGCGTCTATGACAGGAGCCTGGGCATTACTGAAGCGGAAGTACCCTTTGATGTAGTTGCTTAACAGGTTGGCGTTGATATTGCCGATATTAAAGTGCGTATGTGCCAGATTGTTATCCGGGCAATTAGCGGCTACCTGGAAGCTGATATTTTTAAGTGCTTCCGGCAGGGATGCCAATTTGAAGTAACCATCGCGGAAGCTAGCCTGGAGATCGAAGGAAGGAATACTGCTGATGACTGTATCCGGATGGTGTTTGGGGCCGCGGTTCACAATGCGGGTGGCATATGGGCCGTCAGCGAGCATATGCGCCTGCAGGCGACCTTTGAGGTCGAAGGACTGCCAGCCCATGGCTTTGCTCCATTTTTCCAGGTCCAGGTCTGTATTTAATTTGATATGGATATCCGGCGTCTTAAGTCCTTTTACCCGTATCACAGAGCTGAAATAATCTTTATCAATATTAAAGAAGATGGAGTCTACATTAAGATATAAACTATCGGTATTCAGCCGGGCGAGTCTGGACTGAAAATTCAGGAACAGATTTTTAATAGGTGCCGGTGCTTTGGGATTGCTGATAACACCATTGCGTACCTGCATATTAAAGGTAAGGTCAGGCATGGTGTTGGTTTCAGCAATATATTCACCTATTAAACTGGCATTTACATCCGCGGTACCATCTACATTGGTATGTTGCATCCAGGTAAGATATTCAGGAGGCAGGGCGCCGAAAATAGCATGCAGGCTTGATTCCATGGAGCTGAGCCGGAAGTCCATTTTATAGCCATTCTTCATGAAGGCGAAAGCACCTTTAAATCTTACAGGCAGTTCATTTATTTTCAGGTCATTTCTTTCAAAGATAAAATCCAGGGAGTTGGTATTGATTTTTGTGATCAGTTCCCCGTTTAGTTTTTTGGATAGGATATAGGAAGTATTGTTATAGTTGAAATCCAGGGAACCGATATTGATTCTGGAGTAGAGATCGAAGACGGCTTTGGAGAGATCTCCCTTACCTATATAATTTACGTCCTTCGCCTGCACATACATGGGGAGTGACCGATCATCGTAGATAAGGTGACAATGATCAATTTGTATCCTTTCTATCTTCATGGATGCGCTGCCGCTGTCCGGTTTACTGGCAGTGCTGGCAGGAGCCGCTTTATAGATGTTATAATTCGGATGTCCGGTGGAATCAACCATGATATGGATTTTCCCGTTGGTCAGATATATCTCATCGATGGTGATGGCATCGGAAAATACGCTTTTCAGGTTTACACCCAGGGCCACTTCATTGCCGGCCACGAGGGTGTCCTGCTGGAAAGGGGCTCCGCCTTTCAGGCTAACATCGTATAGGGTTAGCGTTAGGGCAGGAAAGTGGTTAAAGAAGGATAACCGGGCTTTGGAAAAATTGAGCTCACCGGTAATACTGTTGTTGGCCCAGGTCTTGATCTTGCTGGATATCGCATCTGGAAAAAGGATGGGAAGCAGGAATAACAGCGCAAGAATTGCGGCCAGAGATATTGATGTAATTTTTAATATTTTTAATGCAACTTTATTAATGATGGCATTACGCATAGCAATCCGGGTATATATTAAATGGTGCCGAACATATAGCCTGTTAACGGGAAGGCATACACTGGCAATTCTATGATGGTTACGGGGGCGAAGGTAGTTCTTTTTTAGGTGTAGACTTCCCGGAAGCAGGAAGGAAAACGTATATGCAAAACCTTAATGGGTAATGCTGCTGACAGATATAATACCGCATTCCGCTGTCTGATAATTGGGGTGGGTGGAGCCGGACTATCCAGGATTGTAAAGAAGAAATCTTTGCCGGGTGTGTTTTCATATTATAATCCTCTCCGGAAAATTTTTATCTTGTGGTTTCCCTGATTTTTGTTTCTAATTGAATTTAATGATACATGTTTAGATTTTTATCGCTCCTGATTGGTTTGGTTTTTTGTATTCATACCGCGAAATGCCAGAAAAGTTGGATTAAGCAGAAAGAAGAACTTTTATTTGAGGCACCTCCGTTTAAGGCCTGTCATGCTTCTTCTATTACGGCCATCGCCGGAGGGCAATTGCTGGTAGCCTGTTTTGGGGGGGCATATGAGGGTAGTAAAGATGTAGGAATCTGGGCCGGGGTGATTGGGAAAGATGGGAAAGTGATTCCAAAGGAGATAGCCATTGGGAAAGTGAGTGATACCTTACGGTACCCTTGCTGGAATCCTGTGTTATTACAATTGAAAAACCGGCAGCTGGTACTTTTCTATAAGGTGGGGCCTAATCCCAGAGACTGGTGGGGGATGTTGAAAACCTCTGGTGATAATGGCCGGAGTTGGTCTGCAGCAAAAAAGTTACCGGAACATATCGTGGGGCCGATAAAAAATAAAGCCGTGCTGCTGAAAGATGGCACTATTCTTTGTCCTTCCAGTACAGAGGCCGAAGATGGCCGGTGGAGAGTACAGGTGGAGAAAACAGATATCACCTTTCGGAAATGGAAAACCATCCCGGTAGATACAGCGGGCACTTTTGATGTGATACAGCCGAGTATTCTTTTCTATGGAAAAGATACTTTACAGTTGTTATGCAGAAGTAAGCAGGGAAATGTAATACAGTCCTGGTCATATGATAATGGCAACAGCTGGTCTGCATTATCGCGCGCCAGTTTACCGAATCCAAATTCCGGCACCGATGCCGTTACCTTAAAAGATGGCCGGCAGCTGATTGTCTACAATCCTGATTTACCAGGTAAAGAATGGTTCAATGGTCGTGCCAGGCTGCGTGTAGCTTCCTCTGCAGATGGTCTTCACTGGGAAGATATCATAACCCTGGAAAACGGTACCAATGAGGAGTTCAGCTATCCCGCCATTATTCAGACCGAAGACGGATTGGTACATATTACTTATACTTATGACCGTAAAAATATTAAGCATGTAGTACTGCGGGAAGAAGTCTATGCTCAACCATGATCCGATCAACAGTTTATGACAAGCGAAGAAATGCGATAGGTGCTTTGCGGTAAAAACCAGTGTGGGTCGCAATTACTTTTATTTCACTCTTTCAAAAATATATTGTTCTATTACGGCATAGTATGAAAAGTACTCGTCCTTCTTTACATTTTCAATTACGCTCGGGTAGTTAATAATCAGATAACCTTTTTCATCAATCCCAAACTGCGATACTCCGCCACTTGCCTTCATCAATTTGTACATCATCATAAACCGCCTGTTTTCAATCTTATATTTTGCAGACATCATTTTTTTGAAATTTGTTTTGCCTGTTTCTTTCACGTACAATTTAAAATTGTCATCGGTGATGACTGCAAAGGCTTCATCATGGCTTTTGTCGGCTAAAATGATATCTGCAAGTCTGTAATATTTTTTGGTGGGTAGGTAAACTGAATCATTATATCTGATGGAGCGGAATTTCAGCATTCTCCAGGTTCCGATTAGTTGATGAGGGTCATTTACAATCGTTGCTGTGTCAAGTTGTGCATGTGGTATAATGGAGTTGAGCGTTACTGTAGTGGTAACACCATTTTGTTTGTAACTCATTGCGGCCTGTGTTTTTCTGATGGCCGGGGTCAGAAAGGAGTAATAGATATCGAAGTCGTCGTCCCAGGACGGGAATTGAAGTCTGGGCCTTGAAATTTTGTAATCCGATGGGAAGTTAATGGTCGTATCCTTCGGTGTTTTTGATAGTTGTTCAAAGTTGTTGTCCTGTGCAGTGGCGCCAATAGTGATCGCTGTTAAAAGCAGGGCAGATAGAAATTGAATAAAATGCTTTGTCATATAGGTCCTAGGGTGTTATTGATAATTGCCGGCAGTGAACGTGGATTTTAAAAATTGCCAGTCTGCCGATGCCTTGAATTTATAGAATAAACTTTATTATCCGGCTTTGTTTCCTGATATGATTAAATTCCTAAGCCTGTAGGATAGTGTCTGATGGGGGATATAACGTAAACGTATAAACTAAAGGGGGCAAAAGCCCCCCTTTTCCGGTATTTATCTAGTTGTTTAACTGCAGAGAAGCTGGTCCGAATTCTTCAAAGTGAATCGAAGCTGTATCCACGCCGTTTTCTACCAGGAAACCGTAGTGTTTGGCGATGAACGGCGCGGGTCCACAGATGTAATAGTCGGCGTCTGCCTGTAATACGGCTGCTTTAATTTTGGAGAGATCTACCCAGCCGGTGTATTGGGTCTGTATTTCAGGCTGATCATAAAAAATATGATGGTTAAGATTGGAATAGGCATCAGCGAGTTGTGTCAGACGGTCTTTGAAGGCATGTACGGCTTCGTTGCGGCATCCGTGTACCCAGGTGATAGGCGTATCTGTTTGTTTGCCGGTAAGTTCTTCGAGCATAGCCATCAGAGGTGTCTGGCCCACACCGCCGCTGATGAATACTTTAGGGCGGGATGTATTTTCATTGAGTGTGAAGGTGCCGGCAGGTGCTGATAATTCTACTACGTCTCCTTCCTGGATATGATCGTGGAGGCGGTTGGAGATCAGTCCGTCGGGATGACTGGCACCTGCTTCCCTTTTAACTGAAATGCGGTAGTATTTACCGTTGGGAGCGCAGGATATGCTGTACTGGCGGGGTTGCAGGAGGTTCAGTTCAGGTAGGAACAGGCGCAGACTGATATACTGACCTGGCAGAAAGTGTGCTACATCGCCACCATCAGCAGGATACAGGTAGAAGGAGATGATTTCCGACGATTCTTTTATTTTCTGTTTTACGATAAAAGGTTTCCAGCCGGTCCATCCTGCATTTTTGTTTATCTGTTTTGTATAAAGACTTTGCTCATGACCAGTCATGATGGCTGCCAGCTGCTGATAGGCTGCAGCCCATGCTTCCAGCAGTTTCGGTGTGGCAGCATCACCCAGTATTTCGGAGATAGAGGCCAGCAAATGTTTTCCGACAATTGCATAGTGTTCCGGACGGATATCGAGGCTGGTATGTTTATGCCCGATACTGTCTACTACCGGCATCAGTACAGCCGGATTATCAATGTGCTCCGCATAGGCCAGCACTGCCATTGCCAGGGCTGTCTGTTGTTTTCCATTCTGCTGGTTTCCCATGTTGAATACATGTTTCAGCTCCGGATTATGGGTAAACATGCGGTTATAGAAATGGGTTGTCAGTAATATGCCATGCTCTCTGAGCACTGGCACGGTGGCGGTTACGAGCTGTTTTTGTTCCGTTGTCATTTTATATAAACTTTTAAACAACAAAAGACTTTTTTGTCCTTTATTTTTATAAAAAAACTATTTGTTCAGGGTAAATTTCTCTTTAATCAGGCCCATATTGAATTTCCCGATAGTGGTATTGTTCAGCATGCGGGTGATCCGGTTTCTGATTTTCTTAAAATCTTCATGCAGGGGACATGGATTGCTTTCGGAGCAATAGGAGAGGCCCAGTCCGCATCCGATGAATATTTCATTGCCATCAACGGCGGTCACAATATCAGCCAGCGGGCGGTTCAGAGAAGCGGCATCAAAGTAAAAGCCGCCATTAGGACCCTTAGCAGACTGGATCAGTCCTTCCCGGCTGAGTTTCTGAAGAATTTTGGCAAGGAAGGGCTCCGGAGAATTAATATGTTCGGCAATTTCTTTACTGCCCACCTTGTATCCTTCATGAGATCGCTGAGCGACGTAGAAAACCGCGCGCATCGCATACTCACATGTTTTAGAAAAGATAGCCATATTGCTGCCTGAAGATTTAATTGCAGCACAAAGATAAGTCCGGAATAATAAAAGGCAAAAATATCTTTTATTATTCCGGGAATGCTATTCGAGTGCGAGGATAGACGGATTTTAATATTATTATATTTAATAAAAAACTATGTAAAAGCAGGCCGGAAATATAGCTGATGACCTATTTCCAGAATGGTTTCGTACGGAGGTGGTGAAGGGGAGCATTGCATTCGTTTTGGAGATAATGGTGAATGGCAATACAGGTGGCCGGATGCCCTAAAGTGTACACCATAGTATTTTCAAAACTTGCCGGGAAAATTCCTTTTACTTTTTCTAGTATCACTTGTTCAGAAACGGGGCTTACAATATGATACTCAAAAGGAAAACTGTGGTCTATATCAGGGAAAATGTCCGCCTTACTTTCTGTATAAATAAAGCTCTTGATGTTTTTGCTGATAGCCAACCCCCGGTTTATTTCATACAGGTGAGATAAGGAGGTTATATCACCAATCAACACATAGTTATCAGCACTGTTATCTACCAGCAGCTTGCCTCCTGGCTGTTCAAAATATACAATGTCGCCTGGTTGCACGGACTTAATCCAGTCAGCACCCTTTCCATTTGAAAAAGTACAAATAGCAAAATCTGCAATCTGATGAACAGGTTCATAGTTCCAGAAGGAATATTTTCTGTCTTCGCAGTCAATGTCGTAATGTGGGTTCCCCAGGAAAAATTGAGCGGTAAAACCAGGCACATACTGCATTTGAGAAAAATCCTGGCTTTGTACTTTTATATGAAAAGTATGTCCGGCAATCTTTTCTTTCATGAGGATGATGCCGCTCTGAATGATCCTGGCTTCTTTTCTATTTCCCATAGTCAAAGTTTTATGGATGCAAATTTGGCAACTGCCTCATCCAAAAACGTTGACCTGAGTCAAAAAGCGATTTTAAATTTTAGATTTTAGTCTGCTTAATGTTTCCTGCGAGATATTGAGATAGGAGGCTACCATTTTGTTGGAAAGCCGTCTTACGATATTCGGATTTTCTTCCAGTAACAGGCGGTATTTTTCTTTGGCGTCCAATGTAAGGAACGACATCAGCCTCCTGGTATTGGTGACGTACGCGATTTCAAGATATGACCTGTAAAATTTCTCCCACTGGGGTATTACCTCCAGCAGATGGTAGAAGTCTTTATGGGTGATATAGAATACTTCGGAATCTTCAACCGCCTGCATAAATTCTTCAGAAGGTTCGCTGGTTATAAAGCTGACCAGTGCGGTTGCAAACTGTCCTTCAAAGGCAAAATATCTGGTGGCATCCTGACCTTCTTCTGTAATAAAAAAGATGCGCAAACAACCAGTGCCAACGAAAAAAGTCCGTTGGCTGGTTTGTCCGTGTGTGAGCAATAACTCGTTCTTCTTTAGCTTCACCGGCTTAAAGTAAGATAGTATAACTTCCAGTTCCTGCTCACTAACGGTAATCCTGCTTTTAATATAATCCACTAACTGATCGTACATAAAGACAAAAATATTAATTATTTTTTCGTTCGATGTGCCTGATTCAGCAGTATAGCAATAGCAGCGGCAACTGCAGCAGCCAGGTAGATAAACGCGTATCCGCAATATCCGGCTAACAGCCCTGCCAGTGGTCCGGTAATGCCTAGCGCGAGGTCAAAGAAAGCAACATATGCGCCTAATGCTACGCCTCTGTTTTGTGGTGCCACTTGTTTAACGGCTTCTACACCTAATGAAGGAAACACCAAAGAGAAACCAAACCCTGTAAGTGCTACACCTGCGAACGCCATCTGGGAAGATGTTGCCATCCTGATGCAGGTGAGCCCCGCAACTTCCACCAATAGCGAATAAAAGGCAATGATATGACCACCGTGTTTATCAGGCAGATGAGAAAAGAACAGGCGTGCCAATATATAGGCAATACCGAAGATAGTGAGTGATAACGAGGCGTTCTGCCATTGCTGCTGTGCAAAGTAAAGTGTGATGAAAGATGCAATCACCCCAAATCCCACTGTCGCTAAAGCCAATCCGCTACCTTGCCGCCAAATGGATTTAATGACTTTGTAAAACGGCATTCTTGCACTACCTGCCGGCATTACACCTTTAAGTGTAACAGCCAGTGCAAGTGCTATAGCAGGCAAAATCAAGATGGCTATAAAAGCCTGGTTTAATGAAAGGCTGTTCTCCATCCACATGCCGATAGGAGCACCAAATGCCAGCGCACCATACATTGAAATCCCGTTCCAGGCCATTACCTTACCGGAATATTTTACTCCCATCAGACCTATTCCCCATGACAATGCGCCTGTTATCAATAAACTTTCTCCAAACCCTAATACCAAACGCCCTATTAGTAACAGGACAAGACTGATGGAAGGCTGCGATACTGTTGCATTGGAGAGCAAATAAAATACCCCGGTCAGGGCGCAGAAAATTAAACCTGAACAGACAGACTTTTTACTGCCTCTGGTATCACAGATAGTCCCTGAAAAATGTCTGCTTGCCAGTGTAGCTGCTGATTGAATGCCGATAACAATACCTACCATCAAACTGCTGTAATGTAGTTTATTGGTTATAAAAGAAGGCAACGTACCGAGGGATATGCCCAATGTTAAAAAGCCGAGGAAAACAATGCTGCAGAGCGTCAGCAGATGTTGAATGGTTCCCGTTTCCGAAGATGTATCAATGGCTGCTGCTGATTTTAATTTTAAATATTCCATTTCATATCGTTTTTAATTCCGGCACAAAGTTGCCATTGTGCAAAACGATAAACCTTGATCCAGGTCAAAAACGGAAAACGGGTTGCAGATAATGGTATTAAATAAGTTTACTATTCACGGCATAAGATAACGCATCCATAATATTATTTACTTCCAGGCGCTCAAATATCCGTCGCCGGTAGTATTTAATGGTATCCGGTGCTACAAAGATCTTTTCCGCAATCTGATTAATGGAGAGCCCTTGTGCATGCAGGCGTAAAACTTCTGTTTCCCTTTCGGTGAGCACAGGCTTTTCAGACTTATGCCACATTTTCTTTCCGACGTTCAGTTCCCACATTTCGACGGAGCCCTGTTTATAAATACGGGCATTGCCAGCTGCTTGATGATGAGAGAGCGATACGATACACATGGCCTTCCACATCTTTCCGTTGCTGGTAAGAAAAAGCGGTGTCAGCTTATGATTGATCAGGATTTGTTTACCATCCTTCTGGACCAGATGGAAATCATAGGTGATGCTGTAAAGTTTTCTTTCCTGTACAGGAACGCTTGCATAAAAATCAAATCCCACTTCGTTAATCAGCGTCAGTAGTTCCAGTTCCTTTTCCGGAACATGCCGGAAGTAAAATTCATAACCCAGTTGAAGTACTTCTCCGGCAGAATACCCGCATAGGAACAACGGGTTCTCTGATACGTACTCAAATGACATGTCGGTATAATCAATCAGGTACAGACTTTCGTAGGTCAGGCGTGCGAATGCCTTCACCACTTCCAGGTAGTGTTGTTCATGCTGGTCTGTTTCCTCGATTTCCCCTAACTTATTTTTTGTCAATAGGCGCGAACTGGCGTTATTCCTCATTTATAACATTTAAATGGCTATAAATTTACACGCTGGTGTAGGCATTCGCAAGCTTTTTGTTTTGATTTTTGACAGAAAGACATATTATACTATGGAATTATCCGGTGCCAGGAGTTGCAGAAATTGTAACCAAACTGTAAATGAAAAGTATTGCGGCAATTGTGGCAGCCCTGTTGTTTTGAAAAGAGTTGACGGGCATTATATCATGCATGAAATTCAGCATATACTGCATTTTGAAAAGGGAATTCTCTACACCATCAAGGCACTCCTGTTGCGGCCCGGACAAAATATCAGGGCATTTGTCTCCGAAGACAGGAGCCGGCTTGTTAAGCCGATCATTTTTATCATCGTCACTTCCCTGATCTATACGAGCATTACCCATTTCTTTCACATCGAAGGAAATCATGGGGGGCCGGCACATTCCGCTACAACGGCTATCATGTCATGGATCGAAAGCCACTATGGCTACTCCAATATCATTATGGGGATTTTTATCGGCTTTTGGCTGAAATTAATGTGCAGGAAAAGTGGTTATAATTTCTTCGAAATATTGATTATGCTGTGTTTTGTGATGGGAACAGGCATGCTTCTCTTTGCTGTATTTGCGCTGGTAGAAGGCATAACCGGGACTAATCTGATCCTGTTGGCTACAGCTGTTGTTCTTATTTATTGCTCATGGGCAATCGGGCAGTTTCTGGGTGGAAAGAAGTTCGCCAGCTATTTGTATGCTATGATAGCGTATCTGCTGGGAATGATCTCTTTTACCGCGTCAGCTATTTTGCTCGGATTTCTGATCGATTCGTTTAACAAAGCATAAATAGACCCTTCTTAAAAAGAACCCTTCAGATCGTTGGATTTGAAGGGTTCTTTATTTATTACAGGTTTTTCGATGTTAGTTGGCTTCTGTATATTTCTTGAAATTATCAAGTATGGCCTGCCAGCCGCCCTTTTGCATTTCAATAGGGTTCTCCGTTTCAGGATCAAAGTTTACCACAACTTCGGTTTGGTTGCCGGTTTTATGGAAGGCTACCGTTGCTTGTCTGCTATCTGGCATGGTATAGGAGAGTTTTTCACCATCCACCACTTCATTGTAGGTAGCTTCGAAGTCAAAGCCAAAACTTCCGTCTTTTGCTTCCATTCTTGCCACATATTTTCCACCTACCCGCATATCATTGGAGGCGGAAGGGCAATGCCAGGAAGGATCTGCAAAGTTCCATCCGGTAATGTGCTCAGGTTGGGTGTAATAGTCCCAAACTTTTTTAGCGTCTGCGTTGATGACAGTAGTCACTGTGACTTTAGTGCTCATTTTTTCTGTGGTTTATAGTTGATAAAAGTTCATCCAGTTTTTCCAGGGTAGCGATCATTCCTTGTTCCATGCCCATTTGAACAACCGCTTCCAGATCGGAAAGCGACTTATAGGTCACGACTGTTTCTACTATAGCGTTTTCGTCTTTATCGGTGAATGTTACCAGCCACTCTGCACGGGGTAGGTTTTCATTGATTACACCTTCTGCATCACAGAAAGCATCCAGGGAGGTATAATAGTCGATGGGTTTGATTTTCACGTAGTCAGTCCAACCCCAGTATTCTGTGCCGTTGGGCTCCACCATGGCGTAATGCCAATGTCCGTTTTCACGGAAGTCCATCGATTTTGTTTTGGTGGTCAGCGGTTTGGGGGCAAACCATTTATCCAGCAATTCGCTTTTAGTGTAACAGTCCCAAACCAATTCGCGGTCGGCTAAAAACTCACGTCTGATGGTGAGTGTATTTTTTTTCTTATCTACCAGGAAGTCGAACTGCAAATTATGCTTCATTTTTTTTGTTTTTTAATCGTTGATAAAAGTTCGTCTAGTTGTTGAAAGCGATTCTCCCATATCTTCCTGAATTGTTCCAGCCATTTATCTATCTCTTTCATTTTTTCAATTTCAAGTTGATAATAAATCTCCCGTCCCTGATGCTCTTGTTTTACCAGCTCACATTCTGTCAGTATTTTTAAATGTTTTGAAACGGCTTGTCTGGTCGAATCAAAATGTTCGGCAATCGCATTCGGGGTCATTGCTTGTATGGCCAGCAAAGCGATGATGGCCCTACGTGTGGGGTCGGCAATGGCTTGAAAAACATCTCTTCTCATAGTAGCTTATTTTGTTTCCGAAACCAATTGGTTGCAAATATATGTGCAACTTTTCGGTTTCGCAAATTTATTTTCGAAATTCCCCGGCAGGCCAAAATTGTATCATTTTTTTTAATACAAGCAGGTGCGGCGGTAGGAGGTAATATTGTCTACTGTCTGGTGAAGACAGCCGTTCTTCCAAACAATGGTGTTCCGATATATCCCCTGATTTCCAGTTTGTCACCTTTCAGGCTCATGACACTGCTGTAAGTCTTGCCGCTTTTAGGGTCATATACCTCACCATCTACCCACTTGCCATTTTCGAATGCAAAACCGGTAAGTATTACCATGTTCAGTAAGGTCCGGTCTCTCAGGCTTGTATTTTTATTTTTACTGTCTTTACGTGGTGTTTTTCCGTCGGCCTCAAATGGTGTTTTCATCCACACCAGTTTCCCATAATACTTGCCGGATGATTCATAGATGTCCACCTTCCCGTCTTTTTCCGGGTTAAACCACAGGCCCTTGATTGCGTTGGCGGCCTGAGCAAATCCTGCCATACTGGCCATAGTAAATCCTATTACTAATGCTAATCGTTTCATGTTTAGATTCTTTAAAATAAAAATAAAAGCAGGCACTGATATTTTTTTGAAGGTATATTAAAAAAGGCGATTCCCGAATTAGTTAATGCTACTGAACGCTGGCTGCGGGATATAGTAATAAACGGCGGAAGTTGTCAAGATGTCGCGTGAAATGAATGCTGGTAGCTGATTGGCGTGTTTTTTATATATTTGTTCAAATATCCCTATATGAAAATAAGACCATTAAATTATACTCCCTGGTATAACAATCCGAGAACGCTTATACTGTTTATCATTTTCATTCCTTTGGTTGGATTAATTGGATTGGTTAAAACAACGCTGATCTCCGGAAAGAAAAAACTATTGATGATTCCCGCATTTATAGTGATCATACTAGCGTTGGTATTGTTTCTTACCTTTCTTTCGTCTATTTAGCGGGTGCAGCGTGGGGTTAATGTATATTATATCAATAAACATTTAAGCTGCAGTTTTGGGTTAGGCATAACCTGATTCTTCAGAGAAATAAAGAAACCCTTGCAGACATTTCTGCAAGGGTTTCTTTATTTTCTTCAGATGAACAGTTTATTTTGTACCTCCTGCTTTGATCAGATCTGCCGGTGTGATCTGGTTGCTCAACAGATATCCGAAAGCATCCCACCTTTTCTCCGGTTGTCCTGCAGCAGTTTTGGTGTTGATATAGTTTTTGATCAGGTCCTGCCCGTAATTGTAGTTGATTACATAACTGCGGTTTTTGCGGATGAACTGCAATCCTTTTTCGGCCGCCTCGCGGTTGAGCAGGGTGTAGTTCAGCAGCCACTGTACTGCTGTGGAGTCAGACATGCTGCCGTTCAGCATTCCTCTTGCCACTTCGTTGCGTGCATAATTGAGCCGGCCTTTTATGTCCAGTGCTTTGAAATAGGCTGTGATACCGGTGGTGTCGAGGCCTGCCAGTGGCAATAACACTGCTTTGGTAAAGGTTGTTTTCTCTTCTCCAGGGAAAGCTATTTCAATTCCGTAGTTGGCACTGCCTTCTGCTATCAGCGACTGAGGGCTGAAGAGTGGATACAGAGAGATCTCTACCCATCCTTTGTCGTGATACAGATTTTTTTCGAGCAACATATTATATACGTGATGACCGGGATAACCTTCGTGGCAGCCCAGGTCTATCGCTTTCTCTATAAAGATCTTCAGGTCGGCGCTGATCTGGATGAGGCTTTTATAGTTTCCCTTGTACCAGTTATATCCCATCCAGGGCTTGCCGCTGACATATTCCAGCGTAAAGCTCTCTGTGGAGGGCAGATCATAATGCTGCAAGGTGCGCTTGCGGGCTTCCTCAATACCTGTTTTAAAAACAGTGTCCAGTTTATCCTTTGGGATCACAAAGCGGTTGGCCAGTTGTTGAAAACGCTCTGGTACCGGGCCTTTGCCAGGCAGCAGGCTATCCAGTTCTGCTACCAGTGAACGGTAGTGTTCTTCGGGATATACCGGTGCCACAGCCCCAAACAATTCTTTGGATTCTTCATCAAATGGTTTGAATTCGCCGGAGAATATCCTGATACGTCTGCTGAAAGCGGTGAGCTGCTGTGTGATCCAGTTGGCGCGGATGCGGATAGTATCATTGTCCGTTGCACCGGAAATGTCCTGCAATGCCTTTTTGAGCGCATCTACTTCTGCGAGGAAGCTGTCTTTCGGGAACGAGCCCTGTTTGGATGCGGGCTTCAGGGAGTCGGGACCATAGTAGGCATCTACAAAATCAGGGTCATACTGCCCGATATTCAGTCCGAGGCGCACATACTTTTGTGCGAGCAGGTCCAGCTGCTTTTTTCCGGTATCCTTTGTTGGGCCTGTGTTACAGGCGAAGATTAATATAAGTGGCAGTAGCCGCAGGGTGTTTTTCATGTTATAAAAGAACATTTATTTTGCGATCAGGTCTTCTATTTCGGCAGCTGTTCTGGCGAATGGACGTCCGAGAATGCGGCTGCCACCGGCTGTTACCAGGAAGTTGTCTTCCAGGCGTACGCCGCCGAAATCATTATAGGCAGCCAGCTTATCGTAACAGATAAACTCCCGGTGTTTGTCTTCCGCCTGCCAGGCGGCGGTGAGCAAGGGGTTGAAGTAGATGCCGGGTTCTATCGTCAGTACATAGCCTTCTTCCAGTTCACGTCCGAGTCGGAGGGACTTCAATCCGAAGGCAGTACTTTTCTTCAGATCATCTGTATATCCTACATATTCTTCTCCCAAACCTTCCATATCATGAATATCCAGTCCGAGCATATGTCCCAGGCCACAGGGGAAGAAGAGTGCGTGTGCGCCTGCCGCCACGGCCTCTTTGGCATTGCCTTTCATCAGGCCTAGTGCAATCAGTCCTTCCGCGATCTGTTCGCAGGCGAGCAGGTGTATGTCTTTAAACCGGATACCGGGTCTTACTGCATCAGCGGCGGCCTGGTAGGCATGGTACACAATGTCGTAAATTTCCCGCTGTGCCGTGCTGAATTTTTTATTCACGGGATGTGTGCGGGTAAGATCGCCTGCGTATCGCATGGCGTTTTCAGCGCCACAGTCGCAGAGTACCAGTTGTCCGTCCCGGAATGCTGTTTTATGAGGATGGTTATGGAGGAACTGTCCGTTGGCCGTGAGGATGACGGGGAAGGAGATATTACCACCGGCGGCGATAGCGACAGCCTGCAGGCGGCCAGCGATCTCCGTTTCAGTGACGCCTGCAGCCGCTAGTTCCATGGCTTTGAGCTGCATATCTATCGTGGTGTTGACGGCTGTTTCTATCTGTGCAATTTCTTCTGCAGATTTGATGGCACGCTGACTGATCACCGCTTTTATAAACTTCACGGATATACGCTGTTCCACTTCCTTTGTCGGGATGTCCAGCCAGGCGGAGAGCTTTAGGGTATGTTCCGGCCGGTAGGGTGGCAGAAAGTGGACAGCGCGCTGTAATTTCCCGGCCTGTGTCAGGAAATTGTCCAGCTGCGATAATGGCCTGACGTCTGAAATACCCGCCCTGGCGGCATGTGAAGCCAGGGAGTCTACAGGGCCTGTCCACATGATCTCTTCAACGGTAGCTTCATTACCGAATAATATCTCCCGGTTGTTATCAATATCCAGCACAAATGTAAGCCCGGGCCTGTCTATCCCTGTGAAATACAGGAAGCTACTGTCCTGCCGGAAAGGATAGATATTATCCCTGTAATTCATGCCGCTGTCGTCATTTCCGGGTAGTAAAATGATACCGCTGCCCATATCCGATTGCAGCCTGTTTCTTCTATTGATATAAGTTTCCTTTAAAAACACGTGGTGGTGATTTAATAATTAGCAGATATTATCAACGCTAAAAATAAGGAACAAACACGGATGATGAATCACAGGGTTAAAAAGAGGCTAGAGGCGGTTAATAATTGTAAATCGTCAGTGCCGGGAGCCCAGGTTGTGCCGGCAGAACTGTGCGAAGATGCGAAGGTCAGCAGTGGGGCCGGAGGCGCCATTAACTTTTGTTAATAAATGAAGTCATCCTTTCAGGTTGCCTCTGATCCCGCTGAGAGAAACATTGGTGATGCCCAGGTAGGAAGCGATATAATGATGCGGAACATGCAGGAGTATATGTGGTTTTTCATTAGCACTGTTGTGGCGTATCACGTATGAATGAAAGCAATTCTTTCGCGTAGTTTATCTGCCTTTCAAACAAAAAGTGAATGATATCATTCAGTACTCCATTATCCCTGCCGAGGTCTTTGCAGATGATATTAAAATCGCTTTTGGTGAGGATGTTTTTTGTGGTCTGAAATTTTTCTTTAATTTTTTTTGGAGAAGAAAATATTTTTTATACCTTCGCGCTCCGTTTGATAGGAAATGATTCCGTAGCTCAGTTGGTAGAGCAATACACTTTTAATGTATGGGTCCTGGGTTCGAGTCCCAGCGGGATCACCACAAGAATATCAAAGGAAATTAAAGCCGCTTAAATCGTAGGATTTATGCGGCTTTTTGCTTTACCTTAGAAAGGTAAACCATATCAAACGAATCTGAAAGGATACAAAAAAGGATACAGTAAATAATTCTCGTCTAATGTATCCCTTTTTCTGGTAAAGTCATATCAGCAAAGAATATTACTTGGTCTCAAATAAGGAAAAATACCTTACTCGTCCATTAATTCCCTTTCCATTTCTTCAATTGTGGGGAGTTGAGTTTTAAGGTCATCAGGGATTATTTCTGATAACTCAAAAGAACTAATGCCAATAGGTTTATTTAAATCGCGAAGCGCATATTCCACTTCTATTTTATCTTTTAATCGGCATAATATTATTCCGATAGATGGGCTATCGGTTATGTGTTTTAATTTACTATCTACCGCAGAAAGATAAAAGTTCAATTTGCCTGCATATTCAGGTAGAAATTTTCCTGCTTTTAATTCTATGACTACGAAACAGCGTAGGTGCAGATGATAAAATAACAAATCCAGGAAATAATCTGAATCACTGATTTCTAATTTATATTGACGGCCAACAAAGGCAAAACCCTTTCCCAGCTCCAGCATAAAGTGGGTAATCTTCTGCGTTAGGGCAAGTTCAATCTCTCGCTCTTGCGCATTCTCTTCCAATCCAAGAAAATCAAAATGGTATGGATCTTTAATAGTCTCTGCTGCCAGATCAGACTGTGGTTTAGGAAGAGTTGATTCGAAATTGTGATCAGCCTTTCCTTGTCTTAAATGATAATTATGTTTAATATTAATTTCTAATTGATTCCTTGACCAACCATTTTTATGGGTGGCTTTGGCATATAAAACTACTGTTTCCAGGTCTTTAATTTTAGAAATTAACAGTCGTTGGTACGACCAGGGCAATTGTGCCACAGGCTGTGGCACAAATTCAAATTGATGAGAAAAGAAAATATACCATTGTCTGATTGTATACAAATTTCTGCGAGAGAAACCATTGATCTGTGGGAAACTTTTTTTGAGATCGATAGACAATTGTTCCAGAAAATTCTCTCCCCATTTGTATTCAGTTTGTTTGGAGATAATTTCCTTTCCCAGCTCCCAATAAAGTTCTATTAAAACTATATTGAAATTGGAAACTGCCTTTAATTGAGCTTGTTTTACCTTGTTTTTTATTTCCACCAGCCATTCTCTATAAGCTTTGTTGGTCATTTTAATTGTTTTGCATTTGATAGCAATCGTCGTCCTTACAGGTGAAAATTAATGAGTAGTTGTGCAGGAAATCTCTTCGTTATGTGAATAAAAGAAGGTTAACTCACCAATAACATTCTTTAATGTAAAAATGATAATTGATGTATAAAATTGAGCATGAGTTTTCACTCCGGTATAAAGAAAACTAATCCAGAAGGATACAAATTAGGATACAGTAGCTTTGAAATCCGTGAAAAGTGGCGCCAATTAAGCCTTTGATATAGTCCCAGCGGGATCGCTGGAAACTAACAAAGCCCGCGCACTACAAGGTCGCGGGCTTTGTTAGTTTGGTCTGCAATCGGAGTGCTTTTAGTATTCCAATTTTATATGTTTACGCAGTTTTAAGATAGTGTCTAAATAATTAAGCATAAACGTACTCCCTGCGAAGTTACCAAAGCAGCAATCGGCTTACCTGGCAAGTTCGGTTGGTTTGTCCAGCCGTATCAGCTTGTGAGGGTTTGCGATCGCGTAGATCCGGGCAATCCTTCCATTTTCCACAACGAAGCTCACTACGGCGGTCGCGCCATCTCTTTCGATACGGGCTCCCGGCTTACCGTTAAGCCACACCGTACTTGCGGTAAATACCTGATTCGGATGCGTGAGCAAATTCGCCACTAGCTCACTTCCGCGGACAGGAGCTGGGGCAGCGGGCACGAGTCCGCCGCCATCGGCAATCAGAACAACATCCGGCGCCAGGATCTCCATCAGTTGTTGCAGCTGTCCGGTTCGCAACGCGACCAGGAACTGTTCCACCACAGCTTGCTGCTCGGACCGGCTCACCAGCTCCCGCTGATGTCTGGCTGTAACATGTACACGTGCTCTTCGCGCGATCTGCCGGACCGTAGCTGCGGGTTTTCCGATAATTTCGGAGATGTCGCCATATGGTATATTGAAAACCTCGCGGAGCACGAATACGACACGTTCCATCGGCCCAAGCGTTTCCAACACGATGAGCATTGCGATGGAGATACTCTCTGATAATTCGAGATCCCCGGCAACATCAGGGTTTGTCAGCAACGGTTCCGGCAGCCACTCGCCAACGTATTCCTCGCGGCGACGCGACAATGTTCGCATCCAATTGAGTGCCTGCCGCGTGACGATACGAATGAGGTAAGCACGCGGGTCGCGCACCTGCGAGTGATCAACGTCGGCCCACCGGAGCCACGCCTCCTGCAGTACGTCCTCTGCATCAGCCGCAGAGCCGAGCATCTCGTAGGTGATCGTAAATAGCAGGTTTCGATGGGAAACAAAAGGATCCTGGTCCATTATTTTAATACTGCGCCAGACTTTCCGGCAGGTTTAGTTAGCGGAATTTCGCAGGCATCGGAGTAGCCTTGCGACTTGATACCATGTGCCGTGTTGGCCCTGGTCGATAAATTAGCAAAGCCGATGAGCGCAGTCAGCTCCACCAATGCCGCGGGACCAAGCTGCTGCAGCAAACGTGCAGACAACTCATCGGTGACGGTCGTAGGCGTGTTGCTCATAGCCTCAGCATACTCCATCACGTCCCGCTCCATCGTCGTGAATACGTTCGATTCCCGCCACCGCGGTACCTGGCTGGCCTTAGCGAGGTCCAACCCCTGGTTCTCTGCCTGAAAGTAACCGATGTCGAGACACCAGCTGCAACCAACCAATGCGGCGACAGCCATGTGCGCAAGGGACTTAAGATGTTTGTCACATACATCCCATTCGCTCACCTTGCGCCCGAACTCCAGGTTGGCTTCGGCGACCTTAGGGTTGTGCCATATCACCTCAACGGGTTCTGGCACGGCACCTAGCTGCCTGATCATGTTCTCCCTGAGCTCAACAGGGAGCTCCGCTTTTGAAATACGTAGTGTCATAATAATGTCCTCCTTAAATATTTTTTTGTTCAAGCATAAAGACACCGCTGGACCTGTAAATGTGACATCATCAGATGGCGGATAAGAAAAAAAATACAAAAGGCTTCAGTTCAGATCAAATGATTTTCGGAATTCCAGCGGTGTAAGGGACGTCTTACTTTTGAACAGTTTGTTAAATGACTGCGTATGCTCAAAACCTAAATTGTAAGCTATTTCGCTTACGCTAAGGTTCGTGATTGACAATTTCTCTTTGGCCAATGCTATCAATTTCTCGTGAATAAACTGCTGGGCAGTTTGTCCTGTCAGGGTTTTGAGCATAGTGCTTAAATATTTCGGCGACAGATGTAATTTTCCCGCGAAATACTGCACCGTAGGGAGCCCTTTTGTGCTGGCGATGTCATCGCTGAAATAATCTGCAAATAATAGTTCCAATTGGTCCAGCATTTGATGGCCGGCCCGCTTTCGGGTAATAAACTGGCGATTGTAATATCGCTCGGAGTATTTAAGCAGCGTCTCAATCTGAGAAATAATAATTCCCTGACTAAATTTGTCAATATTAGCATGATATTCTCGCTGGATGTTCCTGATGATATCCATCAAAGTGTCCTCTTCCTTTTGGGAAACAAACAGTGCCTCATGGATTGTATAGCTGAAATACTCATACTGCTTTATTCCATTAGCCAAAGACGTATTCCAAAAAAAATCCGGATGGATGAGCAACATCCATCCGGATTTTTTAGCAGATGAGGCAGTTATCTGTTCTATGCGGAATACCTGGCCCGGAGCGATAAAGAACATTATGCCTTCGTCAAAATCGTAGGTCTGCTGACCGTACTTTACTTTGCCACCAATATTTTTTTTAAGTGATATTAAGTAAAAATCAAGCGTCCAGTTACAGTCAAAGTATTCTGGCTGCAACTGTATATCCGCATAGTCCACGATACTGATTAAAGGGTGCTCCGGCGGATTAAGACTTCTGGTTTGATGAAACTCCTTAATTGTGCTTAATTTCTGAATTTTCCTCATACACTAAAATTTTCGGCAGGGCTATTTTGAAAATGAACCACACTTACCTACTACTCATCTTGCGGTACTTTTATCCGAAGTTAAAAAATACTTTTAATAGAACAGTTACGCGGGTACCACCACCTCCTGTAATTGGGCCACAGCTGCCATGGAGCCGTGGCCATCCTAAAGGCCGGTTATAGCGGTGCTTTATTTCCTGTTATAAGCTTCGGCAAATTCCTTTACGAAGTCTTTCAGCTTCACCTTGCCTAACGACGGTTTGTGTTGATTGTAGTCTTCGTAAAGCTTCCCGTTACCCTGGCTTTCCTGCAGTTCGACAAAGCCCTTAGCTACCTGCTCATTAAAACCAATGCTTAGCCAGCTATTCAGCAGCTGTTGGCTTGGAATAACGAGCCATTTCAAGTCGGGTTTGCCGATGGCTTCTCCCAGGGCCCTGGCAATCTCATTGGGCGAGATCTCATCGCTTGCGACGTAGCGTATTGTTTTACCCTCAAATTGTCTGTCCACCTCTTCGGCAATGACGGCAGCAATATCTTTCGGTGAGACCCATGGCTCTTTAACATCACCGCCATAATTGGAAATGATGGCCCCCTGGGATCTGATATTATGGATAAAGGAAAATAGGTTGATGTAGAAGCTGACCGGACGAACGAACTTAATAGATACATCAGCCGGCAGTTGGCGAAGAATGGTCTCCACATGATGGTGGAAACGGATGATACCTGTTCCCTTATTCGTATGTGCGCCGATGCTGCTGAGATGTATAACCTTCTTTACGCCGGAGCGTTCTACGGCCTCTTTGTAATTTTGGCCGATTTTAGTAATGTCGCTGATAAAGTCAACTGATTTATCGAACATATCACCAACAGCTTCCATTGTTTCCATAAGGTATACGATGTCAGCACCTTTAAAGGTTTCCGCCAGAAAATCCACATCCTGCAATTTACCAATGGCCGCTTTTGCACCAAGGAGTTCAATGTTTTTCTGACGTTCAGCATTGCTGCTGATAACAGTGACTGCATGGCCGTTGCTTACCAGCGTTTCTGTGAGAGGCTTGCCAATGTTTCCAAGCGAGCCTGTGAGTACGATGTTCATAGTAGTGCTTTTGTTGACTCAAAAGTCCGAACAATGAATAAGACGGATGTAGCCGAAAGTCGTAATATTGTAGCCAAAAGGATGCGGCGGGTATTGTACGCTACAGGCCGCAAAGGCTTTTGCAGCAGTAGAAAGGTTGGGCGTAGCCAGGCAAATAATGAGGAATTAATTTATAATTATATTTAATGAAAGCATACGAAAGTCTGAAAGAAACTTTATCATTTTACGGAGTACTGTGCAATGAGCCGTACTACATTTCTTCAGGGAATCCGATTTTCGAATTCCCGAAAACAGCTTTCAGGATTGATTTTTACGCATTTTGCATTTGTGTATCCGGAAAAATGGAAGTCGAAATAGACAACCGCACCTATCATATAGGCCCCAACAGCTTTCTCATCTCAGCACCATCTACTATCATCCGCATTGTCCATTTCAGCAAAGACTTCAGGATGAAACTCCTTTTCTTTGATAAAATATTTTTGCTCAGGAATATTGCCAACCCCTTTTTTATTGAGCAACTATCTTTGTTCAGGAACTTAACGTTCAGTGTTATCACTCCCGGTGAAGAACATTCCCAGCGATTATTTGCACAGCTGAATTATCTCAAACAGCAAACAGGCCGAAAAGGCAGGTTTATGGAGGATATCATCAGGACTATTATTATTCAGCTTCTACTCGAGGTAGCCACACTTGTCGATAACGAAAGAGCAGAAATGGCTGACAACATCCAGGATGCAAACAACCTTTTCTTTAAATTCACAAAACTTGTACAGGAAAACGCCTCGTATTGTAAAGATGTACAGTTTTATGCAGACAAGTTGTTTATTACAAACAAATACCTGATCAGTATCGTTAAAAAGACAACAGGCAAAACTCCCCACGAAATTATAAATGAAACCCTGCTTAAAGAGGTTTGCGTATTACTGGGCAATCCGGAGAAAACGATATCCCAGATTGCGATGGACACAGGATTTAGTTCCACTTCATCCTTTGGGCGCTTCTTTAAGAAATACGTTTCCATTTCCCCCCAGGAATATAGAAAACACCAGTCGTTATAGCGAAAGCGAATTTCTGTATAAGATTGGCGAATTTGAGGATATAAGCGAATTTAGGTATAATTCTAACTTTGTGTTGTTAATCAAAAATGAGTCGAGCATGAATAACATCAATTCAAAATTCGAAAATTTTATACAAGCTTCTGACATCTATAGAAAAGTTGACCATCAACCGGATGCCAGCAAAGAGACGCCGAGAAACACGCCTGAAAAGTCAATGCCTTTTTCAGACCAGATAGGGAACTACCAACGCAATAAAGGTATCCCGACCAGATCCTATAAAGACAGCAAGGTGTATATCGTGGGTAGTGGTATTGCAGGATTGTCCACTGCTTATTACTTTATCCGTGACGGACATTTCACACCGGAAAACATCACGTTCATAGAGCAACTGCACATAGATGGTGGTTCACTGGATGGCGCCGGCAACGCCAAAGACGGATACATTATCCGCGGAGGCCGTGAAATGGACTGTACCTATGAAAATCTCTGGGACATTTTTCAGGATATTCCAGCCCTGGAAATGCCGCCTCCCTATAGCGTGCTGGATGAATACCGTCTTGTAAATGACAATGATTCCAACTATTCAATTGCAAGATTGATCCATGAACAAGGAAAAGTAAAGGACTTCAGCAAATTTGGATTGAGCAAAAAGGATCAGTTGACACTTATAAAACTGCTGCTGAAGAAGAAGGAAGAGCTGGATGATATCACCATTGAAGATTATTTCGGCAAAAGTTTCCTGGAAAGTAACTTCTGGACGTTCTGGCGCACGATGTTCGCTTTCGAAAACTGGCATAGTTTGCTTGAGTTCAAGTTGTATATGCACCGTTTCTTACACGCCATCGATGGTCTGCACGATCTTTCTTCCCTTATTTTCCCGAAATATAATCAGTATGATTCCTTTGTCACCCCTTTGGGAAGATGGTTGAAGGAAAAAGGTGTAAAGATCCGGTTCAATGCCCTTGTAAAAGATCTGGATATGCTTATCAATGCTGAAGGCAAAGTGGTCAAAGGGATCATTACCGAAGAGGAAGGAAAAGAAGTAGTTATACCGGTTACAGAGAATGATTATGTTATCGTCACTACGGGTTCAATGACCGAGGATACGTCTTACGGTAATAATACCACAGCACCGGTATTGGCAGTGGACAACAGCAACAGCGGCAAAAGTGCGGGGTGGAAATTGTGGAAGAACCTGGCGGCAAAATCTCCGGCTTTCGGTAAACCGGAAAAATTCTGTTCCAATATCGAAAAGTCATCCTGGGAGTCTGTAACATTGACCTGTAGACCTTCTGCGCTGGTAGAAAAACTAAAAACATACGCCGTAAACGATCCGTATTCCGGTAAAACCGTTACGGGCGGTATTATTACGATAACCGACTCCAACTGGCTGATGAGTTTCACCTGTAACCGCCAGCCACACTTCCCGACACAGCCGGATGACATGCTTGTATTGTGGGTTTATTCCCTGTTTATGGATAAGGAAGGAAACTACATTAAGAAGACCATGCCAGCTTGTACCGGCAATGAGATCCTAACTGAATTATGCTACCACTTAGGGATTGTGGAGCAGATTGACAATGTAGTGGAAAACACCATCGTACGTACTGCTTACATGCCCTACATCACGTCAATGTTTATGCCCAGGGCCAAAGGGGATCGTCCGCAAATCGTTCCTGATGGATGCAAAAACCTTGCTTTGATTGGACAGTTTGTAGAAACCAATAACGATGTCGTGTTCACGATGGAAAGTTCTGTACGCACTGCACGTGTTGCTGTATATACACTGCTGAACCTGAACAAGCAGGTTCCTGATATCAATCCGTTACAATATGATATCCGCCACTTGTTGAAAGCAACCAAAACACTGAATGACAATCAGCCGTTCATAGGAGAAGGCCTGTTGCGGAGAGTATTGAAAGGCACCTATTTCGAGCACATCCTGCCGGTAGGTTCCGATGCACACCCTCACGAAGAAGAAAAAGAATCTTTCCTGGCAGAGCAGTTCGGCAAGTTTAAAGAATGGGTTGCAAGCTTTAGGAGCTAAGTGTTTTAGAAAAAAAATTGTAAAATCATAGTAGAAAGAATAGCCGTTAATCAACCTGTTAACGGCTATTTTATTGTACCTGATTACTTGGTGTTCATGCTCGTGATCAGTGAAACCAGTGTGCTCGCACTAACAGGAACCGGATTGAAAGTTACTGTAGTGTAATTGTTGCCTGGAGCAGGGGCGCTGATAGTTACTGTTTTCTGCTCGGCATAGAATTGACCGCCAATAGAAGAGATGGCAAGGAAAGTGCCGCTCTGTCCTACAGGGATGGTGTTCTGATAGCTCAGGAAACCTTCAAAGCCTGCTGGCGGAGTGAAGATGGTATTATAGAATTTGATGATGCTATTGACACCAGTAGGTTTGAAGTACAGCATGGTTGGCTCTTCGCCGCTAAAGCTGGTACTGGTAGCGGGATTGTAATTGGAGTTGAAGTAGGCCAGTACGGTGGTTTTGGGGTTTGGAAGACTCATTAACCTATCGCAGTTGGTCCATTTGATCAGGCTGTCCAGTCTGAAGTTGAGGGTACCATTGGTGCCATCAAACAGTGCATATGCAGAAGCCGGATTGGTTACTTGCTGCCAGTCTACGCCCTTGTTTGCGCTAATGGTAGTAGATAAAGTGATGAGCTGGTTTACATAATTGTAACCAGAGGTGTTGATGGTGATAGAGGTATCACCGTTCCACATCGGGATGCGCTGGTCAACTGGTTTGGCAGCTGCCTGAACCTTGATGGCGCTGTCTTTACGTAATTGGAGCGGTGTTGTACCCTGTTTGGCTGAAACGAAAAATTCGCCGTAGGATTCCAGTGGCGCGCCTGTGTTGGTGGCGGTAGGTCTGTCCGCGAAGATCATACCTGCAGCATCACTAATTTCCTTTACGGAGAAAGTGATGGTACCGAGAGCGGAGCTGCCATCAGGTCTTACCAGTGAATTACCAGTAATGGTATACTGCCTGCCACTTTTGGTGGTAAAGGAAGCGCTCCGCTGGAGGTCTACAGTGTAGGTTTCAAATGCCGGACCATTTGCTCTCAGGAAAGTGTGGAGCTTTAATCCGTCCGGATCAGGTGCTGCTGCCGCTGCCACACCGGCAGAGAGCTTTTCTTTTGAAGAATCGGAAAGATCGTTTTTTAATTGCTTGGTACATGCGCCAAGTAGCAGGAGTACGGCGATGCCGCCTCCAATGTAGATGGAATTAATGCTCATAGCTTTGTCTTGAGGGAATTTAAAAATCGGGTTTCGAGTGATCAGTTATTTACAAAGTGTTTATAGGTTGAGCAGTGAAATTACCATGTATAACTGCTATAATAATTCAGATTAATAATTATTTTTATTTTATAGGTATAGTAGAGAGATGTTATACAGCATGAATCCTGAGGCAACCGTCTATAACGAACCATGTACAAATTCTCCATTATCTGTCACCGCTTTGTTACCCCATTGGGTGATGGCGTCCAGCACTGGTACAAGGCTTTTGCCCAATCTGGTTAAGTCGTAAACGACTTTGACCGGAGGTTTTTTGCCAAACACCTTTCTTGTTATCAATCCGTCTTTTTCCAATTGTTTCAATTGCAGACTTAACGTCATTTCCGTAATGGAAGGTATCTCTTTACGGAGTTCATTATATCTTTTTTCTCCGTCTTTAAGATGATAAAGAATAACGGCTTTCCATTTTCCTCCAACCAGATTCATGGTTAAACTAACAGTACAGGGATATGCTTTCCCGTTAAATTTTACATGGTCTCCTATACACTCTGTTTTCATTCGTAGTTCGTTTTTGAACCTATCTGTTTTGATAGATATGGCAAATGTATCATACTCAGAATAGTTTTGCAACTATAATAATGATAGTATAAAAACAGGATGAATTATGTCAACACATCTTATCCATTATATGTGGAAAATTGTTTAGGACTTACAACCAATAGGGGGAGAGGTTCCAATGTTTGCCAAATGGCGTTCCTCCTGAAACCCGTGAGTGTCCTGTTGGGGCTTTATATTGGCCGGATAAAAAAAATTTGTTCCTTTGGAAATATATCGTAATATTGCGATTATAATAAAACGCATATTCATGGGGGCTAGCAAGACAGATTTATTCACCAGACAACAGAATGAGATAGCTGCAATGGCCAAGGCACTTGCTCATCCCGCCCGTATTGCCATTCTGCAATACCTGGTAAAGAAAAATGCCTGTGTCTGCGGCGACCTTGTAGACGAGCTGGGCCTGGCACAAGCGACTACCTCCCAACACCTGAAAGAACTGAAAATAGCCGGCATTATCCAGGGCTCTATCGAAGGTGCCAGTGTGTGTTACTGCATCAATCCGAAAGTATGGAAACAGTACAGAGAGCTTTTTAACCTCTTTTTTAAAGAGGTAGATCCCAAAGGTAGCTGCTGCTAAAAAATTTTTATATATATCAATCGCAATATTGCAATAATACAATAAATTGTATAACATGACCACCGATGAACAAATGAAAGCGCTGGTAAAACAGAAATACAGTGAAATCGCTTTGCAGGACAAGGCCACTAACGCATCTTCCTGCTGTGGTTCCGGCTGCTGTTCTACTGAGGTATACAACATAATGAGCGATGACTACTCTACACTGGAAGGTTACAACCCTGACGCCGACCTGGGCCTGGGCTGCGGTCTGCCAACACAGTTTGCAAAAATCAAAAAGGGAGATACTGTTATCGATTTAGGTTCCGGTGCGGGCAACGACTGCTTCATCGCCAGACAGGAAACAGGCGAAACCGGAAAAGTAATAGGCATCGATTTCACGCCGGCCATGATTGAAAAAGCCCGGGCTAATGCGGAGAAGCTGAATTTCAATAATGTGGAATTCCGTCAGGGTGATATTGAAAAGATGCCTGTAACAGCCAATATAGCAGATGTTGTTGTCAGCAACTGCGTATTGAACCTGGTCCCCAACAAAAACGGCGTCATCAGCGAAATCTTCCGCGTACTGAAGCCCGGTGGACATTTCAGCATTTCTGACATCGTATTACAGGGCACATTACCTGCCACCATCCGGGAGGCAGCAGAAATGTACGCGGGCTGCGTATCCGGCGCCGTACAAAGGCAGGAGTATCTGGAGATGATCAAAAATAACGGCTTCAAAAACATCACTATTCAGAAAGAAAAGACCATCTCCATTCCGGATGATATTCTTTCCAACTACCTGAGCGCCGAGGATATCGCTACATTCCGCTCCGGCGGTACCGGTATATACAGTATCACTGTATACGCAGAAAAGCCTGCCGATGCTGCCTGCTGCGCTCCGGGCTGTTGCTGACCGATCATCTGAAAAAATCCAAATACCAATAACAACATCATGCAAAACTGCCATCCGGCTCAGCGCAAAAAACTGAGCTTTTTAGACCGGTACCTCACATTATGGATATTCCTGGCTATGGCCGTCGGCGTTAGCATAGGATACTTCTTTCCATCATCATCCGGATTTATCAATTCCTTTTCATCCGGTACCACCAACATACCGCTGGCAACAGGGCTTATCCTCATGATGTACCCGCCACTGGCCAAAGTGAAATATGAGAACATGGGGGAAGTATTCCGTAATACTAAAGTATTATCTGTTTCCCTGATACTGAACTGGATAATAGGGCCCATCCTGATGTTTATACTGGCGGTACTGTTTCTGCATGGATACCCTGAGTATATGACCGGCCTTATCCTGATCGGTCTTGCCAGATGTATTGCTATGGTGATCGTATGGAATGAACTGGCAGATGGTAACCGGGAATACGCAGCCGGGTTGGTGGCCTTAAACAGTATCTTCCAGGTATTATTATACAGTGTATACGCCTATATATTCATCACCTGGTTGCCAACTGTTTTTGGCATGAAAGGTATTACCGTGGCCGTATCCATTAAAGAAATTGCTACAAGCGTAGGCATCTACCTGGGCATTCCTTTTGCAGCCGGCATCATCAGCCGTTACAGTCTTATCGCATGGAAAGGGGAAAAGTGGTTCCAGGAGAAATTCGTTCCCTTCATCTCGCCGATCACCCTGATAGCCCTGTTATTCACCATCATCGTGATGTTCAGTCTTAAAGGAGAACTGATCGTACAGATACCTTTCGACGTAATCAGGATAGTGATCCCGCTGATGATATATTTCGTTATCATGTTCCTGGTAAGTTTCCTGCTGGGCAAAGCCATGGGGGCGGACTATTCCAGGAATACCTCCATCGCCTTCACCGCGGCGGGCAACAACTTTGAGCTGGCAATAGCCGTAGCCATCGGCGTATTTGGCATTAACTCCGGCCAGGCTTTCGTCGGTGTGATCGGACCACTGGTAGAAGTACCGGCACTGATTGCATTGGTCAATGTAGCCTTCTGGCTCCGGAGAAAGTGGTACGGCACTTCCGTCACCACTGTAAAAGCGTAAACAACTTTAAAACTTTATACCACCTATCATATGAAAAGTATCCTGGTCCTTTGTACGGGCAACAGTTGCCGCAGCCAGATAGCAGAAGGTTATTTAAGGCACTTCGCCGGAGAGAAGGCTGCCGTTTACAGCGCCGGCGTTGAAACACATGGCGTCAATCCCAGAGCTGTAGCCACTATGGCGGAAGATGGCATCGATATTTCAGCGCATACCTCCAACAATATTACAGAATACCGTGATATTCCGTTTGACTTTGTGATAACTGTTTGTGACAACGCAAAGGAAAGATGTCCCTTCTTTCCCACGACTGCACAGAAGTTCCATGAAAACTTCCCTGATCCGGCCAAAGCTACCGGCACCGAAGAAGAAATCATGGCGCAGTTCAGAGCAGTAAGACAGCTGATTAAAGATTATACCAGATCCTTCGTAGAGGCTAACCTGTAATGCAACAGCCAGTAAGCGCCATAGGGGAGTAGTAACCCGGACAATGCATTTATTCTCATGAAAAATTTATAAATAGATGATAAATTTAAATGGAGTAAAGGCCCGGATAAAACGTAATAAGTTTATAGATAATGCAGCTGATCATTTTCGGGATGAGCACTCCGAAATTGTGCAGCTTTTAAAAGGCAGAGGATATGATGCATTATTAGGTATTCAAAGAGAGGATGGCGTTTATACAATTATCGGAGAAAAGGCTTTGTACTATTCAACAGCTACTGGCTTTGAAGGAACGATTGCGCTGGAAGATTTTAAGACAATATTAACCAGGAATGCAATGAGCAAGGGACAGTTAGCGGTTTATGAGTACGTTAAGATAGACGAATCATCTGAAGTTTGGGTAAAGAATGCTTATACAATGAATGCCCTATGGAATACTATGCTCATGTTTTTATAGTTGTGTAAGGGGCTTTTAAGAGCACATCCCAGCTATTATAAATTGAACTAGCATAATGGACCAGTCTCTCTGAGGCCTGGTCCATTTTCTTTTTTATTGATATTATTTTTCTGATAGAGATGCCAAACTTAAATTATTTTAATGACAAATAATTGTGATGGAAATTTGCACTATCAATAATTAAAATTATACAAATGAAGATATTCATTATCAATGGTGGACAGGTTTTCGCACATTCCGGCGGGAAGTTCAACGACTCATTAACGGACTGGACAACGGAATTCCTGGGTCAAAATGGATTTGAATGCAGAGTTGCCAATGTCAACGACGATTTTGATGCAATGGCCGAAGTGGAAAATTTTAAATGGGCAGATATTGTCATCTATCACACACCAATATGGTGGTTCCAGGTGCCTAACCGTTTAAAAGTATATATCGATGAAGTATTTACAGCAGGCCATCAAAACGGGATGTATGCCAGCGACGGAAGAAGCCGGAAAAATCCTGCTATCAACTACGGCACCGGCGGGTTGATGCATGGCAAAAAATATATGGTCACTACTTCCTGGAATGCGCCGGATACAGCTTTTACCTTGCCCGGTGAATTTTTCGATCAAAAATCAGTCGATGATGGCGTCCTGTTCGGGTTTCACAAAATGAACCAGTTTGTGGGCATGGACAGAATAGAAGGGTTCCATTTTCATGATCTGGAAAAAAATGCCACACAGGAGCGGGTTGAAAATTATCGTAAGGACTATCTCAGACATCTGGAAGCAGCAGTATTCACCCTTGAAAAACAATTATCATGAGTATCTATTTGACCGCGATTATCAAAACTAAGCCGGAACACCGCGATGAGGTCATAGCTGTATTACAGCATATGGTCAGGGAAACCAGAAAGGAAGAAGCCTGCATCCAGTACGACCTTCATCAGGGAACCGAAGATGAAAACCGGTTTGTTTTCTATGAAATATGGAAGAGCCAGGAGGGACTTGACAGCCACAACCAACAACCTTATATCCAGGCATTTGCCGGTTTGGCACAGGACAAATTACAGGAAGCCCCCAAAATATATCTGACTAAAAAAATCACTGTGTCCGACTAAAGATGCTGGCCTGCGCGCCAGCATGCTTTAGTCTCTTTTTAATCCATTATTGACACCGGAAAAACTTCATTGATATTATGGGTCCCTTCCTTTATCAAAACCTCGTTTCCATTATCGCCAATTTTAAAATCAATCAGGTATTTATTAATCTTTGATAGCATATTAAACTCGATTTCAAATTCATTGGTGGCTTTCCAATATCCTCTTAACGCATACAGGTGGCCAGAGCGGGCATCTTGATAAAATTTATAGGCAGTACCAATTCCTAAAGGATAAATGACGGTTTGTTCCCCGGTTTGTTTTAACATAAGGGATAGATTCCCTTTTTTCCAAATAATTTCGGCGCTTTTAATGGCCAAACTGTTCTTTGGGAAAATGATTGTTTTATTAAATAACTTCCCTTTTTCACTAGCAATGGAAATGTACGCGGGCGAATCAATAACCGCTGTTGCCGCTTGAAGTTCCATTTTTTTTAAGCTATTAAAGGCTACAGGATCACTTTTCAATTTTTCATCAAGGTGGAGCGCATTACCAATAATATCACCAATCCGTTCCTTCTCCTCTTCATTAACGCCACCAGCCGTAATTACGACAATTGCGTTGTTTAAGGAGTCGATATGTATCTTCTGCCAACCTCTGCCTTCGGCATTGTAAGCATGCTCCTTGTCTTTGTCTATCCAAAAACCATAGCCGTAGCCATTTCCATTTGAAAATGCCGTGTTCTTCGATTTGACTTTTTTAACCCAGTCTGAGGAAATAATGGGTTTATTGTTCCATTTGCCATCGTCCAACAATAGCTGGCCGATTTTAGCAAGATCATGCGGTTCTAAGGCAAGATCTCCCCAACCGTAATTAATACCTTTCTTATTTTTCGACCAATAAATGGACTTTATTCCTAAATCATTAAAGAGGTACTTTCTGGCAAAATCTTCAGGGGATAATCCGGTTGCCCGGTGAATAATTTCAGCCAGCAAGTAATAATTGCAACTGCAATAAGAGAATTGCTGGCCGGGATTATCTACAAAAGGAATATCGAAAATAAATTCTGGCCAATTGTTAGATGGAAATAACTCATTGAAGAGACTATCTTCATTTGAAGAGCCGCAATCAAAACCCGACTTCATAGTGAGCAGGTCTTTGATTGATAATGTTGCAAAACCCTTACCAGTTAGTTTGATCTCCGGGAAAAAAAATGAAACCAATTGATCTTCATTCTTAATATAGCCTTTATCTATGGCTATGCCAATAAGTATGGATGTTATTGATTTGGTACACGATGCTATATCATGCCGTAGATTTGAGCGAAAGGGATAAAAACAGGCATCAAATACGATCTTCTTATTCCGTACGATTAAAAGGCTGTGAATATTTACTTTTTTTTCTTTCACATAAGTAAATATATCGCTTAAGCCTTTTGAGGAAAATCCCTCGTCTTCCGGTGCAGAGAAAGAAAATGTTTCATCCGGAATCTTAGATGTAGAGACCTTTGTTATTTGGGAAAAAATCAACGCTGTTTTAAACAGCAACAGTAGCAACAAAGTAATCCTTTTGTAATGGAAACTGTGCATAAATAGAAATTTATATATCTATATGGGATATCATTACAATGTATTCAGGAAATCATTTTTCCGCCGTTGTGAAATCTCCAGCTTGACACCGTTAGTCATCGTCACATAGCCGTTTTTCCCTTTGATATAACTTTTGATGAAACGTAAGTTGATGATGGTAGATTGATGGATGCGGCAAAAGTTATTTGCACCGAGGAGATTTTCATAAAATCCGAGGCCACGGGAGGAGGTGACTTTCATATTGTTGGCCAGGTGAAAAGTAGTATAACTGCCTTCTGAATGACACCAGATGATATCCTTGAGGTCGAGGAATTCAAACCCGTTGACGGTAGCCACGCTTATTTTCCTGTCCTGGCTGCTTTGCTGGGCCAGGTTGTGTAATAGGGTGTCCACATGCTGATGTCTGGTTTTTTCGTTTATCCGTGTGCGTGCCCGGTCAACTGCCTCCCTGAATTCATTGAGGCCAACGGGTTTCAGCAAATAGTCTATCGCTGCAAATTTGAATGCTTTGAGGGCATAGTTATCGTATGCTGTTATAAAGACCAGTTCAAAGTTCCTCGCAGATAATTTACGTAGTACATCAAATCCGGTCCCGTCAGCTATCTGGATATCCATGAATACCAGCTGCGGTGCTTTGTTCTCAATCAGCTCTATGCTTTCTGCGATATGGCTGGCGGTACCAACTACCTCCAGGTCCGGCGCAAATTGCCGGATCAGGTCGCAGATTACATGCATGTTTTTTTCATCATCTTCAATAATAACAGTGGTAATAGTCATAGCTAGTCATTTAATATGGGAAAAGATACGCGTACAATGGTGCCCTTACCGGATAGATTGGAGGCTTCTTTATCTATTATTTCCAACAATATTTTATTCTTTTGGATGGCATTGATGACATCGATCCGGCTTTGGGTGATGCCGGTGCCCATGGATATATATCCGGAGAAATTGGTTTTTTGCGCGGCTAAGGATGCCCGTATACCGATACCATCATCATCAATAATACATACCAGGTAATTGTTTTCCCGGTTGAAGCTGATCCTGATAGTCCCCGTTCTGTCCACCAGCGGAGTGATGCCATGTTTAATGGCATTCTCTACATAGGGTTGAATAATCATGGAGGGGATATTGATAAAGGTAGGATCGATGTCAGGGCTGACGGTTACTACATAGTTCATGCGCTCTCCCAGGCGTACTTTTTCCAGTTCCAGGTAGAGCTCCAGTACTTCTACTTCTTCTTCCAGTGTAATGGTGGCGGCAATGCTATATTGCAGGATATTCCGTATCAGCTTCGAAAATTTGTACAGATATAGGTTGGCATTTGTAATATCTGCCCGTAGTATGTGATGCTGTATGGAACCTAAGCAGTTAAAAATGAAATGTGGATTCATTTGTCCTCTCAGCACTTTCATCTCCAGTTCTGCCATTCCTCTTTTAGCCTGATAGATTTTGTCTTTTTTGCGTTGTTGTATCCTGAAGTAAATATAAACGGAATATCCGATCAGTGCACCGGTAAAAAGATAAGTAAAAAATATAAACCAGGATGTTTTCCAGAAGGGAGGAATAACAGAGATGGTGATTCTTTTTACGGGAATGCTTTTATTGCCCCAGCGGTCTACAGCCCTGACTTCAAAGGTATGAATGCCGAAAGGTAACGTGGAAAATTCCAATACATCGATAGCGGTACTGGTCCAGTTGCTGTCCAGGTTTTTAAACCTGTACTGATAGGTGGTTTGTTTGCCGCTCCGGAAGGAAATACCGGATAATTCGATGCGAAGTTTATTTTTTCTATAGTCTATCGCCACCGTATCGCCGGGAACGATTTCATCGTTGCCTCTGATGACTGTATTGATATTGATAAGCGGGTTAAGCATGGCACGGGGAGTATCGTTTTTAGACATAAAACAAATTCCCCTGGCGGTGGCGGCCCAGATGTAATTATCGCTGACAGCGGTCTGATTGACATCAGACGAAATAAGTCCGTCGTTTTCTGTGATCCCGGAAATGGAATAAACGGGGGTATTGTTATTCCAGCGATAGATGATACGGGAGATACCCCGGTCGGTGGATACCCAGGCTATATTGCCATCAAAGAGTACATCCTTGCAGATGTCACTCAGTAATCCCTGTTCTTTTCCGATAGTGCTGAGCTGGCCGTTTTTTAGTATGTGGAGGCCCTCTGGTGTTGATATCCAGATGGCCGAATCCGGTGCGATGTTTATTCGGTTGATACTACCGCTTAGCTGCGGGTATTGTTTGCCCAGGTAGTGAATGGAGTCGTTGAGAAAGGCGTATACGCCATTCATGGAGCCCCAGTAAAAGTTTTTGCCCAAACCACTGATGCAGGTGGCTTTATGGCGTAGTACCGCTCTGGGCTCCTTCGTGTGCGGGGTCAGAATAAGAACGCCGGCACTGGTGGCGAATGCGATGGCGGTATCGGATATCAGATGTACCCCTTTAATACTGATACCATGGAAAAGCGTTTTGCTGGTATTGTCAGAATTAACAGTATGAAGCCCGTAATCACTGGCTATCATCAGCTGATGCCGGCCATAGGGCTTGATGTCCATTATCCTGTTATTGATATTGGTACTGTTCCATTGGGTATATGCCTTGCTTTTGATATCAGGAAGATGTACTTCCAGGATGTTTCCGTTGGCGAAACCTGCCACCATACGGTCTTTATCAATCGCTTTAATGGTTTTTACGTCTTTGGCGGCCAGATCGTTTAGCCCCGATAAATAATATGCATTCAGATTGGGAAGGTAATACACCCCATCGTTATGGGTAGTCAGCCAGTATCCGCCCTCATGGTCTTTTATAATCGATGTGCAGTACGTTTTTGGGAAAAAGGTCTGGACCACCCGGTGGGAGGAGGCATAGTTTTTTACCCGGATCAGCCCTTTGTCCCTCGAACAGCACCATAAAATGCTGTCATTTTCGCAGAAGATGGAATTGGTGTTGCGGTAATTTAATTGAAGGGATTGAATCGGACATATTTCTTTGAGTCCGGAGCTGTCTGCTTCGTATAAAGACTCTGTGAAGAACAGGAATGAGCCCTTCCTGGTATTATACGTATGCAGAAATTTGATGTTAAAGGGGAAATAGCCATCGAGATGGCGATAGGGAAAGGTATAACTACGGATTTTGTTTTTACTTTTTATCAATAGCTTATAGGTAGAGTTATCTGCCAGTGAGAAATAAAAATTGATTTTTTTTTCAGTAGATGCTTTTAGCAATGTAAACCGAAGAAAATCATCACCGGGAAAAATATGATGGGTAAATTTCCATTGTTCCGTTTGATTAGACGATACATAATAACCTTGAACCAGTTTCGTCCCTTCAGAAAAATTGCTATGGAGGTAAATGGAATCCCCCATAAAGTCTTCTGTAATGGAAAAAACACCTTTGCAATTATTCATGCTCTGTATCTTCCCCTGACGGTATAAAGAAGGGATACCAGCTCCGGAGATAAACCACATATTATTATGTTTGTCTATATATAGCTTCAGTATTTCATTGTCAGGCAGGCCATCAGCTTTGCTGAAATTTTTAAATGATTTCCCATCAAACCGGCTCACTCCCTGGTTGGTGGCAAACCATATAAAGCCGTTTTTATCCTGGAGAGCCTGGTATACAATGGGGCCCGGCAAGCCGTCCTTAACAGTATACTGCGTATAGGATGGGTCCTGACAATGCGCTCTGGCCGCAGTAAGAAATAGTAAGATCAGCGTTAGTCGTATAGTCAGCAAACAAGTATTTAAATGGCGATATAGGAGCATAGATTAGTTAATAATACGGACCGTCGTGCTACTTTTATGCAAGCGGGATACCAGTATTGCCGGATAAATATACGAATAAACATATAAATGAATGGACATATGTCGAAAATTGCCATTTTGAATGCAGTTTATCTAGTTTTTGACGCAGATGTAAAATGGAGGTTTTTTCATTCAAAAACTACATATATCTTGCTGCCCATAAGCATTTAACTACTTGACAATGAATAAAACGACTCATAAACCTGCAGGTGAAAGCCGTTTATTACATATCAGGAGAATTAAGTGCTGAAGCTAGACTATACCTATTCCTATACCTATACCTAGTAGTGTAGCTAATTATTAAATGTCATTTGACGGGAGTGCGCTTACCCTTGTGTACAATACATTGGAAACACTTCCGCAAGGAAATCACCTGATATTATAAAGTAATCGGGGTGATAAATGTGGATGTGCCCCCGCAAAGGGCAAGCAAACATAATGCGCTGGTAAAATGGATAAGGTTGCCGTAACTCCTTCCGCCATTAAAAGGTTATTACATAATTCCATATGGAGGATGCAGTCATCTACCTATGGAATAAAAGAGTAATTATTTATCCATTGTATTAGCGCTTACTGGTTAATATGACAAAGGGCATCTGAGTATGCCCTTTGTCGTTTTGTGTAGTGCAGAGAACAGCCTGTCAGCGCCGGGAATAATAAAGTAATATGGCAAAGGCAATCTTTAAATACAACTACGTACAGGCGGGACTGTTAGTCGTTGCCTGTCTGCTGATCATCATGGCTTTTACAGCCACTCCGAGAGAAACCCCTGTGACCTGGCATCAACGCAACCGATAACGCCGCATGAATGCAGTGATTCATGCGACGTTTCAACTATTAAGGCAGAAGATGTCAGTCCGGACATACTACTGGTTTTCTGCTTTTTTCATAAATGGTTTGAAGCAACACCAGGACCAAAGCGGCCACACCAAACATACACATAGCCCAGGGAGTACAGCTCACACCATATCGGCTGATGACCCATCCTCCCACCAATGTTCCCGATGATATACCCAGGTTGCCAAATGAAATAGAAAGGCTATTGGCAAACTCCGGCGCCTCCCGGGCAAAAGCAATCATATAGGCTTGTCCGGTGAGAAAACAAGGTGTATGCAGGAAGCCCCACAGCGCTATCAGCAATACCGTGCTTAAAGATAAAGGACCGGAATGATAGATACCTACAGCCGTCAGCGTTAGTCCTCCCAAAAAGACAACCGTTGTTCCGGTAAGGCTTTTCCCCATTGTTTTACCTGCGGTAAAATTGCCCAATACACCCATCACACCAAACAATAACAACATGCCGCTGATGATGCCGGCACTCATACCGTTTACTTTACCAAGGTAATCTGCAAAATAGGAATAGGTGGTGAACATGGCCGCATTCATCAGGAATACCATCACTGCACTGATGATGAACGCCGGCTTTTGAAGAATCAGCAATTGATTTCCCAGCGGCTTCCTTTCCGCCACAGGCATGGAAGGCAGCATAGTCAGTATACAGGTCAGGGCTGTCAGACTAACCATACTCTGTACCGCAAACGATGCCTGCCAATTCCTGAACAGGTCTGCCATATAAGTGGCAAAGGGTACGGTAGTCACGGTGGCAATACCGATTCCTCCCAATACAATGGCCATCATTTTATGCTCATCTTTTTTCCCAGCAGCACCAGTTGCAGCAGCGATAGCTGTAGAAATGTAAACCGGCTGGAGAAAAGCAGGGAGCATTCTGGCAACCAACAACAGCCAGAATGGTGGCGATAACAGGGAGATGATTCCTGAAACCAGGAAGAGGCTGAGGCTGAGCGCCATTATCTTTTTGCGGTTGAATCCGGACATAAACAGTGTCATAAATGGCCCTGCAAGCGCAATCACCATGGCAAAGGCACTCAGCAGCAATCCAGCTTTATCTATACTGATGGCATAATACTGTGCCAACTGCGGCAGGATACCGATTACACCAAATTCTGTTGTAATAACACCCAGCATTCCCAAACAACCTATATATGCGATCTTTCTCTTCATCACCCAATATTATTTTACTGAAAAATGATTGCTCAGAAAATCCGCTGCTTCTTCAATAGCCTGTTTTCCACTGCTAATGATACCTCCCATCTGAAAGAAGCCATGGATCATTCCGGTATATTCAGTCAATCTTACGGTTACTCCGGCAGATAGCAGTTTTTGTGCATATTGTACAGCTTCATCTCTTAAAGGATCATATTCGGCAGTAATAATGAGTGTTGGCGGAAGTCCTGTAAGATCGCTGGCCAGCAGCGGGGCTGCATCCGGATTATTCCGGTGAGAAGGGGAGGGGGTATACAGGTCCCAGGCTATTTTGGCGCCATCCAGTGTGAGATTAGGTCCGTCTGAAAACAATTCCCATGATGGGCTGCTCAGAGATGAGTCTGTAACAGGATAGATCAATACCTGACAAGGGATATTTATTCCCATTGTTTTTACGGCCCGTCTGCTTACGGTGGCCGCAAGTGCACCACCTGCGCTGTCTCCGGCCAAAGCGATCCGGGCAGGATCTATACCAAGGGCGGCAGCATTTTCAATGACCCATTTTAAGGTCTCGCAACAATCATTTAATCCATGTGGAAACGGAAATTCAGGAGCCAGCCGGTAATCGACTGCAATAAACACGGCGTTTGATAACCGGGCTAAAGTACGTACAGGCCGGTCATGTGTTTCAAGATTTCCTGCATTAAACCATCCACCATGAAAATACAGTACTGCCGGCAGTTGCGGCTGATCAGACGGCCGGTAAATACGGATAGGTATATCGCCGGTAGCCGATGGTATGTAAACGTTTTCAATATTAAACAGCGCTTCCAGCTCTCCGGCCATGGGAATAAAACCTTCGTAAAACTCCCTGCCTGCGAGCACTGCATCTTCCATTTCCGGCATGTGGATGGATTGAATATATTCCAATGCAGAAATGACTTCGGGCGATAATATCAGTTGATCGTTCATCGTTTTTTATGCAAAAATGCGACGGAAGAAGCCATAAAATAAAATAGTATGATTTATCATCCTCATAAAATTATTTATACATTTATAGCATGGTAAATCTGGAATGGTATAGAACATTTAAAGCGGTGTATCAAACGGGATCACTGACAGCGGCATCCAAAGCGCTCTTTATATCACAGCCGAATGTCAGTCAGCATTTATCTGCACTGGAGGCGTATATGGGGAAACAGCTTTTTGAGCGGAAGCCTAAGCTGGTCCCTACAGATGATGGCAAGCTATTCTATACGCAGCTGGTGGGACCGCTGGAAAAACTGGAACATCTGGAAGTTTCTTTTTCTGCAATAAGCAAAGGACAGCCATTTCCAATCATCCGCTTTGGTACGGTAAAAGAAGTGTTTCATACAGTAGCCCTGTCAAAGCTGGCAGCATTCCCTGCGGATATCGTAACCTCGTTCGGACTAACCCAGGACCTGCTTATTAAACTGAGTAACGGGGACCTTGATTTTGTGGTAGCCACCCAGCGGACAGATAAAAAGGATATTTTTTTTGAACCGATCCTGACAGAATCCTTTGTGATAGCCGGTCATCCGTCGTTAGACACAAAGCCATTCCGTGCACTGATAAAAAAGAAAGACCTGCTAAAAGCAGAAGAATGGTTGTTGCAGCAGGATTGGTATGCCTATAGTACCGATCTGGCCATTATACGCCGTTTCTGGCTCACTAACTTTAAAAAAAGACCGCCCATCCAACCGCGTTTCGTTATTCCGGATATGAATACTATTTTGCTGGCCATTAGCCGGAACGGTGGCCTTACGATTGCTGCCGATTATCTGGTTAAAGAACTCGAAAAAGAAGGCCGGATAGCGGAAATATGGAAAGGTGCCATGCCAACTACCAACGTCCTCTATCTGGCTTATGATAAGACTAAAACAACTACCAAAAAGGTAGAACTGATCAAATCATTATTTTTATAAGTCTGCGTATATAAAGTGAACAATGAAATATTTCCGAACCGTTATGACGAAGCCGGCTATCTGGCTCTTTCTGCTGCTGAGTACCAGCGTATCTGCTCAAACATCTGTCCCCACCCGGTCCTGGACGCCGGACAATGGGAATGGCACTTTCAAAAATCCGCTTATGTGGGGAGATTGGCCAGACCCCGATATTATTCGTGTAGATGATAAATTCTATTTTATCTCTACCAGCATGCATTATGTACCTGGTTGTCCTATTGCTGTTTCCAGTGATCTGGTAAACTGGACCATGGCCGGATATGCTTTGGAGCGTTATAACGAAGATCCCCGGTATGATCTGAAGGGTGGCAACAAATATCTGAATGGATCCTGGGCCGCTACGATCCGTCATCATAATGGGTTGTTTTATGCAGGTTTCTGCACACCGGAGATGAATGGAGAGAAAGGGCATTTCTCTATGTGTACGGCGAAGAAGATAGAAGGCCCTTGGACCCGGACTATCTTTCCTGAATATCTTTATGACCCCGGATTGTTTTTTGATGATGATGGGAAAGTATATGTGGTACATGGTCAGCAAACAATTTATATCACAGAGCTGAACAGTGATGCCTTATCGGTAAAAACACCACAGCGGAAAATTTATGACAACCGCTCTTTCCCTTATCTGGAAGGGTCTCACATGTATAAAGTAAATGGTAAATACTATATTCTGGGATCTACCGGTGGTACCCGTGGGCGACAGGTATGTTTGCGTGCCGACAGTATTTACGGGCCTTATGAATCAAAGGTGGTGATACAGGATGATCATAGTTATCCGGGTAATGGTTTACACCAGGGAGGGATGGTACAGTTGAAGAATGGAGATTGGTGGTTTATCATTATGCAGGACCGTGGCCCTATAGGACGTGTACCTAATCTGGAGCCGGTTTCCTGGGTAGATGGATGGCCTATGATCGGAGTTAATGGTAAAGGAGTGGATACCTTCCCCAAACCCAAAGTAGGCAAGGTTTCCCCGATCCGTGTGCCGGCTTCAGCGGATGAATTTAATGCACCCCGGCTGGGTTTGCAATGGCAATGGAATCATAATCCTGATAATGCCAACTGGTCATTGACAGCGCGGCCTGGTTATCTCCGCCTGAAAGCTGGTAAGGCCGCTAACCTCGCCGAAGCCCGTAATACGCTTACGCAGCGGGTGGAAGGTCCTTATTCGGAAGGAACGGTGGAGTTGGATGCTGCCGGGCTCAAACCCGGTGATGTAGCAGGACTGGGCGTGTTTCAGTTTCCGTATGCGTATGTAGGGGTACGTCAAAAAGATAAGGGAAGGGAATTGGTAATGGTCAACAATGATAGTACCGTAGCGGTTGTGAGCCTTCATACCAGTAAGGTATGGTTAAAAGCTTTCGTGTATGAAAAAGACTTTACCGCCACTTTTGCTTACAGTACAGATGGTAGTCATTTTATTCCGTTGGATAATACGCTGAAGATGGGCCTGGGGTTGGATTGGACAGCTAATCGTTTTGCCCTGTTTAATTTTAATACCACTTCGGAAAAAGGTGGTTATGCTTACTTTAACTGGTTCCGCCGATGATATTGATATTTATAGCATGCAGAAGAGCAACCCTTCTGCATGCTGTAAACGTCTTAACGGAAATATCAAACGGATAGTGTATTTGTTTGTTTCTCTTTATTTGTTAAGTTTGTTTGACCATCATTCGGAAAGGCTTGCTGTGCCTCAGTTTGGTGCGTTATTTTTCTCAGAAACAATATTAACAACGAAGTAAAATCCCCACGTAACATGAAACCCTATTATGCAGAAGCCATTGCCGGTACTTTAAAATCCAAACCGCTGGGCAAAGATTTCCTGGAAGTGAAAATCCAAAACGGCCTGAAAGTGCATGTCATTTTCTTTTATGTATCTGATACAGGGCTGTTGCTGGATGTTCAACCCAATAAAATCCTGCCATCCGGGACCGGAACATTCCGGGCACCATTTGTTACAGGCACATACCTGGTATTGAAGAATCTGGCCACTGGCGGATTCATAGGTGTAATCGCGCTGGATACCGCTGTAAAGGAATATTACATTACCCCGGCCATGTTAAGCGGCCCCAATGACATCGGTCCAATTCCGGAGCCTACAGCAGAATGTATTGTACCCAAAGACTCTCAGCCCGTTGTGGTGGGCTATGGTGTATGGGGGAACCGGACATTCATAAGAGAACAGTCGTGGCAAAAAATGGCTGATTCCTACACATTGGCTCCCCGCGAAACCCGCACTGTAGGCAGCACCTTTACCAGTGGTATGACACAAACCAGCTCCACGGAAGAATCTGTCAGCAAGGCATTGAGTATAGATACCTCTCTCGGATGGGGACCTATCTCTTCCAATATCTCCATGAGCCTGAATACAAGTTCCACCAGCATGCAGAGCTATACCATTAATCAGGAGGAAACCAGCTACGAATCTTCTGAAGTAACCAATACCAACGATTTTCCGGTGATGAATGTCAGATGGCAGCTCTGCGATGTAGTCACCATTTTTGATCTGGCGAAGTCTGCAGAAGCAGTAGCGTCAGTTATTTCACGGGTACCTCCCTCCATTGTTAAAAGCTATAACCTCCACAAACTGGCCAAAGCAGAGGAGCCCCCTGCCTTATCCACTGAAACCCTGAAATGGTGGATATCTCAGCAGAAAGAGAAATGAATACAATAATCTAATCATATTAGCCATGATATATGTTTTTCATCAGAACATGAGAAATTATGGAGGCAGTGGAGGCAAAGTAGACAGGACGGCCAGATTTTATACTGCATTCAAGCTCATCAAAAATAGCTTTGATGAAATAAAAGTTGCGGGATTCACGGAAGTCACTAATAATTCTTCAGCAACTACCGGGTTGAAGAAATTGTTAGAAGGGTTGTTTGGCAGAATCCGTGGCGGTCATCAACTCGCTGTGGTAAACTGTGGCAGGACTGCATTAGGCAGAACGGAGTATATCGGATATGCTGTAAAAAAGGATGTCATTATCAGGGAATTCGGACGAATCTATGTTCAAACCGGCTCAAAAGTAGTGCTGGATGAGGCGCCGCGGACTCCGGGCGATCATCCGATGATAAACATTAATGGCAAGCCGTTTAAGGACTGGGCAAAGACCATGGCTACTGATGCACTGGCGGATTATCGGGTGATTGTTTATGGTGTGCTGGAGTTTGGAGGTAACCAGGAAGTGGTTGGATTTGTACATAACATGTACACGCTCGCCAATAACAAAATGAGTTTTATGCAGATGTTACCATCCATGCTGGAGGCGGCCCAGGGAGATAATGATATTTATGTAGGTGGTGATTTTAATGTAAAGGCCCGGGATATTGGCTCTGCCCGCAGAAAAAAGTATTATCACTATTCCAAACCGATGGTCGGCAAACCAACCGGGAACGCGAAAAAGAAGTTTACAGGTGGTGGTACATTGTTAAGCGGACGTTTATATGACTATTGGTTCAGCAATATCGAGAAAAGAACAGAAAATTCACCTAAGCCCCGTATTGCGCCCATTACTTTAAGCGTTCCGAAAGGTCTTTCAGATCACTGTGGTATCCTACTGGAATTGTACTGATGTTCATTTTAAAGCATCATAAAAAGAGCGAAACCTGTGATCACTCACAGGTTTCGCTCTTTTTATGATGTTTGTGCTATTGATATACTTTCACCCAGTCAACAATCATCTGCACCGGCAGATCTGCAGGATTGACTTTTCCTACCCAGTTGCCGCCCAGCTGCTGATCAATCAGAATGTAAAAAGGCTGATCATAGGGCCATTGAGACGGGTCCACATCTTTTACTCTGGGATAGGTAAAAGTATCCTGGCCATTGAGCTGAAAAACAATCCTGTCGGGATACCAGCTGATGCCAAACGTATTGAACTCATTAGGATTCAGTCTGGCAGTGCCAAAATGAGGTGGCTTCCCGGTTTGTTTCAGATTAAGTGTATAGTAGGAGTGGGTAGTCTGGTAGATAATACTATCATAGTTCAGATGCTCCATGATATCAATTTCGCCATTCCGCGGATAGGGACCGTATTTGTCCTGTTCGGCCAGCATCCACATGGCAGGCCATGCTCCCCTGGCGCATTCCAGCTTTGCCCGTATTTCAATTCTTCCATACTGGAAAGCAAATTTACCTTTACTCCAGATCCCTCCTGTAATAAAAGGCCGTTTATCCACGGAAGTATCCGGGTTGATGATACCACGGAGATAGAGCAGGCCGCTGTCGAGCCGGTAGCAGTCATCGTGGCTGCTCATATGTTTGTTCCAGTCAGATTTTCCTGGCGGGATGCGTGTCCATTTGGTAGTATCCAGCGTCTTACCATTAAAATCATCCTTCCATACCAGTTTCCATGGTTGCTGTTCACGTCCTTCCTTTTGAACGTATAGGTGATTCCCCGCTCCGGATGGAGTACTGACTTTGCAGGCTGTAAAGGTAGTGGCAGCAAATAGCAATGCCTTCAGCATTTTTTTCATTTGTTCAACTGTTCGGTCTTCTATAAAATAAAGCAGAAAAGTAAAACATTTTCAGGATTTTGTATAGAGAGGACCCACGAACAGTGCTGGCTATCGGTTCATATATTCAGCCGAGAGCATATCAAGAAACTGAAACAATTTTTCATTCATCTCACTAAAATCATAACTGCGGATTTCATCGGGTTGCTGAACAAAACGGTGTGTGGTGTTATGCACCAGTAGCTCTTCTTCACTGGCAATCAGTGGTTCTATCACCGCTGCATTAAATTCCATATGGCACTGAAATCCATAGACCAAATCAGTATATTCCACGATTTGTCTGGGGCAACCATGACTGGTAGCGATTATTTTGCTGGCAGGGGTGAGGCCGGGCATATCATTATGCCAGTGTCCTACTGGCAGGGGGGAACCAAAATGTTTGAATGAAGGATGCTGCAAACCCTTTTCAGTTAACTGTATCGGATATACGCCGATTTCTTTTTCAGGGCTGTGTTCATACCGCGCACCCAGGGCTTCACCTGTTAACTGCGCCCCCAGGCAAATGCCAATCACGGCTTTACCGGCGGCTATACATTTTTTTATCAGATTGATTTCTGCGGATGCGTCAAAATGGGGGCATTGGGAGAGGGTAGTATCAGGGCTTTGAGGACCACCCATCACAATGAGCATGTCAATGGGATTAATGGCTTCAGGAAGCGGTTGGTTTTCATATACCCTCGAAAAACCTGCCGTGTGTTTTCTTTTTTGAGCCCACTCCAGATAGGCGCCCGGAGCCTCAAATACCTCGTGTATAACAAAATGAATATGCATGTTGGCGATAGTTATTGTACAGTGACGGACTCGTTCCAGTAATAGCTGTCGGGTGTGGGCCTTTGGCCAAAAACGGCTGTGCCTACACGCACAATGGTGGCACCTTCTTCAATGGCTGTTTCCATATCACCGCTCATGCCCATCGAAAGGTCTTTCATGATTACATGGGGGATGTTGGCAGCAATAATCTGCTGTTGTATGTTTTTAAGCAACTGAAAACACCGGCGCACTTTTTCCGTTTCCGCACTCAGCAATCCAATAGTCATTAAACCCTTTATTTGCAGGGTTTCCAGTTGGGCCACCTTTTTCACCAGGTCCAGGGCTTCATCGGGATGTACCCCAAATTTGCTTTCTTCGCCGGAAGTGTTTACCTGAATCAGCACATCTATTTTTTTGTTTTCAATGCATAAACGCTGATGCAGCTTCTCTGCTAAATCGAGGCGGTCAAGGGATTGGAGACAGGTGACTTCATATTTCAGGAGGTCCTTGATCTTGTTGGTCTGCAGATGGCCGATGAAATGATTTTCGTGAGGGATGTTTTTCAGCGCTTCGTATTTTTCCTTCAGCTCCTGTATTTTGTTCTCTGCAATCAGCGTCTGTCCTGCCTGTAACGCGATTTTAATGCGTTCTGCAGGAACGGTTTTAGTGGCCAGTAACAGCTTTACCTCGCTGGTACTGCGATGGCTTTTCAGACAGGCTTGTTGTATGCTGTTTTGGATAATACGCAGATTGTTTTCTATGGCATCACTCATACGGTTGCACTTTGGTTTTTTAGCTCCAGGTCCGCGATCAGGGCAGCTTTTACCTGTGTAAAGGCATCATCTTTTGCTTCTGCAAATGAAATATCGTAGCGGCGTTTGATTTTCTGCAAACGTTCGGGGAAAGCGGCCAGGAGTTTATCGTAATAAACATTCAGCTCAGCGGCGCCGGGCATCTCAAATGATATTTTCAGCTGAAAACGCCTTATCAGTGCATGGTCTATTATTTCCGCGTGATTGGTGGCGCAAATCAGCAGCGATTGCTGAGGATAATAATCAATCAGTTGAATCAATGAATTTACCAGTCGTCTCATTTCTCCTACATCCTTATCATCATCGCCCCGGGCTTTGCCTATCTGGTCAAATTCATCGAGAAACAGCACCGCTTTTTCACGCCCTGCTTTATCAAAAACAGCCTTTATATTCTGAGATGTTTCGCCGATGCGTGAACATACCACATTGCTGAGGTTGAGTATAAACAGGTTTTTGCCCAATGCGTTGGCAATGGCTTTGGCAGTGGTTGTTTTGCCGCATCCGGAACTTCCGTGGAGCAATAGTTTATTGTTGACAGGAAGCCCGTATTGCTGCAGTTCTTCAGCATAGTTGTTTTCCTTGATCAGCTGTATGATCGCGTTGCGGTTATCTTCCTGCAGAAAAACGTCATCCAGTTTTGTTTGCTCTTTGTCTTTGATGATAAGGTCGTAAACAGTCATTGATTTCCGGTGTTATAAAACAACACTCCTGAAGCCGACAGACATTCAGGAGTGTGTATACGTTATTTCAAATCTTCAATGGATGCGCCGAAATTGATATGCAGCACATTACCATTAGATAAAACCAGTGCAGGAACGGATTTTACACCTGCTCTTTCAGCCACTCCAACCTGGGCTTTATCAGTGCCTAAATGTACAACTTCCACCTGGTTTTGAGGAATGAGGTTCAATATATCCTGTTCTGCACTTACACATACTGGACATCCTGCGTGATAAAATACTGCTTTTGACATTGTAGATTTTTTTTAAATGTTATTGCGCTATCGCAGTGTAAAAGTAGATAGTATTAGGGCCAGTGGCGTGGTCCAGTTTTTATCTAAAATGATGGTCCAGTTCTATCTCAGAAGAAAGGATTTATCAGATATATCTGCCGGGATGCCTATTTTAAATAAAAAAAGGAAGGGCCAACAGGCGGCCCTTCCTTCATTATGAATAGTTGCTGAGACTATTTAAACAGATGAACTACAAGGTTCAATTCAAAAGTACCATTGGTATAGTTGGCCAGCCCGGAGGTCTGGGAATTATATACCAGCTGGAACCCTGCCACCGACTTGTAATTGATACCAGCGCCGGCACTGAAGCTTTTGGTGGAATGGTACATGGCCATAACGTTAAAGAGGTCTTCGAAGAAAACAAAATTGGCGCCTGCATCTATGATATTATCATACCCTTTTATACCACGGAGGCAAACCTTAGGCTCTATCGAGGTCAGTTGATCGTCGATATCAAATCGATAGGAGGCTGCTGAATAAAAGAGGGAGCGGTTGACACCAATATCATTGGACTTATCTTTTAACAGGCTGACGAGATTGGGTAATGAAGTCTGCAGGTTTAATCCTTTACGCGTGAAAGCCATACCAAAATCCGCTTCGAAATAATTGTCACGTCGGTTAAACGCATTGATGCTAGGGTCTGTGATATCACCATTGATGGATTTGGTATCCAGACGCCTGTTGATGAAAGCGCCGGACAGGCCAAAGTGTAGTATGCTCAGCTCACTGGCGCTGAGGGGCAGATGATAGGCATAGGTAAAAGCTACCTTGGTGTTGTTTAATAGCCCTGCTTTATCATTGAAGATGTTCATCCCTATTCCCACCCGTTTAAACAGCTTGTAGTCGGCCGTCAGGGCTTTGGCCTGGGGGGCGCCGGGCATATCCGACGATTGCCGCTGGTAGGCGAGATATACATGCAATCCGGTATCTATGCCGGCCATGGCGGCATTGGCCATGTACTGGTTTAAAAAGTACTGGGCTGCCATTGGCTCATAAAGTTGGGAGGGATTGCCCACGTTTTGTGCGCTGGCGCTGCTGTTGCTGAGCGCAAATGCGCCCAGCAACAGTATATATCTGGCAAACTGCTTCATGATCGGTTCCTTAATTTTCATGAATGATGGTAATAAATCCTTTGAATTGTGGTTTGTTGTTGCCCAGGTCGATGATATAGTAATAAGTACCTTCTGCCAGGGGCTGACCATTCACGGTGCAGTTCCAGTTGTTGGTATAACCCCGCTGGTGGTATACCATCCGGCCGGTGCGGTCAAATACTTTCACTTCATTCTGCGGGTACATATCGATGTTTCTGACGATCCAGAGATCATTTTTGCCATCGCCGTTGGGCGTGAGGATATTGGTCGCTTCCAGTTTATAATCTTCTTTTACCGTGATGGTGATTTCTTTGGTGACGCTGCAACCAGCTGCGCTGGTAATGGTCACCCGGTAGGTGGTGGTCTGGGCCGGCCTTGCTACCGGTGCTGCGATAGCCGGGTTGTTAAGCCCTGCTGTTGGGTCCCAGGTATAGGTATCACCACCGGAGGCAACGAGTACAATTTTTTCGCCTTTGCTGATGGTGGTATTGCCATTGGCCTGTACACTACCGTCGGGCATCGGATTGACGGTAACGGTGGTGGCCGCGGAGGTTAACGCCGTGTGCGCATAAATGGCCTTTACGGTGTAGTTGCCGCTTTGACTCACCAACAGCGAACTGTTGTTGGCGCCAGATATCAGTACATTGTTACGGTACCATTCGTAAGCCGGGGCTGTGGAAGCCTGCAAGGTTACGTTTCCACCTTCACAGAAGGTAGTGTTGCCGCTGGCAGTAATAACAGGAGGCTTATAAGCTGTTACGTTGATGACCTGTATAACCGCCTGGGCTGGTTCGTAATTGTTATTGCCTGCCTGGGTGGCGGTGATGATGGCGGTGCCGGCATCGCCTACCCTTGCAGTGTTGCCGTTGATACTGATGACCGCATTGTTATCACTGGTGAAGCTGATGGGCAAACCGGAGCTGGCTGTTGCAGTAAACGTAAAATCAGGATCGCCCTGGTTTTTGTAGCCGGGTGCTGTAAAGCTTATCTGTTGTGTAGCACGGTTGATGGTGAGTGTCCCGCTTACATAGGATATGGAATAGTTACTGCTGCTGAGGCCTGCAGGACTGATCACATAAGAACCGGCATTCACAGCTCCCTGTGAGGTGCCACTGTAGCTCAGCTGTCCCTGTAGCATAGCGGCGTTGTCGCTGTTTATCCATCCCGTATAGTCTACACCGTTACCACCGCTATAGGCGTTGCCGTTATAAGTACGGGTATCGTTTTTGGCGGTAACGGTCAGTGCGGCTTTGCCTACGTTGAAAGTGCGGGCGGCCTGCGGAGCAGCGTTATAGTTGCTGTTGCCTCCCTGGTAAGCAACGATGGTCACTGTGCCTGCACCGGTGATCGTTACGGTGTTGCCACTGATGGTGGCAGGCCCGCTGGCTACGGCATAACTTACCGGTAAACCGCTGCTGCTGGAAGCACTGAGCGTAAAGGAGCCATCACCATAAGTTTTGTCACTGATGGCAGGGAAGCTGATCGTTTGATCAGTAGGTCCTACTGTTAAAGTTCCGTTTGTCAGTGTAAAGGTATAATTGGCGGCGCTCAGGTTGCCGGCGCTGATGCTGATAGGATAGGTCCCCGCTGCACTGCCGGTATTAGCGGTGGTGCTGAGTGCCGGGGCACCGCTTACCACACTGTTATCATCCGTATAAACAAAACCGGTGATGGTATAGGTGAGTGCCGGATTATTGAGGCCATAGTTCCGCTGCTTATCGTCAGCTTTAACGTTGAGTGCTGCCGGTGCTACCGTGAAAGTCCTGCTGACAGGACTGGCAGCATTGTAGTTGGCGTCACCGTTCTGTGTAGCCGTTACCGTTACAGTACCTGCGCCGGTGATGGTGAGTGTATTACCACTGATGGTAGCAGGACCGGAAGTAACTGTAAAGCTAACCGGTAAGCCGGCATCGGAAGTGGCGTTGAGTGTAAACGCTGCATCACCGTATGTTTTATCTGTTATCCCTGCGAAGCTGATAGCTTGTGCCGCTTTTACTACGGTTAAGATGCCAGCGGTGAAACTGAAGCTGTAGTTGGCAGCACTGAGGCTGCCGGCTGTTACACTGATCGGGTAGGTGCCTGGAGCGCTGGTAGCGTTAGCACTGGTGCTGATAGCAGCGGTACCACTTACCACGCTGCTGTTTTCACTGTTGACATAACCTGTTATCACGTAGTCCAGTACCGGGTTGGCCTGGTTGTAGGCTCTTGTTTTACTGTTGGCAGTAACGGTCAGTACTGCTTTGTTGACAGTAAAGGTTGCAGACACCTGTTGGGCAGGATTGTAATTGCCGTCACCTGCCTGATTGGCGTTGATGGTCACTGTACCTGCGCCGGTAATCGTTACGGTGTTGCCGCTGATGGTGGCCGGTCCACTGGCCACTGAATAACTGACCGGTAAACCACTGGTGCTGGTAGCATTGAGCGTGAAGGATCCATCGCCATAGGTTTTGTCGCTGATGGCAGGCAAGCTGATGGTCTGATCGGCGGGACCTATGGTGAGCGTGCCGCCTGTCAGGGTAAAGGTATAGTTGGCGGCGCTCAGGTTACCGGCGGTGATGTTGATAGGATAGGTGCCCGCTGCACTGCCCGCGTTGGCGGTGGTGCTGAGTGCCGGTGCTCCGCTTACTACGCTGTTATCATCGGTATAAACAAAACCGGTAATGGTATAGGTGAAGGCCGGATTATTGAGGCCATAGATCCGCTGTTTGTCATCAGCTTTAACATTGAGTGCTGCCGGCGCTACCGTAAAAGTCTTGCTGACAGGGCTGGCTGCATTGTAGTTAGCGTCACCGTTCTGTGTAGCCGTTACCGTTACAGTGCCTACGCCGGTGATGGTGAGGGTATTGCCACTGATAGTAGCAGGACCGGAAGTAACTGCAAAACTAACGGGTAAGCCAGCATCGGAAGTGGCGCTGAGTGTAAACGCTGCATCTCCGTATGTTTTATTTGTTATGCCTGCGAAGCTGATAGTCTGTGCAGCTTTTACTACGGTTAAGGTGCCATCGGTGAAATTGAAGCTGTAGTTGGCAGCGTTGAGGTTGCCGGCTGTTACACTGATCGGATAGGTACCCGGTGCGCTGTTGGTGTTGGCACTGGTGCTGATATCAGCGGTACCGCTTACCACACTGCTGTTTTCACCGTTTACATAACCAGTTATCGCGTAGTCCAGTACCGGGTTGGCCTGTTGATAGGCTCTTGTTTTATTGTTGGCAGTAACGGTCAGTACTGCTTTGTTGATGGTAAAGGTTTGTGTCTCCTGCTGGGCAGGGTTGTAATTACCATCACCCGCCTGATTGGCGTTGATGGTGACGGTGCCTGTGCCGGTGATCGTTACGGTGTTGCCACTGATGGTGGCCGGTCCGCCGATGACTGAATAGCTGATGGGTAAACCACTGTTGCTGGTGGCGTTCAGGGTAAAGGTGCCGTCACCATATGTTTTGCTGCTGATAGCGGGGAAGTTGATCGACTGCGTAGCGACTGTTACGGACAATGATCCGCTGGCAGGTACTATCATATAGTTGGCCGCACTCAGAGAGGCTGCGTTGGTGACGGTGATGGGATAAGTGCCCGGCAGGCTGTACAAGCCCGCAGTGGTGCTAAGCGCTGGTATGCCGTTCACAACACTTTGATCGTCTGTATTCACAAAGCCGCTGTAACTATAGGTCAGTGTCGGATTGTTTTGTCCATACGGTCTGGTTTTATCGTCTGGCTTTATCATCAGCATTGCTTTGCCAACGGAGAAGTTTCTGGGAACCGGAAGGGCGGCATTGTAGTTGATATCACCACTTTGTGTAGCCGTTACCGTTACCATGCCGCTACCTGTTATCGTCAGCACATTACCACTGATAGTGGCTGGTCCGCTAACATTGTAGCTTACGCTAAGACCTGCATCGCTGGTAGCATTCAGGGTAATGGGTGCAACGCCATAAGTTTGGTTGCTGATGGCCGGGAAAGTGATGGTCTGGTCTGCCTTGGTAATGGTTAAGGTTGCATTGGTAAAGGTAAACTGATAGTTGACAGCGCTCAGCGAACCATTTCCTATAGTAATAGGATAGGAGCCGGGGCTGCTGTTGATATCAGCGGTTGTGCTGATAGCCGCGCTGCCACTTACCACGCTGTTGTTTTCTCCATTTACAAAGCCGGTGATGTTGTAATCCAGTATAGGATTGGCTTGGTTATAGGCTCTTGTTTTATTAAGGGCATTCACCGCAAGGGAGGCTTTGCTGACGGTGAATGTTTGTGTAACTGATGTTGCAGCCAGGTAGTTGACATTTCCTGGTTGTGCGGCTGTTACGGTTACATCGCCTGCACCGGTAATGGTGAGGGTGTTACCGCTAACAGTAGCGGGGCCGGAAACCACTGTATAGTTAATGGCCAGGCCTGCGTTTGTATTCAGCGGCAGCTGAATAGGCGCGCTACCGTATACTACGCTGGATGGCGCATTGAAGGTAATGGTTTGCGGTGCCTGAGTGATGGTCAGGGTACCGTTGGCAACAGTGAAACTATAGTTGTCGGCATTGGCGCCGCTTACATCTGTGGTGATGGGGTAGGTGCCTACCGGGCTGCTTTGGGTAGCTGTGGTGGAACCGGTTACTGTTCCATGAACAACAGAGACATCCTCACTGTAAACAAAACCGGTATAGGTGAACAGGAACGTTGGATTGGCGGTACCATACACTCTGGTTGCGTTGTTGGCGGTAACGGTCAGCGCTTTTTTATTGACGGTCAGGGTTCTGGTAATACCCGGGCTTGTAGCCAGGTAACCATTGGTAGCGGAGGCATTGGCGGTGATCTGTGCTGTGCCTGCGCCAGTGGTTTTGATTTTACCGGATATAATATCTGCTACCGTGGTTTTATCGGAGGTGTATGTGATGGTGCCGTCACCGGAAGTCGTTGCCAGCGGATCGATGTTGCTGTCACCATAGGTAACAGCTGCCAATACCGGGAAGGTAATGGTTTGTGCTACCGCCTGGTATTCGTAGGCACCGAGGTCGATGGTGGTATTGTTGATACGGGGTGCTCCCGCGAGGTCCACAGTACCTGCCTGCACCGGATAGCCGTTATTGTTAGTTTGGGGATCTCCTTTATTGATAGCAAAGTTGCTTACCTGCAAGCGGAGGTCACCACCGTTCAGGTTGACGAATTGTACGGCTGGAGTACTCTGTGAAGGAGTGTTGTTGGTATAATAGGTGTTGTCTATTATGCTGTACTGGTAGGTGGTAAAACTACCGGCCGCGAAACCTATTGCCGGGCTGCCGCTATTGCCGCTGATAATAGTATTATAGGTGTTCATTGCGGTCTTAATGAGAAAAAGACCGGAACCAGTAGGCGCATTGTTGCCGGCAATGGTGACATTGGTGAGTTTCAGTGTACTGTAATTGGCAGTAATAGCGCCACCGCCTGAACCGCTGGAGGCAGCATTACCGGAGAAAGCACAGTTTATCAGCTGTACGGTACTATTACTGACGCTGTTGTTATACATGGCTCCACCATTCGCACTGGCCTTATTTCCGTTAAAACGTGTATTACTGATCGTGATATTGCCATTAAGGGTATACATGCCTCCGCCATATATATCTATACCAGTACCCTGAGCGTTGCCCCCCGTGATAATTACGCCGTCAAGAAGAGTAGATACATCTGTGTTGTTGACTTGTATCACATGGTAGCTATTGTTGCCCCGGATATCAGTAGCGTTGAGTGTGATCCCTCCGGTGAGTATATCGTTATTGTCGATGTCGCCGCTAAGTATAACAGGATTGTTCGGGATATTACGTTGTGAAGGGTTTGTTTCGCTGCCTGCGAAGCCACCGTATACCGCTACATTGGACGGTATTACCAATGAGATGCTGCGATCGGTGCCGGCAGTGGGTTTGTAAGTACCTTTGGCCACCCATATCTGCGTGATGCCGTTGAGAGGATCAGCCGCTGCGAGGAGTGCATCGCGTAGTTCCGGTAGGGGAGCGCTCCAGCTGCTGCCATCACCGGGAGTAGCCGACTGGTTGTTGACATACACTATGCCCGCCGCACTGGGATTGACGATGGTCAGATTGCAGGGGGCTGTTTTTTTAAGGTCAAAAGGTACTGGTGACGGTGCTGCCAGGGTATAGTCCTTATTCCAGTTGGTAGTGTCCTGCAAAAGGGTTCTTAATCTGCCGGGAGTGCCGGCGAGGGAATTACAATTATATCTTGCGTTCACCGCGTTGACGCTGGGAAATGCCAGTGTAGCGGTAGTCCCGGGCTGAACGGAACCGGAGGAGGTAAAGTCACAGGCATTCAGTGATGGTTCCCAGGTTTTCCTGTTTACATTGATGCCGGCTATAATGGTAGGGGAGCTTAGGTTGCCGGTAAAGGCGAACAGCTCATCCCCGGCGAGTCCCAGGCTGATGTATTCCCTGGAGCCGACGGGTGCCGCTGCGGTGGCCTGGGTGGGGTTTACCGCTGTGATGGTGCCGATGGAGGCGGAGGGGGAAAATTTACAGGAGATGATCACCTGTTGCCCTGCCTTGATAACGCTGCCGCCAGAAGACCACATAATCACCCCGTCTGTTTGAGAACCGGTATTGACACCGCAGGAGAGCGACTGAAAACCGCTCCCGGTCCAGCCGAGATCGGTAAAATAAATTTTAGTGTTGGCGGGGCAATCACGTAAAAGCACAAACGAAAAAACATCGTTCTGTACGCTGCCGTTATTGTCATCGTCAAAAATATTGATACCGGTAAATAAAAGGTCACCAGGGCTTATGCTCTGCGCATTAGCAAATGGGGCCATACCAATAAACAATAGTAGGCATATTACTGTCCTGAGTAAAGTTAACTTCATAGACGGACGTCTTTGGTATAAGAATATATCATTATTACATCCTGTATCAGGATGTTGTGTTTATTTGAAACCCTTCTCTGGCCTGTATCAGGCGCAGAGATAGGTGTTGATCCAGCCGGAAGATACGCCCTGAAGTTTCGTGCTCACTATTTCCTGCCAGGTATGCAGGGTATTATCAATGCTCCCTATGATCTGAGGTTCAAACTGTTCGTTCATTTGTATCAGCCACGATGGCCCTATCATGTGATGGGTGGCGGCGTCCATCTGTAACGAGCCTCCGGGGCTGTCCAGTGTTACCTCCTTCATCATTTCCAGTATGTCTCTGGCTTTGAATCGATGTGTGTCTGCAGTGCGCAGGATGTGCTCCAGGATGATACCGGTGTCCCAGCCATGCAGGGCTGCTATGCCGGCTTCGCGGCCGGTATGCTGACGAAACTGTGTTTTAAACAGTGTATTGGCCTCACTATCGATCACTGGTGTCCAGGGAACATAACCACAGAGCTGGAAAGGCAACTGCAGCGGGCCATGTGTTAACGGGATTGTTTCATCCAGTAACATGGGGCTTCCGAAGATACGGAGGGGGCTGATGCCGGCGTGTTGCAACTGTTGCAGGAAACAATGTGCCAGGTCCCCGTTGAATAATGCCAGCAACGTTTGTACGTCGGCGTTATTCTTTAGAAACTCCTGTAGTGGTGCGCTGTTAAACTCGCTGACTTTATATTGGCTGATAAAATTGTAGGCTACGCTGCCTCCTTTGTCGGCATACGTTTGTGTCATAGCGTGACAGTGGGAATATCCCCCATCATAAAACGAAGTGCAGACAGCAGCACTGGCAGCCTTTGTGGCGGCATATTCACCGGTAAGCCTGCAATGAACGGTATTGTTCAGGGTATGGGAAAGCACGGCGGGATGTGGTTCCCATTCGTGCATATACTTGGCACCGTTATGTACCAGTATTATCAGTTTGTTGAGTGCTTTGGCCAGATCGGCAATTTGTTTCAGCGAGTCCTGGTCTGCATATACCAGCAGTATATCTACCTGCTGTTCCAGCAACAATCGTTCTGCTTCCTGCATCACCACATTCGCATCGGTACCATATTTTATCTGCCCGCTGATCAGCTCCGCACCTGTTTGCCGGTATTGGAGGTAAGCCTCCGTACCAGCCAGGAAATCGTGCTGTAATAACAGGTGAAAGGTTGATCTTGGTAAAAGTGCTCCTATCTTCATTGCTACGGGATCAGGTAATGGATGGAAAGATGCCGTACAGCGAAATGATATAATTAACAGCGGTATAGGGCTGCATATTTTCTTTGGCCTGGCCTCCGCCACTATATCCTACCTGCATAAAAGTGTTGGGAACTGCCGGAGGGTTGTTGACTACCCGCGGACCGATCTTTAAGGGGCCCATATGGTTGGTGGCGTGTTTGTTGGTACTGTATACCTGTTGCCCGCTGGTAATGGCGGTGTAGTTATTATCAGGAGATAATAGTTTACCAGGATTTTCACCGAGGGTAGGCATGTATACATTGCCTGTAATAGTATGTTTATGGGCTGGAAGCTGGTTAGCTGTAATCGTCACCTGTTCCAGTCCTCCGGACTGTCCGATGGTATAGGATTCGCTGCCCAGGGTGCCCATGTGCAGGGGAGCCCGGCCCCGCAGGTCCGGTAATGCGAAAGTGTTCTGACCGTCACCACCATAAGTGGTACCAATCAGATTAAACAGGGGATCATTATCCGAAATGTTGAGGAGTTGTCCCCAGCAGAACTCCCATCCTGCCGGTGCAAAGTTGCCGGCAAATATTCTTATTTCTCCTATAAAAGCAGGCATTGTCAGTGTTTTTATTGGTTAGCTGCGGGGAGGAAATACTCCTTGTAATGCGATCGCATAGTGAATGGTCATATATGGCTGCATATTATTGACCGGAGTCGTCCCTCCGGGGGCCGCACTCAGATTATGTTGCAGCTTTGCCGTCACGTTAGTACCAGCCGTGGTACTATACAAATTGTCTGATGCAGCTGTACCATGATAGCTCCCTACCGGATTGTAGGTGTTAACAGTATCGCCGGCAGGCAATGACAGTGTTACCTCATTGACCAGGTGCGTGTGTGGAGGAATTTCATTGGCCGTTAAAGTAACCTGTTCCACGCCTCCCTGTTCACCCAGCTCCCGGTAAGACAGGCCAGGTCCCTGGTCCGCACCAATAGGTATTCTTCCCTGAAGATTGGGCAAGGCGAAATTGCTTAGGCCGTTGCCACCGTAGGTGGTTCCCAGCAGTGAAAAGAGTGCTGTATTCGCCGAAATCGGCATTATCTGGCCTTCACACATGGCAAAACCTCTGGGCGCGAAATTAAACGGCACCATGATGATTTGTGCAACAAAAGAATCGTCTGCTGACATATAGGGATAAATTAAGTTGGTGAAGGGAAAACGCCCTGAAGCGCGATAATAAAATTCAGACAGAGGTATGGCATCCTGTTTTCAATGGGCAGGCCTGTCGTGTTGTTGTTTTCAGTCATGAAAGGGACTGAGGGATCAGCCTGCAGCTGCGCTACGGGTATGGCGGCCATTTGATCATCAGCCAGATTGCTGTACCGAGGGTTGCCACTGGCCGCAGGTGCGGCAAAGGCATTGGCAGGAGAGGTATTGTCAGCAGCAGTGCCGGTTTGTATCTGCATGTCAGCTGTTATGGCATGTGCATGCCCCATTATCTGATTGGGCGTGAGCGTATTGAAGGCACTACCCGAGACTTCTCCCAGTGTATGGCCATTCCCCTCGTGCATGGCTATTCTGCCCTGCAGATTGGGTAAACCGAAATTGACGCGGCCATCACCACCATAAGTGGTGCCTAATAAAGAAAACAAAGCCTGATTCTGCTGGATAGGAAGCAGCTGACCGTTGCATAATGCATACCCTTTAGGGGCGAAATTAAATGCAACAATAGAAATCTCTGATATAAAAGGAGTCGACATCTATTTATTTAATTCATTAGTATATAATGGGACAGTAGTAGGTAAACGCGCACATGGGATGAACTTGGGCAAAAGTATTATATTTTTATCAAGTCTTGTATTAATTTCATGAAAAAAATTATCTTTACCCCCGATACTCTTCACTCCCCTGTAACTTATGAACAAAGATCGTCGCTCCTTTCTGCGCAATACTTCCCTGGCAACAGGTTTGCTGTTATTGCAAAACCCCTTCCGCTCTCTGGCCGCTATCAACAGTAATGCCACCTGGCTTCCCGGTGATAACAGAGAAATCATGATATGGCATACCAATGACCTGCACGGACAGATAACAGATCTGCGCCCGGCAAATACACAGGGTGTATTCCTGGATGCCGGTGACTTCCTGGATGATACCGCTAACCTGGATGCACATATGAATATGATCGCCGCGATGAACAAAGCCGGCTATCATGCTGCTACCATCGGCAACAAGGAACTGGCCAACGGACAGGCTGCCCTGGCGGCGCTGATACCCCATATGCAGTTTACTTTAGTCAACTGTAATTACCATTTTTCAGATAAGTCGCTGGCCCGTCAGGTAGCTCCTTATAAAATCGTATATGCGGGATCGTTAAAGATCGGGATCACCGGCGTTGGCCATGCATTGCCCGCCAGCAGCGGTGTTACCTGCCTTCCACCAGTACAGGCAGCCAACGAAATGGCTATGCGTCTTAAAAAGGAAGAAGGTTGTCAGATCGTCATCTGCCTCTCGCATCTGGGATACCGCCAGCCGGGTAATACCGCCGACAACCGTGATGTAGCCATGGAATCTACCCATATCGATTTTGTAATCGGCGGACATCAGCAGAAAATTATTTCATCCACCGAAGTGTTCCGTAATGCCAATAATCATGAAGTATACCTCAGCCAGGCTGGTTCCAATGGTATCATGGTGGGCGTTATGAAAATGAAGTTCAATGAAGACCGCCAGGGATGCGGTATTGAACCCGGTTGTGTGATGGCCTGATAAAAAATATTTCGTATATCACAGTTGATGAAACTATTATAAAGGCCCTGCCAGACAATTAAAAACTGTTTGGCAGGGCCCTGATTGATTTGTCCGGAACCAATACCCAACCCTCAATATACTTTTGTTCTGTAACCGTAGTGATGAGGGTAGCGCGTTGTATTTTCGGTACTCCATACTATGTTGCCCGCCATCAGACAACATAAGGCATGAATGTATTTTCTTATCATTTTATTGGTGTCGGTATCAAAGATCAATACAGATTTTGCAATCCTGACAAAGTCGCGTACAATGGCATTGTGTATGACTGCGGCTTCTTTGATCGCTTCATTCACTGTTAGCCCGCGTGTGTTTTCCAGAATCGATACAATATTAAAATCTGCATTAAACTCCTTTTCTTTTCCAAGGCTAAAAAGGTCGTTGGATAAGCAGATGGCATTACGGCAATGTAAGGTTAACTGATGTATGGGAGGATACTTGTAGATGTTTGCCGGAATATAAACTCCTGCACTGAAGGGCAATGAATCGGTAGCGAAGTTGGCGGCACCCAGAAACTGCCGGTTTTCCAGATAGTCCGCCAGCTGTGGTTTACGGCCGTTGGCAATATGATCATATGCCCATATCCCTCCTGCAAACATATCTCTGATGGATTGTATGAACTTCTGCTGAAAGGCATAGGTGGTACGTTTCCGCATTCTCCGCCAGACATCGATCAGGGCTCTGAAGATAGCACTGTCTTCAACGGAAGAAGAGGAGTTGTTTTCCAGCACCGCAATAAAATCAGTAATAAAGTTGATCACCTGTTGCCGCTTATCCAGGGTGTTCTTCTCTTCATCCAGAATATCATCCACAATAAAAAGCAGGGTGTTGAAGTCACACCAGATCTTGAGATCTTCTACTTCACGATTGGGATAACTGATGGCGATCATTCTTGCAAACTGTTGTGCTTCATAGTGGTTCAGCTCTTCCATAGTATTCATGAGGCCACAGCGCAAAAGCCATGCGCTGGTATGTTCCCGGATCTGATGTTCGGCAAGGGTGATTTCGCTGGAGTACGTTTTCAGGTACTGCGTAAACGGGCAATAAAGACGAGGGATAGTATAAATCCGCATAGGGGTATGATTATAGGGTTATATATTCCCCAAGGTAGTATAATCATAACCCTTTTCGTTGAAAAACGCATTAAATTTAGAGAACTCCAAAGCGATTAGCCTCATTTCTTTTTGCTGATAGCCGCTGACAGACTTGCACGGGCGTGGTCGCTCTGCGGATAATACCGGACCGCAATGATTTTAAGCTGAAGAAGGGATTTAAGGAGATGTTTGGGAATACCGTGTTCGGCTATATGAACCAGGTGCGGATGGAGAAAGCTAAACTGCTGCTGCTGGAAGGAAAAAACAGTATTGCGGATATCTCATTTACAGTGGGATATAAAAACCCGCAACACTTTACGGCTGCCTTCAAAAAACATTTTGGGTACCTGCCCAGTGAACTGAAAAGTTAATACCCGCTTTATGCATAGTAAGTAAGATGAATAAGTTTGATCTGTTATTTGTTAAAGCGATGATACAAACTTTATGATTGTAACCCCGGATATCACCAAACACTATACGATTATTTCGTGTTATAGTTCATACATTTATTGAACTCAAAAGTGCAATACGGTGTTGCTTTATCGCCATATTTCGGGGGCTACGGTCAGGTATGGTCGTAGGCTGACATGTTCAGGTCCGTTGTTATGGATTATCTTTCTGACCAGCGTATCTATAAGGGTTTCCGGGCAAACGGTGCAGGACAGCAGCAGCTATCTTACACTGGGCAATTGTATAGCATATGCGATGAAACACCAGCCGGTGCTACATCAGGCGTATCTGAAGATGGATATTACCAAAGCCTCCAATGCCATCAGCGTGGCGGGCTGGTATCCGCAGGTAGCGGTTAATGGTAGTATCACCCACTATCTGAAGCTGCCTACCAGTTTTGTTAACAATGCTTCCACCGGCAATGTTCCTGTGGCACAAACAACCGGAGTTGTCAATTCCTCCGCTACGGGTCTGGCAGTTACGCAGGCCTTATTCAGCCCCACGCTACTGACAGCCGTGAAAAGCGCGCCCCTGTTCATCCGGCAGACAAGGCAGGTAACAGACAGTACCAAAATAGGACTGGTGGTAAACGTTACCAAAGCCTTTTACAACCTGCTGCTGACACTGGAACAGATTGAAGTGCTCAAAGGTGATACCATACGACTCGGACAAAGCACCCGGGATGCTTATCACCAGTACATCGGAGGCATCGTAGATGAAACAGACTACAAACAGGCCTTCATCTCCCTGAATAATTCCACCGCACAACTACGGCTGGCCGTAGAGAATGTACGGCCACAATACGCTACCCTGAAACAACTGATGGGATACCCGCCTCGTGAAAACTTCCATATCGTTTTTGATACCACAGAACTGATGCAGAACATCAACATCGACACTACTGAACAACTGCAGTTCGAAAAACGGATCGAGTATCAGCTGCTATCCACTTCCATGGATTTACAACGCCAGGTGACCCGGTTTTATCAGCTCGAAGCCCTGCCGGTCGTTTCCGCATTCTACAATTACAACGCTGATTTTTATAACAAATCGTTTTCCAAACTTTTTAATACGTCTTATACCAATTCCTTTCTGGGCGTGTCATTGACCATCCCGGTGTTTACCGGGTTCGCGCGGTTGCAGAACATAAAAAAATCAAGGCTGATGGAACAGGTGCTGGAAAGCCAGACAACAGACCTGAAGTCGCTGATCTATACGGAATATACCACTGCGCTGGCAGGCTACAAAGGTTACCGGTATAGTCTGCAACTCATGCAGGACAACCTGCAGATGGCCCAAAGGGTATATTTTGTTGTAAACCTGCAGTACAAACAAGGCATCGTTCCTTATCTGAACGTGATCACTGCAGAATCCAATTTAATAACAGCTGAAACAGGTTATCTGAATGCCCTGCTGCAGTTATTGTCCAGCAAGGTAGACCTGCAGAAGGCCATGGGTAATATCTCTTACTGATCAATCATAAAAATTCAATACTTATGATGAGGGTATTGTTGAGTACCGGTCTGATAGGCAGTATTTTTCTGTTCTCCTGCAAACCCAGGAAAACACCGCCCAATCCCCCTATGCCGGTGAATGTGTTTACGGTAACGGGTCAGAAGGTATGGTATTATGATAAATATCCCGCTACCACACAGGCCCTGAGCCAGGTAGACATGCGGCCGCAGGTGCAGGGCTATATCACCGGTATCTTTTTTAAAGAAGGCGCTGTGGTAAAAAAAGGGCAGAAGTTGTATGAGATCGATCAGCGGCTGTATCAGCAGTCACTTAAAACTGCACAGGCCAACCTGCTGATAGCACAGGGAAACCTGAAGCAGGCACAACAGGATGCTGACCGTTACGTATATCTCAACAAATACAATGCGGTAGCCAAACAGCTCTACGATCATGCACTCATCACCCTCGAAAATGCCAAAGGTTCGGTGAAGGCCTCTGAGCAAGCCGTGAAAACAGCTGGTACCAATCTCACCTACGCCACTATCCTGGCTCCGTTCGATGGCACCGTCGGTTTCAGCCTGGTGAAAATCGGTGATATGGTCAGTGTCGGCTCTACCATCCTCAATACCATCTCTACCAACAATCCCATGGCAGTAGATTTTGTGATCAACGAAAAACAATTGCAGCATTATGAAGACCTGCTCAAAGGCAGGCTGCCGGAGCCCGATTCCCTGTTCACCATACTACTGCCCAATGGAACGTTGTATTCGCGTTTAGGGAAGATATATACCATCGACCGGGCAGTAGACCAGCAGACCGGCGCTATCCGGGTACGCCTGGTTTTTCCCAACCCAGCCAATGATCTGAAGGTAGGAATGAGTTGCGTGGTGCGGGTACATGACCAGGATGAAGGCCTGCAGCTGGTCATTCCTAATAAAGCCATTGTAGAACAGATGGGGGAATATTTTGTATACGTGGTAAAGGATACGGTGATGGCTCCAAAAGGAAAGACCACCGCAACCAGCTATGATAAAGGCCCGCAGCTAAGGGCTTTCCAGAAAAAGGTAAAACTGGGACAGACAGTACTCGACAAGGTAATTATCAAAGAAGGCATCCAGGAGGGAGACAGGATAGTGGTAGACGGTGTACAGTCGCTGCACGACGGAGCCCGCGTCACCCTGGGCAATGGCATCCCTCCCGAAAACAGCAACAATAACGGCAAAAAAAAGTGAACGCCCTTTTGTACAGGTTATGATTGCAAATACATTCATAAAAAGACCCGTGACAGCCATCGTTACATCCATTGTACTGGTGGTATCCGGGGTGCTTAGTATTCTCAATCTTCCTGTAGACCAGTATCCTGATATTACACCGCCCATTGTACAGGTCAATGCGCAGTTTACAGGAGCAGATGCACAAACCGTAGAACAAACTGTGGCCACACCCATAGAGGAACAGGTAAACGGTACGCCGGGCATGGAATATATGCAGAGCAACAGTACCAACAATGGTTTAATGACCCTCAACGTGACCTTCGGTATCGGAACTGATATAGACATCGCTACCCTGGATGTGCAGAACAGGGTCAGCATTGCCAATCCCTTATTGCCTTCGGTGGCCAGCCGCCTGGGTATTACCGTCCGCGCCGTAAACCCAAGCATGCTGATGATGGTGGCCCTGTACTCACCCAAAGGCACACACGATATTACCTTCCTGGACAACTATACGAATATCTTTGTACAGGATGCATTGCTGCGTATTAAAGGCGTGGGAAGCATCAACCGGTTTACCGATGACTTCAGCATGCGTATCTGGCTCGACCCGGAGAAAATGGCTTCATACGCCCTCACACCACAGGATATCATCACGGCACTGAATGCGCAGAATGTACAGGTGGCAGCAGGATCAGCCGGTGTGCCGCCACAGCTGCCTACGCAAACCTTTGAGATCGGAATACTGGTTAACGGCCGTCTCAGCAAGGTGTCTGAATTTGAGCAGATCATTGTTAAAACCAATCCCCAGAGCGGAGAGCTGGTATATTTGAAAGATGTGGCCAGGGTGGAACTGGGCAAGTTCACCTTCTCGAGCAATTCATTTGTTGACGGGCACCGTGCTTCTTATCTGCGTATTTACCAGGCACCGGGCAGTAATGCGCTGGAGACAGCCACTGCCATCTATAAGGAGCTGGCCCTGCTCAGAAAAAATTTCCCAACAGATGTGGAATACAGTGTGCCCTTTGAATCTGTGACTGTGGTAAAGGTGTCTATGGAAGACGTGGTGCTCACGCTGATCATGACGCTGATACTGGTAGCAATAGTGGTGTTCGTATTCCTGCAAAACTGGCGCGCTACGCTGATTCCCGTGCTGGCCATCCCTGTTTCTATTTTCGGGACGTTCTGCTTTTTTATACCACTGGGATTTACGATCAATACGCTGACCATGTTTGGTTTTGTGCTGGCCATTGGTATTGTGGTGGATGATGCCATCATTGTGGTGGAAGCGGTACAGCATTATATGGACCAGGAAGGCATGTCTGCTAAGGAAGCCACCTATCACGCGATGAAGGACATCTCTGCGCCGGTGGTAGCCATCGCACTGATACTGGCGTCGGTATTTGTGCCGGTAGGCTTTATTCCGGGTATCGTTGGCCGCCTTTATCAGCAGTTTGCCATCACCATCGCCATATCGGTGATCATCTCTGCCTTCATTGCCCTGTCGCTCACACCGGCATTGTGTACGCTGCTGCTGAAACCTAGCGCCATCAAGCGGGAAGCCACCGGACTGAATAAAATATTCTTCCGCTTCAATACCTGGTTCGATCAATTGACAGCACATTATTCCGCCGGTGTAAAACGAAGTATACAGTTATCCCGGCTGGTGGTCATTATACTCGTCTGTATTTGTATCGGTGCGTATTTGCTTTTTAAGGTGAAACCCTCTGGTTTTATTCCTTCGGAAGATGATGGCAACCTGTATGTGACGTTTCAATTACCCGCCGGGGCTTCTACAGCGCAGTCGGTGAGTATCATGCAGCAGTTGATGAAGGTGGTGGCTGAAACGCCGGGCGTGGCGCACTATGCGGCGCTGTCGGGTCTGAATGTGGTGACCAATGCCACCAATTCCAACTGCGGTACTATTTACATACAGCTTCGTCCATGGGAAGAGCGGAAGACAACTAAAGTACGGGTGCCGGGCATTATGCGCGTGATGAGGGAACGGATTGCGGAAGCAGGTATCAAAGGCGCTACAGTACAGGTGATACAACCTTCTCCCATCCCGGGAGTGGGCGCTACAGTAGGTTTTAGCGCACAGGTAGAACAGCGCAGTACCAACGATGATATACACCAGTTTGAGAATATAGTGAAGAAGTTTGTAGCTGCTGCCAATCAGCATCCGGCTATCACGAATGCCAGTACTTATTTTGCCGCGCAAACACCTAGCTACAGCCTGACAGTAGACAGAGAGAAATGTGAGAAGCTGGGAGTGAACATCGGAGATGTGTTTACCACCATTCAGGCTTTTATGGGAAGTTTGTACATCAACGATTTTACCGCCTATAACCGTACCTTCCATGTGGTGGTGCAGGCAGATACCACCTTTCGGAGCATGATCTCCGATATGAATAAATACTATGTGCGTAACCAGGCAGGCACCATGCTGCCGCTGGGGACCCTGATCAGCTACCAGCCTGCGGAAGCAGCGCCGCTGCTCTCTCATTTTAATGTATTCCGCTCCGCCGAGGTGGATGGGGCTACAACAGAAGGACATAGCAGCACCGATGCCCTCAATGCGTTGCAGGATATCGCTGCCCAGGTACTCCCGCAGGGTTATGCACTGGAGTTTTCCGGGCTGAGTTATGAAGAGATCAGGGCAGGATCTACCACCATCTACATTTTCCTGTTCTCTATCACTTTTGTGTTTCTGTTCCTGGCAGCCCTCTACGAAAGCTGGTCGGTGCCCTTTTCGGTATTGTTGTCGGTACCGATTGGTGCATTTGGCGCTATTCTTACACTGGTACTGGTGCCGGGTTTGACAAACAACGTATATGCACAGATAGGGCTGATTACACTCATTGGCCTGGCAGCTAAAAATGCCATCCTGATTGTGGAGTTTGCCAAGGTGAGGGTAGACCGTGGGGAAGACCTGCTGGCGTCTACGCTGGAGGCGGTGCGTTTGCGTTTACGCCCCATCGTGATGACTTCCCTGGCTTTTATTTTAGGGGTGATGCCGCTGGTGCTGGCCACCGGTTCCGGAGCTGTTTCCCGCCGCACCATTGGTTTTACGGTACTGGGGGGCATGACGGCAGCCACCACCATCGCCATATTTGTGGTGCCTGTGTTATTTGTAGTCATCACCCGCCTGTCTTACGGGAAAGATAAGCTGGCCTGGTTAAAAGCGCATCATGAGGAACTGATGGTAAAAGCACAGAAAGTAGAACAGCAGGACATAGACGCACAACTGGAATATGAGATCGCCAAAGCCAGAGAACAACATGATGAGGAGATGCGTTCACAAAAGGGTGATACCTGAACAGCTATAGGATAAGGTAAGCATGATCGCTAATACTTTCATAAAAAGGCCGGTAACGGCCATTGTTATTTCATTAGTATTAATGATCTCGGGTATCGTATGCATTTTTAATCTGGCAGTAGACCAGTACCCCAACATATCGCCGCCTTCCGTGTCTGTTTCCGGCTCGTATACCGGCGCTGATGCGGAAACAGTTGAACAAACGGTGGCCATCCCTGTAGAAGAACAGGTGAACGGCGTGCCGGGTATGCGTTATATGCAGAGTACCAGCACCAATACCGGTGCGGTCAGTATCAGGGTGACTTTTAATATCGGCACCAATGTCCGTATTGCAGCACTAAACGTACAGAACAGGGTAGGCATTGCCAAACCACTGCTGCCTTCAGTGGTAAGCCAGCTGGGGCTGACCGTGCGTGCCAGTAATCCGGATATGCTGATGATGGTGGCTATCTATTCCCCTCATCAGACCCATAATATCAACTTTGTCAACAACTACGCCTACTCTTATCTGCAGGATGCACTGCTGCGTGTGCCGGGCGTAGGTGACGTAACCGTCCGCGCCGATCCTTTCAGTATGCGTATCTGGATGGACCCGCAGAAAATGGCCGCCTATGGTATCACTACCGGCGATGTGAGGACAGCGCTCAGTGAGCAGAATGCCTATCTGGCTGCCGGCGCTGTGGGTGAGCCCCCCCAGCATGCTGATCAGGTGTTTGAAAGAACGATCATCGTTAACGGGCAGCTTAATAAGCCGGAACAGTTTGAAAAAGTAATCGTGAAAACCAAACCGGGAACCGGCGAACTGGTATATCTGAAAGATATTGCCCGGGTAGAACTGGGCAAGTTCACCTTTTCTGCCAACTCCTTTATGGATGGCAAACCCTCCGCTTATGTCATGGTATATCAGGCACCGGGTAGTAACGCGCTGCAAACAGCGGATAATGTGTACAAGACGATGGAGGAACTAAAAAAGACTTTTCCCAACGACCTGGATTATGAAGTACCTTTTGAATCCGTGACCATTATCAGGGTGTCTATGTCTGAAGTGGTGAAAACACTGCTGCAGGCGCTGGGGCTGGTGGCAGTGGTGGTGTTCCTCTTCCTGCAAAATCTTCGTTCCACCCTCATTCCCGTTTTCGCGATCCCTGTTTCCATTCTGGCCACCTTTATTTTCTTCCTTCCGCTGGGTTTTACCATTAATACCCTTTCCATGTTTGGTTTTGTGCTGGCTATTGGTATTGTGGTGGATGATGCCATTATTGTGGTAGAAGCGGTACAGCACTATATGGATCAACAGGGCATGTCGCCGAAAGAAGCCACCTATCAGGCTATGAAGGAGATTTCTGCGCCGGTGGTGGCCATTGCCCTGATACTGGCATCCGTATTTGTGCCGGTGGGCTTTATCCCCGGCATTGTGGGGCGGCTGTATCAGCAGTTTGCCATCACCATCGCCATTTCCGTTATCCTGTCTGCTTTTGTGGCGTTATCACTTACGCCTGCTTTGTGTTCCATCCTCCTGAAACCTTCCCATGCCAACAAAAAACTGGGCTTCATAGGTCGTATCTTCCAGCGCTACAACAAATGGTTTGAGCGGGTTACCAACAGTTATTCCAGCGGCGTGAAAAAATGTATCCAGCATGGAAGGTATGTCATCATCTTCCTGATCATCCTTTGTATCGCGACGGTATATCTTTTTAAAATAAAACCCTCCGGATTTATTCCACCGGAAGATGGAGGCCGCTTGTATATTACCTATCAGTTGCCGGAAGGAACGGCTACCACTCATTCTGTGGAAACGATCAAAAAAATTATGAAGATCATAGGGGAGGTGCCGGGAGTAGCCCATTACTCGGCACTTTCCGGACTGAACATCCTCAACGGTGGCTCCAACTCCAACAATGGCAGTATCTTTTGTATGCTGAAACCCTGGGATGAGCGAACTACACCAGAGACCCGTTTCCCCGGTATTATCAATGTCATCAAAAAACGGATTGCCCAGGCGGGCATCATCAATGCCAATGTGGTGGTGACACAGCCTCCGCCCATCCGGGGCATTGGGCAGGCCTCCGGTTTTTCCATGCAGATACAACAGGGGAATACCAACGACGACCTGCACCAGTTTGAAGCCGTTGTACAGCGGTTCCTGGCGGAATGTAAAAAATACCCGGCCATCGCAACAGCTTATTGTTATTATTCGGCACATACCCCTAACTATCGCCTGACGGTAGACCGGGAAAAATGCCAGAAGCTGGGCGTCAACATCGCCGATGTGTACAATGCGATGCAGGCCAATATGGGCAGTTTGCTGATCAACAATTTCACCCTGTACAACCGCACCTTCCACGTGGTGGTGCAGGCGGATACGGTCTTCAGGGCCCTGATCTCGGATATGAACAATTATTATGTGCATAACCGGGCCGGCACTATGGTACCCATCAGCACTATGATCAGCTACGTGCCTACAGAAACGGCTCCGCTGATCACGCATTTTAATATTTTCCGTTCAGCAGAGGTAGATGGTAATACACCACCCGGATACAGTACTGGTCAGGGTATAGCAGCACTGAAGGAAGTCGCTGCTAAGGTGCTGCCACGGGGATATACCTACGAATTTTCAGGGCTTAGTTATGAAGAAATCAGGGCGGGTTCTACGACTATTTACATTTTTACCTTCTCTATCATCTTTGTATTCCTGTTTCTGGCTGCCTTGTATGAAAGCTGGTCGGTGCCGTTTTCCGTGTTGCTGGCCGTGCCGATCAGTGCCTTCGGCGCTATTCTGACGCTCACTTTTATTCCGTTGTTGTCCAACAACGTATATGCGCAAATAGGTTTGATAACATTAATTGGTCTTTCATCGAAGAATGCCATTCTGATTGTGGAGTTTGCCAAAGAGCGGGTAGACAGGGGAGAAGGGTTGATACGTTCTACCCTACAGGCGGTAAAACTACGTCTGCGGCCGATTGTCATGACTTCCATGGCATTTATCCTGGGCGTGCTGCCATTGGCGCTGGCTACGGGAGCGGGAGCTGTATCACGCAATACGATTGGTTTTACGGTGTTGGGTGGTATGATCGCTTCTACCTCTATGGCTATCTTTATAGTGCCGGTATTGTTTGTGTTGTTTACCCGGTGGTCATATGGTAAAAAGGAACTGGCCTGGCTGGAAGCGCATCACGAGGAGCTGATGGAGAAAGCCCGTAGAGTAGAAGAACAGAATATAGACCCGGTACTGGAATATGAAATAGCCTCCGCCCGCCAGCAAAATGAAGAAGAAAAAGGGAAGAAGGAAGATTAACCCGAACAGATACTTGTAGTAAAATTGCTACATACATTTAGAAAACCTTCTATACTCTGGATGTAGCCATTGATCTACCTTGCCAATTGATCTATCCATGTAATATAATGAAGACCCTTGAATAAGGCGAAACCATCTGTCGACCATATCCGGATCACTATATTCCCGGGATAGACCTGTTCTTACTAATAATTATAACTCCTGATTTATGGTAAAGTTTTACAAAAGTTATTCTCGAAAGCCACTTTTTTTAATGTTTGACTCCCGGAATCGTTTAGCCCATACCGTTATTTTCTGTTAGACATATTTTTTATCCAATGATCCGTTTTTCCTGCTTTCCAGGTCTGGTAAAGACTCCGGAGGTACAGGACCACGGTATTTTAGTTTATAGCAAGAAGTCATATCCGAGAATGCTTATGCAATTACTATTCAAGATTTATAGGACTATGGTTGGCCATATACGGCAAAAACCTGGTAGCAACCGGCTCCGGGCAGTATATGGTATATCCCTGCTGATGATAGCGCTGTTGTTGCAACAGATAGCTGTCGGAAGGTTGCTCCCGGATATCAAGGGAGCCTGGAGGAAAGTGATAACGGACCATTTATCTGCCAGCAGTAGTGCCGGCAGGATGCGGGCCGCTACTCCGCCGGTGCCGGGAGGCGTAACGGGTTCGTTGTTATGGTTAAGGGCAGATGATGCCGCCAGTAACGCTGGGGCCTGGAAGGATTATACCGGCAATGGCCTTGTTGGAACACAGGCCAATGCAGCGTTAAAACCAGTAGTGAATGCCAGCGCATTAAATTTCAACTACGCGTTTGTGTTTAATGGTACCAGCTATATGCAGATACCCCTGAATTCAATTAAAAATTCTTTCCCGTTTACCAATGCTCCCCGCACGATCATTGCAGTAGGAGCGCCTTCAAAGACATTGCTCAGCGGTGACCATGCTATGATGTTTGCCTATGGTGAAACAGGTGATGGTATTGGAACTTATATTGGTATGGTTGCGGGCGATGGGCGTGCCGGCTTTGGCGCATATACCGCCGGGGGAAACTATAATGTGGGAATGCCTGCGGGGACTCTGTCAACAAATGCTACCTATATTATGGGTGGCCGCTATGATGGTTCCAGTGCTTTCCTGGACCTGAATGGTACCATGAGTGCCAGTATTACAGGATCAGTCTGGAAAACCAAAAATACCCAGGGTGCCACTATAGGTCGTGGGCCTCTTACAAATCAGACTAATCCAAGTTACTGGCAAGGTAAAACAGCAGAGATCATTGTGTATGACCATGCGTTAAATGCCACAGAACAACAACAGGTATATTCCTATCTGTCACTTAAATATGGTGTTACCATGAACAAGGGAGCTCAAAACTACCTGGCTTCCGATGGTTCCACCTTCTGGAGGTCAGACGCTACCTATGCAAACAGGATTACCGGCATAGGCCGGGATGATGTTACCGGTTTAGATACCAAACAATCTCTCAATATAGATGCGGGCATGCTGACTATGTCGCTGGGTAACAGTATCGCCCCTACGAACAGTCAGAATACCAATGTGATTCCCAATGATAAATCATTCCTGGTACTGGCCGACAATGGACAGGCTACATCGGTTTATAACTATGCGGTGAGTGGTCAGAATGTTACCTACCGTATGCCCAGGATCTGGAAGGTGAATAAAACCAACTGGAGTGATCAGTCTGTTACCTTAAAGGCAGATGTACCAGGTAACAGCGTATACCTGCTGATCAGCCGTACCGATCCTAATTTTGGTACCATTGATCAGGAACTGCCGCTAACCCCTAACAAAACTATCACGCTCAATAGCAGCCTCATTCCGGATGGGGCCTATTTTACGTTTGCTACTTTTGTGAAATATCCGGGTGGTGTACCAGGCGCTTTACTGTGGCTGCGACCGGATATCGGTACTTCCAGCAATGCAGACAATACGCCTATTAACCTCTGGATGGATTATGCGTACAAGGCAAACAATGCCACACAGGCTACTGCTGCGTTGCAGCCTAAATACATGAACAACCTTACCGATAACGTCAACTATAACCCGGTAGTAAAGTTTGATGGTGTAGACGACAATATGAACCTGGATGTTAACAAATTCCCTACAGGAACCAATCCAAGAACAATTATCGGCATGGGGAAACTGAATGCTGGCGGTACAGGCAACCGGTATATCATTGGTTATGGGGCCGCTACTGCCAGCCAGGGATGTGGTTTGGCCTATGTAAACGGTGCAGGCAATTTTGTAGGTTATGCCAATGATGTCAGCTCGGGTGGATTTTGGCAGACAAATGTATTTAATGAAATGACCGGGATGTGGGCCGGTAATAGCGGCTCTCTTGTTAGTAAGGGAGCGGGGTTATTAACCCAGGTTAAGATGTGGAATACGGGCACCAGCTCCGGAGCCCGTATCGGTAACAGTCCTTGGGGTAATGAATTATGGAGTGGCGCTATTGGTGATGTAATGGTATATGGTTCCATTTTGTCAACCAGTGACAGGGCACGTATCAACACCTATCTGGCTATCAAATACGGCTATACGCTGGATCAGACTACTCCAACAAATTATATAGCTACAGACGGAACCACCAAAGTATGGACTGCAGCCACCAATACTGTTTACAATAAAAATATCACCGGTATTGGTCGTGATGATACGGAAGACCTGATGCAGAAACAGTCCCGCAGTATTAATCCGGGCTTACACCCTATCATTGGTCTGGGTAATATCGCTGCTTCCAACACTGCGAATAATAATGCGTTCGCAACAGATCTGTCTTACCTGGTGTGGGGAGATAACGGAGACGCCACAACGTTTTCGGTTACAGTTACCGGCCGGCCGGATGTGAAAAGCCGGATGGCAAGATTATGGAAAGTGCAGCAAACGGGGACCGTAGGCACTGTACAGATTGCGATTCCAAAAGATTCGCTGCCGTCTGTCTTTAGCAGCGTATACCTGGCCATCAGCCCGGATGCAGTGATTGACGGCACAGACCAGTTTATCCAGTTAACAGAAGCCAATATTAACGGCGTTACCTGCTATACGACCACTACAAATCTGATGGATGGCCAGTATTTCACTTTTGCGGCCATGGGGGCTATGCCGGGTGGTGTATCCGGCAATACTTTGTGGGTGAGGGCAGATATGGGTGTGCAGGTGAATACGGGCAACCAGGTGCAGCAATGGTTTGACCAGGGAGGAAGTGGTAATGCTACTACCGAGCTGCGGGCATCGGCGCCCACCAGTAATGATGTGATTACTCCATCTGCAGATATCATACAAACACAGGGTGCTATCAACTTTAACCCGGCTGTTACCTTCTCCGGTGCCATCAATAAATCGCTGAAAGGAAATGCAGCTTCTTCCTGGAAAAACAGTGACCCGTTGGCCATATTTTTTGTAGCCCTGCCTAAAGGCGCCCCTGGAGCTGATTTGGGGGGCATCTTCTCCACCAATACTTCGGGAAGGGGAGTCTTAATCAATAGCACCGGAACCGGCTACGTGCTGGATGGTAATGGCTGTACGCCCGCTCTTACTTCCTCATCGCTGGCCAAACCGCATGTAGGCAGAGGAATGTATGTTTCTGCCGCTAATGCGCAAGGTGGTTCTACCTGGCTCAATGGCAAGCTGGAAACCATTGCAGGTAGTTGTGGAATTGGAGCTGATAATAGCTACTTTGAAGTAGGTGGCCGTACACCAGACGGGTTGAAAGGACGCATTTATAATGGGCACCTGGCGGAAATTATAGTATACAAAGCCGCTCTGACCACTACCCAGGCGCAACAGATAGAATCCTACCTCGCTATCAAATATGGTGTTACGCTTGATCAGAGCACCGCGCAGAATTACCTCGCTGCTGATGGCACCACTAAGGTATGGGATGCTACTGCCAACAGCACCTATAAGAACAATATATTCGGCATTGGCCGCGACGAGTTAGAAAAACTCTATCAGAAACAATCCCGCAGCGTCAATGATGGCGCAATATTAACCATCGGATCAGGAAATATCGCTACCACCAATGCAGGCAATACCAACAGCATCAACAGCGATAAAAGCTATCTTATGCTGGGCTCCAACAGTGTGGCTAAAACTGTGCAAGGCACCAATCTGCCAGTGGCTTCCTGTATCACTGAAAGGCTTACCCAGCAATGGAAAGCACAGCTGACCAATTTTGATGCTGCTACTCAGCCATTGCGCCTGCAGTTTGATCTTGCCGGCGTAAACGCCACCGGCAGCACCCTGAGTGATTTTGTACTGCTGATAGACGAGGATGGCGATGGCAACTTCGCTACCGGTACGATCACGCAAGTTCCGGCTACAGACTACAACGCCGGCGTAGCAGGTTTCGACAATGTAACGACGCTTACCAACGGAGCGGTATTCACCCTGGCTACCCGTTATCCTGTACGTACCGCCAGCCTGGTACCGGCCGGTCAGGTGAAAACAGCCGCCAACATCTGCGTGGATGGCGACTGGGTATATTTCAGACATCCGGATGATATCAATAAATATATAGCAGCGATTCAGCTGAATGGAAATACTATCGATGTTTCCAAACTCTCCGCTGTGATCGATGCCAACCGTAACATGACAGCCATCGGTAAAAATGCAGGTACTGACTACGGTACCCAGCTGATAAACCGCTTCCTGCAAATTACGTACACCGGTGCACCACTCACCACCAATGGCGGTGTTACGCTGCGTTTGTTCTGGAACCCTGCTGAAAAAACAGCGGCAGAGAACTACCTGTCCTCTACCAGAGGGGTTACGCGTCCGCAAAAATGGATCTGGTTCAAACACGACAATAATATCGATCCAACGCTTACAGACCTTGATGCCACAGGATTAAAAAACATCACCCCACTGACACCTGCCGCTTCCGGTCAGGTGGATGGCGTGGACTATGTTGACTTCCAGGGTATTCAGCAGTTATCTACCTTCGGGGGAGAAACTACCAGCGATGTAGTATACACAGATCTCGCTATTACCAAAGATGATGGAAAAACTACCTATACGCCTGGCACTGATGCTGTGTACACGGTGGTGGTCAGTAACCTGGCTGCCAATGCAGTGACCGGCGCCACTGTACAGGATAAGCTCCCTGCTGGCATTCCTTCTGCCAATATGAGTTGGCAGGTAAGTGCCACCACTGGCGGGGGCAATGCTGCGGTTCTCAATGGTACCGGTGCACTGAATCAACAGATTGATCTGCCTGGCGGTGCTACTATTACCTATACGGTCACCATCGCAGTCCCTTCGGCCTATACCGGAGATCTTGTGAATGCAGCCACAGTGGCCGTTCCGGTCACTGGTTATGTAGATATTAACCAGACCAATAATACTGCAACAGATACAGACACATACCAACCGGAAGTAAATCTGCACATCATCAAAACGGCTACGCCGGACCCTGCATTGGCAGGTAACGCTATCGACTATACGATTACGGTTACCAACGCCGGTAAAAGTGATGTAACGGGAGCTACCATTACGGATATGATACCGGCAGGAATCAGCAATGTCACCTGGACGGCGACAACCACCGGTACCGGTGCTACTGTTAGCCCGGCAAGTGGTACAGGTAATGTAAGCGCAGTGGCTACTGTTCCGGGTAGTAATAACGGTACTGTGACTATTCTCGTAAAAGGTGTGCTGAGCCCCGATTATACCGGAGCTACCCTCAGCAATACAGCATCCATAACTCCTCCGGTAGGTATCACTGATACAGATCCGGCGGATAATGTCAGTACCATCAGCACTGCTGTTGAAAAGAAAACAAATGTTATTATCACCAAGGTGAATGCAACCAGTACCAAGGTGGCGGGTAGTCCTGTTACTTACCGTATCACAGTGGGTAATAACGGACCTGCTACCGCTACCGGTGTAAGAATACAGGACCTGGTGCCGGCCAATGTTACGATAAGCAGCGTTGTGCCTGCCGTAGCAGGAGCAGCTGTTATTACCGCTAATAATACTGCTGGCAGTAATGTAGACGTGACCGCTAACATCCCGCCGGGCCCCACTAATTATGTTGCGATAGAGATTACAGGTACAATTGATCCTTCCTTCAGCGGCGCCCTGACCAATACGGCCACGGCTACACCGCCGGATGGAGCACCTGTTTCTGCTACCGATAAAACAGATATTATCAGGAAACCTATATTGCTGATCAGCAAAAATGCTCCTGCCACAATCGTATCAGGTTCTGATATTACTTATGTTATCACTGTTGCCAACAGTGGATTGAGTAATGCGGTAAATGCCAATATATTTGATATAGTACCTGCCAATATCAGCAATGTGAGCTGGACAACTGCCGTAGAAGGCACTGCACATATTAATTCCGGTGCTACCGGTACTGGTAGTTCGGTGAATGTTTATGCAGATATTCCCGCCGGTGCTGCCAATAAAGTGACAGTAACCGTTACGGGCACCGTATCTCCTGCAGCGACAGGTAATATCAATAACACCGTATCCCTGACGCCTTCTGAAGGTAATGTGCCATTACTCAATGCGATGGCCTCCACAACAGCCAGCAAAACACCGCAGCTGGCCATCAGCAAAAATGGACCGGCCACTGTTGTTGCAGGTGAAACGATCAGTTATACCCTGTTTGTAACCAACCCCGGCAAAGCCAATGCAGATGGGGTGGACATCACTGATGACTTACCTGCCGGCATTACCAATGTGAGCTGGACGGCCACAGCTACCGGCGGTGCTGCCATCACGGCCGGTGCTACCGGTACCGGTAACACGGTGGCTGTAAAAGGTAATATACCCGCAGGCGTTAATGCCAATATAAGTGTACAGGTGACAGGCATAGTAGATCCTGCATCCCCGATCGGCTTCCTGCTCAATGAGGCAACCGTAACTTCTGTAGAGGCAGGAAAAAGCTGGAACAGTAGTGTTAGTACCACCGTTTCCCGCGTAGCCAATGTGGCTATTGTAAAATCCGGTCCTGCCGACAGGAATGCCGGTCAGGATATCCAGTACACGCTGAAAGTTACCAATGCCGGTCCAAGTATAGCCAGAGCAGCACAGATCTTCGACAATGTGCCGGCAGAAATAAAGAATGTTAACTGGACCGCCACCGTTACCGGTGGTGCGGCCATATTGACAAATCCAACCGGTACTACCAATAATGTACACGCGACAGTAGATATTCCGGTAGGTGGCGAAGTGGACATTGTGATCAATGGTACTGTAACAGGCGCAGTTCCGGTAGGAGCTACGATGGGTATCACCAATACGGCCACCGTTAATGTAGGCGGTGGTACAACAGATCCTGATACCGGAAACAATACCAGCAGACGTAGTACAACCCTGACCAACACAGCAGATCTGCTCGTCTCCAAATCCGGCCCGCAGAGAGTAAATATCGGTGATCCTATTACTTATGTGGTTGATGTGTCCAACCTGGGCACAGGCGATGTGCCAGCCGCAGTGATCAATGATGTGATCCCCGCTGCGGTTACAGTGCTTAACTGGACAGCGACCGCCTCCAATGGGGCGGACATAGGAGGTGCAGGAACCGCAACAGGCACTACATCGCCCATCCATCTGACCGCCAATATGCCGGGTAATTCCAATAGTAAAGTGAGCATTGTGGTGAATGGTACCGTTAACAGTTCAGCAGGTGCCAGCTTTACCAACCAGGCAGAAGTCGACGCGGGTGGAAACACTAAATTCAGTAAGATAACCACAGCGGTAAATCAGTCTACCGATGTGAAAATACAGAAGGCCGGTCCGGTAACCATTGCAGCCGGACAGGACATCGCTTATACATTGACGGTGACCAACGCCGGTCCGCTCGACGCCAATAATATCAGTATCACCGACAATGTGCCGGTGGAAATTGAAAATGTGAAATGGACGGCTACCGCTGCAGGAACTTCCACTGTTTCGGCCGGCAGCGGCACAGGCAATAACATCAGCCTGACCGGAGATATTAAGACCGGTGACGCCAATGCCATTACCATCCAAATTACCGGAAAAGTGAAGTCAGGTGTGATGGTGCCAAACGTTCAAAATACGGCTACCGTAACCCTTTCATCCGGCGTTATAGATTATGATCTTTCCAATAATACAGCAACAGCTACTACCAATGTTACCCTGGAACCGGGCGTAAGACTGGTTAAAGTAGGGCCGGCCACTGCTATCAGTGGTACAGGCATCACCTATAGCATAGAGGTAAATAATGATGGCCCGAGTGATGTCATCAATCTCAATATCGCAGACCTTGTTCCTGCTGCAGTATCCAGTGTAAAATGGGTAGCAACAACTACCGGCAATGCCACCATCATTTCCGGCAACGCCGGTGCAGCGCAGCAGGTGGATGTTAAAGGTAATATCCTTGCCGGTGCAGGTAATAAAATCAATATTACAATCACTGGTACAGTTGATCCTGCTTTTGCAGGCACTATCACGAACGTGGCAACCGCTTCTGCACCGATGATGGGAGCAACGGTCTCCTCAAATAATGTGGTGACCAGCATTTCGCGTCAGGTAGATATTGCGGTGGCAAAATCTGCCAGCAAAACAACGGTGAACGCCGGTGAAGAACTGGATTTTACAATAACGGTAACGAATATAGGTCCCGGTACACTGAAGGCCGGTGAAGAATTGCAGCTGACGGAAAATCTACCGGCAGGTTTGGGCAATGTAAGTTTGATACCTTCAGGAATCATATATAATCCTGTAACGGGTGCCTATACGCTGACCAGTGATATGGCTGCGGGCAACACTGTTAAGTTGGTGGTAAAGGGTATCGTAGCTCCTAATTATACCGGTACCAGTATTACCAACCATGTAGAAGTAGCAGTGCCGGCTGGTGTATCAGATCCTGACCTGGCCAACAACCAGGCGGATGCAGTAGCCGCTACCAGACTGGAGGCAGACCTTGGAATAACGAAAGTGTCTGATAAAACCATTGTTGCGGCAGGCGATCCGCTGACATACACCATTACCGTTAAAAACTACGGACCAGGTGCGTTCAACAGCGGAGATATTCTCAAAATAACAGAATCGCTGCCAGCGGAATTGCAGAACGTAACCTATAGCACCACAGGTGGCGTTTATGACAGTAACACGCATTCATTTACGCTCATGGGCGGCCTGAATGCAGGCAGCAGCGTGCAACTGGTGGTGAGCGGTACCGTGGCAGCCGACTTCATCGGAACAGGTATCACCAACACAGTATCAGTAGCTCCGCAGGGAATGGTGACAGACCCCGTACCGGGTAACAATACCAGCAACGCAACGGTTGCTGTGGAAAGGAAAGCAGACCTGGCAGTAACGAAGACGGTAGACAAAACCAGCATAGTCGCAGGAGAGGCGGTCAACTACACCATTACCGTCAGGAACAAAGGCGTGAGCACACTGAAGAGCGGTGAAGTGCTCAGGATAACGGAAACACTTCCTGCAGAACTGATCGTGAACGGTTATGATGTTACGGGTGGCACTTATGATGCTAACGCCGGAACCCTGACCCTCACCAGCGACCTCGCACAAAATGCAGTGGTAACCCTGGTGATCAAAGGAAATGCAGACGCCACCACTTTGAGCACCAGCATGGTCAATAAAGTGTCTGTTGCTGTACCTGCCGGCATCACAGATTCCGATCTTACCAATAATACCGCTACCAGTCCTGCTACGGCCATCCGCCGTGAAGCGGACCTGATGATAACGAAGTCAGTAGACAAGACCAGTGTAGTGGCGGGCGAAGCCATCACCTATACTATCACTGTTCAGAATAACGGCATTAGTACCCTGAAGAGCGGGGAGAAGCTGGGCCTTACAGAAACACTTCCGGCAGAACTGATCGTTAGCAGTTATACGGCTACCGGCGGTATTTATGATGCCAGTACCAACACCTTTACCCTGACAGGCGACCTGGCCAAAGATGGCGTGGTGACACTGGTGATCAGGGGCAATACAGATGCCGGCACTTTAAGTACCAGCATGGTTAATAGAGTGACTGTAACGGTTCCATCAGGCGTAACCGATACCGATCCATCCAACAATACCGCCACCAGCAACACTACCGCTATCCATCGTGAAAGCGACCTGGCGGTAACAAAGACGGTTGACAAAACCAGCGCAGTCGCAGGGGAGGCCATCACTTATACCATCACTATTCAGAACAAAGGTATCAGTACTCTGAAGAGCGGTGAAAAAATAGGTATCTCGGAAACACTTCCGGCAGAACTGATAGTAAGTAGTTACGCGCCAACAGGAGGCACTTATGATGCCAGTGCAGGCACCTTCACGTTGACCGGCGATCTGACCAAAGACGGCATCGTAACGCTGATCATTAAAGGCAATGTGGATGCTGCTACGTTGAGCACCAGCATGGTCAATAAAGTGGCCGTGACTGCCCCCACCGGTGTGACCGACACCGATCCGTCCAATAATGCTGCTACCAGCAACGCTACAGCTATCCGTCGGGAAAGTGATCTGGCAGTGACGAAGACGGTTGATAAAACGAGCGCCGTGGCAGGAGAAGCGATCACCTATACGGTTACTGTTCTGAACAAAGGCATCAGTACCCTGAAAAGTGGTGAAGTGATCGGCATTGCCGAAACCCTCCCGGCAGAACTGATCGTTAGTGGTTATACAGCTACCGGTGGTACCTATGATGCTAATACAGGCAGCTTCACGCTGAATAGCGATATGGCTCAAAACGGTGTGGTATCACTGATCATCAGCGGAAATACAGATCCCGGCACCCTGAGCACCAGCATGGTCAACAAAGTGGCGGTGACGGCACCTTCCGGTGTGACTGATACCGATCTTTCCAATAATACTGTTACAAGCAACGCTACAACGATCCATCGTGAAAGTGACCTGGCAGTAACGAAGACGGTCGATAAGACCAGCGTCGTGGCAGGAGAAGCCATTAGCTATACCATCACTGTTCAAAACAAAGGTATCAGTATCCTGAAGAGTGGCGAAGTGATCGGCATTGCCGAAACCCTCCCTGCAGAACTGATCGTTAGCGGCTATACAGCTACCGGAGGCACTTATGATGCCAATGCCGGTACCTTTACGCTGAGCAACGACCTGGCACAAAATGCAGTGGTAACCCTGGTGATCAATGGTAATGTAGATGCGGCCACAAACAGTACCAGTATGTTCAATAAAGTATCTGTGACTATTCCGGCAGGTGTGACTGAAACGGATCCTTCCAATAACACCGCCACCAGCAACACTACCACTATCCGTCGTGAAAGCGATCTGGCCGTAACGAAGCAGGTGGACAAGACCAGTGCTGTGGCAGGAGAGGCCATCAACTATACCATTACTATTCAGAACAAAGGTATCAGTACCCTGAGAAGCGGTGAAGTGATCAGTATTACCGAAACCCTCCCGGCAGAACTAATCGTGAGCAGTTATGATGCTACCGGTGGCACCTATGATGCTAATGCCGGCACCTTCACACTGACCGGTGATCTGGTGAAAGATGGTGCAGTAACACTGGTGATCAAAGGAAATGTGGATGCCGCCACTACCAGCACCAGTATGATGAATAAGGTTTCTGTGGCCCTTCCATCCGGTATCACGGAAAGTGATCCTTCCAATAACACGGCCACCAGCAACACCACTGCCATCCGTCGTGAAAGCGATCTCGCAGTGACCAAACATGTTGACAAAACCCGCGTAATAGCAGGGGAAACGATCAGCTATACCATCACTATTCAAAACAAAGGTATCAGCACGCTGAAAAGTGGTGAAGTGATCGGCATCACGGAAACACTTCCGGCAGCCCTGATCGTGAACGGCTATACAGCTACCGGTGGGTCATATGACGCCAATGCACATACTTTCACGCTAACCAGTGACCTGGCTAAAGACGGGACTGTAACGCTCGTCATCAATGGCGAAGTGGACCCGGCAGCAACAGGTACAAGCATGATCAACAAAGTATCCGTGACAGTACCCAATGGTATAACGGATGCAGACCAAAGCAATAACACCGCTACCAGCGAAACAACAACGATCATCCGTGAAAGTGACCTGGAAGTAACGAAGCAGGTGGATAAAACCAACGCGGTGACAGGCGATGTATTGAATTATATCATTACTGTCGGTAACAAAGGTCTCAGTACCCTCAATACCGGGGAGGTGATCACTATCGCCGAAATACTACCGGCAGGGCTGACCAACATCAGCTACCTCGTAAATGGAGGTACTTATAATGCGGCCACCGGAGCTTATACACTGACAGGGCCTATGGCATCCGGCAGTACGGTCACCCTGAAGATCAGCGGTACCATTGCTGCTGATTTCACCGGCAGTGCTGTTACCAATAAAGTAACCATTGCCGCACCGGCAGGTATCACTGATCCGGTAACGACCAACAATGACGCAACCGTTACGACCACCGTTTCACGTGCCGCCGATCTGGCTGTAGGTAAAACAGCAGATAAACCGGAAGTAGCTGCCGGAAGGCCGGTTGTCTATACGATAACCGTTACCAACCACGGTCCGGCAACATTGAACAGCGGAGAAACCATCACCATTACTGAAGCGTTGCCTGCTCAGTTGACCAATATAAGCTACACTGCTAGCGGTGGTAGCTATAACGCCGCCACAGGAGCCTTCCTGCTTACCGGCGCACTGCCTGTCGGCGGTACTGTAAAACTGAATGTCAGCGGTACCGTGGATGCAGCATTTACCGGTAACAGCATTACCAATACCGTGACCGTTGCCGCCGGTATTACAGATCCGGATAATGGTAATAACAGTGCAGCGGTGACTACCGGTATCACGCCACCACCAAGCTTTGAAACATGGAAGACGGTAACAACGGAATACGGTACAGGACAGATACACGCAGGCGAAAAACTGACCTATACCATTTATGTGCGTAACAATGGTAAAGTATCATTGCCGGAAGTAACCATTACAGATCCGGTACCAGCGCATACCCGTTATGTAAGCGGAGGCACCCTGAATGGCAATATTGTGAACTTCAGTATCAGGGACCTGGCTCCGGGAGCCCTTACCAGTGTGACTTTTGTGGTGAAGGCCGATGATAACCTTACCGGCATATCCGGCATCAGCAATACGGCCACTGTAAGTGATGGTTATACTACCAAACCTACCGCTGGCTGTGACCCTGCAGCACCAGGCTGTGATACCAATACCCCGGGTACTAATATCGAAACAGGAGGCGGTGACCTGTCCATTACCAAAGAAGTGGTGACACCACAGGCCCCTTACCGCATGGGACAGCAGGTTACCTATCGCATCACCGTCCACAATGCATGGGACCAGACATTTACCAATGTAGCGGTAGAAGATCTGCTGCCGGCAGGACTGGAAGCACCTACATCAACCGCTGCCGACAAAGGAAAGGTACAGACCGATCAAACCGGAAAACGGATGCTCTGGGATATCGGCCAGTTAATGGCGGGGGAAACACTGCAAATGACACTGGTATGCCGCGTCATTGATGGCGGCCAGGTTGTCAACCAGGCCAGGGTAACCGCTAATGAGCCACAGATCAACCTGACCAATGACCTTGCGGAAGCGGTTATCCAGGTAGAAGGACAAGACCTCTCATTCCCGAATGTTTTCACACCAAACGGAGATGGTAAGAATGAAAAATTCATCATCGGTGGCCTGGAAAAATATTCCGGTTCAGCTATCTATATCTACAACAGATGGGGCAGCATGGTATATCAGTCTAAAGATTATAAAAACGACTGGAACGGCTCCGGATTGAATGAAGGAACCTACTACTATATCCTCGAGGTAAGAAAACTACAGGAGACCAAACGTTTCAAGGGATGGGTACAGATATTAAGATAATACGGAAAAACCAGATGCCTGAAACTGCAGGCATCTGGTACCCGGTATCACAGGTCAGAAATCGTAAAACTATGCGCATTAATTTAAAAATATATTTCCTGGGTCTGCTAATGATAACAGGTATCAGCACCAGGGCACAGCAGAATGTACAGTTCAGTCAGTACGCTTTCAACGGATTAACGGTGAATCCTGCCTATGCCGGATATAAGGAGGACTGGTACCTGAATGCCGCCTACAGGCACCAGTGGGCCGGGTTTCCAGGCGCCCCGCGTACCGGTGGTGTCTCTCTGGATGGTCTGACCAATGCCCGCGACAATAAGGTAGGAGTAGGGATGCAGTTGTTGTTCGACCAGCTGGGGCCACAGCAGGCTGCTTCACTGTACGGCTCCTATGCTTACCGTATTCCGCTGGATGAGGAAAATACACGCCGTCTCTGCCTGGGTATCGGTGGAGGTGTTACCCAATATTCAATTGATGGTACCGCGATGTCATATGTAGATAATAACGATGAAACCATCCCTACTGGAAAGGTCAATAAGTGGGTGCCGGACGCACGCTTCGGCATCTATTATTATACGCCCTCCTTTTATATAGGCGCATCTGTGATGGACCTCTTTTCATTATACACCTCCGCTACCAGATATTCCTGGAAAGGGTATACCTATGATGTGATCCGCAAAACACAACACGTGTATCTTACTGCCGGTACGGTATTGGGCCTTGGGGAAACGCTGAAGCTAAAACCATCCATCATGATCAAGGAAGATTTCAAAGGGCCTACCAGTCTCGATGTAAATGCTTTTCTGCTGCTCAGCGAAAGGCTTTGGGTAGGCGGTTCATACAGGACCTCCCTGAAATTGTGGAACAAAGATAACCTGGACCCTCGCCTGCAACAGGTGAACGCAGCCAGTGCCATGGTGGAGTTTTATGCCACTGAGCAGCTGCGTATCGGCTACGCCTACGATCTGAACATCAATAAAATGGCCGGTTATCAGGGCGGATCACATGAAATATCCATCGGATTCCTATTCCCCTCAAAACAATATACTACACAGAGCCCGCGCTACTTCTGATGCGTATATACATATGGATAAGCCTCCTATATCATTGGATACAGGAGGCTTTCTTATTGATAGCTATTTGACTTCTCCCACTCTAATGAATTTCTAATAAATTTTTGTTTGTAAATCATTGGTTAGTTGCAGAAGCTGATCTACCTTTGTGTCTCAATTAAAAAATGCACCATGGACGTACAACCTCCGAGTTGCCATTATCATTATTAACCCCTCATTGTAAGATGACTTGTTTGTCTTTTCAATGAGACAAAATTTAAGTCATGTTTAAATTATTCCCCCGTAGCAAAGCCAGATTGAGAAAGGTACAGATGTCTGAAATGCTGGCCCCTGAAACCAGGCCCTGTATTGCAGCCTCAGGCGATTTAACAGCCTCCCGCCGCTTGGATCGGTTGTTTAAAAACGAAATTTTCTATATACTGAAAACGAAGAAGCAGTTTCAGTAAATCTGTTTTCCGTCGATAAGATTTTTATTAGTTACAGTTGTAAGCCATTTAATCATAGTCTGCTTTACTTTTAAAGTAGAACTTTTTTAATGCACTCTTTTGTATTTTGCATCATAGATCAAAAATACGACTGCATGGACTTTGGTGCTAACTGGCCCATATATGATCAACTGGAGTTGTCATTGCCCGCTGATGAGTGGGTAACCGCACAGGTACTGAAAGGTACACCGGTAAATAATACTTTAAGGATCGGTACTTCCGGCTGGAGCAGAAAGGAATATGCCGGCACGCTCTATCCCAGAGGGATCCGGGAAACGGCATTGCTGCCGGAATACAGCCGGATATTTAATTGTGTGGAACTCAACGCTACCCATTATAAAATATACAGTCCTGATGATATCCGCAAATGGGTGGATAAAGTGAAAGGACGTGATTTTATGTTTTGTCCGAAAGTGCCGCAGGTGATCAGTCATCATAGTACTTTACTGAATGCGGCTACAGAAACAGCAGCTTTCCTGGAAGGGATACGCGCATTTGAAAAACAGCTTGGGCCTGTTTTTCTACAGGTGAGTGAATACTTTTCACCTGTCCGTAAATTAAATCTCTATAAATATCTGGAGCAACTTCCGCGCGATCTGCAGTTTTTTGTGGAGGTACGGCATCCTGACTGGTTTGGAAATGAAACGGAGCGCCGTGAATTTTTCAATACGCTGCATCAATTGGGAATAGGCGTGGTGATCACGGATACGCCAGGCCGTCGTGATTGTTTGCATATGGGGTTAACCGTTCCTCATCTTTTTCTTCGTTTTGTTACCAAGGGCGGGCATCCGCTGGATAGTGTCCGTTTGCTGGAATGGAAGGAGCGTTTGGATGTGTGGAAGCAGCAGGGCCTGGAAACGATCTGTTTTTTTCTGCATGTACATGATGGCCGGTTTGAGGCTGATTTTTATAAAGAAGTACAGGCTGTGTTCGGGTTAACGGCTCAGCCTTCGCAGATGACCCTCTTCTGAAATTACAGACACCGTGGGTATTTGAGTCCCGGTGCTGTTGCGAATTACCACTGGTTGACTCCCCTTTGCGAGTGCTCTTATTATCATAATATAAACGTGCTCTTAAAAATCATTGAGCCAATGACGGTGGTCATATCTAATCTACAAGACGTACTCTATCTTCGTGTATATGTAAACAGGGATTAATGCTTTGCAGCTCAGGCATAGCTGCTATTATAACTTCCTGATAACATTTTTTAAGCAAAAAAAGGACGATATTCAGTATAATTAAACCCCAAAAGTTATGCGTACTTTACTACGAGTTTCATGTGATGTCGTTGCATCCAACAATGCCCTTAAAAACGGAAAGCTTCCTGAAGTCATCAAGTCTACGATGGACAAGCTCAAACCTGAAGCAAGTTATTTCTTTGCAGATGGTGGGCGCCGGTCCATGTTGATGGTATTTGATATGAAAGATCCTTCAGACATACCGGGTATCGCAGAACCATTCTTTATGGAACTGAATGCGGAGGTAGAATTTCAGCCTGTAATGAATGCTGAAGAATTGCAAAAGGGCCTGTCCAAAGTTAATTCCTGACCTTTTTAGTTTAAGATGAAGAAACGATGAACAATTGCCAGTGTGATTCTTCACACTGGCAAATTTTTTATAGGACATGGTTTATTTTTCCGTGCACAATTGAAAGCTTGCACCATCAATGATGGGCTGTTACTTTGGGGTGGAATAAAGCTCCAGGTATTTGTTGGGTTCCCGAACGAATTCAGAATTTTATGAGAAAACCATGTCATTTCATAAAACATCAAGTCCTAATTTTGCGGGCAAATGAATCAATAGCCGCTATAAAATGACTACCAGCACTGTTAAACTGAAACGGATAAAGGAAAGTAATATTGGTATTGCCACACTACTTGCCTTTGCTATGATACCGATGTCGGGATTTGCTACAGACATCTATATTCCCTCCCTGCCGGGCATGACCAGTGCACTCGGCATTTCCAACGGCCAGGCACAGCTGACCCTGAGTTTGTTTCTGATCAGCTATGGCCTTTCTCAGCTTTTTGTGGGTGGCCTGCTCGACAGCTACGGCCGTTACAGAATAAGCATGGTTTCCATGTTGCTTTTCTGTCTTTCCTGTGTGATCATTGCCAATACACATAATCTGTATGTCGTATATGCGATGCGGATACTGCACGGGATCACCATTGCAGCCATGGTGGTGAGTAAACGCGCTTTTTTTGTGGACCTCTACTCCGGCGAAAAACTCAAACATTACCTGAGCTTCTTTACTATTATATGGTCTACCGGCCCTATTGTGGCGCCTTTTATAGGAGGATACCTGGAAGTGAGCTTCGGATGGGAGTCCAACTTTTATTTTCTGGGTGGTTTCGCGGCGGTACTCTTTGTACTTGAAGCGATCTTCGGTGGCGAAACCATTCATCAGACTACCTCTTTCCATCCGGCAAGAATCCTCTCCATTTATATGGGCATGGTGCGTACCGGCAGTTTTACACTGGGCATTGGTATGCTCGGACTGGCCTATTCCATGGTGATGGTATACAATATGTCGGGTCCGTTTATCATTGAACACTATTTTAGTTTATCGCCGGTAGTTACGGGATACTGCTCCCTCTTCCTGGGGTTTGCCTGGATGGCGGGTGGTTTCCTGGGCAAGGGGCTGATCAATAAACCCTTTGTCCGGAAGATGAATATCAACGTGTTGTTACAGCTCGTTGCTGCCTGCGCGCTGTTACTAACCTTTAGCCTCTTTAACCAGCTGTGGACCATCCTGGCTTTTGCTTTCCTGGTGCATGTAGGAGCTGGTTTTACCTATAACAACTACTTTACCTTCTGTCTGCAGAAATTCCCCAAAAATGCGGGCATCGCCGGAGGACTTACGGGTGGCCTTTGTTATGTGATCGTTTCCATGCTCAGTGCAGGTATCATATATGTGTTGCCGGTACAGGACGGACGGAACCTGTCTTTCAGTTACATCGTCCTGATCCTGGCCAGTGCCCTGGTGATGTACCGGGTGCTCCTGCTGAATAAAAAAGAGCAGGCGGTAAATGTTATGACTTCGTAAGCGGGTTGGCTTTGAGATTGGTGACCAGATTGATATGCTGGATGCCTTTTTCCTTAAAGGAAGCCAGCAGCTTTTTTACCTGAACATAAGGCGCATCATTATCGGCCCTAACACAGTATTTCAGTGTACGGACACTTTTATGCTGGGCTGTGGTGGCATATTGTAGCCATATCTTCACCTCATTGGACGCAGAATCGGTTGGAATACCGGATTCTATCGGATGCTCTTTCCGTTGTTCCGGACGCATGGCCAGGTATGCTTTCAGGTGTTTTAATTCTGTACCGATACTGGTGCCGACAATGAATTTATTTTTTTCCGCTTCTGTGAGGCCCAGCTGAAACTGTTTGTCAAGGTCCTCGATGAGTTGTTTTCTTTTGGGTTGTCCATCCATATCAAAAAATATCCTTCCTTTTTTATCCATGGTAAACAGGATCACATCGGAATCGGGAAGTATCTGTGTATTGATGGAAGAGGGTGTTATTACGGCAACGGGTTCGGCCGGCTTGAACCGGGTAGCCAGCATAAAAAACGTAAGCAGCAGGAATACCATATCGGTCATGGCGGTCATATCAACGAGGGTGCTTTTACGGGTAACTTTCGACCTGGGCATAAGTTATCATTTAGGTTTAAGAAAAATCTTCCTGTCAAAAATCTCTCAAATAACGCAGGGGAGAAAGGTGTGTTTGCTCCATTTTATGATACTTTTACGCCTTGCCGCCTATAGGCTGCAGGGGTGATCCCTCCATGTTTGCGGAAATACTTGATGAAGTTGGACACCTCGAAGAACCCCAGTTCAAATGAGATTTCACTGGTGGTCTGGCTGGTATGTGTCAGCATTCTTCTGGCTTCCAGCATTATTTTTTCATCAATGAGCTGTTTGGGTGATTTGCCTGTAATATGCGCGGTGGCTGCATTTAACCGCTTTTCTGTAATGTGCAGGGCTGTGGCATAGGTGTGTACCATTTTCACAGATCGGAAATCACGGGCCAGCAACTGCTGAAAGGCGGTCACATAACTGCGGTCTCTATCTGCGTTCAATGGTATTTCAGCAGGTTCCAGTTTACGCGCTGCTGCAATCATGAAGTGCTGAATAAGGTTTCTGTTCACTGTTTCGGAAGGAGCAGTGGTGGCATTTTCTTCCATCAGCAATGTTGCCAGTAACCGGAGTACCCGGTCTTCTTCCTCTACCTTTATATAGCGTGGCTGCTGACTGTCTCTGAACAGAATGTGATTATTGAGAAAAACAGCATCTTCTGCTGATTTGCAGAAGAAGTTTTCGGTGAAGCTGATGGTGATGCCTTCATAGTGCTCATCCATCAGTATATGTACCCTGTCTTTTCTGATAAACAATATCGTGTCCCGTGTAATGGATACTTCCTCAAAATCTACCATGATCCTGCTGGATTCGTTGTTGAACCACAGGATCAGGTAGGCATCCGGGCGCAGGGCATTGTACAGCCAATCCTGGTGCGTTGTCATGCATAACATCATAGACTGAATCATGAAATCAGTCCTGTATAGCTGATAGTGTTTGAGCGGTATAATTTCTCTTGTTGACGGGTCTTTTTTTCTCATGGGCTTCACCGTTGTCTCTTTGAGAGATGCAGACAAGGATGATTTCCATAATACCTGCTGATTAACCCACGGGATGGTCAACAATAACCACCCCGTGGGTTGAAGATATTACCCCAGTTTCTCTTCCAGTTGTTGTATGGCACTGTTGATCACTGTCAGTTGTTCTTTAACCTGCCGGGTATGCGGGTATTGTGCCAGCAGTTCTTTCAGCAGCTGATGTCCTTCGGCCAGGTTGCCCGACTGCAGGGTTTTGGCAGCATGCTGAAATAACTGTACTGCTGATTCCTGGTCGGGATCATACACCGGGAAGTATTTATAGGTAAATGTTTCCCATAACGTTGCATCCCAGGGCCAGTGTTGTTGCAGTACATCTTTATTCATGCCTTTGAGCACCTGTGGAAACTGCTTGCCGTTGAAGCCGGGTTCCAGCTGGTGTACTACTTTACAAATACCACCATATACGATAGCAGCTGCATCCGCTAATGCGCCGGGAATGGGTTTGCCATTCAGTTTTGTTACGTAGTCGTTCCATTTTTTCCAGAAGGTATACAGCATGCGGTCGCCCAGCGGGTTGCTGGCGGTGAGCTGCTGATACCCTTTGAAAAGCAGGGTAAGAAACTGTTCCAGCTTATCAGCATCCTGATGGAGGTATTTGCCCCATACGCTGTTACTGTTTCTGAACAGGTGTTCGAGTACCAGGTAGGGCAGGGTGGCGTTAGTGTCGTTGCCGGAGGGCAGTTCGCTGAATATACGATCAATCAGGTCGGTGGGTTCGATAGCAAATACAAGCGCGGCTACCGGCCACTGTGTATACGGACAGGTCCAGCCACTGAATTCCCAGTCGTTGAATGTATGGATACTTCTTTTGGAATGGATCTCCGGCATGTTGTACTGCATGTATTGCCGGTAATTTTCCTGATTAAAGAGGCGGAGCAGTCTTTCCCGGTATTCCAGGTCGATGAAGCCCGCTTGCTCGAGATATTTGCGAACGATATATACACCATCCTTGTCTTGTGAAACCAGGATGTAGTCGAGGCTGAGGCTTACCAGTTCGGGAGTGACGAGTTTGCCCTGCTGCAGGATGGTGACCACTTGTTGCAGCAGACCGCTGGATGGAGGCAGTTGTAACAGCAGGCGGTATAATTCGATGATCTCACTTTTTTTGATGGTCCGGTTGTTCCAGGCATCATTCACCAAACGTTGGGCTTCCATAAAACTCTGCATGCCATTCTTTTTCAGCATGGCATCTTTGAGTGTGGAGAGGAAAGCACCTGTTTGTTCGGCTTTATCAGCACCTTTGAGCAGCCAGGTGGCGCCAGTGACGGCTACCAGGTAAGGCAGTTCAGCTCTTAATGCCGGATGTTGTTCGGCCAGTTGTCCGATCAGTTGCACCCATTCATGCAGGGGCTGTTGCGGATACCAGGCAATATGCCGGTAGAGGGCCTGCAACAGGGAAGGTGCCAGTTGACTGAAATCCGCTTCCAGTGTTTTGAGTACGCGGTATACGCGGTCCAGTTCCTGAATATCTTTTGCCTGGTCCAGCAGCAGCCCCAGACTTCTTTTGAGAGCGGGATCATCGCTGTAGGAAAATGTCTGAAGCCTTGTGATGACTTGTTGTTTGAGTGCAGGAGGATACCAGTGTCCTTCGAGCACATCGCAGAACAGTTGCAGCAGGGGCTGTCTGTTTTGTTCATTGACAGCCACTTCGCAGGCCGCAGTAGCCAGCAGTGATTTCAGGTGATGATCGGTTTCCTCGTTGGCTAATGTAACCAACAGGGCTTCTGTTTGTACGGATTTGCGACCGGTGTGCAGAAAAACCTGTACGAGGGCGCTGCGGAGGGCTACCAGTGGCTCTTCGCGGATAGCTTTAGCCAGTGCGGGTTCCAGCTGCTCCTGCCACTGAGCAAACTTAGCGGTGAGTAATGGTAGGGTGGCTTCCCGTACGTAGGGGCTGGCATCCTGGAGTCCGCCGATGATCAGCTGAGGCAGATCGGCTTGTTGTAATAATTGCAGCAGGCGGATTTTGAGGCCGGCGGAGGTGGTTTGTGTAAACAAGTCAACAAACAGCGGCTGCAGCTCCGGATGCGCTACCAGCCTGCCACTGATCAATGCCAGCAGTTCCGGCTGGTCAGGCATTTGTTGCAGTGCGGTAAACAGGTCCCGGAAAAGACTTTCATCTACCTGTCGCATAGCCGACAGTAACCCGATGATCGTTGTTCTTACCGATAGAACAGTTTCTACCGGTATCATCCTGGTGAGCTGTGATAAAACATCGGAAGGCAATACGGGCATTGCCGCAAGCTGCTGTAGTGCGGTATGCCGGAGTGCAGTGGGTTCCAGCGGGTCGAGGAAGTGCACGGTCATCCGCGCAGCATGGGGCTGAGGTAATTGTTCTACCAGCGTCAGCAACGGGCCACGACAGCCTTCCGGTGCCAGTGGAAGATAATCGTTGATTTTAGCGATGGTATCTTCGGTTTTGTTGACACTGTGTTGTAATCCTTTGATACTGGCCAGTTGTATGTCGGTATCCAGATCATTGACCATGGTTTCTGCCAGTATCTCCTGTATCCCGCTGATATGTGATGCCAGTGTTGCCAGCCTGCTGACGGCCATATAGCGCAGCGGGCGTTCCGGATCGAGACAGGCGATAAGCGACAGGGTATGGATGTAATGTTGATGCTCCTGCACACGTGCAGGGTCTATGTCACAAAGCAGCGCAAGTATGGCTGTTTTGACTGAAATGGTTTCTTCTTTTTGCAGGGCATCGCATAAGCGGGTGATGCCTTCTGCTGTTTCGAGGAAGGGGCGAAGGTCGCTCAGTGCGGCCAGACGCTCTTCCGTGCTGCGTTCTGCAGATAATAGTATATCGAATAAAAGAATTTCTTCCGCCATATTCCTTTTCAATGGAGATGATGAATAATGTACCTGCCGGTGTTAATCGGCAAAACCGGGACCTTCAGCTGCCGGGTCAGGGGCCGGGGCTACGCTGCGTTGCAGCGCTTCCATGTCTATGCCGCAGTTACGGCAGACCGTACGGAGCTGGTCTTTGAAAGTGTTATCTGCTAACATGCCCGGCAATTTAGCTGCGGCTGTCAACAGCTTTGGCACTGGTTCCCAGGTATTGTTGGCAGAGAGATATTGAAGGAAGGGAAGTATACCCTCGGCGGTGGTTTGCTGCAGCATCCGTTGTGTGAACACCGCTTCCAGCTGGTCATGCCATACCATGCGCAACAGTTCATCCAGCTGTATCATATTGATATAACGACCTCTCTTTTCCAGCAGCTGCCATAGCCCTTCCCGGAGAATTTCAGCGGAAGGGTTGCTTTTCAGAATCAGCAGATACCATTTGAATTTGGATTCATTGCCCAGGTCTGTATGCAGGAGCTGATTCATGGCATAGCGGCTCAGATGCTCGCTGATGCCTGCTTTCACAGAGAGGAAACGAAGTATCTCCACATCGGAAACACCATCCTGATACAGTGCATTGCTGTTGGCAGGATGGAGGGCTGCCACCAGTACTTTGCCGGCCATTTCAGGATTATCATTATAGAAAAGCCAAATATGCGGGAAGATACCACTCAGATCATGGGTTACATCGGCCTTATGCAGCCATTGTTCCCAGTTGATCTGTGTTGCGCCGTTGTGGGCAATAGCCTTCTCCTGTACCAGGGTGCAGATGTGCAGCAGGTCCTGGGCGGTTTCATGATCGGCGAGCCGGCTGAATACCTCCACTGTTGCCTGTGGCAGTTGCGGGATACAGCTGATTTTCCGTGCTAGCAGCAGGCGTTGCTGATAGGGAATATCCTGTTGCAGCAGCGCAGGAGCAGCTGCAGCGATAGCTGTGGTATTGTCTGGCGTCAGTGGTACCAGCAACAAACCTTGTACTGCCCAGGACCGGATGGCGGTGGAAGGAGCTTCCAGGGCACGGAGATAAAAACGGTTCCATGCTTCGCCGGTGTTCATGGCGTTGGTAATGGCTTTCAGGATCACGGCTTTGCAGTCGTCATGCTGTTCTTTTTCATAGGCGGCCATGAATTTGTCGAGCATGGAAATTTTTTCAGCGACCTGTTTGCCGAGTATGTCATAGATGCCTATGGCGACTGCTGTCTGAATATCCTGGTCCAGCAGTTGCCAGAGTGTATCAGACAATGCTTCGTTGCGGGTAGTGTAGGGGGCCAGCAGGTAGAGTAGTTGCTGCGCTACCTGTATATTTTTTTCCGTGAGCAGGCAGTTGCTCAGGTAGGCGATATTGTCAGGAGTGAGGGTGAGGCTATACGTAAACACCTGCATGGCAGCCTGTCTTACGGCAGGATCGGGATCTTCCCGGAGGGCCTGCAACAGGATGGCAGTCACCTGCGTATGGCCGATACCGTGTACCGCCAGCAGCTGTATGCTCCATTTGCGGAGCAATGCGTTTTTATCGGATTGGATAAGTGTACACAGGGCGCTTTCAGGAACGATGGAGCGGTCTACACAATAACGCAGCACCATTTCCTTGATCACGTCGGGCGTAGCCGGTTGCAGCTGTTGCGCCAGTACCGGGGTTTCCAGCTTGTCACGCAGTAGGAGGCGGTTGAGTAGTACCAGTTTATCGGCGGTATCTATTGTATGCAGGATCCCGAGATAGAAGGCCAGATCTTCATCACTGGTATGGGCCGGTATGAGCAGCCAGGAAAGTATCTGGCGCTGTACGTCTGCATTATCCTGTTGCCGGTAAAAGTCTATCAGCCGGCGGCGTGCAGCAGGATGGGCCAGTGAAAGCCTGCCCAGCAAAGGCAGGATGATATCGCGGGATTCATCCTGCTGAAGGGATGCCGACAGGAGGGCGATGAAGCCATCTTTGTCGGGTATCTGCTGTAATCCGTTGGCAGCAAGGCGCTGCAGCATATCAGCTTTCAGCTGTGTATCTGTTTCATCAGCGATAAGGCTGATCCAGCGGGAGATGATGGCCGGATCATTGAGATAATGGGCTGCCGATGATAGCAGAGAATATTTATTGTCTGTATCGGAGAGTGGCACCATATCGAGCATCAGGAGCGCCTGTTCGCTGCCGGCGTTTCTCCTGGCCCTGATGGCTGTAATCGTATTACTGAGGTCCATGTTTTCAGTAGTTTATCAGGAGGTTTTTAATGTACCTGGTTTCAGGCCCGAGAGGGCGTCTGCCAGCATATCCTGTTGTGATTCGTCTAAAGGAAGTTTCATTGTAGCGTCCAGTGCTTTCTGTCTGGAGAGGGTATCTGCCAGTTCATTTTTGACAACGTTGATCAGGATATCAAACTTTTTGTCTACACCCGGGCGCAGATAGCCGTCGAGGCAGAGGCGTACCAGTTCGCGGTCGTTGTCGTACAGCAGTACATCTTCCAGTGCAGGTGGTATCTGGGTATATATCTCCGCAGCATTGGCCAGAATGCCGGCGCAGGTGATGCGGAAAGGAGAACCGGGTTCTGTCAGCTCGGCACAGAAAACATCCACCAACTGCGGATGACGGGCCACAGACAAGGCTTTGATCTGATTGAACAGCACTTCCCGCAGTGTTTCGTTGTGTTCCTGGCGGAACAGCTGTATAACCGGCTCCAGTACTTTTTCCATGCTGATCTTACCGATCAGCAGCTGTAATACTCTCTGGCGCTGGCTGGTGTTGGGAAGTCCCTGTATACTCTGAAGGAGCAACTGACTGATCTGTTCATCGCGGCCGGCATAGGGAGCCAGCATATCTGTGAGCAGATCAAATTCGTGGCTGGCAAATACACCGGGATGGCCGGAGAAGGCTGTTGCTACCCGTGTCCTGATTTCCGGGATGCGCATCACCGGTTTGAGCTGTTGCAATAAGGTGGTGCGTACGCCTTCCGAACGGTCGGAGGCCAGCAGGGCGGCCATAGCGATCAGTTGTTCGTTGGTGCGTTCGGGTAGTTCGGATTGCATACGCAGCGCCTGGCTGCGGATACTTTCATCGCTGTCATTTGTCGCCGACCAGAAGAGCTGCAGGATGACTTCCTCCTTCCAGGGTTTTATCCGGGAGAGGGCGTTGAGGGCTTCTTCCCGGGCATATGTTTCCGGATCGGTGCGCAGCACGGGTATGATGACGTCTGCATATGCCGGTTCCAGGAGGCGGGCTCCTGCCAGCCTGCGCAGGATGCGGAAGCGTACTTCGCGGTCATTTTTTACATCGAGGTAAGGCTGCAAACCGGCCACCAGCAGCTGACTCCAGGAGGGGCATTTTTCTGCTATATCGAGGGCCTGCAGCTGCATCACCGTAGGGGCGTTCACGTTTTGCTGCAGGGCGGCAAGGGCTGTATCTTCTGAGATGGAGGGTAGAGAAGACAGGGTATCCTGAACGGCTATACGTTCTGCTTCACTCAGGGAGTCCTGTCCGGATAACGCCACAAAGAAGGCTGCCAGGCGCGGGTCCTGGTGGATGCTTTCCTGAAGGCGGTATAACAGGGCTGTGCGGGTATCGCGGTCTTTCTCCTGGCGGTATACATCGAGCAACGCCTGAAAAAGAGCGCCGGTATCGGTAAAACGCGAGGTGTTCAAAGCGGCGAGAAACTGCAGCAGCTGTGTTCTGGTTTCCTTGTCTTTGGTAAGGGGCAATACTTCCAGCAGGGCGGTGGTCACTTCGGGCACATGCAGGTTGCGGGAAGCCATCTGGATGATCTGTGCTTTAATAACCTGTTCGGAATGCGGGCTGCCCAATACTTTACGGATAAGCCCGGGCAAAGCCTGCTCAGGGCGTTGGGAGTTCTGGTCCATGCTATCGTTTTTTCTATGAATCAATGGCCGGTGATGGCTTCAATTTTTTCCAGGGATATCAGTCCGCGTTTACCTTCTTCGGTCCTGATCTCTACATAATCAGCATCAATATGGGTTACAATACCGCTGAGTGTGTGATGGGTCAGGAAGATATGAACGGGCAACTGCTCTGTTTTGCTACTCTCGAGCATGACAATGAATACATTCAAATTGGACATATGGTTAACATTTTTTGATGTTGTTTTCCGGATGGGGTAAATATAAGTATTTTCAGCGGTTGCAACCGTTAATTAAAACGGGTAAATACCTTACCATTTTGATAAAAACCCTACCATTTTGGTATACCCGGCAAATGGGAAGAGCGGAGGTGCTTGTCTTTAATGTGCTGTAAATCAGTTTTTTTGTTTCCGGAGGTTGCTATTTATGATGAATGGCATCTGTTTGGTGGCATGTTGGTTGAAAACTTATAACTTTTACTATCATGCTACGGTTAAGAACAAAGCTGACCCTGGGTCTCATATTCCTGTTTGCCGTGACGCTGGCGATCAGTATGCAGGGTATCTATCGGATATACCAGCTGGACCGTGATGCCCGGTTGATTCTGCAACAGAATCTGCATTCCATCGTTTATTGTAACAATATGCTGCAGGCACTTGAAAAAGAGCCCGTACAGTTTGACCTGTTGCAGCAGAACCTGGACCTGCAACAGCACAACGTTACGGAACACGGGGAAGAAGCACTCACCGCTAAGGTGACGGCACAGATGAAACAGCTGCAGGCAGATCCCCGGAATGAAGCCCTGATCAAAGCAGTACGGCAAACGGTCTTGCAGATAGCGGTGATCAACCAGGAAGCCATTGTACATAAGAACAGTGCCGCCTCCGCTGCGGCTTCCAGAACGATTCTGACTTTATCTGTCATTACCCTCATTCTGCTCAGCCTTTTTCTCATCTTTATTTTTAGCTTTCCGCAGATCATCACCCGTCCCATTAATCTGCTGGAAGCCGGTATCGGGGAGATCACAGCCAGAAATTACAATGCCCGCATAGATCTGCAGCCGGGAGATGAATTTGGGGAACTGGCAGCGGGTATCAATACCATGGCAGAGAAACTGCGCACCTATGAAACCAGCAACCTGGAAAAGATCCGTTCCGAAAAAACAAGGATAGAAGCAATCATCAACCTGATGAAAGATGCGATCATCGTATTCGATGACAAAAAAAACGTCCTGTTTATGAACACCGTGGCCAAACGTATATGCGGCCCCGTTAAAACATCGGATCATCCGGTGCTGGATATGATTATCAGACATCCTGCCAATCAGGAGCTGAAAATCAGCAGTGGCGGACAAACGGCGACCTTCATCAAGGAGGTGATCAGTGTAGGCAATAATAGTGATGTGATCGGTGAAGTGATTGTGCTGCGCGATATGAGTGCCATACAGGAACTGGCTGCAGCCAAAACAAAATTTATAGCAACGGCTTCACATGAGCTGAAAACACCCATCGCTTCCATGCAGATGAGTCTGAATCTGCTGGCTGACAGCCGGACAGGCCCATTGCTGCCGGCACAGCAGGAACTGGTGAACAGCATCAGTGAAGACGTGGAAAGGATACTGAAGATCAGCACAAGCATATTGGACATTACAGATGAACATTTACAAGCTATCTGACGCATTGTCAAATCACCCAAAACATGACAACGGGAACAATCTTACTGGTGGAAGATGAAGAGAAACTTCGTCATCTGTTAAAACGTATTATCGTACTGGAAGGCTTTGTCGTACACGAATGCAGCAGTATGAAAATGGCCCGGCGTATCCTCGAAACAACGCCGGTGGATGTTATCCTCAGCGATGTAATGCTGCCGGATGGCAACGGTATAGACCTGGTATCCCATGTACAGGAACGGGGCCTGCTGGCCGCTACCATTCTGCTGACAGCCTATGGTAATATTCCGGATAGTGTGCGGGCCATCAAACAGGGAGCTTTTGATTATATCACCAAAGGCAACGACAATGCGAGGATTATTCCCCTGCTGTACCGTGCTCTGGAAAGGGTAGCATTGCAGCGAAGGGTGCTGCAGCTGGAAGCCCGTGTGGGCAACCGTTATGCTGCTTTTAATGATATCCTGGGTACTGCTGCCGGTATCCGCGAGGCCAAACAACTGGCCGCGCAGGCTGCCCCCAATGAGGTTCCGGTGTTGTTACTCGGTGAAACGGGCACCGGAAAGGAAATGTTTGCACAGGCCATCCATCATGCCAGCACCCGGTCGGAAAAAGAATTTATTGCCATCAACTGCAGCGCCATCGGGAAGGATATCCTGGAAAGTGAATTGTTTGGTTATAAGGCAGGCGCTTTTACCGGCGCTTCCAAAAATAAAAAAGGTCTGATGGAAGAAGCCCATCAGGGCACGCTGTTCCTCGACGAGATAGGGGAGATGCCGCTGGACCTGCAGGCTAAGCTGCTGCGGGTGTTGGAAACATCTTCGTTTATCAAAGTAGGAGATACCCGTGAAACAAAAGTGGATATCCGTATTATAGCAGCCACTAACAGGGACCTGGTAAAGGAAATAGCAGCCGGCCGTTTCCGGGAAGATCTTTATTACCGGCTGAATGTATTTGCCATTACCCTGCCGGCCTTACGGGAGCGGAAAGAAGACATACCCCTGTTTGCTGCTTATTTTATGCATTTGTTTGCCGGAAAAAGCGGAAGACAGGTGAACAGTATGAGCAGCGAATTTATTACCCAGCTAACTATGCACGACTGGCGCGGCAATATCCGTGAGTTGAAGAACGTGATAGAACGCGCAGTGATTGTGGCTCCCGGCACAGAACTGACGCCGGACACGCTGCCGCTTGACATCCGGCTGCATAGAAGCCCGGTACATCAACCCGGCGCTTTTGATCTTGCTACTATAGAAAAACAACATATCCAGTGGGTGGTCCGGTATGCGGCGGGCAACAAGTCCAAAGCAGCCAGGCTGTTGAATATTGGCTTGTCTACCCTCTACCGGAAAATGGAAGAATATAGCCTGTCTTTTTAAAACCAGGGGTTGCTCATAAAAAGGGCAGCCTCTATTGTTAGCTGTGAGAGACCGCCCTCCTTACACTTTATCAGAACCGTACAATCAGATCCATGGCCGTTGTAAACTGATCTCTGCGCAGCCCGTTGTCATACGGGGTGGCATCGTTGTTCCAGGCACGTTCGTAACGGACTTCCGGCCGTATCCTCACCAGGTCATTGAAATGATGTACCCATCCGATGGTATGGCTGGTATATGTCGTCGTATAGCCGGTACGGTTACCCTGCGGGTCGTTCAGCATATCATTGCGGATGGAGAGGTAATCCCTTTTGTGAGACAGCTGTATCTGGAAATAGTTGACCAGCCCTACTGCTGAAGCGATGCCTGGGATAGTGGCGCCGAGTCCGGTGCCCATGTACCATTTTTCTCCGGGCCCTTCTATCGCAGTGCCTCCTACGGCAGCCTCGTGTTGCCAGATATAATAGGCTTCTGTATGCATATGCACCCTGCTGCTGAAGCGGTGTCCCCAGGTAGCTACCACCATCTGCAGGTTGTCATGCGCATTTTTGTAGTAACCTTTTCCCATGGAATTGATACCGCCATAAAGTGCATTGTTGTTATCACTGGAAACCCATCTGGCCATCAGTAGTCCGTTAGGGCTGGCAGAATTGCTCCAGGGTGCCATATCGTTGCCGGCATGTACGCCCGCAAAGAGCTGCCAGTGCGCATTGAGTCGCAGGGCGGCATGTACACCGGTAAACGTATAGGGGTCTACGGTAAACATCAGGGAATGGGAATACAGATAGTTGTCCGGTGCCCACTGTGCTTCAATATCAGCGGGTGAGATAAACCGGCCTACCTTGATCAGGAGCCCTTCTGCTATGCGGGGCAGATAAAGCATGGCATACACCTGGGTGGGATCATAACCATACAGGTTGTTTTTTTGCAGCAGCTGATCGCTGAAAATACCTTTTGCCAGGGTATACCGGTAATCTGTTCCGTAAATATTGTCTACCACAAAGCCCCAGTCGGCATGTTCACGCTGTACGGTATTGGGCTGCCGTTCTACCCGGAGAATCAGCTGGTCCAGCACTACGTTGTTGGGTACCAGGTTATAGGAGGTGGGTGCATTGGAACTGCGGCTGGTGCTGAAGTTGCCGCCTACATCTACCCAACCGTAAATTTTAATACGGCTTTTGCTGCCGGACAATCCCAGCGCACGGGTCAGCGGATAATCCGGTGCGTCCGCCGGAATGCCTATCAAAGGGCCACCTACCCATTCCCCGCTGGGAAAGGGAGGGGCTGAAAGCGGAGAGGGTAAACTTCTTCCGTTGGAACTGTCTACAGTTAAAGCAGGCGTTTTACGAATGGTGTCTTGTTGGGCAAATCCTTTTGATAACATCAACGTCAGAACAAACCAGGAAATAACATTTTTCATCTTGAAATAGAAATTGGTGAATTGAACAGTCCCTGGATATCCAAAGATGTGCCCCGGATAGAAAATTTTTGGGTGAGGCGCGTGAAATCCTTGATGGTAAATGCTTTGGAGAGATATTGTTTTGCGGGAGATGACAGAAAAAGAATAGTGCTACCATGTCAAAATGATAAAACCCTGTCAAAATGAGAAAACGGTGAAAACGCAGAAGGGAAGCCGCATGGGAACAATTACCCATGCGGCTTTGATTTGAGTGGCTTACGCCGTGGGTATGCCCAGGTACCGGAGATAGTTGTCCAGCATGGGTTTGTCGAATGTAGGTTCCTCAATGCCGGAGCCTTGCAGGAATTGGTCTACATGATCGCGGTGCCACACGTAAGTGTCCTGATAAAGCTCTACAGTAGAGAGGCCTTCGTGCATGTTGTCCCTGAAAAGACTGGTGAGTGGGTAGAGCCGGTTGGTGCTGTCATCTTCCCACTGTTTGCGCCATTCTTTGTAGGGCAGCGGTTGCAGATTGAAGCCATAGAATTGTTTCAGCCTTTCGAAGAACTGCTCCAGGGTAAGATTTTTTTCCGGAGAAGCGATCAGGTTGAATTTTTTGCCGATGGCTGCTTTGTTTTTAGTGATATGCACCAGTGCTTTCACCATATAGTCCACGGTGATGAGTCCTTCCCGCAGTTCCCGCAGGGCAGGGTAAGAAGCATACTGCACACAGTTTTTAACCAGGCTGGCCCACCACTGGTAAGGGGCGCTGGCGCCTGACTGGCTGTGGCACATAGCATAGCCGAGGCGGAAGGTGATGACAGGCACACCTTGTGCTGCGGCCAGGTCGGCCACCGCTTCCATTACCCATTTGCTTCTGACATAACCAATGTCTTTACTTACAGACAGCAGGTTCTGGGCGATGTCGTCTGTTTCCTTCATAATGGTTTTATGCGTGAAGACATGACCCCAGCTGTACACCGAAATGGTGGAGAGCAGCGACAGGCATTTGGTTTTGCCGGTGGCGGCAAAGCGTATGATCTCGCGTAAGCCGTCTACATTGGGCTTTTTCTGAAAAGAATAGGGCTCAATGAAATTAACGGAGCTGCCGGAGTGATAGATCACTTCTATCTTATTTGCCAGTTCCTGATACTGATCTGCTGAGATTCCCAGAAAAGGCTGGCTGAAATCGCCTACCACTGGTATAATCCGGTGTCTGGTGTTTTCCTGTACCGGAATATGATAGGAGGTAAATGCCTGGTATATCTTATCCAGCGCATGATGTTCATCTTTTGCCCTGGTAAGACAATAAACAACGGCCTGAGTGTTGTCGAGCAATTCCTGTAACAGGTGGATGCCTACAAAACCGGTGGCGCCGGTGAGTAACACGGCAGACTGATTTTGCAGCACACTGCTATCGAATGCATTATTGTACATGACGTCTGGCAGGAGGTAGGCATCCTGCTGCAGGGCCACATAGGGTTCCATATCTTCTTCCGGAATACCGGTTTCGCCGGTGCGAACCCTGTTATCAATCATCGTGGCCAGTTCTCTCAGTACGGGATACTGATAAAGATCACGCAGGTATGTTTTGATATTGAACCGGTCACTCAATTTGGTAGCCACGGTTGCTACCAGGAGAGAGTCGCCGCCGATATCAAAAAAGTTGTCGTTATGTTGAATAAAAGGCCGTTCCAGGATATCGGACCATACTTCCGCAACAATCTGTTCTGTTTCAGTGAATGGTTCGGTAGATTCCTGATAACCGGCGCCCATCTGCTCAAAGAGGGCTGCCAGTGCGGTTTTGTCTACTTTGCCGTTCGCATTTACCGGTAATGTTTTGACACAGATAAAACGGGCGGGCACCATATATCCCGGCAGTTCCTGTTTCAGCTGTTGCCGGGCGAGGGCGATACCTTGTTGTTCGTTGGGATGGTCCTGCACGATAAAGGCTACCAGTTGTTTTTGCTGACGGTTGTTGTCAACGGCTATCAGCGCGGCTTTTTTAACATGAGGAACCTGCAGCAGTGCTGCTTCTATCTCTCCGAGTTCCACGCGGAAGCCTCTTATCTTCACCTGGTTGTCTATTCTGCCGAGGAACTGTATGTTGCCATCTGGCATGCGGCGTGCGAGGTCGCCGGTGCGGTAAAGTTTGTGGCCGGGCTGGAAGGGATGTGTAACGAATTTGCTGTCTGTCAGGGCCGGATTTTTAAAGTATCCCTGTGCGATGCCGATGCCGCTGATGCATAGTTCGCCTACTGCGCCGGCAGGGAGCAGTTGCAGGTCGCGGTCGAGAATAAAGGCCTGGGTGTTGGCGATGGGCCGGCCAATGCTAGGAACATACTGTCCGTCTACATCCACCACCGGGCGATGGGTGGCATAAACGGTATATTCCGTAGGACCGTAATAATCGATCAGCGTGTATGGCAGACCGTTGGTTAATACAGGCTTCATTTGTTCACCGCCGGAGAAAAGGTATTGCAACGCGAGGCTGGTGGTTTCGCGGCTAAGGCTTACCAGTTCCGGGACTAGTACAGTGGGGGTGAAGGCGTGTGTCAGCTGATTCCGATGGTAAAACTCCATCAGGAGTGCGGCGTTGGTGCGCTCTTCATTGTCGGCGATAAACAGGGTCGCTCCGGACAGGAGGGCCGACCAGCATTCCCATACGGAGATGTCGAATGCCAGGCCGGCAACGAGCGACAGGCGGCTGTTGCTGTTCACGGCATAATGATGGTTGTGCCAGGTGATCAGGTGCTGGATAGACAGGTGGTTGATCATCACTCCTTTGGGCTGGCCCGTGGAGCCGGAGGTGTAGATGATGTAGGCCAGGTCTGTGGGCGCGGGCTGTACTGCTGGTGCACTCATGGGCTGGTCCTGCAGAATGGTCAGGTTGTCGAGGTAAACAACGGCCGTGTTGTGCACCTGAAAGAGCCGTGAGCCCAGTGATAGCTCGGTAATAATCACTTTGGCTTCCACTTCTTCCAGGATAAACGTTACCCGCTTGCCAGGATAGATAGCATCTACCGGGATGTAGGCGGCACCTGTTTTCAGGATGCCCAGCACCGCGATAGGCCATTCCAGCGAGCGTTCCAGGTAGACGGGCACATAACTGCCTGTTGTTACACCTTGCGCCAGCAGATAGTGGGCCAGCTGGTTACTTCTTTCATCCAGTTCACTGTAGGTAAGGGTCTTGCCCTTAAAAGCAATGGCAGTGTGGTGTGGTGTTTGGCCGGCTTGTTTCCGGAACAGGGTTACCAGTGTTTCCCGGGAGTTGTAATCTTCCCATAATGTTTGTCTCAATAATTCGGCTAGATGATGACCTCCTTCGGTAGCAACAATAGGATGTTGCTGCCCGTGGGCATCAATACGGATCGCGTGGTCCATAGGAGTACGGTTTAAATTGAAAGGTTTGAAATGAGGGTTTCGGTCAAAAAGGTGGTTCTTTTTTGATACGGTTTTAAAATCGATTACTCGGGAAAATGGGAGATAGTGGAAGTTTAACGTGGATACTTAAATGGCTACCAGGTGTTATTGGTTCACTGTATGGTTTTTTGGTTTTAAATGGAATTTTCTTATCTAGCCCGTGACTGCAAGTTATATTGCAGTACTGAAATATGACCGCAGTGAAAAAATACTTAATTCGTTCAGGATAAAGTGGCTGTACTCCGGGTTTAAATAGTTGACTGTGGCTGGTCTTCAGTGGCATGTGTTGTTGTATGCCGGTGAATAGCGGGTTACCGGCGCTCATCACTGGATGTTCTATATGCGAAAATGTATTTATGTTTAAAAGAGAGAACCAGATGCTTGTTTTTACGTTATATGATAATCCGGAAGCAAAATGAGAAAACCAATTGTTGACATACAGGAGATGATCACGGCCATCGCTACACTGGGCGGGGAAATAACCCATATTGAACCAGTACAGGATGGGGAAGAGTCCTTTGCATTCAGAGTGATCATCTTCGGAAAAAAATATGTGCTGAGGGCTAATCACGATATTCATGGTTTTGAGAAAGATGATTTTGTGTGCCGTCGGTTTGCTGGTCCGGCATTACCCATACCGGAGATAGAAGCGATAGGTGTATTGGATAACGGCGTAGCCTGGTGTTTGTCGGTGCTGGTACCGGGTGTTACCCTGCAGGACTTGCCGGTAGCGGCGTTGCCGTCAGTCACCGGAGCAGTAGATGAGGTGATGAAAGCCATAGCAGCAGCACCGTTGGATGGGATGAGTGGTTTCGGGCCTTTTAATGCGCAGGGCCATGGCCGTTATACCAGCTGGAAAGCTTATCTGGAAAGTATTGTCAACGATCCGTTGTACAACTGGCAGGAAGCCGGTAAGCGCGTGCCGATGAAACGGATCCTGCCATTACAGGAACAGCTGCTGCAGTCAGTTGCAGCCTGCCCTGAAATACGACAACTGGTGCATGGTGATTTTGGTTCCAATAATGTGCTGACAGACGGACATCTGGTGACGGGTGTAATAGACTGGTCGGAGGCCATGATAGGCGACAGCCTTTATGATATGGCTAATATTTTTTTCTGGCGTACCTGGTTAGATTGTATGGAATACCAGGCCCGCTATTTTGAAGCGTTCCCGCTGGACAAGGCCAGGCTGGCCTGTTACCAGCTGCGTATCGGACTGGAGCAGGTGTATCAGACCGCTATAGATGGTGCAACAGATGATCTGGACTGGGCACTGTTGCGCTGTGAACACCTGGCAGGGTTATCCCGCTGAATTGTCTTGAAAGGAATTTTCCTGTAATATTGCAGCTTCATGTTTTTCCTAGTTTAACATGCACGACAAAGAATTATGGTCCTGGTACAAATCCGGAGAAATCAGTGGACTGGAAGGGCTGTATAACAGCTATTACTCGCCACTGACCAATTATGGATTTAAGTTTACCCCTGATAAATTCTTTATAGAAGAAAGTATTCAGGATCTGTTCCTCAAGTTATGGAGGAACAGGGATGCGATTGTTACCCCGCTGGTGGTAAAACAGTACCTGCTGCTTTCTTTCCGTCGTATATTGCTGCGTAAACTGGAGTACAGCCCTTCCCGGCTGGAGGATGCGTTTTCCGGGGAACATATTCCTTTTAATCTGGAACTGTCTTATGAACACCCGTTGATCAGAGCTGAGCGTGCGCAGGATCTGAAACGGAAGGTAGATGCCCTGCTGGATACCCTCACCAACAGGCAGCGGGAGGCCATCTTTCTGAAGTATTACGAAGACCTGTCGTATGAAGAGATCGCGGAGATTATGCATATCAACATAGGAGGCACCTACAAACTTGTATATCGCGCATTGGAGCGCCTGAGAGAACAATTCGGCGATTTTTCCCTTCTCGTTCTGCTATATCTGCTGCAGCAACGCCGTTAAAAATTTTTTTTCATTTTTTTCAGAAAAATGGGATAATCCGGATATCCATTTGTGTCTGTATGGTTATAGCTGAAGGAAAAGGTTCATGGATGTGATGAATAAAGATTTTAATGATTATCTCATGGAGGATTTTCTGGCGGATGAATATTTTATTCGCTGGGTAAAATTCCCCGATGCCGCTACAGATAAGTTCTGGCGGCAACTGGCGGTTACTATGCCGGCCAAGGCGCAACTCATGCAGGAAGCAAGAGAAATAATATATGCGTTGGCATTACCGGTCATCAATAATAATGAACCGGGTAAGGAAAAAGTGTGGCAGTCAGTCTTAACCGGCATAGAACAGATGCCTGTACGCCGGATGCCCCGTTATCGCCGGTTCTGGTTGGCAGCGGCCAGTATATTATTGTTGCTGTCACTGGGAGCGACGTGGTACTTTAGTTCTACAGTGACGATGCGTACCGGATATGGACAAATACGCAGGATAGAGCTGCCGGACCATTCTATACTGATACTCAATGCGCACTCTTCTGTGTCCTATGCCCGCAGCTGGCCATTAACGGGCAAGCGGGAGGTATGTGTGGAAGGAGAAGCTTTCTTTGATGTCAGACATCTGGGGGATACTTTCCGGGTATGGGCAGCAGATGTAAGTGTGACCGTATTGGGTACTGCATTTAATGTCCGCCATCGTCACCAACATACAGCTGTAGTACTGCAACGTGGTCGTGTGCGTATCGACGTGGGAGGCCGGCAGGGGCTGAGCACCTATCTGCAACCCGGTGAGGAATGGTCCTTTGAAAGCGGCTCCCACAGCGGCATCAGAAGAACTGCAGATACGGCGGCCGCTATGGCCTGGACCAGGCATGAGCTATTGCTGAATGCTACCAGGGTAAAAGAAATCATCAGAATACTGGAAGAGAATTATGGTTATACAGTAGTGCTGGAAGACAGCACCATCGCTGAACGTGAAATTAAAGGAAGGATACCTATGCAACAGGATAGAGACTTGTTGTTCGTATTGTCCAGAGTACTGGATATAGATATCAAACAAAATCGGGATACGCTTTTCTTCACTGCCAGATAGTGAACAATTATTTTATCAACCAACCAAAAGTCAATTATGAAGAGAGCACAGTTTGGCAAAGCTGCGGCCATCGCATGCGCATGGATGTTCAGTATGCAGCTCACGTACGCACAAGTCAGACCCATGCCGGTCATGACCGCTCTGAAAGAAGTCATGCGGATATTCGGGACCAGTTTCGTTTACGAAAATCATCTGCTCGACAACGTTACCACTACCGTTGATCCCGGTACCTTCCGGGGTAGGGCGATAGAAGCCGTATTGAAAGAAGTGCTTTATCAGCGTGGTTATCTCTTCCTGTATGTGAATGACAACACCTACACGATTGTGAAAGATATGCGCCGTAAAAAAGAAGCTGTTGCAGAAGCCGCTGTGACCGTCAGCGCCAGTGGTTTTATTGCACAGGAAGATCTGCTGCTGGTCCATGGCCAGGTAACGGATGAAAGCGGAAACCCATTGCCCGGTGTTACCGTCAAATCTTCTTCTGCCAAAGCAGGTACGCTCACAAATGCCAGTGGCAACTACATCATCCGGTTGGGAAAACCGGGAGAGCTGCTCATATTTACGTTTATCGGCTTCAGAACACAACAGCAGGCTACTACCGGGAAACAGCATCTGGACGTAGTGATGGGCACAGACAACATCCAGCTCAAACAAGTGGAGGTGTCTACCGGTTATCAGACTATTGCCAAAGAAAGAGCTACCGGTTCTTTTTCCCAGATCCAGGAAAAGGATATGGAAAGAAAGATCACCATGAATGTGGTAGACAAGATGGAAGGTATGGTGAGCGGACTGTTATTGACCAGCAACCTGCCGGACGCATCCGGCAGACCTACCAAAAACTCGCTGCTCAGCATCCGTGGCCGTAATACGTTCAAAGCCCAGCAAGATCCGCTCATCGTGATAGATGGTTTTCCCTATGAAGGTGACCTGTCTATGATCAATCCTGAAGACATTGCACGCATCACCTTTCTGAAGGATGCGGCTGCGGCTTCTATCTGGGGTGTTCGTGCAGCCAATGGCGTAGTAGTGATTGAAACACAGAAAGGAAAACCACAGCGCAAACAGATCAGCTTCTCTACCAACTTCACCCTGGGAGGCCGGCCCAACCTGGGTTACAGGCCGGTGGCCAGCGCTGCCGACTATCTCGACTTTGAAAAAGAAGCCGTAGATAAACAGCTGATCCCTGATCCCAGCGGCAGGTCGCTGCCTGCCGTTTCTGCCGGTGCAGATATTTTTTTCCGTTATAAAAAAGGGGAAATTACTGCTGCCCAGAGAGATGCACTGGTAGCACAACTGAGCAGCTATGACTATAAAAAACAGTATCAGCAATACCTGTTGCAGCAACAAAAGATACAGCAATACAATCTGTCTGTCAGTGGTGGAAACGAATTTGCACGGTATTTCATCTCCGGCTCTTTCAGTGATGAACAGCCTGTGGCCAAAGGCAACCGTAATCAGCGTGTAACACTCAACGCTACCAACAGTTTCCAGCTGAGTAAACAACTCAATGCCAACGTAGGTATTATGGCTGTCATCAACAATGTCAAAAACAGCGGGCAGGGACTTCGTCCGCTGGAACCCGGTATCAGCACCATGCTGCCGTACGATCGTATTGTGGATGATAACGGCAAGCCCATACAGTATGCCCGTGCTTTCAATAGCCGGGCACTGGATTCCTTGCAACGGCTGGGGTACCTTCCATGGAAATATGACTACCTCGCTGAAATGGCCAATGCAGATAATACCAGCCGTATGAACCTGTACCGCATCAACAGCGACTTCAATTACAGGATCATTCCCGGATTAACTGCTTCCCTGAGTGGCCTGTATGAACGTACTTTCCTGCGTAACCGCAACTATTATAACCCTAACACCTATACGAGCAGGAATACTATCAACAATGCTACGTCCACAGTGGCCGGCAACCCGGTGAAACTAGTGTATGGCCTGCCACAGGGCGGTATCCTGGACCTGTCCAATGCAGATATGGAACATTATGATATACGCGGACAGCTCAACCTGAACCGGCAGTTTGGAAAACAGCATCGCGTGGATGCCGTAGCCGGCAGTGAAATACGGCAGGTATGGATGTCGAGCGCCTCCAGCCGTTTATATGGATATGATGATCAGACCCTGGCGTCTATGCCGGTAAACTACGATACCTATTTTAAAACCGCCGTTAGCGGTAATCAGAATAAGCCAGGTATTCCGAACAGCCTGGGAGATACCAGGGACCGTTTTATGTCCTGGTATGGTAATGCCAACTATACCTTCCGGAGCCGGTATGTTTTTTCCGGCAGCGCCAGGCTGGACGATTCCAATCTGTTTGGCGCCAGTAAGGAATACCGGGCAACGCCCTTGTGGTCATTGGGTGGTATGTGGAAACTGGGAGAAGAGTCTTTTATGCAGCTGCCATTCCTCAACCGGCTCAATCTGCGTGTAACCTATGGCGTTAATGGTAATGTAGACAAGTCCACGAGTCCTTTCCTGATTGCTGCCGTATCTTCTTACCCTGGCTACTACAACGGGCAGAACTATGCTTACATCAGCAATCCGGCCAATCCGTTTCTACGCTGGGAAAAGACCAAAACCTTCAACATCGGGGCCGACCTGTCTTTCTGGGATAGCCGCCTCGAAGTAACACTGGACGTATACCGTAAACGCAGCTACGACCTCCTGGGACCCGCTGAATTTAATGCGACCTATGGTTTTACCAGTCTGGTGGTAAACACTGCCCAGTTGAATAATCATGGGATAGACCTTAACGTATCTGCCGGAATCATTCAGCAAAAAATCTTCTCCTGGAAGACGATGCTGAACTTCGGCTATAATGAAAACAAAGTGGCTTCTTCCAATATGCAGCGGGAAAACGTGAGCTACTACATCAACAGTGGCAGCGGTGCGAATCCCATCAAAGGCCGGCCTATAGAAGGTATTTACAGTTACCGCTATGGTGGACTCGATAGTATTGGCAGGCCCACTGTTTTATCTGGTGATGGCAAGCAGCAGCTGGCTGCCACCGATATTTCCGCTGACCTGTCTACCCTTACCTATAGCGGTACCACCGTGCCCCGGTTTTATGGCGGCCTGACCAATATCCTGCGGTATGGCCAGCTGGAACTGTCGTTTATGATCACGTATAAACTGGGATATGTGTTCCGTCGCCCCACTGTTGATTACTTCAGCTATTTCACGCAGAAATCCATCCACAGTGACGTGGCAGACCGCTGGCGCAAACCCGGTGATGAAGCTCATACCAATGTACCGGTAGTACCTTCCAATACCATTAGCTACGATAACACCTGGTATCCTAAGTCGGATAAACTGATAGAAAGCGGCGACCATATCCGCTTACGGGAAGTGTCCCTGGCATATGAACTGTCGGCCCGTTTGTTGCGCCCCCTGCATATGCAGCGCCTGTCGCTCATTGCCTATGGCCGTAACCTGGCCTTGTGGACTAAAAACAAAGCCGGCATAGATCCTGACTTCGTGCCTGCCGCTTATTATTCGATACTGCCACCGGCTCGTTCTTTTGCCATTGGCCTGAAAACAACTTTCTAATCTTTAAATGTGGAATGATGGTCCGTACTTATCTGATATATTTTGTTGCACTGATTACCCTGGCAGGATGCAGCAGGGATTACCTCGACATAAAACCCAAGGGCAAAGTCATCCCTTCTACGTATAAGGATTACCGTTTGCTGCTCAATAATTCCAATGATCTCGCAGGCTCCTACGGTACAGATGAACTGGCCACGGATAATGTAGAATTCTATGAACAGCAGGGACTGGGCTACCTGGGCACCAGCTCCTACCGGATACATACCTGGCAGGACAATGTATTTATGAGCACAGACAATGATGCTCAGTGGAGCAACCTGTACAAACAGGTGTATCTGTCTAATGTTGTGCTGGATGGCATGAAAGCGGTCACCGATGGCTCGGAAAAGGACCGTAACCAGCTGATCGGCGAAGCACTGGTACACCGTTCATTTGCCTACCTGTCGCTGGTAAACCTGTACGCTGTACAATACGATGCAGCTACAGCCGCAACCGACAAAGGAGTGCCCTTATTGCTGGCGCCTACCATGGACGCCAAACTGAACAGGGCATCTGTAAAAGCCGTATATGACCAGCTATTGGGTGATCTCAATCAGGCTGCTTCGTTGCTGGGTACTACCAGTACCAGCGCCTACGAGCCTACGCAGGCCGCCGCCTATGCCTTGCTGGCCCGTACCTGCCTGATCATGGGCCGGTTCCAGGACGCCCTGAACGCTGCATCGAAAGCGCTGGGCATAAAAGGAGAGCTGTTCGATTACAATAATGCTGTTGCTGATCCGCGTAACACTTTTCCGCAGAACAGAAACAATCCAGAAACCATCCTGATGAAAACAGTATCTAATTCATATAGCTGGTTTTCTCTGAGCAAAGACCTGCAAACAGCTTTTAAGGATTCGCTGACGGACCTGCGTTACAAAATATTGTTCACTTCCACCACCGATCCTTTCAAAGGGTATCTGTACTACTACGGAGAGTTCCTGTCTTTCGACAGCCGTGTTGTAGGCCCTACCGTCCCGGAAATGTACCTGGTGCGGGCAGAATGTGAAGCCAGACTGAATGATCCCGCTGGGGCTATGCAGGACCTGAATACGCTGCGTAAAATGCGTATTGCCCGCGCTGCCTGGCAGCCCGCCACTGCTACCACTGCTGATGATGCTTTGTTGCAGGTGCTGGAGGAAAGGCGCCGGGAACTGTGTTTTAGAGGGCTCCGCCTGTTCGACCTGAAAAGGCTCAACAAAGAACCTCGTTTTGCTAAAACAATCACGCATAACTATAACGGACAAACGTTTTTAATAAAACCCAATGACTACCATTATGTGTTCCCGATCGCGCCCAAGCTGATGCAGCTCAATCCCGAACTGGAGCCTAATGAAAGAAAGTAGACCAACCAATAAAAAAAGGCGGCGGATACCATCTGCTATGGGTTCGCCGCCAACTATCTCATTAAAAATGATCGTATGTACAAACCGCTAAAATCATCTCCCTGGAAATTATTCCTTTATAGTCTCCTTCTGATAGGCTTGCCTGCCGCAGCCCAGGACAAAGGAATACATTTTGAACATGCACTCAGCTGGCAACAGGTAAAAGCCAAAGCCAAAGCGGAAAACAAGTTTATTTTTGCCGACTGTTATACCACCTGGTGCGGCCCCTGTAAAATGATGAGCCGCGATGTTTTCCCGCAGGAAGAAGTAGGAGCGTTTCTTAATGATAAATTCATCAGCGTAAAAGTGCAGATGGACAAGACCGCCAAAGATGAGGAATCCGTAAAACGCTGGTATAAGGATGCGGAAGCCATTGGTAAGGAATATAACGTGATGGCCTATCCGACGTTCCTGTATTTTTCTCCGGAAGGTAAACTGGTGCACCTGGTAGTAGGCAGTGACAGTGCTGCCGGCTTTATAGCCGCTTCTGCCAAAGCATTGCAGCCCGAAACGCAGTACTATACCCGAATGGCCGCTATGGCTAAAAGCGTGGTTAATCATCCGGACACCCTGAAAAAACTGGCCACAGATGCCGCTAAAAATTATGATGGCCAATACTCCCGTTTCTTTTCGTGCAAATACCTGCAAACGGTACCAGACCTCTTTGCGCCGGAAGTCATCCGGTTTATGGATGAATTTACCCATAGCAGCCAGGATACGGGCTTTATTATCTTCCGGAAAAATGCAACAAAGATTGATCAGGTAATGAGCCCGCGTTATGCAGAAAGTAAAGTGCAACAGATTATTATGGGGGAAGAAATTTATGCCGCAGGCCTGAACGAAAGCACCACACCGGATTTTAAAGCTATTCAGACCCGTTTGCAGCAAAAATACCCGGAAGTGGCCACATTGATCACCGAAAAATTCAGGTTGCAATGGTATCAGCATAGTAAATCCTATGATCTTTTTGAACAGGGCGTACAGGCGTTTATGAAACAATATGCCCATCAGGTAGACGCCTCAGAGCTGAACAGCTTCGCCCGCAGCCTGGGCCGTAATACCCGCGACACCGCAATGATACGGCAAGCGCTGGAATGGAGTGGACATGCTGTAAAAGAAAAACCGGAACCGGAATTTATCAGCACACAGGCGTTCCTGTTATACCGGCTGGGAGATACCGCTCAGGCCATCCGTTTGCAGGAAGAAGCCATCAGCAGGATCGAAGATAAAAAGGAAAATAAATACCAGATTGAATACCAGCAGAGGCTACTGGATAAGATGAGGAAAGGGGAGGAGATAAGGTAACGAACCGTTTTTAAAGAGAAGGGCGTCTCAGGTATTTATCCTGAGACGCCCTCTCTTTGCGGGTTTACGCCGGGATGTTTAAGACTTAAACAACTCAGCCAGTTTTTTCTCGAGGTCTTTACCTTTCAGGTTTTTTGCGATTATTTTACCACTTGGGTCTACCAGAAAATTCTGAGGTATATATCTGATACCATACATCCGGCCAACTACATTATTCCAGCCTTTCAGATCGGATACCTGCTGCCACGTTAGTCCGTCGTGTTTGATGGCATTCAGCCAGTTGGTATGGGATTTTTCGTCATCCAGGGAAACGCCCAGAACCTCGAAGCCCTTATCATGATACTTTGAGTAAGCCGCTAACACATTGGGATTCTCAGCACGGCAAGGACTGCACCAGGAAGCCCAGAAATCAATCAGCACATATTTACCTCTGAAACTGGTCAGTGCTACAGGCTGTCCCGTTGTATCATTTTGCGTAAATTCATGTGCGGATGCACCAATAGCCGTTGCTTTCATAATAGCCAGGTCTTTTCCATAATCTTTTCCAGCCATACTGTTTTTTACATTATTGGAGAATGATTCATACAAAGGCGTTAAAACCTTATAATCCTCGATGGAGGTACCTAGTTTTTTCAATGCATCAAGTCCTGCAACGGATTGGGTATGCGTTTTAATAAAATTTAAATAAGCTGTTTTTTCCTCTTCTTTAATGGCATAATACTTTTTATCCAACACGGCCCGCACAGAAGAATCATTTTGTTTGTCTTTGGGCAGTGCATAATAATCTGCCATAAAGGCCTTCATCTGATCGGCTGGAGATTTTAATGCCGCCAGTAGTTCCTCCTGCTCTTTGTTAATGGCCGATCCCGTTATACCGGCATCAGGTAACGAATCCTTGCCGTTGATTTTTATATTACCTGGTTCCAGGTAAATTGCTCTTTGATGTACACCTTTGTCCTTCATGCCCGATCCCAGGTAATTGACAATAAGGGTCGCCCGCTTTGGTTCATCAATGTTTCCTTTGAATACAAATTTACCTTGTTCTATCATGCAGGAATCTGTTATGGTTTGATCAGCTGTACGATAATTCAGATAAGCCATTGCTGGTTTCGTTATTTCTTTTTTAAGGCTTCCATTCACGGTGAATTTCCCTTGCTGGGCAAACATTACACCTGGTACCATCATTCCTAATAGAAAAAAATTTACTTTCATTTTCCTTTGTTTTTAAAATTTATAAAGCCTGTAAACTGAATGCTGTTATCCGGCCAAATCCACCATAGGTTTTAATATAGTCCGGGTTGGTGACCAATCCGCCTATGCCCAGTATTTCAAGTGGTATGGTGATAATTTTACCTTCCTGGGTACTTTCATTGTAAGTGCTGAGCAGTAACAACCGGTTGGCCGATGAAAATGACATTCTCTGGCTCCAGTCGTCCGGCGCATTGGGGTTGGGGAGATACATACTTCCACCACCCGTATACATTTTCATACCGGTGATTTTTTCACCATTGGTGGTGGTGTATCTTAAAGTGGTGGTGCTTGGGCTACCCAATTCAAGGGTAGTAGCATAAACATGATTGTCTGTCGCATAAAACAACACCTGTTCCGCATTGGAGCAGGTATAAAATCTGGATTGTGCTATTTCAGGGTTATTACTCAGATCATTGACCATGATGCCCATTTTACCGGTAAGAGGTTCTGTCAATTTGATCTGATAGGCAAAATATTGGTCCTGGTCCCTTGTTTTCAAAATAGAAATGATTCTTCGATCGTATCCTTCCATCATTTGCAAACAGGTTTTATTGCCCATATTATTCGGATCGAAAGCCGGTGCCGGATCTGAAAAATCAGTTGGATTGAAACTCATCAACGGGTTACTCATTAATACCATCCGTGGCAACAATAAAAACCGGTTGTTTTTCTCATCATATAATATGCCCGCCGTTTTTGGGCTAGATACAGGATTCTGGAGCCCGCAAATTTTCTGACAACTATATCCCAACGCATCCGGTGCTAAAAAAGAGTATCCAAATTGTTTGTTTTCTCCATAACGACCATAGGCCTTCCCGTTATTGATAAGATACTGGTGCTGATTGATGGTAATGGCCGATTGAATTTCATCTGGTTTAATGATTCCGGGAGCCAGTACAAATAAGTCATTGTCCTTGCCTGACAGCTGGTAAGAGTTGGGATTAATTCTGATAAACGAATTGTCGGTTAAAAAAGTGATATCCTTGGTACTGTTATAACGCATATAGTTGAGCTGTTTTACGATACCATTCATCTTCTGGTTACCGTTGGCGCGGCTATAGGCGTTCTGAAAAATTCTGGTTGTTCCGCTATCTTTTATCAAACTGGAGGTAAAATTGAAAGCCATAATAAGGCTTGCGTCTGAAGTAGCTCCATCTCTGGTATCAGCCACTATCAAGCCTTCCCCGAAAGGAGAAATAACCTGAACAGACCAGGTGAAAATTGTTTTTAAATTAGTAGTGGTGTCTGTCACCCGCAGGATTAACGTGTAAGGGATAGGATCGGGCTTTTCTATAATCGAAGTATTCAGTCGCCTGGTTGTTCCCACCACTCTTTCGTATCCGCCATAGGCATTCATGGTCCAACTGTATTTCAGGCGACTGGAATCCAGTCCTGACTGGGTTACCCTGGGCATAAGCTGCAGGGTGTCAAACTGAAACTGTACCAATTGTGCCAGCATTCCGGCGGTATCTATTACAATCGGGTTGATTTTGTTGGTATCAAAAGTAGATTTATCCTTTACGCAGGATATCCCGAATGCTGCAACAGATAGGAGTATATAGTATATTAGTTTCTTCACGGTAATAAGTTTGAAGTTAGAAATTATGGCATCGACACTAACTGCCCTTTATACAAACCATCGTCGTGTGTCAGCGGACTGTCCGGGTGAGCCGCGTTATATGCCTGGAGTACTTCTTTTACCTGTAAGGAATAGGCCTGTATCTGAGCAGTACTCATCCACCAGGTCACAGGATCTGTTTTGGCTAATGTAGGTGAATAAGGAAAAGAAGACTTCCCCGTTGCCTTGATAATAAACTTATACCATGCCGTGGAAAAAGGCGTTCCAAAATAGTAGCGTAACCAGTTCCAGTTGATCGGCTGAATGATTTTCCCTGTCCAGCTAATCTGTATAGTAGCGCTGGGCATTGTATCCAGCGCTGAAGATGGCGTCAGCGAAAGTTTCAGTTTTATAATCGTTGTATCGATAAGGGCATTCCGCTTCAATACTATAGGAATCGTTCCGTCAACACTGTTCTTCGGCAGTGTCCCTGTCTTTAGTTCATACCAGTCTTTATTGGCAGTGGTATTGGTATCATTTATCACCTGCACATTAAAGGATCTGTCAGCGTCTTTTAAGGCGCCGGAAAGTTTAACAGGCAGGTAGATGACCTTGGACGTAGAGTCCAGGTCGGTCATAAAGGAATAGGAGTAGGTATTAAGTGTGAAATACAGTGAAGGGTCCGTATCCTGATATAATTTTATCTGCTCCTTTTTACAGGCTGTTATCAGCATAATACCTACGAGTGCAATTAATAATCTTTTCATTACAATCATTTTAATCATTATAAAACAAGGTATCAGCCAACTATTATTGCCCACTGCTCATATCCCGCTCGCGCTGAGGTATCGGTAAAATATAAATGGAATTATCCATCACTTTGGCCGTTCCGGGGATGTTGATATTACCCCGTCGTTTATAGAAATAGAACAACTGTCCTTCGCTTACAAATTCTTTTCTATACTCCTTTTGAATTTCAGCCGTCACGTCAGATTTGGTAAGCGTGTCAGGAAGTTTATAAAGAATGGAAATTCCTCTGTTGGTCCTTACTGTATTGAGATATGTAACCGCTGTTACCGGATCATTTGTTTCATTATAACACTCCGCCATGATATAATACATCTCCGGCAGGGTAATAATGGGCATCCGGTCTTTAAACGATGAATTGAGCACGTAGGTGAACTTCAGCAGGAGATAACTGGTAGGAGATATTTTTTTATACAGTTCCTTGTAGCGATAGTCTGATAAAGACATGCCAGGCTTGGTATTGATCTCATAAAGGTCATTGGCCACTGTTCCGCTATGTGCCAGTTGACTGTAATTTATATTTAAACCATCAGCCGCAAACTGGTCGATATATGGTTTTATGAAATCGTACATATTTTGTACGTTCAGTGAAAATATATGTTCTGTGCTAAAGGTATAGTCCTTATTTACCGGATTGGGATCGTTAATGGTACCGCCGTTAAATGTAACGAGGTTGCCCTGAGCTTTGGTAATCACTTCCTGAGCTGCCGCCATCGCTTTGTCGTACTCGCCCAGCCACAGGTATACCCTGGCCTGGGTGGCTCTGACCGCGAAATAATTGAACCTCATTTTCCTGTTATCATAGAAATGATCTGCATTCGGAATATCCAGACCATTTTGTGCACTCCTCGCAACACTTATAGAATCATATTTCGCCATTAAATCTGCTGCACGGGAGAGATCATTTTTAACGGAATCCAGGAATGCTTTTCCGGTAACCGGCGGCGTAATATTTTTGGAATAGCTGCTAACATAAGGAAGTGTTTTATTACTCAATCCGGCAGGGGTGTTCACCAGGTTGCCATAGCCATAAAGCCGGTATAGATCGAAATGCAGGAAAGCCCTTAGCCCCATCGCTTCTCCTTTTATTAAAGCATAGTTGGCAGGGTTCATACTGCTTTTCTTATCATCGATGGTGTTGATGATGTTGTTTAGATTGGCAATTGCATTATAGTTGGTGTTCCAGATATTATCTTTGGGGGTGATTACTGACAACTGATCATACTGATACAAAGAGGCATAGTAGTATGGATGAGTTGATCCGGGAATCGCGTATTGCTGGGCCAGCACATCTACAAATCCTACCGTACTCTCGAAACCGTAGGAGCTGGTGGAAGTCATCAGCAGATAAGCACCAATCAGGGCATCCTTATACCCCTGCTCTGATTTAAACAGTTCAGTAGAAGATATTTCTGACTTCGGTGTTACTGACAGCCATTTCTTACAGGAACAAAGGCTGAATACAGCTATAGTTAAAACTAATAATCGTTTCATGATAGTTGGTTTAGACTTCATACAATACAAGCATCTTTAAACAAAGAGTATCGGTGATACTAAAAAGTGCCCGACACTGAAAAAGAAAACTTTCTGGAGAATGGATAATCTGTTCCGCGTTCAACCGGAATAGACGATATGGTAAAAATATCGTTGGTATAAAATGCACAACGTAACCGTTGTAAACCCATTTGTTTCAGAAAGGCCCATCTGTAGAAGTCGTAAGAGAAGCTCAGCGATGCCAGTGACAGCTCATTTCTGTCCATTACAAACCGGTCGCTGGGCTGGGTGCGGATGAACTTCCGCGTCCAGGTACCATCCGGGTTTTGAATTTCCACGGAGCCCAGTGCTTTAAACGGTTTTATATCGCCGGGCTGATGCCAGGTGCTGTTCAATACGCGTTTGTCTACATTATAACTCATATCCGCATTTTCGACGCGGTCTACTAAAGTCTGGTTGTACAGCTGACCTCCGCATAAAAAGGTGAAGTAAGCGTTCACACCAAATCCGTGATATTCCCCGTTCAATCCGAATGTTCCGGATACTTTCGGCATATTATCTCCCACCACCACCTGATCGCTGGCAGAGTAGGTGTAGGTTTTGGTACCGTTTTTAGTCAAATATATCTCCTGACCATTCGCAGGATCGATACCCAGTGATCTCACAGCCCAGATGGCATCCAGGGATACGCCATTATAATATTTAGTAACGGTCGTGTTATTAAACCGGTCTTCTGAAATCTTGTTCTGCTGCTGATTATAAGCATCCAGCGCATTGGAAATGGATAGTATGATGTTCTTGTTGTGTATGGCTGATGCGGTCACGGAAAAATAAGATCTGTTCTTAGGATCTGAATAGATATTATATGACAGCACCGCTTCAATGCCTGTATTGCGGATTTTACCCAGATTTTCCTTTACACTGGAAAATCCGGTGGATGGAGGCAGTGTAAAATCCAACAGGGTATTTTGGGTAATGCTCTGATAATAATCCACACGTCCGGTCAGTTTCTTCCATATGCTGAAATCAACGCCAACGTTATAGTCCATTTTCTGTTGCCATCTGAGGTCTGGATTGGCCAATCCTTTTAAATACGCACCCAGATAACCCTGGTATATCTTATCCTGGATATAGGTATAGGTGGCGAGAGACTGATAGGAACTAAAGTTTTGCGATCCTGTTGAGCCAACAGATGCACGGAGTTTTAACCTGTCGAAAATATTCAGGTCTTCTATCCATTTTTCGTTCTGAATATTCCATCCTATGCCGGTGCTCCAGAATGAGCCCCAGCGGTGGTTTTCACCATACTGGGAAGAAGCGCTGGTCCTGAAAGAGGCATCTGCAAAAAAACGATTATCATAAGAGTAACTGGCTATGGACAGGAAGCCCAGATCTCTTGTAGTGCCTTCACTGCCGGTTGGCCGGTTCATGGTTTTACTATACTGCTTGGCAAACAGGATATCATTCATCCGGTCATTTTGAAAGCCCTCTGTATTGTAAACAACTTCCTCATAACTACGCTCGCTGACATTAGCGCCAACGTTCACAAATAACAGGTGTTTATCGCCGAAGGGCTTGTTATAGTTCATGTTAAAGTCTCCGGTGTATCTTACCTGGCCGCCTTCATTTCTTTTGTAGGAACCTTTTCTGAAAAAATCGTCACCAGTGTAATTCTGGAATTTCAAATGGTTGGCGGGATAAAATTCATCTGCCTGATTTTTGGTGTTGGTAAAACTACCTCTCAATAACATCTTTAAGCCCGTCATCAAATTGACTTCAGTATAGAAATTATCGATGAACTCTGTATAATTATTGGTCAGTTTGGTATTGAGCGTAGCGTTATATAAAGGATTCGGCGCATAAAAATTGGAGATAGTAGTACTGCCAACGTAAGGAATGATGCCGGTTTCAGCGTTCTGTTTCAGGTTGCCGAATTCATCATAGGGTGTCCAGTAAGGATTCATTTTAGCATACTCACCAAATGTTCCATAGGGGGAATCGCTGCTTTTACCATCTGTAAAGCTCAGGATGTTTCTGAACAGGAAATTTTTATACCGGTAAGACAAGGTAGCGGAAGTAGCAAATATTTTCCTGGAAGAACCCTTCATAACACCGGCAATGTTGTTATAGGAAAAATCAGCAAACAGTTTCAGATCTCTTTCCCCCAACTCAACTGATATCCCGTGTTTCTGGCCCAGCCCATTACGAAGTGGTTTGGACATCCAGTCTGTATTAACGCCCGAAAGCACTGTCTGCAGGCGTTGATTATATTGCTGGTCGAGTAGTAGCTGGGTCTGATAATTAGGTGCATAATCTGAAATCTGGGAATACATGCCGTACAATCTTTCTGCTTCCAGTTTTTCGGCTGCATTAGTAAGATTATAGCTCGATAAATCAGGTGTTTCTACATCCACACTGCCATTATAGGTGATGATAGCTTTATTGCCTGTATTTTTCTTTGTTTCAATTACCACCACGCCATTGGCGGCTTTCGCCCCATAGATAGCTTTAGCAGAGGCGTCTTTTAAAATGGTGATCGTTTCTATTCTGTTCATATCCAGGTCCACCACCTTTGTTAAACTAACCTCAAAACCATCCAGAATAAACAGGGGCTGATTGGGGCTATTGCCATAGTCTCCTTTCAGGTTGGTGACTGTTCCCTGAGGAAAAGAGGAATTCCCTCTGAGCATCATTTCGGGCAACTTATTGGGGTCGGAACCGAAACTGAGATTATTAAATATCATTAAAGAAGGTTCCAGTACTTTCAGGCTTTGGATAACATTTTTGTTGCTTACCTTCATGAGGTCTTCTTTGGTAATAGTGGTGGCTGCGCCGGTAAAAGTGTTAATATTTCTGTTGACAATACCTGTATTCACCACCACCTCCGACAGGCTGGAGATATTTCTTTCCAGGATTATTTCTATTTTTTTCCTGATGTCCTGTATAGTAACCGATTGTGTTTTAAACCCGATATTGGTGACGATCAGTACAGATCCTTTATGCACGCCGCTGAGTTTAAACTCGCCCTTTTCATTTGTCAGCGCCACCTGCTTCAATTCTTTTACTGCGATGGTTGTTCCTATCAGCGGTTCTCCCTTTTCATTCCTGACAAAACCGGTAACAGTGCTGGCAGTACTGGTATCTGTCTGGTTGTATGCCATTGCATTTTCCGAAAGATTGGGTGAAGGTTTTTGAATCAGCATAATCGTTTTACTCTTCATCTCGCAGTAAAACGACTGATTTTTGGATATAACGCCTAAAAAATCCTGCAGCGGAAGTTGCTGTACCGAAAGCGTGACCGCTTTACCAGACTTTAAAAGATCGATGTTGCCAAAAACAAGGTATCCGGTTTGTTTTTTGATAACGGCAAATACCTGTTTTAAAGGGATGTCCTTACCGGAAAGCGTAATGGTCTGGGCCCGACTACCCACGGCCTGCACGCTGAGAAAAGCGGCAGTCAATAAAAAAACGGTTAATTTCATCGCAATCCAATATGTTTTCTCAGTGAAACGATGGAAACCTGCCTTGCGACTTCGTCCCATCATTAACATCGTTTTCAGGAGGGTGCGGTGGCCATGTATGGCAATAGAGGTCCGCCTGCACCAGTTCACAGTTTTTTGCATACTTTGCAATTGATTTTGGTTTTAGCAAATGTGGTTCCTCACGTCTAATATTAACTAAGTCGTTTAACCGTCATGGGCCCTAACCGTGGCGGTTTTTTAGTTTGTATTAATTTTTTCCATTCATGACAATCAGCTTCCCGCCTCCTTCCATTCTGTATTTAAGACCTGCTTCAGCAAACATTTCCAGTAGGTCGCCTAAATTCATATTGCGGTCTACACCTCCGAAAAACCGGATATCCGGAATACCATTCTCATAAATCACTTTGATATCATACCATCGTTCCAGCTGACGCATGGCTTCTTCCAGTGGCAGGTCCTCGAAGTTGAAAGCCCCGTTTTTCCAGGCTATTATCTGATCAATATCAGGGCTGTCGATTACTTTTACGGATGCTGGGGTCGGGCTCCCTGTGATGGTTGCCGACACAGCCTGCTGGCCAGGTTTCAGGACAACAGCCACTTGTGAAGCACCGGCTGCTGCTACGCGTACCATTCCTTCGATCAGGGTGGTTTTGGCCGCCGCTTCATTGCTGTAAGCATTGATGTTGAAGCTCGTACCAAGGACCAGAATTTGCTGGGAGATGGTTTTAACGATAAAAGGTATTTTTTTCGCGGTGCCTTTGTTCGTGATCCTGGTTACCTCAAAGTAGGCTTCGCCGGATAATTCCACTATTCTTTCCTCGTTACTGAAAGTGGTGGGGTATTTTAAAGAACTGCCTGCGTTTAGCCATACCCGTGAGCCATCTGATAGTACTAAGGCATATTGTCTTCCATGCGGGGTGGTAATGGTATTATAACTTATTTCGCTGGCTTGTTGGGCGTCGTACAACAGTTGACCGTTGTTTAATACTACATGGGCCCCTTTCTGATTGGCGATTACACCATTATTCAGGCTGTCCAATACTAACTGACTGCCATCTGCCAGTGTTAATATGGCCCCCTGATGTCCGGGGGGCCTGTTCACCGGTAATGGTTGGGAAGCAGCTATCATGGTCTGTTTGTGATTATGCTGCAACCAAAAGAAGGAGCTGACGGTCAGTAAAACAAATATTATGGCAGCAGCCACCCATCTCCATCTGATCAGAAGATGTACCCGGGGGCCGGATGGTATACGATGCTGCTTATCAGTTAACGGCATTTTGTCGGCAGCCAATACCAACAACAATTCCTTATCAATGAACTCCCTGGCCAGATGCGCAGGTTGCCACTGTGTGGTTTGCAATAACTGTGTTACCAGGGTTTCCCATTGTTCTTCATTCGTATTATCGGTAAGTGCCAGCAATTCCTCGTACTCAGCTCCGGAGAGCTGCCGCTTTTTATATTGCTCCAATAAAAATTGAAACCGTTCAAGCTCCATTGCACTTCTGTCTTTGTCAATATAAAGTGCAACGCCGCGGCAAAACGTACTACTCCAAAGTCATTTTTTTATAGGATATTATAAAAAAAGTATATGTAGATAAGGGCATAACCTGCATCTTCCAGGTGTTCACGTATTTGTTTGAGGGCTATTACGAGGGTATTTTTAACGGTACTGACGGAAAGAGAGAGTTGTTCGGCAATTTCAGCGGGTTTAAGTCCCATTTCCCTGCTCATCAGGTAGATCCGCCGGCGTTGTTCCGGCATCTGGTCCAGGGCTTCCTGTACCAGTCGTTTTATTTCGCCGCCCTGCATGTGATGTTCGGGCGTAACTTTCACCTGTTCTTCAACGCTTGCATTGGCTTGCAGGGCCGTACGTTCCCGCAACAGGGTTTTACGTAATACCTCGCGGCATCTGCGGGTAGCGATGCGTAATAGCCATCCCTGTATATTCTCAACCGCTGCCAGTCGGTCCCTGTTCAGCCAGACCTGTATAAAAGTTTCCTGCAATGCTTCCTGCACATCGCTGTCATCCAGGGAAAAACGCTTTACCACAGAAAACAAAAAAGGATAATAATGAGCAAAAAGAACGCTGAATGCCCGCTCATCACCATTTGCAATATCATCCAGCAGCGCTCTCTCGTTGTGTAGTTGATTGAAAAACAAGGTATAGTTGGTTGGTGTTTTGATATTGCAAACTTATACAAAATAACACTAGGCAGATTAAAATACACCAGGCTAAAAATGAAAAAAAGTGACCGGAATTATTCTTGTTATACCCTTTTTTTATACCTTGTAGCGTCGTTTAATATTGCTTGTTATGCCTTTCCTTCGCTCTTTTTCCATTAACACTACAAGACAACATCCTTTTCCGTACGATGTGCCGGCTGTCAGGTTTGCCAAAGACATAGCCCTTGATAAACGGATCACTATTCTGGTGGGAGACAACGGCAGTGGTAAATCCACTTTGCTGGAGAGTATTGCACTTCATCTGGACCTCCCGCTGATGGGAGGGGACATCGGTATGCGGGAAGGCTTTGAGGCCGCAAGGACCCTGCAGCCCTATCTGAATATACAACAGGTCAGAAAGCCACTGAAAGGATTTTTTTTCCGGGCAGAAGATTTCAGCGATTTTATCTATAGCCTGAAACGTCAGCGTGACAGGAACAATATGCACCTGGAACCATTGCGCGGAGAGGTGGCCGATGCGGTGATCAATGAACTCAATGATGGAATGAACATGGCCCTGCGTGAGATGCGCCGCGACTATGGGGAGAACCTGCTGGCCTTTTCCCACGGAGAAGCCTATCTGAAAATAATAGAAGAAAAGATCTCCGACAATGGCATCTACCTGCTGGACGAGCCGGAAGCCGCGCTGTCGCCGCAAAAACAACTTGCTCTCATCTCCTATATCCTGGAGGTGCTGAAAAGTCATAACACACAGTTTATCATCGCCACCCATTCGCCCATCCTGATGGGCATCCCGGAAGCTCAGCTCTATGAGATACAGGGAGAGGGAATACAACCTGTTGAATACCAGGAAACGGAACATTATCGGATTACCCACTCCTTCCTGAGCAACCCCGGTTCCTATCTGCGTTATCTGTAGCATTTTGTGCGTTTCACAGGATTTATATACATTGCCAGCCGGATATTTATGCCACAACAATTTTCTTATAACAGCTTTACATGGAACTAACAACACTTGCCCCGCAGGCTTTATGGCAGCACTTCAGCAACCTGAATGCTATACCCAGGGCTTCCAAAAAGGAAGAAAGGGTGATCGCCTTTATGATGGAATTCGGACAACAACTGGGACTGGAAACGAAGAAAGACGCTGTCGGGAACGTGGTTATCAAAAAACCGGCTACCCCCGGAATGGAAGACCGGCAGACTGTCATCCTGCAATCACACGTGGATATGGTACACCAGAAAAACGGTGATACTGTATTTGACTTCGATACCCAGGGCATCGATATGTATATAGACGGCGACTGGGTAAGGGCCCGTGGCACTACCTTAGGCGCAGACAACGGCATCGGCGTAGCCGCCATCATGGCGATCCTGTCGGCCAAAGACTTACAACATCCGGCTATAGAAGCCATGTTTACCATCGATGAGGAAACAGGCATGACCGGCGCTATGCAGCTCGATCCTGCTAATTTCAGCGGCCGTATCCTGCTGAACCTCGACACGGAAGAGGAAGATGAACTGACCATCGGCTGCGCCGGCGGCCTGGACACCAATACCCGTGGCAGTTACCAGGAGGTAGCCGTTCCGGCAGGTTATACTGCTTATGCCATCACCATCAAAGGTTTGCTGGGAGGCCATTCCGGCATAGACATACACAGAGGCAGAGGCAATGCCAACAAACTGATGAACCGCCTGCTGTATAAAGCTAAACAGTCTTTCGACCTGGGCCTGGCCACCCTCGACGGCGGCAGCCTGCGTAATGCCATCCCCCGCGAATCCCGCGCTACAGTGGTGATACCTGGCACCGATAAAGCCGGTTTTGAAACGTTTATCCGTACGTTCGCAGCCGTGCTCACCGAAGAATACAAAACCATCGAAGCTGGTCTAACGGTAGAGGCTATCCCAACAGCCGCACCCGCGGCCATGATGGAACCAGCCTATTTCAGCAAGCTGCTGAATGCCCTTTATGCAGTGCCCAACGGCGTATTCCGCATGAGCCCCGATATTAAAGACCTCGTGGAAACTTCCACCAACCTCGCCAGAGTGATCGTAAAAGATGGTACGTTTACCACACAGTCCCTGCAGCGCAGCAGCGTGGAAAGCACCAAAGAAGATGTAGCCCTGGCCGTTAGAGCCGCTTTCGAAAATATGGGCTGTGAAGTATCGCAGACTGGTGGTTATCCCGGCTGGAAACCCAATCCGGATTCTGCTATCCTGAAACTGGTACGTTCCCTGTATAACGACCATTTTGATCATGTGCCAAAAGTGGGCGCTCTCCACGCTGGTCTGGAATGCGGTATCCTGGGTTCGCTGATGAATGGCCCCGATATGGTTTCTTTCGGACCCATCATCCGCGGTGCACACTCTCCCAATGAATGTGTACAGATATCCTCTGTAGGTCGTTTTTATGATTACCTGCTGCATATTCTGAGAGAGATACCGAAACGATAGTATTTAGCCCTTACCTGATGAAAACGATTTATGTATTTGTATGCCTGATCTTGTCCGTACAGTTTTTGTACGGGCAGGAACAGGCCCCTGAAGAATTTGAAGGGTATATTGAATTTGTACATACCGTCTCCTACACTGACAGTACTGCTGATATAAAAAAAGCAAAGGAACGTTTTGGTACTTCATCCGTTTATTACTACAAAAACGGATGCTACAAATGGGTATTTAAAGGCCGTAAAAATATTGATGGAAATGAGACACTGACGGAAATGTATAGCCCGATCCGAAATGAGGTGTTTATCACTTTTACAGGAAATTCCCCGGCAGTACGTCCGGGAGACCCCCAGAAGCATAGCCAGGTGCTTTCCTTCAAGTATATTTTTGAAAAGGATAGTCTGGCAGGATTTCCCTGTAACCAGTTTTTTATTGAAACGGCATATGGTGATATTAATGTTAAGCGGTTTTTCAGCTATTCGGATAGATTACCCCTGAACCCGGAACACTTCAGTCATTTCAGCCACAATAACTTTGATTTTATATATCCGAAAATAAAGGCAGTGCCTTTGGATATTAAAGTGATTATGGATGACTATTTCATAATGGAGTATAAAGCGGTAAAGGTGGTGAAAAAGCAGCTGGACCCGGCTATGTTTGAATGGCCCGATATTAAAGATCACGATAAGCTGAAAGGGAATAATGAATAAAATTTCCTGATTTTACCTTTGCTACATATGTAAATTTTCAAATATGCAATATTCATTATAATTTAAAAACATTATCTTACCTACGTTTTAAAATTTCAGAACAATGGCTATTAACTTACAAAAAGGACAAAGGATTGATATTGGCTTGTCCAGTATCAGTGTCGGACTGGGATGGGAACCGAATGAAGGAACCAGTGCGGCTTTCGATCTGGATGCTTCTGCCTTTATGATCGATGATAACAGGTTGATTCCAGAAGAAGGTTTTTTTGTGTTTTATGGCAACGTAGATTCTCCGGACAGTGCACTGCATCATACGGGTGATGATCCTACCGGTGGCAACAGTGACGGTGGTGATGATGAAACCATCATGGTAGACCTCACCAAGGTAGACCCCCGCGTAAAGGAAATCCTGTTTGTGGTGACTATCCACGACGCTATCGCCAGAAGACAGAACTTCGGACAGGTAAGGGATTCGTATATCCGTATCGTTGATAACGCCAATTCTCAGGAGATAGCCAAATATGAACTGGGAGAAGACTTCTCTATCGAAACAGGTGTGGAGTTTGGCCGCCTCTATGTAAAAGAAGGAAAGTGGAAGTTTGAAGCCTCCGGCAAAGGTTACAAGGAAGACCTCTCATTTTTCCTCTCCAAATATTTTAAAGGACAGATCATTAAATAATATCCTTCATACTTAAACCTATCCATATGGCTATTAACTTAGTTAAAGGTCAAACGATTGACCTTCGCAAGAACGATAAAGGAGAAGAATTTGATCTTTCTACCGTGACGGTAGGATTGGGCTGGGACGTAAGACAAAAGAAGAGTGAAGGCGGTTTCTTCGGTAAACTCTTTGGTGGCGATAAAAAAGAAGGAGAGTATGATCTGGATGCAGTAGCCATGCTGCTGGACAGCAACGGAAAAGTAGCCAACCTGGGCCGCAGCGTACAAACCAGAGATGGCAGATCGATGGGACTATACGAAAGTGATGTGGTGTTCTTCAACTCCATGAAACATCCTTCCGGCCACATCTGGCTGACAGGCGACAACAGGACCGGTGCAGGCGATGGCGACGATGAACAGATCATCATCAAACTGGACCAGCTGGACCAGCGTTACGATAAAATACTGTTCATGGTGACCATCTATCAGGGACGTACCAACAACCAGCATTTCGGTATGATCGAAAATGCGTTTATCCGTGCGGTAGACCGCAATGGTAAAGAAATCGCGCGCTTCAGCCTTTCCGGCGACAGCACCTATAACGGTATGTGCTCTATGACTTTTGCAGAAATTTACCGTAAAGATGGTGCCTGGAAATTCAGAGCCCTTGGTAATCCGCACCAGTCCGATAGTTTCATCGATGAACTGAAGAAGCTGACCTATTCCTGATTTAGAGATTTATTGATTTAGGAATTTATTGATTTTACTGTAGCATAAAAGATGATGACACGTTAACCCGTGCGCAATGCGTTTTTATGTTCATTTAACCGATATTGTATGAGAAGACTACCCGTTTACCTCCTGCTGGACACTTCCGGCTCTATGAGCGGAGAGCCCATCGAGGCTGTAAAAAATGGTGTGCAGGTAATGATCAGTGCATTACGACAAAACCCGCAGGCCATCGAAACCGCGTTCATCAGCATCATTACTTTTGATAGTACTGCCAAACAGGTAGTACCGCTGACAGATCTGGCTTCTTTCCAGATGGTGGATATCCGCGCTACCGGCACCACCGTGCTGGGAGAGGCTTTGCAGCTGGTCAGCTCCTGTATGGACAGAGAAGTGGCCAAAACCACCACAGAACAGAAAGGCGACTGGAAACCACTGGTGTTTATTATGACAGATGGTGTGCCAACTGATAACTGGCAAAGCGGTCTGACTGCTTTCCGTCAGCGTAAAACAGCTTATACGGTAGCCTGCGCCGCAGGTCACAGTGCTGATACCTCTGTGCTGAAACAAATCACGGAAAATGTGGTGAGCCTCGATACTGCTGATAGTCAGAGCATCTCCCGCTTTTTCGCCTGGGTGACCGCTTCCATCGGCGTCAGTTCTACCCGCGTGGAAGACTCCGGAAAAGAAGTGAGCGGCCTGCACGAACTGCCGCCACCGCCTTCAGAACTGAATATTGTAGTGTGATAAACAGCTGCCTGTTTTCTTCTCACAGAAAAAACAGCATTATCATCTTTCGTGATCATCACACCATCATCAATCATCATAAATATCACAGTTCATGCGACGACTACCGGTATATTTTCTGCTGGACACCTCCGGTTCCATGTATGGAGAGCCCATACAGGCATTAAACAATGCCCTGAGCGGAATGGTCAGCAACCTGCGTATGGATGCCCATGCACTGGACTCTCTGTGGCTCAGTATCATCACCTTTGACAGAGAAGTGAAGGAGCTGATGCCCCTCACTGAACTGGTCAGTTTTCAGCTGCCGGAAATAACCTGTCCTCAGAGCGGTCCCACACATACCGGCGCAGGACTCGATTTTCTCTACCACAGGGTTGTAAAAGATGTACAACGCGGAACGCCCACCCAGAAAGGAGACTGGCGTCCGCTGCTGTTCATTTTTACAGATGGAAAACCATCTGATCAGCAGCTGTACCGGGAAATGATCCCTAAAATAAAAGGCCTCAATTTCGGCGCTATCGTAGGATGCGCCGCAGGCAAGGCCGCCGACAACGATATGCTCAAGGAATTGACGGAGACGGTCGTTCATCTGGACACCGCCGACAGCGCCACGCTGCGCCAGTTCTTTAAATGGGTGTCAGACACCATCGAACAAGGAAATAAAAGTATGGGCACAACGGAACAGGTTACCCTGCCGCCACCGCCCCAGGAAGTGAATTTAGTTATCTGATTGGAACATGAACGTAAAACTTATAGGGCACGATTTTAAAAGCCTGCAGGTAGAACTGTTTCACAACGAAAAATTCTATTGTGAGAAAGGAGCCCTGATCTATTATGAGGAAGGTATCAATTCCTCCATCAATGTTTTTGACAAAGGTGTGGCCGGTATGCTCAAAAGAAAACTGACCGGTGAAAGTATCTTTCAGGTAGAGCTTTGCAACACCAACGTTAATCCGAAAAAACTCATGGTGGCCGGCAGGGTAGGCATGCTGCCGGTCAACCTCAAAAACCTGCCCGGCGGTATTATCTGTAAAGCCGGCTACTATGTGGCTTCTTCAGATAAGATAGACATAGACGTGAAAATGAACCTCACCTCTCTGATCGGTGGGACCGGTTTGATCATGCAGAAAATAACCGGTTACTGCACCGTTTTCCTCGATGTGATAGGTACCGTTGTAACGCTGGACCTGGTAGCCGGACAAACTGTTTTTGTGGATGAAAAAAGTTTTATCTGTATGAATGCCGATATGCAGAACAGAATGTCTTCCCACTTCTCCGGTAGCAATATGCTGGGAGGGGAAGGTCTTACCATGCTCAAAATCACAGGGCCTGGTACGGTATATGTCACCTCCGTAAACTTCCGATAATGAGAAGACTGCCCATTTATTTTCTGATAGATGTCTCCGAATCCATGGTAGGAGAGCCCATACAGCAGGTCGAAGAAGGTCTGTCGCAGATCATTCAGGCCCTGAAAGCAGACCCCTACGCTATTGAAACCGTCTGGGTTTCCATCATCGTCTTCGCAGGACAGGCCAAAACCCTGGTGCCGCTGCAGGAGATCATTAATTTTTACCCACCCCGCTTCCCGATTGGTGGCGGCACTTCCCTGAGCAAAGGGTTGGGACACCTGATGTATGAACTGAGAAAGAACCAGGTGAAAACTACCTACGAACAGAAAGGAGACTGGAAGCCCATCGTATTCCTCTTCTCCGACGGTGTGCCTACGGATGATACCCAACCCGCCATCGCAGAATGGAAGCAGCAGTGGCAGCGGACCGCCAATATGGTGGCCATTTCCTTCGGTAACGAAGCAGATATTCATGTGCTGAAGGAGCTGACAGAAAATATTCTTCATTTCAAAAATAATAATGCTGCCGCTTACAAACAGTTCTTCAAATGGGTAACGGATTCTATTAAAACCAGCAGTGAAAGCGTGGAGAAAAACAGCTCCGGCTTCGAGCTGTCTAAAATATACGACAACGATACCCTTAGTAAAATAGACCTTTCCAAACCGATACCACCACAACAGTATACCGATAGCAATTATGCGGTGCTGGTGGGTAAATGCCAGAACATGAACCGTCATTACCTCATGAAATACCGGCGTTCGGAAGAGGAAGCGAAAATTTATGGCATGGACTTCAACAGGCTGTCGTACCGGCTGGTAGGCGCTTTCCAGGTAGACAATTCCTATAAGGAGCTGTCTGATGAAACAGCCGGTCCTTCCCGGATCAACAGCGATGAGCTGATCGGCAGCCCCACCTGTCCCTGCTGCGGCAACCAGGTAGCTTTTGCCATGTGTGTTTGCGGCCAGATCCACTGTATCGGGGAAGAGCATATCAGCACCTGTCCCTGGTGTGGCAACAAAGGTACCTATGGCATCGGTGAAGGAGGTTTCGATGTGAACCGCGCCCAGGGCTAAAAGCGATCATAAATGGGGAAAAAATATATCCGCGAATTGTTTGCTGCCAAAAATATTACCATCGCCGGCAGCAAGGAACAAATGTTCGAGACATTTGTGAATGATGAACAGAACCAGCGTCTGGCTCAACAGATACTGGAAAATCAGCAAAAACTCATGGACACATGGCAATATAAATCCAGGCTGGTGGATATACAGCAGCAACAGGTGGTCATCCCGAATGCCACGGCCGGCAAGCCTTATCAGGCCCGGCTGGACTTCCGGCAGCTCAACTGGACAGATATCTCCTGGTCGGCCATGGAAGGGCTGGAGGAATACGGTCTGCAATACAATCCTCAGACCGGTGATATTCAGGGTACGCCTGTTAAAAGCGGTGATATCCGCCTGAAACTGAAGTTCCGCCTGGCGACAGCAGGAGAGGGCACTGCACCCAATGAAAAGCAGATCCCGCTGGTGATCAATCCCGATCCTAAGTCGTTATGGAAGGATATTCCAAGCGATCAGGCAGCACCTTTCTGGAAGCCGGACAGTGTGGCCGAATCAGCCCTGCTGGGCGATCGTTTTGTGACAGTGGCCTCCAAACGGGGCCGCAGCCACGCTAATGTGGGTTCTTTCCGGGATGATGACTACGCCTTCCGGCATTTTGAGTCTTCAGGCTGGAGTGTGCTGGCAGTGTCCGACGGAGCCGGCAGTGCTAAACTGTCGAGAGAAGGGGCCCGCCTGGCCTGTACCGGTATTGTGCAATACTTTGAACAGTATTTTAATACCGTCCCCTCCGGTGATTTTGATGCCCTGCTGCAGCAACATGTGGCGGGTACCGGCACCGACACACAGAAAAAAATTACCCGTTTTGTATACGACAACCTGGGCAAAGCCGCTTTTACCGTCCATAAAAAACTGGAAGAATTTGCTGCCAATCAACAGGTTTCGATAAAAGATCTTCATTCCACCCTTATATTTGTGCTGCTGAAGAAATATGCTTTTGGCTATGTCATTATGAGCTTTGGAGTAGGAGACTGCCCTATCGGGCTGCTCAACAGGGACTGTTCAGAGATCACGCTGATGAACTGGCTCGACGTAGGAGAATTTGGCGGCGGTACCCGGTTCATTACTATGCCGGAAATCTTTACAAGCGATAAATTCCCCACGCGCTTTGGTTTTAAACTGGTGCAGGACTTCTCTTACCTGATGCTGATGACAGACGGTATCTACGATCCTAAATTCGTGGTGGAAGCCAACCTGGAGAAAATCGACACCTGGAAAGAGTTCCTGGCCGACCTGGGCGGAAAAAATCCGGACAACACAGTGGTACCAACAGGTATCGCCAGTCCTGAAGCCGCCAGACGCCTGTCTGCCTGGCTCGACTTCTGGAGCCCGGGCAACCACGACGACAGAACTTTGATGATCGTCAGCTAACTGCATATTCATTAGGTAACGTACAACGAACATGAACACAAAAACGGTCCATTCTGTCATACATCCCGGTAAATCATATCAGTATATTGATAATGGAGAACCTATGCGCGGCGGAATGAAAGATGTGTACTTCAGCCCCGATAAGTCTTATGTGGTGGCGTTCTACAGGGATGAACAGGACTTCAGCTCCAAAGAAAGATTAAGGAAAATAGTAACAGAATACTACAATAGTTTCTTCAACCGCGAGGGAGGCAACTATTACAAAGACCTCTACTGCTGGCCTACTGACATGGTGGAGCAGGACAAAAAGGTGGGCCTCATCGTGCCTTGTTACAATAAAAACTTCTTTTTCAAAAAAGGATATGCTACCAGCGACCTGATCAAGGGTAAAGAGAAAGAAGGTAAATGGTTTGCTTCTCCTAAATTCAGAAATAAACAGTTTGCACTGCGACTGGATGAAACAGAGCTGGGCAACTGGTTAAGTTATTTCCAGGTCTGTGTAAACATCGCGAGAGGCGTAAAGCGCCTGCATGCCGCAGGACTGGCCCATTCCGACCTCTCTTATAAAAACGTTTTGGTAGATCCGGTGAGCAAATCGGCTGCCATCATCGATATAGACGGACTGGTGGTGCCTGGTCTTTTCCCGCCCGATGTAATCGGCACCGCCGATTTTATTGCGCCGGAAGTACTGGCCACCAAACACCTGGACGTAAAAGATCCCAGCCGGAAGCTGCCCAGCAGGCTTACAGACCTGCATGCGCTGGCCGTTATGATCTATATGTATCTGTTGTACCGGCATCCGCTGAAAGGCGGTAAGGTGCATGACCTTGACACTGAGAAAGATGATCTCTTGTCTATGGGCGAAAAAGCCCTGTTTGTAGAGCATCCGCAGGACACGTCCAACCGGCCCAAGCTCAACCAGCTGAATCCGAAAGAACTGCCCTGGGCCGATGTCAGCAAGTTGCCGTACTCGATTACCGGCCCGTATCTGAAAGAGCTGTTTGACCAGGCTTTTATTACCGGCCTGCATCAGCCCAACAACCGGCCGCCAGCCGAAATGTGGGAACAGGCACTGCTGAAAACCACCGACCTGATGCAGCCCTGCAGCAACACAGCCTGTGAACAGAAATGGTATGTTTTCGATAATACCTTTTCTCCCAAATGCCCTTTCTGCGGTACCCCGCATCAGGGCACACTGCCGGTGCTCGACCTGTACTACGAATTTAAACCTACCGTCTGGAAGCCGGAAAACCACCGGCTGATGGTGTATCATAACCAATACCTGTTTCCATGGCATGTCAACCGGAACATCATCCGCAATGAAAGACTCACTGCAGAACAAAAAGTACCGGTAGGATATTTCACTTTTTACCAGGGCAAATGGGTGCTGGTCAACCAAAAACTAGACTCCCTGAAAGACCTGACGGAAGACAGGGAAATACCACCTGGTACGATGGTGGAACTGACAGATGGTAAAAAAATTCTGTTGTCCAGAGAAGAGGGCGGCAGGGTAGTGATCATTACAATGGCGAACAAATAAGAACCTATAAAAACACACTGAAATGAATTTTGCTGATTTACTGCAACAAATTATCAACAATCCTATCCCTTCCCTGATCGTGGTCGGGAACCTGATTATTATTGAAAGCCTGCTTTCGGTAGATAATGCCGCTGTGCTGGCCACCATGGTAATGGACCTGCCCGAAAAACAACGCGACCGTGCCCTTAAATACGGTATTATTGGTGCTTATCTGTTCCGCGGACTCGCTATGTTGTTTGCCTCTTTCCTGATTCAGTTCTGGTGGCTGAAAGCGCTGGGTGGATTATACCTGCTGTATCTGGTATTCAGCTGGGTAAAAGACCAGAGAGCCAAACGCAAAAAAGAGAATCAGGTAGAAGAGGAAGAGGAATCCATTGACAAGGAAAAGAACTGGCTGTACAAGGTTACTGTAGGTGCTATCGGTCCCTTCTGGGCCACTGTAGCGCTGGTGGAGCTGATGGACATGGCTTTCTCTATCGATAATATCTTTGCTGCAGTAGCTTTTACTGATAATATCCTGCTGGTTTGCCTGGGTGTATTTATCGGTATCCTGGCCATGCGTTTTGTAGCACAGGCTTTTGTAAGACTGATGACCAAATTTACTTTCCTGGAAACAGCGGCCTATATCGTGATCGCTATCCTGGGTGTGAAACTGTCATTGTCTCTGTATGAGCACTACAACCCGTATTCTCCACTGACAGAGTTCCTGGAAAGCCACATCGCAGATGTATGGACTTCTATCCTGACAGTAAGCGTGTTCGTTATTCCGATCATTACTTCTGCTTTGCTGAATGTGCCTAAGAGAGGTAACACCGCCGAACGGTGATATATGTGATGTGGATGATGCTCCTGATAAGCGGAGATTTAAGCGATTGACATTAACGAAATAGTATTGCATCAGTCTTCGGGCTGATGCAATTTTTTTTAAGGAAGATTACAGGCCGTCGGTATTGAGCATGGTCCTGAGGATGTTGGTTTGTACATCGAAGCTGCCGATTTTCTGGAGGAAGTCGACATCGGAGATTTTCTCGTAATACTCGTGGAGCAATGCCTTCACATGGTCGGGGAGGGCGGTTTTGATAAGATTGGCCTTACTTTCCAGCTGATCGTTTTTGTCGGCCATTTCCTGTGTGAGCTTTGCTTTTTTAGATAAGGTATTGGACCAGTCGATATCGGTGATGCCGGAAAGGTCGCAGAGCAGGAAAAGATTTCTGGAAGGAAGAAAAAGATACTGGCGGTCCAGTGTCAGGAAGCGGTATACTTCCGCGAGCATATTGCCGGACTTGAGTCCGCAGAAAAACTCAGTTTTGAAATCTGTTTTACACAGCAGCCCCATTAGTTTTTTCTGGATGGTGGCATGGCTGTTTTTATAGACGTCATCGGGTTCGTAGGTGATAAGGGCCGACATTTGGTCGGCCGTGATATCATAATAGAAGTCCTGCGAGAAGCGGCTGCTGAAGGTGTTGATATTTTTGGAGAAAGGATATTCGTCGGTGTTATCGGAGAGTGTCTGGTACAGTCTCCGTAGCGACAGGTTGATTTTCAGTGCCTGTTTCTGTTTGTCGAGCGTATAGTTTTTTTCGGAAAAAACGGAGCTGTTGAGTTTCTCCATCATTTCCCTGTTGAGTTGTATCTCGTCGTAGATAAGGCTTACATTCCTTTCGTTGGCGGATTTGATTTTCTTCAGCAGTTCGATGGCAGAAGCGGTATACTGCAGATGGAACAGTTCGAGCTTGTTGATATCCAGCTCGGGATTGGTTTCAAATAATTTATGGACAACCTGGCTTCGGAGATATATTTTGTAAATAATCTCTTCTTCAAAAAAAGCGGACAGCAACTGAAGTTTGCTGATAGTTTTATTTGATTCATTTAATATAATTGCCAGGTTATCCTCCATTACTTTTACACGATTAGCTAACGTTAGTTACATTTTTCTTCAGCTCTGTTTCCAGGTTTTGCAGTTCGCTGTTCAGCACTTTACGGCTTTCGGCGCCCTGGTCGTGGATTTTCTTCACTTCATGCAACGTTTCGATGAGTGACTGGGTGGTCCTTTTCAGTGTTTCGATAGACACCACTGTCTTCTCGTTTTCCTTTGCTACCTCAATACTGTTCTGTTTGAGCAGGTCTGCATTTTTTTGCAGGATGGTATTGGTAGTATCGGAGATTTTGCGTTGCATCTCTACGTTGGCTTTCTGTCTTTGCAGCGCTACCGCGATGGTAAGCTGGTTTTTCCAGACAGGGATGGTGGTAGAGATGATGGACTGCGCTTTTTCTGCGATAGAGGTGTTGTTATTCTGGACCAGTCTGATCTGAGCGAGTGACTGCAACATGATGAAGCGTACTATTTTCATATCGGCCAGCCTTTTGTCGAGGCGGCTGATAAAATCTCTCAGGTCGGCGATTTCGTAGTCGTTGTAGTTGGCGGCGTTCAGTTCCATCTGAGCGAGTTTTTCACTCAGCTCATTGAGTTTCAGCTGTCCTGAAATGATCAGGTCTTCCATCTGCTTGATGTAGTTGACATTGCTGTCAAACATGGTTTGCAGGGAGCTGTTGTCTTTCAGGGAATTGATACGTCCGGCCTTGATTTTATTGGTGATTTTATCAATATTATTGATAACGGTGTCATATTTCTGAAAGAGTTTCTGGGCGTCAACGACCAGTTTTTTCAGAAAAGGCATTTTGGAGATGAAGCTTTTAAAGCCGCTTTGGTTCAGCTCATCCACATCGATGTAGTTCAGTTCAGAGAGCAGTTCGTTGATCAAACCGCCTACTTCACCTGAATTGTAGGTGCGTACAGAAGTCAGGAATTCGTTGCTGTAACGTTCCATGGAGTTCTGTGCATCGGCCCCGTAGTTCAGGACTGAGTTCACATCGGTGGTAACCAGTGATTTATTCAGCTCGTTGTACTTCTGGGTCTCTGCCGGGGTAATATTGGACAGGTTGGCATTGCCGTCTTTGTCCAGTCTTACCGGGACGAGTGCCTGATCGGTAACATTAGGATTTGCTTCCATAAGGTATCAGATTAAAAAGTGATAGCATTACAAAGGTAAGGACTACAGGTATTGCCTTGCAACAGTATCCACGGTATCGGGCAATTTTTTGTCGCGGGTAGGCTCACCGATGGCGTTGAACCTCCATTCACCGTTCTTTTTGTAGAAAACGCCCATTACCATAGACACATGACCGGCAAAACCGGGGCCGCTGGCGATGTCGTAGGTGGCAAACACTTCGTTTACGCGGGAAGGGGAGCCTTCATAGATGCGGATGGAAGCGAATGGGATGGTACCGAAATCGTGACCTCTGAAGCTGTTGAGCACAAAAGCTACATAGTTGGTGGTGCTGTCGAGGCGGGAGAAGTCAAGGGTGATCACTTCGTTGTCCAGGCCGTCATTGCCATTCATGTCGCCGGTCAGGTCGTCGCCGCTGTGTTGTACTGCCCCGTCTTTGGAACGGAGGTTGCCGAAGTATACGACGTCCAGGAGTTGTTTTTGTTCATTGAACAGGGCGCAGCTGCCGTCGAGGTCTACTGCTTCCTTGGATTTGGACAGGCCAAAAAGACCTTTCTTTTCAATAGCGCCCCAGTTGATGCCTACACAGATATGCTGCAGTTTGGTGCCATTGCTTTTTTCGAGGTTGATGCGCTGTCCTTTTTGAAGATTAATAGCCATTGTATTGTTGTGTTATTCGTTGTGTTACTGATTAGTTGTATTTGTTCAGATAGTCCTGCAGTCCGCCTTTCATGCCTACGCCTACAGCTTCGAACTTCCATTCGTCGTTGCGTTTGTAGATACGGCCGAATTCCACGGCTGTTTCGATGGAGAAGTCTTCTTCCAGTTCATACTTCAGTATCACTTCGTTGGTAACGGAGTCGAATACACGCACATAGGAGTTTCTTACCTGGCCGAAGTTCTGCCTTCTGGCATCCGCTTCGTGGATGGTTACTACTACGCATATTTCGGTGACACGGGGATCTACCTTAGACAAGTCTATTTTGATCTGTTCGTCGTCGCCGCTGCCTTCACCGGTGAGGTTATCGCCGGTATGTTCTACTGCGCCATCAGGGGAAACGAGGTTGTTGTAAAAGATAAAGTGCTGGTCGGACAGGATCTTTTTGTTTTCTCCCATAACAAAGATGGAAGCGTCCAGGTCGAAGCTGGTGCCGGTAGAAGAGGCGTTGGTGTCCCAGCCCAGTCCGATCGTAAATTTGGGAGCATTAATTGCCTGCCGTTGTCCTTTTTGCAAATTAATTGCCATGTTCTATGCTTTTATGTTTTCTTTGAAATATATAGTTGTTAATATAATGAAGATTCCGTTGATAGGCTTCAATAGTATGATAACTATTGCCTAATGCCATATCGTACAAAAGATGGATGAACTTGTCCGATTGATTCTGCAGGAAAATACAAAATGAATCGAAATCGTAATTGAGAATATATTTTACAATTCTGGTATTGATACAGAAATGTTCATCCTGAATGATTTTTTCCAGGTGGAAGATAGACTTCACAAAATGGTAGTTGAGGAAGTTCTCAATGCTGGGATGTATGCTATGGTTCTGCAATTCAGCGAAATAGAGCAAATACATCTCATTGGTCAGCTGATAGGCTTCCACCATTTTGAGGATCATTCTTTCGTGTCCGCCGGTGATACGGATATCATCGAGGAACAGGATGGTTTTGCCGGCCAGGAATTCCCGGTCTATATGAAAAGAATCGTTACCGATCAGTTTCAGTCGTTGTTCCGCATCCAGTTCACCGTAATCCTCCCGGTAGGTGATGATACGGTGTACTTTGGTTTCCTGCAGTACCGGATGGCCGTTGGCAGCCAGCCACCTGTTGAGCCGGAAAACGAAATGGTTTTTCATGGCGAAGGTGGCGGTAGGGATAAAGGCATAGGGGCTGGACACCACCACCAGTTGTGGGATGGAGCGTCCTGTCAGGTGATGTGCTATAAACCCATCTGCCAGACTGATACCAAATTTTGCGGCTACCGCGTCGTCTCCGAATTTAAAACGGCTGTAGTCGTCCGGACAGAATCCGAAATCGCTGGCATCAGTGATTTTGTGCAATGAATAGGTCTGTTTCATCAGTTCAGTAGACTTGAAATACATTGATTGTTGGAGTTGACCAGTAAGGTATGGATACCTATGGCACTGGCTCCCTGAATGTCTGCTTTCACGTTGTCGCCTATATGAATAATATGCCCGGGAGCCAGTACTTCCCCGTTTCTGGCGCTGGCAATATGCTCCAGCATCAAACGGAAAAACTGCTCATTCGGTTTAGACATCCCCGTTTCATCTGAATATAACTGAAAATCGAGGTAACGGTCCAGTTCCAGTTCCTGCAGCACCCGTCTCAGCGTACGGCCTTTGATGAAGGCCGTGTTGCTCAGCAGGCTGAGTGTACAGCCCTGTCTTTCTTTGAGCGTACGCAATACGTTCATGGTAGCGGAACAATACACCATCGGCAGATATTTCATTACCAGTGATTCCATTTCTCCGTAAAGTGCCTGCAGATCTATCTTCTCAAAATCATACCGGTGGTCATTCATCTCACTGATCACCATCAGGTACAATTCTTCCGCTTCGAGATTGCCACCGGTTTTTTCGTTGATGGCATTCGTCATAAGGTCAATCCTGCGGAAGATCCGGTCGGTTTCTTCCAGCGATTTCTGCTGCTGGTTAAAATGATCAAAAAAAAACCTTGTTCTTTCCTGTTTAAAGGAAGGGTTTGATCTGATCAGTGTTAACCAGAGGTCAAAGGAATAATGATAATAGTTGTTCATCTGTTGTTGATGGCATAAGTAATGGCGGTCATGGAACAGCGTTTAAATCAGGGTTAAACCTATTTTGTTGGTAACATAGCATTCATAAGTTATAAGCTGATCATTGGTCTATGAGCCGGGTTAATATCAAAAAGCCTGCCGGTAATATTTTATGCAACTAATATAACACTTAATCCTACACGAAAATGAAATATTTTCAGGATTAAGATATTGATAATAAACGATTTCTGTCAAAACGACCTGAAATTATCTAGTGCTGCGGCCATTTTGCAGTTGTTTGATCTTTTCGGCCATGGCCTGGTTTTCTCTGGTCAGTGTTTCGATTTTTTTATGTTGTTCGATCATGTACAGAGTCAGCTCTTCTATTTTCTGCAGCAGCCGGGCGCTGATATCGCCCAGGTCCAGCCCTTTATCAGTTACTTCTTTTGCAGAGGGAATGTTGGGCAGATGCTGATTGTCCTGAATGAATTTTTCCACGGCCGGTAATGCAGGCAGCGTGTAGGAAGGGTCAAATACAAAATCAGCCCAGTTGTCCTGGTTCACTTTTACTCTTTTGGTATTGATCATTCCATTCACATTCAGCGTAGAGGGGTGGAGGTTAGTGCCCAGATTGACATTGTTGGCATCATCATACTGAACCATGAGCCCGTCATAGGCCTGTGTGGCTTCTCCGTTCAGATAAAACAGTTCTGAAATGCCTAATTGGCCCTGGGGGCCGCTGCCGGTATAAAAAGTAAATCGGATCTGGGCAAACAAGCCATTTATATCCTTGATGAATTCACCGTTAGCATTGTTAGTCACCTCCGCCAGCGTTACCCAGCCGGGGCCACTTATATCGTAACCTTCAACCTTAAAATGAACAGGAGCCCAGTAGCGGGTTGTCCACCCCACGTAGGCGAGTCGCTGAGTGTTTTGTACTTTAAAACCTTCTATAGTGATCACAGTAGGATTACTCTCCGAAGGGGCGGTGGTATAGGCAGGATCGTACCTTCCATCAAAGAGTTTGTAAAGGTCCAGCTGGTTGCCGCCTGCCTGCGTCACTTTAAAGCGGGTGTTGGCATAAAAGAGCATATTTTTTTCCAATCCTGCGTAGCTATTATTAGCAGGGGGAACGAGTGTTGCAGTTTGGGCGTACAGGGAAACGGGCAACAACAAGGCACAGGCCATCCACATTTTTTTCATTGGTACAGGGTTTAGATTAAAAAAAATCAAGCCCGTAAGATAGTTATTAAATCAGGATTTAAAAAAAGAAGGCGCCGGTTTTTCCAGTGCCTCCTTCGTGTTTCCTGCTTCCCTACGCTGGTATTATCCAGTTCAGGTTATTAGGGTTTCATCTCAGATTTGTTTTCATTCCAAACCACCCCTTTTCAGAAACGCTATTGAAACAGGTAAAAGAACCATGCCGTATCTGCTGGTTTGGCCAAGCTATTGATTCACAATAAAACCATTTGCCGACACAGCCTTTTACTGTAGCATGGATTGCACATTGTGTATCAGGTTTTGCCTGTCCGCTTTCGGTTGAAAGAAGCCTCAAACCCGGTGCAGGCAAGCAGTTGAACAAACAGGTAGATCGTTTGTTTCATGTACAAATACTGTATTATTTCACCTTAAAATCTTTATTATGTCTATCGTAAAAGTGATTGAGGTTATTGCTTCCTCCGAAAAGAGTTTTGATGACGCAATTCAAAATGCGGTGAAAGAAGTGTCCAAAACGGTGCACAATATAGACTCCGTTTATATAAAAGATCTGAAAGTGCATGTAAAAGACGGGAAGCTCTCCACCTATGGGCTGATCTGTAAAGTGTCTTTCAGAGTGGACCATCATTGACAAACAAACAGGGATTGGGCCGGCCAATTGTTCAATCCCTATTTCCACCACATTGAATGAAGCTATTATGAAATCGATGCTGATACTGACCGACTTTTCGGACGCTGCCTTCCGGGCGGCAGAATACGCCAGCAACCTGGCCGACAAACTGCAGGTAGAGCGGATCATCCTTTACCATGCATACCGGACCATTATAGCTGGTTCCGAATTTCCCGTGCCAACACCGAAAATGGATAATCTCGTTTATCTGGAAAACATGGAATCACTGGCGGCTATCCAGGACCAGCTGCGCCTTATGATAGACACAGATATTAAGTATGACCTGCTGGCGGAAGAAGCCTATCTGCCCGATCATCTTAACAAACTCTGTAAAGAGAAGGAGGTAGACCTGGTAGTGATGGGTATTTCAGGGAAGTCGAACCTGGAACATTTTTTTATGGGCAGCAATACTTCCCAGGTGATGAAAACGAGCGAATACCCGGTATTGGTGGTGCCTAAAGATGCTATCGTAGGTAAAGAAATCAAAAGCATCATTTTTTCTACGGACCTCCGGAATATATCAAAATCTTCCGCCCAACAGCTGTATCACTTCCTGGACCTGTTTAAGCCGGAAGTGCATGTAGTAAATGTGGAACCTGTTTCCGGAGAAAAGTATTCCCCGGAAACAAAAGAGCAGATCTCCCAGCTGCATGACCTGCTGGAGCAATACAATCCCACCTTCCATTATATGAACGGTACCAATGTCGTGGAAGGCGTGCTTGAGTTTTCAAGGGAGAATCATGCTTCCCTGATTGTGACGGTCCCGAAGAAACATTCATTTATCTCTTCCATTTTTCACAAGAGTATATCGAAGGAGCTTGCTTATAATTCGCAGGTACCTTTGTTGTCGATACCGGCGTTGCCGGAATGATTATTTTACTGTGTTAACGACCCCTTTGAAATAGCCAACAGATTCTGCGATACCGGGCAGCGGGTCTGTCATGTTTTTCTCGTATTCTATGCTGCAGATGCCTTTATATTTGATTTTTTCCAATGCGCTTGCCAGCTGATCGAAGCGGATGACACCTCTGCCTATTTCGGTGGCTTTACCATCTTTGGACGCCTGTGTCACATCTTTGAGATGAAGATCGAATACCCGTTCCTTATAGGCCAGGACTGCTTTGGCGGGATCTTCGCCTGCACGGGTGGCATGGCCGATGTCGATGCACAGGCCCATGCGGGCGTCGCGGTTCCGGATATGTTTCCAGGCATTTTCAGGACCGGGATACAGGGCATCTTCCGGACCATGGTTGTGGATGGCGATGCGGATGTTGGTGGCCTTTACTTTTTCTTCTGTATAGTCCAGCAGTTCCGGTGTGGGAACCCCTACAATCATGGGTACGCCAACCCTTTGGGCGTAAGAGAAGGCTTCATCTACTGCCTGCCGGGTTTTCATATAGATAACGCCTACCGCATATACGTTAATGCCTGCGTCCTTGAATTTGCCTAATACCTGCTGTATCTGTTCGGGGCTGCTGTTGAGGGGAAGATGAATATCCTTGACGGAAATATGCCGGATGTTGGTCCGTTGCATCATGCTGATAGCCTGGTCCAGGCTGAATTGGGCGAAGGTATATCCTGCCACGCCTACAGAGAGTTTGTCTTTGGCAGGGATGGTATCGGATTTTCTGCCGGCAGCGGCCATCAGGGGAGAAAAGGAGGTGGCAGCCAGGCCCAGAGAGGCCTGCAGCAAAAAGTTTCTTCGTGTAGACATATGTTTGCAAGTTGATGATCCCGGACAAGATCTTCAATTTTTTTCTTTTTTTCCAGGGAATTTACAGCGATGTGATCAGCGTATGAGCGTTACCGTGCCCCGTTGCTGTACGATATTGCCCTGTACATCTTTGCCCAGCAGGGTCCATACGTAAGTGCCGGCAGGGAGCTGCTGCCCTTTCTGCGTGCCATCCCAGCCTTCCTGCAGTTGACGGGTGGTGAATACGATATTGCCCCAGCGGCTGTATACGTTGAAATACTCGAGGCTGGCCAGTCCCAAGGCTTTGATGCGGAAGAGATCGTTGAGTCCGTCGCCATTGGGTGAAAAGGCGGTAGGCACAAATACTTTGACGGCATCGAGTACTGTCACCGGTGCAGGCACCTTGGGACTGTAACATTCTCCATCGCGCTGCTGTATATAAAATACTTTGGAGATGATCAGGTTTTTAATAGTGAAAGTGCCGTCTGTACTGGTATATAACGGATTGGGATCAACAGGTTGTGTATACAGGTACCAGGTGCCAGGCACTGGTGGTGCTACTTTGATAACAGCATCCATTCCTCTGACAATCGTGACAGGTGGTATCTGCGGGGTGGGCAGGCCTGTATGCTGGTCGGTAACGGTGTAAAGGGTGCTTTGTACGGAGCAGCCGTATTGATCGGTAGCAGTAAGGGTATATTGCCCGGCTTTCACGCCTGTGAGCTGCCGCGACTGGCCAACGGGGATATTATCCTGGTACCAGGTATAAGTAAAAGGAACCTCGCCGTCAACGCTGATGTTGCTGATGCCTCCCAGTCCTTTACTGCATTGATCGGGTGTGATGATTACTTTTCGTTCATTCATGACCGGTAGTTCGGCAGCCTTCAGTGTCTGGCTGCCGACAGGCTGTTCGCAGCCGTCGGCATCGGTGACATAGAGCTGGTAGGTACCGGGTTCCAGGTCAGACAGGGAGGGGCTTGTGCCGGCCGGCTGACCGTTTTCGCGGGTCCAGCGGTAGCCTATCGGGCTGCCTCCTGTAATACGCAGGTCCTGAATGCTGCCGTTGTATTGTCCGCAATGCGGAGGTATGATGGTTGCACTGACCAGTTGCATTTTAGCCGGCGTAACGGTGGGTATTTCTATGAGCGGGCTGCTGTTGGTGCAGCCTGTGGTGTTGCTGAGGAGGAGTTGGTACTTGCCTGCTGGTACGTAATTGAGATCGGCGGTAGTACCTGCCTGACGGCCGTTCTGGTCCACCCATTGCCAGGAGGTGGCTCCTGAGGTCACTATGCCGGCGATGGCGCCATGGCCGCCCCGGCAATCGGCTGGCGTGATTTTAAGCTGGCTGGTATTGAGCTGAATGTCTCCTGTATTTTGAATAATAAAAGGATCTGACATGGCCTGAGGGCAGTTGCTGTTATCCTGGTATTTCAGCACATAAGTGCCACTTTTTACACCAGCGAGGTTGGGCTGTTGTCCTACGAGGGTATTGCCTGCATCATACCAGGCGTAACTGATGGTGCCGGTACCGCTGATGGTAATGCCGCTGATGCCGCCATTGGCCTGGTTACAGGTGGAGGCGGTAACAGTAGCCCGGCTGATATCTATCGTAGGGCCGTCTGCGTTAGTGATGGTGTAGGGACCAGCCTTGGCACTACAGCTGCCACTGCCGTCCTTTACTTCCAGGGTATAGCTACCGGGACCTGCAGCGGAGAGGTCGGCGGTATTGCCTACAACCGTGCCCACTGCGTTTTTCCAGGTGACTACAATATTTTGTCCGCTTACCTTCAGGCCGGAGATACTACCGTTTTTTTGTCCGCAGGAAGCATTTTGTATCCGGAGTCCGGAGGCTTCTATCGCCGGCGATATATCCCTTATTTCAAAGGCACCGTATTTTACCAGGCAGGAGTTGTTATTACAGCCACCGCTGGAGAGCACCAGCGTATAGGCGCCAGGCGGCATTTTGGTGAGATTGGTGTCGCGGCTTACTATATTACCGTGGAGGTCTTCCCAATGTACCAGCACGCCTCTTTCAATTTTAGCGGTGATGCTGCCATTATTCTGACCACAGGAGGCATGGGTTACCTGCAGACTGCCGGGCCCCAGCTTTGCGGTGGAAAATTCGGAGGTGGCGCCTTTTGTATCGGTAGCGGTGACGATCAGGCCCGGGGTGCCGGCCGTGGTATAGGACCATTTACCGGAAGCGTCGGCATTCACGGAGGTGATGTAACGTTTCCCCTGGCAATTACCGGGATCATTATTAAAGCTGTAGTTGCAGTTGGTGCTTTCAAATATCTCCACCAGGCTGTTGGGAGGGGCTATGCCACTGATACCGTTGCCATCGCAGCCGGTAACATTGACGAAAGGTGCCGGTCTGCCTGCACCGGCGTCCTGCCAGTACAGCCGTATACCGTTACTGTTGCAGAACATGGAGTTCTGGCTGATGGTGACAGCATAGGATTCCGATACACCGATAGCCGTGGAGCTGCATCCCGCAATGGTATTGCCGTTGTTGCCATCGCCGCCAATGAGGCCGCCGGGACACTTTAAAACCTGAATACCGGCCGGATTGTTGGACAATACTATTTGCCCGGTGATGTCGGTGCCGATCTTGTTGCGCTGAATGGTAAACCTGTTTTTCAGGTAGAAGAGGTAAATGCTGCCATTTCCGATAAGATTGTCTGTCACCTGTATGTCCGCAGCATTGCCGGTGATGTTTACCTGATTCTGGCCATATGAACTGAAGCCAGGTATGCGGGTACCGGTATTATCAATCCCGATTTTATTGAACGCGATAGCGGCGGTACCTCCGGTAGTTTCCAGTGATATGGCATCTCCGCGCCCTACAATGAGATTGCCGGCTGCCGGATTGTTACCACCTATCAGTATATTTTTTATAGCACGGAAACGGATACACGAAACCGTTTCCTTGTCGTAGATCGTTTTAGTGAAGCCATCTTCTTCTACGCCTATAATATTGCCCTGTATGGTGATGTTTTCCATTACATTGACCTGATCCTGGTAGATGCCATTCTGGAAGCCATTAATCAGATTGCCTTTGCCCGGAGCGCCCAGTATGATATCCTGACAGTCGGCCAGGTAAATAGCGGTACAGGAGTGCTGACTGATGGAGTGTTTAAAGGCGAGTCCGTAAATCCCGATCTGGCTGGCCTGTAATAGCTGTAGGATGGTGATGCTGCTGGCAATGGACGGGTCCAGCTGAATGGTGACCCTGGCATTGCTGATCCCCAGTGGGGGACCTGGCTGGGTGGTGCCATCTATAATGATGTTGCTACTGAGCGCCGGCAGGCCGGAAGATAGTGTGATGGTAGGGGTGGGGAGATTAAAATTGATATAGTCCGTACTGGTGGTACCATTCGCATTGGCCTGCATAATGGCGTCCCGTAATGTTCCGGGGCCGTTATCAGCGCCGGAAGTCACAGTAAATACAGCTGCCAGGGCAGGAACTGTACAGTAGAGGCTCAACAGGCTTATAGTAAGCAGATGCCTTAAGGGGAACAAGGGGAACATATGTGCTCAGAATAAGAAACCAAAGCGCGAAAATACCTAAAATAAATCCGTTTCCCGAATTTTCCCTGTACGTCAGGAGCTGGTGGCCAACTTCCCTGACAAACAATGCTCTCCTGAACTGCAGAAACGTTATAATAAAACGATCGGAGAGTGCATTGATGGAGTGCATGACTTCCTGACATTGCACTACTATGCCAGCAGCAGGTATGATACGCCTTTCTGGAAGGCTACCAAACATGACCTCAAGTTATCTGATGATCTGAAGGAACGCCTGGCAGAATGGAAGGTACGTCTGCCCAACCCGAGGAACATCAATCCCAACTATCACGGCTTTGAATCTTACTCCTACGCGGTGATGCTGCAAGGGCTGGGTTACAGGCCGGAAGCCTGCCTGCCTGTTCTGGAGCATATGGACAGCACCAGGGCGTTGGAAGCATTCCGTAGAATACGGGAACGCACCAACGATTTAATCAAGACCCTGCCGTCGCAATATGAGTACCTGACATCGGTACGCGTAGGGCAGACTGCTGGCGTAATGTAGCCGAAATCGCCATGTGGCGGAAATACTGCCGCATGGCAATTCTTTTTAAGCCCCGGATGGTAATATCATAGAAGGAATAGTTATATTAGTCATATAAAATCCATGTAATGAGAAAATCAATATCAGTGGCGATAGCGTTAAGTGGTCTTACCCTGCTGTTTGCCTGTGATGAGGGAGGCTCCTATATCTCCTCTTCCTCTACCAAGAAAAACGGCATCGCTTCCGGAACGATCAACCTCAACAACGACAGTGTTTCGCTGGAAATAGCCTATTCGGGGGATATTCAGCTGAATGAAGAAGGAACGGCTGTGAAAACAATATCACCGCAAGGTTTCCTGAAGTATAAAAAGAACGATAAAAAGTTTTCCGCTGTCAGCGACAAACAAGGAAACATTATTTATGAACTGTCTGATGCCGGCAAAAGCCCGGAGGGTGATGCGGCACGCAATGCGTTTATTGCAGATGCAGTCCGGGATATGATCACCTATGGCTTTAATGTGAAGAACAGGCTCCCGGCGCTTTACAAAAAAGGAGGCAGTGCTGCCGTGTTACAGGAGGCCGCTGCTGCCAGAACGGATGCAGTGAGAAGTACTTATCTGGAGTTCCTGCTGAAAATAGATTCGCTCCCGCAAGAAGATCTTACTCCCATTGCACAGATGGTGGCCGGTAAAATCAATGGTGATGTGGAAAAGGTAAAACTGTTACAGCTGTTCCGTACCGGTTATATGAGCGACATACACACAGCCAACGCAGCCCTGTCTATTGCGGAAAGCATTCATTCCGGGTTGGAGAAAACAAAGGCACTGGAACTGATACTGGATCAGCCGATGATGACAGAGGAAGTGGTGCGGGCATTAAAGATCAACAACACGATCAGTGGTGATCTGGGTAAGATGGAAGTCCTGTATTTCCTTGCAAAGAAGGAACATCAGCCGTCAGACCGCAGGATTGCGCTGATTAATGCAACAGGGCAACTATCTTCCGAGCTGGAGAAGGCAAAAGTGCTGGAGCAGATTGCTGCTAACATATCTGAGGATGAGCCAGCGGTAAAGGAGGCCTTCATGAAAGTGGCCAGTACCATCACCTCCCAGATGATAGCAGAAAAAGTAATGGCCGCGGTAAAATAACTATTCCCTGAAACGGAATGTAAAGGCCGGCATTCAATGCATTGGAAATATCCCCGCGTTCTACAATGGCGGCGGTAATGGCTATTTTTTTACAGACTGCGCCAGGAAGGTCCGGCGCAACAGGAGTTTTATGGTCGCTAATGTTTACATTTGTCGGGGAACCTATTAGTAAGTGTTCTGATGTTTGCGCTTGTTTAACCTATAATACCGAGACATGAGGCCAACTATGAAGGCTTATACGCCGCATCCTGCATTACAGGATTTTGTGAGCAACATTACGATCTATGAAGCCGACTTTACCCAGTTACCGGGACTTTCCAATATGTACAGGTTTGTGCCTACCTATCAGCGATATATCATGTTTTATATCAAAGATCCTATCCGGGTACTGCGGGTATACAGCAATGAATTCCAGACCAAGTCTGTTTCCCTGACCGTGGGGCCGCTCGAACAGTCAGTAACCCTGGATCTGGGACAGCGTCATATGGCCCTGGGCGTAGCTTTTAGGCCGGGTGGTCTGTTCCGGTTGCTGAATATCCCTATGCCGGAGATGCAGGAGCAGGATTTTGATACCCGTTTGCTGCTGGGGAATGAAGTGGACGAGATCAATGAGCAGCTGCAGGAAAATACCCATGACTGGGACCTGATGGTGCGTATCGTGGAGTCTTACCTGCTGAAGAAACTATACCGTCTGAAGCCCTCCCTGCCGGTAGATATTGTAATGGACGATCTGGTGGCCCAGGCAGGGAATGTCACCATAGAGCGGCTGGCTTCCGATGCCTGTGTGAGCGTCCGTCAGTTTGAACGGAAATGCGTGGAGCGTACCGGTATGTCTCCCAAACGGTATGCCCGCCTGATCCGGTTCTGCAAAGCCTATCACCTGAAGGAGATAAATCCTGATGCTACCTGGACCCGTATCGCCCATCTCAGCGGCTATTACGACCAGATGCACTTTATCCGTGATTTTAAGGAGTTTGCCGGTATCACGCCCTCTTTTATTGATGACGAAACCCTGATCCGTACAGTGCGCCTGCATAGCATGATGACCTGATCATCCTTTCATTCAACGGGAATTATATCTGACGACATCAAAACCGTCATCAAAACGGAAAGATGTCGCATTTGTACTATTCACCAGTGCCCAATCTGGATAACTTTGTCTTTCGTAACCATATGTGTTAGGACATTTGACATAACGGTTACGCATAATGATGACATGTCCTATTTCCCTGTGCCGCTATGCCACATACACTGTATTACCTGATCAGCAAACTGGTTTTACCGGACAGTAAATTGCCCCCTTTCCTTCCGCCATGTAGGAATATTGTGGTTTGCTGATCAGATCCCGTTGTTTGTTGTTTCCCCAAACAATGGGAGAGGTACCGGAAATCCCGGACTTGTCATATAGCAGTATTGGTTTAAAAGTGAAAAAAGCCGCATCAGTCAACGGATTGGTGCGGCTTTTTTAGTGGCAGTACACTACATAAAAGATCCTTATCTTTAGAAGACCAGATCCCGCTTACCATGAAAACACTGCTTACTTTGTTGTTATTACTTTGTTCTGCAGACCTGTTTGCGCAGATACCCCCTCCGGGAGATACAAAAAACACGGAGTATTTTATAGACAGTATGCCTGTTCCCTATACGGCCCTCTCAGAGGTGCTGCCTACAGACATTGCCCGGGCCTCCGTCATGAAATATACCGGCAAACTCGCCACTGGCCACAATAATGCGGTTTATTTTGAAACCAAACAATTTGTGCGCAACAGATACTGGCTCATCTTCAGTCAGGATGCCGGCTACCGGAGCATTGTACCGGAACCGGGAGCAGATGCACAGGTGGTCTATATCCTCAACGACAAGGTGCTGAAAGATAATCCGGAGGCGGACTTGTCGCAGGTCAACAGCCATACGTTCAAAGAGCTGAAAGTGATTGATAAAGCCGCTCTGGTGCAACAGTACGGTGTAAAGGGGAAAAAATACGGGGTGGTCGTCCACATCGAAAAATAAAAACCGCCGGCACGCTTGTTTTCCGATCATACCAAATCTGCTGCGTTTGTATGAATATTTTATTATTTTTCGGCACACCTGTAAATTCCGTGGTATGATCAATCTGAATCTGAAGGCCCGGGCGGCTAATACATATGATGCGATAGTAGTAGGTTCCGGTATCACTGGTGGCTGGGCTGCTAAAGAACTCTGTGAAAAAGGACTCAAAGTGCTGATGATAGAAAGAGGGCGGCAGCTGGAACATGTGAAGGATTATACAACGGCCACGGCTGCACCCTGGGAGGTACAGCACCGTGGTGTGCTGACCAATGAACAGAAAAAAGGACACCAGTACCTGATCCGCGAAAAGGTATATACAGAGTTTAACCATAGCTACTGGATGAACGACGCGGAAAATCCCTATACAGAAGAGAAACGTTTTGACTGGCAACGGGCGGATATTGTAGGAGGCCGTTCTATTATGTGGGGCCGGGGCTCCCTTCGCTGGAGTGACCTGGATTTTGAAGCCAATATCAAAGAAGGCATAGGCATAGACTGGCCTATACGTTATAAAGACCTGGCACCCTGGTACAGCCATGTGGAGGCCTTTGCTGGTATCAGCGGCCAGGCGGAAGGGCTGCCTCATCTGCCGGACGGGGTTTTTCAGCCGCCTATGGAAATGAACTGTTTTGAAAAACAGGTGAAAGGCAGGCTGGAAGCTGCTTTCCCGGAGAGGCGCATGACCATTTTCCGTACCGCCAATCTCACACAGGCTATCGGTGACCGGAACAAATGCCAGTACCGTGATCGCTGCAGCCGGGGATGCCCTTTCGGCGCGTATTTCAGCACACAGTCTTCTACATTGCCGGCTGCTGTCAAAACCGGCAACCTTACCCTGCTCACAGATTCCGTTGTCAACAGTATCATCTATGACGAAGGAAAAGGCAAAGCCACCGGTGTAAGGGTGATCGATAAACATACCAAAGCGATGACGGAATATTACGCCAAAGTCATCTTCCTCAATGCGTCTGCACTGGCCAGCACCTTCGTATTACTCAATTCCACCTCGGGCCGTTTTCCGCAGGGGCTGGGCAACGACAGCGGTGTACTGGGACAGTACCTGATGGACCATCATTTCCATGTTGGCGCCAGCGGTACCTCGGAAGACTTTGCCGATAAATACTACTATGGCCAGCGTCCGGCCGGTTTTTATATTCCCCGCTTTGCCAACGTAGAAAAAGATAAACGCGCTTACCTGCGCGGCTTCGGTTATACCGGCTACAGCAGCCGTACCGGATGGGCCAGGGGTATCGCCGAACTGGGCGTAGGCGGCGGCTTTAAAGACTATCTGACTGAACCCGGTCCCTGGCAGATGGGACTGATGGGCTTCGGGGAATGCCTGCCTTATAAAGAGAATAACGTGAGCCTGGACCATAGCGTAAAAGACGCCTGGGGCCAGCCCGTGCTGAAAATAAACTGCGAATTCAAAGACAACGAAATGCAGATGCGTAAGGACATGGCCAGCGAAGCAGTAACCATGCTGGAAGCAGCAGGCCTCAAAAATGTACGTCCCTTCAACCGGGAATCCTATCCGGGTATGGCCATCCATGAAATGGGTACGGCCAGAATGGGCCGCGACCCTAAAACTTCCATACTCAATGAATGGAACCAGGTACATGCCGTTAAAAATGTGTTCGTAACAGATGGAGCCTGTATGACCTCTTCCGCCTGTCAGAATCCCAGCCTGACCTATATGGCACTTACCGCCAGGGCTGCCGATCATGCTGTAAAGGAACTGAAACGGCAGGCATTGTAACCTTTTTATTAACTTTGAAAGCGAACTACACAAAGAGGGTGCCTCATCGGCCGATGAGACACCTTCTTTCTTTTTGTAAAAATATTTTTTCAGCGCCGCCAAAACACCAGGCCGGCCCTGTGTCACCTTAAGCCTTAAGCCTATGCATCCTTACTCTGAGTGGACAGTAATAGTGGTTTTCCTGGTCATCGAAGCAGCGCTCCTTGTAAAATACGGAGGGAAGGTGCTGGAAACTTTTCATCAATACCAGGAAGGTGATGTCCGTGGAATGACACTGGCCTTCAGGGTGATAGTGTTTATCCTGCTCCTGGCGGTCTTTGTGCTGCTGGACCTCACCCTATGGGGCAAGGGACAGGAAGGGTAAAAAAGATCCGGTTCTCCGGCCGGCAGGGTATGCTTGACAACCCGATTTTCACGGTATATTTGCAGTCCTATGCATAAGGGGCCGACTGACTATCTTTACCGAATCATACAACGTACCTGGAGCTACATAGTGAATGTAGGAACAAGCCCGCTGATGCCTTTTATAGAATCAAGACGTACCAGGTTACTCAACCTGCTGGCTATTCCGAGTATCCCGTTTATGTTGTTCTTTGCCGTCCTGAATGCGAGTCAGGGCCGGTATCTTCTTGCCGCCCTTAATGTGACCACCAGCGGGATTAATGTCTTTGTATTATGGCTGCACTGGAAACGGCGCTATCTCAGCGCCCGGCTGGTGGCTATTGTATGCAGCATTCTGGTGTACACTTTCACCGGCCTGTTTTTTCATAACGGTGCCGAATACTTCCTGCTCAATATCCTGATCTGTTGTATACTGGTGTACGACAACAAATGGGTGGTAGCAGGACTGAGCACACTGGTCATCACCGCTTTCCTGCTGATTATTTTTATGCCACAGCAATGGCACCTGGCGCAGCCTGTACCACAAAGCAGGGTATGGACCAACGTGGCCACTTCGCTGTTTTTTATTGTCGTGGCCCTGAGCTTTTTCAAGTATATCCAGGCTGATTACCAGCAGGAGATTGAAAAACAGCGGGAGGCGCTGGCAACATTGAACAAGGATAAGGAAAAACTTTTTTCCATTGTGGCCCATGATATCCGTAGCCCGCTGGCCACGCTGGAAGTGTTACTGGACATGTTCCGCAAGGGCGAATATCCGGAAATGGAAATGGAAGAAGCAGCGGGCATGTTGCATAAAAAGATAGCGCAGCTGGGCGGGTCACTGGACAATGTGCTGCGCTGGAGTTCCCGCAGTATGAAAGGTATTCACGCGCAGCCCGTGAATTTCTTCCTGGAGCCGCTGGCCACCGAAGTGCTATATTTCTTCGAGATGATCATCCAGCAGAAAAAAATCATAGTAGACACGGCTATTCCCTCAGATCTGTTGCTGTATGCCGACAGGGACCAGGTGTCCGTCATCCTGCGCAATTTCCTGAGCAACGCACTCAAATTCAGTTATACGGGAGGTCAGATAGAAGTGAAAGCCATGGCTGCCGGCACACAGGTAGCCATCAGTATTACCGACCATGGCACCGGCATGTTGCCTACGCAGGTGCTGAATCTTTTTTCCTATCGTCAGAGCCCCGGCTACGGTACAGAAGGAGAGCGGGGCACCGGGCTGGGGCTGATTCTGTGTAAGGAATTTGCCCAACAAAATGGCGGCGAAATCACCGTGGAAAGCCACGTCGGTAAAGGGACCCGCTTTACCGTATTTCTGCCCATGGGCAAGCCCGATTTCCATGAGGACGACTGACCGTCGCTCACCGCTTTCACTGGTTGGCTGCTGTTGGCAAATCGTACACTTTATTTGTTTTTATCTGTTTGATTACCCCTTTCCCTGTTTCAGGCAAAGCCTCCTTTTTTTCTTCCATCAGCATTTTGAAAGTATCCATATACTTCAGCCCCCATTCCTCCATAGATGCCACCACCGGCAACATAGACTCACCGAATGAAGTCAGGTAGTATTCCACTTTGGGCGGCATCTCCGGATAGATCACCCTCCTGATAATACCATGAAACTCCAGTTCACGCAGCTGCAGGTCCAGCACACGGCGGCTGGCGGAAGGTACTGCGCGCTGCAGCTCTGCCGGCCTTCTAACTCCGTTTTTGATCAGATATATCAGATACGACTTCCACTTGCCACCGATGATTTCCATCAATACAGCCATGCCACAGGTGAATTCTTTAGGTATTTTCTTTTCGTACATCGTTATCATTTTTTGACCCTGACAAATTTATCCCTATTTCCCTAAACGGGGCATACGGAAAATATTATCCGTATCAGAAGATAATTGCCTTTATTGACTCTCTGGCTTTATCTGCGTCACTTTGCAGCATCAAATTTTTCACTAAAAACAAATGAAGATGAACACAGGAAAATACGCAGGAAAAAAAGCAGTAGTAACAGGCGGTACACACGGGATCGGATTGGCAGTGGTGAAAATGCTGCTGGCAGAAGGTGCCACCGTATTACTCACCGGCCGCAACCCCGCCAATGTGGAGAAAGCCGCCCAGACACTGGGCAGCCAGGCACATGCCGTTGTTTCTGACGCCGCCAGCATCGCGGATATCCAAAAACTGGGACAGACAGTAAAAGAGCAGCTGGGCACCATCGATCTGCTGTACGTTAACGTTGGTATCTCTTCCCTCACCCCCTTCGATAGTGTAACGCCCGAAATATACGATGAGATGTTTGCCATCAATACCAGGGGTAGCTTTTTTACCGTACAACAGCTGGCATCACTGATTAATCCGGGTGGTTCCGTAGTATTTACCACTTCAGTGGCCAACGGGTCTGGTATCCCCGGCATGAGTGTTTATGCAGGCACCAAGGCCGCACTCTATTCCTTTACAAAGAGTTTTGCTGCTGAACTGCTGCCACAGAATATCCGGGTAAATGCGGTCAGCCCCGGGTTTACAGATACTCCTACCATGGGCGTAACAGACGCCACCGAAGCAGAAAGGGCTGCCTTCCGTGAAGTAGGCGATGCCATTACGCCTATGAAACGGCACGGCTCTCCCGAAGAAGTGGCTAAAGCCGTCCTCTTTATGGCATTCGACGCCACTTTCACCACCGGCGAGGAAATACTCGTGGATGGCGGGATTGGACAACGTTTAACACCGCCCGGCACCTGGTAACGGTCCATCACAAAACATCACAACTCATCGCAGTTTTACGTCAATTCAAAAAAAAATCGTTTGCAGTAGCTTCGCGCTACTGCATTTTTGTGTGTACTAACCTTAGCCACAACATGCAACATACAAAGTACACCATGATCACGGGTGCCAGCTCAGGATTGGGAAAGGAACTGGCCCGGCAATGTGCTGCGATGGGCCGTAACCTTATCCTGATAGCGCTGCCGGGAGGGAACATGTTTTCCCTGGCAGAAAATCTGGAGCTGGAATATAAGGTGGACGTCCGTTTCTTTGAATTTGATATGACGAATACCAGCTTATTGCAACAGGTGCTGGCAGAGGTGCTGTCACAGTACCAGGTAGACTTCCTGATCAATAATGCCGGTATCGGAGGAACATCTTTCATCACAGATACATCACTGGAGAGAATAGACAGTATCATACAATTGAATATACGTAGTACCGTGATCGTTACACGGCTGCTGATACCACATTTGCTGCAGCATAGGGAGAGTTATATCCTGAACATCGCCAGTATGGCCGCTTTTACGCCTATTGCATACAAAACGGTATACCCGGCTTCCAAGGCTTTTATCTCTTCCTTTTTCCTGGGGCTGCGGGAAGAGCTGTCGGGCACCGGTGTATTTGTGAGTGTGGTGTATCCCGGGCCTATCATGACCAACTCCCATACTTCCCGGCGTATCATTGGCCAGGGCTTTAAAGGGAGAATGGGATTGCTCAATACCTCCCAGATTGCGGCTATAGCGCTCAGCGGTACGTTCAGCAAGTGCCGGGTGATTATCCCGGGACTGATGAACCGTATCAATCACCGGCTGATGCAGCTGCTGCCACTGGCTTTCAGATTGAGACTGGTGTCGCGGGAAGTAAAGAAGGAAATACAATTTGTCTGAGTATGAAAACAGTATTAGTAACAGGGGCCAACGGGTTTCTGGGTTCCAACCTAACACGGGAGTTGTACCGCCTGGGATATGATGTCAAAGCGATGATACGGCCTACGGCCGATCTGAAAGGAATTGCCGATATTCCCTGTGAGGTTTTCTTTGGCCATATCGATAACAAAAATGATGTGGATGCGGCCGTAGCCGGCTGTGATATTGTAGTGCATGCGGCCTGTATCACCGACCAGTGGAATATTACTTTCGAAGAATACGAACGGATCAATTATACCAGTACACAATATATTGTGGAGGCCTGTATTCATCAACGGGTAGAACGCCTGATCTATGTGAGTACGGCCAATACCATCGGGCCTGGCAGCCGGCTATATCCTGGCAGTGAACTGAATGGATTCACACTTTTCAGTGCACGATCCGGATATATCAATACCAAATACCTGGCACAACAGTATGTGCTTGAACAAGTGGCAGCTTCCCGGCTGGAGGCAGTGGTGGTGAACCCCACTTTTATGGTAGGACCTTGCGATGTGAAGCCCAGTTCCGGTAAACTGCTGTTGTACGGCCTGAAAAAGAAAGTACTCTTTTATCCGCCGGGAGGAAAGAATTTTGTCCATATACAGGATGTGTGCAGAGGTATTGTCAATGCCATCCAATACGGCAAAACCGGCAACTGTTACCTGCTGGCCGGGCATAACCTGAGTTACCGTGAATTCTATACTATCCTCAACAGCATCACCGGCGAAAAAAAACTAATGATAAGGATACCTAAAACTGTGCTCAGGATAGCCGGCACAACAGGTTCGCTGCTACAGCGTTTCGCACGCGTAAAAGGACGGTTGAATCATACGGCTGCCTATATGTTGTGTATGGATAATTATTATTCCGGGAAGAAAGCTGAACGGGAGCTGCATGTTAAGTATACACCGGTGGAAGAGGCGATCAGCAGTGCTTTCCACTGGTTCAGGGAAAATAACTATTTTTAGATCAGGGGTAAACTATGAACTTCCAGGAAAACGAACCTTTATTCTCCAGCAAAGTATTTCTGTATCTCTCCAGGATACTGGTGCTGTTCACTTTCAGCATTATCTTCAAATCTTTTGATCACACCTTTGTGAATGACCTGAGGGTGATGGACTTACGGGGTTGGGTATTCAGCCTTTTTTATGTGGCTTTCGGGCTGCTGGTATGGGAAGGAGCGGTATGGCTGACCCGCATGATCGAGAGAAGGATAGGCGGGGTGGCAGCATCCCGCAGACTGGCTGTGCTTTGTTGTGCGCTGATATTGTATGGGATGGTAGCGGCTTTTGGTTTTGGTTTTTTGTATGCGGTATCGGACATTGTGCTGTTTCATCGTTATGAAGCCTGGCAGAGTTTCAAGGCACTGAGTTATGATCTGAACTTTGGCATATTTATGTTTTACCTGCTGATACTGACTTTCAACGGTATCATCTACTATTATTCAGCATGGAAGGAATACCAGGTACAGGCAGAAAGGCTGATGCGGGAGAATATACAGGCCAGGTATGATGCCCTGCGCAACCAGATAGATCCGCATTTCTTTTTTAATTCGTTGAGTGTGCTCACCAACCTGGTGTACAAAAGCCCCGACCTGTCGGCAGATTATATTACACAGCTGGCCAAAACCTATCGTTATATCCTGGATAAGAAGTTCGAAAACCTGGTGACGGTACAAACAGAGCTGGACTTTCTGGAGTCGTATTTGTTTCTGATGCATATACGCCATCAGCAGAGCATACAGTTTGAGATTGAAGTAGAGGAGAAGATACGCAGCAAAGGGATGATCCCGCCGGTATCCCTGCAGTTGCTGATAGAGAATGCGATCAAACATAACCGGTTTTCAGCCAACGATCCGCTGGTGATCAGTGTAAGGAATGAAGATGGTTGCCTCGTGGTATCCAATCCTGTCCGCAGGAAAACGGGTGCTGAACTGTCATCGGGGATAGGGTTGGAGAATATTCAGAAGAGATATGCGCTGATCAGCGACCGTGGAATTGAGATACAACAGTCTGATGAAATGTTTATTGTAAAAATACCCATTATTACTGTCACATGAAGATTGTCATATTTGAAGATGAAATGCATAATGCCGAACGCCTGAAACAGTTGCTGCATAAGTATGATCCGGGCATAGAAGTAGTTGCTGTTATTGAGTCGGTAGCGGAAGGACTGAAATGGTTGGAACAAGGCATTGGTGCAGATTTGATGATGATGGACATACAGTTGTCTGATGGGAACTGTTTTGAGATATTCAGCAAAATAAAGGTGTCTACACCGGTTATCTTCACTACGGCTTATGATGGTTTTGCCTTACAGGCTTTTAAGGTAAACAGTATCGATTACCTGATGAAGCCCATCGATCCCGGGGAGTTAAAACGGGCCTTACAGAAATATGAACATTTCCGGCCAGCGGCTGCCAGTGCCATCAGCATTGAAAGGATTGCGGAGGAGTTTATGCGCCGCAACAGTACCCGTTTTATCGGTAAGATCAACAATCAGCTGGTATATGTGAAAGCACAGGATATTGCCTATCTGCATTTTACCAAGGGCATGACAGTAGCTACCACGGTAACGAATCAACGTTTACCGCTGGACTATTCACTGGATCAGATTGAGAAGATGTTGGACCGGAATGTATTTTTCCGGATCAACAGGCAGTTTATCATACATATCGATGCCATAAAAAAAATCACCACTTATTATAATAGCAGATTAATACTTCAATTAGTACCTTATGTTGATACTGATGTTATTATTAGCCGTGAGAGGGTGGCGGAATTCAAGAGCTGGCTGGAAGGCAAAAGCTGAAGTCACCAAACGATGAATACCCGTATAGCTGGCTGTATGCAGCAAGTAATCATGATTGAACTCACCTTGTACCTGATGGAAGAAAACAGCAAGAACAAAGTGCTGGAAAAACAAGTAGGAGAGCTGAAAGCCCGGCAGGCTTCTCTCGAACAAAAAGTACAGCAACTAATAGAAAAACACTAAGATTTAGTATAGCCCTTCCCGTTATTTTTTGTGTTTGTCCTAAATTGCAGTATGAGCGTGAATTTTGATGCTGCCGTGGCAGCCTTGTATGAAGAAAAAGACGGCAGTCGTTTTTCAACGATGAAAGACAAACTGATAAAGACTTTTGGAGGCAAAGACCGCGAAGCGGTGGTCCGCAGCCTGACACAATATGCCCGGGAAGGGCAACTCCTGCACTGGCGGGCTTTTCTGATGACTGATATTATCGGGCTGGTAGCGCCCGGAGAAACGGCCTGGCGTCCTTTTTTCGAATGGAGCATTACCATACCGGCCCTCACTTACTGGGGGATAGACGGACTACTTAAAACCGCCGGCCGGGAAGCTTATCCAGTATTGATAACACTGGCCATCCATGAAACCCAGCCCGTGAGCGAAAGAGCCAAAGCCATCAAAAGTATTGCGTTGTACAGCCGGCAGCCATTTGACCGTGAGCTGCCTTCAGATCCCGGCTACTGGAAACCGGAACAGCTGCGGCTTACTGAGCTGTTGCAATGGCAGGAACAGGGTTATCCCGATGGTGAAGGATATGCGCCTCCTGTCGTACATCCGTCCCTGTTACATCCCGGTACAGCCTTTGAAAAACTGATGGCGAAGCTGGATAAGCAGCTGGAAAAAAGACGCCGCAAACATAAAGACCCTTCCAATCCGCAGGACTGGCTGGTGATAGCAGCAGAGAAAGACATGACACAAATTACCGCCCAGTGGGCACTTCCTGCTGTATACACAACCTTCCTGCAACACTATTCTCCGTTGAAGGTAACGCTGCCAGGAGCAGATCTTATAGAAGGTCTTCACCTGTACGGAGCGCATGAACTGCTGGAGCGCCAGGGTGGTTATGCTTTTAATGCCGTCACTGGTGAAACATTGAAAGACTGGCCCACACATCTGCTGGTGATTGGTGACGATGCCGCAGATCCTTTCTGCCTCGACCTCTCCGACATAAAAGACGGAGACGCGCCGGTGTATACCGCCCAACATGGTCAGGGATCATGGCAATTTGAACAGTACGCAGACAGCTTTACCGGACTGATTAAAAAACTGACAGGGAAGAACTGAAATGCTTCCGGCTTTAGATAATACCTATGAGATATGCGATGTATCTGCCTTTTTGTTTTGCTGCTGGCCGCCTGTAGTGCTCCCGTAAAGCCCGGATCAGCTTTGTTTACACAGGATTCCGGATTTATCCGGAAAAACGATGTACTGAATATCCTGAAATACAATCATCTTACAGATACAACTGCGAGCGGATGGACGCTCTATCCGGATACAGATACCTTCGGTAAATATTACCGCCAACCGGATGGGAATATCATGGCTTGTTTGCTGGATGTGGGAAGTGAAACCCATCTTTTGACAGAGATCACTACGGACGATAGTATTGTTAAAGCAGAACGTTATATCCACTGGAATTATCCCTGCTGCTGGCGTAATTTTGATGGCTTTGTAAAGCACGGCGATTATTATTGTCTGAAGATTTGTCGTACAGGCAGTGGTTATTGTTCCTCCAACGCTTATATTTTTAAAAACATTCAGCCTCAGGATAGTATGTCCTATATTATGCAGAGCTACTTTGACTCTTTCGGTGGTGGAGGTCCGGACTGCCCCTGGGTCGTTACCAGTAAACGCTTAATAAAGGGAGATAGCATACTGATGCAATATCAGGTCAATGAATTAGCGATGTCTGATACAATTGAAGTAATTGGAGGAACAACTACGTTTGAGGTGACTTTTTTTAAGGATAAAGAAAAGTGGCGACCAACAGATAGCACATTCCTCAAAATGTATAAATTAGATTGGTGACATGATCAGTTTAAACCTCCTCGTTATCAAAACAAATCAACTCATCCGATTATTCAAAATCATACACCGTCACCGCCACGCCGTTATTCACCAGTTCCTGGATAATGATAGGCTCTATTTTATCCCAGGTGCCTCCTGCCAGTCCACAGCCGATGCGGGGCATATGCACGGTAGCGTTGTTTTCCAGGGCGAAGCTGCTGACCTGCCTTAGTCCTTCTTGTACGGCTTCATAGCGGATAGGAGGGATGCCGCCTTTGCCATTCACGATTTTATGTTGGCCAATCACATTGGCTACCCATATGTCTGGTGCTACTTTTACAAATTGAGCCTGTCCCAGTGCGAAGTTACTGGCAGCGGCGTACCAGTCACGGTACTGTTTTTCCGGTTCGGGCCACCGCGCGGAAATGGCCAGTACAAACCCTTTACCCCAACGACCGATGTCATTGCAGATATGAACAATGATCCTGTTGCCGTTGCCCACCGGCCGGGTGGCATCTCCTTTTATATAGTCTATTACACTCATCTGATATAGCCTTTTCCGTTAGAGGGGTAAAAATAAGATAATATTGCCAAGCCACTATTTACGGGTTAAAAAATTAGTTAATTATATAATTTAATATATATTTGAAATTAATACCGTGAAATATATTTTTTAAGGGCCTATCCTGTTGACCGATGTTCAAATATATCCCTAACCCTTTCCATGCATTGTCTGCATTGCTGCTGGCATTTGTGTTTTTTTGCGTTCAACCCTGTTACGCTACAGACTCCCTGTACACGTCACCAGTGGCCGATACAGCCCAAAAGGGCGATCTGATCGATCATGTGACAGGTGTCTTCAAAAGTATCAAAGAAAAAGGACGTTATGTCAATGCGCTCAGCAGCGAAGAAATGGGCAACCTCCCCATTGGGTTGGTAAGGGAGATCAATGGAAAAATTTATGTGATCGCGATCGATAGTGCTCATATGACGCCCACTGGTGCTTACTTCAATGCCTACTTCCGCTTTACGTTTCCGGGCACCAACAGTGAACTGATATTCGGCGCTAAAAATGTGGCTTTCACACCAGGAGGCATCTCTGCATCAGGATCTACCAAACTGGTACTGCTCAGTGAAAAAAATATTCCCATCAACGATCACCTCGACCTGATATTTCCCGGCGATGGTACCAACTATGTGGAGTGGGACTGTAATGGTTTCCGGGCCGCCAACCTGAGCGGAATTTTTGAATTCGATAAAGCCTGGCTGCAGCCGGAGGATCCTAAAACAGAGAAACTGCGGGCCGCCATGCAGGTCAATGTACACGACCTGAATAACATAATGGCCAGCGTAGACATACCTGCCTTCCATATCAACGGCCTCAAAGACTTCAGCTTTAAAGTGAAGAACGCCACGGTAGACATGAGCGATATCGCTAACCCTGCCGGACTGAATGTAACCAGTGATATGCTGGCCGATCCGGGCAGCCCGTTGTTATGGCGGGGCTTCTTCCTGCAGGAACTGGAAGTAGGACTGCCGCAGCAACTGGCCACACAGAAGGGCAGACCTAAAGTAGCGGTCACCAATTTTATCCTGGACGATCAGGGTGTGAGCGGAGCCATCACCGCAGAAAATATTCTCCCGCTGGGAGATGCCAGCGCTGGTGGCTGGCCACTGTCAGTGGATAAGATAGGTATCTCTTTCAGTAAAAATAAACTCAATGGTGGTCAGCTGGCAGGTATGCTGCAGCTGGATTTCCTCGGACAGGATCCGCTTGGGTACGATGCTTCCATCAGCATGCGTGGCGGTGATACCTATTATTCATTTGCTGTGAAAACTACCGCTGAAAAGAAATATAAATTCTTTGCCGGAGAAATCACACTTGATAAAAACAGCCGTATCCAGATCACCAAAACAGAAAAAGATTTTGTGCCAATGGCGGTGCTGAACGGTAAAGTGACCCTCAATCAAAGTTTCCTCAATGTCAACAATATCAGCTTCCAGGAACTGACCCTGTCTACCCAGAAGCCTTATGTACACAGCGGCACCTTCGATATCTCCAACTCCAGTGGTTCCAAAATGGGAGGGTTCCCTATCGGATTTGAAAACCTCAACATCGGTATCTCTGAAGGTAAAATCGGTATAGGCGGCACCGTTAAGCTCAACTTTATGAACTCCAGTGATAAGGGGTTCAGTGGTAAAACGTCTTTTGTAGTGACCGCCGAACAACGGGATGAAATACAGTCTGTAACTGTAGATGGCGCTGTAGTACAGAAAACAAGGACCCGCTGGAAACTGGATAAGGTGACGGTGAATGATATCGACCTTACTGTAAAAGTAATGGCCTTTTCCATGCATGGCATCCTCACCATCTTCGATAACCATCCGGTGTATGGTAATGGTTTCAGAGGCATGCTGGATTTCTCCATTCCCGGCCCTATCCCCAAAGCCAAGGCCACGGCTTATTTCGGCTCCAAGGATGATTACCGCTACTGGCACGTGGACGCCTATATCGGCGTAACCATCCCGATAGGGATGTTGCAGATCACCGGCCTGATGGGTGGTATGTCTTATCATATGGAAAGACCTTCCTCTTTTGACCCTTATGAGTCCCGTGATGCAGTTGATAAAAAAGGCGGGATGAAAGATGTATCTGAAATATTTCAGTATGTGCCTACCCGTGATGCAGGGCTGGGCTTCATCGGTGGTGTATCCCTGGCCTTTGCACAGGAAACGGTGGTTAATGCCAACGTGGCCCTGGAAGTACAGTTCGGTACAGACGGTGGTTTCCGCTACGCCCAGTTTGATGGTGCAGGATATGTGGTACACGTAGCCAAAAAAGCGGTCAACAAACAAGATGCAAAAGAAGATGTGTCGGCTCCGGTATGGGTGAAGTTTAAAATGAGATATGACAATGTCAACAGCACCTACGACGCCAGCTTTAAAACATATATTAATATAGCCGGAGTACTGCGTGGTATCAACGAAAATGGCCTTGTAGGAGAGGCAGCCTTCCATATGGCCCCCAACGAATGGTGGTTCTATATCGGTCGTCCTTCCCAGATGTTTGGCCTCAATATCCTCGGACTGGCAGAGATAAAGACCTATTTCATGATGGGCAGCAAGGTGGAAGATATGCCAGACGTACCACAGGAAGTCAAAGAAGTGTTTGATGGTGTCAACACCAACTTCATGGCCATGGAAAACGCCATGAGCAAAGGCGGTGGATTTGGCTTCGGCGCACACTTCCGTGCGGGCTTCTCATTCGACTTCGGTGTGTACGGCGATTTTGCACTGGGTGCCGGAACAGACATCCTGTTGCGCAACTACGGAGAGGCCAGGTGTAAAGGTAGTAACAGCGTGATCGGCTTCAACGGCTGGTACGCCTCTGGTCAGGCTTATGTATTCGTAAAAGGAGATGTAGGTATCCGGGTGAAAGTATTTGGTAAGAAAAGAGGATTCTCCATCGCTAAACTTTCTGCCGCAGTGTTGTTACAGGCTAAACTGCCCAACCCCAGCTGGTTCCGTGGTATGGTGGGTGTAAAATACGCCGTGCTGGGAGGACTGATCAAAGGAACCGCCAATATCAAAATTGAATTAGGTTCCCAGTGCGAACTGGTAGGGGCCAAAGAACTCAACGTAGTAGTGATCTCTGATATCAAACCGGACGATCAGAACAATGATGTAAGTGTGTTTGCCACACCACAGGTGGCCTTCAATATGGCAGTAGGAAAATCTTTCAGCATGATGAATGAGTTTGATGAAGTGGCTACCTACCGCATTCAGCTCGACGAACTGAAACTGATGAAAGACCAGAACGAGATCAAAGGTAGTGTAGAACTGGCTGCCGACGGCTCTTCCGCGTCGCTCACACTCCGCGATATCCTGCCTCCGCTGAGCAAACTGACTGCTTCTGCCAAAGTACATATCGATCGTCAGAACGGCAGCAGCTGGGACGCGCTGAAAAATGGCAATAACATCGATTATGAAACCAAGTCTGCTACTTTCACTACCGGTGAAGCGCCTGACTATATTCCATGGGAGAACGTAGCCTATGCTTATCCTGTTCGTCGTCAGTATAACCTGTTGCCAAAAGAGTACAACAAAGGATACATCAAATTAAAACGTGGTCAGCCCGATCTCTTTGCGCCGGTAGACGGCTCCGGTAAAAAATGGAAAGTGACCGCCGCAATGACGGCTGCACAAGGCCAGGCGATGGATGTACCAGTGTCTTACAGTGAAAATGCTGCGGAAGTAGGTTTCGATATCCCGGCGAATCTGTCCAGGGAAACCATCTACGGATTTAGCATCACCCGTGCCTCACTGGACGGTGAAAAAGCGGCCAACAACGTGGTGACCAAAAATACCACTACCATCAGTGAAGAGGGAGATACCACCACTTTCTCCCAGAAAGCGCTGAAAGGTAATGCTACCTCCGCTGCTACCAAAGAAGTGATCGCATATAGTTTCCGCACCAGCCGCTACGGCACTTTTGCGGAGAAAATGAACGCCACTTCTGATCCGCGGGATATGTTTGATATCGCCACCAATTACATCAGTGTCATCGGACAACGTTTTGATGCAGAAGAAACCTTTGACAAATTTGAGATCGAAGGGGATGCTACTTTCTCTACCAAACCGATGATCACGCTGAGAGCCGGCACCAACAACGGATGGCTGCAAAACCAGCTGATGCCGCTGTTGTACAACAATTATCCGTTCCATCCGTCTATCAATATCACCAGGGACCTTACTGTCACCGGTGGCATCCCGCCGCTGGATGCTGTACGGCTGTATAACAACGATATCGCCAGCTATAAACTGGAAGATGGTGCTATCAACGATGGGTATGCACCATCCAGACCAGGCCGCTGCCGCTTTATGTATTACGTTTCTTTTGTGGCCAATGATGATTATCATGAGTTGCTCAACAAAGCCAATCGTTATTACCTCAGTGGCGGACAGGCAACACCGGCTATCAGCCGTCTGATGACATCGCTCTTCCCGGACCTGCAGGGCAACCAGTTCTATCCGGTTGAACTGCAATACAGACTGCCTGGAAAAAACAATATAACATCATCGATTACACGAAGCATTTACTATAAATTATAATATCCAATGTACCGTATACTATTTACCGGGTTGTTATCTGTGGGGTTGTTGCTGATGGGCCGGCACACCGCCAGTGCACAGCAGCAGCAAAGTGAGCACCGTATTGTGGGCCTGGCAAATCCCAAGCCCGGAAAGATCCAGCTGCGCTGGTCTCCGGCAGGATATATTGCCTGGGAGATAGGTAACAAGTACGGCTACACGGTAGAACGTTTTACGACTTCCGTCAACGGGGTGCTGGTACCACATCCGCAACCGGTACTGCTGACACCACAACCGTTGAAGCCTTATACGCTGAAACAGATGGAGACCGCTGCGCAGAAAGATGACCGTATAGCGATGGTCGCGGAACTGATTTATGGAGAAGGAGCTAAGAAAGTGAAGCCTGAAGAAGGGATCGGCTCCTGGTTTGAAAACCAGAGCCAGAACGACTGGCGTATGAGCATGGCCCTGCTGGCCTGTGATATGTCGGTGGCCGCGGCAAGAAGTGCCGGCCTTTTTCTGGAAGATACTACCGTACGGCCTGGTGAACGCTATGCTTACCGCATCAGTGTTGGACAACAACCTAAAAACCTGATCATCGATACCGCCATTGTGGTAACAGCGCTCAATGAACCCATACTGCTGGGCCGTCCGCCGGAACTGGCCATCGTTTGTGCAGACAGTACCGCTACATTGGGCTGGCTCACCAACTTCAACAGAGGCATGTATTCTGCGTATGTGGTAGAAAGAGGTACTGATGGCAAAACATTCCGGCCGGTAACAGATCTGCCCGTTGTTCCTACTGCTCCTGATGCAGCCGGGTTTTCCTATTATCAGGATTCACTGCCGGACAATGATGTGAAATACTATTACCGCGTAAAAGGGATTACTCCTTTTGGTGAATATGGTCCCTACTCACAGGTTGTAATGGGCATGGGCGTGCCTGCCGTGTCCGAAAGGCCCATTATGGACACCATCATCGTTATCGACAATAAAAAGATTGAGCTTCGCTGGTTGTTGCCCGGCGATCTCGCCAAAAATCTTTCTTCTATCATTGTCACCCGTTCCGAAAAGGGTAGTGGTCCTTATTTACCGATAGCCACTTTTAAGACTGACAAAACACCGGTATATAGTTTTACTGATCCCAAACCGCTGGCATCCAACTATTACAAGATAAAAGGAATCACCAAAAGAGGAAAGGCGATTTATTCCTTCCCTTATTTCGCTCAGCTGATTGATACCATTCCGCCGGCGGCACCTACCGGATTGGCCGGTACCGTAGACTCCACCGGAGTAGTAACGCTGAAGTGGGATAACAATACAGAAAAAGACCTCAAAGGTTATCGTGTGTTCAGGGGCAACAGCGCTAAAGAAGAGTTTACCGAAGCAACGCAGGAAATCCTTACTGAGCCCACTTTTAAGGATACGATCACGCTACATACCCTCACTTCCAAAGTATTCTACAAAATAATAGCACTCGATAAAAACTATAACACCTCCGCCTATACGGCGGTGTTGGCGCTCAAAAGGCCGGATACTATTGCCCCTTCTACACCGGTGTTTACCAGGGCTGTACGCTCCGATAGTTTAAACGGCGTAGTGTTGCAATGGAACAACAGCACCAGCGAAGATGTAGTGAAATACACGCTGTACCGTATCAATGCCAAAGACAGCAGCCGCCGCGAAGTAGGGGCATGGGATACTGCCCATCTCCGGGAATCCTTTCTGGATACGGCTGTGGTATTGGGTGACACCTATTTCTACGAGCTGATGGTATGGGACGATAGCGGTAATAAGTCGAAAGATATCAGCGGAGATGTTTGGTTTGAAACTGGTAAACGTCCTGCTGTGAAGAACTGGAAAGGTATAGTGGATATGGAGAAGAAACAGGTACTGCTGTCTTGGGAATATGATCAGCCGGATGTAAAACAATACCATATTTATCGTGCAAAAAATGATGCGCCGTATATCCTTTACCGTACGATAGAGGGTACAGCGAGGCAGTCAGTGGATGATGAAATCATATTGGGTAATATTTATAAATATAAAATAACCGCTGTGCTGAAAGGAGATGCTAAAGCAGTGATGAGCAGAGAGATATTGGTGAAGTATTAATCTATGCGTGCTATGTTTCGTTATTCTTTCATCCTATGTGCCCTGTTACTGTTAACAGGATTAAATGGCCTGTCGCAGACGCAGAGCGCTGTTGTTTTTTTCGGCGTTCCCGGTCAATATACCTCTCAGTTGGGAACCCTTAGTCTGAGAAGTCCCAGTGGAACCAATTATACGATGAGCGCCCAACCCTTTTCAACACCTGAAAACGAAGTGGTGGTAGGGGAAACAATGGTAATGGGGTATGCCTATTTTTTATATAATTTTTATAACAACATTGAATCACAAATAGGAACGGTACCGGGTATACGTATATATCCCATAACAAAGGACGGGATAATTAATAAGATTAAGTTTTATGGCCCGGTCTATCCTTACGGGCCTATCCAGGGACGCTTTGTTTACCAGATGATTGCCCCCACTGCGCTGAAAGCTACTATCAGCAGTAATACCGAAACCTGTGCTGACCAGGGAGTTTTTCTGTATACGAATTACAATATCCGCCTGTTTTCAGATAGTTATGTTACCTCGGAAATATCATGGGAGTATAGTACGGATGGAAATCAAACGTGGAAAGAGTTGAGTAGAACGCCCGGCCAGGACGCTGACTGGGGCCTCTCGTTTACAGCTGGAAATAATATTCCTGAAGTGAAGAGTGGAAAAGTAAATGCCACCTTTCGTTGCAGGATAATAGCCACCTATGCTGACCAGGTCTATTATTCACCCTATTCTCCGGTATCAGATGTGTATGTTTTCCTTCCTGCGGCACCCAAGATAGATGAATCAAAGATACAGAAGAAGCCTTCCTGCGTTGGAAAAGCCACCGGTGAAATTTTTATTCCCAGAAGTGCGATCACCAGTGGCTTCACCACTATACGCTGGTTGTTACGCCCGGGTAATGTCACGGCTCCCTGTAATCCCGACCTGGCAAGCGGCGCTCCTTCTTCCTGTGGTGATATTATTGACTGGAGTCCTCAGAATATTCCCGTTTCCGGTGGTATAACAGTCAGCAACGTACGAAAAGGGAATTACACCCTGTGGGTGATTAATCCTTCCGGTACAGCGGGCAACTGTTACAGCCCTATTCAGGTGGAAATGACAGAACTGGACCCGCTTACTGCTACCCAGGATATAGCAGGATCTGCAAATGTTTCCTGCTTTGGTGCCAATGATGGTAAAATCACTGTCACAGCAGCAGGCGGTAATGGTGCCACTAATGGCTATTTCTTTACCCTGGTAAAAGGCGGTACTATCGTGTCTGCAAAACAACAGGCCGCCGGCAATTCCATGACCTGGAACAACCTGTCCGGCGGCGACTACTCCGTGACAGTAGAGGATAATGCGTGTTCTCCCAACGTGATAGTACCGGTACACGTGAATGAACCACAACAGATAAAAGGAGCCGTGTTTCCTACAGATCCTTCCTGTGCCAGTCCGGGCAATGGTTCCATTGCCGTGGTGGCCGATGTGGGCAGTCCGGCTGTTGCCAGCTACCAGTTCAAGCTGTATAAGGATGGTTCTCTGGTACAACAAAGCGGGGCAGTAACTTCGCGTAACTACACCTTCAGTGGCCTGAGTGATGGTAACTATACGGTACAGATATTTAATAATGATTACCCTTCCTGCAGTGGATGGAGTATTCCGGCCAGCCTGAGTGTGGTAGCACCACTGACGCTTTCCATGAACGCACGCAACATGGTAACCTGCGCCGGGGGCAACGACGGTGCCTTACAATATTCTGCTACCGGCGGCTCCGGTGGCTATATCTTCACCCTCACAAAATCCGGTGTCAGCCCGGTCAGCAACAGCAACGGTACTTTCAGCGCATTGACTGCCGGCAGTTATACCATCAAAGTACAAAACAGCGTGCCCGGTTGTAATGATGTGCTCACGCAAACGGTGACCATCACAGAACCATTACCCCTGCAGGTAAATCTTCAGAAAACAGAGATTACCTGCAACGGTGCCCGGGACGGTATTGTGAAAGCCACTGTTTCCGGTGGTTCCGGCTTCTATCAATATAAGTGGGAACAACTGAAAGGAGGCATTTGGGTGACAGATCCCTTCTGGTTTGATACCGATACTAAGATCGATGCACTTGCTCCGGGTACTTATCGTGTAACCGTCTCCGATAGTAAATCTACCAACTGCTCCGTACTTTCAAATACGGTTACGATCACTGAGCTGTCGGTCCTGCAATCCGGTGGGGTGACCATCAAAGACGCAGTCTGCCTCGCGGATGGCGCTACAGTTACGATCTCCGCCAGCGGGGGTGATAACAGCTACACCTATGCCTGGACACAGGATGGTACGAATTATACCACCTTTACTTCAGGCACGGCTCTGCATACGTCCGGTTCTTATTATTTCAGAATCAAAGACGGTAAAGGCTGTACGCTGGATCTGCCGGATCCTTCTGTGATCACGCTACCCGCGACAGCACTGGCGTTTACAACACAGCTCTCTTCCTTTAACGGCTTTAATATCTCCTGTAACGGCGCGGCTGACGGTAAAATCACCGTACTGGCAACAGGCGGCAACGGCGGTGCCTATACGGGATATCAATATAAACTTGATAATGGTGTTTATCAATCCGGGAATGTATTTTCCAATCTTGGCCCCGGAACTTACAACATCAGTGTGAAAGATGCCCGTGGTTGTGTGGTGTCCGGCAGCGTAACGCTGGTGCAGCCTTCCCTGCGTATCAATGCCACACATCAGGATATTGATTGTTACGGCCTTGCTACCGGTAGTATTTCCACCAATATTCAGGGTGGAGCTACACCGTATAAGTTATATATCAATGGCACACTGACGGCTACCCCGGTGATCAGTAACCTGTCGCAGGGTACTTATGCACTACATGTTACAGATGCCAACGGCTGTACGAAAGACACCACGATTGTTGTTAATTACCTGTACCCGGCACTGAATATCAACACGACTACGGTAACGGATATCCGTTGTTTCGGTACTCAGGGCGGTGTAGTCCTCGGTACAACCGGAGGAGATGGTACTTATCAATACAGCCTGAGCAATGACAACTGGGCTACGTCCCGTTCCTATAGCAGCGGTGCGGGTCTTGATGCCGGCGTGTATGCGTTGAAGGTAACAGATGGTCGTGGTTGTAGTCTTATCTATAATAATAAACTCACGCTGACAGCTCCACCTGCTGCCATCAGCTTTTCGGCAACACTTTCAGACTATAATGGTCATAATATTTCCTGCGCAGGAGGTAACAACGGTGCTGCGCAAATAACAGCTACAGGCGGTAACGGTGCTGCCTACAGCGGTTACACCTATGCGGTGGACAATGGTGCTTTTGGCAGTAATCCGCTACTCTCCGGTATCAAAGCTGGTCAGCATACCCTGAAGGTGCAGGATGGCCGCGGTTGTATGGTATCACAGAACTATACCTTTACAGAATCCGCCCAGGCACTGGGCGTGCAGCTGGTGAGCAAGCAGGATGTACCCTGCGCAGCCGTGCTCACAGGCAGTATCATGGTGGCAGGTAACGGTGGTACCGGCAGTCTGCAGTACAGCCTTGATGGTACCAATTGGCAAAGCAGCCCTGTATTCAGCGGATTAACAAACGGTGATTATATTGTTACGGTCAGAGATGCCAATACCTGCGGTATCACTTTGCCGGTGAAGGTGGCAACTTTAAATCCGCCTATCGTGATTGATAATATCACCCGTCAGGATATCGTTTGTTTTGGTACGGCAGGAACCATCCGGGTGCAGGCTCATGGCGGCAGTGGTAGTTTTGTCAATGAATACGCCCTGAACGGTGGCGCCTATACGTCATTTAATAATAACACCCCGCTGGGAGCGGGCGATTATACAGTCCGTGTAAAAGATGCTGCAGGATGTTATTCTCCGGAAAGTGATCTCGTAAGTATCACCGCGCCGGCAGGGCTGACCTCTATAGTAAGTACTTCAGATTATCATGGTATGCAGGTGTCCTGCTATGGCCTGACCGATGGGGAAATCAACCTGACCTCCAGCGGTGGCAATGGCGGCAGCTATCAGGGGTATCAATACAGTGTTAACGGCGGTGCCTACACGAATAATGCTCAATATAAAAACATAGGCGCCGGCAACTATACCATCAAAGTCCGGGATGGACGTGGTTGTGAAATCACTAAAAATATTGTTTTACAGCAGCCGGCGGCGCCGCTGTCGCTGGTGATCTCAGACATTGCGCACCTGCCTTGTGGTGGTAATCCTACCGGAAAAATCACCCTTCAGGCAGCAGGTGGTACATTGCCTTATCAATATACACTCAACAATGGAGCGCCGCAGCCGAATGGTGTATTTGCAACATTGCCGGCCGGTGATTATACCCTTCAGGTAAAAGATGTGAACGGTTGTGCCGCGTCGGCAACCACGGCAGTAACGGCCATGTTCCCACCGGTAACAGCCACCGCTACGGTAACGAATGTACGCTGTAATGGTGAGTCCAATGGTGCAGTGATATTACAACCGGCGGGCGGCGATGGTAGTTACAGTTACCAGTGGAGCAGCGCCGGGCTGAATGGGGCTCAGGCACCACAGCTCAAAGCCGGCAGCTACAGCGTAAAAGTCACTGACGGCAAAGGCTGCAGCCAGTCTTACAGCTATGAAGTAACCCAGCCGCCGTTACTGGCGCTGGCCGTGACTGGCTCTCAGATATGCGATGGTATAGACGATGGTACCATCACTACTACCATACAAGGTGGCACCACTCCTTACCAATATGCACTGGGCAGCAGTAACTGGAGCAGCGACAATACCTTCCGCAACCTCACTGCCGGTGCCTATACCGTGAAAGTTCAGGATGCGAACGGCTGCGGCAACAGTCAGCAGACTTCCATCACCAAACGTAATGTTAAGCCGGATGCCAACTTCCTGGTGGCTTCCCGCAAAAACGCCTATGATACACTGGTGATCAAGGAAATCAGCCTGCCCGCACCTGACTTTGTCAGCTGGACCTTCGACCCGCAGGCTATCCTGCTGGGCTACGACCGTGGCACACCACTGATAAAGTTCACCAGCCCGGGTACCTACTGGGTAGAAATGCAGGGCACCTTCGGTGAATGCAGTTACAAAGTGCGCAAAGACATCCAGATCAGCGACTACGACCCACTGGCAGGCCCATCCAACAGTCTGCCGATACGTGTAATCGATACCGTGATACTGTCACCCAATCCTAATGATGGTAACTTCCGGTTCCAGATTAAGATGAGCCGCAAACAGCAGGTGATCGTATCCGTGTTTGACCTGAACGGACGTATACTGGCCAAACAACAGTATAGCCCGGCACTCCTGATAGATGACCGTTTTGCTTTGGGTAATGCCAATAACGGCATTTTTATCCTGAGGGTAGTTGCCGAAAATGAAAGTAAAGACGTCAGATTTATTATCAGCCGTTAATCTATATATTTTTTAAGAGAGAGTTAGTATTAAGATGTATCGTATTATCCGTATCCTATGCCTCCTGCTGTGCATGTTTACAGTTAAAGAAACTGTAGTAGCCCAGCAATATCCTGTTACTGCCAGCACGCAGATTATTCCGCCTTATAGTGTATATCTTCCGGATTATACAGTACCGGGCAGTGACAAGCTACGGGTGATACTGGTACAAAACGACCTGACCAAGCCCTCTTACGATGTACGGCTGCAGATGACTGTGGAGCGCAACGGTACGCTGATCATGCGAACGGCACCGGCTTTTAATCCACGCCCGCTGACGCTTAATGCCGGCGTGCCCACCATCATCAGCGGGACTGATCTGGCAGATTATCTCAACACCAATAATATTGAGTTCAGCGGCGGTTTTAGCCGCGACAGCTACGAACGTACCCGTTCTCTGCCGGAAGGCTCTTACCGTATTACCTTCACAGCCTTTGATTACCGCCGTCCGCAGGTGCAGGTAAGTAACATCGGCGCCAATATCTTTTTCTTCCAGAAAAACGACCCGCCCCTGTTGAACATGCCTATCTGTGGCAGCCGTGTGGAGAAAAGGGACCCGCAGTTCCTTACATTCAGCTGGAGCAGCCGCAATACGCCCAATCCACTGGATGGCGGAGGCACAGAATATATTTTCTCTCTCTATGAAATAAAACCCAAAAACAGCAACCCTGATTATATCGTCCGCAGCACCCGCCCGATCTATACCATTACCACCGAACAGAATACCATCGCCTATGGCCCGGGAGAACCGGCGCTGACAGATAGCATGGAGTACGTATGGATCGTACAGGCCCGCGACAAAAGCGGCCGTGATATGTTCAGCAACCAGGGACTGAGCCAGAGCTGCCGGTTTACCTACCTGGGCAACAATCCTTTTGAGACTAACAAAATCGGTAAACCCACCCTCTCCGGTCAGGCTACCGGCGAAAGAACGATCAGGCTCTCCTGGCAGCTGGCTTCTGACAATGTGAATTATAAGGTAGATGCCTACCGCGTACAATACCGCGCCGCCAAAAAGGACGGTGTGGAATACGACTGGCGTACAGCCGAATCTCCGCGTGATACTGTCCTCAATATAAACAGCCTGGAACCGGGCCGCAGCTATGAAGCCCGGCTGCAGTGGCTCGTGGCCGGCGTGTACGGCCCCTTCAGCGACATAGTAACGGTAACGACTAAACCCTCCCGCACTTTCACCTGCGGTGATCCGGCACTGTTGCAGACGCCACAGAATAATACGCCACTGCCGACAGCTATTGCCGGCAGCATCTTCCGTATCGGCCACTTTGACGTGATGCTCACTGAAGTAACCGGTGGTGATGGTGTTTTCAGCGGCCGTGGTAAAGTGATTACACCAGGCTTTGGCACCGGTATGCTGTTGCAGTTTAACAGGATATCTGTAAATACTGACCTGGTAGTAACCCGTGGTGAAATGCAGGCCGTAACAGACGGTATCGACAAATTCGTGAACGACGCTGTAAAACACCAGCGTGGCGGCGATGAAGTAGGGCAGGTGAAAACCGGTGATATCGTTCCGGATATCACAACCAAACTGCATCTGTTCACCAAAGAAAGCATCGTAGTAGATACCGATAAAGGCACTATCACCCTGAAAGATTCCAATACCGGGAAGGAAGAGGTGATCAACTATAAAGAGAAAGGAAAGGCTTTACCGCTGGTGATAGAAGATACTGATGGTAACCTTTATAATGTAGATAAAAATGGTAAGGTAACGTCAGCGGGTACACGTGATAAAGGACTCGCGGGCAACCCGGCAGCACTGGCTGCGCTGAATACACTGGATCTGAGCAACGGTATGATCACCTTCTCAGTGAAAGACAGCAAATACGCCTTCGATAGCTGGAAAGACAGCTATTACGGTAAACCAGTACTCGACAGCAGTTATGAAAAACTGGCCGATGGCCGTTACCGTGTTAGTGCCAAAGCCATCGTTCCGGGTGAGCAGGACCAGGTAATCGCTACACTGGTCAATGCAAAAGACATCGACAGAAGTAAGATAAAATTTGTAAGCGGCAAGGGTATTGCTTATCCTGCTGATTCCACTAAAGATGGATTTATCATCACGCTGACCGGCGGCCCTGCCGGTGATGCGCAGGAAGTATATGCTGTATACACCAAAGGTGGTAAATACATCAGCATGGGTAAACTGCTGGTGGCCAGCTATGCGGCCAAACAAAAACGGGTGGTACTGGTGCCGGTAGGTTACAACACAAACGTATCTGCAGATGTCATCAGCAAAGCCCTGAAAGATGCTTATGAAAAGATTGGTATCACGTATACCGTAGAAACGGATACAAGCTTCCGCGCTAATAAAGACTGGGACCTGAACAAGGATGCCATACTGCAGGACAGCAAAAGCGCCTTCCTGGGCAATGGTTTCACCGGCGAGGAAAAAGCCATGCGTAAGGCTTACAGCAAAACCCACAACATAGATAAGGATGCTACTTACCTGTTTGTGGTCAACGAAGCTGCATTGACAGATGGTGACCTGTTGGGTAAAATGCCGCGCCAGAGCCAGTTCGGTTTCATCTTCATAAAAAATGCCACTGCTGAAAAAATCGCCCGCACGGTAGCGCATGAAACCGGTCACGGTGCCTTTACGCTGGAACATACATTCAGCGCAGGTATCGGACTGGATAAGGGTAGCACCGATAACCTCATGGACTACAATAATGGCTACAACCTCCTGAAGTACCAGTGGGACGTAGTACATGATCCGGGTCATGTATGGGGCATTTTTGAAGATGATAAAGATGGTCAGCTCTTCAGTGGTGACTATATCCGGGTATCGGACTATTTGCTGAAAGATATAACAGACAAGGATTACATCGAAGACGGGAAAATCGGATATGTGACCCCTGATGGACAGATTATCCGGTTGGAAAGAGACGTGAAGGTATCCTTCGGTGGTTATCTCGAAGTAAAAGCAACGGGAGAGAAATCACCATTGTCCAAAGAAGCGATCGGTGTGGTGACAGCTTTCTACAAGGATAACCAATACTGGATGGCCTATTTCGTGAGTGGTAATTTTACCGGCTACTACGATGCCGCCCAAAAGAAATATGACCAGATAGAAACTACCGGAACCAGACTGGTGGTGGCAGGTGTGGAGTTCTCTCCGTGTAAGGTGGTCTTCTATGCGGGCAGGTATACAGCGCAGAAAGCGAAGTATGCTTCTTTCTCTGAAATCAGGTTTGTGGATGATGAGAAGAAAATGATTGGTGTGAAGGAGGTGACCGGTGATCAATGTATTAATTGTACGCTGCCGTTGGAGAAGAAGCCGAAGTCGATACAGAATGTACTGATAGAACTGGCGAAAGATCCTAAGAGTACAGCACTGGATAATCTCGTGGCAGTTGTCAGCGAAGATGACATGAAGACCTACATCTGTCTGGAAGATCGTTTCAGCCTTATTACAAATATTGTAAACGGCTGGAGAGTTGGAGATACGGACGAGATGTCTATTGTGAAGCTGATCAGAAGTACACCGGACAAAGATGCAGCAGGATTGATCGATATGTTTGACAAGAACTACGACTACCTGCTGAGCAAGTTGTTCTATAGTATCGACGGTGCTGAACTGGATGAGTATTTCTCTGCGATGTCTCAGTTGTACTTCCGGTCTAAATCATCGGTGGAATGGCAGAAGGAGTATGACGCGAAAGATGCAAACTATGCTGCCTTCCATAAGGCTTACGGCGTTCGCGATTCCTATTTCGAATATGCCCTGGCCCGCGAGGTGAAGATATTCCCAAGTTATATTTATAAGAAAGAGTGGTATGGAACAGAAAATCTGATTCATTATAAGAAGCCTATTGATGCGGAGCTGTTTGCAAAAGACGGTACTGTATCTGTTGGGTTCAGATATGCGGGGGTAAGCCTTGATCATCCTACTTTCTCCATGCGGCCATTCGAGTTGGTAGAAATTTACTACAACTTGAAGGAGTATCCTGACTCAGCCATGAGCGCCTATCTGCCGGCTATGAGTCTGGCTTATATCGCCAACAAGTATGAAAACCTGGACATCGCTATTCTGGCCAACAAACTCATTGTGACATTGGCTACAAAGCAGATGCTGACTCCGGGAATTACGGCAGGAGCATTTTTATGGGCTACTGTGGATATGGTGGTGGCCAATGGTAACCTTTATATCATCCAGAATGAAGAGCAACTGGCCAAATCAGAAAGTGGTAAAAAATTCGTAAAGGCATGGGAGAAAGTAAATACCTATGTGCTGGTAGCACAAGGTGCCCGTCTTTATTATGGTCTTGCTAAAAACTACCTGGAGTATACCGTTGCCCTTAAAGAGATGAAGGCGGCGTACAAGGAATATGAGCTGACCGATCTGAAGGCATTGCGGGAAACGAATCCGGAGCTGGCAGCCAAGCTGGAATCTTTTGGCAGGGATGGTATTCGTCAGCTCGACAACCTGGAAGCGGATTATGCATTGCAGTTACAGAAGGAGGCTGATGATGCAGCTGAAGTAGGCCGCAGGTCAGTCGCGCTGGGTGAGGATGTACAGGATGTGGCACAATGGCTGAATAAAACCGGTGATGGTAATGTTTATCTGGTGGTGCATGGGGAAGAAGGTAACTACTATGTTATCCATAAGGGTACAGAAATTCCGCTTACACATCGTTCCCTGTCCAAATGGATTGAAAGTCAGGAGGACCTGGCCAACAAACGGCTGGTACTGTTGTCCTGCGCGGATCTCGAGACAGCGCAGCATCTGAGCCGGAACATGGGCAGAGAGCTGGTGGCTAATGAAGGTGTCGTGACTGTATTTGAGAACGGCGGTATCAAAGTAGAGCAGCAGTTCAGGCTGCTGACTCCTAAAGGCAATGCATCCGAAGCACCTGTCTTTAATCTGTCTACGAAAGAAGGGGTTGGTAAGTTTGTGCAGCTCGGTAAGAACGATAAGATAATCATTACGAGAACTGTAGATGAAGCAGGTGTCACAACGATAACCAAATCGAAGGGTAATAAATCCTGGTCGGTAGGAGCGTATAAAAGAGGAGAGTATCTGCTTGTAAAGCCCGCTAATAATACTGAACTTTTCGGAGGTAATAGAATTAATGTAGCAAACGGCAGAACAGTAACGGTTACAGGTATATTGGAAGATGTTAACTTAGTGGCCGATGCAGGAAATAGAGACATCGCAAAGATGCAACCAAACTATGGTGCTAATCCAGGTGGTATCAATATCCTCAGATCAGGTAAGTGGGGCCAGATTCAGAGTGACCTCGAGTATCTGAAAGAGCAGAAAGGGATCACTGCCTATTGGGACGCTGTAACTGAGGAGTTCTGGGAAACTGCCAATAAGCCGTGGATAGATGCGGCTATTGCACGCGGAGATGAATTCAGGTTTGTTTCTGATCCAAATGATATGAGAAGCCTGTTTGTAAGGGATAAGGTTACCAAACAGTATGCTTACAGGATGAATGAGAATGGTGCCCCGATTTTGGAGAATGATCAGAAGGTGTTGGTTAAATCCATTTTCTCAAGAGAAATAGAATACCTGAAAGCAAATGGATATCGTATCTTGGAAAACCGTACGGGGGCCGTTAAAATAAAGTAAGAATATGGAAGAAGAAGAGTATTATGATCCACCAACGTTTTTGACAACAGAGCTGGTAGCCGAAATAATGGCTGAGTTTGAGTGGCCAGCCTCTTATATCCTGGAGGATAGCGGGTTAATGGTGGAGGTTAAATTTCCCAGGTGTACGCTTTTTATACAAGAGGGGTTTGACAGCGACCTGGAACTACGCTTTTCCACTGCAGATACACATACCAGATATAGTCTGTCCATAACACATGCCCTCACTTATCTGGTTCCGGAAGCAGAAATGAATCCTGACTTCAAACCTCCAAAGCTGGATACCAACATTGGAATATTTCCCACTTTACAAAAAGTAGAGTCGGGTACGAGAAACCTTTGCCTTCTGATGCAGGCTTATCTACTGCCTTGCATTAAAGGAGACTTTGGCTGGGTGGATAAATTGAAGGAAGATGTAAAGGGAACACCCACCTATGATACTATGTTTTTCGAATAAGAAAACAAGACAAAATGGATAAGCCCATACTGTATGTAGACTTTAATGAGATGCTGGAAGAGAATCTGGTGCTGCTTTCGCAGACAGATATAAAGCTTGATAGCCATGGAAACGAAGTCCTTATATTTGAAGGGAAACCGGTAACGGTGTATATGGATGATATAAACGAACACGGTGATAGAGATAATCTGATTGCCAGTGGGGTAGTGGAGAGAAATAATACAGGGCTGTTTCCCGTCTGCAAGTGGAACTGCAGAATTGATCATAACGGGATACGACGGGAAAGTGATATAGACTGACTTTAATAACACGTATCGCAAAGGAATTCCTTTGCGATACGTGTTTATTTGACAAGTATTTTACTGCATAGTCGCCAATGCTGCTTCCAGTTTGTCCAGTGTTTGATTGGCTCCTTCCACGGCACCATACTCCCTTACTACTTTCTCAAGTACTGCTGCAGAAAGGAAGATGCTGCGCATCGTCAGATGGGTTTTGCCTTCCTGTTCTTCAAAATGAACATCCACCTCAAAGCGGTCAGGGTCATTATCAATCCCGGAATCATGCAGATAGGCCAGCCGATAGGGTGGTTCCACTGCGGAATAGGTAATCCTGTTTTCAAAATCCTGTCCCTCTGCGGAATGCATGGTATACCGCCATATGCCACCAGGGCGCACATCAATCTCATGAAATGTATTGGTAAATCCTTTTGGCCCCCACCATTTGATCAGGTATTCCGGTTCTGTCCATGCTTTAAAAACCAGCTCTCTTGGAGCGTCGAAGGTGCGGTGGATCACCAGTTCCCGCGTAGCAGTAGCGCTGTCATTTTTTGTCGCCATGTTTTTTATTTTTTTGCTTGAAGTTTTCCGGGATAATTTTGTAAATGGCGGTCCTGCTTAGGTCAAAGTTGTCTGCCACCGCATTTACATTTAATGATTCAGTGGCAATCAATACCTATGATCTCTCTCCTCGTTGGATCGGCTATTGCCTGAAACACATCTCGTCTCATAAGAATATGCAACCTTTTTGGTTGTGCAAATATATGCAACCATTTGGTTGTATGAAATTTTTTTCCGGAGATGGTTAACGGGGAGAGCATTATGTTTTGTGCAGGCGCTTTGATAGTTTTGTCTGCACATTTTTAAATCACTTCCCTTGTTCAGAAAATATTACCTGTTGTGTCTGCTGGTGTTATATACGCTCTCTGCAAAAGCCCAGCATATTATCTGTTTATAGGCACCTATAACCGTGATAAAAACAAAGACGGCATCTATATTTACCGCTTTGATCCGGGCAACGGCTCCTTACAACAAACGAGTTCCGTCAGCCAGGTATTAAATCCCGCCTACCTGATACCATCGGCCAGTGGTCACTACGTATACGCCTGTACGGAAGCGCAAACACCCGGAGCGGGGAGCGTCAGCAGCTTTGCCTTCGATCCTGTCAACAGTAAGGCTACATTCATCAACAGTCAGCCCAGCGGAGGTGAAAACCCGGTTTATCTGACAGAACACAACAGCCGCCAATGGCTGGCAGTGGCTAACTACACCAGGGGAGCACATCGGTATTTCGCCTTCCATCCCGGCCTGCCATATGCCTATTGTATAGAAGAGCTCTCTGGCATGGTGTCTGTCTACCATTACCAGCACGGGCGGCTGGACAGCCTGCAGCGTATTTCAGCGCATTATAAACGCCGCGCAGACATCGACTACAGTGGCGCAGACATACACATTTCTCCGGATGGCAGCTTTTTGTATGCCTCTACCAGAGCGTCAGAAAATATCATCGTGATTTATAAGATAGATCAGCAAAAAGGAACGCTGACCAGGATTGCCCGTCAAAAGACCGGTGGCAACCATCCCCGTAATTTTGTAATAGACCCTACCGGGAAATACCTGCTGGTGGCTAATCAGATGAGCAACAATGTAGTGGTGTTTGAACGGAATACCGTTACCGGCCTGTTAAAAAAGACCGGTAACGAACTGAAGATGCCGGCTCCTTCCTGTCTGCAGATAAAAGCGTATGCCCTTTAACGTTACCATATAAAAGGCAGCAGTATCCGGCGTTGTGCAGGGTAGGCCGGAAACTGTTGCCGGTACCAGCGTTGGTTAGCCACGGCTCTGGGTACCAGGTTGGCACAGGTCCAGATAAAGAAGGCCAGGGCGGGTGCGCTCCAGGTCAGCAGGGCATAACCGCCCCATTCAAGAATCTCGCCCATCAGGTTAGGAGAGGTGATATATTCAAAAATGCCTCCCTGTGGGAGCTTGTAGCCGGTTTCTCCCTTCTTGCGCAGATGTATCAACCGGTAATCAGCATACCAGTTTACCGCTATGCCTGTCACAAACAGCAAAGCCCCGGCTATAAAAGGAAAACTGGTCAACCAGTTGTCGGGATACTTCGCATAATCAGCAAACCAGGCGCCCAGCAGGGAGCCGTTGATTGTATTAAACAGCATGGCAGACAACATAATTACCAGCGGCATCTTTTTACCACGGGTGCGTATCATCAACGGATACACGAAACTACGGTGCAGGTAATGCACCAGAAACATCCCGGTCATCACCCCGGCAGGCGAAGTCCATTGAACAGTGGTAATAGGTTGCCAGGCAAAGAAAGATACCAGCACGGTAGTTTCCATGAATATCCAGCCCAGTTTGTTACTGACCATAGGCCCCCACTTATCCGAGGTGTAACGGCCATAGGGAGCCTCCCTTTTCAGCAGATAGAGTGCGGTAATAACGCCGATGGCTGACCAGCAGGCGATGAAGAGGTAATATTGTTGAAGTGAAAGGTATAGGCTCATGACAACATTTTATTTTCCTTAAACCATTGAACAGTGTCTTTTAAAGTAGTGGCCAGGTCCGCTGTTCCGAAACCGAGATCCCGCCGGGCTTTGCTGCTGTCTATGCTGCGGTTGCTACGGATAAGGTTATATACCGATTGACGGGTGTAGTAGGGGGCGCCGCCACTGAGTCGTGCATAGTACCGTACCAGCGGAAGCAGTCCCATCACCAGCCATATGGGTAATACGGGCAGGGATACACGTTTTCCCCGGATTTCTCCGATATGGGCAGCAAGCGTTTTGAGAGTAGTCCATTGTCCGCTCAGGATATATGCTTCCCCGGGAATGCCGGCTGTCAGCGCCCGTACAATAGCTGTGGCCACATGCCGTACATCCACAAAATCAACGCCGCCGGGAAACAGTGCCGGAATATTTCCCTTGTAAATCCGGATCACCGCATCTCCCACCAGTGAAGGGCGCCTGTCAAACGGTCCCACCACTGCCGTTGGTGCCAGTGCGATCACCTCCAGCCCATCACGGTTATAGTTCATGGCAATCTGCTGGGATACTGCCTTGGAATGGTCGTAGCCATAGCGCATCCCCTGCGTAAAAGGACGGCTTTCGTCCATCTTCTCTTCATAAGGATATTGATCGTAGGCGGTGATGGAGCTCACCAGCAGAAAACGTTTGGCGCCGCTTCGCTGTGCAGCTGCCGCCAGCAAACGGGTGGATTCCGTATTAAAATGGAAGGCTTCCCTGTCAGGCTGGTCACTCACAGAGATAATGGCCGCCATATGTATCACCGCATCCATACCGGAAGTGAAGGTCGTTGTAAATTCAGGGTCTAACAGTGAACCATATACGTAAGTAATGCCGGTAACTTCCCGCTGCGCAGAACGGGCATGTATCCGTAGTTGGTGTCCTTCGGCCAGCAGTATAGGGGTCAGCACCGATCCTATATAACCTGTCGCACCGGTTATCGCGATTTTCATAGCCGAATATATAAAAAATAAAAATCCCAGGGCTGAAGCCCTGGGCTAAAATTGTTTGAGAAGATCTTTTAGCAAATTCATACAATACTAATCAATACGTCCTTATTTCCCTGGGCCAAATTGTTGTCGGCTAATTAATCCCATATCAACCAATATCTAAAAAGAGAACATCCCCATTTTAAACCCCCGTCTTATTCCCACAACAAAAATAGCCCTGGGCCAAATTGTTGTCGGCTAATTAATCCCATATCAACCAATTTCTAAAAAAGAACCTCCCTATTTTTAAAACCCCCGTCTTACCCCTACAACAAAAATAGCCCAGGGCTTCAGCCCTGGGAATTTAATAAGAGAGCGTAATCCCCGCGCCAAGGCCCATGTCGCTATCGTAGTGGGTGGAGAGTGCGAAATGGCGCGTGAAGATGTAACGGAAGCCAGCCATATATTCCCGGTCGGTATTGACCATAAAATTGAACCGCAACCTTCTTGTGATGGGTACGTCATCGCGCATCAGCTGTACACGCAGGCGGCCGTCGGTATCGATGGAGGCGTCGGCGAGGATGAGCATGGGTAGGGTATACTGAACGCCGAGGTGTAGTACCTGTCTGAAGTCCTTGGTATTCTTTTGGCCGAAGAGGTTTTTTTCGTCTTCTTCCATTTTGCGGTAGCGTACATCCCAGCCTACGTAGCCAAACAGCCATTGCATTTTACCGAAGTAACGTCCGAAGTGGGTCTCATTTTCATAGCCATGTCTATCGTTGAGGCCTATACGCCATTCGGCGGAGAGGCGGTAGCGGGTATTGGCCAGCATGATTTCACCGTCGCTGCCATTGCTTTCCAGACCTACCTGACCCATCAGATGCAGCATTCGGTCATCTTTTTTGAGCATACGGTATGCCATTGCGGGATCTGGTACCTGCGGATTGGGAGGGGAGTCTTCATAACTGAATACCCGGCCCATGCCACTCATCATGTGGTAGAGGATATGGCAGTGAAAAAACCAGTCTCCGCTTTCGGTGGCGGCAAATTCAATCGTGTCTGTCTCCATGGGCATGATGTCCAGTACGGTTTTGAGCGGGGAATATTCCCCCTGACCGTTCAATACTCTGAAGAAGTGTCCATGCAGGTGCATCGGGTGACGCATCATGGTGTTGTTATAGAGAATGATGCGGACGTTTTCGCCTTTTTTGATCAGGATTTTATCCGCTTCAGACACGGTTTTGTTGTTGATGGTCCATACGTAACGGTTCATATTACCGGTCAGTTCAAAGTTCAGTACTTTGGTAGGACCTTCGGGCAGTGTGGTTTTTTCCGGTGCTTTGAGCATGCCGTAGTTGAGTGTCACGATATCGCCGGCGGTAGAATCGGGTTCTGTGATCTCTGGATACATCACGGTGTTCATGTCCATCATCTGATTGGTCATCATCATGCCGCCGCTGGTGTCGAGGTTACCATTCATGAGCATCATGCCGTTCATCATTTTCATGCCTTCGAAATACTTGAGTTTGGGCAGATGACGGGCGGCTACTTTCTCTCCGGATCCCAGCCAGAAGGAGGTGCTGTTGGTTCTGTCTTCTGCGGTAGCCAGAAATTCATAGCTTTTATTGTCGGGGATGGTGACGATCACATCATATGTTTCGGATACACCTACCAGGAGACGATCTACTTCTACGGGTTCTACGTCGGCGCCGTCATTGGCTACTACGGTGAGTTTGCCGCCGCCGTAGCCGAGCCAGAAATAGGTGGAGGAGCTGCCGTTGATGACGCGCAGTCTTACTTTATCGCCGGCTTTATAGGTGGTGTTGGAAGCGGTAGGCTGACCGTTGGTCAGGAAGCGTTCGTAGTAGACGTCGCTTACATCCATGGCGTTCATACGTTTCCATTCGTTGTTAATTTTAGTGCCGAAATAACCTTTTTTAACGGCTTCTGCATAACTCTGGGTAGAGCCTTTTTTGATGGCAAACCAGTCGCTGGCATTGTGCAGCATACGGTTTACCTGGTGCGGATGTATATCGGTCCAGTCGCTGAGCAGTACTACCTGTTCCTTCTCAGGGACTGCGTTTCTTTTATGGAAAACGATGGAGCCGTACATGCCGCTCTGTTCCTGGAACATGGTGTGACTGTGGTACCAGTAGGTGCCGTGTTGTACCACCGGGAAACGGAACTTATGTGTTTGCATGCCTTTGATCGGCTGAGTAGTAAGGTAGGGGACGCCGTCTTCCTGATTGGGGAGGATAAGGCCGTGCCAGTGGATGGAAGTTTCGTGATGAAGGGTGTTGTGCACATATATCTCAGCAGTGTCTCCTTCTGTGAAATGCAGGGTAGGACCGGGAATGGTGCCATTGATAGCGAGTGCATGCCTGGTTTTACCGGAATAGTTAACCATGGTATCGCCTACATAGAGATCGTAGCGGATGGTTTTGGGTTTGTCATCAGATTGTGCAGAGACAGTGTTGTAGGCGATGAAGAGAAGGAGGAGTGCGAAGAAATGTTTCATAAGAAGTGATTATCGCGCGGAAGCGCAAAACAGTGTAGTAACAAGGGAGAGCAGACATAGCCACTCTCCCTTGCGAAAAAAAGTTATTTGATGGTATCGTTGATCTTACCGCAGGTAAGCATCTGGTTGCCATAGTATGGATTTTTGATGGCGGTACTGCTGCTGAGCCAGTAGGCTTTTTTCATGGGGCAGTAGTCCTGGTATACCGGTTGGGCAGACAGTTTTACATCTTTGGCCAGCTGGTAGATATTGTCAGACAATGTTTTGAAATATTCCCTTTGTTTGGCCAGGTCTTTGGAACCGGAGATATTGGAAGCGTCGGTGATCAGCTTCTCCTGCAGGGCCATGTAGGCGGTATGTGCAGCAGGACTCATAGCTTTCATGTCTGCGCCTTTGGCGGCCTGTACGAAGGTAGTGGCTGCAGTGGCTGCACCAGCGGTATTACCGCTCACCAGCGCATCTTTAATGTTATAGTAGTCTGTTAACAACGGTGACAGTTGTTTGTCCTGTGCCTCACTTTTGAATTGAAATAAGGCGGTGAACATGGAAGCAAGGAGGATGAGTTTTTTCATGGCAAATATATTTTTTAGGCGATTTTTTTAGGCGATGTTTTCAGCTTTGTAACCTGCACTTTCGATGGCCTGGCGTATAGCCGCTGCATCTACTTCGTGAGCAGAAATGGTCAGTACTTTGTCGGGTGACAGAAGATCTACTTCCCAGTTATCTGCACCAGCAGTGGCGTTTAATCCCGGAGTCACTTTTTCTATACAACCTGAACATTTAATATTGGTTTTGAATTGTACTGTTTTCATCTTTTTATTTTTTAATGTGGTTGAAGTGTTTTGTTATTGTTGATGATGTAAAATTACGCCGGGCTCAGGGCTTTACTGTTATACAATTGAGTAATCGTTTTACATAATTATGTTGTTATTCCCCGATCTCTACCGTAACCTCATCGTCGAGCGGAAAGCTCTGGCAGAGCAGTATATAGCCGGCTTCCAGCTCTTCTTTCCGCAGGCTGTAGTTTTGCTGCATATGTACGCTGCCTTTGGTAAGTCTGGCGGTACATCTGCCGCAGGTACCGGCTTTACAGGAGTAGGGCAGTGGTATCCTCTCTTCCAGGGCGGCCGCCAGGATGGTTTGTCCGGGTTGTACGTCCACCAGGTTGCTTTGTTCGTAATAGTGCAACAGTACTTCCTGGTTGCTGTCGGGCAGCACAACGGTAGGAGTGGTAGCTTCCGGCGCAAACCATTCTTTTAGTATATGCGTTTCCGGTATCCCCAGTGCGGTCAGTGCTTCCTGGTGCATGTTCATCAGTTCGGAAGGACCGCAGATGAAAAAGTGAGGAGACGTCTCCGCACTGCCCATGGCCTGTTTTACCAGTTTTTTGATGATGATCCTGTTAAGCCTGCCAGGCAGGATATCCTGCGGATCGTTGTCAGTAGCCGTATGTCTGGATAAAACATACCGGACCTGGATATTGTTGTGCTGTGACTGCCAGGTATCGAGGGCTGGTTTGAAGATCGTTTCTGCTACTGTACGGCTGGCGTAGAGCAGGGTGATCCTGGTTTCCGGCTGCCGGCTGGCGATAGATCTTGCGATGGAATACAGGGGTGTGATTCCGCTGCCGCCGGCCAGCAATACCACATGTTTGTAAGGCGTAATATCGGCTGCCGGTGTAAAAGAGCCATAAGGTCCGTCTATCTCCCAGCTGCGGATGGTTTCGGCTTGTGCGGTAATGTGGCTGCTCATGAGGCCTCCGTCTACTTTTTTAACGGTAATGGCTGGATGAAGATCTGTTTCGGGCGCGGAGCTAAGGGAGTAAGACCGTGTTACCGGCCGTTCATCAATCGTCAGTGTGAGATTGATGAACTGGCCGGCCTGGTAATGGAAGGTTTCCCCACGGGTATCGAAAATAATAGTAACAGTGTCTGTTGTTTCCCGGATGACTTTTTGGGTGTACCAGGTATATGTTAAAGGCATGTTGTTGTTTTAAGAATACGGATGGATCAGAGTTTAGCTGTTTTCAGCCGGAGGCTGTTGGAAACAACACTTACAGAACTTAAGGCCATGGCGGCGCCGGCAATCATCGGGTCCAGGAGGAAACCGTAGGCAGGAAACAGGATACCTGCTGCCACCGGTATACCGATGATGTTGTAGATGAAGGCCCAGAAAAGGTTCTGTTTGATGGTGCGGACTGTTTTGGAAGACAGTTTCAGCGCTTTGGGAATGCTGTTCAGATCGGAGGTGATCAGCGTCATTTTAGCCACGTCCATGGCGATGTCAGAGCCTTTACCCATGGCGATGCTGACGTCTGCCTGTGCCAGTGCCTGGGAGTCGTTGATACCATCACCAACCATTGCTACGGTTTTACCTTCTTCCTGCAACTGTTTTACAAAGGTGGCTTTATAGGACGGCATTACTTCAGCGGTATAGTGGGTGATGCCTACCTGTTTGGCCACAGCTGCTGCGGTCTGCTGGTTGTCGCCGGTGAGCATGTATACTGCGATACCCTGACGTTGCAATGCGGCGATGGCGGTAGCGGAACTTTCTTTGATTCTGTCGGCGATGGCTACTACGGCCAGTATCTGTTTGCCGCTGGCGTAAAAGATCACGGTTTTGGCTGCTGCCTGCAGGTTGCCGGCGGTGGCCATAGACTGGCTGTCCAGCATGACACCGTTTTCTTCCAGCAGTTTTTTATTACCTGCGAGATAGGTCTGGCCTTCAAATACACCTTTTACACCCTGACCGGTAACGCTTTCGAAAGAAGTCAGGTTAACCGGCTGAACGCCTTCCTGTTGCAGATGCTGAGCAATAGCGGCTGCCAGCGGGTGTTCTGACTGTTGTTCCAGAGAGAATAAAACAGACTGGATGAGGTTATAATCAGGATGATTGTTGTTATACAAGAGGTCGGTCACTACTGGTTTTCCTTCAGTGATGGTACCGGTTTTGTCGAGGATGATGGCGTTTACTTTATGTGCCAGTTCCAGGCTTTCGGCATCTTTGATCAGGATATTGTTTTCGGCGCCTTTACCTACGCCCACCATGATGGCGGTAGGAGTGGCCAGTCCGAGTGCACAAGGGCAGGCGATCACCAGTACTGTCACGGAAGTGAGCAGGGCATGTGTGAAGGCGTTGTCTCCACCGGCAATGATCCAGGTAAGGAAGGTAAGGATGGAGATACCGATGACTACGGGAACGAATATACCGGCAATTTTGTCTACCAGTTTTTGTACCGGCGCTTTACTGCCCTGTGCTTCCTGTACCATTTTGATGATATGTGCGAGCAGGGTGTCAGCACCTACTTTGTCTGCCTTGAAGCGGAAGCTGCCTTTCTGATTGATGGTGCCGGCAAAAACGCCTTCCCCTTCTTTTTTCAGTACAGGCACGGGTTCGCCAGTGATCATACTTTCATCTACATAAGAGTCGCCGGCAGTAACAGTACCATCTACTGGTATTTTTTCACCGGGTTTCACCAGCAGAATGTCGTTTACTTTTACAGTAGAGATGGGCACTTCGCGGGTGTTGCCGGAAGCGTCTACCAGCAGTACGGTTTTAGGTTGTAGTCCTATCAGTTTTTTAATAGCGGAAGAGGTGTTGGATTTCGCTCTTTCTTCCAGCAGTTTACCAAGAGAGATAAAAGCGATGACTACCGCGGCTGCTTCAAAATATACGTGGGCGTGCAATCCGCGCTGATGCCAGAATTCCGGATACAGGGTGTTGAAGGCACTGAAAACCCAGGCGATACCGGTACTCAGGGCTACGAGTGTGTCCATGTTGGCTTTACCATGACGGGCTTGTTTCCAGGCGTTGATAAAGAAACTACGACCCAGGTAAAACACCACTGGTGTGGCGAGTGCCATCATGATCCAGTTGCCATAAGGCATGTCCATAAAAAACATACCGATGATCACGATAGGGAGGGAGAGCGCAGAAGCCCAGATGGTCCGTTGTTTCACTTCCTGGTAATGTTTCTGCTGAGCTGCTTCTTTTATTTCGTCCTGGTTTTCTCTTTCAATGACGATGTCATAACCGATAGATCTTACTGCATCGCGTAATTGTTCGGGTGTAACAGCGGCGGGGTTGTATTCGACCCAGGCGCTCTGGTTGGCGAAGTTAACGCCGGCGGCTTGTACGCCTTCTACGGAGCCGAGTGTAGACTCCACGCTGATGGCGCAGGCGGCGCAGGTCATTTCGAGTACAGGAAAGGTTTCTTTGATCAGTCCTTTTTTATGTTGATGGCCAGTGGCCCTGGATGTATGATCGAGTGTTAAAGTATTCATAGTGGCTAATTTTTTACAAAGCTACCGGTTACATACCGGGGGAGTGTTATATGATTAAGGTGGAGTTGTATATAATTTTAAGATGGTTTGCCTGGCATATCTTTAATAGACAGCCTGGACTTCCGGATTTCCCTGAAATAGCCCGTATTGAGGCCTGTATGGGCCTTGAAATGGGCCGCCATCTGCCGGGCATGCAGAAAGCCCAGTTTGGCAGCTATTTGTGGCAGGGTATCATTACTATATACCAGTAATTCCTTTATTTTCTCAATTCGCAGGTTTTCTATATACTTTTCTAATGTAATGTTTTCCTTTGCCAGGAAGGTCTGGCAGAGGATGGAATAGTCGAGCTGCAGCGCTTGTGTCAGCTGTTCGGCCAGACTGAAATTCTCCGGAAAGGAAAAATCGCCGGCATATATTGTTTCTGCCTGCTGTTTGATGGCCAGGGCAATGGCTTCAGGTGTGGGTGTTGTATGTTGCATGCTAAATCAGTATGTGGATAGATAACAAAGGTGACTGATCAGCAGGAGGGAAGCGTTATACAATTATGACAAACACTTATAAAATTTGGCAATGGTGATATTTCCCGCTGGGATGAGCGGGGTATTGGGTTATTTTGAGGGAAATGTTATCGGTCAGACTTTACCTTCTTTTACCAGTTCAAGATGGATGGCTTCCTTCAGGTCGTCGTCTGAAAGCTCCAGGCGCTGGTCACCAAAGAGTTTCAGGCAGCAGCGGAAAGCAATGCTGTTGATATTGGCGCCAGTCAGCTCATGATGCCGGGAGATATGTTCCAGGGAGATAGATTCCGCCAGTTTTATTTTGTCGGGAAAGGCGCGGCTCCAGAGGAGGTATCTTTCGGAGGGGGCTGGAACAGGGAAGTGTACGATGTTCTGTAGCCGATGGAGGAAAGATTCATCCATGTTCTCTTTATAACGGGATGACAGGATGATGAGGCCCTTATAGGCTTCCATACGTTGAAGCAGATAATTGGTTTCAAGGGTGGCGTATCGGTCATGTGCATCCTTTATCTCTGTTCTTTTACCTAACAAGGCGTCGGCTTCATCAAAAAACAGGACCCAGTTTTTTTGTTCTGCCTTGTCGAAGAGATGGTTTAGGTTTTTTTCTGTTTCATCGATGTACCTGGAAACGACCCTGGACAGGTCTATCCGGAATACTTCCCGTTGGGTGTTTCGGCCCAGGAGGGCTGCAGCCATGGTTTTTCCGGTGCCGGCAGGGCCATGGAACAGGGCGCGGTAACCCGCTCTGTTCCCGGATTTCAGCTGCCATTCGGACTGCATGGTGTTGGCATATTTCAGCCACTGTGTTATTTCCTGCACCTGCTGCATGGTGTTGTTATTCAGTACGAGGTCGTTCCATTCCTGACCGGTGGAAATACGTTCAGCCATTCCCGTGGGGAGCCCGGAGCGTTGTTTGTTGCCGGTCAGCCAGTGAATAATGGTTTCTTCCAACAGCAGCAGCCGTCCGGACATGGCTGGTGCTCCCGGAGGTACGGCTTCTATACGGAGAATACCCTGCCGGAAGATGCTACCTTGTAATAGCCTGTTTTGAATGGCTACTCTGGCATCTGTATCATTGCCGGCGAGGATAAATAACAGTGTTTCACCGGTAGGCAGTAAGCCCCTGTGGTAAAGGTTTTTTACGCCGCCAATAGGGATGAAGTCACTGCCTTCCGGAATATACTCCGCAAGGATGTCTTCCAGAAAGCCGGGTTGCAGATGAGGTACCAGTGCCAGCAACAGGCTTATCAGTTCTTCCCTGCCTGGCTGGACTTCATCTATCCAGGTGGCAAAAGGAGAGCCATCCTGCAACACAGGAGCATCGCCCATGGTGAGGCTGCTGGTATGGCCGAAGTGGACAGACAAACGGGCGTTGATGAATGCCCGGAGATAGTGTAGTGGTGTGTGGAAAGAGGTCGTCATACGATAAAATAACAGGTGATATGGATAGCTGTGCTTTTATTGGTTTTCCTGGTATCGTGATTACCCGGCTGATAATAATACTCCTGTATTGGCATGATTAGGTTCGAACACAACTGCGTCATGGTCTTTATATGAATCCGTGAAACAGGGTGACAGGAGGAGAGGCCCTGATGGGCGCCTGTCTTAAAATATCAGGATAGGTGCTGCTGCCGACCATGGTCAGCAGGTTGCCAAATACAAGTCTTCCATTGTAAGCAATTACCAGGAAGCTGCTGTGAGATTTCGTAGGTGCTTCGACGTTAGAAAGAAATGTAAACCCTACCCTGACGTTTGTATAGCTGAGATGACTAACCTGTTTTATATAGGTACTGGCTGCAGTAGTCTTCCCCGGTGGCTGGCGGAAAAACGTCGCTGCAACCCGGTGCACGAACCTGTACCAGATCGTATGTAACATTGCTGTCAGCATATTTATATTGATACCTGTATCCACGGTATGTACTTTGTCGTTACAAAACAATGTTCCTATCGTTTGTCTGCAATATGGTTTTGTCAATTGTTTCAACACTCCTATCGATGTTGGTTACAATAATGATATGGTCATGTCTTGTCACAAAACAATGTCTTATCGATGTATGACAATGACATGGTTTACATAAATACTGTGTGAAAAATCTGTCTCTCTCCTGGTTTACTGGGGGTATTCACTAATCTTAGAGGTGTTGATAAACAAAACTGCCAGAAAAAAATGTGTGGTTAAAATCCGGCAATTAAGGTAGACATTAATTTACTTACAGCCAAATTAATTTTGTGGTACAACAAAGCAAAAAGCTTCCCACAAACCGGGGAAGCTTTTTATAGCAGGCATAGAATAGTGTCAGGAATCCGAATCAGTATACGGCTTTTAAACCTTTGTTTTCCCAGTAGCGGATGATTGGCTGGAATGGGCCGTACTTGTGTTGTTGGGCAGAAAAGGTGTCTGCAAAAGGACCTTTGTCGTAATCGATGGCCTTTTCTTCCTTGTACGGATAATCGTAGTTTTTAACATCGGGGCGTGGGTGGATGCTGTCATCATTTACATAGGCCGCGATATCAAGTGCTTCTTCATCCGTCAGGAATGGTTTCTCCCACGTTGCTTTATCATATGGCATATTGGCTTTCAGCCATTGTGCCTGTTTGATGACCCGGTGCATACTGGACCCTGGCTGATAACCGTACGGGCCCCACAGCGGCGGATAAACGTAAGTCAGCCCCGCAGCCTGTCCTGCTCCTTCCGGCCCATGACAGCGGGCGCAATGCTGCTGGTACAAGGCTTTGCCTCTTTCCGGGCTGGCAGCCCCGGCAGGAAAGGTGATATCCAGGTTATGTCCTCCTTTATAGGAACGGTCCTGTGCTACAAAACTATTGATCCACCTGAAGTAAGACAGGAAAGCCACCATCTCTTTACTGTCCAGCGGAAGGGGCTTGCCGTTATGCGGCCGGGTAACGCAGTTGTTCACCCGCTCTGCCAGTGTCAGCACCTTACCTTCTCTGGCCCTGTACTGGGGGTACTGCGCATGTGATAACATCAGGTTAAATGAAAATGGTTTCGTACCACCATCCTGGTGACAGTTGGTACAGTTCATCCGGTTGCCCAGGTATTTGCCGCTAACCCCTTCCGGGCCTATGTAATAGGCGGTGTTCATCATCAGCGCACGGCCATAACGCACCATCTCCCCATATTTGCCGGCCGGGATGGCACTGGTGTCTGCCCGGGGCAACAATGGTTTGTCTGCCGGCATGGGCACCGGTACTTTGGCACTGCTGCCATTGTTGCACGACCAGATTATAACTGCGGCAGCTGCTATCAGAAAAGCACCTGTACGGAGATCGTTTGTTTTGATCATAAGTGACATTTTTTAAGTGTCGTATCGACAATCAATTTCGAAAGGTATAGGGAAGTAGGGCCGATGCGGAAATAAACTCCGCGCGATAAGGAATGAAGGTGCAGCGCAAAGTCCACAGCGGCTGGCCCTTCCTGTCTGTAAGTATCACGGTATTGCGCCGGGAGCAGCACTGCAGCACATGGTTATGGTCTACCAGATAAGCACTGCCCATCCGTTCATTAAAAAGGTAAGGGGGCAGAACGGCCTGCATCGTAACGCTGGCCTGCCTGCTGCTGTCATTGAGCCGGAAAGCCAGTGCCTGCGATTGCTGACGGGAAGGGCCGTTGTCAAACAACATCAGGTCATTTTCAGCATTGACATGCACAGCATGCCCCATGTCAAAAGCGCCGGCAGCGGGGATCGTAAAGTCTCCGCCTTTGCCAAACTTCCACATCACCTTACCGGTCCTGGCATTCAGTTTCCATATCTGACCATTGTTGTAAAAAGAAATCAGGTAGTTGCTGTCTTTATCATAACTCAGACTGTTGGCATGCATCCAGTCGTGCCGGGTACGGAGGATGGCTGTATCAGCAGTAGGTTCCAGCTCATCAAACACCGTCCACTGCCAGAGCCGGTGCCCCTGGCGGTCCATCATCACAATACCGTCACTTTTAACGGTGTCCTGTTCACTGCCTCCCTGTAAGGAAAGGTCCATGATTTTCGTTATGCTGGTCAATGCTACAATATTGTCGCCAGCGGTCCGTAATACTTCATGATGCACATCACTGGTAAAATCCTGCTGCCCTTTTTGCAGATGCAGCAGCGTGTCGCCATGGAGGCTTATTTCCAGGATCTCGTTGCCATAGCTGGTAGGATATTCCTTGCTGCCAAGTATACAGAGGATAGTTTGCTGTGCGGTGAAATGCGCTGTTTTAAACCCGGTGCCTTTTACCTGATGGTACCATACAATTTTGCCATCCGTATTGACCAGGTATATCATGCCGGGTTCATCACGCTGGTTGAGCAGCAGGTATCCATTACGGAAGCTGGCTGGCAGTTCTCCGGCCTGATGGCTGGCTTTCAACAGGTCCTGCAACGCAGGAGGGATATCCATTTTAATCTGTACAGTGTGGGCAGTACATCCGCTGATGATCAGCAGCAGGGATAGCAGTAGTCTTTGCATCGATGGAGTATTAATGCAAAGTATGGAGCACGGGGCTCCATACTTTGAAGGTGGGCATATTATTTCCAGAGATCATTCTGTGTGGCTTTGGGATTGGAGTTCAGTTCCCCGGCCGGTATTGGTAATACATAATGTCTTGCCTTGAAGCTGCTGGCACCCTGTTTATCTCTTGCCAGGAAGAGCGCTCCCAGCTGCGCAGCAGACTTGTTCCATCTTCTGAGATCGTATATCCTGTTTTGTTCGTAGAACAGTTCCAGTAGTTTCTGGTGGTCCGTTTCCGCTATCAGCTGATCGGGGCCGGGCAGATCTGTGGCTGTTTTGGCTGTGAGGCCAGCTCTGGTGCGTATGAGATTGATGTCTGCGAGTGCCAGGTCGGGATGACCATTGCGGGCGGCTGCTTCGGCATGCATCAGTAATACTTCGGCATAACGCATCACACGGTAGTTGGCAGTAGAAGGCGTAGCGCCCCAGTAGTTATCAGCATCGGCCACATTACGCCAGGCACCTGTATATTTTTTAATCAGGAAACGGCCGTAGGTCACAGTGTCCAGCTGGGTACCAGGATAGAGCAGGAGAATTTTTTTATGGGCAGAACTCCATAGTTCATCAAAGGTTTTCCCGTTGTACCAGGTTTGGTCTGCTTCACCCAGGGTGGAATGTTTCCACATCAGCGAGGCGTACATTCTTTTATCGAATTTGGTATCGGAACCTGCCGGACGTGGTTCTTTGACGAACTGGGCCACCAGATAGTTGGACGGGAGATATTTAAACCATCCGCCACCGGCAGGAGGGCCGATAAACTGCGGGATGTAGTTGTACATGGGCGAATTGGTGGTTTCTGCACCCCAGGGGCCATATGGATTTCCCAATGGTGCGGATACCCATTCGAAGATGGATTCTTTGTTGAATTCGTTGGCGTCGGTGAAGTTATCCTCGAAATTGTCTACCAGTCCGTAGGCATAGGGTGCTTTACTGAGCAGGGCCAGGGTGCTTTCTGCGAGCGGGTAGTTTTCCATGAAGAGATAACTTTTACCCAGGAAGGCGATGGCGGCACCGCTGGTGGCGCGTCCCATTTCTTTGGATGTACGGGCTACAGGTAGTTTGTCTTTAGCGGCAGAAAGATCGCTGATCACTTGCTGCCATACTTCTTCCTTACTGCTGCAAGGGGTAGCGTAGGCGTTGGTTGTTTCTACCGGTGCAGTCCTGATAGGTACGGCACCCCAGTTGGAAGCCAGTATAAAATAGGAAAGGCCGCGGAGGAATCTGGCTTCTCCGATATATATTTCTTTTTTGGCAGCATCAATAGGTACCTGATCTATTCTGGCCAGAATTAGGTTGGCGCGGTGAATGCACTGGTAGGTTTTTTCGAAGATGTCGGTCGCATCTTTGTTGTTTTCATCATTGGTGAAAGAGGCGATGGCCCAGGTGGGTGGTTCTTCGCCAGGGATGGTATATACATCGTCACCAAGGGCGTTGATGTCCTGTATACCTGTAAAGGCACCCCAGTAGCCGTACAACGGTAGCCGGAGCGGGCTGTAGGCGGCTGCCAGCGCCATACTCAGACTGTTTTCATCTTTCCAGAAATTGGTTTCGGTGATTTTATTGGGATTATCCTGTGTGAGGAAGTCGTGTTCATTGCAGCTGCCGGCCAGCGTCATCAGCAAGGTGAGCGCCCCGATATATTTAAATGACTTTTTCATTGTGCAACATTGTTTTTTGGATGGTTAGAAGGAAAGGTTGAGGCCCAGCAGGAAAGTACGGGACAAGGGGTACGCATCCCAGGAATTGTCCATACCTCTGGTAAGAACGCCACTACCCGGGGCAATGCCCAGGTCCGGATTGTAACCTTTGTACTTGGTAGCGGTGAACAGATTTTCCGCAGAACCGAATACCCGTATTCTGTCTATACCCCATTTACCGGTCAGGGTTTTAGGCACGCTGTATCCTATCTCCAGTCGTTTAAAACGCAGATAGGAGCCGTCTTCCAGCCATCGGTCACTGTTTTCCCTTTTGTTGTTATTGGGATCAGATAAGGTGAACCGTGGGAAGTTGGAATGATGGTCCGGTGTCCAGGCATCGAGTACGGAAGTGGAGAAGTTGGTCACTTCGGTCATTTTTTCCATCCATTGTCTTCTGCCGTTATAGATTTTATTACCGGAAACGCCTTCAAAGAAAATGTTCAGGTCAAAACCTTTGTAAGACAGGTTGGCGGCCAGTCCCATATTGAATTTAGGGAAGGGGCTGCCCAGGTTCTGTACGTCCTGGTTGTCGATTTTGCCATCGCCATTGTAATCTACAAACCGGATATCGCCGGGTTTGGCATCGGGTTGTATGGGAGTGCCACCTTTGTTATATGCTTTTATTTCTTCTTCCGAGTTAAAAATACCATCGGTTTTAATGAGGTAGAAAGAGCCTATTGGAACACCTACTTTGGCCCGGGAGATGTCACCAAACTCTTGCCGGCCGGAACCGATATTGATGGCGGTCATCTCGTTGGCAGTATGTGAGAAGTTGAGCATTACGCGGTATTTCAGGCCGCTGCGGGTTTCATTGGTATATTCTACGGAAGCCTCATAACCCCTGTTTTCGATGATACCGGCGTTGAGGGTAGGAGTACCTGTTTTACCTACAGACAACGGGAAAGGCACGCCCAGCAATACACCGCTGGTCTTTTTATGGAACACATCAAAGATGAAGAACAGTTTGTTGTCCAGGAAACCGGCATCTATACCGCCGTTAATGATTTTGGTTTCTTCCCAGGAAAGATCGGTAGGAGAAGCATAGGAACTTACGGTAGCACCGGGCCACAACACATTGCCCTGTACGTAGTTGATACCACTGGTAATAGCAGACTGGGTTAGGTAGTTGCCTATTTCCTGGTTGCCCAGCATACCCCAGCTGCCGCGCAGTTTCAGATTGCTGATCGTGTTTCGCAAACCGGAGAAGAAATTTTCGTTGTGGACATTCCAGCCGGCAGAGAAGGAGGGGAAGGAGCCGAACTGGTAATCGTTGGCAAAACGGGAAGAGCCGTCTCTTCTGATAGAAGCGGTAAACAGGTACCTCGAGTCAAAGGAATACATGATACGTCCGAAACTCGAGAGGATAGCGCTGACATTAGCACTACCATCGTTTTGCTGGGAGTTGGCAGTGCCGGCACCCATTACGGAAGTACCTTCGGGGAGGTCGTTGCGGGCAGCACTGAAACCGGAGTAAATGTTTTTCTGTGCGGTGTAGCCGACTACCGCATCGATATGGTGTTTGCCCAGTTTTTTGGTATAACTGAGGGTATTTTCTGCCAGCCAGGAGTTACTGATGGAAGAACCTTCGGTCAGATCGGGCAACTGGTTAGCGGCGTTACCATCGTCGTAAATACCGGTATAGGTACGGTTGTAACCCTGTATTTCCGTGAGCCCTAAGTTAAATTTATATCGCAGCCCTTCTATTAGTTTCACTTCTACAAATGCATTGGCCAGCAAGTTCAGCTCTTTGGAGCTTCTATTGACCCTTTCCAGCAGGGCTACCGGGTTGGAAAGGTTTTTCATGAAGATGGATCTTCTGCCAAAGCCGCCCAGCTCATTGGTAGGATCATATTCCGGAACTGTAGATGGCATGACGAGCGCACTGCCTATGAGACTGTGGGTTTGGTCTCCGCCGCTGGGAGCCAAACGGCCGCCGCCTCTTTTAATCATAACGGTCTCGCCTATCCGGAAACGTCCTTTTTCGAACTGTGTTTTTATACGAAAATTGACGGCAGAGTAATCCGTATGAATCATGGTGCCGTTTTCCTTGAGATAACCACCGGAGAGGTTATAGGTGAAGTTTTTGGAGCCACCGCTGAAATTAACGTTGGTACGGGTAACGGTAGCCTGACGGAAAATGGCGTTCTGCCAGTTGCTGTTGACACCAGCATAATCAGGAATACCGGACAGGTTGGCCTGCATCAGTTTGGTCCACTGTTCGCCATTGAGGAGGCTCATTCTTTTGGGGATGGACTGTACACCTACCCAGCTGTCTATTTCGAGCTTGGGGGTGGTTTCCTTAAGGCCTCCTTTGGTGGTGACGATCACCACGCCGTTGGCAGCGCGGGAACCATAGATACTGGCAGTGGCAGCGTCTTTCAGTACTTCAATCGACTCTACGTCGTTGGGGCTTACTCCGTCGATATTGCTGACAAACACACCGTCCACAATATACAGCGGGGCATTGTTGCCCAGGGTGCTTAACCCGCGGATAGTGATGTTGAGGCCGGAGCCGGGAGCGCCGCTGGCAGATTCTATAGAAACGCCGGGCACCCTTCCCTGGATGGCACTGCTGATATTTTTGGAAACATTGGCACTGATGGTATTTACCCTTACAGAAGATACGGAGCCGGTAACATCTTTTCTTTTCTGGCTGCCATAACCCACGATCACCATTTCTTCTGTTTGCACGGCTTTCTGGCGCAGCTGTATATTGAGGGAGCCGGCCTGAGATACCTGTTTCTCCACCGCTTCATAACCCAAATAGGATATCACCAGGGTACCGCCTCCATCGGGCAGCTCCAGGGTGAAGTTACCATTGACATCGGTGCTGGTGCCTTTGCTGGTGCCTTTGAGTTTGATGGAAGCGCCGCTTAGTGCTTCTCCTGTCAGTGCATCGGTGATACGGCCGTATACGGATATATTGGCAACGGGCTTCACCGCTGCCAGGTCATTTTTGACAGAGAGGATAATCGTATTGTCTACAATACTGTAGTTGAGCTGGTTGTCAGCAAGACATTGGCGCATAACTTCTGCCAGGTCAGCCTTTTCTACGGAGACGGATACCTTGTCTGCTTTTTTCAGCATTTCCGAGTTGTAGAAAAAGGTAAGACCGGTTTGTTTCCTGATCTCCCTGAACACCCTGCTCAGCGGCACATGCCGCATGTCGAGGGTCAGCTTCTGAGAGTAGCCGGTGGCACTGACCTGCAGTGCAAGCACCAGGAGCAGTAAAGCGGTTAGCTTCATAACTTTCAGCATTTGCGCGCACACCGGCGACCACCGGTGTTTGACGGCATTTCTAAATGGCATAACTTTGATAGGTTTTTGGTGAGCAATAAGCCTTTACGACAATATTTGTTTTTTGTTTACCGGAACATTTTATGACCGGGGAAGTGGCGACTTCTCCGGTTTTTTTATTAGATCTGGTTGCTGTTACTGAACGATTTAATTGTTTGACAGTTGGAATTACACGTGGAAAGAGGACGGTCTTTGGCGAAAGATGTCCGCTTAGCATTGGATACTTACATCAGTTGCTGGTTGTTTGTATAGTAATTGTTTTATCGGTGACGGAATAGTGGATACCGGCTGTTTGCAGGATGCGCAGGGCCTGCGACAGGGTAGCCTGTTTGCGGATAGATCCGGAATAATGCTGTGTGGGGATCGTGCCTGCATATACCACCCGGACATCATACCATCTGGCCAGTTGCCGCATGATAGTGGGCAGCTCATCTTCATCAAATTCAAACGTCCCCGTTTTCCAGGCAATGGTTTTGTCGATGTCGGCATCGGTAACGGCTATACGATCGCTTCCTTTGGTGATGGTAGCCTGTTGTGCCGGGGCGAGCAGCGTTTGTTGTCCGCCGGGCAGTGTTACTTTTACTTTCCCGGTGACCAGTGTTGTTTGGGTGGCATGCTCATCTTCATAATCCATGACATTGAAGCTGGTACCCAGTACCGCTATCTGTTGACCATTGTTCAGCTGTACATGAAAGGCCTGGCTGGCGTTAGGTGCAATCTCAAAATAGGCCTCACCGGTAAGATAAACCGTACGGTCTTTTCCGGTAAAGCGGGTAGGGAAGCGGAGAGAAGAAGCGGCGTTGAGCCATACCCTGCTGCCGTCGGGAAGTACCAGCTGGTATTCGCCGCCGCGGGGAGTGCTCAGGGTGTTGAACAGGACGGTTTCTTCTTCGTGGTTGTTGTTGTCGTAGGTAAGGGTACCCTGACCTTTATTGATACGGGTACCGTCTTTTTCCTGGAACCTGCCGGCACCGGTGGAGTCCAGCGGAACGCTGGTGCCATCGGCCAGGGTGAGCATGGCCCGGGAGGAGCCGGGTTGTACATCAGACATTCGTGTTCTGGCAGCGATCTGCTGCTGGTTACGGTAATGGCTATACTGATACCAGCCGCCGGCGGCGGTGAGTAATAGCGCTATAGCAGCTGCGGCATGCCACCAGTGCAGGCGGCGTTGCTGACCCCGTACAGGTGGCGTTGGGGTTGCAGGCTCCTGTGTGGCCGTCTGGGTAGCATGTTCCCGGAGCAATACCCTGAAATGGCCCACTGCAGCATGAAGCTGCCCCTGCTGACCGTTGATGGCATTGAATATCTCCCTGGCCTGGTCAACATGTGCCTGGTGCTCAGGATGTTCCTGGATCCAGGTGTCCCACCACAGGACTTCTTTTTCATCCAGGCCCATGCAGTACCGGAGGAATGAATCATTATGTAAAAAGTCTTCCGCAGAAGTAAAAGAATGGTCCATGATTGTATTGCTATGATATAGTGTGGGGAATGCCCGGATATTCCCAAAGAAATCCGGAATTTTTTTTTGAAGACGACCGGGCTGTTTTATTTACCCGGTACTTTGGCCAGCATTAGTGCGGTGAGCAGGGAGAAAACGGCCGACAATACTTTGAGGGCGAAGCCCAGGGTATTGTAGGCGGTTTTGGTGGTGATGCCTGCGCGACGGGCTACTTCCTCCATGGGGAGGCCGTCGAAGTAACGTAGTTCTACCAGTTGTTTTTGGCGGGGAGTAAGCTGTGTCATGGCCCTGCGTACTTTTTGTCTGGTTTCTTCAGTGGTTTGTACGGCCACGATACGGGCCTCATACGACAGTTCGTAGGGGGCGGCAGCTGCGAAGGCGTCGGCAGCCGCGCCGGTTTGTTGTTGTTTACGGATACCGGCAAATATCTTGCGACGCAGGTAGGTAAAGAGATAGGACTTCACATTGCGTACAGTATGCAGCTGGTGCCGTTTGTCCCATATTTCCAGGAATACATCATTAATGGCATCTTTGGTGAGCTCGGCGTCGCTGCAGCTGCGGATGCCGTAGTTGACCAGGTGCAGGTACATTTTTTCGTATAGGGCTACCAGTGCCTCCTGGTTGTTCTGGCGTACCTGTTCCCATAACAACGTGTTGGCGGTTTCCTGCGGATACTCCGCAGTTGACGGATCGCGGAAGGTGGTTGGCTGATCGTTACTCATCACGAGGAATTATTATGGTCTTGTCATTGTCTTGCTGCCGGGTGCAGATGGACAGTTCATGTTCACGTGGTAGTAGTTGTTGACTTTGGTTGTTAGCTTTAAATCCGGAAGGTATAATAATTAACGGAGAATATGAAAGGGAAGGTGGAAGCCCCTCGTTATTTGAGGCTTCCTGCGATATAAGTACAATAGTCTTTATACTTTTCCTGTTCTGCAGCGGGATAAAGGATCATCACCGTCTGGAAAACTTCAGTGGCGGGATCGCCGAGGTAATCAATTTTACGTTTGACAGTTTTACAGTATACAATATTGCCTTTATCATCGGTGCCGGAGAAAATGAAGAAGTTGGGCTTGACAACTTTATACGCCACTTTATAGTCGCTGGTGGCTGATTTGAGCTCATATTTCATAGGATCGGGGTCAGCGTTTTCATCCAGGTCTCTTGGATCGAGTACGAGGTGACCAAAGGCCCAGATTTTAGCGCTGCCCTGGCGTGCCATAAACGTTTGGCCGTCACCGCTGGTAGACTCACCTTCGCCTTTAAAATCCTGTGGGTATTCCATGCAGAACTGAAATCGGGAATTACAATATTGTTTCCGGGGTGGGATACGGAAAGAGCTGAAAATAACCGTCAATAGGAAAAGGGAGGTTATACAAATTGTCGTTTTCATAAAAAATGTTGAAGCGCAAATGTAAGGAGCCAGGTTGACAATGGTGCTTTTTTCCGACATTAGATAAATAAAAATCCTTATACCTTCATGAAAAAATCCTCACTGTCCTCTTATTTTTCACCACACTTTATGCCAACGCCCAGACATTATATGTAAAAACCTATGGCAATCCCAAAGACAAACCGATCATTTTTCTGCATGGAGGTCCGGGTTATAATGCCGTTAATTTTGAAGTGACGACAGCAGCTCAACTGGCCGGAAAAGGTTTTTTTGTGATCGTATATGACCGGAGAGGAGAAGGCCGTTCACCAGACACCGCTGCCCGGTTTACCTTCGACGAAGCACTGACTGATATCGATGGTCTTTACAAAACATATCATTTAAAAAAGGCGGTTTTACTGGGACATAGTTTCGGTGGAGTACTGGCTACCCTGTATGCAGAAAAACATCCGGCGGCAGTAGATGCCGTGGTGTTGGCCAGTGCCCTGGTGGAAGCGCAGGAAAACTTCCGTACCATTCTCCGGAGGGTAAAAGACATCTATCGTGAAAAACATGACAGTGCCAATTTGCAATATATTTCATTGATAGAAGGAATGGATACCGCCGGCCTGATGTACAGTTCCTATACACTGGGTCATGCCATGCTCAATGGCTTCTATACACCCAAACATCCTTCTGAGGAAGCGAAGGCTATTTACCGCGAAGCGGCTAAAGACAGCCTGCTCAAAAAGTATGGCAGCCAGATGACCAGACAGGCACCCAATGGCTTCTGGAAGAACGAACATTATACTACACTGAACGTGTTGCCCAACATCAAAAATGTGGTGGCCAGGAAGGTAAAAGTGTATGGGATTTATGGAAAGGAGGATGGGTTATTCTCTGAAAAACAGGTGGGTGATCTGGAGGGTATTATTGGTTCAGAGCACATGGATTATCTAACCGGTGCATCGCATAATGTGTTCACTGATCAGCAGGCAATTTTTATCAATGATCTTAAGAAATGGCTGAAATAGCGCTATTTAATATGTAGTATTTAATAAAAATGCAGGTATCACTACCTGCATTTTTTTATTACATTTTATGTTCAATAAGTGTATTGTAACTATTTGATTTATAATTATTTTAATGATATTGATTGAAGTAAAGCAAAACTTTAAGTAAATATCATAAATTACAATCAGGCAGTTTGACCGGTACTCAGTCGTTTACCGGTTTCGGTATAAACCAGTTCTTCCAGCTCTTCCGCAGAATTAACGGTTACAAGGGATACGTGTTCCATCGGTAACGGAGAGAATAACCAGCGCGGACCATTTTGTACCACCCCAAAACCAGACCCGTCTATTTCGATTTTATAGGACCTTTTGGCCTGCTGAAAAGTGAACCCTAACTCCAGTAATTTTTCGTGACTGATTGCGGTCATTTTTTATGTGTATTTTAACTAATACAATAGATATTGTTAAATTGAATTGACTCGTAAAAGCGGGTGTGCTGCGTTATTTATAAGATGTTAAATTAGTATAATATTATTATATTTTATTAATTAATTTCTGAATGGAAGGAGAGTGGTATCAGTGAAATAATAGTATTAGTAAATTATATGATATTATTTGTATTATTAATCAATATGAAATAATGAAGGTATACAATTCTGTTACAACTAAATTAGAGTCTATATTAAATATTTTGACATCTATCATTGTTTGAACCCATTGATCCCTGAACATAGATAGATTAATTATTGAATGCTTAATTTGTATTATATTATTATTTATGAAAATTGATGAAGTGCCGAAAATGAATTGCCAGGAGCTGATTAATTGAATTGTATATTTAATTAATATAATAATATTAGTTTATCTGTATTTGGCAACGGAAATTAACGACACAGGATATTGATATATTGAAAATATTTAATTGAAAACAGACCTGTTAAATATTTAATGTGACGATTGCGTATTATATGTAGATATGCCATTCATCCGGAAAAAACTCCTTTAGACAGGTACTGGGAAAGTTAGTAGTCTATAAATTTGGTGGACTAAAAACTTGTTTATACTTTTATCGAATAACATTAATTGTTCGCTGCCTGCAAAAGGCAACAGCGCAACAACCGAAATCGATCGTTTTTGATACGCGATCAAAGCGCAAACTCATCTAAAAAAAGATTGTCAACCTTTTTCTACCCGGGATAATTACCAGGCCAAACCTGGTAATGGATATTCATTTGTTTAAACCAAAAGTTATCTATGGACTTATTTTACTTTAGTGCACGTAAGTGGGAACGGTGGACCTCCCTGTTGGTCCTGGCTTTATTTTCCCCTTTGTTATTGCTGGCGCAACAACGTGTAAGCGTGACCGGTACTGTACGCAACGACCGGAACGAAACGCTGCCAGGCGTTTCTGTAACGGCTACCAACACCTCCACCGGCGCCGTTAGCTCGGCACAAACCAACGCCGCCGGCGTATTTCAGTTTATCAACCTGCCCGCCGGAGGGCCTTATAGTTTCCGCTTTACCTTTGTAGGACTGGAACCCCTGGTACTGTCGGGATACAGCCTCAAAGAGAACAGCCCGCTGCAACTCCCGGCCACCCTTAAAGAAACGACTTCTTCCCTCAACCAGGTAGTCGTGGTAGGCTATGGCGTACAAAGACGCCGGGAAGTAACCGGCGCTGTATCTTCCATCCGTGCAGCGCAACTGAAAGACCAGCCGGTATCCAGCTTCCAGCAGGCCATCGCTGGTAAAGTGGCCGGCGTACAGGTGATCCAGAACACTGGCGCCCCCGGCGGTAGTATCAGTGTACGTATCAGGGGCCTCAACTCCATCTCCGCCGGCATCGATCCACTGTACGTCGTAGATGGGTTCCCGTTATCCAACGACCTCAAAAACCTGCAAGGCACCACCGATGTGGTCAATATCACCGGTCAGGCTTCCTTCCAGAAATCCCCCGATCCACTCAGTACACTCAACAGTGACGATATCGAATCCATCGAAATACTGAAAGATGCTTCTGCTGCCTCCATCTACGGCTCCCGGGCTTCCAACGGTGTGGTGCTCATCTCCACCAAAAAAGGCAAAAGGGAAGGCCCGCCCTCATTCAGCTACAATGCCTATGGCGGATTTCAGCAGGTCAGCAAAAAAATAAAAATGCTGGATGCCTACCAATGGGCCAAACTGTCATATGATGCCAAAAACAATGCATACCTCGACGCAAAACCCTCCGGTAGCATCAACGATGACAACGCTACCCGGGGCAACTCCAACTTCCAGATAGCACCTGAGATATTACCCTATCTCAGAGGAGAGCCTGGCCTGGTTAATACCGACTGGCAGGATGCCGTATTCCGCACAGCACCTGTCCAGAACCATACCCTCTCGGCCTCCGGCGGCAATGATAAATTCCAGTATTATATCTCCGGAAATTATCTCGACCAGAAAGGAATCGTGATCGGTTCAGGATATAAACGATATGGCGTCCGCGCCAATATGACCGCCAACCTTACTCCCCGGCTCAAGGTGGGCATCTCCCTCAATCCTACCTTCGATCATTATGATCTCATCAACAGTGAAGGTCCCTGGACATTCGATGGTATCCTGAGCAACGCCCTCAAAGCCGCTCCCATCTTCCCGGTCTACAACCCCGACGGCTCCCTGGCCACCAACAAACAAAACGTATGGGCCTACGGATATTCAGGCGGTGAAAACCCCGTGGCACTGGCCACTCAGATAGAAGACAAACTGGACCACATCCGTAACCCGGGAAATATTTACGGAGAATATACCATTATAAAAGGCCTCACTTTCAAAACCTTCTTCGGTACTGATATCAACTATTTCAACCGGAATTATTACCGGCCTTCCACACTGGGCAGCTACAAACCTATTCAACAAGGTGCGCCCACCATACCTAAAGGCTCCGCTCAAACGGCCCAGTCGGTGAACTGGCTTTGGGAAAACACCCTCAACTATCATTTTGAAGTGTCCAAACACCACTTCGATGTGCTGGCTGGTTATACCTCCCAGAAAAACACCACCAAAGCCAATGAAACCGTTGGTACCGGCTTCCCTAACGATGCCGTACATACGATAAATGCGGCTACTATTACCAGTGGCACTTCCAACACTTCCCAGTGGTCTTTGTTATCTTATCTGGGCAGGATCAACTACAACTACAACGATAAATATTTCATCAGTGCCAGTATGCGTAGCGATGGATCTTCCCGCTTCGGTGCCAACAACAAATGGGGCTATTTCCCTTCCATTTCAGGCGGGTGGCTGATCAGCAACGAAGCCTTCTTTAAAGTGCCGGTGATTTCAGAGCTGAAGGCAAGGGTTAGTTACGGTACTTCCGGTAACTTCCAGATTGCCAACTACGCCTCTTACGATCTGCTGGCATCCAACAACTATATCCTGGGTAATGGCAACGGTACCGTGGTGAATGGTGCAGGACTGGCACAACCGGCCAATCCGGACCTGACCTGGGAGAAAACCGCGCAACTCAATGCCGGTCTGGATTTGGGGCTGTTCTCCAACCGGATCTATCTCAACGCTGATTATTATAAAACCACCACCTCCGACCTGCTGCTGAATGTACCGGTGCCTTTCAGTTCCGGTTTTGCCACAGCCCTCCGTAACGTAGGGAAGGTACAGAACAGCGGGGTGGAACTCGGGATTACCACCCATAACCTTACCGGCGCCTTCTCCTGGAATACCAGCTTTAATATAGCTGCCAACAAAAACAAAGTGCTGCAGCTGGGCCCCGGTAATGCGCCCATTCTGTCTGATGGCGGTAATGGTACGATCTCCCAGCTCTTTATTACGGCAGTAGGGCAGCCGATCGGCAGTTATTATGGGTATGTAAATGGTGGCGTGTTTAAAGACCAGGATGAAATCAACGCCTATCCGCATTATGCGACGGCCAAGCCGGGCGACCGCCGCTTCGTTGATGTGAATGGTGATAAAAAGATTGATGCCAACGACCGTACCGCCATCGGCAGCTATTTCCCGGACTACATCTGGGGCCTGACCAACGAACTCCGCTTCAAAGGATTTGACCTGGCTGTATCCCTGCAGGGAGTACAGGGCAACGAAATCCTCAACCTGCAGCGCCGCTTCATCTTTAATATGGAAGGTAATGCTAACCAGATGGCCGATGCAGTATCGTCCTGGAAATCCCCACAGGACCCAGGCGATGGCAACGTGATGCGGGCCAACAGGGTTACCAATGCCAACAGCGCCCAGATCAGTTCTTTCCATGTGGAAGATGGTTCGTTTGTGCGTTTACGTAACCTGACCATCGGGTATACTTTCAACAGCAAACAGCTGGGTAATCATGTCCGTTCCCTGCGCCTGTATTTGTCCGGACAAAACATTTACACCTGGACCCGTTACACCGGCTACAACCCGGAAGTCAACGCCAGACCCGACAGTCCGCTCTCACAAGGGGAAGACTATGGTACTTACCCGCTACCTAAAACCTTTATTGCCGGCTTAAATCTTTCATTCTAAAACCAGGCACTCATGAAATTATCAACTATATATCACCTGCCTTTTTTCAAAGCCTGCGGAGCAGTCATTGTCAGTTGCCTGTTGCTGACTGCGTGCAGCAAGGATTTTATCAATCTCACGCCACAGTCCAATCAAACGACGGCTACCTTTTTTAAAACAGCCTCCGATTTCCAGCAAGGTGTCAACGCTATCTATGATGGGCTGCAAAGCACCCAGACCTACGGTAAAAGCTATTATTACCTGATGGAAGTACGAAGCGACAACTCCGATATCTGGGACAGGGGAGCACTGGCAGGCGTGGCTTCACAGATAGACTTCTTCACCGAAGTGACGACCAATCCTTTTATCAGCGATGGTTATGCCGGCGCCTATGTGATCATTACCCGGGCCAATGCCGTGCTGGATCAGATTGATGCAGCAGCTATCCCGGATTCTTCCAAAAAACAATTCAAAGGAGAAGCCCTCTTCCTGCGCGCGCTTTCTTACTTCAACCTGGTACGGCTATACGGTCCTGTGCCGCTGGTCATCAAAACCGAAACCACCAGCCAGGCACTGAACCATAAAAGGAATGCGGTAACTGAAGTATATGCACAGATTGAAAATGATCTGCAAACGGCAGCTTCCCTGTTACCTGCGGTGTACACTAACGTCAACGACTATGGGCGTGCTACCGCCGGCAGTGCATATGGTCTGCTGGGTAAAGTGCTGGTCACGGAAAAGAAATGGGCCAATGCCCTGACAGCCCTTAAAAATGTAGGCAATTATAGTCTGGTCAGTGATTATGCCGACCTGTATAAACCTGCCAATATCATCAACACGGAAATGTTGTTTGCCGTGCGCTTTAAAAAAGGACTGAGTCCTTCTGAAGGCAACAACTATTTCGCTGATATGGTGCCGGTTTCTTTTTTCTATAACGGCATACTGTACGGCGGTTCCAACAATAACCGTCCTACACGTAACCTGGTGGCGGCTTACGAAGCAGGAGACAAGCGGCTGGGCATTTCGCTGGACACCGTTTATTACAATTCAGCTACCAACCTGATGAAAGGCAACTATGTGAAAAAATACCTGGACGTGCCTGGTGCTACCAATGATGGTGGCAGCAGCTTCCCGGTACTGCGTTATGCTGATATATTATTGTTACAGGCAGAAGCGCTCAATGAACAGGGATATAACGGGGGAACCGGCGATGGCACTGCTTTTGGATACCTGAATGCAGTCCGCAAAAGGGCCGGCCTGCCGGAAAAAACAACGGTCGATCTTCCTGATCAGGCCAGCTTCCGGGACGCAGTGTTCCGGGAGCGGAGGGTAGAACTGGCCTTCGAAAACGATCGTTGGTTTGACCTCGCCCGCAACAGCAAAGGAGTGGCAGTTATGCAGGCCCATCTGCTGCAGGAATACGGACTGCCCACACCGGTACTGAACACAGACCGCTTGCTGTTTCCCATCCCGCAAAGCGAAATCAATATACATAATGATCCCGCCAGCTTCCCCCAGAATAAAGGGTACTAGCTGCGGACAAAGCGGAAACCATGAGATATGTTTTAACAGGGCTGATATGCGGGCTGCTGTCTCTGACAGCAGCCGCGCGGTCGGCTTCCGATTCCATCTGGGTGAAAGCCAACTATATCAAACGGGAACAGTATATCCGTATGCGTGATGGTGTACAGCTGTTCACCGTTATCTATCAACCCAAAGACAGCAGTGAAAAACATCCGGTGCTGATGACCCGCACACCCTATTCCAGTGCACCTTACGGAGAAGCATTCAGCCCCAATCTGTGGAATACCTACTGGAAACAGTATGTGCGTGAAGGTTATATCATTGTGTTGCAGGATGTAAGGGGGCGATGGATGAGTGAAGGCAGTTTTGTTGACATCCGGCCATTTAACCCGGATAAAAAAGCACCCGATATTGATGAAGCCAGTGATACTTATGATACCATCGACTGGCTGTTGCAGAACATACCGCATAACAACGGGCGTGTAGGCCTTTTCGGTATATCGTATCCCGGGTTTTATACTACCATGGGCGCTTTGAGCGGGCATCCGGCGCTGAAGGCTGTTAGTCCCCAGGCACCGGTGACAGACTGGTTTCACGGTGATGACTTTCATCATAACGGCGCCTTTTTCCTCATGGATTGTTTTGGTTTTTATACCAAAGGTTTCGGATATCCCCATCCGCATCCCGTATCTGTAGCACCGGTACAGGCGCTGAAACTGCCCTGCGCGGATAATTACAATACTTTTCTGAAAATAGGTACCATTCAAAATTTCACCCGTCTTACCGGCGACAGCCTGGCTTTCTGGAAAGAAATCATGGCACATCCCAACTATGATGACTGGTGGAAAGCCCGCGACCCGCGTAACTACGTACAGCACCTGCAACCGGCTTCGCTGGTAGTGGGTGGTCTCTTTGATGCGGAAGATTGTTTTGGTGCCTGGAATCTTTATAAGGCTATTGAAAAGAAAAGGCCCGTGACACATTTCAATAAACTGGTGATGGGGCCCTGGTATCACGGACAATGGGCTGCTGCAGATGGTTCCCGGCTGGGCAACATCCGCTTCAGCAGTAATACGGCAACCTGGTACCAGGATAACATCGAAGTACCTTTCTTTAATTATTATCTGAAAGGCAAAGGTTCGCTGGATGCCTTGCCGGAAGCGACGGTGTTTTTTACCGGAGAAAACCAATGGCGGCAGTTTACGGAGTGGCCTGCTTCCTACGTACAGCCTGCAACGTTATACCTGCAGCCCGATGCTGCGCTGGCATGGGCGCCACCGAAGACGCAGACCCCGGTATACACTGAATACATCAGTGATCCGGCGCGTCCGGTACCTTATACGGAAGATGTGCACTATATCCGTACCCGGGATTATATGACCGATGATCAGCGCTTTGCCTCACGCCGCTGTGATGTGCTGACATTTGAAACAGCCGTGCTAACGGCACCGGTTACACTGGGAGGCACTGTAACAGCCGATCTGAACGTGAGTATTTCCGGAACGGATGCTGATTTTGTAGTGAAAATCATTGACGTATTTCCGGATGATTTCCAGTATCCGGGTGCTCCTCCGCCCAACAAAACCCGCGATGCCGGTGGCCCTTACCAGATGGGAGGTTACCAGATGCTGGTACGGGGTGATATTTTCAGAGGACGCTACCGGCATAGTTTTGCTGACCCCGAACCATTTGTGCCAGGGAAAATTGAAAAAGTCCGTTTTAACCTGCCGGACATTGCACATACCTTTTTAAAGGGGCATCGTATCATGGTGCAGATACAAAGCAGCTGGTTCCCGCTGGCTGACAGAAACCCCCAGCAGTTCGTCAACATTTACGAAGCTACAGAGAATGATTTCCGCAAAGCCACTATCCGCATATATCATGATGCGGTCCATCCTTCAGGAGTGATATTGCCTGTGCTTCCACAGGTAAAACAGTAAAGGATTACAGCGTGCTTCCGGGCTCCAGTTTCATGAGAATGTCGGTCTGTTCATCGGAGCCGAGCAGGAAGATATGGGTGCCGAAAGGAATGAAGCCGTGTTTACGGTAGAAGCCGAGGGCCTTTTCATTTTTCTCCCAAACGCCCAGCCAGATGTAAGTTACTTGTAGCTGTCGGGCAATAGTGATGGCATGCTCCAGCAGGTGGTGCCCTGCTTTCAGTCCCTGATAAGCCTGTAGTACGTATATGCGTTCTATTTCGAGGGTATCCGGTTTTTTAATCTCGGTTTGTGCTTCGCCGGTGTTGAGTTTGATGTAGCCGATAGGTGTATGCTGATGGAAGGCAATATAATAGTTGCTGTCCGGTGAATTGATCTCCAGGGCAAGCTGTGCCGGATTGAAGTGCCTGGAAACATAAGACTCCATATCGCTGGCGGTATTGTAAGCCGCAAAAGTTTCGAGGAAGGTTTGAGAAGCCAGTTGCTGCAGGAGTGGGAGATGATCATTGGTGGCGGTGATGATGTCGATATGCTCCATGGGTTCCGGTTTTTGCAAAGATACTTTAATTCAGACGTATACCCTTTACCGTTTCAATGGTTGGAAGATACCGGCAGAGCGTGTCAGAGCAATTTCCTTTTAGTAACTTCGTTGTATGATTAAGGAAGAGACCCGTCTTACAGCGGAGGACATACAATTGCTGAAAAGCCTGGGCCGTGTGAAAGGGCGCCGGTTGAGGATGCTGGTGCTGCTGACGTTTGTTGCGCTGGACCTGGGAATATTGTTGCTGGGTTCATCACGGATGGGCGAGGCCGGAATTTCGATTCCGGTAGCGATTGCCTTTTTACTGCTGACAGCCCTTTGTTTTTTTATGTGGCGGGGGATGTGGCTGATGTCGCGTCGCAGCCAGCGGGGCATACAGGATGGCCGCAAAGGTATTGTGGAGCTGCAGCTGAAAGCGTTGAAACCCAATGGCAGGGGTGGTTTGGACTATGTGGCCGCTAACGGGGAAGTATACCGGGTAGCGGTACCTTTGCCAGGTATATCGATATTGGGTAAACAGCAGGCTGCCTTTTATCCGGGTGTTATTGAACAGGCGGAGGGTCTTTCCGGAGAGAAAGTATTGTTACATATCAGCGCCACCGGCGTATTGCTGCAGGTATCTTATCCCAACCAGCCGGCGGTTAAAGCAGCGGCGGCATTAACGGAAACAGACAAACAGCTGGTCCGGGAACATCGCAGCAGGGAAAAAGTAATTGTTATCGGCAGGGTCACAGAGATCCTGCATCCTATCAGAAGAGGCAAAAGAGTGGAGGATACGTATATCCGTTTAGGTGATACCCTTTATCTGCTGAAGCCCTTGCGGGCGCCGGAATTAGCTATCAGCACCGGACAGGAAGTACATCTGCATTTCCTGCCCGGCAAACAGGGAGAAGCTGATCAGCTGTTATACTTACTCGGCTCTTAGGCTGACTGCCGGATTAATGAGGGCTGCGGTGATAATGATCAACATGCCTGCTACACTGACCTGCGGCATTTTTTAAAGGCAGCAGCTGTTTTATTAAATTAATATACCGCATAGTTTGTTCCGCACTACATATTCCCGTCCGGGAACTGTTGTAATACCATTTTTGCGCGTAGCTGACCCTGTTTCATCCAGGACTGCATCAGTAGTTTATCGAAACGCAGGCCTGTAGGGAAATCCGGGTCCAGTTCTGCGTCCGGGCATATATAATAGACCTTTACCGGGCTGGTAGTGGTGAGTTTGAAGTTGCGCAATACTTCCAGGTTGTTTTCCCGTACTTCCTGTATGAAGATGGTGATGGCACGCATCAGCACATCCAGCAGGGCCGTATAGGCGTTACCGGTAGCGAGCTGGGTGTCGGGGTTATTACTAAGGATAAAGATACGGTGCTCTTCCTGGCGGGAAAGGTTGCTGATGACAGCCCGGGTAGGGATTACCTCGCGGTTGCCACCATCGGCATATTGCCGGTCATTGATGGTTACAGGCGGCATAAAAACAGCCTGATTGCTGCTGCTCAGCAGTGATTTTACCAGTATCTCGGTAGAGTCGATCACAATATTGTCGTAATGCGGGTCGGATGCCAGCGCGCGGGAGGAGAAAATACTGAGCCGCCCGGTTTGTAAGCATACAGTGTTCAGGCAAAGCAGGGAAGGGGACTGCCGGATGGTTTGCCAGGCGGTATCGTCCATCTGTTGCCGGATCTGGTTTTCGAGTGGCGCGGTATCGTAAAGATAAGGTCTGTTATTGAGGATATTGTTGATGACATTTTGTTTGTTGAGGATATCGGCGTTGCTGTTGCTGAGGTAGATGTCTGTTACTTCAGGTATTTTGCCGGCAGCCACCATGGCGGCTATTAATGCGCCGGTACTGGTGCCGCTGATGAGATCAAAAGATTGGATGCCGGTGCCGGCCAGCAGCTGCCGCAATGCGCCCACGCTGAAAGCGCCTTTGGCGCCGCCTCCGCTGGTGATGAGTACGTTCATGGTTTTTTGTTGAAAGGCTGATGAAATAATACAAGGCCCACGGCAAAGCCTATACGGGCAGATTTCAGTTCATTGTTCACGGAAGCATTGATACCGAAAGGGCCTAGCTGCACTTCGGCTCCGACAGCCACCTGGTTGAAATGAACGAAGCTGGTGTTATATTCCGTATATACGTTGAGGTTACCTACTCCTACCGGTATTTTTTTAACGGAGATATCCGTGATCCTTACCGCCAGCCTGCTGCTGAGGGTGGTGTAGAAAGTATTGCCGCGAAGGAAGACAGCTGGTCCGGCCATCAGCCGCAGGTGGCCACCACATTGACCTGCGGGCGCAAAGGTATAACTCAGGTATCCTCTGAGAGTACCCATATAAGCCACCTGGCTACTGAAAATATCAGCAGCACCCTGACCTAACTCCAGCCGTCTTTCCAGCCCGCCGCAGAATTCGGATGATGGAAACTGAGGACTGGAAACAGTCGTGCGGTTCATGTATAACAACCACTGAAATACGTTGCTGGCTTCGTCATCAGGGAGGGCATCGGCAAAACAGGTGCCATTAAGGGTGTCATGTATAAAGGTGGCTGTTTGTTTACTCAGGCCTACAAAAGACTGATAGCTTTTAATATCCCTTTTTTTCAGATTGTCCAGCAGTTGTATGTTGGTACTATCCTGTGGCTGGCATCGGCCCAGTATTTTGGTAAGGGCAGAAAGGGAATGGGCATAAGTTATTGCTTTTGCTCTGCAGCTGGCATCATCGCAGCATTTGACAGGTACTTGTGCAGCGACGTCGCTGAAACTGCCCAGGCATAGTAACAACAGCAGTACGGTTTTTCTCATATACTATAAATTGCTCGTCTCCGGTTGAGTATATTCGGTACCGGAAAATTAAGCCAGGCTGGGCCAATATGCATTGCAGTGCCGAAGGATACTTCTTAATTACCGAAGAAAAATATGCTGATACTTTCACAGGCAGGGATAGCTGCTTTGCGGGAAAAAATGATTAGTTTACCCGGGTGCACGTATTTTTTAAAACTATTGTATGGAAGACGCTGAAATAAACACGCTGTGGCAGTCTGTTATTGGTGATGATGATCAGCTGGCGTTCCGTGCGTTGTTCGATTATTTTTATAACAGGTTGGTACGTTTTGCCACCGACCTGGCAGGTACCAGGGAGGCGGCAGAAGAGATCGTGTCTGATGTGTTTGTGCAGTTATGGAAAAACCGTAAACAAACGGTAGGGGTTATACGATTAAAGACCTATTTATATACAGCTGTCCGCAACCGCAGCTATAATTATATACGGGACCATCAGCAACACCGGTGGCTGGGATTGGAAGAGATTGAAGAACCGGCAGTAGCAGGGCTTTTGCCTTCGCTGGAATGGAAAGAGCTGCAGCAATCACTGGATGCTGCTGTAGAGCGGTTGTCGCCCCAGGGCCGCACTATTTTCCGTATGGTCCGGGAAGAAGGATTTAAATATAAAGAAGTAGCCACTATCCTCGATATCTCACCCCGCACCGTAGAAACCCAGCTGGTAAGGGCCATCGCCCGCCTGCGGCAGGTGTTGCAACCACTGCAGCAACCGGAAAAATGATCCGGGCACTTCTCCATAAAAAAATTTTAAAGGCTTGTAGGTAATCCATCATTTTTTCGTGTCTGAAGGATAGGGGAGATGATATTCCCGGATGTACACATGACACCTGATCAACGCCTGAACGAACTGATAGCCGCCAGCATGGCAGGCACTATTGATGCTGCGGGTAAGGCCGAGCTGGAAGCATTGCTGCAACGTTTTCCGGAGCAGCGGGCGGTGCTGTCACTGCTGGAACAATACTGGAAAGCTGTTCCGTCAGAAACAGCACCGCCTGAAGCCGTGTTTCAGCAAATGATGGCCGAAGCAGTGGAGGTGCCGGCATCCGCCCCATCTATAAAAGGATCCTACCGCTGGCTTTGGAGTGCTGCCGCAGTGGCGGGTATCCTCCTGGGACTGTTTTTCTTTCAGCGGTCCGGGAAACCAGCTACAGACCAGATAGTACAGACGATGGACGGAGAAAGAAAAGTATTCCGGCTCAGCGACGCTACCGTTGTACATCTGAACGGCGGCAGCCGGCTTCGTTGTGTGCTCGATGCCGGGCACCGGGAGCTATGGCTGGATGGAGAAGCCTATTTTGAGGTGGCCCGCGACCCTGGCCGCCCTTTTGTAGTACATGCCGCCGGCGTGAATATCAGGGCACTGGGCACTGCCTTTAACGTAAAAGCCTATCCCGGACAACCCAAATGTGAAACGACCCTGCTGCAGGGCGCAGTAGAAGTATATACCGAACATACACCTGACCGTAAAATACGGTTGCGACCCTACGAAAAACTGGCCCTGGATGCCACCGGCATCCCAACCGTTCCTATAAAAAAGATAAACCTGAAACCCGTGCATGCCGGCGTTCCCGTTGCCACTGCTATCGCCGCGCCGGCGGCAGACAGCAGCCTGACCGAAACCGCCTGGGTGAGCAACCGGCTGCAATTTGATGCTGTTGACTTTGAAGAACTGGCCCTCCTGCTGCAACGCTGGTATGGGGTGCAAATCACTTTCCGGAATGAAAAACCTAAGCACTATGTGTTCAGCGGCGCCTTCGCCAATGAATCTGTCACACAGGCCCTGAGCGCTTTACAGCTGACTGAAGACTTCCGCTATGAAGTACAGGGCAAAACGATAACCATATATTAAATGTCAACAAGGGAATAAAAAACCATCATCAAAAAAACGTTATGAAACAGTAAAAAACAGTAGAACAAACAGAAAAAAAGCAGGAAATGCTGTGAACATTTCCTGCATTAAGGTAAAAAAACAATGCGCATCCCCTTTGGCCAGGCGGTAGTGGCATTGCTATTTTCTCACCCTTCATTACAAATTTATGCAAAATGTCAACCAATCGCATCGCTGCCGGCGAAGAACGGCGGTACTAAAGCCTCTATTCATTATGAAGCTATCTTTCTTTATTGTTTTACTCTCCTGTTTGCAGGTGGCCGCTACCGGTTATTCCCAGCGCCGCGTGACATTGCAGGTCAAGGATACGGAGATCAAAAAAGTGCTGGACCGCATCTCCGGTCAGACCGACGTGCGTTTCCTCTACAGCGACCGTAAGGTAGATCTCCACCGGAAAGTAAGCATCCACGCAGAAGATGAGCCGTTACCATCCCTGCTCCATAAGGTGCTGGCAGGTACCGGCTTCACCTATAAAGAGCTGGAAAACCGGCTGGTAGTCATTCTCCCAGAAAGTGCCGAATGGGAAAATATCCAGGTAAAAGGCCGGGTGACAGGCGCCGATGATGGCGTGCCGCTCCCCGGTGTGACCGTACAGGTGAAAGGCACCACCATCGGCACACTCACAGACGAAAACGGGAATTTCTCGCTCAACGCGCCTTCCGGCGGAACACTGCTGTTTCGCTATGTAGGCTATGATCAGCTGGAGATACCGGTGAAAAGCACCCTGCAGATACAACTCAAAAAATCCTCCAGTGCCCTCACCGAAGTAGTGGTAATAGGATATGGAGCTACGCAGAAAAAAGATCTCACCGGTTCTGTGGTGAGTGTTACACCAAAAGATTTTAACAAAGGCATCATCAGCAACCCTGTACAGGTTTTACAAGGCAAGGTGGCAGGTCTGGTAATCAGCAAGCCCGGCGGCAATCCCAACGGAAAAGTCAGCATCCGGCTGCGCGGTGCTTCTTCCCTCTCAGCCAGCAGCCAGCCCTTGTTTGTGGTAGATGGTATTCCCGGTATAGACATCAACGTGGTACCGCCGGATGATATCGTTTCCATCGATGTGCTCAAAGATGCCTCTGCTGCTGCTATCTACGGTTCCCGTGGTGCCAATGGGGTAATCATCGTTACCACCCGTCGTGGTAAGGAAGGAGCCCCGCAGGTATCGTACAGTGGTTATGTTGGCTTTGACCATATCGCCAATACCTATGATGTGCTTAGTGCTGACCAGTACCGTAAATATTTAAAAGACAATAATATCGATCCTGCGGGTTTTGATCTGGGCTCCAGCACCAACTGGCAGAAGGCTATTACCCGCACCGGTGTGAGCCACAATCACAACCTGTCTATGGGCGGAGGTAAGGGAGATACCCGCTACAGCGCCTCTGTCAATTATCTCAACAATGAAGGCGTGGTAATCAATTCCGGCCTGGAAAGGATCATCGGCCGTATCACCCTCGACCAGGGCATCTTCGACAACCGCCTTCGTATAGGCTTGTCCATGAATTATGTAGGAGAGAAAAATAAATACCAGGGCACAGACCCTGATGATAACGGTGATAACCGCATCTGGGAACAGTCTATCGCCTACAATCCTACCGCACCGATCTATAAACCGGATGGCTCCTATTTCGAAAAACTGGATATCAACGATAACTACAATCCCGTAGCACTGGCGAACCAGATCAAACACCAGCGCGCATTCAACAAGTTTATCGGATCAGCCAAAATCACCTACGATATAACCAAAAACCTGACCTATGACGTGTTGCTCGGACTGGAAAGAGCTTCCAGCGATCGCGGACTGTACTATTCCAAAAAGTCACCGGTCATAGAAGGGGCCGGCAGCAATGGTACCGCCACCCGCGAATCCAAAACATGGGACAACAAAACGCTGGAAACCTATTTCACCTATGGCAAACAATGGCAACAGCATAATCTGAAAGTGACGGCTGGTTATTCCTATCAGAACTTCTACAATAACTTTATGAATGCCGGCAACTCCCAGTTTGTATCTGATATCTTTGGTTACAACAACCTGGGCGCTGGTCAGGCTGATCTGCCATCCGTAGGATCAGGAGCAGGGGAGAACTCCCTGGTGTCTTTCATTGGCCGTGCATTTTACAGCTATCACGATAAATACCTGCTCACCGGCACCATCCGCCGCGATGGCTCCACCCGTTTCGGAAAAGACAAAAAGTGGGGTACCTTCCCCTCTGCATCGTTCGCCTGGCGCATGACCCAGGAGCCTTTTCTGACTGGCAGCAAATGGCTGGAAGATCTGAAACTCCGTGTAGGCTACGGCGTTACCGGCAATCAGGAAATCGACAACTACAAATCTCCGCTGACCTACGGTCCCGGTGGTAAAGTGCTCGATAACGGCCGTTGGGTGACTGCCTACACCATCGGGCAGAACGAAAATCCCAATCTTCGCTGGGAGTCCACTGCACAATTCAACGCCGGCATTGACTTCAGCGTGTTCAAAGGCCGCCTCACCGGCACCATTGAATATTATAACAAACGGACCAAAGACCTGCTCTTTAACTACAATGTTCCTTCGCCGCCATACCTATATCCCACTATCCTGGCCAACGTAGGTCAGATCAGCAACAAAGGTATTGAGCTGTCGCTGAGTGCCGGCGTGGTTGAAAAAAAGGATTTCAGCTGGAATGTATCGTTTAATATCTCCCGTAACTTCAACGAAATATTATCCATCGCCAACGACCAGTTCAAGAGCGATGCCATCTATTCCGGTACTGTGGGCGCCCGCGGCCTTACCGCAGTGCAGATTGTAAAAGTGGTGCCGGGTTATTCTATCGGTACTTTCTATATTCCGCAGTACGATGGCGTAGATGCCAATGGCAACCAGCGTTTCAAAGACCTGGATGGCAACGGCTCTTTCGATTTCCGCAGCGACAGCCGTGTGGCCGGTAATGGTCTGCCCAAATACCAGGCTGGCCTTGCCAATACCTTCCGGTACAAAAACTTCGACCTCAACTTCCTGTTGCGCAGCCTCTTCGGATATCAGATCTTCAACGCCACCGAACTGGTGCTGAGCGACCGTTTCAGCCGCCTGCCCGGCAGAAATGCCATGGCTAAATATGCAGACAGTAATATCCGCGGTACCTATGTGTCGGATCGCTTTATTGAAAACGGCGCTTTCCTGCGGCTGGACAACTTCACCCTGGGTTATAACATCCCCGCTGCCAACAGTAAGTGGTTTGCCAATCCGCGGGTATATGTATCAGGGCAGAACCTGTTCATCCTTACCGCCTATTCCGGTCTGGACCCTGAGCTGCCGATAGATGGCCTGGCGCCTGGCATTGATAACCGTAACGTATATCCGAAAACACGGTCCCTGGCTGTGGGCTTTACGGTGAACTTTAAATAAAAAATGACAACCATGAAAACAAGTATCCTGAAATATACACTACTGGCGGGCCTGGCCTGCTCTCTCTTCAGCTGTACCAAACTGGACGAAACATTTTACGATAGAGGTACCGACGATAATTTCCTGAAAACGGAAGATGAACTCAATGCCTTTGCCAACGGGGCTTACGCCAATTTACGCAAGTACCGTGATGCCTATTGGAAAATGAACGAGGTGACCACGGATGAAACCACCGTGCCTTCCCGGGGCGCCGACTGGAACGAAGGTGGACTGTGGCGGGTGCTGATCAGTCACCAGTTTCCGGTGACCCACCAATATATCAATGATATGTGGAACAGCATTTACCGCGATGGTGTAAATCCTGTCAATGCCATCCTGCAAAAGCTGGAAGGTTCTTCGATACAGCTGCCCACCAAAACGCAGGTAGTGGCCCAGATGAAGGTGCTGCGGGCATTTCATTTCTACCTGGCCATGGACGCCTTCGGCAACATCCCCATTGTTACCTCCTTCAGCCAGACCGAGCCGCCTAAAAACACTCCACGGGCGCAGGCCTTTACATTCATTGAAAAAGAAATACTGGATAATATTAATGCACTCCCTGCAGAACTGAACACCCGCAACTATGGCAAAGTGACCAAAGGAATGGGTTTTATGCTGCTGGCGAAGTTGTATGCCAACGCTGAAGTATATACGGGAATGCCACGCTGGAATGATTGTATTCGTATGTGCGATTCCGTTACCAAACAGGGCTATCAGCTGGAAGCCGATTATTTTGCCAATTTCTCCACCCACAACGAAACATCCAAAGAGAATATTTTTGTAGTGCCATACGACGCCATCAATGCTAAAGGCATGATGCTACATTATCTCACACTGCATTATAACAGCCGTTATACCTACGGTCTGCCCAGTTCACCCTGGAATGGATGGTGCACGCTGAAAGCACATTATGAGTCATACGATAATGATGATAGACGTAAAACCATATTCCTCGTGGGGCAGCAGTACGCACAGGACGGTACCCCGCTGAAAACAGAGCAGGGGGCGCCGCTCATCTTTACGCCGGAAATCAATGATCTGGCCAATGCAACACAGACGGAAGGGGTACGGATCGTAAAATATGAGATTGAGAAAAACACCCCGTATGCCGATCAGAATAATGACCTGGTTATTTTCCGCTATGCAGATGCATTGATGCTGAAAGCGGAAGGTCTGTTGCGGACGGGTCAAACCGGACCTGCCCTCAGCCTGGTAAATGAGGTACGCGCTCGCAATTTCGCTGTGAGCAAGCCGCTGGTGGCGCTTACACTGGATGATCTGCTGGCCGAAAGAGGCCGTGAGTTTATCTGGGAAGGCTGTCGCAGACAGGACCTGGTCCGCTTTGGTAAATGGAACAGCGCATGGCAGTTCCATCCTGCCGATCCCGATTTCCGTAAACTGTTTCCCATCCCGCAGGCCCAGCTGGACGCCAATCCTAACCTGCAGCAGAACCCGGGATATAAATAATGTATTAGTAGGTTGTTAGATAAAAACAAGAAGCCGGGTATCGTCCCGGTTTCTTTGTGTTTAGAATTTTTCTATTTTCGTACTACCATGCTTTACAAAAAAATCTATCTACCGTTAATGGCCTGTGCCATGGCTGCCTGCAGCAAATCTGACAAAGAAAAGGCGAATGATACTGACCCTGCTTCGCTGAATAGTGTTTCCGTTATTATAGAAGGAGATGTGACCCAGAGCATCAACCAGCGGGGAAAAGACGTGAGCGTTGGGCTGCTGAAGTTTACCCAGACATCGCTGGAAGGTTTTGGTGTAGGTGGTACTGTCCTGAACAGTTCCGGCAACCCTGTGTTATCTACCTCCACAGGGCTGATGGCCTTACAATTGAAAACCGGCATTGAACAGAACGGAGTCGGCGGATCGGTAACTGTGGAGGATAATGCAGGTAAAAGAGACTTCTCCGGTATGTTGTATTATTTGTATTACGACACAGACCCCGGGCAGAAAAACAGTAAATCCTATATCACACTCAATGCCGTACAGGATACAGCTAATTTGCTGAAGCTGAGCGGAGAATTCCATTATAATGCTGCGTATGCTCCAACACCGGAGTCTCAAGACTGTGTGCTGGATGGTGTTAAGAACAGCGGCCGTATTCCGGCGTATAATCCTGATATCTGCGGCGCCAAAAAGGTAAAAGTGACGGGACGTTTTACTATCTATCTTGATAAAATTATTCAGCAGAAATAACTACTGCACAAAAAAAATATAGCCCGGCGTTTTGTTCTGCAAAACGCCGGGCTATATTTTTTATATTTAATTATTTCCTAGATAGCATTGCCTGTAAAGGTGATCACGCTGGAAGGCGGTACCACTACTACAAAGCCGCCATTGGCTGCAGGCGATATCGGAGCGCTTTGCTGCCAGTGCGCGCTGGAGTTGTCGGCAGTGAGGTAGCTTGTCAGCTGGCTGGAACTAAATCCGGACAAGTTGAGTCTGCAATGTGTTTCTGACCCACCTGGGTTAACAATCACCACACTGAATTTACCGGTAGCCGGGTCTTTCCAGGCAGATACCTTTAATGTGGAATTGTTGGCCAGGGCGGAGTTGAAACGGTAATAACCAGCATGTACAAACCGGGAGTACTGTCCCATTACATCATATGTTTTAGGGTAGTCCAGTGATCCGTCTCCATTGGTGCAGATCAGCGATTCGTTGTTACGGATGGCCAGCATACCCAGCCAGTACACATAGGCGTTGACGTTACATTCTGCCAGGAACTTATGCATGTTGATTGCCAGCTTAAGACCACCGGTCATGGTATTATCATATACCCCGGAATCATCGGATGCTTCGGTCATCCATACTGGTCTGTTGCCGGTAGCATAGTTCCAGGTAACAGGGTTGGGGTTTAAACCTCTTTTACCTAAAATCAGGTCACCGATCTCCACATAACCATGGCCAGCCAGCACATCTACATTGCTTTTGTCCATACCAGACAGGAAGCTGTTGGCGGTGCCCCAGGCTGCATTTTCAGAAGAGATAATTTTAACGGTATTCAGTCCTTTGGCGTTTAATGCCGGCCGGAGATTATTGGTGATGAACTCACCCAGGTGACCAGCTGTCCAGTAAGAGGCGGCCCAGTCGGAGAATACATTCTCCGGTTCGTTGCTGGGGGAGATGCCGTAAAAATTGATACCCTCGTTCTGATAGGCTTTGGTGAATCCTGCCAGGTAATTGGCAAAATCTGTAGAGCAGCAGCTATAGTTGAGACCATTGAAGTTTTTGCCGCTTTCGCTGTTGGGGTTTGTTTTCATGGACAGTGGTGGTGTCCAGGTGCTGGCAAACATAATCGGTGTCTGGTAGCGTTCTTTAACCTTTTTCAGAATCCACAGCTGCGCCAGTTGGGCTTTCTGTGCGCTGGTAAGCGCCTGGTATCCTGCACTGGTGATATCCATATCAACGCTTGTTCCTGCAGGCTGAATGGTAACGGTACCGGTGGTTTTGTCAAAAGGATAATTATACATTACTTCCCCACGGATCATGTTTAATTGCAAGCCGTCTGTTCCCCACAGCTGCTTCATGATGCTGTCCCGTTTGGGAGATTCAAAAAATGGAGTGGCACGTCCTGCAAAAGCGCCGAATCCTTCTAAACGTTGGTAGGTGGTGCCCCAGTTAAGGGTGATGGTGGCGGTGTCCAGACTGATGGCAGCAGCAATACCGGCTTTTGTGTCCAATTTGCCAGGCGTGTCACGGAGGTTGTCCTGCATGTTTTTAGCACAACCAGTGGCCAGAACCATCGCCATAAAGGGGAGGGAGAGTCCTTTCAGATTTTTTTTCATTGTTAGGGTGGGTTTGGGTTTATAAAAATAGGATTAGAGACTACGGGAATACGAAATTTAAAAGTTAACAGAAACTATACTTTTTCTCTATTGTTCACCTGCACCGGAATATAAAATATGACCCTACAGCACATTTCCGGGTAATTTCTTCCTAAGATAGAAAATTTTTGTTAACAAAAACTATACTTGTGGGATAACTTAGCAATTAGATAATAATGTGGTGAATATTACATTTCTCGTATAGGGGTGAGGGGTAGTAGTGGTATCCATAGCATAACAGGGACGATTGCTTGGATATATGTTTAATGATAGTAATTTTGGATATCTTTTTTAGATAACCCGACTGATTTTTTACGAATTTTTCAAGTAGCATATTGTTTCCCTATGTTGCCGGCTTTTGATCTGAATGCATATTTGTTGCCCGTAGCGGCCATTGTGACGATCCTCGTTGTTTTATGGCGCCATTTTTATACTCCTTCCGGAGATAATGCACTAGTAACACCAACACCACAACCTGCAATGGAGTGGAAACCGTTTGTTCGTGAGCATCCACCACTGGGAGAAAAACAACAGGCGGTCTTTATCCGGCAGCTGCTGGAGGTGGCTGCCTGGACGGCGCAGCTGGCAAAGGATTTTGATTATGAGCAGGGAGACTATTGTAAAGTATTCAGGCAAACAATTCCACAGATAAACGGGATACCTGCATTTTACTTTAATGATAAATTTGTGGGATGGAATATCGAACCGAATAAAGTAAATATAGGTGGATTGTTGGCAGATGCAATGGCAGCCCGGCAGGTAAAGGAATTGCCATCTTTACAGGAAGCACTGGATAGAGGTAAAGTAGTGGCAATAGAAACGAATAACTCTTTACTCGATGGAGGTTCTGAATGGGAAAGCATGGGTTATGTGGATTCATGGGACCTTCCGCCAATTGATACCTGGTTTTATTTATCAGGCAATGGTTATAATAATTACATACTGTATTGCTGGGTACCTGCAGCATTTGAAACGATCATGCAGAGAGCAGAGGAGGCTGAAATAATAGATAACTATGACTGGCCCGACCTGAAGCTGCTGTTGCCTAACGAATACTACTGAACTGCATACCCTTCGTTATCGAACAAAACGCAAAAGGCTCTTGTTTAAGAGCTTAGACCGAGCTTTTCTATAACGAAAATGACCATATATGCAGTGGATCACCCATGTACTTCAGCAGTATCCGGAACTGGCTATTTTCCTCACTATCGCGCTGGGTTTCGCTATAGGCCCTTTAAAAATCAAAACATTCAGTCTGGGTACTGTAACTGCTGTGCTGCTGGTAGGCGTACTGGTAGGGCAGCTGAAGATTGATATATCTCCCACGGTGAAGTCGGTATTTTTCCTGATGTTTCTGTTTGCAGTAGGATATAGTGTAGGTCCACAGTTTTTTCGTGGCCTGAAAAAAACGGGTTTGCCACAGATGGGATTTGCTGTGCTGATGTTGATCACCTGTCTTGTTTTTCCCTGGCTCTGTGCGCGGGTGATGGGGTATCACATGGGACAGGCAGCCGGATTGCTGGCCGGTTCACAAACTATATCAGCCGTGATAGGCGTAGCTGGTGATACCATCAATGGTTTACCGTTATCTGCTCAGCAAAAGCAGGAGTTTATCAATGCAATACCGGTATGTTATGCCGTGACTTATATCTTCGGCACAGCAGGATCTGCCTGGCTGTTGGCCAGTGTGGCCCCCGCTATGTTGGGAGGGCTGGAGAAAGTGAAGAAAGCATGTAAAGAGCTGGAAGCCTCTATGGGCGCCGGTGATGAAAGTGATCAGCCTGGTATGATTGCAGCAGACAGGGTGGTTATTTTCCGTGCCTATAAAGTTACCAGCGACTGGTTTGATAAAGGGCAAACCGTAAAGGCGCTGGAGGAGCGGCTGGCAGCCCATGATCTTCGTTTGTTTGTAGAAAAGGTGCGTCAGCAGAATAAAGTGGTGGAGGTGGCGCCGGATGTGGTGATCCATAAAGGAGACAGTATTGTGATCAGCGGAAGACGAGCCAATCTGGTAGGGGAATATGGGCTGGTAGGACCTGAGATTCAGGATGGTGAGTTGTTGCATTTCCCCGCAGAGGCGTTGCCGGTGCTGGTGGCCAAAAAAGAGATTGCAGGCCTTACAGCAGAAGAGTTGCGTGCAAAGCCGTTTATGCACGGCATTTTCATCCGTAGTATTAAAGCTGTTGATATTGAAGTGCCCGTGATGCCGAATACCGTGATTGAACGGGGAGACATGATAGAGCTGGTGGGCCTCAAAAAAGAAGTGGACAAGGCCGCACAACAGATAGGCTACGCTGACAGGCCTACGGAAAAGACCGATATGACTTTTGTTGGACTGGGTATTGTGATAGGAGGATTGATAGGAGTGCTGACGATAAGAATAGGTGGAGTGCCTATCAGTCTGAGCGCCAGTGGTGGTGCGCTGATCATCGGGCTGGTATTTGGCTGGCTTCGCTCCCAGCATCCTACCTTCGGGCGTATTCCTGCACCAGCCTTATGGGTGATGAACAATGTGGGGCTGAATATGTTTATAGCTGTAGTGGGCATCTCTGCAGGTCCCGGCTTTGTCGATGGATTTAAGCAGGTAGGCATAAGCCTTTTTCTGGTAGGAGCCGTTGCCACAGCGCTGCCATTGTTATCCGGCGTACTGATGGGCAGATATCTTTTTAAGTTCCACCCTGCACTGATACTAGGCTGTACTGCCGGTGCACGTACCACCACCGCAGCACTAGGTGCCATTCAGGATGCAGTAGACAGTAAAACACCTGCCCTGGGTTATACGGTTACTTATGCTGTGGGTAATACCCTGCTGATCATCTGGGGCGTCGTGATTGTCCTGCTCATGCAATAGCTGAAATATTTGTTAGTCATCTCCCCAAAACCATTATGCTATGGGACTTACAAAACTTAAAACCAGTAAAAAAAGAGAGCATATGCTGGAAAGCCTGAGCCCTTTTCAGTTGAAGGATAACCTGATCAAACTGGCGCAGGAGGAGAGCCGTCAAAGCACTACAGTGATGCTGAACGCCGGCCGGGGTAATCCCAACTGGATAGCCACCACACCACGCGAAGCTTTTTTTACGCTGGGCCTCTTCGGACTGGAGGAGTGCAGACGGGTAATGGACAATACAGAAGGGCTGGCTGGTATCCCGGAGAAAAAGGGGATTGCCAAACGTTTTGAAAAATTTCTTGCTGCCAATAAAACAGCGCCAGGTATAGAATTGCTGCAGAAAGTATATAAATACGGTATCAAACAACATAACTACAATCCGGATGCATGGGTGCATGAACTGGCGGAGAGTGTGATAGGCGACCAGTATCCGGTGCCTGATAGGATGTTGTCGCATATGGAACCTATCGTGCACGACTATCTTATGAAGGAGATGTGCAACGATGAACCTCCTTCCGGTAAATATGATCTCTTTGCCGTAGAAGGCGGTACTGCAGCCATGTGTTACATCTTTGATTCGCTGATGCAGAATTTTCTGATCAAAAAGGGAGATAAGATAGCGCTGATGGTGCCCGTGTTTACACCTTACATCGAGATACCCCAGCTGGAGCGTTTCGGCTTTGATGTGGTGCAGTTAAAAGCCAGCACGATGAACAAAGATGGACGTCATACCTGGCAGTATCCGGATAGTGAGCTGAATCAATTAAAAGACCCGTCTATTCGTATATTGTTCACCGTTAATCCCAGCAATCCGCCTTCCACCGCCATTGATCCGGATGGACTTAGCAAGATTATCAGGATTGTAAAAAAAGATAATCCTGGTTTGATGGTGGTGACAGATGATGTATATGGTACCTTTGTGCCGGGATTTCGTTCACTTATGGCTGCCATACCCTACAATACCATCGGGGTATATTCCTTTTCCAAATACTTTGGCTGTACCGGATGGCGCCTGGGAGTGATCGCTGTTCACAGGAAAAATATGTTCGACGAAAGTATCAGCCGTTTACCCGCGGCCAGCACCAAAGCATTGACAAAACGTTACGGTAGCATTGCGCTTGATCCGCAGCATATCAAATTTATTGACAGAATGGTGGCCGACAGCCGCATGGTGGCACTCAACCATACGGCCGGACTCTCTTTGCCGCAACAGACGCAGATGATGCTCTTTGCTGCCTTTGCGCTGCTGGATACTAAAAACAAGTACAAAAAACTGACGCAGGTATTGGTGCAGAAACGTCTCAGACTGTTGTGGGATGAGCTGGAAATAGCGTTGGTAAAAGATGCGTTGAATGCCGGTTATTATTCTGAAATAGATATACAGGTATGGAGTGAAAAAGTGTATGGAGAGAAATTTTTCATATGGCTGAAACAAAACTTCGAACCGGTAGACATCCTGTTCCGGCTGGCGGAAAGGACCGGAGTGGTACTATTGAACGGTGGCGGCTTTGATGGCCCGGAATGGTCTGTGCGTGTTTCGCTGGCCAATCTGCCTACAGCGTCGTATCCTTTAATCGGCAGACATATTACTGAGATCATGCGTGCCTATGCAGGCGTATGGAAAAGTAACGGAACCCTGAAAAAATAAATCTCTCTATTCATCAAAAAGTGGTTGTATGAAAAAACTGTTAAGTATCATTTGTATCCTGATTGTATGTTTTACGGTATCTGCGCAAAAACTTCCCCGTGTCAAAATACTGGCCACCGGCGGTACTATTGCCGGTAAAGGGGCGTCTGCCGACCGTGCGGCCTACAAGGCAGGATCCTTGCCTATCAAAGATCTCATTGAGGCCGTGCCGGGCATCGATAAAGTGGCAGAGATCTCAGGAGAACAGATCTCCAACGTAGGCAGTCAGGATATGACAGTAGACATCTGGATCAAGCTGAACAAACGTATCAACGAGATATTTAAAAACAATGAAGCGGATGGCATCGTGATCACCCACGGTACAGATACCCAGGAAGAAACAGCCTACTTCCTCAGCCTCACCGTTAGGTACGATCTGCCGGTAGTGCTTACCGGTTCTATGCGCCCGGCTACTGCTATCAGTGCCGACGGTCCCAAAAACCTGTATGACGCCGTTACGGTAGCAGCCAGTCCCAATTCCAGAGGCAAAGGTGTGATGGTGGTGTTCAGTGAAAATATCTTTGCCGGCCGCGAAGCGGAAAAAATCAGCACTACCCACGTAGATGCGTTTAAAGCTCCCAACACCGGACCAGTAGGACAGGTGTACGACGGCAAGGTGGTGTATTATATGCACGACCAGCGTAAGGGTAACAAAAATACACCCTTCGATATCACGGGCATGGATAAACTGCCTAACGTGGTAGTCGCCGAACTCTTTGCCGACGCGCCTTCCACTACTATTGATGCCTATATCGACAAAGGTGTGGATGGTATCGTGACCGCCGGACTGGGTAATGGTAACCTGAACAAAGTCAATACAGAAGCTGTAATGCGTGCTGTGAACAAAGGTATCACCATATGCCGCTCTTCCCGGGTGCTTACCGGCAGGGTGACCCTGTACGATGAAACGGACGACGCCAAACTGGGCACCATCGTAAGCGATGACCTCAGCCCCCAGAAAGCCCGTATCCTCCTGATGCTGGGACTCACAAAAACCAAAGACAAAAAGACATTACAGCAATATTTCTTTACTTACTGATCAATCCCGGAAATAGAATGGCCAGGACGCAAAGGATATCCTTTGCGTCTTTCTTTTTATATCTTACAGAAGCGGACAACGATTGTATCAAAACCGAACATATTTTATAATGTTTAATATAAAAGATCGTTGATCTGAAGCATTATCAGTTTGGCATTTTTCTTAGTTAACCTTTGGCATGATCAGAAACTACTTTAAGGTTGCCTGGCGCAACATTACTAACAATAAAGGGTACAGTGCTATCAATATTCTGGGCCTGTCTGCCGGCATGGCGGTGGCTATGCTGATAACGTTGTGGGTAGTCAACGAATATGCCTACGACCGTTTTCTGCCTGACAATAACCAGTTGTACAGAGTGATGCGCAACTTCGAAAATAACGGGGACACGCTTACTTTTAATACGGTATCCTTAAAGCTGTCGGATGTATTGCGTAGTGAGATACCAGAGATGGAGTATGTATGTGAAGCCGACTGGCTGAGTACACACGGGCTCATGGCAGGAGACCGTAAAGTGGTGATGGACGGTGGTGGCGTACAGCAGGATTTCCTGAAAGCCTTTCAGTTTCCTTTGCTGCAGGGCAAGGCTGAAACAGTGTTTCAGGACCCTTCTTCTATTGTACTGACAAAATCTGCTGCCGCAGCCTTGTTCGGCAAAGAAGACCCCATGGGAAAGATGGTCCGCGTTGACAACCGTGATAATTTCAGGATAACCGGTATCCTGCAGGATTTACCGGCTAATTCCACTTTTCAGTTTAAGTACCTCATTCCGTTCAGTTACTACGATCAAACGTCCATTTTTGTTAAAAACAGCCGCAGCGGAGGTTTTGATAACAATGCCTTTCAGATATTCGTCAAGTTGAAGGCGGGGGTTGACTTTGACCGGCTGGCGGCAAAGATTGCTTTTCTGGAAAAGCGGGAAAAGGGCAGTACCAATGCGGAGAAGTCGATTGTGATCCTGCAGGCGATGAACCGCTGGCATCTGTTTGGCGAATATAAAAACGGAAAGAATACAGGCGGGTTTATCGATTATATCCGCATATTCAGTGTAATAGGCGTATTGGTGCTGATCATCGCCTGTATCAACTTTGTAAACCTTACCACGGCCAGGTCAGGGAAGCGGGGCAGGGAAGTGGGCATCCGCAAGGCCATTGGGTCACAACGGTCGCAGTTGGTGATACAGTTTTTGGTGGAGTCATTGTTGCTCTCCTTTATGGCGTTAATATGTTCTTTGCTGATGGTATGGCTGCTGTTGCCTGCCTTTAACAGCATAACCGGTACAGCGGTGCACATGCCGGCAAGTAATGTGAGCTTCTGGGGCATCACCCTGTTATGTGTGGTGTTGACCGGTATTGCTGCCGGCCTGAAACCTGCGGTTTACCTGTCGTCTTTCAATCCGGTGCGAACACTGAAGGGAGCGGTGAAAACAGGACGGTCTGCCGTATTCTCCCGCCGGGCGCTGGTAGTGGTTCAGTTTACCTGCTCTATAGCGCTGGTGATCAGCACACTGGTGATCTACCGGCAAATGCAGTATGCCAAAGAGCGGCCTACTGGCTATGATGCAGACAGGCTGGTCATGTCACAGATGTCTTATGATCTGAACAAACATTATGATGTATTAAAGAATGAATTGTTGCAAAGCGGGCTGGTTTCTCAGGTAGCCCGGTCTTCCAGTCCTCCTACCACTATCAGCTGGCACAGTGACCTGAAATATTTCCCAGGCAAGCTGCCAGGGGAGACGGTTGAGATGGGGATGATCGTTATTTCCAATGATTACTTTTCAACGATGGGTATGAAATTGCTGAGTGGCCGGGACTATACACAGGGCCTGGCAGACAGCAACAGTGTAATCCTGAATGAGGCGGCCGTGAAGCGGCTCCGGCTGAAAGATCCGCTTAATGCGGAGATCAGGCGTGGAGAGAACGAGCGGTACCGGGTAATCGGCGTGGTGCGCAATGCGTTGATGCTGTCTCCGTTTCAGCAGGCTGACCCAACCATGTTTACCCGTACTTATGATGAAGGAGAGTATCTGTTGTACCGGCTGGCGCCGGGGGTAGAGCCACATAAAGCATTAGCAGGGCTGGAGACTATATTCAACAAATATAATCCTGCTTATCCCTATGTTTATGAGTTTGTAGATAAAGCATACAACAGTAAATTTTATCAGGAAGTGCTGACAGGAAGGCTTTCCGGGATTTTAGCCATACTGGCCATTGCCATTTCCTGTCTGGGGTTATTGGGGCTGGCCGCCTATATGGCCGAACAACGGACGAAGGAGATAGGGGTCCGCAAGGTGCTGGGGGCTTCTATTGTGCAGGTATGGTTCCTCTTGTCGCGGGATTTTATCGTACTGGTGCTGATCAGTTGTCTGATTGCGTCTCCGCTGGCGTTGTATTTCCTGCAGCATTGGCTGGCGCAGTATGAATACCGTATTAACATTGGTCCGGGCGTCTTTCTGGTGGCGGCAGTGATGGCACTGCTGATCACGCTGTGCACGATTAGTTTCCAGGCTATCAGGGCCGCAGTGGCCAATCCGGTAAAGAGCCTCCGTACAGAATAGGGAGCTTTCGTATATTTATGCCTGAAATCAATTGGGCATATGGCACTGACAACAGAATCGACATATCAGGCAGCATCTACAGTAGCCGGAATTATAGAAGCACATTTTATAAAACATCTGGAGGCCGCGAAGGAAGAAGGGACAGATAATCTGGCTTCCATACCGTCTGCCCGGATAGTGGAGAGAATCATCGATGTGGCTTTCTGGGCGAGCCTGCGGAGGGAAGAGGGCAATGCCACCCGGATGTCGCTGGCGTTTGTCGACCCGGCACAGGCGGGCAAACCGTTGTTGTTTGAACAACCGCTTCCGCTGAATCCGCAGGTGCTAACCAAACTGGCGCCAGGAGTGGAAAGAGCTGGTGTGCATGTAGGTATCTGGCACGACGGAGATGAGCTTTATATATGGGGCACTACCATCAAACTGCCTAACTACTGTTTTGTACTGGACGTGTCCGAGCCGGGGCTGCTGGTGGTTAAACACCGGCGTGTACTGGGGCTGGGCAAGTTTACCAATGTGGCCATGCTGAAAGGTGACCAGGTGAAGGTGGTGGATGAAACATCGGGGATGAACACCTGTAGTCCCGGATTACTCAGGTCTCTGCTGGGGCTGGACACTTCCACGCTCTGGAGCAATCCCGAAAATGTATTGATACAGATAGCGGTGTCTATGCGGGCACATAAACGCGGTGGTATCCTGCTCGTAGTACCCGACAACAGCTCTTCCTGGAGAGAATCCATCGTACAGCCGCTACAATACCCGGTATCACCGGCATTTGCCGGAGTGGCCGATCTTGTCAGACAAGACAGTTCCACCGTCAGCGAATTATACTGGCAGAACGCATTACGCCGGGAGGTGGAAAATATCAGTGGCCTCACGGCCGTAGATGGCGCTACTATCATCAATAAACATCATGAGCTGCTGGCTTTTGGCGCCAAAATCACCCGTGCAGGCAATTCTTCTCCCGTAGAAAAAGTGCTGATGATGGAACCGGTGATGGGCGGCAGTCCTTCGTATGTACATCCTTCCAGTATCGGCGGTACCCGCCATTTATCGGCCGCACAGTTTGTGCATGATCAGCACGACGCTATTGCGCTGGTAGCTTCCCAGGACGGTTATTTTACCATTTTCTCATGGTCGGGGACCAAACAGATGGTACAGGCACACCGGGTAGATATCCTGTTATTATAATCCATACCTGCTGCAAACAGATAAATCAACCGAATGAAATTCCCTTTGCTGACCACTGTATCGTTGCTGTTTGCCCTGCCACTGGCCGCTCAGCAGGATACCCTGCATGAGCTGCAGGAGGTAGTGGTAAAATCCTATCTTTCGAAAGAGACATTATTACGTATACCCACTGCCGTTAGTGTGCTGTCACCGCAACAGCTGCAGTTGCAGCAGGGGGCTTCCCTGGTGCCGGCGTTCAACAGCATTGCCGGCGTGCGCATGGAGGAACGTTCGCCCGGCAGTTATCGTTTATCCATCCGCGGTAGTTTGTTACGTTCTCCTTTTGGGGTCCGTAATGTGAAGATATATATGGACGAGATCCCGCTCACCGACGCAGGCGGCAACACTTACCTGAATCTGCTGGACCCTTCGGTGCTGAGCCGTGCCGAGATATTAAAAGGTCCGGATGGAAGCCTGTTTGGCGCCAATTCAGGCGGAGTAGTGCGACTGGATGTATTACCCCTGCCCGGCGACAGTAGCCGGTTGCAGGCAGGTGTGCAGGGAGGGAGTTATGGCCTTTTACATGCTTCGGCTGCTTATCATCAGCAGCTGGGCAACTATGGTCTACAGCTTTTCCAGGGCTATCAGCAGGCAGACGGATACCGGCAGAATACCGCTTTACGCCGCTCTTACTCACAGATCGGCCAGCGTTGGGAATATAAGCCAGGTTATGTATTGAAGATGCTGGGTTTCTATTCTGACCTGGGCTACCGTACTCCCGGAAGCCTCACCCTGACACAGCTGGGACAGGACCCCAGGGCTGCAAGACCCGCTACCAACACACTACCTGGCGCAGTAGCACAAAGGGCCGGTATCTACAACCGTACCGTCCAGGGTGGCCTGATTCATGAAGCACAGCTGAGCCCCCGCTGGCAGCATGTGTTTACCGTTTTCGGAGCCAACACCCATTTTGAAAATCCTTTTATCACCAACTACGAAGCGCGGGATGAAAATACAGCCGGCTTCCGCACCTATCTGTCGTGGACCAATCATCCCGCCACCAGCGCTCCGTTGCACTGGCGATGGCAGGCCGGTGTGGAATGGGAACAGACCCGATACGATATTATTAACTACGGTAACCGGCAAGGCAAGCGGGATACCATACAGGCAGCGGATAAACTGACTGCAGGACAATACTTCTATTTCACCCGTTTTCATGCCCAGCTGTATCGCTGGACCATGGAGGCGGCTGCCAGCGTCAATTATTATCATTACACCTATAACCGCAACGGGCGTACGAACGTAGCCTTTACACCACAACTGATGCCCCGCATCTCTCTGTCTTATCTCATCAATGATCAGCTGACAGGGCGGATGAGTGTGAGCCGCGGTTATTCACCGCCAGCCACGGCGGAAGTAAGAGCTTCCGATAATATCATCAACACCTCTCTGGCTCCGGAAACGGGCTGGAACTATGAAGCAGGGCTACGCCTGCTGCCGGCATCCAGGCGTTATATGCTGGACCTGACCGGCTTCCATTACCGTATGACAGATGCCATCGTGCGAAAGTTGCATGACAACGGCACGGAGTTTTTTGTGAATGCCGGTGGTGTTAATCAGACCGGTGTGGAAGTAGAAGGCAGGTTACAGTTGATAACGCCGCGTTCCCATGGGGTAATAAGAGGACTGGAGCTGCATAGCAGTTATACATGGAGTGATTTTTATTTCCGGGATTATATAAGTGGTGGTAAGGATTTTTCCGGCAACAGGCTGACCGGTGTGCCCCGGAATGTAGTGGTGACGGGGCTGACGCTGTATTTGCCGAAGGCTGTGTTTTTGTATATGTCGCATAATTATACCGCCACTATTCCCCTGAATGATGCCAACAGTGCCTATGCGCGTGCGTATCAGCTATTGCAATGCAAAGCTGGCTGGCATCTTCCTTTCTCTCATAAATATCATCTGACACTGCAGGCAGGAGCTGATAATCTGCTGAACCAGTCGTATAGTCTGGGGAATGATCTGAATGCAGTAGGGGAGCGGTATTACAATCCCGCACCGGGACGTACGTATTTTGGAGGTATAAGTGTGGCGCTGTAAAGTACAGCGCCACAGCCTTTAGTTTTCGTTGAGCAGAAATTTGTTGGATATCGCCTTGAAGGATATACGTCTGTCTGCAGAACGTATCACCAGTCCTTCCCGTTCTACGTGTTTGCCTGCAGGGCTTAGCACAGAGGCGCCTTCCGCAGTCAGCAGCAGCTGGTGTACGGTTTCAGGTAGTGTGAAGGCTTCGTCCAGTATAGGAACATGTTGCAGTTCCAGTTGGTGTATCATCTCCTTAAAAGCTTCCAGTGCCAGGTAAGTGTACGCATCGATATCAAAAACGTTGAAAAAACGAACGCTCTGCGCCCTTATACCGTAAGGGTTTCCCTGTACACCTTCTCCGATGAGCTCTCCCTGAAGAGCGATGTTTTTGCCCAGAGCAGCCAGTTTGGCCGGAAGGTCCAGCTCTCTGGCTACTTTCCAGAAAGAATTATCAGGTGTTTCTTCCAGGTCCAGGTTACGGGAGCATACGCCAAACACACCATCGCGGTAGTAGTAGGTGGCGGAAGAGCCATCCAGCTTTTCAGTCACATAAAATGTATGCTGCCGGTACTTTTCGTATTCTTTGCTCAGGTTCTGTACCCTTTCTTCATCTGTTTTAGGAATAAAAGAAGGGAAGTTACCTCTGGCTACACCGGCCAGGGAGGCGGGTACCGGAGGTTCGTATTTAACGATGCCCAGTATGGCGGACACATCTTCTCCTAACGTATACGCATATCCGGAGAGTACAGATACCGGCAGGAGCAGGCCCTGGGATATCTGCCCACGCAGTCTGATGGTCTTCAGCCGGAAGCCGGGTGTATCTCCCATTTTTCTAAAGGAGCTTTTACGCAGGAATTCAAATTCCTCTTTCTCGGGCAGGAAGGAGTCGATCTCACAATAGATAGCGTGGTCGCCTACCTGGTATTCATTCTTTTTAACAACTAATTTCCACCCTTTTACAGTGGCTACTTCGATAAGATCAGCGCCTTCAATGGGCTGCAGGTCGTCTATCACAACGGTAGACGCCAGTTTATGTTCCATGTTGATGTTTGGATTGATGTAAGGTTAACAAAAATATTAGGGCGCAAAAATATATTTAAAATTGATATTTGAAAACTTTACTGCGGAATTTTTTTTCAGTGAAGCGGTGTAATTACTCCTATTTTTGCGGCATATCAACAATAGGTTTTCATGACCGAACGCATCATACAAACGAGATATCTTGAAAAACTGTTCCGTGCTTTGCAGGAAGAAGAAAGTCATCATTTTCATCTTCCGGTGAAAGGCTTGAGGGCAGACATCACCGCTTTGCTGGTACATTTACCGGCCTTTAAAACGATGGAAGGGCAAGTGTTTGAAGCAAATGGCTTCAACAGTCCGGAGGCTTTTCTGGCCCAGGTACAGCAAATGCCAGGTGAGGCTGTTATGAAAGGAGACGATGTGCTGGTGATCTATTATCCGGTCGATGTACCGGCAAACAAATTTGAAACATTGGTGGTGTTTTCTACCAGCAATGGTCCGGTTGTTTATTATCTGCCTGTATATCAGCCACAGGATATGGTCCGGCAGTTGAGCACAGCGGTGCCTGTCAATACACTGAACGAGGAGGCCCGTGCTCATGTACTGGAGCACCTGGAAATAGCCATGATAGCCTTGTTGCGCGAGTTTCATATCTCCATCGCCCGCGCAGTGGTGATCCCGGATATTTTACAGCCCCGCGCTCCGGAAGAAGAGATAACCGCCTTAAAAAAGCTGATTACCTTGTTGGCCCAGGACGTATATGAAGAAGACAGCGATCTTGATATTATTGCACATGCCCTCTATCACGCTTTGTCAGCCCCGTCTTCTTTTGCGGCCTTCCATCCTGATTTTTTTGAAGAAGAGGAGATGATAGAAACAGATGAAGAAGGGCTGGGCCTATTCCGTTATGTTTTGCAGAAATTTGTGCCGACCGTCTACAGCGCCCCTGAATTTGATGCAGCAGACATAGAGTATTATATCACCGAACTAACCGGCGAAGACTTTGTGCTGGCCCTTCCGGAAGAAGAACCACAAGGCCGCCAGTTGTTCCCTTTTGTACAGCAACAGCTGACCACTACCGGCTGGCAACTGATGAATATGGATACAGCGGCAGACAGCTACTGTTTTTTTGTGGTCAAGCTGGAAGATGTATCCACCGTATTGCAGTTGGCCCGTCAGTTTAACCTCGATATAGAACATTTATAAAAAAATTTTTGTTGCTACTGACATAGGGTTGTCACATCGTTATTCTTACTTTGTTATCACAAATAAAATGTAAATACTATGTCTGTTATTCAATCACTACTGCAGGAGATGGAGCAGGAATCGCTCACCACCCGGAAAATGTTATCACGTGTGCCGGAAGACAAATACGACTGGCAACCACATCCTAAGAGCATGACGCTGGTGCAGCTGGCTACGCATGTGGCGGAAATGCCCAACTGGATAGGCATGACGCTGAATACTCCCGAACTGGATTTTGCGAAACAGCCATATACCCCCGTATCCATCAAGAACGGAGAAGAGCTGATGAACTACTTTGAAACTTCACTGGCAGATGGACGTAAAGAGCTGGCAGCAGCTACACCTGCACAGCTGGAAGAAACCTGGACACTCCGTAGCGGAGACCAGATCTTCAGCGAAACATCCAAAGCTGTTTTCCTCCGTATCACCTATTCCCAGATCGTACACCACAGAGCACAACTGGGCGTATACCTGCGACTGCTGGACATTCCCATCCCAGGAAGTTATGGTCCAAGTGCAGATGAACATTAATCTTTCAGGCTGCTTACTACCGGTACGGGCTCCGGTGGCAAGCAGCCTTTTAAATTTTATATGAGAAAAATTTTGCAGAATGAAAATAATTTATACCTTTGCAATCCCTTACAAAAACAGGGAATGATTCCGTAGCTCAGTTGGTAGAGCAATACACTTTTAATGTATGGGTCCTGGGTTCGAGTCCCAGCGGGATCACCAGATACTTTCAAAACCTGCACCTGGTGCGGGTTTTGTTGTTTTGGGTGAGCGTTTAGTCGAATTTCTTTTATATAATCTCAATTTGTTTCCCATACTTTATATAGGTTAAGAATATGGTAGTTACAACAATCGCTCACACTACAGATTCCCATTTAGGACAAAAGCTAAACTTTGAGAACGGACCGAATGGAATCAAAGTGAATTATATTGACAACCGGACAGAGCACCTGCAAAACAATACACAGCAGTTTAACCCAAATCGTTTCATTTTTATTGATTTTTCTTTTGCCATTTCTTATACTTCTTCTGTTTAATCCAGCTTTCTTTAATAAATTTTCCTGGCCTATCAGGTAGCCTTTTATTTTTAATAACTAAAGACGCAGAAAACTCAAAATCGGGATATAGAAATTTAGAAAATTGTAAATACCCCTTGAAAATCGATTGGAAAATCGGAAATTGCCAGGTACCAATCCAAAAAAAATGACAAGAAAAATTACCAGCGGTCCTATTAGAAATAAAGAAAGAACTAAGAACAAACTTTTAAAGGCAGTTGGTTCTATTTTGAAAAAAGAAGGTTTTCCCGGATTAAATGTCAGCCGGGTGGCTTCAAAAGCAGATGTGGACAGAAAACTGATTTACGAGTACTTTGGAGGAATGGAGAATCTTGTACAAGCGTATTTGAATAACAAGGATTACTGGAAAGTTAACCTGGTTAACATCGATGAAATTATAGAAGGAAGCAGGGAGGATTTCGGCAAGCAGATCGCCTATACTACTTTAGAGGGACAGTTTGATGCTTTAATGGCCGACCAAGAAATGCGTAAAATTATTACCTGGGGCTTATGTGAGAATTTCAAACCTTTGACAGATCTGAACAGGGAACGCGAACGACTGGGAGAGGCACTTTTCAGCAGTATTAGTGATAATTTTTTCAAGGATAAGGAAGTAGATATCAGGGCAGTACAAGGTCTTCTGATCGGGGGTGTTTACTACTTAACGCTTCAGGCCAAGATGAGTGGTCAGACCATGTGCGGGATTGACATCAATACAGTGGAAGGAAACAGAAAAATAAAGAAGACCCTTAAACAGATTATTGAATGGGCTTTTTCTTAATGGCCTCTTAAAATGTAAATAGATATTTTAATAGAAATGTTCTTTCTCTTAAAGGAATTTGAAACACTGATAACTGATTTGTGTTAGAATTGATTTGTTTGTATAAATTTTGGTTAGCTAAGTTTGTACATTGAAATTCGAAGTAACTCTTCCATTTTGTGGGTGCATATTTAACTTGTAGATCCGGAAAACTGTTACGCACGGCCTGTTGCAACGATTGCTGGTACGAAGTAAATGCATACGATAGTGTATAGGATATTTGGCTGTTTAAATTGTGCTGCCACCCGGCTTTTAATTTGCTGGTTTTTGTTTCGTTTTTAACAATGGCATTTTGGAGTGTATTTTGATGGTTTATAAATTTTGCCATTTCTCCGGTAATAGATATTGTAGCTGTATTGAATATTTTTTTTCTGGCAGTTATGGATAAGGTAACGTTGTAAGTATCGAATGGTGTAATTTCATTATTATAGAAACTACTTCCTTTTTGAAGTCCCAGATTAGCATAAGCCGAAAGGCTGGTTTCCATAAAAAATAAGTATTTCGACAGGTTGCCATTTATAGCGTAATTATCGGTTTTATTTCTAAAATCAATCGCTATAGATTTTGTTAAGCCTTTGTCTATAATATATGAATTTATAAAGTTTTGTTTTGTGCTGTTATAGTTGAGATGAATACTATAAAACAGCATTTTCAATGGTTTTCGGTAAGAATACCTTAGTACAAAAGAATTTGCATCTGTTTTTGGCAGGGGTGTTTCATTGAAGTTAAACTGCCTGTAATTTACTAAAATCGTACCTGGATAAATCTCGTTAATTTGCCCAAATTCAGTTTGCTGTGCATACCTGAAATTCAACTCACTGTATTTGCCCATATTTTTACGAAACTCAATAATTGGGTTGATTAAGAAATATTTATGTTTTGTAGCCTGACTTTTTTCGGGTGAAGCATAGATGATAAAATCATACGAAGGGCTTGTTTCGATACTAAATGATCCTTTTGGAAGAAGATAGATGAGTGATGCTTTTCCGAACAAGCTTAAATGATCAAAGTCGACATCATTTTTAAAGCGATTTCCTACAACGCTGGTATTATTGGCGCTGTCCGTTTTATATAAATTACTATTTAGCTTATTGCGTTCAAAAGAAGTACCTGCAGACGATGAGAGTATAAGCTGTTTAAATTTTGTTTTATACGTTACAGATTGGTTGACGAAGATACTTTTAGAATGCACCTGCTGATCCAGCTTCAGGTAACCTGCACCATCATTTACCAGCTCTTGTTGAATTCCCGGAAGGATTTTTAAACTTTCGTCCATTTTGTAATATTGTACAACAGAATTATACTGAAGGATTTGACCTATTCCCAACGCTTTTACAACATTGGTTTCATTACTTAACGATAAATAATTGGAAGGCTGGTTTTGTGAGAAACCTAATCCGTTTTGGACCGAGTTACCATCTCTATTCCATTTTGGTAAATCCAGTTTAGTGATAGATTTCAGATAAACAGAGCTACTGTTCTTTTCAATTTGAGCCTGAACTTGCCATTGTGTAAGTACCCCATCTAGGTAACAGTGATTAATTGGAGTTTCTGGATTTTTGCAACTCCGCTTTCCATTCGCAAGGCGTCATGTTCTTCAAAGATTCGTGAGGTCTTCTTTGGTTATATTCTTCCATCCAGGTATAGGTTAATTCCCTTACCTGGTGCAAGTCCTCAAAGATATAGGCATCGAGGACAGCTTCTCTGTAAAGACGATTAAATCGTTCGACATAACCATTCTGCATTGGTCGGCCTGGTTGAATGTATTGTAGCCGGATACCGTGCTGGTGGCACCACTGTTCAAAATAACCTGAAGTAAATTCCGGACCATTATCAGTTCTTATCGCGGCTGGTTTGCCTCTGGATTCAATAATTCTTTCCAATACCCGTACAATTCGGTATGACGATAGTGAAGTATCGACTTCTATACCCAAGACCTCCCGGGAGCCATCATCTATCACGTTAAATGTTCTGAAGCGTTTGTTTCCAATCAGGCTATCACTCATGAAATCCATGCTCCAGATGATATTAACATTGGTTTGCTGTTGTAATGGTTGTTTAATGCGTGCTGGCACTCTGCGTTTCAGCTTCCTCCTCTTATTCAGCTTAAGCAGCCTGTATACCCGGTATACTCTTTTATGATTCCAGTGATGACCTGCACGCCTCAAATAGGCGAAAAGCTTGCGAAAACCGTAGGAAGTATGCTTAAAAGCAAGGTCCTGAAGGGCATCAATCAGTACCTGGTCATTTCTACGACTACGATAATAAAACTTTGAACGGGGAAAGGAAACTATTCGACAGGCCCTGCTCACAGAAATACCCTGATCTGCGACCAATTCTTCTGCTACTTGTCTTTTTGTGGAAGGGCCCAGCCTTTTTTTGTGAATAGATCCTTCAGTATCTGATTGTCAAGGGATAGGTCAGCATACATTCTTTTGAGCCTGGAATTTTCTTCCTCCAGGTCTTTGAGGCGCTTCACATCTGAAGCCTCCATGCCTCCATACTTGCTTTTCCAGTTATAGAAAGTAGCTTCAGAAATGCCATGTTCGCGGCAAATGTCCTTTGTGGCAAGCCCATTTTCCTGCTGCTTCAAAATAGACACAATCTGAGTTTCTGTGAATCTGGTCTTTTTCATGATAGTAGTTCAGTTTAAATTTAGCCTTTTTTATCTAAGTTTAAACTGTCACCAGAAAAGGGATACTTACAATTGGTTCAGTTTATGAGTATTATCCTGCAACTCCTGATAAGCTACGGTATCAGCATTGGGTAAAAAATAATTCACAAAATTGCTGTAATTATATTTTCGTTTTAATTGCAATGATGATAGGTTCAGGCGTAAGCCCCAATCAGATTTAAACTTAAATAAGGTGTTAATGTTTCCGGCATTGTCATTGTTCATTAAATAGTACTTATCGCTCAGGGCTGGCTGTGTACCACCATCAATCGATAAATAAGGCCGTGCTGTTTTTAGGTTAACTTCATTATTAAAAGATGTTCCAATATCTGCATTTTCACTGAGCAAATCCTGTCCGATATTATTTGCTTTGAGGTTAGCAATACTTTTAACCATCTTTTTAAAAATGAGGTTGTTTAGCTCTACAGAGTAGGCTTTGTTTCCAAAACCGACATGTCCGGTATTAATGGTTGTGGTGCTGGCACTATCGGTAAGTTTAAGGTTTAGCGATACATTGTTGGTAACCACATAACCATTCAGGGCTTTTATGGGCTGGTCTCTTTCAATAACCTGCACCTGCTCTACCGCATTCACCGGTATATTGTTGGTGGCAAGCCTGTATTTTCCATCCATTAGGTTATCACCATCGATATAAACTTTTGATATGGAACGGCCATTGTAGCTGATAGCGCCCTTTTCGTCAATTTTTATACCGGGCAACCTGCCAATCAAATCGGCAATTACCCTGTCGTTCTGGTCTTTAAAGGCCTTTACATTATACATTAAAGTATCGCTGGCCAGCGATATTTTTTTTTGAGTAGTAATGTTAACTTCTTTTAGGGTGTTTACCGTTTTTTTTAGGATAATGGTAAGCGGCTCACTGGCGTTTTGGGGGATAGGTAAAATCAATTTCTGATATCCCAGAGCGGTAATTTTGATAGATAGGGTGTCGTTAGGCACCGTGCTGGTAAAAAAACCTTTTTGGTCGGTTTTGATAAAAGCTATACCCGCGCCATTTTTTGCAATAATAGAAACTATTGCCGATGTCACCGGCATAGCGAGACTATCTTTTACAGTACCATTTATAGTAATGGTTTGCTGTGCCCTTGCCGAAATTATATACAATAACAGACAAAAGCCTGATAAGAAGATTTTTATGTACAAATCTACTGAATTACTGTGTGAGTTCTAAAGGATAGTTTATGGTAAATTTCTTTTTAGGAGCTGTTTTAATTTCGCCTCCATCAGCAGCCGTAACCCTATCCACTGCTACTTCTGTACCAACAGAATTGTTTATTCCCAAGCCCTGGGCGCTGGCCTTTTTCATACGTTCGTATTCGGCAGTGGTAGTAGTTATTGTATTGGCGGGTATATCTAACGATTTTATATTTTGAAAGTTGCCATTGTTTACCACTTTAGTACAGGTGAATTTTATAAAATAGTGGTCATCGTGTGCCTCTAAGATCAGACCTGGAAGTCCCTGCAATTTCCAGGGGCCAAAACTTGCAGGTATATCTGTAGTGAACCAAACTGTGTATTTTCTACCCTTAACCATACCAGTAGCCATTTGTGCCGTATAACCTAACAATTGTTTAGTTTCTTTACCTACTATCCAGTTGGTTTTCTCTGAAGCATCCTTAATCAGATAGCTTTGCTGGTCATAGTCTTTTACTACCGCAAGTTTGCCTTTCTCTACATAAATATCATCTTCAGTTGTCGGCAAAATTAGCCCCATATTAATCAGGTCGTTATTGTTTTTTTCTGCTTCCCTTAATTTTTCTGCTATGGTCGAATCTTGTTTTACTCTTGTTTGGCTGGTATATATGCTTTTATCGGAATTAAACGCCAATAAAAAATCCTCGCTCCAAACCTTCCAACGCTGAGTGGTATCTTTAATGTGATAAAATTGATAATAAGCCAGGGTTGTAGGTGGATCGGGCAGCTTTGTGTTTTTATAGCTGAACGAATACAGAAAGCATAAAAATAATGCTGATACAAAAACCCTTAAATAATAACGCATATATTTTAAATTATTAGTTTATAGAATACCCCAGGCCACGCCTGGGGTATTCTGAAAAAAGAAAAAACCATCTTCTACACTCCATCAAGACTAATTTTTAAATTTTGCTCCGGATCTGTAAACGATTATAGACCATGAAAGCAACCGTTGCTATCTGCACCAGCAACAAAATCATGTTGAGCTACGCCGTACATTTGTGAGTATGTGGCACTACTGGGGCCTGACACGTAAATAATCCACATGTTACCACACGCATCTTCAAAAAGGAATTGTCTTTGAATACGGAGACGACTTGTCTCAGTATTGCTTTGGGTAGAGGATACTATAATTTCGTTTTTGTTCTCTTTCGAAATTGTTTTTAACTCTACCTTCTTATTTAAAAAAGGAAGGGTCTCTTTTGGAGCTGAATTGCTTGCTGAACTGCTAAACCCGATTAGTGTGCAAATCAATGCAATAAGAAGATGTTTCATGTTTTTTGGTTTTTAAGTGATAAATGATAACTAAATCTATTCAGAAGCAGAGGATGGCTTGGTATTTCCTTCTTCAGAAGTACAAAGTTAGAAATTAAATTTTAATTCACACAATTGTGAATTAAAATTTATTGTCGCTGCCAGATAATGAAGCGGAACTAAACTTTCAATTTGAGATAGAACAGGGGGTATACCCTGTTTATGTTCAAAGCAGAGGACTATAAAAACGACGTAATAATTGCTGCAGAAAGGATTTCTCTCAATACTGATACGGTATTTTATTATTTACGGGAAGACTTAAAAGAAAATGAACGCATAGCAGATTTTGTTAAGCGGTAATCGTTGGAAGGTATACTTCCGGTTATAGAACACCCGGAGCTGGTTACCAGGTGTCTGCTGTAATTCAACGCCAAGTCAAAAGCGTGTATACCTTACCGTATAAACAGGTAATATATTTTATGCCCGTATGCTTATTTAGCAATGGTTTTCGTACCTTTGTAAGGTTGTAAAGTTCTTTCAAACCTCTACAAAATAAGCTATTCCGGAAGGATACAAAATCGGTACACTGGCTAAAAAATCCTTGAAAAGCAGCGCTAATTAAGCCTTGGATATAGTCCCAGCGGGATCATAGAAAAACTTTAAGACCTGCGCTTGGCGTGGGTTTTGTTTTTTAGTTGAACGTTTAGTCGTTGAAAAATCCAGTCGAAATTATATCTATGGCTGTTTACAACCTATATTCAAAACAACCTCTCAATTCTAAATCTAACTTATCGATACTGGTTCGATACTTGACTATTGAGAGTTGGTCAATAATATGAAATTCATATTGTTTTGTTGTAAATAATTGATCGATTCAGTCTTTTTATAATCCTATAATCCTAAAATTTTAAAACAACCTTTAAGACAATGAAAAATGGAATTACAAAATCGTTCGATTATTCGGATTTGAATAAGGGGTTTGATACGCTTATATTTAGATTAGGGAGTAGTGCGGGCCTTTTTTCCGAGTTTAACAATATGATTCTTGCCATGGTTTATTGCCTGGAAAAGAATATTCAATTTCAGTTGTACTCAAAAAATGCGAGCTATAGTGAAGATGGGTGGCTTGATTTTTTCGAACCATTCACTGATCACCATAATGATTCATTTAATGATAAATTTAATCATCGCCCTTATGTCATCGCCCTTCCTAAAGAATCCATATTTAAATCTTTTTTTGATATACCAAGAAAGAAGAAAATATTGCGTACTCAACATGTATGGAAGAAAATAAGAAAGTATAAATATGCAAGAAAAATAAATATTCCTGCTTTTAAAGGTACTTTGGTTGAAATGAGTGCTTGTATTATTCATAACATATGGAAATATAATCAGAAGACTCAAGATAAGATAGATGCCCTTTTATCATCGATTACTATTCCTGAAGAATATATTGCCGTGCATATCAGGCGAGGGGATAAGGACACGGAAGCTCCGCATACCGAATTAGATGCTTATTTCAAAAAAATTGAGGGTTTGGAGCTAAGTCACCTGCCTGTTTTCCTGGCAACAGATGACAGCCTCATCATAGAGGAGGTTCAGAAAAAATTCCCCCTCAAGAAGATATTCTATCTTCCTTATAAAAGAAATACCGGGTTTTTTATGGAAGAGTTCCGGCAGTTAAGTGAAGATAAAAAGTATGAAGAGGTCGTCCAATTACTGGCAGAAATAGAGATCATGAAAAAAAGTACGGCTTTTATTGGCACATATTCATCAAACATCGGTATGTTTCTTAGTATGGCCAGGCAAGATGAAATGACATTTGGCATTGATTATGCACATTGGAAGGTCATTTAGTTAACCAGGAGAGTCCTGATATTGAAGCAAAGGGTTTTGCTGGAAATATTAAGATCCAAGAATATCAAAGAAAATTAAAGCCGCTTAAATCACAGGATTTATGCGGCTTTTCTGCTTTTATGATAAAAAAATCAAAAGCCGAGAGTAGTTACTCATTTTTTATTTCTTTTCCGGTTTTCAAGCATTGAGGGAATGCTGATAGACGAACAATCGGCGATCAAAGCTGCTATTATTGCCGGTGGCATAGCGTCCGCAGCCGAAAAATTGATACAGCCTTTCTGGAACCTGGCTGCTGGCAGCAACTTTACGTATTTGGCATGCAGTGGCTGATTCATATAAATTGGCATGCAATGCAGTGACATATAATTTTTAGTACTCGCCAGGCCATACTTCATGTAGGAGCGCTCTTCGTAGAGGATCATTTCTTTTCCCATCATCGGTTTAATGACCGGGATTACAGTCGGATCATGCGCAACAATTGTTTCATGTAGCATGCTTAAGCATGCCTGCCTGTCAATCGGCATACTACTGATGTATTCAGATACAGTCATATTTTCAATTTTATTATCACCTTTAGTCATTAAAAGTAAACATTAGATACGGCTTATCTGTAACGCCTATATGAAAATCAGATATAATGTTTTGTTAACACCGCGTTAATATTCTATAAATGTCAGATAGATAATTTTGCGGGCTGAATTTTAAACCATCTAAATCGATGAAGCGCTTAATCTGTCTTTTTTTTATTACGTTGGGTATGCTGATGTGTTCCGAAGTATTTGCACAATCCACCCTGGCTGATCTGAATGGTCAGGTCAAAGCAAAGGATGGCACATTGATTCCCGGTGCATCCATTACAGTGAGAAATGAATCGACTGGTTTTACCAACAGGATCCAGTCAAATACCAAAGGTCTTTACACCTTTAAACAATTGCCACTCGGCGGTCCTTACACTATTACTGTATCGGCAATGGGTTTTGGTCCTCAGAAAAAACAGGACTATAACCTTAACCAGGGGGATGTTCTCCAGGTAAACTTTGATCTGGAGCCATCTGTTTCAAACCTTGATGCTGTTACAATCGTATCTACTTCCAACAGGAAAGCGATTGTGAATGCGGGTGCAGCTACCACCATTACCCCCACTGACATGAACAGGCTGCCTGTCAATGGAAGAAACTTCTCTAACCTGGCAGCACTGTCGCCGCTTACCGGTAATGGTAACAGTATCAGTGGACAGCTGGGATCTGGTACCAACTATACTATCGATGGTATGACTGCAAAGAACCCTACTTCTGCTGGCCCTACCACCTCCAGAAGCGGTGCTCCTTATTCTATCTCTATTGAAGCTGTTCGTGAGTTTAAAGTTGTGACGAACCAGTATGACGTTACACTCGGCAGATCCGGCGGTGGTACAGTGAGCGCTGTTACCAAATCCGGTACCAATACGGTTTCCGGTTCTGTATTCGGCTTCGGTCGTGCTAACTGGTTATCCAGTCCTTATGATATCCGCGGTAACAAAAGAAATAACGACTATTCCACTTACCAGTTCGGAGGTTCTATCGGCGGACCAATCATCAAAGATAAACTTCACTACTTCTTTGCATGGGATCATCAGACAGATAACCGTTCCCTGGTAATTGCAGACATACAATCCAATTCCGATCAGCTGGTGTATAACACTACCAGAAGCGTACTGGATACATTTGTAGATGTTGCCAGAACAAAGTATGGTGTTTCCAACCATGCGCAATATGGCTCTTTTGGAAAAACACGTCAGTCTGATGCCGGCTTCCTGCGCTTAGACTGGCAGATTAACGATAAGAATCTGTTGACCATCAGGGACAACTATACCAATGATATCAACAAACTGGGTTTGATTGATAATACAGCCATTGACCTGTATGAGTCAACCGGTAATGACTTCAACAAAGATAACAGCCTGCTGCTGACACTGAGATCTACCATCAGCACTAAAGTTACCAACGAATTAAAGGTGCAGCATTTGTATACCTGGCAAGCTAGCAGACAAAATGATGAGCTGCCAGGTGCGCTTCCAAGAGCGATCGTTGAAAACGTAACTTCTGTATTGTCTGACGGCTCTACCAAGTCTACCAATATTCAGATCGGTGGACACCGCTTTGGTCAGGAAGGATTTACCAACAACGTATTCCAGCTGACAGATAACCTGTATTACAACACTGAAAAAGTTAACTATACCTTCGGTATCGACCTGATGTATACACACGCTAAATCACTGTATGGTAGTGAAGTAAACGGCCGCTATGTGTACAGAGGTCTGGATGCTTTCCGTAATAATACGCCATATGCATTCTATCGTGAAGTACCATTGGTTGCTGATCCAAGCGTAACTTCCAGTATTTTCAATGGTGGTATCTATGGTCAGTTGCAAACAGACCTGGGTAAAGGGGTAAGCCTTACTGCCGGTTTACGTTTCGATATGGCTACTTATCCTAAAGCTCCATTCAACCAGGATCTGTATGATGCGCTGGGCTTAAGCACCAACAACAGCATTAAGTCTTTTGTACCACAGCCAAGAATCCAGCTGACATGGGATGTCAACCAAAAGCATACAGATTATATCAAAGTGGGTGCAGGTGTGTTTAGCTCCGATATTAATAACTATATGCTCATTAACAACCTGACATTTGACGGCAAACATTTCGGGACCGCTAACCTGAACGCTAGTTCTGTAAATATACCTTCTCCCGATTTCGCTGCATTCAGGAAAGATCTTTCTACAGTGCCTGCTTTTGCACAGTACCAGCTGCCACTCATCAATTACACAGGTCCTGATGCTAAAATACCGATCGTTTACAAGGCTAATATCAATTATACCAAATATATCACCAGCCGCCTGAGAATGGGTGTTTCTGCGTACCTGACCTATGGCCGTAATAACTATTTCTATATAGACAAAAATATGGTGGAAACTCCATTGTTCACGATGCCTAATGAGGCTAACAGGGGAGTATATATTCCTTTAGAAAAGATGAATACCAGCGGTGGTAGTGGTAACTACCTGGATGGTAGAATCAGCAAGGCTTTCGGTAGGGTACTGGAACTGACCAGCAAAGGTAAAAACAATACCTATACTTTTGTATATGACGTCAACTATCGTTATTATAAAGATGGTAACATCACCGCCAGCTATACCTGGAACGATTCCAAAGATAATACCTCCTACAACGGTAACGTTGCCAATACTGCTACCTTAAGTTTGCCAGTGGCAGATGATCCTCGTAATTTGAGTAAGATGACTTACTCTGATTTACAGTTCCGTCATAAGGTTGTCTTCTATGCTACATCACCCTCATTCGCAGGATTTGTGTTAGGTATACGCTTCTCCGGTATCGGTGGCACCCGTTACAGCCTGTTGTCTGGTGTAAACAGCAATCAGGATTTTGTAAGCGGTACCAACGACCTGGCTTATGTATTTAGCCCGAATGATCCGGCAACATCTGCAGCTGTTAGAGACGGTTTGAATAAACTTTTGAATTCGGATGCAGGTGCCAGCTTCAAAAAGTATGTTGAAAGATCAGAAGGTAAGATTGCAGAAAGAAATGGTGGTATCAATGGTTTCTATGGTACATTCGATTTGAGACTGGCTAAATCATTCAAGGTTTCCAAAAAGAGCGGTTTTGAGCTTTCTGTAGACGTTTTCAACTTCGCAAATATGCTCAACAAGAAATGGGGTGCAAGCCATAACTTTGGTAATACCTCCTTATACCGTGCTTCTGCATTCAGTAAAGAAACCCGCTCGTATAACTATTCCGTTAACACCAGCGGAATTGCTAATCCAGGTGGAGATCCTTACCAGGTGCAGTTAGGAGCAAGATTCTTCTTCTAATATCCGATAAGCAGGATGAACTGATTAATTGACATCATCCGTAAAATACATATTGTCTGTCGCCAGGCTGAAGTTGAACTTCGGTCTGGCGACAGACATTTTATGGCACTTCTACGCTGTTAATGAGGAATATAGCTGTTACGTGTTCATCTGCTATCTAATGAAAGCAGGGCATCTTCAAACCGTGTAGTACGCATCTGCTGTACAGCCTCATTCATCAGTGCTTTGCCATACATGAACTGTCCTTCGTAGGTGGCGAGCGATAGTGTACCGGAGCCGAGCAGCGAACCAACATCCTTCAGATGCACACCCTCCATATGCTGGTCATGTGCATAGTCTGCGGGTTTGGCCTGAGCGGCCAGTTGCAGCATCATCATAGCATAAATGATCCGGCTGATCTGACACATCACATAGAAGCGGGAAATCTTATAATCATTCACTTCGCCAAAATATGTCTTCAGGAACACGGCCTCCTGTTCCGGACTATGAATGAAAAAGTTTGCTACACCTGCCAGATCCAAAAACCTGTCATTAACAAAGGCGGTATCCCAGTCAATGATCCAGACATCCTCTCCGTCACACAGAATGTTGGAAGGGTTCAGATCATTATGACTGAATACCTTGTCTGTATCCTGCCATGGATATAACATTTTCACTTTTTCATACCGTTTCAGGCATTCATCCGGTATAGGGCCAGACAGAATATGATTGCGACGGAAACCCGCCAGCATATGATCAATCGTTTCTTTCAGATCGGCGCCTGGTACGGCGTAAGGTACAGCGTGTATCTTCTTCACTGCCTCTGCCAGTTTAACTGCCAGTACGCTGCCGCTGTAAATGCTTCTGATCGGCTTATTTTCGATGAAATCACTGATGATAATACCCGCTTTCACACTTTTGTAACGCAATGGAGGAGCAATACCCGCGGCCGCCGCACGGGTTACTTTCTCAAAAGGATCTGCCGCAGTATAGGCATGCGGTATATCGAGTTTCATCACATAAGGACGATTATCTGCGATGATCTTATATACGGAAGCGGCCGACAATCCACCTGTCAGCAATATCACTTCACTGATAACAGCGTTGCCGAATGTTTTTTCAAGGGCAACATTTACCGCGGCTGTACGATCAGCCGGAAATACGTCGGAATAATTCAATGACATAGGGAAAGCATTTATACAATAACAGCGCCCAGCAACTAGGGATATTTGGAACTTCATGGTATTTCTATTGCACAATTTTAATCAATGACCTGCTCAGCTATTTTTGCTGCAAATTCATCCAAACTTGTGGTTCCGGTATTGCTTAGGATAATGATAGTGGATTGTTTTTCCAACACATGGAACAACATAGCCTGTGCACCCATAATAGAGCCAGGCCTCTTAATAATCGTATAGTGCTTATGATGAATGTCATAATCTTTGTAAACCCAAACTCCATAGCCATATTCACCTAGTCCGGAGGAGAACATCAGGTCGAGTGTTGTTTGTTTCAATAATTTTTTTTCAAACAGCGCATTGGTAAACTTAAGAATATCATCAACAGTGGAGTACATAGCACCGGCAGCGTACCAGTTTTCCGTATAAACGGGAAGGTCGTTGACCATTGTTTTAATATCATCCCGGTAGAAATAGGTATTTGCAAGACGGGGAATAATCTTTTGCTGATAGGCTATGCCTGTATTGGTCATCAGTAAAGGTTGCAGGATATTAGCCTGAAGATGCTGCTCAAACGTCTTTCCGGTCATATGCTCAATCATTTTCCCGAGGATGATATAATCGGCGTTGTTATAATCCCATTCTTTACCTGGTTTGCTTACCAGCTTGCCACTACTGAAAAGTGCCAGCATTTCATCGGCTGTATGTGGTACCTGATATTGCGGCATGCCATTTTTTAGTGCTGATTCAAGTGTTATACCATCATCTATATTATGGATGCCCGAAGTCATGTTCAATAGTTGTGCGACCGTTACCTTATTAGCAGCATCTCCCTTATACTCGGGTAAATATGTATTGATGGGCTTATTCAAATCGATTTTACCCTGTTCATAGAGTTGCAGGATTAATACAGCGGTAAAGGCTTTGGTGATGGAAGCAACCTTATACCTTGTATCGGTGGTATTGGGCACATTCAGTTGGAAATTGGCCATCCCGAAGCTCTTTTTATACCAGGCTTTATTCTCTTTTGCCAACAGAATAGTACCATTAAAATTATTCTTCATTACGAAAGAATCGATGAAAAGATCCACTTTTGAAGACTGTCCGAAAACAGAACCAGTAACAACAAAGAAGGCTATGAGGTAAACTATCTTTTTCATGATATAAGCCGTTTTATGGGGGTGTTTTTAATTATAGGATGATTGAAAAACTGCAATAAGGAACGATTGTATCGGGAATGAAGATCAGATGCCCATGGTTACACATTATCAAGGAAGCTGGCATATAAATATAATTGTTTTTTTGATTATTAAAGAAAAGTTGGCTGAAGTTCTATTTTGATTTTTGCACGGTTGAATGCATCGCTAACATTGGTTACATGTATGCCCAATGGTTTCAGATCATTGGCCAATGCTTCGCTAAGACCGCTCACTGCAAATTTAGCCGCGCAGTACATCGACCACCCGATACTGGCGCAAAGCCTGCGATAGAAGGATTCATGGTGGTTTGTTTCTTAAAAAAGTTGTTGAAGTGTGCCTGGTCTTCGAAGCCTGGCACGTAGCTGATCTCGCAATGTTCCAGATAACCACGTTTCTTTTTAATTTCATGGTTATTTATTTTGATAAAATGAGTACCTTTTTATTTAATTAAATCATCCGGATCATACCGTTAAAGGCAGGAACGAATTTTATGAATAAACTATTGATTGTGCTTGGAGCTCCCAATGATCATTTGGGAAACTTGTCACAAATAGCTAAAGATAGATTAGCATGTGCGCATAATTTTTATAGCGCAAACAATGATTTTAAACTTGTTTGTACAGGTGGCTTTGGTCAACACTTTAATACAACCGATAAGCCTCATTATTATTATGCTAAAAAGTACCTTACGGACAGAAGTATTCCCGCGGACGCTTTTCTAAACTGTCCACCTTCTTCCAATACTATTGAAGATTTTCAAATGACCAAAGATTTGGTTCTTGAGGAGAAACCTGACATATTGGTGATTATAACCTCCGACTTTCATCTTTCAAGGGCCAGGGTCTTGTATAGCAAGATTATCAATTATCCCAAGGTTGTTTTTATCCCGGCTCCTTCGTCTTTGCCGGAAGAGCAACTTTTGCCATTATTGGAGCACGAGGCACGAGCTTTGAAAAAACTAAATGAGACGGATTCGATATAGGGTTTTATTATGTTTGTGGTTCATTTTTAATATTCATGTTGGTTATCTTGTTTTAATACTTGGTTTCAAGTCATCATTGTTAACGCCTGTTTTGTGTGAACCGGCAAGTTTTGACTGACCAAACTTCCACGTGAGGCCTATTCTGGCAGCTCTTGCGAGTGTCTTATAGGTTATATACTGATAGAAGGTGGGTGACTCGATTTTATCGCGATAGATGTTATGTTGTTGAAAAAATCTTTCTACTCCTGCACTGATACCGAGTCTGTCGCTGAAAAATGTCTTTCTGGCTGTGATATTATAGCTTACCCATCCACTTGAATGACCTTGTAAGGTGGGGTTGCTTGTATAGAAATATAGGGCTCCTTCTACTTTCCAGCCATTATTCCAGGAATAACCCGACCTGAATGCACCATTTGCGCTTAACAGGCTGTTGGAAGATTTGTTTTCATCTGTCGATAATACCCGTAGGTATATTCCCTGTATATTAATACTGGTATTCCAGTGTTGTGATAAATTGAATGAATAGCTGATCCCGATATTGGTATTGGATCTTCTGCCAATATTATAGAAGGAACTGATCGCACTGTTGCTGCCGGGGTCTTGTATGGTATAGGCTTCGATACTGTTGGTGGTAATTGCCTGTCCCAGGCTGACGGAAATATTTTGAGGTGTATTCATCCATTCTATCGAAAAAGTACTGGTTTTTTCAGGTGTAAGGGATGGGTTGCCAATGGAAATATTGTAAGGATCATTATCATTGAATAGTGGGTTCAGGTTTTCAATCCATGGCCGCTGTAATCGCTGACTGTAATTCAGTGTGAGTTGATTGTCCGCATTTACATCCCATTGAAGATTGACAGAAGGTAACGGGTGCAGGTAACTGTCCTTGTCTTTCGTGTTTCCGCTGGCGGTGGTATTCACAAATGTTTGTTCAACTCTCATGCCCACGCTGGAGCTTAACTTCGACGTAATGGGGAAATGATACATTACATAGCCTGCCAGTACGTTTAGCTGGTAGCGGAAATAGTCAGATCTTTTAGTATTCGGTTCATAAATGTGATTCTGATTCCGGAGGTATTGCTGGTAGTCACTTACGATTTCACGGCCAATATACTTTGCTCCGGCTTCCAGCCGCCTGTTTTTTCTGAATCCTATATTATAATCAGCTTGTAAAGTGTTTTGTGTGAGTGTCTGTACGTTTCGGTTCCTATAAAAACCGGAGAAGGTATTTCCGACTATCTGCTCCACATCATTGTTGATGTTAAGGTTTTCCCGATTGTAATTTCCGGAAAGGGATAGCGTACCATTACTGCCTAATTGGGTGTTATAGTCAATACCAGCATCGTAGTTCGCATCTTTGTTTTTATTATCCACAAGAAGACTTCCCGGGGTAAGATGAGTGGTGGCAGGAGTCGTCAGTGAGTTGTGCTCGGTGGAGAAATTACCCGATGGTTTATCCGAGATATTTCCGTATACAGTAAGACTGCTACTACTATCAATTTCGTAACTTATATCCAGGCCTCCTGAAATATTGTCTATTTTCAGGTTTGTTTCCATTGCTCTTGAAAAGTCATATTCCCGTGAAGTAGCGGTGGATGACTGACGGGTATCGAGGGTGGCATCATAATCATAATGAGATGCAGCGGTGTTTGCAGTTATAATCAGGTTCCCGGTTCTTACATTGAGTACGCCGTTTCCACTTAATGTACCGAGTGATGTTCCACTAACATTGACTTGCCCATTGGTACCTGATATTTTTTTTCTGGTGATTATATTGATGATGCCGGCTGAACCTTCTCCGTCATATTTTGCGGAAGGCGAAAAGAGCACTTCAATTGTTTTAATAGAGCCCGCAGGCAGCATTTTTAGTGCTTCCTTAGGGTCATTGGCAAGATAAGAGGAGCTTTTACCGTTCAGGTATACACGAAAACTTGTACTTCCTTTCAGGTAAATATTACCACTGCCATCTACCATAATACCCGGAATGTTTCGCAACATTTCTACCGTACTGTAGCTATCCTTATTGATATCATTCTCTACATGGTATACTGTTTTGTTATTTGATACCTGTACTAATGGCTTCTGACCGGTAACCAGTAATTCCTTTAACTGGCTGCTGTTTCCGCTAAGTCTTATTGTTCCTGCATCTATATCCGGATTTTCCCTGGTAACGTGGAAAGGACCTTGTATGGTCTGCTTATATCCGGCAGCGATGATACCAACTCTGTATTTTCCAAAGTTCAGTTTTTCCAGGACAAAAATACCATTGGAATCGGATGTGGTGGAGGATAATATTTTGCCTGTGGTATCCTGGATCAGAAAAACATTTGAAAATTCGGGATGATGGCCAACACTATCTGTAATGGTGCCGAAGATTTTTCCTGATGGTGTTTGCGCCATAGCACTACCGGTAATTACCAGTAAAACGAAAATGCATACCGATTGTAGTAGTTTCCTGAGGGATATAGCTGTGATGATCATATATACTATTGATAGAACGAGTTCAATTTTCTTTGGGAAATACTTATGTGAAAAAGTGTATGAAAAAGCACTGCTACCTGCAAACGGGAACAAGGATACACCTACCGGATTACAAATCATATTGGTTGATTGGGTGTGGGAACAATTTAATCTCAGGGTTTCTAAATCTATTTATGCTACATTGATAATTACATCTCAAAGAAAATAAAAAAAAGCAATTTTATTTTTTTTTATGTTCTTTTATTTTACATTTGTTAGGTATGCTGTTGAAAATGATGATGTTTTTTGTTCATCAACAACACTTACAGACAGGCTTGTATTGGGTCTGTTGCTCAAATAGCCAGCATTTAAACCAGCGTTGTTGAATTGTGAACCCGATTTTTTCGCTGTACTTGAAAAGAACATTTATTAGTGGCCCCGATCTGTGTAACAAGCAGATCATAAATGAAGTTAAGTACCTGTATTCTATATGTCAACTGTAATGCCCGTTCCTGTAATGCTACACAACCAATAGTGTTTAGGACAAAAAATATCAGAATAATCATTGTAATAAGCCGGTAATTCTCTGGGAGTACTCATTCCAGAGTTAACAACTTATAATTTGATTTCTGTTACCCGTCTGCATGAATTTCATGTAGCCGTGCTATGTCACTACTGTAAGCGCAATATTTTGAGAAATATGAATTGTTTGGGAATCACCTGTATTCAAAAATCAATTTATTTTTCACAGCATCAGTATGCCTATTCTGATCTGTTTAATATAGGTGGATTTGCGAAAATTAACGCTGGTATTAATGTCGACGCTCTGAAAGAGGCCATAGGCTTACTTGTAAAACGTCACCGTATTTTATGTAGTCACGTTGTTGATAAATCTGCTCACACACTTTCATTGGAAGAAGGTGCATCCGTGAATGTGCATTTCATTGACTTCTCAGCAGATGATAATGCGGAAGATGCGGCGCTGAGATGGATGCAGGATGATTTTCATATTAGTATCTGGAATACGGAACAGCTGTTCACTACATCCATTATCAAAGTTGATAGCACTACTTTTTACTGGTACGTTAAGGCTCACCATTTGATCATGGATGGATTTTCCATGTCTGTTATCTTTGATGAAACAGCCAGGATCTATCATCAGCTTGTTTTTCCGGAATATGATCTTCAGGATACTGTGGTTAAGCAGTATGATGTTTTTGTAGAACAGGAAGTAAAATATTTGCAAAGTAGTAGGGCTGATATAGATAGGGAGTGGTGGAAAGCCCGTGTTGATAGGATTCCGGATGTAATCGACGGAGGATCCTCATCTGCTGTTGGCAGGAAAAAAGTGCTTAGGTCAGGCAGATCTTCTGCAACAATAAACAAACATCTGTCTGAGAAGATTTCAGCGTTTGTAAAACAGCAGGGTATTAGCACATCGCAATTTATGCTTGCTGTTTTCTCAGTGGTCATAAGCAGGTTATTCCAGCAGCATGCTTTCTCCATCGGTATCCCGGTATTGAACAGGAGTGCCTCTGATAAAAAAACCGTTGGTCCATTCATAAATATCCTATTGCTAATACTGGATACCGGAAAGGAATATTCATTTAAAGAATGGCTGGAAGTAGTCGGAAATGAATGCAGGAGTGCTTATCGACATAGCAGACTCCCCGCTGCTGAGGTTTTTGATATGACTGACCGGCAAAGGCCACCATATAACATCCTGTTTTCGTATCAGCATTTCCTTTTTAACAGTCGTTTTCATGATACTCCTGCTGAAATAAGTATGTTGTCCAGAAACGAGCAGGAAGAGGGCCTCGTTGTTCAGATACTCGATTATCAATCGGGCCAACCCGCATGCATACATTTTGAGTTCAGAGAAAGCTTTCTTAGTCATGAACAGGTCAGTAGTCTGAGTGCTGTTTATTTACAGATGTTGGAAACATGTATTGACAGCGCAGAGAAAGATATTTCCCAATTGCCACTGCTGACTTCCATTCCATCTGACTATTTACAACTTGTACATGGTGCCTCTATTCCAGGGGCAGTAAGACATATGCTGACTTCTATCAGCCATCAGACATTATTGCACGGGAATCAAACAGCGATCATCTGTAATGGTGAACAGTTTTCCTACAGACAGATCACGCAGGCAAGTGATATCCTGGCTCTTCATCTGATCGATATTTACAAGGCAAGTCCTGGCACCCCCAGGATTGTTGGTGTACACCTTGAGCGGTCAGCTAAAATGGTGGTTGCCATTCTTGCTATACTAAAATCCGGTGGCTGTTATGTGCCCATTGATGTTAGCCTGCCCCGGGAAAGAATGGAATATATCATCGATGATAGTGGGTTGAAAATAATAGTCACCACCGGACAAATGTGGGACAACAGGGAATATCCGGCTGCGAGGCTGGTATATGTTGACGAGATCGCAGTTGAATATCCTGAAATATCAATCGGAGTGCTGCCGCCCCCGGAGGAAAACGCCCCGGCTTATCTAATGTATACATCGGGTTCTACAGGGCAACCCAAAGGTGTTACCATCGGTCATGCTGCAATAGCCAATTTCCTGTCTGCCATGCAGCAGGAATTACAACTGAGTGAGAAGGATACTGTGATGGCAATTACGAATATATCTTTTGATATTTCCATTCTTGAATTATTCCTGCCATTGGTTTGTGGTGGCCGGGTACATCTGATTACCGAGAAGGAAATAAGAGATCCTTTTTCTTTTGCCAGGTCAATTACGACCAGTGAAATAACATTTATTCAGGGAACTCCATCACTATTCCGGATACTCTTATCTGCAGGCTGGGAGGGTATGCCCTCTGCCACGATTCTTTGTGGAGGTGAGCCAATGGATATGTCGCTGGCGAGGGAACTGCTGAAGAAAGGAAAGTCCTTATGGAATATGTATGGACCTACTGAAACAACAGTATGGTCAAGTATGCACCGTCTGGACCCGGAGGATGAAAAAGTGTACATAGGAAGACCAATCCTTAATACTGACATACTGATCCTGGATCACAAGGGTCTGCTGCTACCCCCAGGTTTTATGGGGGAGATATGCATAGGAGGATCAGGGCTTTCTTCCGGTTATCATGGCCGGCCTCAGCTGACGTCGGAGAAATTTATTGCCCATCCTTTCAGACCGGGACAGAAAATTTACAGAACAGGTGATGTGGGGAGATGGACCGCCGGATTACTGGAAATTTCAGGACGGAATGATGAACAGGTAAAAATCCGCGGCCATAGGGTTGAAACAGGTGAAATCGCTTATCATCTCAATCTGTATCCAGGCGTTTCTCAGGCTGCTGTTTTAGCGGTGAAACCGGATAATCATGAAAAGGAGCTATGGGCTTACTATACTGCTGAACAGGAGATTTCAGTCAATCTGTTGCTCGTGCATTTAAAGTCAGTATTACCTTCTTTCATGTGCCCGCAATACTTCATACGACTGGATGAATTTCCACTTACACCAAATGGGAAGATTGACAGGAAAGCAATATTGGAAAGCAAACATCAAAAGGTGCCGGCAATAATGGACTATGTACCTCCAGATACCCCGGAAGAATTTTTACTGGTAAGGCTGTGGGAAAATCTGCTTGATCAAAGACAGATAGGGATTAACGACAATTTCTTTGAACTGGGTGGGCATAGTCTGAAAGCAACGAGACTAATATCCGCCATTATTGCTGAAACCGGTCTTGCAATTACATTGACGGATGTGTTTGAACATCCTACCGTTCGCGGCCTGGCAGCAAGAATGATCTTACTTGGATGGATGCAGCAGGATAATAAATCCGGAGTACAAAACTTATCAGTCAATAAACATATATCGATTTGAATATGATAGATCTCATTCGAAAACTACGTCAGCTAAATATCAGAATTCAACTGGAAGGGGATGGATTGAAAGTCGTATGTCCGGAAAATGAAACGATTCCGCCTGATTTGTTGCAGGAGTTGAAGGATAATAAGGCATCTCTGATTGAATATTACAGAAATGCCATTCCTGCATCAGCGAAAAGGATCAGGCCTATATTACCTGTTGCCAAAGCAGAAAACTATGCATTATCAAATGGGCAGCAGCGTTTATGGTTACTGAGTCAGCTGGACAAAGAGCAGTCTGTGGCCTATAATATGACAGGTGCATTTATTATGACGGGTAAACTGGATTTCACTGCCTGGGAGAATGCATTCAGCCTGTTATTGGAACGTCACGAAAGTCTGAGAACTATTTTTCATTCCATTGATGGTATACCCAGACAGCAGATCCTATCGCATGTAGCCACTGATCTGGTGTTGAAGTATCAAAAAGAACGAATGCTCTCTGAAGACTTGCTGGAAAAGGAGATTCGCAGCTTTTCCATGCAGAAGTATGACCTGGACAGTTTCCCCCTTATTAAGGCAACGATATTACCAATGGGAGCGGATAGGCATGCATTTCTTTTTGGGATGCACCATATCATAAGTGATGGTTGGTCCATGGGTATTCTGATCAGGGAACTGTTAGCGTTCTACCAGATTACTTCAGCAGGAAGGGCAGTGGCGATGCCGCCGTTGACTATTCACTACAAGGATTTTTCTGCCTGGGAGGCTGAACAGGTAGCACTGCCTGAAATGCAGCAGCACCGGGAGTTCTGGATAAATCAGTTGTCTGGTTCACTGCCGGTACTGGAGATGCCTGTTGATTTTAGAAGGCCGGAAGTACAAAGTTTTGCTGGCCGCATTGCAACTTTTCAACTTGATAAAAACGAGTCATTCAACTTTCAGCAGCTTTGTCAGCAAAATGGAAGCAGCCTGTATATGGGTGTAATGGCAGCTGTAAATATATTGTTGTATAGATATACAGGACAGGATGATATATTAATCGGGTCCCCTGTTTCCGGACGTATTCATCCGGACCTGGAAGATCAGATTGGTTGTTATGTAAATACATTGTGTTTCCGCAACTCCATTCATACAACTGACAACTTCACAACCCTTTTGAAGAGAGTAAAGGAAGGTACCATCAATGCCTTTGATCATCAGTCATATCCTTTTGATCTGCTGGTAGATGATCTGCAGTTAAAGCGTAAAATGGACCGATCCCTGTTGTTTGATGTGATGGTGGTTATGCAGGGAGAGGATGTGTTATCCCGTATACAGGTACCGGGATTACAATTCGAATTATATAAACCGGAAGAGACCAATTGTAAGTTTGATCTGACTTTTTCATTTGTAGAAACTACAGCAGGAATCCGGCTGGAACTGGAATATAATACCGGACTGTTTACCAGCGGAAAAATCGACAGAATGGGACATCACCTGATGAACATCATCCGGTCCGTCTGTCAGCACCCGGAAATGCAACTGTCCGGGATCGGGATGTTAACAGCCTTCGAAAAAAAGAATCTGTTGGAAATTTTCAATGAACAGGATTGCAGCTACCCATCGGATGCCTCTGTCGTGAGTCTGTTCGAGCTACAGGTAGCAGAAACACCCGAGAATATAGCACTGACTTTTGGAAGTACAGCAATTACCTATAAAGAGCTTAACGATCGTAGTAATCAGCTCGCACACCTGTTAAAAGAAAAATATGACGTATCCGGAAAGGATCTGGTAGGGTTGATGTATGAACGCTCCGAGCATATGATCATCGCGATACTGGCTGTAATAAAGGCCGGAGCTGTATATGTTCCCCTGGACCCTGCAGTACCTGATGAGCGGATAACTTTCATCCTGGAGGATGCCGGACCTAAGGTAATGCTCACGGATGGAAGTGTTGCAGCCAATATATCAATTCCCTATGTAGATACTTTATCCCTGGATTATTCGGGATTTTCAGATCAAAATCTTGAAGTGGCTATATCTCCAGAGGATCCTATTTACATGATTTATACGTCTGGCACTACCGGAAAACCCAAAGGGGTGTTGTTATCGCACCGGAATGTGGTTCGCCTGTTGAAGAATGAAAAATTTCCTTTTGACTTTAATGCAAATGACGTCTGGACGATGTTCCACTCTTATGCATTCGACTTCTCTGTGTGGGAAATGTATGGTGCATTACTTTTTGGAGGAAGATTGGTAATAGTTCCAAAGTCAACCAGCCGGAACGTTGCAGAGTATATAACGTTGTTAATGGAAGAAAAAGTTACTATCCTGAATCAGACACCAGCAGCATTTCGGCAGTTATTGCAATACGAAGCTGAGGTGGAAATGCAGCAGTGCACTTCCCTGAGATATCTGATTTTTGGTGGAGATGCTTTACAGCCGGCGATGCTTAATACATTCAGTCAACAGTATCCTCACTGCCGTATCATCAACATGTACGGAATTACAGAAACAACTGTACACGTTACCATTAAGGAATTAACATCTGCTGAAATAGCAGCTAACAAAAGCAATATTGGTATTCCAATTCCAACCCTTAGCTGCTATGTGCTTGATGACAACAGACAGCTTGTGCCAATAGGTGTTCCGGGAGAATTGTATGTGGGCGGAGAAGGTGTAGCAATAGGCTATCACAACCGTGCAGAATTGAACGCCGAAAGATTTTTGGAAGATCCTTTTCATCCGGGCGGAAGAATGTATAAATCAGGGGATCTCGTATGCATAAACGAGAATGGGGATATGGAATATCTCGGTAGAAAAGATAATCAGGTGAAAATTCGTGGCCATAGAGTTGAGCTTGGAGAAGTGGAATTCGAAATTGCTGCACATGCACTGATCGATCAGGTGGTAGTTGTTGCTGCAAAAGACACAGACGATAATACCTTCCTCGCAGCATATGTTGTCAGTGCAGATCCGGCCTTTTCTGCGGCGGAATTATTAACGGACTTGCGGAAAAAACTGCCGGAATACATGCTGCCAGCCGTATTCATAAAAATGGATGCATTCCCGTTGACATCAAATGGTAAAATTGACCGAAAAGCATTGCCTGCTGCGAGTAGCGCCACTATAGCAAGCATCACGGAATACGTACCGCCGGTAACTCCTGAGGAAATAATGCTGACAGCAATCTGGGAGCAATTACTGGAGAGATCCCCAATAGGAATCCATGATAATTTTTTTGAAATAGGAGGTCATAGTCTGAGAGCAACAAGAATGGTATCTGCCATTTATAAGCAGTTTAAGGTGGAGATGGACCTCAAACAGGTATTCTATAACCCTACCATTCATCTGCTGGCACGTGAAATAGAGGCCATTTCATGGATGCAGCAGGATGTTGCTGATTCGGGAATCATCAGTGGAGAAGCTATTAATATTTAATCTGTAATGACAGCGACCAGCATAATAGCCAGACTAAAGTCACTCAAAATACAGTTGTCCGTTCAGGATGATACACTGAAATTAGTTCCGCCCGCGGGAGTGGAAATCCCGTTGGATCTACTGGCGGAGGTGAAGGCAATGAAGCAGGAAATTATCACCTGGATGAATAAGCTGAAACCTGCTACACGCATAGAAAGAGCTGATCTTGGTGAATACTTCCCGTTGTCGGAAAATCAGATGGCGCTTTGGCCAACCGTAGGAAGCAGGGATGGAATGAGCGCATACAATATGCCGGTAGCCTATCTGCTGCAAGGAGCGTTCTCTCTTGCTATATTGCAAAAGGCACTCAATACTGTTGTGCAGCAACATGATAGCCTCCGTACTGTTTTCTTTATGAATGGCGAACTGCCAGTTCAGACTGTTTATCATTCCTCCCGAATCAATAGCACCATAGAAGTCTATCATTGCTCCGATTTCACAGAGGAACAGATCCGTCAACTGTTGATCCAACTTGCTGAAGAGCCATTCGACCTTTTCCACGGCCCGCTTTTCAGGGTAACAATTCTCCATCTGTCGGAAGACCGGAACATTTACTTCCTGAATATGCATCACCTTATAAGTGATGGATGGTCTCTGGGTATCTTTACAAAAGAACTGCTGGAACGATACAATGCCTTTGTTTCAGGAGATGAAAATCCTGTTGCCGCAGCTGGCGTTAGATACGGCGATTTTGTGCTGTGGCAGCAATCAATGCTGAATTCACCAGATGGAGTAAAGCAGCGCAACTACTGGCAAAAGCGGATCTCAAATGCCTCTCCATTGTTACCACTACCATATGATGTGGTGCCATCAGGTATAAAAAGTTATACCGGCAGCATGGAGACAGGTACTTTGCCCGCAGAGAATTTTGCCGGTTTCAGATCATTGTGCATCAAAACGGAAGTCAGTACCTTCATAGGATTGTTTGCTGCTGTCAATGCGCTGCTATATAGGTACACCGGAGAAGAGCAGCTGGTATTGGGAATCCCGGCTGCTTCAAGAGTACATACAGATCTGGATGGTGTAATCGGGCTTTTTGCCAATACTTTGCCCATCAGTACAGCCATTCATGAAAATATCTCTTTCAGAAAATTCCTGGGGTCAGTAAAACAGGATATTACGGAAGCTTACGATCATCAGTTTTATCCGCTTCACCATCTCCTGGAACATTCCGGTGTAAATGGTCCCCTTTTTAATGTACTGGTTGTTTACAGACAGGAGAATGATTTTTATGAACATCTGCCTGCCATCCATGGATTGGAGATTACTACCTATCCACTACCTGTAACTACCAGTAAATTTGACTTGTCCTTTGTTTTTGTAGAAAAACAGGATACACTGGAACTTGGTGTGGAATATAATAATAAAGTATTCTGCAGGGAGACGATAGTAAAAATGCTACAGCATTTTCAGTGCTTGTTGAGTGGGCTGGCAGCAAATCCTGAAACAGTCATTACCAGTGCCAACTTTCTGGAAGCGTCAGAACAGCACAGATTATTACAGGTGCTGAATCCGGAAATCACCCCGGCGCAGGATCCTTCCTGTATTGGTGTAATGATTGATAAACAGGCAGACATAACACCTGATCAAATAGCCCTGTCAAGTGGCGACGATTCCATTACTTACAGCGAACTTAGTATGCGATCAGCGCTGCTTGCCGCACATCTGATTACAAACGGGCTTCAGTCTGGTGAGCTGGTTGGGATTTTTGCTGCCAGGTCAATTAACATGGTGATTGGCATGTTGGGTGTGCTGAAGGCCGGTGGCGCTTATGTTCCATTGGATACTGAATATCCTGAAGAAAGAAATATGTATTACCTGCAGGATAGCCAGGCGCGCTTTCTGTTGACGGAACAGATGTTTTCTGAGGAGCTCGGTGCCTATACAGGAAAGAAGATTATACTGGATGATATTTTGGAAAGTTTAGCCTGGGATACGGATATTACGGTCATACCAGAGATCTCCATTCATCAGCCAGCATATATCATCTACACTTCGGGGTCAAGTGGTAAACCCAAAGGCGTGAGAATCAGGCATGAGAATGTTTTTAACCTGCTATCATGGGCGCGCAAAACATTTGATACCGGTCATCGGGAAGTCATGCTGGCATCTACATCGATATGTTTTGATCTGTCAGTATTTGAAATTTTCTTTCCACTGACCTGTGGTCATCAGGTGGTGATAGTTAAGAATGCGCTGTCATTGTTAGCCCCTTCGGATAAACAGTTGGATGTAACTATTATTAATACGGTTCCATCTGCCATCCGGCATCTGCTGGAGGAAGGTGCTATACCACCTACCGTAAGAACCGTTAATCTCGCAGGTGAAGAACTAAAGGCAGAACTTGTTCAGAAAATATATGAGAAATGCCCGCAAGTACAACATGTGTTTAATTTATATGGGCCTTCAGAAACCTGTACGTATTCCACATCATTAAAAACGGATCGATATACCCGGAAGGTAAATATTGGTTTCCCGATAAGCAATACGCATATATATATTCTTGATAAAGACAGAAATCTTCTCCCAGAGGGCACATTAGGGGAAATATATATTGGTGGGGCCGGTGTTGCTGACGGTTATCATAATCGTCCGGACATTACGCTGGAACGCTTTAGTGATAATCCTTTCGGCGTAGATGGAAAGATTTATAAAACAGGAGATGTTGGGAGGTGGACAAAGGATGGTAGCCTGGAATACAAAGGCAGGCTGGATGAACAGGTGAAAATACGTGGCTTCCGTATTGAGTGTGGTGAAATTGAAAATGTAATCCAGCAGTATGATGGAATAACAGGAGTTGTAGTGTTAGGTTATGATGATGGTGATGGCCGAAGTCTGGCTACCTGCTATGTAGCAAATGATCATATAACTATGTCGGGCCTACGGGCATTTCTGCAGGAGAAATTACCTGCGTTCATGGTCCCTACTATTTTTCAGCAACTGGATGCATTACCACTTACTAAAAATGGTAAAATAGATAAAAAGAGGTTGCAGGCGGGATTGGAAGAGCAGGAGAAATCCCGGATAAGGATTGTTCCCAGAAATCCACTTGATCAGCAGTTGCTTGAGTTATGGGAGTATCTCGTACCTGGTACTCCAATTGGAATTGCAGATAATCTCTTTGTTTCCGGCGGTACCAGTATAACCATCACAAGGCTATTGTCGAGAGTGAACAGGAAATTTAATCTGGATCTGAATCTGGTTACAATATGGCAGTATCCTACAATTCAGGAATTGTCTGATCACATAGCTTCCGGTATTGGAAGTGCGCTGCCACAAATGATACGGACAGATAAAGCAGACAGTTATCTTATGTCGCCAGGTCAAAAGCGTATATGGATGCAATGTGAGCTGGAAGGTAGCAATATCTTCAATGTCACCAATGTTTTCCTGATCCGTGGTGACCTTGACGTTAATCGCCTGGCGCAGGCATGGGAAAAACTGGCGGAGATATATGAGGTGCTACGGACCACAGTAGATATGATTGATGGAAATACCGTACAGATTGTGCACGCTCCGGATGTTTGGAAAACAGCATTTGCATATACAGATCTGAGAGAGGTGGAAAACAGCAGTGCAACATGTGATGAACTTTTCCGGACTGCAGCAGTAAAACACTTTGATCTGAAGTATGGTCCTCTTTCCTCTCTTCAGGTATGTCAGCTCGAAGGTAACATGTTCAGGGTCTGTCTGGTCATTCATCATGTTATTACAGATGGCTGGTCCATTCAACTGCTTTTCAGGTCTCTGATTACCCTTTATGAGGGAGATACTATTGTTACACCCACTTATCATTATAGGGATTTTTCAGACTGGTATCAGCGTTTACTGACAGGAAACCATCTGTCCTCAGCCATTGCATACTGGAGAAACAAACTTCCGGATGAAATTCCCGTACTGAATTTACCTGTGCAGGTACAGCGGCTCCCGAACGCACTGCCTGCCGGAAGAACAGCACAATTCAGACTTGATAACTCCCTGATAACCGCATGGGATAACTATCTCCACCATAGTAAAGCGACAAGGTTTGCCGGCCTGTTATCTATAGTGGCGCTATTGCTACATCGTTATTGTGATGCAGAACAGATGATTTTGGGAACGGTCCACGCAGGAAGGCCCTTGCAGGAAATGGAAGATCTTCCCGGGATGTTTGTCAACACGCTACCACTGGTATTACAGGTTGATGCACAAAAAGATTTTGATAGCCTGCTACAGGAAACCATACAGACCATCATGGAGGCATTTGCATATCAGCTGGCACCTATCGATACCATTGTAGAAGAAAAGTATGGCTCCCGGCGAAATGAGCATCCGCTTTTTAATGTATCTGTAATATTACAGAACTACACAGACATAGTAGAATTGCCTGCCATTCGGAAATTGGAAGTCATGGAGGAATTGCATGATGTTGACAGAAGTGAACATGATCTTTCTTTTATTTTTCAGAAAGTTGGGGATGGACTCATCATGAATATTGAATACCGGACGGAGCTTTTTACTTCCGATCGTATTGATAGGATGCATGTTCATCTGGAAAAATTGATGGAAGCGGTACTTCAACGGCCGGACCTGGCTGTTTCTCAACTGGAATATCTGCCTGAGGACGAAAAGGAATGGCTGGTCAATACAGTAAATGAGACCCGTGTAATACACCCGGAGAAGACTGTCGTGGAACTTCTGGAAGAACAGGTATCGGTTTTCCCGGATAGTATAGCCATTGTAAATGAAGATGAAAGTATTACCTATCGGGAACTGGCCGATCGGGCAGGCAGGCTGGCAGCTTATCTGCGGGATGAGGCGGGAATAATTCCTGGTAGTGTGGTGGCTATTCTGATGGATCGCTCCATAGCAGCAGTGGTATCCATGTTGGCAATAATGAAAGCGGGAGCAGTCTACATGCCGGTTGATACCAGCTATCCCGAGGGCAGAATTACCTATATGTTACACGATGCAGCGGCAGCAGTTATTATTACAGATAAAAGTGACCGCATTAATGATCCTTCTTTCCCTCTTATTATATATCCTGCTGTAATGGAGGTGCTTTCCTCTACTACTGCTGAAATGATTTTTGACAGGATATCCTTAACGGATATCGCTTACATCATGTATACGTCTGGATCTACCGGCAAACCAAAGGGTATTCCCATCAGTCATCTTTCCCTGACTGACTATACATGTTCCATCATAAAATATTTTTCTCTTAATCCAACACATGCGGTATTACAACAGGCATCACTTGCCTTTGATACTTCCGTGGAAGAAATTTATCCGGTGCTCTGTGCCGGAGGGAAACTGGTGGTTAGCAGGGAGGGCGGTGCAGATATTGACGGCCTGTTAAAGCTGATTGAAAAACATGGCGTGACCTTACTCAGTGCCTCACCTCTTGTTATAAATGAGCTGAATGATTTTCCGGAAAGATTGTCTTCCGTCCAGCACATCATTAGTGCCGGGGAAGAACTCAAGCCCGGATATATCACAAGGTTGAAAAGCATGGCTATACATAATCTGTATGGACCAACAGAAAGCACCGTGTCAGCGACCTGGTATAAAGTGGAGGATATCGCTACTGCCAGCCTGATTGGAAGGCCCATGTATAATCGGTCGATCCTGATTCTGGACAGGCATATGCAACTGACCCCGATGGGTGTGAAAGGGGAGATCTTTATTGGTGGTGCAGGTCTTGCGAAAGGATACCTGAACAGACCGGAATTAACGTTGGAAAAATTTGTTCCCCATCCTTTTGTTGAAGGTGAAATATTATATCGGACCGGAGATATAGGAGAGTGGCAATATGATGGTAACCTGAAATTTCTGGGAAGGGTTGATGACCAGGTTCAGATCAGAGGGAATCGTGTAGAGTTAGGTGAAGTTGAAAAAGTACTTGCCGGCTACGGTAATATTTCAGAGGTATTTGTTATTGCCAAAGATACCCCGGACGGAGATAAATATATCGCAGCATATTATGTGGCACCTGCAATGTATGATAACACTCAATTACGGCAGTATCTGCATGCTGTGTTACCTCCCTATATGATTCCGGCAGTATTTATTCACATGGATAGTTTCCCACTGAATGCAAGTGGCAAGCTTGACAGGAATGCGTTGCCGACTCCCGGATTTCAGATAAAGAGAAGATCAGGAGAGGCTGTCGAAAGACCTCGTAATGATCTCGAGAGATCCGTTATGGAAATGTGGGTGGAAATTCTCGGGATAGACAACATCAGTATCACCGATAATTTCTTTGAGCTGGGAGGGAATTCGCTCAAAGTGATCCGTCTGTTTAAACTGCTGTCTAATGCTTATCCAGGGGCACTTTCCATCAGCGAGTTATTTGTATATGGAACCGTACAACAGATCTGTACTATACTGTCCGAACGACTTAACCTGGAAGAATCAGACAGGGCGGATGTTTTTGAAGAGTTTGAGCTATAGAACATTGACTAATCCTTATGATAGATTGATATGAATACAAGCAGAAAAGTGGCATTACTATTTCCCGGGACAGGTACCCAGTATATAGGTATGGGCAGGTCTTTATGCCAGGAGTATCCTGTGGCATCAGCGACTTTTGAAGAAGCTGCTGATATCATCGGTTTTGACCTGAAAAAGCTGTGTTGGGAGGGGCCTCAGGAAACACTGGATGATGTGATCTATTCGCAACTGGCGATACTGACCTGCAGTGTGGCTTCGTACAGAGTATTGACGAGTAATTTGGGAATAGTGCCGTCCTATGGTTGTGGCCATAGTGTTGGTGAATATGCTGCTTTAACCTGTGCAGGGGTTTTTGATTTTAAATCGGCCATCAGTCTTGTGCAGGTAAGAACCCGGCTGTTAAAGGAGATTGGTGCATCAACCGGTAGTTGCATGGCTGCTGTAAAAAATATTGACCTTCCGGTTTTTCGCCAGCTGGTTGCGGCGTGTAACGTTGCCGGATATACGGTTTATCACGCTATTAGTAATCACTTCAGGCAGCAGGTGGTTGCGGGCTCCCGGGAAAATGTTGCTCACTTTGTCAGAATGACGGAGGAGGCTGGCGCTGAAACCAACTACCTGTTTACCGACTATGCCTCTCATTGTGAACTGATGGCAGCAGGCAGGGACGAGATGTCGGCTGCACTGGATGCATGCCCTGTATCTGGTTTCGACTGGCCGGTAATAGCCACTGTATCTGGCAGGCCGTATGAAGCAGGTGATATGGTCAGACGTACGCTGATGAACCAGTTTGTAAAAGCAGTAAGATGGAAGGAAAGTATGGAGTATCTGGTAGGATGCGGTGTTGATCTGATGATTGAAGCCGGACCACAAATGGTACTTAAAAACCTGCTGCGTTCTATTTCACCAGGAGTAAAAAGTTATGCTATGGATATGGAAGAAGATCTTGATGACCTGAAACGTCGCTATAACAGCCGTGCTATTACAGGGCGTGTGCTGATAGACCGGTGCCTGGCCATAGCTGCATCAGTAGAAAACAAATGCCAGCAGGATGGTCCCATACTTCAACATCCCTGGACGCAACTGGTGACGTTGGGTGACAAATATGGTATGGAGCGGTTAACTGTCGATATGAAACAGGAGGCGCTGGACCTGTTACGGGGGATGTTGCTTGCAAAAGGACTTTCATCATCCGAATGTAGCAGGGAAATGGAGATAGCCAGCAATCTGCCAGCCTGTTAGCAGGTGCCTGAGCGTTCCACTTTTATAAATTTCTTACGTGTAATCATGAATAGAGATATCGCAATAATAGGAATGGGCGGACGATTCCCGGATGCCGGCAACTTGTCGGAGTTCTATCACCACCTGTGTGCAGGGAGTGATCTGGTCCGTGAACTTTCAACGGTACGAATTGCAGACACTTCACTGTCCCGGTCGAAGAGATACCAGGTAACTGGTTATATGGAAAATATCGACAGGTTTGATCACAAATTCTTCGGCATTTCCATGCACGAAGCGACGTACATGGACCCGCACCAGCGGCTGATGATGGAAGTCGCCTATGAGACCATCAGTAATGCCGGCTTTAATCCGGACGACCTGAGTGGGAAACGTATATCTGTATACATGGGAGATACGAATCAGCAATATTATAAGCTTGCTACAGCATTCGATCCAACCCTTCTGACTGGCTGCTTCAATGCTGCTACCGCGGGTCGGGTAGCCCGCTTTTTCAATTTTACAGGGAACGCGATCATGATAGACGGTGCCTGTGCTTCATCATTGCTGGCTGTTTATATGGCTTGCAACGATATCCTGGCTGGAGAGTCTGAAATGTCACTGGTAGGTGGAGCTAATATTATTCTATTCCCCAATGAAGAAAGTGATAAGCAGGAAGATGTCGGACTGCTTTCTGCCGATGGCAAATGCAAGGCTTTTGCAGCAGGAGTAGACGGAATTGGTAATGGCGAAGCCGTAGCGGCGATACTGTTAAAGCCGCTGGACAAGGCTATCGCTGACAAGGACCACATATATGCCGTTATAAAAGGCGCAGCGGTTAATCAGGATGCGCAACGTTCAAGCTCTTTAACCGCCCCAAGCAGCCTGGCCCAGGCGGAACTTATCTTATCTGCATGGAAGAAAGCTGGTATACATCCTGAAACTATCGGTTATATCGAAGCACATGGAACAGGCACTTCACTGGGTGACCCTATTGAGGTGGAAGCAATATCCAATGCTTTTGCAGTATATACCCAACGGAAAAATACCTGCGCTATTTCTTCCGTTAAAACAAACATCGGGCATACAGACGCCGCAGCGGGAATAGTAGGACTCATAAAAGCGGCGCTTGCCATTCATTCAAAACAGCTATTCCCTTCCATACACTTCAATGCTCCAAATCAGTTTATAGACTTTCCTGCTTCTGCCGTTTACGTGAACACGAAGCTGCGATATTGGGATACTTCCGATAATAACCCAAGACGTGCCGGTGTCAGCGCTTTTGGTTTTATCGGGACTAACTGCCATGTGGTCCTGGAAGAGTTCATTCCTGTGGATACACAGCAGAAAATAGCATCCCCAATGATCGTACCTGTCTCGTCCATGACGGCTAAAGGGGTGAACAGAAATTTACAGTCAATTCTGCAGCAGTTGCTCGCAGCATCTGAGCCCGACCTCGGTAATGTCGCCTATACACTAGGGCATGGGAGAAAACATTTCCCCTACAGAACGGCCATCATCGCACATCATACTGATGATTTGCTATCGCAGATAGAAATACTCCAGGAAAAACAGTTTTATGAACCGGAAGGAGAACCGGAGCATTGGTTTGTTTTTTCAGATGATTACGAAATAGATACCACAACCATTGATTTATATGCCAGTGTTTATCCAATATTTGAAGAGCAGCTGGAGAAATGCAGGGAAATTATTGGGCATGAATCTCAAAGCCCCGTGATAAACAGGTTTCTTTTTCAATACTGTCTTTATAAAGTGATGGACAGGGCGGGAATTGCTTCCAGGAAAATTATGGGTTATGGGACAGGTAAAGTTGTGACAGAATTAATTTCCGGTAAGATCGACCTGGGAAAAGCCTTTGAAATACTTACGGGTCCTTTACCGGAAAAATCTGATCTGCAGGCATCTCTAAGGAAATTTGTTGAAACAAAATTTCATACAAATACGGTGGTGGTTGAATTAGGTCCGGAAGGATGTATCACCAGGATACTCAGGGAGCTCTGTGCCAAAGAAGTACACCCAAGGATACAGACACTCGATAGTCCCTGCAGTATTACATCTTTTTTGGCGTTGGTGCGTCACTGTTACCTTACTGGTATTACGCCTGACTGGTCAGCTTTTTATCCGTCGAACGTCAGAAAAATCCCCATTCACGGATACAGCTTTGATCCCATTCGCTGCTGGCTGGAAAACCAGGACAGCAGGCACTTGCATAATAATCTGTATGAACTTCACTGGAAAGCTGCGGAAGAAAGAACAATACATATCCGTAAGCCCGATGGCGTTGTGCTCATCTTTAATGATGGGGAAGGAATTGGAAATGCATTGGCTGCAATTTTTAAGGCGGAAAACCGTAGCTATATTCTAATCGATAATGGAGCATGTTTTTCGGTGGATGGTGAAGACCATGTCTTCATCAGCATGAATGAGCAGGATGATTACCGGAAACTGTTACAGGAAGTGGAATCAAGGAAACTTAAGGTGCTAGCGGTCTATCATCTCGGCGCCTGTGCTGCCATCGGACAACGGACTACTGAAGGCCTGCTGGAAATGGGATTGTATGCGCAGTTTTTCTTTGTTAATGCATTTTCAGATATCCTTCATAAAAACAGTGTTCAATTCATCTCCGTCACTGTAAATGGCCGGTGTATATTGCCAGGAGATCAGAACCTGGTAGTACCTGAATATGCGGCCATACATGGTTTTACGATATATCTTCCTCAGGAATATCCGCTTTGTAATGTAAGAACGGTAGACCTTCACAGGGATGATCTCGTGAACCTTCATGCTGTGGCTATTGACCTGGTAGAAGAAATTTCTATAGAAGACCCTTATCAGGTAACTGGTTGGCGTAATCGTCAAAGATATACACCATTGGTAAAACAGGGAGAAATTGCGCCCGGACGGGAAGATGCACCGGTGTTTATCAGAAAAGATGAACTGTATTGGGTGACCGGGGGAAATAGTGGCGTTGGTCTGGAGGTGGTATGTTGGTTAGGAAGAAAATTTCCGCTGAACATTTTAGTTACCGGCAGAAAAGATATCCCTGAAAGAGAGCACTGGCAGGCAATAGCCGAAGACAGGTCGTCTGTTTATCATGAAGTGATAACAAAATGGCTGGAGCTGGAAAAAGCAGGCTCCCGTATTCTTTACCTGACTGCTGATCTTTCCTCGGAAACAGCGGTGAACACAGCGGTTGACAAAGCCCGTACATTCTTTGGTAAAAATCCTTCGGGTGTTTTTCATGCGGCGGGACTCCCCGGCACCATGCGAATCAGGCACCATAGCCTGGAAACATTCAGGGAAACACTGTATCCAAAAGTGCACGGCACCAATCATATTCTGAAGGCTGTTGGTGCCCAACTGGAATTCATGTTCCTGTTTTCCTCGGATAACGCACTGCTACCAGCGGCCCGGATGTCAAACTATGGTGCTGCCAACATCTATATGGATGCACTGGCGAATAAATTGAATAATGAAACATTTCGTGTTGTATCGGTGAATTGGCCATCCTGGAGAGAAACCGGTATGTGGAGCCGTTTTTATTCGAACAACCGGCCATCTGCCTCCGAACTGGCACAGTCTATCCTCACCACCGACGGATTATATCTGCTGGAACTGGCAATAAAGGGTAATAGGCCAAACTATATTGTATCCAATGTAAGCCCCGCATCCATTGGTACCAACCCTTATTTTCTTATTGAAGAAAAACTACAGGCGCCACCGATCGCAACAACGGAGATAAATATAAATGAAGAACCGGCTGTTGAAGTAATACCTGCCATCATAAATGCTGAATGGACAGCCATACAGAATGTTGTGGCGGCTGTCTGGAAAAATATCCTCAAACTGGAGCACCTGCAACTGGATACGAATTTTCTGAAAGCAGGTGGGCATTCGCTACTGGGGCTCCGGATGCTGAACAGACTGGAGAAAATTACAGGCGTAGAACTTGAATTCAAAGACCTGATAAAATATCCTACTATCAGCGAATTTGCAGGGTTTCTGGAAGACAGGAAAAACAACAGAACGACCCGTAACACCACTCACATACCTGCTGCTCCTCCGCAGGAATATTATGCCATGTCTGCCGCACAGCAGAGACTGTGGATTGTATGCCAGCTTGAACAGAATGCCATCGCCTATAATATGCCGGCAACATTTATGCTTAATGGAGCACTTGATACGGGCATATTGCAATCGGCTTTCCTGCATATTATTGAACGTCATGAATCTTTACGCACGGCATTCGTATTGAATGAAGATATCCCGGTACAGAAAATTCTGTCACCCGGCGAGGTTGGTTTTCAGCTGGGAATCCAGGATTGGCGGGATCGTCCGGATAAAGAAAAATTGCTGGATGAATGGATCGGGCAGTTGGTGGAAACACCCTTTGATCTTACATCCGGTGGCCTGATAAGGGCAAGTGTTGCCCAGCTGCATCATGATAGTTTTGCCATCTGTTACGTCATGCATCATATCATTACTGATGGCTGGTCGATGGGACTTTTCATCCAGGAACTCCTGCATCTTTATACCGCTGCTTCCAAAGGTGAAATGCATACACTTCCATCCATTAACGTACAGTATAAGGATTTTTCAGTCTGGCAGAACAGACATTTTGAGGGGGAATCAGTACAGCAGCAGCGAAGATATTGGCTCGAACAGTTTAAGGTGCCCGTAATGCCGCTACAGCTGCCGCTTGATAAACAACGTGGAAATATACAGCGGTTTTCCGGTGATAGTTATTGTTTTGAAGTAGGAGAGGAGCTTACAGAAAAATTAAGAAAGTTGTCAGCTACCAGTGGAACAACGCTGTTCAACGTATTACTCAGTGCCTATTTTATACTCATGTCAAAACTGTCGGGTCAGGACGATATCGTTATTGGGACTGTTACCTCTGGCAGAGTTCATGAAGAGCTGGAAAACGGAATAGGTATGTTTGTGAATACACTCGCGATACGTAATGGGCCCTCCCGGATTAAAAATGTTCATGATTTTATCCGGGAAGTTACCGCATCTATGGCGGCTGCACTCGAGAACCAGGAATATCAGTTTGATAAACTCGTTGCCGAACTCGGCGTCCAGCGTGACGCAAGAAATCCCCTTTTCGATGTGCTTTTTGAGATGTACAATTTTGATGAGGAAATAGCAGAACCTACCGGCTTTACCATTAGCCCCTACCAGCGTAAACACCGCTCTGTCGTTTTTGATCTTATTCTGACTGTTGAAGAAATAAATGGTAAACTCTGTTTTGATTTTCAGTATAACAATGAACTGTTTTTTGAACAGACTGTAATACGTTTTTCATTGTTTTACCAGCATCTGTTAACTCAATTATTTACCAATGAAGATCTGTTGATTGAAGATATGTCGATCGTGGCGGTGGATAATGTTAAGACAGATATTTCCTATGCAAGTACTACACCTAATTCAATTGATGATACAAGCCCTTTTTTATCTGGACTCCAATTTAACTTTTCTGACATATGAATAACATGATTGACTGTTTTCTTGTAGGTCATAACGAAATGCCCTTTTCCGGTTATGAAAGTAATCTTCGCAAGATGGGTACGGATTCAGGTGCTTACCGGGATCTTAGCAAAAGTATTCTGACCATCAATAAAAAAATATTGCCTATATCTGATGTTATCAATATTGTAGGCGCTTCAACACCCGGACATACAACATTCAGGCCGTTTAACATGCTGGAAACCCATAGTAATGCTATTGGGTATCTGGGTACCTATTTGCATCGGCGTGGGTTTACATTCGACTATGTTAATTCGTTCCAGGATGAGAAAGACTATTTTGCTGATCTGCTCAAAGCTGACCGAATCCGGACTGTGGCTATCATTACAACATTGTATGTTTCTGTATTTCCTATCATGGAGATCATGGAATTTGTCAGGAAATATAGTAATAAGGTGAAAGTGATTGTTGGTGGTCCGTTCATATCTACTCAAATCAGAACACAGGACAGCACTTTCGTAAATTATCTGTTCAAAAGTATAGGCGCAGATTTTTATGTGAACAGTTCACAGGGAGAGCTAACGCTTGTGAATATATTAAATACACTCCGCGAAAACAGTTCACCCGCAAATCTGAACAATACCTATTATAAAAGTGGAGGTGAATATCTGTCTACATCAGAGAAGAAAGAAGATAATAAACTGGTGGATAATACCGTTAACTGGGACCTTTTTTCACATCGGATTCATGAACATGTAGCTGTTCGGACTGCGATCTCATGTCCTTATAAATGTTCCTTCTGTGGCTTTCCTGCACATGCTGGTGACTACCAGACAACAGACGTTGCACCAATTATAGAAGAGCTGAAGTTGCTCGCAAAAATACCATCATTGAAAAGCGTACACTTTGTGGACGATACTTTCAATATTCCCAAAGAACGTTTTAAAACACTGTTAAAGGAAAAGATCCGCCACGGATTCGACTTCAAGTGGCATTCCTACTATCGATGCCAGTTTGCAGACGATGAAACGATGAAGTTGATGAAGGAAAGTGGTTGCGAAGGGGTGTTTCTCGGTATCGAATCAGGCAGTAACCGTATCCTGAAAAATATGGACAAGGCTGCTACAGCTGAACACTATAGAAGAGGAATCGAGCTGCTGAAGAAATATGACATTGCTACTTTCGGTTCCTTTATTATCGGTTTCCCGGGAGAGACAGAGGAGACAGTCAGAGAAACGGTTGATTTTATTGAGGAAACTGAGATGGACTTTTATCGTACCCAGCAATGGTATTTTGAACCCATCACGCCCATCTGGAAACAAAAAGACAAATACAAAATAAAAGGTGAAAGTTTTGAATGGAGCCACGAAACAATGGATGCCAAAACAGCCTGTGATATCGTAGATCAGAATTTTCTGTCCATTAAAAACTCGCTTTGGTTACCACAATACAACTTTGATTTTGATAACCTTTTACATCTTCTCCACAGGGGAAAGACATTACCGCAGCTAAAACAGTTTATAGCAGCATTCAATGAAGGGGTGCGTGATAAGCTGATTAATCCGCAAAAAGAGGAAGCAGATGTGAGTGTATTGAAAAAAATGAAAGAAGCCTGGGCAGGAGAAACTGAAGTGCAGGAAGCGGTACCTATGTCCGACATGAATGCAGATGCCCAGTTAAATGAAATGTTCAAATTCTGATACCCCATGATGACAAATACCTTTGATAAAGAAATGCTGTTATTTTCCAATAAATTTCTGAACCAGAAAGAATATTGGTTAAAAAAGCTTGCTGCTGTTGAACAACCCGTACGCATTTCCATTTATGGAAATAACCTGCTGTCAGCAACCTCCACAGAAGAACTGGAATGGGATATCTCCGAAAGCCTTCAGGAGAAGATAATAAAACTCTCAAACAATGCTGACCTGACATGTTACATCGTGATGGTCGCCAGTTGGAAAATCCTGCTGTCGAGGTTTCTCGGGCAGCCACATATCACGGTATCATCACCGGTCAACAGACTGAAGGCCAGTGAGGAAACTTTTAACAGGAACCTGCTCCTTTTTGATGATCTTTCCGTACCAGCCACATTCCGGGAATTGCTGATGGTATGCGGTAAAACCGTCATCGAAGCATATGATAACCAGGATTACCCACTGAAAAATATACTGGATAGTCTTGCTTCGCCTCATTTAAGTCCGGCAACAAACATTACCATCTCCATGGATAATATCCATGATATTGCTCTTTCCGATGAGCCGGGTAATGAAATACAGATAATTCTCTCTAAACAGGCCGATAAACTGAAATTCAGACTGGTATTTTGTCCGGAGGCCTATCCTGAATATATGTGCAGGCAGCTACTTCGTTGCTGGGAAAACGTTTCGGCACAACTGCTGGCGGATGTGAATCAGCCATTTAAAACCATCCGGCTGCTGCCAGCCGAAGATCAGCAGCAACTGATTCATCAGTTTGAGGGACGAAAGACAATATTTCCGGCAGACAGACTTATTCCCCATTATCTCGAACATCATGCTGCCAGCATCCCACAAAATAGGGCCGTATCATGTAATGGGGTTATGCTGAGCTATACCGAACTGAACGAAGAGGTAAACAAAATCGCAGCTTTTCTTAAGCCATTGCTGGAAGATAGATCAGCTCCTGTAGGACTGATGTTGCCGCGTTCCATTGAAATGATGCAGGTGATTCTTGCTTTGTGGAAATGTGGTGTTTCATACATCCCGCTGGATACTACGTATCCGCATACACGTATCGTTGATATACTTTCTGACGCTGGAAGCCGGGTGCTTATTACCCGGTCGGACTTTATGATCGAACCATTTGACCTGTCCGGGGGAACGGTCATTTGTATGGATAAAGTGGCGGACACGCTGGAAAACATGTTTGCAGAAAACCCGCAGATCGGTGCTGCAACAGAGGACCTTGCCTATATCATTTATACCTCCGGCTCTACCGGGAAGCCCAAAGGAGTAATGGTGGAGCATGCCGGAATGATGAACCACATGTTCGCCAAGATAAATGATCTGGCATTGACATCAGAAAGTATTGTAGCGCAGAATGCTTCTCATACTTTCGATATTTCTGTCTGGCAGTTCTTTGTTTCGATTGTGACTGGCGGATGTACGGTGATTTATCCAACAGAAACCAATCTGGATATCAATGAATTTGTTAACCAGGTAGTCGAAGATCGGATCTCCATTCTTGAAGTTGTTCCATCCTATCTTTCGCTGATATGTGATACCCAGGAACAACGAATGGTTGAATTTCCTCATCTGACCTACTTGCTGGCAACAGGAGAGGCATTTCCTCATAAGCTTGCCAGCCGATGGTTTGCCAGCAATCCCGGAGTGCCTGTTGTTAACGCATACGGGCCTACGGAAGCATCAGATGATATTACACATTGTCTCCTGATAGCTCCTCCGGAAGATCAGGTTATCCCCATTGGCCGGCCTGTTCAGAATATGTCTATATATGTGGTAGATGAGTATATGAATATTTGCCCCGTTGGTGTGAAAGGAGAAATTCTTGTGGCTGGAATAGGTGTGTGCAGAGGATACATCAATAACCCTGAAAAAACAGCCGAAGTATTTCTGCAGGACCCTTTTTCCAAAACAACGCGGAGAATGTATCGGACGGGAGATCTGGGCTCATATCGTAATGACGGACAACTGGACTTTTGGGGTAGAAAGGATTTTCAGCTGAAGATAAGAGGATACCGGATCGAACCGGGTGAAATAGAAAATGCACTGCTGAAAATATCAGTTGTTAAAGAAGCCGTAGTTATTGATCACACAACCATACAGGGACATAAATACCTCTGTGGGTATATTACAGTCTCTGATACTGCAGATACGGATGTAGATCAGATTCAGACGGAACTCTCTTTGTATCTGCCGGAGTACATGCTGCCAACCAACATACATGTGCTATCCAAATTTCCATTGACAACAAATGGAAAGATTGATAGAAAGGCGCTGGCGGAACTGGAATTCCAGTCAGAAGGCGCCGAACTTCCGCAAACACGGGAAGAAGAGGTACTACTGAATATCTGGAAAGAAGCACTATCGCTTGAGAGGCTGGGGGTTACGGACAACTTCTTCCGACTCGGAGGACATTCGGTTGCAGCGATCCAGGTAATGAGTAGAATAAAAAAACACTTCAAGGCAGACCTGGTATTACTGGATATATTCGAAAACCCGACTATCAGGAACCTGGCTGGTGTTATCCGGCAGAAAGAAGGCTCGCTCCTGCGTACTGACGAAACCGGAGATATTCCGGTAAAGGCCCTTAAGGAGTATTATGAAATTTCTCCGGTACAGTATCCCGAATGGTATATGCTGCGGTTAAATCCGAAAAGCACATTTTACAATGTGGGAATGGTACTTGAGATGAAAGGAGCTGTTAATACGTCCCATTTATTACAGGCGCTGAATATACTGATTAACAGACATGAAATTTTCCGTGCCGCATTTCTCGAAATAATCGGAAAGCCGCATGTTTCAATCCTGGATGAACTGAATATCTCCATGGATGACTTCCTGATTGATATCTCCGGCTCCGGCAACTGGAAATCTTCGCTGGAGAAAATCCTTGGTGAAGTATACAAAAAACCACTTGACCTGTCCAAAGCCCCGGTTGCTACGTTTAAGCTGATCCGGATAGAAAAGGAGCAGCATATATTTGTCTTTGAGATCAATCATATCATCTGGGATCAGCTTTCTACATTCATATTTTTCAGAGAGCTTCAACAGTTATATAATCAATTGCAAAATGGATCTCAACCGGAACTGCAACCACTGGCTGTAAATTATTTTGACTGGTCAGAGTGGATGCATGCGCGATTGAGCGATGGAAGCCTGGATCATCATAAGGTATACTGGTTGCAGAAGTTTGAAGTACTCCCACTTCCACTTGAACTTCCGCTGGATTTCCCACGCTCCGTCAAACAGACATTCAATGGCCGGACAATATACCAGCTCATTGATGATGATACAAGAAAAGAATTAACCCGGTTTCATGAAGCTAATAATACTACCCTCCAGATTTTATTGCTTTCTGTACTGAAGCTGATGCTGTTCAGAATAACGGGTCAGAATGACATCGTGGTCGGTACACCGATATTTAACAGGGAGCATGCATCACTTGAATCCATAGTCGGACTATTTGCCTCTGCGATACCGATCCGAAGCCGGGTAGATGACAGTGCTACCTTTCAGCAGTTGCTCGATCAGGTAAGGGAAGTGTCACTGGAAGCATATGATCATCATTCGTATCCTTTCAACAAGGTACTGGAACTGTTGAAACATACCGGTGATTTCTCCAAATCAAGATTCATATCTGTCTTTTTCGGCGTTCAGCATGATGAGACCTCTTTTGAAAAACTGGCTTATCAGTTTGACGGGGTGGAGGTAAAGATGTACGAGCCGGAAAATGTGCAACTGTTTGAAGAAGATACCTCCGTGTTTGACTTCACTATGCAGCTGGACCATACCGCTGATTACATGAAATTGTCCATCCGTTACAACACGGATCTTTTCCTGGAAGAAACAGCCAATAATTTTCTGAGATGGTATTTGACACTGCTGAAACAGGTATTGAAGACACCATCCGGATACCTGAAATCTTTTCTGCTGGAGGAAACGCCAGTAGTGGCCATGGGAGAGAACCTTACATTGCCGGACGTGTCACTGACAGATCTGATTACTGATAACATGGCACGCCACAGAACGCGGTGCGCATTAGTACAGGGAACAACCGAATATTCGTTTGAAGATATACAGCATTTCTCAGGAAAAGTGGCCAGCTACCTGCAGCGCAAAAGAATAGGAAAAGGTGACAAGGTAGGTGTTTTATTACAGCCGTCTTTTGAAATGATTGGTGTTGTTATGGGTATCATGAAAGCAGGGGCTACTTTGATTCCACTCAGTAAGGAATATCCCGCCAACCGCATTAATGTGATAATGGAGACTGTAGAACTGGCAGATGTTTTTTACGATGAAAACATACTCTCAGCAGAAGTGCTGGCGCTGTTATCCGATAAATACAGTAATTCCTCTCAGAAATGGCCGGAACTGGCGGGCATGAATCCCGAGTTTGATACTGTATCATGGAATGATAATGATGTTGTTTATATCATATTCACTTCAGGTAGTACTGGCATTCCCAAAGCCATTGAGGTAAGGCATCAAGGACTTCTTAATATTATGCTATCTACCCAGCAGCAGTATAAGCTAACAAATGAGGATAGTGTATTATTCCATACATCTCTTGTTTTTGATGCAGTAATGCTGGAAATATTCCTGCCATTGCTTTCCGGTGCCCGTATCATTGTATTGGATACCGGAAGCCGGAATATCCAGCTGCTGGGAGAATGCATTAACAGGAATCGCGTTACCTTTATACAGTTTGTTCCACTGCTCCTGGATGAATTTGTTACAGCTGCAGCTACCGGCATTTTTGAATACCCGGCCTCACTCAGGTATGTGGTTTGTGGCGGCGCTATACTGACCACGGCTCTGCGCGACAGATTTTTTAACGTATTCAGGTGCGGACTGTTTAATCATTACGGCCCAACTGAAATAACCATCGATGCTGCCAGTTACAACTGCTCCCAAAGGACCTCATCTGATATTATGCCTGTAGGAAGGCCGGTTGCAAATACAGCCATTTATATCGTCGACCGCCATATGAACATTTGTGCTCCAAACATTGCCGGCGAGGTAATGATCTCCTCGTTGGGTCTGGCCAAAGGTTACTATGGAAATACGATACAGACTGATAGTGCCTTCATCTCAAATCCATTTGGGGATGGATTGGGAGACCGGTTGTATCGCACCGGTGACAAAGGAGTTCTATTATCAGATGGAAACCTGGTAATACTGGGCAGAATGGATAACCAGGTAAAACTGAATGGTAACAGAATAGAACTGGATGAAGTAGAAACGGCATTGCTGAAAATACCTGGCGTACATAATGCCGCTGCAATAGTAACCGCCTCGGGGAATGCCGGCGAAATGCTGACCACCGCAATACAGCTCGATGACGCCTGCACAGTCCTTTCAGCAAGAAAAGACAATGCATTGTATATGTATACCCTGGCTCAGCGACCGGAATTAAAGAAATATGCGGATGCACTTCATACTGGTGCCTGGCCGGAATATTTTAAAGGAGCAACTGTTATTAAAAATTGCTGGCATAAACTTTATCAGCTATTTCCTGAGCTTCAACTGGTAATTACGGATGAACAAGGCACCATTGCCGGTGTCGGAAATGCAGTACCCATTCGCTGGAATGGGTTGATTGCCGACCTGCCCTGTGGTTGGGATGATGCCCTTGAAAAAGGTGTCATGTATGATGGTACGGGAGAAAAACCGGATACACTGGTAATCCTTGCAGGCGTTTCTTCCAAATCATTCTCCTGGGCCGGAGGCGTGAGCCGGCACATTATCGACGGATTCAAAAAGCTGGCCTCCAGGGAAGGCTTCAAACACCTGCTCGTGGCTTTACGCCCAATTGATAAGCTGAACAAACAGGAGGTGCCGATTGAGACCTATGCGTCCCTGCGGGATATACAGGGAAGGAGCGAAGATAAGTGGATCCGGCTACACGAATCCATTGGCGGGACAATTATTGCTACCTCTGAAAAGTCCCAGCATGTGGATGGCTCACTGGTACAATGGGAAGGATGGACCGGAGTCGTATTTGAAAACGATGGCAGCTACTTCCTCAAAGATACCCTCCAGGCTGTACAGGTTGATCTGACCTGCGACAGGGCTACCTATTATGACCCCTGTGTATGGATCGACCATTCAAGCAGTCTTACTGCCCCTGACCTGCCTAATCTAACCCCATTGAATGTACGAAGAAGACTGCAACAGCTGCTGCCTTCCTACATGATTCCCGCAAGAATCGTAATGGTGGATAAAATACCCATGCTGGAATCAGGTAAGAATAATAAAACTGAACTATTGTCAGTCCTGCCTTCCGGCAACGAGGAAATGGAAACGGACCTCACATCAGGGCAGGAAAAGGTCCTTCGGATTTTCCTGCAGGTATTGGAAACAGACAAGCTGAGCCCAAATGCCAACTTCTTTGAGGCGGGTGGACATTCTATCAGGGCCATCCGATTGATGGGATTGCTGCTGAAAGAGTTTGGTACAGAACTGACGCTGGAAGACATTTTTCTGAATCCGTCGGTGATGGAGCTTGACCAATGTATCAGCAGGAAAAAAAATTCATCTAAATAATTACGCCTAATTATGCATTACAGGATTAAAATATTACTGCTGGTTTTTCTGTTCGCCTTTTTTGGTGTTCAGGTATCACATACCTTCTATAATACCAATAACTGGCCTTTCTGTTCCTATAATATGTTCAATAGAATAATGCCGCCGGAAACAGAAGAATTCATGATCTGGCTGTATGATAGTAAAGGAAACCGGCAGCTGGTATTGCCGGGAAATGCCATCCCTATTGAGTATTACAGAACCCCTGTGATTATGGGAGACGTTTTTGATGGTGATAATGAAGACTCAAAACGAAAGTTATGTGAGATACTCCTGAATCACCTGAACAAATCTCCGTGGGGAAAGTTTGATGAAATTCTTCCTGCAGCAAAGCCAACACCAGGAAGTCATTTTATAGGAATGGATGTATTCCTTTACCACTATAATCTGGACCAGTTTAAGTACGGTAAGAAACTTGAACCGGTTAGCGGAAAACTGATTTATTCCTATCATTTACATTCCTAAATCGTAACTATATGATGAAAAAGCTTTTTGGAAAACTGATGTATTTTCTATTCCATCAGCCTGCGGTATGGGAACGCCTTGCTGCACTCCGTATTACGATTAGTACCATTTGCCTGGTTCTGCTTATCTGGGGGGATTACGATACCAGTTTTTATGGACTTACCAGTAGCTTCCTGCACAGACAGGATGCTATCTTTCCATTTCTTCCACCCCTGGGAACCGGTGCATTTGGTGCCCTGAAAGGCATTGCAATATTGAGTGCCTTTCTTACATTAACCGGTCTGTTAACACGTGTGAGTATGGTGGTACTTGCTGTATCATTTTTCCTGCTGAATGGATATGTTGCGGCTAATGACAGTTATTGGCTCGCCTATATTACACATCTGCATTTTTTCTCCTTTGCCTTATGTTGCGTGGATACATCCAGGTATTACTCGCTGGACAGGTTAATTGCCAGGAAAACTTATACGCCCAATAAAGCACAGCAGGAACGTGCTTCCTTTGCTATTGCATTCATGCAGATTTTTATTGCAGTACTCTATTTGCAGACAGGAATTTCCAAACTACTCAATTCAGGAGTCGGATGGTTTATTTCCGGCCAGACCAGCTATTATGCTACCATGATGTTCGGTACACGTCTGGGGCAATTTATGACACAGTACAGGGGGGTATATCATTTCATTGGCATATACACCGGAATTGTGGAAGTGGGATTCTTTTTTGCATTCCTGTTTCGTCGTACACATAAGGTACTGGCATTCCTGGGCATGTCTCTGCATATTGGAATATACTGCCTGATGATATTGTCATTCTTTATGTTATGGTGGATTTATCCCGCACTCTTTTTATTCAGGAATAACTGGAAAGACAATGCCAATAGAGGTGAAGACCCATTGGTCATTCCTCTGCAAGGTGAACGACTTCTTCAAGATCAACCGGATATTGAAAGGATCTCTTAATTTCTTTTTTCTGTGTCAGATAATGATGAAGGCAATAAAACATTTCTTCTGTAAATAATGAATAATCGTAAAAGTTGAATTTGATAAAGTGATACTTCCTGTTGGCTACTTTTTTTGAATCGCCTTGAATAAGATGAAGTGTAGCATCCGCAGATTTTGTAATGGATAAAAAATGCTTTTTAAAACCCTGTAGATACGTAAATGAAATATGATGAGTACCTGTTTCCACCATACCCTCACCGCCAGGCAGCGCACCGGGAAGACGTACATAACCAAAATAGTTACTGGTTAAAAGTCCGATCTCCAGCCCTGCATATTTTCTGAATGATTCACTGCGAAAGCCCTTAAAAAGCAAACCTTTTTTAGATAATGACGAAGGAGTGATCCAGGGAAACAGCTCAGGATTCTGGTGATATATTTTAAAAAAAGTTTCAAAAATTTTTCTGTGTGCTGGTGTGGAAGGTTTGGGAAGGAATATAGGGCTTCTGAAAAATAGAAAACTCATCGTATAGTTTTTTAAGGGTTAATGACAGCTAAAATATATGTTTTGAATCAGATAATGGATGTTTTAAATAAAAAAAAATCAATGGAACTATTACCGGGAGATACAGCACTGGAAACGCAGGTATTTTTCCAGACCTATGTTCGACGGGGGAAAGATCAGTGCGAATTTGAATTGAGCTTGTCGGCAAAGAGCCACTGGATGCTGCATGAACATCGTATTGGAGAATTGGTGGCGCTACCGGCTACAGGATTTGTAGAATTGATCCTGGCGGCCTGCCGGCTTTACTTTCACTGGTCCATGATTGAAGTGACAAAGTTGACTATATGCCAACCACTGCTGATGCAGGAAGATGAAGAAGGTACACTTAAAATACTTTTCACAGGAAATGAAGACCAGTCAACGTTTTCAGTAACATTTTCCCGTACAGGGAGTGATGTTGTAGAGCATGTTACGGGTATGGCAAAAATGATTACAGCGCAGATAGGAGAGAGGATGGATATTGAAAGGCACATTGCAGCATATCAATCGGTAGATTTCAAGGAGCAGCAGGAGGAAAAACCAGGCTATCCGGAAACTTCCTATCAGTTAAAATTTGGCAGACGATGGACGGACGTGCACCGGCAGCTGTGGAGAGGTGAGGAGAGCGGTATTGCCTGGTTAATGTTGGCACCGGACTTCGAAGAAGATATTAAAACATATGCTGTTCATCCTGCACTGTTGGACGTGGCTATTACACTCTTGCTTGACAGCGCTATGCTGGCGCCATTTCAATTCAAATCTATCAGGTATTATCACCCTTTGCCGGCACAGTACTATTGCCATGCAACCCTTCATCCTGCAGCAGGTGGGGTGGAAACAGATATTATCATTACTGACAGGGACGGAAATATATTATTGGAAATTGAAAAATATTATTTGTTGGAAGTATCGGAGAATCAGTTGACATCCATCACTGGTAAATGAAGAAATTATCATCCTTAACGTATTAAAATGGAATCTACAAATTTAACCCTGAATGAACCTGTAACCGTTCTGGAAAGCGTTGACCCGTGGCTGGAAGATGGCCACCTGACTGTGGAAGAAGCCTATACCCGATACATGAAGATGTATGACATCACCCCGGATACGCATATTCCATGGATCGTCAGGCTGATAGAGAATCCCGCTTCTCCATTGCCGTTATCAGGTGCCGTTACCCTGTATCATCATGATATTATACATTGTCTTCTTGGCCGGGGCCTTACGAATGCAGATGAAGCGTTTGTAATTGGATTTACTATGGGTAGTGTTCCCAGCCTGAAAAAAATCGAAGTGGCATGGTTCAGGTTTGCGAGTCGTTACCTGTACCCTGGTAAATTCCGACTTACAAAAATGGAAGTAAACATTTTTCTGGAAGCAGTCCGTCTTGCGAAGGCAACGAATGGTCTGCATTCACTGGAAGATTTTAATCCTCATCAGTATCTGAAAATGTCTCTTCCCGAAGTGCGGCAGATGTTGGGCATTCCTGTCCAGCACCTTACCTATACAATGTTTCCTGACAAGTAAAAAATTCTTACAATAAATTAAACCTGATTATGCAATATCTTAGTAATGACATGTACACAAGACTGATTGATGCTTTTACAATTGCAGCCTATCAGCAGTGTGACTATCTGGACCTGGTTAACTTCAATCGTGAAATCTACGGCGAGGTAATAAATTCCGGTATCGTAGAGGATATTTTCAAACCATCATATGGATATGGTGCGCCGGATGGTTCTTTCGAACTCGGAAAACTTGTAAAGGCACTTGAAACGGCCAGGATTCAACAGTACAATAACTGGCTGAAAAAAAATTATCCGGCTATTGCATCCACCGTTCTTGGGAAAGGGGTGGATATGGAATCTCTCGCTGTTGGATCCGGAATGGGGACTACCGGGGTGATGGGTAGTTTGCTTAAATCCATATTTGATATGGAGCGCCCGCGGTTCGCCGGAAAGCCGGATGTTGTATTATGTGTCCCGAACTATAGTGTTTATGATGGAATCGTAAATGCGCATGGTGGTAAAAGCAAATATCTGCTTACAAAAGCAGAGAACAGTTTCCTCCCAACAGTGGAAGAGGTATCGGAAGCTATTGATGAAAACACTGTGGCACTTGTGCTGACATACCCGAACAATCCTGCTCAGAGCACCTATGAGCCTGAAAACCTCCAGACGCTGGTGGATATTGTTAAAACCTGCCAGGATAAAAAAGTTTATCTTATTGTTGATAATATTTACCAGGAAACAATCTGGGATGAAAACATGCTGAACCCGGAGATCTTCAGCCTGACAGAAAAGCCGGATTATCTTTTTAAAGTATTCGGAGCAAGCAAAGACAGACCATTTTTCTCAGGTCTTCGCATGGGATATATGATTGGCGATCCGCGTATCAAACAAGCCTATCAATATTATGCTTCTCTCTTTAACAATACACATAATAATCACACCAGTCTGGTATTCGCCATCGATCTGTTATTCCGTAAAAAAATGCTGGACAGGACTCCGCTGGTCGCTGAAGATGTAGCGCTGATGGATACTTTCCTCGCCGGCTGGAATGTGAAAATGGATGTGCAGAAAGTACTCGACGGGATTCTGGATAATGGGCTATTTGAACATTATAAGAAGATGGTTCATCATAGTAATACGGTACAGGCGGAAAGCATGTCAAAAATTATTACTGCCCTGCACCAGCTACCACTTATCAGTGCAGTTGTTAATGGCAATATTGGCAATGTGATCTTTGCAAAGGCTAACCCTGCACTCTTTGGTGGCAACTGTGATGTGCTGTTCCGGGAAACATTAAATGGTGCAAGACTTGGAATATTACCCGGCAACGTATTCGGAATGCCGCAGGAAAATGGACATGCATGGTTCCGTATTACTACTATCCACGAACCCGCTGAAGTTATTATTAACCGCCTTGAATTGATGAATGATCATTTTTTGCGTTATGCTGAAATGAATGCAGCTGTGATGGAAACAAATTTGCAATAGTCGTTTACCCAAAATTTTACCTGAATGTCTCTATTATCCGCAATTGAAAAAATCGAACAACGAATTGGTAATACACCCTGTATTCAACTGGAAAATAGTGGCTGTAATCTTTTTGCGAAACTGGAATTTGAGAACTTTATGGGTAGTGTCAAGGACCGTTCAGCCTGTTATATACTCAAAAGTGCCATAAAGAAAAACCTGATTCATCCTGAATCTGTGGTGATTGAATCTAGTTCAGGGAATTTTGGAATCGCACTGGCTGGGATTTGCAGAAGACTCAACCTGAAATTCATCCCGGTAATTGATCCCAATACTGCTGATGAAAAGGAAAAATTATTGCGTTTGTTGTCCTTTAATGTAGTTAAGGTAACAGAGCGTGATTCTTCAGGTGGTTTCCTTCTCAACAGGCTTGCTACACTGAAAGAACTACTGGCCATATATCCTGGCTCTTATCATCCTAACCAGTATGAGAACGAAGATAATTTTCTCAGCTACTATCATTCATTGGGCAAGGAGGTTTGTGACAGCTTTACGAATCTTGATTATGCCTTCATCAGTGTTAGCACCGGAGGAACTATTACCGGTGTGTCGCGAAGACTGAAGGAGAAATTTCCGAATGTTCGCATTATTGGAGTAGATGTGGAAGGCTCCATGGTATTCCAGAGTAAGCCAGGGGTCAGACATCTGTCAGGGATTGGATCAAGTCAGCATTCTACTATGATCAGATCGGCAGAAATCGATGATTATATGATCCTGTCTGAAGAAGAGATCATAGCAGGATGCAGGCAGTTGCTCCGGGATGAAATGCTCTTTGGAGGGGCGTCAACCGGAGCGGTATATGCTGCTGCAAGGAAATATCTGATTGGAAATGGACTCCAACAGAAGTCCGCGCTCATTATCTGTCCTGATAAGGGAAATGCTTACCTGGATACGGTGTATAGTAGCGATTGGGTGGAAAAAACGATTAACTCAAGCAATAAAATGATGTATGAAATATCTTAGTGAACAGCATATAATGGAGATAGGAATGGATTGGAACGGTCTGGCGGATGTAATACAGACCGCGTCGGAACTGTTGCGAAATGGTGATACCAGCCAGCCGGTAAAGCCATATCTAAGGTACCGTGACCCTAAGAACAGGATTATTGCCATGCCGGCATTCGTTGGCGGAAGTATCAATACAGCAGGTATAAAGTGGATTGCCAGCTTTCCGGGAAACATTCAGCATCAGATTCCCCGTGCACATGCTACTATCATACTTAACGAGGCTGATACCGGGATTCCCTTTGCCATTCTGAACACTGCAACTGTAAGCGCAATCCGGACAGCTGCAGTGACAGCCGCAGTCATCAGAAAGTATATTACGCTCAATGCCTGTGAAAATATCAATTTTGGAATCATCGGTTTTGGACCTATTGGCAGAATGCATCTATCCATGGTTGATGCACTCTGGGGAAATAAACTGGATAAGATCTATATCTATGATCTGCGAAAACCAGATGAGATAAACATCCCGGCACACCTGCAATCAAAGGTGGTTATCTGCAACGACTGGCAAACCGTGTTCGACAATAGCAGAATATTGATTACCTGTACCGTCTCTTCCGGTAGATATATTAATAGCATACCCGCTAAAGGTACCCTGCATCTGAATGTCTCGCTGAGGGATTATGACCCGTCATTTCTCCTGAGTGTTGACAGAATGGTGGTGGACGACTGGGAGGAGATCTGTCGTGAAAATACGGATGTAGAACAGATGCACCTGCAATATGGACTTTCGGAGGACCAGACTTTTAACATCAGTCAGGTTTTACTGGACGATGCTGTTCTGGAAGATGCGGGAAATAGTGTAGTCATGTTTAATCCTATGGGGATGGCCATCTTCGACATCGCCATCGCCAGGTATTATTTCGATATGTCCGAGCATATGAAAACAGGACAATCACTCGTTTAAAATCAATGTAGCTGGAATATGGCGCTGTATCATCTGTTCTTTAAAGTTCATTTCAGAAAATTTCTGCATTTCGCGATTGCAGGATGTATATCCGGAATTGCAAATAGTTGCCTGCTAATAATAATCAATAACCAGGTAGGGAAAAGCGCAGATGGTGGTAGTATGAAAGACGCCCTGTACTTTTTTTCGTTACTGCTCATATTTGTAGTCTCAACCAGGTTGTTATCCGGGGCTATCATTCGTTTTACGCAGCGGCAATTAGGTCAGGTCCGCCTTGAAATGACTGATATGATTATCAAATCCGATTATGCTGATATAAATGAAAAACAAAGCAGGATTTATGCATGTCTTACGAGAGATGTGGTGGTGTTATCCGAATCCTGCCTTGGGATTGTGGAACTGATCAGTGCTATTATTGTATTCGCCTGCTGTATTATTTATCTCGGTATATTATCGCTGAAAGTGCTGATTGTTACTGCGTTGCTGGTAACCATAGGCTTGCTGTTATACCTGTTTAACCGAAAGTTTTTCGTTGCTCATCTATCCAGGGCACGGGATACGGAAGAACAGTTTGTGCGGCATCTGGAATATATTCTGGGCGGATTTAAGGAGATAAAGATCAATCCTGCAAAAGGAACGGAAATATACGATTCAGAAATCAGGAAAGACATTAAAGAAAGTATATTCTTCCATAGTAAAGGAATTATCGGCATGATCAATAATAACTTTTTTGTTCAGTTGAGCTACTATTCCTTTATTGGTTTTTTCCTGTTTGGTTTTTCAGATTATCTGTTGCAAGGCAGCCACGTAAGTGTAACCCGTCTTATATTTCTGCTGCTCTTTATTCTGAAGCCTCTGGAGACTATTCTCATGCAAATCCCTGGTATTGCGCTGGCAAATGTAGCCGCAGCAAGGATCATGCAAATGAAAGAAGAACTGAGACCAGATACGAAACCCTACACTGCAGCACCTGTAATATCAAAATACCAGGAATTTCAGTCTCTTAGCTATCGTAATATTGAATTTTCCTATGATAGTAAGGGGGAAGATCCTTCATTCGGGTTGGGGCCAATTAATATGGAAATCGAAAAAGGGTCCATAACGTTCATTCAAGGGGGAAATGGTAGTGGAAAGACTACCTTTCTCAAGGTGCTGCTGCATATGTTTCCTGCGGACCACGGACAGATTCTGCTTAATGGTCATGAAGTTACGGATGACAGAAAAAACGAGTATACTTCCTGTTTTTCGGTTGTTTTTAGTGATTATTATCTCTTTGATAAGCTGTACGGGGTATCGGATCCCGTTCTGTCACAATTCCGGGAGTATCTGTCGCTTTTTGAAATTACACATAAGGTAGAAATGACGGACCGGATTTTTTCAACCATCGATCTGTCGGCAGGTCAGCGCAAAAGGCTGGCATTGATAGCGGCACTGATGGAAAACAGGCCGGTATTGGTACTGGATGAATGGGCTGCAGATCAGGATCCCCTTTTTCGCAGGAAGTTTTATGAAATAATACTACCAGCCCTTATCAGCGAGGGGCGCACTATTATCGCCATAACCCACGATGATAGCTATTTTCATGTCGCACACCGATTGTATCGAATGGATACAGGTGTATTGAGTGAAGTTTCGAGTGGAAGTTTCGTGTAGTGATTTCCCGGAAGGTATACGGTTCGTCAAGGATAAGGGTCAGGAAATCCTATCCTTGACGATAGGTTGTTACTGATTGTACACGGCTTTGATGGAATACAGCAGTGGTATTTTATTTTTCATGGATGCAATCTGATAGGAATCCGGTCCTGTTTTCACCATGTTACTGAAACATTCATAGGGTGATGTTGCATGTTCATTAAAAAAGCTGATGGTCAGACCCGCTTTGATTAATGCATTCAGGATGTCACTGAGACTATGATTCCATCCATATTCCTTATCCTTAAGATCTGCTTCCCTGTCGGCATATGTACCTGAATTTTCTTCTTCTATGGGCTCGCCGGTATTAAAATATGGATATTTGAAATAAGAAAATTCTTCATCAAACATCCATACTATGGGATGAAAATCGACCATATAAAAAATTCCTCCGGGCTTAAGTCGTTCCACTATTACTGCAGCCCATCTGTCCAGGTCAGGCAGCCAGCCGATCGTTCCATAGGAGGTAAATACAATATCAAATTTGTCTGTAATATGCAGACCGGCATCATAGACATTACTACAAACAAACTGGCTGTTTGCCCCAAGTTCCGATGCGAGGTTTTTTGCGGCAGTTATCGCCTTGTCAGAGAAATCAAGGCCGGTAGTAATCGCTCCCAGTCTGGACCATGAGATCGTATCCATTCCAAAATGGCATTGCAGGTGAAGGAGCTTTTTGCCAGATACATCTCCTAATTCATGGATTTCTATTGGGTTTAAGGATGTGCTCCCGGCTTTAAATTTGTCCAGATTATAAAATGCTGATTTCATGTGGACATCCGTCTTGTTGTTCCACAGTTCTTTGTTCACAGAAAAATAGGTGTTTGGGTCAGTCACGTGTCTTGAGTTTAATTTTAGAGAAATAACAATATGAAGGATGCCTTCCTTAAGAAGATTGGTGCTATGGATAAAGCCTTGCAATCTTTGAATAAAACGAATATAAAGCAGAAATATGGAATAAAATAATCCGGTGATAAAATAAGGCCGGCCTTCCTGCGAAGACCGGCCCTTTCTTATGACCGTCTCTATATTCTCAATGGTATATTAATAAAGATCCCAGAAATGTTTGGCAGCTTTGCTGTCTTTTCCGCCGATAGCCTGAACAGCTTTGTCGTAGTTGCTTTTATTCAGCTGTTGTTCATCTACGGGATATGTCATGCGGGTGGGTACTACGGTTACATCACGGTCGAGTGAGCCGTCAACGGGGGCCACGAACAGATCCTGTCCATTAGGTTTTTTGATGTCGAGCCTCAGTCTTTCAAACCATCCTTCCAGTCCCTGCATGTACATGGCAATCCATTTTTGTGTACCGATTACATTCTTCCATTGGCCGCCATTGTAGGGTACACCGGCGATGTAAGGATCAATGCCGGAGGGCGGAACGCCGCGGTCTTCCAGGGAAGCCCTGATCCCTTTTTTGTAATGATCTTCGGCAGAGCCGCTAATGATGTTTCTCTCTATAGCTTCAGCAAGTATAAATTCCACCTCGGCGTAGTCCATATAAACGCCGGGGGCTTTAGCGTCCAGCACAGCGCTGCCGGGCAATGAGATGGCGCTGTTGGGGATCGTTTCCCCATTCTGCTGGTTTAATCCGTATGGTTTGCCAATATACCTGCCATTGTCTTTTGCAGGTGCTGCATAAATGGGCAGTCGGGGATCATTGATGTCGAGCATGTAGTCTACCATTGTTTTGCACATGCAGAAATCGACACGTGATTTATAGGATTCATTCAGTGTATTATTGTTCGGGGGAGCTTCCACATACCTGAATAGGGCATTGTCTGCATTGGAAGTGAACACCCCGGAGGTTACGGCATCGTTGATGGCCTGGTTGACGAGCGTTTGCATAGCGGGAACATCACTAACCCGCATAGCTATACGAAGCCGGAGCGAGTTGGCAAAACGTTTCCACTTATTGACATCCCCGTTATAGATGATATCTGTTTTGGCAGGGAATGATCCTTTGGAAGGGTCCAGTTTGGCCACCTGGTCTCCCAGTATTTTCAGGAGATCGGTGTAGATGGTAATAGCCTTGTCGTATGGGCTGTTGGGCTGGTCAAGGCCGCCCTGTGATAATTTGTAGGGAATATCTTCATATACGTCCACCAGCATATGATAGGTCCATGCTTTCATGATTTCAGCGATGGCTATCTGGTTGGGAGAATAATCGAAAGGTTTTTCCTTATTGATTTTAATGATTTCGTTAAGATCTTTTATGGAGCCGGCATACATAATGTTCCAGAATTCATTATTCCGGTTTTCACGGATCTGGTAGCGGCTTTCATTGGAGTAGGTGGTGGCAGACCAGTATTGGGCGTAATGCATACCGGTACGTCCGTTGTTCCATTCGTTCCAGATGTTATCTATGGCTTTTTTCTCGGCAGAGACCAGCAGGTAGCCCGGATCTGTAGTTTTAGGATTATTCGGGTCCTGGTTGATCTCATCAAATTTTTTAGTACAGCCTGCTAGCAGGAGTATCAGTACCGACGCGAAACACAGTTCTTTAAATACTGTTTTTTTCATGGCGTAATTTTTTAGAAGGAAACGGATAAGTTAACACCGAAAGAACGCACAGAGGGGAGGGCAGCGGCTTCAATTCCCTGTACGTTACCGGCGGATATGGCCAGGTTGGTAGGATCGAGATGCGGATTGGAGCTACTGATCAGCCATACATTCCTGGCGGAGAATGAAAGGCGCAGGTGCTGCATCCTTAATGCGGATACAAATGATTTTTCAAAAGTGTACCCGAGGTTGATCTCTTTCAGGTAGAGATAACCTGCGTCCCACATATCGAGTTCCTGCACCACATATCCGTTGTTGTTATTAAAATGATCATAAGCAGATATTACTTTGGTATTTACCTTGCCGTCTTCTGTGTATCCTTCTGCTACAGTACCTTTTTCCCTGATACCGTTTTCGGCTGTTTCAGCCAGCAGACCGGACTGACGGCCGAACATGGTTGTAGTGGAGAAATATTTTCCACCTATCTGGAAATCAAAGTTGACACCCAGCGAGATACCTTTATAACTGAATATAGAGGAGAATCCGCCGGTATAGTCAGGTAGTGCATTGCCGAGTACAGACTGTTTGTCGGCCCTGATATAGAAACCGTCGGCACCTACAAGCTTGTTGCCGTTGGCGTCCCGTTTAACCGCATAACCAACGATAGAGCCATATGCTTCCCCTTCGCGGGCATTCACGGTTACGGCAAAGGGCGCATTGGCAAGCAGCAGGTTGGTGACCCGGATACCTTTGGCGGGATCGTCGTACAGCTTTTCGATTTTATTCCTGTTACGGGCTATGTTAAAACCAAGGTCCCAGGTGAACCCGCTTTTGGTACGTAGGGGCGTTCCGGTTAGCGCCAGTTCAAAACCCTTATTCCTGATCAGCCCTGCATTGATGATCGCGGTGGTATATCCGGAAGAGGCAGATATGGTCAGTGGTATGATCTGGTCTTTTGACTTTTTGTCGTATACGCTGAGATCTACACCCAGCCTGTTATGCAGGAAACGTAATTCAAGACCTGCTTCTACTTCTGTGGTGATCTCGGGTCTGATATTCGCATTATTCAGCTGGTCTGGTACGGTAATATTGGCGGTGGAACCGAAGTTCTCTTCTGCCAGATAGGCCAGCGCTGTACTATACGGAATAGTACCTTTACCTACCTGTGCCCATCCCAGCCTGAGTTTACCAAAAGACAACCAGGGGGCGTTTTTCAGGTTTTTTATTTCAGAGAATACAAATGACCCGGATACTGATGGGAAGAAGTAGGAATTGTGGGCAGCAGGCAATGTACTGGACCACTCATTCCTGCCGGTGACATCGAGGTATAGCATACCCTGGTACCCCAGCGAAGCACTGCCAAAAACGGCATTTTCACGCAGTTTTTCCACATGGTCATATGCCCGGGCGGGCTGCCGGGAGTTGGCGAGGTTATACCAGCCATCAATATTTAATCCGTCTTTACTCTCTCCGCCTGTGAATTTCAGATAGTTCTCCCTTCTGTTGAGACCAGCAAAGGCAGACAGGGAGAAGTGGGTACCGATTGGCTTATTGAAATTGATACGACCTTCGTAGTTGTTCTCTTTTACAAATCGCGTTGCTTCGATATAGGAGGGGATTCCCTGTGTACCGATCGCTACTCTTTCCTGCCGGCTGTCTGTATAGAAGTCAGTCATAAATTTACCGGTGACGGAAAGATAGTCTGTGATTTTGAAGTTGATACCTGCATTCCCGAATACGCGGTCGCGCCGGTCTGTCTCATAGTTCTTATACCTGGTCCAGTAGGGGTTGTCGGTATACCTGGGAGGCTGATCGTCCCATGCACCCCGGTTCCATGAACGTTGGGAACCATCATATGCATAGGCATAATCTTTCATCTTCTCCATGTCCCAGTCGCGGTGCCCGAATTCGGTGAATCCCTGCATTACATTCCTTCCGTGATAGCCGGTGCCGGGTCTGCCAAGTGCGTTGGTGCCTGCGTAGTTAACGCCTATAAAGGCTTCCAGCCGGCTGGATATGGCATAGTTACCGTTGAAGCTGAGGGAATTGCGTTTAAGCCGGGAGTTGGGCAAGACAAATTTCTGATCCAGGTTGGTATAGGCCAGTCTGAAAGCACCTTTTTCATTACTACCGGAAACGGCTACACTGTTGGTGAGTGTCAGGCCGGTTTCGAAGAAACTGCGGTTGTTGTTGGGATGTGGTTCCCAGGGCGCTGCTACACCGAAATCAGGGTTTTGTTTGTCTTTATCCCATGACCACCAGTGACGAACCAGTCTGCCATCCATTTTGGGACCCCATGAAACATCGGGTTCATAATCGGGAACGAGATCATACGGGCCTTTGCCATCATTATCATTATAAGTGGCTTTACCATCTTTGAATCCTTCCGGATGTTCATTTACATATAGTTTGGTGAAATTATAACCACCACCGTATTCATTCTGGTATTTGGGCATGATGTATACTTTTTCCATCTGTGCACCAAAGTTGTAGGTGACGCCAATACCGCTGGCAATACCTGATTTGGACTTTTTGGTGGTGATGGCAATCACACCGTTGGAACCACGGGTACCGTACAATGCAGATGCTGCCGCACCTTTGAGTACAGACAACGATTCGATATCATTGGGATTGATATCCTGTATGGCATTGCCATAGTCGTATCCGCCACGGCCGCGTTCCTGGTCAATGGCGCTGGTTGGGTTGTTGCCGGTAAAGAAACTGTTATCCATCGGAACACCATCTACTACGAACAGCGGGTTATTGTTTCCGAAGATTGAATTGATACCGCGGATAGTGATCCTGGCAGATCCTCCCATATTACCGGAGGAGCCTGTAACCTGTATACCTGCTACCTTTCCACTGAGTGAGTTGATAAAGTTGGGGTCTTTCGACTGCGTAAGATCCGCACCTTTTACTTCCTGTACGGAGTATCCAAGTGATTTCTTTTCCCTTTTTACGTTGAGCGCAGTAACTACTACTTCCTGCATGGTCTTGTCATCGGGTTGCAGTTCAATGTTGATACTGGCGGCATCTCCCACAGGTATTTCTTTCAACAGGTAACCGATACTTCGGACTACCAGTACGGCATCCTTACCTGGTACAGATAGCTTGAAATTTCCCTGCTGGTCTGTAATCGCGCCGGTAGTAGCACCTTTGAGCTGAACGCTGGCAAATGGAACAGGTGCATTGTTCCCGGTCACTTTTCCGGTTATCTGCCGTTGCTGTGCAGACAATAGGAAATTGATTGCCATGAGAATGGCAATAAGACACAAAGTCTTTTTCATGTGGTTTAGATTTGGTTGAAAAATATAGAGGGTCCGGTCATTATGCTTGAGTCATAATCGTCTTGGGTTTTTCGTTGAAATAAAAAAATGGATTGTTTATCAGGGTCTCATGTAGTTGATCTTCGTGGCATCGGATTAGTTTACTGCAATTGGGTCGCAAACTGGGCTACAGGTCTATCGTTCATCTAAATAAAGATAATAAAATATAGATAAAATCCATCATTGTTTTCATAAATTATCAATTCATCATTTCATCACTGATATCATATTACAGTTGGTAAATCAGCTTTCATGAATCCGCTATTCTGCACGTAATTTTATTGCATTGCTCTATCCCTTTTGTAGGGAAATGAGCAGCGGTGGAGTACGTTCATAAATAAAAAATTAGCCTGCGGAAATACATCTTTACTTACCTTCATGTTTATATAATACATCCCAGATATGCGATCTTTCAAAATGCAGCACCAGGAATTTGAACCGCCTGAGGAGCTACGGGATATCATAAAGTGCTTTTGGTACAACAGTGAAGACTTTGGAGAAGAACCATCAGGTTTTGAAGTACTGCCTGACGGTTATGCTGAAATTATTTTTCATTTCGGAGATGCCTGCAGTATTTCTTACAATGGATGTTTGCAGCCAATGCCATCGCCGTTTATAATGGGACTGCTTAATCAGCCCGTTACTATAAATGCAAAAAATCGTTTGGATATCATTGGTATCAGGTGTTTTCCATGGACCGTGTTTGATTTGCTCGGACTTCCCTCCGGTAGGGACGGCGTGCATATATTGAAGCATCCTGTCGCCCTGCTTCAACCCACATTGAATAAGTATGTGCAGGAGGGCAGGATAGAGGATGCACTGGCTGAGGTAAAACAGTACTTCCTGCATGTTCGGTCGCAGATGGTTATTGACAATACATTATTCAAAGCGGGAGTTGCTATGAGAGAAGCAAACGGCGGCCTGCCGGTAAGCCAGGTGGCGGTGGCAGCTCATGCGACGGTTCGTACACTGGAAAGGAAGTTTAAGCATTTTTCCGGCTATACTGTTAAAGATGTGTCCGGTCTGATACGCTTTGAGCAGATACGAAACCATTTATGGCTTTATCCGGATTCCAATATTGCCGGCCTGGCTCACGAGCTCGGCTATACGGACCAGGCCCACCTAAGCAGGGAGTTCAAACGCTACAGCGGCACTACGCCAGCGGCATTCGCCCGAAAAGCAAGAAAGGAAAACAAACTGTAAACAACGATTTTGTCGTGTTTATACAAGTTTACTGTAAGCACATTCCGGAATTTTGTGTTTCAATCATGCTATATGAAAGTAACACTTGAAAACACGGAGTCTGCACAAAATAATGCTATTTACGATGTAATCATTTCCGGTGCAGGGCCTGTAGGATTATTCCTCGCCTGTGAACTGGCCCTGGCTCACTGTTCTGTCCTGATACTCGAAAAAGCGGAGCATCCGCACTCACCATTAAAACAACTTCCCTTTGGAATGCGGGGGCTCTCGGCGCCCACTGTTGAAGCGCTTTATCGTCGCGGGTTGTTAAATGAACTGGAAGTACCCAAACGCGTTAAAAATCCCCATAGCAGCCCAACTAACGGGCAAGAACCACCACTCCGTCGTCAGGCCGGACACTTCGCCGGCATTCCATTTCATTTCGACAATATTGATACCTCACAATGGAAGTATCGCCTGCCGGGCTCGACCGACACCACTTTATTGTCTGAAATGGAGGAGCTGGAATCTGTGCTGGCCCGCCGCGCAGAAGCCCTGGGCGTACACATCAGGCGCGGTTTTGCCATTACAGACTTCCATCAAACCGGGGATGGGGTGGCTGTTCTGGCAGGTGATCAGTCTTTTAAAGGTCAATGGCTCGTAGGTTGTGATGGTAGCCGCAGCGTTGTCCGTAAGATGGGCGGCTTCGAATTCGCCGGTACAGAGCCGGAATTTACCGGTTACTCTACACTAATGGATATTGCAGACCCGGAGAAACTCAGCCCTGGCCGCAATCTCACAGCAACAGGTATGTATCTGCAATCGCAGCCAGGTTATGTGATAATACAGGATTTTGATGGAGGAGCATTTCATAATAGAGATATGCCAATCACACTTGAACATGTGCAGGAGGTTTTACGCCGTATCTCGAATACAGATGTTACTATCAACGCTCTGCATATCGCGACTACATGGACTGACCGGGCACGGCAGGCCACAGCTTACCGCAACGGACGGATACTTTTAGCGGGTGATGCCGCGCATATTCATTCGCCGTTGGGTGGCCAGGGGCTTAACCTCGGTCTGGGTGACGCCATGAATCTGGGCTGGAAGCTCGCAGCAACCATCCAAAAGAGAGCACCGGAAACTTTGCTGGATAGTTATCATACTGAACGACATCCCATTGGTGTGCAGGTGCTGGATTGGTCGCGCGCCCAGGTAGCCATCATGAAACCTGAACCACCTGCCCGCGCGCTGAATGCAATTGTCCGCGACCTGATGAATACACGCGATGGCGCCACCTATATTGCAGGAAGGGTATGGGGTATTTTCACTCACTATCCTTTCGGTGGCGATCATCCGCTGACAGGCCGCAGTGTTCCCAACTTTGAGTTCGAAGACGGTACCAGGATTGGTGAGTTAATGCGCGATGGTCAGGGGATACTGCTTGATTTTGATATGAATGCTTCGCTTAAAACGCTGGCGCGTGAATATGCTGATCAAATCAGGTATATTTCAGGCAGTGTAAAAGACCGGTTAGGGGTAAGCGCGCTGCTGGTACGTCCTGATGGGATTGTTGCCTGGGCTTCTGACAACGATCCGGATTACAGTGAATTTCAAAAGGCTGTTGATCGCTGGTTTGTTTGTAACGTGGGGATCAGGTGTTAAACAAGCTGAAGGCAGTGTAACGCTACTTTACCTACCATAAACCGCTTTAAATAGTAAAGAAAAATGAAGAATATTATTGAAGGTGTAAATCATATTTTAGCTGAATGGGATCCTCTTGGCGTAGGTGAAAATATCGCGAAAGACGAGTATAAAAGGTATATCCCATTAATACTAAAAGACATTAAAAGCAAAAGGGATTTAACTGTTTGTTTGGAGAACATTTTAATCAATAATTTAGAGGTTGGTTACGACAAAGAAAATAATGAACACAAATACGCCCTTAATAAAATCGTAGAAAAAATAATGCAATTGTACTTAGAGCGTAAATAGAATGTTCGGACTGTAAAGTACCCTGTTCTAATAGCAGTTTAAACCTACAAAAAAAATACTGACTCTTAAGTGGGGCTTCTAATACTGCAAAACTGATACATTCGGAAGACTAGCCAGGATACATAGTGGAATAAATCCTCAAAACCTCCAAAATTATTTGGACATCTTTCAAAATTAATATTATCTTAGTAACTAAGATATTTAGTTAATAAGACATAAAATGGATAAAGACCTGCTCAAACAGATAAGGAAACTGAGCCAGCTGCATGCATACACCTCTATTCAGATGCACGAAGCCATCGCCCGGAAGGCAGGACTCACCGGTACTGACCACAAATACTTAGGGTTTTTAATACAAAAAGGGCAAATGACGGCAGGCGAGCTGGCGGCTTTAACAGGTCTGACCACGGGAGCTGTTACAGGTTTGATAGACAGGCTCGAAAAGAAAAAGCTGGTAAAAAGGCAGTTTGCTGAAAACGACAGACGGAAGGTTATCATTGAACCCAACACGGATAACATCAATGCGCTTTTAGTGCCGCTTTATAAAGAATTCCGTAACAGGTCAGAAAAACTGATTGCTTCATTCTCCGGCAAGGAAGTCAAGGTGCTTGAAACCTACTTCTCAAAAGCAATCGAAATAATGAATGAAACAACAGATAAACTAAAAATATGAGTTCCTATATACTTGGTTTTCAGGAAGTCGATAAGACAAAGTTGGCCATGGTCGGGGGGAAGGGCGCGAACCTGGGAGAGCTTTCCAGGATGGAAGGAGTGCAGGTACCGGATGGATTTTGTATTTCCACGGAGGCTTTTAGGCTGATCATGGAGGAAACGCCATCCATATACGAATTACTGGATCAGTTATCATCGCTAAAGGTGGAAGACCGGGATAAGATAGCTGAATTGAGCCGGGAGCTTCGTAGCATCATTGAAGAAATAACTATCCCTGAAGATATTGCTGAAGAGATCTCCCGTCATCTTTTCCGGCTTGGTGAAAAAAATGCCTATGCGGTACGGTCCAGCGCCACTGCAGAGGATTTGCCGACGGCCTCTTTTGCAGGCCAGCAGGATACCTATCTGAACATCATCGGAAAAGCGGCCATCCTGCAGCATATCAGCAAGTGCTGGGCCTCGCTGTTTACGGAGCGGGCGGTGACTTACCGCCTTCAGCAGGGCTTCGATCACCGTAAAGTATACCTGTCTGTGGTTATTCAGAAGATGGTCTTTCCTCAGGCGGCAGGAATATTGTTTACCGCCGATCCCGTCACATCCAACAGGAAGGTGGTGTCTGTTGATGCTGGCTTCGGGCTTGGAGAGGCACTGGTTTCCGGCCTGGTGAATGCGGATAGTTATAAAGTGAGTAGCGGTAAGATAACCGATAAGAAGATATCCACTAAGAAACTGGCTGTTTATGCAGTCAAAGAGGGCGGCACCCGACAGCAGGAGATGGAGCCTGAGCGGCAGCACAGTCAGGTCCTGACGGATGAGCAGATTTTACAGCTTGAGCACACAGGCAGAAAAATCGAAGCGTATTTCGGCCGGCCTCAGGATATCGAATGGTGTTGGGCGGATGATACCTGTTATATTGTCCAGAGCCGGCCAATCACTACTTTATATCCGATCCCCGAAACCAATGATTCCGAAAATCATGTCTATGTATCCGTAGGGCATCAGCAAATGATGACGGATCCCATAAAACCACTGGGATTGTCTTTTTACCTGCTATTTACGCCTGCCTGCATGCGTACCGCGGGAGGAAGATTGTTTGTTGATGTGGCTCCGAATCTGTCTTCGCCGGCTGGCCGGGAAAATTTGTTTAATACCCTCGGACAATCCGATCCGCTTATAAAAGATGCGCTCATGACCATCATGGAGCGGGAAGGTTTTATAAAAGAGAACAAGGAACCGGCTGGTAAAAACCATCAGGGAGCCCCAGCGCTGGATCTTCAGGCAACAATCGAAAATGATCCGGCCATCGTTGCTGATTTGATAAAGTGCAGTGAAACATCGCTGGAAGCATTAAAACAAAACATCCAAACGAAATCCGGACCGGAGTTATTTGATTTTATCCGGGAAGACTTACTGCGACTCAGAAAGACGATGTTTGAGGCGGGGAATATGCGGGTGATTATGGCTGCTATCAATGCTGCTGCATGGATCAATGAAAAAATGAATGAATGGTTAAATGAAAAAAATGTAGCCGATAAACTTTCCCAATCAGTACCCAACAATATTACTTCGGAAATGGGACTGGCGCTGATGGATGTCGCAGATGTCATTCGCCATTATCCCCAGGTGGTAGACTATTTGCAGCATATAAAAGAAGACAGCTTTCTGGATGAACTGATTCAATTTGAGGGTGGACAGCAGATCCGGGACACGCTCTATGCTTATCTTGATAAGTATGGAATGCGGTGTGCCGGAGAAATCGATATTACTAAACCGCGTTGGCGCGAAAAGCCCACCACACTCATTTCCATGATTCTCAGTAATATCAGAAACTTTGAGCCTGGTGCCAGCAAACGGAAATTTGAGCAGGGACTGCAGGAAGCTCTCCGTAAAGAACAAACGTTACTGGAGCGATTGAAACTATTGCCGGATGGGGAACAAAAAGTGGATGAAACAAAACGAAGGATCGACCTGATCAGAAATTTTAGCGGTTATCGTGAGTATCCAAAATATAGCATTGTTAATCATTATTTCGTTTATAAGCAGGCTTTGCTGAAAGAAGCCGAACAGCTCGTGCAGGCCGGCACTATTCAGGAAAAGGAAGATGTATACTATCTCACTTTTGAAGAATTTCATGAAGTGGTACGCACCAATAAACTCGATTATCAGATCATCAGCAAACGAAAAGACGAGTACAAATGGTATGAAAAACTGACGCCACCACGGGTTATCACATCTGATGGTGAAATTGTAACGGGGAAGTATAAACGGGAAAATATCCCTGCGGGAGCTATTGTGGGGCTGCCTGTTTCTTCCGGAGTAATAGAAGGACGGGCACGTGTTATTTTAAATATGGAAGATGCAGATCTGGAAGATGGAGATATATTGGTGACCTCCTTTACAGATCCCAGCTGGACACCGTTGTTCGTTGCTATAAAAGGCCTGGTCACCGAAGTGGGTGGCCTGATGACCCACGGGGCAGTCATAGCGCGGGAATATGGTCTGGCAGCGGTGGTAGGAGTGGAGCATGCTACCAGCCTGATCAAAGACGGACAGCGCATCCGGGTCAATGGGACAGACGGATATGTGGAAATACTATAGGTTGATAAAAAAAAGAACCGGGGCTTATAACCCCGATTCTTTACTTTATATTAAAACGCTTCCGGACTTATTTGCCGGACACTTCTTTGGCGGCCTGCATAATGACAGCGGCTACTTTCTGCGGCTGTGAGACATAAACGGCGTGACTGCCTTTGATCTCAGTAACCCTGGTGTTGGAGCGTTTGTACATATTACGCTGTATGTCCGGGTTAATACTTTTATCTTCTGTAGCAACGATGCCATAGGTGGGTTTGTTTCTCCAGGCGGCATTGGTGATGGGAGTGGCAAAACATTTGCCGTAAAACGCACCTTGTGAGGCATACATGAATGCGGCTTCTTCTTTACTCAGATCAGCACAGAAACCTGCATGGAACTTTGTTTTATCATAGTAAACGATGCCTTTCTCATCCGGAGGCAGTACACCATTCTCGGGCGCGGGTTTGGCAGTCTGAAACCATTGTATGGCAGACTCATTGTTGTCTGGCTGGAAAGCCGCGATATAAACCAATCCTGCAACTTTGGGATGGTTACCGGCCTGTGTGATAACAACGCCACCCCAGGAGTGCCCGGCAAGGATAGCAGGACCATCCTGAGCATCCAGGGCAAGTTTGGTAGCTGTTACGTCGTCCTCCAGGGAAGTTAATGGATTTTGCACGACCGTAACATGGAAACCCTGTTTGGTAAGGGCTTCATAAACTCCCTTATAACCAGAGCCATCAGCAAAGGCTCCATGTACTAATACTACATTTTTTACGGTTTGTGCAGTGGCCGCGGTAGTTGCACCGGTTAAGGTGAAGAGAGCTATGATACCGGCTTTTAATGTGCTGAGTAAGGATTGCTTTTTCATTTTTTATTTCGTTGAAGTTTTTGTTTGAATCAACGATACAAAGATGAGACGAAAAGCAGGCATCGTTTATGAGCACATTGCCCGATTAGTTGTGATTATTTCCCTTCATTGGATATTACTGCTGCATTTCTGAAATCGGAGGGTGATGCTCCGGTGTTCTTTTTGAAGAAGTTGGAGAAGTAGGACACATCTTCAAAGCCCAGCTCAAAGGTGATGTGTTTAATCGATTTGTCGGTATAACGCAAAAGTCGTTTAGCCTCCACCGTAATCCTTTCCTGGATTATCTGCGAAGGAGTCTTCTGATTGTAAATGGCAAAAAGATTGGACAGGGTTTTGGGTGACTTGCAAAGCTGCCCGGCATAAAAGCTAACGGAGTGTTCAGCTTTGAAGTTTGCTTCAACGAGGAGGTTGAACTTTCGGATAATATGAAATCTTTCATCCTGAAGCTTTTTGGTGGGTGCATATCCCAGCTTTGCCAGCTGTGTTACATAGATGATCAGCCGCTTTAACAATACCAGCAGCATTTCGCTCTGGATATGGTCTGAAGTCTTGAACTCCTCAGTAAAAACATCAGATAACAGCTGTAGTTTTTGTTGGGCCTGATCGCCCAGCTTTATAAATAAATGATCGGTACTGCTAAAAAGGAAACCAACACAGCTCACTTCACTATCATGATCGATAATACAATAAAATTCCCGGTTAAATTGCCAGGCAACGATGTCTGCGGAATTTTCAAAACTGAAAGTCTGGTTAAACAAAAGGGTCAGCAGGGTATTGGCCGGGAATTCATGTTCAGTTCCATCAATGGTAACGGTCTGGCTTTCTCCCGGGTTCCATGCAATCGTAAAATACTTATTGAACCGGTCTCTGGTAAAAAATAATCTGTCAAAACCCGCTTCTTCCTTAAAAAGCAGTAATTCCCCACCGGTGTTCTCCTCCCTTAGTGTAAGCCTCATTGTTAGTTAGATGAATGATTAGCAAAATACGATGCCCGTTTCACGTTTAAAGTACGAAAGATCAATCGAAGGCCAAAATTTAGTTTGTGCTGATGTGCCTTTATAACACAGGCCCCATTTGCTGCAAACGGCAAATGGGGCCTGTGTTATAAGCTGGAATGTATGTTATTAAAGGGATGCTTCCTGTGCTGCTTCGGCAATGACAGCAGCTACTTTTTGTGGTTGTGAAATGTAAACAGCATGGCTGCCTTTGATCTCTGTCACCTGGGTATTAGAGCGTTTGTACATATTACGCTGGATATCGGGATGGATACTTTTGTCGTCTGTAGCAACGATGCCATAGGTAGGCTTATTTCTCCAGGCGGCATCCGTGATAGGGGTAACAAAACATTCGGCATAAAATGCGCCTTGAGAAGCATACATGAAGGCAGCATCCTCTTCACTCAGATCAGCACAAAAACCGGCATGGTACCTGGCTTTATCATAATAAACGATTCCTTTTTCATTCGGAGGCAGTACACCATTCTCAGGGGCCGGCTGGATGGTCTGAAACCACTGCAATGCAGACTCATTATTGTCTGGCTGGAAGGCCGCGATATAAACCAGTCCTGCCACGTTGGGGTGGTTGCCCGCCTGAGTAATAACGGCACCGCCCCAGGAGTGTCCGGCGAGGATGGCAGGGCCATCCTGAGCATCCAGTGCAACCCTGGTCGCAGTCACGTCGTCTTCCAGAGAAGTTAGTGGATTTTGTACGATGGTAACATTATACCCTTGTTGGGTAAGGGATTGATAAAGACCTTTGTAACCGGAGCCATCAGCGAATGCACCGTGAACTAAAACTATGTTTTTTACTGCCTGAGTGTTTGCCTGATTTTTCATTTTGTTAGATTTTGAAGGTTTTTTGTTTGGATTGACGATACAAAGATGGCTTGAAAAACAGACGTAGGCAGTGAGTGAATTGCCCGATAAGTTGTGATTATTTCCCTTTCGGGAAATCACAGGTCAATATGACCTGCTTTTAATATCATCGGTGGCTGAAGACTTCTTTAACTGATTACTTTTATAACTTTTGCTGCCGAACCGGTAATTGAACCCTAGAAGAACATTCCGGCTATCCCAATTGTTGCTGGATTTATAGCTGATTAGTGCATATTGGGCATCTGACTTTGAAATATTCGTGAAAAAAATATCGCTTACGGAAAGAGAAAGCTGTCCCATTCCTTTTAATACATTTTTAAAGATGCTTACATCCACGAAATAAAACTCGCCGGTTTTAGAGGCACTATAATAAGTAGGAGAATTATAATAAGCATAAAACTCACATTTCATGCTTTTGGAAAGGGTGAAGGTATTTAATGTATTAACGCTAAAGTTTGTGTTGTCTAAGCTGGTTGATTGTTGATTGGAGACAAAGCCAAGGTGTCTTTGCATAATTCTGAAGCCGGTGTTGGTATACCACCATTTGGTCATGTTTGCAAAATAATTGGGGTTCAGAATAGCACTTCTAAAGTCTCCGTTATTAGCAATCAATCCTCTCGTAATATTGTTAATAGTGTCCAGTTCAGCATATTCCAGCATGTTGTTTTTGTACCAGGTGTAACTGGCTACTACCTGGAATCTGTTTTTAAATGTCCAGGAAAACCTGGTGGCATTTTGGAAATAAGGCTGTAAGCCAGGGTTACCGGTATAATAGTAGAAAGGACTTATGTAATATTTGAAATTTGTCAAGCGGGAGAAGCGGGGTCTTTCAATACTCTTTTTATAACTCAAAACAAAGCTGCTTTGGCCTGCTCTCCTGGAAAAAAGTAAGGTGGGAAATACCTTGAAATAGCTTCTGTTTGTGCTTCCATAGGTATCTATGGGGAATGATTTAATAGCAGTGTTTTCTCCTCTTACACCAATTGAATAGCTGGTATTACCGATGGCGCCGGACAGGTTTACATATCCCGCAAAAATATTTTCGTCATAGGCGGGTTCGTCATTCAATTGAGTAGAGCCGTTTTTGTTGGTTATAGTTTGCTGCAGGTTTTGGTTAACACTTGTCCAGCCATATTTTAATCCGGATTCCAGTTTAATTTTCCGGATTGGTTTGATATAGTCCACCTGTATGCTTTTGGTAACTAAATCCATGACAGAGGATTGGTTAAGGCTGGATGATGTTTGATAGGAACTGCCATCAGTCAGGAAATAATCATAGTCCTGCGAGTTAATATAGGTGCTATGTCCTTTTGAATAGGCGGTGTTGAAGTTTAATTCCTGGCCTGCCGTATCCAGTTTCAATCTATAGTATAGGTCGATGGCGCCAGATTGACCTTGTTTTTTTTGAGTACCCGGCATGGTGATGAGCGAATCGGCAGCGTCGGTGGATAAGGGGTGAAGGAAGATCGATGAGGTGTTATGCCGCTCTGTTGAGGTATTGGAAAACAGGGCATTTACGACTGTTCCTATCTGGCTTCTTGGGCTCAATGTATATTCCAGGCTCAGTGATAACGGTATGTTTTCCGGTTGACTGTTACTGTTGTTGAGTTCATGTATCAAAGAAGTCTTGTTTTTTTCTGTGGGCGTTAAGTTGCGGGTGACTTCTTCTTTACTCAGCTGATGGTCTCTGGAATAATTGATGGCAGCCAAACCGGAGAGTTTGTTGTATTTAAAATTAACGGCTGTTCCTATGCCACCATTGCCAAAATCCGACCTGGTGCCTATTTTGAAGTTGAGATTGGTGTTATACCCGTTGGCCGGAATTTTGGCCGGTTTCAGATTAATGATCGCGCTGGTAGCGGATGCATCCACGTTTGAGAGCGGAACTGTTATGATCTCTATCTCATTGATGGCGGTGGCAGCCGTCGCACCCAGGAAGTCTGTTAGTGTTGAAAGAGATAGATGAATAGTTTTCCCTTTCATCTGAGCAGTGATGGGCCTGCCTTCAAAGAGAATGATATTGTTTTGAATGGTGATTCCGGGTGCCTTTTTTAGTATGTCCGCAACAGATTGTCCGGCCACTTTGTTTTTATCAATAGATAAAATGATTTTATTCTTATCAATTGCGATGAAAGGTTTTTGCGCAACTACGTTTACTTCTCTGAGTGATTTGCTGCTATCCTTGCCAGCTACAGCTGGTTTTACCGGAGGGATTTTTTCCTGGGCGAAAGTGTAACTACTGCAGATAATAAAAAAATAAAATGGTATTAAGTATTTCATACGGGAAAAATAGATAACGTAATAAATGACAGTCGAAAAAAGCATCCTGATTCATCCAGCCTTAAAACGGAATATAGGTATTGCAACTGATAAATAAAAGCTCCGAATGCTTTAATGGTATTGGATTTGGTCAGTTTATCATGTGATCACGATTACTTTAGTGTTGTATTGCCAGCGAGGATGTATTTCTTTAGATCTGCTTTCTTCATATATATGTGGATTTATGCCTGGATACCTGTTTAATCTGCCTGGGTGAATAGCGTATTGACGTCATGGGTTGTTTTTTTGATTTTAAAAAGATTAAATTTATCAGGATGCAATATCCTGTTGGAATAAACGATAGCACTAAATTTTAAGCAATGGAAAAAATCAAACCCTTTAAAGACGCTGCTGAAGCAATCAGCCATTTGGATAATGGTGGAAGATTTTACAACATTTTTACTCATTCCAATGATCGAAGCATAAGCCATTCAGAGGTAGGCAAGGTAGCAGGGCTATACTTCGGAAAACAAAAGGAAATACTATTCCTGGAATTAGCCATCGCTGGTCTTGATGAAAATTCGAAGGCGGCCATCATGGATAAATTCGATGCTGAGCTGCAGGAAAGTTATAATAAATATAAGGCACATGACCTATTACCTTCAGAAGTAAATGACAAAGGGATGGTAGCTTCCAATGTGATTATTAAGAACAGTAGATCAGGTAGAAGAAGGTGCTGCTGATAAATTTCTTGAAGTAAGTTATTTCGTAGATGAAAACTAACCCATTTCCTATATAGCCTGTTTTTGTACAATTGCAATTTCTTATCAGGTGATCCGGCCGGGATCACCTGATAAGTTTTAGCTTATTTAGTTTTTCAATACAAACCGTATTATCAGCCAGAGTTTTTCAATTTCCTGGTCCACTCCTGTGACTTTAAGCGCCCAGTTGTTGAATTTAGCTTCGTCGGTTGCACAGGTGAAAACCTTGTTGGTACCGATCTTTGCCGCGGGGCTGAAATCGAAAGACGTTTCCTGTTGTAGGAGAGACAAACCAACATTGGAGGCAGTAGCTATTACCGCGGTAACATCTCCGGCATTGATCTTTTTTATATCTCTTAATGTCCCGTCATCTTTGATACGGGTGTAATAAGGGAGGAAGTCCATTACTTTATCCAACGGAAGCGAAATTTCATTGCCGGGCGTTTTCTGCTGTAATGCCTGGTGCCATTCAATGGGAAGGTCATGCAGCACGTCTACTACTGCAAAGAATCCTTCGTCTTTGCCCAATCCCTCAATACTTTTCAAGAGGTTGCTGACAGTGCCTGCGGCAGCCTTGGCCAAACGGTTACCACCTTCAGAGGCGGTATACCGGAGATGAACGACGGCATCAGAAATAGTGTCGTAGTTGAATTGCCTGAAAGAGGGCAGTTCGAGCCGCAGTTTACTGATTACACCGGCGCCTTCAAATGGCAGGTAACGCTCATCCTTGAAGTTCAGGTCAAACACACCGCTGTCGTTTTGTGCGGTACTGGCCGCTATTGCAGTGATCGGAATAATAAAGCTGCTGAAACGATCATCTTGCTCCTCCTGTTTTTCAGGGTAATCATTGGCATCTTTGGCAATGGGAGAATTTCGGAATTTATTTTCCATAATCCGCAATGTTGCGTTCAGACCTGTATACGGGCCAACGATACAGGGGATGGATAGTGCCACCGATTTTATACGACGGTTGTAATGACCCGGATAATCCATGTCAAACAGTGATTCAGGCAGTTCAAATTCGCACTGGCCGGTGGCTTTTAGCTGCAATACCGCCAGCGGGTTGATCTGCCGGAGAGAAATATGTTTGACGATCTCATAATCATATCCTCGTTCGCTCTGATAGGTAGCTTCCAGTTGTTTGAGACTGACATATAACTGTTCTCCTGCCAGCAGGCCGTCGCGTGAGGCGTCCCAGTAGCCGGTCTGGATGAAATCAGAGTCTGTAAGGCCGCGTTCAAACCGGAATGCTTTTTCTGCCTTCTTTGCCAGTTCGTAGGCAACATTATATACCTGATGATAAAGCGCCCGCATGTTATCTTTCATCCAGGTATAGAGTTCTTCGTTGGTATATTTGTTTTTCAGAAAATCTTCTACTTCTGCGGAACTATCTATCTGTTGCTGGATGTTTGTAATTTCCTGATTGGCAACCTGGATACGTATCTGTTGTGTGGTAATCTGTTTATCGATCTGTTTTACCTCACGTCCGGCAGCATTGGCCTGCATGATCCTGTCCTGCATGGCTCGTAAGAAGCCGCCTTTTTTGCTCGCGTGGGAAGACTGATAAGCGAGATAGTCTGCATGAATCTTTAATCCTCTTGCAACAGCGCTGGTAGCATTGGCGAGATTGGGAAATCCCCAGCATGCGGCCACGCCTATACCCAGCGGGGTACCATGTATATTCATGGTAGGCAGGGCATGGAAAACAGAGGCCAGTGTTTCAACTACGCCGATGCCTGTCTGCCAGTCGGCAGCAGCGCTGGCTTTATCCATATCTTCCTTTTCATAGGAGATCAGTTTTAAGCCACTGTCATCTACAGGTACTTCTATGCCGTTGGCCAGCTCGCTGAAGTCGCTGTCTGTTCCCGGTACCTTGCTGGGGTCTTCTCCTATCAGTTGAAGGAAATACTGCATGCGGAGTGCAGGCAGGCGCCGGTTCTCCACCAGGCTGTCCAGTGTTTTCTGTGCCTCATCCAGCTGCAGCTTCCTCACTTCCATCTGAAGATTGTACATGACGCTTTCGTGCCTGCTACGGATCTGGGAGATGGTTTCATTGTCTTTTTCTCCATGGCGTTGAGCATGGCGCCTCCCATGGATTTCAGCTCTCCGCACAGCTCCAGCGCTTTTTGCAGCAGGTAATAAAAGCGGTAATTGGGCATCGGCGTATTAAGATCATTTAACACAGAGGCGATGCTAAGCCCCTGTGCGACTGCCTTCACCAGCAATCCCGGATCTATCGGCGGCTGGAACAACGGCAGTATCCTGAATACACCTTCTATATTTTCGCAATGCCTGATCTTATACAAACGATCTGCCAGCGTATCCCAATATCCCATCAGTTGTGGGTTTGACGGGATGCAGAAATACAATGCGCTGGCAAATCCGAAGATGTTGGCAAACGCTATTTCCTTTCCGCCGCCGGTCAGGACAAAGGGCTGGTCAATCTGGCTACTGTAGGGTGCCGCCAGTCCCAGCTCTGTGGCCGCATTGGAGAAAGCATCCCATTTGCCCAGCATCGACAGATATGTCTGTGGCTGTATGGTCCCTCTCTTAGGTATCAGTTGGGGACGGGGCCTCAGGATATGCCCTGCCAGCACATACAGCTGTGTAGCCTGATTAATGGATTCAATCGAATCCTGACGGAACAGATAATCACCCCATGCGATCAGGTTATCCAGGTATTTCATCACTACCCATTTCATGTACGCAACAGGACGGCTACGGGCCACCAGATGCGGCATGTAGGGGTTGTTGCGCCATTCTGAGATGGCTGCATCAGCGGTGTTGGGCTTTAAGAGATTAAATATTTTTTCCAGGATATGGGTAGCATCTATTTCCCTGAACGGACTGAACTCCCAGCATCTTTTATCACTGGTGCCTTCAGCCATAGGGTTAAATACATAATGATACCATTTCATCGCTTCTTCAAATTGCTGGGCCTTGCTCAGTGCATTGGCCAGCATCATCGGTGCATGGAAAAACAACTCCCAGTTGTAAAGTGAATAGGGCCGTTTTAGTTCGTGATAGGTTCTTGTGCCAATCGAATCAACACCGGCGCCAAATGCATCTTCTTTATCAGATTGTGTGAGTATGCCTTTTACATTGAATGAAAAGAAATTGTTGAGTTCCGCACTGTTAATGAGGCCTAATAACTGATGTGCATACGGATGATAAAAATTCGTTCCGTGGAAAGTGAAGAAATGACTGATGGTTGTTTTAGATATCTGATCATCGAAAGATAAGGTATGATTGGTTCTGATATCATTGTTAAACTGCCAGGTCTGGAGTGAATAGGTATTTGTTTTGTTGAAATAATTAATGGGGACACCAGAGCTGGCGTTATGGGTGGTGCTGTCGAGAACCAGTTTGCTGCCTTCAAACCTGAAGGTGTTGAGAAAGCCGCCATCGCTGTCCAGGTAATCATCAACACTGATCAATACGTTGTCATTGGAGATGAATGGTACAAATTTAAAGTAGGGCAGATCGTGGCTGGGATCAATATTATTGGTGGTGGCACCTTCCTTGCTGACCTGTTTCTGTGTCCATTTTCCATTCCGGTATTCACTCCAGGCCATTTTTATTTCGTAGTATTCCAATGGCTTGATATCGTTGGCTGTTTTGTCTCCCTGATCTTTTATCTTATCTGTTGAGTTGCTGGGGCTGGTTAGCAGAAAGAAAGGTAACTTCCACAGGGAGGTTTGTTTCATTTACCTGTGTGGCAGATGGTGTATAATCAAAGTCCAGGGAACGCACCAGCGTAGGTGCGCCACCGTTTAAATCCGGAAAATGATGGAACATCAGTGCCCGTTTGCATAAACGGTAGGTCCTTGTCTCAAAGCCTGCACGGAAGGAGGAATAAGGATCTTTGCGGGATGGCCAGGGCTGTACGTTTCCTGGTTGAGGAGTCAATGTGTTATACTCACCATAATCCAGCAATAGTTCGAAACAGCAACTCATGTCCTGTGGTAACTGTACATCATAAGGCTGGTTGGGATCGGGGTAGTAGGCGGTTGTATTACCGTATTGCACTGAGCTGAGGTGCTGGTTGACGAATAATGCCTGCTTGTTAAACCGGTTCCGTTCATATACTTCATTCGTAACACCATTGAGATCTTCAGCCTTATAGGTATATAATATCCAGCTTCCCTTGTTGTCGTAGCTAAGTTCCGGAAGCCAGGAAAAAATCCGCTCCGGGTGGGCAGGATCAGCAAGGCGACAGGCAGGGCTGTATCCAAACCAGGTAGTGATATTCTCTCTGGAAGTTACCCGCCAGTAGTAGCCTTTGTCGGGATGATATATGCGTTCGATGCGGGAAAAGCCGCTTTCGATGCGTGGACGGTACTCCCGTACGATAAAGCCATTGTGAGTGGATTGTACAATAGCGTTATCCTTATCTGTTACTGCCACTAATTCTTCCATGCCGGACAGCATAAAAGAATCTTCCTGTTCAATAAGATTTACGTCTGTTGTATCTGCATACTGTGGCAGTTTTTTATCGGTGCTCCGCTGGATGGCTGTCAGTGGCAGGTTCCAGCCGATACCAAAAAGACTGTTACCGGTACCGGAATTATAGATAAGTGACAGCTGAGGGGTAAACCCGTTGCGGTTAGGAGAGAAAGGTAGTGGTATCGATAGGGAAGCCGTACCGTTGGAGGGGTTTACCGTAAATTTTTCATCAATATTCTTTAATGCGCCTCCGCCTTTGGGCAGCGATATTTTAGGAATATCAATGGCATTGGATTTCGTTTCTGTAGTATTATCCATCATACTGCTGAGAAACGATGCCGGTTTTACAGGAGAATGGTTATCACCAGACATTGGTCTTACGATTATGTCGTGTTATGCAAATAAGAGAAGCTGCTTCTTTAAATCTTTTGGGGATTTATGACGAATTCTATAGTGCTTAGTGCCAGTTGAGATTCTAAAGATACTTCGTAATCCAATTAAAACCAAAAGCGCATTAAAGCGTGGATCCGCTGTAATGGTCATACAGGCTGTCCAGATGTTTTGTATATACGTTTACGTTGGGATAACAGATGTTATCCAATGGGTGGTAGCGGATAATAACAGACCTTCAGAAAGGTATATTTCATTTAAGACGAATATATGTATATTTAGTGCCGGAATCACTACTGAGTCCTGTGAAGAACGGGCATTTCCTGTTGAGACAAACCTAAACTGTTACATATGAATTGGAGCTTAATTTTTAAGTTATCATTTTTCGGTCTGGCGATGGCGCTGGGCACTGTTTATTTTATTCCTTCCAAAGTGGAGCCTTTTTGCTGGATTGCTATTTTTATTATCTGCGCTTATTTCATCGCGAAGTATTGTACCTCGAAGTTTTTTCTGCACGGATTTATGCTGAGTCTTTTTAACTGTGTATGGATAACGGGAGTGCATATACTGTTATATAAAACTTACCTGTCCTGGCATCTGGAGGAAGCAGAAATGATGGCGAAAATGCCGATGCCGGATAGTCCGCGGTTAATGATGCTGATGATGGGGCCGGTAGTGGGCGCTGTTTCCGGTCTGGTGCAGGGGCTGTTTGCTTATGTGGCCTCCAGAGTGGTGAAGCGGTAATAATACTACTATCGAAAAGTATTAAATGACAAGTCAAAAATAATTGACTTGTCATTTTTTTTGTCATCGTGTTTCTTTTAACTAATTCATAATCAATATGATTAAATTTTATTATAAAATTTCTGAAGAAAAATTTGTGTAGTTAAATGGCTACGTATATATTTGTAGTCAAATAGCTACGCAATGAATTTAAGAAGAGATGTATTTCAAGCGATAGCAGACCCGACAAGAAGGGCTATACTATTGTTGGTTGCTTCGCAGGCCCTGACAGCAGGGGCAATAGCCTCTAATTTTGATACGGCAAGGCCGACCATTTCCAAGCATCTGCAAATACTCACGGAATGTGAGTTACTGGAACAGGAGCAGAACGGAAGGGAAATTTATTATCACCTCAATGCAAAAAAAATGAAAGAAGTAGCCGATTTTATAGAACCCTTCCGCAAAATGTGGGATGACAGGTTTAATAAACTGGAAGCCATCATGAAAACCTACAAAACAAAAAAATAGCATGGAACAAAAGACCAAAGTCAATGCCGAAGACGGCAGACTCGACCTAGTGATTACCAGAGAGTTTGATTTGCCGGTAGATTTACTTTTCAGGGCGTATGTAGAAGCTGATATTGTGGAGCAATGGATGTGCACGAAAGTATTAAAGCTGGAGAGCAAAAAGTACGGCAGTTGGCAGATTGAAACCCCGGACGCTCAGGGAAACGTGGCCATGAGGGCCAATGGTGTGATCCATGAGCTGATTCCGGACCGGAAAATCATCCGGACCTTTGAAATGGAGAATACGCCCTTTGGTGTTCAGCTGGAGGTTTATGAGTTCGAAACACTTAGCGACGACACCAGTAAACTCACCATGCATGTTATATACGAATCCGTGGCGCAAAGAGACCAGGTGCTGAAGATGCCCTTTAAACAAGGTATCAACATTGCCCACAAACGCCTCGAAGAAGCTCTTCATAAACTGAAATAATCCGCAATATCCTTCATACATTTAAATTAACAGACCATGACTAAAAGGAATAAAATCATCTATTGGATCGCTACACTCTGGATGGCATTAGGTATGTTATCCACTGCAATGGTACAGGTGCTTAAAATGAAAACCGAAACGGATTATATGACACACCTGGGCTATCCTGCCTATTTCCTCACAATTATAGGTGTCTGGAAAATTTTTGGAGTGATAGCAATACTTGTTCCTAAATTCCCTTTACTGAAGGAGTGGGCTTATGCAGGCTTTTTCTTTGTAATGTCAGGAGCGGTGGTTTCACATATCATATCAGGTGATCCTATGAAGGATATATTTCCTTCCCTGCTGTTGCTTACACTGACCGTGATATCATGGTATTTCAGACCTGTGGACAGAAAAGTACTTTCCGTTAATTAATAAATAGTGAACAACATGAATCCTAAAGTGGATTGGTTTTTTGATAAAGCCGAAAATTGGGAGAAGGAATTTGAGCAGTTGAGAACCATCATTCTTGACTGCGGGCTGACGGAAGAATTAAAATGGGGTGTTCCTTGTTACACCTATCAGAACAATAACATCGTCTTAATACATGGCTTTAAGGATTACTGTGCGGTACTGTTTTTTAAAGGAGCCTTACTGGGAGATGTAAATAATCTGTTGGTGCAGCAGACGGAAAATGTGCAGGCAGCGCGTCAGCTCCGGTTCACCAGTCTCAAGGAATTAGTGAAAATGGCGCCCATTGTGAAAGCTTATATTTATGAAGCTATTGAAGTGGAAAAGGCTGGTTTGGCAGTGAAGTACAAAAAAACGCCTGAGTTCAATATGCCGGAGGAATTTCAGCATAAACTAGATGAAATGGCCGCCTTAAAAACTGCTTTTGAAGCCCTGACACCAGGACGGCAAAGAGGGTATCTGCTTTATTTTTCTGCCCCCAAACAATCCAAAACCCGGGAATCGAGAATTGAAAAATGTATCGAACAGATTTTGGAAGGAAAGGGATTGAATGATTGATAAGATGTATGCTATAGTTTGGGGCTGACCATTACTTTTGGTCAGCCCCATTTTTATCAGTTAGCCCGCTGTTCACTCATAAGCCACTCCTCTCTCTTTTCTTCAGTAATTTATAAATAGGTACGCCCGAAAGCGTGATCAGCAGACCTGGCCAGGTAAATCGTGGTTTAAATACAAACAGCAGCCCGCAAAATGAGAGCCCCATCACAATATAGAGTATGGGCAGCAGGGGATAGCCGAATGCCCTGTAAGGACGTTCTGCATCTGGTCTTTTGATGCGCAGGATAAATATGCCTGCAATGGTGAGCATATAAAAGGCGACTACTACAAAAGATATCATGTCCAGCAGATCGCCATAGCGGCCGCTGAGGCACCAGATGCCGGCGAAAATGCATTGTATCCACAGGGCGAAGGAGGGGACTGCTGCTTTGTTGAGTTGTCCGGCTTTTTTAAAGAAAAGGCCGTCATTGGCCATGGTATAATATACGCGGGCTCCGGCTAGTATCAGCCCGTTGTTGCAGCCGAAGGTGGAGATCATGATCATGAGTGCGATGATGACAGTGCCTGCCTGCCCGAATATGACCTGTGATGCGGCAACACCCACACGGTCTTTGGGAGCGTAAGCTATTTCATGGAGGGGCAGCAGGGTCAGATAGGTGATGTTGGTAAGCAGATAGATGATGGTGACTATGGCGGTGCCCAGGAACAGACTCAGGCCGATGTTACGTTTGGGGTTTCTGATCTCTCCTGCAACAAAGGCTACGTTATGCCACGAATCACTGCTGAACACTGATCCTACCATGGCAGCGGCAATGGCGCCGAGGGAGGCGATGGCGGTATAGGATGCCGGCGTATTGTCTGCACTGAGTGGATGCAGTTGCCATGCCTGTTGCCAGTTGGCCTGCCATACATCCGGTTTCATAGCTATCAGACCGAATACTATCAGTCCCGAAAGACTCACCAGCTTGGTGAGCGTGAGGGTGGTCTGGATAACTTTCCCGCCTTCAATACCACGTGTATTCATATACGTGAGTAGCAGTATAACAGCAATGGAAAGCAGTTGCGCGGCGGTGATATGTATAATCCCCAGGTCCAGTAACACATTTTCTTCACTGAAGAAGGGAAGGAGATAGGCGGTGAATTTGGCAAAGGCTACGCCGACAGCAGCTATGGTGGCGGTTTGTATCACTGCAAAAAAACTCCAGCCATATAAAAAGGCTGTCATGGGATTATAGGCTTCCTTGAGGTATACATATTGTCCGCCTGCCCGGGGAAACATGCTGCTCAGTTCCCCATAGCTCAGGGCGGCCGTAAGGGTCATAAATCCGGTGATCAGCCATACAAGTAGCAGCCAGCCGGCACTGCCGGTATGACGGGTAATATCTGCACTCACAATAAAAATACCTGAACCGATCATGCTGCCGGCCACGATCATGGTGGCGTCGAGCAATTTCAGCGAAGGCCGGAACGAAGGGGTTTCTGGCATAGCGTTTAGATTTGGTGTTGCTGGTGGTAACTATTTCCAAAATACAGCGATCATCGCCCCGGTGCTATCCGATTATTAACCAATAGTGTGCAGATTTTGCAACTGCGGCCTGTCATCACAAATCTGTTTTCAGACGGGATTTAGGTTAAAATACGTGTATAAGTCATCAAAAATTGTTTAAAAACAGCATCTCGCAGTGGCTATATTTAAGGGTTAAGGGAATGACTTACTTTTGATAGCACTAGATATACTTATGAGATACAGTAAATTTTTTGGATTCCTCGCGGGGTGTTGCCTGCCTGGCGGATCCCTGCTGGCACAACAGATAGCACAAACGCCCTATCAGCCTACTCACCTGGAAATGGTGCAACGTTACCACAAAGTACAGCTATTGGATAGCATCACCAGAAAGAAAGTGTTCCGGCATAATGTGGAGGCCAACTGGCTCCCGGGCGGAGAAAAATTCTGGTATTCGGTTAACAGCAGCAAAGACACATCAAAGATATATTACCTGGTGCAGGCTTCTTCCGGCCGTAAGGAAGAAATAAAGGATACCAGCCGGCTCGCACAGTTACGGGCTGCTGCCACGATGCAGTCGCAGCTGCAGCAACAGGGGCCTGCACGATGGAAAGACTTTGAAGCTGACTCCCTGTCTCCTGACAGGCAATGGATCGCCAGGAATATTCATGGCAATGTATTTCTTCAATCCGCTAAAGACAGTACGCTGCTGCAACTCACCAGTAATGGCTCCGACAGCAGCGATGCCCCGCGTTACGAAGCATTCGCCTGGTCGCCCGACAGCAGGTACTTCGTCGGTTACCTCACCAGCCCTGTAATAGATTCATCGGTCTATTACGTGCTTACGGACGTTGCCGGCACCACCCGCGGGCAGCTGCGCTCACAGCCTTATAAGCAGCCCGGAGATCCTTTCCCGGCGTATAGGATGCACATCTTTTCTGTGGCAGATAAAAAGGTGACAGCGGTAAATGCCGCAGCACTGGATTTCTACGGCCCGCCTGTCCTGCACTGGCGGCATAAGGCCCCCCGCTATTTTTTATATGAAAAGATAGATCGCGGCAACCAGCGTTTCCGCGTGATCGAAGTGGATGCGCTTACCGGCACTACCCGCAACATAGTGGATGAGCAAACCACTACTTTTCTTTATGAGCCCCGCATCTATACTCATTACCTACCCGAAACAAACGAAATGTTATGGACCTCTGAAAAGGACGGCTGGCACCATGTGTACCTGGTCAATACCCTCACCGGCGCTGTAAAGAATCAGATTACCAAAGGTGAATGGGTCGTTCGCAGCATCGACAGCGTGGATGCCAAAAAACGGGAGATATGGTTCCGTGCCGGTGGAATGCAGCGGGACGAAGATCCATACTTCGTCCATCACTACCGCATCGGCTTTGACGGTAATAACCTGGTAACGCTCACGCCTGCACGAGGAAATCATCAGGTGTTTTTTTCTCCCGACAGAAAATATTATATCGATAAATATTCACAGGTGAACGTACCCCCTGTAAATGAACTGCGTCGTACGATGGATGCTAAACTCATTACGGTACTGGAAAGAACCGACCTTAGTGCGTGGCAGGCCACAGGCGTACCTTTTCCGGTGCCTTTCTCTGCAAAGGGCAGGGACGGGAAAACAGATATATGGGGGATGATGTGTCGTCCTTCCGACTACGACAGCAATAAGTTGTACCCGGTGATAGAAAATATTTATGCCGGACCGCAGGATGCTTATGTGCCCAAGAGTTTTATGAGTTACTATATAGACATGCAGCGTCTCGCAGACCTGGGATTTATAGTGGTACAGATAGATGGCATGGGCACTGCCAACCGTTCCAAGGCATTTCATGATGTATGCTGGAAAAACCTGGTGGATGCAGGTTTCCCTGACCGTATTTTGTGGATCAAAGCCCTTGCTGCAAAATATCCTTTCGTGGATACCGCCAGGGTAGGGCTGTACGGCACTTCTGCCGGCGGACAAAATGCACTCGGTGGCCTGCTCTTCCATCCTGAATTTTACAAAGCGGCAGCAGCTTCCTGCGGCTGCCACGATAACCGCGTGGATAAACAGTGGTGGAACGAACAGTGGATGGGATATCCTGTAGGCAAACATTATGAAGAACAGTCCAATGTTACCAATGCCGGTAAACTGAAAGGCGACCTACTCCTGATAGTGGGAGAGGCAGATACCAACGTGCCGCCCGAATCCACTTACCGCGTGATCAACGCCCTGATAAAAAATAACAAGAACTTCGAATTCCTACCCATACCGGGTATGGGACATAGTGATGGTGGTCCTTATGGCCGCAATAAACGCAACGACTTTTTTGTGCGCCATCTGTTAGGGGCAACGCCTCCTGACAGGAACAACAATGAATAAAACATAGCGCGCCGGCGTCATTACTATACAGTATTTCCAGGCAAATAAAACATAGGTATTGGTTAAAATGAACCTACTAATAAACAGGAGGTACACCTAAATTTGTTGAAGCACCTGTTTCCGCGAGAGCAGTGTGAGACTAAGTAACATATACCAAAACCAGCTTTGATGCAAAGAATAGGTGGTGAGTTTTTTAACATTAAGAGCGCTCAGATCAGTGTGCTGAAACCGGCAAAGGCAGTCACTCCCTTCGAGGATGCTACTATGGGGCCTTTTCAGGGATTGGGTATTGCGGTCCTTTCCCTGGAAGACCAGGATGGTTTTATAGGAGAGGCTCCGATATACAGCGCGTACAACAATATCCTGGAAATGTGTTTGCTGCCGATACTGTTGCATAGTAAGGGTATACCGTATACCGATCTTTATCGCAGGATGTACTGGTCTATCCGCAACGAAGGATTCAGGGGGCCGGCTTCCGCGCTGCTTGGCCAGATTGATCTGGCGCTGCATGATATAGCGGCCCAACGCAGTAAAATGCCTTTGCACAGATACCTGGGCGCAAACAGGAGTGAAGTGAAGATTTATGGTAGCGGCGGAGGGGCTAACTATACATTAGAGGAGCTGGAAAAAGAGATAAGTTATTTTCTGGATGCAGGCGTGGATTGTTATAAAATGAAAATAGGAAGGGCACATGGCAGGAGAATGATGGAGGATGTGGAGCGGGTGAAATTTGTAAGGAGCTTGCTGGGAAAGAATGTCCGTCTTGCGGTAGATGCCAACCAGGTATGGACCTGCGAGGAAGCACTACATTTTTTGGACAAGGTGGAAAGCGCTGACATCTCCTGGTTGGAGGAACCGGTCCATTCCGCTTCTTTGGACCAGATCGGGAAGTTATGCAGCCTGACAGCGGTTCCTGTTTCCTACGGGGAATCAGAGCGGTCAGCACTGGTATTTCCGGCCCTTGTGAATGCGGGTGTCAGGCACTTGCAGCCGGTAGCTACCCAGATAGGCAGTGTGCAGGAACTGATGAATGTAAGAGATCTGGCCTCCCGTGAAAATATCGAATTCTCTTCCGGTGGATATCCCTGGTATACGGCTGCTTTGGTGGCCACTGCGCATGAACAGTGTCAGGTGGAGTACCTGTATTCACTGATGTATGGTATACAGGATTATTTCAAAGTACAACCGGTGTTGAAAAATGGAAATCTGATATTGTCTGAAATACCTGGTTTCCCGGTAAAAGTAGATTGGGAATATTGCCATAAAAAGAATCTGGTCCTCAGATCTTTTAAATGGGAACGCGAACGACTAAACGAATATATGCCTATTGTATCTGTCTGAAGGAGATAAATAATGAAGCTAATATAATAAGGTATCCTAAAACAAGCCTCTTCGTAATGAAGGGGCTTGTTTTTTTAGGATACCTTATTGTTTCGTAATATAGTGTTGATAGGTATTCTGGCTGAATAGGACAGCAAAGAAAACATCGTTAATTAGCAAATTCATGGTGGTTTATAGCGTGATAAAAAAGGAGCTTTACATACAATGTTATTTCACGTTATCTGAGCACATTATTGGCTGAACAATGAATGAGTAATTCCACAAATTATTAGCTACCTATTTAATTTAATTTATGAACCAATCTAAATCGTTTCTTTGGGCGATCGCATTGTTGTGTATTGTCCTACAGGCTACGGGTACGTATGCCCAGAACAAAGTGAGTGTCAAAGGTCTGGTGACCGATTCCGTGGGAGCGCCACTGCCTGGCGCAACAATCAACCAGGAAGGGAATATTAAAAACGGGGTCATTACCAATGCGGAAGGGCGCTTTGAGTTAAATGCCCCTCCTGGCAGCCGGCTGAAAATAACGATGACCGGTTTTCGCACTGCTTTTGCGGTGGCCGGCACTACTCCGCTGACCATTAAATTGCACACGGCTGCTACAGAACTGTCAGATGTGGTAGTAGTAGGGTATGGTACGCAGAAAAAGACTAAAATGACGGCTGCTGTTTCTTCCATGAATGCGAAGGATATAGCGCTTGTTCCCACTACTAACTTATCAAATGCGCTGGCAGGACGTTTATCCGGTGTTTTTATCAGTTCACCGACAGGTACACCTGGCATTGGTTCAACGGTCAAAGTCCGGGCCCGCTCTTCCTTTAGTAACAGTGCCGTGGAGCCTTTGTATGTGATTGATGGGGTCGTAAGGGATAAAACAAGTTTCGACGCACTGGACCCTAATGAAGTGGCGGATATTACCATTCTGAAAGACGCCTCTTCCGCGGCTATCTATGGCTCCCGCTCGTCCAACGGTGCCATCCTGGTAACCACAAAAACCGGTAAGAGTGGTGCGGCGGTGATAAATTTCAATGCCACTTATAACGCGCAACGCGTAGGCGCGATGCCCCAATACATGCCAGTGAAAGATGGACTGAATTTGACCAAAGCCGTGAATGGGGGCCTGAGTGATGAAGAAATCAACTGGGTGTTAAAAAATAATCCCAACGGTGACATCTATTACAAAGCCGCCTATACCAATCCTTCCAGTCAGCGGTATGCACTGAGCGCTTCGGGAGGTAATGAAAAGATAAGGGCGTACATTGGAGGTTCCTATGTGAATGAAGATGGTTTCCTTCCACAGGTATCCTATAAAAAATATAACCTGCGGGGTAATGTACAGGCTAACCTGGTGAAAAACCTTACCCTTGGCTTAAATGTGGGTACCAGCTACGGTACCCAAAATCGATTCAACTTTACATACGATTATGGTTCCGACGACCTGAATAATCTCTGGGGTAAACTATTGTACTGGGATGTATTTGCCATGCCATATATAAATGGTAAACCGAATAATCCGGGTTGGTTGGGCAATCCTATAGAGATGATGAGAAATGGAGGCTACTGGCGTAACAACAATCAGCAGGTAGATGCCTTGATTACTGCAGCGTATAAAATACCTTTTGTGGAGGGGCTGAGTGTAAAAGGAACCTACAGTAGGAACTTTGACAACAGCTATGTAAAAACCTTTGCGAAGAAACAGACGCTGTATAATTTTAAGAAAACCGGTCCTAATGGCCTGATTTACACAGATTCACTGGTGGGTTCCGTATTAAGCGGAGATCCGGGTACACCGTATTTAGGGAATACATACGAGAAGTCGGATGCATACCAATTGAATACGCAGATTAACTACGACCGGACATTCGGCAAACATACCCTGGGAGCATTGTTTGTGTATGAGCAGTACGAAGGTTACTCGAACAAATTTAGTTTGACGCGATATAACTTCCCGCTCATCCCAATGGATCAGTTTTTATACACCAGCGCCAACAACGCCGATTGGTCAACAGGCGGTAATGAAGGTCAGATTGGAAGATTGTCCTACATCGGAAGACTGAATTATGATTATGATGCTAAATACCTTTTCAGTGCTTCTGTCAGAAGAGATGGCTCTACCAACTTTGCTCCCAACAGACGATGGGGTTGGTTTCCATCGGTATCTGCGGGTTGGGTAATCTCCAAAGAAGGATTTTTCCAGTCATCCGCGCTTGGTCGTAGTATGGATTTCCTGAAGCTGAGAGGCTCCTACGCTACCACCGGTAATGACATCCTGGATAAAGACGATCCTAACGCCAGATGGAGATGGATGGAGCAATATATTATTTCAAGTGGTAGCTATTTTCTCGGTGCTACCGGTACTCCTGCTCCACGCTTATCATACGGAGGTCTTCCCAATAGCAACCTGACCTGGGAAAAATCTAATTCTGTTGGCATCGGAGTGGATGCGACGATACATAAAAATATCCGATTCAGTTTCGACTATTGGAAACGGAAGTCGTATGACATATTAGGCACTCGTATACTGGCTATTCCTAATGAGTTTGGCTCAACTTTACCGCCGGAAAATTACGGAAAAGTGAATTCCAACGGTATTGAAGTGGAGCTGGGTTACAATAACAACATCGGCAAAAACTTCAGCTACAATGTGAAAGGCGTATTCACGTATGCTACCAATAAGGTGATCAGGAAAGATGTGGCAGCCAATACGCAAGACTACGCGAACCCAATTGGTAAAACGCTGTCATATGGCTATGGCTACCAGGCTTTGGGTATCATACGCACACAGGATGATTTGAATAAATTACCGGCCGGTTATACCGTCAATGGTGTGGCACCAGCTATAGGTGATATGTTGCTGGCGGATTTAAGTGGCCCGAACGGAAAACCCGATAATAAAGTAGACGACTACGACCAGGTAGTGCTGGGTAAATATTTCGGAGCAGACAATGCACCTATTAGTTATGGACTGAATATATCATTGACGTATAAAGGTTTTTCCGTGGAGGCTTTATTCTCCGGTCTTACAGGATATAAGCTGTTTTACAATGACCCCTGGGGTAGAAATTTCGGTGGCGGAGGAAAGGTGCCGCAATACCATGCTGATTCATGGACTACCGATAACCCCAACGGTTCTACGCCAAAAATATATCCATCGGGCGATCCGCATTCTGCCGGCTATACCTGGACTTCCAACTTCAACGTATATAACGGCGGATTCCTGCGGATGAAATACCTGAACCTTAACTACCAACTACCTGAAATCGTGTTAAACAAATTGTCTATTAAAGACGTGAGGGTTTTTGTGGCAGGTTCTAACCTGTTTAATATAACGAAGTTTAAGTTATATGATCCGGAGATAAAAGGATTCATGAGCTATCCTACGACGAAAACTTTTACCGCTGGTATTGATATCAGATTGTAGAAAAGTGTGTTACAATAAAAAGTAAAAAAATGAAGAATAAGTTAAATAAAGCGATACTCACCTTTTGCGCTTCCTTCTTATTGGCAGGTTGTAATAAGGTGCTTGATAAAACGAATCTTTCTGCCGTGGGCCCTGACCAGGTATGGTCGGATGTAAATATGGCCACTGCTTATTTAAATCAGATTTATGGAAAGCTGATGCCAGGAAATACCTATGGCGGCGCCAACGGAACAGATGAAGGGGTTCCCTATCAAAAACAAACCAATGATTGGTTGAGAGGTACCGCCACCTTCGACTCACGAAATACCTTTGGTATATATAGTGATATACGCACCATTAATATCCTGTTAGGCAATATCGACAAAGCTGCATTTGGTCAGGCAGATAAAGATAAGATCAAAGGGCAGGCGCTGTTCTGGAGAGCCTGGGCTTATCATAGTATGGTGAGCAATTATGGTGGCGTGCCGCTGATATTGGATGCACAGGCTCCTACTACAGATTTGACAACGCTGCAGAAACCCCGCAATAAAACATCAGAGTGTGTAACACAGATTTTAAAAGATCTGGATAATGCGATTGCCTTACTGCCCGACGCTTTTACAGACAATGATATGGGCAGGATAGATAAAGGTGTGGCCATGGCTTTTAAAGGAAGAGTATTATTGTTTTATGCCAGCCCTTTGTTTAATGGCTTAGGCGGCATCGCTTCCTGGCAAAAGGCATTCGATGCCAATAAAGCAGCCAAGGAATTTTTAGATGCACATGGTAAGGGATTGTATAGCACATATAGCAAAATCTGGGATGATGAGTTAAACAAGGAAGTGGTAATGGTGCGTCGATACAACTATCCGCAGGCAACCTATTTCCAGGGGGGCCTGATTCCGCTGAACTGGTCTAAAGATGATTTGGGCGCCGACCGGCCTTCATTGGAACTGGTAAATGCTTTCCCTATGAAAGATGGCTCCGCCTGGGAATCACAGGCAAGAAGCTATGATACACTGTCTTTCAACAGAGATGACCGCTTCTACGCCAATATCTATTATAACGGAGCGCCCAACCAGTATTTAAAGGGAATGCGCGATGATAAAACCTATCTGTGGACTTATTTCACCAGTATAACAAACTACAGTGGTACCACCGGATTGGAAGGTGTGCATAACAGTGTTACACAGGATCCCCTGTGGTCTAATTCAAGTTTTTATCGCATAAAAGCCATCGATAAAACGATTGATAAAGGCACGGTGTATAATGCAGCAGTCGACTGGATTGAAATCCGTTATGCAGAAGTCTTAATGAATTATGGCGAATGTGCCAATGAAGTAGGCAATACCTCAGTGGCATTGGATGTATTAAAACAGATCAGGGGCCGTGCAGGCGTTTTACCCGGTACGCTCAATAATTACGGTATTACAGCCGCCACGCAGCCCGATATTCGGAAAGCGTTTCAGAAAGAACGTTTCGTAGAGTTTTGTTTTGAAGGTAAGCGTATGGATGATTTACGCCGCTGGAAAATGTTTGATTACCTGAGAGCCTTGCCTCAGCGCCATGGCATCGCAGTATTGCTGAAAGCTGGTCAACCGGATGTAAGTCCGCTGTCAGATATAAATACAGTGTGGAACAGATTTACTGCTACCGTGATTACCACTGATGCTGTTGATATCGCCATCAAAGACCAATATTATATTTACGGCATTCCTAAGTCGATTATGGACCGAAACCCCTTATTTAAACAGAATAATAACTGGGGAGGCGATTTCGATCCTATGCAATAAATGATTGTTTAAGTGATCTGACCGTTTCTCTCGGGGCAGGGAAACAGATTTTGCAAAGCCCCCCGTTTTGGCGAGGGGCTTTGGCGCGCTGGTGGCTGTTTACAGACACCAGCGCGCTGCTTTATATACTTTTCCCGGAAAGAGGGGCCGATAAGGGATGGGCAAATAAATCATCAACATTGGATAATATCTTGTTAATTAGTTGGGATTTACCAGTGGTATTTTTGAGGTGACTATCTAAATTTTTATAAATGAATTTCAGGGGATTAAAACAGGTAACGGTACTGTTATCATTAGTGTTGTATACGGTGTGTCTTCACGCACAATCCACCATTTTGCAGACGAAGTACGCAACTGTTACGATCGATAACAAGGGGTTTATATCTTCCGTCAGGAACAGAAAAAACGGACAGGAGTATTGTCCCCGGGGGCTGAGTTCCGCACTGATGAGCCTTTACGCCGGGAAACAATACATCTTGCCTGTCCAGGCAGCCTATTCTCAGCAAAAGAAAGAGCTCTCACTCAAATATGCCAACGGAGCCGAAGCCAGGATTAGGATTGACCAGCAAGCGGAATACCTTAAATTCAAACTGCTGTCACTAACCCCAAGGAATAACATTGACAATATCGTATGGGGCCCGTATAAAACAACGATCAACGCGCTGATAGGGGATGTGATCGGGGTGGTAAGGAACAGGGAGTTTGCATTTGGGCTCCTGGGGCTGGATGATAACACTACCAGCGGAGCGCCCAGTGAAGGGGACATGTCATTCATGTATTACTTTATTCATTCTCCCGATCCTGCAAAATATCCGCTGCCGGCGCACCTGAAAGAAGGACAGACTTTCAGCATCGGTGGTGACGGCGTGAACGACGTGGCCTTTTATTCCCAGCCGGAAGAATATTTCAGAATGAATTACGGCAACGGCGCAAAGCTGGAGCCAGCTTATGGTGCAAGCATCTGCATGCATTCCAGGGATCGTCGCAAGGAACAGATGATCCGGTTCCCGGATTACCCGGATGGAATTGAAGGCAAGGCCAACTCTGCCAGGTATCAGCTGGTAACGCCTGCAGATGCGGATTTTATCGGTTCCTCCATCGCACTGTATGCCTGCCCCGATTCGCTGGGCCTGCATACGATAGAAAAAATTGTACTGGCCGAAGGACTACCGCATCCTACCATCGATGGTAAATGGATTAAGGACCCGGCAGGATTCCGTCCTGATATAGCCTGGTGGGGACCTCACGACAGTCTGGCCACTTATGCCAATCAACTTAATATCAAAGGCGTGCAGGATGAAGGATGGGGTGAATATTATCCCAATCCGTCAAACCGCTGGAAGACAAAGCCAATAAGTTTTACAGGATCGGCTCCTATGAGCATCCCCGCATTTGGCGCACTGATGCAGCAGAACGGTATCCGTTACGGGCTGCACACGCTCTGCGAGTTTTTGCAGCCAGATGATAACAGCGATGTGGCTCCCGTACCCAACGACCACCTCGCCATCATGCAACGTACAGTGATTACAAAAGATCTTTTACCGGAAGATACCATCATCACAGTGGCTGATACGGCCTATTTCCATGAATTCGGTGGCTGGGAAGGTAATCATACCAATGTTTTGAAGATAGGTAAGGAACTGATTGAATACGAAGGTATCACCCATACATCTCCCTATACTTTCCTGAAAGTAAAAAGAGGTTTTCATCATACTGTGCGTGGAACTTACAAAACCGGTACCACTATTGTAAAGCTGCAACCCAACTGCTACCGCGGCTTTGCACCCGATATGCAACTCCAGGATGTTTACGCCGACTACTACGGTAAATGGCTGACAGAAGGCAAAATGGACTACATCGACTTCGATGGCCTGGAAAGCTGTATGTACCAGGGGCATGGTCAATACTCCTTCAAACGCTTTTTCCGCGGGCTTTTCGACAGCTATTACCGTAACGGCGGAAAATATCTCCGTGTAATGGGTAGCGCTGTACAGGAAGGCAGCTGGCATTATATGAGCGTCTGCAATGTGGGTGGCGGTGATCATATGTTCAGTCCGGTACTGAATAAATGGGGTATTGAAGGAAAAGACATGCGCTATGTTTTTGAAAGCAGCTATTTCCCCGCTACATTCGGTATCCAAAACTATCAGTCAGACTGGAGCCTGTATGATGCAGAGAACCTCGAGGCGAAATCAATCGGCTGGAATGCCACGTACATGCTGGGTCTGAGCCAGCAGGCCGTAGAGGCCAGCGCTGAAAAAGCAGCTATATTCAAGGCGTTCCACACCTGGGAAGAGGCAAGGGCCGCCAATAAATTCAGCACGACGATAAAAGAAAAGCTCAAAGACCTGAACTATAAATTCCATCTGGAGAAAACAGGGACCAACGCCTTCCTGCTGTATACTGTAAAAGAAAACAGGTTCCCGGAACTGGCCTGTACCTCAGCGCCGGCAGCGGTCACTTTGCAGAACGAGTTCGGTGATCAGCCGCTGGAATTTTCTATCAAAGTCACTGGCCCTAAAGACGCTACTGTTAATGGTATTAAGATCATATGGGCAGGCAATACCGAACTGCTGATTGATAAAAAAATAAAAGCAGGGCAGTTTATCATCTGCAAAAATGGTAAGCTGTATGTGGCTGATAATGGCCGTAGACCGCTGGAACAGGTGGCAGTGAACAAAGCCTTACGGATTGCGCATGGCCAGCGTTCATTCTCTGTGGCGGCGTTACACCCTGCACAGGATGAGAAAATCAGGCTCGAACTGGTAGTGCCGGTAACAGGCCGGGCGGAGAAAATTTAATGCCGCTGTTTCTGATTGGAATTATTATATTTGTTCGAACATATAAACATAATGTTTATCAGAAACTGTAAATTCCACGTATTGTTACTGTGGCCGTTGTTCTCCGTAATGACATCCGGCGCACAGTCAACGCAGAAAGACACTGCCGTCAGGGAGATCATCCTTGTCTTCAAAACGCATTTTGACATCGGCTATACCGATTTTGCCGAAGCTGTTGTACAGAAGTACAGCACCAGCATGATACAACATGCCCTGGAAGTGGTAGACAAAAGCAAGGCACAGGCTGCAAACAGGAAATTTGTATGGACGGTTTCAGGCTGGCCTATGCAGCAGATATTGCAACGCAGTGATCCGGCAGTGGCCACACGGGTGAAGCAGGCGCTCTCCAACGGGAACTTTGCCGTGCATGCGTTGCCATTCAGCATACAGACGGAATCAGCGGACCCGGAGATGCTGGTGCGTGGCATGAACATCTCCTCCGGTCTGGTGCGTAATGCAGGATTACCGTTACCCCGCGATGCGAAGATGTCGGATGTGCCCAGTCATTCCTGGATACTGCCTACGTTGCTCACACATGCCGGGGTAGAGATGCTGCATATCGGCTGTAATCCGGCATCTCAATCACCGCAGCTGCCGTTGCTGTTCTGGTGGCAGGGCCCCGACAGTTCCAGGCTGATGACCATGTACTGGGCGAAGAACTACGGCACCTCACTGCTCCCTCCGCCCGGCTGGCCCTGTAAAACATGGCTGGCGCTGATGCAGACAAATGATAACGACGGCCCGCCATCTCCGGAAGAGGTGGCCCGGATCATCGCAGATGCACATAAACTGGCTCCCAACGCCAGGGTCAGGGTAGGGCGCCTCTCTGATTTCTACGACGCAGTCATGAAAGAAAACCCTCAACTGCCTGTTGTGAAGGGAGACATGCCTGATACATGGATACACGGCTTCATGTCAATGCCCCGCGAAGTAAAGAGCAACCGGAAAATAAGCGCAGACCTCTTCACCTGGCAATCTATTAACACGCTCTATCGCCTCTGGACTTCCAAAGGATATAGTATCAATACACCGCTGCAAAAATCATATGACAACAACCTGTTGTTCAATGAGCATACTTTCGGTATGGCTATGAGCCACGCTGGGAGCGGGGTATGGGCGTATGGGGACGCCTTCGCGCAAATGAGGGCACAGGGTGTGTATGATGATATTGAAGCTTCCTGGAAAGAAAAGAGCAACCGTGTCTTTATAGCAGAGAATACCGTTACGCCTTATCTTAACCGCGCGTTGCAGGAGCTGGCGCTGGAATCCGGCGTGAACGGCAAGCGGATCTTCGTCTACAACCCATTACCATGGACACGTGGCGGCCTTGTCACCTTACATGTGTCTTCCGACTGGAACCCGGGTAATGCGGTAAAGGATATTGTAACGGGAGAGATTATGCCCGTATCCAATAAAAATAATGTGATACAGTTTATCGCAAAAGATATTCCTGCATCCGGTTATCGCAACTATCAGCTGATAAAAGAGGATGCTCCCATGGTAGCGGCATTAAGCATGAATGAAACTACCCGCACCATTGAGAATAAATACTACCGCATACAGCTGGATCCTGAGCATGGTGCCATTGCCTCCATGCTGGATAAGAACAGTGGCAGGGAGCTGGTAGACCGCAACAGCGGGTATGGTTTCGGGCAATATGTATATGAACGTTTCAGTAAGCAGGATGCAGACGATTATACCGCCAGCTATGTAAAAGCATTTCGTGAGGAATGGGCAGGTGCAGAGTTGGGCAGGCCGGCACTGACGCCAGGTCCGCATATAACTGTAAAAGGGAGCCATGCGAGAACAGTATTTTCGTCTTCTCCTGTAAGTGTAAGCGCCACCATGTTTTTTGAGCCTGATGCCAACGTTCAGCACCGGTATAGTATCACGGCCACCTTATACGAAAATTCTCCTGAACTGGAACTGATATGGAGCATTAACGGGAAACCTGCAGAACCATGGCCGGAGGCAGGATGGATCAGCTTTCCGCTGAATGTCAGCCATCCTTCTTTCAGACTGGGCAGGCTTGGAGGAATAACTGATCCCGCAACAGATTTTGTGAAAGGCAGCAACCTGGATTATGGCTTCCTGCATACAGGGATGGCCGTGATCGATGACAAAGGCGCCGGTGTGAGTTTGTTCTCCCCGGACGCTCCAGGCGTAAGCCTCGGCCGTCCAGGGCTGTGGAAGTACTCTTCAGACTATGTGCCTCAGCAGCCAAATGTCTTCATCAACTTGTATAACAACCTGTGGAGCACCAATTTTACAGAGTGGATAGAAGGTTCATGGTCAGCCAGGATATACCTGCGCAGCACAGCGCATTATGACAATGAAAGCGCCGTGATCACACCGGCAGAAGAATCTCGCTACCCGCTGAAAGCCACGCTGGTAAATAACAAAGGCGGAAAGCTGCCTGTTGTTGCTGCAGGAGTGCAGGTATCCATGAAAGGGGTAATGGTGACCGCCTTCGCTGAAAACCCTGATGGCACAGGAACTGTCCTTCGCTTATGGGAGCAGGCAGGTAACAGCGGAAAGTGTACTATTACGCTTCCTCCGCATCATCCCTTTAAGACAGCCTGTTATTGCGACCTGCGAGGGACACCATTAGGAAAACCTTTTGCGGTGAATGAAAAGATGGAAGTCAACATCAGCGCATATGCGCCATTAAGTATTTTATTAAAATAAACCGCTCCGGGAATAATGAAACAGAAGATCCGTTTGATGCTTTTACTGTTTACAGCAACGACTTGCTGCCTGGCATCATTTGCCCAAACGCCTTACAGCGCCTGGGATTCGCTGGCCCTTAACCCGCCTATGGGATGGAACAGCTGGAATTTTTTTGAAGCAAATGTGAGTGAAAAGGTAATCATGGACATGGCGGACGCGATGGCCTCCAATGGCATGAAAGACGCCGGGTACCAGTATCTGGTGATTGATGACCATTGGGTGGCGGGCCGTGATAAGCACAACAACCTTTATGCAGATCCGGCCAGGTTCCCGCATGGCATGAAGTATCTCGCGGACTATGTGCATGGAAAAGGTCTGAAGCTCGGTATCTATTCCGATGCTGCCTGGCTCACCTGTGGCGGTGTTACGGGTAGTTATAATTTCGAAGAGCAGGACGCGCGCACGTTTGCGGCATGGGGAATCGATTTTCTGAAATATGATTATTGCAATGCGCCGGAAGACGTAGCGACCGCTTTTACACGCTATAGCCGCATGGGTGATGCGTTGAAAAAATGCGGACGTCCCATCGTATACTCCATCTGTGAATGGGGGCAACGCAGGCCATGGCTCTGGGCCAGGGCCGCAGGTGGCCATCTGTGGCGTACCACCTGGGACAGCCGGGATGTATGGGAATCGCATAACTCCGACCTCACCGGTATCATGGAAATATTCCGCCAGCAGGAAAACCTCGCTCCCTATGCAGGCCCCGGTGGCTGGAATGATCCGGACCTGCTGATGGTAGGTCTTTATGGCAAAGGCCGGTCTTCTTCTGTTGACGGACGTTTCAAAGGATGCACCTTCACGGAGTATCGTACCCACTTTGCATTATGGTGTATGCTGGCAGCCCCGCTGATGGTCAATATGGACCTGAAAAACATCACACCTGATATACTCCGGCTGATTACCCATAAACAGCTGATCGCTATCAACCAGGACGTGTTGGGCAAACAGGCGGTGACCGTTGTAAAGAGGAATGGCTTGCAGATACTGTTGAAACCATTGAAGGATAAGGCTTTTGCTGTTTGTATATTCAACAGCAATACAGGTGCGCAGACTTTTGATATTGATCTGAAGCGGGATCTTGACCTCTGGCAGCCATTCAGGGTTATGGATATCTGGAACAACAGGGAAACAAAGGCGCTGAAAGGAAACCTGGATGGTCATGACTGCGCAGTATTTATCTTGCAGGAAAAACAGCAATAGTAAATGGATACAAAACGTATAGTGCTGGGAACAGCCGGTCTTGGGGGCGTATGGGGTAAAGTGGATGAAAGGACTGCTGTTCGCACTATACTTCAGGCGCTGGATAGCGGGATCACAGCCATTGATACCGCCCCCGCTTACGGGGATGCAGAATATTATCTGGGAAAAGCGCTGCAACAATGGAAAGGCCCATTGCCGGCTATTAGTACCAAAGCAGGGAGACTCAGGTCTTATGCCGCAGATCAGGGTCATTATGATTATTCTACCACCGGGATGATGAACAGCGTGCACCACTCGCTGAAAACATTAGACCTTCCTGCGGTAGACATCCTGTTCCTACACGACCCCGAGGCAGTACCATCGCAGGAAGCAGACAGGGTAGTGGCCGTGCTGCAGGATCTGAAGCAGAAAGGGCTTACACAGAAGATAGGATTGGGAGGGAACATCCCCGTGTGGTTTGAGCACCATATAAAAGCAGGCATCTTTGATGTGATCATGGAGTTCAACCGGCTGAATGCCTGTAATGTAGCTGCTTTGCAGGACAGGTTGCCCTGCTGTAATGAAAGGAATATTGATTATTTTGCGGCCAGTCCGCTGAATATGGGATTGTTGGGGAAAAACTTTCAACGTTGGCAGCAAGAGCCACCGCAATGGTTACCCATCGGTATCATAACAGTGGCACAGCGGCTACAGCAGATTGCGACAGAAAACCATCTTGCCCTGCCTGCCCTGGCACACCGCTTCCTGCTCAATGTTCCGTATGATTTCAGCATTGTGATAGGGGCATCCGACAGGACAGAGCTGGAAAGCACGCTGGCCAGCCTCCGGCAGGGGGCGCTGCCGGCATCTGTATACCGCGATATACTGGAATGTAACAACAGGTGAGATAATGGACCAACTGGGCATATTCACCGATTGTGTCACAATGGTCTTTTATGTTTCTTACTGGTTTAGATTATACCGTGCTGGTGATTTATATCATCTCACTTTTGATGCTGGGTTTTTATCTGAGCAGGACCCTTGGGCAGGACATATTCCTGGGTGGACGTTCGCTCAGCTGGTGGCAGACGGGATTTTCCATGTTCAGTGCCAATGCAGGTCCGATGATGCTGATAGGCATGTCAAGCCTTGGGTTTTCACATGGGGTGGTGGGGGCCAATTTCGAATGGCTGGCCTGGGTATTCCTGCTGCTGCTCGCCATGTTCTTTTTGCCCCGTTATCTCTCGGCAGGCATCTGCACTATCCCGCAATACCTGTTGCTCCGTTTCGGAAAAAATGCCTATAATTTTCTCGTGATCTACAGCCTGGTGTCTATACTGGTGGTATGGCTGGGCAGCGCATTATATGTGGGAGGGCTGGTGATTGCACAGGTACTGGGATGCCCGCAGATATATGCAGTGGCACTGATTGCGCTGATTGCCACCAGCTACACCGCAGTAGGCGGTTTCAAGGCGGTGGTACGCACAGGTATCTTTCAGTCGGTCATCATTATTGTTTCTTCCCTTATCCTGACAATACTGGCCTTCAACAGGGTGATAAAGAGCGGGGACGTTTCCCGGCATCTTCCTCCTGATTTCTGGAAACTGCTGCATGGCAGCTCAGATCCTGAATACTCATGGCTGGCCGTACTGGCGGGATATCCGGTGGTGGCTATTTACTACTGGTGCGCCGATCAAACAATTGTACAGAAGCTGCTGGGCGCGAAGGATCTCCGTGAAGGGCAATACGGTGCACTTTTTATTGCGGCGCTCAAGATCATAACACCGGCTATCTTTCTGCTGCCCGGTATTATCTGCTTTATTTTGTTCAGTGATGTTACAACTGCCGACAACGCCTATATCACACTGGTGAAACAACTGATGCCTGAAGGCTTCCGGGGGCTGTGTATTGCCGCGCTGATCGCGGCATTGATAGACACGGTAGCGTCGGGACTGAATTCTTTCAGTACGGTTTTTACGCTGGATGTGATTGCACAGTTCAGGGAGATGAATGATAAGGGCCGGCGGCTCGCCGGAAGATGGGTCACTGTGCTGGCTTCTCTGTTGGCGATAGGCATGGCGTCTATATTTCAGCATTCCGGGAAGGGATTGTTTGAGATCACGCAAGGCATGGTATCTATTCTGGCGCCGCCATTATCAGTGGTGTTCCTGGCATCCGTTTGCTGGAAGAGAACGAACAGAGCTGCTGTAAACACGGTGCTCTACGGAGGAGGAAGCATCTGCCTCATTACAGGTATGTGTTATCTGCTGAACTTCCCATATAAACGTTTCTGGCCGCATTTCCTGTTGCTGTCGGTATATTTGTTTGCAGGCCTGTCGGTATTGATGGTGGTAGTTACCTTGCTGACTGCTCCATCCGGTGAAGCGGCCGGGGCACCGCAGGCAGCGGAAGGGCAGGTGGAGGCGCTTTCTCCGAAAGTGTGGATGGGCTGGGGTATACTGGCTGCCGTAATGTTGATCATTTATCTGATACTGAAATAAATATGAAAAAGATACAGATACTCCTGCTGCTAATGGTTGCATGTCTGGCTGCCTGTGGTACAAAAGAAAAAACGGAGGAAAAGGTTTTTGTGGTGAATATTGTTCCCGGTGAGCAAAAGCTGCAGGAATACCTCGACTATCACCGGAAGATATGGCCTGAAGTAGAAGCTGGTTTCAGAAAGGCGGGTTATAGAAAAATCACGTTGTACAGATACCAGCACCTGCTGGTGATGAAGATTGTAACACCTGCAGGGGCTGACCTGCAGCAGATGGGAAAGGTGGCGGAGTCATACAGCCCGCGCTGTGCAGAATGGAATCGCCTGATGGCAGGATACCAGTTGGGCGTAGCGGGCACGGCCCAGGGCGAAACCTGGGTGGAAGCTACCCCATTTTATGAATTCAGGAATGAATAATAGCTTCCTCCCCGTTGTACCGTTTTATAAAATCACGGGGGGATACACCTTTGATATCCTTGAAATGTTTGTTGAAGTTGGAGATATTGTTATAGCCGCTCTGATAACAGGCTTCCGCTACGTTATGGTGCCCTTGCAGCAATAGTTTGGCGGCATGGCCTATTCTTAATTCCTTCACAAAATCTATCAGCGTGCGGTTGGTTTTACGTTTGAAAAAACGACAGAATGCTGCGGGAGACATGGGAATCAGTTCAGCCACCTCCTGTAATACGATCTCTTCTGTAAAATTCCTGAAGATATAATCAAATACCTTGTTGATCTTATTGGCTTCTCCTGAATTCTCCACCACATTGAAGTAGGGAGAGGAGAGTACTTCTGCATGTGAGGATAACGATAGTATGTCCAGCAGCTGCAGCATCAGTACTGCTCTGCTGAGTCCTGTTTTAAACAACATCTGTTGCATAATGTTGCGGGCGGCAGTAATGGTAGGACCTTTGAACAATACGCCTTTCGCGGCTTTTTCAAAGAGAGTGTTGAGCTGCCTGGCCTCTGGTTTTTCCAGTAGTTGTTTGCCGAGAAAATCGGGAAAAAAATGTACGATTGTTGCAGTAGGCGGTTGCAGGGGATCTACCAGCCCGTAATATTGCCAGCAATGCGGGAGGTAACTTCCCAGCAATACCAGTTCCGTACCCTCAAAATCATGGATGTGGTCACCAATAAAACGTTTGCCGCTACAGTTCTCTAGCAGCGCGATCTCAAAGTTCACATGTGATTTTAACGCGGTATACTTCCTTATTTCCAGGCATTCCGTCCTGATGGTAAACGATTGGTCTGCCGGAAAGGTGAAGTTTTCATAAACATACTGCATATTAAATTGGCATCTTTCGGTACTAAAAGTATAAATATTTAGCAACATTTAGCATTTGTTTATCATCCTGTTGTTCTCTTGCTATGCGGCAAAAAAAGCACCGATATTGGTCAATTAAGGGCTTGTATGCCTATCGCATGAATACGAATTTTACACCGGTATGGTAAAATACTGATAATAGCATATTATAAATTCCACGATATGGCTCTCCGGTACTATCCGGTGTGACGATGACCTGCCAGGGTATAAACGAAAAAAAATTGATAAGAACAATGAGAAGATGGTATCTGTTGCCACTATGTTTACTGTGTTGTGGTCTGACGGCGCTTGCACAGGCTCCGGCGGACAGCTTGCTTAAAAAGCTGCATGGTACGCTGCACTTCAGTATCCGGCAGTTCAACGGTACTACCCTGGTATCAGAGCAATCATTTCGCAATAATGTGGCGCAGACAGTTGATGGCAGCTGGCGGCTGAAAACAACTGCCACGGCCATACCTGGCGCCACAGACGTGCAGGCCGTATGCAGGCTGGAACAGGGCACTGCTGCACAAAGTGCCATCGCCGTATCGCTGGAGTTCGGTAAATGGAGCACCCATAATTATGTGATGGTGCCCGCTTCCGTGTACAACGGTAACCGTTACCATGCGATCGGAAACGGCTACAATCCTTCCTATCCGGAGGATATGTATTACAACCCGAAGACACCACTCACCATATCCAACAATCCCCGCCTGTCAACAGAAATGAATGCGCCTTCGCTCATTTCATTACAGACAGGCAATGCCGCCACGCCGGCTATCTGCTTTTTCTCGCCTTCCGAAAAGAAAGGCTTTATCCTGCTTACCACCCAGCAGACGCGCTTAGGGAACAGTGGTCTTATCATTGAAGAGAATAGCGGCAGGGACAGCTGTACGATGGGTATAACAGCGCCGGTAGTACGAAAACTGGCAGCAGGTTTCGGGGACTTCCATCCCAGCGGTGACCATGCGCCCGACTGGAAAGCCGGTGATGAAGTAACACTGCATTTCAGGATATATGTATTTGAAGCAGATGGTATTCCTGCTGTGTTAAGTCGTTTCATGCAGGTGCGCGGGGAACCGGGCGCCCCCGGCCAGCCCCGCAACATACTGCCTATGAGTAAACTGTTGCAATGCGCTTCAGACATCTGCAGAAATAACTTCATACAAGTGAAGGCAGGCGCTTATTATAAGCCGGAGAACAATCAGGACTTCCAGCTGGGATGGGTAAGCGGTATGATCAACACCTATCCGATGCTGGCGTTGAACGATACACTGGAACGGCAACGTGTTGCTGCGGAACTTGATTTCGTAGTAAACGCTATGCAGGGAAAGAGCGGTTATTTCTATGGTGCCATTACAGCCGGCGGACAGCTGGGTTCTGAAAAAATGCATCCTTCCTTTCCAGCGGCGCAGGCTATGGTGAGGAAGAACGGGGATGTATTGTTTTGGCTGATGAAACATCTCTTGTTGCTGAAAGCGCAGGGATACGCGGCCAGCATACGGCCGGAGTGGGAGCAGGCGGCCAGACGCCTGGCTACGGCTTTTGCCGCTACCTGGAAAAAGCATGGTGAATTCGGACAATATATTGCTCCCGAAACAGGGGAGATAGCTGTATTTAATTCCACGGCGGGAGCCATTGTGCCGGCAGGCCTGATGATGGCATCCCGTTACTTTCATGTCAGAGAATGGACGAAGATCGCACAAGATGCGTCCGCCTTTTATTACCTCCGCGATGTTGAAAGACAGGGGCTCACAGGCGGTGACTGTGGGGACATTTCACAGGATGCCAATTCAGAATCGGCATTCGGGTTTCTGGAGTCACTGATGGCCATGTATCATTATTCAGGACAGCAACGCTGGTTGATGATGGCTGAAACCCAGGCTGCGCTTTGCGCTACGTGGGTGCTTTCCTATGACCCTGTTTTTCCATCCGGCAGCGCTATTGACCAGCTGCAATGCCATATGGCTGGTGCTGTATGGGCCAGTATCCAGAACAAACACGCCGCGCCGGGTATCTGTACTTCTTCCGGCGATGCACTGTTCAAACTGTTCCGTGCCACCGGCAACAGGCGGTATGCTGATCTCCTGCGGGATATTCAACATGCACATGCCGAAGCGGTGAACATGCCCGGGCATCTGACCACCCATAACCTCATCGGATCATCTATGGAGCGTATACAGCCCAGCGATGCAGAAGGGAAGGAGAGCGTGGGCAATTTTATCAATACACGCAATTCCTGGACAGAAACGGCAGGTATGCTGATGGCGCTGGAAATTCCTGGTATTTATGTCAATACAGACAAAAGAGAAGTATATGTCTTTGATCATGTTACTGCCCGTATCATTTCAAAAGATAAATCTTCTATAACGCTGGCCGTAACCAATCAAACACCCTACGACGCCTCTGTTTCACTGATGGCCGAAACGAACCGGCAGGCTTCCGTTCCGCTGGCATATACGGCATTTCTGAAATGGTCTCACATCAAAGTGGATGCAGGTAAAACAGTGGAGGTGCGTATTCCCCTGAACTAAGAGTTCAAGCGGGCTATAAATTCAGCGATACGGACTTCCATGCGATCCCGTAGCCACCGGATTTTAGACTCATCCAGATAAGAAAGAATATCGTCATGGTCATCGTTGAAATCAACAAGTATATCTTCCTGAAATTCCTTCTTTATCTCCGTTAACCGCTTTTCGTTGTGGATGTCAAGCTGCCCGATCTTCGACAAGGCGCTGTTAAGCCGGTTCTCAGTAATATAGTGGCTCATTTCATCCACCAGGAAGGAAAGTTCTTCCGACCGGGAGCTGATGTTGGGAATAAAGGACCATTTCTCTGCCTCATGGAATTTCTTTTCTTCATCAAACTCCGGATTCTTTAATTTGATGATTGGGCGTATAGCCAGGCCCGTTAGCCCGGAATGGCTTAAGGGCTTGATGACCACGCCTTCTATGAGATTGGGCGTGAGTTCGGGCAGCTGTAGCTGGCCTGGTATCCGGGAGTCGATTCTGAGGTCAAAGTTTAAGGCCTCATTCCATTTACCACAGCATAATATTTTTGCGTAAAAGATGCCGAACCGTTCGAAATAGGCTACTGCCATATCATAGTCGAGATACTGCTTCGAATCCTCTCCGGCTGTTTCGATGGCTATATCGAAAGCGCAGAAACGGATGGAAGGGCTATAGTAGACACCCGTTTGAATGGCCTGGACATGCGGGGCTGGCGCTACTTCCGGATGAGGGTACTTCCCACCGAATAATTCGCCATATATAATATACCGGTGTGCGGGGATGTCTTGTTTTAATTGTTCAAACAGGCTGATCATCCTGTCTTCTATTTCAGCTGCCACCGCCTGAAACCCGAAAAAATCATCGTTCCAGGAAAGGTAATCTTTTCGTTTAGCAAATAACAATTTGCGGTCTTCATATACAAAGCTGAAGTTCGCGCCATGAATTTTTTCGGTTACTACCCACTTTAATTTGTTGAGGTTGTTCAGATCTTTCTCAGACAGGTTAAGGCCTTTCAGGCTTTTGGGCATTTTCTCATATTCAGCATTCCTGTTCATATCTCTCGTATTCTTCTTACAATTTATCATCAACCTGTATGGACAGGGCATGATGGAATATGTTGAGCGGGTCCCATTTAGCTTTCACCTGCTGCAGCCGCGGATAATTTTCCTTGTAGTAGAGGGTATGCCATGGTATGCCAGACTGGTTCCATTCGGGATCGGCGAGGTCTGTATCCGGATGGTTGATCATGCTACCATCAGTTTGTTCGTTGGGCACAGGTACGCCACCAGAGCCGGGAAAGAGGTCTTTATAAAAATTGCGGACCCAGGACATGCTGGGGGATGCGCCTTCGGGGCTGATCCAGCCTGTATTACAGGCAACGTCCATGATAGCGTCGCGTTGTGCCGACGCGGTGGCATCCGGTGCTATGGTGTTCACTTTACCTCCGTAAGTGGCCATGCCCAGTGCTCCGCCTATACCTGCTTCCGCCGTGAGATACTGATAGGAGGTCGCAATCTGGCTGTCGGTGAGGGGTTTGCGGAAGAAAGCATCTTTTACTTTTGCCTGTACATTATCAAAGCCCGGCTGAAATAATTCGGGAAATGGATTGAGTGCAAAATGCAGCCAGGGGCTTTCCTCTATCTGCTGTGTATATGGCTGGCCAACAGGGGCCGCGATGGCGGCCAGATGATCTTCTATGAGCCGGGTGGCATTGGGGCCTGTGGCAATTCCTTTTATCTCCAGTCTGCCTATGTTACGGTGATTCAGAAAGAGTATGCTGAATAGCTGGTTGTAGGGAGAATCAGGGGCACTGTGCTGCTGACACCAGGTCCCGAAATTTTTTGCGAGGCGTGAAAACGCTGCTTCATCAATGGTCTTCCAGTCCCAGCCCACCCGGAAGGTGGTGATGGATGCCGGTGCTTTGGGCAGTGCAGAAAAAGGATCAGATCCGGTGGCATCCGGAGAACGCAGCCAGTAGCGGGTTACGATGCCAAAGTTGCCACCGCCGCCGCCGGTATGTGCCCACCATAGTTCACGATGAGGGTCTGTGGTTTCCCGCGTAGCAATAACACGGTGTGCTTTTCCTGAAGCATCGACAGTTACCAGTTCTACAGCATACAGATAGTCGGCAGCCAGTCCATATTCCCGGCAAAGGAACCCGAAAGCCCCGCCCAGTACATGCCCGCCCATACCGATGCCAGGATATTCACCGGCAGGTAGGACAACACCCCAGCCCAGGAACAGCCTGCGGTACATCTCACCCACGGTAGCGCCTGCGTCTACAGCAAAAGCAGCTTTTTCCGCATCATAGTAAATATCGGTCATCAGCGACATATCAATAAGTACCTGAGCGGCAGGGTCAGCTACAAATCCTTCCAGACAATGCCCGCCGCTACGGACCACCGGCCGCCGCTTGTTGTCCACCGCTTCCTGTAATGCTTCCACTACTTCCTGCACAGTGGTGGGCAGATAGATATATTCCGGCTTTCCGGTAAAGCGCTTGTTGAATCTTTTTTCTACAAGATCAGCATAACGTATATCCCTTGGAGTGATTTTTTCCATAGGTTAAATTTAAACAAAATGTTTTTTTATTCCTCAGTGTTATGAAAAGCAGAAAGCCTTCAAATCCGGAAAGATCTGAAGGCTTTCTGTTATGCTGTACTATTACTAGTTAAACTCAATTATAAAAGTATGTGTTTTGGCATTTGGGGGGGTGCCTATACTGTGGATCTTAACACGGAGCGGTATTCCGAGATATCCAAATGGTACATATCGTTTCCAGTAATTGTTGGCAGTGCCGTTTTCTGTTACCGAAATGTCTGCGTTGGCAAGCTGATTATTCAGGTAGGGAGGAATAAAACTTATGGTGGCTGGGTTATTTTTCAGCTCGGCCGATGCAATAAATACCACTTCATGTTCATCGGAGAATCCCTCGTTCCAGTTCGGGCCTTTATGCCATGCGTCAGGATTATTGAATGTACCGCCACTATAAAATACTCTGTCTCCTTCATTGCTAAGTGTAATATAGTGCTCTGGCGCCCGGAATCCGCTGCTGATCGTTTGTACCTGCCGCATAATACCGAGCCAGTTTCTGTGGTAAGCAAAGTAGCGTAGGGTACAAAAACCTCTGTTTTGTCCATTCCATAAAAGGTTATAGATCTTTACCTGAGCATATCCTTCTGCTTCCACACCAGGTTCTATCGGAGGAGCGCTTTTTATACCGCCTTCTCCCATATAAAGCTGATTGGCTGCGGGATTCTGACCATAGGCAATATAGGCGGATTGCTGATCAGTTCTCATTCCTGCCGAAAGAGGCTGATTGTTTTGCCGTGTCCATATAACCAGGTCTTTATCTTTTCTGGCGTTGCTGCCAGCCTGGGCATTTGTGGAAGATGCTGTGATCATATTACGGCTGTAGTGCATCTGCTGATCACCTACCTGTACCATACCATCTGCATTTACGATACCAGCTTCAAGAATACCTCTGCAGTTAATCTCATAAGAGGTGCCGGTATTGTTCCATACTGCAACGTTTTCATATTTTTTCTTCACTGCAAAGAAGCCGTCTTTGTCGCGGATGGCTTCCATTTGGTCCAGTTCTTTGTTGAACTTGTCGTACACCGATCTCAGAGACGTGAATCCTACCTGTTTTTCCCAGGCAGTCCTTTGCTCTGCTGACATCGAATTAATGGATAACATGGTCTGTACATAGACCTGATAGTCGGAAAAGTGCAGTACGCCATCTACGACTTTGACAGCGTTGTCTTTTTCTGCTGGTTCATTTTCTTTGATAGCTGCATCCTTCTTGCAGGACAGGAAAACAAACATCAGTAGCGCACAGGTGCGTGTAATAAAACTGATTCTCATGGAAAACTGGGTTTAGTGGGTGAAACAATAAAATAAGGCATGGTGGAATCGACAGACAATCACTACCAAAACGGTGGATTTCAAAAATGCTACAGTCAGACAATTATTTTATATGCTTTTACAAAATTAGCTGACAGGCGCATTTTCAGATAGTATGAAAACGACATTTTTAGTCAATGCTGATTTATCTTATTTTAGCTGCCGGGATATTGGTTCCGGAATACCGTTTATCCCGCGAAACTCTTTTAAACACTGCAAATGAACCAACAACTGATTGACAACATATCCTATTTTATACGACTGTCAGAAGAGGAAAAAGAATGGATTTCTGCAAGATTCATTCCCCGTAACTATAACAAAGGTGATTTTTTCCTGCGGGAAGGACAGGTATGTCGCGAAGTAGGATTTATTGAGAAAGGGTTGGTAAGATATTTTGTGACGAAGGAAGATGGGGAAGACCTGACAGTGGACTTCAATAAGGAATTGGAATATACCTGTAATTACGCCAGTTTTCTGGACCACTCCCCATCGTCCAGTAGCATTCAGTGTATTGAGCCATGCACCATTCTTTGTATATCCTATGATGATCTTCAACAGTTATATACACATGTAGCAGAAGGGCAGAAGTTTGGCCGCCTGATCTGTGAATACCTGTATGTATTGGCCATCCACAAGGTCCGTTCTATGTACAGCGAACAACCGGAACAACGTTATCTGCAGTTCCTGGATAGCTATGCAGACCTGGTGCCAAGGCTGCCTCAATACTATATATCTTCCTATGTGGGCGTAAAACCGCCATCGCTCAGCCGGATCAGAAAAAGACTAGCCAGATAAATTTATTAACCTGGGTGAATGAACAGGCGCCAGCGGCTTTTTAGCTTTGTGTTGTCATCAGATAAAAACACATAAAGCCATGAAAACAATGTCACAAAAAACCGCCTACATCGCCTCCTTGGCCACAGGATTACTGCTGATCTTTATCGGAGTACGTTTCTTCCTTACACCGCTTCGTGCAGAGGCCGGCTTCGGCATTCAGACAGGACTCAGTAGCAACTTTGCTTTTTGTTATATCAAAGGTATCCGTGATATGGCAACCGGCATACTTATCCTGGCACTATTGCTGAACAAGGAATTCAGAAGTCTGGGTTGGTTGATGTTATGTATGGGTATTATCCCCATCACTGATTTTCTGATTGTATTAAATGATGCCCATCACCAGAGCAGTCATCTGTATCCTCATCTGACAGCTGTGCTGATCTGCCTGACGGTAGGGCCTTACTATCTGTACACCACAAAGAGATCATCCATGCAAAAGGTTACACCGGCCCAATAAGGCGGTGTAACCTTTCTTTTTTTTCATGCATGCCTGCGGAGTTTATTGATAGAGGTAGTTTAATGCAATGATGTCATTGTAATTAAAGGTACGGTTGCCACCATTGGAGCAGGACAGCATCCAGGAGTCTGCATCAGGATCGCTGGGTGTGCCTGGGATATACACAGCGCCTACGCCACCATCACCTTCGTCTACCGGATCACCACCGCAGCTATAAGAACGGTCCATATAGTCGGTATGGCGCATACCAATGCAGTGGCCTATTTCATGCTGAAGAACAGAACCTACATACTGAACATTGGGGTTGCTGCCATATGCGTAAGGATTGGTGTTCATCTGTATCAGATTGAAAGGGTCTCCGAAATCTGTAGGGAAACCGGATGATCCCAGGGTGATATAACCGCCGCTGGGCCCTTCATTGAAGCCCTGGATGGTAATGTCTGCAGTGCCGCTGGTAATACGGCGGAATTTGATACGAAGGTTTAATGCGTTGTAACGCTGGATAGCCAGGTCTGTGCCCTGTACAAAGGCGCTTCCGAGACTAACCACCCTTACGGTGATTGTACGGGGAAGTGCACTTACCAGGTTGTTGGTAGAATACTGTTCGGATTTGGCAACTCTTACTTTATTATGGGTTGCTTTTTTGCTGAGATCACTGGTGCTAAGGAAGATATCTCCTTCTACCAAATAACCTCCATTTACGGGGTGTACGTGCTGCGTACTGAATCCTTTAGCCTTGATCTGTGCCAGTACATCATTGGAGATGGCGGCTTTTTCGTTGTTGTCTTGTTTGTTGTCTTTCCGGCATGAAGTAATGAACGATGCTGTCACGAGACAGATCAGAAACAGAAGTGCTTGATTTTTCATTGGTTGCGATTTTGGATGTTAGATTTTCAGATTGTTATAGTGCCTGCATGAAAAAATACGTTATACTATAGCTATTTTGATAGCTAACGTTGAAGTTTATACGTAAAATAAAAAAGGAAAGCTTGGGTTACTCGCCAACAAATAAGGCCATCCTTATGATTGCCGTATATGTATCCTCTGAGGCCGGGTTAATGAATAGAAAGGGCTTTCCAGTGCTCTAAATTTTTATGTGGGTTATTCAGATTTGCTAAGAGATTATGGCTCGACGTTTGGAATTATATTGTGACTGCTTGCCAATATTACAGCTTTCTGTTAATTGAAAAAAATATTTTAAAAACGTGCACTCATTTTTTCCAGTAGTGGAATAGCAGTAGTCCGAACTATGTTGCTGTTTAATTTAAGCGGAATTTAAGTTTGTTTTAATCTCGTTTTAATGTTGCTGGTAAAGCGTTTTATTCGATGTGATTGTGAGGGTTAAATCAGCTTTATCGATTCTGCCATCCTGCAGGCTTCCATTGAATTAGTGACATGCAGTTTTTCGAGAATGTTCTGCCGGTGACGATGTACAGTATTCACACTGATAGAAAGTGATGCAGCTATGTCCTTACTTCTTTTCCCATTTTTGATGAGTAACAGTACATCTTTTTCCCGTTCTGTGAGGATATTATTCAACCGGTATTCATCAGGACTTATTACTTTACCTGTTCGCGTATTGATAATAGAACCCTGGTAAGTGCCGGTATGATGGGGGTCGGGAGAAAGATTGTAGAGGCATAGCGCCAGCCAGATACTACCATCTTCCGTGCTTTGTATATAAAACATCCGATGCTGAACAGGAACATATTTTTTATGTTTGTCCTGCATGTGCAGTGTGCTGATCACCTGATAGTCTGATCTTTCAGCAACAGGAAGACTTTTTAATAAATGGAAGAAACGCAGCTCCAGCGCGTATTTCCCGAGCAGGTCTGTTTCCCGTATTTTCTTCAGAATATCCTCTTCCCAAATCGATGTTATCTCCCTGGAATCTTCTTTATGAACAATACCCAGCGCTGATGCTGCTCCGCCGGTGTAGATATAACTTTTGTTGGCTTTCAGATCACTTAAAACACTGATGGAATTTTCTACCTGTGCATATAGCTGCGCAATCAGCTGGAAATTGGAAAGTTTTACGGACGCATTGCTGTTGCCAAATGTTTGCCGGAGTAAATTGTTATTAAGTGCATGTAGAATATTCATAATGTATTGATATGGTTATTTTTAACCATTGTGCATTCATTATTAGGGATTTACCTTTGCAAAGGTATTGGTTTTATATGGTTATTCTCTGAAAGACCAACAATACTGCGTAAAAGTTAAATGCTATTTTGATATGAAGAAGATTATTTTAAGTGTATTGATGATGTCTGTGCTGCAATCACTTTCTGCCCAGAGTCTGGAGAAAATGCAGTGGTTTAATGAACCCGCGAAATGGGAAATAAAAGAGAATGCTTTATCCATGTTTGTTACACCCCAAACGGATTACTGGCGCATATCGCATTATGGTTTCACGGTAGATGATGCCCCGTTTTATTATGCTACCTATGGTGGTGAATTTGAGGTGAAAGTCAAGCTGACAGGAGATTATAAAGCAAGATTCGACCAGATGGGCTTAATGATCAGAATTGACCACGAAAATTACATCAAAACCGGCGTGGAGTTTTATGATGGTAAATTTAATGTGAGCACAGTGGTTACGCACCAAACCAGCGACTGGAGCGTATTACCGCTGGATAAAACACCTCCGTTCATCTGGATTAAGGCCATCAGAAGACTGGATGCGGTTGAGATCTATTATTCCTATGACGACAAAAATTATGTTATGACACGGAATGCTCCGCTCAAAGATAATCGTCCGGTAATGGTAGGGCTGATGGCTGCTTCTCCTGATGGTAAAGGATTCCAGGCGAAATTTGAAAAATTCACCGTTCAGCACCTGCCAGACCTGCGGAGATTAAACTGGTTGCAGCAGCACTCAGAAAAATAAACTTTTTAGGAAACCTGTCCTTATGAATCACCCCTGCTAAAGTTCCACTATTATAAAGGGCCGGATGGGCCCATAAAATAAAAAAGCCTTCAAGCTACCCGCTTTGAAGGCTTTTTTATTAAATAAAATGCGCATTTTTGCGGCAAAACCGGTCATCCCTATGTCTCTGATGTTTAGATTGTCTTTCCGGAGGCGGTCAGGTGAGTATGTAAAATCCGGCGGATTAGAGGATACACTATACAAAAGAATTTGATGGTCACAAACAATTATTGCTCGTATATCCCTCTGCGTTATACCTTACTGATGCTTCCTTTTTTATGCTTACTAAATCCCTCATTTTTAAATTCCTCTACTCATGGAAAATGTTACACAGGCCTGCGTAACGATACCAGGCGATTCCCAGATCAGCCCATTTTACAATCAGGTTCAGGACAATACACTTATCTGGGCCCGGGAATTCAGGCTGGCCCCCGATTTTAAGCCGGTGGCATGGTATACGAAAGCCCGCTTTGGCTTTCAGGCTGCAAGGGAGTATCCGCAGGCTACACTCGATCAGGTGACGCTGGCAGGACAGCTGTTGACCTGGCTGTTTACCCTCGACGATACTTCCGACCGGGGCTCTACAGATAAAACAGCCGCCCATCATATGCGCCTGCAACTGGAAGGCTTCATCGGAATATTAAACAACCAGCCATACGATGGCGATGGGAAACTGGAGCTGGCCCTGGTGGATATTGTCAGCCGTTTAAAGGCTATGAACAAACCCTTTTTGTTTAAACGGTTCTGCGAACATATGATTGACTATATCAAAGAATGCCAGTTCGAAATTGAGACGCAGCTGTCCGGCAGGAAACCCGATATTGAAAAGTACTATAAAGAGCGGCCCTATACCGGTTTTTACATCATGTTCCCACTGGTGGATATTTTCAACAGTTCAGCACTTCCGGATGAAGTATACGACCACCCTGTAGTCAGAGAGATGGAGCTGTGTATGAACATGTGCGGTTGCCTCAGCAACGACCAGCATTCCGTTGCGCGGGAAGACGATATGGAAGAGAAAGGATTTAACCTGATCCTGATTGCCCGGCGGGAAAAGGGAATCAGCCTTCAGGAGGCTAATACATTTGTGGAGCAGGAGCATGCCCGGTATCTCCGGACATTTGAACAATGCCGGGACCGGTTGCCTTTTTGGAGTGAGACTGTCAACCGGCAACTGAACGATTACCTATCCGGCTTATGTAGAATTGTACGTGGTTACGATGACTGGGCTGTAATGGACACAGGCCGTTATGCCTCATGACAGCGTATGATTGGGAAGGAGAGGAGCCAGTGCCATATATAAATCATCGAAATGAACGGGTTTAAGTAAAAAGCCGGCAGCGCCGGTTTTTAAAATTTCCTCCTTAGAAAAGGCGTCCCCGCTGATAATCAGAATGGGGATGCTTTTTAATTCAGGATCGCTTTTTACAAACTTCACCAGTGCTGCGCCATGGAAGCCTTCCATGCTCAGGTCCGAAATGATCACATGAGGTTTTTCTGCCCTGATTTTATCAATGACTGTTGCTCCATTGGTGCAGATAACGGGGTTTATGCCTAATCCCTTTAAGAATTTTTGTAGAAGCGATGCGCCTAAAAGATCATCTTCCACTAACAGTACCCTGGCACCATAAAAGGTGTTTCGGCGCAATTGGGTGCCCGGCGTATTTTGTTTGCAGGCTATCGCGGGCTCATAGGGCAGCTCACACACAATCGTTACTTGCCCTGCTCTTGCACTATCAGGGATAAGGGCTACCTGACCTCCCAGGTGCTGGGCCAGATTTTTGGTAATGGCCAGCCCTAAACCGGTTCCGGTGCCGTTCTTGTTTTCAGTGACAAACCGGTCAAAGAGCTTGTCCGTGATATTGGGGTCTATCACACCTTCATTGGTAACTTTTATGATAAGGACATTGTTTTCTGCAGTGCAATCCACCTGTATTTCGCTTTCTCCTTTGGAGAACTTGACAGCATTACCCAAAAGATTGTTTAAGATCTTCGTCAGGATCAGTTCATCACTATAGATCGGATTATGGTGAAGCAGTGGTGAAATGGTATGGTTGATCCGGATGCCCCGGGAGGAGGCGATATAGCCATTGGCGGCCACACAACGTTTCAGGCAGTTTCCGAATGAAATGTTTTCTTTTTTGACCGTATAGAATTTACCGGATTCTATGCGGGACATTTCCAGTACATTGTTGATGATATTGCGGGTGATGTAACAACTATCGTATAAACTATTGTACAGGTCTTCGTTTTGTGCAGGCTGTTTATCCAGTTTCAGCAGCTGGGCGATGGAGAATACGGCATTGATAGGGGTGCGGACTTCGTGGAAGGTATCCTGAAGAAAGACGCTTTTACGGTCGCTGATGGCTTTCAGGCGCCTGGCTTCGTGTAACAGGCTGTTAATTTGTGTGGTATAGCTCATGAGCAGTCCCAGTATAAATATGAGCAGTACAATACTGGTAGACCAGCGCATGATGATGGTAATATTTCTGTTCAAATCCAGCGGAGCTACAAAATTGTAGTAGGAGTTGAGGATCATATAGGCGCCAACTCCCAGGCATCCGGCAATACAAAGCAGTAATATCTTACTTTTTTTATACAGTATGAATGCAGAAGCGAGGTAAAAGGTGATCACTGTAATAAATGCCAGCAGCAGTTCGAGTGAAATAGCCGGCCCCAGCACAGTTGACCAGTATCCGATGAAAATGGCATTGGTCACCAGCATCAATAAATTGGCATTATAATACTGTTTGGACCTGTTGAGGAAAATTACGCTCAGAAAACAAAGCGTTTCTATTGGCACCCCAATCAGAAAAAGAGCAGATGGTTTGAGAAAATAGAAATAAACGCCCACACTCGCTACCAAAATAATCAGCACTACTGCCATTAAATTTAAGACGATAGTGGATCTTTTTTCGACATCTTCCGCATTTTCAGTAGTACCGGCCAGTATGGGTTTCAATAGCATGGTTTTTATCAATAGGAAGCCAGCGTTAATATCACTTTTCATTTTACTACCAAAGGGTTTATAGGTTTAAAGGCCTTTCTCTTATTACAACATGCCAGGATAATCCGGCTAAAGGTTTTTCAATCCGGTAAAAAAATCAACGCAGGTGTAAGAAATGCTTTAACGGAGTAAGATAGTGAATTTATTGAAATTGAAAGTGTATTTTTCTGTTCTCACATATTGATTGTCAGTGCGCTTGGCGCATCATACTCCTTTTACGGCCAGGTTTCTTCCATCATTCAAAGAGCTTCGGGGGCGGGTTGTGGCTTATTTGTTTTTAAAGCGCTCTATCTCTTCTACCTCGTGGGCGGCTTTGATAATGTAGGTCCATTCCTTGCTGCCAAAGAGGATGCGGAACCATTTTTTCTCCATATTCTGCGGCGTGATATTCCGGAAGAGCCAGATGGACAAGAGGGTAAAGCCGAGGGTGACGGGAAAGGCTGTCAACCAGAAAGCGCCTGCTTTATCATGTATCCAGGCCGGTGTCCAGAACCAGGTACAATAAAATGGCATCTGCAGGAATGATACCCTGTAAATATGAATCGTGGATGCCTGCAGGGCGGAGAGCCGTTGTAGCGTATCGGTGACGCTGCTGCCCAAATCGATACGGCGGATTTGTATTACCTGGCGCAGATAAACGATAATGGCAATGATGGTGAAGATCATGATCATGCCCATCGAAATGGTGAAAAACGGATTGCGCAGGTGATCGGCGTATACGAGGAAACCCAGCAGTAATACGAGAATGATGCCCAGCAATACCGCCCATATTTTAAACCGGGCTATTGAGTTGAGTATGGTTTTTACTTTAAACTGCTGCAGGTGCGTGAAGGTTTCCAGATTAACCATCCAGGCCTGCATATTCAATATGCTGGCCTCTTCAACTTTCCGGTTGAAATCGTTCCAGAGGTTTTCTAATTTTATGTCTTCCATATCCTGTATTTTTAATCAGTTATATTATTAATATCAGCCCGGGTCACTCAGTATGTTCTTTTTCAGCTTTTCCTTGATCCTGCTGATTTTGGTGGCTACGTTCGTTTCTGTCAGTCCCATGATTTCGGCGATCTCCCGGTAACTTTTCTTTTCAAAATAAAGGATGACCAGGGCCCTTTCAAGGTCCGGCAGCAGGGCAATATGTTTTTGCAGCTTATTGGTGGCGGCTTCCGTTTCCATGGTATCCGGACGGGTGTCTTCAATTTCCAGATAACGCTCTTCAAACGGAATTGTCCCCTTATTTTTAATCCGGTTCCGGTAGTACGTGATGGCAACGTTGATGGCAACCCGGTACATCCAGGTGGAAAATTTACAGGCCGGGTCATATTTGGGAAAGCCCTTCCATAGCGTAAGAACAATTTCCTGCGCCAGGTCTTCCCGGTCAGCTTTATTGTAGCAGTAGGCATAGCAGATCTTAAGGATGATTCCCTGAGTGCCCGCCATTAGCCGGATAAATGCTTCCTGTTCTTTTGATGTGCTCATGCTGTATGCTTACAATATATGATACGCAGCCGAAAGGCAAAAATCACAGGAGAGGGAAGAAATTTTTTAGGTTGATGAGGATTATATGTTTTTGTATGGTTTTGTTTTTTAATATTTATGGGTTGGTGTTAAATCCCAGTTCCTTTACCGGTGTATACGTCTCCGTTAGAGAGGCCGGTTGCGGTAACAGGCCGTCATATCAGGCTTTAGAATTACGATTGATACTGCTATCAGGCAGAATAAGTATCTTTAATATCTTCTTTGAAATGCACAATTAATACTGTTGTTTTTACAATTTGCAACGGTGCTGCCCGGCTACCTTTGCGGGATCGGATTAATAAACGGAAAAAATATATTATGAAGTACAGAACATTAGGAACTACAAACGTTCAGTTGTCGGCCCTTGGATTGGGCTGTATGGGTATGAGCCATGCCTATGGCGTTCCCGACGATGTGGAATCCATCGCCACCCTGGAAAAGGCGCTGGAAATTGGTATCAACTTCTGGGACACAGCAGATGTATATGCAGCCGGTAAAAATGAAGAGCTCGTAGCGAAAGTGCTGAAACCCCACCGCAATAAAATTTTCATTGCCACCAAATTCGGGTTTACCGCCAACCCTTCAGATGGCGTGATGCAGTTCAATGGTTCTCCCACTTATATGAGAAAGGCGGTGGAAGCCAGCTTAAAACGCCTGCAAACAGAGGTGATCGATTTATACTATGCCCACCGCATAGATCCGAATGTACCGGTAGAAGAAATGGTGGGTGCTATGGCGGAGCTGGTAAAAGAAGGGAAAGTGCGCTACCTGGGCCTGTCGGAAGCCTCTGCCAATTCGTTGCGCAAGGCGCATGCCGTGCATCCCATCAGTGCGTTGCAAAGCGAATACTCCCTGCTCACCCGCGATGTGGAAAAGGATATTCTGCCCACCTGCAAGGAACTGGGCATTTCGTTTGTGCCATTCAGTCCGCTTGCCAGGGGCCTCGTTACCAACGACCTCGACATCAGCAAGCTCGCAGATAACGATTTCAGGAAATTACTGCCCCGTTACCAGGGCGAACACGCCGAAAACAACAGGCGGCTCGCAGCCGCTTTCGCAGAACTGGCCGCCGGCAAAAACTGCACACCCGCCCAGCTGGCCCTGGCCTGGGTGCTGGCACAGGGAGAAAACATCATCCCCATCCCCGGCACCAAAAGGCGCAAATACCTCCTGGACAACGCCGGCGCGGTAGACATACAACTAACGCCTACCGATCTGCAAAACCTCGAAGACCTGCTGAAGAAATTCCCCAACACCGGCGAACGGTACAATGACTCCATGAACCAGCTGGTGGACCGGAGTTGAATTTTGTCTTACTCAGGATTAGACTGATTTTAAAGCATTGTTGTCCGGTTAAAATGGATATAATATGGCCTGTATTCCTTTATAGTAAAGGGATACAGGTTCTTCACGCTTTGCTTTGGAATCCAGTGTAGGTCCCAATTATTTTATCAAGGTGAAAACCCCAACCCTATTTCGCGTGTTTTCCTTCACGCACTACGCACATAAATTCAACCAGAATGATCGAGCACTTTCCTTTTTACATAACCCTGATTTTAGTGATCATATTGCTGATAATGCTGGCCAACAGAATAAAGGTGGCCTATCCGGTGCTGCTGGTGGGGGCCGGATTGCTGATCAGTTTTATACCTGGCATCCCTGTGATGCGTATTAACCCCTCATTAATATTCATCATCTTTTTACCGCCGTTGTTGTATGAAGCTGCCTGGGCTATTTCCTGGAAAGAACTATGGCGCTGGCGGCGTATCATCAGCAGCTTTGCCTTTGTGGTGGTTTTCCTGACAGCCTTGTCGGTGGCGTTTGTGGCCAACACCTATATCCCCGGCTTTTCGCTGGCATTGGGTTTTCTGTTGGGTGGTATTGTATCTCCGCCAGATGCTGTTAGTGCGGGTGCTATTTTGAGGTTTGTGAAAGTACCCAAACGTATGTCTTCTATACTGGAAGGGGAGAGTTTGCTGAATGATGCTTCTGCATTGATTATTTTTCGTTTTGCCATGATAGCGGTAGCAACCGGGCAGTTTATCTGGTACGAGGCGGCGCTGAGTTTTGGTTGGATGTTATTGGGAGGCGTGGGTATCGGTTTGATAGTAGGATGGATATTTATGAATATTCACAAACGGTTGCCCACCGATGCCAATATGGACATTATACTCACTTTCATAACGCCTTATGTGATGTATATGGCAGCTGAAGAAGTGCATAGTTCCGGTGTGCTGGCCGTAGTGAGCGGAGGATTGCTGCTGTCTCACCGGAGGCATCATTTTTTAAAGGCTACCTCCCGTTTGCGCGGGGTGAATGTTTGGGAGAGTATTGTATTTGTATTGAATGGTATTGTCTTTTTGCTGATAGGGCTGGACCTGCCGGAAATTACAGCCGGGCTGAAACAGGAGGGCATCAGTTTTTCAGCTGCTGTTGGTTATGGTTTATTAGTAACCGTGGTACTGATTGTCATGAGGGTTATAGCTGCTTTCGGTGCTGTGATTGTCACTATGATTGCCCGTAATTTTATTACTGTCGCGGATCCCACCTATCCCGGCTTACGAGTACCATTGTTATTGGGCTGGACAGGTATGCGCGGCGTGGTATCGCTGGCCGCGGCTTTGTCTATACCTGTATTATTGGATGGAGAGCCGTTCCCACAGAGAAACCTTATCCTCTTTATTACCTTTATTGTGATACTCACCACCTTGCTGTTGCAGGGGTTAACACTTCCCTATTTAATTAAAAAGATACCGCTGCCCGCCTTTAATGACTATCTGCCGGAGGAGGACGCGGAATATATACTCAGAAAAGGATTGGCCCAATGTGCGCTTGACCATCTTAACACACATTACAGCGAACAGCGAGGCCACCATATCTTCCTGCAACAGCTGGCTGATAAGTGGGAAGAAAAATCCCGGGAAGATACAGACCCCGCATTGCCTGCCGAAAGCAGGGATATATATCTGGACATTTTAAATCAACAGCGCCAGTGGCTGCTGGATAAAAACCAGGAAGCAGAGCATGTTGATGAAGACATTATCAGGAAATTTTTACACCAGATAGATATTGAAGAAGAAAAACTCAAATTTATCTAGCGGCGTATTTTAACCTGTAATAAGGCAACTCTCTGGAAACTTCAAAGCCCAGTTTATGGGCCAGTTTAAAGGAGCCGGTATTACTCAGTTTGCAGGCCCAGATAGGTTCAAGATCTTTTTCCAGGCAGTAGTCTATCAGTGCGGAACATACTTTATGTGCCAGCCCTTTTCCCCTGAATTGATCAACGGTTTCAATGCCCAGTTCCAGCGCCCCTTTTTCAATGAAAGCTGCAAAAGCTACGGATGCCAGCTTGTTGTCGTAATACAAACTATAGCCTACACCGTTAGTCGCAAATTCAGCTGAACTGTTCCAGAAGTTAGCCGGAATAACAGCCCCCTGCAAGGTCTCAAAAACAGTCTCTGTGGTAGGAGCAATTTGTATCCTGACATCTGCCTGTTCACCGGCTTTATAATCCAGGTATTTCTCTTTGTTGAATTTAAAATTAACCCTGGTGTCCAGTTCCACTTCAGGGATAAGGTTATGGTGATCATCCCTGAATAATGCACCCAGAACCGGATTCCAGTCATGTGGAAATGTCTGCATCCATTCATCCCTGTCACGTGGGCTGTCAGCATTGATAATATACTCCCTGAATTGTTGATTAAACACTTCATTATCGCTTTTCCCCAACAATAAAGACATCCCATAGGGGTGTAGGATATAAAATGTCTGAGGGGTTCCGGTATTATCTACATACACTTTCCCGTCGATCTTTTGTTCAACAACGGCGCGCGCAAAATAAGTATTGAATGGAGTCGCGTTTAAAGATCCCACCAATGTATGATAGTTATTTTTATCAAGTAATACCATCTGTTTATCTTTTAACAAGTCAAAAAAGTCAAAAAAGTCAAAAAAGTCAAAAAAATGCAAACAAATATAGCCCAGGGCTTTAGCCCTGGGAAGATAGGGATAAAATGGCGCAGTGGGGTAGTCCGCATGCTGGAAAAGGGATAGTCCGGATGTTGTGAATGCGCTTGCATAAAAAAGCCTGCAGGATGATCTGCAGGCTTTTGCTATTGTAAAATATGTTTATCGCCTATTGTATAAACTGCATCTCACACAGGTTTTTATACAGCCCGTAATGATTATTGATCAGTTCTTCATGGGTACCTTCTTCTACAATCGTTCCTTTATCGATAACGATGATTTTATCTGCCTGACGGATGGTAGACAGGCGATGGGCGATGACGATGGAGGTACGGCCTACCATGAGTTTGTTGAGGGCATCCTGTACGAGTCTTTCTGATTCGGCATCGAGAGCGGAAGTAGCTTCGTCGAGGATCAGTATGCGGGGCTCTTTTAAAACGGCTCTGGCGATGGCTACGCGCTGGCGTTGTCCGCCGGAGAGTTGAAGGCCGCGTTCACCTACGATCGTCTGGAGGCCTTGTGGCAGCCGCTGGATAAATTCCCAGGCGTTGGCTTTTTTGGCGGCCATGATGATTTCTTCTTCGGTGGCATTGGGTTTTCCATAGGCGATATTTTCGCCGATGGTGCCGCCGAAGAGGAATACGTCCTGTGGTACGGTAGCGATCTGGGAGCGGAGTGCTGATAATGGGTACTGATGACTTTCTCCGTTGTCGAAGAAGATATGGCCGCTCGTAGGATCGTATATGCGTAACAGTAAGGATACGATGGTGCTTTTGCCGGCACCGCTGGGTCCTATCAGTGCTATTTTCTGATCGGCCCATGCATCGAAGGATATGTCGGAGAGTACGGGCACATCTTCCCGGCCGGGGTAACGGAAGGATACGTTTTTGAAACGGATATTACCCTGCAGGACATGTTCAGGGGCGATGCTGGTTACGGGTGCCAGGGGCTCTGCGGGTTCATCGAGGATGGCGAGCAGATTTTCTGTGGCGCCGAAACTTTTCTGCAGGGCGGTATATACGTCTGCCAGGCCGCCGATGGAGCTGCCGATGAAAAGAGAGTATAATACAAATGAAAACAGATGACCGCTGTCGAGGCCGATAACAGCTCCTCTCCAGATGACTGCCACCAGGGCGCCGAAGATACCCAGTATCACAAAAGAGGAGAGGGCTGCACGGTATTTTCCGTTCTGGATACCGATAGAGGCGGCTGCATCTGTTTTTTCACGGTAACGGTCCATTTCCATAAACTCATTGGCAAAGGCTTTTACGCTGAAGATGCCTTGCAGTGTTTCTTCTACAATGGTACCTGAAGCAGCTACCTGATCCTGCACCTTTTTAGAGAAGTGCCGGATGAAGCGTCCGAATATGACTGCGATGATCACCATCACCGGTAAGATGGCCAGCATAAAAACCGTGAGTTGTGCTGAGGTCAGCATCAGGAAAGCGATGCCGCCAACAACGATGATCAGCTGTCGTATAAATTCTGCGAGGGTAGTGGTGAAAGTTTCCTGCAGCAGTGTGATGTCTGCAGATATTCTGCTGTTGAGCTCTCCCACCCGCCGGTGAAGGAAAAAATTCATCGGCAGTTGTATCAGATGATTGTAGATGGTCTGTCGCAGGGAGGCCAGTGATTTCTCTGAAACCTTTACAAAAAGTATTGTTCTGAAAAATGCGCTGGCAGATTGGATGATTAGGATTCCTATTAAATAAATGCCAATCAGATGGATGGGCTCTGATCCAGGCTGCTGTTTGCCTGCATTGACGAGTCGTCCCAGCAGGTCGGGGAATAGTAGTCCGGCCAGACTGGATATCAGCAGGAGTAGCATGCCTGCAGCGAAAGAGATGCGGTAGGGCTTCATGTATTTAAACAAACGAAGTGCCTGCTTCGGATTGGCTGCAGTATTTTTGTTGGCGGCAGCAGTTGTTGAGGGAGTGGTCATTGATAAATATTGGAATGATACAAAAGGGTTTAACACGGTTGTTGGCAATGCGGTTTCTACATGGCTTATGACACAAATGTATGGATGCATAAGATTTAGCAACGGGCGGAAAGTTAAAGATAAATCGCTTTACTACAATGAAAAAAATGGTTTTTATAGTCAAAGGTTTGTAAGTGTGCTGTTTGTATTAAATGATTGTTAACGGCAGCCAGCGATTACGATGCAGTGTGGTATGCAGTCCTTCCTGTTTACTGCTGCTGAATTCAGATTCCGGCTGATTTATCATAGCAGTAGAGGTGGTTTTATTTTCGTTCTGGCTTCACCGTGACCTGATAATTTTTTTTGCTGAATAAAATATGTTTGCTAAATTCGAATCGCTAATAAGGACGATAGAAGTGTTAATTATTGTATGTAACGATAAAAAAAGTAGTTAACGGACCCTCAAATAATCGAATTTCCTTTAATGTTTTCAATGACTAAAACAAAGGGTTGAGCACAGCCAATACTATCCGGAAAATTCTCTGAACAACCTATTTGGATCTATGTGTTAACTTTAAATGAGTCATTAAACAATAAGCTACTTTATTTTTTTCAAGTGATGTGAAGAATATGGATTCACAATAGCGACAGCTTTGTTCGCTCCTGAAGAATGGATGCATTTTTCAGGGGGGATGGATACATAGACTTAACGGATCGCCTATGTCTTTTTTTTATACAATAAGTATCCTTTAGAAAATACCCTAAATGAGCGTTCAGATAACTGGCTGGTATGTGGTATATACCAAGCCCCGACACGAAAAAAAAGTTGCCGGTTTTTTGTCAGCTTTAGACATTGTTAACTTTTTGCCGACAGCCAGAATGCTTCGCGTGTGGAAGGATCGAAAAAAGTACATTGATTCACCTTTGTTTCCATCCTATCTCTTTATATATCTGGAGGATCTGGAAACTTACTATAAGGTACTCAGCCTGGAGGCCGTACTTTATTATGTCAGAACAGGAAAGGAGGTGGTCAAGGTAAAAGAAGATGTTATCCACAGTATCCGGTTGGTAACACAACAGGTAAGTGATATGGACATTGAGGTCTCGGATGATTACTTTCAACCCGGAAAGCAACTGATGATCAAAGACGGGATTTTATGTGGTTTGATCTGTGAGGTGGTAGAAATAAAGGGACAACAGAAAATCCTGGTAAGAGTCAATATGTTGCAGAAGAATATTCTGGTGGCGGTATCTAGTGAATATCTCGATTCAATTTCAGCATAAGTTTAAGCTACCTCGCCATTGTAATGCTTAGCCTTTGAATTGTTCGGTCATACATTGGAAAACCCTGGCACATCCTAAACACAGCATGGAGCCCCCCTTCTGCCCGTGGTATTTATCAGCCTGTACTTTCCCGTAACAAAGAATTACTTGCGGAAATTCTTCCGTAAATGGCGGAAGATTTAGGCAAGCGGACTTTTATTAATCTGGTACCGGAGAACGCGGTCCGGAACAGGAATATTTTGTCTATAACTAAACGCTGTCATGCGTGGAAAATTTGATCCTATGGAGAAAATTAATCTTTTCTGTCTGCCTTTTGCTGGTGGGAGCAAGTATTCTTACCGGTTGTATGAAGAGCACCTGCCTTCATTTTTAAACATTATTCCGCTTGAGTACCCCGGCAGAGGTACACGTATGGGGGAACCATTAAAAGAAGATGTTAACCAGCTCGTGAATGACCTTTACCTGCAGATAGCCGATAAGCTCGACAGGTCTGCATACGCCATCTACGGCCATAGTATGGGAGGGCTGATGTCTTACCTGCTCACCCGGAAGATCCTTGAAAAAAGAAGAACACCTCCGTTACATCTCTTTATCACCGGCACTTCCGGCCCTGGGGCGCTGTCGCGCACAGAGAAAAAAAGACATCTGCTCGATAAAAGATCATTCATCGAAGAAATCAGAAACCTGAATGGAAGCCCGGATGAAATTCTTCAGAATGATGAATTACTGGATTTTATAGAACCGATTCTGAGAGCGGATTTTAAAGTCTCGGAAAACTATGCCCATGCTTCCAATTCTCCTTTAAATATACCTATCACCGTTATTACCGGCACCAGGGAAGAGATGAAACCGGAAGATATCCAGCTCTGGCAAAAGGAAACCATCGTGCCCGTGGACTTCAGACGGATGCCTGGTCACCACTTTTTCATCTTTAAATATCCGTACGAAATAGTCGGAATCATCGCCAAGAAATTACTTGTTCATCACAAATCATATCAATTATGAGCGAAACAAAAGTATACCTCAAGCCTAACGTAGTACTGGAGCCGCTGTATGACCGGTGGTATGCCTGGAGTCATCTGATATCGCCTGCCACTGCAGCGATGAATACCATTGCACGCCACCTGACTATCATGGATTCTTATCTGGACGATCCTGCTATTCATGCTGAAGCAGTGCTAAATCCGAAGATGAAAGGAGGCCCCTTTATGGACTTTAACGGCGGTAGGGTAGACGAGGTAAAAGCCCTGAAAGAAGATATCCTGAAACGCCAGAAAAGAGTTATCGAATTTGCCAACGCAGCGAAAGAACTGGACAAGATCCTGCTGGCAGAGTGTAAAGGTTTCGGACTGGAAAATGCTTATGGTCTTGTGCCGGACATCCTGAAAGGTTACGTGGAACTGTATTACGATCGCAACAACAACGCAGATTTCCGCTTCTTTGAATCGCTGCTGTACAGAAGCGAATTCTATAATAAAAGTGCCCAGAGCATCGCCTTGTGGATTACCGACAACGACCACCGTCCGTTCTGCTTGAGCACACCACGGCTCAACGAACCGGATGTGCTGCACCTCGACATCCCCTTCGATCATCCCGGCATCGATGAAATAAGCCGCATGAAGAGAACGGGAAGACCACTGTCTGAAATCAAACAGATCCTGGGCATCACACCTGAACAGGAACCACTGTTTGAAACACTCTTCACAGAAACACCACCACCGTCTTATAAAAAGTATACCGGCGACAAAATCCGCATGCGTTACTTCGGACATGCCTGCATACTCGTTGAAACAAAAGATGTAAGCATCCTGGTAGACCCGCTGATCAGCTACTATGGCTACGAAACAGATATCGAACATTTCTCTGATGCCGACCTGCCAGATGTGATCGACTATGTACTGATCACTCACAACCACCAGGACCACATCCTGTTTGAAACATTACTGCCGCTGCGTCATAAAATCAAAAACCTGATCGTTCCCCGCACCAACAGTGGTAAACTGGAAGACCCGGACCTGAAACTGATGTTTGATAATATCGGATTTACCAATGTGGTAGCCGTGGATGAAATGGAGACCATTAAATTTGTAGACACTACTATCACCGGTCTGCCCTTTACCGGTGAACACAGTGATCTCAATATCCTCACCAAATCCTGTTACCTGGTAGAGATCAGTGGCTTTAAGCTGTTGTTCCTGGCCGATTCCAGGATTGTGGAATCTGCCCTGTACAAACATATCCATAGCGCAATTGGTGATGTGGACGTAATGTTCCTGGGTATGGAATGTGATGGTGCTCCGCTCACCTGGCTGTATGGACCGCTGCTGACCAAAAAGATCACCCGCGACCAGGATGGCAGCCGCAGGCTGGCCGGTTCTGACTGTGCCAAAGGCATGGCGCTGGTGAATATCTTCAACCCTAAAGAGGCCTACGTATATGCCATGGGTATGGAACCCTGGCTCGAATTTATCAGCAGTATCAAATACACCGACGAATCCAACCCCATCATACAGTCCAATAAACTGGTGAAGGAATGTGAGGCCAGAGGTATCATCGCCGAACGCCTCTATGGAGAAAAAGAACTATTATATGAAAGGAAGGAAGTACTGATTGCTGAGTTGGATTAGTGCCGGCCTTTTTCTGATTGTTTGTTTTCACTTGTTATGATTTCGCTGAAATAAATTCAGATAACCATTTCGTTATACCTGCATCCACACCCCGGATGCAGGTATCCCCCAGTTTTTACTTCAAAATATAACTTATGCTACAACAGCTTGAAAACCTGTCTGCCTTTATAGGTAATACCCCCCTCATTTCTCTTCGGAACACAGATACTCCCTTATGGGCTAAGCTTGAATACAACAATTTCTCCGGCAGTTCAAAAGACCGCGCGGGTTACAGCATTATCTACAATGGCATCAAAGCCGGACATATTAACCAGGATACCACGATTATCGCTTCCAGCTCCGGTAACCTGGCCATCGCCGTGGCTTCCATCTGTAAAATGCTGGACCTGAAATTTATTCCTGTCATTGATCCCAATATCAATGCAGCATACGAAAACCTGTTGAATCTCCTTGCTTACAAGGTGGTGAAAATTACGGAGCGTGACCACACCGGTGGTTATCTGCTTACCCGTATTGATACCGTCAACAAGATGCACGCCACCATTAACAACTCATTTATCGCTGATCAGTACGGTGATCCCAACAACTATAAAGGATACTATGGTTTAACAAATGAGATCCTGGCATGCCCCAAGCCGATTGACTACATATTCGTAGCGGTTAGCTCCAGTGGCGCTATCACAGGCATCTCCAAAAGTATCAAGGAAAAAAGACCGGACATTAAGATCGTAGGAGTAGATGTAGAAGGTTCCGTGATTTTTAACGCACCACCTGTAAAACGATATATCTCCGGCATCGGCGCCAGCCAGGTTCCGCCTATTATTAAAAACGCCCTGATCGATGATGTGGTGATCCTCTCACAAACAGATATCATCAAAGGCTGTCTGGAATTGCTCAATGAGCAGGTGATCTTTGCAGGTGCTTCCTCCGGCGCTGTTTACCTGGCCGCTAAAAACTATTTCAAGGATATTTCCTATACAACCACACCCAATTCACTGCTGATATTTCCTGACAAAGGCCATTCATACCTTGATACTATTTACAACAAGGAATGGGCAACACAACTGGCCAACAAATTGGAATCTGCATCTATCGCACAATAAAAAAATTTTAAAATTTAAAAAATTAATATGCTCTATCTTAATGCTGATCATATCCGTGAAATAGGAATTGACTGGGAGGAACTGACAAATGTTATCAGTGGTGCCACGGCTGCACTGCATCAGAATGATTTTTCACAGCCGATAAAACCCTATCTGCGTTATGGTGATCCCAAAAACAGGATCATTGCCATGCCGGCCTACATCGGCGGCCAGGCGCCACTGGCAGGTATCAAATGGATTGCCAGTTTCCCCGATAATATCTATCAGAAAAAGTTAAGAGCGCACTCTGTCACCATCCTGAATGAACATGACTCAGGAATACCGTTGTGTGTGATCAATACAGCTACTATCAGCGGCATCCGTACAGCCGCAGTTTCCGGCGTAATACTTAAAAAATATCTCTCCTCCAGGAAGGAAGATCAGCAATTTACCGTGGGTATTATCGGCTTTGGTCCCATCGGTAGAATGCATCTGAAAATGGTCACTGCTATTCTGGGCGATCGTGCAAACAGGATTTTATTGTATGATATCAACGGGGTTGATCTGACAGATGTAGATCCTGCACTGAAAAACAAGATAGTAGTGGCCGACTCCTGGCAGGACTGTTATACCGTGGCTGATATCTTCATCACCTGTACCGTATCATCAGCTCCCTATGTAAACCTCCCGCCGGTAAAATCTTCGCTGCAACTGAATGTTTCGCTGCGCGATTATAAAGTGGAGATGGTGAGCCACATGGACGTAATGGTGGTAGACGATTGGGATGAAGTGTGCAGACAAAATACAGACATCGAAAATATGCACAAGATCATGGGACTGGAGAAAAGTGATACGTTGTCTATCGCAGATGTAGTCTGTAAAGACGCTTTACAGGACAAGGGAGACAGCATCGTAATGTTTAATCCCATGGGAATGGCCGTGTATGATATTGCCGTTGGTGGCCATTATTATCAGGAAGCACGCAAAAGAAATGTGGGCATGGTGATGCCGGACTGATCCCCCAATTCTAACAGGAGCATTGTTAACCCCACCGATATCAATGGTCATATCCAATTTTCAGCACCTGGACCACGCATGTGCTGTACCAATTAAACAAGCATAATATAACAATATGTCACTGCAAATAGTTCCGCTGCACCCTTCGCAGCATGATGTTTATATGGATCAGGTGATTCATCCGGACAGCCCGCAGAATAACGATGGTGGCTATATTAAACTGACAGGTCATCTTGACAAGGAAAAATTCAGGGAAGCTATCATTTCTATTCCGGGTGTGTTTGATGCATTTAAGCTACGGTTTGATCTCAGCGGCCATGTGGACCATGCGTATCTGGAAGAGGATTACCGGGAACACCTGTCGGAGCTTGACTTCAGCGCAGAAGGCCTGGATAACGTGCTGGAATGGATGCGTGAACAGTTCAATATAGCGATAGCTGTCAATAAGGAAGAACCTCCTTATCAGCATTACCTGATCAGGGTTACAGATACACTCCATATCTATATTTTCAAATGCCACCACCTGGTGTCTGATGGGTATGGTATCTCTGTCCTGTTCCAGTATATCGCTGCAAAGTATAAATCACTGGTGACGGGTACTCCTTCATCCTTTAACTTTCCTTCTTATGTAGAAGAAGCCATCAGGGCTGCTGCTGCCTATAATAACGAAGATTATCAGAAAGAAGGTATTTACTGGAAAAATAAAATTCCTGCCAGACCTGCGCCGCTGCTGCAAAAAAAATCACAAAATGCCGTTGGACATGATCAACGCAGCGAAGCCCAGATTATTGAGGTGCCGCAACATATCCAGCGATTGCTGGAAACATTGCAGGAAAAAACAAAAGCCGGTCTGCAACAGCTGACCATCGCGGCTTTTATCATCTATTTTTCCAGGATATATGGCCGTACTGATTATCATTTCGGAATGCCGCTGCATAAACGGAGAAATAAACAACTGCGTAGTATCGCCGGCATGTTTACCGGTATTATTCCTTTTAAAGGTACCTACACACCGGGAACGAAACTGATAGACCTGATCCGTCAGATCTCCGCTGCACAGCGGGAAGACTACCGTTACCAGAACTATCTGCTGGGCGATCTCGTAAGGCAACTGAAAGTGAACACCGCAGAAGATTATCTGCTGGAGGTGATCGTGAATAATGCCACCATGAATTGTAAGCCGGACTTCGGCGGGGAAATAGAAGCCACCAACTATACGGTGGCCAGTGGATTTATGCCTTTCCCGCTGGAAGTGGCCTGGTTTGATTACAATGAAGAACAGCCCATAGAGCTGAGGATATATTATCAGTTACAATATTTTAACGCTGCAGAAATTACGTTGTTACGGGAACGGCTATTGCACATATTGCAACAGTTCCCTGATTCCCTGGAGGCCAATATTGATGATATCGATATTTTGCCGGATGCTGAAAAAGCCCTGTTATATGGCTTTAACAACAACTTCCGCATCAACCCGCCGGAACATACTTCAGTGATTACGCTGCTGGCAGAACAGGCAGAACGTTCTCCTGACGCCATAGCGGTAATGTTTGAAGGGATGAAACTCACCTATCGTGCCCTGCACGAACGTTCCAACCAGCTGGCGCATTATCTGCAACGCAGGGGAGTGAAGGCCAATAAGCTGGTGCCTGTATGTATAGAACGTTCGGTGAATATGCTGGTGGCCATCCTGGGCATCATGAAGGCCGGAGCAGCCTATGTACCAATAGATCCTGAATATCCGGAGGAAAGGATCCGCTACCTGCTGGAAGATACCGGTGCTTATGTTATGATCAGCAGCAGTTACGGCAAAAGAAATATCCCGCGCGATATGGCGGTAAGTGTGATCCTGCTCGATAATATTCCGGATATTTTCAGTAACGAACCGGTACATCCGGTCGCCGGCACGCCAGCACCCGATGATCTGGCTTATATGATCTATACCTCCGGATCTACGGGCAGGCCCAAAGGGGTGATGGTAGAACATAAAGGCATGCTGAACCACCTGTTTGCCAAAATAAATGATCTCAGTATCCATCAATATTCAATAGTAGCCTTTACTGCTCCCTATACTTTTGATATTTCCGTATGGCAGATGCTGGCCGCTTTAGCCTGCGGCGGCACTACCATTATTTATCCCGACCATCTCATTTACAACCCCACGGCCTTTATCCGGACAGTAGACCGTCATATGGTCACTGTGCTGGAGCTGGTGCCTTCCTATCTGGCCGCGTTGTTGAAAGAAAACAACGGGGTTACCCTTAGTCATCTGGAATATTTACTGGTTACGGGTGAAGCGGTGAGCGCGCATACCTTACAGCAATGGTTTGCCCATCCTGCATTTGCGAGGATTCCGGTGGTTAACGCTTACGGCCCTACGGAAGCTTCCGATGATATTTGTCACCACTTTATGTATGAGGCGCCCGAACAGGTCAATGTGCCTTTGGGTAAACCTATACAGAACATGCGGATTTATATCACAGGCCCTTCGCTGGAACTGATGCCGATGGGAACACCCGGAGAAATCTGTGTGGCAGGTCCTGGTGTGTCCCGTGGTTACCTCAACCGACCGGAGCTGACAGCAGAGAAATTTGTGGTCAATCCTTTTGAAACAACATTCGAAGAAAGGATGTACCGCACCGGAGATCTCGGCAGATGGCTGCCCGATGGCACTATCGAATACCTCGGCCGCCTGGACGACCAGATCAAAATCCGCGGATACCGTATTGAACTGGGAGAAATAGAACATGTACTGGTGAAATGCCCGGCGGTCAACGAAGCGGTGGTCATCAAAACAGAAGGCGACAATACACAACTGGTAGGTTATGTAGTGCCATGCGGTGAATTTGACAGAGAGGCCATACTCGGTTTCCTGCAGGGCAAACTACCGGAGTATATGGTGCCGGCAGTGCTGATACCGCTGGAAAATATTCCGCTGACAGCCAACGGAAAAATTGATAAAAAAGCACTGCCCGCGCCGGATGGACGCTCCCTGCAACCACAGGAATATGTGGCCCCCCGGAATGCTACAGAAGAAAAAGTAGCCGCCATTTGTTGCTCTTTACTCGAAATACAACAGATAAGCATACACGATAAACTACCGGAGCTGGGAATGCATTCCCTGCTGATGATGCGCCTGGCCGCAGCGCTACAGTCGCAGTTTGGCCTCACCATCACTGTCAGGGAACTGTTTAACCTGGTAACGATTGCTACACTGGCCAAACATGTGGCAGCGCAGCTCTCCTCCAGAAAAGAAAAGAGGATCGTATTGTGATCCTCGTCGTACAACTATCTATGAAAATTAATCTCGCATTTTTCAATTAAATCTTAGCACAATGCCCAGTTTAAACTTTAGTGATATTGCAGCCCTGTTGCAGCAGGCTAATGAAAGTGGTGTCACTATATCTTTTGAAGATGATAATCTTTTACTGGATATTCAGGAAGACAGAGAGATAGATGAATCATTTCTGAAAAAATTAAAGCAATATAAATTCCACCTCATAGAATACCTGAAGCAGCAGGGTACTGAGCCGGTTTTTACAGATGAAATCACACCGGTTGCCAGCACCTACAATGGGCAGATTCCATTGTCGTTTAGCCAGGAACGTTTGTGGTTTATCGATCAGCTGCAGGGAAGCGTGCAATACCACATGCGCGGTGCTTTCAGGATCACCGGAAAACTGGACACTGCTTCCCTTGAACGCACCTTCCAGACCATTGTGAATCGTCATGAAGTATTGCGTACAGTGATATTGCAGGAAGATGGCAACCCCTATCAGCAGGTGCTGGAGCCAGACAGTTGGCATATGGGCCTTACAGATGATGACCGCTATAAGGAGGATACAGTACAGCTGCATGCTTATATTACCACCCTGTTCAACATTCCTTTTGACCTCGCACACGACCATACCTTCCGTGTACATCTGGTACGCCTGGCACCTGAAGAGCATATGCTGGTGGTGGTGATTCACCATATTGCCGCAGACGGCTGGTCTTTGTCGATACTGATTAATGAAATGGTGAAATGGTACCGGATATATGCCGGCCGCCTCGCAGATACGATAGAGCCTTTAGGTGTGCAATATGCTGATTACGCACTATGGCAACGTAAATACCTCAGCGGCACGTTGCTGGATAAAAAACTGGCCTATTGGAAAAAGAAGCTGTCAGACACCACCTTGCTGGAACTGCCTACAGATGGTGACCGCTCCCTGATAAAAAGTACCCGGGGTGCCATGATCACCTTTAACATCGACGAAGAACTGACTACCCAGCTGAGAACACTTTCACATCAGCAGGACGTGACCCTCTATATGACACTGCTGGCGGCTTTTAAAGTACTGTTATACCGCTACAGCGGCGTGGAAGATGTTTGTGTGGGTGGTGCTGTCGCCGGAAGAATGCAGATTGATATCGAAAAGCTGATTGGCTTTTTTGTTAATACCGTGGCACTTAGAAGTGACCTCAGTGGCAACCCTACCTTTGTAACATTCCTGGACCAGGTAAAAAATACATTGCTCGATGCCTATGACCATCAGGAAGCTCCTTTTGAAAAGGTGGTGGAGATGATGGGAGGAGAGCGGGATATCAGTAAGAACCCACTTTTCCCGGTGATCTTTGTATTGCAGAACGCACCGCATATGCCGGATCTGAAGCTGGGAGAAGCCACCATTGCCCGCGAACCGGTGAAACATATTACCAGCCTGTTCGACCAGTTCTGGTCACTCGAAGAAAAACCGGAAGGTATTAAAGTGGACCTGGAATATTGTGAAGACCTTTTCAGCGAAGGCACTATGCAGCGGATGGTGGACCACTACCTGGAACTGTTGAAAGCCGTAGTGGCAGCACCGGCTTCGCATATCGGTACATTGAATATTTTAAGCGAAGCAGAAAGACATACCCTGGTATATGGGTTCAATGATACTGCAGTCGCTTATCCGGCTGAGAAAACAATTACTGATTTGTTTGATGAACAGGTACAAAAGACACCGGCCGCTATGGCCCTGTCTTTTGGCAGTCAGCAGTTAACCTACAGCGCACTGGAAGACCAGTCTAACAGGCTGGCGCAGTATCTCAAAAGCCTGGGTGTTCGCCCGGGCATGTTTGTACCGGTATGCCTCGATCGCTCTGCGGAACTGATTGTCAGCATCCTCGCCATATTAAAGGCCGGTGCTGTATTTGTGCCGATAGATCCGGAATATCCGAAAGAGCGTATCAGCTTTATGTTGCAGGACACCGGCGGTAACCGCATCATTACCAGCAGTACCTATAAGGCTTTGCTGCTGGACATTGCACCGGATGCTGTATTACTTTGTACTGACAGCATCGGGGAGGCACTCGGAAACATGCCGGCCATCCCGGTGGTAACTGATATCACACCCACATCACCGGCTTATGTAATGTATACTTCCGGTTCTACCGGTAAACCCAAGGGTACACTGGTGATGCATCGTAATGTGGTAAGCCTGGCCACCGGCGGCAATTTTGTGCCATTAGGCCCCGGCGATGTGCTCTTGTCTACCGGTTCTCCGTCTTTTGACGCTACTACTATCGAATACTGGGGTATGTTGCTCAATGGCGGCCATCTGGTATTATGCCCGCAGAATCATTTCCTGGACAATAATCTGTTAAAGGAAGAGATCCGTAACAGGCATATTACAAAAATGTGGTTTACTGCCAGCTGGTTCAACCAGTTGGTGGATGATGATATTCGTTTGTTTGAAGGCCTTGCTGTAGTGATGGCCGGTGGTGAGAAGCTGTCCGAAGAACATATACGCCGCTTCCGCGCAGCATGGCCTGATATCACCGTTATTAACGGTTACGGACCTACGGAAAATACGACTTTCTCACTTACCTATACCATCAGAGAGCTGACGGCTGGCAGAAGCATTCCTATTGGTCGTCCGCTGGGTAACAGAACAGCGTATGTGCTGGATACATTCGGTAATCCGGCGCCTATCGGCGTCGCTGGGGAACTGTATGTGGGCGGTGCCGGCGTTTCTGCAGGCTACCTTCATCAGCCGGAGCTGACAGCAGAGAAGTTTGTAAAAGACACCTTCAGCAAATTACCCGACGCCCGTTTATACCGTACCGGCGACCGCGCCCGCTGGCTGCCGGATGGTAACGTGGAATACCTGGGTCGTATAGACGACCAGGTTAAAATACGCGGTTACCGTATTGAACCCGGTGAAATAGAAAAAGTGCTGAACAGCCTGGACGAAGTGACCTCCGGCGCCGTAGTGGTAAAACATTTATCAGCAACCGAAAAGAGACTGGCAGGTTATTACGTACCCGACCTCACGGCTATACGAAAAAAAGAATCCCTGTTATACCTGCAGCAGGTAGAAACCTGGAAAGAGCTGTATGAAACAGCCTATGTAAAAGCCGATGAGATCCCCGATCTGGATGAAGAGTTTAACATCACCGGCTGGAACGACAGCTTCACCGGCGGAGCCATCGCATCCGAACTGATGGCCAAATGGCTGCAGGACATCACTGCGGTGATATTGGGAGAGAAACCGAAGCGGGTGCTGGAAATAGGCAGTGGTACGGGGTTGATCTATTATCAGCTGGCCGGCCATATAGAGCGGTATATCGGTACCGATTTTTCCAGTGTGTCGATGGCCCAGATGCAACGGAGAATTGACAAAAAAGAACGCGTATATCCCGAAACCACGCTTAAATTATGCGCTGCACACGACGTAACACTGGAAGAGCATGAATCGATTGATACCATCATTCTGAACTCCATCGTACAATATTTCCCGGGAGAACAATACATGACGGATGTATTAGCCAAATGTGTTACGCTCCTGAAAGGCCAGGGCACCATCATCATCGGTGACGTCCGTGATCTGCGCCTGTTGCCTTCCTTTAAACGTCGCCTGCAACTGGACAAGCTGCAGGACAAAACCGGTATTCGTGAATTTAACTGGCAGGTAGACCAGGAAGTGCTGAAGGAAGAAGAGCTTTGTTTTGCACCGGCTTACTTCTATGAACTCAGTTCCCGCTTCCCTGAAATCACCCATGTAGATATTCAGTGGAAACAGGGCGATTATGGCAATGAGCTGAGCCTATACCGTTATACGGTGATTGTTCATGTAGGCAGGGAGAAAGAGGTGCTGCGCCCTGACTGGCAGTCCTGGGATGCGCTGGATGATAAAGGTGATATCCTGATTGAACTGGCCAAAGGAACAGACATCATTGCACTCAGGGATGTGCCTAACCCACGCTTATGGAGAGAACGCCTGCAGGAACAAGCCATACGCGGCAGAGCGGCAGATAATGTGAAAGAACTGATTGCTGCCAGTGCCGCACCCGACCAGGAAACAGCCATGGTACAGGAAATCCTGACACTGGCCAGGGCCAAGGGTTATCGTTATCGTTTGTTGCTCAACGAAGATCCGTTGAAGATCGATCTGGTGCTGGAGCAGCATTCCTTTGATGGGGTGGTGGCACCTGTTGTGGCTCAACGTACCCATACAGCAGCGGCTAAAACCAGCATCCCCTTATTCCCCGATATCTGCGCCTTGTTGCAGCGGGATATCCGGGATGCCATGTCGGAGCTGTTGCCTGAATATATGATTCCCTCCGACTTTATCGCACTGCAACAGTTACCGCTGACAGCCAACGGAAAAACCGACCGCCGGTTTCTGAGTGTCAGGGATGATATGCAACGTAAAAGCCGGATCAACTATCAGGCGCCGGTAACGCCCACAGAACAGCAGCTGGCCAAAATATGGCTGGACCTGCTCCGTGTTGATACCATCGGCGTACGGGACAACTTCTTCGAATCCGGCGGACACTCCCTGCTGGCCACCCGTGCGGTGTCTGCGATCCGCAAAGAGATGCAGGCAGAGCTGAACGTAAGAGACTTCTTCCTGTATCCTACCATCGCACAACTGGCTGCTTACCTTGATCAGCAGGACAGAAGCAGTCTGCTGCCACCGGTGATGACCGGCCGGCGCCCTGCCCTCATTCCATTATCGTTTAGCCAGGAACGTTTGTGGTTCCTCGATGAACTGGAAGGGACCCTCGCTTACCATATGCCGCTGGCCCTGAGATTAAAAGGGCAGCTCAACAAACAGGCACTTGCCGGGGCTCTGCAGGAGCTGGTCAACAGACATGAAGTGTTGAGGACCGTGATCCGCGAGAAAAACGGAACTGCCTATCAGCAGGTGCTGGACAAAAACAACTGGCAACTGGAAGAATCCGTGTGGGACCTCCGTACAACGGACACGGCTACACTACATGCCCATGTGCTGTCTGTTATCAATACCCCATTCGATCTTTCTGCCGATCATATGCTGCGTGCCCACCTGATGGAGGGCGGACAGGATGAATATATACTGGTGCTGGTGATGCACCATATTGCTTCTGATGGCTGGTCTGTGTCTGTTCTGGTGAAAGAGCTGGCAACCTTTTACGAAGCTTTCCTGCAGGGTAGCCCCGCTTCGCTGCCGGAGCTGGAACTGCAGTACGCCGACTTTGCCGTATGGCAGCGCGACTGGCTCACACCCGAAGTGCTGGCATCCAGGACAATATACTGGAAAGACAAACTGCGTGGCGTGGCTCCACTCAATCTGCCCACAGACAGAACAAGACCTGTGGTACAGAGCAGAAAGGGCAGCCTGGCCACCTTCAAAATCGATAACATTCTGAAGGAACAATTGAAACAGCTGAGCCAGCGCGAAGATGTGACATTGTTCATGACCTTATTGTCTGCTTTCAAAGTATTGCTGCACCGCTATAGCGGCCAGGATGATATCTGTGTAGGTACACCTGTGGCCGGAAGGATACAGCAGGAGGTAGAAGGGCTGATAGGCTTCTTTGTGAATACGCTGGCCTTACGCAGTGATCTGGGTAATAATCCGACTTTCACGTCGCTGCTGCAGCAGGTGAAGGAAACCACGCTGGCTGCCTACGAGCATCAGGAAGTGCCGTTCGAAAAAGTGGTGGATGAAGTGGTTACCAGCAGAGACCTGAGCAGAAGTCCTTTATTCCAGGTGGTCTTCGGTCTGCAGAATACACCTGATGTGCCTTCTATCAGTCTGGGTGAGGTATCCTTAAAAGAAGAAATTATTGAACATACCACCGCTCAGTTTGACATGAGTTTTTCCGCAGTGGAAACCCGTACCGGACTGGATGTAAACGTAGAATACTGTGCTGACCTGTTTGACGGGCAAACAGTGGCCCGTTTGTGGGAACACTTCGAACAGCTGCTGCGGGGTATTGTGTTAACACCTGATCAGCATATTGGATTATTGCCGATGCTGGCTAAAGGAGAGCGGGAGCAGCTGCTGGAATCATTCAATGCAGTGTCTGTAGGATATCCCAAAGACAAAACCATTGTAGACCTGCTGGTGGCACAGGCACTTCGTACGCCCGATGCCGTAGCCGTATCTATCGATGATAAGGTGCTGACCTACCGTGAGCTCCATGAGCGCTCCAATCAGCTGGGACATCATCTCAGAAGCAAAGGGGTACAGGAAGATACGCTGGTGCCTATTTGTATTGAAAGATCACTGGAGATGATCATCGGGATACTGGGTATCTTAAAGGCTGGTGGAGCCTACGTGCCCATAGATCCTGATTATCCGGAAGATCGTATCAGCTTTATGCTGGAAGATACTGCGGCCAAAGTGATCGTTACCAGCAGCACCTGTAAAGAGAAACTGAAAATCAGCCGTAGAGGCGTTACCGTGATAGCAGCGGATAAAAAGCTGCGGACAACTGCGGCGCATAAGACTACGGCGCCTGAAACAGCCCTGACGCCTTCCAATCTGGCTTATGTTATTTATACCTCCGGTTCTACCGGCAAACCTAAAGGGGTGCTGATAGAGCACCGGAATGTGGTACGGCTGTTTGAAACAGATGCACCCTTGTATGATTTTAATGAACGGGATGTATGGACTATGTTCCATTCCTTCTGCTTTGACTTCTCTGTATGGGAAATGTACGGAGCTTTGTTCTACGGCGGCCGCGTAGTGATAGTGCCCAAAAAGACTGCGCAGGATGCGATATCCTTCGGGGAGCTGTTGATAAAAGAAGGCGTAACCATACTTAACCAGACACCTTCTGCTTTTTACGTGCTGCAGGACTACCTGACAGGCGTGGCGAAAGAGGTGCCGGTGCGTTATGTGATCTTTGGCGGTGAAGCGCTGAATCCGGGTAAACTACAGCCATGGCTGCAACAGTATAGTAATTGCCGCCTGATCAATATGTATGGTATCACCGAAACCACGGTGCACGTGACCTATCAGCCGATAGGACTGCACCATGCAGAAAGTGGTAGTGTGATAGGTGTGCCGATTCCTACGCTGAGCCTTTACATCCTGGACCCTTATGGAGGGCTGACACCGGCCGGTGTAGCCGGAGAGCTGCATGTAGGCGGCGCTGGGCTGGCCAGAGGTTATCTCAACCGTGAAGAGCTGACCGCGCAACGCTTTGTGGCGGATCCATTCAGCACGGTGCAGAATGCCCGTATGTATAAAACCGGTGACCTGGGACGCTGGCTGCCGGACGGTTCTATTGAATACCTGGGCCGTATCGATGATCAGGTGAAGATCCGCGGTTTCCGTATAGAGCTGGGAGAGATTGAAAGTGTGATGACCAAATGTGAGCTGGTAAGCCAGGCCGTAGTATTGGCAAAAGCCGATCCTAAAGGAAACAAAAGGCTGGTAGGATATGTAGTGCCAAATGGTACTTATGACAGAGCAGCCATCCTGGCCTATCTGAAAGATCAGCTGCCGGATTATATGGTGCCGGCTATTCTGGTGGAGCTGGACAAGCTGCCACTCACCAGCAATGGTAAAGTAGACAAAAAAGCATTACCGGATACAGATGCCGGGACTACGCTGACCAATGAATACATTGCTCCGCAGAATGAGATAGAACGTACACTGGCTGGTATCTGGAAAGATCTGCTGGGTGTAGAACGGGTAGGGATACACGACAACTTCTTTGAACTGGGCGGAGATTCCATTATCACTATACAGGTGGTAAGCCGTGCCAGAAGAGCGGGGTATCAGTTGCATCCACGTGATCTGTTTGCTCATCAGACCATCGGAGGACTGTCTGCTATGTTATCCGCTCAACAGCAGGCCCAGTCTGCCGGCGAGCAGGGTGTGCTCACTGGTAGCAGCGGACTGTTGCCCATTCAGCAATGGTATTTTGAATCCAACCCACCTTCCGTCTCACATTTTAACCAGGGTATTTTACTGGAGATAGATAAAACCATTACTTCTGACGCCATTGCCAGGGCTGTAGCCGCTTTGGTGCGTTATCATGATGCACTCCGTTTTGTATATCAGCAGGAAGCATCCGGATGGACACAACAATATGGTGTTCCGAAAGTTGAACTGGAAGTGGCAGATCTTCGCCCGGTGATGGTTTCCGCGCTGCCCGCAACAATTATCAGCTACGCGGATGCTGCGCATCGTAGCCTTGATATTACCAGGGGTAAGTTATTACAGGCCACGCTGTTACTGACACCTCCACGAGAAGCGCATAACCGCCTGCTGCTGGCTGTTCACCACCTGGCGGTAGATGGCGTTTCCTGGCGTATTCTGGTGGAAGACCTGGAACTGTTGCTGAAGAATGATACTGCAGATGTAGACAACGTGCTGGGAACCAAGGGCACTTCCATCCGTCAGTGGCACGAAGCGCTGGTCGGATATGGCAGCAAGGCGTTATTGTCTGACCAGGTAGGTTACTGGGAACAGATGGTAGCCCGTTATCAGCCGCTGAACAGGCTGCGTAACAACCACCGGGTTATAACGATGCAGGATATACGTAAACAGGAGGTGAGATTAAGTGCTGCGCAAACAAGTGCATTGTTACACGAAGCGCCACGGGCTTACCATACAGAAATCAATGATATCCTGTTGTGTGCGCTGGCACAGGCTGTGAATACCTGGAACGGAGGCAGGGATGTTGTTATCGGGCTGGAAGGTCATGGCCGCGAAGACATTGCGCCGGGCATTGATACCACCCATACGGTAGGATGGTTCACCAGCCTTTACCCTGTGTTGCTGGAAACCGGTGCTGCCAGAGGGGAAGGAGCGACGCTTAAATCCGTAAAAGAACAGCTCCGCCAGGTACCTGACAGGGGAATTGGTTTCGGGGTGTTAAAATATCTTCATAAAATCCCTTCCCTGCAAGGGCAGGATCCATGGGACATTGTGTTCAACTACCTCGGGCAATCAGATAGGACGGTGAATGAGGAAGGACATATCCGCAAGGCAGAAGAGCTGCCGGGAGTAGCCATGGCACCTGATTATCCCGTGAAGGAAAAAATATCTGTCAACAGTATCATACAGCATGGAGAGCTGGTGCTGGAATGGGGATATAGTACACATCATTTTGAGGCTGCTGAGATAGCTGAACTGGCAGCCTTGTACCTCACACAGCTGGAAGCGCTGATCAGTCATTGTATTTCCAGGCCGGTGTCTGTCTTCACACCTGCTGATTTCGGGCTGGGCAAGGCTATTACGGTGCCTGAGCTGGATGCCTTTATGGAGGCCTCTTTCAGAGGTACCCCACGTCAGGCTCAGGTGGAAGGACTGTATCGCCTCAGCGGCTTACAGGAAGGTTTGTTGTTCCATGGTCTCTACGATAAACACAATGCTGCTTACATAGAACAGCTGGGATGTGATCTGGTCAATCCGAATATCAAGGCCCTGCAACAGAGCTGGGACCACCTGCTCCGCCGTTACAGTGTGCTGAGAAGTGGTTTTTATTATGATGATTTCAGTGTTCCGCTGCAATGCGCTTATCTGGAGGCAACGATGCCGTTTACCGTGCTGGATTATCGCGGCATGGATGAAGCGGCGCAACAACAGGCGTTGAAAGCCTTTGAGGCAGCCGATCAGGAACGGGGCATCGATTTCCGGGAAGTACCTTTAATGCGGGTGGCGCTGATACAACTGACGGAAAACCGCTACCGGATGTTATGGACATTCCATCATATCCTGTTTGACGGCTGGTCACTGAGCGTGCTGCTGGAAGGTTTGCTGAATACTTATGAATTGCTGGTTACCGGCAAACAGACAGGCATATACGAAAAAGATCATTACAGCGATTTTATCCGTTATGTAGAAAAACAGGACAAAGGCAAGGCGGCTGCTTACTGGCAGACCTATCTCAGAGATGTAAATGAAGGAACGTTGTTGCCGTTTATCCGTGCTGCCGCCGAACGTACCAAGGGGGCAGGCGTTTATAAAGCCATCGCCTTGCTGCTCGACAAGGATACCACAGCCGATGTTACCCGGTATGCACAGCAACAACGGGTGACGGTCAATACCATCATGCAGGGCGTGTGGGCGTACCTGTTATCCCGCTATACCGGCCGTGATGAAGTGACCTACGGCGTTACAGTATCCGGTCGTCCGGAAGACCTGCTGGGCGTAGAACAGCGTGTAGGGCTGTATATCAATACACTTCCGCTGCATACGGTGGTGAATGAAAACAACCGCATCGCTGCCTGGCTGCAGGAAATACAGGCCGGTCAACTGGAAAGCAGGGAATACCAGTATACAGGGTTAGACGCTATCCAGCGCGGAGCCGGTATTTCAGGAGATCTGTTTGACAGTCTGCTGGTATTTGAAAACTATCCGGTAAGTAAAGCCGTTTCCTCTGATAAATGGCAGCTACAGGTAGCAAACGTTTCGGTACACGAACAGACTAACTACCCCCTGGATATTATCATCGAGGCGGCTGAAGAAATCAGCATCCGCTTCAACTATAACGCAGCGATATTGCCAACAGGCTATGCCGAGGCTATTGCAGGACATTTCAAACAGGTGTTGCTGCAGGTACTGACACCAGGCAATAACATCATCAGCGATATCAGCTGGCTGACAGCATCTGAAAATCAATTACTCGAAACATTTAACAATACTACAGCGGCTTATCCGGCGGATAAAACACTGGTCAGCCTCTTTACAGAGCAGGCTGCCCGTACACCGGAAGCTACAGCCGTTGTATTTGAAAACGAATCACTGACCTATCGTGAGCTGGAAGAACGCTCTGCACAGCTGGCCGCTTATCTGCAGGCACAGGGTGTAGACAGTGAAACACTGGTGCCCGTATTCCTGGAACGTTCCAACTCCATGATGGTGGCTATCCTGGGTATTCTCAGGGCTGGCGGTGCTTATGTGCCGGTAGACCCTCATTATCCGGAAGAACGTATCCAGTATATGCTGGAAGATACCAGGGCCAACATACTGGTGAGTGACAGCGCTTCGGCTGTTTTGCTGCCTGCCACAAAAATTGCAGTGGTAAAACTCGATGAGGAATGGGAAACCATCCGTACTTATACCGCTCCGTTGAAAACGGCCGTGAAGCCCCATCAGCTGGCTTATGTGATCTATACCTCCGGCTCTACCGGTATGCCTAAAGGTGTGATGAATGAACACAAAGGTGTTGTAAACAGGCTGCAGTGGGCACAGGAGAACATATGCCTGAACAGCGGAGATGCCGTTTTACAGAAAACAACTTTCTCTTTCGACGTATCTGTATGGGAACTGTTCTGGCCTTTGATTGCCGGTGCCAAGCTGGTATTTGCAAGGCCGGAAGGGCAGAAAGATACAGATTACCTGCTGGAAGCGATAGATCGTTATGGTATTACCACCATACACTTTGTTCCTTCCATGTTAAACGTTTTCCTGGAAAACATCACTACCGGTGCCTGCAGTTCGCTGCAACGGGTGCTGTGCAGTGGTGAGGCCTTAAAACCACAGCAGGTGTTGGGGATAAGGGAGAAGTTGCCGCATGTGGAGCTGTTTAACTTATACGGACCTACGGAAGCAGCTATAGAAGTAACCTGCTGGCATGCACCGCGTACAGCAGCAGTGGAAGTAGTGCCTATTGGTTTGCCGCTGGCTAATACACAGTTGTATATCCTGGATAAGTCCGGCCATTTATTACCTCCGGGCGTTGCGGGAGAACTGCATATTGCAGGTATACAGGTGGCCAGAGGGTATTGGAACAGAGCCGCATTGACAGCGGAAAAATTTGTGGCTGATCACTTCAGCAAGCAGCCGGGAGCTACGATGTACCGCACCGGTGACCTCTGCCGCTGGCTGCCCGATGGTAACATTGAATACCTGGGCAGGATAGACGACCAGGTGAAGATCCGTGGTTTCCGTGTGGAACCGGGCGAAATAGAAAACGCTCTGCTGGACTCCTCACTGGTAAGTGATGCCGCCGTGATAGTAAGGGAAGATGCCAACGGACATAAGCGCCTGATCGCATATGTAGTGCCCAACGGAACCTTTGACAAGGATAGTATCGTGTCTTTCCTGAAAGGCAGATTGCCGGAATATATGGTACCATCCTTTATCTCCCCGCTGGAAGCCATACCACTGACCGGCAGCGGAAAGGTAAACCGCAAGGCATTGCCGGATCCCGATGCAGCCGCGCTGTTGTCTGATACTTTTGTAGCACCACGCAACGAAACAGAACGTATCCTTGCGGATATATGGCAACAATTACTCAACCTGCCCCGTGTAGGCGTTTACGATAATTTCTTTGAATCAGGTGGTGACTCCATCATTTCCATACAGGTAGTCAGCCGTGCGAGACGTGCCGGCCTGGAGTTCCAGCCACGCGACCTCTTTACACACCAGCATATTGCTGCGCTGGCAACAGAAGTGCTGTCACGGAAAAAAGATACCCTGACAGGTGAACAGGGACTGCTGGCCGGTGCCAGCGGCATGTTGCCCATCCAGCAATGGTATTTTGAAACAGCAGGTACCGATGCTCCTTATTTCAACCAGAGTGTCTTACTGACAATTAATAAAAAAGTAACTGCTGCCGATTTGTCGGCCGCTATCAAACAATTGTTGGCTTACCACGATACGTTACGGTTTAAGTATACGCATACCGGCACCGCATGGGAACAGGTTTATGGCACTTATGAAGGAATGCTGACAGCGGAAGACCTGCAGGCCATTCCGGCAACACAGCTGGCAGACCGTATGCTTGAACTGAGCAACTACTATCAGGCCACGCTTAGCATAGAAAGCGGCATCCTGGTAAGAGCTGTGCTGATGCAAACGCCGGCATCCGAAACACATAACAGACTGTTGATGGTAGTGCATCACCTGGCCATAGACGGCGTGTCCTGGCGTATTCTGCTGGAAGACCTGGAACTGCTGCTGCAGCAAGGCGCCGCAGCCCTTTCCATGCCTAAGGGCAGTTCCTACCGCCAATGGCAACAGGCACTCGCCAGGTATGGTGAAACAGCACGTCTGCAGAAACAACAGTCCTACTGGGAAAAAATCAGGGAACATTATATCCCGCTGCGTACAGAAAAAACATCGTCAGAAAATATAACGATATCGGATATACGTACACTGGATGTACGGCTGGGACAGCCACAAACCCAGCAACTGCTGCAACGTGCATCACATGCTTATCATACCGAAGTAAATGATGTGCTCCTGGCTGCATTAACACAGGTATTATCTGCCTGGAACAGATCCACCAGTATGGTCATCGGCCTGGAAGGCCATGGTCGTGAGGATATCACAACAGGTGTAGACACCAGCCGTACCGTAGGTTGGTTTACCAGCCTTTACCCGGTGTTCCTGCCTGCAACAGCAGCAGGACAGCCCGGCACCCTGCTGAAAACAGTGAAAGAGCAGTTGCGTAAAGTGGCAGATAAAGGGATCGGTTATGGTGTACTGAAATATATCAACAAAGTAGCGGCCTTACAGGGCAACGATCCATGGGATGTAGTGTTCAACTATCTCGGACAGGCAGATAATATCATGCAGTCCGGTAGTTACCTGGGCATCGCCCATGAACCTTCCGGATCTTCCGCATCTCCGGAACTGAAAGTAAATGAGAAGATAGGAGTAGACTGCATGGTACAGGGAGGTGAGCTGGTAGTACAATGGAAATACAGCAGCCTGCATTACAATGCCGCTACTATCCAACAGCTGGCCACTGAGTATATCACACAGCTGGAAACACTCATCAGTCACTGTACAGCGCAACCCGAAACAATCGCCACACCATCTGACTATGGCCTGGGACAGGATATCAGCATGGAAGAGCTGGACCGTTTCCTGGACACACCTTATCAGGGCATCGCCAGACGTAAACAGGTGGCTGGTTTATATCCGCTGAGCGGATTGCAGGCAGGTATGCTTTTCCATAGTTTGTATGACGGGGAAAGCGGAACCTACATCGAACAGTTTATATGTGATCTGGAAAACCTGCAACCACAGTCCTTCATCCAGAGCTGGAACCGTTTGCTTGAACAATACAGCATTCTGCGCAGCGCATTCTATTATGATGAATTCAGCATACCGGTACAATGTGTATATCAGCAGGTGGAAATACCAGTGACCATACTGGACTATACCCATCTCAATGCAGCTGAACAGGAAGCCGCTTTTGAGGCTTTCAAGGCTGAAGACCTGCGTCAGGGATTCGATTTCCGCGAGGCTCCATTGACACGGATATCACTGCTACGCCTGCACGAAAATAACTACCGCCTCCTGTGGACCTCGCACCACATGCTGTTGGACGGATGGTCATTACCAGTGCTGGTAGACAGTTTGCTCAATACCTATGAATTGATAGTATCCGGCAGAGAGCTGCCACCCGTAACGGTAGATCTCTTCGAAGATTATATCCGTTACACCGAAAAGCTGGATAAAGAACAAATGGCTTCCTTCTGGAAAAAATACCTGGAAGGCGCTACTGAAGGAACGCTAATGCCATTTATCGATGCTGTTTCTACCAGGACCAAAGGCAGCGGGGTATACAAGGAAAAACGTATTGCGCTCGACGAAGCAGCTACCCGTCAGCTGGCGGCTTTTGCCCAGCAGCATCATATCACCACCAGTACGTTGATGGAAGGCGTGTGGGCGTACCTGTTATACCGGTATACCGGCCGCCAGGAAATCACCTATGGTGTTACCGTGTCCGGAAGACCGGAAGATCTGCCAGGCGTTGAGCAAAGGGTAGGGCTTTATATCAATACACTTCCACTTCATACAAGAATAGAAGAAACCAGGGGTATCGTATCCTGGCTGCAGGAACTGCAGGCAGGACAGCTGAAGAGCCGCGAGTTCCAGTATGCAGGTCTGAATGATGTGCAGCAATGGTCCGGTATTACCGGTGATCTGTTCGATAGCTCCATCACTTTCCAGAATTATCCTGTCAATGAAGTGCTGTCTGCGAAAGACTGGCAGTTGCGAATCAGTAATCTGGAAATACATCCACATACCAACTATCCCCTGACGATCATTATTGGTATTGCTGCAGAAACAAGCCTGTTGTTCAGCTACAACAGCGGTATGTTGCAGGAGCCGTTTATTGAGATGATCGCGACTCATTTCCGCCGTGTACTGGAACAGATCATCACACTCGGAACTGCTACAGTGGCCTCGCTGGAGATGATAACACCGGCAGAGAAAAAGACGCTGCTGAATACCCTTACAGTGCCTTATCCTGATAGGGCTACGGTCACCACGCTGTTTGAAGCACAGGCCGACCGTGTACCGCAAGAGGTAGCTGTTGTATATGAAGAAGGAGTGCTTAGCTACCAGCAGCTGGAAGAACGCGCCAATCAGCTGGCCCGTTACCTGCTGGATCATGGGGTACGTCCTGGTGATATGGTACCATTGTACATAGAACGTTCGCTGCATATGATGGTGGGCATGCTGGGTATCCTGAAGGCAGGTGCCGCCTATGTGCCCATAGATCCGGATTTCCCGGCAGAGAGAATCGCCTATATGTTAAAGGATACCGCTGCGGGTGTAGTGGTGAGTAGCAAAGCCTGTGCTGGTGGATTACCTCAGCACCCGGAGCTGCATATCATACAACTGGACAGTGATCAGCTGAATCATCAGCACACTGAACGTTTACAACTGCCGCATCATCCCGGCCAGGTAGCTTATGTGATCTATACTTCCGGTAGTACCGGACAGCCTAAAGGCGTAATGGTCACCCATCGTAACCTGGTAGACTATACGTTTGGACTGAAGCAGGCAACGCCGCTGGAAGAATGTCGTTCTTTCGGTTTGTTGTCAAGCATCGCTACCGACCTGGGTAATACTGTGATCTTCGGTTCTTTGCTTACCGGTGGTGCACTGCATCTGTTCTCTAAAGATGCTATCAACGACCCCGATATCATCCATCAATATCTGCACAAACACCCGGTAGATTGTATCAAGATAGTACCTTCTCACTGGAAGGCACTCAGCTCCGGCGATCATCTGCTGCTGCCAGGTAAACTGCTCATCTTCGGAGGGGAGGCGCTGGACGCAGGTGTGATAGAAAGCATCCGTGCTGCAGGCACCGGTTGTGTGGTGGTTAACCACTACGGACCAACGGAAACGACTATAGGAAAACTACTGCATGTAGTAAAAGACAATTACGTATACGACAAAACCGTACCTATTGGCAGGCCATTCTCCAATACCAGCGTGTATGTGGTGAGCCCTTCCGGGAAACTATGTCCCACAGGTGTTCCGGGCGAACTGTGGATCGGAGGGACCGGTGTGGCCGTAGGATATCTCAATAATGAAACACTTACCCAGTCAAAATTTATTGCCGATCCTTTCCAGCCGGATACAACAGAACGTTTGTACCGGACCGGAGACCTGGTGAAATACCTGCCGGACGGTAATATACTCTTCATGGGCCGTATCGATGATCAGGTGAAGATCAGAGGGTACAGGGTAGAGCCGGGAGAGATCGAAGCAGTATTGGCAGCCTGTGAGCTGATCAGCCAGGCAGTTGTGCTGGTAAAAGCAGATACCGCAGGCGACAAGCGACTGGTGGCTTATATCGTGCCGGAAGGAGAGCTGGATAAAGAAGGTGTAATGGAATATATCAGGAAGGAATTGCCTGAATATATGCATCCGTCTTCGCTCATAGTACTGGATCACTTCCCGCTGCTGGCCAATGGTAAAACAGACCGCAAAGCATTGCCTGATCCTGAAGCCACTGCTGTGCAGACTGATAAATATGAAGCACCCGTAACACAGACAGAAATAAAGCTGACTGCTATCTGGGCAGCCTTGCTGGAGGTAGAAAACGTAGGGTTGCATGATGACTTCTTCGTCCTGGGCGGACACTCCCTGCTGGCGATCCGTCTTATCTCAGCCATCCGTAAGGAGCTGACAGCGGAAGTAGTGATCGGTGACGTGTTTGATTATCCTACTGTTAAAACACTGGCCGCACATCTGGACAAGAGTAATGTCCGGACAGCAGTACCGGCAATCCTTCATAAGGAAAGGCCTGCAAGGGTACCGCTTTCGTTTAGCCAGGAACGTTTGTGGTTCATCGATCAGATGGAAGGCAGCGTGCACTATCACGTACCTACTGTGTTAAGGCTGAAAGGTGTGCTGGACAAAACGGCACTGGCCAATGCGCTGCAAACCGTCGTTGCCCGCCATGAGATTTTACGGACGGTGATGGAACAGGAAGACGGACAAGCCTTCCAGCGTGTAAAAGAAGCATGGGACTGGAAGATGGATATCATCGATGGCACTCCCTGGAAACAGGATACTGTGTCCCTGCACACTGAAATAGACCGGTTGATCAGCCTTCCGTTTGATCTGCAGAAAGATCATATGCTGCGTGTGCACCTGATTACGCTTTCAGAAGAAGAATATGTGCTGGTAGCCATCCTTCACCATATCGCTTCAGACGGCTGGTCTACCGTGATCCTCGTAGAAGAGCTGATAGAGCTGTATGCCGCTGCCCTGGAAGACCGCACGCCGCAGTTAAAGCCCATGCAGGTACAATACGCCGATTATGCCCTCTGGCAGCGTAATTATCTGTTTGGTGATGTGCTGGAACAACAGTTGGCATACTGGAAAAATAAACTGAATGACGTAGCACCGTTACAGTTACCTACAGATTATATCCGTCCGGCTGTTCAAAGTACCCGCGGTGCCAGAAGCTGGTTTACACTCGACAAACAACTGACAGATCAGATACATACACTGTCCAGACAGGAAGGCGTGACCCTGTTTATGACTATGCTGGCCGCCTTCAAGGTATTGTTGTATCGCTACAGCGGGCAGGATGATATCTGTGTAGGTACACCGGTAGCAGGCAGAACACAACAGGAAACAGAAGGACTCATCGGCTTCTTTATCAATACCATTGCCCTGCGTGCTGATTTGAGCAACAACCCTGCATTCACCGCTTTCCTGCAACAGATAAAGGAAACCACCCTGGGAGCCTTTGCACATCAGGAAGTACCCTTTGAAAAGATTGTGGATGCAGTAGTGAAAGACAGGGATGTAAGTCGTACACCGTTGTTCCAGTCGGTATTTGTATTGCAGAACGTACCACCGGTACCGGAGCTGCGCCTGGGCAACATACAGTTTACACATGAGGAAATACCTTATACCAAAACCAAGGTAGACCTGAACTTCACCCTGGAAGAAACAGCCAGTGGTATGGTGGGTTGTGTGGAATACTGTGTGGACCTGTTTAAGGAAGCTACCATCCGCCGGATGATACAGCATTTCGAACAGCTGTTACGTTCCATTATAGCAGCACCCGCTGTATCTGTAGGAACCATACCGATGTTGAATGCTGCGGAAGAAAAAGAACTGCTGTACGATTTTAACGACACGGCTACAGATTACCCAACAGGAAAAACAATCATCGATCAGCTGAAAGCCCAGGTAGCATTACAGCCGGAAGCCACCGCGCTGGTGTTTACCACGCATCAGCTGAGTTATAAAACGCTGGATGAGCGCTCAGCACAACTGGCGCATTATCTCCGCAAAAAAGGCGTCAGCAATGGTACACTGGTACCGGTATGCCTGGAACGTTCGCTGGAAATGATCATCAGCATTTTAGCTATCCTGAAGGCAGGAGCGGCTTATGTGCCCGTAGATCCTGAGTATCCGGCAGAGCGTATCAGTTATATGCTGGAAGATACCGGCGCAAAAGTAATGGTCAGCAGCATTGCCTGCAGTGATAAGCTCAGTGCTGTTCGTCCGGATGCGAAGATCATTGTGGTAGATGATGAATGGGAAACCATACAGCGCTATCCTGCCATAGATCCTGAAAATCCGCCACAGCCGGATGATCTGGCCTATGTGATCTTTACTTCCGGTTCTACCGGCAAACCCAAAGGGGTGATGCTGGAGCACTATGGTGTGGTGAACCTGGCGCTGAGCCAGCGGGACGCCCTGTGGCTGAAACCAGGCATGAGATCACTGCAGTTTGCTTCTTTTGGTTTTGATGCTTCCTGCTATGAAATCTTTAACACGTTGCTGAGTGGTGGTATACTGGTGCTGCCCCGCAAGGAGGACCTGTTGTCTGCCGATAGTTTTGCAGAACTGGTCAATACCCAGCAGGTGGAACTGGTGACATTGCCGCCATCCTACCAGCATATTATCAAAGATGTGTTGGGGCCTGTGAAAACGATCGTATCCGCCGGGGAACCTCTCAACAGAGAAGATGCCAAATACCTGCAGGCAAAAGGTATCCGTGTGGTTAACGCCTACGGACCTACGGAAAACACGGTATGTACCACGCTCACAGACAAGCCTGTGCTGGAAGATAATGTGGTAGTCATCGGCAAACCTATTGCCAACGTAGGCGTATTCATATTGGATCGCCATATGGGACTGTGCCCTGTGGGTGTTGCCGGTGAAATGTGTATCGGCGGCCCTGGTCTTGCCCGCGGTTATCTCCACAGAGAAGCACTCACCGCAGAGAAATTTATTCCTCATCCTTTCAGCATAATCCCCGGAAACCGCCTGTATCGTACTGGTGACACTGCCAGATGGCTGCCCGATGGTAACATCGAATACATCGGCCGTATCGATCATCAGGTGAAGATCCGCGGCTACAGGATAGAACTGGGTGAAATTGAAACTGTGTTGCTGGAATGCGGCCTGGTAAACGAAGCCGTAGTACTGGCCAGAGCAGATGGTGCAGACAATAAACGTCTGGTAGGTTATGTGGTGCCACAGGGTACGTTTGACAAAGACGGTATTCTCGAATACCTGAAAGAAAAACTGCCGGAATACATGGTACCATCCCTGCTCATAGAAATGGACCAGCTGCCGGTGACCGCCAGCGGTAAAATAGACCGCCGTGCCCTGCCAGACCCGGATGAGATAATGAAGAAGGGAGAATTCATAGCTCCGCGCAATGACATGGAAAGCGCGCTGGCAGACATCTGGCAGGAACTGCTGGAAGTACCACGGGTAGGCATGTACGACGACTTCTTTGAGCTGGGTGGTGACTCACTGCTGGCAGTAAGGGTAGTGTCTTATATGAAACGGAAGCTCTCCGTCAGCATCCAGGTCAGCAAATTGTTTGAGTATAAAAATATAGCAGCGTTGTCTGAATATGTCCAGGCCCTTACATCGGCCACCACCGACGACAGCGAAGCATATGATGTACATGAGCTGTAGGCTGCGATATCATCCAACTTTTTACAGGCTATTTTAATAATAACATATGATTGAGGTTAACTTCAATAAAGCGATAGCAGTAGTGACGAAGGCGAGAGAGAATGGAGTAATGCTTTTTCTGGAAGATGGTAAAATTAAATTCAAAACACCCAAAAATGCCGGCATAGCGCCGGAACTTCTGGAAGAGATAAAACTGCACCGGGAGGAAATAAAAGCATTGTTGCACCAGGCAGGCGCCGGAGATGAAGAACAGATCATCGCCGGTGCTGCCACCGCAGCTTCAGGTATCCGTTTGTCGTATAGCCAGGAACGTTTGTGGTTCATCGATCAGCTGGAAGGCAGCGTGAAATACCATATACCGATAGTGCTGAAGTTGAAGGGGGATCTGCAGGCAACAGCCCTCCGCGATGCACTGAGAGAAATCGTCAACAGACATGAAGTGTTGCGTACCGTCTTCCGGGAAACCAGCGGTGTTGCCACCCAGCTGGTGCTCAGCAAAGATGCCTGGGACCTGGATGTGGTGACCACTCCTGACTATTATAACGATCCCGCTGCACTGCCCGTCGCTATACAAGCTATCATCGACAAACCATTTGACCTCTCAACGGATCATATGTTGCGGGCGCATCTCATAGCTCCTGGCACAGATGAATATTTGCTGGTAGTGGTATTGCACCATATTGCCGCAGACGGATGGTCCACCGGTATTATCGTCAGAGAACTGGTTGAGCTGTATCATGCGCTGGTGAAAGGAGTGAAACCGGAACTACCGGTGATGCATATACAGTATGCCGACTATGCCCTGTGGCAACGGAAATACTTATCCGGTAAAACACTGGAAGCGCAGCTGCAATACTGGAAGGGAAAACTGTCTGATACAGCGGCGCTGGAACTGCCTGCGGACTATCCCCGGCCTGCGGTGCAAAGTAATCGTGGCGCCATCGTTTCGTTTAACCTTGACCGTGATATATCAGAAAAGGTAAAAGCCTTTTCAAAACAGGAAGGTGTTACTGTATTTATGACTTTGCTGGCTGCATTTAAAGTGCTGCTGTACCGTTACACCGGGCAGGAGGATATCTGTGTAGGTACGCCGGTGGCGGGAAGAACAAGGAAAGAGGTAGAAAACCTGATAGGCTTCTTTATCAACTCACTGGCACTACGCAGTGATATGAGCGGGCAACCTGCGTTTAACACCCTGCTGCAACAGATAAAACAAACTACCCTGGCAGCCTACGATCATCAAGAACTTCCTTTTGAAAAGATTGTAGAGGCGGTGGTAAAAGAAAGAGATCTGACAAGAAACCCGCTGTTTCAGGTGATGTTTGCCCTGCAGAATGCGCCGGCATCGCCGGAACTGGAACTGGACGGCGTTACGTTTTCCTATGTCCTCACAGAACATACCACGGCTAAGTTTGACCTGACCTGCTCTATGGAAGAGAGCGAATCAGGCTTTACCGGAAGGATGGAATACTGCACCGATCTTTTTAATGAACAGACCATCAGCAGGATGATCGGACATTTCCGGCAGCTGCTGAGTACCATATTAGAGGCGCCTGATACGTTGATCAGTGTGTTGCCATTGCTTACTGCTGAAGAGCGGCATCAGGCTTTAACAGACTTCAACAATACTGCTGTTGCCTATGCCGACGACCAGTCGGTGCCGGCATTGTTTGCGGCACAGGCACAGCAAACGCCGGATGCAGTAGCGGTGATGTTTGGAGAAACGATACTGCATTACGGTGCGCTTCACGAGCGTTCAAATCAGCTGGCCCATTATCTCCGTAGTAAAGGCGTACAGAAAGGCAGTCTGGTGCCGGTTTGTATGGAACGGTCGCTGGAAATGATGACAGGCATCCTGGCCATTCTGAAGGCTGGTGCTGCCTATATGCCTTTGGAACCGGCATATCCGGCAGAGCGGCTTAACTTCATGCTGGACGAAAGCAGGAGTCACCTGTTGCTGACCACTACGGCATTCAATGAACGGTTTACAACAGAAAGGCCGGAAACAGAACTGGTATTTTTAGACCTGCTGCCGGAATTGCTGAATGGTCAGCCCATGGAAGATCTTGCTAATCCACCTTCTCCGGAAGACCTGGCCTATGTGATGTATACTTCCGGTTCTACCGGCAAGCCCAAGGGCGTGCTGGTCACCCACCGGAATATAAGTAGTCTGGTATTACAGCCTAATTATGTTTCCCTGAAGAATACGGATAGAATCCTGTCTGCAGGCTCGCTGGCCTTTGATGCCACCACCTTTGAATATTGGGGTGCGCTGTTGAATGGTGGCCGTCTGGTATTGAGTGCGGAAAACAGCCTGCTCGATAGTGCTGTGTTCAAACGTGAACTGTATAGTAAGGAAATAACGGCGATGTTTATGACTTCCAGTTGGTTCAATCAGCTGGTGGATACGGACATTACCGTGTTTGCAAAGCTTTCCGCTATCCTTGTAGGAGGAGAGAAGTTATCTGAAAAACATGTAGAGCGGTTCCGGCAAACTTATCCGGACATCAACATTATTAACGGCTACGGCCCTACGGAAAATACCACCTTCTCTGTATGTTGTATTATCAACAACCGGGAGTTTACAACCAATATACCCATTGGTATTCCGCTGAACAACCGTACTGCTTATGTGCTGGACGCGGCTCAGCAGCTGGTGCCGGTGGGCGTGGCCGGAGAACTGTATGTAGGCGGCGATGGGCTGGCACTCGGGTATCTTGACCGGCCTGAACTGACCGCAGAAAAATTTGTCCCTAATCCTTTCAGTGAAGTGCCAGGCTCGAGGTTGTACCGCACTGGTGACCGGGCACGCTGGCAGCCGGATGGTACCATCGCTTACCTGGGCCGTGTGGATGATCAGGTGAAGATCCGTGGTTTCCGGGTAGAACCGGGCGAGGTGGAGAATGTGTTGCTGGCTTGTGAGCTGGTGAGTCAGGGTGCGGTAGTGGTAAGAATAGATGATAAGGGCGTTAAAAGACTGTTTGCATATATAGTACCTGCCGATACGTTTGACCGCGATGGTATGCTGGCTTATCTGAAGGAAAAATTACCGGAGTACATGGTGCCTTCACTGCTGGTACCGATGGAAAAACTACCGGTGACGGCTAATGGTAAAATTGATAAAAAGGCGCTGCCGGAGCCGGATATGACAGGGCTGTCCTCCCATACCTATGTAGCACCCAAAAGCAGGGCAGGACGTGATATGGCGCAGATCTGGCAGGATCTGCTGGGCATAGAACGGGTAGGCATATACGATAATTTCTTTGAGCTGGGTGGCGATTCCATCATTACCATACAGGTGGTAAGCAGGGCAAGAAGGGCCGGATACAAACTGCATCCCCGTGATCTGTTTACGCATCAGACGATTGAGCGTCTTGAAGTGCTGATGGCAGAACAAAAGGAGCAGGGGACTACCGGCGAACAAGGCTTGCTGACAGGCGATTGTGGCCTGTTACCGGTACAGCAATGGTTTTTTGATACCAACGCCGGCGCTGCTGGTCATTTTAATCAGAGTGCTTTATTGGGGGTTGAAAAAAATGTTACACCGGCACATCTTGCTGCAGCTATCAAAGTGCTGGTCCGCTATCATGATGCACTGCGTTTTGTTTATCATAAAGATGATCAGGGCTGGCATCAGACCTATGGTACTTATGAAGCAGGCCTGGAAATAAAGGATATGCGTGAAGTGGCTGCAACAGACCTGGCGGAGCAGATCGCTGCGTATAGCCGTGAGGTACATCGCAGCCTCGATATTACAAAAGGGATGCTGATGCGGGCGGTTTTACTGCAAACAGCCGATACGGTAGCCGCCAACAGGTTGCTGATCGTAGTACATCACCTGGCTGTAGATGGTGTATCCTGGCGCATCCTGGCGGAAGACCTGGAAGTGTTGCTAAAACAGGCTGTGGCGGAAGAAACCATCACCATATCGCTCGATAAAGGAAACTCCTATCGTCAATGGGTGGAAGCACTGACGGCCTATGCCGGACAACGCCGCCTCACCAGCCAGCTGCCTTACTGGGAAAAAACAGTGGCCGCGGGCCTGGAGCAGCGTATACGCACCACCAAAACTTTTGATGGCCCTGTTTTCATTGCAGATTTCAGTAGCCTGGAAACAAGGCTGGACGCTACTTTCACACAGCAGCTGCTGCAGGAAGCTCCCAGGGCTTATCATACCGAAATCAATGATATCTTATTAAGTGCACTGGCATTGGCGGTTACCAAATGGAACCAGGCCGGCCGCGTTTGTATAGGACTGGAAAGCCACGGCCGCCAGGATATCGGCGGAATGGACATAAGCCGCACCGTGGGATGGTTTACCAGTTTGTATCCGGTGCTGTTGGAAACCAATGGCAGCAATGCTCCGGGAGAGATTATCAAATCTGTGAAAGAACAGTTGCGGTCCGTACCGGATAAAGGTATCGGCTTCGGTGTGCTCAAACATCTGGCTAAATCTACCTCCCTGCAAGGGAAAGATCCCTGGGATATTGTGTTCAACTACCTGGGACAATCAGACCATGTAGTGAAACAACAGGGCTTCTTAAGCCTGGTGAACGAATCATCCGGCGCCGGAGCAGGTGAGGAGTATGTGATGCAGGAGAAAATAGCCCTCAACAGTATCGTGCGGGATGGAGCGCTGGTGCTGGTCTGGACTTTCAGTACCAGACATTTTGAAGAACAACAGATACAGGCCCTGGCCGCAGATTATATGGCACAGCTGCAAACACTGACAGCTCATTGTGCTGCATTGGAGACACCGGTTTTCACCCCTTCAGATTATGGTCTGAATGGTATTGTCTCCAATAATGAATTGGATACCTTTCTGGATGCTGTCCACACCGGCCCGTCCCGGCGTGAACAGATCTCCGGATTGTACCGCCTGAGCGCATTACAGGAAGGTATGCTGTTTCACAGTCTGTACGACAAAACTTCCGGTGCGTACATCGAACAGTTCGCGTGCGACCTGTTGTCATTACAACCGGCTGCTTTCCGTACTGCATGGGAACATCTGATCCGGCAACACAGCATCCTGCGTACAGCTTTCTTCAGTGATGAAGCAGCTGTCCCATTGCAGGGCGTTTTCAGGGAAGTGTCACTTCCACTGGAAATACTGGACTACAGCCAGATGGATGAAACCCGCCAACAACAAGCGATACAGGATTTTATGCTGGCTGATGGCCGCAAAGCATTTGATTTTAAGGTGGCGCCGCTCATGCGCATTGCCCTTATCCGTCTGAAAGATGATAACTACCGTTTGTTGTGGACTTTCCATCATATACTGTTTGATGGCTGGTCTGTTCCGGTATTGGTAGAGGAGCTGCTACGGGCCTATGAGGCGGCTGTTAAAGGCGAAGTAATGCCTGCTGTGCCGGAAGACCGCTATGAGGACTTTATCCGCTACCTCGATAAACAGGATCAGGAACAGGAAGCTGCTTATTGGAGTAACTACATGCAGGGCCTGGAAGAAGCCACCCTGTTGCCTTTCATCAAAACAGGCGCTGATCGTACTAAAGAGGCTGGCGATTATAAAGATCATCTGGTGCAACTGGACACTGCTGTCTCTGCTAAAATAGCTGCCTTCGCCCATCAGCATCATATCACCATCAATACCCTCATGCAGGGCGTGTGGGCGTGCCTGTTATATCACTATACCGGCCATGAACACATCTCCTATGGTGTAACGGTTTCAGGCCGTCCGGAAGATTTGCCAGGCATAGAACAACGGGTGGGCCTGTATATCAACACCATTCCGTTGCATACGGCTATACAGGAAGACAAGCCACTGGCACAGTGGTTACAGGAGCTGCAGGCCAACCAGCTGCAAAGCCGGGAGTATCAACACACCGGGCTGGATGCCATTCAGCGCTGGAGCGGTCTTGCCGGCGAGCTGTTCGACAGCCTGCTGGTATTTGAAAACTATCCGGTCAGCAAAGTGATTGAAGCCGAGTCCTGGCAATTGCAGGTAGAGAATGTGGCGGTACAGGAAAAAACCAATTATCCGTTAACGATCCTTATCGGCGCAGGTGCGGTTATCAATATCCGCTTCAGCTACAACAGCCACCTGTTGCCAAATGTATACATGGAGGCGATTGCAGGCCATTTTGAAACTATCCTGCATCAGATGCTGGAAAATGCCGCTGCACCTTTGCCCGCACTACAATGGCTGACACCATTGGAACAACAACGGCTGCTAACCTTTAATAATACGGCTGTCATCTGGCCGGAATACAAAAACCTGGTGGAGCTTTTCTCCGCACAGGTCCGCAGAACACCCGATGCTATTGCGGTCGTTTTTGAAGACACCGCCTTGTCTTACCGCCAACTGGATGAATATACCAACCAGCTGGCCCATTATCTCAACAGTAAAGGCGTAAAACAGGAAACACTGGTGCCCGTGTGTCTGGAACGCTCACTGGACATGATCGTGGCCATCTGGAGTATCCTGAAAGCAGGTGGGGCATATGTGCCGGTAGATCCTGCCTATCCGCAGGAAAGGATTGCGCACATGTTGTCTGATACCCATGCGGATATTATTCTGACAGATAAAACCGGCGTCGGCGCATTGCCTGCCGGCACTAGGGGTATCATCCTGCTGGATGAAGAAAAGGAACAGATTCGTTCTTATGCGGTCACTCCGCCACAACAGGCCATAGATCCCCATCAGCTGGCTTATGTGATCTACACTTCCGGATCTACAGGTAAACCCAAAGGCGTGATGAACGAACATGCCGGTGTGGTGAACCGTTTGTTATGGACACAACAGTATTTCTCCTTAACGCAGGAAGATGCAGTATTGCAAAAAACAACCTTCTGCTTCGACGTATCTGTATGGGAACTGTTATGGCCGCTGATAAGCGGCGCCAGACTGGTGATGGCAGTGCCCGACGGACAAAAGGATACAGACTATCTGAAGGCCGCTATTGACCGTTATGATATCACTACCATACATTTTGTACCCTCCATGTTGCACATCTTCCTGGAAAATGTTTCACAGGGCGACGTGCCGGGCCTCAGACGTGTATTGTGCAGTGGTGAAGCGCTGAAACCTCAGCATGTGAGCAGCTTCAGGGAAAAAATCCCGCATGCAGGGCTCTATAACCTTTACGGACCTACGGAGGCAGCCATCGACGTTACTTGCTGGGATATGCCGGCTGATTTCCGGGAAACAGATATCGTATCCATCGGTAAGCCGGTGGCCAATACACAGCTCTATATCCTGGATAGTGCCGGTAACCCTCTGCCAGCAGGCGTTTTCGGCGAACTGCATATCGGCGGGGTACAGGTAGCAAGAGGATATTTAAACCGTGATACACTTACTCAGGAAAAATTTGTCAAAGATCCGTTCAGCCATACGCCTGCTGCCCGCCTGTACAGAACCGGCGACTGGTGCCGCTGGCTGCCTGATGGTAACATTGAATATGCCGGCAGGATAGATGACCAGGTGAAGATCAGAGGATATAGAATTGAGCTGGGAGAAATAGAAAGTGTATTGCTGGAAAGTGAGTTGGTGAGCGAAGCCGTGGTGACAGCCAGAGATGCGGCTGATGGTAGTAAACGCCTGATTGGATATGTGGTGCCCGCGGGAGACTTTGATCGTACAGCCATTATGGACGGATTAAAACGCCGTCTTCCTGATTATATGATACCTGCCTTGCTGATGGAGCTGCCTGCATTACCGCTGACAGCCAGCGGAAAGGTCAACAGGAAAGCCTTGCCCAATCCTGATGCGGCCGCTCTGGCATCCAGCGAATATCTAGCTCCGCGTAATGGAACAGAACAGATATTGACAGGTATCTGGGAACATATACTGGATATTCCCCGTGTAGGCGTTAACGATAACTTTTTCGCACTGGGAGGAAACTCTCTCTTATCAATGCGACTGGTAGCTGCTTTGCGTAAACAACTGCAGATAGAGCTACCGGTAAAATCAGTATTTACACATCCTTCCGTTGCGCTGCTGGCAGACTATATCCTGCATCAGGAACAGGTGGCCACCGTATTACCAGCTGTAGAAGCGGCGCCGCGGCCGGAAAAAATTCCGCTGTCCTTCAGCCAGGAACGCCTGTGGTTTATAGACCAGCTGGAAGGAAGCGTGCAGTATCATATCCCGGTTGTACTAAGGCTGAAAGGCGCGCTCAACAAAGTCGCGCTGACAGCAGCTCTGCGGGGTATTGTCAACCGCCACGAAATATTACGTACTGTCATAGAACAGGACGATGGTCAGGCATGGCAACGTATCCAGGATAAAGACAGCTGGCAGCTGCATATCACGGATGAACCGGTGTTCCGCGAAGACCCGCTGGCCTTGTCGTCTCTGGTTCAGTCTTTAGTACATGCTCCCTTCGATCTGTCCCGCGATCATATGCTGCGTGCGCACCTGATCATGTTGTCAGAAGATGAACATCTGCTGGTAACGGTGGTACATCATATTTCCTCTGATGGCTGGTCTTCTGCTGTAATTGTAAAAGAACTCGTAGCACTTTATACAGCAGCTGTCCGTAATGAAGCAGTCAGTCTGCCTTTATTGCCGCTGCAATATGCCGACTATGCTATCTGGCAACGGCGTTATCTGTCTGATGACGTGCTGGCCGTTCAACTGGAATACTGGAAAGAAAAGCTGCAGGGCACAGAAGTGCTGCAGCTGCCTGCTGATCATGCGCGGCCTGCAGTGCAGAGCACCCGCGGCGCTGTAACCTGGTTCCGGCTCGATAAGGAGCTGACAGTGCGGTTGCGGTCATTATCCCGTCAACAGGATGTGACGCTCTTCATGACCTTACTCGCCGCATTTAAGGTTTTGCTGTACCGCTACAGCGGACAGGAAGATGTATGTGTGGGAAGTCCGGTGGCCGGCAGAACCAGACAGGAAACAGAAGTACTGGTGGGTTTCTTTATCAACACTCTGGCCCTGCGCAGCCATGTAAGCGGTCAACAGCCCTTCGCCACGCTGCTGCAACAGGTTAAGGAAACAACACTGGGCGCCTATCAGCATCAGGAGATACCTTTTGAAAAGATAGTCGAAGCCGTTATTAAAGAGCGTGACCTTAGCAGAAGCCCGTTGTTTCAGGTGATGTTTTTATTGCAAAACATGCCCGCCACACCGGCGCTGGAACTGGAAGGACTGCAGCTGTCCGCGGAACCGTTGTCATACGCCACCACACAATTTGATCTTAGCTTCACCATGGAAGATAGTGCCGACGGCCTTTCCGGAAGTGTGGAGTATTGTGTGGACCTGTTTAGTCCTGATACGATAGACAGGATGGTACGGCATTTCGAACAACTGCTTCGTGGCATTGTGGAGGCTCCTGGCATGTTGATACAGGCTATTCCGATGTTAGGTCAGGAAGAACAAAAACAACTACTATTTACTTTTAACAATACCCGCAACGAGCATCCGGAACTGACTGGTAAAACACTGATAGACCTGTTTACAGAACAGGCGATGCGTACGCCGGCAGCCACCGCGCTGGTGTTTGAAAATGCAGCGCTGACTTATCAGGAGCTGGAAGAACGTTCCGGCCAGCTGGCATGCCTGCTCGCGCATAAAGGTATCGGGGCCGGTTCTATGATCCCCTTGTGTGTAGACCGCTCGCTGGAGATGATGGTAGCCATACTGGGCATCCTGAAGGCTGGCGGCGCTTATGTGCCACTGGACCCGCTTCACCCGGCCGAACGTATCAGCCACATACTGGAAGATCTGGGCAGGGGTAAACTGATCATTACCTCCGATGCGCACCGGCATTTGTTTAACCAGCAGGGCGATACAGAACTGATATTGCTCAACGAATGGAGAGATGAAAGACAGCTGCAGCATTTGCCTGATGCATTGGTGTCAGCCACAGCTTGCGATCCGGCTTATGTGATTTACACTTCCGGATCTACCGGCAAGCCCAAAGGAGTGGTGATCAGCAACGAAGCCATCGTGAATTTTATCAGTCATCGTAGCCGTGATTTTGGTATCGATCATACAGATAGGGTATTGCAGTTTTCCAACTATTGTTTCGATGCAGCCGTAGAACAGATGTTCCTGCCGCTGGTAAACGGAGCCGTGCTGGTAATGATCCCTGAAGCGCTAAGGCTGGACAGGCAACAGTTTGAACAGCTGCTGGAACAGGAAAAAGTTACACACCTTGATACTACACCCGGCTTCCTCTCTTCCATTACACCCGGCAACTATGGCTCCCTGAGAAGGGTTGTCTCTGGTGGTGAGGCCTGCAGCCTGCAACTGGCAATGGAATGGGGCCGGCATGTAGACTTCTATAACGAATACGGACCTACGGAAACTACTGTTGTGGCTACTGCGTATCTGTTCCGTCCGCAGGATATCGGAAAACGGGATATGTTGCCCATCGGTAAACCGCTTACCAACGTAAACGCCTATATCCTGGATGTGGCCGGGCAACCGGTACCACTGGGTGTAGCCGGTGAACTGTATATCGGTGGGGTACAGGTAGCAAAAGGTTACCTCAATAATCCGGCGCTGACAGCAGAGAAATTTGTAGCGGATCCTTTTGCCGGCCAGGACGCCAGATTATACAGGACCGGAGATCTCGCATGCTGGCTGCCGGACGGTAACATCGCCTACCTGGGCCGCATAGACGACCAGGTGAAACTTCGCGGTTATCGTATAGAGCTGGGTGAAATCGAAAATGTATTGTTGCAGCACCCCGATATACGCGAAGCGGTAGCGCTGGTGAAAACAGACGCCAGTGGCAATAAACGCCTCATTGGGTATATCGCCGGAGAGCAGCTGCCCGCCCGTGAAGAGGTGGCAGCCTTCCTGCGCGAACGTCTCCCGGAATATATGGTGCCTTCCCTGTTTATCACACTGGACACCATGCCGCTGACTCCTAATGGGAAAGTGGACAAAAAGGCACTGCCGGAGCCGGATACCACTGTCTTCACCAGTGAAGCTTATGTGGCGCCGGCCAATGAAACAGAACAACAGCTCGCCGCCATATGGCAAAGCCTCCTGGGCATACAACAGGTAGGGATATACGATAATTTCTTTGAGCTGGGCGGTGATTCCATTATCACCATACAGGTAGTAAGCCGGGCAAGGCGTGCAGGATACGACCTGCATCCTTCAGACCTGTTTAAATATCAGACGATAGCCGGTTTGTCGGCTTTGCTGGTATCGAAGCAACAGGCTGCCACCAGCCAGGGTGAGCAAGGTTTGCTTACCGGCAACAGCGGCTTGTTGCCTATTCAGCAATGGTACTTCGATCATACTGCTACTACTGCCGGGGAAACCCATTTTAATCAGGGCATCCTGCTGGAGGTAGACAAAGGCATCGATATACCTGTGCTGGAATGGGCCGTATCAGAACTGTTGCGTTATCACGACGCTTTACGTTTTGTGTATAGTCATGATGAAAATGGCTGGCAGCAAACCTACGGCATACACGAAGGTATCCTGGAAGTAGCAGACCTGCGTACAACAGCACAAAGTGCACTGGCAGAAAAGATTACCGCACTGGGTGAACACTACCAGCGTAGCCTCTACATAGAACAGGGCATTACCGTTCGTACCGTATTTATCCAGACACCTGCCCAGGAAGAGCGCAACAGATTGCTGATCGTGATACATCACCTGGCAATAGATGGTGTTTCCTGGCGTATCCTGTTGGATGACCTGGAACTGCTGCTGAAAAATGATACCCGCAGAAAAGGTGCCGAACTGCTGGGGCCAAAAAGTTATTCCTACCGCCAGTGGTATAACACACTCACCGGCTACAGCCAGCGAAGCCGTCTGCAGACGCAGCTGGGCTACTGGAAAGAGGCCGCTGAAAGTTATACGCCGCTGGTGACCGATAAAAAGTTTGATGGTGTTATCACGGTAACGGATACACTGAATCATGTGGTGCGACTCAATGCCGGACAAACCAGACGACTGTTACAGGAAGCCCCCAAAGCCTATCACACAGAAATTAATGATCTGCTGCTGTCCGCCCTGGCTGTTACTTTAGTGGAGTGGAACAAAACAGCAAAAGTAGTGGTGGGCCTGGAAGGACATGGGCGTGAATCCATAGTAGCCGATGCAGACATCAGCCGTACCGTGGGATGGTTCACCAGCCTATATCCGTTAACGTTAGATGTAAAACATAATAACATCAGTGCCCTGTTAAAATCTGTAAAAGAGCAGTTGCGGAGCGTGCCGGATAAGGGACTGGGATATGGTATATTAAAATATATTAACAAAGAAACTGCTTTACAGGGAACAGATCCATGGGATGTTGTATTCAACTACCTCGGTCAAACCGGTAACATCACTGCGCAGGAAGGCGTATTGCGGATAGCCGCCGAATCGCCGGGCAGCGCCATCGGAAAGGATTTCCCTGTGACAGAAAAGATAGCCATTGATAGTATGGTGCAGGAGGATGAGCTGGTACTTCGCTGGAAATACAGTAGCAAACACTTTAATGCAGCTGGTATCGAAAAAATGGCGGCGGCCTATATCACTCATCTGGAAGCCCTTATTGAACATTGTGTGGCACTATTAACCCCATTGCCTACTCCGTCTGATTTTGGATTGAGTAAGGAAGTCAGTGTGGAAGAACTGGACCAGTTCCTGGATGCCGCGCCTAACGGCATTCCCAGACGTGCCCGTATCGATGGACTGTACCGCCTTACCGGCTTGCAGGAAGCGATGCTGTTCCACGGACTGTACGACGAAAATTCAGCTGCCTATATGGAGCAGTTTGCCTGCGATCTGTTGCAACTGAATGAAGCCGCCTTTGTACAAAGCTGGAACCTGTTATTACAACGGCATACCGCCTTGCGGAGCAGCTTCCATTATGATGAATTCAGCATCCCGGTACAATGTGTATACAAAGATGTACAGCTGCCGGTAACATTGCTGGACTACCGCAACATGACAAAAGCGGAACAACAGCAGGCACTGCAGGCTTATGCTAACGCCGACCGCAACAAGGGATTTGATTTCAGGGAAGCACCTTTGATGAGGCTCACGCTGGTCCGGCTGGATGAAAACCGCCACCGTATGTTATGGACTTCCCATCATATTCTTTTTGATGGCTGGTCACTGCCATTGATACTGGAAGGGCTGTTGCGTATATACGAGTCCGTTGTCAGACAAACTGTTCTGCCAGCGGTGAAGGAAGACCGCTACGAAAATTATGTGCGGTACCTCGAACATCGCGACAGGGAAGAGGAAGAAACATTCTGGCGCAATTACCTGAAAGAGGCTTCAGAAGCCACTTTGCTGCCTTTTATAGGCGCTACCGAAGAACGCAACAGCGGCACCGGTACCTATCACCAGGAAAACTTCGAGCTGGATACTTTGACTACCAGTGAGATCAACCGCTTTGCACAACGCCATCGTATCACACCCAATACACTGATGCAGGGCGTATGGGCTTACCTGTTATACCGTTATACAGGGCGCAGGGATGTAGCTTACGGTACTACTGTGTCTGGCCGTCCGGAAGGTTTGCCGGGCGTGGAACAGGCTGTGGGTATGTATATCAATACCCTGCCCTTGTATGCGCAGATTGTACCGGAAAAGCCCGTGGCGGAATGGTTGCAGGAATTGCAGGCTTCTCAGCTGCAGTGCCGGGAATATCAGTATACACCACTGGACGACATACAGCGCTGGACAGGCATTTCCGGCGACTGGTTTGACAGCCTGCTGGTATATGAAAACTATCCGGTGAGCAAAGTGCTGGAAACACAGGAGTGGCTGGTACAGATAGAGAATGTTGCGGTACATGAACAAACCAATCTGCCGCTGGAAATACTCGTGGCGGTATCTGATACCATCCGTATTACACTGCGGTATAATGCAGACCTGCTCGGAGGATCCTATGTACAAGCCATTTCCAGGCATTTTGAACAGGTGCTGAGACAAATGACGGGCAATGATAACGCCACCCTTCAGCAGCTGGAAATGTTGCCGGCAGTAGAATACCAATATCTGACCCAGGACCTGAACCATAAAAAGGCAGATTTCCCGCAGGGTAAAACTATTATAACACTCCTCCGGGAGATGGCTTTCCGCATGCCGGATGCTACTGCCATTATCTTTGAAGCAGAAGAACTCACCTACCGGATGCTGGAAGAGAAATCCAACCAGCTGGCCAATTACCTGCAGAATCTGGGCGTCAGGAAAGACATGCCAGTGCCGATATGTATCGACAGGTCTATGGAGATGCTGGTGGGTATACTCGGCATTATGAAGGCAGGTGGGGCTTATGTGCCAATAGATCCTGCTTATCCGGTAGAAAGGACCGCATTCCTTTTGCAGGATGTGCAGGCTGAAATCGTAGTAAGTAATATCCGCCTGAAACAAAAGATGGAATCGGCCGCCAGCGTTCAGGTGATAGCACTGGACGACCGGGGAGACGAATTGTATCTCCGGCCGCTGACACCTCCGGTCATAGCGCCATCACCGGGAGATCTGGCTTATATCATTTATACTTCCGGTTCTACCGGTACTCCTAAAGGCGTGCTGATTGAACACCGGGGTATGTTAAATCACCTGTATGCAAAGATCCATGACCTGCGTGTGAACCACCGTTCTGTCATTGCATATACGGCTTCCTATACCTTCGATATTTCGGTATGGCAGATGTTTTCTGCCCTGCTTTGCGGAGGAACAACCATTGTGTATCCGGACGAAGTAATACTCAATCCTGAAAAACTAATCCTTTCTGTAGAACGGCAACAGGTCACTATCCTGGAGCTGGTGCCTTCTTATCTGGCTGCGGTGCTGCAGGAAGATATACCTGCCCGGCTGGAACAGCTGGAATTCTTACTGGTAACCGGTGAGGCGGTCACTCAGCAAGTGCTGGCACAGTGGTTTACGCATCCGCATTATTCCCGTATACCCGTGGTGAACGCCTATGGCCCTACAGAAGCTTCGGATGATATCTGTCATTACTTCATGTATGAAACGCCGCTGCAGTCTAATATCCCGCTGGGATATCCGGTGCAGAACCTCAATATATACGTTACCAGTGAAGATATGCAGTTGTGTCCTGTGGGAGTGCCCGGAGAAATCTGTGTTTCCGGAGTAGGCGTAGGCAGAGGGTACCTGAACCGGCCTGAACTAACGGCAGAGAAGTTTATCAATGATCCGTTTATAACGGGCATGACTGTACGGATGTACCGCACCGGAGACCTGGGCCGCTGGCTGCCGGATGGAAGCCTGGAGTACCTGGGCCGTATCGATGACCAGGTGAAGGTCCGCGGTTACCGCGTGGAACTGGGCGAAATAGAACATGCCCTGCAACAGCACGAACAGATACAACAGGCGGTAGTGGTGGCCAGACCCGATAGGAGAGGCCATAAACAGCTGGTGGGTTATGTCGTGACTGCCGCCGATTTCGACAGAGACAGCGTGCAGGCTTTGCTCAAAAGCCGGTTGCCCGAATATATGGTGCCTTCACTGCTGATTACCCTGGATAAACTACCGCTGACAGCCAATGGAAAAGTAGACCGCAAAGCATTGCCTTCACCGGAAGACATACAGGAATTGTCTTCACAAACGTATATCCCTCCCCGTAATGAAACAGAAGCTTTGCTGGTGGAAGTATGGCAGGATCTGCTGGGATTGGAAAAGATAGGCGTGCAGGACAACTTCTTTGAGCTGGGTGGACACTCGCTGCAGGTAATCCGCCTGCTTTCAACTGTCCGTAAAAAATTCCAGGTGGAAGTGGCCGTCAGGACTTTCTTCCAGCTGGCTACCATAGAGCAGTTGGCCCGGTACGTGAAAGTTAATCAGGAAGACACCACAGATGACGATGAGCATCTTGAAACGATTACACTGTAAAATGTCCGTTGACCCTTTATATCTCTTACTTAAATCAAATAGCCGTATATGTCAGATTTTAATTTAATTGACATCGTTGACTTGCTGGGAAAGGCCCAGGATTCCGGAGTAAAAATATCCTATGATGAAAACGACCTGGTTGTAAAAGTTAACAAGGATAAAAAAATAGACAGCAACCTGCTGAAAGTGCTGAAGGATAACAAACATCACCTGATCACTTATTTCAGGCAACATCATCAGCGTACAGCTGCTGCAACAGATGCGGCCATCGTGGCGGATTCCGGAAGAACAGCCGGAACGCCGGTGCCGCTTTCCTTCAGTCAGGAACGGCTATGGATTATTGATCAACTGGAAGGCAGCGTACAATATCATCTGCCCGCAGCCCTCCGGTTGGAAGGAACACTGGACCGCAATGCACTGGAAATGGCACTGCGGGAGATTGTGAACCGCCACGAAATTCTGAGAACGGTTATCCGTGTATCCGGTGATGAAGCCGGCAAGCCATGGCAGTATGTAATGGCAAAAGACCAGTGGCAGCTGTCAGTGGTCGATGGGACTGCATATGCTAATGATGATGCAGCATTGAAGGAAACAATCAATAACTACGTTTCCATTCCGTTTGATCTCGCTAAAGACCATCTGTTGCGTGCGCAGCTGATCATCCTGAAAGAAGAGGTACATATACTGGTATTAACACTACATCATATCGTTTCAGATGGCTGGTCTACCGGCATACTGGTAAGCGAGTTACAGGAACTGTATGACGCTTACGTATCCAAGAGGACTCACCGGCTGCAACCATTGGAAATACAATATGCCGATTATGCCATCTGGCAACGCAAACATCTGAGTGGCGCCTTGTTGCAGCAACAGCTTGACTACTGGAAAAAACAGCTGTCAGGTGTAGCGCCGATGGAGCTGCCGCTGGATTATGTAAGACCTGCGGTACAGAGCACAAGGGGCGCCACCCTTCATTTTACAATAGATGGTCAGTTGTCTGATCAGTTAAAGCAGCTGTCGCGACAGGAAGATGTGACGCTGTTTATGACGCTGCTGGCGGCTTTTAAGGTATTGTTGTTCCGCTACAGCGGACAGGAAGATATCTGTGTAGGCAGTCCGATCTCTGGCAGAACAAGGGCTGAAATGGAAGGACTGATCGGTCTTTTCGTAAATACCCTGGCCCTGCGCAGCGACCTGAGTAATCAACCCACTTTTACTGCATTGCTCGGGCAGATAAAAAATACCACTTTAAGTGCCTACGATCATCAGCAGATACCACTGGAAAAAATAGTGGAATCGGTGGTCAAAGGGCGTGATCCGGGCAGAAACCCGTTATTCCAGGTTGCATTTGCATTGCAGAACACACCGCCGGCCAAAGAAGGAGATGCCGGGCCGCTGTTATTGTCTGAAGAAAAAATAACCAACGACAGTGCGAAGTTTGACCTGTCGCTGGTGATGGAGGAAACCGCCGATGGACTGAGAGGAAGTCTTGAATACTGTACAGATCTTTTTGAAGAACAGACGATCAACAGGATGATCGGGCATTTCCGGCAGCTATTGAAAGCCATATTACAGGCGCCGGATACCCTGATCAGTGTACTGCCATTGCTCACTGACGAAGAGCGGCAACAGGCTTTGGCGAACTTTAACAATACCGCTGTGGCCTATGCAGATGATCAGTCGGTGCCTGCATTGTTTGCAGCACAGGTACAGCAAACGCCGGATGCGGTAGCGGTGATATTTGGAGAAGAGGTGTTGCATTACGCAACACTCCATGAACGTTCTAATCAGCTGGCCCATTATCTCCGCGGTAAAGGTGTGCGGAAAGGTAGTCTGGTGCCGGTTTGTATGGAACGGTCAATGGAAATGATGGTAGGCATCCTGGCCGTCCTGAAGGCTGGTGCGGCTTATATGCCTTTAGATCCGGCTTATCCGGCGGAAAGGCTCAGCTTTATGCTGGAAGAAAGCCGGAGCAATCTGTTGCTCACCACCACCGCATTCAATGAGCGGTTCACAGCAGAAAGGCCGGAAACAGAACTGGTATTTTTAGACAGACTGCCCGAATTGCTGGAAGGCCAGCCGGTGGCGGCTCCTGATAACCTGCCTTCGCCGCAGGACCTGGCATATGTGATGTATACTTCCGGTTCTACCGGCAAGCCCAAGGGCGTGCTGGTCACCCACCGGAATATCACCAGCCTGGTATTACAGCCTAATTATGTTTCCCTTAAGAATACGGATGCGATCTTGTCGGCAGGATCGCTGGCTTTTGATGCCACCACTTTTGAATACTGGGGCATGCTGCTGAATGGCGGCCGTCTGGTATTGAGTGCGGAAAACAGTTTGCTGGACAGTGCTGTGTTCAAACAGGAACTGTACAGCAAGGAAGTAACGGTGCTGTTTATTACCACCAGCTGGTTTAATCAGCTGGTAGATACGGATGTTACTGTGTTTGCAAGGCTTTCGGCTATCCTTACCGGAGGAGAGAAGATGTCTGAAAAACATGTGGAGCGTTTCCGGCAAGCCTATCCGGACATCAGCATCAGTAACATCTACGGCCCTACGGAAAACACTACCTTCTCTTTAAGTTATCATATCAACAGTCAGGGGCTTACCGCCAGTACACCCATTGGAGTGCCGCTGAACAATCGTACGGCCTATGTACTGGATGCCGCACAGCAGCTGGTGCCGGTGGGCGTGGCCGGAGAACTATATGTGGGTGGTGATGGGCTGTCACTCGGTTACCTCGACAGGCCTGAACTGACCGCAGAAAAATTTATCCCCGATCCTTTCAGTGATGTTCCTGGAGCCAGGTTGTACCGCACCGGAGACCGGGTGCGCTGGCAGCCGGATGGTAATATCGTTTACCTCGGCCGTGTGGATGATCAGGTGAAGATCAGGGGTTACCGCATTGAACCCGGAGAAATTGAAAGCGTGTTACTGTCTTATACAGGAGTAAGGCAGGCGATTGTGATGGTGAAATCAGATGCTGCCGGCCACAAACGGCTGGTGGCCTATGTTGGCGCCGATAATGACTTCGATAAGGATGCTGTACTGGCAGATATTAAAAGCCGTTTGCCTGAATACATGGTGCCGGCTGTATTGACAGTACTGGACCAACTACCGCTGACTGCCAATGGTAAGATTGATAAAAGAGCATTGCCGGAACCGGTGTTGCAAAGTGCTGCTACTGTTTATGTGGCACCTCGCAATAAGATGGAAGAAGTGCTGGCAGGTGTCTGGAAAGATCTGTTGGGCGTACAACAGGTAGGTATATACGATAATTTCTTTGAACTGGGTGGTGACTCCATTATCACCATACAGATAGTAAGCCGCCTCCGGCACGCGGGGTATGAGTTACAGCCCAGAGACCTGTTTGTTCATCAGCATATTGCCGGACTGGCAGCACATATGATGGCGAAGCAGGCCAGTGCAGTAACCGGTGAACAGGGCGTACTGACCGGCACCAGCGGATTGTTGCCTATTCAACAATGGTTCTTTAATATTGAATCGGAAGATATCTCCCATTTCAACCAAAGTGTGTTGCTGGGCATCGATAAAAGCGTCACCGTCGCTACATTGGCGCCGGTCCTCAAAAAGCTGGTGGCATACCATGATGCGCTGCGTTTTATTTATCATCACAATGCAGGCCAGTGGGAGCAGGAATATGGTACCTATGAAGGCAGGCTGGATGTAGCAGACCTCCGCACGGTTCCGCAGGAACAGCTACCGGCTGCTATAACGGCCACCTGCAACGAGTTCCAGGCAAGCCTCGATATCACCAGTGGTATACTGGTGCGGGCTGTACTGGTGCAGACACCTGAAGGGGAAGCTGCCAACCGTTTGTTTATTGCCATACATCACCTGGCTATTGATGCGGTGTCCTGGCGTATCTTATTGGAAGATCTGCAGCAGCTGCTGCAGGGACAAGAGTTGCCATTAAGGAAAAGCAGCTCCTACCGCCAGTGGCAACAGGCACTGGTAACATACGGTGAATCCCGGCGCGGACAGGCACAGCTGCCTTACTGGGAAAAAGTGATGCAGAAAAAAGTGCCGCTGAAAACCGATCATATATTCGAAGGACCTGTAACGGCATCGGATATGGGAAATTATAGTGTCAACCTGACACCTGATCTGACTCACCGTTTGCTGAAAGAAGCACCGAAAGCTTACCATACCGAAATCAATGATATCCTGCTTTGCGCGCTGGCGTTGACGCTGGCAGACTGGAACCGTGCGTCTTCCGTTGTGATTGGCCTGGAAGGGCACGGCAGGGAAGATATTGCAGCAGGCATAGATACCAGCCGTACTGTAGGTTGGTTTACCAATCTGTTCCCGGTACTGCTGGAAGTGGAAACCGGCAGCCCTGCGGGTCATACACTGAAATCCATCAAAGAACAGCTGCGTAAAATAACGGATAAAGGTATCGGTTTCGGTGTGCTGAAATATCTCCACAAAGTACCTGCCTTGCAAGGAAATGATCCATGGGACATCGTTTTTAACTATCTCGGACAATCAGACAACCTGAAAGATGAAGCCGGATTTTTCAGTGGAGCATCGGAATCTTCCGGTGAAGATATCGCAGCCGGATACCCATTACACGAGAAGCTGAGTATTACCGGGCTCGTAAAGGAAGGGAAACTATTCCTGGACTGGAGCTATAGCCGCAAACATATTAACGAAAACAGCATAGCACAGCTGGCAGCCAGTTATGCATCGCATCTGGAAAGACTGATCGTACACTGCGCATCCCTACCGGAACCTGTTTTCACCCCCGCGGATTATGGGTTGGGTGCCGTTATTTCCAACGAAGAACTGGACAACTTCCTGGATGCCTCCTGGAATGGTGCTCCCCGTCGTGGTCAGATCAGCGGATTGTACCGCCTGAGCGGATTACAGGAAGGGATGTTGTTTCACCGACTGTATGCAGAAGAAGGTGGTACCTATACAGAACAAATGGTAGTGGAACTGGAAGATCTGCAGGTAGAAGCTTTTGTGAAAAGCTGGGACCTGTTGCTGCAAAAACACACCATTCTCCGCACAGCCTTTTATTACGATCAGTTTAGCATACCGGTGCAATGCGTATACAACAAAGTAACGCTGCCGGTGGAAATACTGGATTATTCGCATCATACTAAGGAAGAACAAAACAGCCTGTTTAAAAAATTTGAAGCAGCTGACCTGCGTCGTGGATTTGATTTTAATGAAGCGCCCCTGATGCGTCTGACTTTGGTTCGTCTCAAAGACAATCATTTCAGAATGTTATGGACATCTCACCATATCCTGCTGGATGGCTGGTCACTGCCTATACTGGTAGAAGGATTGCTGAGTGGTTATGAAGCAGTGGTAACCGGCAGTCCGTTACCACCGGCAAAAGAAGACCGCTTCGAAGATTATATCCGTTATCTGGATCGTCTTGGCGATGAACAGCCGGAACAATACTGGAAGCAGTATCTGAATGGGCTGGAAGAAGCCACGCTGCTGCCGTTTATCGGCGCTACTACAGCCCGTACCAAAGGGGTGGGTGCCTACAGCAGCAAAAAACTGTTGCTGGACGCAGCCTTTACGCAACAGCTGTCATACTACGCGCAAAAAAATCATATTACGGTCAATACCCTCATGCAGGGCGTGTGGGCGTTCCTGTTATATGCCTATACGGGCCGCCGCAATGTAGCCTATGGTGTCACAGTATCAGGCCGTCCTGAAAACCTGGCCGGTGTGGAAAGTGGAGTGGGGTTATATATCAATACACTGCCACTGCATGCGGAAATAGCCGAAAGCAAAACTGTCGTGTCATGGCTGCAGCAGCTGCAGGCAGACCAGCAGCAAAGCAGGGAATATCAATACAACAGCCTGCTCCAGGTGCAGCAGTGGGCAGGATTAGGGGGAGATCTGTTTGATACTTCTATCACTTTCCAGAATTATCCTGTCAGTGAAGTGGTGAATGCTCAGGACTGGAAACTGAAAGTAAGCCATGTGGAATCACATCCGCATACCAACTATCCGCTGACGATTATCATCAGTATCGCGGCAGAAACAAGCCTGTTGTTTGCCTACAATACCGCCCTGCTGGATGATCATTATCTGGATGCGATTGCCGGGCATTTTAAACAGGTATTGCATCAGATCGCAGTGGAAGAAACGATTACGCTGAAAGACATTGATCTGCTGACCTCAGTGGAAAAACAGTCGTTGTTGAATACTGCCAGCGTTGATTATCCCGCACATACTACTATTACTGATCTTTTTGAGCAACAGGCAGACCGTGTGCCTGAACAGGTGGCTATAAGATGCGACACGGCTGTACTGACCTATGAGCAGCTGGATACCCGGGCTTCCCGCCTGGCGCATTATCTGCGCAGCAAAGGCGTTACCACCGGTACGCTGGTGCCTTTATGTATAGAACGTTCTACAGACATGCTGGTGGGCCTGTTGGGTATTTTGAAGGCCGGCGGCGCCTATGTGCCGGTGGACCCTGATTTCCCGGAAGAGAGAATCAGTTATATGATAGCAGACACCCAGGCCAGTGTGATAGTGAGTAGTGTGGCTTGTACCGGCAAATTGCCGCTGAACGTACAAAAGCAGGTGATCGCGCTGGATGCAGATGATCAGGCCATAGCAGCCATGCCTGCTACAAGGTTGCCACGGCACTATGTGCCCGGACAACCCGTATATGTCATCTATACTTCCGGTAGTACCGGCAATCCCAAAGGTGTGATAGTCACCCATCAGAACCTGATGGACTATGTATATGGCTTAAAAAATACGCTGCCGCTGGCAGATTGCCATTCGTTTGGATTGTTGTCCAGCATTGCCACTGACCTCGGGAATACGGTTATTTTCGGCGCGCTGGCCACCGGTGGAGCATTACATGTATTTACAAAAGATGCTATCAACGATGCTGAACTGATCAGCAACTACTTTAAGGCACATCCGATAGACTGTATCAAAATTGTACCTTCTCACTGGAAAGCCTTATCACTGCCGGGTAATTTACTGTTGCCCCGTGAGCTGCTGGTGTTTGGAGGAGAAGCACTGGATACTGGTGTCATAGAAATGATCCGTACCTCCGGAAGCACCTGTACAGTAGTCAACCACTACGGGCCAACGGAAACGACTATAGGAAAACTGATGCATATCGTGCAGCCAGGTGCTGTTTACGAACAACAGATACCTATTGGAAAACCATTCTCCAATACACGCATCTACGTGGTGTCTGCCTCCGGTAAGTTATGTCCTGCCGGTGTTCCGGGTGAATTGTATATTGGCGGCGATGGAGTGGCAGCAGGTTACCTGCACCAGGAAACACTGACCAGCACCCGCTTTGTGGCCGATCCTTTCCGGCCGGAATCCGCTACGCTGCTGTATCGTACCGGCGACCTGGTAAAATACCTCCCCGATGGCAACATCCTGTTCCTGGGACGTGCCGATGATCAGGTGAAGATCCGCGGATATCGCGTGGAGCTGGGTGAAATAGAAAATGTATTGGTGAGAAGTGGTCTTATCACCCAGGCAGTAGTGCTGGCAAGGCCGGACCGCAATGGTGAAAAACGCCTGCTGGCCTACGTGCTGTCTGCCGGCGTATTTGACAAGGAAGCCATGCTGGCATATGTCAAAAAGGAACTGCCGGACCATATGCATCCTGCTGTATGGTCTGTCGTAGAGGCGTTCCCGTTAATGGCCAATGGAAAGGTAGACCGGAAAGCTTTACCAGACCCTGAAGACAGCCAGGACACACAGCAGGGTTATGTAGCCCCGGTGACTGCCACAGAAAAGAAACTGGCTGCTATCTGGTCGGTATTGCTGGAAGTAGAGCAGGTAGGTTTGTATGATGATTTTTTTGCATTGGGAGGACATTCCCTGCTGGCCATCCGCCTGATTTCCGCCATCCGTAAGGAGCTGGCGGCAGAAGTTTCTATCGGTGATATATTTGATTATCCCACTATAGCAGCACTGGCTGCACAGCTGATAAGCCGTACGCCGCAGGCGAAGGTGCCTGCTCTTGTACGCAGGGAAAAACCAGCCCGTATTCCGCTGTCCTTCAGCCAGGAAAGGCTGTGGTTTATAGACAGGATGGAAGGTAGCGTGCATTATCACGTGCCATCTGTACTGCGTTTGAAAGGTACGCTGGACAAAGAGGCATTGTCTGCAGCACTCAAAACAATTGTTGAAAGACATGAAGTGCTGCGTACGGTGATAGAACATGAAGATGAAAAAGCATGGCAACGCGTACTCAGCGCAGACAGCTGGAAGCTGCAGATCATTTCCAGTACGCCTATAGCCGGAGATGAAGCCGTTTTACAGGAGTACATCAACAGGTTGATCAATGCGCCTTTTGATCTGCAGCATGACTACATGCTGCGCGCACACCTGATCATCCTGCCTCAGGATGAATATGTACTCGTGGTAAATCTGCACCATATTGCCTCTGATGCCTGGTCTACCAGCATCATCGTTCGCGAACTGGTGGAATTGTATGCCGCCTATACGGAACATCGCACGTCATCCCTGCCTGCACAGGAACTCCAGTATGCAGATTATGCGCTGTGGCAAAGGGAATATCTCTCTGGTGAAGTATTACAGGAAAAACTGGGCTACTGGAAAAACAAGCTGTCTGGCACAGCTACCTTGCAGCTGCCTACAGACTACCCCAGACCTGCTGTACAAAGCACGAAAGGTGCCATGTATTCGTTCAGGCTTGACCGTGAGTTGTCAGCGACCTTACAGGTTTTGTCGCAGCAACAGGGCACTACCTTGTTTATGACGCTGCTGGCGGCCTTCAAGGTATTACTGTATCGTTACAGTGGTCAGGAAGATATCTGTATAGGTATCCCTATTGCCGGCAGAACAAGACAGGAAACAGAAGGACTGATAGGCTTCTTTATCAATACCCTTGCACTGCGCAGTGATCTGTCAAATGATCCTTCCTTTACTACCTTACTTCAGCAGGTGAAGCAGACCACCCTTGGCGCCTATGAGCACCAGGAAGTACCTTTTGAAAAAGTAGTGGACGCAGTGGTGAAAGACAGGGATGTAAGCAGAACGCCGCTGTTCCAGGTGATGTTTGTACTACAGAACGCACCAGAAGGAGAAGCTTTGAAACTCGGTCCGCTGGAATTACAACAGCAGGACATGACGCATACCACTTCCCGCTTCGATCTGAGCTGCTCCATGATAGAAGGCGCTGATGGTCTGATGGGAAGTATTGAATATTGTACAGACCTGTTCAGTGAAGAAACGATCAGCCGTATGCTGATGCATTTTGAGCAGTTGCTGCGCGCAGTGGCCGATGCTCCGGACACCGCTGTGGGCCAGCTGCGGATGCTGAGCCATGCGGAAGAAAAATATCTGCTGGAAGCATTTAATAATACTGTCAGTGCTTATCCTGTAAGGGAAACGATAGTATCGTTGTTTGATACACAGGTGACCATGCGCCCGCATGCTACGGCGCTGGCTTCCGGTCAGACAACGCTCACCTATAAAACATTGCAGGAACGTGCTACACAACTGGCACATTACCTTCAGCGTAAAGGTGTGACAGCAGGTACCTGGGTGCCTGTTTGCCTGGACCGCTCGCCGGAAATGATACTGGCCATGCTGGCTATCATGAAGGCAGGGGCTGCCTATGTGCCAGTAGATCCGGCTTATCCGTTGGCCCGTATCCGTTATATGCTGGAAGATACCGGCGCGTCGGTGATGATCACCGACAGCATTCACGGTAGTAATCTGCCGGTGTTGGATAATATGACTGTTGTCCGGATGGATGGAGACCGGGAGCTGATCAACAAACATGTGCCCGAAGGCACATTGCCTGTGGTGCGGCCCAATGATCTGGCTTACCTGATCTATACTTCCGGATCTACTGGTCTGCCTAAAGGAGTGATGGTGCCCCACAGAGGATTGAATAACCTGATACACTGGCATCAGTCAGCATTTAAGGTTACTTTCCATAGCAAGGCTACCGCGGTGTCTGGTGTAGGCTTTGATGCCTTTGGATGGGAAGTGTGGCCGTATCTGGCCGCCGGCGCTTCTGTATACCTGCCGGATGATGATACCCGCCTGCTGATGCCTGAATTGATAGCCCTGCATCGCAGGGAAGGCATCACCCATGCATTCATCTCTACAGCACAGGTACAGGAATTTATTCAGGCTTCAGCCAACAAAATTATTCCGCTGCAATACCTGCTGACCGGTGGTGACCAGCTGCCGGCAACAGATGTCAGCGGGCTGGCCTATAAGGTGGTCAACAACTACGGTCCTACGGAAAATACGGTGGTAGCCACCAGTTATGAACTGGTAGCCGGTAATAAAGACCGTACACCTGTCATTGGCCGCCCTGTCAGCAATACCAGGGTATATATCCTCAACCGGCAAGACCGTCTCTGTCCTGTAGGAGTACCGGGCGAGATCTGTCTGACCGGTGATAGTCTGGCTGCTGGTTATCTGAACCGCTCCGAGCTTACAGCATCCAAGTTTGTGGCTGATCCGTTCAGCGATATACCGGAAGACCGGATGTACCGCACCGGTGACCTGGGTCGCTGGCTGGAAGATGGTACCATCGAATATCTCGGCAGGATGGATGAACAGGTGAAAGTGCGTGGTTACCGTATAGAACTGGGTGAGATAGAGAGTGCACTGGCCGCCTGCGAAGCAGTAAAACAGGCCGTAGTACTGGCCAGAAAAGGCCATGATGGCAACCGTCAGCTGGTAGCCTATATAGTAGCCGCTGCCAACTATGAAAAAGCTGTCGTACTCGATCACCTGAAAAGCAGACTGCCAGGATATATGATACCCGCGTTGTGGGTAGAACTGGAAAAATTCCCGTTGACCGCCAATGGTAAGATCGACAAAAATGCTCTGCCGGCACCGGATGAAAACGGACTGCTGACAGAAGAATACATAGCACCCCGCACCCATATAGAAGAAGTACTGGCAGATATCTGGCAGGAAGTGTTGGGCAGACAACGGGTAGGGATAAACGATAATTTCTTTGAAAGCGGAGGTAACTCTCTCCAGGTGATCCGGCTGATCGCGCTTATCAGAAGCCATCTGCAGGTAGAGGTGCCTATCAAAACCATTTTTGCGCATGCTACCATCGCACAACTGGCCGGCTGGTTAACATCAGCAGAAGGTCATCACAAAGCTGCACCTGCCATCTCTGTACAGACCAGAGGTGAAAGGATTCCTTTGTCCTTCAGCCAGGAAAGGCTGTGGTTCATCCACCAGCTGGAAGGCAGCGTACAATATCATATCCCGCTGCTGCTTCGCCTGAAAGGTGAACTGGACATCTCCGCAATGGAATACAGTCTGCAGCAGCTGGTCAACCGCCATGAAGTGCTCCGGACGGTGATGCAGGAAGAAGATGGCACCGTGTATCAGCATGTACTGCCTCAGGATAGCTGGCAGCTGACGATGATCGATGATCACACAGCCTATGCTGACGAAACAGCCAGGGAAACATATGTCGGTGCGCTCATCCGCACACCATTTGATCTTTCCCGCGACCATATGTTGCGTGCGCAGCTGCTTCGTTTCCAGGACGATGAGCACCTGCTGGTGCTCACCATCCACCATATTGCAGCCGATGGCTGGTCTATGGGAATCGCTACCCGGGAAGTGATGGCATTGTATAACGCCCGTGTGTCTGGCATCAAAGCCAACCTCCCTGAGCTGACATTACAATATGCGGATTATGCCATATGGCAACGCGCCCACCTGGCCGGCGAAGTAATGGACCGCAAACTGTTGTGGTGGAAAAACAAAATGGATGGTGTAGCCCCACTGGACCTTCCCACTGACTTTACACCACCATCCACCATCAGCATGCGTGGAGGCAGAACAGGCCTGTCACTGGACAAGGAACTGGGTCGGCAGCTGCATCAGCTGGGCCGTCAGGAAGGTGCTACCCTCTATATGGTATTGCTCACTGCCTTCAATGTACTGATGCACCGTTACAGCGGCCAGGATGATATCAGTGTGGGTACTTCCGCTGCTGGCCGTACCCAGCAGGAAACACAGGGGCTCATCGGCTTCTTTATCAATACCCTTGCTCTACGCAGTGATCTTGGCAATAACCCTGCCTTTACGGAGCTGCTGCAACAGGTGAAACAAACTACGCTGGATGCTTTTGAACACCAGGACGTGCCTTTCGAAAAAATAGTGGAAGCGGTGGTGAAAGACAGAGACCCGAACAGAAGGCCGCTCTTCCAGGTGATGTTTGTGATGGACAATACACCGGGAACACCGGAGTTTGACCTGCACAAGCTCACGCTCGTTCCGGAGGAGGTAACGCATACGACTGCACGTTTTAATATCATCTTCTCCATGACGGAAGACTCCGAAGGAGGACTGCATGCAGGCATAGAATATGCAATGGACCTCTTCACAGAAGGGACCGTGAAGCGGATGCTGGCACATTTTGAAACATTGCTGAAAGCCATCATCAGCCATCCGCAGGAAAAAATCGGCAGGTTGGCATTACTCTCCGCAGAAGAAGAAACACAGTTGTCTGCTACCTTCAGTGCCGCTGCAGTAGCCTATCCAAGACAACAGACTTTCATAGACTGGTTTGAAACGGCGGCCAAACATGCGCCTGACAGAACAGCCCTCGTTTTTGAAGGACAGCTGCTTTCCTGGAGACAGCTGGAACAGCAATCTGCTTTGCTGGCACATTACCTGCGCAGCAAAGGAGTAGATGCCAATGTACTGGTACCGGTATGTATAGACCGCTCGCTCGATATGATCGTGGCGGTGATGGGCATACTTCGTGCCGGCGCTGCCTATGTGCCGATAGAACCAGACTTCCCTGCAGAAAGAATTAAATACATGTTGCAGGATACAGGCGCCAAAGTGATGATCAGTCATAGCAGCAACAGTCATGTGTTGCCTGTGACAGAAGGCCTGGAAGTGATCTGCCTGGATAAAGAGCAGGATAAACTTAACGCCTATACGACCACAGAAATCCTGCAATTACCGGCACCGGAGGATATCGCTTATGTGATCTATACTTCCGGCAGTACCGGAACGCCGAAAGGGGTGATGGTCACCCATCACAACCTGGCAGACTATATCGCAGGTCTGCGTGCGCATCTGCCGGTAGATCAATGCAATTCTTTCGGTCTCCTGTCCAGCATTGCTACGGACCTGGGAAATACCGTCCTGTTTGCATCGCTGTCTATAGGAGCTACGCTGCATTTGTTCTCTAAAACCACTATTAATGATGCGCAGAAGGTATTGACCTATTTTGAAGATCATGCAATTGATTGTATCAAGATCGTACCATCTCACTGGAAAGCATTATCTGAACCGGACCAACTGTTGCTGCCTGAAAAACTGCTGATATTCGGTGGGGAAGCCCTGGAAAGCAGGGTAGTGGAGTCTATCCGGGCTGCAAGCGCAGGATGTGTGGTGGTTAACCACTACGGACCTACGGAAACAACCGTTGGTAAACTGATGCATATCGTCCGGGAACATACGGCATATGGTGCGTTTATCCCGGTAGGACGGCCGTTTTCCAATACCCGCATCTATGTGCTCAATCCGGAACAACAGTTATGCCCTCCGGGCGTGCCGGGTGAGCTGTACATTGGCGGAGAAGGTGTGGCTGCCGGATATCTGAACAATCCCGCGCTGACGGCAGAAAAATTTGTAACAGATATTTTCTCTTCAGATAAAACCTCCCGCTTATATTGTACAGGCGATCGCGTTAAACTACTGCCCGACGGCAATATTTTATTCCTGGGCCGTATAGACGATCAGGTGAAGATCCGTGGTTACCGCGTAGAACCCGGTGAAATAGGAAGGGTGCTGGAACAAGGTGATGGCGTAGGCAGGGCAGTGGTGATTGCCCGGGAAGATAGTAGCGGCAACAAACGCCTGCTGGGCTATGTTGTGCCGGCTGACGGCTTTGATATGGAAGGCGTATGGTCGTATATGCGTGCACAGTTGCCAGAATACATGGTACCTGCGGCTCTCATCGTACTCGACGAATTCCCAATGCTGGCCAATGGTAAAATAGATAAAAAATCACTGCCTGATCCTGACAGACCTACTCAGGATGATAACGGATTTGCAGAGCCGGAAACGCCCATTCAGAAAGGATTGGCCACTATCTGGTCGGATCTGCTGGAGGTAGAAAAAATAGGATTGGATGATGATTTCTTTGCATTGGGAGGACACTCCCTGCTGGCTATCCGCCTTATTTCCGCCATCCGGAAAAAGATGCAGCTGGAAGTAATCATCGGTGATATATTTGATCATCCTACTATCAGAAGCCTGGCCACATTGCTCGAATCCCGCAATACTGCTACGGATACCGCAGCGCTCATCCGCCAGGAAAGACCTGCCAACATACCGTTGTCCTTTAGTCAGGAACGGCTGTGGTTTATTGACCAGCTCGAAGGCAGCGTTCATTATCATCTGCCCACCGTACTGCGTCTGAAAGGTAAGCTGGACAAAAAAGCGCTGGCCCGCGCTGCACAGACCATCATTAACCGTCACGAGGTTTTAAGGACCGTGATAGAACAGGGTGAAGGACAGTCATGGCAGCGGGTACAGGACAAAGACCGCTGGCAGATGGAGGTCCTTGACGGTCCGCAATACAAAACAGACACCGCTGGCCTGCAAACGCTGGTGGAAGAACTGACAGCACGGCCATTTGATCTTACAAAAGACCACATGCTGCGGATGCAGTTGATTGTATTGGACGAGACAGAACATATACTGGTGGCTACTATCCACCATATCGCTTCAGACGGATGGTCTACCGGTATTATGGTCCGCGAACTCGCCGCGCTGTACGATGGTTATACCAGCGGCTATGAGCCACAACTGACGCCACTGGAGCTGCAATACGCCGACTACGCCATCTGGCAGCGGGAATATCTCTCCGGCGATATGCTGGACAAACAGCTGAACTACTGGCAGCATAAGCTGTCGGGTGCGGAAGCACTGCAGCTGCCGCTGGACTATCCGAGAAGTGCCATACAAAGTTCCAAAGGTGCTACCACTTCGTTTATACTGGACCGTGAGCTTTCCAAACAATTACATGTACTGGCCCAGCAGGAAGGAGTAACCCTGTTTATGACGCTGCTGGCGGCATTCCAGGTATTGCTGTACCGCTACAGCGGACAGGAAGATATCTGCGTGGGCAGCCCCATGGCCGGCAGGACCAGACAGGAGCTGGAAGGGCTGATAGGGTTCTTTATCAATACCCTGGCGTTCAGAACAGACCTGAGTGGCAACCCGTCATTCAGCGCCCTGCTGCAGCAGGTGAAACAGACAACACTGGAGGCCTACGCCCATCAGGAAGTGCCTTTCGAAAAAATAGTGGACGTAGTGGTGAAAGACCGTGACCTGAGCCGCAACCCTGTCTTCCAGGTAGCCCTGGTATTACAGAACCTGCCAGACGTACCGGAGCTGCGACTGGGATCGCTGGAGATGATGGAAGAAGGTGCAGACAACACCACCGCCAAACTGGACCTCACCATTATTTTCCGGGAAGGCCGTGAAGGCATAGGTGCCAGCGTGGAATACTGTGCAGACCTCTTCCATGCAGATACCATCACCCGCATGATGTCGCAATTCCGGCAGCTGCTGCAGGCGATAGTAACGGCGCCGGCTACACGCGTGGCTTCATTGCCGCTGCTGGATGCCGCCGATGAAAAACTGTTGCTGGAAGATTTTAATCATACAGCTGTGGCTTATCCGAAAGATAAGACCATCGTACAGCTGTTTGCAGAGCAAGTACAGAGAAGACCGGATGCTGTAGCAGTGCTGTTTAAGGAGGAGGTATTGACCTACCGTCAGCTGGACGAATGGTCAGACCGCCTTGCACTTTATCTGCAGGAGAAAGGCGTAACGGAGGAAATGATGGTGCCTGTTTGTATACCCCGCTCTCTGGAAATGATGGTGGTGATACTGGGCATCCTGAAGGCCGGCGGCGCCTATGTGCCACTGGACCCCGATTACCCGGCAGAAAGGATTGCCTTTATGCTGGAAGAAAGTAACAGCAGGGTATCCCTTACCGTCAGCGCCTATGCGTCCCGCCTGGCTGCTGAAAGGCCGGAGATGGAACATCTCTGCATAGATCAGCTGCAGGATAGTTTACCTGCTTATACACCGGGTGCTGTGAGCAACAACCAGAACGCCGCCAGCCTGGCCTATGTGATGTATACTTCCGGTTCTACCGGCAAGCCCAAAGGAGTGCTGGTTACTCATCGCAATGTTACCAGTCTGGTGATGCAGCCCAATTATGTCTCACTGAAGGAGACAGATGCGATACTGTCTGCCGGTTCCCTGTCATTCGATGCGACCACTTTTGAATACTGGGGCATGCTGCTGAATGGTGGCCGCCTGGTATTAAGTCCGGAGAACAGTCTGCTGGATACGGAAGTGCTGAAACGCGAGTTGTATGATAAGGAAGTAACGGTGTTGTTTATCACCACCGGATGGTTCAATCAGCTGGTAGATACAGATGTGACGGTATTCGGAAGGCTGCATGCTATCCTCACCGGTGGTGAGAAGATGTCTGAAAAACATGTGGTCCGCTTCAGAACTGCTTATCCCGATATTAAAATCAGTAACATCTACGGACCTACGGAGAACACTACCTTCTCGCTGAGTTATCCCATCCACGAGAAAGGGCTTACTACCAGCACGCCTATTGGCAGCCCGCTGAACAACCGTACAGCCTACATCCTCGACACCTCGCTGCAACCAGTGCCGGTAGGGGTTGCCGGAGAACTGTATGTAGGAGGCGACGGTGTGGCCCGCGGTTATCTCAACAGGCCACAACTCACAGAAGAACGTTTCATACCACATCCATTCAGTAAAGTGCCCGGTGAAAGAATCTATAAAACCGGCGATATGGTACGCTGGCTGCCGGATGGCTCGATAGAATACCTGGGCCGTCAGGATGATCAGGTGAAAGTCCGTGGCTTCCGTATAGAGCTGGGTGAAGTGGAAAGTGTACTGCTGCAATGCAGTCAGGTAAGTCAGGCGATTGTAATTGCAAGGACCGCTGAAAACGGCTACAAGCAGCTGCTGGGATACATTGTACCTAAAGAAGATTTTGACAGGGAAACCGTTCTCGATTACCTGAAGGAAAAACTGCCGGACTATATGGTGCCTTCCAGATTAATACCGCTGGAACGCCTGCCCATGAACGCTAATGGTAAAGTAGATAAAAAAGCATTGCCCGATCCTGATCAGTCTGGGGACGCAGAAAATGTCTATGTAGCCCCTGTTTCCAAAACAGAAAAAGTGTTGGCAGAGATCTGGCAGGAGCAACTGGAAGTAGCGCAGGTAGGTACCAGCAACAACTACTTTGAAGCTGGTGGTAACTCCCTGCTGGCCATACATCTGATCGCTACCATCCGTAAAAAACTGACCGGAGAAATTGCCATCAGTGACATCTTCGATTATCCTACTATCGGGGAACTGGCGAAAGTGCTGGACCAGCGTGCAGCTGCAAAATCCATCGCACAGGCAGGAGATCATACATCCGGCTTCGGTGGTAACCGGCATATACTGCAGCTCAATAAAGGTCTTCATGCAATGCCGCTCTTCTTCCTGCCCGGTGGCAACGGTATCTGCGAAGGTTACGGCGCTTTGGGTGAAGCCCTGGAAAATACCGGCACCTTATACGGACTGCAGATGATGGGCATCTTTGAAGGAGAGAAACCTCTGGACAATGTGCCTGCTATCGCTGCACAAAATATCGCATGGATGAAAACAGTGCAGCCGGAAGGACCTTACCGCCTCATCGGCCACTCACTCGGAGGCCAGGTAGCTTACGAAATGACCCGGCAGCTGGAAGAGAAAGGCGAGAAAGTGGAAGCACTCTTTATCCTCGATACACATGTAGCGCCTAAACGAACTTTCCTGGAAAATGATGCCTTGTATGAATCATTGCTGGAAGCATTTGAAGTGTATAAAATTGCTTCCAAACCTTATCCTGAATGGGTGAAGGCCCTGAAGCCCGCAATGGCCGGACTGGCGCCTAAAGCCGTGATCCCGTTTGTGCTGGACTATCTGAAGGAACATGTAAAAGAAGAAAAGGAACATCTGGGATTTGTGATGCGCATGTTTGATATGGCCGCGCACAGCCTATTCATGGAGTATACGGTAACCGGCAAGGCAGATACCCGTCTTACACTGATCAAAGCAGCCGCCAGACCGGGTGAGGATAATGATGCAAGCCTGGGATGGGCGCCCTTTGCTACCCGTTCACATGCCTGCATTGCACCAGGTGATCACATCTCCATGACTAAAGAGGAAGGAGCCGCTGTAGTGGCCGCCCACATTAATGAACAACTTAACAATGACCATTAAACAAACCATACATCTTTATTCACTCTAAATGAAATCCATGAGAATTTCTAATTTATTTGCAGCTTGTATTATTCTTTTAGCAACTGTTGTTTCCTGTAAAAGATCAGAGACACCATTGCAAGCTAATGCCCCACAGTCAGTAGAGGGTGTTGTACCAAAATCTGTAATCAATGCACAGGTCTATGAAATCCTTAAAAAAACCGGTGGCTTCGACTGGAAAATGGTAAATGACAATGTTGTCTGGAGCGCACTGGTACAAAGCGACAGCATTTTGTCCGTAGGTTACCAGCCTGACGGTACAACAGACATCAGCAAACAACTCGGTAGAATTGACGTCAACAGCTCCGAGTGGGCTGCTGCCCGTCAGCAGGTGCTGAACATCATCCTTGAAAATGAACAGAACAAAGGCAGCAAACTGGAGAAAAGTCCCGTTACCTACCAGTCTGCCAAACTGCCTGTTTTCTACGTAAAAGCCAGCCGCCTGGCTACTGTAAAAGCGCTCCGTGCATCCAAAATGGTACGTTATGCAGAGCCGGTGGGCTATGGACGTAACATGCAGGTAGCTCCTGCCAGTAGTGGTGCTGCCTCCGGAACTTCTATTTTAACCTTTGGTTGTGACTCCAACCTGCCCAAAACCACGCTGGTACCAGGTGTAGACTATACCACCATTACACCGAATGCTAAACAGTCCTGGAACTATGCGATTCACAACATTCCCCAGGCCTGGACACAATCCACTGGCGCCGGCGTAAAAATAATGCTTATTGATACCGGTGTAAGTCCTGATCAGGCCAACCTGGGCAGTGCTTTCAACCAGGGCGCTTCTTCCGGCAGAACGATCACCAAAGTGGCCACCTGGCCCGGAGGTACGCCTGCAGACGTTTGTGGCCACGGTACTAAAATGGCAGGTGTGATTGCATCTCCACGTGGCGTAAACGGCGCCAGTTCCGGTATTGCCTATAACAGTAATCTGATTGCCGTACATGCCGCTGAAAATGTGGTAATCATGTCAAATGAGGCTGTACAGGGTGTCGGTGATGCCTATGTAATGGGTGCTGATGATGCCGCCGTAAAAATTATCAGCATGAGCATGGGCTCAATCTTTTCTTTCGGCCATATCACCGATGGTATCCAGTATGCTTACAGTAAAGGTAAACTGATGTTCTGTGCTGCCGGTACCACCAACTCTACCATCGGGCCCTGGCTCGGTGTTATCTATCCGGCTACTATGCCGGAAGTGCAGGCTGTAACTGGTGTAAGAGACAATTTCACTACTCCTTGTGAAGACTGTCATTTCGGAAGAGAAGTGGCTTTCACTATTGTGATGGAAAAATCAACTACCGGTGTTAACCCGCTGACTACTGCCTATACAGGTGATGCACCTAATACAGTTGGTGGTTCTTCTGTGGCAACAGCCAGTTGCGCAGCGATTGCAGCGCTGGTATGGAGTAAATATCCTTCCTATCCAAGAGATAGCATTGTTGCCAGGATGCAGAGAGCTGGTTCCAATTACCCGCTTAAAAACGGTCAGCTGGGATGGGGTGTTGTAGATGCCCAGAAAGCAGTTGGTAACTAATTTTGTTTAAGTGGTCATCCTGGAGTGAGGTGCCTTTCCGTTGTAACGGCGGGAAGGCACCAGCTCCCTGAACGATTATTGTTGTGTTGTTTTTTGTTTCTTTTTAAAAAATCCCCTCAACAAAAAATTGTGTTGCAACGCTTCCATGTCTTCCTTTAGTTTAGTACTGGCAGTATCGAGGTTGCTGATCATACTCTTCAGTTGCGCGCCGGCGGCTTCATCATGCAGTAGTACATTGGGTACGTTTTTATTGCCGTTATTCAGTTCATCACTGGCTTTTTTCAGATTGGCAGAAAATGCAGCCAGGGTATCCATGGTTTCCTGTAGCCTGACTATGCTCTTGTTGATCCTGGCATAGCTGATAGTGTCGGCCAGCAGGTTGTTGATGGATGATCCTTCTTTATTAAGACGATGAGAGAAGTCAGAGAGGTTGTTCATCATTTTGGGAGTACTGGACGAAGCATTACGGATATTGGTGATAGCACTCCTGGCATCGCTCAGGCTGTTCTGTAAATTACCGGCCATAGTGGAATCATTGATCAGTGTGGTGATTGCGCCTTTACCGGTTAATATTCTATGGCTGATTTCCTTGAGGTTGCGGGTGATCTGAAGAAGGTTGCCGCTGCTGGAGTCCAATAAACTTATCATATCAGTGCCCAACGGATTACCATGGAGGTATCCGGTATCTGCTATCAATGGAGAGCCTGCCGTACCTCCGTACACAATGATGATTCTGTTGCCGATAAGACCGTCTGTACCAAGTTTAACCTTCGAATCCTGGTGAATATATTTTCTGGATTCTTGTTCAATATTCATGACAACAAGGACGTTTCCATCCTCTGTCAGGGAAATTGTTCTTACGATGCCTATTTTTACCCCTGAAAACCAGATATTGTCTCCCTCTTTCAGACCGCCTACGTCTGCCATAATCGCCCGGATGGGAAGCTTGCTCCCGAACACTTTATGCTGGCGACCAAGAGTCCATATTGCAACAGCAATGAAAGCGAGTGCAATAAAGGAAAAGATACCGACTATCAATAAATGCCTGTTCATGTGTCAATGATGAAATTGTAATCATAAAACTTTTTCGCTTCAACATCTCCTGTGGTAAATACTTCCTCAAAAGATCCTTCCCGCTTGAACTTGCCATTTTCTATCAGCGCTAACCTGTCGCCGGTGGCTTTGGCGCAGGTAAGGTCATGAGTGATGATTACGGAGCTGGTCTTGTATTTTTTCTGTACATCATTAATCAGCATGATAATGTCTCCGCTGGTTACCGGGTCGAGCCCGGCAGTAGGTTCGTCATATAGGATGATATCCGGCCGCAGGATCAGCATACGGGCTATCCCCACCCTTTTTTTTTGTCCGCCTGAGAGCTCAGCCGGCATCTGGTGGAGGCTCTGCATTAGTCCCACATGCTCCAGTACTTCATTAATCCCGTCATCAATTTCTTTTCTGGTGAGGTGCTCCCTGTTTCTGACTAATGGGAATTCAAGGTTTTCCTTGACAGTCATGCTATCATATAATGCACTCCCCTGGTAGAGGAAACCTATTTTCAATCGTAGCTCCTGCAATGCTTTGGGATGAAGTTTATCTACTTCTTCTCCTGCTACGCTGATAGTGCCACTATCCGGCTTGAGCAAGCCGGCGATAAGTTTTATCAGTACCGATTTTCCGCTTCCGGAACGCCCCAGCACCACTACATTTTCCCCTTTATATAAATCGAGGTCCATACCCATCAGTACATCTACCGTATCAAATGACTTGTACAGGCTTCTGATTCGGATCACGGCATTTTGTTTGTCTATGGTTACAGGTTCTTTTTTCATGGCATTGGTTTAGTATGGTCTGAATTGATTTACGATCTGTACAATGATCATTTCTTCAATAAAGATCAAAAACATGCTTACGACCACTGCAAGGTTGGCTGCTTTGCCGACACCTTGTGTGCCTGTTTTTGCATTATATCCCTCATAACAGCTGGTAATGCCGATCGTAAATCCGAACACCACCGATTTGAAAATAGAAGCAAAAATATCCAGAAACGATATGCTGGAAAAGCCATGTTGAAAAAAGGCTATGTAGCTGGTCTTCTCATGCTGGTATACATTGGTATAGGAGCCCAGCAGCCCTACAAAAGCCATGTAACTTACCAGCAAGGGATTCATGATGGTGGTGGCCACCACTCTGCTGACCACCAGAAACTTAAACGGGTTGGTGGCGGATACCTCCATCGCTTCAATCTGTTCCGTAACTTTCATGGAGCCCAGCTCTGCCCCGATATTGGAGCCTACTTTTCCAGCCACGATCAGTGAGGTGATCAGGGGCGCCAATGCCCTTACAATAGCAATGGAGATAAGCCCCGGCAACCAGGAGGTAGCGCCAAACTCTGCCAGGGAGGGACGCGATTGTTTGGTAAATACCACACCTGTAATAAAGCCTGTCAGGGATACCAGCATAAGGGATTTGTATCCCACATTATAACACTGCTTTACCGTTTCACGGAATTCGTAGGGAGGCTTGAATACCTCTGAAAAAAAACGAAGAATAAACCGGCAAGCACTATATACATCAGCAATGAAAAGAGTATATAGTTTGTTGTAAAAGGTGTATTTGGGCTGAGCAGATTTCATACGCAGATTTCATACAATGATAACAGAAAGTATAGAGGGAAAGTTCCATGGCCGGGCCTGATATACACCAACGGCATGTATCTTGTGGCCCTTCAACAGAATGGTGACTGGTCTTCATTAATACTAAAAACAGTGTATGAAGCAGTATAACAGTAAACAGGCAGCTGCGTTACAATCGTTGTCAGAAAGCCTCCTGGTGCATCACAAAAAAGGGCGGCTGTTAAAGGATACAAAAAGCACTATGCATGCATTGTACCGCGTTATTCCGTATCACGATTGGCTTTATTATATAAAAAGTGCTCCTGTTGTAAATGATTATGAATACGATGGATTGTTTGCCTGGCTCAGGCAATTGGAAAAGGAGCATCCTGCGCTGACAAAGGCAGGGTCACCCGTGAAGAAAGTGGCTGAAGGCTTAAGCTCCGCGCTCTCTGCAGTAAAGCATAAAGTGCCGATGTTAAGTCTGGAAAATACCTACCATACACAAGGCCTCGAAGAATGGATCGCTAAAACCCGGCAGGCCACCCGTCATGAGTCTGCTTATTGCCTGGAGCCCAAATTTGATGGGGCGGGCATTTCCCTGATATACGAAAACGATAGACTGCTCCGCGGAGCTACACGCGGAGATGGTGCTGCCGGAGAAGATATTACCGGCAACATCCGGAACATCGCTTCCATCCCGTCATCTGCGCCCTTTGCTGCTTTGGGGATTGCCACCATAGAGATCAGGGGAGAAGTATTAATGAGTAAAAAAAGTTTCGCAGCTTTTAATCAGGAACGTATCGCACATCAGTTGCCTCCCATGGCCAACCCGCGGAATGCCGCTGCCGGTACTTTACGCATGATTCATCCGGAGGCCGCCGCACAACGGAAACTGGAAGCGGTATTATATCATGTCAGTTATTATACGATGAAGAAAGGGCATCCGGCACCGGCAGCCCTGAAAACACAGGCTGGCACGCTGGACCTGCTGGCGAAACTGGGATTTGGTACGCCCGCTGCACAGAAGAAGGTCGTCACTTCCATCCGGGAAGCGGTCCGTTATTGCCAGTCATTTGAAAAGAAAAGAGATTCGCTGCCGTATGAGATAGACGGCCTGGTCGTAAAAGTTAATGATGCCGATGAACAGCGATTGCTGGGCATGACCAGCCACCATCCGCGCTGGGCTATCGCTTATAAATTCAAGCCCAGACAGGCCAACAGCAAACTGCGGAAGGTCATATTTTCCGTGGGCCGTATGGGAGCTATTACGCCGGTGGCTAAAATTGACCCGGTAGCGATTGGCGGGGTAACGGTGTCTTCTGTTTCCCTTTTTAATGAAAAGCTGATAAAGGACAAGGATATTCGTGTAGGCGATACCGTTTTAGTGGAACGGGCTGGCGATGTGATTCCATATATCGTTAAACCGGTAACGGAAATGAGGAAGGGAACGGAGACGAATATACGTTTTCCTTCAAAGTGCCCTGTTTGCGGGCATGCGCTGGAGAAGCCCTTCGGTGAGCAGATATGGTATTGTGTGAATATCAACTGTCAGGCGCAGGTGCTGGAACGGATTGTTCATTTTGCCAGTAAGGATGCGATGGATATTACCGGTATGGGAGAAAGCCATGTCCGCGAGTTCTATGAGCAAAAGCTGATAAAGGACATTCCTTCCATCTTTGAACTGAATGAACGCAAGGTGGCTGCTTTGGAAGGATGGGGTAAAAGGTCGGCAGCCAATTTAATGAGTATGATAGAGCGGGCCAGACATCAGCCTTTGCAGCGTCTCGTTTTCGGACTGGGCATTCATTACGTGGGCCTTACCACAGCGAAGGTGTTGGCCAAAAAGGTAGACTATCTGCCGGACATAGCCCGGAAAAAGCCGGCAGACCTGAGAGGAGAAGGAATAGGCCCGAAGGTAGCAGAGAGCATCAGCCACTTTTTTGCAGATAGGGAAAATATAAGATCGCTGAAGAAGCTGGAACGTTTGGGCGTAAATATGCATGCTGCCGGACATCGTGCCAGAACAGATGACACCCTGAAAGGAAAAACATTCCTCTTCACCGGTACACTCGCCGGGCTCACCCGCAGTGAGGCTGCCGAAATGGTGGAACAACACGGAGGACAGGTGCTCAGCAGCGTATCACATGCACTCAATTATCTGGTGGTAGGAGAGCATGCCGGTAGCAAACTCACCAAAGCCAGTGAGAACAAAGCAATCAGGTTATTGCAGGAAAAGGATTTTCTGAAGATGGTAAAACCACCAACACGTCGTTTATCAGGTTCCCGAAAAGCTAAAATACGTTTGCCATGATCCAGACTACTGAAAATACCATCAAACAAAATGCTACGGTAGCCCGTCTATTGCATCATATGGCTTCCGGTTACAAATACCTCGGCACTAAAGAACGTTTTCGTGCCATCGCTTATGAAATCGCTGCCCGTACCGTCAACAACCTGCAGGCAGACATCTCCGCCTATGCAGAAGATAAAAAGGCATTGGACCAATTAAATGGGATAGGCTCCAGCATTGCAGAAAAAATCATCGAATACCTGAAAACAGGTAAAGTGAAAAAATATGAAGAGCTGAAGGAACAAATCCCGGAAGAGCTGCTGGACATGATGGACATTACCGGGTTTGGACCGGCATTGGTGAAAGTATTACATGAGCAACTGGACATCAACACCCGGGCTGAGCTCTTGAAGGCTATTGACGAGGGACGGCTGGAAGGCATTAAAGGTTTCGGCGATAAAAAAATTGAAAACATAAAACGCGGGCTGCATCTTTTTGAAGAAGCCCAGTCCCGCCTGCTGTTATGGGATGCTGTACTAGCCGGGAATAAAATCCTGCAGGCCATCCGGCAGTTCCCTGAAGTCCGCAAAGCTGAGCTGGCAGGCAGTGTACGGCGAGGAAGGGAAACGGTGGGGGATATTGATATCATCGTAATGGCCACTTTAAAGGACCAGAAAAAGCTGGCTGATAAAACACAAAAGCTGCCTGGTATCGTTCGTGTGCTGGCAGGTGGAGATACTAAGGTCAGCCTGCTGTTGCAAAACCAGACCCAGGTGGACGTCCGTATCGTGACGGAAAATGCCTACGGTGCGGCGCTGTTGTATTTCACCGGTTCAAAGGAACATAACGTCCGCCTGCGCACCATTGCCAGGGAAAGGGGCTGGAAGCTGAATGAATACGGCCTCTTTGACCTGAAGACAGATAAATACCTGGCTGGAAAAACAGAAGAAGAAATGTACCGGTATATGGGGCTGCAATTCATCCCTCCGGAACTGCGGGAGGATAAGGGCGAAATAGATCTGGCTGCCAAAAACAAATTACCGGCACTGGTGACATTAAAAGACATCAAAGGAGATATGCACCTGCACAGTAAATGGAGCGATGGTGAAGAAGAAATAGAAACACTGGCCCGTTATGTAATGAAGACGTTTCCTCAGTACGAATATCTGGTGATGACAGACCATTCCCCCAGTGAACGGATATCACATGGTTTGGAACCGGATGATTTTGTAAGACAGTTCAGGGAGATAGACCAGGTGAACAAAAAGATAGGACGCGACTTTATCAAAAAAGGCGTGGAAGTGGATATACTGGCGGATGGTCAGCTGGACTTACCAGACGATCTCCTCGAAAAATTCGACTGGGTGGTAGCCTCTATTCATAGCGGTTTGGCACAGGATAATACCCAGCGGTTGCTGAAGGCTTGTGAACATCCTGCTGTCAACTGCATCGGGCATCCCGGCGGCAGGCTGGTAGGCACAAGGGATGCTTATCCGGTCAACTGGCGCCAGCTGATAGACAAGGCGGCCACCACGGGTACTGCACTGGAGATCAATGCGCAGCCCGGCAGAATGGACCTGCAGGACGATCTCGTTAAGATGGCCATAGACAAAGGGGTACAGCTGGTGATTGATACCGATGCACATGCCAAGGTGCATTTTGACCTGATGCAGTTGGGGGTAACAATTGCCAGGAGAGGCTGGTGTAAAAAACAGGATGTACTCAATACCATCTCCTGGCGCGAGATAACACAGTTCAGCAATAAAAAAAATAAAACAAAGCGGAAGCATTAGGCTACAACCGTTCAAACCTGGCCTGGAAGAACCGGAGATGTCGCGGTTCGTGCATCATCCCGAGGCCTTTTACTTTTTCCCTTTGGTGATAGGTGTCTATTACGATATCTGCTATGTCATCCATATGGTCTTTCGTGTATACCCTGTGTGGGATGGTGAGCCTCACCAGTTCCAGTCTGGGATACATATGATCGCCGGTTTGTTTATCGCGGCCGGCAGATACAATACCACGTTCCATTGTTCTTAAACCTCCGTTGATATACAGCTCTGCAGTGAGTGTCTGGGCCGGGAATTGATGTTGGGGGATATGCGGATAAAATGCGGTGGCATCAATGTATACGCCATGGGTTCCGATGGGCTTCACTACAGGTACGCCGGCTGCTATGAGTTTGTTCCCCAGATAGTGCACCTGTTGTACCCTTGCCTGTATATGTACGTCCTGAACCGATTCCGCAATGCCGATGGCCTTGGCCTCCATGTCTCTGCCGGCCATGCCGCCATAGGTATGCAGCCCTTCAAAAAGCACGGCAAGATTGATGGCTTCTTCGTACAGGGCATGTTCATTGAGTGCCAGCAGGCCGCCGATGTTTACCAAAGCATCTTTTTTCCCGCTCATGGTGGCAGCATCTGTGAGAGAACAGATCTCTTTTATGATTTGAGCAACAGAATGGTTTTCATAACCACTTTCCTGCTGCTGGATCATGTATGCATTTTCCGCTACACGGGCCATATCGTGCACGATACGGATGTTGTACCGGGCAGTGAGTGCTCGCACCTGTTTCAGATTGCTGAGGGAAATGGGCTGTCCTCCCGCCATATTAACGGTGGTGGCTATACTGAGATAGGCAATGTTTTCAGCACCGTGACGGGCAATGAGATTTTCGAGTTTGCGGAGGTCTATATTTCCTTTGAAAGGAAAGGTGTTGCCCGGGTCGTAGGCTTCGTCGGTAATCACATCTGCAAAAGTGCCGCCGGCCAGTTCCTGGTGAGCACGGGTAGTAGTGAAATACATATTGCCAGGTACCAGTTGACCGGGTTTGATCAGCATCCTGGACAGGATGTGTTCAGCACCTCTTCCCTGATGGGTGGGCACCATGTATTTGTAACCATAATGCTGCTGTACAGCAGCTTCGAGATGGTAGTAGTTGCGGCTGCCTGCATAGGCTTCGTCTCCCAGCATCATACCGGCCCATTGCCGGTCGCTCATGGCTGCGGTGCCGCTGTCGGTGAGGAGGTCGTATTGTACGTCTTCCGATTTCAGCAGGAAAGTGTTATAACCGGCTTCCCGTATATGTTGTTCACGCTCTTCCCGGCTTCTGGTGGTGATCAGCTCCACCATCTTTATTTTGTAAGGTGTGGTTATTTTTTTGTTGGTTAGCATGGTTCAGGTATTTGCAGATGTTATATTTTTTCTCCTTCCACGATACTCACTTCAGAAATAGAGAGGTCCACTACTCTTGTCAGCCGGAGACCTGAGCGGCGGAACAGTTCATCAAACTCGGCCACTGTCCTTTCTTTACCACCGGTAACTACCAGCATGTTCATGTCCATAAGTTTGGAACCGTGAAGGGTATTGCCTTCGGGTACTACGCCGTCAATGATGAGTATCTTGCTGTCTTTTCGCATGGCGCGGCTGCAAACGCTCAGTATTTTGATGGAATCTTCATCGTTCCAGTCGTGGATGATCATTTTCATCATATAGGCGTCGGTGCCTGCCGGTACCTGTTCAAAGAAATTGCCGCCGATGGTGGAGCAACGGTCTTTGACAGCTGCGTCCGCGGCTATGATGGCAGCGGTTTGCTCCACTACATAGGGCTCATCGAATACGATGCCTGATGTGCCGGGTGTTTTCTTCAGAATGGCGGTGAGCAGGGCACCGTTGCCGCCGCCAACGTCTGTAATGGTTTGGAAAGGAGAGAAATCATATTTTTCAAGGATGGCGGTATCGCAGAATCCGGTCAGGTTGGTCATAGCCTTCATGAAGTTGAGGCCTTTTTCTTCATTCGCTTTATAATAGCCCCATAAATTAGTTTGGTAATATTCATCAAAAGCGGTGTTACCGGTTTTAAGAGTCTCCACCAGATTGCCCCACGGCGTGTAGAACTCACCCAGTTCGATCAGCAGGAAGGATTTCATACTGCCGTACATGTTACCAATGAGTGCAGTGGCCATGGGTGTGTTGGCAAATACACGCGGAGAAACCTCTTCAAAGATTTCATGGGCAGCCAGCAAACGTAGTAACCGGTACAGAGAAGGTGCGTGGGTGCCAGTTTCAGTAGCCAGGCTCTCCAGGTCTTTGGGACCAGCTACCAGTATGTCTGCAATATTGTATCTGGCTGCTGCATAAAGGCAACAGGATACCCAGTGGTTGGTGATATGTTGCAGAATACGGGCAGTTTGTTCATGGGTGGCGCGCACGCCGGAATCAAAAGATGGCATAATGGTTATTTTTAAATGTTAAAAAACGTGGTGTGCAGTGAGGGATAGGGGCATAGGTCGAATGTCCGGGAATACTGGTCCGGTAATAGGTCACCTGGCCTGATAGTAGGGCCGAAGGTAGGACAGTCAGCTGCATCTTTTTTGCGTCGCGTGATGACGCTGATTTTAAAATCAGCACAGTTACATAAAATAAAAAACACCGGTCGGCAATGTGCGACCGGTGTTTTTTTAACGGATAATAATTTATTTGGAACCAGGAATGCGGGGCGGCAGTCTTCCTGCCATAGCAAATACAGGTTTGCCATCTTTAAAGGTATACAACACTTTTGCATCTTTAATCTTCTTAGGATCGGCATTGATGATATCATTATCGAGAACGATAATATCTGCCTTATAACCTATGGCCAGTTTGCCTTTGGTAGTTTGTTCTCCCCATTGGCGGGCTACATCTTTTGTAATAGCTCTCAAAGCCCTGTACACCCTGATCCGCTGATCCTGACCCAAAGGGTTGCCTGTCTGTGTTATACGGTTTACGGCTCCATATACCCCGGCCAGCAGATCGGGAGGGGTGATAGGTGCGTCTGTATGGATAGTAAAATCCAGCAACAGGTCATCTGCATCTTTCAGCGGGCTGATATACTGGGCACGTGGGTTGCCCAGTACATTTTGTACATACCAGTCGCCCCATACATACACATGGGTGGGGAAGAAGCTTTGCATGACATATGGTTGCAGATTCTTCATCTTTTGTAACTGGTCCTTACGGCTTGTCTGGCAATGAATGAGCACATTAGGTGTTTGCTGTTTGATCAGCGGTTCACCTTGGGCGTTTTTCTCCTTTTTTAACGTTTCAAAGATGCTGAGTGCCATGTCAATCGCTGAGTCTCCGTTGATATGGATATGGACCGGCATACCTGCCTGTTCCACTCTTCTGACATTTGCCAGCGCAGTCTGATAATTGTAGTTGGGGTGGCCATGGTAGGTGGCGCTATCCTGTCCTATCATAGGCGTCTTGTATGGTTCGCTCAGGAATGCACTTTTTCCCTGTGGTGAACCATCGAGGGTGAGTTTAATGGCCCCGATTTTAAAATGCTTGTCATATTTGTTGTAGTTGTCTTTAAACTGGTCCAGGTCTGCATTGCTGTCATAGTCCGGCAACACAATGTAATCCCCTGTGAGTTTGTCTTCCTGGTTGGCCCGCCTGATCAATGCTATCAGCTCAGGATTGGCTCTACCTTCGCACATAGTGGTAATGCCATATTTAAACCATAGCTTTTCCTGTTCCTTCAATAAGGCTAACTGCGTCTGATATTTTTGTTCCGGGGTGAGACCTGGAGGGGTGGCGAGACTCAGCGCTACTGAAAGTGCATACAGATGAACATTTTCCAGCAGCAGGCCAGTTAGTTTACCCTTGTTTTTTATAAGGATACCTCCTTTGACTGTATCCGGTGTATTGTCATTGAAGTTCAGGATTTGCAGGAATTTTGAATTGGCTACACCCATATGACCACTTATATGAGCAACATAAATAGGATGGTCCGGATCAATTTTATCCAGATCCTCTTTTGTAGGTTGTGCATGGCCTTCCAGTTGGGAATCATCATAATTATTCCCGATGACCATAGTATTGGAATGAGGCGGATAGTTACGGGCTATATATGCCTTCATACTATCCTGAAGAATGGGAATAGAGGTGACATGGCCATATGGAGGACCACTTAAATCAGCTAGTGGTGATGCCAGGGATGCTATGCCTATATGTGCATGGGCATCCATAAATCCGGGAATCACCAGGTTATTGCTGCAATCAATAATCTCTGTTTTGCCTTCCTGATAATAATTGTTTTGGGCATCCTGAAAGCTGCCTACAAAGGAAATCTGATCGCCTGTTATAACTACACATTCAGATGGTTTGGCAACAGGGTTAACATCTTCCTCCATGGTTCGGACTATCCCTTTAATAATGTAATCAGCAGGAGGCTCTTTAACTCTTTTAACCCCAAAAAATGCTAACAGGGCTCCCAGGGGCAGGAGTAGAAACAACAGTACTTTCTTCATGTATGGTTATTTTGTTTGCTGGAAAAACAACCCCTGCAGGAAAAGGTTCAGTAAAAACAAAAGAAATTATTATTATTGATGTCTGATGCTGATGTGGCATAAAAAATGGCGGAGATGTCTTTTTCAATCGATACACTACAAAAACTACTGAATAGTCTTAACGGCGTGCTGCCGGCAGATATGGGGCCTTTATTTGTGGCCACCAGACAACAGAAACTGGAGGCCGGAGAAATGTATATCCGTGAGGGTGATACGGCTAAAAAACTGGCCTACCTGATGCAGGGAATTATGCGGGCTTATATGGTAAAAGAGAGTGGGGAAGAAGCGACCATGTTTCTTCGCTGGGAAGGACAGTTTATTGCCTCCCATGACACCATCATCCGTCAGCAGCCTGCCCGCTTCAACTACAGGGCACTGGAAGAAACAACCTTACTGGAGATAGACTACGACCGGCTCGAAGAGGTATTAAAGGAGCATCCGGAGTTCGAACCGTTACGCATATACTTTCTGAAGAGAATGCTTGCTGAGGCATTGGATAGCATCGAAGCCTTTGTGTTGCTGTCGCCCGAAGAACGTTATCTGCAGCTGCTCAATAGCCGTGCTGATATTGTGAACCGGGTACCCGACAAATACATCGCCTCCATCATGGGCATTACACCGGTCTCCCTCAGCAGAATAAGAAAAAGGCTGCAGGAGCGGGGCAAAAAATAAAAGAAATTATCTTTTGTTAATGTCCTTTCTTATCCTTTGTTAACCTGTCAAAGGGCCTGCTGTTGCTAATTTTGAGAAATCAAAATGAAGCATCAGACCATATGAATACGATAGTAGAAGGCATTGTCCGTATTTTCAGCATTTCCCTTTTGAGGTATTTTTTACTGGCAGGAATACCTTTTGTAATCTTTTACCTGCTGTTCCCCGCCAGGCTAAAACTACAGAAGATACAGCAGCGTTACGCTTCCCGAAAGGATTTCATCCGGGAAATATTACATTCCGTACAAAGTACACTGGTGTTTACGGTCATTGGGGTGGCCATTCTGAATACGCCGATACGGCATTATACGCTTGTATATAGCGACATTCATGATTTTCCGATATGGTATATCGGCGTAAGCCTGGCGCTTAGCCTGGTGGTGCATGATACTTATTTCTACTGGATGCATCGCCTGTTACATCATCCTAAACTATTCAAATTAACGCATCTGGTACATCATCAAAGTATCAATCCTTCTCCCTGGACTTCGTACAGTTTTCACTTCCTGGAGGCTGCGGCAGAAGGTGGTGTATTAGTGCTGATCACCTGTATCATGCCGCTGCACCCGCTAACAGTGCTGCTGTTTACCATCACGGGCTTTATCATCAATGTATACGGACATCTGGGCTATGAGTTGATGCCACGCTGGCTTCGGCATAGCTGGTTGTTTGAGGTGATCAATACTTCCGTGCATCACAACCTGCATCACCGTAAGTTCAAAGGCAACTACGGCCTGTATTTCCGGGTATGGGACCGGCTGATGGGCACCGAACATCCTGACTATGTAAAGGAATACGATAAGATACAGGCACGCAGATTTAATCTTAACGAAGATAAAAGTCAAGTCCCGTTAGGGGATTTGTGCTGAAGTAAGTTTCTTTTTCATGATGTTCATGCGCAAAGTCAAAAATAAGCCTGGCCCGCTTCATATCTTCCGGAGCGGGCTTGGTGTAAAGTGTGATAGCCCTGTTTTTCCAGGTTGCAAGATAATTTGCGCTTAGGAGCCGGATGCTTTCGTGTGTATCTATCGTGCCCAGTATGAGATCGGCCAGCGCAGGCCAGCCACCGGATTGACTGAATAGCTTCAGCATGGATTTTTTTATTTCGATGCTACCGGTTTTAAAATGAAGCCTGGCTGTTTCCAGCACAGATTTGCCTGCCACACGCGAAAGATACCCGATGGTCACCTTCCTGATTCCTGGGATCTCACTAGCCATATGAGTGATCGCGAATACATGGGCTTTGGGTTCATCCAGTTTGGTTAGGGCCAGAAACGCAGATCTGCAGATATGTGGGAAGGGATGTTGTAAAAAACGTTCAACAGCAGCTGCATATTCTTTCGCGCCTGTTTCGGCCAAACCGGCCAGGGAACCGCTTATCTGCCGGTCTTCCTGTAGGTTATTATAATAGATGGTTTTATAATCGATCTCATTTCCTTTCAATACAAATCGGGCAAAGGATCTGATGCTGGCAGCATCATCAGCAATAGAGCGTTGTATAATGTCGCGGAAGTTAGCTGCGCCTTTCAGCTTGTAAAGCGTGTGTATCCGCACTTTTGGGGACTTATCAGTCAGTAGTTTTTCGATAGCTGCGGTTGAGAGGTCTTCAAAATGTTCCAGGGCCTGTAATCTTATGAGATATAGTTTGTCGCGGATGAAAATGCTCAGCTCCCGGCTATCACCGGTGTAGGAGGCGGAAAGTTGTTGTGTCAGTATCAGCCTCGCCTTATCAGGATAACGGGAGAAATGCTGCAGTACCACTGCTCTGTTGCGATGGATAATAAAATCACGGATGCCTTCTGCCACTGGCCCCGGATCTGTTCTCTGTACCTGCCGGAGCCATTGCAGCAGCGGCAGATGCGCTACGAAGGTATCTACAAAATCCGGACGTGTAAGTGGTGTCAGTGCTTCAATAGCCGATTGGCGGACCTGTGGAACCCAGTCCGCCAACCGGTATATAAGAAAGGGAACAACTTCGGGTGTTTGTAAGGCAGCTAGTCTTTTAACAGCCTTCTCCCGCAGGTAGCCGTCTTCGTTCAGTGAACTGATGGCCAGCAACACTATCAGCTGATCTTTTTGAAAGGCAGCTTCATAAAAATCAATATCTGATTTAGATATTTCACAGAGATTGACTGTTTCATACAACCTGCCCCTGGCCTTCATTTTCCTGAACAGATGAACGATGGTATCGCAGACTGCTTCCCGGATAACTGGATAAGTGGTATTCCTTAGCAATGGTATCAAATGATAGATAAGACCCGGATAACCTTCTGCACGGATCTTTTCCAGTGCTTCCAGTTTTTCATTAGTATTGTTTTTTCGGAAAATACCGGTTGTATCGGGTTGTCTTAAAATGCTGATATATTGCCAGAGATCCATTGCAGGGCCTTACTTGATGAAGCCCTAAATTATGGATAATTGCACTAACCAGGACTATTTTCTGTTTACCTGTTTATAGGGAAGAACATCTCCCTCATTAGGCACTACGATACGGCTTTTCAGCTTTTCATCGTTTACATATTTTCTCAGCGCTGTTTTGCTAAGGTTGCAGTGATTGATGGCATCCATATGTACAGCGATGATGGTAGTGGAGGGGAGTAGTGTGGTGATGGCTTTCAGTTCACCGGTGGTCAGTGTCATGGTGATGCCGGGTGCCAGTATCGGATTTTCCCGTGTGAACTGGCATTCGCCGGTATTGGCCACAATCACTGGTGGCTGGGTGCGCAGTAGGGAATTTGTTAACAGCTCATCGAGGATGGCATCACCAGTGAAGAACACGGATTGTTTGCCTGCCCGTAAATAGTAGGAAGAAGAGATACCGAAAGGTGGGGCGCCAACAGCACCTTTATGGTGACTGGAGAGGTATCTGGAGATAGTGATACCTTCCCAGGTAAGGCTGCTGTCGATTACACGGGTGTTGGTAAATCCTTTTTCCTGTAGTTTGATATCATCTCCCGGCTGGCAAAATATCAGCATGTTTTTAGGCAGCATTTTTTCTGCTGCTTCATCAAAGTGATCGGGATGGTAATGCGTGAGCAATACGGCATCCACATCTTTTAATACGAGGTCTCTGCTGAAAGGCAGATCTATACCGGGAATCTTTTTGTCGTTGGCAAACGGGATAGGCGGTTCTGTTCCTTTGTCAGCCAGTATAGGATCTACAAGAATGTGTTTGTTGCTGGCAGCAACTTTAACGGTGGCGCTCCTGATGAGTTGTATGGTCATAGCGCTGTCTGTGGCTACAGTGGCGGATGCTGCGAAGTTGCTAACCAGTGCGGTCAGCATTGATAATACTGCTTTTTTCATATGTGTTTGATAGTTTCGGGGCCAAAAGTATATCTTTACATAGTCGCCGGGAAGTAGTTACTTTTTAGTGCCATACTTACTTTTTGGTAGGTTTTGTTGATTACCAGTCATCTGCCTGAACACATTTTTTTAAAAAAATATGAGAAATCCGAAATTACATTGTCCGTTGACATATGCGGTAAAAGCGATTAGTGGAAAGTGGAAGTTGTATATACTCAGTATGTTGTCTGACGGACAGCCTAAAAGATATGGTGAACTGAAGAAAACCGGTGAGAACCTGACAGAGAAAGTACTTACCAGTCAGCTGAGAGAGCTGGAGCAGGATGGTATCATCTGCAGAAAAGTATATCCCGAAGTGCCGCCCAGAGTGGAGTATATGCTGACCGAGTCCGGCAGGAAGTTATGTGCCATCTTTGAGCCCTTGTATGAATGGGGCGTTGATTATATGAAGGATAATAAACCGGAAAAATTATACCTGTTGAAAATGGATAGGCAGGAGCTGGTTTGAGCCAACGGGAACGGGTATATTTTGGGGGCTTATCTACTGGCAGAAAAAATTTTTTTTCCTATTCAATTTTGTTATCTTCAGCATCTCGAAATAACTGAGTGAGTTATTACACTATTGATACGGATGTCGTTAGCCTTACGCCAGCAAGATATAACCTGAAATATAACCCGTAAAATCCTCCTGTTATGAAGAAAAAAACAACTGTCCAAAGGAAAATTTCTTTCAACAAAACAACAATTGCCGCTCTCAATGCACAACATCAGGCCATGATAGCCGGTGGTTTGCTTCCAATTACCCGACAGGTTCAATGTCAGGAAACCAATTACGCTTCCTGCAACACCTTCCGCTACACGGAAGACCAGTGTATTCTCTGCTAGTAGTTCCCTTTTTATTTACGGATTAAACCTGCGCTGACGGCCGGATGGCCGCCATCAGGAGTGATTTGTTCCGGAAATACTTTATTCCTTCACCCGGGCCTGCCCGAACGGTATTGTATTGCCTGAAGCAGGCCAGTCAATTCCCATTTTATGAAAAAGAGAAAAGCAAACCTTGAAAGAAAACTGATGCTCAACAAAGAGACAGTAGCCAACCTCAATATGCAGCAACAGCAGCAGATCGCAGGTGGGGCCGGCGTCATCATTACCAGACCAATCAACTGCCAGTCATTTGCAGTTACCTGTGATACCGCCCAGTCACCTACAGGTCCCTGTGAGCTCTGCAATACCCTAAAAGCATAAAATATGAAAAAGAAAAAAGCAAACCTTGAAAGAAAATTAACGCTCAGTAAAGAAACAGTTGCCTCCCTCAACATGCTGCAGCAACAAAAGATTGCAGGCGGGTTCGTTGAAACAAGGCTAACTGCATGTCCAACCTACTTTGAAACCTGCCATACCGCTATCGTGCGTACTGGTCCTTGTTATGAATGTCCAACCATCTGATAAATATGAAAAAGAAAAACGTATCCCTCCACAAAAAACTGGTGCTCGGTAAATCTACCGTAGCCGCTCTGAATGCGAGTCAACAACAAATGATTGCTGGCGGCGTTACTACTATTACTATTACCCAACTTATTACCTGCAATTCCCAGGGCGAAACCTGTGCAACCGCACCCATTCGCACCAAACCCTGTCAGCTCTGCAACACCCTGTAAACTCCTCAACACACTAAAAGCATCACCATGAAAAAGAAACAAGTATCCCTCAGTAAAAAACTGACACTCGGCAAATCCACCGTAGGAGCTCTGAATGTGAGCCAGCAGGAACTGATTGCCGGCGGTATTCCTACTACTACCGTCACTTTTACCAGAATCAACTGCCCCACCTTTCTGGACACCTGTGCAACCATCCCTCCGGGGGCCCAGTTATGTCAATTCTGCGCAACACTTTAATTCATCACCTATAAAACTTTCGTTATGAAAAAGAAAAAAGTAAACATCAGCAGAAAACTGTCTTTCAACAAACAGACCGTAGCTCCGCTGAATGCAGAAGCACAGCAACAGATAGCAGGCGGTGCTATCATCACCTTACTGGTTAATTGCACTAGCCGTCTGGACTCCTGCGCTACCATTCCTCCAGGTGGCCACATCTGCCAGCTGTGCCCTTGATTATTTTATCAAACGCTTCTTATGAAAAAGAAAAAAGTAAGCATAGAGAGAAAACTATCTTTCAACAAACAAACTGTCGCTCAGCTGAACGATAGACAACAACAGCTGATCGCGGGCGGACTGGAGCTGACAAGGTTGACTGATTGTCCTACCGGCCAGCAAAGAACCTGCCCCACCATTCCTCCTGCCGGAATGATGTGTGTGCGTTGTATGTAGTACCTATTCCAGCTTAAAAATTTTTATGAAGAAAAAAATATCACTGAAGAAAAAACTGGCTTTCAATAAAGCCGCTATCGCAGTGCTCAATGGTACACAACAACAGCTGCTTGCCGGTGGGTTTGTTCCCATCACTAATCAGCCCAACTGTACTACCATCATCGAAACCTGCAATACACAACCTTCTCCGAAGGAGCCTTGCTGGTACTGCCAGTAGTATTCACAACAATACAGTTTTCCATAGCCGCATTATCCATTCGGATAATGCGGCTTTTTTGTTGCCAACCGTTTACCTGGTTACTGGTTCCGGTATGGGAGAGCTAAAATCACATGCTCCGGGAGGCAGTTGTCAGACGATCCTGTCCCGCAAGGCTTTGGCGACGGCTTCACTTTTGGAATTGACCTGTAGTTCTTCATAGATGTTCCGGATATGGGTGCGGACGGTATCAATAGAGATCTCCATATGAGCGGCCACCATTTTGTAACTCTTGCCGTCCACCAGCAACTGAAGCACTGCCTTTTCCTTTTCAGACAGATTGTATTCATGGGCAGGCAGATGATGAAACTGCGTAAACATGCGCAGTACCTGCTTAACAATGGAAGCTGTCATCGGAGCACCCCCTTCATAAACGTCCTGGATATACGTTAATAAACGAGGGGCAACTGTTTTTTTGAGCAGGTAACCATTGGCACCATACTTCAACGCATCAAAAACAGTTTTATCGTCGTCGAAAGCGGTCAGCATCAGGATTTTTACTGTGGTGTTGAAAGCCCGGATTCTTTTCACCGCTTCAATTCCTGTGATGACAGGCATATCGATATCCAACAGAATAACGTCCGGTTGCAGCTGGGCAATGTCTTTTTCGATGGTTTCACAATTGTTGAAAGCAGCCATCACTTTCATAGTGCCGGAGTCGTTGATCAGGACAGATAGGCTTTCCCTGAACTGGTCTGTATCGTCATAAATAATTACATGGATCATAAGGCTGTTTAAGCATGTCTTTCTTGGGCCGGCCATTGGCTGTTGCCAGTGTACCGCCGCATGGGTCTAGTGTGGCATGTACAGTATCGTAATGTCTGATGTTTATATCAGGGGCCAACTTTAATGCAAAGTTAGGACAGGTTTATTTGCCGGAGATAGGTATTAATGCTTAAAAAACAGATTGCGTATAACTACTTGGGCAGTTATACGCATTTCTTTATTTCCGGCGGGCATTAACTGCCATACGAAGCGCTACGTCTTTGTAGATAAACAATCCAGCTGAAGAGTCAGACGCATAAGTCATGCCCCATTTCGTACGGTCAATAGTAAAGAAGGCAGCTATCTCCATCTGTTCCCCACTGAAATGGATATACGCAGGAAATGTTACAGGGTTGGTTTTTCCCAACATGGTAAAGCTACCATCAACAAGACAATTGGCTTTTGCCGTTGGGTTGATACTGTCTCCTCCCGTATATGGCTGCACCTGCCTGATACGAAAGGTGGCTGTGGGGTAAACCGCCAAATTAAAGAAGTCGGCGCTTTTAAGGTGATGTAATAACTGTTCTTTTAATGCGGAATCAGGCAGATTATAATTTTTGATAGAGGAGATGGGAATAGTAATGGTACCACTGGTAACTATCCCATTTTTCGTTTCAATATTACTATTGTCAATATCAAAAGAGCCGCTGTTATATCCCTGGCGCATAATGCCTTTCCATTCTATGACAGAGCCTGCGTTTAGGGAATAGTTGATCGTGTCTGTATTACGTCCGGATGTTTCGTTCGCATTTCTTTTGCAGGCTGTCATTGCCATGATGCCTATAATGGTAGCAGTAAGTGATAAGCTGGTTCGTTTCATTTTAATTTTCATTTTTTGATTTCAGGTATGGCTTCCGTTGCGTGTTCAATCGCTGATACAACCTCAGCGGCAATCTGGAAAGTTTTACTGGAACAAAACACCGTATTTCTGTGTGAGTTGTCTGGTAATGTTCTCCAGATGGGCCGCGGGAGGAGGCCCTTGTGGCGGTATTATGCGGGGTACTCCATCACAGGGGGTGCTGAATTCCAGAAAGTAATCCAGGAAAGTGCCCGGAGTGATCAGCGTAAGGAACGTGGCAGAAGCGGTCATTATCTTAAAATGGTGTGGCACCATTCTGGGTGCAAATACAGCTTCTCCTGGCCGGGCTGTAATACATTGCTCCCCAATATAAAATGTCATTTCACCTTCCAGCAGATAGAATGTTTCATCTTCCCGTGTATGCGTATGCGAGGGAGGTTCTACTCCTTTGGGCAAGGAGATGTCTATCAGCGAAAAGTTGTGTTGTGTGGTGGCTGAGGCTATCAGCACCTGGAAGAAACCGCCATGATAGTTGTAATAGGTGCCGGCTGGAGATACCGGTGCCGGGGTTGTTGTGGTCAACTGTGTCATTTGTTTTGTTTGATATTGCAAAGATGATTTTATAATGGAGAGCCTTGTACGAAACCGACATGGCAGGAAGGGGTCCTATATAAACAAAAAGAAGTTGCCTTGCATTCTCGGGACAGCTTCTTCGCAGTATTCGGGGCCAGGCTCGTAAACATCTGCTTTTATATCAGGAATGACTTCCATTTAACAGCAAAATTAGATGTCACTCCGGAGATTCATTTATACCAATCTGACATAAATATGCGATTGTTTAAAATAGCACGGGGCGCTATAGGAAGCGCCCCGATGCAGGTTAATATAGTGTAAAGGGATATCAGTATTATTTGAGGGCCAGCGGACGTACGTCCTGTACCAATGTCAGCAGAAATTTGCCCGGTTCTTCCAGGGGGATCAGGTGAGAAGACTTTTCAAACCATACCGCCTTCTTATAAGGTGCTTTCACTTTTTTGAGCCAGGCATCGACAGGTTCAGCGGGTGTGGTATAATCATGCCGTCCCATAAACATGAGTACAGGGATGGGGAATGTCTTCACGTTTTTAAAGTCCACTGCCAGAAACTCATCCAATAAACGGGACAGACTGAATATATTACCCTGATCGATAGCGGCAACATCTTTTTTGTCATAATCAGGCGACAGGAAAGGTGCATTATAGAAGTACTGAGGCTCCGGCCGGTATGCTGCCAGTCCGCCGTAGTATTGAGGCCATTTGCGGGCTATGATGATCCTTTCCCGGGTAAGCGGTTTGTCGCCGGGGTAGGGCGCGATGGACTGCAGTTCCCTGATAGCCTCCTCATTTTTCAACCGGGTGGCTTCCTTCAGGCCAAACTCGAAGCTGACCCGCTCGTTGTCCATCGTGTTGACATTCTGGCCTACACCAATGTAGGCATAAAAGAGATCCGGGCGCTTCAGCACAGCTTTCATAGACACGATCGTTCCCCAGCTGTGTCCCATCAGGATCAGTTTCTTTTTGTTGTACTTTTTCCGGATCTGTTCTGCCAGCTCGATAGCATCATTAACGTAGGTGTCTATATGAATAGTGGGTCCCAGTGTGGTGGTATCGTTGGCGAGATAGGTTTTCCCGGAAGCCCGCTGATCGTACTGGACCATGGTGAAATACTCTTCCACCGGGCGTTGCCAGATCCAGGCGACAGGCGCCATGGGAGAGGCCGGGCCGCCGTGAACGAACAGTATGATAGGATTGTCTTTATCCTGTCCTCTTACAAATACCCATTGTTTCACCCCGCCGATATTGGCTTCGAAGTTTTCCTGGACCCCGTTGGGGTTGAGAATTTTACTGAATTCCGTAATCACCTTTTTACCGCCGGCATATTTATCGGGGACATCACTGTTCTGTCCGAAGCTGTACGGCAGGAAGGCAAAAAACAGCAGCAGGGGAAGCAGGTTTTTCACATGATACAAATTGTTGGTCAGGCCAATCGTGGCACGCTCGTGATTTGGTTGCATTGTGACGTAAAGTTGGATAAGATTAAATGAAGAATAAGCAAAAACGTAATGAGGAATAAACTTATGGTATTTTATATTAATGGACAAATTCAAGTACGGCCGGGTGTGAAAAGCTTCTTTTTTTGTGGCAATTAATATTAAATTTACCCTTGCTTCCGGTGTAGGGGAGTGGATCGTACGATATCTCGCAACATAATGAATGAACAGGAATTGCTGACGCAACTTGCCCTTGGTGACCAGGAGGCATTTACTGCTATCTATTTACAATACCATGGAGGTATTTATACCTACCTGCTGAAATTCACCAAAAATCCGCTGCTGACGGAAGACCTGGTGCACGATGTTTTCCTGAAGATCTGGGAAATCAGGTCCCAGCTGGATATTAAATCCTCTCTTGCCGCTTACTTATACCGCCTGGCCCGTAATACGGCCCTTACCCAGCTGAACAGGATTTCGCTGTTCGACGCGATACGGGATGAGGTGATGCACCGGGTGTCCCTGGGAATCCATGAACAATCACTAATGAATGCGGTGGAACAGAAACAGTATGAAGAGCTGCTGCGGAAAGCGATTGATAACCTCCCTCCCCAACGGCGGGAAGCGTTTATCCTTTGCCGTCAGCAGGGGATGAGTTATGAAGAAGCAGCCACGCAGATGAACATCTCCCGTAATACGTTCAAACAGCACCTGTCACTGGCCGTGAAATCTATCCGGGAATACCTCCTGGAACATGGCAGCATCTCCCTGCTGATGCTGCTGATAGCCATGAAATAAAATTTTTTTTCTGAGGCATCCACCCATTTCTTTTATTCATTAGTCTTATTAGTATGGAACCAAATAAATTTCCTTCAGACCTGTTGCAAAAGTACCTGGACGGCAGCATCTCCGAAACGGAGAGCGCAGTCCTGTTTGCATGGCTGCGGGAAAATCCGTCAGAAAATAATGAAGCCCTGGAAGCTATGCTGCAAGAGGCTTATGACGGATCTATGAAAGAGAAGCCAGCCCTTTCTGCCGATGTCAGCCAGCGTATACTCAACCGGCTGATGGTATCTATAACGGAAAAAGAGAACGTCCGAACTATTCCATTCTTACGTAGGCCCTGGGTAAGATATGCAGCAGCGGCAGTGTTGCTGCTGGCCGTTGCCGGCACTGCCAGACTGCTGATACAGGGGAAGAAACAGGAAACACCACCTATAGCCGTGGCCGTTACTTCCGGCTCCAACCGCGCCGTGCTGAAGCTGTCCAACGGCCAGGAGATTGTGCTGGACAGCGCTCATGGCAGCATCTTTCAGCAACAGGGCATCACCGTACATAATGACAGTGGCAAACTGGATTATGAGGGCCATGCTGATGTAGTGGAATACCATACACTTTCTACGCCCCGTGGCGGACAATATAAGGTACAGCTGCCCGATGGAACAGCCGTATGGCTCAACGCAGCGTCGGGTATTACTTACCCTACGGCTTTCACCGGCAAGGAACGTAAGGTGAAAATCAGCGGGGAAGCCTACTTCGAAGTAGCTGCCAATGCGAAACAACCTTTCCGGGTAGATGTGGATGGTAAAGCAACAGTGGAAGTACTGGGTACACGGTTTAACGTCAACGCTTATACGGATGAGCAACATATCCGCACCACCCTGCTGGAAGGGCGTGTGAAAGTGGTGCACGGGCAACAGGCTTCAGTGCTGAAACCCGGACAGGAAGCGCAGATCACCGCACAAGGAATGGACATCGTGGACAGTCCTGACCTGGAAATGGCCATCGCCTGGAAAAACGGCTCCTTCCAGTTTGATCATGCCCATCTGAAAGAGGTGCTGCGGCAGATGGCCAGATGGTACGATGTAACAGTCATATATGAACCAGGAAGCACAGATATTATATTCAGCGGGGAAATCAAACGGGACCTGAACCTACCGCAGGCACTGATAGTGCTGGAGACAATGGGGGTTCATTTCAGGATAGAAGGGAAGCAATTAATAGTAATGCCATAAAGTATCCATAAGAGAAATTAAAAATCAAAAAGCAACAAAGGTGATGATGTGAACATACCGGCTCTTAACGGTAAGGGCCGGCTATGTCTCTAACGGTAAAAGCCATCAGGCTTAAGGGCGGAGCTATGTCTTGCCGGAAATATCATCTGCCTGATTATTTACAAATCAACCAAAAAATGTTATGCCAGAATTGAGTCATCAACAGCGGAATGTCCCGCAGCAACGGCGGTCTGTCAAACAGACGATATGGCTGCTCCTGATAGCTGCTATGGGTCTGCCACTCAAAGGATGGTCACAGACCATTACTTTTAGTAGTAATAAGGTATCCCTGCAACAGGTTTTTGCAGAGATAAAAAAGCAGACCAACTATGCCGTGGTGTTTAATCCTGAACATGTAGATGTGAACATCACTGTTCCGGTGAATGCCCAAAAACAGCCACTGGACGCTTTTATGAAAACACTGGTGGCCAAACTGCCGCTCAACTATACCATTGTAGGCAGCACCATCGTTGTTTTCCGTAAGTCTGACACACCGCCTGATTTTAACAGTACGCCGCCGGCCACGGAGATCACCGGCGTGGTATACGATGAAAAATCCAATATGCCCATGCCCGGTGTAAGTGTCTTTGCCAGTAGTTCCGGCAAGGGTACCCAGACAAATGAGAAAGGTCAATTCACCTTGAATAAGCTGAAGTACAAGGAGATGCTGACTTTCTCCAGCATCGGTTATGAAAAAGTGACCTTGCCGTCAACACTGCCGGGTGCGCCGATGTATGTTAAAATGAGAGTGGCTACCAGTGAGCTGGACCAGGCTGTGGTACAGGCTTACGGTGTTACCAGCAAACGCCTGGCCACCGGTAATATTACCCGCGTCAGCGGAACTGAAATCGCACAACAACCGGTCATGAATCCCCTGCTCGCCCTGCAGGGGAAGGTGCCCGGCCTGCTGGTGACACAAACCAGCGGTTATGCCGGCTCGCCCGTTAAACTGGAAATCAGGGGAAGAAACTCTCTGGGTAAGGATTTCCTGTCAGATCCCTTATATATTGTTGACGGAGTGCCACTCACCGTGCTGGGAGTAAGCACCGGGAGTACCTATCAGGCAGGCGTGTCTCCAGGATATGTACAGGGTGGTCTTTCTGCAACACAGGGACAAAGCCCTTTATTTGGCCTCAGTCCGAAAGATATAGAAAGCATTGAAGTACTGAAAGATGCTGATGCTACGGCTATCTATGGTTCCCGTGGCGCCAATGGGGTGATCATCATCACTACCAAAAGAGGTAAGGCAGGCAAAACCTCCTTTTCACTCGATGTCAAACAGGGTATTACTACCGTGCCTCGTCGCTGGCCGCTGATGGATACCAGACAGTATTTACAAATGCGCCGTGAAGCCTTTAAGAATGATGGGATTACTCCTACACCTGCCAATGCGCTGGATCTCACCGTGTGGGACACCACCCGTAATACCGACTGGCGCAAGGAGGTGTTGGGCACCGGTAAACTCACCACAGTATCAGCCAGCCTGTCTGGTGGCGATATTCAGAATAATTTTTATGTCAGTGCCAACTACTCCCGACAGGTAGAAATGCTGACCAGCAGCGGGGCTACGCAGGTGGCATCCGTATCTTCCGGCCTGCAGCACAAAAGTAAAGACCAGAAGTTTAGCCTGCGCATTGGTACCATCATCGGGTATACCGGTGTGGATGCTATACAGGCCTCTTCCACGCTGTTTTCCCTGGCGCCTAATGCACCATCCATCTTTGACAGCAAAGGTAATCTCAATTTCACCGACTGGAGTACCGGACAACCACTGAGTGAACATCCCTTTGCTTATCTGCTCAGAAACAACACCAATCAGCAAAACCAGTTCAACACCAATCTGGAAGTAAGATATGAGATCATCAAAGGACTTACTTTCAGCACTACCGGTGGTTATTCCTATGTCAACAACGGCAATAATTCCTTTATACCGATTGCATCCCAGAATCCCATCCTGAACCCATCCGGCCTGGCGATTTTCGGCAGTACCAAAAATACCAACTGGATTGTAGAGCCGCAGCTGGCTTACAGCCGTTTTATCGGTAAAGGAAATATGACGGTGCAGGCGGGTGGAAGTCTCCAGAACACTACTACCAATGGTCTTGTGACCTTCGCAGCGGGTTATGGTGATGATAATCTGATCAAAAGCCCGGCCAATGCTCCGATACAACAGACTATGGAAGGATACAGCCGTTACAAGTATGCGGCTGTTTTCGGAAGGATCTCCTATAACTGGGACAATAAATACCTGATCAATCTCAATGGCAGAAGGGATGGCTCTTCCCGCTTTGCTCCCGGCCGCCAGTTCGGCAATTTCGGTTCTGTAGGGTTGGGATGGGTAGCTTCGGAAGAACCATGGATGAAGGCTATACTGCCTTCCTGGTTTAGTTTTGTCAAACTCAGAAGCAGCTATGGTATCACCGGTAGCGATGGTTCTATTGGCGATTACCAGTATCTGTCGCAATGGGCTTCTATGTTGGGTACCCTGCAGCTCAATAAATACGATAACGTACAGCCTTTTGTACCTATTCATGCTATCAATCAGGAATACCACTGGGAAGCCAATAAAAAATTTGAAGGAGCCATATCGCTGGGATTTCTGAACGACCGCATTAATCTGGAAGTAGCCCACTACCGTAATCGTACAGGCGATCAGGTTACCAGTCTGCCTACTCCGCAATACACCGGTTTTCCCAGCGTGGTGGCCAACTGGGAAGCAGTCGTGGAAAACAGCGGCTGGGAAGGTACCTTGCGTGCCCAGCTGATACGCAGCAAAGATCTGTCCTGGTCAGTCAACTTTAACATATCCACCAACCGCAACGTATTGGTGTCTTATCCCGGTCTGGAGCTGTCTCCTTATGCTACACAATACAGAGTGGGACAGTCACTGTCTACCGGATATTACCTCCATTTGCTGGGAGTGGACCCGCAGACAGGAAAGTATAGTTATGAAGATCACAACAAGAATGGAAAGGTGGATGTAGTGCCTACCAACCTGGCCGGTACCAACAATGACGACCGTTATGTGGCCATTGACAAGCAACCCAGATATTATGGCGGCTTTGGCTCCCAGTTTTTCTGGAAAGGCTTACGGCTCGATCTCTTATTTGATTTCAAAAAACAGCTGGGCGAAAGTCCTCTAGCGACCATTGTTCCGGGTTCCCAGTACAACCTGCCTGTGGAATCGCTTCGTGATCACTGGTCCAAACCAGGTGACAATGCCCGGTACCCGGCTTTCTCCAATGCTTCCGATGGTATGTTCACCTACTCTGATGGCATCTTCTCCAATGCTTCCTACCTCCGGTTAAGAAGCCTGGCTATCAGTTACGACCTCCCGGAGAAACTGATTAAAAGAGCTCGTATGGAAGGCTGTCGCTTTTATATCCAGACACAAAATGTTTTCACCATCACCCGGTTTGCAGGACTGGACCCGGAAGTACAGGGTACATTGGCACTGCCGTCTGCCAGAACACTCACCGGTGGCTTTATGCTTAACTTTTAAAATGATCAGTGATGCAGTATCAAAAGATAATAACCAATACTTGCCGTTGCCTGTTGCTGGCAGTCGTGTTTTCTTCCTGTAAAAAACTGGTATCTGTTCCTGATCCTATCAATACTATCTCCACCGGTCAGGTGTTCAGTTCTGAAAAACAGGCCAACGGCGCCATGGCGGGGATTTATACCAGAATGATCAATGCAGATGACAATAGCCAGGCAGCCACTATCGGACATACCTCCTTCGCTGCTGGCATGTCTACCTTGCTGGCTGGAGTTTCCTCCGATGAAATGTATAATTACCAGGGAGCGGGTGATCAGCAATTCTATCTTCCCAATACCAATAAGCTCACCGCCTATAACGCCGGTTTCGTTTTTAACATATGGTCTTCAGCCTATACTGCCATATATGGTGCCAACGCAGTGATTGAAGGTATTGCCGCCTCTACCTCGTCTAACCTTAAGGATAGTGTGCGCAGGGCGCTGACAGGAGAAGCAAAGTTTGTACGCGCCTTTTCCTATTTCTATCTGACTAATTTTTATGGAGATGTGCCATTGGCACTGACTACGGATTTTAACAAAACATGCATTATGTCGAGGACACCGCAGCAGCAGATATATCAGCAGCTGGTAGCGGACCTCAAAGATGCCGTTGCCACCATGCCGGAAGCATATCCCACCAGCAGCAACGAAAGGGTGCGTCCTAACCGTTATGCCGCACTCGCCCTGCTGGCAAGGGTTTACCTTTATCAGAAAGATTATGCCAATGCAGCTGATGCTGCCTCCGGGGTTATCAATCATACAGACCTGTATCAGCTGGAAGCCAGTCTGGATAACGTGTTTTCACCCGCCAGCCGGGAAGCCCTCTGGCAGCTGAAACCCGCCGGCGGTTTTATACTGAATAATGCCCTGCCGGAAGCTTATTTGAGTTTGCCCAACCCGCTGCACACCGGTTCTCCCGGTTTCTGCCTGACGGATATACAGCTGAAAGCCTTTGAAACAGGAGATAAGCGTTTTGTATCCTGGGTAGACAGCTCCCAACCGATAGGAGCGCCCAACACACCTCCACCTCCGCTTGGTTATTATTCCAACAAATACAAAATAGGTACTGCTAACAGTAGTTTCGGTGCGCCATTCAATGAATATCAAACACCGCTGCGTCTGGCAGAAATGTATCTGATACGGGCGGAAGCCGCTGCCAACGGCGGTCCTGGCGGTATGACCAGTGCCATCAGCGATCTCAATATTATCCGTAACAGGGCGGGTCTGCCGGCTTTGCCTGCTTCCCTAAATCAGGATCAGCTGCTGGCGGCTATAGCCAAGGAAAGGCAGACTGAGTTTTTTGCAGAATGGGGACACCGCTGGTTTGATCTCAAGCGGACAGCCAAAGCACATAACGTGTTGTCTGCTATTCCGCTGAAACAGCCATGGGCCGGTGATTTCCAGCTGTTGTATCCAATACCACCTGCTGAGATCAATGTAAACCATTTCCTCACTCAAAATCCCGGATATTAATATGCTTTCCTATAAAAAATGTCTACGTTACCTGATACCATGCCTGATGGTAAGCCTGCTGATGGCCTGCGCTAAAGATAAAGTGGCTCCCGGTACCGCATCCCTGACCATCATCAACGCCGTGCCAGACAGCCGTCCGCTGGTGACCAACTTCAATGGTGGAAATCCTTTTGATTATTATCTGGCTGTACAACTGGATTATAAGGTACCATTCAACCCGCTGGTCAACCGTTTCAGGTCCTATAGCGGCAGCCAGCCACTGTGGCTGTATCAGTATCCTGATACCACAGATAAAAGCACGCCGCTGTTCAAACTGACACTCGACCTCCCCATCGGTGCTACCCGTACACTGTTTTTAACCGGTACAGTCAATACACCGGATACCGTATTTACCAATGATGTATTGCCTTACCATCCTCTGGGTGACAGCACAACAGGATTACGGTTTGTGAACCTCTCTCCGGGCAGCGCTCCGGTAAAGGTGGTCATCAAAAATAAAACCGGCGACGCGGAAGTCAGCAGCCTCCCTTTCAAAGGCATGACGGGCTTCCGGAACTATCCTGTCAACGCTGCCCTCGAAGACTATGTATTTGAATTCAGAGATGCAGCCAGCAACACGCTGATCACCAGCTTTACAACAAATGGTATTCACTATCCGCTGCCGGGAGGCGTACATCAATGGGTGTTCAGAAACTGGACACTGGCGCTGGTAGGGCTGCCGGGAGGTACTAACGGACAGGAACAAACGATCATGGCCTTCTCCTATTAAAGAAGGTTTTGCATCAACATCTACTTTTTCAAAACGTATTATGAACACTATATTAAAAATCGACCGGCTATCCCACCGGTACAGCAGTGCCTGGGCCATCCGCGATATTAACCTGGAAATAGGCCATACTGGCGTAATCGGGCTGTTGGGCTCCAATGGCGCCGGTAAGTCTACGACCATGAATATCATCTGCGGTGTGCTGAATCAAACCGAAGGCCAGGTATATGTGAATGGTAAAGACATCAGGAAAGAACCGGAGCTGGCCAAAAAAGAAATCGGGTTTCTGCCACAGAACCCGCCCGTATACACTGATCTCACCGTGGACGAATACCTGCAGTACAGCGCACAGCTGCGGCTCGTGGAAAAAAGTAAAATCCGCAAAGCCGTGGAAGAAGCTAAAGAACGTTGTGGTATCTCCCATTTCAGTACCCGCCTGATACGCAATCTGTCAGGAGGTTACCGCCAGCGTGTAGGCATTGCACAGGCTATCATCCATAAACCCAAACTAGTGGTGATGGACGAACCTACCAATGGTCTCGATCCCAATCAGCTGATAGAAGCACGTAAACTGATCCGCGAAATAGCCCAGGAGCATACCGTGCTGCTGTCGTCTCACATCCTCTCTGAGATACACCTGCTGTGCCGGGAGATCGTGATGATAGAGGGAGGAAGGGTTATCTTCTCTGATACCATGGATGCTTTCAACAACTACGTACAACCGCATAGTGTGCTGGCACATATGGAAAATATGCCGCCTGCTTCCGAACTGCAGAAGATCAGCGGCGTATCGAAGGTGGAAATCCTGAATGATACCCAGGTACGCATTTATTTCGAAGGTGATCAGGAAATCACCGAAAGGATTATTACCGCCAGCGTGCAGGAGGGATGGCGTCTCCGGGAAATCAGTCTCGACAAAGGTTTGCTCGATGATATTTTCAAGCAATTATCTATTCAATCGCTCCAATAATTTTTATACATGAAGATGATATTCAGGATTGCGAAAACAGAGCTTCGGACACTCTTTTATTCACCGGTGGCCTGGTTTTTAACAATCGCATTTATGGTGCAGTGTGGGGTGTATTATACCTACGCCATACTCAATATCGCCAACTGGCAGGACATAGCCGTCAGGAACAATCCTAAATTCAAGGACTTTGGTATCTCGCTGACCTCAGGGGTTTTTTTAGGGCAGGACAGCATTTTTGCCAATGTACTGCAAAACCTGTATCTGTTTGTTCCCTTGCTGACAATGGGTTTGATCAGCAGAGAAATCAACAATGGTACTATCCGGTTGTTATATTCTTCTCCCATCAAAACCCGGGAGATTGTACTTGGAAAATACGTGGCTATCATGATCTACAACCTGCTGCTGTTAGGCATTGTAGGCGTGTTTATGCTCATGGGTGTTTTCAGTATATACCATGCAGATTACGGAATATTGTTGTCTGCCGCACTGGGCTTCTATTTGCTGGTATGTACCTATACGGCCATCGGCTTGTTTATGTCCTGTCTCACCAATTACCAGATCGTATCAGCCATTGGCAGTTTTATCATCATCTTTGTGCTGAGCCGCATCGGTGGCTTGTGGCAGAAGTATGATATCGTGAGGGACCTGACTTATTTCCTTTCTATTTCCGGACGTACTACCAAGATGTTGAGAGGACTGATCACCACCAAGGATGTGATTTATTTTGTGATGATCATGTATATGTTTGTAACATTTACCCTGATCAAACTCAAGGCCGGTCGTGAATCCAAGCCCTGGTTTGTAACAACGGCCCGCTACCTGCTGGTGTCTGTATCCGTATTACTGATAGGTTATGTAAGCTCCCGTCCTGCCTTTATTGGCTGCTGGGATACTACCGCTACCCAAAAAAATACACTGCATCCCAATACACAACGGATATTAAAAGAGCTGGGTGACGAGCCGCTGGAGATCACGCTGTATACCAACCTGCTGGGACCAGGTGTACAACGTGGCCTGCCGGAAAATCGCAACGATTATCTGTGGAGTCTGTGGGAACCTTACCTGCGCTTCAAACCGGACATCAAATTCAACTACGTGTATTATTATGATACCGATGATGCAGATAGTTCCCTGTATAAAACCTGGCCGGGTAAAACCCTGCAGCAGATAGCCACCCAGATGGCAGAAGGATATGACGTGAAGATCGCTGGTTTTAAAACACCGGCAGAAATGCGCCGGATGGTCAACCTGCAGCCGGAAAGCTACCGGTTGGTGATGCAGCTGAAATACAAAGGACAGACCACTTTCCTGCGCACCTTTGATGATGCCTCATTCTGGCCGGAAGAGCAACAGGTGGCACCTGCCTTCAAACGCCTGATGCAGGCCTCGCTGCCTAAGAATATTTTCCTGACAGGTAATCTGCAACGCAGCATCCATAAAAAAGGTGAGCGCGAATACATGTTACATGCTATTGCAAAAGGGCTCCGTTCGTCGTTGATCAACCTGGGTTTTGATGCAGATACCCTGAATGCAGATGCCCGGGAAATACCTGCTGGTATTACCTCACTGGTGCTGGCAGATCCTAAGACAGAACTTAGTCCGGTAGCTACGGAAAGAATCAGTCATTACCTGCAGAACGGTGGTAATATGATGATACTGGGAGAGCCAGGCAAACAACAGATACTGAATCCGCTGTTGAAACAACTGGGTGTGCAACTCATGAATGGTACACTCATAGAAGTGTCCAAAGATGAAATGCCGCATATGGTAAAACCATATCTGACGCCTGCCGGTACTTACCTGTCGCAGGACCCTGTCCTCAAGGCCATCCGGCAGCTGCAGGAGGAAGGAGAAGACAGTCTGGGAATACTGATGCCAGGCGCCACAGGCATCGCTGTGACAGACAGCAGTAACTACAAACCTACCACTATCCTGACTACCTTCTCCGGAAAAGCATGGATGAAGGTAGGTACGCTGGTAACCGATTCTTTGCCGCCGGTGCTTAATCTGCAGGAAGGCGACAGTAAACAGTCTTCTTATGCCACCATTGTATCGCTGACCCGTCAGGTGAATAACAAACAACAGCGTGTAGTCGTATGCGGTGATGCCGATTTTATGAGCAACACCCGTCAGGGGGGAGGTTTTTTGAGCATAGACCTGTACAGCTGGATGGATGAGGGAGCCTTCCCCATCTTCACACCAAGGCCGGAGGCACGGGATACCAAACTGACGATCAGCGGCACCATAGCAAATATCGAGAAGATAATATTTGTATGGGTATTACCTGTTATCGTGCTGCTGGCCGGAACTATATTACTGCTACGTCGTAAAAGACAATAAAAACGGGAACCGATGATATTACAAACAGACGAACAAACAATAGACGACCTCCGCATATTCGGCAAGCGGGATGTCAGCGGTATCTACGACCTGTACAACCATACCCACACCCGTGGTGGCGAAGCATGCCTCGAAGAGATGTTCCGTCAGCCGTTGTCGGATAAAGAGGAAATCAACCGGCGCAGCAGTATTATCGCGCATTTTGCGCAGCTGCAGGTAGCTTTCCCTTTTGATGCAGCCCTGTTTGATATGGCAGAGAAGTATCTGAAAAACGGGGATGTCCTCTCAAAAAATACGGTGCAGGCTACACTGAGTGAGAAAGATATTTACAACGGTGTTACCGCTGTGATAGGTTTGCTGCAGCATGTACACCGGTTCATCGAAGGGCCGGCAGTGGCGGGCATTGCAGCCTATGCCAGGGAGCGGACGGAAATAGCACTGTTGCTGGCCGACCCGGCACTGGAACCTGCATTGAACGAACCCATGAAGGGAAAATTATCCTATGGTGCTGTCACTGCTTATGATCTGTTGTTCAGAACACGTGAAAAACAAAAGATCATCCAGCTGCTGGGCCATGTGTTTTTTCTGGATGTATACCTGTCCGTAGCAGCGGTGGCTGTAGAGAAAAAATTCGTATTCCCGAAGGCGTTAGACAAAGGTACCGGTATCTTAAAACTCGACGGTGTTTATCATCCGGGCCTGAAAAACCCGATAGGTAACAATGTGTCGATGAACAGCGACCGGAACGTGATCTTTCTGACGGGTGCTAATATGGCCGGTAAGTCTACCTTCCTGCGTTCCCTGAGCACTGCATTGTATGTGGCGCATATGGGGTTCCCCGTAGCAGCCCGGCTGATGGAGTTCTCGGTACTGGATGGTATTTACACTACGATCAACCTGCCGGACAACCTGGGCATCGGCGCCAGCCACTTCTATGCGGAAGTGCTGCGGGTGAAAAAAATCGCCGCCGCCCTGAGCAGTGGCAAATCGCTGCTGGTCATATTTGACGAGCTTTTCCGGGGTACCAACGTAAAGGATGCTCATGAGGCAACGGTAGCGGTTACACGTGCATTTGCCGGAAAAAAGAACAGCAAGTTCGTCATCTCTTCCCATATCGTGGAAGCAGGGGAGCAGTTGCAGCAATCTGCCGGTATCGGCTTCCTGTATCTGCCCACCCGGATGAACGGAAATGTACCGGAATATACCTATACGCTGGAAGAAGGCATCACAGACGACCGTCATGGTATGATCATCATCCGCAACGAAGGTATACTGGACATCTTGCAAAAAGGACACAAATAGCCCAGAGCTTCATAACCCAGGACTGAAGTCCTGGGCTATTTTCGGTTAGCTCAGGACTTCAGTCTATTATAGCCCAGGACTTTAGTCCTGGGACACCTAAAAAAAGAAACAGCTATAACATGAGTTTTAGTATAGACAGGCAAACAATGGATGAACTGAACCTGCTGGGGAAATTCCGGCATGGTTCAGTGTACCATTTGTTCAACCAGGTGAAGACAAGAGGAGGGGAGCGTTTGCTGGACGGGATGTTCCAGGCTCCGCTGGAAAATGCGGCTGCCATCAATGAGCGGAGCAGTATTTTCCGCTTTTTCCAGGAGGCAAAGCTGGCATTCCCTTTTGATGTGCCGCAGCTGACCCTCATGCGGGAATACCTGGATAATGGCGGCAAAAGCAGTGCATTGCTGACACTGGCAGATATGCTTATCAAAAAAGGTCTTTCTGCCCTGGCCCGTGATGAACGCTACCGCGCCAGTGTACAGGGATTGCAGGCCACTATCGTAACTGTAAAAAGATGTTATGCCTTTGTGGAAACACTGGCTGTTTTACAGGGGCCTTATGCTGCCAGGGTGGCCTCCATCCGGCAGGTGCTGGCAGACAAACAGCTGGAGCGTTTGTGCAATATGGACATCTATAAGGCATTACCGGTGAAAACACTGGCCTTCTATGATCATCTGCTCAAAAACAGACTCCATAAGGAAATGGAGGACCTGCTGCTGTTCATTGCTGAACTCGACGTATACATTGCCGTTAGTGAGGTGGCCCGCACCAAAGGGTTTAACTACGCACAGGCATCTCCCTCTGAAAAAAACAGTTTGTCGGTCAACGGCCTGTATCATCCCTGCATAGAAAAAGCCATCGGCAATGATATTGTCATGCAGGAAGGCAGTAATGTACTGTTCCTGACAGGAGCCAATATGGCCGGCAAGTCCACCCTGATGAAGTCAGTAGGCATTGGAATGTACCTGGCACATATGGGTTTCCCGGTGGCGGCCGCACAGTTTTCCTTCTCCGTAAGGGAAGGGCTGTATTCTTCCATCAACGTATCAGACAATATCAGCCTGGGATACAGCCATTTTTATGCAGAAGTGGTAAGGGTGAAACAGGCGGCAGAAGCCACCGCCAGCGGAAAACGCCTGCTGCTGATGTTTGACGAGCTGTTTAAAGGTACTAACGTAAAGGATGCTTATGATGGTACGCTGGCAGTTACAGAAGCGTTTGCAGCCTATTCCGGTTGTTTGTTCATCGTTTCCACCCACATCATAGAAGTGGGAGAAGCCCTGAAAAAACACGGCAATATCCGCTTCAGATATCTGCCTACCGTAATGGAGGGTAGCCGTCCACGTTATACCTACAAACTGGAAGAAGGTATCACAGAAGACCGCCAGGGGATGATGATCATCCGTAATGAAGGCATCCTGGAGCTGATCGGCTCATAGCGACTGTATTAACTTGTAAAAAAAACACTGCACATATGAAGAAGTTGTTGATATTTGGCGCCGGCGCCATGCTGGCACTGTCATGCCTGCACACATCGGCCCAGGAGAAAAAACTGGCCAGTCTCACCAAAGAAGACTTTATAGCCGATTTCAGACTCGCCGTAGACATCCTGAAAAAACAACACCCCAATCCTTATAAGTTCACCGATTCGCTCACTTTTGAACGCTCGGTTGATTCACTCTTAAAGGTAATGGGTAAAGAGTCGGATATGCTGGCCTGCCTGCAGTATTCGCCTGTCTATCTGGTGAGAGACGTGCATACCAGTCTCCGGCTCTCTAATGACCATTCCCGTGAACTATATGCCAGTATGCGGTTCTTCCCGTTCCCGGTTGTGATTGAGCGGGGAAAGATCTTTGTCAATATAAAAGGTGCTGCCATTCCTTTTGGTGCTGAGATCACCAGTATCAACAATACACCGGCAAAGGATGTACTCCGTAGTCTGGCTACTTCAGCTTACAGCGACGGCTTCATTACCACCGGTATGGACAGGCTGTATCCTGATTTTCAGGTGGTCTTCAGTTTGCAGTCGCCCCACCAGGTAACCTATCCGGTAACCTATCTGGCCCCCGGCAGCAAAGAGTCCCGTAAGGTAAGCCTCACCGCTTCCAATCCTACAGAAACCTATCATGCTACCCGGCAGTCTGTTTTTCCGTTCAATCTGCTGCAGCGCGCCTACTATATTTACAACAACTACTTCGATGACTCACAGACAGGACTGTTGACTGTCAATACCTTTGCTATCAACGAAGCAGATGCCTATAAAGAGTTCAGCGAGTTTTTCCGCGAAGTGAAAAAACGCAACTACAAACAGGTGATCATTGACATTCGCAGCAATGGTGGTGGTAATCCGGCTATCTCAGCCCTGCTGTATTCTTTCCTGGCGGACGCTCCTTTCCGGAATGTATACAACTACCGCACCCGCACCATCGATATCGCCTATCCGGAATATGCAGTGGCGGATAACGGCAGAAGGCTGTCTGATGAAGATATCCAGAGCAACCGGAATTTCCTGTACCAGCGCTTCGATAAAGACAGCTCCGGCTTTTATGTAGGCAACGCCCGGCTGAAAGAAGGGCAGCTGGAGAATTTCCCGCCGGATAAAGACGCCTTCCACGGAAAAGTATATGTGCTGACCGGCGGTGGTACTGTTTCTGCAGCTACCTACTTTGCTTCGCTGGTACAGAAAAACAAAAGGGGAGAAGTGATCGGTAAGGAAACCGGTAGTGGAGAAGCCGCCACCACAGCCGCCTGGTTTAGGAACTATCTGTTGCCACGTACCAAATGTGTACTTACAGTACCGTTGTCCGAACTCTACTTCTTTAATGCCACCAAAGATAATGGCCGCGGTATCATCCCTGACCGGGAAGTACCGATGGATAAATTTATCGGCTATACGCAGGCAGATAAAGATCCGGAGATCACTTATACACTGGAGCTGATTGAAGCAGCACACAAAGCCTCACGATAATTATAACAGTGACAATAATTAAGCCCCGTCAATGGCCCATACACTATGGGATTCATTGACGGGGTATTTATCAGCGTGTAGTGGTCTGAGTTATCCATTTCCGGATAAATTAGGTTTTCCGGAAACATTTGTTTTTCTTTGCATCAGTTTAAGGTTCTTGGTGATAAGAACTTTTTGAATCAGATCTCTATAAGATGGCAGCCATATGTTAAGCAGAAGTGGCCTTCTGCTGCATCCACTGAAGTGTTTACTCCTCCTGTATCCTAACGCTACCCCGGTTAAATCCTTCTGTATTGTATACCCAACGTATTGTTTCTTCCTTGTCCTGTTCTGAAATAAATCATCATTAAGTTTTTAATCATCTTCTGTCAGAAGCCTGTTGTCATTTATCGCCGGTATAAATGATGCAGCTTGCTGTTGCCCCTGATGATCACAACCAGGTTAACCTTCCTATGTATTGACACTAAATTTTAATGTTATGAACAAGTATGAAAGATTAAAAAACGAACTGGAAACAGTTGGAACAGGAAAAATGAAAGCATTCGGCTCTTCTATGTTACCCATTTTGAAAAACGGCACTTTACTCACCTTTAAAAAAGAAACGGAGTATGCTATTGGTGACATTGTATTTTGTAAAGTCAAAGGGCGTTATATTGATGCGCACAAAATCATTAAAAAAGATGTCGGCAAAGGCTTTCTCATAGCCAATAATCATGGTTTTGAAAATGGCTGGACCAAAATCATCTATGGAAGAGTGATATTGGGAGAGTATGAAAACAGGGTGATTTATAATAAAGCAGGATAAAATAATTTTTGGGTGTAATTTTGAACTTTATTTTTGCCACGTTTTACGCCAATATTACCCATGATATGGCGCCTTATAAAGATGTAAAAGGATTTAGGCCCAAGCCGGGGAGGCCGCAGAACTTTTGCCCTGTTTCGGCGCTGCCCTGGCTGAGTTTTACGGGTTTCAGTCAGGATACTTTCTCCAATCACGCAGGGCAAGGTGCTGCAAATGCAGCCCTGATTTGCTCCGTCCATTCCCCGATCTGTTCTTTCCCCGCTCTGTCTGCTCTGTCAAATAAAAAGTGTTTCCTGATGTCCAGTCCGCTGTAGGTAAAGATGCCTTTGTCTGAAGTGAGCAGGAGGGCATGGCCCATTCCAATAGCCTGGTATTCGGCATGTGATTTACCATGTGTGTTAATAATCACAGTGGGTTTGGCTCCCAGCAGTCCTTTCTGAACACCCTGGTCGTAGCGGTAGGCAAAGCCATAACTAAACACCCGGTCGATATACCCCTTCATGATGGCAGGCAGGCCTGTCCACCAGATAGGATAAATAAAAGTGAGACAATCGGCTTCGGAGATAAAGGTCTGTTCCTGTTGTACATCTTCACTCACGCGGCCTGCGCGCTGACCTTGCATATCTGCTAAAGATAAGACCGGGTTAAAGTTAAGCTGGTACAGGTCTCTTATCATCACTTCATGACCATTCTCCTGCAAATGGGCTGTCAGTGATTGTTTCAGCTGGCTGTTGAGACTATCGGAATTAGGATGGGCATAAATAATAAGATGTTTCATATGCTTGTTTTTGTATGATTGTATGATACAAAAGTAGCATGACGGGATAAGGCGATATTGTAAGAAAACGAAATCAGCGCTGTGAAACGCAGATATCTTCCTGGAATTTGATGTACTGCGTAGGACTCAGATGCAGGTAATGTTTAAAGTCGTGTATCAGCTGGCTTTGATCGTAATAACCACAGGCATCAATTAACTCAAACCAGTCGGCTGTCCGGCCCCTGGCCAGCTGCTGCTGAAGGTGTTGAATAGCCTTCATGAAGCGCTGATACCGCAGTCGTTCTTTGGCGGTGTATCCAAATTGTTTTTTGTGATGCAGTTGAATATTACGCTCGCTCTGCCCTGTAGCGCCGGCGATCGCTTTAATGGGATTCAGGTTGTCGTTCCGGAAGCCAGCCAGCTTTTCTGATAATGGATGCTGTTGCTGCAGATAGGGCCTGCAAAATTCAAGGATATATGCTACTTGCCGGGCAGGTTGGTCTATCTGGCCCAATGCAGCCCAAAGATGGGTGAAGCAGTTGTCTTCCAACAGCTGGTCCGGATGTTGTGGTGTTTCTTTCTCCGGGGCCGCATTACCAAAGAACCGGAAAAAGGCATCATCTTTGAAATTGGCTACCAGCATGCGGATACCAGGAACCAAAGTATAATCAAACGCCTGCCTGATCGGTCCCAACACAATACACTGGTCAATATCCAGCTGGGTATCCTGCCGGGAATGCAGTACCGCTTTGCCTCCAAAAATAAAAACCAGGATAGTTTGATAAGAAGGTAGCAGTGTTTTGGTAATAGCAGTATCACCTGTATTTTCAGCAAAATAAAAATGAGAGAATACGGATTCAAAATCCGGTGTCACGGGAATACTGAAATGCTGATATGCCTGGTCCATGCTTCAAATATAATCATTACTTTCGGGCATGTATTCATTATTGCTTCAACATATCAACCGGTATGTCCAACTGAATGAAGAGGAGCTGCACGCATTCTGTAATGCCCTGGAACTGAAAAAACTACGGCGGCATCACTTTCTGCTTCAGGAAGGCGATATCTGTAAACGTGATTATTTCGTGATTAAAGGCGGCCTTCGCCAATACGAAACAGACAAGGAAGGGAAGGAGCGTATTATTCATTTTGGCTTCGAAAACTGGTGGATCACCGACCGCCACAGCCTGATCACACAAACACCTTCCATCTATAACATAGAAGCCCTGGAGCCCACGGAAGTGCTCCAGATCAATAAAACAACCCTGGAAACGTTGTATGACCGAATACCCCGCCTGGAACGTTATTTCCATCTGGTATTACAGGAATCTTTTGCCTTATGGCAACAGCGCATCCTGCAACTGCAGAAGCCGGCAGAAGAAAAATACCGGGCATTTCAGGCTGAATATGGCGCCATAGAACAGCGGCTGCCACAACAATACATCGCTTCTTACCTGGGCATCACGAGAGAAACCCTTAGCCGTATCCGTAGCCAGCAATAGTGTGATATAAATCACAGGAACTTTTTGATAAACCGCACTATCCTGCCATCACAGATGAATCATCTTTGCAAAAAAAAAGATGATGTACAGGGAAATAATCCATGAATTACTGGCAACAGACAAGAGCTGGACAGCTTTGATATTAAGACTTACACTGGGAATGGTATTGTTTCCGCATGCTGTACAGAAAATGTTCGGATGGTTCCGCGGACCTGGTTTGACAGGAGAAATGAAGTTTATGACTGAAGTAGCCGGCCTGCCAGCTTTTGTTGCGATGATAGCTATTTTTGTAGAATGTTCCGGCATGTTTTGTTTGCTCACGGGAACGGCTACACGGGCAATGGCGATAGCTCTTTTCGGACTGTTTACAGGCATGATTATCTGCATCCACAGGAAAAACGGTTTCTTCATGAACTGGTTTGGTAAACTGTCTGCAGGGCAGGAGGGATTTGAATTTCATCTGCTGGTACTGGGTATATGCCTGGTGCTGATGATAACGGGTGGGGGTAAATACTCCGTAGATAGCTGGTGGCTGGCAGGGGCTCATTGAGGCCCGCTGTAAAAATTATTCGATGGGACAAGTAATAAGTTTGATTAATCTTAGTACATAGGCTTCCAGGCAACAGAACGATTAAATTGTTAATCTCTGCATAACATTTTTTATTTTATAATTACCTGTTTGTTGCGAAATAAATTTTCTATATTCACCACAGTTACACTGTTATCTCTCCGGGAATAAGGATTTCCTGAGAGAATTTATTGACCAATATTTCTGATATGATAACCCGGTTTTTTTATCTGGGGCTTACTCCAACGGAAAAGAAACTACCTTATTTGTATAGCCACGTTTTCAAAATCACTTATCAGAACGACAAGGACCTGGTATGGAAACAACTGGTATTTGAAGAAGACTTCAGGAGATTTAACCGTTTTCCCGAACATTATAATGCCGGATGGTCTGCAGGAACTGACACGGAAGAAGCCGCAGTGACTGATAGAAGAGATGAGATCAGAGCCTGGGAAATGGATGAAGAAAAGAAAGTATTTCCTGTAAAATGGCCCTGACAGTAAAACAATACTGTCAGGGCATATTTGTTATTCGTTCTGATAGATTTTTTCGATGGCGCTTTTATATTTTTCAAGCACTACTTTACGCTTCAGACTTAACTTAGGAGTCATCTCACCACCTGCAATACTCCATTCTTCCGGCAGTAGTTCAAATCGTTTGATCTGTTCCACATGATTGAAGTACTGATTGTAGTCGTTGACCACTTTCTGGTAAACTTCCTGTACTTCAGGACGGGCAATGGCTTCCTGGTGGGTAGTGAAAGGAATATTTTGTTTGTTCATCCAGAATTTGAGATAGGCAAATGCCGGTACAATTAGTGCGCCGGTAAATTTCCTGCCTTCACCCACTACCATGATCTGCTCAATGAACGGACTTTCCTTGAATTTGTTTTCAATAGGCTGAGGAGCTACATATTTACCACCGCTTGTTTTGAAAAGCTCTTTTTTACGGTCGGTGATTTTCAGGTATTTGTTGTCTACCCATACACCGATATCACCGGTATGCAGCCATCCGTCGATTACGGTGTCTGCAGTGAGGTCCGGGCGTTTGTAGTAGCCTTTCATCACGGTAGTACCTTTTACGCATATTTCACCATCTTCTTCCAGTTTTACTTCGATGCCTTCGATAGGAGGGCCTACGGTGCCGAATTTGGTGCCGCCGGGTACTCTGCGGTTAACACTGATAACGGGACTGTTTTCAGTAGGACCATAACCTTCGTATACCGGTATCCGTGCTGCATTAAAAATACGCAGCAGTTTTTCCTGGCAGGCTGCGCCGCCGGTAACGATGTAGCTGATGTTATTGCCCAGGGCCGCCCGCCATTTGCTGAATACGAGTTTGTTGGCGATGCTCAGCTGTAAATTGTACCAGGGGCCACCGCTGACGATATTGTCATATTTTCCTCCCAGCGATACAGCCCAGAAGAACAGCCTGCGCTTGATGCCGGTGAGGTTATTGCCGGTAGCCATAATTTTTTCAAATACTTTCTCCAGCAGGCGGGGCACAGTGGTAAATCCATCCGGACAAATTTCCTTCAGGTTATCGCCAATGGTATCAATACTTTCGGCATAATAGATACCGATACCACTGAAAAGATAGATATAGGTAACCGTTTTCTCGAAGATGTGATTAAGGGGGAGAAAGCTGAGCACCTTTTGCTGCGGGGCATCGTCAAAAGGAAAACTGACTTTTGAGTAGGCCACGTTGGAAGCGATGTTGTTATGGGTCAGCATCACACCTTTAGGTGTGCCGGTAGTACCGGAAGTATAGATAATGGTAGCCAGATGATCCGGATCGATGCTGGCTTTGACAGATTCCACCCTTTCCAGCAGCGCAGGAGTGGCCATATCCGGAATGCTGCTCCAGTGGGTAGCTCCGGGAATCTCATCAAAAGAATAGATTTCTTTAAGTGATGGTACTCCATCCCGTATATCCCTGATTTTTTCCAGCATCTCCTTGCTGCTAACGAAGATATACTTCACGGCAGCATCATTCAGAATAAATTGTATTTCGGCAGGGTTGGTGGTAGGATACAGCGGTACCAGTACGGCGCCGGTCTGTTGTACGGCCAGGTCTGTAAATATCCATTCCGGCCTGTTGTTGCTGATAATGGCGATTTTGTCTGCGCCTTCAGGAGTAAAATCATTGCCGCCAACACCTAACTGCAATAAGCCGGCACTGAAGCGGTTCACTGTTTCACTGACACTGGCGGTACTGAAAGTCTTCCAGCTGCCCTTGATCTTGGCGGCCAGCATATCCTGTTTCGGGAATTTCTCCAGCTGAAATTTTACTGCGTCGAAAAGCCTATGCCTCGGGAGAGCACTCATAAAGTAGATTTAGTGATGTAATAGGTATCAGTTGTTATAAATATACTAAAACAAAAGAATAACGAATATTTCTTTCCGTAATGAATGCAGGGCTGCTACCAGCTGCGCTGCTTTCTCCGGTGATACAACAACTGGAAGCATAATGGGAACTTCATTATAAGTGGCCAGGTTCTGTTGTTTTGATTAAATATAAACAATTTTAATTGTCCTCATTTTATCTGCCTGAATTTTTATGGCATGCCGATACTGTTTTTAAATTGCATCGTTATCGCCTGCCTTTGGATTTTCCAAATCTTTTCCTATTTTCACCAGCAAGCCTGTAGTAAAGATATTGCTGACTGCTGTACCTTATTGTTGTTTTGCCTAACGCTTTAATACACCACCAGGGATGGAGTATGCCATACCGAACGAATCCGTTCTCATCAGCAGAGTGATCGAAGGGGACAAGGATGCCTTCCGGGAGATCTATGATCATTACCGGGCCCATATCTTTGCGTATGCCTATCATCTTACCAAATCAAAGGAAACAGCACACGAAATTGTACAACAGGTGTTTATCCGCCTCTGGCTCAAGCGGGAACAGATCAACCCAGCCCTGCATTTCGGCGGATATATCAAAAAAGCAACACTCAACCATGTACTGAACTTTATCCGGAAAACCGCGAGGGAACAGCAGTTGCAGGAAAAGGTATATCAACGGATGGAGGCCATGAGAAATACCACGGAAGAAGAACTGGTGATGAAAGAGCTGCAACAGGTATACAGAGCGGCCATCGATAAGTTGCCACCACAGAAAAAACTGATCTACTGCCTGAGCCGTCATGATGAACTTACCCACGAAGAAATTGCACAGAAGCTGAATATATCCAAATATACAGTCAACAATCACCTGGTGGAGGCGCTCCGCCTGGTTCGCCAATACGTGCATGCCCATGCCGATATGGCCGGTTTCCTGGTAGCACTGCTGCTCCGGGAATGGTTATAAAAAAAATTTTCTCCCTCACTAGTTATCTCCTTGCCGGCAGGTGTATAAGCTGGATAGTATTGCTTGATGTTTACTAATTACATGGCTGTGGAAGACAACGAACAACTGAAATACCTATACGAACGTTACCTGCACAACCAATGCAGCAGGGAGGAGCTGCAGGCTTTTTTTAACCTGGTGAATGCTTTGCCGGATGAAACGCTGATCCACTCTTTGTTATCCCGTACCTGGGATGAGGCAGCGTGGCCGCCACTGGCCGATATGCCATCGTCACCCTTAGATTTTCCTGCCGGATCGGAGGAGCAGTTGAAGCCTTTGACAAAGCGTTTCGCGGGATGGTGGAAAGCGGCTGCCCTAGTGGCGGGAGCGGGACTGTTACTGTGGGGCTGGAGCCAGCTGCGCTCACGTCCCGTGACATACACGGAAAAAACGACAGCAGCCGGCCAGCAGCTGCAAGTAGTACTGCCAGACAGTTCGGTGGTATGGCTGCATGCTGCCAGCAAACTACGTTATGCTGAACAATTCCGTAACGGCAACCGGGAAGTAACCCTCGAAGGCAAGGCCTTCTTTGATATCCGGCCGGGCCCTCAGCCCTTTGTGGTGCACAGTGGCGGGCTCATCACTACCGTATTGGGAACCTCCTTTAATATCGATGCCTATCGTAACAGTGAACATATAGCCGTCACCGTTATCAGCGGCCGGGTAAAGGTGGCCGATTCGCTGAAAGTGCTCGACATCCTGCTGCCTGCCCAGCAGATCAGCTACGACCGGCGCCGGCAGGTATTTGCCAAAACAACAGCCGACACTACTGCCTGCCTGGCCTGGAAAGCAGGCAAAATAAGATTTGAAGAAGAAACCATGGGGGCCATCGCAGATGAACTGCAACGCTGGTATGGCGTACAGTTCCTGTTCAAAGACCCCGCCCTGCGTAACTGCAGGTATACGGCCTCTTTTGATAATAATGTCAGTCTGGAAAAATTACTGGATGTAATCTGCGCTGTTAATAATATACAATACAGGATCAACCAATCGGAATCTACCGTTACACTTTCGGGGAAAGGATGCCCTTAAATCTAAATCTATCAGTGACAACCAAAATGTAAAAGCGATGTATTCTCCTGCTGCTAAACCGCCTTCATAGGTACTGGCTCCATATTGCTGTTATCTGGCGAAAACTAATGAACCGACCTGCGGTAACAGGGCGGTTCAGGTGAGTTCTATGTTCATGAATCAAATAAAACCCATGTAAAATTATGCAAATTTTTACAAAGGGAGAGCCTGTGCCCGGCAGCCATGCACGCCTCGGACGGCCCTCTATCCGAATCCTGTTTAAGCTTATGCGCTACTCATCAATGCTTATGCTGTTTGGCTGTATGCTCTGTGCCACCCTGGAAGCACGTACCTCCAACGCTCAAATGCTGAAAGATGTAAAAATCAGCCTGGATGTAAAAAATGAACCGCTTAAGGCGGTACTGAAGAAAATAGAAACTGCCACCAGCTTCAGTTTTGTCTATAACCCCGATCAGCTTTGGCTGAAGGAGAAGGTCTCTCTTTCTTCCCGCGAAACCACAGTAGACAAAGTATTACACCTGTTGCTGGACTCCAGGCAGATCATCTTCCGGCAGAATGACAATCATATCATCCTGCTCAGAAATGAGCAGCCACCTGCGCTGAAAGTCCCTGCCACATCTCATCCTGTAGTGAGACCACCGGGGCCAGGCCCCGTATCGGGCCGCGTAACATCGATAGAAGGTGCACCCATGCCGGGTGTGAACATACGCATCAAAGGCAGTTCCAAAGGGGTAGTCACAGATGCCGGCGGCAACTATTCTATCCATGTAGATAAAGAAACAGTACTCATCTTCTCCTCCCTGGGCTTTCAAACCAGGGAGATGCCCGTTCCGGGAGCTACCGTCCTCAATGTGCAGATGGCTGTAGATGTGACAGGTCTGAATGATGTGGTGGTAGTAGGTTACGGTACCCAGAAAAAAATGGACCTCACCGGGGCTGTATCTACAGTAGACGTAAAGAAAAATCTGCGTTCCCGCCCTATCACAGATGTGGCCCGCGGACTGCAGGGCGTGGTACCGGGACTTACTATTACCACCAACTCAGGAGACCTGGGACAGGAGCCCCGTATCCGTCTCAGAGGACTGCGCGGATCGCTCAATACCGGCAATACCGGCGCAAAACCACTGATACTGGTAGATAACGTGGAGATCCCCAGTCTGCAGATGATCAACCCCGAAGATATTGAGTCTATTTCTGTGCTGAAAGATGCGGCATCTGCCTCTATCTACGGTACCCGCGGCGCTTTCGGCGTAGTGCTCATTACCACCAAAACGGGCAAAAGAAATACGGCCGCCCGCATTTCCTATTCCAATAATATGTCCTGGGCCAAACCAACTGTGCTACCTGAAATCGCCGGTGGGGCGGAAGGAGCCGAAGCCACCCTCGCTGCTCTGCGCCGTGCTAACCCCGATGCTCAACAGTTTGGTGTATTGGGAATGTGGTATGATGATGCCTCCATCCGGAAAATACGCGAGTGGGAAAAACAATACAGCGGCCAAAACCTCGGCGATGAAATGGTGATGGGCCGCGACTTCGACACCATCGGTGGCAGACTATACTTCTACCGCCCCTGGGACGCCGGTAAAATGTATATGCGTGATTGGTCTCCCCAGCAAAAACATGATATCAACGTCAGCGGCGGAAGTGCCAGCACCAGCTATAATCTCGGCCTCGGTTATCTCAGCCAGAAAGGCGTGATCAAAGTCAATCCGGATAAATATACCCGCTACAACCTCAACCTCGGCGTCAACACCACTGTCAATCAATGGGTGGACATCCGCAGTAAAATCCTGGTGTCCAACACAACGACGACTACACCCTATAATTTCAGCAGCGGTGCTTACAACCCCTGGTATTACCTGTACCGCTGGCCGGCTACTTATCCCTATGGTACCTATCAGGGAAAAGACTTCAGAAGTGCGCCCACAGAGGTGAAACAGGCCAGTCTGGATGAAGATAAAAGTAACCTGTCCAGACTGTCGGTAGGTACCACCATCAAAGTAATCGAGGGCCTCACAATTGATGCAGACTATACCTATTCTTCTACCAACAGGCATCTGCATCAAACCGGTGGTGGCACTATGGGATGGAATTTCTGGTCCTACAATGGCAGAAATCTTGAATATCAGCAATACCAGAACGTTTCGCAAAACAAGGTCCGCTATTATTCCGGCTGGAGCAACATCAATACCGGCAAGGCTTTCGCTACCTATGTGAAAAATATTAAAGATCACGCTTTTAAAGTAATCGCCGGCAGTGATGTTGAGCTGTATAAATTTACCGACCAGTCTTCTGAAAGAAGAGGACTGCTATCTTCCGATAAAGGTGAAATACCACTGGCCACCGGCGACCAGTTTGTAGATGGATCCAGCAATGCCTGGTCTACCCTCGGTTTCTTCGGTCGCCTTAACTATGCTTATAAAGACAAATACCTCCTCGAAGTAAACGGACGTTATGATGGCTCCTCCCGTTTTCCGCGCAATAACCAATGGGGTTTCTTTCCCTCGGTATCTGCAGGTTATGTTATCAGTGAAGAGCCTTTCATGAAACCACTGCGCAATGAGCTGTCATTTTTCAAAATCAGAGGTTCTTATGGTTCCATCGGCAATCAGGTAGTGGGCTCCAACCGTTTCCTTTCTACCATGTCTGCTTCCAATTCCAACTGGCTGCTGCCCGGAGCTAATCAGGTCATGATGGGCACACCCACTGTTTTGTCGCCTGTCCTTACCTGGGAAACTGTCCGCACATTGGACATCGGCACGGATATACGACTGCTGAAAGATAAGGTAGGCATCACTTTCGACTGGTTCCAGCGTACTACCGCCAATATGATCACTGCAGGTGTCACGCTGCCGTCTTCTTTCGGGGCCAGTGCGCCGGTACGTAACTTCGGAGAGATGCGGGGCACCGGCTGGGAGCTGGGCATCGATTTTAGCCATACGTTCAGTAACGGGTTGCACATTGGTGTGATGGCCACACTTTCAGATGTGAAGGAAAAAATCACCCGCTTCTCCAGCGCTACCAGAGCGTTACCTGGCACCATAGAAGAAGCCAACGGTACTTATTATGAAGGAATGACCGTAGGAGAAATATGGGGATATGTGACCGACCGCCTTTTCACGGAAGATGATTTTATGGGTAAAGATGCCAACGGACGCTGGATTCCCAAGCCTGGTATTGCCTCTCAGAAAAAACTGGAGACATCACCTTTTTTCTTCGGCCCCGGTGACGTGAAATACAAAGACCTCAACGGCGACTCTGTCATCTTCAACGGTTCCAATACGGTAGAAGACCCCGGAGATAAAAAGATCATCGGCAACTCCACCCCCCGTTATCTTTACGGTGTGCGTATCAGTGCCGACTGGAAAGGATTTGATCTCGATTTATTCTTCCAGGGTGTAGGTAAAAGAGACTTCTGGGCCACCGGACCTATCGTTTTCCCCGGCTTCAATGCCAGCGAGGCCTGGTATAAAAACGGTATGGACTACTGGAAACCGGATAATCCCAATGCGTTTTATCCCCGTCCTGCTTCTTATGGCGGCACTATCAACCGCTGGAACTATCAGCCGCAGACAAGGTACCTGCTCAATATGGCTTATCTCAGAATGAAGAATATAACGGTAGGGTATACACTACCATCATCTCTCACCAAAAGAATACACCTCGATAGGGTTCGCCTGTATTTCAGCGGGGAAAACCTCTTTGAGTTTGATCATCTGAAAGCGCCGATAGACCCGGAAGTGGATTTTAATCAGTCTCAGCTCGACAGTGATCCTTCCGGCTATGGCCGTGTGTATCCTTACCGCAGGTCTTTCTCTGGTGGCCTGCAGGTTACTTTTTAACTTTTAAATACCTGAAGATGGAAAAGAAATTATACCTGTTGTTATGCATTATGCTGCTGGCCGGCGGATGTAAACGCACGATGGACGACTTCCTTACCCGGCTGCCGCCGGACAGGATGACTGACCCGGAATACTGGACCAATGAACAGGCTGTTCGCACTTTTGCCTGGGGCTTTTATACCAACTATTTCTCCGGCTATGGCTCTGGCTGGACCTGGGGTAAATATTTCTCAGGCCAGTCACTGAATGATGATTTTGCACCGACGGCACCTTCACAGTTTACCCAGAATATTCCTGCCTCCGGTGGTGGCTGGAGTTTTGGCTATGTGCGAAAAGCCAATCTGTTTCTCAACAGAATACACCTGGCCACCATGGATGATGCAGCCATGAAACACTGGGAAGGCATAGGCCGTTTTTTCAGAGGGCTGGAATATGCTTCGCTGGTCAATAGGTTTGGTGATGTGCCCTGGTATGGAAAAGTGCTGGAAGAAACAGATATCAAAGAGCTGTACCGCCCGCGTGACCCCAGAGCACAGGTGATGGACAGTGTGCTGGCCGATTTTAAGTTTGCGGCGGAGAATGTACGCAAGAGCGATGGAGAGCCGGGACTGACGATCAACAAATACGTGGTGCTGGCTTATATGTCTAAAATATTTTTGTTTGAAGGCACCTGGATGAAGTACCGGGAGAATAACAGCGAAAAGGCAAAACAATACCTGGAAGCAGCCCGCTGGGCAGCAGATAAGGTGATCAATGAAGGTGGTTATACGCTGGGCCGTGGCTACCGTGCGCTTTTCAGCTCCCTCGATCTGGCCGGTAACCAGGAGATGATTCTCTATCGCCGTTATGAAACCGGTATCCTCACGCATGCCCTCATGAGTTATGTCAATACAGAAGGACAAACCGGCGCCAGCAAAAATGCGGTCGAGTCTTATCTGTGCAAGGACGGCCTGCCCATCCGCGTTTCTGCATTGTATAAAGGAGATAAGACCATCGATGCTGTGATGACCGACCGCGATCCGCGGATGTACGAAACCTTTGTAAAAGCCTTGCGGCTCAATGGCCTGATCGGACAGCCTTCCACCACCGGTTATGCCGTACAGAAATTTTTAAATGATGAAATAAAAGATAAGCTGGAAGGCACGTCTATGCTGAATCCTACGGATGCTCCCGTTATCCGTTATGGAGAAGTGTTGCTGAATTATGCAGAAGCGTGCGCAGAATTAGGTATCTTAACGCAAGCTGACCTGGACCGTTCCATCAACCAGTTGAGAAGCAGACAGGGAATCAATATGCCTGCTTTACAGGTCGTGGGCGTGCTGCCGGCCATCAATGGCCAGGTATACGACGACCCCGCCCGCGATCAGACCGTACCTGCCATGATTTGGGAGATACGGCGTGAACGCAGGGTGGAGATGATGATGGAAGGCATCCGCTACGATGACCTGCGCCGCTGGAGCAAACTGGCCTATGTAGACACCAGGACCAACAAGGACATTAACCTGGGTGCATGGATCAAAAAATCTGATTATTCATCCAAACTGAATGTAGTGCTGGAGAACAATGCATCGGAAGGGTATATGATGCCCGCGGTACAGGCCAGTTCACAACGTATCTTTAACGATCCGAAAGTATACCTGGATCCTTTGCCACTCGACCAGATCAAGCTGTACAAAGACCAGGGGACAGACCTTAAACAGAACCCGGGTTGGAACTAAAATAGACTTATGCTCACTGCTTTCACTAACGGAACCATTTTTACCGGCACACAGGTGTTGACCGGAAAAACATTATTACTGGAACATGGGCAGGTACTGGCGCTGGTAAATCCTGGTGAAGTGCCTGCCCATGCGGCCATCATCGACTGTGGAGGGCAGTTCATTGCGCCGGGCCTGCTGGACCTGCAGATATATGGTGGTGGTGGTTACCTGTTTTCCAGCCAACCATCTGTAGCAGCGCTGCAGGCGATGACGCGTGCACTAGTGAAAAATGGCACTACAGGTTTCCTGCTTACGTTGGCCACCAACAGCATTGACCTGTTCAAGCAATGTATTTCGATAGTACAGGAAAACCCTCATCCCGCTGTATTGGGCATGCATCTGGAAGGTCCTTATATCAACCCGGTAAAAAAGGGCGCCCATATCCAGGCATACATCAAACGTCCCGAAATGCAGGAGGTAGAAGACTTGCTGGCCGCGGCAAGGGGAGTGGTGAAGATGATCACGCTGGCACCTGAGATGTGTGATCCGGCTATCATTCGTTACCTGCATGCACAGGGCGTGGTGGTGTCTGCCGGACATAGTAACGCCACTTTCGAAGAGGCCTCCGCGGGTTTTATGAATGGTGTTAAGGCAGTAACACATCTGTTTAATGCCATGTCCTCACTGCATCACCGTGATACCGGCCTGCCTGGTGCTACCTTCTGTAATGCCGGTGTATATGCCAGCATCATCGCCGATAATATTCATGTGGATGATAGCGCACTCATCATCGGTAAAAAAATGTTGGGCCACCGCCTCTTCCTGATTACCGATGCTGTAGAAACCAATCGTGAAGGCGACTACCAGCATGTGGCCCAGGAAGACCGCTTCACCCTGCCCGACGGCACGCTGTCCGGCTCACGGCTCACGCTTCTGGGAGCAGTAAAACGTTGTGTGGAGCATGCAGATATACCACTGGATGAAGCATTGCGTATGGCCACCCTCTACCCGGCCACCCTGATGGGCCTCAAAGACCGCGGCCGTATAGAACCTGGCTGCCGTGCAGACATCCTTGTCTTCAACCGCCAGTACAAGGCCGTCCGGGTATACATATCAGGAGAGTTGCAATAAGAGGCCCGCTCCAATAAGAACAACAAAAGCAACAAAAGCAACAAAAGCAACAAAAACAATAAAAGCAATAAAAGCAATAAGAGAAAAAAAGAAAAAGCGCAACAATACTAGATCCACAATGAAAGAATACTGCAAAAAAAATGACTAACTATCCATAAACCCCCGCCGCATCATTCAACAATTTTAGCCCAGGACTTTAGTCCTGGGATTCGTAATTTAGAATAATGAAATACAAGCTGAAAAATATAATGTGCGCCCTTGCGCTGGCCGGACTCGCTACAACAAATGCTTTTGCGGCTACCAGCTCCTGGATCAGGATTAACCAGCTCGGTTACCTCCCCGGGGGCATTAAAGTGGCTGTATGGGGTAGTAAAGGAACGGTGGTGCCGTCTGCTTTCCAGCTGGTGGATTCTGCCAGTGGCAGCGTAGTGTTTTCCGCGGGGACAGGCAAGGCATTCGGACATTATGGCCCGTTTAACCAGACGGCCCGGCTGGATTTCAGCACCTGGAAACGCTCCGGGACTTATTATCTGAAAGCGGGGGAGGCGAAGTCGCCTTATTTTCGTATAGCCGGCAACGTTTATGCCGGCACAGCAGACTTTGTGCTGCGTTATATGCGTCAGCAACGTAGCTGGTTTAATCCTTTCCTGAAAGATTCCTGTCATACCCATGACGGCTATACGTTGTATGGCCCTATGTCTGACAGTACGCATCTCGATGTGGCTGGTGGCTGGCATGATGCCAGTGACTATCTGCAATATTCCACTACGTCAGCCAATGCTACCTATCATTTGCTGGCAGCGTATCGTGATTTCCCGCAGGTATTTGGTGATCACTATGCGGCCAACGGGCTGGAGGGCAGCAACCAGGTAGCTGATGTACTTGATGAAGCCCGCTGGGGGCTCGACTGGCTGCTGAAAATGCATCCGCGTGATACCTGGATGTTTAACCAGATCGCCGACGACCGCGACCACCACGGCATGCGCCTGCCTAAAGAAGATGACTTTTATGGCAGAGGGTTTGAGCGGCCGGTATATTTCTGCTCCGGTCAACCACAGGTCAGGGGTAAATTCATGAACAAAACCACCGGCGTGGCGTCTACTGCAGGTAAGTTTGCCAGTGCTTTTGCACTCGGATACCAGCTGCTCCGTAATAAGGATGCTGCTTATGCTGGCATCCTGCAACAGAAAGCTGTTACAGCTTATGCTATGGGACTGAAACAGCCCGGTGTCTGCCAGACGGCTTCTGTGCTCTCTCCCTATATCTATGCGGAAGATAACTGGGTCGATGATATGGAACTGGCCGCGGCTTCGTTATATCATATCGGTAAAAAGGATGTATACCGGCAACAGGCGCTCGCCTACGCCGAACAGGAGAAAATTACACCCTGGCTGGGATCGGATACCGCCCATCATTATCAGTGGTACCCTTTCATCAACCTCGGACATTATGAATTGGCCAAACAACTCAGTAACAAAGACAAACAAACCATTACCGGATATTATAAAACGGGCATAGAAAAAGTATGGCAGAAAGCAAAAAATAACGCTTTTTATCGTTACATCCCTTTTATATGGTGCAGTAATAACCTGACCACTTCATTTGCCATTCAGTGTTACTGGTACCGGCAGCTCACCGGTAGTAAGGCATTTGAAGCACTGGAACAGGCCAACTTCGATTGGCTGTTTGGTTGCAATCCATGGGGTACCAGCATGGTGTATGGCCTGCCTGCACAGGGTGATACACCGGAAGATCCGCATTCTGCATTCACGCACCTGGGACATTATCCGATTGATGGAGGCCTGGTAGACGGTCCCGTATATACGAATATTTACAAGAACCTCATCGGCATTAAACTGTCCAAACCCGATGCCTACGTTGAATTCCAGAGCGATCTGGCCGTATATCATGACGACTTCGGCGACTACAGCACCAATGAGCCTACCATGGACGGTACCGCTTCATTGGTTTATCTGCTGGCTGCCATGGATAACGAAGCACATAAAGCCGTTCCTGCTAAAACGCCCGCTGCGCCCTCAAAACCAGCGGTACCCTCCGCATCTGCCGGTACCTATGCTCATGGTGCCATCATCCGCGGAAACACCAGTCACAAAACGCTCACACTCGTATTTACTGGTGACGAGTTTGCGGATGGTGGACCTGTGATACGACGGGTATTACAACAGTATCAGGTACCCGCCGCTTTTTTTCTGACAGGAAAATTTTATAGTAACCCGGCCTTTCAACCGCTGATCAAACAACTGCAGGCCGATGGACATTATCTCGGGCCGCACTCTGATCAGCATCCGCTTTACTGCGACTGGCAAAAACGCGACAGCCTGCTGATATCCCGGAAAGCCTTTCAGCAGGACCTTTCAGCCAACTATCACAGAATGGAAACATTAGGCATTAAAAAGACGGCAGCTCCCTACTTTTTACCGCCCTACGAATGGTACAATGATACCATCGCGGAATGGACCCGGGAAGAAGGACTGCAACTGGTGAACTTCACACCCGGCACACGCTCCAACGCAGACTATACCACACCTGCCATGAAAGGTTATCGCACTTCAGATCAGATCTATGACTCCATCATGCAGTATGAGGCTGCACAACCTGCAGGACTCAATGGTTTTATGCTGTTGATGCATATTGGTACCGACCCTGCCCGCACAGATAAATTCTACAACAAGCTCGATGTTCTTATCCAGTCCTTAAAAGACAAAGGGTATCGTTTTGTGGGTATCAATGAATTGCTTAAGTAGAAATATACAATCCATCACCACTTCCTCCCCGTATTATACGCCTGGTAAGCTACCGGGCTGATAGCCTCGTCTGCTTCCAGTGTCAGGTATTTTCTTATTTTTTCTCCTTCCTTGTGCGGAAGATGCAGAAAGGTAAGAAACCGGTACGGTCTTTTACTGAAATTACCATGGTTATCTTTTGTGATATTCAGCCCTATCCGGGGAACGGAAAATATAGCCGCCTCAATGGCTCCGCGGCCAATAGATTGTTCTATCGGTACCAGTCCGAAGTGTAACGGAGTAGCTGCCCATACACTGCCGACATGCTGAAAAATTTCAGAACATACTTTTAAAGGGCCGGAGGTAGCGTTGTCTTTGGAGGGTACTTCGTGCCCGTTTGCTACGGCAGCGATGCCCTGGATCATGATGCCACCAAAAGTATGCTGGCCGCTGAGGGTGATGTCCATTCCGGAGCCATGGAAGTTCCATTCACCGGAACTGCCGGACTGTTCATGTGTTGAGGCGTAGGGATCGTTATGTTGCCTGCTGTTGTAGTAAAACTCACAATCCACGATCCGGTAGTATTGATTCCTCACTTTAAAAAGATGCCTGTTCATCAGTGTTTCGGCGATATGCCGGAAGGATTCAAGGCAACTGTTATCATTTTCATCATTAATATAGAGTAAGTCCTGCATGTTTTTTTCGGCGAAGAAAGGGATAACTTTCAATACCAACAAGGCTTTCGGTAAAGATGGGTGTTGCAGAATGGGAAGATAAAAATTGAGGTGATGATGGTGTTGTCTGACAGATATCCGGAGAATCGTGGGGAGTCAGGAATTATATTTTTAAAACAAAGAAGTTTGATGGAGAGGGGATAACCTTCCGTTGCAGACCTGTCAATGGTTTTAGGGAAAAGGATATTTTCTGTTTATTTTGCAGTATGATGGAAAGAAAACAGGAGATAGACGAACTACGTACATACTTTCCCGTTGGTATCCGGCATGCGCAGATGCTGCTTAGCAAAACGAATGGTGACGTGGCTGCTGCAGCGGCGTTGTTTAAGGCCGAAATAAAGGCTGTTGTCCTGGGCAAAACGGATGCTTCGCCGGAATTGGTGCAGCAGCAGCTGGAACAGCATCAGTATGATATTGCCAAAACATTGGCAGGCATAGAGGAAGCCCGTTTTACACTAACGGAAAGGATATTGCGTAAATACAAAAACGATCACGAAACAGCCCTTGACAAAATTTGTCTGGCTATTGAAGAAGCAGCGCAGCTGAAAAGAAACTACTGGTTACCGCTGGATGAGCTGAAACAACAACTGCATCCCTGTCCATATTGCCTGATGGTCGTGAGCGAGTGGTTGTCTTTTGAAGGCTGGGAAGGGTTTGATGTGGCCTGTAGTTTTTACCCCGCTGTTGTTACAGAAGAGATAACTGCTACCCTGCAACTCCCGTTGGTGGCAGCCGCCATCCTGAAGGCTGATGAAGCAGCCTTTCAGCAACATAGAGCGCAACTGATACAAAAACTGTATACGATGGTGGTGCAACAGGTCACGCAGTTTCCCTGAGCAGTTCTATTTTATGGGTGATTACTTTTTTGTCAGCAGCTGAATGGCTTAATGTAAGGGCTTTCTCAAGAGAAGCAATGGCTACCTTGTTATCTATGCCCGCATATAATTCGCCCAGAAGCAGATGATATTGGTAATGATCATTCAGCTCCAGCTTGCGGGCTTCCTTAATGGCGGCCTCTTTGCTGTTGGCACGGGAGAGGGCGTAGGTCCTGTTGAGTGCGGCTATAGGAGAGTACTCTACTGTCAACAGATGATTATAGAGTTGCAGAATATTTTCCCATTTCTGAGGAGTGTTTGCTTTGATGGTATGCCAGTAGGCAATGCCTGCTTCGAGGTGGTATTTGGTAAGGGTATTCCCTTTGGATGCCATGTTCAGAAAGTATTCTCCCTGCCGGATAAGATCATCATCCCACAGGCTGGTATCCTGGTCGTCATATAAAACGGTGTCACCGCTGGCATCGGTCCGCGCTTCAAAGCGTGAAGCCTGGAAGCTCATCAGGGAAAGCAGCGCATTCACGGAAGGGGCATTGGTGCTCTCATTTTCTGTCAGCAGGAAAGTGAGGCGCATGGCTTCCAGACAAAGCTCTTTACGAAGTGAATGATCATGGCTGGCAGAAAAATATCCCTCGTTAAACAACAGATACAAGGTCCTGAGTACAGCGTCCAGCCGGCCGGCTATCTCTGCTTCACCCGGAAAGGCAATGCTGATCTGTTCTTCCCTTAGCTTCTCCTTAGCCCGCAATAGACGTTTGTTGATAGTATCTTTATTGGTGAGAAACGCGTCTGCTATTTCATTGATACCAAAACCACACAATACACGCAGGGCCATCCCTATCTGCGACTCTACCGAAATAGCCGGGTGGCATACGGCAAACATCATCTGAAGCTGGCTGTCTTTGATGTTCTGGGCAGACAGATCTATGTCTGGTACTTCGCTGGTGGCGGCCCGGTTTAATTGTACTGCTACCTTCTCCTGAAATACCGCCTGATGTTTCAGATGGTTCTTTGCCTTGTTTTTGGCAACCGTGTACAGCCATGCAGCCGGATTTTCCGGCAAACCCTTAATACCCCAGGTTTCGGAGGCAGACAAAAAAGTGTCACTGGCAATATCCTCGGCAATATCCAGATGTTCAAATCCCAGCAGTTTGCACAATACAGCGGTGATCTTACTGTATTCCGTCCTGAACAGATGGGGGAGCAGTTCTTTTTCTTCCATAACAAAAAAGCCTATGTAATACTGCAATATTACATAGGCTTGTTGATTTTAAGCAGATGATTATAAAATACTGATTTCTCTTACTTCCACATTACCGCCCAGTTGCAGGATAGGGCATCCGCTGGCGAGTTCCATAGCTTCTTCCATGGAAGCGGCTTTCACCATGGTATAACCACCCAGGGCTTCCTTGATCTCTGTATAAGGACCATCTGTTACGACGTTACCTGGTCTTAATACTTTACCATTTGGTTCCAGTCGGTTTCCACGGTCTGCCAGCTTGTTCTGTGCAGCGATACTGCCAATCCAGTCCATCCATAATTTGGTAGTGGCCTGCATTTCTTCCGGTGAACGTTTTGGCAGATTAGTATCATTTCTGAATAAAAACAAAAAATTCTTCATGGCTTTAAAATTAAAAGGTTATATCCAGATAACAACTAGTTGCAACAGAATAAGACAGGTTTTGGACAAAATTTTTGAAATTTCTTCAAAAAACTGAAAATCAGTGTTTTGAAGAATGCGTGAACTGCAAGGCTTCGCCATACTGTTTGCGGATTTCCCTTGTCAGTATCCAGTCTTTCAGCAAATCAAAATAACCGGGTGACTGGCGGCCCAGTGCCACCGGGCCTTCCGGCGTATCTTTCATTTCGATGATACCATGGTCTGCGTGAGGGAAAATAACGAGGTCTATGTTTTTACGCTGTACCAGATCTTTCTTGAGGGCAGCAATAGTGGCTTCGTTGGGGGCTTCGGTGTCCTGGCCGGCAACAACCCATAACATCGGAACGTTTACCTTTCGGAAGGCGGGCAGCGGATCGTAGTCCAGGGGGATGTCCACAGGGAAGATAGTTTTGATGGAATCCAGCTGCTTCTTGCTGGAGTTGAGAATGATGCCGGTGTAATCGCCTTTCAGGTCCTTATACCATTTCTCCTGACTGTAGCGGGCTTTCAGGGCTGCGAGTTGTTCCAGGCCGCCGGCGAATTTTGTACGGGCCACCTGGTCGGTCGCTTTTACCACTTCCATGGCCTGTGCGATCTCTTCTTTGCTATAATGCTGCTGGTGTAAATCGTGCAGCACTTCCTGCCTGTTCTCTTCCCGGGGCGGTATCAGCAGGCTGTAGCTGGCAATGAGGAAATCGGTTTTTGTCAGGGAGGCGGTGAGCGGAACGATCCAACCACCCTGGCTTTCGCCCATCAGACCCACCGGGAGGCCTTTTACAGCGGGCAACTGCCGTACGGCCTTCACAACTTCCGCCATATCGGCGGCCAGTAGCTCAAAGTTGGCGCTCAGCCGGCCGGTAGACTTACCGGTACCTCTTTTATCATATACCAGTACGGCAATGTCGCTCAAAGGCAACAGGTGCTGCAGATAGTTATAATATACAGCCGATTCCCCTCCTGAGCCGAAATGTAATACCAGCACGGCACGAGGCTTATTGTTGGGAGGCAGGTGCAGCTCTCCGTAAAGGGTTACTTCGCGGCTGGTGACATGTAAGGGTATAACCGGGAAGGATATACGTTTTCCGGTAGTGGTTTTATCCTTTTCCCGCAGGGTGATTGTTCCGTCAGCGCAATTGCCGAAGCGGGCAAAAACGTCCGGATTTTTCGGGTTGGCCCATCCCGGCCCGGACTGATAGCTGCTGTCCGGTTGTCGGAACAGTCTGCCGCAAGTGCCGTCTGTACGGCGGTAGCGGAGGTCCGGCAGATAGGAGGGAGAGATGATCAGTTGGCTGCCGTCACTCATGGCATAAGCACCGCTTTTGCAAAAGGAGAGGCTGTCGGCTTCCTGAGCCTGGGCCCGGCCGGATGGCAGCCAGCTGCTAAGGAAGGCTGCCAGTAAAGGTAGATAGTAAGTTTTCATATAGCGGAAAGATAACTGTTACAGTTTGATTTCAAAAATACTGAAGCCTCCATTCCGGTAATGCGCCGGCAAGCCCTCCGGATCAGGGATCGCTCTTACACCCATATAGGTGAATCCGCAGCTGACATAGTAGTTGTTGAGCCGCTCATTGCCGCTGCCGGTGTCCAGTCGCAGATACTGACGCTGATGCTGCCGCCCATATGCCTTGGCCCATTCTACAATATGTTTCACAAACCCGCGTCCATGATAATCCGGATGGGTAGCAATACGATGTATGTACAACGAGGGCTCTTCGTCTTTCTCTCCCCATATCAACGGATCATTAAAAGTGGTGGCAAACACACATACGATCCGGCCGTCCACCACCAGTTTCCATTGTCTGTTTTCCGCGATCTCCTTTTCTACCATCTCCCTGTCAAAACCTTGCCATACCCGGATAAAGCGGGATGCCTGGAACTTGGTGCCCTCATCATAAAGGTGAAAAATGGCGTCTATGTCTGTGCTGTGGCTGTTTACTATTTCCATGGCGATATCTGTTTTTTTATCACTGTTTCCTCAAAATTATTTACTTTCAGGAAACTGTAACAGATACAGAATTTGAATATTTTAGTGTAACAGATGAAAGACTTTCAATACATTGATATCGCCAACAGGATAGAAACCCTGATCAATAATGATACCTACCCGTTGGGGGAGAAACTGCCTTCATTGCGTGTAGTAAGTGATCATTTTAAAGTCAGCGTAGGCACTGCTTTAAAGGCCTATGCTTTGCTGACAGACAAGGGGCTGCTGTCTGCCCGTGAGAAATCGGGTTATGTGGCGCTGCGTAAATCAGGGGCTCATGGGGATCTTCCCGAAACAGCCACCACAGCGCCTGCCGTCAGGGAGGTTAATGTCAGCCGTATCATCGGCAAAATGCCGGTAGATGCAGGTCCTTATCCGCCGGGGTTTATCTCTTTCTTCAACGCTTCGCTGGAAACGCATATGATCCCGTTCAACGCCATCCGGCGTAGCCTGCAGAAAGCTTCCCGCGACCTTACCGGTCTGCACCTGCAATATGAATCTACTTACGGTAACCAGACTTTAAGGGAACAGATAGCGCGGCTTTCCTTTTATTGGAATGGTGCTCTCGCTGCAGAAGATGTGCTGGTGACCAACGGTACGCTGGAAGGGCTGTGCCTGAGCCTGCGGGCCGTCACCCGACCGGGCGATACAGTAGTGGTGGAATCACCCTGTTATTACGGTATCCTGCAATGCCTCGAGCAACTGGAGCTGAAAGTGATAGAGCTGCCCTGTGATTCGGAAGAAGGGATCAATCTGCAGCAGCTGGAAGAAATTGTAGCACAATATGACATCGCTGCCTGTCTGTTTACCTCCAACTTCAACAACCCCAACGGCGTGGTGCTGTCTGATGAAAAGAAACGATGGATCGCAAACTTTGCCTGGGAGCAGCAATTGCCTGTTATCGAAGATGACGTATATGGAGAACTGTATTTCGGTGCCACAAGGCCCACCACTATCAAAACCTATGATAAACATGGTTGGGTATTGTTATGTGCCTCTTTTTCAAAAACGGTGGCATCCGGCTATCGCATTGGCTGGTGTGCGCCGGGGCGATTTATGGAGAAGGTGGCGCAGTTAAAAGCCACCACCAACATAGCCACCGCTTCGGTATTACAACTGTCACTGGTAGATCTCCTTACCAGCGGCACCTATCAGCGGCATCTGCGGAAACTGCGTCCCCTGCTGCATCGGCAGGTATTGCTTACTGCTCAGCATATTGAACAATATTTTCCGGAAGGTACGCGTATCAGTCATCCTGATGGGGGAATGGTATTGTGGGTGGAGCTGGACAAACGGATAGACGCCCTCAGGTTGCAGAAGATGGCACTGGACAGTCAGATTAATATAGCACCCGGACCGTTGTTTTCCAGCACAGGCGGCTTCCGTAACTATATCCGTATCAGCTGTAATAAAAACTGGAATAAAAATATAGAGCAGGCTATCCGAAAACTCGGTCGTCTCATCAAAACCATGATGTAAAAAATCCCCAACCGCTATAAAAATGGCGGTAGTCTGATCGGCGTATATGCCAGACCGTAATCAGTCCGGTTATTGCTCTGGCTCGAAGTCCAGCGATACAGAGTTCATGCAGAATCTTTTGTGTGTGGGCGGAGGTCCATCGTCGAAGATATGCCCCAGATGCGACTCACAGCGTCCGCACATCACTTCGGTCCGGTGCATGCCATGGGAGTTGTCTTCCCGGTAGATAACACTGCCAGGACGGATTGCTTCAAAGAAGCTGGGCCATCCGCAGCTGCTGGCAAATTTAGCATCGGAACGGAAGAGGGCATTACCACACACAGCGCAATAATAAGTACCTTTCACATCGCTATCCCAGTATTTACCGGAGAAAGGCCGTTCAGTAGCCTGTTCCCTGGCCACGGCGTAAAGTTCCGGTGGCAGGACCTTCTTCCATTCAGCATTGCTGACATGCAGTTTCTCGGTGTCTGTACGGGAATAGTACGGATTGGCGGATGCGGCGGTATTCATAGTCTGCGTTTTTTTCTGCTGACTCTGACAGGCAGAGCCGGTTATCAATATAGCCGATAAAGCTAATATAAAAGATACTGCTTTCATAACTATGATAGATCTGATGATCCTTGATGCTCTGATGAGCGTAGATCAATGCGAATATAAAAAATTCGCCCTAGTTTTGTAACGATTTACTTATGATAAATATAAATCAGTATTAAATAAATAAGATAAAAAAAATATATGGTCTTCGCTCATGAGGAGCAGCAAAAAACATCAAACCCATCACAGTTCAAGATTGCTTCAAAATTCCGCCATACATTAGCATTTTATCAATATTTTAAAACCCGCTGATCTTCCGCTAATCAGGAGTGTCAAGGATCATCTGATCCATCACAGTTACAGGAGCATCAGCAAGCATCAAAAGAACAACTTTCGGTATCACAGTTATGAAGGTGTTAGTTGTAGAAGATAATAAGGAAATAGCCAGCAGTATTCACGATTTTCTGGTAAGGGAAGGATATATCTGTGAGCTGGCATATAGTTTTGATGAGGCACAGGAGAAATTACTGCTTTATTCTTACGATTGTGTATTGCTGGACATTATGCTGCCGGATGGGAATGGGCTGGAACTGCTGAAATTCATGAAGGAAAAGGGTATTCAGAGCGGCGTACTCATTATCTCGGCCAAAGACGCCATGGACGATAAAATCCGCGGCCTCGAAGGTGGGGGAGACGACTACATCACCAAACCTTTTCACCTGCCCGAACTGCATGCCCGTCTCAGGGCTATCTACCGCCGCAAACAACTGTCAGGCAGTAATATCGTCACATTCAATGAGATCACACTAAATACCGATACGCTGGAGGCAACCGTACACGGCAGTCTGCTGGACATCACCCGTAAGGAATTTGACCTGCTGCTGTATCTGGTGGTCAACAAAAACAGGGTCCTCTCCCGGCAATCCATCGCCACCCATCTCTGGGGCGACTATACCGATAATTTGGCTAATTTTGACTTCGTATATCAACATATTAAGAATCTTCGCAAGAAAATAAGCGCAGCGAACGGAGCAGATTATATAGATACGGTATATGGCCTTGGTTATAAATTTAATTCTTCCAAAACATGAAGCTGGTCGATAAGTTCACCTTGTGGTTTATCAGTGTGATCGTGATTACAACACCTATCACTTCCTATATTTGTTTGAATAATATAGAGAAGAAGATTGATGATGTGGAAATAGCTAGGTTGAAAGCAGTGAACGAACACACTGCCGCCAGGTTGGGAAATGGCATTGCGCCCGGTCAGTTACGGGACACTTCACCAACCGTGGTGACACAGCTGGCGGCGTTGCCCAATGACAGTGTGCTGATCAGAAAAGATCCTGACCCGGATGGTAACCGCCACAGTCTTGAAAGCAGGCTTACCGTCAACTCCTATTATACCGTCAATGGTAAACATTATCAGGTGACCTCTTCCAGTTATATTCCGGCTTCCCGCCAGATACTCAACGCCATCCTGGATACCGTGGCCTGGAAACTGCTGCTGATCATCCTTTGTGTGGCCCTCTCTGCCCGTTTCCTGTCACAGCACATCCTGCACACGCTGCGACAGACCATGAAAAAAATCCACAACTTCGACCTGAAAAAGAAAATAGCCTTCCCGGAAACGAATACTGTAGAGTTCAAAGAGCTTAACACGTTCCTGAAGAAAATGACAGACAAGGCCGTAGATGAATATACCGCTGTAAAGGAATTCAGTGAAAATGCCTCCCACGAGCTGCAAACACCGCTGGCAGTGTTAAGGGGCAAACTGGAACTGCTCAGCGAATCTGATATCGATGAAGGTCAGGCAGCGCTGATTGCCGATATGCATCATGCTGTGGAGAAGCTATCCAAAATCAACCGCTCGCTGATATTGCTGTCCAAGCTGGAAAATAATGAGTTTGCGGTTTCAGAGCATATCAAATTCTGCCGCGTGGCCAAAGATGTACTGGCCGCCTATGAAGACCGCCTGGAAATGAAGAACATCGAGGTAAAGCGGAATCTGGATAAAAACATCCTGCTGAAAATACATCCTGTACTGGCCGACATGCTCATGAATAATCTGTTGGGCAATGCTATCCGTCATAATATACAGGACGGTACCATCGATATTATTCTCACCCATAAAAAGCTGGTGATCAAAAATACAGGCCTTCCACCGGAAACCCCGCCGGAAGAGCTGTTTGAACGTTTCCGTAAAAGCAACCAGTGTAGCGAAAGCGTAGGGCTGGGGCTGGCAATTGTAAAACAGATCTGTGAGGTATGCGATTTCCGCGTGTCTTACCGCTATAAAGCACCGCTGCATATCCTGCAGGTAGATTTCTGCCCGGATAGTGTGATCGATGAAGCGTTACAAGATAAATTTGAAGCGGCCGAAATGCAATCCGCATAAAAATATTCCCTGGCCACCGTGTTTGTGGGTGGTCTGAAAGTTAGTACAGGAGAGACTTTTAAAGAGCCTCTCCTGTTTTTTTTTGCTTTTTGGTAACAAAAGTTGACTACTTCAAAATTGCTTCAAAATGATGGAGTCATTTTGTATCCGGAATATCAACTTTAGTTATACCATGCTGCAAAATTCTCCCTACATGATTGGAAATAAACGATGGCTGATCCTGCTTTTGCTGGCCGGTGTGTTTGCAACACCCGCAAAAGCACAGCAGGTACTGACACTCAAGGATGCTATACAAACGGCTGTAAATAATTATGGTACCATTAAGGCCAAATCCAGCTATGCAGCAGCTTCCAAAACGAGCGTGGAACAGGCCAAACGGGACTATCTCCCTAATCTGAACGTATCGGCGCAACAGAATTACGGTACCATCAACGGCCAGAACGGGCCATTGTATGGCTTTGGCGGATTAGGCGTTGCCTCTTCCGGTGCTGCTATGCCCGACCAGAACTGGAATGCCGCCTTCGGTGGTTTATACCTGACTAATATTAACTGGGACTTCTTTGCTTTTGGCCGCGCCAAGGAAAAGATTAAAACAGCCCAGGCCGTGGCAGACCGTGACAGTAAAGACTGGCACCAGGAAATCTTTCAGCACGAAGTGAAGGTGGCTGCTGCTTATTTAAACCTGGTAGCAGCGCAGAAGCTGACGCTGTCTTATCAGAAAAACCTGAGCAGGGCAGACACCTTCCGGCAGGTGGTAGTCACCCGCGTAAAAAACGGACTGAGTGCCGGAGTGGATTCCTCACAAGCCAATGCCGAAGTGTCCAGCGCAAAGATCGCACTCACCAGAGCTATTGACTTTGAACAGACACAATCCAATCTGCTGGCCCAGCTGATGGGTGTACCACCAGCCAGTTTCAGCCTCGATACTTTTTTTGTGTCCCGCGTGCCGGCGTTCCTCAGCGATACATCCGATGTACAAAACCATCCTTTGATGCAATGGTACAAAAGCCGTATCGCGCTGAGCGACGAACAGTCCAAATACTACAAAACCTTCAGCTACCCCGTGTTTTCACTGGTGGGCGTGATGCAGACAAGAGGCTCCGGTTTTGAGCCGGGATACGGTCCGCTGAAATCAGATGCCTATACGCAAGGGTACTGGGATGGCGTAAAACCTACCCGCACCAATTATCTGATAGGCGTTGGCGTTACCTGGAACCTTACACAGCCGCTGCGCATCTCCAAGCAGGTGAAAGCGCAGAAGCAGATCAGTACAGGGTTGCAGGCAGAATATGATCTGACTGGGCAACAGCTGCGTGCTCAACTGCAACTGTCAGATACTAAAATTGCCAATGCCCTCGACAATTACCGGGAAGTGCCTGCACAGGTAAAAGCCGCTTCAGACGCCTACCTGCAGAAATCTGTCCTCTACCGCAACGGACTTACCAATCTGGTAGATGTGACACAGGCGCTGTATGTGCTCATCAGAGCGGAAACAGACAGAGACATCGCCTACAGCAACGTGTGGCAGGCCCTGCTCCTGAAAGCTTCTGCCTCCGGTGATTTTAACCTGTTTCAAAAAGAACTCTAACGGTTGGATATAGGTGGCCGGCATTTAAAAACTGCCGGCCACAGACAAATGACATTTCATAAACAGATAGTATGAACCTTATTCGTTTCGCACTTCGTAAACCCATCACCATCCTGGTGATGGTGGCGGGCTTGTTCTTCTTCGGTATCAAAGCGGTCACCACGATCAAAATTGATATCTTCCCGAAGCTGGACATGCCGGTGATTTATCTCTCGCATCCATTTGGTGGATACACTGCCACCCAGATGGAATCTTTCTTCGGTAAACAATATATTAATATCCTGTTGTTTGTAAACGGGGTGAAAAGTGTGGAAACGAAGAACATACAAGGATTGACGCTGATCAAAATCAACTTCTATCCCGGTACCAACATGGCCCAGGCGGCCGCTGAGGTGAGCGCCTTCTCCAACCGTATCCAGGCCATCTTTCCACCTGGCTCCAATCCGCCTTTCATCATCCGTTTCGACGCCTCTACCTTGCCGGTAGGACAATTGGTACTCAGCAGTGACAAACGCAGCAACAACGAACTGCTCGATCTGGCCAACGTATATGTACGTTCTTCTTTTACCTCCATCCCAGGCCTGGTAGGCTCCACGCCTTTCGGTGGTAACATGCGCACTGTGGTGGTAAAGGCAGACCCTGAATTGCTGCGCTCCCACAACATGACACCAGATCAGCTGGTGGAAGCCCTGCGGCTCAACAACCAGACCGCGCCTTCCGGAAACGTACGTATCGGCACTAAAAACTATATCACGCCTGCCAATACCACTGTCAAAACAGTAAAGGATTTTGAAGATATTCCCTTGTTTAAAAACGGTGTACAGAACCTGTACCTCCGCGATGTGGCCACAGTAGAAGATGGTGCCGACGTGAGCACCAGCTATGCGCTCATCAACGGTAAACGTTCTGTATACGTGAGCATCGCCAAAGCAGCCGACGCCTCTACCTGGGAAGTGGTACAGAACCTGAAAAAGGCAATGCCCAAAATACAGGCCCAGCTGCCCGAAGATGTGAAACTGAGCTACGAATTTGACCAGTCCACTTATGTGATCAATTCCGTAAAAAGCCTGTTGTCAGAGGGTGTGATCGGCGCGATCCTCACTGGTTTAATGGTGCTGTTGTTCCTTGGAGATGCCCGCGGCGCGCTGATCGTTATCCTCACCATCCCTACCTCCATCATCTCCGGTATCCTCTTCCTGAGCCTCTTTGGTCAAACGATCAATATCATGACCCTGAGCGGCCTGGCACTGGCCATCGGTATTCTGGTAGATGAAAGTACCGTGACGATCGAAAATATCCACCAGCACCTGGACCTGGGCAAACCCAAGTCCCTGGCCATCTGGGACGCCTGTAAGGAAATCGCTTTCCCTAAACTGCTCATCCTCTTCTGTATTCTGGCCGTATTTGCACCTGCCTTTACCATGGGTGGCATACCCGGCTCTCTGTTCCTGCCGCTGGCACTGGCTATTGGTTTCAGCATGATCGTGTCTTATTTCCTGGCACAAACTTTTGTACCGGTGATGGCCAACTGGATCATGAAAACCAAACACCACAAAAAGAAAGACGGCTCTGTAATGAACGACCAGGAAGAGTTTGCAGCTTGCGGTCTCACTCCTGAGGGAGAAGGGAATACCTGGGGTCAGAAAAAAGCTTTGGTGGAAAGGGAAGACAGCAACCGCGACGGAAAAATCAGCCGCTTCGAAAGGATACGTGCCCGTTACCTCCGCTTTATAGACCGCATGATGCCTTACCGGAAAATAATCGTAACCGCTTATCTGCTCATCGTCGGACTGATCGTCGTGTTCCAGATGGGCATCATCGGCAGGGACGTACTGCCTAAAGTAAACGGTGGCCAGTTCCAGGTAAGGCTGCGCCAGCCGGATGGTACCCGCATCGAGGAAACAGAGAAAAAAACCATAGAAGTAGTCAATGCGGTCAACGATATCGTTGGTAAAGAAAATGTGTCCATCACCTCCGCATTTGTGGGTACACACCCGCAGCTGTTCTCTACCGCGCCTATCTTCCTCTGGATGGCAGGTCCGCATGAATCGGTAGTGCAGGTGGCCTTAAAAGAAGAATATCATACCAATCTCGACGAGCTGAAAGATAAGATCAGAGACCGGGTAAATAAGATAGACCCTGTCATGAAACTTTCCTTCGAACCCATCGAGCTGACCGATAAAATATTGAGCCAGGGCTCACCTACACCCATCGAGGTACGTTTTGCCGGAAGAAATAAAAAGGTGAACGAAGAGTATGCCAGGAAAATGGTGGCGAAGCTGAAGGAAATCCCTTACCTGCGTGACGTACAGCTCGGACAGTCTGTTAACTACCCCGCGCTCAACATCAATATCGACAGGGTAAGGGCGGCACAGCTGGGTGTAGACGTAGGCGATGTTTCCCGCTCACTCATTGCCAGCACATCCTCTTCCAGGCTGACGGAAAAAAATATCTGGGTGGATGAAAAAGCCGGACTGAGCTACAACGTACAGGTACAGGTGCCGGAAAATAAACTGGCTTCCCAGAATGACATAGGAGAGATACCTTTGCTGAAGAATTCATCCAGACCTATCCTGAGTGATGTGGCCTCTATCAGTCCTGAAACCACCTATGGAGAAAATGACAATCTGGGTGCCCTGCCGATACTAACGGTAACGGCTAACCTGAATAAAAAAGACCTGGGTGCTGCATCGAAAGATGTGCAAAAAGCCATTAGCTCCCTGGGTGAGCTGCCACGCGGGCTGAACGTGGAATTGATCGGGATGAGCAGTACGCTTATTGATACCCTGGGTAGTTTGCAGGGAGGTCTGATGGTAGCGGTAGTAGTGATATTCCTGATGCTGGCGGCCAACTTCCAGTCGTTTAAAGTATCTGCGATCGTACTGGCCACTGTGCCGGCTGTACTGCTGGGATCATTATCACTGCTGATGATGACCGGTTCTACGCTGAACCTGCAATCTTACATGGGTATGATCATGTCGGTAGGGGTATCTATCTCCAATGCCGTACTGTTGATCACCAATGCAGAGCAGATCAGGAAGACCAACGGTAATGCGATGGTATCGGCAAAGGAAGCAGCCGCACTGCGTATGCGCCCTATTGCGATGACAGCATTAGCCATGGTGGTTGGTATGATCCCGATGGCCAGCGGGCTGGGTGAAGCCGGCGATCAGTCATCACCACTGGGCCGTGCCGTAGTAGGAGGGCTGATTGCCTCTACTTTTGCAGCCCTGTTCATATTACCGCTGGCATTTGCCTGGGGACAGGGAAAAGCCACTACACAAAGTGTTTCGCTTGATCCGGAAGATGAAGAAAGTATACATTTTATTCCCATGAAAGCATAACCGGAAAAGCAGTCAGTATAAATAATACCATGAGAATCACAGGAAATAAAAATCGTTTTATGAAACCAGCATCAAAATTTGCCCTCATATTTTTATCCGTTGGCGTGTCTGCTGCCGCCCTGCAAAGCTGTGGCTCTTCAGAGGCCAGGGATGACAAGGAGCACAAGGAAGGAGCGGCCCCCGCTCCGGCCCTGGAGGCCTTTACCCTGCAACAGGGACAACTGTCATCTTCAATAAAAATTCCAGGTGAATTGGTAGCTTTCCAACGGGTAGACCTATACGCTAAAGTAAGCAGCTTCGTCAGAAAATTATATGTAGACGTAGGTAGTGAAGTGAAGGCAGGCCAGCTGCTGGTGACCATGGAAGCGCCCGAGCTGAACTCCCAGCTCTCCGGAGCCGAGTCCAGACTCAAATCCCAGGAAGCTATCTACCTGTCCAGCAAAGCTACATACGACCGTTTGCTGGAGACCAGCAAAACCCCCGGTACCGTTTCTCAGAACGACCTCGATATCGCTTACGCCAAACAGAAGTCAGACCTGGCACAGCTGGAGGCGGCCAAAGCGTCTTACCGCGAAGTGGGAGATACCCGCAACTACCTGGAGATCAGGGCGCCGTTCAGTGGTGTTATCAGCAAAAGAAATGTGAGTGCCGGCGCCTATGTAGGCCCCGCAGGCAAAGGCTCTGATTTGCCGATATTTACCCTGCAGGAGCAGAAAAAGCTGCGTCTGGTGGTAAGCATCCCCGAAGCATACAACAGTTATCTCAGCCATAGCAGTGAAGTGAAATTCACTACCAAATCCCAGCCCAATGAGGTGTTTACCGCTAAAGTAAGCAGGCTCTCAGGTGCCCTCGATGAAAGACTGCGTTCCCAGAGCATCGAGATGGACGTGACCAACGAAGATAAAAAACTGCTGCCCGGCATGGTAGCTGAAGTAGCTATCCCGCTTACCGGCAGCGACAAGGCTTTTGTAGTGCCCTCCAAAGCGGTGCTCAATTCCACCCAGGGCGTATATGTGATCAAGGTAGTGAACAGTAAAGCCGTATGGGTGCCGGTAAAAACAGGCCGCAAGGCAGATGACCAGACCGAAGTATTTGGCGACCTATCCATCAATGATACCGTCATTAAAATAGCCAGTGAGGAAATCAGAGACAGCTCAGTTATCAAACATATCAACGTGACAGGCATTAAATAACAGCCCGGAACTTACACTGGCATATTTTAATTAGCCCTCATGCAATGGCATGGGGGCTTTTTTATGACAATGAAAGGGAAAGAAGTTTGTTGTTAATGTCGTTACGAATCTGTTTAAACAGCATATCATAGAACATAATAGGAAGACTCAGTAGCCGGTCATACCTGTATTCATGAAATCGGTACCGGTCGGCGTAATAGTCTTGTACAGCATAAGAGCAGGTAATGTAAATGACGCAGCCGGGATGCAGTTGATGGATAGTATGGGTGGCCTGTTTTACGATATTAAAATCCCCCTTTCTGTTATGGCAGTGTAACAAAACAAAATCGGGGAATTGATGTCCGAACCGTTTTTCAAAATCCTCTGCGACTTCAATACTGGAGGTCTGTATCCCTTCTCTGGTAAAGATACGCGTCATTATTGAACCGAAGGTAGGTTCCAGGCTGATCATACATTTTAGGTCGGAGAAAGTTTGTGGATGGGCTGCTACCATACTGTTAATTGACAAAGTAATAGGTTACAAGTGGGCTTGCTCCAGCGACTGACGCATCTGATGAACAGACCGGGCGAGGCCCTTGCAGAGCTGGTCCTGGTCGGAAGTGACAAGGTTAATCGCCTCCAGCAGGTTTTCAGGATCATATTCACAGGATGATTCCAGCTCGAGGATAATGTTCAGCAGACCACTTTTTACAAGATGAGCATGACCTCCATAAGGCGTACTGTCGAAATAGGACCTGGAAGCGGAGTAACAATTGATCAGTTCTTCCCGGAGCAGATGAAGGGTAGCTGCTTTCCTTTTTTTACTCATGTTGTGGGAAGTATAAATAAACACCCGCAGCTGGTCTTTGGTACGTTGCACAACAGATATGTATTGACGCAGCGTGTTGTCCAGCTGATTGATATGGGCCGTACTGGTATTTAAAAGGTAATCACTAACCTGTTTTTGCCGGGCATCTTTTTTCTGCAACTGAAATAGTTTCCGTTTGCTGAAAGCATTGAATATTGTTGTGAAAACGGAAGTAAGGCTTTTTAAAGCACTGGTACCGATGGTTGAAAAGTCCATATATAGTTTTTAATGACTACTGAGGTATAATTTCATTCTGTTTATTTCCTCACGGACATAGGGTATGGCTGCTAACATGGCGGATTGTATATCATAGAAATCGGCAGCCGCTGTAGCAGTATTCTTGAATAGTAATTGGGTTTCCAGTTGCTTTATGCGGCGGGAAAGTGGTAGAAGTCCTACCATACTCATATCGGGCTTCAATCTGTGCAGATGGAATCTCACACGGTCCCAGTCAGCGGCTTCCACATATGTGCTGATACTGATTAAGTCGGGAGTAGTCGCGTAACAGACTATTTCAAACAAATCTATCGCGTATGAAATGTTGTTCGCATATAGTGCCTGTAAAAAATCATTATCAAAGTACTCGCTGAACTGGAAAACAGGGTCCTTATCCATGGATGATCATATTGTAAAAGCAATTTGCATTTTGATCGGAAAAATTCTGTTTATAGCATCGTAAATTATTGGGATTAACAAATAATAATTATATTTATTCTTAATGTGATTTTAATTATTTTAAATGACTTATCTTAGGACTCCAAAGCAATAGGATGTTATTTGATTAAACCATTTCTTTACTATGACCAGATATTTGTCTTAACCCGTTCGTTAGTAACCAGCAATCATTCATCAGTTTAATCCTGCGTTAACATGTCTTTATACACCCGGACCACCTTTACCATCGGCGAAAACCGTTTTTCCTCTTTTCATTCCCTGCGGCTGTCGCAGACCATTCAGGGGCATCATACATTTGAGATATTGATTGGTTATGACTGGCTCTCACAGCTGGGCGAAGGCCTGTTTACTGCCGGTAGGGAGTTCCTCGGAAAAGAGATCAGCATTACCATTGAGCCGATAAAATCGTCATCAGCTTATAAACCGGTGCAGTTCAACGGGATTGTGACCGGTATCAACACCGGTAAGGAAAGCGATGGCACCCATGGTTTCTGTATCGTTAAAGGATACAGCCCCACTATTCTGCTGGAAGATGATCCCCATATTGCCAGCTTTGAAATGAAATCCCTGCAGGAGATTGTATCCCAGGCGATGAAAGGAGCAAGTCCCTACTGCAGCTCCCCATCCATCCATCCTAACACTGGCGGAGCGCTGAAATATATAGTACAATACAAGGAAACTACCCAGCATTTTCTGAAACGCCTGGCAGCCCGCTATGGCGAATGGTATTTCTACGACGGACAAAAAATCATATTCGGCGATTATACCCCGCAGGAAACGGCGCTGACCCATCAGGTAGACCTGGTCGATTTTGACCTTGGCCTGGAAGTACAGCCCAACAATACCCGGTTTACCGGCTATGAATACCGCCGTAACCAGGTAGTGGAAAATGAAACCACTGCGCAGCCCTCCGGAAAAATGAACCAGTATTCTGCCCATATGCAGGAGGTGAGCGACCGCTTATACCGCAAAACCTCCCTGTACAAGCTGAATCACGGCTTCGACAGTGCTGCCAAGGAAACAGTGGACTACTCTACCTTCCTGCAGAAAAGAGGGAGCCAGGCCCGGATGGTGGTGCTCAAAGGTACCAGTCAGCATACAGCTCTGCGTATAGGCGATATCGTCTCCATCAATGAAAGTGTATTCGGCGCAGCCAACCACGGCCAGTTTGTGGTAACCCGCCTGGAACATATGTGTACGGAAAACGGCCTGTATAAAAATACCTTTGAAGCTATTCCGGCAGATACGGCCATGCCTGAAATCAACCTGCAGCCCTTAACAGGCTGTGAGCCGCAAAGCGCCATCGTTACTGACAACAACGACCCCAAAGGACTGGGCCGCATCCGCGCCCGCTTCCGCTGGCAGCAACAAGGCTCCACGCCCTGGATCAGGCTTATCGCTCCCCATGGCGGCAGTGGTAAAGGGTTTTATTTTGTGCCTGAACTCGGGGAAGAAGTATGGGTAGGCTTCGAAAATGGCAATCCGGAAGCTCCCTATGTGATGGGCACTGCCTATAACGGTGACGCCAAAACGGACTACGGCGATGCGCAGAACAATATCAAAGCTATCCGCACCCGTAGCGGCCACACCATCCGCCTCGATGATACCGACGGCGCCGAAAGCATTACCATCACCGATAAAAACGGTAACGTCATCCAACTGGATACCGCCGGAAAAAATATCCATATCACCGCGTTGGAGTCTATTAACCTCAACGCTAAAAATATTAATCTGGTCGCTTCAGAAAATGTAAGTATGGACGCCGGCAGGAATGTGGAAACCACCGCTGGTGCCGATGTGAAGGTGACCGCCCTTGATGACTATACGCTGACGGCCACCAACATCAGTGAAGAAGCCCATGAAGACATTACACAAACAGCCCTTGACGCCATGAAGATGCGTTCCGCCACCATGAGCATGTATACCACCCTCGGTGATATCAAGATCATCGGCAGCGGCACCACCATCCTGCAAGGCAACAAAATGGTCAAGATTTCAAAAGGCTAATCCCAGCCCAATCTCAACCTAATCTCAGCCTCAATAAATCAAATATAGCCCAGGACTTTAGTCCTGGGCCGCTTATAAAATATATCAAATATCAGATTGTTCGAGCAGGCTGATTTTGATCCTTTTGTACATGCTCTTCTGGTCAAGCGCCAACTCCAGTTCATTCAATACCTGCAGCATGTTTGCACTGGCTTCCTCCAGCCATTTCTTATTCTCTTCCCGGATCACGGTCAGTACAGGGCCGAGTTTTTTATAGGTCTGTTTACCGGCAGCTGTCAGGGAAATCAGCCTTCTGCGCGCATCTTTGCTGTCGGTAGTGGTCTTGATCAGCCCATGTGCAAGCATCTGCTCCACAAACTGCACTACCGCCGGATGGGTGAGCTGCAACGATTCAGATATCTCTGTAATGCCCAGTTGTTTTTGTCTGACAAGTAGTTCCAGAATCAGGTACCATCGTGCTTCAAAGGCCAGGCCGGCTTCTTTATAGATCCTGCTTACATCCTGCGAAAGGCGATCGCTCAGCCTTTTCAGACGGGTGGCCAGTGCCAGTTCTTCCAGTTCATTAACGAGATTCATGGAACTAAGATATCAATTTTTACCCGGCCCTCCGCTTTTCCTCTTCTGCTCCACCGGTCTTTTTGTTGCTGCCATTACCGGTGTTATTACCGAATTTATAATTGAAGGTAAGGGTCAGTATGCGGGAATCCCGGCGCTGTAAAAAAGTCTCACCGTAACCAGTCAGGCGGGTAGAGGCCAGGGCACGGTCAGTGTAAAAAATATCTGACAGGTTTAATTTGACAGATGCTTTTTTATGCCATAACTGCCGCTGAGCGCCGATGTTGACATACCAGTGTTCTCTCAGCTCCAGAAAGCCATAATTGGCCGGACTTTCAAATATGGCGCTGATCTCTGCGGTGGTATTGGCATCGAAGGTGATGGTGTTGGTGGAATTAAAGTTGAAGGTAACCTTACCGGAATTGAGTCGGGTATTGGCCAGATCCCCTTTGTACTCTCCGTAATATACCAGCGCATTGTTGGTGCTATTCAGCCATTTGCCAACGGTAAATGGTGCGCCAAAACTGAAGTTGTAATAGTTGTACCGGGCAAGGTTACGGCCTGTCTGGATAACGCTATTGGGCTCCGCATCCGGTGCCAGTACAATGATGATGTTGTCTGTTGTTTTACTGAAGCCTATTTTGGTAATATACTTTTCCCGGAATGTATGGGTTAGCTCAAAGGAATGGGTGATCTCCGGGTCCAGGTAAGGATTGCCTGTAGAGTAAGTCAGTGGGTCCAGGAATACCTTGAATGGATTCAGCTCTCTGTAGGAGGGCCGGTGGATGCGGCGGCTGACCGACAAACCCAGGTCATGTGTTTTATTGAAAGTATAACCAATATAGCCGCTGGGGAAGAGCTGTGTGTAGTGACGATCAAAACTCTCTTTGTTGGTGATCTGCAGACCTTGCGCATTGGTATTTTCCACTCGCAGTCCTATCTGTATATTTAATCGGGACCATTTTTTGGATGCGTTGAGATAGGCTGCATTGATATTTTCATCGTAACGGAAGTGGTTACTTTTGCCTATATCCAGTACATCGGTGCCGTTGCTTCTGTCAAAGAACTGTACATCATTGTCTGTCTTTACCCAACTGCTTTTGATACCGGCTTCCAACCTTGCCCCTATGCTTTTAAGTGGTTGGGTGTAATCCGCTTTTATGGATTTGATGTTCAGGTCACCCCGAAGGTCGCCAAACAACAGATAGGAAGGTTTGGAGGGATTGGTATAGGAGGTGGTGTAGTTTTGAATTTCGCCCGAGCTAAAACCGGCGTAATCCAGGTCTATTGTTAACTCTTTACCAGTGGTGTCTATTTTATGTCTGTAGTTAAGGTTGATGCTCTTGTTATTTCTGCCGGGATGATTATCACCGATAGTCAGGAAATTGCCGGCTTTCTGCCCTTGTGCATCAAAAGACTGTGCAACGCTGTATGAACCGATATTATTATTACCGAAGAGACCATTGGCAACAATACCAATCACAATATCAGGCGTTAGGTTGTAGTCTGCTCCAATACGCGCGTTGTGGTTGTTGAAGCGAAAATTGAATAAATTGTCATAGTTGTTTCCCCCCGTATAGTGGTCACTGTTATCGTAGAACTGTCGCTCAATGTTCAGTTTCTGGAAGTCGCGCCGGAATGAATAGCTATAAGCCCCGAAAACATTGAGTCTGTTGAATTTACTGTTGAAATTGAGTGATGGGGTCAGTCTGGAGTATTTACCCTGACCATAGCTGAGGGATACATTACCGTTTGTGCCATTGTTGTTCCCTTTTTTGAGGCGGATATCAATAATGCCGGAAGTACCTGCAGCATCATATTTGGCAGAGGGGTTGGTAATCAGTTCTATTTTTTCGATCTGGTTGGCAGACAGACTCCGGAGCAGGTTGGCCAGCTCCTGTCCTGACATGGGTACCAGTTTGCCGTCTATCATGAAGAGCACACCCTGACGACCGCGCATGGCGATATTGTCATTCTGGTCTAAGGTAATACCTGGCGCTTTGGCCAATACTTCAAGGGCGGTGCTGCCGGCTGCTGAGATGGAGCCGGCTACATTGAGAACTGTTTTGTCGTACTGCTGCTGGATGAATGGTTTGGCTGCCACCACATTGGCCTCGCGCAGGGTGGTGGAGGTAGACTGTAACCTGATAGTGCCCAGCTGAATGGTCTGATGCAGCGTAATGGGGGCCGACAGCCAGGGCGCATAGGCCATGCTTTGAGTGGCCACCAGGTATTCGCCGGCTGGTATACGATCGAAGTTGAAATTACCTTGTGCGTCGGTATATTCCAGTTTGACCAGTTTTTTGTCGGCTGCTGTCATCAGCTGTACTACTACATCTTTTGCAGGACTGTTGTCTGCTGTGGCGAAAGTGCCTTTAATCGCGTAGAATGCAGGCGTGGCTTGTGAGAATGCATTATTTATGTAAGTAGTAACATAAACTAACATGACAAAGGCATAAATGGATAATCGTTTCATCATTTGGGGAATATTGAATTTTGGGTAAAAGTAGTACGAATAGTTTCGTATACAAATAGGTAATAGTAACTACTAACATAAATCTTTATTACCGGTGGCAGGACCGGATAAACGGTGTGGGGAAGATAAAAAACAGACGGGGGGATGTATCAAAAGTAAATAAGCCCCCTGAGAATTACTTAAACGATGATATATCTCAATAAAACGAGGCTGCATCATACTTTGATACAGCCTCGTTCTAAAAGTGTTTTATAAATGAGTACAGGCTATTGTCCTGCCTTTTCCTCTTCTACGCAGGCATCTTTGCGGCGGGTGTCAATGACATACTGGATTTTCCATTTCCCGTTGAGTTTTACGAGCTGAAATACATTGACCCCACAGTGATGGAACTGGCCTTGATAATAATAACGATAGGGTGTCCAGACGGATGCCAGGGCTGCATCGATATGTATGGCTCCGTAAGTGATCCGTTCATCGGCATCTCCTTTGGGCGTTTTACCGATCACCTCCGCAAAACGGGCCACGGACACGTTTTTGACTTCCGTTTTTCCATTTTCGCTACTGATGGTCTGGAATACTGCATTAGGGGAGAAACATTCCTTTAATGTGGCGCTGTCGCTGTTGTGCATAGCGGTAAATAATTTATCTACAGCATGTTTTACGGCGGCTGTGTCGGACTGGGCTTTGAGGGAGGCGGTTGCCAGCAGGCATAACAGGGTAACGTATAGGTAACGCATCTTTTTTTGCAACTAAAGTAAGTTATTTATTCCGGTTTGAAATGTTGCCGGATGTGACTGATAAATTGCCGGATCAGCGGATTTTGTTTGTCCAGGTAGGCGGCTTTCCAGGTGCGTTTGCGCAGTGGTGACTTCAGTGGCAGGGTCACGAGGTCCCTGTTTTTCAGATAGGGGGCGATGGCCCAGTTGGCGAAGATACTAATGCCCATGCCGGCGTGGATCATTTCCACGATGGCTTCTGTCAGCTGCAGCCGGGTGATGCTGGCAGGAGGTGATTCCCGGAAGAACTGCTGCAGCACACTGTAGGCACCGGATTCTTCGGCCACATCATAGGCCAGCAGGTTTTCGGTGGCAAAATCTTCGGCAGATAATGATTTGCGGCCAGCCAACGGATGCCGGCCGGGCAGTACCGCCACCAGATTGTCGGAAAATAAAGACTGGGTCTGAATGGCCGGATGGGAGGCCGGGTTACTGATGATGGCCAGGTCCAGCTCCCCGTTCATCAGATAGGTCAGTGGCTTCTGTGTGGCCGCCACTACTATCGATATCTCCACTTCTGCATGCAGGGCCCTCAGCTGACTGATAATACGCGGCAACCAGTGATAACTGGTATAACACTCCGTACTGATGCGCAGGCTGTGTACCCGGCCTTTGCGGCAGGCCTGTATGTCTTCCTGCAGCCGGGTCAGTTGTGGTAATATACTGGTGGCACTCTCCATGATCCTTCTGCCGGCAGGTGTCAGCAACAGTTTTTTGTTGACCCGCTCAAACAACTGCATGCCTGTCCGCTTTTCCAGGTCTTTCAACTGATGACTCAGTGCACTCTGTGTCAGAAACATTTTATCAGCAGCACGGGTAAGGGAACCTTGTTCCACAATATGTGCTACCAGCTGAAGATCATTGGTTGTGATCATGAGAGATTTTCATCAAAAATAAGAAAACTATTCATTTTTATAATGGATGTAGTGCTGCTACCTTTGAATCATAAAATTCATTTTATGCAAACAACCGTAAAACACTTCACAGAACACAACGTGGATGAGGCGTTTAAACTGGCCAGGGCCACTAAAAAGGCTGTATTGATCGACTTCTGGTCTGTAGGCTGTAAAGGCTGCCAGCGGATGGAGGAACTTACCTACGAAGATGAGTCGGTACAGGAATACCTGGAACAAAACTATGTGCTGGTAAAATACAATACCGGTAATCTCACCAAGGCATTTTCAGACAAGTATCTGGTGCATGCCCTGATATGGACCCCGGCGTTGTTTATGTACACGCCGGATGGCCGTGTGATCCGACAGGTGGCCGGTTATCTGTCTCCGCATCAGTTCATCGCCGAACTGACACTGGGCAAAGCGATGCTGCAGGTACGCATCGGACAGCCGGCAGCAGCTATTCCTTTGTTGCAGGAATTGCCTTATAGCAGTGAATATCCTTCCCTGCATCAGGAGGCTTTGTATTGGTCTGGTGTGGCGGCGTTTTTTGCAGCTCGCAAGGATTTCGATGCACTGGTACCTTATTGGCAGGAACTGAGAAGCAGTTATCCCGGATCGGTATGGGCGGAGAAAGCAGATTTTCTGCCAGCGTAATGTTAACAGGGTGTAACGGTGAGGTATATACGTAGTAATTATTTGCTTGCCAGTAAACAACGATGGCCTGTGCAAACTGCTGCACAGGCCATCGTTATGGTATATGGCGTTGCGGATTACGGATTGGCGTTTTCCACGGCGCTCAGCATGTCGCTTATATATTTCTCCAGCTTTTTCTTATCAGCGGGATCCAGTTTTTCATCTGTTACTTTTTTATCGTATTCTTTTTTGAGGTCATTGAGCTTGTCCATATATTCATTAGCTTTTTTTCCGCTGTTGGTATTGACCAGTTTGGAAAGATACTTATGGAAATCTTCGGCCAGGCTTCGGGCGTTGGCTTTCTGGAAATCCGGCATGGCTATTTTCGACATCGCATGGTCGATATTGGACTGGATGGCAGCAACTACTGCGTTGACAGCGTTTGAATCGCTGGCAGCCTGTTGGGCAGCGGATGCGTCAGCAGCGTTGACTGCTTCATTTGCTTTTTCCCTTGCAGCTTTTTCATCTTTTTGTTGTGTATTCTGACAGGCTGAAGCTATTGTCAGTCCAGTGAAGAGCAGATAAAACAGTTTTTTCATGGAAATGATTTTAGATCAGGAATAGATGGTCCTGTAGGGAACAACCAATTCCGGCTAATTGTTCATCAGTGGCTTGTGGACTGGCTCTTCAGTTCCAGTTGGTGTTTTACCAGTTCAAGATATCTGGCATCTTCTTTTTCAAATATTTTTGTTCCCCCCAGCAAATGTGCCCGCATCAGGTATTCCCGGGCTTCATGTTCTTCACCGGTTTCGAGCATGATCTGGCCCAGCCTTAGCATGGTAAAGGCGTTGAGCGATCCGTTTTCTACAATATTGGATTTGGCTGCCAGCAGGTATTGCAGGGCTTCCTGGTATTTTTTCAGCATAAAGCAGGCATCACCGATAGCGGTGTTGAGCCAGCCGCTGTCGCTGAAATACTCTTGTGGAGAGGGAATGAGGTCCAGTGCCTGTATCCATATCCTGGCGGCCTTTGCATAGTTGCGTTCATCATAGGCTTCGTGGCCTTTGGTGTTTAATGCTTCGATCTGACGGGTAATATCGGTCGTTATCTCAGCAGATGTGGTGGCATGCCGGGTCCGTTCGGCCTGTATTACTTCCTGCTGAAAATACTGCTGGATGACAACTTCGTCATTTAGTTTGCCATCGGCAATGGCCCGGTAAAAACGCGGCATCCCCTGAAATTCGTGCATCCGCACCCCATAACGCCTCGCCATGCGGAAGATGGTTTTAGCCTGTGCCGTTTTTTGAAGATACAACAGGGAGGCACCCAGCAAAATATAAGGTTTGGTTTCCCTGATTGGCTCTCCACTGCCTTCTACATCTGCCGCCCACTGACCGGCCAGATTATGTGCTTCATGTAAACGACCGGCTGATAACAGGTAAGGGATATGATTGCTCAACACCAGATACGTATATTTGTTATCAAATTTGGGCTCCGGTACCAGTGCCCAGGCAGCTGCTGTAGTATTGGCTGCCAGCTGCACGTCAGATTCCCTTAACCCTTCTGCATCCCGTAGCAGATCATGCAGGATATTTGCTAGTTCGTCTGGTAAAACGGCGGTTTTTGCATTCTTTTTGGTTACCATAAATGACAGGGGATAATGATGTTGTTAACAAAGTTGAAAGGTAATATTTTTATTAATTGAAACAAGCGCTTTCCCGCAATTGATAAGGATTCTATCAGATTGACATCATCAGGTTTATTCGTAAAATATCACCGCTTAACGGTCAGTTAACACATAGTTAATTCAACACATGGTGTAAGTTTTCCTGCTTTTTGTTTCTTTAATGAGATATCTGTTTATCACCGTTTTTAACTTGTTTTATCACCGTTTTTCTTGTACCAGCGGGCATTTCATGTGATGCCCGCATAAAATGCTATCACATATGGTTTCTCCTAATTCAATTCCCTGGTTTGCAAAAATGAGAGCTGAAAATCCGGTTGTATATGATCCGGACTTTGTTTTTTACTACGGCGTGCAAGGCGCGTGGCAGATTTTTTCGCATAAGGAAGCGAAACAAGTGTTGGGTGATTATAATTCCTTTTCCAATTTATTTATTCCTAACCTCGGAAAAAACATCATGGGCAGAAACCTCAACCAGAGCGATCCGCCCGATCACAAAAAACTTCGGTCCCTGGTAGCTAAAGTGTTTGTACCATCGGTTATCTCCAAACATGCAGACTGGATCCGGCAACAGTGCGAAGACATTATCGACCCGCTGCTCGAAAGAGGGGAGATGGATTTTATCCACGATTTTGCCATTGCATTGCCCAACCGCGTGATTGCCCAATTGCTGGGCATTCCGGCGGAAGATCATCAGCTGGTGCATAGCTGGGTCACCACTATCGTCACCAATGTAAAAACAATGGAAGAGATGCAGGCATCGTTTGCAGCGCAACAACAGATTGCAGACTATCTCGACAAAATGGTTGAAATGAGAAGGGTGGAACCGAAGGATGATCTGATCTCTCATCTGCTGGCATCGGAAGTGAATGGTGAAAGACTTAACAATGAAGATTTGCTGGGCACAGTAGTAGGTATGTTCCTGGCTGGCTTTGAAACCACTTCTTCACTGCTGGGTAACATTGCCTATACTTTCTGTCATCATCCGGAAGTGTTGGACCACTACCTGGATCATCCTGAAGATTTTGACAATATTATCAATGAAGTATTGCGGGTGCTTCCTTCTGCCAAATCCATGACAAGGGTGGCCAAACATGATCTGGAGTTGCACGGGCAGCAGATCAAAAAAGGAGATTATCTCAACATCTGGCTGATAGCTGCCAACCATGATCCTGAAGTATTCCCTGAACCGGACAAATTTGATTTCAGACGCCCCAACCATGCAGAAAGCCTCAGTTTCGGGCATGGTATCCATTACTGCTTTGGGGTGCCACTGGCTAAAATGGAAACAGAAATAGCATTAAAAGTGGTGTTCTCCCGGATCAGGGATCTCCGGATAAAAGAGGGAGTGAAGATTGAAATGACGCCCAGTACGATTATTACGGGCTTTACAAAATTACCGGTCACGTTCTCGACAGTGAACGTATATCAATAGGGGTTATATCTGGGAGTATCTGTAATGCTCCAGTGAAAGAAGCCGGCGATCATTGTCTCCAGTCCGTTCACATACACTTGTATCCTTTTATTCAGTTCTTCCCCAAAATCCGGTAACGCCGCTCTGCAGGATACAAATTCACTTATTTCTTTATCATGAACAGATGCCGCCATCAACACTGCCTCTTCGAGGGTAGTGTTGTGGTGGTATTTGAGCATCATCACCAGATTGTGCTCGTCGCCGTGTTCCAGTTCCTTGCGGAGTGAGAACACGTCATTGGCCCAGCATACCACTCTTCTGGCGAGGGAGGTGAGGTGTACGATGTCGGGATGCTGCAGCACATACATGGGTAACCATACGCCGGTGGCCAGCTCGTTGATATCGGTACCGATATTGGCTGCAGAGAAAAACAGGCGCATATGCATGTACTGCGCCACCGTTGGATGTCTTTCCCTGTTTTTATTGTTTTTGGCTTCCCAGATGGCTGCCTCAAAGGTGGCCTGTACACTGATCTGGAACTGCGACTGCCAGCTGGGCCTGCTCATCGCGTCCAGGCGGATACAGATATCACTGAGGGCGTGAAAAAATTTGTTGTCGATGGCAGACACCTTGTGTTTGAGCACATAAGAAAAGCCATCCACGAGTTGCTGGAGATAGTTTTCTTCCCGGATATAAGCGGTGGAAGGATCTACATGGTCCAGTTGCTCGTCCAGCACAAACAGCCAGCTGTATAGGTTGTCTATACAACAGAGCAGTTCGAAGTCAGCTTCCGGCATAGTACGGCAGGTCATCCAGGCCATTTTATACCGGGCAAAATGACGTTCTTCCTCCGTGCTGTTCAGCAGCTGGTATTTGTGGAGGAAGTCGAATGTGTGGGTGGAAACGAGCTCCACGTAAGGGCTGATACTGGTGGAAAAGGGGCAGTACAGCCTCGGAATGACAATCTTGGCAGTTTCGGTTTGATTCATAAACATAGACAATCGGTGATAAACAAAAAGGTACCTATTCGCGCAGGTATACGCGAGTTAAAAGGGAAATGGTTGAAACGGTTGTAACGGTTGATATCTGCTTAAAACTAATTTTTAACGATTGCTCCTGTTAGAAGGTTTTTCACCAATACATCAATCAGGATATTGAAGTCGATAGGCTTGATCATGTAATCGCAGGCTCCTTCCAGTAGAATTTCCTGAATATTTGTTTCATCGGTATCCGCCGATGCGGCTATGACAGGTATATTTTTTAATGTGGGTGTTGATTTCAGCTCTATGAGTACATCCTTTCCTGATTTGCCGGGCAGGCTCATGTCGAGGATGATGATATCGGGCTGGTTAAATGCTTTGTTAATGGCTTCGTGTCCGTTGTCGGCATGCATGATGGAGAAACCACGTTTGCTGAGCAGGAGAGACAGGTAACGCTGGGTCATGATGTCATCTTCTACCACCAGTATCTTTTTGCCTTCAAAGGAAATCAGGTTGTTTTCCCGGAGTTCAATGCTAGCGGATTTGACTTCGCCGGTAAAGGGCACTAACGGTAAGGTTACTACGAATTCTGTTCCTTCTTCCATAATGCTGCGTACCTGGATGGTACCACCCAGTATTTTTACGAGGTGATTGGTAATATTGAGGCCCAGGCCGCTGCCCTCGGCGAAGTTGATGGTGGTGCGGGTGAATTCCTTGAACAGGGTGGAGATCCTGTCAGGTGAAATGCCGGCGCCCTGGTCTTTTACGGCAATGTACCAGTGGGTATCATCGCGGTAGATGCGGAGGAAAATGCTGGTATTGGAACGGGTGAACTTGATGGCATTCACCAAGATGTTGTTCACGATTTTTGTCAGCTTGATACTGTCTTCCAGGATGGCGGAAGGGAAGTTGGGCTGTACTTCCAGTTCTATCTTCACTCTTTTTTCATTGGCGAAATACTGATAGATGTTGACGATATTGGTGATCCAGCTGAAGAGCAGGATGGATTCCTTTTTGACGTCATCGAAGTTGCCGGAGTCCAGTTTACATTTGTCCTGGGTGTTGTTGATCAGGCTTTGCAGGTTACGGCAGGCGATGAACAGGTCTTCGTCAATTTTTTTCTCGCTCTGGCCTTTGTCTTTGCCGGATAGCAGTTTCAGCTGGGCGATACTGTAGATGGCATTCAGCGGTGTTCTCAGCTCATGGGTGAGTTCACGTACATATATATTTTTAGCGGTGACAGCTTTTTCCAGGTTGGCCGTTCTTTCCTTTACCTGTTGCTCCAACCGTGTATTGGCGGTATGCAGGTCGCGGTTGAGGGCGGTCAGCTGAAGGTTACGCTGGCTGATGGTATGAAACAGTTTGGCATTATAATGTACAAGAGATACCAGTGAAACGGAAGTAAGTGTCAGCACTGTAAATGCCGTACAATAATAGATGAAGTTGAGCATCCCGGGGCTAAAGTCCAGCGGCGGCACAAAATGCATGGAGCGGTTCAGCTCCAGGAATAACAGGGATACTGCTGAAATAACCAGGCAATACGTCTGGGCCGCGCCTACTTTGATAAAGGAGAGGCAGCAAATCAGCAGGAAAAGTGTAAGCCAGATGGGGTCCACAGCTGCAGACAGGGTAAGCCCATAATAGATGATTGCCAGATTGATGATCATCTGAAGTGTGATCCCTGCGGCCACATGCTTTTTCTTTTTATTAAGATAAAGCACCCCGAAAAATACAATGCTCTCAATAACAGTCGCCACAAAAATGGAGAAGTATCCTGAGAGAATCCAGTAAGCCGAACCGAGTCCTAAACTCAATACGATCAGTAAAGCAGTAATGATGTTGATTTTAACAATCCGGTGATTATCTTCCTTCTCATAGCGTTTACTGGTCCCTAAATGAAGGAGTGATTTGAATAATACAGTGATTTCTTTCATCTGCAGTGCAAATTTTCATTGTTGAGGTTAGCTAGAGATGAGTCTTTTATGGTTAATCTGGGCGGTAGGGACTGGAACCTTACAATCATATTCCATCCTTAGGTGTGTGTCGTTAAGCTAAATTTAACAAAAACTTATCACATAATAGGGTAATTATTTTAACATATTTAAAGATTAACAAAAAAACTGTTGCGAATATACGCACTTATGATGTTACCGCTATATCCACTTTGAAATATTATTTGTGTAAATAATTGAAATTCAAAATATTGGTTTCGTCGCCGTTTCACCAATTCACCCGGCAGGTCCCTGTGAAATAAGTCACTGCCTCACCAGCGATCTTAACAATTGTTCCCTGATCTGCACAATACAAGGTTCCTCCTCTGTCAGATAATTGCCGGGCCAGCAGCTCTTTTCTGCCCAGCTGTCCGCTCCAGTAAGGAATCAGTGAACAATGGGCCGAGCCGGTTACGGGATCTTCAAATATAGAAGCCTGCGGCGTAAAAAAACGCGATACAAAATCACAGTCACTACCCGGAGCAGTGATCACCACACCACCAGGGTCCAGGTTGATACGGTCCAGTATCTGCCGGTCTATCTGTATCTCCCGGATATCTGTCTCAGACGCATATACGAGCACATAATCCCTGGATCGGAGAACGGCTACGGGCATACGGTCCAGTGCCAGCCGGATGCTCTCCGGCAGCTCAGCCGGTACCGGCGGACGGGAAGGGAATTCCAGCACATAACGGGCACCTTCTACCTTTACTTTCAGCAGACCACTACGGGAATGAAAACGCAGCTCATCACCGGGATGCTGCAGGATGGTATGGATAGCGTGGGCCGTAGCCAGCGTGGCATGGCCACAGAGGTCCATTTCAATTTCAGGTGTAAACCAGCGAAGGGCAAAATCATTTCCTTCCGGAATAAAAAAGGCGGTTTCCGCCACCGCATTTTCCCGGGCTATCTTCAGCAGGACCTCATCGGGAAGCCAGTGTTCCAGTGGCATAACACAGGCCGGATTACCTGCAAACAAACGATCAGTGAAGGCATCAATCTGGTAAAGGGCAAGTTGCATCATTTCTTCTTTATAGTCATCCGTGTCTAAGTTACGCTATTAACGATTATCTCCGTAAACGTAAAGAAGAAAGGAGGCTGTCAGGGAGCGGCTTTTTTCTGCTGGCTTCGTTCATAGATACGGGTAAAACCGCCGATGATCAATAGTAAAACACCGGCCAGAATAACCAGGGCTGCCAGCACTTTTGACCAGAGCGCCTGAAAACGGGTGATGGCATAAATGCCGGTGGCAAAGAGTCCAACGCTGACGATTCCCCAGATCCAGAGCAACAGTTTGTAACCCGCGGAAATGGGCTGGCCGGACGTTATTCTTTTCCGGTAAGGGATGGTTTCCGGCGTGCTGCGGTAATGCGCGGAAAATTCATAAAACTGTTTTCTACCGATAGCCTCCCAGCCTGTAGTGGAGGAGATCACCGGTTCAAAATAGGCAGCACCTTCTTTTACATGGGTATAAAAACTCAGTAATTCTTCCAGAAACTGATTCACGTTGGCATAAAAACCACTGAACTCTTCGAGGTCTATATACAATATATCATCATGGGAGGGCGCAGCAGCCAGGTAAGCCAGCCATTCGTCGTATAACGGCAACAAGGCAGGATAAACGGTTCCGATATAAGACCGGTGCGCAGCCCCGTTTTGAAGGGCCTTGCTCCGGGAAATCCGGATGTCTGTATCAATCGGTTCTCCGTCCATGGATTCATCTGCTGTTTCGTATAACATCTGAAAGGCAGGTTTCACACGTTCAATATCGTGCTTTTCCAGTAACAGCAGCCAGAAGTACGCCAGGCTGTTATTGCCTTCGAACAGTACTTCCTGGTTTTCCGGATCGGTCTTGATCATTAAATATGTCCTGTTGCCCATAAAATATTGGATTTTGAGGGTTAGACGATGCTGGATAAACGGATACTCCCGGTGCTGACCGGGAGTATCGGAAAGACCACAAAAATCAGCCGGGTTGGTTGTAATCGTAGTTCACCATCCACAGCACACCGTATTTATCTGAGAACATACCAAAATAGGCGCCCCAGAATGTTTTGTCCAGTGGCATGAGTACTTTGCCTCCGGCAGAAAGGCCATTGAAAAGTTTTTGAGTTTCTTCCTCGCTGGTGGTGGTGATGGAAAGATAACAACTGTCACCTTTGGTAACAGCCCCCATGTATGGCGGACGGTCGCTGCCCATCAGCACAGAACCATTGCTGATCGGTAATGACACGTGCATCACCAGCTGACCGTCTGACGGACTGGCCTGGTATTCTTTGGGAACATCACTGAAACGGGTGAGATTGGTAAAATCACCGCCAAATACGCTTTTGTAAAAGTTGAAGGCCTCTTCGCAATTACCATCGAAGTTGAGATAAGGATTTAATGCAGCCATGGGAAATGGTTTTTATGGTGATGAATGAATGATGGTTTTGCTTTTGGGGTATGGATCATCTATCATATCACAGGTATCTCGGTATGCATTCACTTAACAAATAGGTATCAATAATAAGCAGTAATTACTGTATTTGTTCACCGTAACCAAAAAATAATACTTTTTTTTTCTGCATATGACATATTTCCCGTTGGGAAAACGAGCCCATCAGAATGACAACCACGTTGTCTATGTTTGATAAAAGGCAACTGGCACGTTAGCATCGCTGGACAGGAATCATGAGGGTAACCCTTACGCCTGTACGACCTTCTGTTTGTTTGTCGGTGATCGTCAGGGTGGCGGTTTTACCGGTCTGATGACTCAGCATTTTCAGCCGCTCACGCACGATGGTGCCGGAAAGCGTATGTTTTTCCTTTTTCTTCACCGGCTGTAATCCCTGGCCATTATCTTCGATTATACAGTGCAGGATGTCTTCCTTCAGTTCCAGGGTAATGCTGATATGACCATGATGCGCTATGTTACGCATGCCATGCTGGATGGCGTTTTCCACGAAGGGCTGCAACAGCATTGGCGGAATACAGATATCACTGCTGTCTTCTTCGGGGATATCCTGTATCGTATAGTCGAACACGTTATCGAACCGTACCACCTGCAGACTGAGGTAGTTTTCAATGGCTTCGGTTTCCCGGTGCAGCGGTACCAGGCTATGGCGGGAGTTTTCGAGGGTGAGGCGCAGCATCCGCGAGAATTTGTTGAGGTACCTGACGGATTTGTCTTTCTCATCACGGCGGATGAAGCTCTGTAAAACGGAGAGGGTATTAAAAATAAAATGGGGTTCCATCTGACTGCGCAGCAGGCGTTGTTCAAGTTCCAGGCTCATTTTTGCGGTCACCAGCCTGCGCTGCCGGATGAGAAGGAGAGTGGTAAAAATACCCAGTGCCAGCAGGAACATGATGAGGACCAGAATAATCTGCTGGTGATAGTTGTATTGCCGGCTGAGGTCCAGCATCTGCTGTTGCCGGGATTCCAGCTCTTTCAGGCCTTGTACGGCTGCGGCCTTCCACATCTGTTTTTCATCCTGTTCGCTGAGGGCTGTATTGGAGGTTGAATCCAGGATACGGAGCACATTTTGATAATCACCTTTGTTGTAATATTCCTGATAAACAGAAGGGGCTCCTACCACCTGGGCAGCTGTAAATACGGGTGTGACGGCTGGAGTAGAGGACGGGGGCTGCTGCCGGCAGCTACAGATGCCGGAAAGCAGGAGGAAAAGCAAAAAAGGCCGATGGCTGCTATGCATGCAAAAAAGAATTAATGATCACCCATCAGGAACTGCCTGACGTATTCTCGTTTACGCGCCGAAACCGGTATCTGTGTTCCGTCTTTCAGAACCAGTATGCCGTCTTTCAGGAAGCGGTCTATAAAATGATGGTTAACGATATAGGACTGATGGATACGGATAAACCAGCTTTCGGGTAATAGCTCATCATATTCCTTGATAGGACGGGAGACCATTACCTTTCTATTACCGGTAAGATAGAAAGTGGTATAACTGCCATCGCTCTGGCAATACAATATTTCTTCGAAAGGCACCACCTGCAGGTACTGGGAGGAACGGAGGACTATACGGTTCACCAGCCCGGACTTCTTCTGCTGAAGATGGCCCCTGGTAATATCGATCTGTGTGCGGGTATTCACTGGGCTTTCCGCAACAAGTCGTTTAAGCGTTTCCACCAGTTCTTCTTCATCCACAGGTTTCAGCAGATAATCAAAAGCCCCGAATTTGATGGCTTTGATGGCGTGTTCGTTATACGCAGTGATAAATATGATACGGAAGTTCCGGTCGGGAAATTCCTGTAACAGGTCAAAACCGGTGCCATCGGCCAGTTCTATGTCGAGCAACAGCAATTCCGGTTCTGTACTGGGGATGATCACCCTGGCTTCCGCGATGCTGCCGCAACTACCCAGCACCACAAAATCGGGGTAGCGCTTCATCAGCCATTCGAGGTCTTTCCGGATGGCAGGTTCATCATCGATAATCAGCGTGCGGATCATAGTTTCCTAATATGAGTTATTTCTTTAAATGTAATAAAAAAATCAGGTATTACCCATTGGGCAATACCTGTAAGGTTATCAACAAAGAATTGAAAGGTCGGCAAAACAGCTAAAAACAACAAATAGGGCTTTCCAGGAAAACAAACTATATGACTAGATATTTTTTTCATAAATGGGGGAGCCTGCTGAAAGAGGAAGGACTCCTGTTTCCGGAAATAGGCGTGTGGCCTTTTTTCGGGTATGATACCGGGATCAATAGCAGACGGTTCAAAAGTAGGGAGTTAAGATCAGCAGGTGTTGCTGGAATTAATATCCGTACCCTATTTCTTTATATTCGTTTTGATATTTACGTGTTTTGATGGGCGAAAGACAACAATGCCCGATGCCTTTTGAGCTGGGCTCTTTATTGCCGGAAGGTGTATATGGACATTATGCAGACTACTGCAGCTTAACCGGGGCTGCTGCCCCGGGAGCCTATTGGCGTTTAAATTTTACTTCCATATCCTTCACTTCCTTGCCATTCATCACGCGATATGCTTCCAGGGTATAGTTGTTATCGTCCTGGAATTTATATACCTGGCGCAGGTCTATCATTTTATGACTAATGGGATCGTGACATTTTCCTGTGTATACGATACCGCTGATGGTCGGGTCCCATTTGCCTTCCAGCATCATGATACCGGTTCCCATATTGTCGATCCAGGTGTTGAGGAACATTCTACGGGAATTGTCGTAAGCAGTAGTGCTGAGGCCTTCAAAGGGTTTGCCTTCCATTTGAGAAGTGACGCGGCCTTCCTGATAGCGTCCTCCCATGACCATGGTATTGCGGCAGGTGCCGGTTGTTTTTTCCGGTGGCGCACCAGGTCCTTTCCACATAGTTATTTCGCAGGCCCAGTCGCCATTCATTTTGGCCAGTCGATCATGTTCGGGGCCAGGAGTCATGTAGGTCATCCAGGCCCTGTGGATAGCCGCGGTGTCTATCTTTTGTGCGGAGGTGGTAGTAACTGCCAGCAGGCACCATGCGGCCACTGCCAGTACATGAATTGTTTTCATAGTCTGAGGCTGTTTAGAGTGAGTAATGGGGTTTTATAGTGAGATGCAATTTAGTTAATTATGCAGTGTAGTGTTGGACATAGGTGTTGTACCATGCTATTTAATTGTATTTTCGGGATCTTAAGGCAGAGAGATATCATATGAAAACGGCGACTATTAATGAATTAAAGAAAGAACTGGCAACAGTGCCACCGGCACAGCTGGCAGCATTATGTTTACGATTAGCGAAGTATAAAAAAGAAAACAAAGAACTGCTTACTTATTTGTTGTTTGATGCAGATGATGAGCAGGGATATATCAATTCCGTGAAAACTGAGATAGACGCAGGTTTTGAAGAGATGAAGGGAAGTAATCTGCATAACGCTAAAAAACGGTTGCGGAAAATACTGCGCATCACTAACAAACATATCCGGTATATGGGTTCCAAACCGGCAGAGGCGGAGTTGCTGATTTATTTCTGTGAATGCCTGAAGGATTCGGGATTGTTGTCGAAGCACAGTACGGTGCTGCAAAATTTATATGCAGCACAGCTGAAGAAGATTGTGAAGGTAGTCGTGGGACTGCATGAAGACCTGCAGCACGATTACCGGCGGCAGGTAGAGCCTTTGCTGGAGTTGTTGCGGTCGTAAAGAAAAGTGCAGGGCTTTGATTTCTCCCGGATAATTATTATTTTTTCGTCAGACCAGTTTTTATCCGGGTCTTCCACTTTATGAAAAGTATGTTGATATGCCTGTTTTTCGCAGGCGCTTCCTGTTTTTTGCAATCGAATGCACAAACGAGATTGCCAGTCATCGGTATTGCTACTTCCATAGAAAATGACAGTCTGGCCAGGGCTGCCGGCTTTACCTTCCTGGAAGAGACAGTCCGCAAGCTGCTGTCGCCGGCGCTGAGTGAGGCTCAGTTTGAAGTCAACCTCTCAAAACTAAAAGCTGCACACTGTCAGGTGCAGAGCTGCAATGTTTTTATTCCCGGTTATCTTAAACTGATGGGCCCTTCGGTAGATGAGGCCTGGGTGTTGGGGTATGTAGACACCGTGATGCGCAGGGCAGAGAAAGCCGGAATCAGGTTGATAGTACTGGGGAGCGGAGAGGCGCGTAAGATACCGGAAGGGGCAGACCCGGTGGCGGCCAGGGACCGGTTTATTACGCTGGCCCGCAAAATGGCCACCATCGCGCAGCAGCATAACTGTCTCATTGCCATGGAAAATCTGAATGCTACCGAAACCAACTTCATCAACACCGTCGCCGAAGGCAACCGCCTGGTGACAGCGATAGCCCATCCCAATTTCCGGCTGACAGCAGATATATACCATATGCTCCGCGAAAATGAACCGGCTATCAATATAGAACAGGCCAGAGGCAACCTGGTGCATTGCCATATTGCGGAAAGAGAAAAACGCACCGCACCAGGTGTTGCGGGGGAAGACTTCCGGCCTTATCTGGCTGCGCTGAAAAAAATAGGTTATGAAGGGCGTATCATGATGGAGTGCAAGTGGACAGACCCCGCCAGGGAATACGCAGCAGCCGTGGTTTATCTGCAGGAGCAATTAAAAGAAGTATATCATATCTCCCGAAAAAAATAAAATACGCTACAATGACATCCACCAAAAAAACAAGGCGGGAATTTCTGCAACAATCGCTGATGGCCGGCGCAGGACTTACCATTACAGCCATGGGCATGCCAGCCAGCAGTTATGCCCGTATCATGGGCGCCAACGACCGGGTAAATGTAGGGCTGGTCGGATTTTCGGACCGGGCCCGTCAGGCATTGCTACCTTCTTTCTTCAGCCACAACAAGGAACTGAACTTCGATCTGATAGCCGTATCAGATATCTGGAACCGTCGCCGGGAGGAGGGCAAGGCTTTCCTGCAGGAGAAAACGGGGCATAACGTACAGGCCTGTATGAATAATGATGAGTTGTACCGTATTAAAAACCTGGATGCCGTATTTATTGCTTCGGCCGACTTCCAGCATGCTTATCATACAATTGAAGCGGTGAAGAACAAGTGTGATGTGTATAGTGAAAAACCTTTTGCGGAAACGATGGAAGATGCCCGCAATGCGCTCAAGGCGGTGAAGGAATCCGGAAAGATCATGCAGGTGGGCACACAAAGGCGTAGTGGCGGCAGTTATCATACGGCAGCTAACTTCATTCAGGAAGGGAAGTTTGGGGACATCACCATGGTAGAAATGACCTGGAACGTAAATCAGCCAGGGCGCTGGAGAAGGCCGGAGTTGGTGAAAAACATCCGGGAGTCTGATACCGACTGGAAACGTTTTCTGGCCGGTCGTCCGCAGGACAGCTGGGATCCGCGCAAATACCTGGAGTATCGCCTGTTCTGGCCCTATTCTTCCGGTATCTTTGGTCAATGGATGACGCACCAGATTGATACGGTGCATTGGTTCAGCGGTCTGAAACACCCGCGTAGCGCCGTGGCCAACGGAGGTATTTATATGTGGCATGATGGGCGTAAAAATCCGGATACGCTGACAGCGGTATTTGATTACGGTCCGGCCAATGAGCCTGAAAAAGGTTTCCAGGTGATGTATAGCAGCCGTTTCCACAACTCTGCCGGTGGTACCAAAGAGATCTATTATTCCAATGGTGGCACCATCGATATGTCTACCAACAAAATCAGCAGTACCGGCGGCCTCACAGAAAGAGAAGCCAGTGAAATGGGGATGCATGCCAACCTGTTGCCTTCACTGTCGCTGAATACACAGGAAAAGGTGGAAACAGGCGCCAATACAGGAGGTGACGCACTCACGAGCGCGCATGTACGAAATTGGATGACCTGTGTGCGGGAACGCAAACAGCCGAATGCTCCTATTGAAGCGGCGTATTCTCACTCCATCGCCCTGATCATGGGCAATGCGGCTTACCGCACTGGTATGAAAGCCACTTTTGACGAAGCCACCCAGGAAGTGATGGTAGGTGGTAAAGTATTTACGATGTAATCTTTTGTTGCTGCTGGTACAGGTCTGCGCTGCGGCGCAGACCTGAGAGTGGCTGTGGCAGGCATGTCTCATGGCCATGCTGCATGGATACCGGGGCGTGCCGGCAATGATGATATAGAACAGGCAGGCATATACGAAAAGGATACAGCCTTGCAGGGTAATATAGAATAAGCTGGTATATACGAAAGGGATACAGCCTTGCTGGGTAATATAGTACAGGCCGGTATATACGAAAATGGATACAGCCTAGCCGGGTAATTGCGTATCCTGGGAGCCGCAAACGAATCGGTCCGTGCCGACAAAAAATATCTTTTACAATACAGTAGATTCATTTGTTGTTTTCCCGCTAAATTGTTAACTTAAACAATCGATTGCATTTTTCAACCAAAATACTGAATCTACAACCCTCAAAACAATAAACACTCATGAAACCTGTTCCCAACAAACCCTTTCTGCGAGAGCGTATGCTGACGTCCTGCAGGGCAGCCCTTTTGTCTGTAGCCGGCATATTATGCCTCTCCCAGAGTCATGCCCAGGTGGTGCTTTCAGCCAACGGCCCGGGCAACACCTATGAACTGATAGAAAGCGTTTTAGGCAGCGGTACGGCCAGCGAAGTGCCTGACTGCGCCCATCCTTCCTTTGGTCGTCATATTACGGAGGAATTCGACAATGAGTTGAATAAAAATGTGTTTGTCTTCTTTATTCACAACACACCGGACAACGATCGTTGCGGTCCGAATACCGACCGGCAACGGAATGAGATCAAGACCTTTGGGCCTTCTCCTGCCAATGTAAAGGCTGCCTATGGTGAAACCGTCACCTATCGCTGGAAATTTAAAATAGATGCCGGCTTTATACCCACTACCGGTTTCTGTCATCTGCACCAGATAAAAGCAGGGGATGGGGATGATGCCGATGCACCACTGATCACGCTGACTCCCCGTGCCGGTAACCCGCAGAAGTTGCAGGTTATTTATACACCAGGCACTGGTTTGTCTGGTGGTGGTGAAAAGGCCAGCGCTCCACTTGCCAATTTCAAAGGCACCTGGGTAGAAGTGGAAGAAAAAATCACGTTTACCTCTACCGGTTCGTATCAGCTGGTCATCAAAAAAATAAGTGATGGCAGCACCCTATTGACCTACAGCAACAACAACATTGATATGTGGCGCACCGGCACTACTTTCTGCCGGCCCAAATGGGGCATCTACCGCAAACTGGTGACGGGCATGCGTGATGAAGCAGTACGGTTTGCCGATTTCTGCATTGCAGAAGGCAGTGCCACCTGTGGTGCACCTATGTTGCTGTCCACGTCGGAAACGCCGCCGGTAGCGGAAAAGGCAGCTTCTACCGAAAAAGTATCGTTTAACATCTTCCCTAATCCTTTCCCTCAGATTACCTATATCGATCTGGATGTTAAAGAGGCGGGTCGTACTACCATAGAGGTTTTTGATACCCAACAGAAACGGGTGGCCATGGTGCTCAACAGTAACCTGCAACCAGGGCAGCACCGGACCAGTCTGGATACTAAAAACCTGCCGGCAGGCACTTATGTGGTAACGGTGACCTATAACGGCAAGGTATACACTAAAATGATTACCAAACAGTAATGCGCTCCCTGTGCATGGAAGAATTACGGAGCAGGGTTCCCTGATTCGTAATTCTTCCTTATTTTGTGTCCATGATCAAGTGTTTTTTTTCTGCGTTATTATGTCTGCTGGCGGCACAAAGTCTGCAAGCCCAGAGCCCTGTCAAATACAAAGAGGATATCAGGGCCATCAAGAAGTATGATGAAATGTATACACCGCCGGCCAGGCCTATCCTGTTTATCGGCAGTTCGTCTATCCGTAAATGGAATGACCTGGAGCGTACCTTCTGCAACTATGTAGTGATGAACAGAGGTTTCGGTGGTGCTGTCACCAATGATGTGATCACTTACGCCAACGAACTGATTTTCGATTATCATCCCCGGCAGATTGTGATATATGTAGGAGAAAATGATCTGCCGGAAGGCGCTACAGCAGACAGTCTGCTTAACCGCTTCAAACAGCTGTACAGCATGATCCGGGCCAAACTGCCCCAGGTACCGATTGAATATATTTCCATCAAACCCAGTCCCTCCCGCGTACAGTACATCCAAACCGCAGAAGAAGGGAACCGCCTGATCAGGCAGTTTTTATCAGGAGAAGCCAATACCCACTTCATCGATGTGTTTTCGCTGATGCTGGACAAACAACATAAACCACGTCCGGAGCTGTTTGTAGACGATATGCTGCATATGAACCCTAAAGGCTATGCTATCTGGCGTAAAGCAATAGCACCTTATCTGCTCAAACAATAATCTTTTCGTATAGTCATTGTAACGCAGCCGTTTCCAGCGGCTGCGTTTTAGTTTTAATTATCTACTGCAGAAAAAAAGCAGACTGCTATGGAATGTATTCGTTTTTCTGTAATATTACGCGTATGAACTTACTTGGAAATATTATCTGGCTGATATTCGGCGGCTTTGCTTCCTTCCTGGGGTATATGGTGTCCGGACTGCTTTTTTGTGTAACGATTATCGGTATTCCCTTCGGTGTACAGTGTTTTAAAATAGGACTGTTTACCCTGATGCCGTTTGGCCGTGAAATAAGAGATGTACCCGGTCCCACAGGATGCCTGGCCACACTGTTTAATATTATCTGGGTCTTCACCGGCGGTATATGGGTAGCCCTCTGCCACTTTTTCTTCGGTGTGTTACTAACGCTTACGGTTATAGGTATTCCTTTTGGCCGCCAGCATTTTAAGCTGATGAGCCTTACCTTTGCTCCCTTTGGTAAAGAGATATACTGATCTATAAAGGCTCCTCAAAGATGATGGTGTTCTGGAACGGATCAATGACTGTCATCAGCAACACTTCCGGGTTCCATTCGGCGCGCTCCAGTCCGGGTTTCATGTATTTATAGTTTTTCTGTATCAGGGCAGCATGAAAAGTTTTCAGCCCTTTAAACTCCGTAATACTGATCCTGGAGCCAGGAGTGCCATCACCATGATGTTCGGAAAGATCCATCACCACATCACCTTTGGCAATCCGCATATACACTGGATTGCCTTCCGGCTTGTGTTCCCAGACAATTTCAAATTCGAGCCAGTCAACGTAAAATTGTATTGCTTTGGCATAGTCAAACATTCGGAAAATCGGAATAATGCGCGACATAAGGAGAAGATTGAGTTACTGCGGCATAAAAATATTATTGCCCGTGGCAATAAAAAATTTGGAAGTGAAGAGATTATGTCTATCTTTGCGCTCCGTTTAACGATTCCGTAGCTCAGTTGGTAGAGCAATACACTTTTAATGTATGGGTCCTGGGTTCGAGTCCCAGCGGGATCACAACAAGAATATCAAAGGAAATTAAAGCCGCTTAAATCGTAGGATTTATGCGGCTTTTCTGCTTTTGGTATGAAAAGATAAATCATATCAAACGAATCTGAAAGGATACAAAAAAGGATACAGTAAAAAAACTAAGTTTACTGTATCCTTTTTTCTGGGAGATGCTTACCAGTAAAAGGTTTTAGGACTTGCAAACCGAAACAAAACAAACCAAACAAAACCAAAAATCGGTAACCTAAAACTTATTTGACTATGAAAGTAAGTCAAGATTTATCAATCCTCTTTCATCTCCGGTACGATAACATGAACCCTAGCGGCAAGGCAACTATTTGCGTCCGTATTACTGTTACGGGTTTTCCCCGGGATGGTTTTTCACTGGGCTACAAAGTTGATCCCACGAAATTCAACAAAGAAGCCGGCATCTTTATGGGAAAGTCAGCAGAGGCCATTGAGATTAACAACCAGCTGCAACACGTCAGGGGTGAATTGCTACGGCACTACAACCTGTTGAAGAAGCAGGGATCAGCCGTTACCCCTACTATGATTAAAAACGCCTATCTGGGTGTTCATCAGGAAAAACGGACACTGTTGGAGGTCGTGGATTTTCATAACGGGAAGTTCAAAGAAAAGGTGGACAAGGGAAAGCGGGAAAACAGCACCTATAAAAAATGGCTCACTACAAAGGATAAGATCACAGCCTTTCTTTCCGGCGTCCTGAAAATGAAAGATATTCCACTCGAAAGAATTGAGTTTTCTTTCGCGGAAGATTTCTTCGATTATCTCACCCTTACAGAAGGTATCCAGGATAACACCGCTATGAAATACCTGAAGAACACCAAGCAGCTGTTAAAACTGGCGGTCCAGCGGAAATGGTTGCAGTGTAACCCTTTGCAGGATTATGTATGTTCCTATATCAACCCGGAGCGGGATATACTCACCGTGGCAGAACTCAGTACACTGTATCATAAACAATTTTCTATTCCCCGCCTACAGGAAGCCAAAGACGCCTACGTATTTATGACACTTACCGGCTACGCCTATAAAGATGCGCAGCTGCTTACTCCTGACAGTATCACTAAATACTTCGATGGCGAAGATTGGATTGTGAAAAACAGGGAAAAGACCTGGTGCCGTGAAAACGTTCCTTTGTTACCGTTAGCGAAAGAGATCCTGCGGAAGTATCGCGAGCATCCGCATTGCGTTGCCAACAATGTACTGCTGCCCATCAAAAGCAATCAGCGTTTTAACGGATACCTCAAAGAAATATCTGATCTCTGCGGCATTCAAAAGAACCTTACTACTCACACCGCGCGGCATACATTTGCCACCACCGTTACGCTGGCCAATGGCGTACCGCTGGAAACCGTGAGCGCCATGCTGGGGCATAAATCCATACGCACTACACAGATATATGCGAAGATTGTAGCCAGTAAGGTAAGCGATGACATGAGGGCGTTAAAGAACAGATTTAACCTTTCATTGCCTGATTCTATGCTGAGTGTAGCAGTGGCTTAATTCCCTGATTATTTACTGATTAATATTTGTTAACCTCTACATTATTGTTTGTTATGGAAACCGAAATACAACAAAATATCTTGTTTTGCATTCATACAGAGCTGGGCAGCTTTCTGCAAAAGTTTAGGATACGGGTTTGTAAAGAATGTAACTGGAGTGAGGCTACATACTATAGAAAAATGCGTTCACCTGGCTTTGCCGGCTATCGAAGAAGAAATTCTTTGTTAAGCAATGCTGAAAAGGAAAAAATCATCAGTATAAGAAAAGAAATAGTCAAAGAGATAATTGAAGAACTGGATAAAGAACCAATTTCCTGCCACTGGATTAGTTTTTAAAGCAGGTAGATTTAACTTATCAAGGCTGGTCGGTTGGAAAGCCCGCCAGCTTTGATAAGTATCTGATTAACAACTCGTTAACATCTTCTTTTCGTCCGATACATTTTATTGCAACCCCTGTTGATACTGAGCGTATCACAACCCCGGCCCCGATCATGTGATTTATGAAAGACCATTACGCAACCAAAACTATACTGCGCACATTTTAAAACCACCAATATGCAACAGTATTACCCATTATCCTTTTTTGAAAAATTTATTCACGTTGACCTCCAACAAGCATCGTACAAACGCAAACACCCTGACGAACAATTTTTCACACAAGCCGTTGACGACATTGTTAACGAAAAAAACAACATTCTCGAACGTACCGGAAGGTATCTCTACGATCTGCGTAAAAAGAAGCAGGTAGGGTGGTTTATTCAGCATTGCCAGCAGCACCTGGTTATTTTGATGGAGCTGGTTGCGGCCAACCTGCCGGAAGAAAGCCTACTGGATACTTCCATTTCTACAGCTAAAAAGACCTGGACAGATCTGTACAAAATCATCTATCTCAACCTTGCCGAACTGCTGGCATATCTCGAACGGAAATTCGGGAAGTACCTGGACATTGACTGTAAAGTACCGCCGTCTTACCTATTGACAGCCCAGGCGAAGTTTCAGAAAGACGTGGCGATACTGAAAGACGGTTTTATTTCCTCCGGTGTTGATGAACAGTTACAGCATGTTGTATTCATGCCATTTCTGGAACTCACCAAAAATAACCATATCACATCCCCGATCAGTTACCAGCAGTTACACTATTTAACGGAGATGAATAAACGATTATTCCAATTGCTGGACGCCAGCGGCGACAAGGCAGATTTTCCCGAAAAGCTGCACGAACTGTTATTGTTTATCAACTTTAACAACATTCACTACTTTGAATACTGGGTAAGCATGATAACGGCGCAACTCAAAGACTATCCCACCATCCGAGAGAAACTGGAACAGCTGATGTACCTCCAGAAGAAAACCAGCCAGGCCACCCTGAAACCCGCGTATGTGTTCAACTCCATGCGTCCAGCACTTCAAAACAAAATGCAATCATGGCTGGCGGATGAAATAGGTTACTACAAAGAAATCAGCGCAACATCAGGCGGCGCCCACCTGCCGGACGAACTAAGCCGCTGGAAAGATTTTAAGGTTCAAACTATTTTTTCAGTTCCGCAAATTGGCCATATTCTTAAACTACTGTTGGATAACGGTATTTATGTAAATAAAAACAGGGCGGAAGTCCTCGACTTCTTCTCTTACTTTTTCACCTCCGTAAAGCAGGATAGTATTTCCCCCAACAGCCTGCGAAATAGTTTCTATAACGATAATGCGGCTGTTTCCCGATCCGTCCGCGAGATCCTGATGCAGTTAGTCAACCGCTCACATAAAGGGCTAAACGTAGCCTTTTACCTAATGATAGACTGCTTCCTGCAACAATTCTGATTCCTCCATTACACGCTGATTCAAATATTATTAAAATAATTATACTAAAATCTTTCCTTTAGTAATCAATAAGTTACAGGGGGTTGTAAAACCCCTGTAACTATTCTTGCGTCCCTATTAGCTATTCTTTTGCTGCCATAACAAACAAACCCAAACCTTATGGCAGCAGAAATCCTCACCCGTGAAGATCTGGCGATCTTCAAAACAGAACTGTTCCGGGAACTACGGGAACTTGTAAACGCTCCCGCCATCCAGCCCCGGAAATGGCTTAAATCCTACGAAGTCCGCGACCTGTTAGGCATCTCACCCGGTACTCTTCAAAACATGCGTATCAATGGTACGCTCTCCTTTACCAAAATCGGCGGCTTAATCTTCTACGAGTACGACGACATCCTGAAACTGATGGAAGGCACCAAGAAACCTGTTAAGCGTTCCTGATGCCGGCACCAGCAGCTCATACCAACTACATCAGACACTTAAATGCTTTCTTCGCACAGGTGCGGAAGGAAACCCGCTTGCAGGCCAATCATGTAAGCCTTTACCTGGCATTGTTTCAGGTCTGGAACTATCATCGTTTCCAGAATCCTTTTCCCATCCTGCGCGAAGAAGTCATGAGTCTTTCCTGCATTGGCTCCCGGAGTACCTATGTACGTTGCTTAAAGCATCTGGACCACTGTCACTACATCATCTACGTACAGGCGCGGCAAGCCTACGCCACCAGCTACGTTTCCATCATCCCATTAGCCGATTTTATTGCCGATCAGCACCCGGAACAGCTGTTTCTGTTCCAGGATGAAAAGACCGATGCCACGTGGCCCAAAAGTGAGCCACATGACCTGCTCAAAACTGGGCCACACATGAGGCCCAATAATGGGCCTGACACGTGGCCTAAAACTGGGCCACATACAGGCCCAAAAGTGGGCCACTTTAATAAACATATAAACAATAATAAACGGGAGGGAGAAAACAGGCTCACGCCCCCATCAAAAAAAAATAAAAATGAAACTGAAAACCTCCCACACGATCCGGATGCACCCGGCGCGGAAAATGCACCCGGCGCCGCGCGGATTCTTCCCTCGCTGTCCGAGGTGCAGGAATTCTTTAGCACCTGCAGCTACCCGGAAGCAGAAGCAGGCAAATTCTTTCATCACTATCAGGCCAACGGCTGGCGGCAGGGCGGTAAAACGCTAATCACCGACTGGCAGGCCGCTGCCCACAAATGGATGCTAAACATTCACCCATCAAAACCGGAACATCATGACAAACATACCAAACCACCAACCGGAGCAGGACGGCTCCACACCAATGAAGACAAAAGCTATTCAGACCCCCTATGACTACTATCTGCTAATGCAGCAGCTGGAGGAGCATGGGAAAGATGTATACGGACCGGCTTTTCACATCGAAGACATAGACCGGCCGGTAGTCGTCAAATTGCTGGCTTACTTCCTGCAGGACCAGACAGTCGCCATTGCCGAAGGAATCGACCTGCATAAAGGTATCCTGCTTACCGGAAAAATCGGATGTGGTAAAACTTCCCTGATCAACCTTATGCGGCCCTTGTCCGCGGAGTCCTACCGGCCGCACATGATTTCCTGCAGGGAGATCAGCTTCGAGTTTAGCAAAATTGGTTACGATGTTATCAGTCGTTACAGCCGCAACGCTTTTTTTCCATACACCAACGTGCCCAGGATACATTGCTTTGATGACCTGGGCCTGGAACAAACGGTAAACTACTGGGGGAATAATTGCAACGTCATGGGCGAAATCCTTTTATCCCGGTATGACCTGCTGATTTCTCATAAGATGCTGACCTATGTTACGACAAACCTCAACAGCCAGGAGCTGGAGGATACTTACGGCAACCGGTTACGCAGCAGGATGAGAGCCATGTTTAACCTGATCGCATTTGACCCCGCCACCACCGACAAAAGACGATAACCCTTAATCCACAAAACATGTATCCATCTTTCATCGACATCATCAGCACTGAGGTTGCCGGCATCCGGCACATGAAAATCTGCGGACAAGATTATACTGCATACAGCTATGACTGGTATATCGATGACGCCATCGAGCTGGCAGCCCGTTGGAAGCCCGATCAGGTCACCTACCAGCGTATCCTGCACCTGCGTAACTGGATTAGAGAAAATTATCAGCACGATCACAATGTTTCGTATCAGCGGATACGTACACTGGCGGGCTGCCGGAAATGGGTGGAAGTTGTTATTCATGCGGAGTACCGGTATGCTGATGAAGTATTCAAAGAAGCATATCAGGAACAATTAAGGCAAAATAATGGTGTTTTTTCATTAAAAGACACGGGGTAAGCGATCGGCTTGGTAAACTGCTGATATGGTGATTTAAATAAATGTATCGGTATCGTCATGCAATACGTGATGGATTTGACAAAAGGATTATGTATATTTATTTCGTTAGCTTCCAATTGAAGTACTGTTCCTAACCAGATGAATTTGCAATGAGTCCTATTCCTCCGTTTGACCACAACCGCGTTTTACCTCCTCATTTGGGAAATCCAACAAGCAGGGCTGATCTGTCACCATATGACTGTACAATTGTCGAACTTTGTAATAGATTCGCTACTTCTGCAGAAAGAAAGGAGATTTTAATGGGTTTGGTTAGTTTTAGATTGAGGTTAAATAGTTTCGGTGTTTCAGATGGTTTTCAATGGCTGGACGGTTCTTTTGTTGAAGACATCGAAAGTCAGGAGGGCCGTGCTCCTAAAGATGTTGACGTGGTCACCTTTTTCAAAGGTATTCCTTTGCCTAATCAACATCAACTTTTGCAAGTGTTTCCCGAATTTGGTTCCGCCTACGAATCAAAGCAGAAGTACAAAGTGGATCATTATGCAGTTGACTATGGGTTTAGACCTGATATTACTGTTGAATCTACACGGTACTGGATTCAGTTATTTACCCATAACAGGAATGGTATTTGGAAGGGTATACTAAAACTACCGCTTAATACACCGAACGAAGATCAACAGGCATTGGCATTCCTTAATACATTAGCAATATGAGTTTCTATAGGAAAATACAAAATATAAAAACTCAGATCATCGAAACTGAAAGGCTGCTCCAGCTAGTTGGAGATCATCCTATCATGTCCGTTTCTTTAAAGGAAAAACTTGATAGCTTGAAGAAAGAACTGGCTGAATTTCCTGCTGATGTAAAAGAACCCAAGATTAGAATGTTATTCAGTGGGGATGCTGTAAAAGGGTCAATTGGGATTAAGTCTAATTTTGTAGGGAAGACGGTGGGGCCTGTCCAGGAACTTATTAAAACTCAGACAGCATTAGTTCGTTTTGGGAATGTATCGAAACGAGGACAGGCAAAGAAAGGAGCGAACAGCGAATTGTATTTAACAGCACTTTCAACCGGGTCTTTTGGTTTTGAATTAAGTAAGTTGGATGCCAAAGATTTGTTTGATGAAAATGATGTGTCTACATCTATCAACCAGGTAATTTCACTAATTGAGGCAACAGCAGAGAGTGACGCACAGTTTGAGAGTATTTTAGAACGTACTCCAAATCGCAGTTTGAATAATCTAAAAAAATTATTCAAAGAAGTGTCTGATGAAAATTCCATCATGAAGATTGAATCAGGCGACAAGCATATCGAAATTTCAGAGGCCAAGGTAAAGGAAGGATATGTTCGTGTTTCCTCAATTGTTAACGATAATACCGAGAGGATAGTGGAAGGTGTTTTAAGAGGGGTTTTACTTGATTCCGGAAGATTCGAAATAACTGATGAAACAGGTGCTCATATCGCGGGATTCATTTCGCAGCAGCTATCAGAGGAGGAAGTAATAGAATATGATAAAAAGTTTTTGAATAAGTTATGTAAAATTCACCTACAGATCAACAAAACTAGATTTAAAACAGGGGATCAGAAGACTTCCTATGAGTTACTACAAATCACCAGTTGAGGTTATCCTGGTTGCAGGGAAAAATAGAATGATTAAAAAAAATGCTTTATTTGCAGTTAAAGTGCAGATCAATATTAATAATAGTCTATAATTATATTCATATCTATTTATTAATCAATTAATAAAGTGCAATTAGGCTCTATTTAATAATTATTGATATTTTACATATATTGTGTAATACACATAATTTCGATTTATATAAAATACTCTTCATTGAGTACCAAACATATTTATGATACAGGATTTGAAGGAAGCTAGGAGTTCAAAAACTGCGAATAAGATAAAAGTCTCTAATCCCAAAAGGTATTCTTCTTCCGAAGAGTTTGAAACATGGTTTCCTTATTATGCAGGTTATTCCCCGGTTTTTGTTGACGATATACTAAAATCTCTAAATCATGAATCGGAATGTATACTTCTCGATCCTTGGAATGGCAGTGGAACAACAACCCATGTAGCCAGCAGACATGGTATAAAAAGCATTGGCTTTGATCTTAATCCTGTAATGGTCGTTGCTGCTAAAGCAACACATTTGAGTTCTACAGACTATAGTAGTTTATTGCCATTAACGCACGATATACTAAAAAAAGCCAAATCTTATAAATCGCAATATAAAGGAATAGAAGATCCCTTGTCGGTTTGGTTCCTGCCCCAAAATGCATATTATATTAGAAGTATAGAGATGGCTATTCAGCGACTCCTTGTAAATACTTCAAAATATGCATTTTTAAAAGATCGGGGAGAGATTGATGATCTGTCGTCACTTGCTGCTTTTTTTTATGTTGCACTCTTTAGAACAATTCGCAAGTTTGTAGCAAGCTTCAATACTTCCAATCCAACATGGATCAAAGTCCCGGATAAGTCGCATCGTTTGCATCCCGCCGAGAGTAAGATTGTTAGCGAATTTCGAGAGCAAGTAAATAATATGTTGACATTGAACAAGCAGTGCGAAAATAAATTATTTGTTCGGCCTCGTTTAGGTGTCGCCTCATCTTCTGCAATACCTCTGGAATCTGAATTTGTTGATTATATTATCACTTCACCTCCTTACTGTACACGAATTGATTATGCTGTAGCTACTTTGCCAGAATTAACACTTTTGGGTTACTCTACAGAAAATGAATTTAAAGACATTCGAAAAAGCTTAATAGGCTCGTCTACGGTTCCAAAGCATTTACCTAAATTGGAATCCGATTGGGGTATTACATGTAATGCATTTTTGGAGCAGGTTTTACATCACAAATCGAAAGCAAGTGCATCGTATTATTACAAAAACCACATGCAGTATTTTGACTCGATTTATAAATCAGTAAAAGAAATTGGTAGAGTATTAAAACCTGGTGGTGTGTGTTCTGTTGTAGTACAAGATTCTTACTACAAAGATATTCATAATGATCTGCCAAAAGTTTTTACGGAAATGTTTCTTAATAATCAATTGGCACTAATTGATCAGGTAGATTTTGTATCAACGCGAAATATGGATCGAATTAATCCCAATAACAAGAAATATAGATCTCAAAAAGATGCGGTTGAAAGTGTATTAATTTTAAAGAAAAATCACCATACAAATGGCTCAAACACCAGATCAGATAGTTAGTCTAATTCAGTCTATTGAGACTATATCAAAGAACGTTCATACTCAAAGCCTGGATCTTTCATTTAATGAAATCCTTGATATGAGAAAGAATAATGAATTGGATATTACGCCTGACTTCCAACGGCTTTTTCGGTGGACAGAAGGTGCCCGGTCAAGATTTATTGAATCTTTATTATTAGAAATGCCTGTTCCGCCAATTTATGTTGTTGAGGTAGACGACGGAAGGTATCTTTTAATTGATGGTCTACAACGCATTTCATCTTATTTGCACTTACGAGGACATTTGGAGGCCGACCATCTCGATAATCCAGTTAAACTGGGTGATATGTTGGTGTTAACTGATTGCGATATCGTAAAGGAGCTAAATGGAAAAACGTTTGATGATCTTGGCACCGCTTTGCAAATTAGGCTAAAGAGAGCATTTGTTCGAGTGGAGGTTGTTAGAAAGGGAAGCGACCCTCATTTTAAATATCACATGTTCAAAAGATTGAATACTGGTGGGGAAGTTCTAAGTCCACAGCAAATCCGAAATTGTACAATACGCCTTCTAAATCCGCAATTTATTGATTTTATTAAAGAGTTGAGCCAAGAAGGTATTTTCAAACAATGTACTGAGTACCTAACATATGAGCAAAAAATGGCCTCCTTCGATCAAGAATTAGTTTTGAGATTCTTTGCTTTAAAAAACAATAGGGAGGAGTTTAAGCATGATGTTGGCGATTTTTTAACAGATTATATGGAGGCTATTTCAGAGCCGGACGATACCTCATTTAATTACGATGAAGAGAAAACCAATTTTTTGAAAACCTTTACTGTCCTTTATAAAACACTTGGAGAGTTTTCATTTGGTTATGCGAATAAAAAACGAGAAGGCGAACTGACAAAGGCATTCGGCATTTATCATTTTGAATCCTTTACGATTGGATTACAGAAGAGAATAAATCAAATGCAACCAGAGGACGATGCGCAAATGGAGAGCCTTAAAAATATTTTAATTGCCATCAAACATGATGCAGATTTTATTGCCATGACAACTGGTGGGGGTAAAAACTCCAAAGGGTTACTAATTAGTCGAATCGGATTTGTAGAAGAAAAGGTAGAAAATCTGTTTATATGAATTTAGACGAAATCTGGTCTGAAATTGAAGAGGAATATAAATGGAGATCGGATGAAATCCGTTTTTTTACTAACCAACTACTGCATCTGAGTTCTGTTGAAGATAAAGATAAATTCAGAAGAGCTATTGTACTCATGCTTTATGCGCATTTTGAGGGTTTTTGCAAATTTGCCTTTCTACTCTATACTACTTCAATTAATAAGGAGAAACTCAAATGTAGAGATGTAACACACACAATTGCAGCTTCTGGATTGGCAAAACTATTCGAAGATCTCCGAAATCCAAATAGAAGGTCAGACCATTTTAAACGGGAGCTACCTGATGATACACAGTTGCACCGTTCTGCAAGGGATATTGAATTTCTTGAAGCTTTGGGGGACATCAATGAGAAAACACTGGAAATTCCGGAAAAATTAATTGATACAGAATCAAACCTTAAACCAGTAGTACTAAGGAAAATTCTTTTCAGGTTAGGGCTTGATCACACCGCATTTAGTGAAATTGAAAGTGATATTAGTAAACTTCTTGGTTATCGAAATGCAATTGCTCATGGTGAAAAAAGAGATGGCATAGATGAAAATACTTATGATACAATTAGAAAGGCTACATTTAAGGTAATTGACCAGGTTAAATCTTTCGTTATGCAGAGCCTTTCCGATAGGGTTTTTCTAAGGCAAGAGGTAAAATAAATCCAATAGCCCGAAATATTGTATTCTATTCGTTCAACCACACATCAATGGTTTTCTATAAGCACTCGAGGATTTTAGTTTTACTGCAGTAAGCGGTTACATAGTGTTATCCATGACACCCTATGTAATGACGTGTACCTGTTTGTTTCTAGCTGCAGCCGCCTTTTGTGATATTATTATGAACCCAGCAATTCGAATTCTATTAGGCATCCTTGCGTCGCACTCTTCAGCCGTAGTACTACTATCAGCAGAGTCGCAGATCTATGCGGATTTTAGTTACCGGATCGAAGCGTAGAACTAAGCGGGTTAAAAGGTCTCACTCCGGCGTCAGTCGGCAAAAAGGGCGCCAGGCCCTCGCTTGCCCCTTCCGCTGCGCTTCAGGGGCTGCGCTCGGCCCTGTCACCCTTTTTGCGCTCCTTCCACCTCCGTTCGGGTAGCTCCCGGTCTGGCTAGGGGCTGTTTTTAATATTGGTGGCCTTTATGCCCGCCATCCCTTCGCTACCCATTTTGTCCGCCCCCCGCCCGCCACCCCCGGCCTTCCATTTTTGATTTGCCGTCCGCTGGCGCTCCCGGCTAGACAAAGGTCGAAGGCGCGGCCTGCTGCGGCTCGCCCTCGCTTGGCCCCTCCGCTGCGCTACGGGGCCTGCGCTCTGGCTGCCGCCGCAGCGGCCGGGGGTGGAAGGGCGGCGGGGGCGGGGCGACAGTAATCCTATTTAGCGGGAGATTATAGCTGCCAGAGGATAGTACCCTGATTGGGCGACCAACGGGAGGACCAGGCGCGCGAACACCAGCATTTGTACCCTGGTCAACATTATACTATCGCGCGGCGTCCGTGCTGGCAGATGATGGGGGCAACAATTGAACAAAGGCTCAACAGCACCACTTTGACCAGCGAAAGAACATAGGCCCGGCTTCTGTAACCCATCATCCACCATCCCGGACGTTTGCCGTTTGTTTCAACATTGTTTTTTGCCGATCATTCTGTTCCAGTAGCTGATAACCGATTGTCTGCCTGAAATCGGTTCCACTTGTAAGTATCCCTTTTCTGGTGACAGTTTAAACTTAGATAAAAAAGGCTAAATTTAAACTGAACTACTATCATGAAAAAGACCAGATTCACAGAAACTCAGATTGTGTCTATTTTGAAGCAGCAGGAAAATGGGCTTGCCACAAAGGACATTTGCCGCGAACATGGCATTTCTGAAGCTACTTTCTATAACTGGAAAAGCAAGTATGGAGGCATGGAGGCTTCAGATGTGAAGCGCCTCAAAGACCTGGAGGAAGAAAATTCCAGGCTCAAAAGAATGTATGCTGACCTATCCCTTGACAATCAGATACTGAAGGATCTATTCACAAAAAAAGGCTGGGCCCTTCCACAAAAAGACAAGTAGCAGAAGAATTGGTCGCAGATCAGGGTATTTCTGTGAGCAGGGCCTGTCGAATAGTTTCCTTTCCCCGTTCAAAGTTTTATTATCGTAGTCGTAGAAATGACCAGGTACTGATTGATGCCCTTCAGGACCTTGCTTTTAAGCATACTTCCTACGGTTTTCGCAAGCTTTTCGCCTATTTGAGGCGTGCAGGTCATCACTGGAATCATAAAAGAGTATACCGGGTATACAGGCTGCTTAAGCTGAATAAGAGGAGGAAGCTGAAACGCAGAGTGCCAGCACGCATTAAACAACCATTACAACAGCAAACCAATGTTAATATCATCTGGAGCATGGATTTCATGAGTGATAGCCTGATTGGAAACAAACGCTTCAGAACATTTAACGTGATAGATGATGGCTCCCGGGAGGTCTTGGGTATAGAAGTCGATACTTCACTATCGTCATACCGAATTGTACGGGTATTGGAAAGAATTATTGAATCCAGAGGCAAACCAGCCGCGATAAGAACTGATAATGGTCCGGAATTTACTTCAGGTTATTTTGAACAGTGGTGCCACCAGCACGGTATCCGGCTACAATACATTCAACCAGGCCGACCAATGCAGAATGGTTATGTCGAACGATTTAATCGTCTTTACAGAGAAGCTGTCCTCGATGCCTATATCTTTGAGGACTTGCACCAGGTAAGGGAATTAACCTATACCTGGATGGAAGAATATAACCAAAGAAGACCTCACGAATCTTTGAAGAACATGACGCCTTGCGAATGGAAAGCGGAGTTGCAAAAATCCAGAAACTCCAATTAATCACTGTTACCTAGATGGGGTACTTACATATGTATTCAAGAGGAAGAAATGAGTTTTTTATGAACGGCAGACCTGATAATTCCCAGTGCATAAATAACATGTAATTATGTCAATATCCTTGTAGTATTATGCCGACTTCTGTCCGATATTTAAGGTTCCCTGCTTTACTTAATAAATTTCGCATGATATTGGTACATTTTCGATGGATAGTTTCTCTGCTTACATCACGGAATACGATTTCCAGGTTCGTCGTTTGTTTCCTGGTTTTCCTGTCGATCCGGTTGGTTGTTGACGCTCAGGATATGGCGGAGATGATTATCAGTCGTCACAAATCTGTATTTAATGCAGTTCCTGCAAAAACACCCAATAGTGTTGCCGTTGACGGTCCTCTTTTGGGCAATGGTTCCGGAGCCGCTGCTCTTGGCGGAGCTCCGGATCGCTTATCGTTTTACCTGGCGAGGAACGATTTCTGGAGATTGAAGTCTGGGTTCGATGAATCATTTCCAGCATCTCTTGCCAGCCTGGTTATTCATATACCCTCCTTAAATTCCGCGACCTATCATGTGGAGCAAGACTTCTACAATGCAGTAACCACCGGGGATTTTCTCAATGGGGATACAGCATTGCATATGGTTGCCTGGATGGCTGCACAGCATGACTGGTTGATTATTGAGTTAAAGAATACCGGGCATACGATTCTCACAGGTGATACCGAATTGTTTCCTCCGGAGAAGGGTGACCATAAGTTTGTAGACAGCATAACAAAAGGTGTTGGCCCCGATGGCATACAGTGGTTGAAACGTGGGTTTTATGAGGATGTTGATATAAAGACCCGCGCTTGTGTTTCTTTTCGTGTAATCGGAGGTACTTCAGGAAAGATAAGCCTTCAGCCTGGTGAGTCCAGGACCATCATTTGCGCCAGTACATCGGGTTTCAACGGTAATAAAGCTATGGACAAGGTGATGACGGAGCTACGGCAGATGAACCAGGAAGGTATCAGGACTGCCAGAAAAGAGCATAAAGACTGGTGGCATAACTTCTGGCATCAAAGCTATGTTTCTGTCAATGATAGTGTGGTAGAAGCCCAATATTACAGGTCGCAGTATACAATGGCTTCCTGTAGCCGCGATCCAAAATTCCCACCTGGGATTTTTGGAAGCTGGGTCACACGCGAAATTCCAGCGTGGAACGGCGATTACCATCTCAACTACAACTATATTGCTCCATTTTATGCATTGTATTCGAGTAATCATCTCCGGCAGGCCATTCCTTATGAAGCGCCGCTGCTCGATTTTATGGAACGTGGAAAATATTATGCGGCCTGCATTACAGGGATATCGAACGGTATATTGTATCCAGTGGGAATTGGGCCGTGTGGTATAGAAACAACCAGGAAAAATGGAATCATGGAGCGACAGCACCCGGGTTATATCTCCGGGGGACAAGTGGAGGACGAAGGACTTTTCTTTGGACAGAAAAGCAATGCAGCCTACTGCGTGACCAATTTGTCTTTCGCCTTCTATACTACATATGACCCTGTATTTGCAGAAAGAGTCTACCCCTTCATCAGGGCCGTAGCTGAATTTTGGAGACAATACCTGCAGCTGGAGAACGGCAGGTATGTAATAAAAAATGACGCCATACATGAAGGGACAATAGGGACCGTTAATCCCATTCTTTCTTTAGGACTTGTAAGGATGGTATTTACAACAGCGACGGATATGGCGAAATTCCTGGGGAAGGACAGAAAATTGCTGGAACAGTGGCAGTACATGCAGGAGAAGATGGCTGCCTACCCCGAACAAATACTGAAAGGTCGAAACGTTTTTAGATATACAGAGGAAGGCACTGCCTGGTGGGGTGATAATACGCTCGGAATTCAGCATATTTACCCAGCCGGACAAATCGGGCTCGACAGCGATACATCCTTACTTCGCACGGCCTTCAATACGGTTGATATAATGAAACGCTGGCGCGATTTTAATGGATCAAATAGCTTCTTTCCCGCTGCTGTACGTATCGGCTATCCGGCAGACACTATCTGGAACGAACTCCGGACATATAGTACCCATACTTACCCGAATGGCTTCCAGCTCAATAATCCGCATGGAATTGAAAATTGCAGTACTGTTCCGAATACGGTTAATGAAATGCTGTGTATGTCGAATGGAAAAGGCCTGCGCGTTTTTGCGTGTTGGCCGGAAAATAGGGACGCTCTTTTTGAAAACATCAGGGCCAGAGGTGCGTTCCTGGTATCATCCGCAATAGAGGAGAATCAGGTTATATTTGTTCGGGCAAAAAGTGAGAAAGGCAGACCCTTAAACCTACGGAACCCCTGGCCCGGCAGGAGTGTGGAAGTCTGTTCGAATAAAAGAGGTACCCGAATCGTAGAAGGCGAATGGTTAAATATGAATACTTTGGCTGGAGAGATGCTGGAATTCAAACCTGTTCAACAGCGCTCACGGAAGAAATAGAAGCCGGTTTTACTGTTCAAAGTGCCCAATATAATCCAATTTTGGCAGCTGACTATGTTATGATCCTATCTGATAGTTTTGGCGTAATGACACTATCTCAAAAAACTGTGTAAACATATGAAATCGGGGTTCTAAATGAGCCTCGATTTTTTTATTTCATATAACACACAGTTTTATGCAAACAGAAGACTTCTTATCAGATGATTTTTTAGTTTTTAACTATTTTTGATAAACCCTACTGGAATTTTTAGGTTAAATCCACCACACAATTCCTTCTGCTGCCCCCGTCCGCTTATCAGTTTCTACCTGACAAAGAAATGACAGTGTTTTTCTAAAAAAACGGTTTTTCGTGTCCCCTTTTTGGACATTCAATCGTCATGGTAATAAACATATCATTCTATGACAAAGAAGACAGTTTTGCACATTATTTCCAGTGCCCGGGAAAGCGAGTCATACAGTAAGGGCCTGAGTTCGGCTATTGTTGATAAATTAATCAGGAAGCATGATATTGATGCTGTAATTGAAAGGAATTTAACAAAGGAATTACCACCATTTCTTGACGGGAATTTGATCGGAGCTTTTTATAAGGACCCCCGGTCAGTAAATGAAAAGGAACGCCGATTGTTGGAATATGCCGATTCTGTGGTCAATGATGTAAGCAATGCAGATATTCTGGTACTTGGTACTCCCGTGCACAACCTGGGAATGTCGGCCTTACTAAAAGCCTGGATAGACCAACTGGTTCGCTTTGGCGTTACTTATTGTTATGATGAAAATGGCGTCAGAAAGGGTAACCTGAATGGCAAAAAAGTGTACCTGGCTATAGCCTCAGGCGGGAAACTGGAATATTGGCCTGGGGATCATGAGTTCATCGCCTCCCATGTCAGCGCCACGTTTAATGCGTATGTAGGAATTACAGAAGTTCATACATTCAGGGTAGAAGGAACAGCAGTGCCAGGTTTTCAGGCAGACTATCAAAAGATTTTAGAGAACTTGTAAAAATATAAGACCATGACAGAATTTACATTAATATTTAGATTAAACGATATCGCCGATTTTAAACCATCTCCTGAACAGATGCAGGAACGTATGAGTTGGTTAGCCGGTATTGCCGCTCAGAATAAATTAGCAGACAAGGGAAACACGCTGCTACCAACTTCCGGAAGCGCAAAAACGGTGAAGGCTGTTAATGTGGTCATTGACGGGCCTTATACGGAAATCAAAGAGTTTATTGTTGGTTATGTGATTGTTAAAGCAGAAGATATAGATGAAGCGGTAGCAATGGCGAAAGAGAACCCGATCTTCAAAATTGGAGGATCTGTTGAAGTGAGGGAAATACTAAAACGGGATTAGCTTGGATCAACAGAAGGTCAATAATCTATTACCACATTTGTTCCGGCAGGAATATAGCAGGATGACGGCATTGTTATGCCGTCATTTTGGATTGCAGCATATTGAAATGGCGGAGGATATTGCCAGCGATACATTCCTGCGGGCTTCCGAACACTGGGCGCTAAATGGCATTCCCGATAATCCTGCAGCCTGGTTATACACTGTAGCTAAAAATAAAACCAGGGATTATCTCCGGAGAATTTCCAATTTTGAAAATCGTGTAAAAGATAGTCAGCGGCAAGATGAAGTACTGTCTGAACTGGATTTTGAGATAAACAGCAGGATTATTGAAGATAGTCAACTTGCTATGATCTTTGCCGTATGTAACCCTTTAATCGCACCAGAAAGCCAGATATGCCTGGCACTACAGGTGCTATGCGGTTTTAGTGTGGAAGAAATAGCCAACGCATTTCTGGCCAGGAAAGAGACTATAAAAAAGAGGCTCTTGAGAGCCAGAGCTGATCTTCGCAACGGTAACTTCCAACTGAATGAACTAAATGAGCATACGATAAAATCCCGGTTGGATACAGTTTTGAAAACCCTATACCTATTGTTCAATGAGGGCTATTTTTCTAAATCAGATAGACAATTGATCCGTAGGGAGCTATGTTCAGAAGCAGTGAGGCTAACACTTCTGCTGACTGGTCATGAATCGACTAACATAACCCAGGTACAAGCTTTACTTGCCTTGATGTGCTACCAAAGCTCAAGACTGGAAGCAAGGTTAAATGCAAATGGTGAGGTTATCCTGTTTGATGAACAGGACCGAAGTCTGTGGGACCAATCGCTTATTGATAGAGGCAATTATCATCTGATCAACGCCTGCAACGGTGAAGAGGTCTCGAAATATCACCTGGAGGCGGCCATTGCCTATTGGCATACTACTCCTGCGGGTAATACCAAATGGGAACAAATATTACAGCTGTATAACCAGCTTATACAAATTGAATATTCGCCAGTAGTGGCATTGAACAGGGTTTTTGCATTCTCAAAGGTGTATGGAAATCAAAATGCCATTCTGGAAATAAATAAATTGAATTTAACAGGCCATGCGTACTACCATGCCATGTTAGGTCATCTTTATATTGGCATTGATAGCAACAAGGCTGTAGCGTACTATGAAAGAGCTATCCAACTTAGCGAGTCACCCATGGAGAAGCAGGTATTATTGAATGAAGTGGCGCGGATAGCATAGAGAATCATGCATTTAACCACCAGAACTGTGCCATTGTTTGTCTCTGCCTATATTTCATTGGAGGTTTGAATGCTTTCACAACAGCCTCTAAATTCCCGGATGAATGATAATACCAGGAAATTGTATTTAATAGGTCTGATAACGGCAAGAAGATTCCTTTGTCACTTATATTTGCAAATCCAAATGACTCTTTTAAAATTTATGTCGATGAAAAGTTAATCTTCGATAAAATATTTAAAGAGTATTATGAAGGGAATTTGAGGAGTAGCAGGGACCGGATTAAAATGTTGTGTGTTGATAAAGACTCTGTTTTTGTTAAGATAAAGGTCAACAACAAGGACACATCTTTTTTTCTTAATCGCAAAGAAATAAAAGAATTTTATGTTGGATTTAGTATGAAACAAACGATTTTTATAATCAATGACTATGAAGGACGCGGGCTTGGGGACTATGATCCTATCCGATAGTTTTGTCGCACTGTATTAATAGCCGTAATAAGACTTCTTTCTTTGATAGCAAGACCCAGGGGGGCGTTCCCTGGGTCTTTGTTTTTTCAAAGCAGACCTTGATACTAAGTGTCAGCGGGCTTTTTACAGAACCGGCTTCCTGCCCACAAACCGCACAACAAAGCCAGGCCCGGTATGATAAATGCCTTCCTTCTGCTGTACTTCTGTTTCTTCCAGCAGTTGTATATTATAATGTCCGAAGCTTTGCAGCAGTTCTTTGGCGGAGTACAGGTGTTCCTCCTCCTTTGGCCCGCCAGCAGTAGGGTTTAGTCGCTGGTACTTTACATGTTGTTTACAGTATGCTTCGAAGATCACGTATCCTCCGGGCTTCAGGCAGCGGTCTACCTGCTGGAATAAAAGTGATTTCTGATTCGGCTGAACATGCGCAAAGATGAGCCCTGCGGCATCGAACTCAGATTCCGGAAAACTGAGCGTCTCGAAGTCGCCCACCAGGTATTCCAGTGTAACGCCTCTTTCGGTGGCCAGTTGCAGGGCTTTGTTGCGACCTTCCAGGCTCAGATCGCAGGACGTAACAGTCCAGCCATTTACAGCAGCGTACACGCCATTGCGGCCTTCCCCATCGGCCGGCATCAATATGGATCCCACGGGGAGATGGTCAAGCTGTAATTTAAAAAACTCGTTAGGCTCCTTGCCATAGACGAATTCCTGTCTCGCGTAGCGTTCATCCCACATGTTTTGCATAGTAGATAGTTATTATTTTATACAAATCTACCGGATGTGAATGGCCGGAAGTAGGACAAAAATCGGAATTGATAGGACTTATCTGAAGTTGTTGCGATAGGATTTAGGGGAGAAGCCGGTATGCTTTCTGAAAAAGCGTATGAAGTAGGAAATGTCTTCGTAGCCGAGCATTGCGGCGACCTGGTTTACCTGGTTGGGAGTGGCAAGTAGTTGTCTGCGGGCTTCGAGAATAATCATGTCATTGATGAGTGCTGAGCAGCTTTTACCCAGCAGTGTTTTGGTGACCGCATTCAGCTGGTAGCTGCTGAGATGCAGTTCCGCAGCATAGAAAGCAACCTGTTTGTGCTCCGGTAGATGTTTTTCTATCAGTTCCAGCAATTCATCTAACCGTTTCTGCATATATTCCTGACGTTCATCGGGGGATTCCTGCTGTCCGCCCTGCCGCAGCAGTTCCAGGAAGACGATATCCAGCGCGGATTTTATCGCCTGTTTATAACGTTCCTGTTTTTCGGTGTATTCGCGGTGTACTATTTCAAGCACCTGGTATAGCCTTCTGAATTGCGCTTGCTCCATAGGGAAATAGTTCCTGGCACTGATACGCCGCAATACTTGCCTGGTGCCTGTTTCAGCCGGTGCGTAGAAATCTTCCGTAAAATGCATGAGGTAACCCCGGCTGCTCTTTTTCAGAAATAGTTGATGTATCTGCCCGGGCCGCATAAAAAATATTGTATCATCTTTGACAGGGTATGGTATGAAATCGATGCTGTGTTCGCCTGTGGCTTTTTCCAGTACCAATAGGTAGTAAAAGTTATGCCGGTGCAGTTCCTGCAGCATATCCTGTCCTTCCATGAAGTCTTCAAGTGTCCGCATGCTGAATCCACCGGAGAAGCCGGGTTCTTTCAGTGCTTCGTTGATATATCGAACCGGAATTTTTTGCATTGTACTGTAAATTAGGAAAAGTTGTCTGATACAACAATTGTGGAAGATGCAACGACTACCAACTTACAACATAGGCTTCCTTTTTTTCAGGCTGCCCGGATTTTAAAGTAAATTTAATTTTTAGTGTTACCTACTTAATCAATTTGATATTATTTTTGAGCCCAAATGATGAGAATAATAATTGGATGTATTCTGTCATTATGTTTTATTTTATTGAAGGGGTATGCGCATACGCATGGAGCCAGTAGGGATTATTCTTTCAAACAGAACTTTGGAAAATCAGTCCAGAAGGAGTTTGAAGGCATGCAAGGCCACAAAGACCATCTCAGCAAAGTACCATCCTCCGGTAAAAGAAAAATAAGTGATAGAATAAAAGAAACGGAAATCGAAGAGGAAAGTGAATCGGGCTTCAAGAAACTGCTGGAGACCGGTACCTGCCATATTTCCTCTTTTTATGCACTCGAGCCTGGATGTATTTTTCCCAGTCAGAACACCACCCACCCACCTTTCTTCGCACTGTTTTCCTATGCGGCTACTGATAAGGTTATCGTAAACCGTGTTATAAGGATTTGATGCCTGTCTTACAAGGCAGGCTGAAAGCACGCGTCTGACCTTTCCCATATTTTATTTACAAAACATTATCCGACTGTCTGCATGGCACGCTGCTGTGTAGTCCGGGATGTCATGTGCCTATCAATAACAATGATCAAACCCACCTGAATCAAGTATAACATACTATGAAAAGAATCACCATGCTCATGGGCTTGTATGCCTTGCTATGCCATACAAGTTGTAAATCATCAAAAGGAGAAGAAAAGGAAGCTGATACCAGGTTCCTGGTTACCAGTCCTATAAAAATGGATACTTCCGTTACCAGGGAGTATGTATGTCAGATACGTTCTATCCGAAACATTGAACTGAGGGCCCAGGAAAAGGGGTACCTGCAGGGTATTGCCGTAGATGAAGGCCAGGCCGTGAAAACAGGACAGCTGTTGTTCAGGATCATGCCTAAGCTCTATGAGGCTGAACTGGCCAAGGCAGAGGCTGAAAACAAGGCAGCAGAAATTGAAGTACAGAATACACAAACGCTGGCCGACAAAAATGTAGTATCCAAAAATGAACTGGCGCTGGCAAATGCCAAGCTGCAAAAGGCCAGGGCAGAACTCTCGCTGGCTAAAGTGCACCTGGCCTTCACCGAAATAAGAGCTCCCTTCGACGGTATCATCGACCGCCTCCATTTAAAACTGGGAAGCCTGGTAGGAGATGGAGATCTGCTGACCACCTTGTCTGACAACAGCCGCATGTGGGTGTACTTTAATGTTTCTGAACCTGAATACCTGGACTATCAGGCCAGCCTGAAGTCAAAAGGAGAAGTGAAGGTAAACCTGTTGATGGCGAATAAACAGGTGTTCAAATACCCTGGTGTAGTAGAGACCATTGAAGGCGAGTTTAATAATGAAACCGGCAACATCGCGTTCAGGGCTACTTTCCCTAATCCCGATAAACTGCTGAGACACGGGGAAACTGGTAGCATACTCATGAACATGCCGCTGAAAGGCGCGCTGATCATTCCTCAGAAAGCTACTATGGAAATCATGGACAAGAAATATGTTTTTGTAGTGAATAAAGATAATGTGGTGAAGTTAAAACCCATCACCATTAGTGCTGAAATGCCCGATCTGTATGTAGTGAAGGAAGGTGTATCTGAAAACGATAAAATATTGCTGGAGGGTTTACGGAAGGTGAAAGACAATGATAAGATCTCCTTTGACTATGAAGAACCAGCGAAGGTGATCTCCCATTTACAGTTACCAACGGAATAATGTAAACCTCCAAAAGCAATAGCCATGTTCAATATATTCATGAAAAGGCCTGTCTTTGCGATAGTGATATCCCTTGTCATTATCTTCATGGGCGTACTGGCCATTAATACACTTCCTACCTCACAGTTCCCTTCCATTGCGCCTCCAAGGGTTATTGTGAGTGTAGCCTATCCGGGGGCCAGCGCAGATGTGCTGGTCAAATCGGTACTCATCCCACTGGAGAAGTCGGTTAACGGCGTGCCAGGGATGAAATACATGACTTCCGACGCTACCAGCGCCGGTGAAGCAAACATACAGGTGGTTTTTGATCTGGGCACAGATCCCAACCAGGCTGTGGTAAACGTAAAGAACCGCATTGAGCAGGTAACAAACCGCCTGCCCGAACTGGTGCAGCGTGAAGGGATTGTGGTGAACATCCTGCAGCCCAACATGCTGATGTATGTTAACGTATACAGTAAAGATCCCAAAGCGGATGAAAACTTCCTGTACAACTTTTCCAACGTTAACATCCTGCGCGAGCTGAGCAGGGTAAAAGGTATCGGTAACGCCCAGATCCTGGGTAGCCGGCAATATGCCATGCGTATATGGCTGAAGCCAGACAGGATGCGCGCCTACAACGTGTCAACGGATGAAGTGATGGCCGCACTGGGAAGCCAGAGCGTGATCGGTTCTCCCGGACGTCTTGGCCGAAGTGATGGTAAACGTTCGGAAGCACTGGAATATGTACTCACTTATCAGGGCCGGTATAATCAGCCGGAACAGTATAAGGATGTGATCATCCGGGCTAATCCCAACGGAGAACTGCTGCGGCTGAAAGACATTGCAGACGTGGAGCTGGGTAGTGAGTTCTATGATATTTACTCCAACCTCAACAATCATCCTTCTTCGGCGATTGTGTTGAAGCAGACCTATGGCAGTAACGCCAGCGAGGTAATTAAGGAAGTAAAAGCGAAACTGGAAGAACTGAAAGGCTCTTTCCCGCCGGGGATGGACTATGAAATCAGTTATGATGTGTCCACTTTCCTCGATGCCTCTATAGAAAAGGTGATCCATACACTGGCCGAGGCTTTTGTGCTGGTGGCCATTGTGGTGTTCCTGTTCCTGGGTGACTGGCGTTCTACACTGATTCCTACACTGGCTGTTCCGGTATCACTGGTAGGGGCCTTCTTTTTTATGCAGCTTTTCGGGCTTACGATCAACCTCATCACCTTGTTCGCGCTGGTATTGGCGATCGGTATTGTGGTAGATAATGCGATTGTGGTGATTGAGGCGGTGCATGCCAAAATGGAGGAGGAACATCTTTCGCCTTATGCAGCCACCAAAAAAGTATTGCATGAGATCAGCGGTGCTATCGTGGCCATCACCTTTGTAATGGCGGCGGTATTTATTCCGGTGTCGTTTATGCCTGGCCCTGTCGGTATTTTCTACCGTCAGTTCTCCATTACCATGGCTACCTCCATTGTGCTCTCCGGTATCGTGGCTTTGACGCTTACACCGGTGCTTTGCGCTATCCTGCTGAAGAATAACCACGGACAGCCAAAGAAAAAAACACCGATCGACAAATTCCTGGACGCTTTCAACAGAGGATTCGAAAAACTAACGGGCAGGTATACACGACTCATGGAAAAGATCGTGAACCGCCGGGTGATCACTTTCGGTATCCTGCTGGCTTTTGGGCTCGGTATATTCGGTGTCGGCAAAACGCTTCCTTCAGGCTTTATCCCCAGTGAAGACCAGGGCATGATCTACGCTATTATCCAGACCCCGCCCGGTTCTACGCTGGAAAGAACAAACGACATGGCCCGGAAGGTACAGGAGATTGCAGAACATGTAGATGGTATTCAGTCTGTTTCCGCACTGGCAGGTTATGAGGTGCTGACCGAAGGCCGCGGCTCCAATGCCGGTACCTGTCTGATTAACCTCAAAGGCTGGTCTGAACGTAAACATTCCGTTAACCAGATCATCGCAGAGCTGGAAGAAAAGTGCCGGGATATTCCGGGAGCCACCATCGAATTCTTCGGACCACCGGCAGTACCCGGCTATGGGGCAGCAGGTGGTTTCTCACTGCGTCTGCTGGACAAGACTAACGGGGACGACTATAAGGAGATGGAAAAGGTGAACGATGAGTTTATGGCGGCATTGAGAAAAAGGAAGGAGCTGACCGGCTTATTCACTTTTTACAGTGCCAACTATCCGCAATATGAGCTGCAGATAGACAACCAGGCTGCCATGCAGAAAGGTGTTTCTATCGGCAAAGCGATGGACAACCTTTCCATCCTGATCGGTAGTACCTATGAGCTGGGCTTTATCCGGTTTGGCAACTTCTTCAAGGTATATGTACAGGCCGCACCCGAATACAGAAGGCTGCCCGACGACCTGATGAACCTGTACGTAAAAAACAACCGTGATGAGATGGTGCCTTATTCCGCTTTCATGAGCATCAAAAAAACTCATGGACTGAATGAGATCACCAGATATAATATGTACAACTCGTCCGCTATCCGTGGGGAGCCTGCAGCAGGATACAGCAGTGGTGAGGCGATCAAAATCATCCAGGAGGTGGCGGCCAAAACCTTGCCACACGGCTATGGTATTGACTGGGAAGGTCTTTCCAAAGATGAATCCGGCAGGGGAAATGAAGCACTCTACATCTTCCTGGTGGTGCTGTTCTTTGTATACCTGATCCTGGCGGCACAATATGAAAGTTTCGTATTGCCGTTGGCGGTAGTACTCTCGCTGCCGGCCGGGGTTTTCGGTTCCTTTTTGCTGCTTAAGGTAATGGGCTTGTCAAATGATATCTATGCCCAGGTGGGACTGATCATGCTGGTAGGTTTGCTGGGTAAGAACGCCGTACTGATCGTGGAGTTTGCTGCACAGCGTCATCGTGCAGGCGTGTCCGTATACCAGGCGGCCATAGAAGGTGCCCGCACCCGTTTCCGTCCGATATTAATGACCTCCCTCGCCTTTATCGCAGGCCTGATCCCGCTGGTGTTTGCTACCGGTCCGGGTGCTATCGGTAACCGTACCATCGGTGCGGCATCGCTGGGCGGAATGCTGATCGGAACGATGTTCGGGGTGGTCCTCATTCCGGGATTGTACTACATATTCGGCAGCATCGCCGCGAAACGCAAGCTCATTAAAGATGAGGACGAGAAACCGTTGACCGAACGCAAGATCATCATTCTGGAAGAAGATACCATTAACGCGAGAAACTGACCATAATGCCAAGAAGAAAATATAAATACATAGGAATAGCCTGTCTTTCTTTGACCTATGCGGCCTGTAAAGTGCCGGAACTGGTTGGGAAAACAGCTGACAAGACTGTTCCTGCGAGTTACAACAACTCGCAGGACTCCGTCAATACCGCCCAGGTGAAGTGGAACCAGTATTTTACCGATCCATACCTGGTGGCCCTGATTGATACAGCGCTGAAGAATAATCAGGAACTGAATATTGCCTTACAGGAAATAGAAATATCCAGAAATGAGGTAAGAGCCAGAAAGGGTGAATATTTACCTTTCGTTGGTATAAAAGGCGCTGCTGGTTTGGATAAATCAGCCCGGTACACCAATATCGGCGCTATGGAAGCCAATACAGAGATCAAGCCGGGAAAAGAAATGCCTGACCCATTGCCGGACTATCTCTTAGGGGTATACGCCAACTGGGAAGTGGATATCTGGCATAAGCTGCATAATGCCAGCAAAGCGGCTGTGGCCCGCTACCTGTCTACGGTGGAAGGCCGGAATTTCGTGATCACCAACCTGGTGGCTGAAATCGCGAACTCCTACTACGAGCTGCTGGCATTGGATAACCAGCTGGCCATTGTAAAAAAGAACATGGAGATACAGCATAATGCCCTGGAGATCGTAAAACTGCAGAAAGAAGCCACCCGGGTAACGGAGTTGGCTGTACGTAAATTTGAAGCAGAGGTGTTGAATACACAAAATCTCCAGTATGGTATTCTGCAGAAGATCACGGAAACGGAGAACAGGATCAACTACCTGCTGGCCCGGTATCCGCAGCCCGTCACCAGAAACGGACAACGTTTTGATGAGTTGGTGCCGGCTTCCATTCATGCCGGTATCCCTTCACAGTTACTGGCCAACCGCCCCGATATCAAACAGGCGGAGCTGGCGCTGACTGCTGCACAACTGGATGTGAAGGTGGCAAGAGCCCGTTTTTATCCTTCTCTGGGCATTTCCGCATCCTTCGGTTATCAGGCATTTAACCCGGGCTATCTGTTAAGAACGCCGGAGTCCATGCTGTATTCATTAGCAGGAGAGCTGGTGGCTCCGCTGGTCAACAGGAACGCGATCAAAGCGACCTATTACAGCGCCAATGCTACGCAGATACAGGCTGTTTATAATTATGAGCGTACTATCCTGAACGCATATGTGGAAGTGGCCAACCAGCTGGCTAAGATCAATAATCTTGAAAAAAGCTACGATCTGAAATCCCAACAGGTGGAGAAACTTACCCAGTCGATTGACATTTCCAACGACCTGTTCAAGTCGGCCCGCGCTGATTACATGGAAGTGCTGATGACACAGCGTGATGCACTGGAATCGAAGTTTGAACTGATCGAAACAAAGAAGCAGCAGTTAAATGCGATGGTGAATATTTACCAGGCATTAGGCGGTGGATGGAATTAGTTTTGCAGATAGGAAATTAAATAGAAAGAGGACGTTTCAAATACTGAGACGTCCTCTTTGAATATTATTTGGAACCCCGCTCTACACTTTTAATATCTTCCTGTCTGTTTTTCTTAAAGTCAAAATGATCAAATGCCGGCGTAGACGGAATTTGCACGGTATAGCTGTCGAGTATACTGATGGTGATGGTTACATCTTCCGCAACAACATCTACGATATGCCCTCCTGCATCTTTAGTGTCGGACAGATAATGGAAATGATAGCCGGCAATATTGGTGTTGTCCATATAAGAAGGTAACCGGTATCCCACGAGATCACCCTGACATTTGTCGAAGGAAAAGAAGCGCTGTTGATCCAGCATACTGGCCAGCGGGGGATAGGGGTGCTCTTTTACCGGCGGAAAAGCCCTTGTTTTCAGGTGGGTAAACTTACCTTTCAGGTGAATAGCATACATTCCATTTACATTTGGTAGAAGGCTGTCGAGGTAGTGATACAACGCAGCTTTGTCCATTGGTTGATGTACCCGGAAAACCATGTCCGTATGAAAAAAATTGACCATGCTGAAAGGTGTACGCTGGCCGGGCAATACTTCTGCTGTTTTCCCGGTATGCTGAGTCTGATAAGCCTTTCCGTCTAAAAATAGCAACTCTCCATCTATTTTATCCGGCGCTCCCAATCCAAAATCGCCTTTTGTTTTCAGTGAATCTATCGGATAAAATCCTTCATACAGGCCACCCATTAATCCACTGGCTACCCCTGCGGTAAAGAGTGGCTGGTGTGTGGTATCTGCCGATGGTGAACAGCACATCAAAAGTGCTATAAGCGGGGAATACATGTTCTTGCTTTTGTTGAGGGTGATAAAATGAATAGCGAAAGATAGATAAAAAGCTGAGTCATTCAAAATCACCCACCTTTAGTATCTTTGGATGTCTGACACCAGCTGTAACAATCAACGCCAGACACTGTTAAAATGAAGCATGTAACTGGTTTACTGATTTTATTTTTACTGATCATGGAAAATAATGCGCAGGGGCAGAAATATAGCCGCGTGATGCCGGGCTATTACAATGCCAGCCGTATGGAGGTGGCGGAAGAACTTTGCATTTTTGAAAACAACCGCTTTGTATACGCCATGAGCTATGGCGCCCTCGATGTCTTTGTGAAAGGCATATGGACACAGCAGCACGACACTATTTACCTCTCCACCGATAAAGTGAAGGGAAAGTATGTGCTCACTTCTTCAACAGATGAAAAAGTACCCACTGGTAAAATGCTGCTGGTATTTAAGTTCGGCTATCAACATGCACCGTATATCAATTTTAGCTTCGCACCACATCCTGCCGTAACGGAGCATCCTGAAATGACACAAACAACAGAAGGCTTTGAAACCCTGGTCAACCAGCCTGCCTCCCGGCATCTGTGGCTGATCCATACCATGTACGATACTGAATTTTCCGAATATACCCTGCCAGAGAACGTTAATAAAGTACTCATCGCACCCGGCGATGGCCTGGGCAAACCGGTATTCGACAGTATACCTTTCCTGGTAAGCGATAGCGCTGTAATCAACATAAATGATGATCACCGGAAATTCAGATATACAGGACCGGTATCAGAAGAAGATAAACAATACGCCCGACCAGGTAACAAATAACTCTCCTTTATTTCCCCTGGAGAAATAGCAGTTATATTATTGAGAAAAATTTGTTATATAAGAAATACTACTTATCTTGTAGTATCAGTGAATGTGAGCAATGTACCCGTCAAACCCATTTTGAAAAAACCATATCAACAACCCTTCTTAAAAGCCCTTATACAAAACTGTACAGAGGAACCGCGATAGTTTTATTTCATAAACCATATCAATTTTAATCACTATTCTATGAGGCCCAATAACCTTTATGGAAGCCCTCCATGCGTGGCTGACAATTATCAGCTCATTATCGACACCCTTACCGACTGGGGTATAACATTATACACCGGCGTTACAGGTGGTGGTGTTATTCATCTGCTAAAGCACCTGAAACCTCTTGATGACCTGCACTCCGATGATCCTTCATTTCTGACGTTGGGAGAATACAGTGCTGGTTTTGTTCCATTGGGTTATTATCTGGCAAGTGGTAAAATCGCCGCTGCAGTGGCCACCACCGGGGCTGCTACCAAGTTGATCACTTGCGGATTAAGTGATGCCAAGCTGCACGACATACCGGCCGTTTTTATTGTCCCTGTTTCCGGTAGTAATACCGAGGGTTTCTCACCACTACAGGATACTTCCATTCACGGTAGTAATATCGTAGCGCAATTGCGGGCGGAATTGGGAGATGCTGTCTTTGTATTGAATGATCCGTTTTCATTAAGCGCGCAGCTGGCTGCTGCAAAAGCTACCCTGGACCGCTCCAAACCGGTCGTATTGGTATTGGACAATGAAGCTGTGGGAAACCCTGTGGTGGAGTATGCCGTGCACCATCGATAAAAGACGACTACCTGGATGCTTTTGTGGCTACATTCCGGAAAACGACGGATGATAAGCGGGTAGTGGTTTTGGTGGGAGAAGAAATGGCCCGTCATCCCAACGCGAAGCAACTCACCACGCAGCTCTGTGAACAATTACAGGCGGCCGCTATCTGGAGTATCAATGGCGCCAACGCCGTGAGCCAGGATAATCCTTACGGTTACGGCTATATTTCTTTTGGAGGAAATGATAAAGCCATGTCACTGTTTAATTCGCTTGGCAAGCAGGATGTGCTGGTAGTACTAGGTGCCTGCCCGGATGAATACACCATTAATTTCAGTGGTTTTAAGGCTGCTCATACTTTTTTTCTGGGGAATATTTTTCAGGCGTATGGCTTAGTGGAAAATAGTTTGCGTCATGTGGCCACAGGTGGGTATGATCATATTTACGGATCGCTGGATATTTTATTAAACGCATTGATAAGCGCCGGACAGCGTTATCCCTTCACTAACAGGCCTGTTGCAAAGGCGCCGGCAGATTTGAACGACCGGCCATTTACCACTCCACGGGAAGGGTATGTAAATATGGCCACTTTATATCAGCGGCTCAATAAATGGTGGCCCGCGCACTCACTGGGAATAGATGATGTTTGTCTGGCTTATAAAGACCGTCAATATGTAACACAACGCCCTAACGACAATATCGATTTTTATTCACTCTATCGTGGTTCTGCTATGGGCGGAGCTTTTGGCGTAGCGGTAGGAGCGAAATTATCAGATCCCGGTCGTCCGGTTTTTTTGTTTACCGGCGATGGATGTTTCCGCCTGTTTTCCGGTTCTTTAGGAGAAGTGAGCCAGCTGGGCATCATTGTTTTTCTGCTGAATAATGAATCCTTATCTATCGTTGAACAGGGACTGGAAAAAGTATTACCCGAAATCGCAGCACCGCATTATCATGCCCGTGTTGCCGCTATCGATTATTGCGCGATCGCCAGGGCCTGTGGCTGGGAGGCCGCACGGCTACAGCCTGATCTGAGTAATCTGGAGGAACTGTTACATCGCATGGAAATGGATGGGCAACGTTCCCTGCTCATAGAAGTACCCGTAGATCACCAGCAGGAGCTGGGCCAGAATCCCCGTCTCAAAAATTTATAACTATCCACAATGACATCGTCGCTCCTTTCATTAATTACGCAAATAGATCATAATTTTCTCGACAGGAATGGTAAGGCACTTCCTGCGCCAACGGATGTTTCAGCTCGTGCGCAGTGGCTGCACGAAGAAGCACCTTATAGTATCCTGGCACATGGAACCGGTGCAGATCCGCATTTCATTTATGCCAATCAATTTGCCTTATCCTGTTTTAAATATGGTATAGAAGAATTGTTGCAGCTTCCTTCCCGGTTAAGTGCAGCGCCACAGGACAGGAGTGAACGGGAACGGCTGTTGCAGGACGTGACGCTCCATGGCATTGCCTATCATTATACCGGTCCGCGCATTGATAAACACGGAAATACTTTTACGATTTACGATGGTGTGGTATGGCGGTTAAGTCATCCGGATGGATCACCATTCGGACAGGCAGCACTTTTCTGGAGCAATGAGCTGGAAAGGCCTGCGTGGTATACAGGTGTCAAATAGGACCCAAAAGTATAGGGCTGCCCCAAAAGTAAATGATGCTTTTGGGGCAGCCCTTTGAACAGGTATGAACGATTGGTTAGCTGACGAGTTCGATACTTACCGGGATATTGTTCCGGGTGGCTTTGGAGTAGGGACAGGTGGCATGTGCACTGGTAATAAGCTGTTGAGCCAGTGCAGTTTCCAGTCCGGGTAATTCAACGTATAGCCGTGCCTGTAAGCTATATTGACCGTCTTTTGTTACGAGGTCTATTTCTGCATTAACGGCCGTATTTTCCGGCAGCCTGATTTGATGGGCATGTGCGGCAAGTCCCATGGCGCCTATAAAACAGGCGGACCATCCGGCTGCAAACAGCTGTTCCGGATTGGAGCCTTTACTGCTACCCGGCAATCCAAGCGAAATATCAAGCTGGCCATCGTTGCTGGAAGCTTTCCCTTCGCGGCCGCCGGTAGTACGTGTTTTCCCTGTGTATATTACTTTCTGGTCATTGCTGATAGTGTTCATCTGTATGTGTTTTTATGGTGAAGTTTTATTGTTGTCTTTTTAGTTAAATTATCTGAGTGCTGCTTTTGCTGCAGCGATGATCCGGCCGTCAGTATCCCTTTGTACAAATCCAATCAGTTCCCAGTCTTGCGTATTAAATCCTGCCGGAAGTGACAGCACGGTGCGGGCGCTTCGTCCGGGATCTGCGGTAGTGAGCTGTTGTACGATCTGCACATGGGAGAGTTTTCTTCCTGCATTCTCGCCCGCTCTTACCTGACTTTGTCCGTTTTTTTGAACGAGTGCAAGCAGCAACCGGGTATTTTTAGGTACTGGTAACAGTTGCCAGGATACTTCCAGCTGTTGGCCTTCCAGTTTTGTTTGCAGTAACAGGCTGGAAGATGCCGGTTGGTTGAGGGATTCGTTGATAGCATATTTAACGGCTGATACATCTGATCCTACAAATTCACTGCTGCCATTGATCACCATCTGTGGTGTGTAGATATTAGGGCGTCTTAACCATGCTGCATATTGCTGTTGTCTTTCGGAGAAGATATGCTGGCTGAAGCTGTCGCGCCATCCCTGATGGTCCCAGTAGTCCACATGGAAGGCGAGCAGATAAACCGGCTTGCCGTTACTTTCCTGCTCCAGCCTGGAGAGCAGTGCATCTGCCGGCGGGCAGCTGGAACAGCCTTCTGATGTGAATAGTTCTACCACCGCAAAACCTTTGGTACTGTCGGTTGTGTTGATCAACGGTCCTGAACAGGACGCGGAAAGACTGGTGAAACACATGCTGATAGCGGATATGATAAGTGATTTCATGATTTAAAAATATTTAATTGTAATTATTGTGGATCGCAGGGATACCAGGCTGGTTGTAATGTTTGGATGAATGCTGTTCTGGCGGCGGCATTGTTGTCTGTTGCCGGAGAACCATTGTACTGCTGAATACTGTAGTGGGGTGTTTGCCCTTTGGCTATGGGTGCCATATCCACCGTTTCCACGCTGAGCAGTTCACCATTGATATAGCTGCCATACCAGTATTGATTATCCTGTTCCCGGTAGGTGACAAACTTATACAGCTCTTCCGGGGAATTGACAGTGGCATGCTGTGTATGAAAATTCATGGCTGCATTGTTGCCGTATAGCATAGATACGGTACCGGCTTTTTCGTTGATAACGGTGGTGATTACACGAAGACCGCTGTCGTTGAAAACATAGGGCCTGATGGCTGGGAGCTCCCGTTTTGTCTGGGAACAGCTCATAAAAACTACGGTGGCAAGGGCCAGATATATGATACGCATATATGATTTATTTAGAGAGTGGAAAGATCGAATATGCCGCCTGTTTTGTTGGCAGCGCGGTGACAGGAGCTGCATCCCTGGAAGGTCATCACTGTACCGTAGGGTTTTAAGGCCGGTGTTTCAAATTTTGCATAACCCCATCCATCTGTTTCACTGTAGCGTTTTGTATCTCTGACCATGTACTGTATGTTGAGAAATTTTCCCGGCTGGATGATGCCGCTGCTGTCTTGTGTTTTTTCCCAAACCACTTTGGCGATGATGGCACCGTCCGGCCAGCGTTGTATCTTTTGTTCCCGGATAGCTTTCATCGCTACAGGATTGGCATACATCACACGCATGGTGGTGTTGTCGAAACGGGAAGTGGTGCTCATTACCCGCCACTGGCGGTATTCAGGCATATAGCGGATACCGTTTGCAGATACCGGATAGTTGGTGGCCCTGGATGCCGGCTTTTCCCATTGCTGTCTGGCTTCAGCATCTTTAATACTGTCCGGCTTTACTTTCACCCGCATGGTATTGAGATAATTACGCAGGGCGGAAAGCTCTTCAGTGGTGACTTTGGCATTGCTGTGCAGGGCGGCATAGGAGGGAAGCGGCATATTACCGGAACGGATCATATTATAGGCCTCCCATAGTGCTGATTGTTGGGCCGAAGGGGAAAGTTTGTCCCATTCAGAAAAGTTGAGATGCTTTCTGGCGGCAAGAATATCTTCCCGCACAAGTCCTGCCACAACAGGCAGTTTATCAAACCATTTCAGGTTGCTGGTGTTGGAATGACAATCATAACACGCATGTCTGAATAGCTGTTGTACTTCGGCAGGTGCCTGTATTTCGCCGGTTACCGGCGGATTGTCCACCACCTTGGAGCTAACAGTCATGGCTGTTGTTACCAATGTTATCGCACCTGCGGTGATGAAAAGGATTCTAAGCGGCTTGGATATTTTCATGTTTCGTTGTATTACAACACAAAGAGACTCGAATCCGGCTGCCCCTGAAAACGAAATACCCTGTACCCGGCAAAAGAGAGGTTGTGCCGGACAGAATCGGCGCTGAAAAAACAGGGCGTTTTTCGGCCTGTATGCAGCCACATGGCCTTTGTTGCCCGGTTAGTCCGGAGAATGCCGGGATCAGGGGCTAATATGCCGGGTTGGCCCTGATTTTTGTCCTCAGTAGCCTAAAATCCGTATATCTTTGACCTGTTATGAAGAAGAGACAGACATTTAAAATTTCTGGCAGGATCATCTGGCTGAGTTCCTTGTTTCTGGGTGTGATTGTATCATTGCCCAGCCTGATCCAGCATCAGTTCAATATATATGAAACCATCGCCAACTCGGTGATTACCTTTGTATTCTCCCTGTTTGTCTGGTATTATAATATCTTCACCTTACCGGTATATACTTCTCAGGAAGTAAACCGGGGCTTCGCTGTTTATCCACTGATAAAAAATCTGGTGGTGGGCCTGGTGGTGATGTTCCTGCTTTCTTATTTACAGCAGCAACTGCTCACCCACCTTAACTTTGGGCCGGTAATGCTGATGTTTGAGGTAAGGGGAGTACTGATTAATCTAACGTTCTATATGTTTATTCATCTGCTGTATCAAACGTATCAGAACCAACGGGTGAGCATTGAACTGGAACGGACCCGGATGGACAACCTGGCGGCCCAGTTTGAATTACTGAGACAACAGGTGAATCCCCATTTTCTGTTTAATACGTTGAATACCCTGAAATACATGGTAGAGGACAAGGATGAGAATACCGTCGATTTTATCCTTAAACTGTCGGACTTCTACAGATTTACCCTGGAGAATAGAAAAATGGACCTGATAAGGTTTTCAGAAGAGATGAAGATATTGATGGCGTACCTGTTTTTACTGAAGGCCCGTTTTGAGGAAGGCATTGAAGTGGACATACAGGTGCAGGACAGTCATGACCAATCCATGATTCCGCCGTTTACCTTACAGCTGCTGGTGGAAAATTGCATCAAACATAACATCGTATCACTGGATAAACCATTGCGTATAGCGATTTATTCAGAGGAAAATTATATTGTTGTAAAGAATAACATCCAACCGAAGATTACGCCGGAATCATCTACCGGGATTGGGTTAGATAATATCAATGAACGGTATTATCATCTGCTCAATAAAAATATTGTGATCACACCCGGTACGGAAACATTTGTAGTTAAATTGCCGATAATCCATGAAGATACTCATAATTGAAGATGAAATAAAAGCAGCAAAATCGCTGGCAGGTATGATCGCTAAAATAAAGCCTGAAGCCGTTGTGGAACCCATACAACAGAGTGTCGAAGGCGCGGTGGCCTATTTATCAACGCATGAACCGCCAGACCTGATATTTATGGACGTACAACTATCCGATGGTTTATGTTTCGAAATCTTCAGGCAGATAAAGGTGGCGTCCCCGGTTATTTTTTGTACTGCTTTTGGTGAATACGCCATGGAAGCCATTAAATCGAATGGCGTTGATTATTTGCTGAAACCCTATTCCGCTGCAGATCTGGAAGCGGCCTTCGGAAAAATAGATAGTTTCCGGAGTTTCTTTCAGCAACAGTCCCAACCAGACTGGCAAGAGCTGGTCCGGCGTCTGGACCGGAATGATGGAAAAACCAGCTTCCTGGTTTTTCATAACAACCGGTACATTACGGTGCGTACGGAACATATTGCATACATCTATATCAAATATGATTCTCCGTACATCGTTACCTTCCAGGAGCAGAAATATACCATTTCGCAAACACTGGAGCAGCTGCAATCCCAGTTGTCTGCCAGGCAGTTTTACCGGCTCAACAGACAGTACCTGGTTAACTTTGATGCTATAAAGGAAGTGGAACATTATTCAGCCCGGAAGTTGGCTTTACACCTGACGACACCTACGCCGGAACCACTGCTGGTAGGGAAGGAGAAGATCACCCATTTCCTGCAGTGGATGGAAAACCGTTAGGTCAGACTATAATTGTTTGCTCCGGCTGAACCGGTGAATTTTATATTCCGCCAGCCGACTGTCAATTAAGGATTTTACGAGGGTATAGTTGGCTTCATTATAAACAACTTCATTCAGTTGTTGAGTCGCTGCTTCCCCGAAATAATTTTGTTTTAATTCAGCGCTGTTTAAAAAGGTGTATGAAATATCCCGGTTATACAGTATATCGTGTCCACTTAAGTTGTTAATGTATGCTTTGATGAACGGAGCTTCAGCAGAGAAATCCGATGCCAGCACATATCCTCTGTTAAGGGCGCTGACCCAGGCTGTAACAGGTGCTGCGCCAGCTTTAACCTGCTGTATTGCTTCGGTCGTACTGTCAGTTGTTTTTATTAAATCCCTTTCGATGGCCCATTGCAGGAACATCAAATGAGCAGTCTTGTGAAAATTTTTCCATTGCAGAAAGCGGTCAACATCTTCGTATACCCATTCATCGTATAGATAAAAAAGCGGATTTTGATATTTCAGTCCAAGGGTAAAGTCGTTGATCGTTTGATCGTCAGTAAACTCAAGGCCCAGGAAAATGTCTTTGCCTTCATCCAAACAGATGCTCCAGCGGTAAAAACTTTCGCTGCCATCATCGTTTAGCCATACAGGTGAGATATCGCTGCTTTTTAAGGTGGGTTCGCCCAGTTTCAGCTTCAGGGACTCAAAATCATGATTGAAATCCAGGTCCTGTGGAAAGGTAGTATTCGATTTATTGTTATACCATCTTGCCCTACTTAGCACCGGTACATAAATTCCTTTTTTATCTCCTGGTATCAGTGGATAATTATCCAGATAAGTGCGCGCACTGAACAATAAATCAATGCCCAGTTTTTTATTTTCTACCCAGTAGGTGGTTTCTGTGGAGCGATTGGAAATAAAGGGTTTCTTGGGGTACTTGAATCCATTCTTCTCCATAAATTCAATCATCCTGCTATCATCAATCCTTAATCCTGTCAGATCGGTAAGTGTGTTGAACATGCTGCTTTATTTTATAACATGCCGGAAGAGCATGTTACGCAAAATAAAAAATATTCCCGGTTGTATCAAGAAGCAGGACAAGTCCTGTATTCCGGGACTTGTCCTGTTTATGTTTAGCGGAGCATTACTTGCTGCCGGTATGACTTTTTCCTATGACGGATGAGCGGCATAAATTTGGACATGCTCAGACAAAAAATTCTTCCTCTGGTATTTTTTTGGTGGCTTTGACCTGATAATCAGGCATGATGAGCAGAAAGCCAATCACTATGAACAGCATAAAAATGCTCAGGATGGCGGCTGCTTTGTAGGCCATAAGATAATCGGCGAGTAATGGGCTGTCACCCGTGAAGTAGAAAAATACGCCGCCTACAATACCGGCGCCCATGGCAATGGCCGATTGTTGTGCCGTGTAATAGGTACCTGATGCTGCTCCTGCAAATTGGTGCGGGATGCCTTTTAAGGAAAAGGCCAGCAGGGAAGGCAGCACAGAACCACATCCTACACCATACAACAGCAGGACGAATGAGAAAGTAAACGAAGATGCCTCTTTGCTGACCAGCAAAAATATATGCAGCATAAAAGACAGGATCATGATCAGCACGCCCGCTACCAGGACTTTTTTGCCATAGGACTGAATCAGTTTTACGGAAAGAATGGAGGCGATCACATAACCGATACCCTGAAAAACAAAATAGGTGCCGGTTGTATACGATGGTATACCCAGGCCGTCTTGAAAGAATACGCCGGTGATAAGAAAATACGACTCCTGTACCAGGAAATAAAATATAGAGGCGTATAGTCCTATACGGAAGTCCTTATAATGAAACAGGCGTGCATTGATCAGCGGCTCTTTTCCCTGAGCCAGTTTTTTCTGCTGGTCCCGGCTGAAGAGGAAAAAGAGGATGATGGCCGCAAGGAGCATGGCTATACTCCAGGCCGGCCAGCCCAGTTCACGGCCTTGTATCACCGGGAAAACCAGGCAGAAGAGGGCAGGGGTGAGCAATACCACGCCACCGTAGTCAAATTTCAGGGAAGTGTTGCGGGGAGTTTCTTTTAAAAACAGTAAAGCAAATACCAGGGCAATTATGCCAACCGGTACATTGATAAAGAATATCAGCCGCCAGCCTTCCACCGCAAAATGAGTGTCTGGTAGCAGTCCGCCCAGAAACTGCCCTATCACCGATGCAGAGCCGGCGATGATACCGTAGATACCGATGGCTTTCATCCGTTCTTTTTCTTCCGGAAATAAAACCTGAATATAGGAGACGCCCTGTGGTGTCATCATCGCTGCGGTGATGCCCTGAAAGAAATGGGCGACATTCAGTTGCCATGGTGATTGTGCTAGTCCGCATAGGAAGGAGCTGATCGTAAATAACAACATGCCGGCGACAAATATTTTTTTCCGGCCGTAATAGTCGCCCAGGCGGCCTCCCGTGATAAGCAGACAGGAATAGCCGAGTAAATAGATGGCTACTACCAGTTGTAGTTCACCATTTGTTCCGTGGAGTCCTCTTTTGATGGCGGGCAAGGCCACATTCACCACAAATATATCGATCACCGCCAGGAAGATAGCGGAAGATACTATGATCATGGATAACCATCTTGAAACTTTCGTTTTCATAATATATAGATAGATCTATCTATTTTAAAGTAAAAAAATTAAATAACCGGAATGATGTGTTGTGCGGGTTTACCTGCCGGATTGAGACCGAGAAAACGGCTGAGCAGCCATCCTATGGCATCGGGTGCATCTTCGGGGCTGTAGTGGCCGGCCTGCGGCAGCTCATACACTTGTCCATCGGGAAAGAGGGAGCGGAACAGGGGAATGAAGTATTTGCCGTGCAGTGTCTGGTCGGCGGTGCCCCAGATACACAAGGCAGGCAGGTGGCTGATTTTCTCCTTAGCGATGGCATCGGGGTTTTCGAATTGATGGCTGCCTGCTGCAAAACCGGCGGCCCATCCCAGCACTCCGCGGCAGTCGGCAGGTGTGGCAAATGGCGCGGCATATGCTTTCAACCAGGTAGGCGTGATGAGTTCATTACGTTCAAATCCGTTGAGTTTAAGGGTGCTCAGGATATTATAATGACTTTCATTTAATACGCCTTCCAGCCGGCCTTCCTGTGCAGCCCGGATGATCCAGTTGAACCAGGGCGATTCCGCGGTATTGGCTTCCAGTGCGGCTCCCAGCGTGGGCTGGCCAAATGCTACGGGGCCGTTGATACTAAGTACCCTGGCTATACGGTCCGGATGCCTGGCTGCCAGGCCCATGCCCATTGGTCCGCCAAAGTCATGCATGACCAGGGTGATGTCGTGAAGATCCAGGTCCAGTACCAGTTTCTCCAGATTGTCGATATGGTCCTGTAGCCAGTAGGTTCTGTCGGCCGGTGTTTCGCTCTTCCCAAACCCCATATGGTCTGGCACAATTACGCGGTGATTGGTGGAAAGTTGTGCGGTCAGATGTCTGAACAGATAACCCCAGGTGGGTTCTCCATGCAAACACAGTACTACCGGACCTTCGCCTTCATCCACATAGTGCATGTTAAAACCCGGGGCCGCTGTAAAGCGTGCCGCAAACGGATAGGTGCCGTTAAACGTTTCGTGACGGTGTATCATAGTTTTAATTTTATGAATTTTACAAATAGATAGATATATCTATTTGTTACTGCTTAAAAAAACAGTCCCGTTGAAGGGACTTGAAAAATCAGGAGATCATTTTTTTGATAAACTTCCTCACGCTTTCCAGGGCTTGTATATTTCTGGAAATGGTAGAGTTGACGGTAGCTCCTTCCACCATTAAAAAGAAATTATCCGCCAGCAGTTTTTTATCCATCGGGCCATCGTAGTCCAGCTGCCGGAACAGCCCGTGCAACAGCATGCGCTGCCGGTACTTATGGTCTTCCACCAGTTGTTGTACTTTCCGGTCCTGGGTACCTATCTCTGCGATGATCTTTATAAAAGGACAGCCGGAAAAGTCAGATTGCTGCTGTTGCTCAATCCTAAAGTCAACAAATCTCAGTATTCTTTCCTTTGGATGGTTTGCACCTTCACTGAATTTCTCCAGCCCCTCAAACCATTCATCTTCCTGCTTTTTCAGATAAGCCAGCAGCAAATCGTTTTTGGAGGGAAAATGATTATACAGGGAACCAATCGCGATATTAGCTTCTGCAATGATCTGATTGATCCCTGTCTGATTAAATCCCTGGTGGTAAAACAATTTGGTGGCCACATTCAGGATCCGGTCCCTCACTTTTACTTTTTCAGGCATAAACTCGATTATGCAGCAAATGTAGGAAATTTTATAAAAATAGAGAGGTCTATCTAAAATTTTACAGAAGCAGGGTAGAGGACGTTAAAGGGATGGTTGTCTGCTCTTGCCAAACACCCGGTGATATCAAATAAAGTATCTGTTTCATGACAAAGATATTAAGGTAAAAAGAGAACCGGTAGAGAACTACCAGTTTTACGGTTAAGGTTTTGTGTTGTTAGAAAAAATTATAATGCAGCTACTTCTGCGCATATTCATACCGTAATTCTTTTTCGCCAAAGAGCCTTTCCGCAATAATTCCGCTTTTGCTACATTCTTCAACGAGCATCGCTGTTTCCTTCATACAGCCGTGCTGTTTGGTTAAAGAACAGGGACATGGAGTATCCATCAAATAAAGGATTGTCGCCTGCATTAAAAAGGGCAGATGCAGGAAATATTTTTTGGGTAATCCAGATCGTTTTCCGGACACTCGATATGATTTTCATAAGTAGCAATTATTGTCGGCGCAAACAATCCTCATTCCCTTGCAGGTAGGGAATAAGGCACCGGTAATGTGGTTAAGCACAATACGGCGACATACATTTTCAAAGGAAATGTTTAAATGATCACTGTCACTTCTGAAGGAAAATAAACATCAGGTGTTACAAAGATCTCCTGTTGGATACGGGTTCTTTTGTGTGAGAGTTACTTAATATTCCGGGTTTAATGGAAACTAAATAAGCGCATGATAGAAATAGGGTCCGATTTTGTTGAAACATGATAATAGTTATTTTTGAGTTTTGTTTTAAATGGCTAACACATAAGGCCGAGTATTTTCCTTTGATTGGAATATATAATCAGCTATAATTCTTTTCTGTAAATGATTGAGGTAATCCGTTTGTTCCGGGGGGAGGAACAGTTATGGGCATTAGGATTCCTGTATGAAATGTGTGTTTTGTTAATGAAAAGAACTATTCGCTGTGAATGATTTGGTGACATGAATGCAATCAAAATTACAATAATTTGTCAAATAACCAAATATTTGTATGGTCGAGATAAAGCTGCAGTGTTGATTGAGTTGCTTGTAATCCTTTACTGTATTGTGTTTGCAAAATGCCTCCTGCGATGAATTTTCAGTGTAAATTTTGCAGTGATGGCAGTGTAAATGAATGGTTGTATTGTAAGGAGTGCAGATATTTTACAGTAGTAGTATTGAAAGTTCGACTGGCATTGTGTTTGCCACTGCTGCATTATATTTGCAGTCAATTGCTTAATGATAAAAAATATCTAGTGGGGGTTTGTTGATAGATCATAAATCAAAAGAGGGGTGAGCTATTGTGCTCAACCCCTCTTTTGATTTTAGAAATGCTTTTATCGCTTAAAATTTAATCATCAGTTTCTGTGCAAAAAATGTATTGTCTTTATAGTATTCAAAGTACCATTCCCCGTTTCTTTTCAGCACTATGCCATGAGATACACCATTGTCAGCTATAAAATAATCCTGCGCGGAAGTTTTGAGGAGTGTTAAAACTATTTTAGGCGTGGTATCTATCAGTTGATATCCGTTGGCAGTTGCCTGAGCATAGAGGGTTCCAGCGGCTGCCTTTAACTCTTCCACTTTCGGAGCAGGGGCAGGAACTGGAGTTGGAGCAGGGGTAAGGGCCACTACCTGAGGAACGGTATGAACGGTGCCGTTATAAGCATACGGTACTTCTTTCAGCGATTCAAAGGCATCTCTCAGCGCAAGATTATAGGAGGTCATAAATTCCTTCTCCCTGCTTTTACCTTCTTTACTTTTAAAAAGGATATTTCCCTGGCAATCCTTTAATAGGACTGTGAGGTTGGTAACAAAGAGTGATTTTCTCTGTAACACCTCCACATTGAGGGCATTACATTTATTGCCGGCCAGTTCTTTGGGTGCTTCGGAATTGTCAAAATAAGCGGTAAATCCTTTTTCTTCCAGGAGGGATTTGGTCAGGCTATTTAGCCCGTATTGGTCTTCTTCCTTTGAAAAACTGAATTTCTCCGGTATCAGCACGTATTTGTAGTTATTGATCGTGTTCTGGGCGTACCCGGACAATGAAACGAATAAAAGAAGTAATAAAGCGTATCCTTTCATATAATAATTTTATCTGCTAATGGTGACGAATATAAGTAAATTACTTGTCAATTTTATTATGTATGTGACAAACTCGGGAACTGGATTTGATTCCCGGGGAAAAAATTCTCCGGGTTGTCCAGTATCATCAGGGTGGTATCTTCTTCCCTGAGCAGAAAGCTTTGGAAGCCTGTGAAGTCTTTGGGCGTGAATCCCAGAATAATCTCTGTCGTATTGTCTTTCATCAATACAGAGAGTATATCGGTCATGTTATACCCGTCTGCACAGAAAATGTCATGGCACATCATGGTGTCTCCATGGTATTCTACGACGGCTACTGCATTAAAATCCGCTAAATAGTAAATGTGCTCAGACATCAGCTGGGTGCAATAAAACATCAGCAGCCCCTTGTTGCCGATCACCGAAAGAACGGAGTAGGGGTTGTTCAGGGTGTACTGATCGTTTAATAACTGCCTGTCTGACTCCATCTGCATGTCCAGCTGCCGTACCTTACCGGTCCTGCGTTGCAGGCTACGGGTACGATGGCGGTACTCATAGGCTTTCACAAAACCAAATTTGGGATAAAAGTCCAGCACACTGTCATTGGCATAAAGATACATGGTTTCATACCTGCCTTGCCATTCCTCAAATACCCGCTCCATCAGCCATTTGGACAATCCCTGATGGCGATAGTCAGCATGTGTCATCACAGTACCTAACTGCAGGCAGGTCTTAGGCCGCCCATGATACAGGATATGCATAATATTCACGGATACATTGGCTACCACCTGGTTGTCTTCATTTATCAATACATGGGGAACATAATCATTGTCCCAGTATCCGTTGCGGTACCAGTTTTCGAAACTTAAGTCAAAAACGGTACTACTGAGCTGATCAAAACTTAATCTGATATGATCGTTGTTTCTGACATTGGAACTGTACGTGTATTCCTTTCCGTTAATCCTATATTTCATCGCTGCAAGTTGTATAATGTTAACACTGGATTAAAGATACGCAGAAATGACGAGCCGCCCGGAGAGATGTGTTCAGGATAGTCTCCCTTGATAAGATATCGGAAAACGGTACATTTGTATTATTAGTATCATAAATGATTGATTAACCTATGCGTATCCTTTATCAAAGTAATACGATTATCATCCGTGAGTTTCTGCCTGCAGAGCTGTCTATATTCAGCAAGTTGTTTGAAGATGAAAACGTAACCCGTTATCTGCCTTATCGCTCGCCGGAATGGTATATAGAGGCATTTCATGATTCACTGGAAGATTATAAAAAAGGACCGTTCGGTCGCTGGGGGATATTTGATGTTGTAAACAATGATTTTATCGGAATGTGCCTGGCAAGGGTTTTTACAGATGTGCCTGCACAAGTGGAAATAGGCTATACGCTTAGCCCGGCGTATTGGGGAAAAGGCATTGCAACTGAATGCAGCAAAGCATTGGTGGTTTATTGTTTTGCCAATACAGACACCGGTGAAGTAGTGGCCGTTACAGACCTGGACAATATCGGATCTCAGAAAGTGCTGGAAAAAGCAGGGCTTAGGCGCCAGGATAATTTAATGAGAGGTGAGGCGGAGCTGGCGTACTTTATGATACGGCGATCTGAATTATAATTGTATTGTAAACACCAATCCTTGTAAAACCATGCAAATAACAATAACCGATAACAGCCTCCTGATGAATGGAGACAGGATGCAGTTCCCACTAAACATACAAATACTGCAGCAAGTGTTGGGCAAAGCCAGGTATACCAAAACAAAGTATAATCATATCTATACCTGGGACGAGCTGGGCGTGCTGGCCTATTCCCAGAATGGACAGGCAGTGGAAGGACTTACGCTGGATTTGCTACCCGCGGGTTATGCCTTTTCTCCCACTGAAGCTTTTACGGCGGAGTTCAGGGTAGAGGAAACCGCTTACCAGGAGTACTATCAGCAAAATATCGGGCGCATAAGAAAAACGGTAAAAAACGATGACAGCGGAAGCCTGGTAGTCGGGGATCTGGACCTGTGGTTTGATATAGAAGATAATGCCATCACCGCAGTGGTCATCACTAAATATGTTGCTCCTGCTCCGAAAGTTTACTCCGATAAATACAAGTACCGGAAAATTGAGGGTGAAAAAATTGAATTCATAGATTTTAACTTCAAGCTGGCGGTGGTACAGCAACTGATGTATGAACAAAAACTGCTGAAGCCGGAATTTGATTTATACGAGTTTGCAGAGAACCACCAGGAACGGGAAATAGATATTGAAGCAGAAGGATATGCATTCATACCCGAAGTGCTGGCCTATTTCCAGTCCCTGGAGGTAGATAAAAAATATGCTGAAAAGATCACCGGAATACAACAGGATGGCGGAGATGAAATTTATGGTCAGTTGCTGAGATTCTGGGATGGAGAGGATGATACGTTTAATATCAGGAACTTTGAAGATGTTAAACATTTTCCCAACCTGCGGAACATGACGCTTTTTTATGATGCGGACCTCCCGGCCATCAAAGAACAGTTGTCTCAGAAAAATATTGTTGTAGAAGAAATCTGAGGACTTATGCCTATTCTTTCGGGGAGCCTTGTTAACGCATGCTCAGCAGCTCCTGTAATCTAATATGTTGTGCTTCAATTATGGGTCTTTTCTCCTTTTCAGCGATAGTAAAGGCGGCGAGGCTCTTGGGGAGATCTTCGTTTTTACCCTGCTGAAATTGTTCTTCCAGGGTTTTTAAGAGTGGCTGTAATTCGGTCAGGCCCACAGCATTCACCCAGTTTACCAGCTGATGGCTGGTAATGGCGCCCTGGTTGTAATCACAGTTCTTTATAGAGACCGTAATTTGTGTGAGATGCTGGTCGATACCTTCCAGATAATGGGCGAATATATGTTCGGCATATTGGGCGTTTCCGGCGTAAACCCTGTTTAATATAGCGGTGTCCAACCTATCGTCGAATGGGATTGCTATCATAGAAACTATAAATAATTTTATTCTTTTGGTGGTAATAGTAATTTTAGTAAATTTAAATCTAATGTATAATTAATCCTAATCTGTAATTTTCCTGAAAAGTTGGCTTGCGATATAAACCTATCATCGGAAACTGTAACCTCAAAATAATGGCATCGGTAATGCATAACGCGATCAAAACCCATATAGCTGGTTTATATCTTAATTTCATTAATATCGGTACCCAATCAGCTCCTGCAGAGGATAAACCGGCCATCCGGATTATTAATATATTAGGACTTTTAACGGGTGTGATGGTGCTGGGCATAGGCCTGTATTTTTATTCGATGCTCCCGTCTCTGGCCTTGTTATGTGGCGTAATCGGGGAGGGTACTGCGTTTTTGTTTTTAATCTATTTAAATCATAAGGGGCTAAGCAGCATCACAAAATATGCTGTGCTGGGGATACATTGTGTAGGCGCCATTTATTTCGGGGCCTTGCTGGGGACGGTATTGCCTACTACACTGATGGAAGCTTTCCTCTTTGTGTTTTTGATCGGCGGCTCCTCCCTGATATTCCGGAAAAACAGAGATAAATGGCTGATGGTGCTGATAGGCGCCGTGATACTGATGGAGGTGAATAGTTATTATCAGGTGATCAGGCCATTGCCGCTCAATCCTGTAAACTATTACACATTTAGATGGTGGAGCAATGGTGGTACTTTGTTTTTGATCATTGCAGTGATATGGTTGCTGGTAGATGCCATCAAAGGACATGATAATGCCCGGCGCAAGTTTTTGGCAGATACCTGCCATGAACTGAGAACACCTGTCAACGCGGTGTTCCAGTCAGTGCAACAGGCGCAGCGGCATCTGAACAATATCGAAAATAAAAAGGATGCAGTGGTCCTTGAACAGTACATCAAAAGTACCCGGCCGGCCGTGCTCAACGCGATACAGATACTGAACAGTGTGATTGAGATGTCGAAGATCGAAAATGGGAAGTACCCGGTCAATAAGACCGATTTTCTGGTGGTGCCCTGGGCCAGCTCCATTATGGATATGCTGGCCCCGCTCGCGGAAAATCAGCATCAGCAGATTAAACTGACCTATCGGCAAATAGCACCGGTCATTTGTACAGACCGGCTAATGGTCAGCCAGATACTCATCAATCTGCTGGCTAACGCTATCAAATATGGGGAAAAGGACGCTGATATTACGCTCTCCCTGTCCAACAGTCCTGAAGGATGGTTTTGTATGGAAGTGCATAACAAAGGTTATATCCCCGAAGCATTGCAGGCTGGCTTGTTTGAACGTTACCTGACTACAAATGAGAATAACAACGATGGCAGCGGCATTGGCCTGGACATCGTACGAAACATCATTACCCGGCTGAATGGTCAGATCTCACTAAAAAGCAATCCGGTCTTCGGCACTTCTTTTCGGGTTCTTCTAAAGGACGTGAAAAGTGAAATGATGGATAATGCTACACTGATTGATGATGAACAACAGCCAGCCTCCCATTCTTTTTCCGGCAAGAGAATTCTGATTATTGACGATGACCTGTCTACCTTTAACAGTGTAAAGATACTGACCCGGGATTGCTCGCTGATACAGGCGGAGGATGGAGAAGAAGGTTTGATGAAAGCCCGGACCTTTCATCCGGATCTTATTCTGATGGATCATAAAATGAGTAAGATCACCGGTCTTGAAGTGCTCAGGCATATTAGAAAAGATGATGTACTGAAAGAGATCCCCGTAGTGCTGGTGAGTGGGGAGGTGTTCTTCAGAGATGAGTTTTTTAAGGCCGGGGCCAATAGTTTTCTTAGCAAGCCCCTGGAGCATCAACAATTAGTGTCTGTACTTTTGGATATTTTGCATAAGCCTTCGGCGATGCATTAACGTCAACGGATATACTGTAAACAACAACAGGCATCATAACCTCAACGCCGCAACCCGCCCGGTAGTACACCGAACTTTCTTTTAAAAGCAGCCGTGAAATGATGTGGATGCTGATAACCCATCCGCTCTGCCACTTCATTGACATACCATTTTTCATCCTGCAACAGCCTTCTGGCTTCCTCCATCCTCAGATCGTTGAGATAGCCGAAAACCGTACGGTTAAACAATGCCTTGAAGCCGGCTTTGAGTTTTGTTTGGTTGATACAGGCCATGCGTGCCAGGAAGCGCAGGGTACAGGGCTCTTCAAAGTGCGTGTCCAGATAGGTTTTAACGGCATACAGACTTTCGATGTCAACAGCGCTGAGTTTTATACCGGCCGGCTGGTTATCCAGCTGCTGCACCTGCAGTAGAAACAGCTCTGTGGCCTTAGCTTCCAGGTATATACCCTTGAGGTGGCCGGAGTAGGGCGCGTGCTGCATATCATGGATGATGGTACGCATCGCAGGTGTTATAGAGGCTACAAAATCAAACGCTGGCGCCTGTACGAAAGTGGTGTCGCGGAAAGCCGTCATAAAACGGCTGTCTTCCGTATACAGCTGGTCAAAAAAATCTTCCGGCAATGCAAGCTCAAAGAAGGACCTGGTCTTGTTGCCGGTGGCAGATACCTTCAGGTCGTAGGCTCGGGTGTCTTCACGGTATACAACAAACTGTTGCCCGCCGAAGCTGCGGGTGCTGACAGGGATACAGCCCAGTGGCTCTTCTAAACGAAAGTGAGAGACGACAGATGGGCGTTGTGGTTGAAAGGCCAGTATCTTTTCCTGCGGGTTCACATAGCTGGCCCACCGTAGATCGATCTGATGGAAGCCAATAGTGTGCATGCTAAGCTGATAGCTTGGCTCTTCACAGATAACCTGCTGTTGTTCGTACAATGGAGATGGATGCCCTGATTTCATTTCGTCTTTTTACGTTGGTATTGCGTCGTTTCACGTTAACAGCCCCGCTGTTTGTAGTGTTAGGTTTGTGCCCATAAAAATAATGAATACATATGGAAAACAAACAGTACATCACGGTGTTTGGAGCCACCGGCAGGGTAGGGGGAGCAGTGCTCCGGCTGCTTTCTCAGGCACAGATACCCGTCATCGCAGTAACACGTAACCTTAACAAAACAACCGAAATACCAGGCGTCCAATGGATGGCCGCTGAGATGACCACCAGGGAAACATTATACCGGGCCATGGAAAACAGTAGCACGGTTTTTCTAGCCTCGGCCACAGACGAGCAGATGGTCCAGGCCCAGTGTAATGTGATAGAAGTGGCCAGGGAACAAGGTGTGCAGCATATCGTAAAGTTATCATCAGCTATGGCCGATCCGAATGCATCCCTTTTTATCGCCAGAGCCCATGGCCAGATTGAAGAAAAGCTCCGGTCTTCCGGACTGGCAGGCACCCTGCTGCGGCCTAATGGCTTTATGCAGAACTGGCTGCTGGGAGTAGCCCATACCGTCAAGGCACAACGAAAGATATTCGAACCCACCGGTGATGGTAAAAGGACTTATATCGATATGCTCGATATTGCGGAAGCGGCCTGTAAGATACTGATGCAGCCTTCACAGCATATGGGGCAGGCCTATTTGCTCAGCGGTGGCGAAGCCATCAGTTACCATGAGCTGGCTGCCTTGCTCAGCACGGTTTTACAGGAAGACGTCGTTTATGTGCCGGTGAGTGAAGAGGCGGCAAGACAAAAAATGGAACAGCGTGGTCTGCCATCCTGGGCAATAGAAACCTTCCTGGCCTATGCAGCTGAACAGCGACAGCATCAGGCGGGCTGGATAAGCCCCGATCTGCCCGCTTTGCTGGGTAAACCGGCCCGAACAGTGGTCTCCTTTGTATCCGCACATAAACATGCCTTCCAGTAATTTTACTAAAATATACCGAATGGTATATTTTAGTAAAATTGCCTTACCTTTGCCGGGTAGCGGCATCATAAGCCGCCTCATTATCTGAGATTAAATTATGTAAGATGAATACAAGCAATTACGACATTGTTGTGATAGGCTCCGGTCCGGGCGGTTATGTATCTGCTATCCGGTCGGCGCAACTGGGATATAAGGTAGCCCTGGTAGAAAAATATGATACACTGGGAGGTACCTGTACCAATGTGGGTTGCATACCAGCCAAGGCTTTGCTGGACAGTTCAGAGCATTATCATAAAGCAGATGCACAGTTTAAAACGCATGGAATTAAATTGTCTGCATTGCAGCTCGACTTCAACCAGTTTATTCACCGCAAGAACGAGGTGGTAAAACAAAATGCATCCGGTCTGGTATATCTGATGAAAAAAAATAGAATCGATGTACACCATGGGCTGGGTAGTTTTATTGATGCCACGCACCTGAAAGTATCTTCTGACAAGGCTGAGCAGGTGCTTGCCAGTAAGTATTTTGTGATTGCCACTGGTTCCAAACCATCTTCTCTTCCAGGTATTACTATCGATAAAAAAAGAATCATCTTCTCTACGGAAAGTTTGTCGTTGCCTTCCCAACCGGCCTCCATGGTCATTATCGGCGGTGGTGTGATAGGAGTGGAGCTGGCTTCTGTATATGCCCGCATTGGTACAAAGGTGACTATCCTGGAGTATGCTGATTCGCTGATTCCTACTATGGACAGGGATCTGGGAAAAGCGTTGCAGAAATCACTGGCCGGACTCTCTATCGATATACAGCTGAGCAGCAAGGTGCAGACAGCCGTTAATACCGGAGAAGCGGCTGTAGTGGGCTATCTGGACAAAGACGGTAAACAACAGGAACTGGTAGCTGACTATTGCCTGGTAGCAGTAGGCAGACGTCCCTATACAGACGGCTTAAACCTGCAGGCAGCAGGAGTGGAAGCAGAAAAAAATGGAAAGATCAAAGTAAATAATACCCTGCAAACCACTACACCGAATATATATGCCATCGGTGATGTGATCAGCGGTCCTATGCTGGCGCATAAAGCGGAAGAAGAAGGTACGCTGGTGGCGGAAGTGATCCATGGATTAAGGCCGCATATGAATTATCATCTTATCCCCGGTGTTGTTTATACCTGGCCGGAAGTGGCCGGTGTAGGCGCTACGGAAGAAGAGCTGAAAGCCAAAGGTATTGTTTATCGGGTGGGTAAGTTTCCTTATATGGCCAGCGCCCGTGCAAGGGCTTCCATGGACACGGAAGGTTTTGTGAAAGTGCTGGTAGCAGAAGCATACAACGAGGTGCTGGGCGTACATGTTATCGGACCCAGAGCAGCTGATGTGATCGGCCAGGCAGTAGTGGGAATGGCACATGAAACCACTGCTGATGAAATGGCGCACCTCAGCTATGCGCATCCCACCTACTCTGAAGCGTTGAAAGATGCGTTCCTGATGGCTTCCGGAAAAGGAGCGATCAATATCTGATTGTCACAATAGTTATACTGTTTGAAAGATAAGAGGCGTGGGCAACCACGCCTCTTTGTATTATCCCGTTACCTATTCTCTGCATGATAGGCTGCTGCAAATACCTGTGCAAACGCTTCCAACCTGCTGCCGGTTTTGGGAATGTCGGGCTGTTGATAAAAGTCTTCGAAAAGTTTTCCTGTCCTGATAGCAGCACCCAGCTCTATATAGTTGGCTGCAATATGGGCTGGCAGCCCGTTGGCTACCAGCATGTCAAAGTATTCGTTGTCCGGATATTCTACCCATGGCAGCCCCGGCCGGCCGATCGCCTGTCCGAGTACAGTTGCTGATTCGCCGGCTGTTCGTATATCGCTGACGATATACTGAATACTCCTTTGGTGCTGCGCTGTCGTGGTGAGTGCCGCCGCTGCTGCGTCTGCAATAGCAGGTATATCTACCATTACAACAGGTGTGCTGGCGGGATAATTTCTGCCAATAACGCCCTGATGCCGGATCTGCGCGATCTCCGCAAAAAAGTTGATGTAAAAATTAGCCGGCCGCAAATGAGTGAGCTGTATCCCCTCCAGCTGATCCAACGCCTGTTCTACATCATACAGTCCGCTGACAGGCCCGCATCCGTCTGGTGAATGAGCGCCAATGCTGCTGAGGTTGACCACTCGTTTAATGCCCGCCTGACGTATAGCCTGTGCGTATATCTGCCCGGTCTGACGGATAGACGCTCTCCAATCAGTATGATCAAATTGAATGGGAACCATGGTATATACTGCGTCTGCATCTCTGAAAGCATCTGTCAGAAAATCAATCTGCTGTATATCACCAATTGCAGGAACAGCACCGATGTCCTTAATGGCCGGAGCTTTCTGAGGATCGCTGCTGATAAGGGTTACATGGTGTCCTTCCCTTACTAATTTTGTAACCAATAATTTGCTAATATTGCCAAGTGAGCCTGTTATTGTGTATCGCATAGATAAATGATTATGATAGCAGCAAAATTATTTTTGTTGATTCGTCCTGACAAGGACTTACCCGAAAGTATGTAGTATGACCGCCATCAAGGAAAACTCCACTTATCAGCAAAACAAAGCTGAAGGAATGCTCAACTGCCCCGTTTGTTACATCATGGACAAAATAGGCGGGCAATGGAAACCGAGTATTATTTATCATCTGCTGCCTGGTCCCAAACGTTATGGCCAGCTGAAAAAGGATATCTCTTCCATTACTGAGAAAATGCTGACCCAGAGCCTGAAACAGCTGGAGAATGATGGTTTGGTGAAAAAACATCCGGGCACCGGCCCTTTTTCTTCTGTTTTTTATGAGCTGACGGAAGAAGGGCATTCCCTTTTACCCGTCGTACAGGCGATGGCGTTATGGGCTATCAACAACAGCAAACGGACCCCGTACGATCCTTATGGTATCCTGAAAGATGTTTTATAAATGTTGTATCTGCCAATGCAACGGGTTACAGATAAAAAGTGAAAAATTATCATCATGGCAACTAAAATTTCCACAGAAAAAAATGTATTTCGCTGAAACTGTTTGCCAGTAAGCATTTTGAATATTTCTACTATTTGTTTTTTATGTTTTTGTTAACTCTTGGCACAGACTTTGCAAAATGCCTCCCTGTTCTAACAACGGTACCGTATATATTAACAACTTTAGAATGTTATTAGCAACAGGACAGAATATTATAATTTAACCCAATCCAATTTTTATGAGGATGTTTACAACTCTTGGGAAGTCTCTCATGATGGCTTCTTCTGTATTAGCATTGACTGGAACTGCGTTTGCGCAGGAAAAGGATAGTACCCAAAAGGTTACCCGTGTTACTCCCTTTAATGGTGTGAAAGATTACCGTACATGGTCTGTTGGCGTATGGGGCGGTGGTTCCGCTGCTATCAGTCCGTTTGGAGGTCCTTACTATTTTAATAATTTCGACTTTAAGAATGTTGGTTTTGTGTATGGTGCTTATGTGAAAAAACAAATATTTCACAACTTCGGCCTGCAGGCAGACTTCATGCGTGGTCAGGTAAAAGGAGCTACCAAAGCAGCGCAGGCATTAACTGATATACATGGTAATGCGGCTGCAGGTGGCATTAAATCCTTTAAAACAGATATCGACTGGTCCGCGTCAATGAGTGGTGTGTTTAGCCTGGGATCTATCAACTGGATCAACAAACAGAGTTTTGTAATACCATACGTTTCTGCAGGTGCTGGTGTAATGGGCTTCAAACCTGTGGTGACAGCAGCCGATGGTACTGAGACTGCAGTAATGACTTCCGGTGGTAAAGCCACACATACTGAAATGTTTATTCCGGTAGGTGTAGGTGCGAAATTCGTAGTAGCTCCTGGTGTAAACATCGATCTGGGTTACACCGTGAATTTTGTGGACAGCAAAGTGTTTGATGGCGTTAACAGCGGCAATAAAGACAAGTTCTCTACTGCGCGTCTGGGTCTTGAATTTGCCCTTGGCAAGAAAAGAAAGCCACAACTGGCTGTTGTAAATCCTGCTGCTCAACTGGCAATGGATTTACAGGATAAAAATGCTGCCCTGAAAAACTCTCTGGCAGAAAGCGATTCCCGCAACCAGTCTGCTATCAGCCAGCTGAAAGGTGAAATCGCTGATATGAAAAAGGATACTGATGGTGACGGCGTTCCTGATTATCTGGACAAATGCCCTAACACACCATCCGGTACTAAAGTAGATGGTGCTGGTTGTCCTTTACCCACTCCTCAGGTACAGGTGGTGAAAGAAAAAATCATCGTTACTGAAGCAGATAAAAAAGTGGTAAAAGATGCGATCGATAACCTGGAATTTGACCTGGGTAAAGCTACCATCAGACCTACTTCTTTCTCCAGCCTGGACAAAGTAGCTGCGCTGCTGGTAGAGAAAAACTTCAGCCTGAAACTGGCCGGTCATACTGACAATACCGGTTCTGCCGCTACTAACCTGCGTCTGTCCAAAGGACGTGCTGAAGCTATCAAAGCTTATCTGGTGTCTAAAGGCGCTAATCCTTCCCGGATCGAAGCTACCGGATATGGTGCTGCACAGCCTATCGCTTCCAATAAAACAGCCGAAGGCCGTCAACAAAACAGAAGAGTAGAATTTACTTTATACTAATCTTCTTATAACATCCATTTTTTAACTTGCCTTCAATACTGAAAAGCTGTTCCTGATAAAGGAGCAGCTTTTCTTTTGCAGGCAATAGTTTTTATTTTATTGGGCTGGATGAAGGCCGGCTTGCTGGCTGCGGGCTTTGGATACTTTTCTGCCACGGAAGAAAAGATAGAGGTTGAAGAACAACATAATGCCCAGGTAAATAAAGAACCCACCCAGTTTGCTGCTTAGTACTTCCACAAGGGTCTGTGCGTCAGGTACCTTCCAGCTTACTTTCATAATCAGAAAAGCAAAGCCAATGTTGAGCAGATAAAAACCTGTTTCAAAAAGAGCGTTGGTGGCCATGGCCAGGTCTTGTTTGCCATGGAAAATGTCGAGCATGAATACGCTGCTGTTTTTAAACAGTATCCATGCTACCAGCCAGGTGACTACAATCACTACCGGCAGGTAAATCACATAGGTCGCAAAATTCAGGGAAGCTTGCATATACTATTATTTTATGGGATGAAATAATTGATTCCGTTTGCTGATAAAATAGATGGTGAGCATATTGAAACAATGCAGTATACCGAGGGAAAGAATGATGAAGCCGGTGCTGCCGGTAATGACAGCAAGCATTTCCGTCCAGTTGTGGATGGTGCCCCAGAAGATGATCATGAGGGTGGCATAGCCGATATTCACCAGGTAATAACCCACCAGAAGAATGTTGTTAATCGCTTCACAGAGCGTAGTGTCGTGGGGGATGAGGCCATGGAGGAAGATGCTGCCGTTGCGGTAAAAACGCAATCCTACCTGTACGGTGATAATGTAGGTAATGGCAAAGTAGATCAGGTAAGCAAGGATGTTCATAACAGTGCAGTTGCTTTTCTGATGTCAAAAGTATTTAAAGTTTCGGTATTTTCAAAAATTTCTGAAAATATATTAGTGTAAGAAGGACTGAATGGGAAGAGTAGGGGGCAATGGCTCTTTAAAATTATTCCAGCATCTTCCGGGCGTATTTGTTTTTGTATTCCACCGGTGTCATACCGGTGATGCGGCGAAACACATCGCGGAAAGTTTGGGTATCAGTGTAGCCAATATTCACCATTACTTCCTGGATGGACTTTCTGCCGATCTCCAGTTGTTTTTTGGCTCCCTCAATTTTGACCCGTTGAATGTACTCCGCTACTGTACTGCGGGTGGCCTTTTTAAAGCGACGTTCAAAAGTGCGCCGGCTCATATTAAACCGCAGGGCCAGTTCATCTACACTGAGCCGCTGTTTGTAGTTTTTTTCGATATGCTGCTGTGAAGTTTTGATGACTTCATCGTGGTGGTCTTTCAGGCCATGGAAGACAATAAAAGGCGACTGGATGTTTTTGTCGAGATCTATGGTAAAGTATTTGGCGGTATAGATAGCGATTTCGCGACCTGCATGTTTTTCTACCAGATGCAGTAACAGGTTCCAGTGTGCACTGCCGCCGCCGCTGGAATACAGCCCATGTTGGTCGGTGATCATGCGCTCATCCACCACTTCTACGGAAGGGTAAAAATATTTGAGTTCATTGGCATAGTTCCAGTGGGTAGTACATTGTTTTCCTTTCATTACGCCGGAAAACGCCAGCAGAAATACGCCGGAGCCCAGGCAGGCCACTTCTGCGCCTTCTTTATATTGTTCAGCCAACCACAGGGAATATTCCCTGTTCAGCATAACGGCTGTGGTCATATCTCCAGTGAGTGCCGGCACAATGATGAGGTCTGCATCATTCACTGCATCCAGCTGTACATCCGGTTTGATAGAGAAGGCCCCATTGTTGTAGCTGACCTCCGGTCTAATACCGGCCAGTTTGATGTCAAATAAGGGAGCTTTGCCGCTTTCTGCAAGAAAGGAATTCACCATCGCGAAAACATATTGACAATCGGCGATGGACGCTATGACCGCTCTGCGGAGGGTGAGAATGTATATCCGGATCATACCCAAAGTTAAAAGTAATTTATGACGCAAATACCCACCTAAGGTTGTCGTATTTACCCGTTAGATCTATTGGTTTCTGTTATTACCTTTGTGGTGATATCCTAAAAAAAGAAAATCATGCAGGCAATTACAACCTACTTCAATTTCATGGGCAACAGTGAAGAAGCCATGAATTTTTACAAATCAGTATTTGGCGGAGAGTTTACTACGTTTGCCCGTTTCAGTGATACACCCGGTAGTGAAAATATGCCGGCACACGAACGGAACAAAATCGTGAATATCAGTCTGACTACCAAAAGCGGCGCTATACTGATGGCCACAGATTTTCTGGAGTCTATGGAACAGCAGGTACAGTTGGGCAACAACATACATCTGGTGATCCATACAGATTCAGAAGAAGAGGTGGACAGCCTGTTTAAAGTACTTTCAGCAGGCGGAAAGATAGAGATGCCGGTCAATAAAACCTTCTGGGGCGCTTATTTCGGCATGTGTGAAGACAAATTCGGCATTAAATGGATGCTCAATTACACTTATCCTCAAAACAATTAGTACCATGTCTTTTCAAGCATATCTCGATAATATCCACACTAAAACCGGAAAATCTCCGGAGGATTTTAAAAAGCTTGGTGAGCAAAAAGGTTTCCTGCAGAAGGGAGCACTGGCTTCCGGGGTGCAAGCAGGACAGATCGTTGCCTGGCTGAAGGAAGAATACGCGCTGGGTCATGGCCATGCAATGGCCATCTACGCGTTGTTTACGGGCAAGAAGGCATAAGTGGTCATTCGTTTTCGGGGTACTCAAACCCCGTCTCTTCTTCTTTGATTTTAACAGGCCTTACCTCAATAGTAGCGGAAGGCACATATTCAAATTCAGGGTTGTCTTTGGCAATAGCGATGGCTTCTTCCAGATCATAAGCCCTGATATGATAATAGCCCACCTGTATTTCCTTTGCAGGATCGATGGCGGTGCTTTTCCAGCCGGTCTTACTTTTAGAGAGCAGCCAGCCGCTGTGTAACAGTGGTTGGGCTGCTATCAGCTGATCGGCTTCCTGCAGACGTTTGATATATACTTCACATTTCTTTACGAATTCCAGGTGCTGAGCTGCTGTCATAGCAGCTTTGGCGTCGCCTTCATTGCGGATGTAAAGCATGAATTCCTGTTTCATAACAAACGGTTTTAGCTATAAGAAGAGTGAGGGTGTGGTTCTGATTTTTTCCAGCAAACGATTTAACTGTGCTACTTCGTGATCGTCCAGGGCTGCATATACATGGTCCAGTTTGTCCAGGTTGCGGTCTACTTTTTTGAGGCGTTCCATTCCGGTGGCGGAGATGCTGACAGCCACCAGGCGCTTATCGCTGGGGTTGGGGACTTTTGTTACAAAACCTTTGGCCACCAGCCGGTCTACCAGCCGTGATACGCCCGCATTTTTTTCTTCCATCTGTTCCAGTATTTCGGAAGTGGAGAGCGCATGCGCGGCGGTATGGAGTATTTTTAAAACATTATACTGTTGGGATGTCAGTTCATAATGGGCAAAAAAAAGCTGTGACTGATCGTAGGACCAGTTGAAAGTCCGGAGAAGGTTGAGGCCCAGTTTTCTCCGGACAGGTATTTCCATGTTTTTCATAGCCTAAAACTACAAAAAGTTGTTTACTGACACAGATAACCGCCATCTACCGGGAGATAAGCGCCTGTGCAGAAACTGGCATCATCAGAGGCCAGGAATAAAAAGGCTTTGGCGATTTCTTCCGGTTTGCCGAGCCGTTTCATGGCATGTTTAGATTCCATGTAGGCCTTGCTTTCAGCTGATGCGTTGTCCATCAGTAAAGGCGTTTCTATATAACCCGGGCCAATGGTGTTGATACGGATATTGGCAGTACCGTTTTCAAGCGCGGCCACTTTGGTCATGCCCACCAGCCCATGCTTGGAAGCGGTATAGGCAGCGATGCCGATTTCACCGACCTGGCTCATGATAGAGCCTACATTGACAATGGCGCCACCACCGGGCTGTTTGCGCATCTGGGCAATTTCGTATTTCATGCCATAGAATACGCCGCTGAGATTGACACTAGTTACCTTATGCCATTCTTCAATGGTTTTTTCATGGATAGGGGCCGCATCAACAATGCCGGCATTGTTGAGCGCCACGTCCAGTCTGCCAAAGAGGGCAACCGTTTCCGCGACGGCCTTTTCCATATCTTCCGGTTTGGACACATCGCATTGCACAAAGGCTGCTGCTGTTCCTTCCTGTAATATCTCATCCAGTGTCTGCTGATTCAGTTTGAGGTCTGCAATCATCACTTTGGCGCCTTCACGGGCGGCTAATATGGCGGATGCCTTGCCTATGCCGGAGTTGCCACCGGTGATCAGCACTACCTTATTCTCAAAACGTTTCATGATTTCTGTTTTCATCAAATTTAATGATTAGTCATTAATGATCAGACATTGAAATGTTAAGATTTCCCTAAACGCTGCTTTTCACCGGCGAAATGGTGGCTTTTACCGGCAGGGGAGGTATTTTAGCCGGAATGTGTTTTACAATAGCTGTAACCAGTGTACCTTTGATGCCTTGCCTGAAGATGGAGACCATGAAAAATACCATAACGATGATTGAATAACTTGCGCGGGCAACGTAGTTTGCGTTTGATCAGGAACGAATATTGTTCCCCACATAAAACAAATCCTTTTGTAATTCACAACTATGCATACCACTTCCAAAAAAGCTGCCATCAGCTTTATCTTTATTACGTTACTAATCGATGTAATGGGTTGGGGGCTGATCATCCCGGTGATGGCCGACCTGATAGCCCAGCTGAAAGGCATTCCCGTTAATGAAGCCAGTACCTACGGCGCCCTGTTATTATCTGTTTTTGCTATTACCCAGTTCCTGTTTGCTCCGGTAGTGGGTAACCTCAGCGACCGTTACGGCCGTCGTCCGGTGCTGCTGCTTTCCCTGCTGGGCTTTGGTGTTGACTACATCATTCTGGCCCTGGCGCCTGCTTATAGCTGGTTGTTTATCGGCCGCGTTATCGCCGGTATGACCGGCGCCAGCTTTACAACAGCCACGGCCTATATCGCCGATGTGAGCACTGATGAAACTTCCAAAGCCAAAAACTTTGGCCTGATAGGCGCTGCCTTTGGGCTTGGTTTTGTGCTGGGGCCCGCATTGGGCGCTCTGCTGGCTACCTGGGGTATCCGCGCACCTTTCTATGCTGCTGCTGCTTTGTGCCTGTTGAACTGCTTATATGGTTACTTCCTGCTGCCTGAATCGCTGAGTAAAGAAAACCGTCGTCCGTTTGACTGGAGAAGAGCCAACCCATTTGGCTCCCTCAGATTCCTGACCCGGCATCCTGAAATCGGCGGGCTGGCACTCAGTTTCTTCCTCATATACCTGGGAAGCCAGTCTGTACAGGGTAATTGGAACTTCTTCACTATCTATCGTTTTAACTGGAGCGAAAAAATGGTGGGCATCTCCCTGGCAGTAGTAGGTGTATTGGTAGGTGGCGTACAGGCAGGACTCACCAGAGTGGTGAATCCCAAGATAGGCAATGAAAAGAGCATCTACCTGGGACTGGGGTTATATACACTGGGCCTGGTACTGTTTGCCTTTGCCACCCAGGGATGGATGATGTTTGCTTTCCTGGTACCTTACTGTCTCGGCGGTATCTGTGGCCCTTCCCTACAGTCCGTTATTTCCGGACATGTGCCGCCTAACCAGCAAGGTGAGTTACAGGGTGCACTGACCAGCCTGATGAGCCTTACTACCATTATAGGCCCGCTGATCATGAGCAGCACCTTCGCATATTTTACCACCGACAAAGCGCCTTTTTATTTTCCTGGTATGCACTTCCTGATCGGTGCCGTATGTATGTTGTTCAGCATCATCATCACCTACAAGGTACTTACGCGGGAAAAGAAACATAAGCCCGAACTGGCTGGTGTGATCAATGGAACGTCCGGCATCAGTGATACCCCCCTGCATTAATGCCGTCGGCTATACGAAAAAAGACAAATCCTTTTACAGGGTTTGTCTTTTTTTGATTTAGCACCTGTTAACAAAAACTGCTGTTTTATTGTACCTTCGCATTTCGAAATAACGTATATATGAACCCGTTGTTACAAAACAACCCATACGAAAGACCATTCCCTGTAAAAGCCCGCCGGCGTAATTTTGAAGCCTCCAAAACGGCTCATCCGCTATTATACGCCCTGGCAGTATTTGTGTTCACACTGGCTTCAGTATCTCTCTTTTATGTCATTGTGCTGCTGCAAAAGCTGATGAACGAACACACCACGCCTACCCAGCCACAGTGGATCGCCATCTTTGTATTCCTGTTTCTGGTAAGCGCTTTTATCCTGATTGCCCGTTACCTCTGCAGCCTGCCGGTAAGGGAGCAACTGCAATATTATAAAGCCAGCGGTAGTACCTGGCTGAGTGAAGATAAAAGACAGGCATTGCGCCTGCATGTGGTAGATATGTTTTACTCCGGTTACTGGAGCGAAACGCTGGAATATTATCCCCTGGCTGCTTTGCAGGGCAGTGGTAAATATTATTCGCTGAGACCTTCGGATGCGGCCACCTACAAGAAGTCGCTGGACCAGGACTGGGGTGTACTGACCAAAGAGAATTACCGGAAAGTGGCTCAGCAGCTTCTCACCAAAGGTTATCATGCAGAAATCTTTGCAGTGACGCTGAACCTGCGGAACGAGGACCAGGCGGTGAGTAAGCGGCTGGCAGCGCTCACCCATCTTCCTGAGGCTTATATCCTCGATTGCCTGCAATCGCGCCCTGGTGGCCGTCCGCCTAAGCTGATATGGGGATATGAATGCTGGCGTGCTGTAGTGGTGGCCAGAAATGCGTTTATGGCAGGTCATATCACAGCAGATGAAGCCTGGCATGATATGCTGCTTGCCGCCGATTATGCGTTTGAGTTATTCGACAGCTTTGAGGATTTCAATAACAACTACCGGCTGGGAAATGCCTTCTGGAGTAATTCCTATGATGTTACCAGTGAAAAAATAAAATACTATAACCTCTTTAAAGAGGAATGTAAATGGCCGATGGCCCAGCTGCCATGGCCTGCCCCCAAAGGCGTAAAATTACCTCCCGCTATGGCCAACGGTTATTTTAATGAAGTAACCATCGCCAAAAGCCTGCGGCAACAGCCCGGTGGGCTAAACTAAATCATCCGGTTTATTCGGGCCATTGATTGAACAGCTGTTCGCGTCCGGCGAACAGCTGTCTGATAAAGCTCAGTAGCTGTTCACCTGCAAAGGTGATGGTAGACTCATACGAACCATACAACAGCCAGTCATAACTGTAATCACAGTACGCTGTTTCGTAGCAGTCGGGGTGAAATTCGCTGCAGGTGATCTCTGTATCTGTAGCTTCTTCCGTTATCTCCAGCAGGTAGGGAGTGGAATGACTGCATATATAATCCTTGATAGCCTGATAATCAGCATCGGTGAGATGCATTTTGGCAAGGAACAATATGTTACCGGGGCTTTTTTCTACTAATGGGTCCCAATAATCTCCATCATAGTTCCAGCGGTCCAGCAGATGTTGCCGGACATTTTCCCGCTCTTTTTCGTTGAGGCGTCTGCGATAGGGCAGTGGCGTTATTTTTGTCAGCTCTTCGGGCGTGATTGTTTCTACATAATGAATGAACTTTTCCCTTTCGCCCTGTATGGCAGCGGCTTCTATCGGATTGTCGCTGAGGGTAAAAAGTGACTGGGCTGCATGGCCGATATGGGCCAGTGTTTCGCGGCAGGAGAGCAGGGCAGGAAAGGATTTGCCTACCAGCATCTCCACTTCTCCCAGTATCGCTGCCAGTACATTATAACGCGGGAAGAGATCGTAGTCTTTATCAGAATAGGCGTACTCAGGAAAGTCTGAGCCGGAACGTTCTTTGGCGTACCGGTTGGCCCAGTAGGTATAATTGTCTTTGCAATAACGGCGGGCTGCGGTGATCAGTGCTTCATCCAGAGTCATGGCCGCAAGTTAACGAATAAATCCTTTGATCCCAGGGCTAAAGCCCTGGGCTATAATTGTGTTATGGTCGCGAATAAATCTTTTGATCCCTGGGATATAATTGTGTCATGGTTGCCAGTTAATGAATAAATCTCCCAACCTCTAAATATACCGTACAAACCCTTATTTATCCAATTTTTGCCGCGGTGCCTGTTATAATTTTGACATCAAAACAAGGATATGACAGATGAAATGAAACTGCTGTCGCCGCTGGAAAAAGCCGGCCACAGCTTCGCAAACAGAGTAGTGATGGCACCGATGAGCAGACGCCGTTCCAGGCAGGGTATACCTGGGCCTATGGTAGCCCGCTATTACGGACAAAGGGCAGGTGCCGGTTTGATCATTGCCGAAAACAGTGCCGTAGCAGCTAACGGTGTCGGCTATCTGGACGCACCCGGTATTTATAACGATGTACAGCTGGCAGCCTGGAAAAAGGTGGTGGATGAAGTACATCAGCAGGGCGGGAAAATTTTTGTGCAGCTGGTACATACCGGCCGTATCGGGCATCCGCTGAATCAGGGCGGAGAACAGCTGGTGGCACCTTCTGCCTTAAAAGCCGAAGAAAAGATTCGTGTGCCGGGAGATCTTCATTTACCGATGGCGCAACCGGAAGTGCTGAGTACTGCTGAAGCCGAAGCGCTGGTACAGGCGCATGTGCAGGCCGCTGTAAATGCCATCGCTATTGGATTTGACGGAGTAGAGATACATGGTGCACATGGTTTTTTGCCGGAACAGTTTCTGCATCCGCTCACTAACCAGCGTACAGACCGCTATGGTGGCAGTATCGCTAACCGCAGCCGTTTTCTGCTGGAGATTATGGAAGGTGTGGTGGCTGCTATCGGTAAGGAACGTACAGGCATACGCTTATCTCCTTTTGCGGTGCTGAATGGTTTGCCGGTGTATGAAGAAGAGGAAGCGACGCATATGTATATTATCGATGCGCTGCAGCAGCTGGATATTCTGTATGTGCATTTGTCAGATCAGTCTGGAGGTGGGTCTGCACCTATTACAGCAGATTATCTGAAAGCAGTGCGTGAGCGTTTTCACAACCTGGTGATACTGGCAGGCGGACAAACCGCTGCGTCTGGAGAAACTTTACTACAGGCCGGACTGGTGGATATGATTGCCTTCGGAAGACCGTTTATTGCCAACCCTGATCTGGTAGATCGTTTCCGGCACAATATCCCGCTGACGGTACCCGATGCGGCCACTTTTTATCAGGGAGAAGAAAGAGGTTACACTGACTATCCAACGGCAGCCGCTGCAGCCGTATAATTCAGCATTCCGCTATTTTCTTAGCGAGAAAACCCTGTTCCTGTGTGGAGGTGGTAAGTACCCTTGCCTGTTTAAAACAGGCTACCGCCTTTTCTTTTTCTCCCAGGCGTTTGTAGATTTCTCCCAGCACAGCATGATAAAGATAATAACGTGCCATCTGCCGGTGTCCTTCCAGTGTTTGGAGGGCCTGCAGGGCCTGTTGAGGACCGGCTGATTCCAGGAGTACGATGCTGCGGTTCAGTACCACTACCGGATCGTGGGCGAGACTGAGCAGCGCGTCGTAATAAGTGAGGATGATTTTCCAGTTGGTAGCTGCATAATCCGGTGCGATACAGTGCTGGTAGGCAATGGCAGCTTCCAGGTGAAAAGGGGAGACATCCTGGCCGGAGGCGGCTTTGTTCATCCAGTCGTTGCCGGCACGGATCAGCGACTGGTCCCATTGCCGGCGATCCTGGGCTGCCAGCGGGATGAGAGCCCCGTCGGGTGTAAGTCTGCCTGCAACACGGGCGGCATGAAAACAAAGCAGGGCCATGAGTGCACAGGTACGTGGTTGCCGGGTGTATGCATTGTCCAGCAGCTGTTGACATAGAAACAGGGCCTGTTCAATGATATCTTCGCGGACCAGTTTATTGTTTTGGGTGGCACTGTATCCTTCATTAAACAGCAGATAGATACAGTTCAGTACTGCATGGAGCTGCTGCGGAAGCTGATCTGGTGCAGGTATCCGGGGTTTGATATGATTAGTCCTGAAATATTCTTTGGTACGGTACAGTCTTTTGGAGATGGTATCTTCTGTAGTCAGGAAAGCACGGGCGATCTCTTTGGTGCTGAAGCCACAGAGTGATTTCAGCATGATAGTGATCTGGTTTTCCGGTGAAATTTCCGGCAGACAGCAGGCAAACATCATCCCCAGAAAATCATCTTTAATATGTTGTTCCTGCCAGTAGTGGTCGATGGTGGTGGCCAGTGTGTATTCTGTAGACAAGGCCAGTCTTTCGGTATCGGAAAAGTCGAAGTTATAGTGATGTTTTTCCTTGCGGATAATATCAATGGCCTTGTTTTTAGCCACGCGGAAGAGCCAGGCTTCGGGGTTGTCCGGAATTCCATTGAATTTCCAGGTCTCCAGGCCAGTCAACAGGGCATCCTGTACCACATCCTCTACCAGGCTGTAGTTTTCCGGACCGAATATTTTCACCAGCACAGCCACCATCTTTCCGGACGCCTGTCTGAAAAGATGGTTGACTACCTGATGAATATGTGATGGCTTACTCACTTTTCAAGGTGTCTTATTTCCCGGACTTCAATAGTACAGCCGTAGCGCAGGCTGGGGCATGCTTTGGCCAGTTCAGCGGCCGCAATCGCGTCGGATGCCCTGATGATCAGATAACCGGCTATCAGTTCTTTCCCTTCTGCCAGCGGCCTGTCGGTGATGGTTGTAGTACTGAGCACAGTTTTACCTTCCGATGCCAGCTGTTGGCCTGCTACAAAATGACCTGTCTGAATGAGTTCGCCCAGCCATTGCTGCCAGTGCTCAAGATGTTGCTCCATCTCAGCGGGAGACTCTATGCCGGGCTCATCTTCGCCCCGGATGATAAAGAGAAATTCTTTCATACCTATCAGATTTTTTCTACTGCTTTTATCTGTGTAACAATAGCGGAAAGGTTAAACTCGATGTGTTCATCGGCAATTTTCCCGTCTTTCACCTCCAGGATATCTATGAAGGGAAAGGTTACCTTTCGGCCGGTGGCGGCGATGCCATTGAATTCACCTTTGTGGATACCTGTCCAGCTGCCAATAAAAACTACTTTGTTGCCGTCTTCCAGCAGCTGTTCCAGCTCGTAGCTCCCATCGAAGGCAGCGGCCCGGCCCTGCATCATTTTCAGATGTCCTTCCACGCCCAGCGGCTGTTCTGTGGCTGGGTTAAAGAAACGGTGGCTGGTAGCCAGTATGCTGCGGATGGCATCAAAATTATTGGCATTGATGCTGTCAAAGTATTGTTTTACGATGTTCTTATGTGTCATAGTCTATTGATTTTATAACACTATGACGGAATCCCCTGACAGGATTTGGACAAAAGTCCGGAATATTTTTTTGAATTTTTATGGATGAAGCCGAACAAAACCGGCATTCCGGTTTATATTGGCCCGTTGCGCTGTTTTTTATTATCTTGTAAAAAATTTGGATATCATAATCAGTGAAAAAGATGACCTTCAGAAGTATACGTATAACATTGGCACTACTGGTATTGCTGGCTTTTTCCGGTAATGTGATGGCACAGTCAGAGAACCCCGCCGTACTGGATATCACTACCGGCCTGCTCACCTGGGTGAAGCACCTCAACAGCAATGTAGATAAGTATTTTACCCGCGAGAAAGGTGCCGACCTGGGGCAGCACCTGGCAACGCTGAAGGAAGACCTGCGTGTGTATATGAAAACGAGGAAGACGCTTTCTGACAGCCTGTTTCGTCATAACATCGCGCCCGGGAAAAAAGATCCGGATAACCTGGAGGCCCTTAAAAACAAAATGGGTGCGGTAATGAACAGCATGCGCAACGTTACTGATCTGGTAAGCAATGATCTGAGGGCAGAAGGTGATAAGCTGAATGATGAAATATACGATGCCCTGTACGGACAGGAGCCCCGTTATCTCTCCAACCTGGAAGCTTTCCTGGGTGGTGTTGATGTCACCAAAAAAGACCTGGCAGTAGATGGCAGCTCCAATTATCAACGGCTGGAAGAGTGTACAGCTCTTATTGCTTCCCTGCAGGAAAAGATCGACAGAAAAATGAAAAAATAGGGTATTGAAGCAGCAATGAGCATTTTACATCTGGTGAAAGGAACGATATTACTCTTTGTGTTGATCCTGTTGCAGCTGGCTGCAACAGGGCAGGTACGTGTGAGCGGCACCATATACGACCGTACTGGCCGTTTTGGTATGGTTGGTGTAAGTGTGATGAGCAATTCCGGCGCGGGAACCGTAACAGATTCAGCAGGCCGCTATAGTATCAGACTACCGCTCACAGACTCCATCAGTTTTTCCTACCAGGGCAAGGCCACCATGAAATTTCCGGTCAATGAGATACACCCCAACCGTCCGTTTGACATGAAACTGCATGTGGATATACGGATGCTGCCCACGGTGGATGTATCGGCCAACAAGCTGAAAGATTATAGCCAGGACTCACTGGAACACCGCAACGAATACCGGAAAGTATTTGATTATGCACCGCAGCTGCTCACCGGAGCCAACAGTGGTCAGGCAGGAGTGGGCATCAATCTGGATATGATCTTCAATGCCAAAAAAATCAAGCGCATGGAGGCTTTCCGGGAACTGCTCGAGCGGGATGAACAGGAGAAATATGTAGATCACCGGTTCACTAAAGTACTTGTCAAAAAAATCACCGGCCTGGAATCACCGGCACTGGATGCTTTTATGAAGCAGTACCGGCCTTCCTATGAAATGTTCCGTTATTTTCGGAACGACTATGAATATTATCTCTATATCCGCGATAACGGCCGTTATTTTGCCAGGGTATGGGAGCTGGAACACCCCACCGTTAAGGATCCTGCCGGCCTGCATATTCTCCCTGGTCAGTAGCTGCAAACAAATCAGGACGAGGCTTCGGATTGACGAAGAAAATACCGTAAGGTTCCTGTCTAAAGATATGATAACCCGCCTGGTAAAGCTTGCTGGCTGTAACGAGAGTATCCGCCACTGCGGGTTCTGCACCACCGGTACCTTTCAGCAGTTCGGTAATATAGGTCAATGTTTCGCTACTGTCTGTTTCAATACTTACTTCATCAAAGTTGCCCCTGCCGAGGGAAAGCACCAGGAACTGAAGCTGGGTTTTGTTGGTGAGGTCCAACGTAACCGGGTCCGGTTGTTGTGACATACTTTCCTGCCATTCACGATACCATTCTGTGAGGATTATTTTCATGGTTGCTACATCTGTATAGCAATGTAACCATTATTTCCAGACAGTGGATATGAGGCAAAAAATAAATGCGGAAAAGCATACCCATTACATGATTTGATTATCTTGCCCGAAATTTAAAACCTATATCATGAAGCATATTTGGATACTGGTAGCAGGTATCACAGCTTGTCCGCTGTTATCTAACGGGCAGGACTATATTAAAAATCAGTTTGGTGGCCCGCAGGAAGCCAATCTGTTTATTTCCGGGACAGCCAAAATCGGTGCGGATTACACCGGTACAAGAGGGGCTGTCAGCCTGCACCCCGGTGACGCGGGCAATGCCGGTTTTGTGGAGTTTTTCCGGCCTAATGGTGTACGTAAAGGTATCATTGGTTACGGAAATGACTATACGATTAACTATTCCGGTGAAAATGGTACCAATCATGTTTTTACTGAGGGAAACGTAGGGATCGGTGTGCCTAACCCAACCAGTAAACTGGATGTGAATGGAGTGGTCAATGCGAGTGACATGGTACGTAGCGCTCACGCAATGGCGGTTGCTGCACCCAACGGCAACTATTCTATATTGGCATGGGATGTTTCAACGAATTATACCCCTTATGTAGGTACTATTAATACAGGGGCTGATTTTGCTATCTGGAGTGGGAATGCTGAACAGATGAGGATTACTAAGGAGGGTAACGTAGGTATTGGTACCGTTTTACCTCAATCCAAACTCGCTGTAAAAGGAACAATTACTTCCACCAGGGTAAAAGTTACTCAGGATAACTGGGCTGACTTCGTATTTGATCCTGGCTATCAATTACCCTCCCTTACCCATATTGAAAAATTCATACAGGAAAATAAACGTTTGCCGGAAATCCCTTCTGCAGCGGAAGTGAAGGAACATGGGTTGGACGTGGGAGATAACCAGGCGAAACTGTTGCAGAAAATAGAGGAACTGACTTTGTACCTGATAGAACAAAGTAAGCAACTACAGGCCCAGCAAAACTTACTGCAGTCGCAGGATAAAAAGCTGAAGGAACTGGAACTACGATTAAACACTGTTACCCACTAATTAAATCAGTAAATATGGCTACCGACGGCGTTAAAATAATTGACGGAGACACTGCGCACGATACCTACTGGGGTATCATGGACTTATACGATAGCGGGTGTGACCTTGCTGACATTGAAAGGAAATACCCACTGGATAATGGAGATGACAGCTATGATGATTTTGATGATGAAATTTATGTGACCAGCTGCGGGCTGGCCTATTGGGAGATAGGGCTGATGACTCCGTCCAGACTGGAATTCATCCGTGCTGTCATCGATAAAGGCGCAGGTGTGGAGGAGTGGAACAGCTACAGCGAAAAGGAGGGAAAAGCCAGACAACGGGTGCTGAACAGTTACTGGCAGAAAATCAGCCAGCCTAATGCTAAGATCAGGGCCAGAAAAAAATATAGGAAAATCACCAACTTTCATTTTCAACCGGATGATCTGCTGACTTTTCAGTTGAGCGATGGGCATTACGTGGTGGCTATCTGTGCAACGATAGACCAGTACAGAGGTAAATGCCATTATATGTTGGTGCCTACTACTTATTATAACACACAAAAGCCGGTGCTCAGCGACCTGTATTCCCGGGATATTCTGGGACACCGGATTGGTAGCGGGTTTCCGCCGGAAGAAATCATAGCCATGCAACCCGGCATTGAAAGAGTATGGAATTATGTAGGAGGAAAAACAAACTTCTTTTGTGGTGTTTATAAACTGGGTGTTGATCACAAAGACCTGGCTGCATTTTCGCAACGGCTGGAGAAAATAGGTACTTTACAGATAGTAGAAGGGTTGAAGGAAACCGGCATCCTGGGTTATGAAAGTAGTTTTGAAGAGCTGGAAGCGAGTTTTTTCAGAATAAAGAAAGATATTGATGCGGAGAAGCTGGGTATCTATGACAAATGGCCGGTTAGTGTACTTTGTAATATTGAATCATAAGGCAGAAATTTGATTAATTTGCAGGGATGGAACCACTGAAGGAAATGTTCAACCACGCATTTTACCGGCATTTTGTCGGTGTTTTTGCAGATGCGGATAAAAAATTTAATGCAGCAGCGTTTTTGAAGGACGTAACGGAAAAGCTGGAAAGCCGCGAGCTGAATGCTCGCTTGCGGCATACTTCATTGATGCTGGGTAAACATCTTCCCCAAAATTTTTCCAAAGCAACAGACATCCTGTTTCGTGCAGCACCTTCCCTGAAAACAGGTTATACGGCGCTGGTGCTGCCTGATTTTGTGGCGTTGTATGGAAAAGCTCATTTTGATCGTTCCATGGAGGCCCTGAAATACTTTACAACACTGGGCTCTGCGGAGTTTGCCATCCGGGAGTTCCTGAAGGAGGATTTTACCAGGACCCTGAAGGTTATGCATCAATGGGCAAAAGATGATGATCACCATGTGAGGAGACTGGCTTCTGAAGGCAGCAGGCCCAGGCTTCCCTGGTCTTTTAAGCTCGATGCCATCATTAAAGATCCTTCCCTGACGCGGGGTATACTGGAAGCGCTGAAAGCAGATGAATCACAGTATGTAAGAAAATCAGTGGCCAATCATCTCAACGATATCTCCAAAGATAACAGCAGTTATATGCTGCAGCTGGTGAAGGGCTGGGATGCTGATCATCCGCATACCGGCTGGATTATTAAACATGCCAGCCGTACACTCATCAAAAAAGGAAACAAGGACTCGCTCAGTGTTTTCAACTTTGAAAAAAATGTAAAAGTACGCCCGGACAAATTTAAGCTGAGCCATTCTGCCATACAGCTGGGTGATACACTGGAGTTTGCCTTTCAGCTAACCAGTGAAAAATCTACCCCGCAGAAGCTGGTGATCGACTATGTAGTACATTATCCCAAATCATCCGGAGAGCGGTCACAGAAGGTTTTTAAACTGAAGGAAGCAGTGCTTCCTCCCGGAGAAACAATGCGGTTCTCCAAAAAACAACAGTTTAAAGATATGACTACACGTAAGCATTACGCCGGAAAACACGTGATCGCTATACAGGTGAATGGAAAGATCCTGGCTGAAAAAACATTTGAACTGAAGATCTAGTCAGCCATTTCGTTGTATGGGCCTGCATTGGCAGGCCTCTTGTAAAAAAATACGCTTTATTAAGCGTGGCTATTACTGTATCTTGTTGTTAAATAACAGGTCTCATGGAAGAACATTTTCCGTCAAACAAAACCGCCATGGCCGTTGGGGTATTTGATAAAAATGCCCGCAAGTACCAGGATAAATTTATGGATATACAGTTGTACCATGATACACTGGACCTGCTCTGCCAGCGCATATCCCGGCAGCATGCAAACATACTGGAGATCGGTTGCGGCCCCGGTAATGTGACCCGTTATCTGTTACAGCAGCGGCCCGACTTCCAAATATTGGCCACAGACCTGGCGCCCAACATGCTGGCACTTGCCCGGGAAAACAATCCCGGCGTTACTTTCCAACTGATGGACGGGAGGGAAGTGCGGTCACTGGGACAGCAGTTTGATGGTATTGTAGCCGGTTTTTTGTTGCCCTATCTTTCCCGTGAAGAAACGATTACGCTTATCAGCGATGCGGCTGCCACCCTCAATCCCGGTGGGATACTGTATCTCAGCACCATGGAAGATGATTATGCCCGTTCCGGTATCAGGACTTCCAGTTCCGGTGATCATCAGTTGTATCAATATTTCCACGAAGCAGACTATCTGTTGAATGCCTTTGCTGACAATGGTTTGCAGCTGATAGACCTGCAACGTAAAATATATCCTGCCCATGATGGCAGCCCCGTGACAGATCTGATACTTTTGGCAGGCAAATAAACAATCCCTTAATTTTTTTTTCCCGTAGTTCTACTGAGAAGCACTTTCCGGTGGCGTAATACTTTTGTGCCTCATTTAAGACCCCAAACTCAATTTCAGACCAATGAAACATGTATTGAAGGCCACTTTGCTGGTGGCATTCCTGGCGGCTTGCCAGGGCAAGGAAAAGATTGTCCCGCAACCAGACCCCATCGACAACCCTCCGGTTGATACCGGTATGGTGGTACCAGTTGGCGTAGCAGACGGAGATCCCGTTACGAGAGTGATTGGCCCCACCGGCGGCACCATCGCTACCGGAGACGGGCGCATAACAGTAGTTATTCCCGCAGGTGCATTGGCAGCAGAAACCGGATTTACGGTGCAGCCTATTACCAATACCAACAAAGCCGGACTGGGCAAGGCTTTTCGGATTACACCACATCAGGTGCTGACCAAACCGGCCACCATCACTTTTCAATATGAGGACGCCGATCTGGCGAATACCTTCGCAGAAGCGCTGGGCATCGCCTATCAGGATAATAGCGGTAAATGGAAAGCCGTAGGCGGCATACAGCTGAATAAAACGAATAAAACCGTTACGGTGAAAACGACCCACTTCAGTGACTGGAGTTTTTTTGAAGCGATTTTTCTGGAACCGGCCAACGCTTTCCTGGACCTGGGCCAGAGCATGCCCCTGGCGGTGAAAAGTTATTTTAATGCTTCCATGAACGACCTGCTTTATCCGCTTACTCAGGAAGGTGTGGAGCATTACATTGGTAATCCTAAAAACGATGTCTCTGCGGAATACATAGACGGATGGGCGCTGGCAGGAGCCGGAAATTTATCTTCCAATGGCGGCCACGCTGCCTATCAGGCACCCGCTACCATGCCGGCCAGCAACCCGGCAGTAGTAACCGTTCGTGTGAAGCTGAAGAACGGCGCATTAGGACTGATATTAGCGAATATGTTTGTAGCGCAGGAAGGCATTGCCTACAGGATCGATGGTGGACAATGGGAGCTGCTGCCCGCCGCTTCCGGCCATAGCGGGAACGGTGTGAGCGGCATCGGTGCAACGCCCGGGGAGGGATCGTTCCCTAGCTGCAACCTCACCTGGCTGGGTGCTCCGGAAGGCCGCAGGCCCTGGTCGGAAACAACTTACTTTACGTTGCAGAAATCTCCGGAGCATCTGTTCCTCGCCTATTACCAGGTTGGACAAACGTCCCGCCCCAGTCCTGGCTACTTTCATGCTGTAAGTGTAGGCGGAGTGGGAGGTGATATCACTGGTACTTTCCGTCTGGACAAGGCCAGCTCGCAGAAAAAGGTGGGAGATCACACAGTATATGCAGAACACAAAATAGACGGCATCTTTAAAGTGAAAAGGCTTATCTGACTGTGATGGATGTGATGATGCTCCTGATGAGCGGAGATCTGTGGATGTAATTAAAATCAGCAACCTTCAGGTCCGCGGACCTGAAGGTTGAACTGAATAATAATACAGCGAAGCGCGTAGGATGATAAGACACTCCCGCCCTGTTTTATTTTAGCATTGGGGTAGGGATATGTTTATTTTGATGTTGTTATTTTGATAACCGGCGTATAGTTATAATATCCTGCCGGATTGTCTGTTCCGCTGATGCGGGCTGCAGCCCGGATATAATAGACCGTATTGGCTTTCAACCCGGTAAAAACTTTCTCATATGTAGTCGCTTCAATCGTTTCATCTGGTACATTCTGCACGTCCTGCATATCATTGAAAGCATAACTGTTTACATCGATCCCTTCTGTAGTGCCAATGATAGTGGCTACCCTGGCTATTTTCCGGGTGTTTTCGTTGTGTTTTACACTGTATTTGACAGTCACGCTGCCGGCGGTGATATTGCTGGCCGTTGCAGTTACTTTCAGGAACGGTGTTACCGGGATATCACGTTGTGTGTTGCCATTGATGTCGATGGTGAGGGTGTCTTTGTAGTAAAACGGACCTTCGGCCACCACTCTGTATTTTCCGGTGAAGAGCAGATTGTTGGCATAGGAACCATCGTGATGTACGGCGGTATTGATAGGATTAGGGTTATTGCTGCTATATCCTATCTGGTAATACCGGATCACGGCACCGTTCAATGGCTGCACAGGCACCGGCTCATTGGTTTTGACATCTGTTAACCTGCCTTGGAGACTTGCATCCGGAGCAGGATAGTTGTCTTTTTTACAACTGGAGAGCAGGGTGCTTCCGATTAGCAGCACCATGCAGGTATGGAGCATATATTGTTTCATGAATGATTTTTTTGTTGTTGGTTAGAAGCCCGGGTTTTGTACCAGATTACTGTTTTTGTCGATCTCGCCGGCGGGTATACGCTGATAATACATTCTGGAGAGGAAGGTGCGGGTGTTTTTAGGCGCAGGCACTATCCCGAAAGTGTATTTCATCTGTGCCGGTGCTTTCCCGTTTTCCCACATCAGCCAGGGGTAGAGCGCATGGAACTGAGTGTTGTTCAATACGTCGGTGGCTATACGCCAGCGGCAAATGTCCCACCATCTGTGGTTCTCGAAGGCCAGTTCCACCTGGCGCTCATGTCTTACCTGATCACGGGTGACAGCCCCCAGCGTTTTGATACCGGCACGGTCGCGTACCTGATTGATAGCGGTGAGCGCGTCGGCTGTTTTACCCAGTTCGATGGCGGCTTCTGCGTAGTTAAGCAATACTTCCGCATAACGGAATACGATCCAGGGCGTGCTGGAACGGTTGTCGGCCAGCCTGTTGACAGGGTCCATGTATTTTTTGAGGTAGAATCCTGTTTTGGTGGGATCTCCGCTCAGCAGTGGCCCGTCCTTGCCTACCCGCGGAATGCTGTTGGCTCCGCTGCCATAGGTATCTGTGAGGTTGGCAGCGGTGTATTGGATGCCGTTGTCAATTACCCCTCTTCTCAGCTCTACAACACCGCCCTGCCAGGGAGCAGATGGATACAGGATACTGGCGAGGAAACGGGGATCTTTGTCTTTGAAGAGGTCTGCCGGACTGTTGTATATGATGGGGTTACCGCCATCATCCTGTATGCGCAGTTTGCCCGGTGTGCCATCTGTATATTCAAAGGATTCCACCAGTTCGAGGGTTGGGTTGGTAGCACAGCCATAGTCTATTTTGAAGCTCTGCGGCGCATTGTAGAAATCAAAGCCATGGGCCAGGTCGGGCGACTGATAGGTTTTTACAAAGATGACTTCCTTGTTTTTATCGAGGTCGGCGCCGGTTAAAAACAGCTGCTGAAAGTTGGTGGTTTTGTCGCTGTAGCCGTTGAACAGCTGAAACTTACCACTGCTGATGATTTTCTGGGCTGCATCGTAGGCTTTCTGCCAATAGCCGTCAGCGTTAGCTGCTATGCCTACAGCACCGCCCAGCTGAACGGTCCCGTATTTAGCAATGGAAGCGGCATACAGCATGGCTCTGCTTTTCAGGGCCAGTGCGGCATAGCGGGTGGCCCGGTAACGCTCTTCTGTATTATAGGACTCGGGCAACTGGTCTACAACTGCATCCAGTTCAGACGCAATGAAGTCGTATACTTCCTGTTCCTTGTTGCGCGGCACTTTCAGCTCGTCCAGATTACCGCTGAATTTCTGCACTTTGGTGATCAGTGGTATACCGCCATAACGTTTCACCAGAGAGAAGTAGTAAAAAGCCCTTACAAACCGGGCTTCTGCGAGGAAGCGGGCTTTCTGTTCCTCACTGATACTTTTGGCTTCAGGTATTTTTTCAATGAAGTCATTGACATTTCTTACATAGTCATATTTCCACCAGCCAAACATCTCATCACCCAGAATAGGGTCCAGTGTGGCACCCCAGCTGTAGGATCGTACGGCTTCGTCACTGGCCTGGCTGGGGAAAGCGGCCTGATTACCTTCTACGGTATAATCGAAGGCTTCGGTCTGCATGTTGTTATACAAGGCTGCAGTAAGCGCCTGGATACCGGAAAGTGAGCCATAGGCCGCATCATCGGAGATGATGTCCTGCGCTTTTCTTTCCAGGAAGTCTTTGTTGCAGGAAGCTGATAGCGTCAGCAGCAGCGCAAAGGATATATGTTTATATACTTTTCTCATGATGTTAAGTTGAATGAATCAATAGATGATCAGAATTGCAGATTGAGGCCCAGTGTCAGCACTCTTTGCTGCGGATAGTATTTACCATTGCCTGCAGCGTTGGTGCCGTCGTTGGTCGGCATTTCCGGATCTATGAATTTCAGGTTGTCGAAGGTGAACAGGTTTTGGCCGGAGAAATAGAAGCGCAGCTGTTCTATGCCTACGCCGCTGAGGATGGATTTAGGCAGCGTGTAGCCGAATTCCAGTGTTTTCAGACGGAGATAGGAGGCATCTTTCAGCCAGAAGGAAGACACGCCTTTGTTATTGTCGAGGCCATTGGCGATGGTGGAAGGATATTTGCCTGGCACCCATTCGCTTTGCGGATCGTAGATGTCTTTACGATGCCAGCGGTCGGTGAAGAAGGCATAGGCATTGCTGCCGTTGCTGAACGGATCTCTCATGGCGCCGTCTATAAGTACGCTGTAGTTGGCTGCGCCCTGAAACAGCATGGTAAGACTGAATCCTTTCCAGGAGGCGGAAAGATTGAGGCCGTAGTATAATTCAGGGTTGTTGCCTCTTCCGATGACAGTGCGGTCGTTGCCGTCGATGATGCCGTCGCCGTTTAGGTCTTCGTATTTGATATCGCCTGGTTTGATCGTGGTGTTGCCCTTTCTGTCCTGGATAGCCCAACCGGCAATTTCTTCCTGACTCTGGAATTGGCCGGCGGCCTTATATCCCCAGATCATGTTGGTCCATCTGTCGGAGGTGTTGTCTCTCCAGTTGGACAAAGCGTTGGTGGAGCTGGCGCGTTCTACATATATATTTTTGGTGCGGGTCCAGGTGATGTTGGGAGATACATTGAGTACGATGTCACCGATTTTTTTGTTGTAGCCCAGCACCAGTTCAAAGCCCTGTGTACGGTCGCTGTTAAGGTTCTCTTCCGGTAAGGTGGCGCCGTAAGTGCCAGGCAGGGAGAGAGACCTTTGGGCGAACAGGCCGGTCCTTTTACGGGAGAAATAGTCCAGCTCAATGGTGAACATATTTTGCAGGAAGCCGGCTTCAAAGCCGATATTGGCTGTGGTAGCGTTAAACCAGGTGATCATCGGATTGGGTATACCGGATGGGTTGAGGCCACTCACGATATTTTTACCGAAGATATAACCACCGCTGGGATATTTGTAACCCGTGAGATACTGGAAAGGCGGCGTGGTACCGTCATCACCCATCTGGCCCCAGGAACCTCTGATTTTGAGGTTGTTGACGGTGCGGGCTATATTCCGGAAAAAGGCTTCATCGCTCAGTCTCCAGCCGGCAGATACAGTAGGGAAGAAACCCCATCTGTGCTCAGGTGCCAGTTTGTAGGAACCGTCGTAGCGGAAGCCCAGTTCCAGCAGATAGCGGTCTTTGTAGTCATAGTTGACCCTGCCTACATAGCCCATGTAAGCGGCTTCGCTGGCTTTACCGTTGTTGGTTTGGTTGGTGCTGGCACCTGCAAACAGCTGGTCCAGGGCGTCAAGCGCAAACTCCCGATAAGCACTGAATTCACTTTTGGTCGTCTGGTTCTGTTCAAACAACAGCAGGCCTTTGAGGTGATGATCACGGGCTATGGTCCTGGTATAGTTGAGCGACAGCTGCAGCAGGCTGTTATCTTCCTGTTGCTGGTCCTGTGACAGATTGGAAGGAGAATTGCCTACATAACCCGGCTCATATTTTTTCGTAGCGGCGTTATAGTTATACAGGTTAAACTGTTTTACCCACTTTTTATTATTGGCTGTACCTGATTGATAGGAGTAGAGTGCTTTGGCGCTCAGTCCGTCCACAAACGGTATGTCGTAGGTAAGGGCTGCAATGCCGCTGAGGTAGCGGAATTTCTGAGCGGAATATCCTGAATAGTCACTGTTCATAGAGGCCAGTACGTTCTGGCTGAAGTTGGTCACTGCGTAGTAGTCGGGGTTATTGTTGGCATACAGCGGGTAGGTAGGGTAGGCGCGTTGTACCTGGTCCATCAGCGTAACGGCTTCGGCGGCCGGATAGTGGCGGTTTTCGAGGCGTCCGCCCAGGTTCAGCTCTGCGGTGAGGCGTTTGCTGATTTTGGTGCTGATGTTACTGCGGAAGTTGTAGCGGTTGAAACGGGTATCGCCGCTTTTCCACATGCCTTCCTGGTTGAGATAACCGAGGGAGAAGAAGTAGCGGGTAGCTTCCGTGCCACCGTTGACATTGAGGTTGTGGTATTGTTGTGGTGTGTTTTTACGGATGGCAGCCTTGTACCAGTCAGTGCTTTCAAAGCCGGGCTTGCCTTCGCGGTATTGCTGTACTTTGTCGGCACCATATACCGGTGCCAGGCCCTGGTTCACCTGCGATTCGTCTGTCAGTTCTGCAAATTCAGCGGCGTTCACATAACGGGGATAGCGGGTATTGCTTTGCAGGCCTGCATAGGTGCTGTAGGTGATTTTAGGTCTGGACAGGCTACCTCTTTTAGTAGTTACGAGCACTACGCCGTTGGCGGCTTTGATACCGTATACAGCGGCAGCCGCATCTTTCAGGATAGAGATGCTTTCTATCTCAGAAGGGTCCAGCTGTTCGAAGGTGGAGGGTACACCATCTACAATGACCAGTGCAGCCCCGAATCCTCTGATATCGATACGGGCGCCATCTTTGCCAGGTTCGCCGCTGTTCTGGACGGCGCGGATGCCAGGCAGTCTGCCGGCGAGGGAGTTGCTGATATTGGTGACTGGTGATTTGGCGATCTCCTGACCTTTTATGGAGGCTACAGAACCAGTGATGTTGACTTTTTTCTGGGTGCCGTAACCTACTACCACTATCTGGTTCAGGTCACTGATGGCGGGCACGAGGGAGATATTGATAACGGTCTGCTGTCCTACAGCGATCTCCCGCGGTGTGTATCCTACGAGGGAGAACACCAGTACATCGGTTTCACGGACATCCAGTTTGAAGCTGCCCTGGTCATCGGTGTGTGTGCCTTTTTGGGTGCCTTTGATGCCGATGTTGACATAAGCCAGCGGGTTGCCTTTTTCATCGGTGACTCTTCCGCTGATGCCGGTCAGTACCTGTGCCGGGGCATGGCTGCTGTTGGATGCCTTGCGGGTTACGATCACGGTGTTATCGATGATTTCGTAGGCCAGTGGCTGTTGTTGCAGGGCTGCTTTCATGACCTGATCGATGGAGCCGCCGGAGATGCTGAGGTTGACCGGTTTGGTGCCGGCGAGCCATTCATCGCGGTATACGAAGGTGTAGTGGCTCTGTTGTTCAATCATGGCAAATACGCTTTCGAGCGATTTGTTTTTCACTGACACGGTGATATGCTGGGCAAATACCCCTGCTGAAACGTTGATACAGAAGACGGTCAGCAGTATGGTGATTAGTTTCATGACCCTGATAACTTTATTGCTGAGGCAATAACCTTTGTGCGTTATTGCCTGCCGCCTGTTACGGCGAATGGTGAATAAGAACCGTGGTGCAGGCACGGTTTCGGCATAACAATCCAATTGCATAGATTTGCAGTGTTTGGGTTTAGAGATCAATAATCTTAGTCGGATATTGTTTTACGGCAACCCGGACATTCGGCCAGGGGCGGGTCCAAGCGCTCCTGGTTTTTTATTGGGTGGCCGCAGCGCGGTCTGTCGCGCGTTTTTTCATAACGTAAACTGATTTTGGTTAATACTGAATGGTCATACTGTTGTTTTTAAGGTGAATAAAATGTGACGGTGGAATTTATGATGAGGGAAATACAAGGAGCCTGCCTGTTTCCTGCCGGCAATGCACACCGCTGAGCTCCAGGATGCGGATGACACCGGACAGTTTCATATTTCGTGGCACCTTACCCGTTATATGGCCTTTGGGAATAGCTCCCTGATAAACGATGTCGATGTTGTACCAGCGTCCTACCTGGCGTAGTACCATCGGGATGTTGTTGCCTGAAAAACGAAACAGGCCGTCTTTCCAGGCGGTGGCGAGTTCGGTGGCTGCAGCTTCAACGGAGATGCTGCCGCTGACATTATCTACCACAGCCTGCTGGCCGGGAGTGAGCTGTTTTTCGGTATTGCCCTGTTTAACTTTTACAGCTCCGGACAGGAGGGTAGTATGCATGCCGGGTTCGTCGGGGTAGGCCATCACATTGAAACTGGTACCCAGTACGGCAACCTGCATATCCCGGACTTTCACCCGGAAGGGCCTTGTTGCATTAGCAGCTACTTCAAAGTAACCTTCACCGCTGAGTTCTACCATTCTCTCCCTGCCGCTGAAGGCCACAGGGTAACGTAGTGTGCTGGCTGCGTTGAGCCATACCCGTGATCCATCGGGGAGGGTCAGCTTGTACTGGCCGCCTCTGGGAACATTGAGGATATTGTATAAGGTGTCGGTAGCGTTGTTCGTAGGGGCGTTCACGTAAAGGATACTGCCATCATCCTTTTTGATGATGTTTACATTCCCTTGTTGTGCGAGTGCTCCGTTGCCCGCGCTGTCGAGCAGGATCTGCCGGCCGTTGCTCAGGGTGAGTACGGCTTTATCTGATCCGGGTAATATATCCGGAGTTGAGGCCTGTAGCCGGTTTTGAGGAGGTACGGCAGACCAGTGATGCCAGGTGTAGCCGGCAGTAATAATGGCGGCTATTACTGCTGCAGCTTTCCACCATTGGCGCCGGCGTATGGGCGTTGACGTTATTTCTCTGCCCTGAAGGCCGGTTTTCTCTTCTATTTTGCGTAATATTCTTTCTTCATGCACAGCTTCCCCTGCTGCAAAAGAAACGGGTATCATTACCTCATCATCCTGACTGGCATTATACCAATCGGCATACTCTTTTGCTTCTTCCGGCGTGATAGTGCCTTTCAGCCATTTTTCAGCCAGCACTTCGTACCGGTGTTGTTCGTTTTCCTGGCCCATACAAAAGTGGTTCTTTTATATTAAGTCAATCGAAAAGAACAAATCCCCATATATTTCTAAAAAAAATTAAAAATTATCCTTAAATCAAAAATAAAAATTAATAATAGATAAAATTGTATCAGGGGAAAATGCTGAAAAGCAAGGCAGAAAAGTGTTTCAGGCCAGTCTTCAGCGTTTTTACCGCTCTGGCAAGGTTATGCTCCACGGCTTTTTCAGAAATATTCATCTGTTGCGCGATCTCTTTATGGGAAAGGCCCATCTCGCGGCTAAGCTGGTAGGTGATACGGCATCGTTCGGGGAGAGCAGCCACCAGTCCGGATAACTGGTCCTTCAGGTCTTCAAAACTCAACCACTGCTCGGTGGAGTGATCTTCCGGAGACATGGTCCCGCGCGCATAGGAAGAATAAGCCCGGGCTCTTTTTTTCTTCGCCTGTAAATTAATGACCCGGTATTTCGTAGCCACAGCCAGATAGGAAGACAGCTGTCCTGTCAGCTCCAGTGTATTACGCCGGTCCCAGAGGTCAGAAAAAATATCCTGTACCAGCTCCTCTGCTTCAGCAAGACTGTCCAGTTTATTGGCCGCCACTGTAAACAACAGTTTCCAGTAACGCTTGTAGATAGTAGTGAAAGCATTTTCATCTCCTTCCCGGAGTCGGTGTAACAGTTCTATATCAGCCTGATCTTGCATATGGTCTTATATGCCAAGGAAGCTAAAAATAATCAAATAACCAAATAAACGATGGGCCCAGGGCTGAAGCCCTGGGCTATAATAGATTAAAACAAAGGCTGCGGGTTATTCTTTCAGTCTGTATTTTTTGTTAACCCCTAGGCTACAATAGCGTTGATGGCTGGAATGAAGCCCTGGGATTTTGGTATTCCCTGGGCTTCTATCATAGCCCAGGGCTTCAGCCCTGGGAACCATGGGATAATATATTTTCCAGTTCAGCGTATTCTTGCGGAGTAAGCTCCTGTAGCGGGCTTCTGAGGTATCCGGATTCGATGCCCTGTATTTTCAGGCCGGCCTGTATGGCTTTGGGGAGTCCTTTGGCTACGATAAAGCGGAGCAGTTCAAACTGCTGATAGAAGACAGTGCTGGCTTGGGGGAGGTTGTTGCTGCAAACAGCTTCGTACAACTGATGGTTAAGATCGGGGATGAGGTTAGGGGCGGCGGTGCACCATCCTCTGGCACCTGCGGCGAAAGCGGCCAGGGCGAGGGGATTGGAGCCATTGTAAAACGCTACCTCTTCTCCCAGTTCACGACGCAGGTAGTGCATACGTTGTACATCACCGGTGCTCTCTTTGATCATGGTTACGTTGGGTATTTTCAACAAACGTTTGAGCAGGGCAGGAGACATGTCTATACCACCGGTGGCGGGATTGTTGTATGCCATAACGGGAATGGATATACTGGCAGCTGTTTTTTCATAGTGCCGGAAGACCTCGTCGTCGGTCAGTTTCCAGTAGCTCATCGGGATGATCATTACTGCATCGGCACCTGCTTTTTCTGCAAATTTTGCATGGTAGATGGTGCGTTCGGTGGTGAGGTTCGAGACACCTGCGAGTACAGGTACCCGGCCTTTTACTTGGTGTATGGCTGCTTCCAGCACGGCTTCCTTTTCTTCATCGCTGAGGTAAGGTAGTACGCCGGTACTTCCCAGTGGGGCAATGCCGTGCGAGCCGGATTGTATCAGGCGTTCCAGCAGTTTTTTAAATAGCGGAATATCTACCCGTTCCTGTTTGTCAAATGGTGTGATGGGATAGGCGATGATGCCGCTGAAAGTATTGTTGTTATTCATGTTTGTTGTGATTTTTTGAAGATGAGTGCAGGGAGGTTGTTTTGAGGATTCCTCCCTGCTCCTCATTCGTAATTTTTAATTCGTAATTGTCTACAGGTCTCTGCCTTCTTCTTCTCTGAGGGCTACGCCCAGGTTCTGCAGCTGTGGCGCGTTTTCGCAGGCAATGTATTTGGCGGGTTCGCTGTCGCTTAAGTTCTGGTGACGGTGCCAGGCCCAGCTGGGGATGTATACGGCGTCGCCGGCCTGCCATTCTACTTTTTCATCTTCCACTTCAGTATAACCTTTTCCTTCAATCACATACAATACGGTTTCGTAGGTATGACGGTGTCTGTTGGTCAACTGGCCCGGCAGCAAACCGCCGATGGTCATGCTCACATTTTTGGTGGGCAGGTCTACGAAAAATACAGGGTGCTTACGTTCAGTGGAGAACTGATCGTGTACGCCGGCCTGCTCTACATTCTTATGCAGCAGCTTCTCCGGCTTTACATATACAGGACGGGCAAAAGTCTGATGAAAATCTTTTGATGAGAAAGCGGTATGTTGTTTTTTCTTTTCCATGATAACTGTAATTAATTGATTAAAAAATAATGTTCATCAGCTGATTTGATGACACAAAATTTGTTTAATTTTGGATGATCTAGGTAATCCAGTTTTAACTTAAATAGATGGTCCAGATGCTAAGGCCGTGGAAGACAATACTGTCACTTGATTTTAACAATGAGCTGTCTGTATACCGGCAGATAGCGGAGGGTATTATTACGGAGATAAAAAAAGGGAGGCTTAAGCCCGGCGCACCTTTGCCGGGTACCCGTGTACTGGCGGCTGATATTGGGGTCAATCGCAAAACAGTGGTGCTGGCCTACGAAGACCTGATCGCCGAAGGATGGCTGGCAACGACCGATAAAAGCGGCACCTTCGTATCTCATGAACTGCCCGGCATGAAAGGCAAGGCGCAGCAAAAACATCATGATTTTGTTTTTAACGATCATGAAGAACTGCAGCCTATTGCTCATGCAGTGGCTTCTAACCTGATCGTGTTTAATGATGGCTGGCCTGATGTAAGGCTGGCACCAATGGAGGAACTGGCAAAAGCCTACAAACGGATCTTTCAGCAGAAAGCCCGCTGGTGTATGCTGGGATACGGACATGAGCAGGGCATTGAAAGATTGCGGATGGCAGTCAGCAGCATGCTCTCTTTTAAAAGAGGTATGAATACTGATCCACAAAACATCTGTATCACCCGCGGAAGCCAGATGGCGCTGTACCTCACGGCGCAAACCCTCCTGCAGCCCGGTGATGCGGTGGCCATAGAATCCCCGGGTTATCTGCCTGCCTGGCAAACATTTGTAAGGGCCGGTGCCCGGATGGTCCATATTCCGGTGGATGAAAAAGGTTTGGTGGTGGAAGCGCTGGAAGAGGTCTGTAAAACCACGCCGTTGAAGGCAGTGTATGTAACGCCGCATCACCAGTTTCCAACGGCTGTGAGCATGAAGATGGAACGCCGTCTGAAACTGCTGGCACTCTCCAACCGCTATGGTTTTGCCATTATAGAAGATGATTACGACCATGAGTTTCATTTCAGCGCCAAAAGCCTGTTGCCATTGGCCAGCAATGAAAACGCCGACAATGTTATTTATATCAGCTCACTGAGTAAACTGGTGGCTCCGGCGGTAAGGATTGGTTATGTTACCGGCCCGCCTGCGTTTATCCATGCACTGGCGCAGCTCAGAAGGCTGGTAGACCGTCAGGGTGATCCTATCATGGAGCAGGCCGTAGCGGAGCTGATGGAAGAAGGTGCCATCAACAGGCACGCCAAAAGGGCTATTAATATTTACAGGGAACGAAGGGAACGGATGGACCAGTTGCTGCATACTTATCTTGATAAGCAGGTGTCTTTCCGCAAACCGGAAGGTGGGCTGGCCTACTGGGTGAAGTTTGTCCGCAAAGTCAATACGGAACAACTGGCGGAACGGCTGCTGAAAAAAGGTGTTTCCGTTATGCCTACCGAAAGATATGCTTTTGATGATACGCCGCTCCATGCGCTGCGCCTGGGCTACGCCTCCCTGGCCCCGGAAGAGCTGGAAGAGGGTATCAAAGCACTGGCCGCACTGGTGAAATAATTTGTACGAAACAGTTATACAAATAAGTGATGTCACTGGTAACAGATTTTTTCAGGACAATTATTCTATTAGGTGCTGTACAGGGAGTGGTGTCGGGTGTGTTACTTTGGGCCGGCAGCAGAAACCGGTTGCCCAACCGGCTGCTGGCGGTTTTACTGGGTATCCTGTCATTGGCTGCCTTTAATTTATATGCTTCCTATGGAAATTGGTTTAACTCACGCCTCCTGCAGTTTATATCCAGCTTTATTCCCTGGGTGATCACCATGCCCTTTGGTCCCCTGATTTATTTTTATATAAAAGCTTCGCTGGATACCAATTTCCGGATTATCCAACGGTCACGGATACACTTTGTTCCGGTGATCATTGATCTGGTACCGGTGCTGACAGCCTACATCTTTGTGGGTGGAGTGCTGATGGGTATCATCCGCAACCAGCCGGGGCCCTGGGCTGTTTTTATGGATACCTGGAATGTATACGCGGATATTCCGCGCTGGATATCGCTGACGGGTTATCTGTGGTGGTCGGTGCGTTACCTGGTTGCTGTAAAGACGAAAGCGCCTGATGTGGCTGCTCTGCCCCGTTACCGGTTGCTGCAGCGGTTTACCAGGGTGTTCCTGGTATTTCAGCTGATCTGGCTGGTGTATCTGATTCCGTATGTCCTTCCCCGTTATACCGATTTTATGCTGGACACTTTCGGCTGGTATCCGGTGTATGTGCCCCTGGCGGTGATGATCTACTGGCTGGGGATACAGGGGTTTATCATGACCTATCAGGAAACGACCGCTGTCAGAAGGGCAGCAGTCAATGCTGCGCCGGACGAAGCAGTGAGCCAGGCAACACTTGTTTTGCTGAACAAAGCCATGGAAGAAGACCGGCTTTATCTGGACGCTGAGCTCAACCTGGCCGGCCTCTCCCTGCATACAGGGCTTCCACAGAAAACAATTTCTGCAGTGTTGAACCAGTGTCTGCAAAAAAACTTCAACGAGTATATCAATTCCTATAGGGTAGCAGCCTTTAAAGAAAGGATTCTGCTGCCGGAAGCAGCGGCATGGACCATTGCCGGTGTAGCCTATGACTGTGGCTTCAGTTCACTGGCCACCTTTCAGCGGGTGTTCAAACAAATGACAGGGCTCTCCCCGTCAGCTTACCGGAAACAAGCCATGGAAGCCACTTGAAATAGTGCTCATATCCGGATTTGAGTAGGTTGGCAGGTACAGGAAAAGGAATTTTGCGGGAAAAACAGTACCGCATGAGAATCACTTTTTTCGTTTTTTTTCTGTTGATGACCGGATGTTTGTTGACCGGATGCCAAACCCGGCATGCCATTGTTCGTACGTCCGTTCCCGTGAAAGCGACCGACAGCGTATGGGACGCTGACAATATTACAGCTTTTGAAAACAGACTGGAAGCCTTGCGACGACGTTATCATATTCCGGGTTTGTCTGCCGGTATCGTGAATGGTGGGCAGCTGGTCTGGAAAAAAGGCTTTGGATATGCAGACGTAGAAGGGAAGCTGCCGCCGGATGAAAATACAGTATATCAGATCGCTTCCGTCACCAAAACCTTCGGCGCTGTTATTCTGATGCAGCAGGTAGAAGCCGGCCGTATCCATCTGGATGACCCCATTGCCCGGTATGGTATCAATCTGGGAGCCCGCTGGGGCAGCGATGAAAGAATCCGGATCAAACACCTGCTGACCCATACCGCCATGGGGAACTCCTTCAACGCGTTTAAGCCTGGTTACACTTTCCGCTATAATGGAGGCTGGTACAACCAGCTGGGGAAGGTTATTGAAAAAGCTTCCGGACATAGCTTCGGTGAGCTGCTGCTGCAAAATATCGTACAGCCCTTAGGGTTAGCAAGAACGGTCCCCAGTACAGATGACAGTGCCAGCTTCCGGCTTACAGGATACAGCCGTGATTCCTTTATGCGGCTGGTGGCCAAACCTTACGACTGGCAGTATAAAAAACTGGTGCCGGTGAAATTCTCCTATGGCTTCGGACCGGCTGCCGGTATGGAAAGCAGTGTGGCCGATTTGGCTGTCTATGCCAGGGCTATAGATGAAAAACGTTTCCTGGATTCAGCCACCTGGAAAAAAGTGTTTACACCTTTTGTAACGGTGAAAGGAAAAACCATTCAATATGGCCTGGGCTGGTTTATTAAAGACTACAAAGGTGTACAGGTGATATGGCATACTGGCTGGTGGACCGGTTATTCGGCCCTGTTTGTCAGGATACCGCAGAAAGATCTCACTTTTATTATACTGGCTAATTCTCAGGATCTGAGCCGCCCTTTTTATCATGTCATGAAAATACTGCCTATGTTTAATCCCTTCCGTAATAATCTCAACAAAGATCTTTTTGCCTCTGCTTTTGCAAAAGCTTTCATGGAACATTTCACGCTTCCATAAATTTCGTTGCCGTATAGCCGGGGTTGGTAGACGTAAACATGGCTGATCCCGGCTTCTTCGCCGGTTATTGGTGCAATTAGCGTAAATTGTCTTGTACATATTGTTGCTATGAAATATTCAACCCGATTGGATACTACTTCCAGAATTATTACCAGTTTACTGATTGGAGTTTGTCTGGTATTGTTGACGGTTTCTGTTTTTACCGGGCGGGAAGGAGCAGTGGCTTCTATTGTGCCGGCACTGATATTGGTGGTTATTGTAACCGTTACCTGGTCGGTAAAGCCGCTGGCATATGAACTGACGGCAGATGCACTCATTATCATACGCCCATTGTCCCGTAAGAGGGTTTTATTGGCAGATATAGCGGAGGTTTTCCCATTGGCGGCGGATGAGCTGAAGGGTAGCATACGCTCCTTTGGTTCCGGAGGCCTGTTTGGGTATCTGGGATATTTTGCGTCACAGCAGCAGGGTGCTTATGAAATGTGGTGTACCGATAGGACCAGTATGGTGATGATCATCCTGAAAAACAAAAAAAAGCTGGTGATCAGCCCTGTAGAGCGGAATGAGTTTGTTCTGGCATTGCAGCAGGTGATACAGTAGTCTTCATAATTTTATCAGCATACTGCAAATGCCCGCAGTGCCTGTTAATAAAGGCTGCTAAAGGTTCCGCAACGTTTTTTATTCCGGTATATTCTTGGTAAATTAGTTGAGCGGAGATGCCGGCCATGAAATCCTGATTATACAAAGCTCCAGACGCCCCCATCTTTTTATCTCCGGATTTTATCACCTCTAAACCCCGAAAGTCATGGAATTACAAGAAACCCTTTCTGCCGTGGAAGCCGTGCCAGCGTTGGCCAAAACAGCGGTGTTGCTGTCTGCCATCTCCTACAGTCAAAATGTAAGAGCTGATCTGAATACCTATCTTCCGGGGTGGACCTTGTTATGGGAAGGTATTGAAACGACCGACGGCAACTTTGCCTTTATTGCGTCTGATCCTAGCGGGGAGTTTTATGGGCTGGCCATCAGGGGCTCATTGTCACCTATTGATATTTTCAAGGATTGGGATGCCTTTGCCAACTGGATACTGGAAGATCTGGACGTGCTCTCCACGGTTACCTGGCATTATACCAGCAGCGGTGCTGCCAGGATCAGTGCCGGAGCCAGCAGGGCTTTTAACAATGTGGCTGAAATGCAGGACAGACTCAGGCCGGGCTCTCCCCGTATTTTCAATTTCCTGAAGACCGAGGCTGTTTCCAAAAATAAAAAAGTAATCATCACAGGGCATAGTCTGGGAGGCAACACTGCCAATGTTTATGCATCTTATTTCGTTGCAGCGCTGAAACAGGAAGGTATTAACTACAACAATACCAACCTGTTTACCTTTGCAGCCCCGGCCGCAGGCGACAGCGGCTTTGCTACCGACCTGGACAATAAAATCACGGAGGCCTGGCATTTCGAAAATGTACAGGATGTGATACCGAAATGCCCGATTGTATCCGGTCTGATAAATGCTTCAAGACTATATGTGCCCAGTCCGGCTTCCGATAAAATCATCGTTACCTACGAAGGTCTGGAGGTAAGCCTGTGGGACGCTTATGTACTGTTGGCGGGCATCCTGTATGCCTACGGGTATACCAGGCAGGAACGGAACTATATTGTTTTTGGCGCAGCGCTGGACCCCAGATACCGGAATAATACACTAACCGACTACTTCTATCAGCTGGGCGCACAACACGCCATGGTCATGTACACCAGTTACCTGAAAGTGAAGATAGACGCTACGCTGGCCGCACGCGGCAGTATGCTGAACCACTGATTCCTAAGGTTGTTGTTTGGCTGTTTGCTGATCCTTCTGATGAACGGATATTAAAGCCGGCAGGGTCTTAACCTTCACTCTGTCCCGTAGATAACGATAGATCTCATCTTCATCCGTTGAGCCGGGTTTGTACAGCTGCAGATAACGCTTGTAATACTTCATCGCAGCGGCGTCATTTTTTAACCCGGTTTCGTATATGCGTCCCATGCTGTACTGGCGCAAAGGCTTGTGCGATAGGTACCACGACGTGTCCAGCGCTGCCAGTGCAGGCTTGTACTGACGCATACCCTCATAGTTGACGGAAGTGCTGTTGTAATAATTCTCCAGGCTTGAAGACTTGGCCATGGTGATACACCGCTGCAGCAGCTCATTGCTTTCACTATACTGGCGGAGGGCGGTATGAGCCAGGGCAGCATAATAGGTAATGTTTTCAGACGCTGCGTTGCCGCTCAGCATATAATCGTAAATACGGATACAGTCTGTATATTTTTTCAGATTGTAACTGGCTGCTATCACATAGATAAACGTATTGGGAGAAACGATATTAAGGCCCTGTAACTTTTCTCCGATAGAAACCGTGCGCCGGTAGTCTTTCACAAGATAAGCTGTTTTGGCAGCAGTCATCAGTACGGTAGACTGTGTGGAGTCTCTTATCAGAAAGGCTTTAACGATGGAGTCGGCCTGTGGATAGGCTTTTTTATCTATCCATTCTTCGGCGAGGCGGGACACCACTTTGGGGTCTGCCGGGTTCAATAGATAGGCTTTGCACAGCCAGGTAAATCCGGAATCCGGTTGCTGTGCCAGGAATGCAGTAAAACTCAGCTGTTTCCATGCCGGGGCGCTGTTAGGCCGCAGCCGGGTGATTCGTTGATACAGCGTGAGTGCCAGCGGAAATTGTTCCTGCTGCGAACGGATGGAGGCCAGGTACTGCAGTGCCGGTATGTGATTACTGTCCAGCTGTAATACTTTTTCGTAGGTAGCGGCAGCATCGGCGAGCTTGCCGGACTGATAGTAGGTATAGGCCAGCAAAGCCATTTCCCGCGGCGATTGACTGTTAACCGCCGGTTGCAGGTAAGCAATAGCTTCTTCGTACTGCTGGTCCTGGAGGTATTCCATTACTTTGTTCCTGTCTATGCCCTGTGCCCGGGTTATCATGCATAATAATACCAGGCCGATGGTCCCTAAGATTTTTCGCATAGCTGAGAGATTTATCATAAAACTAACTATTTAGTTTTAAAACTAAAAATTTAGTTATAATAATTATTCATCACTCTTTTTTGCAGTGGATGATGTAATTTTCAGGAAAACGGAAAGGACTTTTCATGCTTACTATCTCACCACTTAAAAACCTCACCATTACGGATATACGATCGTTGGGGCGTAATGGTTATACCTCTGAACTGGCGTATATACCTGTGCCGCAGCCTGACAATGAACATATTGTTTTTGATTTCCGGTTGACAACATTGGACAAGCCTGTCCATAAAACCTGGCATACCAGCGATGAGGAGCTGGATGAACTGAATGAAGTGCTGGCGCAGGGACATTCTTTTGCAGCCTATGAAGAAGGAGGATTGTTGGGCTTCATCATCGGGGAAGAGCGGCAATGGAACAATACGCTCTACATTGCACAGTTAACGGTAGCCGCCACCGGAAGACGAAAAGGGATTGGCTCCAGATTGATGCAGGCGATCATACAACATGCCGCAAAACTGCGCGTAAGGCTGCTGGAGCTGGAAACGCAGAACACCAATGTACCGGCAGTGACATTTTATAAAAAGCATGGATTCTCGGTTTCGGGTGTTCACCTCAAGCTGTATGATCCGGTGTCCTGTCCCGGCGAAGTAGCGTTTTATATGACTTACGGATTATAAAAACGGCGCCCCGTGAAGAGCGCCGTTGGCTGTTATTGTGTTTTTTGTTCCAATACCGTCTTGAGCTTTTCAAGGTCCCGTTTTACAGTCTTCAGATCTGATGCATACACCTCATCGGTCATGTCCGGCTGGCGGTAGACGGTGAGCAGAATCTCACTGGAGTTGCCGTTGTCCAGTACCCGCATAGGCATATACACTTCCTGTCCGGATGGAGGATATACGTAGTGGTCCAGAACACGGAATGCGTTGTATGGTGTAAAACGTACCGTGGCATTGTTACCATTGGCCATGACAATGTTCCAGGTGTCTGGCTGTGCCGAAGGGGTTATTGATTTACAGAGGCCGGCAGCCCATTCGGAAAAATTAGCAGGCGCTGACAGGTACGTATACACGTCGTTTGCCGGACGAAGTACAGTAATGCTTAATGTTTGTGCGGGAAGTGCCATTGTAATCGTTTTTACTGTTTGAGCTTTGGTACTGGTGAAAAGCAACAGGAGCAGGGCCAGGCTTAAGTGCCATCTTTTTTCCATATTGTTTTTTATACAAAAGTAGGAGGTGGATGATGGCTGATTTTGGAAAAAAACGACAAAATTTATTTCCCGCAGGAGAAGCCCGTCCAGAGTCCGTTCATGGTTTGCCAAATAGTATCTGTGTAAGGCCTGGGTGATATTTCAAAGAATGCGGCAGTGCGCTGTTGTGTGTTGCAATACCGCACATGTATAATGCTGTTCAGTGTGATGGGCGTCTGGGCCATATAATTGAGCATATGTACAGTGCCTGTGTAGGTCGCTATATCATTGGGCTGGGTTTGGGTGGATGTAATCTGCACTTTGAGCGGCACCAGTTTATCCCCGGGTATTTTTCTGCTGATGATATTTCTGCCTACAAGTCCGTTGTAGTATTCCGTAAGGTGTTGCCGGATACTGGCTGCGTTGATGACTGGCTGTCCTTCCAGCCACCAGAGGAAGGTGTAGCTCCAGTGTTCGGGGCTGCTTGTCTCTCCCCATCCCGGGGCAAAACGCAGGTCTTCCACTCCTTTGTAGGGTATACCAGGTGCAAATTCCACCGGAAAGTCAAAACGTTCTGTACCCCATTTATCGGGGACAGATAAAGTGTATGGCGGCACCCAGGTGGCGGCATCAAAAATATTCATCTTCTCTTTGAGCCATCTGATACAGTCAATTTCGTCTACAATAGATAAGGTAGTCACCGTTCTGATGCCATTACTCTTGTAACCCGGATGTTTGGCGCTGACGAATGCTGCATCGGCATTGCCTAAGGCTCGTAAGCGGCAAATAAAATCGGAACCTTCAGGAAGGTTGGTGTCATCATAAGCCTGGCGGTTATTGGTGATGCGCCATTCTATGTCTGTATCGTAATACAATCTCACCGGCACATTTTTCAGGTATTGTTCATGGCCGATGGTTTTGATGGCGCGCTGGTAGGGTGTAACGGCCGCATAGGCAGTGGGATTGTCTGTTGGGGAGCCTAGCTGCTCCTTCAGCATTCCCAGCAAAAATTTCCCTGTCTCCACATCTTCCTGGTTAAAATTTTGTTGTGCCTGTCGTTCGCTCCAGCGCCAGAGTTCGGGCAGGTCCAGGTTGCAGTCCACACCGATCACCGCCCTGGGGCGTACCGGAAATTGTGCAGGTTTTTCGAAGCACAGTTCTGCATACCGGATAATTAGATTGCCCGGAATGCCAAAGCCGGCGAATGCAATGCGGGTAGTATCCAGCTGGTACTTACCCACAGCATGCCGGTGAAACCGGCAAACAGCACGAGTGTTCCCTTTATTTTTCCTGAAAGCGGAGGAATGGCCAGGTAGCAATTGCCTGAATCTTTCGGGTTGAAATATCCTTTTTCTGTTTGTTGTGCTTTCAGTGGCAGTTGACTATACAAGATAATTACGTGGAGCAGGAGGATAAAACGTTGCATTGACATAGGTTTTTACAGTCCTGCTAAATGTACCAAAAAATTGATTCAGTTTTCTGGTGCGGTATACTGAACGATGTCGATACCTACACCATTAGGATCTTCTATCGCAAAATGATGGTCGCCCCAGGGTTCTTCCCTCAATGCAATTTTGATCGGTACTCCCTTTTTCTGAATTGTTTCATATACACTTTTTACATCTTCCACTTCAATGGTGAGATAAACACCTTTTCCCTGAAAGGCTGGCTGGAACAGCGGTTGTTGTGACGCGTGTTCCGGCAGTAGGAAACTAAGCGCTGCTTCATGGCCGGGGGTATGCATCAGCAGGTAAAAATCATTTTCGAAGGTGACACCAAAGTCCAGCACCTGTGTATAAAAATCTTTGCTTTCTTTAATCTTGTGGGTAATGATACCGGCGTTTAATTTCATCTTGTTCATTTTTGTTGATGATACAAAATTGCGGGAATCCCGTTGGCTGGTATTGTAAAAAACGGACAAACTTTACCGGAGTGCGATGGTGGGTGTGAGGCCGTACATGGTTTTAAATTCTTTGATGAAATGGGCCTGGTCGTAATAGCCGGCATCATAAAAAAATTTGTTTTCCCGAAGACTCCGCGCAGAAGGTTTGGCATGCAGAATATGCTGGAACCGTACTACTTTACTGAAAGTCTTTGGTGAGCTGCCGATATAAAAATCAAACAGACGCCGCAGCTGCCGGGGGCTGATACCGGTATGCAGATCGGTATTGAGATTGAGGGTACCATGGGCTTTCAGGATCAGGTCCAGTGCATCAAAAAAACGACTGTCTGCTTCATGAAACGTTTGGGATAGTATAGCTCCGAAATAGTTATCCAGCAATGGCTGCAGCGAGGAAAGCTGCTGATGGGTCTGTACCTGTTGTGTCAGCCCTTTTGATAAAGCCGGTGCTACGGTTTTTAACGCTTCAAACCGGTTGGTCAGTTCGGCTGCATCGATACGAAATAGCAAAGGAAAGGCTGCAGGCAGAAAACGAATACCGATATAGTTGAAAGGGTTGTCCAGCGGGAACTCCGTATAAGTGGTGGAAAATCCCATGATATAAAAATCTTCCGGTGTATCTGTATTAAAAAACAGATCTATGCAGCCATCTGCTACCACACGATAGGTGAAAGGAGTAGCCAGCGGGCCACAGGAGCTTAGTTGCCAGTAGCAGTAAATATATTTTGACAGCAGGAGTGAAGGTGGCTGTTCCTGGTAGCTGACCTGCTCCTGATCTATTGCAGGCTGTACTGGCCTGAACAGCTGCCGGATGTCCGGAAGGGTATGCATACAGTAGGTTTTCCGCTTGAAAGGTACGGCATACTTGGCTGTTTGTAAAATCAACTTTACATTTGGAGGTTCTTATTCAGCATCATGTTCGACGTATTCACCACATACCTGCAAAACAAAGGTACCTTCACCCCGGAAGATATTGCCCTGATCAGATCCTGCAGCACAGTCAGGCTGCTGAGGCGGCGCCGGTTTCTGTTGCATCAGGGAGAAGTATGGAAGCACTATGCTTTTGTATGTAAGGGATGTTTGAAAGCCTATTTTATTGATGACAAGGGGATCGAACGTATCATGCGGTTCTCACCCGAAAACTGGTGGGCGGGTGACCGGCAAAGCCTGATGTCAGGACTTCCAGCCACTATTAATATTGATGCGATGGAAGATACTACTGTGGTGATGTTTACGGGAGAAGATTTTGAACGACTGCAACAACAGATACCGGAGCTGAAGAAGATGGCGGAAACCCTCATCCACCGGAGCCTGATGGCGGCCAACGACCGCATACAGGCGGCTATCAGTATGGGTGCGGAAGAACGTTACCGGCAGTTTATGGAAAAATATCCCGGCCTGTTGAACCGGGTGCCGCTACATATGATTGCTTCCTACCTGGGCGTAACGCCGGAAACGTTGAGCCGTGTCCGTGCCACTCAAAACCGCCATAAGTCTTGATATTTGTCAAGGTTTTTTCCTATCATTTATCATTGGTCACCACCTCACACTCTTCCTAATTTTGCGGTATTGTTTTAATCAATTATCCATGAAAAGTATGAAGATAGGTGTTATCGGAGCCGGTGCCATTGGGCAGGCTTTTGCAAAAGCGGCTGCAGCAGCTGGTTATGAAGTGATGATCGGCAACAGCCGGGGACCGGCTTCCTTACAGGAGTTTGCAGCTTCACATCCGGGCATAACGGCTACCGACCGGCACACCGCTGCCACTGCTGATATTATCTTGCTGTCTGTACAATGGCAGTACCTGGAGGCGGCTACGGCCGGACTGCCGGACCTCCGCGGCAAAATTGTGCTGGATACGCTCAATCCCGTAATCCTCCCTGAATTTATTATCCCCGACCTGGGCGGTAAAACTTCCAGTGAAATCGTGGCTGCTCATGTACCGGGAGCCGCAGTGGTGAAAATATTCAATACCCTGCCTCCTGCGTTGATCAGTGCTACGCCTGCTTCTCAGGAAGGTAAGCGGGTCATATTTTTTTCGGGAGATGACCAGGATGCCAAAGTAGTCACCGGTCAGTTACTCGACAAAATGGGGCTTGCCGGCGTTGACCTGGGCGGACTGGTGCAGGGTGGTGTGATGCAGCATTTCCCCGGTGGACCATTGGCAGGGTTGCATCTGGTGAAGCTGGAAATGGAGCTGTAGGCTTATCACTGTCAAGGCTATACGTAAAATCGTGTGCATCCTCACTTAGGGACGCACACGGTTTTTTTATTACTGGCGCAGTACTTTGATCAGTGCTGCCAGTTCTTCCCCTGCATAACCGGCGGCAGCTCCCTGCTGCATCATATTGTTGGCATATTGGGGGAAGCTGTCGTTGATACCGGCTTCCCTGGCCTGTTGCAGGATACGTCCTACGGCTTCAATAGAAATACTGAGCGGACTTTCGGAAATAGAAAAGTCATTACGATGTATCATTTTGCCTTCATGTTGCAGGAAATCCCCGAAAGAAGGCGTGATGCCCGCTACCAGCGTGCTGTAATCGTCCACAGAAAGACCGGCGGCTTCCATGATATGGGCGCCGTGGAAGAATCCCAGCACGGAGCCATAGATATAGGAGAGGGTGGCCAGGTCTACTGCAGAAGCCTGGCTGGCCTTAGGTCCCAGGTAAGTAAGACCTCCGCCAAATACACGAAGGGTGTCGTTATATTTTTCAAAGGCTTGTTGGTCGCCGGAGAAAAAGATAGGCGTATCGGGCCGGCCCATCTGGCTGGGAGCCGCTTGTATAGCGCCATCCAGATAAATAGCTCTCTGTGCAATAGCCCAGTCGGCGGTTTGTTGTGCTTCGTTGGGACTGGTGCTGCTGAGTTGTATCACCGTTTTCCCGGCAAGGGCGGCTGCCACGGCTGGTGTATCCAGAATATTCATGGTGGCCGCATAACCCATTACACAGATGATTACCAGGGGACTGGCCGCCACGGCTTCCTGCGGACTGGCTGCCAGCACAGCTCCCTGTTCGATAAGTGCCGCTGCCTTGTTGCTGCTGCGGTTCCATATAGTAACGGCATGGCCGCTGTCGAGCAGCAGTTGTGCCAGTGTAGATCCCATCATACCCAGACCGATAACAGTCACTTTGTTGGTTGTTTTTGTTTGCATAGCTGATTCATTTTTACTATGCAAAAGTGCGCCATCCATTAGCCCTGGACAATAAGGGAATAATTATTCAGTAAGGAGAAATTATTCCCTATGATCCGCTAAAGGGATAGGGGAATATGTTATCGGAAGCACCGGCACGGGTGATCAATATGCAGCTCCGCGAGTTGGAAGACTACCGGCAGCTTCTTTTTGGATAGCTCTATATCTGAAATGCCGAAGACTTCACAGACCGGTGTGTGGTCTGTGAAGTCCTCGGCATGCATGTTTCCGCTACTGACTTATCTTTCGTAGAAAGGTGCGGCTTCCAGTCCGAGAGCACGGAAGTAGACATATATCTGACCACGGTGGTGTATTTCATTATCGATGAAATACATCAGGAGAGAGATGACTGTTCCGGGATAGTTGCCGAAGGCCACATCTTCTTCCTGGAATCGTTCTTCTGTGATCTGTGGCCAGTATTCGCTGATAAGGGCGGTGTTCTGGTCCCAGAGGTCGAGGATCGCCTGTTTGGTGCTGGGCAGGTCGTGTCTGGCTACAAGGTTCCAGTTGCCAGTGGCCGCTCCGGGAATACCAGGGCCGGTAATGTTAATGAGCTCCATGGCCAGCGCAGCAACGGGGCGCATACCGCCGATGGAATAGCTAAAGAAATGTTCTTCCGGGAAAGCCTCCAGCAGGCGGCGGGTGAGACGGCGGTGTCCTTCCCAGTGTTCCCGTAATCCTTTGCTGGTGAGGGCGGTGATGGTCTTTTCGTTGGTAGCGATGGTGTTTTCCATAGTTGTAATGTCTTTAGATAGTGTGATATTGTTTACAATCCAAAGGTAACTGAAGGGTGGTGACAACCTTATGTCAGCAGGATGAAAAAAATTTTTAATCGGGAAACACCAGTATGGTTCTGCCTGTAGTGCGCCGTTGCTCAATGTCTTGATGGGCCTGGGCTACAGCGGTAAAAGGGTAGGAGTTGACCTGTCCTTTCAGCTGACCCGCTTCTGTCAGTCCGATGAGATAGGCGAGCCATTGCTGCCGTTGTTCGGGAGGGATATTATATACGGTAGAACCGATTACCCTGGCGGATTTCATGATGAGCTCCTGCGGATTCAGGTTGGCAGGCTGAGTGGAAGTGCTGCCATATACGATCAGCGTCCCGTTGACGGCGAGGGCCTGTACCAGTGCGGAGGTCGTATCGCCGCCGGTGGCGTCGAGGATCAGATCGGCACCGTGGCCGGTAATGGCAGTGAGTTGCTGAAGCCAGGATGGATCTTCAGTGCTGAGGGTATGTGTGGCGCCAAGGGAGCGTACGTAGTCATGTTTATGGGTGCTACCTGTGATGGCAATGATCTGTTTTACGCCTCTGATCCTGGCCAGCTGTACGGCATTGGAGCCTACGCCGCCGCCTGCTGCCGTGATCACCACTGACTGATACCCGCTTGCCTGTTCCAGGAGATGTTGCGCGGTGAGTGCCTGAGAGAGCAGGCCCCTGGATGGTTCCAGACCGTGGGGCAGCACAGTGAGCCCTGCGGCGGGAACAGCTGCATAGGCTGCATATCCGCCGGGAGCGTATCCGGTAACCTGCTGACCTGGCTGCAGGTGGGATACTGCACTGCCGGTTTGTATTACTTCTCCGCTTATCTCCCCGGGCATAATGGCCGGAAACTGTGGGATCATAGGATATATGCCTTTGCGGATAAGCAGGTCTGCATAATTGATGCCGATAGCCTTTACTTTCACCAGTACTTCATCTGGTGCAGGCACGGGCATTTCCTGTTCGGTCACCTCCAGTACTTCGGGGGTGCCGTAAGCCTTGATATTAATCGCTTTCATGTGGATGTTTTTATTGACACCACAAAGATGGAAGATTGTGTCTGAAGGCTCACTATCCCTTTCCTCCATGAAAGTGACTTGTTCTTTATGAAAGTACCGGCCTTACAGCTTCTTCAGGGCCTGGCCCTTATGGGCTGCGATATGGTCGGTTTTATCACTTTTGATTTCATATTGCGGGTCTTCACGGGACGCATGATGGGTGTATCCTTTGTACTGAAAGTCGGAAGTATGTATGCGGATGATAGTACCGGTGACCCTGCCGGCTTCCGAATTCCAGGTAACGTGATCGCCTACCTTAAAATGTTTTTCCATCATTTAGGTTTTTTTAAGGAAGTTTAAGTCGCCAGGTGGTTTGTGTCCGGCCTCCCTGCCTCATTCTGCCCAGTATTTCCGGGGAGGTGTTTTTAAGCAGATGATCGAAAGCGGTGAGACGGGTATAATCAATCTGTGCTTCCTGATCAATAACAAAGCCGGCTTCTTCAAAGAATGCGGCCGCCGCCTCAAAGCTGTCGAACATGTTGTCGTGAATATGATGTTGTTCAAAGAAGTTGTGCAGCTGATCGTTGGCGGGCAGGAATGCTTCCAGGGCGCGGTCCCTTTTGATATACACATCTGCTGTAATCCAGTACCCGCCCCGTTTTTCGAGCACACCCCGGATCATGTTGCACAGTGCTGTTTTTTCCTGATTGTCGAGGTACATCAGCAGTCCTTCGTTGACAACCGCCACGGGGCCGGGGGCAAAGCGGCTGATGACAGCGCTGAACTGCTGTTCGTCAAGTGCATTCAACGGCAGTGTTTCCAGTTGGCCGGTCAGTGGCGGATGGTTTTCCAGCAGCGCCTGGGTAAAGCGTTGTTTGGTAACAATCAGATCAGGTAGGTCGGTGTCAATATAATGCACATCCTGCTGCCGGGTGACAGCCAGTCCGCGGAAAGAGAACCCGGAAGAGAGTTCCAGGATATTCTTCACGGGGAGGCCATTCAGTAGCTGATCGATGCTGTGGTAGCGGTTTTCGAAATGTACCACCCGTGCCCAGAAGCCAGGCTCAGTGCGGCTGTAGTCAGGGATGTACGGTTCCGGGGCCATCATCAGTTGGGCAGCTTCACGGGCATAGGGGATGTCTGTCAGGCCTTTCATCAGCAGCAGGCTTCTGGCAGAGGGACTGATAGTGTTGTAGTCGCGTGTTGTTTTACTCATCGTTATGAATTGAGGTTTTTCGGTTGATTGTTTCTTCCAATCTAAATTTACGTTATTTCATTTTTCCGTGAAGAGGCGCGCTGTGTTGATAAAGCAGTTAAATTCGTTATATTCTAACTATATATAACGATGAAAAAATTTATCGCTTATTGGATAACACTGGGTATGCTGCTGGTGGTCCATTCGTTGAAGGCCCAAAATAAAATTGTCGTTTTTCAATCCGACTTCGGATTAAAAGACGGAGCCGTATCTGCTATGAAAGGCGTAGCGAACACCGTGTCCACCGATCTGAAGCTGTATGACCTCACCCATGAAATACCGGCTTATAATATCTGGGAGGCCGCATTCCGGCTGGAACAGACGGTACCTTACTGGCCGGAAGGGACGGTGTTTGTTTCTGTGGTAGACCCTGGTGTAGGCACCAGCCGCAAGTCGGTTGTACTGAAAACACGCAAAGGGCATTTTATTGTCACGCCGGATAACGGCACTCTCACGCTGGTGGCTGCCTCCGAAGGGATTGCTGAAGTGAGGGAGATAGACGAAGCCGTCAACCGGCGCAAAGGCTCCGGTCAGTCCTACACCTTCCATGGACGTGATGTATACGCCTACACCGCCGCCCGCCTGGCAGCAGGTACTATCACCTTTGAACAGGTAGGGCCTGCATTGCCCGCACAGGTGGTGACGCTGCCCTACCAGCAGGCCACTCTGGAAGGGAAAGTGCTGAAAGGCAATATTCCCATCCTCGATATCCAATACGGAAACGTATGGACCAACATCAACGCATCGCTGCTGGAACAGCTGCATCCAAAGTACGGTGACATCCTGGAAGTCACCTTCTATCATCAACATAAAAAAATAGCCACCCTGAAAGCGCCCTACAGCGAGACTTTCGGAGCCGTTCCCGAAGGTAAACCCCTCGCATACCTGAACAGTCTGATGCAGTTGTCATTTGCCCTTAATATGGCCTCCCTGGCCGAAACCTATCATATTGGCAGCGGCAGCGAATGGAGTGTGGAAGTAATTCTGGATCGTTTTAAGTAATTTGCGTTCCATTTTAAGCATCTTTATGGATATCAGTATTAATAAATATATCAGCGAAACCGGCTTCTGCAGCAGGAGAGAGGCAGACAAATACATTGAACAGGGCCGTGTGACCATCAATGATAACATCGCCTCCAAAGGTAACAGGGTAAAGGCCGGCGACGTGGTAGAGGTAGACGGGGAGCCACTGAAGAAAAAGAAAACTTCTGTGTACATCGCACTCAACAAGCCCAAAGGTATCACTTGTACCACCGACCTGAAAGACAAAACCAATATCATCGACTACGTTAACTTTCCATCCCGCATATTCCCCATCGGCCGGCTGGACAAGCGTTCGGAAGGACTGATCTTCCTTACCAACGATGGCGATATCGTCAACAAAATCCTGCGTGCCGGCAACCAGCACGAAAAAGAATATATCGTAACGGTAGACCAACCTATTACCCTGGAGTTTGTGAAGGCGATGCGCAACGGTGTGAAGATCCTAGGTACCGTTACACAGAAATGTTTTGTACAGCAGGAAGGTCCTAACCGTTTCCGTATCATCCTTACCCAGGGCCTCAACCGACAGATCCGCCGTATGTGCGAAGTGCTCGGATATAATGTGGAGACACTCAAACGAGTGCGTATCATGAATATGACACTGAAAGATCTAGCTCCCGGAAAGTGGCGTTACTTCACTAAGGAAGAAGTCGCCAATATCAATACCATGGTGGCTTCCAGCAGTAAGACCGCTGGCGGCGATGATAGTGGCGGTATGGATGAATAACGTATATGCCTGACGTTTAGACGGGTGTTTTTTTGAAAAAAATTTGGAAGTGATAATTTAATTCCTATTTTTGCACCCGCTAAACAGCAATACAGTAAAGGATTCCGTAGCTCAGTTGGTAGAGCAATACACTTTTAATGTATGGGTCCTGGGTTCGAGTCCCAGCGGGATCACCACAAGATTATCAAAGAAAATTAAAGCCGTTTGAATCGTAGGATTTATGCGGCTTTTTGCTTTACCTTAGAAAGGTAAACCATATCAAACGAATCTGAAAGGATACAAAAAAGGATACAGTAAATAATTCTCGTCTAATGTATCCCTTTTTCTGGTAAAGTCATATCAGCAAAGAATATTACTTGGTCTCAAATAAGGAAAAATACCTTACTTGTCCATTAATTCCCTTTCCATTTCTTCAATTGTGGGGAGTTGAGTTTTAAGGTCATCAGGGATTATTTCTGATAACTCAAAAGAACTAATGCCAATAGGTTTATTTAAATCGCGAAGCGCATATTCCACTTCTATTTTATCTTTTAATCGGCATAATATTATTCCGATAGATGGGCTATCGGTTATGTGTTTTAATTTACTATCTACCGCAGAAAGATAAAAGTTCAATTTGCCTGCATATTCAGGTAGAAATTTTCCTGCTTTTAATTCTATGACTACGAAACAGCGTAGGTGCAGATGATAAAATAACAAATCCAGGAAATAATCTGAATCACTGATTTCTAATTTATATTGACGGCCAACAAAGGCAAAACCCTTTCCCAGCTCCAGCATAAAGTGGGTAATCTTCTGCGTTAGGGCAAGTTCAATCTCTCGCTCTTGCGCATTCTCTTCCAATCCAAGAAAATCAAAATGGTATGGATCTTTAATAGTCTCTGCTGCCAGATCAGACTGTGGTTTAGGAAGAGTTGATTCGAAATTGTGATCAGCCTTTCCTTGTCTTAAATGATAATTATGTTTAATATTAATTTCTAATTGATTCCTTGACCAACCATTTTTATGGGTGGCTTTGGCATATAAAACTACTGTTTCCAGGTCTTTAATTTTAGAAATTAACAGTCGTTGGTACGACCAGGGCAATTGTGCCACAGGCTGTGGCACAAATTCAAATTGATGAGAAAAGAAAATATACCATTGTCTGATTGTATACAAATTTCTGCGAGAGAAACCATTGATCTGTGGGAAACTTTTTTTGAGATCGATAGACAATTGTTCCAGAAAATTCTCTCCCCATTTGTATTCAGTTTGTTTGGAGATAATTTCCTTTCCCAGCTCCCAATAAAGTTCTATTAAAACTATATTGAAATTGGAAACTGCCTTTAATTGAGCTTGTTTTACCTTGTTTTTTATTTCCACCAGCCATTCTCTATAAGCTTTGTTGGTCATTTTAATTGTTTTGCATTTGATAGCAATCGTCGTCCTTACAGGTGAAAATTAATAAGTAGTTGTGCAGGAAATCTCTTCGTTATGTGAATAAAAGAAGGTTAACTCACCAATAACATTTTTTAATGTAAAAATGATAATTGATGTATAAAATTGAGCATGAGTTTTCACTCCGGTATAAAGAAAACTATTCCAGAAGGATACAAATTCGGATACACTAGCTTATAAATCCTCGAAAAGCAGCGCTAATTAAGCCTTTGATATAGTCCCAGCGGGATCACAGACAACTTACAAACCTCGCGCATGGCGCGGGGTTTTGTTTTTTAGTTGAGCGTTTAGCCAAATTCCTTCTATATAACCTCAATTTGTTTCTCATATTTAGATACGAAATATCCATAGGGAGATTTTCGCACTTTCCTACTATTATGTGATCATTTGAAGAAAAATGTAAAATAGAGGATTAAGTCAAAAAGTTGTGGAGGACGGATTGATCCGAAGTATTGGATAGATTGTCCCTGTAAATGTTGTTTTAGTTATTCTGATCGGCTCGCGCAGCAAATTTTACATAGTCAACATACAATGTCGTATGAGCATCTGAATAAAATCCAAAGGTAGTAAATTGGGGAACCATTAACACTGCCTGGCGTACCATTTGACCATTGATGAAAAATCGAAACTCCCCGCTATGTATTTCTTCGATGCGTAAAGTGTTATATGCCGAAGTTCCCTTATTTATACAAGGGCATTCTGTAAATTCAGAGACCTTATAGGCGGAGTCATTCGCCTTTGCAAATATGATATATTGACCTGTTGAATAGACCCAAAAGTCAAATTCATTGAAGATCCCGGGTGTCTTTTGGACGGAATTCCACAAGATCCCGTATTTGGCCTGGGGAGAATCTGCAACTACCTTCATTTTCATTTCCAGGATGTTGCAGGTGGGCACGTATTCGGCAGGTGTACTCAATCTCGGCGCCCAGAAGCGGTTGGCCTTTTGGGCATCCAGGACATAGTACCCGTTCTGCACGACGGCGGAGGCAGTATCACCATGAATGATATTGGGCACCATTGGATTAGCGGGATCGTCGAAGTCCATCTGCAGCAAGACTTTTTCTTTGGCTGGCGGAATGGGGGATTGGGGGTGTGCTTTTTCGGTGGTTATGAATAACAGGATCGATAAAGTCAGCAACTTTAAACGCATAGGGAGAGGTTTGAGTGAATGTAGAGAAAATATTTCAAACTTTCATGGGAGAGGGAAAGTGTGCAGTTAGCCGGTTTTACAGCAAAAGGATCAGATTATCAAAATAATAGCCACCGGGAAATTGTCATCTATTCGATCCCCCAATTGTTAGAAAATCTGCGTCAACATCATGTATCACATATGTTGATGGCCAGCCTGCGCACTACCCCCACTGCTAATACAGGAGATATCATTAATACACTACATCGATATGCTTTTTATCTAAGCCTCAGATACCCTGATATGTTCGCACCGGTTGCTGTTATGGGAAATACAGAACCAGCAGTAGTGTACTATGTTATATATCTGCAGAATAATTGCTTAGCCCCATTATGTGCCTATGCTATCAAAAAAATATGCAGGAATCGAATAAGAATAGGAAAAAAATTATTATTTTCCAGTAGGGAATCTGATACGATCGAATCCATTATCCCTTAATCCACTGATATTCCTTAAAAGGTGTGTCAGGCTTTGATTTCCCAATCTACAACGCGATATTAAATCATTGCAAAAGAAAGTGTTGATAAGCCCCTCTCGTCTGTTCATTCTCTATCTCAGTTTATCAGTATTAATATTTTGTATCGGAGCACAAAACAGTGACTATTTACCTAAATGCAACTAAAACTATGACCAACTCGACTGCACACAAAGAATTTACAATGAACGATGTAAGCTTGCTTTCTTAGGACTGACCCCTTTTTGAAAGTATATTGTTTGCATCGCATCAACAAGACCCTGTTAGCTTAGCCATTACGCTTATGCCGGTTTAAGGCTGGTGTTTATCAACCAATCTATTTCCACAACCTTATGAATTTGTACCCTTATGATCAAAAATTTTATCCTTACAGCACTATGCCTGGGAGTATTTCAATTTGCCCATTCTCAGGGAACGGTTCAGACTAATCATGAAACCGAAGAAAATGAGCAACATGACCAGGAATTTAAAAAATCCCAATGGTATAAATTAATGCAAAAGCCACATGCCGACTATTTCAGTATCCGGAAACAATTTGACCGGTACATGAAGCGGCATCCGCAGGTGGAGGGCCCCAGGGAAACGGGAGAAGAGTGGTTCAGGAAAAATATTTATTACCTGGATAGTAAGGGAAGAGTACAGGCGCCTCCTGCTTTTGACTACCAACGCCTTCGCGCAGGTATTGCCCCAACCTCCAATGTTACGGACACGATGGCGGGAGACTGGCGTATGATCGGTCCGCGTAATCAAACATTACCAGGTGGTGCTGCATCTACAAGAGGAGGATACTCCTATTGTGTACGGATGGACCCGACCAACCTGCAAAAAATGTTCATCAGTTTTCAGACCGGTGGCCTTTGGGTATCATCCAATGGAGGAATTGTATGGCATCTTGTAGACAGCAACATGCCCGATAACGATTATTTTGATATCGTTGTTTGCCCCGCCAATACAAATATCGTATATGCCATTTCAAAATCTGCAGTCATCAAGTCCACTGACGGAGGTTATACCTGGGCTGTGACCGGACTTAATAGTTCTGCTTATTCTTCAGGCCAGGGAATCGATGTTGCAGTGTCTCCTGCCGATCCCAATATTGTTGTGGCTCGTTGGGGAAATTCAGTATACCGGTCAACGAATGGAGGTACCACATGGACTTCCGTTTTATCTTCCCTGAATAACATTAATGCAGATGGCTATGTCAATAGTACCGGTGGGATCCTTGAATGGAGCAATAACGACCAAAGATATGTTTTCTTTATAGATGCAGCATTGGGTAGCTCCACAGCTACCATTTATGCATCCACAGACAAGGGTGCGACCTTTACTGTGTTGGCAAATATTACTATTCCATCAGACATTCCGAAGCAAGACTTAAAATTCATAAAAATTGCGACAGCAACAGATAAACCATCTGCTGTTTTTGCTTTTTTAAACTGCGGTTATTCCTATATGCAGTTGTATCAAACGGATGTGAACACGAAAGCTGTAACGCTCCTGCGGAAAAATATGGTCAATAATTCAGGATGTGATGCCATAGCCATGGATATCAGTAATTCCAATAATATCGTTTATGGTACCTATGGCGAATATAATGTTCATTATTCAACAGATAACGGGCAAACTTTTGCTACTTCCAACGCGATGCACTACGACATCAGGTCAATTCATATTGTCAATGGTAAAGTGATGGTGGGAAATGATGGAGAAACCGTTATATCAAACGACAAAGGCGCCACTTTTTATAATGTTTCTGCCGGTATTTCAAATATTGAACTCTGGGGTTTTGGTGCTTCCTTTAAGTCTGATATTATGGCTGCTGGCTGTAACCACGGCCCTCTCACTATTCGCGACTATGCCGGGAACGGAGGCTGGTACACTGTATGGGGAGCCGATCAGCAAAATACTGATGTGAACCCGCTCGACAGTATTCATGTGATTACCAGGGGATATGGTGCTACTTGTGTAACAAGAACAGGGATCGGGACATTTACAGACGCTCCTTCCCAGGTGGATCCTGGCAGGGAAGACTGGTACAATAATCTGTCATATCATCCCAATCTGTTTAATACGATGGTAAGCCACACTAAAGGTGACTACCCGGATGCTGTTTCTGCCAGCACCAAAGAAACCTGGAAGAAATCCCTGATCAGAAGCGACGACAATGGCCTTACTATCAGCAAGGTGGTGTATACTTTCACCGACAGGTTAATGAGCGAGAAAATCTGTATGAGTGATACCAATCGCATTTATTGTATCGTTTCCCCTTCCAATAACCATTTATGGAAAACTGCCGACGGTGGCGTAACCTGGACAGAAATAACGCCCAATACATCAGTAACCGGCACTGGTGTAAGGAACATCAGTGATGTGGCAGTGAGCGATGCGAATCCTAATGAGATATGGGTAACTTATTCGGGAGTGCAGAGCACCTGCAAAGTATTACATTCGACAGATGGCGGTGCTACTTATACTAACCTCACTACAAATACGATTGGTTCAGATCCTATTTCAAAAATAATTTTTCAACGAGGCACCAGTGGCGGTGTTTATGTGGGGAATAGATCAGGTGTTTTCTATAGGAATAATAGTATGTCCGACTGGCAGAAACTAGGCACAGGACTACCGATGCTGGAAGTACGAAACCTGTTTATCAATTATTATAAAGGGAAATTATTGATCGGTACCAGCAGAGGTGCCTGGGATCATGACCTGTACGAACATTCCTCCACGAAGGCACAAATATCTGCCAGTACAAAAAGTCCCAATTGCCAATCTCCAATTGTACAATTCCGGGATTACAGTGTGGTGAGCAATGGAGGTACCGGGGCCACCTATTCCTGGCAATTCCCCGGAGGCATACCATCTACTTCTACCTCAGAAACACCGGTGGTCAACTATTCTGGTGCTGCGGCAGGTAGTTATAATGTGATATTAACCGTTACAGACCAATATGGAACCAATGCGCAAACACTTTCCAACTTTATCACTTATAATCCAACCGGTTGTTGTCAAAGCAGTGCACCGGGCTGGACATCCGAAGACATTGGAGGCCCGGCAATAGCTGGATCAACCTGTTATCAGTCAAGCATAAACCGTTTCACGGTTAAGGCATCTGGTGTCGATGTATGGGATTATTCAGACCAGTTCAGGTTCAATGACACTGCGCTGAACGGTAACGGACAAATTATTGCAAAAGTAGTAAGCCTTAATGGTACCAACGTCTGGTCAAAGGCTGGTGTGATGATCCGGGAAACTACCGGTGCTGATAGTAAACATGTGTACGTTACAATAACGCCAAACTTCGGAGTTAATATGGAGTATAGGGCTACTACCGGTAGTTATACTTCAAACGTACAAGGGACTGCAAGCACGCCTACGCCATATTGGGTAAAACTTGTACGGGCAGGTGACCAGTTCACTGCTTACAGTTCGCCCAATGGAATCAGTTGGAGCGTAGTTAGTAGTACTACCATAACGATGAATGCTGCAGTAAGGATCGGTCTTGCTGTTACCAATCATGATAACACCCAGCTCGCGACTGCTGTTTTCGACAGTGTGAGTGTATCGTCTTCCTGTATAGCAATCACCACACAACCGATGTCATCAACAACCTGTATTGGCAACAATGCCAGCTTTACCGCCGCTGTGTTGGGAACTGGTAATACCTATCAGTGGCAAAGCAATAACGGTAATGGCTGGTTCAACGAAGGTGATGGCAGCTGGTCTGATGGTGCTGTTACAGGTTCAACATCACCAACGCTGATTAAAACAGTGAATGGTAATACTCAGAATGGCCGGCAATGGCGCTTGCAGGTTACTAATTCTACCTGCGGTACCATCCTTTCCAATCCGGTAACGCTTACGGTAACCGGTGCTACTATTACATCACAGCCGGTGTCTGCAACAGTCTGTATGGGCAATAATGCTGTCTTTAGTGCAGCTACATCGGGGACAGGCAATACTTACCAATGGCAAACCAACCAAGGTGGCGTCTGGGTTAATGAAACCGATGGTCCCAAGACCGACGGAGATGTTACAGGTTCAACTACACCAACTCTGGTGAAAGTGGTGAATACTTCTACGCAAAACGGTAAGCAGTGGCGCCTCCTGGTTAACAATGGAACTTGTAGTGCTATTTCTAATATAGTAACGCTTTTCGTTGCGGGTACAGTCATCACTACACAACCTGTTTCAGCAACGGTCCCCATTGGCGGTACAGCCACTTTCAATGCTGCAGCTGCCGGTTCCGGCAATACCTATCAATGGGAAACCAATCAGGGATTCAGTTGGTACAATGAAGCCGATGGATCCTGGTCTGATGGCGCTGTTTCCGGTTCTACCACATCAACGCTCACGAAAACAGTGAATGCCTACACGCAATCTGGCCGGCAGTGGCGTCTCACTGTCACCAATGGTTCCTGCCCTAAGGTCGTTTCCAACATCGTTACTTTAACTGTTGCAGCAGCACGGTTAGCAAATACGCAAGCCTCCCTGCTCAATGCAAAGGAAAAAATATCAGTGTATCCTAACCCTGTGCATAATGTGCTCACCATTACAGGATTGACAGGCAAAAAGATAATTGCTGTTTATAACAGTACTGGCGTGTGCATTTATTCGGCAACAATTGCTGAAACAACGAAAACCATTGGTACAGACAACTGGACAAATGGTGTATACATCGTAAAAATCACGGGAACAGATGGTCAAATACAAAACTTTGAAGTTATTAAGAACTGATAAAGATCTGTAACAGACTTTTGCAAAACCCGCTACTACGGCGGGTTTTGTGTTTTTGTCTATAATGTATTCTATTTAGCCGTTGTTTTCTCAATACTGCCAGATACTCTTATCAGGATTACGTACATCCGTTATGGTTATCGTTATCGTGGCCACTCAGGCTATTCCCCATCATGTGTCCATGCTTTCAAAAAAATATTTAGAAATCGAATAGGAATAGAAAAAAAAATATTATTTTCCGGTAGGGAATCTGATATCCCTAATCCCTAATCCTCTGACATTCCCTAAAAGGTATGTCAGGCTTTGATTACCCAATCTAAAAAGCGATATTGAATCATTACAAAAGAAGTGTTGATAAGCCCTCTTGTTTGTTCATTCTCTATCTCAGTTTATCAGTATTAATATTTTGTATCGGAGCACAAAACAGTGACTATTTTACCTAAATACAATTTAAACAATGACAAACCCGACTGCACACAAAAAAATCACAATGAATGATGTAGGCTTGCTTTCTTAGGATTGACCCCCGTCTTGAAAGTATACTGTATTGTATCGTCTCAACAAAAAACTGTCAGCCATTACGCTTATGCCGGTTTGAGGCTGGTATTTATCAAACAATCTATTTTCACAACCTTACGAATTTGTTCCCTCATGATCAAAAATTTTATCCTTACTGTACTATGCCTGGGAGTATTTCAATTTGCCCATTCACAACGAACGGTTCAGACTAATCATGAAACCGAAGAAGATGAGCAACATGACCAGGAATTTAAGAAAACCCGATGGTATAAATCAATGCAAAAGCCACATGCCAACTATTTCAGCATCCGGAAAAAATTTGACCGGTATATGAAGCGGCATCCGCAGGCGGAAGGCCCCAGGGAAACGGGAGAAGTGTGGTTCAGGAAAAATATTTATTACCTGGATAGTAAGGGAAGAGTACAGGCGCCTCCTGCTTTTGACTATCAACACCTTCGTGCAGGTATTGCTCCAACCTCCAATGTTACGGACACGATGGCGGGAGACTGGCGTATGATCGGTCCGCGTAATCAAACATTACCAGGTGGTTATGCATCTGTAAGGGGAGGATACTCTTATTGTGTACGGATGGATCCAACCAACCAGCAAAAAATGTTCATCAGTTTTGTGACCGGTGGCCTTTGGGTATCATCCAATGGAGGAATTGCATGGCATCTTGTAGACGGTAACATGCCCAATAACCGGTATTTTGATATCGTTGTTTGCCGCGCCAACACAGACATCGTATATGCCATTTCAGAATCTGCAGTCATCAAGTCCATTGACGGAGGTTATACCTGGGCTGTGACCGGACTTAATAGTGCTGCTTATTCTTCAGGCAAGGGAACCGATGTCGCAGTGTCTCCTTCCGATCCAAATATTGTTGTGGCTCGCTGGGGTAATTCAGTATACCGGTCAACGGATGGTGGTACCACATGGACTTCCGTTTTATCTTCCCTGAATAACATTAGGGCAGATGGCTATACCAATAATGCCGGCGGAATCATGGAATGGAGCAATAACGACCAAAACCATGTTTTTTTTATAGATGGATCAGAGAATAGCAACAAAGCTACCATTTATGCATCCACAGACAAGGGTGCGAACTTTACTATGTTGGCAAGTATTACTATTCCATCAGACATTCCGAGTCAAAACTTAAAATACATAACAATTGCGACAGCAACAGATCAACCATCTGCTGTTTTTGCTTTTTTAGACTGCGATTATTCCTATATGCAGTTGTATCAAACGGATGTGAACACGGGATTTACAACGCTCCTGCGGAAAAATATGGTCAATAATTCAGGATGTGAAGCCATAGCCATGGATATCAATAATTCCAATAACATCGTTTATGGTACCTATGGCGAATCTAAAGTTCATTATTCAACAGATAACGGGCAAACTTTTGCTACTTCCAACGCGATGCACGCCGATATCAGGTCAATACATATTGTCAATGGTAAAGTGATGGTGGGGACTGATGGAGAAACCGTTGTATCAAGCGACAAAGGCGCCACTTTTTATAATGTTTCTGCCGGCATTTCAAATATTGAACTTTGGGGTTTTGGTGCCTCCTTTAAGTCTGATATTCTGGCTGCCGGCTGTAATCACGGCCCTCTTACTATTCGCGATCATGCCGGGAACGGGGGGTGGTACACTGTATTGGGAGCCGATCAGCAAAGTACTGATGTGAACCCACTCGACAGTATTCATGTGATTACCAGGGGATATGGTGCTACTTATGTAACAAGAACAGGAATCGGGACATTTACAGCCGCTCCTTCCGAGGTGGATCCTGGCAAGTACTGGATCAATAACCTGTCATATCATCCTAATCTGTTTAATACGATGGTAAGCCACACTGAAGGGGAAAGCCCCAATACTATTCCTGCCAGCACCAGAGAAACCTGGAAGAGGTCCCTGATCAGAAGCGACGACAATGGCCTTACTATCAGCAAGGTGGTGTATACTTTCAACGACAGGTTAATGAGCGAAAAAATCTGTATGAGTGATACCAATCGCATTTATTGTATCGTTTCCCCTTCCAGTAACTATTTATGGAAAACTGCTGACGGCGGCGTAACCTGGACTGATATCACACCCAATACATCAGTAACCGGCGCAGATGTAAGGAACATCAGTGATGTGGCAGTGAGCGATGCGAATCCTAATGAGATATGGGTAACTTATTCGGGAGTGCAGAGCACCTGCAAAGTATTACATTCAACAGATGGTGGTGTTACTTATACTAACCTCACTACAAATAGGCTTGGTTCAGATCCTATTTCAAAAATAATTTTTCAACGGGGCACCAGTGGCGGTGTTTATGTGGGGAATAAATCAGGTGTTTTCTATAGGAATAATAGTATGCCCGACTGGCAGAAACTAGGCACAGGACTACCGATGCTGGACGTAAGTAACCTGTTTATCAATTATTACAAAGAAAAATTATTGATCGGTACCACCAGAGGTGCCTGGGATCATGACCTGTACGAACATTCTTCCACGAAGGCACAAATATCTGCCAGTACAAAAAATCCCAGTTGCCAATCTCCAACTGTACAATTCCGGGATTACAGTGTGGTGAGCAATGGAGGTACCGGGGCGACCTATTCCTGGCAATTCCCCGGAGGCACACCATCTACTTCTACCTCAGAGACACCGGTGGTCAACTATTCTGCTACTTCGGCAGGTAGTTATGATGTGACATTAACCGTTACAGACCAGTATGGAACCAGTACACAAACACTTTCCAAGTTTATCACTTATGATCCCATTTGCTGTCAAGACAGTGCGCCAGGCTGGACATCCGAAGATATTGGAAGCCCGGCAATAGCTGGATCAACCTGTTATCAGTCAGTCAAAAAACGTTTCACGGTTTATGCATCTGGTGCTGATGTGTGGGATAATTCAGACCAGTTCAGGTTCAATGACACTACGCTGAACGGTAACGGACAAATTACTGCAAAAGTAGTAAGCCTTAATGGTGCCAACGTCTGGTCAAAGGCTGGTGTGATGATCCGGGAAACTACCGGTGCTGATAGTAAATATGTGTTCATTACAGTAACACCAGGCTTCGGTGTTAATATGCAGCACAGAGCTTCTACCGGTGGTTCTTCTTCAAACGTACAAGGGGTTGCAAGCACGCCTACACCATATTGGGTAAAACTTGTACGGGCAGGTGACCAGTTCACAGGTTACAGTTCACCCGATGGGATCAACTGGACCTTAACTAATACTACTACCGTAACAATGAATGCTGCTGTAAGGATTGGCCTTGCTGTTACGAATCATTATAACGGCCAGCTCGCAACTGCTGTTTTCGACAGTGTGAGCATCTCGTCTTCCTGTATAGCGATCACGAAACAACCAGTTTCAGCAACAATCTGTATTGGTAACAAAGCCACCTTTAGTACCACCGTGGCAGGAACAGGTAATACCTATCAATGGCAAGGCATTGACGGTGGCAATGAAGGAGATGGCAACTGGGGAGATGGTGCTGTTACAGGTTCAACATCAGCAACGCTGATTAAAACAGTGAATGCTTCTACGCAAAATGGCCGGCAATGGCGCCTGCAGGTTAATAATCCTACTTGCGGCACCATCCTTTCCAATCCGGTGATGCTTACCTTTGCCGATGCTTCTATTATATCACAGCCGGTGTCTGCAGCAGCACTCGTGGGCAGCAATGCTGTCTTTAGTGCAGCTACAGGGGGGAATACTACCTACCAATGGCAAACCCTCCAGGGTGGGGTCTGGGTTAATGAAACCGATGGTCCCAAGACCAACGGAGACGTTATAGGTTCAACTACACCAACCCTGGTGAAAGAGGTGAATGGTTCTACGCCATGCGGCCAGCTGTGGCGTCTCCAGATTAGTGGCAATGGAACTTGTGGTGCACTTACTTCTGATACGGTAAAGCTTACCGTGGTCGGTACTGCTGCTATCACATCAGATCCGGTGTCTGCAACAACATGCATGGGCAGCAATGCTACCTTTAGTGCAATTATATCGGGGACAGCCACTAGTTACCAATGGCAAGCCTACCAAGGTGATGGCATCTGGGTTAATGAAACCGATGGTTCCAAGAACGACGGAGACGTTACAGGTTCAACTACACCAACCCTGGTGAAATCAGTGAATGCTTTTACGCAAAACAACCAGTTGCGGCGACTGATGGTTGGCAATGGATCTTGTAGTTCGATTAGTTCCAGAGAGGTAATGCTTACCCTTGCAGGTGCTGCCATCGTTATACAACCTGTTTCAGCAACGGTACCTATTGACAGTACAGCCACTTTCAGTGCTAGAGTTGCTGGTTCCGGCAATACCTATCAATGGGAAACCAAATGGGGATCCGATTGGTACAATGAAGCCGATGGCTCCTGGTCTGATGGCACTGCTTCCGGTTCTACCACATCAACGCTCACGAAAACAGTGAATGCTGCTACGCAAAATGGCCGGCAGTGGCGTCTCACTGTCACCAATGGTTCCTGCCCTAAGGTTACTTCCAACAGCGTTACTTTAACTGTTGGATCAGCAGCACGGTTAGCAGGTACGCAAGCTTCCCTGCTCAATGCCAAGGAAAAAATATCAGTGTATCCTAACCCTGTGCATAATGTGCTCACCATTACAGGAATGACAGGCAAAAAGATAATTGCTGTTTATAACAGTATTGGCGTGTGCATTTATCAGGCAACAATTGCTGAAACAACGAAAACCATTGGTACAGACAACTGGACAAATGGTGTATACGTCGTAAAAATCACAGGAACAGATGGTCAAATACAAAACTTTGAAGTTATTAAGAACTGATAATGATCAGTAACAGACTTTTGCAAACCCGCCACTACGGCGGGTTTTGTGTTTTTACCTATAATTTATTCCATTTAGCTGTTGTTTTCTCAATGCTATCAGGTGTTGCTTTTTGGGTTGAGGGCCGCCGCCTGTTGGGCCTTTTCTTCCAGTGTGGCAGTATCAAAGGCCGGGTGAAAGGTTTTCTTTACAAAGGCGGGTATGTCTTGTACTTTCTTTTTCACCGCATGGGTGATAATATCGCTTGCCTTCCGTAATAGGGCCGCCAGTTGAATATGGCTAAGCGTAATCCCAGCGGGATCACTGCAAGAATATCAAAGGAAATTAAAGCCGCTTAAATCGTAGGATTTACGCGGCTTTTCTGTTTTTACCATAGAAAGGTAAACCATATCAAACGATATCTGGGAAGATACAAAAAAGGATACAGTGAAAAAAGCTAAGTTTACCGTATCCTTTTTTCTGGGAAAGGCTTTTCAATAAAGGATTTAAGGTCTTATGAACCGATCGTTGTCTGTTTTACCGGGCTATAAAATGGATGATTCAAAGTCTTTCCTTCTCCCTGAATTTTCCACATACAGTACAATCTTACCATCCACTTGCTGCTGTATTAATTTGTCAACGGCTTTGGATATACTGGTCCAAGGCTGTTCACTGTCAATAGGTGTCTGCAGGCTTCCGGTTTTCACCATGGCAGCAAGACGATCTAACAATGGCGTGCTTGGATACATTGGTTCTCGCCCCAGCCATATGCATTGTACGCGATGTAACGGCCATTCAGCCGAACGCACGTTTATGCTCGTAGCCTGGCGTGCAGAGTTGCCAAAATTGACGCAGATGCCGTTACGAGTCAGCGTAGTGAGTGCGGTTGCTAATACATCACCGCCTAAAGAATCCCAGATTATATCATATTCGCCAGCGTTTTTGGCTTCTTCTATATCCTTAAAAACACAGGATGTATTTATTCCATCTATTTCCAGTTGATGTGCCAATCCCGCACGTCGGCTTATTGCAAATACTTTTGCACCAGCCATAGCAGCTAACTGACACGCAAAACGCCCAACTCCGCCTGCAGCACCTGTTATTAGAACACGTAGGTTTCGAATATTACCACTGGCATCCAGGCAATCCAGGGCTGTAAGTCCGGCTATTGGCAAACAGGCTGCCTGTGCATCCGTAAGGGCTTCCGGAATTTCAGCCATCAGACCACCAGGGGCAACAAGATACTCCGCCCACGATCCTTGCGCTATGTAGCCGAACACTCGCGCGCCTGCTTTTGGTGTGCTGCCATCCTCGGCCGCTTTCACTACAACACCAGCAAAATCCCATCCTGGTATATAGCTTTTTGTTGTTGCCAGTGCAGTACGGGTTTCGCCTTGATTGAGGGTAAAGGTCTTCACTTTTATCAGCGCCTGATTGGGAGAAGGGATAGGTATAACGGTCTTTCGAATCGCTAAGCCTGGAAAAGTATTGGGAGTAGTAAAAATGGCTTCCATCTCCTGTTTCGTGGGCGACAAATTATTTTCCATATAACTTATTTTTTGCCCAAACTACAGACAGGCCGCAAAGGAATTGTTGATTTGCATCAACAAATAACTCCTACTTATTTGTATTTCTCAATCTGCTTAACGTCTCTTTTGTTATTCCGAGATAATTGGCAAGGATATGATGCGGTATTCGCAGAAATAGCTCCGGGGAAGTTTGGATTAGCCGCTCATACCGAATTTGAGGTGTTTCATAGTAAGACGCTACCAGTCGTTCCATTGCATAGCATGCAGTGTGTTCTGCCAGATGTCTGCCTGCTTTCTGCCATGAAAAAGATCTGTCAAATAACTTAAGCATACGGTCAGCATCCATACAGATCAAAGTGGTTTTCTCAACGGCAATAATATCCATTTCGCCCGGCTTTTGCATCATAATACTTACATAGTCTGTCACAAAATCATTCTCAATCGCAAAATCAAATGTGCGTTCAACACCGTTCAGGTTTTTCACCCATCGAAAGCAACCATTTAAGATAAATCCGATTGTTTTACATTGTCGGCCTGCTCTGTGAAAATATTCCTTTGTATCAAATTGTTTGATATATAATAGTTCATTCAGGAATTCCCATTCCTGCTCCTCAAATGTTGCAAGTTCACTTAAATATGATTTTAGTGGCGTGTAATCCCACAGGTTATCAGTATTCATGAATATAATTTTTAAAATAGGTTGTTTTCGATATGCACAAAATGATCTCAAACTAAACTCTTTACTCAATGACCTCTCACTGTAATTCTTCCCGATACGAGATCTTATCCACGATCAGCCATTTCCCGTCTAACTTTATCAGGTTAAACCGATCAATGAACCGAAAGGTGGCAAAAGTCAATTGCACGTGAGCAGACCCAGTATCTCCATCCCAGGTATATGAAAGGAGTTCGGGTTGGCATTCCTGTAATGTTGCCTGGGCAACCAGGTCCAGATATTGTGGCAGTGTCCACTGAACCAACTTTCCCTCTATGATGGTCCTGATGTACGCATCGGAGTGAAACGCCCCCCGGAGCCTTTCGATGTCTTTTACCGGACGCCCTTGAAGATAATCATTAAGAGTAAGTAGGATCAAATGCTTTTCGTCTTCTACGCCGACTTTGCTTGCTAGAGTTTTCATAATTTTTGTCAAAAAGTTATTTGTTTTTTTAAACTTTCCAAATGTATATTCGGTACTAAGTGATGACAACCTAAGGAAAAGGATTGTCCAATTGTAAAACTCTATTGCTCAACTCCCTTTCTGTAAATGTTCTGCCTGGATCGGGATGATCAATAGCATTTCCTTTGAACGCAGCGGTGATATACCATGTTTGGTTTTGATGATACAAAGGTATGACCTCAGGCTGTTTTACCGGTTGGTCTTATCAAACCAATAATTGTGAAATTCAAAGAATTGGGCGGGGTAGTTTCGGCAGGAAGCCATTTTCAACAGGAAAATAAAAGATGGAGATATTGTTATTATTCCATTTGTTGCCTATAATTCCTTGGAGAATAATGCCCCATTTTATGAATACATTGGTAGTAAAGCAGTTATTTGCTTAAAATTATCAAGCTTTTGATTAGAGTATAACGCTGCCAATAGCTTTAAATTTTCGAGGAAATGGTTCGAGAATAATCCGAACAGGCTCACAACAAGATTATCAAAGAAAATTAAAGCCGTTTAAATCGTAGGATTTATGCGGCTTTTCTGTTTTTGAGATAAAAAGATAAATCATATCAAACGAACCAGAAAGGATACAAAAAGGGGTTTTCCACGGGATGTTTTTTTCACTGGGCTACAAAGTTGACCCCGCAAAATTCAACAAAGAATCCCGGTGCCGCAGGCGGCGATATTTGGGTTGGAGTTGAAGATGCTAAAATTGCTTTCCTGTTATATTTTCTTCCCTGTTTTTTTAAACTCCGTGGGACTTATTCCATTATACCTTTTAAAAATACGGTTTAGATGACTTTCGTCCGTAAAGCTAAGCTCATAGGCAATTTCACTCATGCGCATATCACTGTGTAATAGTCTGGTTTCCACTAATCTGATTTTGTAGTGAGTAATATAGCTCTGAAGCGTTTCACCGGTTTGCTTTTTGAAATACCTGCCCAGATAATTTGTTGAAATATTAAAATGACGGCCTAAATTTTCAGTTTTAAGTTTCTTGGGTTCAAAAATGTTTAGTTGTATATAATTCAATATTTCCAAAATAGGCTCACCTGTATTTTCCTTTATATTCTTGGGCAATTTTAACGCAATATTTCTAGCTACCACACTAATGATGGTACTAATAATCTGTTCTGAAATACGAGTATAATAGATCTGTTGTCTGGTCTGTTCATCAAGGATAGCATTTACCAGGGAAAAAATTAAAGGTTTATCCGTTTTGTTTTTTAAGATACATCCCGGCCTGTGGCTGGCATTTTGTAAAATGTACGCTACATGCGTCACCGTATCCTGATCCTTACCTGATTTTTCTCTAATATATGATTCATTAAATCTTAGAAAAAAGAAACTGGTCTTTTGGTCAATATCAAAGGAGTAAATGTCCTGTGGGGTTAATAAAAATAAATTTCCTTTCCGATAATTAAACTGGTGGTCATTGACAAACTGTACGCCGGTCCCTTCCATAACATAGATGAGCTCAAAGAAATTATTGCGTTTTAAAGGCTTTTCAAAGCGCTGTAATTCCTTCCATTCGATTTCATATTGTTGGTGTAAAGTTTCCCGCCCCATGTTATAAAAATACAAAATTAGTGTAACAATGTACAACTGGAATAGTAGTCGCCTTGTATATTTTTGCTAATATAAATTTTAATAAAAATGAAAATTTTAATGATTGGTGCAGGTGGCACTATTGGTAAGATAGTTACAGCGGCACTGAAAGAGCATGAAGTCATCACAGTGGGAAGAAACACCGGGACTATTATGGCTGATATCTCTTTAGAAACTGCCGTGGAAAGTTTATTTAAACAAGTATCAAATATTGATGCTGTCATTTGTACCGCTGGTGATAGTGTTACAGATAACCTGTCAGAGATGAATAAAGAGCAATTCATGGTTGGTATTCAGCAGAAGCTATGGCTACAGATTAACCTGGTACTTTCCGGTATGAAGTATCTGAAGGATAATGGTTCGTTCACACTTATATCCGGAAAAATGGGTGAATTTCCTGTTAAAGGTTCGTCGGGAAAAGCATTTGTCAATGGAGCGATCAATAGCTTTGTAATGGCTGCGGCGCAGGAAATGCCCAGAGGAATAAGACTAAATGTTATCAGCCCTTCTAAAGTTTCGGATATTGGTGGGGATGAATTAATAGAAGCTTATGTAAGATGTCTTGAAACAGAAATGAATGGGGAAATTATAAGAGTAGGTTATAATAAACAGTAATTTAAAATGAAGAATATAGTATATCTCGTCTTTACAATGTCCTTCTCTTTTGTACAGGGACAAAATAATAAAGGAATGTCAGTTTATAAGACCCAGCAGCGATTTTGGGGCACCTGGTCACTTATCTCAGTTGAAAATATAAATGCTGATGGCAGTAAAATTTCTCCTTATGGCGAACATCCCGTAGGAATGCTCATTTTTACAAAGGCAGGAAAGTACGCGATCCAGATATTAAAAGCTAATCGAAGTAAAGTTTTTGCCAATGATAAAGATAAAGCTACAACGGAAGAAAATGCGACGTTAGTGCGAGGAAATAATTCTCATTTTGGAACCTATACTATTGATGAGAATAAACAGGTAATTGTATTCAATGTCCAACATGCTTTTTATCCAAATTGGGAGGGAATTGCGCAAGTGCGTACTTATTCATTGAAAAATAATGTTCTGACGTATACTGTAACTACACCCACAAACGGGGGCGCTGCGGTGGCGAAAGTTGTATGGAAGAAAAATTAGAGGAGACATTTGCAGCCGGCAAGATTTTTATCATGACCTGCATAATGTAAAGCTAACAGCAATTTGCGCCAAATCAAGCAAAGTTTCCTTGTGAAGTGAAATAGTTGGGGATAATAGATGTTTATTCTACATTTGCGCGGTTAAAATTACGCCTATTTTATTTTCTGTCATTCTAAATCCCGATCCAATGAAATTCTCGTTAATCTGTAAACTGTCACTCCTTGCAGTGCCGCTGTATTTTGCAACAACCGGTTGTAAAAAAGTTTATATCACCAACGTCTACAGTGATTCCTGCAGAACTTGTTGCGATACTACTAAACGTGATACTACTAAACATGGTACAGTAATTCCGACTGGTCCTTATGTAGAAAAAACTGTGATGTTATTTGGTAGGCCAGCCTTTAATGGAACAAGTTACCCATACAGAGCCTTCATTGCCGGCAGATGGACTGTAAATGGTACCTGGTATACCTACAGAAGTGTGTTTTATACAACTGTCCCATTGCCTGTAAAAGATTCTTCTGTACTGAAATCCGCTAAGCTGAAGCTCTATTCTGACCCACATCCTGCTGGCAATGGCGACGGTACTGCTGCCAACCTGGGCTCAAACAATGCGTTTTACATCAGGAGAGTAAACGGCTACCAGGACATCACCACCATCAGCTCCATTGGTTGGCTTAATCAACCAGGTACCACTACTGTCAATCAGGTATTAGTGCCACATACTAATCAGGGTTACCTGGATTTGGAAGTTGATGTAACCGATATCGTAAAACAGGTAATTGCAGATGGCGATAAATCTGGTGCTCTTGGTTTTATGGCACAACTGGTAGATGAATCTGAGCAATATAACATTAGAATTTTCTGTTCAACTGACCAGGCAGATAATACTAAATTCCCACGCCTGGTGCTGCAATACAAAACGAAATAGCATATAGCAATATTGGAAAAAAGAGGTTGTATCATAAATAAATGATGCAGCCTCTTTTTTATTTTACTAATTGTCTACTACAGCGTCCTTCTATTGAGTAACCGGAAATTTCCGGGATTGTTAACATCGGTGAAAAACTGGTTAACTTCTAACTATATAGCCTATACGGGATGTCGTAATATTACATTCATTGTACGAAATGTTAACAGCTAAATATTATTTGATTCATGCCAGCGGTATATTAAAGACAATCGTTTAAAATATCAATGGATAACGGTAACGGCTCTCCGTAAAAACAGCACGCGTTACGTTATGGAACCCTTCACTAATATATAAGGTAGCATTCTTTTTACACATCAGGTATAAGCCGGATGGTTTTCCCATACAATTTAATCAACAGTATAACTGATATTGTCAGTGTATACCATGGAGACTATGGATTCGTTTTACTTATCATTTAAATAGCGTAAAAAATGAAAAAACAAACATTCAAAAAGCTCAGCCTGCGCAAAATGGAAATTGCGAGTCTAAGTCCTGAAGGACAGAAAAACTTGTGGGGAGGTACTGGTACCGGTCCTGCTGGTCCTCCCACCATAGGTGGTGGTTATACAACAGCCCCCACTGGTCCAATGCCTCCGGTAGGATCTCCCTGCCTGATCAGTAACGGATCTCCTTGTCAAATCAGCAATGGTAATGTTGGCCCTTGTTGTCCTATTTGATGCACACCCGGATCAGAAGCAAATAACATTCCTTCAGGGGTGTTATTTGCTTCTGATTGTTATGATGATTAAACAGAAAGCAATTACGTATAGTATTTATGAAACCCAAATTCCATACTATAGCACATCATTATGCTATTAATTTAGTGATTCATTTCCTTGGTTTGCACAATATTAATATGGGTCGCTTAAAAGTACGGACTGCCCTATACGAGAAAGAAGCGTTCCCGGAAACGTCTATGCAGGATATAAGCATGGAATTACAGGAATGGGGTATCCGGCATGAGCTGAAAACGGCCCCCTGTAACATTACAGATGCCATTATTTTTCCAACTATGGCTGTTATCCGGATACATGAGCAGGAGGTATTGGCAATAATAGAAAAGGTGGAAGAACAACAGATACACTTACAATATTTTTTTGCAGATACAGTCACCTGTTCTGTGACTGAGTTAACAGTGCTGCAATACCTGGACATAAAGGAAATTGTTGTTGACAAAGAATTTTGTGCAGCATGCGAGCAGGAAGATTTATCTGAGCGGGAAGCTTATGCTGATACAATTTTTGCAGTGGAAGATTTTTTGTCAGATGAGGAGTGTAATTATATGATTGATTATTGTGAACAACACAACTTGTTCAACAGAAGCATGACCGGGGCTGCGGACGGTACCAGCGAGATAACGGGGAACAGAACCAGCTACTCGGCGTTTATTACTACCAGCAGACAGGATTCATTATTTAATGACATCATAGAACGAGCGGCTGACTTGATGGAAGTGGAAACAGCACGCATTGAAGATTTACAGTGTGTACGTTATGGAGAAGGGCAGGAATTTAAACCACATTTTGACTCTTTCGAAACAGGAGTGAAACGCAAGGCTACTCTTTTGGTTTATCTGAATGATAATTTCGAAGGAGGGGAAACAATATTCCCGGAAATAGGTTTTAGTGTAAGTCCTAAGAAGGGAATGGCTTTGTCCTTTGTAAATCTTGATGAACAGAACAAGGATCTGATCTATTCCTTGCATGGGGGAGCACCTGTAACAGCAGGCACAAAGTTCGCCTGTAATATATGGATCCATTTGTGATATTGCAGGATATAGGAAAATGGTTTGAGAAATAATCCGAACAGGCTCACAGACAGCTTTCAAACTGAGACGTAAATTTCGTTTAAAGATTTTGGAGAAAAAAGAAAAGGCTGTTTCTATTAGTTGAAAATCCACTTAATAGAACAGCCTTGGCAACAAATGGAGAAAGCCGGTTGATGTGTTGTTATTAGTCGAGGAAGGAAAACTTATCCTCAAATATTTTTCCCACTACCGGGATAGGTTTCTTTTGTTCGTTGACAGCATTGATGATACCGAATATCCAGAGGATAAACAACGCGAGGCCGATATAGGTAAGGAAGTAAAGCGAAGGTATCATCGCCACAATGACGGTAAGGATAATGTTGATGAGGACTGACAATATAAAAATGCCCAGGCCTTGTTTAAGGTGGTAAGCGACCAGATCACTTTTAGGGGAGAGATCTTTGCTTTTGGCATAGGCAATTACCCATCCGATAATTGTCACATAACTCAGGATAGAAATGGTTTTGTTATTCATTGTTTAGATCATTTGCTGCCAAAGGTAGCCATGGCGGCAAATGTGGGTATCGTCATTTTAATTTCTGCTGCTTTGGCTTTGTATCCGTCGTTATCCGTCTTTCATGAGTTTGAAAAAAGCTTCTTTATTGCCCCTTGATATGGGAACTGCTGTATTGTCTTCCATTTGCACGAGGCCTTCCCGGGAATAGCTGACGATATAATTGATATTGATCAGATGCGACTGGTGTACCCTGAAAAAATCCGGTGGCAGCAGGATATCTTCATAGTTTTTCAATGGTCTGGAAACGATAATTTTTTTTCCGTCAGTGAAATAGAAGGTAGTATAGGAGCCGGATGTTTCGCAGCGCAGGATCTGATCGATCTTGACCACATGCATCGCTTCCTGCGTAGGGAGGATGAGTCTTTTCGGCGTTTTATCCAGATTGCTGTTTAATTCCGTGAGTTGCTTTTCTGCGAGAAAACGTTCCTGTAGGTTAGCAATCCGGTCCAGCGCCATTTTAAGTTCTTCTGCATCGATGGGCTTTAGCAGGTAGTCAATAGCGCTGAATTTAAAGGCCCGGACAGCGTGTTCTTCATAGGCCGTTGTGAATATAAGATGAAATGCCCGGTGGGAAACGTTGTTGAGTACATCGAATCCGGTTCCCTCTTTCAGCATAATATCCATAAATACAAGATCGGGTTTGAGCCTGTCGATGAGTTTCACTGCTTCATCCGCCCTTTCGGCATATCCAACGATCTGTACATCTTCCGGGGCCACCATCTCTATCAGGATGGAAAGGGCTTCCCGCAGGTGATATTCGTCTTCTACTATAATCGCTTTGTACATCATGTTATGATAGGGGAATATATAATATTACAATACAGCCTTGTCCTTCGGTGGTTACATCCCGTTCTCTGATCTCAAGACGGGTGTGTGGATTGTCTCTAAGCATCAGTTGCAGGCGTTCATCCGTTATCTTTGTTGACAGGGAACGGTGTGCGTTATTTGTTTTGCGGTGTCTGGACTCTGTCAGCCCGATGCCATTATCTGTAATGGTACAGACAAGAATATGATCAGTGGCGTTTTCTTCAAAGTGTATGTTCAACAAGCCACGATGCGGGGATGCCAGCGGTTTTAATCCATGTTCAATGGCATTTTCCACAAAAGGTTGTATCAATAGTGGCGGGATGCGCAGCTGCTGGTCCACGGCTTCGTCGCAGGTAATGTGGTGATCGAAGCTTTTGTTCAATCGCAGCTGTTGTAGTTCGATGTAGTTTTTCAGCGTTTCGATTTCTTCCGTCAGCGTAATGTTTTCCATTCGGGAGTGCTCAAGCACCTGCCGGCTCAACCGCGCGAATTTGGACAAATAGGTAACGGCCAGCGTGTTGTCTTGCTGAAGGATCATGCCCTGAATATTTCCCAGTGCATTAAAAATAAAATGGGGGTCCATCTGTGATTGTAACAATCGCCTTTCGAGTGAAAGTTTGTCAGCAAGGTTTTCCAGCGTTTCTTTTTCCATGAGCTGCATCCTGAGCTGATCGTTCGCCTGTTGCTGCTGCAGAACATCTTCCCTGTTCTGATAATACCGCTGCCGGTAATAATAAGACCGATACATAAATACAAGTCCTATCAGCAGCACCGCCGAAATACCATATCCCAGCAGCTTGTTTTTCTTCTGCAATTGATTTTCCTGTTCCAATTGTCTGATCCGGGTGTTCTTTTTGTCAGACTCAAACCTGGCATCGGCATTTTGTAACATACGCTGGGTGGATTCATCATATTTGAGCTGGTTATATCTGGCAAACGGAATATCGTAGGTGTGATAAGCAGCATAGTCTTTTTCACGGGCAGCAAGGTCTTTGAGGGATCCGTAGAAGGATGCCAGCATATAATTGTCTTTATAGGGAAGGGTCTGTTGATAGGCGATTCCTTCCTTGAACAGGTGTTCGGCTATTCTGTATTCACCTTTTTCCATGTGATACTGTCCACGTAGTCCGATAGCGCTCCGGTAGATGTTTTTAAGGTCAAATTGCCGGGCGATGGCAGTGGCTTTTTCCAGATAGGATAAAAATGCAGGCTCGTCGATAGGCTTGGGGCCATTCATATAAAGCACGGCAAGGTTGATATATGCGACGCCGATATTACTCTTGCTGATGATCCTTTTTTCGTCTTTTTCTGCGAGGGCTATGGTCTGTCTGAAAAAAGCAATGGCATCCAGCCATTGGTCAGGGTTGCCTGAAGCGACACGGTCCAGCAGGTAGCTGCCAACTGCAAGGCGGGCATGAAGTATATTTTCAGGATCGCCTGATTTCTCTGCATATGCGAGTGCCGTATCAGCATACTTTTTTACTTTTTCTTCTGAGCCAGGGGAGAAGAGGTAGGAGATATCGGATCCGATTTTGGCACAATGGTCGTAGGCTTCCAGCCGGACAAAGCGTCCATAGGCTTCCAGAAGATAATCCAGCGCCCCGGATTTGTCGTCTATGTATGACTTCAGCGCCCCCATAGCCCAGGACGCAAAGGCTTTTGCCCGGTCATCGGTGGTGGTGCCGGCAATATGCCAGGACTGTTCGGCATATCGGGTGAATTCCTTCAGGTGTAACAGGCGCCTGTGGGTCATGGCCAGATAGGCGTAACAAATAGCCTGATCGGCGCTGCTCTTTTTTTCTTCGGCAAGCCGGAGGGCATTCAGCTGTATTTGTATGCTGGCAGTTGAGTCGGTAAACCGTTTGGCATAACCTTCTCTTGCATTTTTTTCACAGATGGAAATTTCCTGCGCCCTGACTGTGCCGGACAACAGGATACCGTATATAACGCTGCAGCATAACAGCCACCATATATTTAAGCATCTTTTTACAGACATATAGGCAAATAATGGCTAAGATATAGATTGTATCAGGACCTGCAAAATATAGCGGCGTTATGTTTTGCAGGCTATTAAACGCCGGAATTTCTCCGTTTACCGGATTTCCGGGGTATTCTTCCAAACAACAAATCAAAGTGAACAAATGCCAATTGATGACAGGCGGCCTGTATGCAAATTTTTAATCTTGTTAAAAATATTCATCTATGAAAATTAAGTTTTGGGGTTTTGTACTGGCTTTTCTCTATCTTTCTGTTGAAACAGTCTCCGCACAGTACTCAGAGGAAAAACGCATAAGAATGGAAGTCACGGTGAAGGAGGGAGGCAAACAGGTGATTGCTGCTGCAAGGTCTTTCACGGTTTCCTTCAACAGGGCAAATGAACCTGTAAAGGATTCGACAAATAAAAGCCTTTCTGCGGCTGGACCATCCCGGGGGCATTACCTGTCAATAGATTTCGAGAAGCAGGATATCCAATTATTGCGCGCTTTCATGCAAAATAAAGGTGGTCTCGACGGTCAGATAATTGTGACAGACTCGTACGGAAAGCTCCCTTCCAGAAAGATTGAGTTTAAATTGGCTGTGCTGGAGACGATGAATGATCAGGTTACAGGCGACTACGGTAGCGCTTTTATGACACTGAACTGTGAAGGCCTGATTATTGACGGTGTGAAACTTGAATATTAACAATAAAATAAAAATGGAAACCACAGGGTATAAATTCCGGGAGCCGGAAACACTGGGCGTATTGAGCACAAAGGGTTTTGTAGATGGACTGCAGCCTGTGCTACGTGTAGTACATGAACATGATGGATATTGGCAATTTCTTACAACAGAATTTCTGAACGTTACCACAGAGGAAGAGTTGATCGCCGCAGAAGAGGGAGCCGTATTGGTCTGCCTGCGTGACGTGGTGGCACTGGATACTACGCTCAATGAGGTGGCAGATCTGGCTTGTGGAGAATTTGCAGACCGCAGATTTCCGGGAGACGATTGGGTTCGTTTGGCTTATGAGCAGGAAGATGACAACTGATATGATAATGGAGTTGAAAAAAAGATAAATTTATTTTATATCGATATGGAATTTCTACCGACCGTCAAAAAAGAAGCTATTGAAGCTGCCCGTGAAGATGAATGGGATTTTATCTATGCAGTACTGGAACCGTATCAGGATGCCATAGAGGAAGCAGAAGATGAAGAAACAATTCTTGATCAGTTGAGCGATGACCAACATGTTCTGCTGATCTATGATGCACTTTACGGACAGGTCACCAATGGGGGCTTTTTACAGCTGATACATAATGGTTATGGACAGTTTGTTTTTGAAAATTCTTTTATTGATGATCTTCAAAGATGGTCCCTGAGCGAAACGGCTGCCCTTCTCAGAAAGGCAGAAGGCATTTATGTGGAGAATAAGGCATTTCTGGAACAGGAAAGGGAGTTGGAGGAGTTCTCCCTGCTGTATAAGAAATTCACCAGCTTTGAACCTTTGGACAGCGCTTTCTATGACATCATGGACGGCGAGGTGACACGATTCAGGAATTATATTGAAACACATCTTACTACATTTATTAAGTTGGTATAGTGATGCAAAGCCCCAATAAATCATTATATGCAGTACAAAATATCTTTGTTAACCGGTCTCATTTTACTTACCGCTTCATTATACAAATTGAACCGGTCCATTGATTTCATTGGCAGAAGTGAACAGGCCACTGGTATCGTTATCTCGCTGGAGGATGACGGTGATGGTGCTTACTCTCCGGTTTTTGTGGTAAAAATGAAAGAAAACGAGGTGATTTACAACCACCCGGTTGCCAATGGCCCACCAACCTGGGATATCGGAGAAGAAGCCATCTTTCTGTATGATCCCGGAGATCCGGATTCTGTTACGATGAAGGATTATTTTCTGCTTTTCAGCTGGGCTATCGTTTTTATGGCCATCGCTATTCCGTTGATTATTGTCGGTTTGGGTTACTATTTGCTTAGTCCGCTGATGAGATTACAGGGTAAAAGCTATACTGGAAAATTGAATGGAAATTGCTGATAATTACATAAACTATTTAATGTTAAGCAGATGATCCTATATCTCATTTTGGTAATCGTTGGCGGTTTATTATTATTCTGTGCTGTAAGGAGTCTCATAGGTAGGCTGGCATTTGTAAAAGGTGGCGAGCGGGCAGTTGGCACCGTTGTTCAGCTTGTTGAAAAAAAAGATGATGAGGGTACGTGTTATTTTTATCCTGTTTTCGATATCCATACTCGTCAGCAGAAAACAATTACGTATAGGCATGGAACGGGTTCTTCTCCCGCAGCATGGCAGGTAGGGGAGACAGCTGCATTCATATTCGAACCTGGTAAACCGTATACTGTAAGGTTCGTCAATTTCTGGGGCCTTTTTTGGTGGCCCCTGAGTCTGATGGCCCTGGCGGTAGATCTTCTGATGATTGGCGGTGGTTATTTCCTGCTGTACCGCTATTTTGGCGCTTAGTATACTGGGGCGCCATCCCGGCACCAGCATTGAAAAATCCTATGAAAACAAATTTTATTTTTTAGCCGGTGGCGGTGACATTTTTGGGGGCATCTGCTCGTATTGATACATCAGATTAATTTTCCCATCTTTATCAAACCGCCATGTTTCCTGCAGTTCCCTGGTTATCTTTTTTCCTTTTGAATCTGTTGAATGCTCCCGGGTCCATATCAGTACCCAATCCTCTTTTTTATCCTTGCTTCTGAGCGGTACCCAGGCATGAATAGAATCAACGAGATCGCCCTTCTGTGCTCTCATCTTTTTACCAAGAGCAAAAAGGCTGTCCCTGCTGCCGGAAAAGACAGCACCGTCGGAAAAAAAGATGGTGTCCATTTCTGCGAAAGAACTCTTGGAATTGTCGAGTGTGTTGTTGTCCCAGTTTTTGAACAATTCGAGAAGTATTTGTGCTTTTTTTGCATCGCCGATCTCAAAGTCAGAAGAATAGGTTGCTGTGTAAGGATATGTCAGGCTTTCCTGTTTTGCGGACTCTGCATCGGATGTCTTCGTAGCTTCCATTTTTGATTTGATGTTGGAGTTACAGGCTGCTAAAAAAGCAATCGCTGCAAAAAGGCAGATTGTTCTCATAAAAGTCGTTTCTAAGTTTTAAATAATAATACCTTATAGACTAAAGAGTTTGGTAAATACTCCTGACTTCCAGAATAGATAACAATAAGATAGTTCCAATAGTTGAAAGAAATACAGCTATAATTCGCAGACTCTGCCCAAACCTGTTCGGGTTTTTAGCAGGTTAATTTTAGTAAAGAAGTGGTTAACATTGATGCTAGCCACGATAGCAATAGTCAATACATTTACACGGTTGGAATTAAGTGTATAGCTTACCAGTTTGGTGAGCTGATTTTTTTTATAGCATTACTATGCTGGTACTAAACGATAATGAAATTGGTGGTCTCCTTTCATCAGAGGAAGTGATAGCCACAGTAGAAGCAGCGCTGGTTGCCAATGAGCAGCATAGCTGTGTTGTTCCCAAACGTATGCACATTGACTGGGGAGAAAATACTTTTCTTTCCATGCCCTCTTTTTCAGAGACCTATTTCGGGACTAAACTGGTATCTGTTGTACCGGCAAATAGAAGCCAGCAACTGGCTGTAACCAATGGAGCAATGTTGCTGAATGATGCATGTACCGGTTTTCCGCTGGCCATTATGAATGCCGCAAAACTGACAGCATTGCGTACCGGGGCGCTGGGAGCAATAGGAATCAAATATATGACCCCTCCTGATATTGATTCTATCGGATTAATAGGATGCGGCGTACAGGGTATACAGCAGGCTGTTTTTGCCGCTGTTGTTCGGCCACTGAAAAAAATATACTGCTTGCAGCGGTCAGCAGCCGGTATGACTACATTTACCGCAGCGCTCAGGAAGTACAGTCCGTCAGTGCAGATTGTTCCCTGCAGTGATGTTGTCACTATCCTGCAACAGACAGATGTGATTGTTGCTGCCAGCCGTTCAGCTACCCCGGTTTTACCGGATGATGCATCTTTGCTGGAGAACAAACATTTTATCAGTATTGGTTCCTACAAACCCGATATGCAGGAATTGCCGGATCATGTTTTCCGGTTATCAGGGAAGTTGGCGATTGATTCTGTGTTTGCTAAAGTAGAAACAGGCGATATCATTAATCCATTACGAAAAGGAATTTTGCAGGAAGAAGATGTGTTCACTATCGGAAAACTATTAACGGGTGAGGTTAAGGTGGATGTAACCCGTACTACCGCATACAAATCTGCTGGTATGGCCCTTTTTGACCTGTTCATGGCAAAAGCCCTGTACGAAGCGGCCCAGGCAAGGAACATCGGGACCAACATCCCTTTTTAGACAGTAATTTGTTTCATCCCTTCTTTATCAATCAAAAATTTCATGTTAAATGCAAATGCTGCTTAATAATCTGCATTGGGAATCTCCTGCCCAATGGTTAAAGATAGGAACGATAGACATGCACACCGGTGGTGAACCCTTACGTGTTTTTGTTTCCGGATTGCCTCCAATAGCAGGATTGACCGTTCTTGAAAAGAGGAGGTACTTCAAGGAACACCTGGATTTTATACGAACGGGCACTATGTGGGAGCCTCGTGGCCATGCGGATATGTATGGAGCCGTGATCACTGAATCTGCAGATGCAGATATGGATGTTTTTTTCCTGCATAATGAAGGCTACAGCACCATGTGTGGGCACGCTATTATTGCACTGACCAAGCTGGCGTTGGAAACGGGTATTGTCAGAAAAGAAGGGCGAAATCCTGAGCTGACTATCAATGTGCCTGCCGGTAAAATTTTTGCCCATGCCACTATGGAGAATGGGAAAGTAAGTAACGTTGCCTTCCGTAATGTACCTTCCTTTTTGTATTTGTCTGATCAGGAAATAATGGTTTCTGGTATCGGTAATGTAAAGTTTGATGTGGCCTATGGTGGTGCTTTCTATGCATTTGTGGATGTGGAGAACCTGCCACTTAGCCTGGATGCCGCCCACTACAACCAGCTGATTGATTATGGACGTCGGATCAAATACGCAGTCATGAGCAATTTTGATATCAGGCATCCATTTGAAGAAGACCTGAGTTTTTTGTATGGCACCATTTTCACAGGGAAAGCCCTGAAAGAGGGGCATCATAGCCGTAATGTATGCATTTTTGCAGAAGGAGAAGTGGACCGCTCTGCTACCGGCTCCGGGGTGAGCGCGCGTGCGGCATTGCATCATGCCAAAGGCGAATTAAAGCTCAATGAAACTATTATAATAGAAAGTATCACAGGTAGCACCATGGGGGTAACTGTCAGAGAACTGACCAATTTTGGCGACTATCGCGCAGTAATACCGGAAGTGAGCGGAACAGCCTTTGTTACCGGACAACATACCTTTTATTTTGACCCGGAAGATCCGTTTAGAGAAGGATTTATTTTCAGATAACGACCTTTTCGGATACTATATCAGGAGATTTACGGGAAAAAAATAAAATTTTTCGCTGCACATGTCCAAAATACGACAGCCCGGTTGTTGTATAGTTGTAAGATGCCTGATAAGGCTTTCTATTTTAGACTATTAAAATTTACATGGACATGATCACAGTACAGGTTACTTATACAGTAAAACCGGAATTTGTAGCGAAGAATAAAGAAAACATTCAACGATTCCTGGCAGATTTCAAAAAAATGGACGATTCCGCCTTTTGGTACCATATTTCTCTGATGGATGACGGTGTTACCTTCTCGCATTTCTCAGCCTACCGGGATGAGAAGATTCAGCAGGAGGTGCTGAATGTAGCGTCCTTCAAGGCTTTTCAGCAGGAGCGGGATGAGAGCGGTCTCAATGGCTCTCACGCGGTGAAAGTGCTGGAGTTTGTCGGAGCTTCTTCGGGTAAACTGATGCCCGGTCAGCCTTTGTAAAAAGACAAATACAATCCCCGGGAACCAAACAGGTCTCCCGGGGATTGTTTTATGGTAGCTCGTGATTTTCCCCGAATCCTTTATGCTGAACAGATATCTTTCCGCCTATGGCACACTGGCAGTAAGATTCCGTGGTGAGGATCCTTAAATCATTAATCGTGTCTTTGGACGTGGTTTTATCCCAGGCTGTAGGGGCGGGCACACACTGACTGCGGGTAATGGAGCACATACCGAAATTGGGTATGTTCACCTCCGGCGCAATATCCTGTTCGGTGGCAATCAGCTTGTTTTCGGCCATGCAGAATTGTTGGCTCGTAACTTTTAATGACGAGGGCTTGACGCCCTTGTCACATGTCAGTATAGCCTTTTCCGTTATCTTTTGGGGCATATTATTTCGTGGAGTTTGCCTGTTGTGATTTCAGATATTCATTGAATGGGTTAGCCCGCTGTTTTAAATAATAGGAACTTTTGAACAATGTCTCTCCGCTGTTGCCATCCACCAGAATATAGTTTATTTTCATGTTGTTCTCTTTGGAAGCCAGCTTTACCTCATAAAAAGGGCGGTTGCTCAGTTTTTCATATTGAAACCGGCTTACTGAATTGCCGGGTGTTTTAAGTGTCAGATCAACGAAATATTCTTTTTTTATTTTATCGATCAGCTTATCTAAAGAGAAATGATAGGGCTGGTCCATATCAGTTTCCTTTACAAAGCTACCATTGGCGTCATACTCTTTCCACTTACCGGTATTAAAATCATAAAAGAGTTGCCCTTCCTTTTTCAGAACATCATTGAGATGGTACTCATAGTAGGTGGTATAGGCAGTAGGGTATTTGTTTATTTTTTCCACATAGCCGTGATGCTGTGTTTTATTGATGAGCTGTACCAGGTTGCCGTTGCTAAGCCGGTAGGAGCCTGTTTTTTCATCTACAGGCAGATTTTTATATAGCGCTTCATTGAATCGTTTCATTGTGTCTTGTTTTTGATTTTTAATAGGCTGATTTCCCTGACTTACACAACTGGATGTGTAAAGTAGTAGCGACATTACCGATAAAAAAAATCCGTTCATGATAGTATCAAATTTTAGTGTTTATTATCTTCCATTGCCAGTGCCAGGAGGTAATAGCAACAGACTGATAACTCATGATATTGTCTGTTGCATCCGTTGGATTGGCTGCCGGCTGGAGTGAAGAGGCGATAGCATTTGGATAGATATACCTGTATCCCGGCATGTCCACTGGAATACCATCACGATGGGTATGACATAAGCCGAGCCCATGAAATGTTTCATGGTTCAGGGTACAATCATCTCCGCCTCCGCTCAGGGTGAACATGATAACATTGGTTTTGCCGATATCCTGTACTGCTCCCAAAACGCCGGGTATATTGGACTCTACTCCAAAGACGAAAATAGTAAAATATCCTCTCTTGTATTGCTGGTTTTTGGGTTTGCCGTGAGCGTCCTTATCGTTAAAAAACGCCTTTTGAACATCGGGGTACAAGGTTGGATTAGCGCGGTTGGGATTATTTTTGTCCAGATAGGCAATATTATTGCCGTCAACATGTTGTCCGCCATTTTGAAAGTCGGCCACTCCGGTCAGATCGAGGGTTGTTTCAACAATGGTGGGAACAATCAGTGCCTGGTGTAGTGCATTATACAGGTTTATTTTTTCCTGTCCTTTGAACCGGCCCTGCGCGATGGCGTTGATATTGGTGTCAATACCCACCAGAGCGAAGTTACGTTGTCGCCTTGCTTTTTTGCCGTTGCGCAGCACTCTTATTTTCCCTGCCAGTCTTCTGGCGGCCAGTTGTTCTGCCTTGCTTTTGGCCGTGATGCCCTGAGGGTATGCATAAATGCGGATCTCACTATCCCGGTCGAAGTCTTTCAGGCAGGTGATTTTGATGGTGGTGCTGGCGCTTTGTTTAAGTCCGCCGGTTACATTTTTATCTGACAGTGTGGTTTTGTCCAGTGAAAACACTTTGGTGTCAAACTCAAATTCCAGTTTGTCCAGGTTTTCCTCTATATCCACCAACACCCTTAAAGTGGCTTCATATTTAGGTTTGACGGCTCCTGCCGGCAGTGTAAGGGTATTGACGAACTCCTGGGAGAAAAGCGTGAGATAAGGCACAAAGTATTCTGCAGATGGCGCCTTAACAGGAGGGGGTGAGCCTGCCGGCGGTGCTTTCCGCTCGATGGGCAGGGTTAAATACTCTTTCTTCAGTTTGTCAAAAGCCTCTGTTTTGGTAAGGTCCCTGCGATTACCACTGGCGTCTGTCAGTGTTGAGTAGCCCCCTTCTATGATTTTCTCATAGGCGGGTTCGGTAGTCAGCCCGTTGTCGTCTATACGAAGCCAGTCAAACCCGAATTCTCCTGCGTAGGCCGTTTCCGGCCGGAAGTGTACAACGGCCAGCGCCACTTTTTCGGGCTTCGACTTCAGGAATTTATCGGCGACATTGGTATGAGCATTGCCTTGCGCTCCTTTGATCTCGGTTTTCCCTTTGGAATTGAGGGTAGCTACGGTATCTGAGTGCAGGAACAGTTTCTTTTCTCCCGAGAGGTACATCTCAGGGCTTTCAAATTTCAGTTCCGTCAGCGTATTGAACAGGGCCGTTCCTGCCTGTGTATGCAGGTAGTTGGATACGATCTGGTTCATGAACGGCGTTTGTATAAAAAGCTGGTTCATGGCGAGCAGCAGGGCCTTGTTGCCGATAATATGGCTAAAGTCGTTCCCGACATTGATTTCCATATTTTGGCCGGCATTCAGCTGTATATCCTGCCCTGCATTGATACGAATGTTATGGGGTGCCTGTACACTGATATTTCCGTTGCCGTCCATAAACCAGGTGTTGCCGCTGGGGTCTTCCACAAATACGGATCCGGCGGCATCGTCCATACGGATTTTGGTTCCGCTACGCGTCTGTATCGTCTTTATATCGTTACCAGGATTACTGAAGCTGTTACCGGCGCGGCCGTGGTAGACGGTCCCCAGCACATAGGGCTTTATAGGATTGTCTCCTTCAAAACCGATGATCACTTCTTCCTCCAGCTCCGGAATGAAGAAGATGCCTTTGCCGCCGCCGGCATGGGAAGACATAACGCGTATCCACGGTGTCTTCTCTTCTCCGTTCATCCAGTGGAATTTTACACGGACCCTGCCCAGGCCCTGCGGGTCGTGGTTGTCTGTGACGATGGCACTTTGCGCCTCACAGACCGGGGATTCCGGGATCGCTACCGGTGGCAGCTGGATGGAGGAGGGGATGGCAGTGAACTGGTTGCTGTAATCCCCTTTGGTATCTACAAAATGATTGATTTCAGTGATCAGGTATTCACCATATTCCTCCGCATCGCCATTAAACACATTCATATTGGCTATTTCAGCTTTGTTGCCGATGGCAAGGCCCGGATGCCCGCTTTTCCCTGTCAGATGGATCATTCGGGTGCTTTCCATGGCGTTGCGCAGGGTAGCCATTTCATCCTGTTGTTTTTTGCTGTCGGCAAAGCGGAAATTCCATTGTTTGGGTTGGGTGGCATATATGGTCTGCGCTTTCTCATACACCTTTTCGCCGAGGGAGTTTAATCCCGCTTTCTGATGGATGCTTTCACTGAGCGGACGGCTGGTATGCAGCTGGCTGCTTTGGTAGTCCCAGCCCATATATTGCATCCCGGCTGGTCTGGCATTGAGGTTGATGCTGAAGTGGCTAAGGTGGCTGCCATAAAACAGTTTGGTTTTGTCAGTCCCGTCCGGAGGGCCGATAACGAGGTTACGGCCATCCCAGAAAAGCCATTCCCCGCATTCGGCCGTCAGCCGCTGCAGGAAGGCCCATGCTGTTTCCTTGTATTGGACCATGTATTCAAATGGCTCCCTGTACAATGGCTGCACTTTGGGCGCCAGCTGTTGTTGCGGAAAAAACTTTAAGATGTCCTGGGCAATACTCTTCAGATTTTTTTGCTCCCAGGTCTTGCAGTGTGGGCCGCTGTCCAGCATCACGGTAGGACTGTGGCCGGAGATAATAACCTCTCCGTAGTCGCCGTTGACCCTCGAGGTTTCAATGCCTGTAATAATACCATTAAACAACAAATCTCCTTTGAGTCCCACACCGGAGATATGCGCTTCAAAAGCGCTGCCGATCATCTCGCGGGAAGACGAGAACAGGCCACTCACACCGTCAATGGTTTGTGCAGGACAAACAAATGTGAACTGGTGATGGTCAAAGATGCGCTGGTGGAGCGAAAAGGAGGTGAATTGTGCTACGGGGTTACCACCTATGCTGAACGTTGCATTGGTAAGTTGGGCCATACGATGAATATTTTAGTTTTGGTTACTTATTTGCAGAAAACGATAGGTGAGTGCCGGCGCACAATCAATAAAAAGGCAAAGAATATGGTTCATACAGACAAATTAGGATTTCCCTACAGGGAAAAGGTTAGCAAATGGAATTAAGAACGAAAATTACCAGAAAAAGTTGGGTATACTAATGATCCGGGCGTTAACATTCTGCCTGTAAATATATAAAAAAAATCCCCGCGAACAAAGTGTGTCTCCTGGCAAAAAAAAATGTACTTCATGATAATTTTTTATTAGCTTTAGCGAAGAAGGGGTATTCTTGTTTAAATTGAATATCCGAGCTGACAATGAAAACCCTGATGCCCCTGTCAACCCGATCCCGTTGTGAACAATGAACCTGCTGAAGTTGGCCCATAGATAATACTGATGAGCATTATATATCAACCAAACATTTGAAAAAAAATGAAAAAAATCTCCCTATTGATGGCGTCATTGCTATGTGTGCTGTATGCCTATGCCCAACAGCCTCTCAAAGGCAGGGTGTATGATCTGTATACGTTATCTCCCGTAAAAGGTGCTGGCATTTATTCCGGTGATCAGCTGCTGGCAACAACCGACATTGCAGGCAGTTTCAGTATCAGCGCGCATTACAACCGGTTACTGGTGATGGCCTCCGGTTATGAGCCGCAGACTGTGCGGGCAAAGGACGGTAGTCCGTTGATATTGATAGGTCTTGCGGCTACTTCCTATAATCTCAGCGAGATTTCCGTCAATGCGGCGAAGCCCCGCAGCAATCTGTTACAACCGCAGTCGGTGGCCGTTCTTGGTAGGAAAGACCTGCAACGGAATGATGGCATTTTCCCGGAATATGCGCTCAATCTGATTCCCGGGGTGCGCATGGAGAAAAGAACAATGGCCGGCGGTCAGCGCATCACCCTACGTGGTTACGGCAATGGCACCAACTTCAATGGAACGGGCTATAAGGCTTACCTGAACGGTATTCCGGTAACTGATGCGGAAGGCACTACCATCCTCGATGATATAGACTTCTCTATCCTGGGCCGTATGGAAGTGATCAAAGGACCCGCTTCCAGCCTCTATGGCAGCGGCATCGGCGGTGTGCTGAAAATGTATACGCTCAAGCCGGTGGTGTATGGTACACGCATCTCCCAGGAAACGCTGGCGGGCAGCTATGGCCTGTTCAGAACCAATACCCGCCTGGAATATGCGGACGATAAGTCTTCTATTATGTTGAACTACGGCCATCAGAACTACGACAGCTACCGTATCAACAGTGCATCCAAAAAAGATTTTGTGTCTTTCATAGGGGATTTTCACAGCAATGAAAAGCAAACGTTTTCTGTATACGCCGCCTACAACAACTCCAATGATCAGCTGGCCGGACAGCTCGACAGCAGCCAGTTTGCTCAGAAGAAAGATACCGGTGAAGTGCCATACCTGAAGAATAAAGGGTATGTTGCTTTTGAAACATACCGCGCGGGGCTTTCCCATCAATATGCCTTCTCATCGCACGTCAGCAATACCACCAGTGCTTATTTCAGCGGCTACAAACAATCGCAGGCTTTTGCAGCAGGGCTGTCGTCCAATATCGCGCAGAACTTCGGCGCACGCACTGCTTTTGGGCTGAGCTTCAGCGGCAGAACAGTAACCCTGAATGGTACAGTGGGCACTGAATATCAGAAAACCAATTCCTTCAAAAAAAGCTATGCCCTCGCAAACGCTGTACAGGGGCCGCTCACCGGCGATCTGGAACTGTCTGTCATGCAGTACAGTCTCTTCACCCAGTGGGAACTGAAGCTGCCGCAGGGTTTCCTCATTACGGCAGGTGTGAGCAACAATTACATTGAGTATAGTATCACAGACAGGCTTACCAATGCTGCAAATCCAACGCATAAGGACCAGTCGGGGCACAAAACCTTTACACCCGTACTGACGCCGCAGGTGAGCGTGCTCAAGGCCCTGAATGAAACGGTGTCCGTATACGCAGGTATCAGTAAAGGATATTCGCCTCCGGTATCAGGGCAGGTGGTGATTCCGCAGATAGGACAGGTGAATACAGACCTGCGGCCTGAAAAAGCAGTGCAGTACGAGGTTGGGGCCAAAGGCAGTCTGCTGGATAAACGGCTGTCGTTCCAGATGACGGTGTTTGATATGGAGATCAAAGACAAACTCACTTCACAGGCAATTACAGATAATAACACCGGTACAGTGCTGTATACGATGACCACCAATGCCGGCGGGCAACAGAACCGCGGTGTGGAAGCAGGTATTGCCTATACGCTGCAGCCGCAGCATCCGCGCGTTTTTTCGCTGGTGAGGCCATTTGTAAACTACACGTATTCCAGCTTTACTTACCGGGACTTTAAAAGCGATAATAACAACAACGCCAAAACGATCGACTACAGCGGTAAAAAGGCTTCCGGCGTAGCGCCGCACCTGTTCAATGCCGGCGTGGATCTCGTCTCCAAATGGGGCATTTATCTGAACACCACCTGGCAGTATGTAGATAAAATGCCCATTACGTATGACAACGCACACTATGCTGACGCCTATACGCTGTTGCAGGCTAAGTTGGGCTACCGGCATGATCTGGGGCGGCATTTCAACCTGGATGTATTTGCCGGCGGCAATAATATCACCAGCAGCAGGTATTACACGATGGTATTTTTAAACGCCAACTACAGCGCAGCACCGCCCAACATCTATCTGCCCGGACCTTATAAAGCTACGTGGTACGGCGGTTTCAACCTGACCTATAAGTTCTGAAAAAGTTAATCATCTCCCTAAAATATCATCATGAAAAATACATATATGCTGCCGGTCATCATGCTGATGATAGGTGCCTGCGGCAGATTTGCCAATAAAGATCAGCATTCCGGAGGCACCCGTATCGTTTGTCTGGCGAAGCAGTACAATGAAGTGATCTATGCGCTGGGCGCAGAAAAGAATCTGGTGGCGGTAGATCTTTCCAGCACTTATCCGCCGGCCATCAAGGCATTGCCTACAGTGGGCTACCACCGTGCATTGAGCGCAGAAGGCATTATCTCGCAGGAACCTACGCTGGTGATCCATGATAATAACGTGGGACCAGAACAGGTAATGCAACAGCTGGAGAAAATGAAGATACCCATGAAAACCTTTGCTGACAGCGTGTTTACGATAGATCAGGACAAGGCCATGATCACAGAGCTGGGTACTTACTTTGGGAGAGAACGACAGGCGGACAGTCTGTGCCGGATACTGGATACGCAGATGAAGGAAGCGCTGACTAACAGTAAGCACTATACGGACACGCCGCGCGTAGTGATCATTCATTTTGGTCGTGCCATGAATATTTATCTCGCCGTGACGCAGAAGAGCACAGCGGCGAAGATGGTAGGATGGGCTGGTGGCCTGATTCCTATTGAAGGTGCAAAAGGAATGCAACAGGTTTCTGCCGAGCTGATAGCCCAGGCGGACCCTGATGTGATACTGCTGACAGACTTCGGTTACGACAGGCTGGGATCTATAGAGAAGATTAAAGAACTGCCTGGCGTATCCGGCACGAAAGCCGCACGCAGTAACCACATCTACCGTGTGGAAGAACATGATCTGATATACCTGGGGCCGCGTACCGGCGCCAATGTGCTGGCACTGCAAAAATTAATACATGCAAAATAGAACATATAGCGGAGTGTTTCCGTTGCTGACCATGCTACTGGTAGTAGCAGTGCTGTTGTCTGCCTGCCTGGGTGCAACAGATATCAGCATAGGGGAGATAGCCGGAGCATTTAGTAAACTGTTTCATAATGGCAACGACTATACGTTGCACGAACGTGTTTTCCTGGAAATACGATTGCCCCGTGTGTTGTTCTGTTTATTGGCAGGCGCAGCGCTGGCGGTGGGCGGTGTATTGTTGCAGGCGCTGTTCAGGAACCCCATCATAGAACCTGGACTGATAGGCACTTCCAGCGGGGCGGCCTTTGGCGCGGCGCTGTATTTTGTAACAGGTGCTATGTTCCACTTTCATGTTGGCGTGTGGATGCTGCCGTTAGCTGCCTGCGCAGGAGCCATGCTGGCCACTTTCATGGTGCTGGTCTTGTCAGGCGGCAAAGAGGAAGGCGGGACGGGCATTGTTACTTTATTGCTGACGGGCATTGCCATCAATGCTTTGTTCCTCAGCGGCACCGGTTTTCTCTCCTATATCGCGCGGGACCCGCAGGCGCGTTCTATCACTTTCTGGAACCTGGGTACTTTGTCCGGCGCCAACCGGGAATCGGTGATCATCACAGCTATCGTGGTGGCGCTGTGTTGCTGGCGTGCAATGGCCTGCGCGGCGAAGCTCAATCTACTGATGCTGGGTGAAGCGGAAGCACAGCTATCCGGTGTGGCGGTGAAGCAACTAAAAATGGAAGTGATGATCATTAACGTGGTCATGATAGCGGTGGTAACTGCTTTCACGGGTGTGATCAGTTTTGTGGGACTGGTAGTACCGCATTTGCTGCGTATCTGGAAAGGAGCCGACAATCGCTATCTGGTGGCTGGCGGCGCATTGGCTGGCGCGGTATTGCTGACGGTAGCGGATATAGCGGCCAGGCTGCTGCTACGGCCTGCGGAGCTGCCGATAGGTATCGTCACTTCCTTTGCTGGTGTGCCTGTATTTATTTTTTTACTGAGAAAGAAAAAATATTATTTCTGATGCTTGTATTATCTGGTATTACCTGTGTGAAAAATAACAAGGTATTGCTGAAAGACATCAGCGTACAATGGGGCCCCGGCAGGCTGCATGTAGTGATGGGGCCAAATGGTGCCGGCAAGTCGACGTTGCTGAAGATCGCGGCAGGGCAACTCCGGCCCGCATCGGGTACCGTAATGTATGACGGCAGGCTGGTCACTGATTTCTCCGTTAAGGAGCTGGCAGCAATACGTGGGGCGTTGTCGCAGCAGCAGGAGCTGGCGTTTCCGCTGAAAGTGCAGGAAGTGGTGATGATGGGCCGTTATCCACATATCGGGAGTAAGCCAACGTTAACGGATAAACGCTATTGCCGGGAGGCTATGGAGCTGTTTGGTCTGGAAGACTTATCGGAGCGGGATTACCTGGGTCTCTCCGGCGGTGAAAAGCAGCGGGTACATTTTGCGCGCGTGCTGGCTCAGATCTGGGAAAGACCACCCAATGCCTGTCGTTATCTGCTGCTGGATGAGCCGCTCACTTTCCTGGATGTGCACTACCAGTTCAGGTTGATGCGCCAGCTGAAAACGTTGCTGCAACAGCAAGACCTGGTGATCGTGGCGGTGTTGCATGATCTGCACATCGCCGCGAAGTTTGCAGACAATATTCTGTTGCTGCACAATGGCAGGATGGTGGCGCAGGGCAGCCGGGAAGAAGTGCTGACGCCGGCTTACATTCAACAGGTATACCAGCTGGATCCTGAAGACATCACAGCGCTCATTCCCGTTTATCATCAACCAAAATCTGTTTCTCACTCTTAAATCACCTGAATAATGAAAAAAAAATTTGTCTGGAAGCCTTTAGTGCTGATGATGACATTACTGTTGTGCGGGATAACGGTATCGGCACAACGTCAGAAGTCACGTCAGCAGGTTAAAGAACCTGATTGGGTCACCATGATGGATGATCCCAACGTTAATTTCTTCGTTATAGAAAAATCTTTCAATGATTTCTGGAAAGGAAAAGAATTACCGGTAGAGGAAGATGAAATACTGGATGTGAAAAGGAATACCGAGCGGAAACGCCGGTTCCTGGGTATTTTCAGAAGAAAGGAATCTGAAGCGGAACGTGCGAGGGAGGAAGATGCACGCAAATACGCTTTTGCCTACAAGAAGTATCAGTGGTGGAGAAGGCAGGTACTGCCCTATGTACAGCCGGACGGCTCTATCCTCAGTAGCGAAAAGCAGGTGCAGATCTGGCAGCAGCAAAAGCAGCTAAAGAGCAACATCATGGAAAAGCAGGCGAAGGATAAGAAAGAGCATAAGAACAATGGTAAGGAAGAATGGTAACCCAGGCCAGCAATGATAGTAAACAAATTATCTATTTCCCAATCATCAACCGAAATAACCGCAATGACGATACGTAAATACATATCCCTGTTTTTATCTACCCTGTTGTTATCCGCATCAGTTGCTGCACAGAACTATGGCAACTGGCGGAATATCGGCCCCATGCTGTTTCCGGTCAACTCTTCGGGACAGATCAACGGCATAGGCCGCGTTACACAGATGAAGTTCCATCCTGCCAATGCCGCCACAGTCTATGCCACCAGTGTGTGGGGCCTCTGGAAAAGCACTGATACTGCCAATACCTGGCAGCTGCAGGGCACCGACGAGCTGCCTAAAGCAGCCTGCGCTTCCGTGTGCATAGATTATACCAACGATCAGATCATGTACCTCGGCACCGGAGACCCTAACTACTACGGCACTGCGCTGGGCGTTTACAAAACCACGGACGGCGGTCAATCGTGGCTGCCGGCCAACAGCAGCATCGGAAACCGCATGGCGGTAGAGCTACTCATGTCACGCACAGATCACAATGTGCTGATTGCCGCTACCAACGACGGCATCTGGAAAACCACGGATGGTGGCACTTCCTGGACCAACAAGCTCAGTGGTGGTCAGTTCACAGACATGACATACAAAGCTTCCAATAACACCACCACCATCTACGCAGTGAACATGGCTGGCGGGTTCTATGTATCTCCCGATATGGGCGAAACCTGGACGCCCGTTACGCTCACCTTACCGGCCAGCGGGGCCAAAGGCAGCAGGATAGCCGTAACACCTGCCGATTCCAACCGTGTGTATGTAGGGATGGTTGGCGCCAACGACGCTGTTACCGGCGGGGTGATCTACAAATCAACAAATGGTGGCATCACTTTCACACAGGTGAAAGGAGATGTAGCGCCTAATCTTGTAGGCTACAACGGCACTTCCAGCGGACAGGGTAATTACAACTTCTCTATTGGAGCGGATCCTGTGAATGCCAACATCCTTTATCTCGTGGCGCATATTGTATGGAAAAGCACAGACGGCGGTACCAGCTGGACACAGATACAGACCGGCTGGTGGACCATGGTTCACACCGATATGCATGGTATCAAAGTAAATCCTTACAATAACAGTAAGGTGTTTAATTATAATGATGGTGGCGTTTGGCTCAGTACTGACGGCGGTGTCAACTGGGTACCACGCAGCGATGGGCTTTCATCTACTGAAGTGTATCACGCTTCCGGCAGCCCTATTCGCCGTGATATGATCAGCATTGGCACACAGGACAATGGAGAGTTATATTATAAGTATGCCGGCAATCCCTGGTTTACCAACAGGGGCGGCGACTGGGGCTCACGCTCTGCATTTGATTATAATACCAACAACCAGGTATATTATTATGAGAATGGCAAGAGGAGAGCGGTAACAGGAAGTGAAAGTGCCTACAACGTGCCATTCACTGCATCCAACAAAATGGAGCTGGAGTTCACACCCGCGAATGTGGGCGTTGCTTTTATTGCAGATACAGGGCTGTGGCGTAGTACCAATATCACCGCGGCTTCGCCAGCCTGGACAAAACTAGTGAACAATACCGAAAAGATTAAGGCGCTGCACATCAGCAACGCTGATGCCAATGTGGTTTATTATGTTACCACCAATCAGAAAGTATATCGCTCCCGCAATGCGCTGGCGACATCACCTGCCTTCACCAGCGTGGCCGCACCGGTAGCCACCAGTGTAGCCGCCAGCGTTACCACCATCAAAAGCGACACCAATGTTGTGTATGTCGCCTGCGGCAGCAGGGTATACCGCTCCGCAGACCAGGGAAGTACCTTCACGGACATCTCTGGTACATTGCCACCGGTGAATGTTATCCGGCTGCTGGAAGACCGCTACGCTACCAACGAGTCTGTATACCTTGCCACGGCACGCGGCGTATATTACCGTAATAAGAACATGGCCGACTGGTCGCTGTATTCCATCGGACTTCCGACTGTCGCTGATATTACAGACATTTTTGCCTACAACAACGGTGTAGCCGATAGCAGTGAGTTGCGTGTGAGCTTCTATGGTCGTGGTGTTTTCGGCACTAAGTTCAACAATGCGGTAACACCGCTGATTTCTTTTGCCGCTGCCACGGTCAATACTACCGCTGGTGGCTTGAATAAATCCGGTTGTAGGCCGTATACGGATTACATGGTTAATCTTGCCACCAGCCCGGCACCTTCCGGCGACGCGAATGTACAGCTGGTAGCAGGTTCTACGTCTTCCGCAGTGAAAGGCATTGATTACGACGTGACCACCAACGGCAGCTTTACCACCCCCAGTGATACGCTGATCTTTGCATCGGGGCAGACCACATCGCGCCCGATTACTGTCAGGGTATATGGCAGTAAAACAGATCCGGCCGGCAAATATGCTTTGTTATCTTTTAACGTCAACGGTACTACGAATGCAATGGCTAATCCGTCTGCGCAAACGTGCCGTGTGAATATCAACTACCCCGATGCATCGCCGGTGGGAGACACAGCGCTCATCAACCTGACTTACGGTAACGGCACTACGGGCGGTAGCGCATCCAGTCCGTTCAATGGCACACAGTCTGATAAGCGCACCCAGACTATCTATCCGGCGGATGAACTGAGAGCGGCAGGGTTACAGCGCGGTAACATTTATGCTGTCGCTTATCACGTGATCTCACGTACGGTTACCACTACCAGCTCGTTCCAGAACTTCAATGTAGCGATAGGTACTACATCGCAGACTGCGTTTACGGATACACAATTTGATAATAGTCCGCTTACAACTGTGTATAGCGGCAGTATCAGCGTTACAGATACAGGCTGGGTACAGGTTCCTTTCTCACAGCCTTTCTATTGGGATGGTAGTTCCAGTATCCTCATACAGTCTTGCTATAACAACGCAGATGGAACAGATCAGGGAGATAATCTCGTAGCATCCATCTCTGTGAGCGGCGCCAATCCTACTGCATTCCAGCGGCAGACCAGTGGCGCAGGATGTAGTTTCACAGCGCCAGGCTATGGTTCTACAAGACCTAACCTGATCTTCAGTGCGCAACCGGCTGTCACAACCGTGGCAGGTACGCTGAATGCCAGCACCACGCAGTATCTTGGTCCCAATGCAACGGTATATTTTGCAGACAGCCTCGGTAAAATCATTGCGAAAGTGAAGAACCTGTCGGCCTTTGATTATGGCTGTACCACTGTGCAGATAGACCGTGCAGGTACCGGTGCTACGCAGTTCTGGGATACTAGCAAAGTGCATTACCTGGCATCAAAAACATTGAAGATCACACCTGCCAATAACAACACAGCCGGCAGCCTGAATGTAACATTGTATTATACAGCGGCTGAAAAACAAGGCTGGGAGGCCACTACAGGGCTGACCTGGGATTCTGCAAAGGTGGTGAAGGTGAAGAGCAATATCAGTAATGTAACGTCATCTAACCCTTCGCCTGACGGCGCCGGCACAATCTATGTATCGCGCGACAGCAGCGGAAAGAAAGGCGCTACCATCTACTATGTGTCAGGCACCTTCAATACCGGTATGGGTGGCTTTGGCGCAGGCAGTCCGGGTAATCCGCCTGTAGCCGGGACTTGTAACACCCCGATACCGCGCACTCAACTAAGGGTATCGCAGTTCGACAGTCAGGAAACAGCTGGAGAGAACGCTCCGGCTACGAATGTTATTGACGGTGACAACAGTACCTTCTGGCACACACAATGGTACAACAGCACCGCGCCCATGCCACATTATATTTCCATCTATCTCGGCGGTGCTTATAATCTGAGCAGGCTCACCTATCTGCCAAGGCAGTCGGGTGTTAATGGACGCATCAATGCATACCAGGTGCATGTGAGCGCTGACAGCATCAACTGGACACAGGTAGCCAGCGGTAACTTTGCGAACAGCACTGCGGCACAGGATGTTGTTTTCTCACCCACCGTGAAGGCTCGCTATGTGAAGCTGGTAGCCACTTCCGAAGTGAATGCCAATCCATGGACCTCCGTTGCAGAGTTGTCGTTCACCGGTTGTCCGGATACCACGGCCTCCCCGGCAAGAGCGGCTTCGACAAAAACAGCGCCGGTTGGCTCACAGCAGGCCGGTAACATCAGCGTATATCCGACCAGGTTACAACGCGGCGGAAGCGTGAATATACACAGCCACGGAAATGCTACGCTGCTGTTGCGCCTCTATGACCTCAAAGGCAGGATGATACGTCTCGAATATGTAAACGATGCCGGTACTGTCAGCACCGGCGACCTGAGTGCAGGCGTTTACTTGTACAGTATTTTCAACAGCAAACTGCCTTCAGCCAAACCGCTGAAAACAGGTAAGATCGTGATCACGGATTAATTTCCGCAGTTTATGTAAGGCTGACCAAAAAGAAAAAGAAGGCTTTTGGTCAGCCTTCTTTTTTACCTGATAAATTTTCTTTTTTGGGAATATAAAGAAGCGCCCTCATGAAAAGGGCGCTTCTTTATGATATTGTTACGCCACATTCTACGGATGGCATCTTAACCAGAAAACAGATGAAATTATTTCTCACGTGTGTAATTGGAATGAGAGCCATTGCTGCTGGTGAGTGTTAGTGTGGAATCGGTGAGTGTTGTAATTACAGCAGTATCCACACCAGCACCTGATTCTTTAACACCAGTAGTATGATTCCACAATAAAAGGGTGTCTCCGTTTAATTGCCATTTTTCGTAAATAAGTGTGTGCATATTAATGGAGCTTGCTGAGCCGTCAGCTTTTATCTCAATACCCTGAACAGCGGGCTCCTGACCTGGAATTGGCTGCGTCCATTTACCAGCCAGCTTTTCCTTATTTACTAAAGCCGGTTGTTCCGGAGCAGTAGCTTTACCTTGTTCTTGTTGGTTGGTTTGATCTTTTTGACCATTCTGACAAGCAGCAAACAGCATTACTGCAGCAGCTAAAAGCGTGGTTTGCATTCTCATTGATTTCATAATTTTATTTTTAGGGTACAGAATTTAATTTGCCCAATGATAAAATTAGTAAAAAAGAAGTCAGAAGGGTTAAGGTGAAAAGATAGTAGTAGTTTATGTCAAAAAAATGTAGGTAATCGGCAGAGGCTGTATTGACCATTGGAATCTTTGCGCATTTTGCCCATCTTCTTTAAAAGAAAAAATAAATAACTTGGATGATATTATATTTTGATTATCTTTAATCAGAAGCGATATGTACGCAAAACAGGATAGCCCTGACAGTGAATAGCTACCTGTATCCACGTGTGAAGTAACAGCAATACCCTGTCCATTTATTTTTTTGACCTAAAATCTATCTTATGCCACAAAAATTCCTGAGGATGAAAACGCTATGTCAATGATGCCCTGATGTTTAGCAATAGCAGCATTTTATTCCCTCATGACCGAAATTAATCTGATTCCCGCTTTTGTTTGTTCTCAAATACATCTTCTATGTTTGCGCTGTTTAAAAAAAATCCGGACCAGCAGCTGTCCAGGAATGCTGTTATCCTCCTGGTTATAGGAAGCCTGTTTGTACTGGCCAATGGCTTATCAACAGTATTTGTAACGGTTTTTATCTGGAAGATCACGAAGAGTTATGTCCAGGTATCACTTTATAATGTAAGCATATACTGCTTCATGGTACTGGGTTTCATACTTTCGGGCGTCATCTCGCGACGGAAGGGGATTCCTTATTGTCTCCGGGCAGGCATGTTGTGCCTGATTGTTTATTTTATTGCTGTGCTCTGGCTCAAAAGTGAATCCGTCAGGTATTTATTGCTGCTTGGCATTCCTTACGGACTTGGATATGGTTTGTTTTACTACTCTAACAATACCTTGTTGTATTATTATACATCAGAGACCAACAGAGGGATCTATCTGGGGATCAGCAACGCGCTGGGCGCTATCATGGGGATTCTGGCGCCAACAGTTTCCGGTGCGATCATTGTCAGCGGACATGAATTACAGGGATATCAATACGTATTTTTTATCACTTTTGCCATCTATGTCATATCCTGTATTATCAGCTACTTCCTGGAATCGAGAGTGCAGGAAGGCGATTTCAGCATGAAACGGATACTTTCCTATTCCACTCACCCGGACTGGAACTATATCATGAAGTCCAACTTCTTTCTGGGTTTCAGAGAGGGGGCCATCTATTTTATTATAGATATACTGTACTTCCTGACTTTCAGGAATGAGCTGTCGTTAGGAGGCTTTACAACACTGATATCCATGATCGGCGTTATCAGTTCCATTATGATCGGAAAATACGTCACTTTAAAAAATAGCTACAAAAGCATTCTGATCGGCAGTATAATGACATTAACTGCAACGCTGATACTGGTACTGCATACCTCTGTACAGACCGTTGTCATATACGGTGTACTCACCAATATCTTTAATAACTGCTGGCTGATCCCGTTTTACATGATACAATACCAGGTGGCACAGGGTGTAATGAATAACCGGGAAACGATGGGTGATTTTATGATTGCGAGGGAGATCCCGCTGGCGATGGGAAGGGTAGTGGGCATACTGCTGTTTATATGGGTGGAGAACACCGTCCTGAAAGATATGTCCGTACGTATAGCCATGCCCGTGCTGAATGCTATGGTGTTGCTGGCTTATATCTTTGCACTTTCCCGCATCAGGAAAACGAAATCCCGGCTAACGCTGAGCGATGTTCCCCAGCTTTAATCTGCTGAATGAGATAATAAATTGCCTGAAATAAAGTCCGGATCATATGGAGGACAAACGTTTAAGAGAACACCCGGAAAGCACCTTGCCTCGCCGGTATAGGGTGCTGTTCTACAATAAAATGTGGGACCAGGAATTCGACTTCACCGACATCCCTATAGGGGAGGAGTTTGAGTTGGTTACTGACCGGAAATACATGCAGGAAGCCGATGCTGTGGTGTTTCATATGCCGGGCATCGCTGAAACAGATCCTGTATTGAACAACACACAGAAAAGGGAAGGGCAGCTATGGGTTTTCTGGTCCATGGAATGTGAAGAGAATTATAAATGGCAACAGCGACCGGAGGTCCGGGGACTGTTTGACCTGATGATGACTTACAGGATGGATTCGGATGTGCCGGTGCCTTATTTTTATCCGCCCTATCTCGATATGCTGAAACGTGTACCCAAGCCTAAAACAGGGTTTATCAATGCGTTTATTTCGAGCGGTATTAATGAAAGCGGGAGGGTAGGTTATTTGCAGGAATTGATGTCATACATCGACGTACATTCCTACGGGAAGTTATTTAACAACAGAAAGCTGGAACAAGACGAAGGGGTGATAAGTAAAGGACGCATGATGGCTACCTATAAGTTCACTATAGCTTTTGAAAATGCCATTGCGAAGGATTATGTTACGGAAAAATTCTTTCATCCGCTTATAGTGGGATCTATCCCGGTTTATCTGGGTGCGCCTAATATTGAGGCGTTTGCTCCGGCAGATCATTGCTATATTAATGTGAATGACTTTTCTTCTCCTGGAGAATTAGCGGATTATCTGGTCAGGCTGAATAATGATGATGAACTTTGTCGGCAATACATGAAATGGAAAAATGAACCGCTCCGGGAGGATTTTGTAGCCGTGATGAACAGCATTTATAAACACCCGATAGAGCGGGTTTGCAGGGCTGTCAAGGCAGAAATGAGAAAAAGGGAAAAAATATGAAAATACCTTTTATTATCCATCAGACCTGGAAAGATGAGCATCTTCCTAAGGCTTTTGAACGTATGTCGCGTACATGGAGGAATAACCATGTGCACTGGGAATACCATTTATGGACAGATGAAATGAACAGGGTGTTTATCGCTACACATTACCCGTATTTTCTGCCGGTATATGATGCGTACCCTATGCCTATTCAGCGGGTGGATGCAGTCAGGTACTTTATCCTGTTGAAATACGGCGGCTTTTTCATCGATCTCGATTTTGAATGCCTGGCGAATATAGATCCCCTTGCAGAGAAAGGCCCCTGCGTCTTCGGCAAAGAACCATCGGAACATTGTCTTATCCACGGGAAAGACATGATTATCAGCAATGCCTTTATGGGCGCTGTTCCGGGCTGCCATTTCATCGGGGAAGTATGTGGTGTACTGGAGACCGGCCGCTGTGTAACAGACCACCGGAACGATCAGGTGCTGGAATCCACCGGCCCTTTTATGCTTTCCCATGTCTATGAGCAGTATCCGCACAAAAACGATGTGAGCTTACTGGAACCGGAAATACTGTACCCACTGACGAAAGATGAGATCGATGCCTGGGGCGACCAACCATTTAATACGACCATTAGATCCAGGGTGCCGTATGCATACGGGATCCACCGTTTTGCAGGCACCTGGTGGAAAAATTAAACTGTATGAATACAAACCATCCACTGATATCCTGTATATGCATAACCAGGGGTAAACCCGCTATGCTGGCAAGGGCAGTCGCCTGTTTCAAAATGCAGTCCTATCCCAATAAGGAGCTGATTGTTGTTTATGAAGAGGATGATCAGCCTACTGCAGGATACGTGCGGCAATGCAATGATAAGGAGGTGTTTTTTCTCTGTGTCAGAACAGCGTCTGGTTATACCCTGGGCGAGTTAAGAAATATTGGAATCGAAAAAGCTGCTGGAGAATTTATTTGTCAGTGGGATGATGATGACTGGTACCATAGCGGCCGCCTGGAAAGGCAGTATAATGAGCTGCTACGAAACAATCGTCATGGTGCGGTGCTGACCCATTGGATGGTGTACGATGCGGTGAGGAAAAACGCTTATATCTCCAACCAAAGGATATGGGAAGGCAGCATTCTCTGCAGGAAAGCGACCATGTTGTTAAAACCATATGAAAGTAAGCGCATCGGGGAAGATACCGCCACTACCGACTACCTGGCCGCAGAAAATCACCTTCACCTGATCGATGATCAGCCAGGCCTGTATATCTATATCTACCACGGTAACAATACATGGAATGCGGACCATTGGGAGTATATCTTCGAATGCAGTGAACAGCTTCCGGAGGCTGATGCTACCCAGATAACAGATATCCTGGGTGGGGTATATACAGTTGATACCGGTTCGGTACTGCTGGATGAAATCGTGGAACGTTTCCGGACGCGCACTGTTACCGGATTAATGATGCAATAAAGGAGATCTTATGGAAAATGTTTGGCCCGGGGCCAGCGAGCCTTCAATCGGTCAGGTGGAATACCTGAAGTACCTGCAGGTGATGAGCACTGTACAAAAGCCTTCTTACGTACAGGTAGAATTGGAATTACCGCAATTGAACAAGGAGGTCGTCAGCAAAACCATCAGGTTGTTACTGGATCGGCACAACGGTCTGCGTACAATTTTCCCGATGCAGGACAACCGGATTGTTCAGGTTGTGTTGCCTGTTGGCGATAGCCGTTTTCAGATGGAAGTGGTGAAGACGGGAAAAGAGGTTGCCAATTTTCATCATATCCGGAAAGATGTTTACGACAAGGCTTCTGCTGTTTTCTCAGATATCGGCAACGGGCCGCTGGTTTGCGCGGTCCTGTTTGACAACGGTAGCGATGGACTGTTGTCGTTGCTCATTCATCACGTGATCTGCGATGAATGGTCCTGCATACTGATCCGGAACGAACTTAAAATAATACACGAAGCCTTTACGGCAGGTAAGGAGCCTCAGTTGCCGCCAGTGCAGGTACAACTGAAGAATTACTGTGAAAAACAAAACACCTGGCTACGGGACAACCAGCAGGAGATCAGTTTCTTCTGGAAACGGAAACTCAGCGGTTTCGACAAATTCTTTGATATAGCAGTTTACAGGAAGATGTATAACCGGAGAAGGAATGTGCTGTTCCCCGTTTTTACCCGGCGGCATTCCTATAAAACGTCTGAGCTGGGCGCTATTCTGGACCGTCCTGAAGCATCTTCCTATACATCCGTGATATGGCATCCGGCTTTCAGTGAAACTGCAACAGGTTCCGGCAAAAGTGTTGATTCTTCCGTATATGCGTCACTGTTACTATTCCTGTATGCCTATACGGGCAAGAAAAAGCTGCTTGTTCCCAGCCTGGTGACTGACCGGCTGGAACCATCTTATCAGCAGCTGGTAGGCTGCCTGCTGGGAAGTATTTACCTGGCAGTGGATATACAGGAAGATATGACAGTAAGGGCATTTGAGCAGCTTGTGAAAAATGAGCTGGCAGCTGCCTGCAGGCATATTATATTCAGTCACAATTTCCTGGACCTTGATGGCGATTTGATTCGCAATTGCTGTGATATGTATGTCAACTATCTCCGTAAACCCGGTAATATGCCGGCCCAGGTACGTAGCCATAAACATGTGGAAGAAGATTATGCGATCAATTACCCTGTTTATTGCCTGATTACGGTGTATGACGATGCCCTGGTTTTTGTATGGAAATATAACAGGTTCCTGTTTGATAGCAATATGATAGAAGATATGGTCAGGTATTACGAAATGCTTGTACAGTATATTGCACATAATGAAGAGCTGCCAATCAGCGAATTAAAAAACCTGGTATCTATACCTGAAATCATCCTCTAGTCCCATGTCTGCAATACCAGCTATCATTCACCTGATCAGTGCCACCAGCGAACCGCCTGCCCGTTATGCCCAATGCCTGCACGAAATGCGGAAGCATCATCCGCACTGGCGTATCAGGATATGGGATGATGTGGCTGCTGTCCGGCTCGTGGAGGAGTTCTTTCCTGATTGGTTGCCGCATTACCAGGGATACGAAAAAAATGTGCAAAGAACGGATATCCTCCGGGTGATGCTGGTGTATCTCTACGGGGGATTTTATCTGGATATGGATATATTTTGTCTGCGTCCCCTCGACGATCTGCTGAACGAGGAGCTGGTACTGGGCGTAGAGAAAATACTTTCGCAACAGGAATGTGAGCAGCTTGGCCACCGTTATCCGCTGCGGATCGCCAACTATATGTTTGGAAGCCGGCCGCTGCATGCCTTCTGGCCCGACTTTCTGGCCGCCGCCCTGGACAGGGCGGGAGAAGCCATTACCTGTGAGTCCGACGTGCTGGAGACTACCGGCCCGGGCTTGTTGACAGACGTATATCACAAGCATGCAGAAAAATACCCCGAACTGAAACTGCTGCACAATGCTTCCCATCCCTGTCCGGTAGCCTGCGGACCTGCATCCTGTCACTTCGGTGATTATGCCAGGCATCTGCATTTTGGTGCATGGCGCTGGCAGACAGTAGGAGACCTGGAAAAAAATGAAGTGAGATAATATGGAACATCACGATTTCATCAACAGCAAAGAGCTGTTGATCCTTGAAACTTACCCCGCCGGAGTGGCGCCCTATGATGGTTTATCGGGAATATTCAATGTAGTGGCACCGTTAGGCAGGGTGGTGGAGGATTCCAGTATGCTGTCTGAAAAAACGGTACTGGTATGTGGGATCGCTCCGCTGTATGAACACAGGATTTCTGCCCGGAACAGGAATGTGATATTTACCACTTTCGAATCAGATGCGCTTCCGGAGCATTGGGTAACTGCCATCAACCGGTACCAACACTGTATTGTACCGCATGCTGCGATAAAGGAAGTGTTCGTATCGTCGGGAGTACGTATACCCGTTTCCGTAGTTCACCAGGGATACCGGCGTTACGAAAGAAGGAAGCCAGCAAAGCAGGCAACAGAAAGTTTTCATATAGGGTTCCTGGGAGCGCCGGTGAACAGAAAAAATCTCTGCAAATTATACATGGCGTGCAGGGAGCTGCAGCAGGCGGATATACCGGAACTGAAGTTGCATGTACATGTGGCTGCCTTCTATGACTGGCTGGACCCTCAACCATTTGAGCGTATGCAGCGTGATGGGATGGTTTGCTGGACCAGTGGAAAATATACGCCGCAGGAAACTGCTGAATGGTACCATCAGCTGGATTGTTACATATTCCCTTCCAGCGGAGAGGGATGGTCTTACACGCCGAGGGAAAGCATGTACCTGGGTATTCCGACTATTATCAGCGATATTCCGGTGCACGATGAACTGGTGAAGAGCGGCTATTACAGCGTTATCCGGGCCACAGGCAAAGTAGCCGCAGATTTCAATGGTGCGGTATATGGTTCCTGGAATAATATTGAAGTGGAAGAAATAAAAAGAGCCATTACGGACATCTATCAGCGCAGGGAGCATTACCAGCGGCTTGCGGGGATGGGAGCTGTGTGGATAGCCGAACAATGGGGGAGTGAGGAGGTGGGAGAGAGGATACAGGAATTGATTGCAAGGATCTGATATCAATATTCGAGTGATTGCCTCGCTGCCTGACGGTAAATATAGATATCCGTTGCCCGTGGTGCAGGATCGGCATAGGAATGCTTTTTCCTGCGATATATCAGCATGGCCTTTATCCAGGATACATATTCCAGGGTGACTTTCATAAAGGGAAAAACCAGGATAGTACCCCAGTTCTTCCAGTTCATTTTACCGATTTCTCCTGGTGAAGTGACGGCCAGGTACAGGCTACCGGCAACATAACTAATGTATACTATGCCCAGTATTCCTGCTGCAACGGTGGGGTTGATGATGCCAGCTATTATCACGGCAGGCACCAGCAGCAGGATCAGTAATACTGTCAGCATCTCAAGGATCGTTCGTATACCCATTGCCGTTCGGTTGCTGATCTGAGAGCGATAATACGACCGTTCTTTATTCAACGTTTCGATATACCCCAGATACCATCGTGTCCGCTGTCTGATCAGTGCATTAAACGAAAGCGGGGGACGGGTCAGTGTCATCACTTCCCTGATGTATTTCGTGCCGTATCCCATTTTCAGCCCTAATAACGTGGCTTCCCTGTCTTCGCCACTCCGCAGCCCGCTATGTTTTTCGTATATGCTTATCAGTACACTTCTTTTGTAACAGCATCCCGCCCCGGGCATCACCGGTATACTTTGTTCTTTCTGATGGTATTTGTAAAGACTTCTGAGTAAGGCGTATTCCAGCTGCTGGAACCGGAAGGTGGCGCCTTCCCCTTCGTAGGGAAGCATCCGGAAATACCCGCCCATCATAGCGCCGTTACGGAGGCTATCAAGGTGGTTGATCAATTGCTCCACACCATGTATGTCGGTGTCAAAATCCGAAAGGATGATGAATTCATGAGACAGCGACAATATAGTAGCATATAATGCCCCGACCTTCTGTGCATTCGGAAACACAGCAGCCACATAAAATGGCGACGGTGTATTGTCTGAAAACATTTTCAGCTTTACCAGGCTATCGTCTGTAGAACCATCATCAATGAGGATCGTATCGAGTATATCGTGGTACTTTTCCTTTATAGACTGGAAATACCGGAGCCGCTGCTCAAACTGGCAGTTACTGCTTTCGTTGTATTGCGGGATGAGTAATGCCACTTTCCTGGCGCCCTGGGGAACGGGTTGCCCAATCCACCTGAACCGGCTTACTTTTTGGATAGAGGAAGAAAGCATAAGTGCAGATACTATGTTATGAATAATCGTGTTGAAATGATGGAAGATCGTGTTGTTTCAGCTTATAGCTATCGCTGATATATGTCACATGCATATAAACAAATGGAAGGGGACTCAGCAAAATGTTATTGAAAATTTGCGAAGTTGAATCAATAACAATATAGCAAAAATAAATTGCGGTGAAAAAATAATGTGATGAAATATACTTCGCAGTCATTACAATATTATTTTTCTTTTTTTTAAGAAAAGAAGTTTGGAATTTCTGTTTCAATTTTTTATTTTGCTAATGTATTAGATCCTGTGTTACTCATTTAATAGTATTGTTTGTTTTATGCACCGTCAACCTGCTAAGGAATAAAAGCAACAGCACATCATATTTCTCCTGCAACGGCGAGTGAACAAAATTTCCTGGTTAGTTCGTTAACATTTTTATTTTTTAGAGAAAGAAACAAACCTGTCAACTCTACGGTAATCAACTATGTAACTGATTGTAGCGATAGCTCTGTCCTGTCGTCTATGATGAATTAAGAAATAGAAACCCTGATACTACAATTCCACATTTGTCGAACGTAACATGTCAACTATGAGCAGCTTTAATCCGGGATGGTATGTGCTATATACCAGGCCCAATCGTGAACGAGCTATTGCTTCACACCTTGAACGCAGAGCAATGGATTTTTATCTGCCTACGATCAGGGTTTGTAAAAAATGGTCTGACAGAAAAAAGGTTGTAGAGTCTCCTTTGTTTAGTTCCTATATCTTCGTTAATCTTCATTCTTCTTCCGACTATTTTACTTCACTGGAAATTCCCGGAACCATTGAATATATACGATTTGGCAAGCAGCTGGCCGGTGTCAGTGAATCCGTAGTTAAAAGTCTCCGGATAGTTGTTGATTCAAAAAAGGAATTGCTGTTGTGTCGGGAAAATATTGCCACCGGCGAACCGCTGCATATCACGGATGGCCCGCTTTCAGGGCTGGAATGTGAAATGGTGCAGTATCACGGCAGGGATAAGATCCTGGTACGTGTAACCCTGCTGAGCCGCGTTATACTGGTGGATATGCCGGTCGGGTCTCTCACAAGAGCTGCCGATACCTGTTATTAATAGTGAACAAAACCACGTGTTCGATGGCTGCAAAGCATCATCATGCTTCATACATAAAACGATTTATCAGGTACCTGTACCCTCATCTGGGACTCGAACTGCTGATATTCCTCCTGATGATCATTACCAGTGCCGGATCATTAGCTACGCCCTATATACTCAAGATCATCATTGATGATATTTTTCCGAAAGGAAATTATACGCAGCTGGTGTGGATACTGGCGGTTCTTGTGGTTATCTATGTTATACGTATTCTCTGCTCGGTATGTACAGACATGCTGTATGCCAGGGTGAGCCTGCGTATTGTAGCCGCTATCAGATCGGATATCCTGCGAAACATCCTTGCGCGGCCCATGAGTTTTTTCCGGCTGGCGAAACCAGGTGATATATTGTTTACAGTGATGAATGACGTACAGAATATACAGGCGGCAGTTTCCGTACTGGTACTGACTTTCATGACGGATTTACTCACTGTTACTGGTATTGTCATCATGCTGGCCCTGCTGAATCTGAAACTTACCCTTATCAGTTTTCTCATACTGCCACTGATGATCTTCAGCATCCGGAAATTTACACCACTGCTGCAGGCCAACTTCCGGAAGAGCCAGGACCTGCAGGAACTGCTCAATAATTTTGTGCTGGAGAAAATAAAAAACATCCGCGTAGTAAGAAGTTATAGTACGGCCACCTATGAGCAGGATAAACTGCATGCTCTCCAGCAGCAGGACATACAGCTCGGTACCAGGAATGCCTTACTGAGTTCACTCAACAGCAATGCCACTGTATTCCTGGTGGCGATAGGACCGGTGGTGGTGCTGATGTACGGAGGGAAAGCTGTGTTTGAAGGCCTGCTGACCATTGGCGCCCTGATCGCTTTCATCCAGTACCTGAACCGGTTGTATTCTCCCACCATGAACATCATGAACAGCTATAACAACTTGACGAAAGCACTGGTGTCGATGGAGCGGGTGAGTAAATATATGGACGATGTTTCTCCGGTAACTAAAGACCGTATACCCACACCTGATTTCCAGGCTATCACGCTGGAACATGTATCGCTGGCAGATAATGGGAAATGTATACTGGATGATGTGAACATGCGTTTGCAGAAAGGAAAAATATATGGCATCATCGGCCCCAGCGGATCAGGAAAGAGTACTATATGCAACCTGTTGTGCGACTTTGTAAAACCGTCCTCCGGTCATGTGCTGCTGGATGATGAAATACCGGTCCATAGCCTGTCTGACTGGCATCAGTCGATCGGGCTCATAGAAAAAGAAAACCAGCTGTTCAGCCAGACAATTTTTGAGAATGTGCGATACGGCAGTTTCGATGCTGCAATGAAGGAGGTGCGCGAAGCTGCTACTCAGGCCGGACTGGCAGAGGTATTAGAGGACCTGCCGGAAGGAATAGACACCATCATCAATGAAAACGGTACTACGCTGTCGGATGGCCAGAAACAAAGAATATCCATTGCCAGGGCATTGGTGCGGAAAGCCAGACTGATTGTTTTTGACGAGGCCACGGCGGCACTCGATATACAGCTGGAACAGCATGTTATCGACGGTTTACGGGCCCATCATAAAGATGCAGTCATTGTCATCATTACCCACCGTTTACATTCACTCCGGGCAGTAGATTATGTTTATTCAGTCGCCAATGGTAGTATTGTTAAGAAAGGCCCACCGGAAGAATTTTCAGTGATCACTCATACCAACTTTCAGACGGATATCATTTGAGTGTTAGTTTGACACTTATCTTTCATATTGAATCATCCTGTAATGCACACATCAATCCCTGTGTTCATCGTTGAAGAACACAACGAAGCTTTTATGGTATGGGTGGAAGCCCTGCAGCAGGGTACCATTCTGCCAGGTAGCCGGCTGCTTCATTTTGATGATCACGCCGACCTGAAAGTGCCGGTGCTGACGGAGTCTGTTCATGATATTATCAGTAAAGACACCACATACCTGGCAGATTTTACCAACAGGGTCCTGAAAATAGATACCTTCATTATACCGGCTATTTATATTGGCATCATCAGCGAGATGTGCTGGATCAGACATGGTATGACCAAAGAACTGGACCTGATGATGTATGTCAGGTCATATAATAATGGTGGTAAAAAATTGTTGTCAGACCAGATTGACAAACTGAAAGAAATGTCTGCCGATCATCGGCCCTACCGTTATGTGAAAGCAGATGCAACCAGTTTCCTTCAAATGGACCATGGTACAGATATCCCCGTGCTGCTGGATATTGACCTGGATTATTTTTCCTGTTGCGAGGTGCCATCTGAAAGCAACGAAGTGCTGATTGAAATAACGAAGAACGAATACGAGTCTTTCAAAAACGACAGGTACCATTACCTTAATTTCATTACGGCACAAGTAAATGCTATTGAGTACAATGGCGGATTCTTTTACGTTCTCAATAGTTTCCCTGAACAGTATCCCAGTAAGAGAGAGGTGTCTGAACCGGAGATTCGTAACCGGATACAATATTTCACCGAATGCCTGCAGAAAGCCGCTATCAGGCCTCAGCTTGTCACAATTTGCCGCTCAAGGATAAGCGGGTTTACACCTGTCCACCAATGGGAATTTATTGAAAGAGAATTGCTGGCCGCACTCGGTGCTGTCTATCATCTGGATGTCCATCATATTGAAACCACGTATGAAAAACTCGCGTTGTAAACTTTCTCTGCACTACGTGCTTAGTTTCCGTATTATTTATGCTATTGTACCAGTGTTGATGGCTGTTATAATGTTTGGAGGCGCTGGCTTATGCCATGCACAGACCCTCGTTCATTATATGGTAAAGGAAACAGACACGGTATATGAAATGAAGCCCGGTAACTCGTCCAGGGAAACGGCTTTCTTTTTCCCTAATTACGACGAGTGGAAACAGCTGGAGACGGGTTATGTGATGCCGGCGGATACTACGGTGATGTTATCGGAATACGCATCTGTAAAGGATATAAACAAGGCAATACTATATCTCAGAGTGCATTCCGTCAATATCAGTAAAATAAAAATCAGGATAGACACATCGAAGGAGGAACTGTTAATGACGTTTATTCGTGACGGTTACCAGTTCCCGGATGGGGTGGATATAGGCCGTTTACTGACTGGTGGTGATCAGACAGGCCCGTTGCCGGTGCACTTGTCCTGTGAACCTGTGAATGCCGGCAAGCCTATGTCCTTCATATTGGGAGAGATGATGGTTTGTTCAGACCGTGTGACCCGGCATATTTCTCCGGTCGGGATTTTTCAACAGGCTCCGTTTGCCAATGCCAGCGTTTCAGGCGGACTTACACTGACGCCATTTGATTCCTATGGCAATTACATTCACTATCCTGCCGGCGAGAAGGAGGAAGCCTCCAAAGCTGCATTGGTTATTTCCGACAGCACGAAGGACACCCGGTTGTTACTGGGACAGACCTTGCTGGCTTTACTGGATAATTATCCTTTCTATACAGAAAGACGGCTGATTAAAGAGCAGGTGTTGCAGGAGGTAAAAAGCACAATAGACCATACTGGCAGCCTGTCTGTATGTGAGATGGTGGATACGCTCAACCGCTACCTGCTGAGTCATATCAATGATCCTCATTTCTTCATCCGTTCGGCCTGCGCTACTACTGTACCGTTGCAGTCGCCCTTACAGGTTTACTCAGTCAATGGCAGTGTACAGGTAGCAGCCGTGATGGATGATACATTGAGGAGTATGGTTCCGCCGGGAAGCAGGATCAGGAAAATAAACGGCACTGTGGTCAGGGAGGATGCCTCCGTATCCGAAGTAAACAGGTTATTGCGCCGTAAGAGCGGAGAGCAGGTAACGCTGACGTTCCTGTCGCCGGCAGGGAAGGAGGCGACAGTTACCTACCGGATTGCAGACAAGTACAGGATGCCCGCCAATATGATGCCGGCCAACCTGGCGTTCAGGAAAATAAATGACAGTACCACCTATTACAAGATCAACAGGATCGATGCCAGGCTGCCCACGGATTTTGCGTCGAGGCTGGACAGTATCAACAGTACATCACGGCTGGTGATTGATCTTCGCGGATGCGGAGGAGGTGATCTCCTCGCGGGCGCTACATTCCTCTCTTATATCATTCATAAGCCTTTCCGCTACTTCGACCTGGTAGCAGTAAACGGTAATGCAACAGACTCAGTGATGGTGCGCGCTAACCCGGCTCCTTTCCATTACCGGGATGATGGCCGCATTATCCTGCTGGTGGATAAGAACACTGCCTGCACGGCCGAGTTGCTCATCCATAACCTTAAGACCTGGAAGCAGGGAACACAGGTCTGGGGAAAGGAAGAAACGAAGGGGGCGCTCGCTATTATACACGACATCTCCATGCCGGATGGCCGTACAGGTATCGGAACAAACGCGCTGGGAAACTGGAAGATACTGCTGGACAAGAAATCCATTGAAGGTACAGGCATCCGGCCGGATAATACTGTACTGATCGAAAAGGTAAATGATTTGCAACCATACGAAGACAAAGTGTTACAGATGGCCATCAGGCAGTAAACATACTGTACGCTATTCAAAAGACCCATGCGCATATGGGCATGATCTCCGCTATTTCGAAATAGATATATCCAATTTTTCACCCTTTAAAATTTCAAAGCTATGAACAACAATCAGCTTAAAGATCAATTGAAAGCAGCTCTGGTAAAGAAAGAGCTGGTAAAACCAAATCTCACTGAATCCCGTCTGTCTATGGAAGTAGAATCACTCTGTGATGGTTTCTGCAACGGCAGTACCAACCTGGGTAGAGGCCAGGGATCTGCACCTATCCAGGACAGCGACATCCTTTTCTAGGAAAAAAAACAATGTGAATGCATAGTAACAAATAATTGCTGAATTGTTTATTACTATCCTGTACATTCTCAGGACTCTTTGAAGCCCTCTTCAGCACAAGGTTTTTTCAAGAAGTGCATTGTCATCTTTCATTCTCATCTTTAAAAATCTGTATTATGAAAAACACAGAATTAAAAGAGCAATTAAAAGCTTCTCTGCAAAAGAAAGAGCTTGTTAAACCTAATCGCGTTGAAGAGCGCTTGTCAATGGAAGTAGAGTCTCTCTGCGACGGTTTCTGCAACCAGAGCACTAACCTGGGTAGAGGACAAGGATCTGCGCCTATCCAAGACAGTGACATCCTGTTCTAAGAAGTGTAAAGCCTTATCAGTAGTAACAGGTGGCTGGAAGGCGCCTGTTGCTACTGTCTGGTAATTGATACCCTTTAAAAACCTTAGTTATGAAATTATACAAGGCCAGTCCGTATAATATGTTGATACCTGTTGAGCCGCGGAATGAATTTCTGCTGTACAATACGCTGACCAGCGGCATGGAAATATTGAACCGGGACGAAGGTATAGCGATTGCGGAATTAATGACGGTCAGGGAATTTGACAGGGAACTGCATTTCAGGGGAGACCAGGGGATGATGGATCATTGGATAGAGCAGGAGTACTTTATTGAGGCGGACAGTAATCTGAAGAAGCAGCTGGAAGCGCATACTGCTGCTACCCAGTACAAACAGGGCAAGACTATACTGCTGACCATTGGCACCACCATCACCTGTAACATGGGTTGTGCCTACTGTTTCGAATTTGTGAAGCCTAATCATACCTTGAAGGATGAAAAAGTCATGAAGCAGCTCGTCACCTATGTGGAAGAGATCATTATCAAACTGAATGGTCATATTGAAGGTATCCGGGTGATGTGGTACGGAGGGGAGCCGCTGATCAATATGCGGGCTATCCGTGAAGTGACTGCCGGATTAATGGACCTGGTAGATAAATACCAGCTGGAGTACACCGCAGGTGTGGTAACCAATGGTATCTACCTGTCTGAAGAGAATGTCCGCACGCTGATCGAATGTAAAGTGAAAACAGCACAGGTTACACTGGACGGTGCGCAACGAACCCATGATGTAAAGCGACCCTTGAAACAGAAAGGAGCGGAGAACTACACACGTATTGTCAGAAACCTGGCCGCCATTCCGCCGGAGCTGCAAGTGACGATCCGGCTGAATGTGGACAGGGAGGTAAGGGATACGGTGGATGAACTGCTGGACGATATGTACCGCCATGAGATCTGGCCACAGCGGCATGGGCAATTCCTCTTCGATGTTTCATGGATGAGAACTTACGAAGAGATAGAAATTACAGCAGAAGAGCGGGACAAGAGAATGTATAACGAAGAGTTCTATGCTTTTCAGCAGGATTTCAGACTGCGTCTTATCAAAAGATATAACCAGTGGGCTGCCGCCAATAACACAAGAATTGCAAAATTGAAATGGGACCTGCCCGAGTATCAGAGCACCTGTGCTACCTGGGCAAACCCGTTGAGCCTGGTGATAGATCCGCAGGGAAATATCCACAAATGCTGGGAAACCATACATGACGATGGTTATGCCCCTACTTCCATTTTCCAGGAATTTAAAGCCGAAAACTATACATTCTATAATTCATACAACCGGTATAATCACAACCCCGTATGCGCCAACTGCAGGTTCCTGCCATCCTGTGATACGATCAACTGCTCATTTGAATCGATCAAGTATGCTGTTCCCCGCTGTACCCAATGGAAATATAACGGGGAAGGATATATCAGGGATCAGTACCTCAGGATGATGAATGAGCCGGATACTATCGGCAGACCAGTCCAGGCCGAAATGAAAACCGGTAATACCGGACATGTCAATAAATAAGACGCTATGAAGATTGGAATAATAGATACAGGTATCGATGCAGGGCACCGCAGGTTTGACCATAAACAGATAGAGCGTATAGGCCTGATGGAAGAAGAGAACGGGATGATATCTGTTTGCAATGAAACCGATGACGAGGAAGGGCATGGAACAGGTATTGCATCCATTATACTGAATCATGCGCCGGAAGCCACTGTGAAGGCCGTCAAACTGGCGACCCGGAACAGGAAGATATCCGAACAATTGCTGGCAGCAGCTATTGATCTGCTGACGGACGATGAGGAGATCAGGATCATCAATATCAGCATGGGTATCAGGACCAATCAGCCTTCCGCCGCGCTCCGGCAGGTATGTGAGAGAGCTGCCGGTAAAGGTATTGTTATCGCAGCGTCGGCCTATTATCTGTACAATGAATGGTGTTACCCTGCGCATTTCAATACTGTTTTCGGAGTTGGACAAGGCATCGTTAAATCGAAGCATGAATTCCGGTTCATGGAAAACAGATGGGCGGATGTCCTTGCCAAAGGCGGATTTCAACGGGTGGCTGTGCCGGGAAACGGATTTAAATTCAGCACAGGTACAAGTCTGGCCACTGCTCATTTTACAGGGATCATTTCAAAATCACACCTGAACGGAGAATGGACGGATCTGTCTTCTCTCCGGGAATGGCTCAGGCATCATTCAGTCACCTCGGTCATGAGCTTTACCGGCCATGACCAGCCTATCGACAGGCATGAGCAGCAAGACAAAAAAGAAGTGACACCTGCGGAAGTCTTCAGCAGCCTCAATATACCAGCCTGCATGAATAAGGTGGCTATTTTCCCTTTCGAAGAAAAGGAGATGAGGACGGTGCTGGAGTTCTCAGAAAAGCTTACCTGTCATCTCAGCTTTGCTATCAGCTATCCCCGGCCGTTGAAGCTGGAGCAGTCCATTGCACTGCTGGAAGAGAAAAAAATTCCTTATACACTGCAACAGCTTACGGAAGAACAATTTGACAGTTTTGATACCCTGGTAGTAGGCTACTTCCTGGATAAGGCAGATGACCACAATGCATATTACGGCTACCAGCTCATCCGGGAATGTATCCGCCGGAATAAACATTTTCTCGTATGGGACAGGGTAGCATACAAGCTGATACAGACAGTGGCCGGTGAAGCCGGAGCGGCATACAAGGGTACTATCTATCTCGCGGGATTCAATGCGGAGGACCGCAACCGTTTGCTCCAGGCAGTGGATAATACGGCAGTGACCACCCCTTCCTTATGTGTGATCGGTACCAGTAAAAAGCAGGGAAAATTCACTACCCAGATGATCCTGAAAGAATTGCTGCAGGACGCCGGCTATCAGGTGTCCCATATCTCTACAGAACCGCAGGGGATATTACTGGGCGCAGATCTTACCTTTCCCATCGGTCATAATGATACGGTGGTTCTTGACCTGAAAGACTGGAACAGGACCCTGAAACGTTTGCAGCTGCTGCTGGCAGATATCCGGAAACCTGATATCATTATCAGTGGCGGGCAGGGGGGCATCATCCCCCGTCATCCTGTTAATGATGAAGACCCTCCCGAAAAACTCAGCTATGTAAAGGCATTTTACCCGGACGCGCTTATTTGTTCCATCAGCCCGAACGATTCCATCGCTTTCATCCATAAAACAAGAGATGTAGTTACCGCTTTCGTTAACTCCCTGGTATTGTTTTATGTGCTCACCCCCTGGGAATTTAATTTCCATCATGGGAGCGGCCCGTCAGTAATGACTTATCGCCGGATATCCAACGAGGAATATCAGGAAAAACTTGCTTTCTATCGTAAAGAGCTGGATGCTCCTGTGTTTGATATTATGAACAGGGAAACCCACGCGGAACTACTGAGGATCATATTACAATTCTTTTCACCCGATAAAACCGATGCAGGATGAATTTATCAGATAAACATTTAATGCAGATTACCCGCGACAACAGTAGCCATGTCAGCAGGGACTATTTCAACGAGCATTACGGGTTTCCCGGCATTCCCGTTGTTTTCTCCCATGCTTTTCAGGACATGCCGGTGAAGGAAAAATGGGACTTTTCATATCTCAGGGCCGTCATGCAGGAGCCTGAAGAGCTGGAGGTGCTTGATGGCAGTAATACAACGAAGAGCATGACACTGGCGGAGTATATGCTTCTCCGTGATCCATCCCTTTACTACAAAACCAGCCGTCATGTGAACAATGCACTGGCAGACGATTTTACCACACCAGGGCAGTTCAGTTGCTGGTATGCGAATACAACCGTAGGCAACCCAAGGAACCGGCTTTCCTGGTTATATGTAGGGATGAAAGACACTTTCAGTGAGCTGCATCGTGATATCTGGTGGACCAGCGCATGGAATTACCTGATCAGGGGCCGCAAACTGTGGCTGATCTACCCTGCAGCCTATACCCCCGGTATCGAAGCGAATATGGACGCCTATAAACTGAAGGGGCAGCCAGGGCGGCTTCTGGATGGAGACGGCGGTATTTACAAACCCCTCGTATGCATACAGGAAGAAGGGGAGCTGATTTTTGTGCCTGGAAACTGTTATCACAGCGTCATTAACCTGGATGATACGATCTCGCTGACAGAGAACTTTATGAATGAAACCAATTATGATATGGTGAGAATGTACTTCCGGAAAGGGTCTAATACCAATAATATCAGGATGATTGACGATATTATTAAAGAAGGGTTTCTGAACATGAAGGATAACATAAATACAATTCCTTATGAAAACAAGAACTGAGCTGGTACAGGGGGAGAACATCCATATTATTGATGATACCTTCTCCGAAGAGGAAATACAGGCTTTTTTTGAGTATGTGGAAGAGCTACCATTCCGCCGAAAAGAAAAAAGTAATGAATATGACAATTTTCCTATCTTTAGCACCGACTTTGACCCTGTGGTATTCGAAGAGAGTACTTATATCGGACAGAAAGCCCGGCTGCTCCTGGAGACATATGTACCTGAAGGAAAGCATTATAACCTCTTCAGGGCCTATGTTAACCTGTCCACGTATGGAGATGTTGAATATCCACATTATGATTGTCAGGCTGATCAGAAAGACATTACCGTGTTGTACTATGTTAACTTAAAATGGAACAATACATTTGGTGGAGAAACTATCTTTTATGAAGAGCATGATACCCGGCTTGCTATCCTGCCCAAACCCGGAAGGTTTGTGATTTTCCCTGGAAAGATCGAACATATGGGTTCTGTAGCATCCCGGATCTGTAAAACGCCGAGGTATAGCCTGGCGCTCAAGTATAACCTGATTCAATGATTCTATATGGAAGTGAAAGAAAAAGTGATACAGATACTCACGGATGTAACCGCTAATGAGTATAAAAAGATTTTCCACGATGGAATGCCCGCGAATGCCAAACTGCAATTGCTTACTTCTGAATCCATGCTGGCACTGATCTTTATAGCTTCCATTGAAGACGAGTTCGGAATCGAATTTGAAGATGATGAAGTGGATATGACTTTCTTCAATAGCATAGACGGAGTTGCAGAAAAAATTCAGAAGTATTTATAATTATAGTGATTTATGGGATTTATTCGGGCCTTATGCTGTCTGGGCCTTCTGGCAAGCGCATTGTCTGTGAATGCACAACGGTACAAAATAACCGGAATGGTAACCGGAGATTCTGTCAGGATTCCTGGTGCTATCATCACGCTTCGTAGTAAAACCGATAGCGCGCTGGTGGCCGGAACGGTGACATCGGAGCATGGTACGTTCGAAATGCAGGCTGAAAAGAACAGTTATGTTTTGCAGGTACATATGGCCAGCTACCAATCCTGGAACCGGGATATAACCGTGAATGACGCTGTGGACCTCGGCCGGATAAATCTTCAGACCAGTTCCCGTGAACTGAAAACTGTAGTCATTACTTCCCGCCGGCCTTTTATTACCAGAAACCTGGATAAAACAGTGCTGGATATTGAGAACAGCGTATATAGCAAAGGTGAGAATGGCTTCCGGCTCTTTAATGTGGTTCCGGGAGTACAGACGGATAATCTCGGCAAAATCTCGTTCCGCGGTACTGAAGGAATTACCGTCTATATCGACAACCGCAAAATTCAGCTATCCGGCAACCAATTGATGAATTACCTGAAATCAATTCCTTCGGAATCGATTAAATCCATTGAAATCAGCTCTGTTCCGGCTTCTGAATACGACGCACAGAATACAGGCGCTATCGTGAATATTATCCTCAAAAAAAGCTATAAACAAGGATTTTCGGGTACTGTTTCTTCCTACTACGAGCAGCACCGCTTCCCTAACTTCACCAACAGCGCATTGCTGAATTATGGTACGGGTAAATTCAACTTCCAGGGTAGTTATACCTACGCAGACTATCACGGCTTTTCCGACAATACGGAATCCCAGTATTATCATAATATCGGGCTGAATACAGTTCAGACTGAACGGTATCAGGAAAAAATCAGTTACCAGGATGCACGGATAGGGGTGGACTATAACATCACTGATAAACAGGTGCTGGGCGTCAACTACCAGTACACACATACCAGGGCTAAAGGAACGAGTGTTGCCGATAACGTTTCCCGCAGTGCGCCCATGTTCAATAACATAGATTCCTTTTTTGTAACCAACAGTGAAAAGGATTATCTCCTGAAAAACCAGTTCCTGAATGTTTTCTACCGTAACCGGCTCGATTCCCTGGGCAGCAGGCTCGATGCGGGGTATAACTTCGTTGGATATGACAACAATATCAATTCCAGCATCGACAGCCGGTTTTTCAGGCCGGATTCAACCACCTTGCGCAGCCCGCAATATCTGTACATTTACAATCCTTTAAAGATTAATATTCACACCTGGAACCTGGACCTGCAGAAGGTTTTCAGTAACAAAACCACCCTTAAGGCTGGTGCCAAGTACAGTAATTCCTATACAGATAACAATATTGCCTATTACAACGGGCAGCTGCCTGATTCCAAACTGGACTCCGGCAGATCGAGTATCTTCCGCTACCGGGAAAATATTTTTGCACTTTATTCCAGTTACAGCAAAGAGTGGAAGGACTGGAGTATGAATGCCGGGTTGAGAGCGGAATATACCGGCTATGAAGGCCGGTCGGAGACAGGTGAAAAAGTAATCGGAAGGTCCAGTTGGGCGCTATTTCCCAGCCTTTTCCTGCAACGGAAGCTGAACAAGGACGCACTTACTTTTTCATATGCCCGGAGGATAACAAGACCATCCTACCAGTTATTGAATCCTTTTGAAGATGTGGAAGATCCGTATTTTCTGACCCGTGGAAACCCTTTGCTGGTACCGTATTTCTCCAATTCGATGGAACTTGCCTACCTGCTGAAATCCAAATACAACTTCACGCTGTACTACAAGAGTACTGACAATATTATCAATAATGTTTACCGGGCAGAGGGCAGGCTTATTGTCTCAACATATGATAACATCAACGATGAACGTGTTCTCGGTTTATCCGTAAGTGCGCCTGTTCGGCTTACCAAATGGTGGGAAATATCTGCTTTTGCCTCCCTGTCCTATAACCAGATCAGGGTCAGGGCAACCCCGGCAACTACCTATCGGAAATGGACCACCTATATCTGGGGCAGTAGTAAATTCACACTTCCTCATAACTTTTTCATTGAGGTGTCCGGCAATGATCTGATCAATGCTTTCTATGGTATCTATGACCTGGATGAACAGGGAGTGATCAATATGTCATTTAAGAAAACCTTCCTGGAAGACAAACTAACCGTTACCCTGACAGCCAACGATCCATTCAATATCAAAAGAGTCGGCTTCGAAATTCATGAACAGACATTCGACAGGTACGTGAAGAACATACTGCCCGTAAGGTCTGTAGGGATCGGCGTTTCGTACAATTTCTCGGGTGGAAAGAAAAAAGTGTCGAAGGAACAGGTCGATGCTGCCAACCAGGATGAAATCAACAGATTAAATAAATAGTTTCCCGCATTTTTTTGCTGCTACTTCCAGGTGCCGTTATTAACAACGGGGCAAGGAGCTTATTGCATCGTTGGCTCCGGCTATCCCCACTAATTCCTGATGCCTATGCAGAATACTACAGGACAAACGCTTACAGCCTTCAGGATGTCTGCACATATCTCCTATGTCGATATCCCGTTGAATGGAGAAACATGCGCCGGTATTTACAGTTTCCAGGGACGGCGTTTCTTCCGGGCGGACCAGGCTTTGCTGAAACAGCTGCAAAAGCAGGACTTCAGCGGCCTTGATGATGTGATGCTCAAAGAGCTGGTCAATAACGATATGTTGCTTCCCACCGGTATTGATGAAGAGCAGCATATGGAGGATATGTTACAGCTACAGGACAAGCTGACGCTGTTGGTTGACCGGCCGGTACCGCTGATATCCTGGCCGTTGCTGCAACAGGTTATCCGGCAGCATGACATAAAAAATCTCTCCTTTGTACTGATGAATACCGGAGATGACCTGCAGAACATCATCACGGCAATCCGTTGTGCTTTGAGCGAAGCAGGTGTAGATATGCTCTGCTCCAGGTATTTTATGCTGTCGGGACAAGAAGACTCACTGCGGTTAGTGGAACTATCGGAGGCAGATGGTGAATGGAACCATCTGTCACCGGAAGACAGGAAGCCTGGTAATGCAGCCCTGCGTTCAGTGGAGCAGGTATCAGTGGCATGCAGCAATTATCCTTGGATCAAAGAACTGCCTTTGTCAGGTTTGCTGACAGACCCGGTTTGTATGCAGGAATTGTTGTCCGGGAAGATCACGCCTCAGTGCCGCAATTGTAATGCACTCGCAGCTTGTGGAGGATATGTAGGGCATTGTACTGTCCAGTGTCCGGCTTTGATAAAAGATCTTAACAATACGATCGCACAGAAGCTGTATGTGCCAGCCCATCACTCGGGAGGTATACCGGGTGTTAATAACAGCCTTGCGATCAGCAATGAAATTGCAGCGCTGTTTGAAAAAATAATTGAAGATAACACTGGTCTGCATGAAAGGCTGATGGTGCATTACCTGGTAAAGGAATATAACAAAGGATTCCTGTTTTCCCGGAATGGTCATCTGGCATTAGCGGAACTACAGTTCAGGAAAACGGACGCCATCGTGGCATCTCATGCTCCGGAAGGATTCTGCCACTGTTATGCTCAGGCCATTGCTGCATCTACCAGTTCCTATCTTGCCTACAGGAAAGGGGAACCGGACAGGGCTGCCGCACTGACCGATGCTGGTATCGGGGCCGGTCTGGCGTTGCAGCATTACCGCTCTTCAGCGGTCATGGTACTTTTCATTTCACAGTTACTGATGAATAAAGCAAGGGTATTGCTGGCAGCAGATGACCTGGAGGCCTGGAGCGAGGTGACGTTGCAGAATATTCATTTCCTGCTTCATCATCACCTGCCTGTATGCTATGGAATGATGCAACGGGAAAGGTTCAACGAGCTGCCCCGGCAACTGAAAGACGGCATGCTGCTGGAAATCGTTAACCAGGTGCTGAAGCTCAATATTAAAAACCGTCAGTTCCAGGTAGGAGAGCAGCTGATTTGCAGTATCGATGCAACCTGCGCTGATGGAGCCCTTGCAGGGCAGATAGCAAACTGGGTGAGCTTATGCAAAGCCGCCGTCAATAAAGATGAGACATTCCTGGAAGCGCATCTCGGCGGCTTTCTGCAGCAGGAGAACGAAACAAATGATATTTCCACATTAAAGGCCTATCTGCGTACACTGATAAAGAAGGCCGGTATATCTAAATCAGCATAAGTATGAAAGATATCAATGGAATTGAAATCGATCACCTGATGGGTGCAACAAATACCGTGGAGGAGAACTTCCGGCTATGGTCTACCTACGACTGGAGCAATGAAGGCCGTGAATGGTGCATGTCGGAAGAATGGGTGAAAAGTATCGTGCGGCATGTGATCCTTCCGGAACTGGGAGGGAAGGACCATATTGTAGAAATAGGCGCTGGTGCGGGTGTATGGTCGGAAATACTGCTAAAGTTGTGTAAGCAGCTGACACTGGTGGATATAGTACCCAAATGTCTGGATATCTGCCGTCAGAAGTTTGCGACCGCAGATAACGTAGCTTACGAGCTGAATGACGGACGTAGTCTGGGATTTATTGCAGACCAGGGCGCCGATGGTATCTGGGCCATGCATACATTCGTGCACGTTAATGAGAACGATGCAGCGGCTTATTTCAGGGAGTTTAAAAGGATACTGAAGCCCGGCGGGGTAGCTGTTATTCACCATGGAAGAATGGGGAATACGGGGTTTAATATGGGGTGGCGCAGTAGTGTTACCAATGAAACAATTGCCAGGATATGCGCTGATGCAGGGCTCAGCCTCGAAAAACAGTTTTCATCCTGGGGCAAAAATGGGAAGTACAAGTTATGGCCGTCACTGGAAGAAGACAAGATACCTGACAGCTTTTCCATCATCCGTCAAACACTCCAAAATCCTGCCTGAACATGAACTATTCTCTGGACACCACCTTTGAACCCTCTATCGGGCAAATCGAATACATCAGGTACCTGCACCGGGAAAATGCTTCCAGTCCGTCTTTTATCCTGCTGGAAGAGGAAATGGTGGAACTTAATGTGTCTGCACTGGAAAAAGCGGTTGCCTGCTTTGTGCGGCGGCACGAGAGCGTAAGAACTGTTTTTCCACTGATAGAAGGACAGGTAAGGCAGCTGGTGCTGCCGGCAGATGAGCGCTTTCAGATAGAACATATAGACGAGCGGGATTACACTGGCGCTTACAGCGAACTTAAAAACGAATGTACCACCAGGGCGGTGAATGCCTTTTCGCAGATAGGTATCGGACCGTTGATCAGGTTTTTCCTGTTCAGGCGAAAGTCGGGTAGTTACGGTATGGCTACGTATATACATCATGTATTGTGTGATGAATGGTCAAGCGGAATCATTAACCGGGAGATTGGTGCATTCTATAATGCATATGTTGAGAGCCTGGAGCCGGAGGCGCCGCCGATGACCATCCACCTTCGGCACTATTGTGAGCATCAGAACCATTACCTGCGCACTCATCGTGAAAAGCTGATAAAATCCTGGGAAAAGCGTTTGGATGGCTTCTGTAACCTGTTCGATACTGCTGCTTTTTACCGCAGGTACCAACGGCTGACAGGCCTGGCTGTTCCTCCGGAAAGGCTGGCAGCCGCACCTGATAGTATGGCCGGGCTTCATGCGGTGTTGAGCCGTTTCGAGGGAGCGCGTTATAATAGTATTATTGATGGTGTATTGTTTGAAAATCTAACCACCGCTACCCGGCTTAACAAATGGACACTTACCTCCCTGGTATACGCCAGTTTGTATGCGTTTATCAGCACTTATTCAGATAAGCCGCAGGTATTGCTGGTAGCATTGATTGCAGACAGATTCCTGCCTGCTCACCAGCAACTGATCGGCTGTTTGCTGGGAGCAACCTATTTCCCGAGAAATGTAACAGAGGATATGACGATAGATGAATTTGTCAAAGCTGTGCTGAAGGATATCCTGTTTAATTCCAGGAAGCTGATCCTCAGTCATGAGTTCCTGGAACTCGATGCCGTTAAAATGCAGACTGCTTCGGATATCTACATCAATTATATCCGAAGGGATGAAAAAGTACGGCGCCAGCTTCATGATACCGGCAAACACTATCCCACCAATGAATTAAGCTATCCCATCGAATGTGTGATAATAGAATATACAGACGGAATCATCTTTGAATGGAGGTATAATAATTCGCTGTTCAGTAAAGCGATGTTTGAGCATATGATCGGTTATCACCGGCAGGTACTGGAATGGATGGTTGCCAATAGTGGCGATACGATAGGTGGTCTGAAAAAAACGCTGGAATGTACAATAGGGTAAATTAAAAATCACTTCATAATATCTGATAAGCCGGGTAATTACAGTATTGTAATTGCCCGGCGTTTTTTTTAGGGGGCTGTTGGTTTTTAATACGGTCCGCGGCAGTTTGCCGGCCTTGAGGCATGGGCAGATTCAGCCCTGTTCTCAAGGGTACGAACAAACCAGCAGAAATTGACAGGTATATTAATGTTGAATTAGTTGGTGTTTGTAAAGTACTTTTTTTCTGGTTCTTCGTTAATATAAAGATGTGATATGTAGTAATAAAATATAAGGTTCACTTTTATCTATAAACCTCAAAGTATCATGCACCCAATAAGAACCCTTTTGCTGGCCGGAACCCCAGGGATGCCGGTAGAAGATAAAAACCGCGTAATAATTCTAAGCACCTTGAGTTTCCTGACTGTTGTGTTAGCTGGAACAATCGGAACGGGGATTTTCTTACATTCCCGGGACTATGGTATTCTTATCGCTGCATGGGCAGAGGTGTTTATTTTCAGTGGAATTATCTTTTTGAACCACAGGAAAAAGTATCTGGTGGCAGGTGCTTGTTTTATTCTGGTCAATAATATTGCTGTGTTATACTTCGGTTTGTTTCGGCAAATGGTTATAGAGGGAGAGCTGCTTACTATTTTTTTATGTATAACTGCGACACTGATCTTTAAACCGCTATGGCAGACGCTAATAGCCTGGGGGATATCCATTTCTATTATTGTTGTTATAATTATAACATATCAATTCAGGTTGGTAGAAATCAATCCTGTCAAAGCAGCAACGCTTTTTCACATTTTTGGTCTCTTTGCATTAGTTGTTATGATTCTCGTTGCTATATACTTTAGCAAAAAATATGACACTGATCTGAATCGGTCGTTGCAGCTTCTGAATAAAGCTTTAGGAGAAAAAAATGTGACGCTGGAAAAACGAACGGAGGAATTAAGTTTGGCTAACAAAAAGCTTGATCAGGCAAACGGAAATCTTCGTGTCTTTGCCCGCACCCTGGCCCATGAAATCCGTACAGAAATAGCGGTACAATTGAGTGTGGAGTCTACCGTTTTTACCCGGTTTAAAATAGCTAAAAGTGAAGGGCAGGATTTCTCAATTAATGGTAGTGAAGATGTTAAATTACTTACCGGGAAAATAAAAACATTGTATTCAACAACACTCCGCTTGTTGACAATGGTAAATAATGTCCTCGATATTGCTCGCGCAGAAGAAACGGGGAGTTCTTTTGATCTTAAAATAACCAGCTTTTCACTAATGGAATGGGCTAATGGGCTTACAGAGATGATGCAGCATGTCGCAGATGGGAAACAAATAAAAATTGTCACGAACTATGCTGCGAAATTGCCTGCATTAATTCTGTCGGATAGGCAAATGTTGGATAACGCAATTAAAAATCTACTGATAAATGCGGTTAAATTTAGCAAAGAAGGGAGTGTTGTAACTGTCAATATTTATCCCGGTATTACAGAAGAAGAAAAGTTATGTATTGAAGTAGTGGATCAGGGCCCCGGGATTTTAACCGATCAGATAGAGGAGATTTTTGAGCCTTTTGTAACAGAAGGTGGTGGCGGTACAGGGTTGGGATTGCCAATTGTAAAAAGTGCAGTAAAGCATCTGCAAGGTGATATACAGGTTGAATCAGAGCTGGATCGGGGAAGTTGTTTTAGAGTTATAATCCCCCTTATAGCAGGTAAAGAAGAGGATTCACCGGGCATAGCAGGCAAAACATATTTCTTAAGAAAGTTTGACGACAATCGGAAATTGCGTATACTGATAGCAGAGGATCAATTATTGATTCGACGTGCCATTTCTGGTCTATGCAAGGTATTACAATGTCAAACCATTGAGGCCGCTGATGGCAATGAGTGTCTCCGTGCATTCCTGTTGGAAAAACCAGATATAGTGCTCCTGGATGTTTCAATGCCGGGCATGAATGGTTATGAGGTACTCACTGCTATCAGACAACAGAAAGATTCAATGTTGGCGGAAACACCTGTCATAATAGTGACAGCTGATATGTCCCAATACCTAGTGTCGGAATTTGAGGGTCTTGCCCCGGATGGATACCTCCTGAAGCCTTGTACTATTGAGGAGCTGACCGATTGCCTGAATGTTACTATTAACAAGTTTCTTTTAAAACAGAAAACAGCGTGGACACTGCGCTGAATCAATACTTCTCAACTGACACTATTAAAATACTGACAGACACTATAGGTAAACTCACCTCAATTGATGAAAAAAAATTGCCTGCAATGAGATCTCATCAGGATTATTTATGACAGTGTCTTCTGTTGGGTCATGTGTAAACATCGCTGTCTGCGATACAACAGCAGTGTTGTTTCGACAGGCATCATTCCGTTGTAACAAGTCCGCGGAATATGTCTGGAATGTTTTTGCAGTTAACTAAAAATAGACTATTTTAGTAGTCTATGTCAATTTAGTGTAGTCTGGGAAATCCCTACGCTTTTAGAGTACGATTGACTTGTGACAACAAAATAACCAATAACCCTTAATCCTTAACCCGGTTTAACTATCAATGAAAATTTGGTTTGTAAATTCAATTTTATCGTAAACACAGTTTCATAATAATGATATGCCCCTTCAGGCTATTCATTAATTAAACTGCATTTTTTGCTTCCGGATAGTCCGGATAGCAAAAGCTTATGCTTTATACATACACCAATTGGTTATAGGAATAATGATTAAGTCCCTCTTAAGAACACTTAATGCCATCACACTATTCCAGTAAATAAGATTCCCTCAAAATGTAAATCTAATAGTATGCGATTAACTACGAAAAGTTTATGGTGTCACTCCTGTCATAGGAAGTCATTTTGTTGTTAGAACAGCACCGTTGTTACTTTGCTGGCATGCTGTAGCGCTGCCATTATGCCTTGTAAAGAGAGAATTGCATATAGTCTTTCACTTTTTATTTCAATTTAATCAGCGATGATCGGAAACATCAATACTTATAGACAATTGCCAATTGCTAAATCTCAAAAAAAGATCTTTTTGGAGTGGGCTGGAGCTTCTCAGAAAAATATTCATAATGTATTTCTGGTAAATAAATTAGTAGGTAAAATTGACCGCAATGCATTAAGAAAATCCTGCGGGATATTGGTTAACCAACATGAAGTAATGCATGCACAATATTCGGAAGATGGGAATACCTGTTATTATGGAGAATTTAGCATAGATGATTTTTATCAGGAATTGCCGCTTGATACAAAACATTCAGTTGAGTTACTAATCAATGAAAAGATAAATGCTTCATTTGACCTTACAAAAGGGCCTTTGCTGAAATGTTTCCTGATAGAAAGCCATGAACGGGAGTATTACTTTCTTTTCGTAGCACACCGTATTATCTGTGACGCTACTTCAATGCACTATTTCTTTAAAGAAATACAGAAAAGTTATAACGTTCTTTCTGATGGAGGAAACATCTCATTAAATATTGATAAAACTTTTTCGCAGGCAGTCGAAGCCGAACGTAACAATTTAAACGGGGATGTTGAAACAGCAGCTAAAGAATTCTGGCTGGATTATACAGCAGATGTACCGCTGCATCTCGATCTTCCTTACCGATCAGGCATGAACAATAGATTGGCTGACAAGTCCTGTGATGTTGTTGATTTTGGTTTGAGTAATACCCAAACAGCCCAACTAACAGCTTATATAAAAGAGAAAGGTTCCACTGCATTTGATGTTTTATTCGCATTGTATGGATTGGTATTGTCAAAATATACCAGTCAAAAGAGATTTGTGCTGGGTTATGTGGTAGATACCCGTGCGCAGGATTTTAGTAATGTCTTCGGGTGTTTTGAAAATACAATACACCAGAAATTTGAATTGGATACCATCGGCACATTTTCTGACCTGATAGCCGTCATAGGCGAACAACGTAAAAAGATTAAACAATACCAATACTATTCTTTAACGGATGTTGTAGGTCAAACCAGTGACGGGTGTAATGCAGGATTCGGACAAATATATTTAAATACCTGCCCGCTGAAATTAAAAGATCTGGAAGTTTCACCGGTTGATATTTCCCTGAACACTACAGTTGATGATGAGATCAGCTTGTTGTATGATGAAAATTACCCGGATGGTATCAAAGTTAAATTGGTGTACAGGTCTCATCTTTTTGATAAAGATTTGATAAGGCAGTTTACAGATGCTTTCCTGGATGCAGTCGATGAACTCATTAATAAAGGCGAAATCCATATTGACAACTACACTGTTCTCTCTCCGGAGGCATACCAGGAGATCGTTTATGGGTGGAACGCCACAACGAAGACATATCCAAAGGATATGACCATTCATCAGCATTTTGAAAAGCAGGTGCTGAAAAATCCAGACAATACTGCACTGATTTATGAAGACCAGCAGTTAAGCTACAGCCAGCTCAATGAAAAAAGCAATCAGCTGGCCCGTCATATCAGGGAGCAATACCGGCAAAAAACAGGGCAGGAGCTGAAACGGGATACCCCTATCGCCCTGTGCCTGGACAGAAGCCTGGAGATGGTGATAAGCATACTGGCCGTGCTGAAGGCAGGAGGTGTTTATGTTCCCATAGACCCTTCCTACCCACAGCAAAGAATAGACTTTATATTGGAAGACACCGGCGCAGCGATGGTGCTCAGCCACCGCAGTATCAGCGGGGTACATCTTCCGGAAGAAAAGGTACTTTATACAGACCTGACGGAAGTATGCTATCACAGCGGGGATACCGCTAACCTGCCGGCGTACAGTGCAGCGGGGGATCTGGCCTATATCATCTATACCTCCGGCACCACCGGCAAACCCAAAGGGGTAATGATAGAGCAGCATCAGGTATTATCATTTGCTGTTGACAATAATTTTATTGATTACAATAAAGCGGCCACCGTGGCGGGTATATCCAACTACGCTTTTGACGGTAGCATATTTGATATATTCTTCTCCCTGTTAAATAACAAAAAGCTGGTCATCATCCCTAAACATTGTTTACTGGATTTATCCCTGCTGGACGATCAGGTTGTTAAACATAATATAGATACGGCTTTTGTCACCACAGCGCTGTTTAACTCACTGGTGACCCACCAGTCACGCTGCCTGGCTGTTTTAAAACAAATACTTTTCGGAGGGGAAGCCTGTAGCATAGACGTCGTCAATGATTTTAAAAAGCACTTCCCGGAGACAGCGCTGATCCATGTTTATGGTCCCACTGAAAATATCGTTTATTCCAGCTATTGCCACTTAACAGATTACAACACAACAGATGTAGTGCCGATAGGGTCCCATCTGTCTGACAAGAAGCTGTATATCCTGGACACCGGTCTTCAGCCAGTACCAGTAGGAGTTACCGGGGAATTGTATATAGGGGGCGCAGGGGTGGCAAGAGGTTATCTCAACAATCCGGAACTAACAGCCGGACGCTTTATTACCGATCCTTTTGCCACTGAAGAAGATAACGCCAAAGGATATACGCGGTTATACAAAACAGGAGACCTGGTAAGATGGCTGCCTGATGGCAATATAGCCTATATCGGCAGAAACGATGAACAGGTAAAGATCCGCGGGTTCAGGATAGAGCTGGCAGAAATAGAGCAGGCGCTCCTGCAGATACCGGGCATTCTGCAAAGCTGTGTCCTGGTGAAAGAAAGACCAACAGTATCCGGTAGCGCTAAATATCTCGTAGGATACTATGTCCCGGACAGATCAGCTCCGGAAGCAGCTTCACTTACGCCGGCCCTCATATTGGATAAACTGTCGGAAACATTACCTGAATACATGCTGCCTGGTAGCCTCATGGGCATGGAATCTTTCCCGCTGACTATTAATGGCAAACTGGACAAACGTGCTTTCCCTGATCCCGACTTTAGTTTGGCGGAAACCTATGTACCGCCTGTTACTGACACCGAGATCGCTGTATGTAATATATGGGAGGAAACGCTGGGACTGGAAAGAGTAGGCCTCACGGATGATTTCTTTCGAATAGGCGGTAACTCTATCCTGGCTATACACGTGTCCCACAGAATGAATAAGGTATTAGGGGATGGAATAGGCTTTACAGCTGTTTTCAGGCACAGGACTATTGCGCAGCTCCTGCTCCATAGCCAGGGTGGGGTACAGGTCAGCATACCCCGGATCCATGAAAACCAGGTGGCGCTTTCTTTTGCTCAGGAGCGTCTTTGGTTCATTGAAGAGTACGAAAAAGGGACCAATGCCTATCATATACCGGCGGTGTATGAACTGGCAGGTACCACTAAGGTGGAAGGATTAAAATACGCGCTCAGGCAGATTGTTGCCAGACATGAAGTATTAAGAACCACCATACAAGGCAGAGACCAGCAGGGAGTTCAGATAGTACATCAGAGATCTTTGTCCGTTGAAGAACTACTGCTGACCGTCCACGACGATCTGGATGAACTGCTTGCAGAAGATATCAACCGACCCTTTGACCTGCGTAAAGAGTATCCGATACGGGCGAAGTTCTATAAGATCGAGGCAGATGATTCACCGGAAAGAACAATCCTGCTCATCAACATACATCACATTGCCAGCGATGGCTGGTCAACAGAAATATTCCAAAGGGAGCTATTTACCTATTATCAGGCATACATGCGGAAAGATAGTTCTTTCAGCCTGCCTGCTTTGGAAATCCAATACAAGGACTATGCCTTGTGGCAAAGGTCCTGGCTGACAGGCGAAACGCTGGACAGGCAGTTGAACTACTGGAAGAATAAACTCTCCGGTTATCAGCCTTTAGCCTTTCCTACCGACTATCCAAGACCCGACCGGATAAATTACGCCGGCTCCCATCAGGTATTTACGCTCAACAAACAGATAAGTGACCGGTTAAGGTCACTGGCCAGACAACACGGGGTGACATTGCACAGTGCACTGCTGGGCAGCATGAGCATTCTCCTGGGTAAATACACCGGGCAGGATGATATTCTGATAGGAAGCCCTATTGCCAACCGCCATTACAGACAGATACAGGACCTTATCGGCTTCTTTGTCAATACCCTGATCAACAGGACACAGCTAAGCAATACCCAAAGTTATGAGGAGCTGGTCCGGGAGGTCCATCAGCAGCAGATAGAAGCGCAGCAGCATCAGGACCTGCCTTTTGAAAAACTGGTCAGTGAACTGGGTGTAGAACGGGATCTTTCACGACATCCTCTCTTCCAGATTGCATTCGTTGTACAGCGCTTCGGCAGTGAAGTACCTGAGGAACAGCAGGACTATCTCAAACCTTTCAAAGGTATACTTTCCCACGAGGTGGAAAAATTTGATCTGTCTGTCTTTATAGATGACAGCAGTGAAGAGATTACAGGCCAGATCAGTTATGCCACCAGTTTGTTCCGGGAAGAAACCATCGCCCGGATGATACAGCACTATACCTACCTGCTGGATGCGCTTACACAGGCACCTGAAAAAGCATATAGCCGTATCAGTTTACTGTCACCTGACGAATATCAGGAGATCGTGTATGGGTGGAATGCCACTGAAAAGGTATATTCTACAGGAAAAACCATTCATCAGTATTTCGAGGAACAGGCTTCGGTATATCCGGATAATACGGCGTTAGTGTATGAAGACCGGCAGCTGAGCTACAAGGAACTCAATGAAAAGAGCAACCAGCTGGCCCGCCATATCAGGAAGCAATACCAGCAAAAAACAGGAACGGAACTACAACCGGATACGCTGATCGCCCTATGCATGAACAGAAGTCCGGAGATGATCGTGAGCATACTGGCTGTGCTGAAGGCAGGAGGGGCTTATGTTCCCCTGGACCCAGCCTACCCACAGCAAAGGGTAGACTTTATACTGGAAGACACCAGCGCTGCGCTGGTACTGAGCCTTCGCAGGGACAACGGGTTACAGTTACCGGATGAGAAAGTCCTTTATGCAGACCTGACGGAAGACCTGTATCTCCATGAAGATATCGCCAATCTTCCGTCGTACAGCTCAGCCGGGGATCTCGCTTATATCATCTATACCTCCGGTACCACCGGTAAACCCAAAGGTGTGATGATAGCCCATAAGGGGGTGATGAACCTGGTGTTTGTACAAAAAGACAAGTTGGAGATAACCCCGGCGTCGAAGGTCCTGCAATATGCTGCGCTGGTGTTTGACGCATCGGTGTGGGAAATATTCAGCGCTTTGACTTTAGGGGCTCAACTCATCATCGTTCCCGGTAACGTAAGACAGGACACTCAATTGTTGAGTGAGTATATCAATAAAAACCAAACAACAACAGCGCTGTTACCACCAGTCCTGTTAAACGTAATGTCTGCGTCTGGTTTACCTGGATTAAAAACACTGGTAGTAGGAGGTGATGTAAGTACTCCGAAACTGATGCAGGAATGGAGCCAGGGACGGCAGCTGGTTAATGCATACGGTCCCACAGAGAATACCGTTATTGCCAGCATGCATGTGTATTCAGAAGGCGACCTGCATACGAACATAGGCAAACCTATTGAAAATGTTAAGTTGTATGTCCTGGATGCCAGCCATCAACCGGTGCCGGTGGGTATTACCGGTGAATTGTATATAGGAGGTGCAGGCGTAGCCAGCGGTTATCTCAACAACCCTGAGCTAACAACAGCACGCTTTATTGACAACCCTTTTGCCACTGAAGCTGACAACGTAAACGGCTATACGCGACTATATAAAACGGGAGATTTGGTAAGATGGCAGGCTGATGGCCATCTGGAATACATCGGCAGAAACGATGAACAGATAAAGATCCGCGGTTTCAGGATAGAGCTGGCGGAGATAGAACAGGCGCTCCTGCAGATACCTGGCATCCGGCAAAGCTGTGTGCTGGTAAAGGAGCGGGCTACAACCTCCGGCAGTGCCAAATACCTCGTGGGATATTATGTTCCGGATGCAGCTTCCATTACGCAGGGCTTTATAGCAGAGCAGTTGTCTGAGGTATTACCCAGCTACATGGTGCCTGATAGCCTGATCGCTATGGAATCCTTCCCCTTGACCATTAACGGTAAGCTGGATAAACGCGCCTTCCCTGATCCCCGCTTTAATGTTTCGGAAACATATGTCCCCCCTGCTACCGATGCAAAGATAGCCTTATGCCGTATCTGGCAGGAATTGCTGGGACTGGAAAAGGTAGGTATCACGGATGATTTCTTTAAAATAGGAGGTAACTCTATCCTGGCCATACAGGTTTCTCACAGGATGAATAAAGTATTGGGGGTTGAAATAAGTGTGGCAGATGTGTTTAAGCATAAGACCATTGAACAGCTCCTGCTCCATACCCTGGGCGAGGCACAGATTAATATCCCCCGGACCCATGACAATCAGGCGGTACTTTCCTTTGCCCAGGAACGTCTTTGGTTTGTCGAAGAATACGAAGAAGGAACCAATGCCTATCATATACCAGCAGTGTATGAACTGGCTGATACCACTAAGGTGGAAGGATTAAAGCATGCACTCAGGCAGATTGTTACCAGACATGAAGTATTAAGAACGACGATACAAGGAGGTGTTCAGACCGTTCATCAGAAATCTCTGGCCATTGAAGAGACACTACTCACCGCTCAGGACGATCTGGATGCACTGCTTGCAGAAGATATCAACAGTCCCTTTGAGCTGCGGAAAGAGTACCCTATACGGGTGAAATTCTACAGGGTCCAGGCAGAAGATGCCGCCACAGGTCCCTTCTCAGAGAGAATAGTCCTGCTCATCAACATACATCACATTGCCAGTGATGGCTGGTCAACAGAAATATTTCAAAAGGAATTATTTGCCTATTATCAGGCATACATGCGGAAAGATAGTTCCTTCAGCCTGCCTGCTTTGGAGATCCAGTACAAGGACTATGCCTTGTGGCAAAGGTCCTGGCTGACAGGCGAAACGCTGGACAGGCAGTTGAACTACTGGAAAAATAAACTCTCCGGTTATCGGACTTTAGCCTTACCGACTGACTATCCAAGGCCGGACCGGATGAATTACCACGGCGCCCACAAGATGTTCACCCTCAACAAACAGATAAGTGACCGGTTAAGGTCACTGGCCAGACAACACGGGGTGACATTGCACAGTGCACTGCTGGGCAGCATGAGCATTCTCCTGGGTAAATACACCGGGCAGGATGACATTCTGATAGGAAGCCCTATTGCCAACCGCCATCACAGACAGACACAGGATCTTATCGGCTTCTTTGTCAATACCCTGATCAACAGGACACAGCTGAGCAATACCCAAAGTTATGAGGAGCTGGTCCGGGAGGTCCATCAGCAGCAGATGGAAGCACAGCAGCACCAGGACCTGCCTTTTGAAAAGCTGGTCAACGAACTGGGCGTGGAACGGGACCTTTCACGGCATCCCCTCTTCCAGGTTGCATTTGCGGTACAGCGCTTTGGCTCCAAAGTTCCTGATGAGCAGCAGACTTATCTCAAACCCTTCACTGGCAGACTTTCGCATGAAATAGAAATATTTGACTTGTCTGTGTTTATGGATGATAGTGGTGAAGAGATCACAGGCCAGTTCAATTATGCCACCAGTTTGTTCCGGGAGGAAACTATTGCCAGGTTGATACAACACTATATCTACCTGCTGGATGCGCTTACACAGGCACCTGAAAAAGCGTATAGCCGTCTCAGTTTGCTGTCACCTGACGAGTATCAGGAGATTGTTTACGGGTGGAATGCCACAGAAAAGGTATATCCTACAGGAAAAACCATTCATCAGTATTTCGAGGAACAGGCTGCGGTATATCCGGATAATACTGCGTTGGTGTATGAAGACCGGCAGCTGAGCTACAAGGAACTCAATGAAAAGAGCAACCAGCTGGCCCGCCATATCAGGAAGCAATACCAGCAAAAAACAGGAACGGAACTACAACCGGATACGCTGATTGCCCTGTGCATGGAGAGAAGTGAGGAGATGATCGTGAGCATACTGGCTGTGCTGAAGGCAGGAGGGGCTTATGTTCCGCTGGACCCAGCCTACCCGCAGCAAAGGATAGACTTTATACTGGAAGACACCGGCGCTGCGCTGGTACTGAGCCTTCGCAGGGACAACGGGTTACAGTTGCCGGAAGAGAAAGTTCTTTATGCAGACCTGACGGAAGACCTGTATCTCCATGAAGATACCGCCAATCTTCCTGCGTACAGCTCAGCCGGGGATCTCGCCTATATCATCTATACCTCCGGTACCACCGGTAAACCCAAAGGTGTGATGATAGCACATGAGGGAGTGATGAACCTGGTGTTTGTACAAAAAGACAAGCTGGAGATAAGCCCGGCGTCGAAGGTGCTGCAATATGCTGCGCTGGTGTTTGACGCATCGGTGTGGGAAATATTCAGCGCTTTGACTTTAGGAGCCCAACTCATCATCGTTCCTGGTAACGTAAGACAGGACGCTCAATTGTTGAGTGAATATATCAATAAAAACCAAACAACAACAGCGCTGTTACCACCAGTCCTGTTAAGCGTAATGTCCTCCTCCGGTTTACCGGGATTAAAAACACTGGTAGTAGGAGGTGATGTAAGTACTCCGAAACTGATGCAGGAGTGGAGCCAGGGCCGGCAGCTGGTCAATGCATACGGTCCCACAGAGAATACCGTTATTGCCAGCATGTATGTGTATTCGGAAGGCGACCTGTATACGAACATAGGCAAACCTATTGAAAATGTTAAGTTGTACGTCCTGGATGCGAGCCATCAACCGGTGCCGGTGGGTATTACCGGTGAATTGTATATAGGAGGTGCAGGAGTGGCCAGCGGTTATCTCAACAACCCTGAGCTAACAGCAGCACGCTTTATTGACAACCCTTTTGCCACTGAAGCGGACAACGCCAACGGCTATACGCGGATTTATAAAACGGGAGATCTGGTAAGATGGCAGGCTGATGGCCATCTGGAATACATCGGCAGAAACGATGAACAGATAAAGATCCGCGGTTTCAGGATAGAGCTGGCGGAGATAGAACAGGCGCTCCTGCAGGTACCCGGCATCCGGCAAAGCTGTGTGCTGGTAAAGGAGCGGGCTACAGCCTCCGGCAGTGCCAAATACCTCGTGGGATATTATGTTCCGGATGCAGCTTCTATTACGCAGGACTTTATAACAGAGCGGTTGTCTAAAGTATTACCCAGCTACATGGTGCCCGATAACCTGGTCGTGCTGGAATCATTTCCGCTAACCATTAACGGTAAGCTGGATAAACGTGCCCTCCCGGATCCTGACTTTAATACGGCGGACGCATATGTGGCTCCTGCTACTGAGCTGGAAGATAAACTGTGCCAGATCTATGGGGAAGTGTTAGGGCTTCCCGGCGAACAAATCGGTATCCATCAGAACTTTTTCAAAATAGGTGGCAACTCAATACTGAGTATTCAGCTGAAAAACAAGCTTCATCAACTGGAAGAATTCAAACATATCGGGGCCGCAGATGTGTTTAAATACAACACCATTCACAAACTTATTGAGAGTGTCCGGGGCGATGTTCAAACCTCCTATAAGCTGCAAAACAATACACCGGGAGAAAGCCATGAAATTGCCATTATCGCTGTTTCAGGGGCCTTTAGCGGAGTAGATAGTGTGGATGAGCTCTGGCAAATCGTCTCCAGCCAGCAGGAGGGGCTTCGGTTCTACAGTAAGGACGAATGCCAGGAGTTACAGGTGAACGAGGCATTATTGGAAAATCCTGATTTTGTCCCGGTAGCGGGTCAGGTGAAAGATATTGAGCTGTTCGATCCTACGTTCTGGGAGCTTTCACCCAATGAGGCCAGACAGCTGGACCCACAAATCCGGAAGTTCATAGAACATTGCTGGTTTGCACTGGAATCCTCCGGCTATGCGCCTGAACGCAGGAAGCACAACATTGGCGTATTTGCAGGCAGTGGGGAAAGCCACTATCTGCAAGGCCGGGTGCAGCACGATGGTATATCAGCCCAGGCAGCTGCATGGGAGTCCTTTGCATCCAATAGTAAACATGCCCTGACCACTAAAACAGCTTACCTGCTGGACCTGTCAGGGCCTGCCACTTCTATCCATACCGCCTGCTCTACGGGCCTGGTGGCTGTAGTAGAGGCCTGCCAGAAATTGCAACTGGGCGTATGTGATATGGCGCTTGCCGGCGGGGTGACACTGAACATGCCGGACCAGATAGGCTACCTGTACGAGGAAGGAATGATCGAGTCCATGGATGGACATTGCCGGACTTTTGACCGGGACTCATCCGGTACTACCATCGGATCAGGCGTAGGCGTGGTGTTGCTGAAACGGCTGAAAGATGCAGTGAAAGACCAGGACCATATTCTTGGAGTCATCAAGGGGTATGCCACCAATAATGACGGCGCCCGGAAAACCGGTTATACCGCTCCCTCTGTAATAGGCCAGACGGAATGTATTATCAACGCTCAGCGGATGGCGGGGATAACGTCAGACCAGATAGATTACGTGGAGTGCCACGGTACGGCTACACAATTAGGCGACCCTATAGAAGTGCGGGCATTAAAAGAAGCCTTTGCATATAGTCAGCCCAGGAAAAAGGGCCCGGCCCACAAAACGGTACTGGGGGCTGTTAAAGCCAACATTGGCCATACAGATACTGCTGCCGGTACAGCAGGGTTGATTAAAGTATGCGCTATGCTTCAGCATAACATAATACCCGGACAGGTTAATTTTAATACACCTAATCCTGAACTGAAACTGGAGGAGACCGATTTTGAGATTATTAAAGAAAACAGGCCATGGTTGCCCGTTCCAGGCAGACAGCGCCTGGCAGGGGTGAGTTCCTTCGGTATCGGTGGTACCAATGCGCACGTGATTGTAGGAGACTATACTCCTGATACACCCATGCAGGAAACAGATCCGGCCCAGGATGAGGCTGTACTGCATATTGTTCCTGTATCGGCCAAAAGCCGGCAGTCGCTGGAAAATTACAAACAGGCATTGATAAAAACCTGTGAAGCCAATCCTTTATTAAAGATTAACGACATCGCCTATACGCTGCAGGAGAAACGGGAACACTTCCAGCACCGGAGTGCCTATTGCGTAAAAAGTACTGCTGAACTGGCAGACAGATTAAAGCAGGATACCGCTTATGGTCAGGCAGGAGGGACAAGTGAAAACAAATTGGTATGGATGTTCTCCGGTCAGGGCGTACAATATGTAAACATGGGCAAAGCCTTGTACGAGCGTGTGCCTTCTTTCAAAAACACAGTTGATTATTGTATATCCCTGGCTAATCATCATCTGGATGCAGACCTTTATAAGGTTATCTATACTGAAAGTGAATCTTCACCGTACGATATTAATGAAACCAGGTATACGCAGATATCCCTGTTCATTATTGAATATGCACTGGCCCGGTATTTAGAGCAACTGGGCATCAAAGCAGATGCCTACATCGGGCACAGCATCGGAGAATATGTGGCAGCTACTCTGGCCGGGGTGTTCACACTGGAAGATGCTATCAGACTGGTCATCGCCAGAGGCAGGTTAATGCAGGAGATGGAAGCCGGAAGTATGCTGGCCATCAGCGCCAGGGAAGGAGTGGTAAAAGCAACTATTGCACAGCATCATTGTGAGATAGCTGTTATTAACTCCATAGAAGATATCGTTGCTTCCGGCCACACAAAAGACATCGATAGCCTTCAAAAGACATTGGAAAATCAAGGGATTTCAACTGTCAGGTTAAATACTTCCCATGCTTTTCATTGCAAGCTGATGGATGGACCGGCTACAGCATTTAAAGAAGTATTCAGGGATGTAAGGTTAAGGAAACCTGCCAAAACTTTCATCTCCAACCTGAGCGGAGCCGTAGCTAAAGATGAAGTTACCCATCCGGAATATTGGTGTAGCCAACTTAGAAATACAGTGCAGTTTGCAGGAGGGATAACGCACTTGATCGGGCTGTACAATCATCAGGTGAATTTTATAGAAATAGGTCCTGGTAAAGGGTTGTGTTATTTTGTAGGTAAGTACCAAAAAACTTATCCGGCTATCCATACCCTTTCTCTTTTACCTGCTGCAAAAGATGCCAATGATGTTTACCAGAATCCGGATTCCGGAGAAAGTATTATTGCTAAACTGTGGATGAACGGGATTATTCAGCAACCTAATAATAGTAAGCTGTTCAGACAGGCAACAGCGCTGCGCAGTTTACCGGTCTATCAGTTTAGTCATCAGAGATGCTGGCTGGAGAAAGCGAATGCTCAAGCTGTTCAGCAATTTAATTCGCTCGAAGAGCTCTTTTATGAACGAACATGGGAAAGAACGGATTTAAATGCAAGCCCCGGCACTACCGCGGGAATCGCCAACAAGAATGTGGTGGTGTTCATCAATGATCGTTCGATAGAAAAAAGTGGAAGCGCTGAGCTGCTTCAGCTGTTAAGGAAGCATAACAACAATGTAAGTTATGTTGTCCATCAACAGGAGAATAATATTCATCCGGAAGTTATTGTCGATTTTAGCGACAGGTCACAGGTAGTAGCCATCCTTCATGAAAAAACGAAGGACAAACCACTGGACCTGGTGATATATGTCTCTCCCGGTATAGACCTGGCTTTCCCTGCACTGGATATTATGGCGGTGCGGAATGTATTTTCCTGGTCAATAGAATCCGGAAACAAAATTCCAAAGTTTGTTTCTGTCTCCTTTGATAATTATGAAATCCTGGGAAATGAACGCAAACAGGAAAAACCATCCATTGTATATGGTGTTACAAAATCCCTTCCCGGTGAATTCCTGACATTGGAGACCAACGTTTTCCATCTGGACTTACCGGCAGGTGAAGGTAACTACGAAAGTAGCCTGCTGCTTGCCCTGGAAAAGAATGATGACAGAGACCTGGTTGTTGTAAGGGGCAAGTACTGCTGGAAGCCATCCTACAGACAGGTACAGCTTTCCGGCAATCAGACTGCGTCTGAGGATAGTGCCGAAGAAAAAGAGCAGGTGTTTTTAATTACAGGGGGATTGGGTGCTGTTGGTCACGCCTATGCTTCCCACCTTACCAGAAACGAAAGGAAAAGTACCATCATATTGATTGGCCGTACAGCTGTATCAGATTTGAAAGAAGCGTATAAATCCAGACTGGATGGTCTCAACAATACGCATCACCGCATTATCTATTCGTCAATAGATATTGGTCAGGCAGACGCATCTTCCCAACTGGCAGCGATTTTGGAACAATATGAAATCAATGCTGTAGATGTGGTGCTGCATGCTGCCGGTGTTGCCGCTAAAAGCCTCCTGGAAGGGAAAACACATGAAGATATAGAACAGGTGGTACATCCAAAAATTGTTGGATTTGAAAACCTCCTTAAACTTACCGCTACCGTCCGTATAGATAAACTGGTATGTTGCTCTTCATTGACCAGTATTCTGCCTTCAGTGGGAAATATGGAATATGCAGCAGCAAACATGTATCTGGATGAAGTCAGCTTCAGTAATCATCCTGGTGTCAACTCCATACTGACGGTTAATCTGAATCAGATCTCTGATGCGGGTATGGCGTTTGATTTTTTAAACGAACGTGCAACCAGGTTGGGCAAAACGTCCAATTCAATTAAGAGCGATGAATTCCCTGGTATACTGGAGACGTTGATGCGCTTTAAGGAAAAAAACAATATTGTCCTGTCAAGGTATCATTTTGATGGAAGTTATGCATCCGGTCTCAAAACAGTAAATACCCCCGTCGATGTTAGCAAGGATAAAAATGACATCAGACTGTTGGATGAAGATTATACTGACATACAATATCAGGTAGCGCAGATATTTGGGGAAGTGCTTGGGGTAGAACAGGTTTCCATTCATGACGACTTCTTCAAAATAGGCGGTAACTCTTTACTGGTCATCCAGCTGAAAAACAGACTTAATCAGCTGAAGGAATTCAAACATGTAGGGACAGCAGACCTGTTTAAGCACAACACCATTCAGAAGCTGGTGGAAAGCATCCGTCAGGATGCAACCACAAGCTATAATCTGCAAACCAATACCCGTCAGGGCGATAGTCGGGAAATAGCTGTTATCGCAGTGTCGGGGGCCTTTAGTGGAGTAGCCAACGTAGATGAGCTATGGCAGATCATCTCCAGCCAGCAGGAGGGTATCCGGTTCTACAGCAAAGAAGAATGCCAGGAACTGCAAGTGGATGAATCATTGCTGGAGCATCCTGATTTTGTACCGGTGTCAGGCCATGTGAAAGATATTGAGCTGTTTGATCCCCTGTTCTGGGACCTTTCTCCCAATGAGGCCAAACAACTGGACCCGCAGATCCGGAAGTTTATTGAACATTGCTGGTTTGCACTGGAGTCTGCCGGCTATGCCGCTGAACGAAGAAAATGCAGTATCGGTGTATTTGCAGGAAGTGGTGAAAACAACTATTTACAGGAACATATTCTGCCGGAACAGGCTTTAGGTGTGATCGGTTCATGGGAGGCATTTGTATCCAACAGTAAACATGCTTTGGCCACTAAAACGGCCTATCTGATGGACCTGTCGGGGCCTGCCAATTCTATCAATACCGCCTGCTCTACCAGTCTGGTTACCATAGCAGAGGCATGTAAAAGCCTGCAGTTGGGCGCCTGTGATATGGCGCTGGCAGGTGGGGTGACACTGGATTTACCAGACCAGGTAGGCTATCTGTACCAGGAAGGGATGACTCATTCCAGGGACGGCCACTGCCGCACCTTTGACCGGCTGGGCGGTGGTACCACCACCGGTTCAGGCGTGGGTGTGGTATTACTGAAACGACTGAATGATGCTATTGCAGACCAGGATCAGATTCTGGCGGTTATCAAAGGGTATGCAACCAATAATGACGGCTCCCGGAAAACCAGCTATACTGCGCCATCTGTAATAGGTCAGACAGAGTGTATCATCAACGCCCAGAAGATGGCCGGCATCACATCAGACCAGATAGATTATGTAGAGTGCCATGGTACCGCCACGCATTTAGGCGATCCTATTGAAGTGCAGGCATTGAGAGAAGCCTTTGCGTTTAGCCGGTCTGAACAAAGAGACCCGGCACGCAAAACCGTACTGGGGGCTGTTAAAGCGAACATCGGTCATCCTGATGCCGGCGCTGGTGTAGCAGGATTGATTAAGTTATGTGCCATGCTTCAGCATAAGATAATGCCCGGCCAGGTGAACTTTAATACGCCTAATCCTGAATTGAAGCTGGAGGAGAGCAGTTTTGAAGTGCTCAGCGCAAACAGGCCCTGGTTAACCGTTTCGGGCAGACAACGTTTGGCCGCGGTGAGCTCCTTCGGTGTTGGCGGTACAAACGCGCATATGATTGTAGGAGAATATGTCCCTGATATATCAACACCATGCACAGATTGCGCCACGGACAATGAATCGCTGCATATTATCCCGGTTTCCGCTAAAAGCCGGCAATCGCTGGAGAACTATAAACAGGCACTGATAAAAGCCTGTGAGGCCAATCCCTTATTAAAGATTAACGATATCGCCTATACGCTGCAGGAAAAACGGGAACATTTCCAGCACCGAAGCGCCTATTGTGTCAAAAATACAACTGAACTGCTGGACCGGTTGAAGCAGGATACTTCTTACGGGCAGGCCGGTTCCGCAGATGAAAACAGGATGGTGCTGATGTTCCCTGGTCAGGGAGTACAATATGTAAACATGGCCAAAGCCTTGTATCAGAATGTACCCTCTTTCAAGGAAACCGTAGACCACTGTATATCCCTGGCTAACCGGCATCTGGATGTTGACCTTTATAAAATCATCTATGCTGAGGATGAATCCTTACAGTATGATATCAATGATATGCGATGGGCGCCCATATCCCTGTTTATCATTGAATATTCACTCGCCACGTACCTGGAGGAACTGGGTATCAGAGCGGATGCCTATATCGGGCACAGTTTGGGAGAATATGTAGCTGCTACTTTAGCCGGTGTGTTTGCGCTGGAAGATGCCATCAGACTGGTGGTGGCCAGAGGCAGCCTGATGTGGGCCATGAACGCCGGTGGTATGCTGGCCATTAATGCCAGAGAAGAGAAGGTGAAAGCCATCGTTGCACAACATAACTGTGATATAGCGGTGGTTAATACGGTGGATGATGTGATTGCTTCCGGAGCAGAGAAAGATGTGGACCGCCTGCAAAAAGCCCTGGAACAACTTGAAATTCCTGTGATAAGGATCAGCATTAATGTGGCCGGTCATTCCAGGATGATGGATGATACGGCGGCGAAATTCAAAACATTATTCAGGGATATAAAATTAAACAAGCCTGCGAAACCTTTTATCTCCAACCTGAGCGGTGAGATCGCTACCGATGAAGTAGCGACCCCGGAATACTGGTGCAAACAACTTAGAAACACAGTACGGTTTGCAAAAGGCATTGACAGCTTAAGCAAACAGTATGGTCATAAGGTGAGTTTTATTGAAATAGGTCCAGGTAAAGGATTGAGCTACTTCGTTGGTAAATATAAGGATGCCAATAACTACCAGTCGCTGAATACCCTGTATCTGTTGCCCTCTGCCAAAGAGGCCAATGATGCTTATCTGAACATGGATTCCAGGGAAAATATTATTGCAAAACTCTGGATGAATGGAATCATTCAGCAGCCCAATGAAAGCCATGTATTCGAACAGGCAACACTACTCCGCAGTTTACCGGTTTATCAGTTTAATCATCAGAGATGTTGGATAGAGAAAACAAAAAGAAAAGAAAAGGAAAATGCTTCCACTGATGAGTTGAAGATGCTTTCGAAGGAAAAATGGTTAAGTACGCCGGTATGGTCTGCAGTGTCGAATTTGAATAAAGCCGCCGTAAAGGATGGGAAAAAATTCAACCATACGCTTGTATTGCTGAGAGAAGATCAGCTGGGCCTGTATGATTTTACGTTGCTGTCACAGGAGGTTCAGCTGGTAGTGCTGAGTAAAAAGAATGCTTCTGCGGATAACATCGAAGCCGGCAAACTGATAACGCTTAACCCTGAAGAGGAGCGGCATTTTGAAAAACTGGCTGCATACATCAAATCCAAACGGATCGTATTCGACGCGATCATTCATGCGACATCGATAGATAATGATGCAGACATGGACCAGGCGCTTTACAACAGTTATTATTCACTGTTCCTGGTCCGCCACCACCTGTTAAGGGTGATGGATACTGAAAATCTGATCGTCCTGACCAATGGCCTGGCGCAAATCACCGGCGAAGACAGAATATCTCCTGCTAATGGGACCATGATGGGTGCCATCAGAAATATTAACCATGAATTTCTGAGTATGGATGCCAGGATAATCGATATCGGGGATGCCGGACATGTAACTGCTGCTGTGGCTCAGATCTGGAACAATAGTAAGTACCATAAATCCGATGAGCTATTGGCTGTCCGGTTCGGAAAGTTATGGACCGAGGGTCTTGAGAGCATCAGTAACACTTTTACCGAAGAAAGTCTCATCGCGGATGGGGATGTAATTCTCATTACCGGTGGTCTGGGAAATGTAGGGTTGGCAGTTGCTGAACATATATCCGGTCACCACCGTGTGACGTTTATCCTCGTAAGCAGAACCAATATCTATAAGCATACCAATCCATCTGAAACGACTAAACGAAAGATAGCGGCCATAGAAAGGATCAGGAATAATGGTTCAGTTGTGGAGGTGCAGCCTGCGGATATTTCCAGCCCTGAAGAAATAAAGATCATGCAGGAAGCGGTCCGTCAGCGATATGGCAATATAACAGGGATCATTCATACAGCGTCAGGAACCATTGTTGACCTGGATGATTACAGCCTGGCAGCCATGAAAGATGCCTTTAAAGCAAAAGTTTATGGTATCGATAACGTGCTGAACGTCCTGGAACTGAGCGAGGTTAAGTTTGTTGCTTCTACTTCTTCACTGGCAAGTTTGCTGGGTGATGTGAACAGAATTGAATATTGTGCCGCCAATGCTTACCTGGATTATCTGTCAGTAGATAAAAAACGCTTCCCGGGTATTAAATTCATCGCAGCGAACTGGAATGCCTGGCAGGTTGATAGTATTGAAACGGGTGCATTACAAGGCCTGGAGAAACTCATGTATTCAAATGGTGCCAGCCACGAAGAAAATGCGGCGCTGTTTTACCGGTTGATAAACCAGACCAGTTACGAACAGGTGGCGGTATCCGGATTGGACCTGCAACAATTAAAAAGAGAGTTGTTCAAACCAATCATTCCACAGACAGTTATCAGTCAGATAGACATCCTGGAAAAAGAGTATTCAGAAGCGGAATACCAGGTAGCCCTGATATTTGCTGAGTTGCTCGGCATGGAACAGATCTCTTTGCATGATGACTTCTTTAAGATCGGCGGCAACTCCATTCTGGCCATACAGGCTTCCCACAAAATAAACAAGGTATTGGGAGTTGAAATAAAGGTAGCGGATGTATTTAAGCACAGGACCATCGCACTGCTCCTGCGCAATAGCAAAGGCCAGGCGCGGATCAATATCCCCCGGACCAATGACAGTCAGGTGGTGCTTTCTTTTGCCCAGGAACGTCTTTGGTTTATTGAGGAATATGAAGGCGGAACCAATGCCTACCATATACCAACCGTGTATGAATTAGTGGATGTCACTGCGTTGGAAGGATTCAAATATGCACTCAGGGAGATCGTTGCCAGACATGAAGTGTTAAGAAGTACCATAGAAGGTAGGGAACATCAGGCTATTCAGATAGTGCATGAGAAGCCATTGGCGATGGAGGAAGTTGTGCTGTCCGGCCAGGACACGCTGGAGGCAATGCTGATAGAAGATATCAATCGTCCTTTTGATCTGCGGCATGCATACCCGATACGGGTGAAGTTTTACAGGATCCAGACGGAAGGCATGGATGAAAGAATAGTGATGCTCATTAATATGCATCATATTGCCAGCGATGGCTGGTCAATGGATGTATTCCAGAGAGAGCTGCTGGCTTATTGCCAGGCATACATGCGGAAAGATGCGTCCTTCAGTCTGCCTGCTTTGGAAATCCAGTACAAGGACTACGCCCAATGGCAAAGATCATGGCTGACAGGAGAAACACTGGACCGGCAGCTGGGCTACTGGAAGGACAGACTGGCCGGCTATCAGACTTTAGTGCTGCCTACTGACAATCCAAGGCCCGACCGCATAGATTACCGGGGAGGGCATCAGGTATTTACACTCAATAAGGAGATCAGTAACAGGTTAAGGACCCTGGTCAAACAACAGGGTGTGACATTGTATAGTGCACTGCTGGGGGGCATTAATATCCTTCTGAGCAAATACACCGGACAAAACGATATTCTGTTAGGAGGTCCGATCGCCAACCGCCATCACAGGCAAACACAGGACCTTATCGGTTTCTTTGTCAATACCCTGGTCAGCAGGACGCTGCTGGACAATACCCAAAGCTATGAAGCGCTGATCCGGCAGGTACACCAGCAGCAGATGGATGCACAACAACATCAGGACCTGCCTTTTGAGAAACTGGTCAATGAACTGGGCGTGGAAAGAGATCTTTCCCGGCACCCGCTCTTCCAGGTGGCATTCGCGCTCCAGAGTTTTGGCAGTAAAGCGTTCGATGAACACCAGATATCTCTCAAACCCTACGAGGGCGTGTTTTTACACGAGGTGGAAAAATTTGACCTGTCCATTTTTATGGATGACAGCAATGAAGAGATCACAGGTCAGATCTGTTATGCCATCAGCTTGTTCCGGGAAGAGACTATATCCAGACTGATTCAGCATTATACCTACCTGCTGGATGTACTTACACAGGCACCTGAAAAAGCATATAGTACCTGCTGCTTATTGTCGCCGGAAGAATACCAGCAAATCGTTTACGAGCGGAATGCTTCAGCCAGGGCATATCCCGGCGATATAAACCTTTATCAGCATTTTGAAGCGCAGGTGCTGAAAAATCCGGACAATATTGCATTGGTTTATGAAGACCAGCAGTTAAGTTATCATCAGCTCAATGAAAAAAGCAACCAGCTGGCCCGCCATATCAGGGAGCAATACCGGCAAAAAACAGGACAGGAACTGAAAAGGGATACCCTTATCGCCCTGTGCCTGGACAGAAGCCTGGAAATGGTGATAAGCATACTGGCCGTGCTGAAGGCAGGCGGGGCTTATGTTCCCATGGATCCTTCCTACCCGCAGCAAAGAATAGACTTTATATTGGAAGACACCGGCGCAGCGATAGTGCTCAGCCACCGCAGGATCAGCGGGGTACACCTTCCGGAGGAAAAGGTGCTTTATACAGACCTGACGGAAGCCTGCTATCACAGCGGGGATACCGCCAACCTGCCGGCGTACAGCGCAGCCCATGACCTGGCCTATATCATCTACACCTCCGGCACCTCCGGCAACCCCAAAGGGGTAATGATAGAACAGCATCAGGTATTATCATTCGCTGTTGACAACAATTTTATTGATTACGATAAAGCGGCTACGGTGGCGGGTATATCCAATTACGCTTTTGATGGAAGCATATTTGATATATTCTTCTCCCTGTTAAATAACAAAAAGCTGGTCATCATCCCTAAACATTGTTTACTGGATTTGCCCTTGCTGGATGATCAGTTTGTTAAACATAACATAGATACGACCTTTGTCACCACATCGCTGTTTAACTCTCTGGCGACGCATCAATCCAGATGCCTGGCTGTTTTGAAACAAATATTTGTCGGCGGGGAAGCCTGTAGTATTGACATTGTCAATGATTTTAAAAAGCATTTCCCGGAGACATCGCTGACCAATGCTTACGGCCCCACTGAAAACATTGTTTTTTCCAGCTATTGTCACTTGACAGATTACAACACAGCGGCCGTAGTGCCGATAGGCTCTCATCTGTCTGATAAGAAACTGTATATCCTGGACACCGGCCTTCAGCCGGTACCGGTAAATGTTATCGGGGAACTGTATATAGGAGGAGCAGGGGTGGCGAGAGGTTATCTCAACAATCCTGAACTAACAGCCGAACGCTTTATTGACAATCCTTTTGCCACAGAAGAAGATAACGCCAAAGGATATACGCGGTTGTACAAAACAGGAGACCTGGTAAAATGGTTGCCTGATGGCAATATCGCCTACGTCGGCAGAAACGATGAACAGGTAAAGATCCGCGGGTTCAGGATAGAGCTGGCAGAAATAGAACAGGCGCTGCTGCAGGTACCGGGCATTCTGCAAAGCTGTGTTCTGGTGAAAGAAAGGCCAACAGTATCCGGTAGCGCTAAATATCTCGTGGGCTACTTTGTCCCGGACAGATCAGCTCCGGAAACAGCTTCACTTACGCAGGACCTCATATTACATAAACTGTCAGAAACATTACCTGAATACATGCTGCCTGGTAGCCTCATGGCCATGGAATCCTTCCCGCTGACGGCCAACGGTAAACTGGATAGACGTGCCCTTCCTGATCCTGAATTTAATGTGACGGAACAATATGTTCCGCCGGTTACGGATACTGAGATAGCATCATGCGGGATCTGGCAGGAAGTACTGGGACTGGAAAAAGTAGGGACCACAGATGATTTCTTTAAGATTGGTGGTAACTCTATTCTGGCCATACAGGTTTCTCATAGGATGAGCCGCGCATTGGGGGCTGAGATAAGCGTCGCGGATGTGTTTGTGGCAAGAAGCATTGGTAGTTTGTTGCGGAACGTCACCATGTTGACAGTCGGCGAAGAAAATATTGAAAAAGAATTTTAAAATATCATAGTTCGATGGAGAATATTCATTCATTTTTTTACAGGCTAAGACTGAATGCCGGAGCTATTTGGCTTGATAACGGAAAAATAAAACTTTCGGCCCCTGAAAAATTTCAGGATGCAGAGACGGACAACTTTATCGTCCATCATAAACCTGAAATATTGTCTGTTCTCCGGGAGAATGAGATTTTCTCGAAAGAAAAATTTCTGAGCACCATTATTCTCCGGGATAATGTGACGGCTGAATACCCGTTGAGTTCAGCCCAGGAACGGCTTTGGTTTATCGAGGAATATGAAGAAGGAACCAACGCCTATCATGTACCAGCGGTGTATGAACTGGGTGATGCCACAGATGTGGAAGGGCTTAAATATGCATTCCGGAAGATTGTGGCCAGACATGAAATATTAAGAACAACCATCGAAGGCGGGGACCGCCAGGCAGTGCAGGTAGTGCACAAGAAACCACTGGCTATTCAGGAGTTCCTGCTGTCGGCCAACGACGATCTGGAGGAATTTCTTCTGGAAGATATCAACCGTCCCTTTGATCTGCGGAAAGAGTACCCAATACGGGTGAAATTTTACAGGATAGAGGCAGAAAATGCTGATGCAGATAAGCCATACGCCAAAACGGTATTGCTCATCAACATGCATCATATTGCCAGTGATGGCTGGTCAGCCGAAGTATTTGAAAGAGAACTCTCTGCTTATTACCAGGCATACATCCGGAAAGACATGGCCTTTAACCTGCCTGCACTGGAGATCCAGTACAAGGACTACGCCCTGTGGCAAAGGTCTTGTCTGACAGGAGAAACACTGGACAGACAATTAAGCTACTGGAAGGACAGGCTTTCCGGTTATCAGACTTTGACCTTGCCTACCGATTATCCAAGGCCGGAGAAGATAAGCTACAGTGGCGCCCATCAAACATTCACCCTTAGTAAAGAGGTCAGTGACAGGTTAAAGGCGCTGGTCAGGAAATATGGAGTAACCATGCACAGTGTACTGCTGAGCAGTATTAATATTCTCCTGGGTAAATATACCGGACAGGATGACATCCTGATAGGAAGTCCGATTGCCAACCGCCACTACAGGCAGACGCAGGACCTTATCGGTTTCTTTGTCAATACCGTGATCAACAGAACACAACTTAACAATACCCAAAGTTACGGAGAGCTGATCCAGGAAGTTCATCGCCAGCAGATGGAAGCACAGCAGCATCAGGACCTGCCTTTTGAGAAGCTGGTCAGTGAAATGGGGGTGGAGCAGGACCTTTCACGGCATCCGCTTTTTCAGATCATATTTGTGGTACAGAGTTTTGGCAGTAATCCGCCGCCGGAGCAGCAGGTATTTCTTAAATCCTACGAAGGCTCCCTCTCTTACGAAGTAGAAAAATTTGATCTGTCAGTCATGGTCAATGATAGCGGCGAAGAGATAGCAGGACGGATCAGTTATGCCACCAGCCTGTTCCGGGAAGAAACCATAGCGAGGCTGATCCAACACTATATATACCTGCTGGATACGCTTACGCAGGCGCCGGAAAAAGCATACAGCAGCTTCAGTTTACTGTCACCCGAAGAGTATCGCGAAAATATTTACAGCCGGAACGCTACCGGTAAAGCATATCCCAAAGGGAAAACGATTCATCAGCTTTTTGAAGAACAGACTGCGGAGCATCCGGATAACATAGCACTTGTTTATCAGGACCAGCAATTGAGCTATAGAGCACTCAATGAAAAGAGCAATCAGCTGGCCCGTTATATCCGCGAACAATACCGGCAAAGAACAGGGCAGGAGTTAAAACCAGATGCATTGATCGCGCTGTGTATGGACAGGGGACTGGAGATGGTGGTGAGTATACTGGCTGTGCTGAAGGCAGGAGGGGCTTATGTTCCTATGGACCCTTCCTATCCGCAGCAACGGATAGATTTTATATTGGAAGATACCGGGGCAGTGCTGGTACTGAGCCTTCGCAGGGACAGCGAATTACAGTTGCCGGCAGAGAAAGTGCTTTATGCAGACCTGACAGAAGAGCTGTACCGCAAGGAAGATGCCTCCAATCTGCCAGCCTGCAGTTCGGCCCGGGACCTCGCCTATATCATCTATACTTCCGGCACCACCGGTAAACCCAAAGGGGTGATGATAGAACATGAGAGCGTGATGAACCTGGTGTTTGTACAAAAGGAGAAACTAGAAATAAACACAGCATCGGGAGTATTACAATATGCCTCTCTGGTGTTTGATGCATCAGTGTGGGAAATATTCAGCGCTTTGACTTTAGGCGCCCGGCTGATCATCGTTCCAGGTAATATAAGACAGGATGCTCAGCTGCTGAGTGAGTATATGAATGAAAACGGAACTACAACAGCCCTCCTGCCGCCTGTTCTGTTAAGTGTAATGTCCTCTTCTGGTTTGCAGGGATTAAAAACACTCGTTGCCGGAGGTGACGTGACCGCTTTGAAATTAATGCAGGAATGGAGCCAGGGACGGAAGCTGGTTAATGCATACGGTCCTACAGAAAATACAGTCATCGCCAGTATGCATGTTTATACAGCAGGCGACCTGAACACCAATATAGGAAAACCTATCAATAATGCTAAGTTACACATCCTGGACTCCGGCCTTCAGCCGGTGCCGGTAGGTGTTATCGGGGAATTGCATATAGGCGGTGCCGGTCTGGCAAGAGGGTACCTCAATAACAGCGAATTAACAGCCGAACGTTTTATTACCGATCCTTTTGCCACGGAAGAAGATAACGCCCAGGCACATACGCGGCTTTACAAGACGGGAGATCTGGCAAGGTGGCTGGCGGATGGCAGTATAGAGTACATGGGCAGAAACGATGAACAGGTGAAGGTCCGCGGATTCAGGATAGAGCTGGCGGAAATAGAACAGGCACTGCTGCATGTACCCGGTATCCGGCAAAGCTGTGTCCTGGTAAAGGAGCGGGTTACTGCGTCTGGTAATGATAAATATCTTGCAGGATATTATGTTCCGGATACAGCTCCGGTTGCTCAGGATTTTGTATTGGACAGATTATCCGAAGTATTACCCGATTATATGCTGCCCGGTAGCCTGGTGTCCATGGAGTCCTTCCCGCTGACCATTAACGGTAAGCTGGATAAACGCGCCCTTCCTGATCCTGAATTTAATACGACGGATACACATGTTCCTCCCGCTACTGAGCTGGAAAATAAACTGTGCCAACTCTATGCAGAGGTATTGGGGCTTGCAGTTGAGCAAATCGGTATCCATCAGAACTTTTTCAGAATAGGTGGCAACTCTATTAAGAGTATTCAGCTGAAGAAAAAGCTCAATCAGCTCGATGAATTCAAGCATATCGGCGCGGCAGATCTGTTTAAGTATAACACTATTCAGAAGCTGGTGGAAAGTATCCGTCAGGATGCTGCAACAACCTACAAGCTGCAAAAAAACATACAGGGAGAAAGCCATGAAATTGCCATTGTTGCTGTTTCAGGTGCATTCAGTGGGGTAGACAATGTGGATGAGCTCTGGCAAATTATCTCCAGCCAGCAGGAAGGGCTCCGGTTCTACAGTAAAGACGAATGCCGGGAGCTGCAACTGGACGACGCATTGGTAGAACATCCTGATTTTGTGCCGGTAGCAGGTAAAGTGAAAGATATTGAGCTGTTTGATCCTATGTTCTGGGAGCTTTCGCCCAATGAGGCCAGACAGCTGGACCCGCAAATCCGGAAGTTCATAGAGCATTGCTGGTTTGCATTGGAATCTTCCGGTTATGTGACTGAGCGCGGAAAGTACAATATCGGTGTATTTGCGGGCAGTGGTGAAAATTTTTACTTACATGACCGTGTCCTGCGGGGAGAGATGGCGGGGCAGGTGGATGCGTGGGAGGCATTTGTGTCCAACAGTAAACACGCCTTAGCCACTCAAACAGCCTACCTGCTGGACCTGACAGGTCCTGCCAATTCTATCAATACCGCTTGCTCTACAGGGCTGGTGGCTGTGGTAGAGGCGTGTAAAAACCTGCAGCTGGGTGTATGTGATATGGCGCTCGCCGGTGGGGTGTCACTGGGTATGCCTGAACACATAGGTTACCTGTACCGGGAAGGAATGACCCATTCCAGGGACGGCCATTGCCGGACTTTTGACCAGGACTCATCCGGTACTACCTCCGGATCAGGTGTAGGCGTGGTATTACTGAAGAGACTGAAAGATGCTGTTGAAGACCGTGATCATATTCTGGGAGTTATCAAGGGCTATGCAACCAATAATGACGGTGCCCGGAAAACCGGTTATACTGCTCCTTCTGTAACAGGTCAGACAGAATGTATCATCAACGCCCAGCGGATGGCGGGCATAACATCAGACCAGATAGATTATGTAGAGTGCCATGGTACGGCTACACAACTGGGCGACCCTATCGAAGTGCAGGCATTAAGGGATGCTTTTGCGTTTAGCCGTTCCGGTAAGAAAGACTCTGCCCGTAAAACAATGCTGGGAGCTGTTAAAGCCAATATAGGCCATACAGATACAGCTGCCGGTGTTGCAGGGTTGATTAAAGTATGCGCCATGCTGCAGCATAACATCATGCCCGGTCAGGTTAACTTCAACACACCTAATGCTGAGCTGAAGCTGGAAGATACCGGCTTCGGGATTATTAAAGAGAACAGGCCATGGCAGCCGGTTCCTGGCAGACAGCGCCTGGCAGGAGTGAGTGCCTTTGGTATCGGTGGCACCAATGCGCATGTAATTGTAGGAGACTATATTCCCGATACACCGGCAACGCAGGAAACAGATCCGGTCCGGGACGAGGAGGTACTGTATATTGTACCTGTATCGGCCAAAAGTCGGCAGTCCCTGGAGAACTACAAACAGGCGCTGATAAAAACCTGTGAGGCCAATCCCTTATTAAAGATTAACGATATCGCCTATACGCTGCAGGAAAAACGGGCGCACTTCCAGCACCGCAGTGCTTATTGTGTTAAAAATATAACTGAACTGGCAGACCGGTTAAAGCAGGATACTTCCTACGGACAGGCCGGTTCCGCAGATGAAAACAGGATGGTGCTGATGTTCCCCGGTCAGGGCGTACAATATGTAAACATGACCCGGGACTTATACCAAAATGGACCTTCTTTCAAAAACACCATAGACCACTGTATATCCCTGGCTAACCAACACCTGGATGCTGATCTCTTTAAGGTCATCTATGCTGATGGGGAAGGGGTACAGTATGACATCAATGATATGCAGTGGGCGCCCATATCCCTGTTTGTCATTGAATATTCACTGGCCAGGTACCTGGAAGAACTGGGTATCAAAGCAGATGCTTACATCGGGCACAGCCTGGGAGAATACGTAGCCGCTACTATAGCGGGCGTGTTCGCGCTGGAAGACGCCATCAGACTGGTTATCGCCAGAGGTCAACTCATGCTGGAGATGGAGCCGGGAGGCATGCTCGCCATTAATGCCAGAGAAGAAACGATTAAGGAAATAGTAACAAAGCACAATTGTGATATCGCCGTTATTAATTCAACGGAAGATATTATTGCTTCCGGAGAGGTGAAAGACGTAGACAACCTCCAATATGCATTGGAGCAACTCGAAATCCCGGTGGTAAGAATCAGTGTCCCTGTAGCAGGGCATTCCAGAATGATGGATGAAACTGCAAGAAAATTCAATGCGTTAATCAGAGATATAAAATTAAATAAGCCTGCAAAACCCTTTATCTCAAATCTGAGTGGTGAGATTGCTACTGATGAAGTGGCGACCCCGGAATACTGGTGCAAGCAACTTCGGGATACGGTGCAGTTTGCGAAGGGCATAGACTGCCTGAGCAGGAAGTATAACCATAAAGTCAGCTTTGTTGAAATAGGCCCTGGAAAAGGGTTGTGCTATTTTGTTGGCAAATATAGGGATGCATACAGCCATTATTCGATCGGGGCCCTGCATCTGTTGCCTTCCGCCAAAGAAGCCAATGACGCTTATCTGAATATGGATTCCAGGGAACGTATTATTGCGAAACTGTGGATGAATGGAATTATTCAGCAACCTAATGAAAGCAGGTTGTTCGGACAGGCGGTACTACTCCGTTCTTTACCGGTCTACCAGTTTAATCATCGAAGGTACTGGCTGGAGAAAGGAAAGGATAATGTGTCAGCATACGAGCCTGCACAACTCCCGGAAGCGGAAAAAACAATAGAGATATTGGAGAATAAGTATTCGGAAACAGAATACCAGGTGGCGCAGATATTTGCTGAGCTGCTTGGCCTGGAGCAGATCTCTTTGCATGATGATTTCTTTAAGATAGGCGGCAACTCTATCCTGGCCATACGGGCTTCCCACAAAATAAGTAAACTGTTGGGGAAGGAAATAAAAGTGACAGATGTGTTCAAACACAGGACCATTGCACAGCTCCTGCTTCATAATCCGGAGCAGGCAGCGGTCATTATCTCCCGGACCGATGATAGTCAGGTCATCCTTTCCTTTGCCCAGGAGCGTCTTTGGTTTATTGAAGAGTACGAAGAAGGGACCAATGCTTATCATATACCGGCGGTGTATGAACTGGGCGATGCCACAGACCCGGAAGGATTAAAGTATGCACTCCGGCAGATTGTTGCCAGACACGAGGTGTTAAGAACTACGATAGAAGGCCGCAACCGGCAGGGCATTCAGCTGGTCCATCAGGAACCTTTGCCTGTGGAAGAGATACAGTTGACCGCTTCGGACGATCTGGAGGTATTGCTGACAGAAGATATCAACCGTCCCTTTGATTTGCAGCATGATTACCCGATACGGGTGAAATTCTACAAAACCCGGACGGAAAGAAGGATATTGCTCATCAATATACATCATATTGCTACTGATGGCTGGTCCATCGAAATATTCCAAAAGGAACTACTGGCTTACTACCAGGCATATATGCAGCAGGATACTTCCTTTAGCTTGCCTGCTTTAGAGATTCAGTACAAGGACTTTGCCCTGTGGCAACGGACCTGGCTGACGGGAGAAATGCTGGACAAACAGCTCAACTACTGGAAGGACAGGTTGTCCGGTTATCAGACTTTGGTCTTGCCTACCGATTATCCAAGGCCGGCCAGAATAGATTACAGCGGAGCAAGAGAAGCGTTCCTACTCAATAAAGCCCTCAGTGACAGATTACGGGCGCTGGTGCGACAGCATGGGGTGACCATACACAGTGCACTGCTGAGCAGCGCTTATATTCTGTTTGGTAAATACACCGGACAGGATGATATCCTGATAGGAAGTCCTATTGCCAACCGTCATCACAGACAGACACAGGACCTTATCGGTTTCTTTGTCAATACCCTGACCAACAGGGCGCTGTTAAGCAATACCCAGAGCTTTGAAGAGCTGGTTCGGGATGTTCATCAGCAACAGATGGAGGCACAACAGTATCAGGATCTGCCTTTTGAGAAACTGGTCAGTGAACTGGGCGTGGAGCAGGATCCTTCACGGCATCCGCTCTTCCAGGTAGCGTTTGCGGTACAGAGCTTTGCTAATGAGACAGCCGAGCAGCAAAAAGCATATCTGAAGCCCTACGAAGGTTCGCTTTCTTTCGAAATAGAAAAATTTGATCTGTCTATCTTAATTGATGACAGCGGGGAAGAAATCAGAGGACAGGTCAGCTATGCCACCAGCCTGTTCCGGGAAGAAACGATTTCCCGGCTGATCAGGCATTTTATCCAACTGCTGGAAACACTGACGAAGGCGCCTGAAAAAGAATATAACAGCATCTGTTTATTGTCACCCGAAGAGTACCGGCAGATCGTATACGAATGGACTGCTACCGATAAGTTATATCCCAAAGGAAAAACCTTTCATCAGTATTTTGAAGAGCAGGCCACGGAAAGTGAGGACAATATTGCGCTTGTTTGTGAAGACCAGCAGCTGAGTTATAAGCAGCTCAATGAAAAGAGCAATCAGTTGGCCCGTCAAATCAGAACGCAATACCGGCAAAGGACGGGGCAGGAATTAAAACCGGATACCCTGATAGCCTTGTGCCAGAGCAGGGGCCTGGAGATGATTGTAAGCATACTGGCCGTGCTGAAGGCCGGTGGAGCTTATGTTCCCCTGGATCCTTCCTACCCCCAGCAAAGGATCGATTATATATTGGAAGATACCGGTGCTGCGCTGATACTGTGCCAACGTAAAAGGAGAGAGGTACAGCTTCCTGAAGAGAAGATACTTTATGCAGACCTGACGGAAGATTTTTACCTCCATGAAGATATCGCCAACCTGCCGGCATACAGTTCATCCCGGGACCTTGCCTATATCATCTATACCTCCGGTACCACCGGTAAACCCAAAGGTGTGATGATAGAACATGAAAGTCTGATGAACCTGGTGTTTTCACAAAGAGACAGATTTAACATCAACCCTGAATCGAAGGTAGTGCAATATGCTTCCCTGGTATTTGATGCATCGGCGTGGGATATATTCAGCACGCTGGCCTTTGGTGCCCAGCTCTTCGTGGTAACCGGCGCTATCAGACAGGATGGCCAGCTATTGACTGAATACATGGATAAATGTAAAATAACGAATGCTTCATTGCCTCCTGTTTTGTTAAACGTAATGTCGTCGTCTGGTATGCCGGCATTGAAGACACTGGTCGTTTCCGGTGAGGTGACTGCCTTGAAGTTAATGCAGCAATGGAGCCAGGGCCGGGAGCTGATCAATGGTTACGGCCCCACAGAGAATACAGTTGGTTCAAGTCTGCACTCGTATTCAGAAGGGGACCTGCATACCAATATAGGTAAAGCGCTTGAAAATGTTAAGTTCTATATCCTCGATCCCAGCCTTCAACCGGTACCGGTGGGCGTTACCGGAGAATTGTATATAGGAGGCGCCGGCCTGGCAAGAGGTTATTTCCATAACGAAGAATTAACGGCAGCGCGTTTTATTGCCAATCCATTTGCAACCGAAGGAGATAACGCTAAAGGATATACGCGGCTTTACAAAACAGGAGATCTGGTAAGATGGATGGAGGACGGCAGTATAGATTACATCGGTAGAAATGATGAGCAGGTAAAGATCCGCGGGTTCAGAATAGAGTTGCCGGAAATAGAACAGGCGCTCCTGCAGATTCCCGGCATCCGGCAAAGCTGCGTGCTGGCAAAGGAAAGACAGACAGCATCCGGCAGCACTAAATATCTCGTGGGATATTATGTTCCGGATAGATCATTCCCCGATGCGGCTTCACTGACCCAGGAATTTATACTGGACACACTGGCCAAAGTATTGCCGGAATACATGATGCCTGCTGGTCTGGTTGCCATGGAATCTTTCCCGCTGACGATTAACAGAAAACTGGATAAACGGGCTTTCCCTGATCCGGGCTTTAATGTGATGAAGGAAGCGCATGTTCCTCCTGCTACAGAACTGGAAAATAAATTGTGCCTGATCTATGCAGAAGTATTGGGACTTGCCAGCGAACAAATCAGCACCCAGCATAATTTCTTTAGAATAGGCGGTAATTCAGTACTGAGTATTCAACTGAAAAAGAAGCTTAATGAACTGGACGGATTTGAGCATATCAGCCCGGCAGATTTGTTTAAATACAATACCATTCAAAAGCTTGTTCAATTCTACAGCCGTGAAAGGGCTGTGTCTCTTGCCCAGGATGAAATGAAAACAAATAGCTAAAAGAATCGCTTGCCAACATAATTAGGCCGATCGAATATTCACTACTTCTTTTTTAAAAAACTAAAATTAAAAACAAAATGGCAGAAATTATTACAGAGGCATGGATTCTCAACAGTGGCAATGGAAATACTGAGCCCGGATTGTTAATACGTGAGGAAATGAATTTAGGTGTCCTATTGCCGGATGAGGTCTTGATTCATCCCATCTACGGCTGTTGGGAAGGAAATATGCATCATGCTATCATGCGGGACCCGGTTGATATATGTATGCAAAGAAAAGAGGATAAAATTGTATTGGGCAATGCAGGTGTAGTAAAGGTAATCGATACCGGAAAAAATGTTAAAGATTTAAAACCGGGTGATGTCTGTATGCTTTTCTGCAATGCCATTTCCGATAAATATGGCTATCCGGAGAAGATTTTAGCCTATGATGCTCCGAATACCTTTGGGTTGCTTTCAAGGAAATCAAAAGTAAGCAGGCATACCTTGATCCCAATCCCGGAGAACTCGGGCTTTTCCTTAAAACAATGGGCCGCTTTTTCTCTGCGGTATGTTACTGCATGGGCAAACTGGAAAGTTGCCCTGAAGTGTTGGCAGTCCCAGATGGGAGATGTTCCCGTTGAAAATGAATTTGTGGTATCATGGGGAGGCGGCGTGAGTTTAGCTGAATTGTTGCTGGCCAAAAACTATGGATTTAATGCGGCCATGATAACATCGCTGAATGAGAGAAAAGAAAGTCTTGAACAGGCTGGTATTATCACTGTTGACAGAAGAGGGTTCCCTCATCTGCACTATGATCATGAGCGTTATACGAATGATGAAGCATATAAGAAAAATTACAGAGCGTCCGAAAAACTGTTTCTGGAGCAAATCAATGAGATTACAGGCGGGGCAGGGGCTGCAATATTTATCGATAACATAGGATTGTCGGTATACAGAGCTACCTTAAAAGCGTTGTCAAGACAAGGTGTCATTGCTACATCCGGTTGGAAATGGGGCATGGAGTTATCCCATCTCAGGGCAATAGAGAGCATTAACAGACATATTCATGTTCATACCCATTATGCAAAACACGCAGAAGCAATAGAGGCCATGGAATACGCACTGCGTAATAACTGGATGCCGCAGGTAGATGTGGATTATGTGTACGAATGGGATGAAATTCCCCGGCTTTGCAGTGATTACACTACCGGTAACCTGATCAGCTATTTCCCTTTATATAAGATCAATGATGAATGATGAAGAAAGAATCAAAATTAAACAATGGACTTTAACAGGATAATAGTTTAAATTATGAGAAAAATAAATCTGGTTTGTTTTCCATTTGCAGGTGGGAATATCTACTCCTACGATGAATTTTCCAAGTTTTTGCCGGACTATATTAACTTAATTACGATAGAATACCCGGGTAGGGGTTCCAGAATTGGGGAAGATCTGATTAATGATATGGAAGTGCTCATTGAAGATCTTTTTGTTCAGTTTAAAGCGTTGGCTGTTGAAGGGCCTTATGTGATTTATGGTCATAGTATGGGGGCTGTTGTAAGTTATCTGATGGTGAGAAAGATATTGGAGAATCAATTGGAGCCGCCATTGGCACTGTTTTTAACAGGAGCAGGCTCTATTGTAAACGGATGGCAGGCGCCAATCAGATATAATATGTCCAGGGAAGATTTTATTCGAAGTCTGGCTCATCTTGGAGGACTCCCGGATGAAATTTTGGGGAATTCCGATTTTATGGAGTTCTATGTACCCATTTTCCGGGCAGATATCGAAGCGCTGGAAAAGTGCAGGTATAAAGCAACAGCGCCTTTTAGCATACCGATGTATGTGGTGACTGGTAAAGAAGAAAATGTTTCTCCTCAACAGGCTTTATTATGGAAAAATGAGACCACCGCGGATTTTGAATACACGCAATTGCCAGGACAGCATTTTTTTATATTTTCACAGATGCAAACGCTGCTGGCTTATATAAAGCGCAAAATTGACGGTTTGTGCGAAGTGGCCGGGTTCAATCAAATATAATCTATTGTAGCATGAAAAGTATGATGGATAAATTCCGGACTTTTTATACAGCGATCCTTATAGTTATTTGCCCACTACTGGGACAGCTGTTAACCATGTTATTGACCAGTCTGGTTTTTACTGTAGATGCTTTTCAAATGGAGGAACTGACAAAGGATATCGGAAGCGTGGATAAGTCCCTTGTTTTATTTCAATCAGTTTGTTATTCCCTGTTTAGTTTCTTAATAGTGCCGGTGTTTTTTTTATTGTTACTGAATAAACCTTTGCTGCGTGAATTGTGGGCAAATAATAAAGTCCGGCCATTACCCCTTATATTATCAATACTGCCGATCGTTACAATGTTACCTTTGGTAACCATTCTGATTAATTTAAACCATAGTATTGAGTTGCCTGCTTCGTTTGCTGCATTGGAAAAACTTTTAAAAGAGAGTGAAGCACAAGCAGGGAATATGACCAATGCATTGTTTAATCTGAATGATACCAGAGGATTTATAGTTAGTGCCATTGTTATGGCCGTTATTCCGGGCATTGTCGAGGAGTTTTTTTTCCGGGGTATGATTCAGTTGCAGCTTCAGCATGATTTAAGGAACCATCATTATGCTGTATGGGTTACTGCCTTTTTGTTTAGTTTATTTCATTTTCAGTTCTATAGCTTTATTCCCATCATGATATCAGGGGCTTTGTTAGGGTATATTTTTGTGTGGTCGAAAAATATCTGGTATGCGATAGCAGCTCACATCACAAATAATTTAATTGTTATTCTATTGCATTATGCTCCAATACCGGCAGCACAGGGCCCTGTGTTGGCCAGTCTGGCGTTTTGCGCTTTAATTGTTACTGTTTTTGTAACCTTGGTCTTTCGGAAGGTGGTGAAAAGACAATTAAATTGGAGCTAATAAACGTATAAGTACCTGCATCAAATAACGTGGAAGCCTTCCGGATACGGAAGGCTTTTCTGTTGATTAAATCAAAATATTATTGTACCCTCCTTCATCAAGCTATGACTGAAGAAAATAGAGTAGCTTTAATCTCTCAAATGAAAATCAATTATAACCCGCATGGAACAACGTAATTGGGATGTCTTTAGATGCAGAGATTATAAGGAAACAAACCATACGCCCCCTGTTCGTTACTGGCAGGAATATCTGCAGCCCTGCCTGTATCTGACTGTTTATTTCCAGTATACTGATGATGAACTGATGCTCGATTTTTATAACCGGGCATTGGAACTTCTGGAGCCGGTATTTAACTATCACAACGGTGGTACTACAACAGCGGAAACGCGTATACGAAACAAAGATAAAGCCCTGCAGCAGTTTCCCGATTTCCTGGCTGCAAAGCAAAATTTTCTGTGGAGAAGACTGGCCAACCGCGGTGGGGTAGGGATTAAAGATGAGGGAGGTGGTATCGGTGATGCTTCGTTTGAATGTCTGATACACAGGCGGCCGGCCACACCGCGAAACCTGGCTGCGGCAGCAGAGCTGGCAGTAAAGTACCGGGCCGAACTGGAAGCAACGGGTAGTAAGCAGCTGTACAAGGGCGTCAGCATCAGTGAAATGAATATCTGTCTGCCCGTAGACAGTTTTACCGGCGCTTCGGCGTTTTTGGATTGGGTGTCCGGTTTCCGGATAATACAAAGCGGCAGTTTTTTTTCAGCGTCCGCGGGTTATACCATGGTGAAATGGGAAGGTTACAGTAACAGTCAGGCACAGGCTAAACTTAAGCAGCTGCTGGCAGAACATCCCGGCTTCGATTACCGCATCCCCGGTATTACTGTGATGCTGGGACGGCATTTCTCGCTGGAAAAAAACTGTTTTGTGCCTCAGCTCAAACGGATCAACTGGCTGAATATGATCAGTGACGAGGCACTGGTATTTCTTGGTGGGGAAGAGGGTTTCCTGAAACAGGCCGCCGGTTACCCTTCTGTTTCTCTGCGCCCGCTGACTAAAGGATATATTGTTCAGGCCGGCGATGCACCTGGTATTGGTGACAGCGGAAAAGCGCCGGACGCTTACTATGATGCAGCACAGTTATTGCAGCCTTTATTACTGCTGCCGAGGGAAGAGGATTATCTCGATGCGGCCGGTTGGGAACTGCATTTTCATAAGCGTTGATTACGTAAAATTTATACCATGAAAAAGAAGAGGTTGTCATTATATCTTGGAAAATTTTCTGGTATTGAAGTATATATCCATTGGACTTTTTTAATACTCATTGGCTGGATATTCCTGCTCCATGCGGAAATGGGGCATGACTGGATGGCAGGCTTATGGGGAGTGGCGTTTATTCTGGCTTTATTTGCCTGTGTGGTACTGCATGAATTCAGTCATGCACTTACTGCTCAGCGATACGGGATTCGTACAAGGGATATTACTATTTACCCGATTGGCGGCATTGCCAGCCTGGAAAGTATGCCGGAAAAACCAGGACAGGAATTGGTGGTAGCATTGGCAGGTCCGGCAATGAATGTTGTAATAGCTGCGATATTGTGGATATATCTGCGGGCAACAGGGACCATGCCGGAGCTGGGAGCATGGAAAAATGCAAAGCATCTGCAGGACCTTCCTTTTGCATTTAATCTGATGGCTGCAAATATTGCATTGGCGGTATTTAACCTGATCCCGGCATTCCCTATGGATGGGGGAAGAGTATTACGGGCTGCCCTTTCCTTCAAAATAAGCCGGATTGAAGCAACCCGCGTGGCTGCCCTTATTGGCCAGATACTGGCGGTGATCTTTGTTTTCTTCGGTTTCTTCTATAACTTCTGGCTGGTGTTTATCGGTCTGTTCATATACCTGGGCGCCGGAACTGAAGCGGCATTTGAAACAACAAAAAATGTATTGGCTGGTTTTAAAGTACGGGATGTGCTGATGAGGCGATTTACTCCCTTATCTCCCGGTGATAACATTGAAAAGGCTGTGCAGATATTGCTGGATGGACAGGAGCATGATTTTCTGGTAACTATTAATGAAGAAGTGAAGGGTGTACTTACCCGGAAGGAACTGATACATGGACTTTCCTCCTTTGGACAATCAGCGCCTATATCAGGGATTATGAGAACAGATTTTACCATACTTACACCAGATATGAATCTGCAGGAAGTTTACATGAAAATGCTGGCGAATGATGCGACTGTTTGTCCCGTTCTGGAAAACGGAAGACTGCTGGGAATGGTGGATAAAGACAATATAAGCGAATTGATATTGGTGCAACAGGCTATACATAGTAATGACTGAATACAAACATGGGCGGATTTAATATGGCTTTAGTATAGGTAAATAATTTTTAATATGATGCGAATTCACTGTAGTGAGTTTTACGAAAAAACGTAGATTCGTTACGTTTATAACCCCAAAGTCATTGAATTTATATTACTTGTATATACTCACCGTCACTGCTTTACCTTTGAAATGATCGATGGCCCCGACAAGGAAAGCCGCCACCTATACTTATCATGCAAATAATATTTTATATCTTTACAGCACTTTAAAATAGACAGCTGTATAGCCATATCGTCCTGTGATGAACCTTGTTTTTTGTTTTCAACTATGCTTACTGCACTTGATGCCAACGGAGTCCAATGTTCCGACGGATACGACTGCTCACTATTTTGTCAGACATTTGACGGATGAAGATGGTTTACCTCAAAACAGTATAAAGGGTATTGTGCCGGACAGGAACAGCTTTTTGTGGCTGGCCACGGAAAACGGCTTAACAAGGTTTGATGGCAATTACTTTCTCAATTTCAGCAGCGATAACGTCCCGGGTTTGAAAAGCAGCCGGATGGCCAGGATCTATCCCAATGATACTGCTATAGCCGTAGAAACGGATATCGGGGAGATACTCACGGTTACGGAGAGTAAGGTAAAGCATGTAGGAATGGAGCTGCCGGGATATAAATATCAGCAATACAAGGAAACCCTCAAGGATTATTACCCCATTAGGGGATGGCCTGATGACTATGCGGCACATTTTGCAAAAATATCTCCTATTGTGATGCCACAGGGTACGGACAGTTATTTTGCAGCATATCGTGATACGATCTCCTTTGTAAAGCAGGGGAAGGTGGAGTACCGCATCATACAACCTCAGCTCGACCTGCTGCGGCTGTTTGTATGCAGTAACAAACTTTTTTACCTTGGCAAGGATGGGCACATAACAGGCTGGGAGAGAGAGAGGCCGGTAAAAGTATCCCTTACAGGAGATATATTGTCAGATCCTGCATTTAGTAAATGCGGAATAGAATTGTTCTGGAATCTGGCAGCACACCAGGTTTTTATTTATACGGATAACAACTGTTATCAATTACAGCTGGAACGAGACGGACGCATACATAGTTCGATTGTGCTGAGGGATTTCGATTTTCACCAGAACTATATTACTTCGATCTATTACGATCAGCTTAACAGCCGTGTTTTCCTGGGAAGTTCCACGAAGGGCCTCTATGTTTGTACCCGGCAACAATTTATTGTACGTAAATCGGATGCTTCAGAAGCTGAAGTGTTTTATGCGCAGGCACCTTTCCCGGGAAATGCTGTGGTAACAGCTTCCGGGCTCACCTTTAACCAGAAAGGAAAACACACCTGGCTGCCATTGTCATTCAATAAGGAAAACACGCTGGAGAAATATACGCTGGCCCGCGATAAGCAGGGAAGATATTGGGGAAGATATGGAATGCTATTGATCTGCGTATCTCCGGATTTTAGCCATGTACTGCACAAAGTTGAATTACCGTACCTCATTGAACAGGTCTACGCCGACGCTGAAGGAAATTTATGGGCGGGTGGGAATTATCCCGGACTATACTATGTAAAAACGGCTGATCCGGACCTGCGATTACAGTTTCTCCCCGCTGCAGTAGAGGATGTTTCCTATATAAAAGAGGAACAGACTCCGGGGATTTTATGGGTGGGCACAGAGAAGGGGTTATATAGGGTCCATTCTCCATCAGGGCGTACCGATACTATCAAAGGCATGGAACAAGGGAATGTAAGAAGCATCTACATTCCAAAACAGGAAGAAATCTGGATCACCACCTATAACCAGGGTGTTTTTCTTTACCGGAATAAACGGTTGGTGCCTCTGCCGCTGGACCGCCAGCGGTATATGGCTGCCACCCATTGTATTACGGAAGATGAGCGTGGTTATTGCTGGCTGACTACCAACAAAGGCTTATTCAGGGTCAGCAGACAGGATGTACTCGATTTTGCGGATGGGAAACAGCGCGACTTGTTTTATTATTATTTTGGAAAAGATCAGGGCTTTAATACGAACGAATTTAATGGCGGCTGTGAACCATGTGCCTTTAAATATGATGACGGTGACATTTCCCTGCCATCGCTGGATGGTCTGGTTCAATTTACACCGTCTGCCATCCGGATGGAGATGCCGGATAAGGGAATATTTGTCGATTGGATGGAACATAATCTGAAGGTGACGGAAGGAGGTGATCATTTTGAATTACCGAATAATTTTAAAACCTTCCGCTTACATGTCAGCTCTCCCTATTTTGGTGATCCCAGGAATCTGTATTTTTATTATTGCCTGGAGAAAGACGAGAGTCAGGAGGAACGGATATGGCTACCCGTAAATAGCGACAGAACGATCACTTTATCTTCTTTACCATCGGGGTATTATCGCATCCGGGTCCGGAAGTTGAAGGGATTCGGAAGAGACCAGTATATTGAAAAGGTAATCATCATCCATGTACAGGAAGCTTTTTATGAAAAAGGCTGGTTCAGATCAGCGGTATTGATCGCTTTGATCTGTCTGATAATAGTACTGTACAAAATACGCATCAGACGTATCCGGCAGCTGAACAAACTATTGGAATTAAAGGTATTCAACCGCACCCAAAAGCTGGAAGAAACGATGGCCATACTCCAGGAATCGGACGAGCAACTGCGTAAACAGGGTTTAATGTATAAGCATTTACTCACTGCCATTACCCATGATATTAAAACACCGCTGAAATTTTTACTTCGTGTTAATAAAAATGAACCGGTATCCAATAGATTGCAGGAGGAAGAAATAAAAACGGTCACTTATGAGAGCCTCTATCGCATGCATCACCTGGTGGACAACCTGATTCATTATATGCGCACCTCCTTCCTGACCGGCGAATTTTCCAAAGATGTCGTAGATCTGTTTCAGTTAGTGGAAGAAAAGACAGCGATTTTTAAACCGGTATCCGATTCAAAAGGGATACAGATGACCAATAATGTTCCGCAGGGAATGATAGTGGTGGTGAACAAGTTGTTACTGGCTGTGGTGTTGCATAACCTGCTGGACAATGCCGTAAAATATACTGTCAGGGGAGGGGTGGAGATAACCGCTGAAAGTGGTGAGCATGTATTGACAATACATCTGTCAGACACCGGCAGCGGCATGCCACCTGCAGTAAGAGACTGGATCAATCATACAGACAATGACGGCACTGGTCATTTAAACGGCACCGGAATAGGGCTGATTCTCGTAAAGGAATTGCTTACCGTGATAAATGCAAGATTGTTTGTCAGTCCGGGTACTAACGGAGGCACTATCATTTCGCTGCAGCTTCAACTGCATGATTAGTTACATGGTACATTTGCGCTTTTTCGATTAAAGAAACCACATTTTTTACCCCTGTTTTTTCAAAGATGCGCGTTTTGTAAGTGCTGACAGTGGTTAGCTGCAAATGAAGTATTTCTGCAATTTTTACCAGTGGAAGCCCTTTCATCAGCAGGTTCATTACCTCGATTTCCCGGCCGGAAAGAACAGAGAAGGGGTTTTGATGTTCAGGTTGCCCCGTATATTTTCTGATCAGCTGTTCCCGAACTGCTTTACTGATATACTTTTCTCCCGCAAGAACAGCATGGATGGCTGTTTTGATCTCTTCATCCGGGGAATTCTTTTCAATATAACCATCTGCACCTGACTGTACATAGCTAAGGGCATACAATGTTTCTTCATACGCAGAAAAAATCAGTATCCTGATGCCGGGCTGACGTAGCTTCACTGCCTGTATCATCTGCAGGTTGTTGCCGCCAGGCATATTAATATCCAATACCGCCAGGTCAAAGTGTTGGGTTTCAATAAAAGAAATGGCTTCATCAAATGTTTTCGCTTCGGTAACAAGCATAGCACCAGGCAGCGAGCAGATAATTTGTTTCATACCAAGTCTTACTATCGAATGGTCATCTGCTATCAATACATGTATCATTTCCGTTCCAGGTTAGGGCCCGTGGGTTGCATAGATTTTTATCGTCGCTAAAGTAATATATTTTTCTTCCGATGTATATAGTTGTTTGTAGTTTTTTTATTGTATAGCGCTGACGGTGCTACTGCCCTGAAGTATAAGAAACATGATATTGTAGTATAACTACTACGCATATATCGAACTACAGCGACAATCGGGTAAGGTTAGTTTGATTACTTTCGTTAAGAGATTTGTTCCGTTGAGTCATGTGAACAATTTGAGACTTAGGACAAACCAATGATACCCGTATCCTTTTTTTGTAATCTTAATATTTTCCTATGGGGAACTTTACACAATCGTCATTACATGTGGACTTTACCGTTATACGCCGGTACAAATCCTGTTATTCATAATACCATAATCTTGTGTTTGATCGATACCGGCATAGAAGAGTTATTTGCCGGGTTTAACAATCAACCATATCCCCGCTGAGCACGCAATAGTTTCTTAAAAATCGTTTCCTGGTCCGCTATGCATACCATAGTGGTCTCGGCCCTTTATTACCCAAAGTTTACTGCATGATGTCCCTCTTAAATGTTTTGAATCCCGATGCAAGGTTATTCAGTAAAAGCTGTAAAAGGTTGTTACTGGCACTTTCTGGCATGCTGATGACCGTCGCCGCCACTGCTGGCGTCTTCCCCGTCACTAATACCAACGACGCGGGGCCCGGATCATTAAGACAGGCTATCCTGGATGCCAACGCAGCAGGCGCAGGGCCGCACCAGATCGTGTTTAATGTGCACGGACAGATCACGCTGGCCACTTCCTTGCCCACCATTACGGTCAAAAAGCTGACGATCGACGGACAGAACAAGATCACGCTGTATTCTACGGGCACCAATTCGGTCATCAATCCTTTTGTGATCAATGCGGACAGTGTGACCATCCGGAATTTTACCGTGCAGAATAACGGGGACATTAATGTGGACATTTTTCCGAATACAACGGGTATAACGATAGAGAATATACGCTCTTTCAGCACAGTGGGTAACTACCTGAATTCGTTTATGCGGGTACAGGGAGCTTCCACCAGGCTAGCGGTGAGAAACATCTCTTCTACTGACGTAGAGTCGGCAGGTGCCGGCACCACACACATCGGGCGGGCTTTTTATTTTACCGGCGGTACGCAGACCGACCTGATCATGGATAATATCCAGCTCAGTACGGCCAACAATACGCGTGGGGGAGAAGGTATCGTGTTCCGCGACGCAGGTGTGAACGGATTAACGTTCACCAACAGTAACATCAGCGGCTTCCAGAATGCAGTGCTGTTTGATAATACCGCAGGCCCTGTGGAAACAGCCAATAATGTGCTGTTCAGGAATGTGATCATAGATAGCTTATGGGGCGGGGTATCACTGGGCATCTATTGCGATTATCCGGCCACCAACTTCCAGATCAAACAGACGACGATAGATATGAATGTGGTCACTTCGGATGATGACGGGGACTACGCCATCCGCTTTGACAACACAGCGAACAACATCAACATCGATACCGTTGATATTAATGAAAATGATATTTACGCCATCTGGTTCAACGGTGCTGCCAGCAATGTAACCATTAACAAGGCAGTCATCGTAAACAGGATACCCGGCCAATTCGCCGGTAATGCCAATGTCCGGTTTGAAGGGGCAGTCAACGGATTTACCTGCACTAACTCCATATTAGATGCTGACAAACCTGCCAATACGGATGATGCTGACGTGGGTATCGGCTTTTATGCTTCTGCCACCGGAGTAAATATTGATAATGTTACTTTTAATGAATTTGATGTAGACGGTATTTATGTAATAGGAGCAGCCACCAATTTTCAGCTGACGAATTCCAAATTCACGCGAAACGTGGATGGTATTGAATTTTACAGTGACGCTCCCAGAAGTAATGTAGACATTGTCAATTCATCTTTTTATAATCAGGAACGCTCTGGTATCGTCATCAACGGTACCAACGCTGTTACCGACGTAGACCTGAAGGGGGATACGGTAGTGAATAATACGAATCACGGGATTTGGTTTTATGGCAGCGCCGGCGTGACAGACTCGCAGGTGGATGGTTGTGTGATACATGATAATGGTGGTGCGGGCATCGTAAACGTAGCGCCTACCAAGGTAATCATCACCAACAACTCCATATATAATAATACCCTTGCCGGCATCTCTTTACAGGGCGGTAACTGTAGCTATACCCTCGCCGGGGGTAAGACGCCGGTACTGGTGTCATCCACCGCGCTGGGAGGGGGGCAGTACCAGCTACAGCTCACCATTCCGAATATAACCGCCGGTGCACAATATACAGTAGACATTTATGCCAACGATCCCGCTACGAACAAAACGAGCGGGCAATATTATGTTACGTCCTTAACAGGACTTTCTGCCGGCACCTCTACACAGACCATCACTTACAATGCTGGTCCGGGTGCTACCGGCCTCGGTTTCTGGACGGCCACGCTGCGTATCCCCGCTAATACCTGCGGTACTTCGGAATTTGGCAACGGCATTCCCATGGCAGCCAAAGGCCCTGCCTGTGTGAGCAACGGCGTAGTGGCATGGTACCGGGCAGACCAGGCGGTGAACGGCGTGAACTGGGGCGATATTTCCGGTAACGCCAATCATATGACGGTTGTCGGTGATCCGGATAATACCACCGGCATGGTCAACTTCAACCCTGCTATTTACTACGATGGTAATGATGCCCACCTGGTGCCTGCTTCGGCAGGCGTCTCCGGGGCATACTCCATTATGGGTATGGGCTTACTGGAAGGGTCGCAGACCGGCCGCGTATTCACCAGTTCTTCCAGCAATGAATTGATGGGATGGCACGCCGGGATGGAAAACCGCGCATATGTGGAAGGTTGGATCGATCCGGGTAATGCCATTACTGCAAAAGGAAAACTTTACTCTTTTGAAAGAGCGGCCAGTGGTGCCTACGAATTTAAAAGCAACGGCGTATTACGGAAAAACGGCCCCACCTCAAGCGCCTCCGGATGGACACTGGACGTAGGCGGCAATGCTTATGCTGAATACTCAAAAATATTTATTCCGGAAGTATTCATCTACAACCGAGACCTTACACCTGCCGAAATACAGCGCATTGAATCATACATGGCGCTCAAATACGGCATCACGCTCAATAACGGCGCAACCGATTATATTAACAGCGACGGCACCGTACAAATATGGACGGCTGCCGCTAACACAGGTTATGGCACACGCATTACCGGCATTGGCCGTGAGGATTGCAGCATACTGAATCAGAAACAATCCCTGAGCCAGGATAGCGGTATCGTGACCATTGCGCTGGGAAATGCCATTGCTGTTTCCAATGCCATCAATTCCAATACCTTTACGCAGGATAAGTCATTCCTGGTCTTTGGTGACAATAGTGGTAGCACCGGCTACTTTACAGCAGTCACCAGTGCGAACGCTACCCGCCGCATGGGCCGGGTTTGGAAGATACAGAAAACTGCTTCCTGGGATAATGGCCAGCAGATAACACTGCAACTGGCAGGTGGCACCGGGAATAATTATCTGCTCATCAGTACAGACGCTGGATTCGGCACTGTTACCAAAGAGCTGAAACTGAGCAGCACAGGAACTGTCACCGTTTCCGGTGCAGACCTGGCCAATGGTGCTTTCTTTACTTTCGGCCAACAACAGCGATTCCCAGGCGGCGTAGCCACCAATCTGCAGACATGGGTGAAAGCAGACGCTGGTACATCGGTAGTGGACGGCAGCATCCTCACATGGCAGGACCAGGCCGTGCAGCGGGAATGGCCGCTCGGTGTTGCCAATGCGCCCCTCAGCTGGCAAAAGAATGCTATTAACTATAATCCTGCTATCAACTTCCTGGGAAATAACTATTTCAGCGTACCCAGGTTTACGGAAAGCTATACCGCTGGGGAAATCTTCTCTGTGCAGGCTTCCAACCTCGCGGCTACCTCTACCATAGCGAGCTTCCCGTTTGAATTTGGCGGCGATCCCACTACACTTACCCAACAGTTTTATGTTTATAACGGGGCCCACTATACGCACTTTGGTACCAACTCAAGGCCTGGTTATCCGCTGGGAAGTATTAATATACAACAGGCACATATATTAAATAACTGGAGCGCTCCTGGCAACTGGGCAGTCAACTTCGATGGCAAAACCATCGGCAGCAGCACTACCTTCCCGGTTACTTTCAGCAGAGGGGCAGGGCTGAATTCCGCTATCGGCGCAGGACATAATTCTATTTTCAATGGCCGCATTTCGGAAGTGATCCTCTACAACAGGCAGTTAAACGCCGCTGAGCGTGCACAGGTGAACAGTTATCTGGCCCTGAAATACGCCCTCACGTTGAAGACAGCCGCAGGAGCTTCTACCGATTACCTCGCCAGTGATGGTAGTACTAAAATGTGGACTGCGACTAAAAATACCGGTTATGGTGAACGTATCACCGGTATCGGCAGAGATGATAACGGTACCCTGCTACAGAAGCAAAGCCAGTCACAGCTGGATGGTGCCAATGTAACTATTGGTGCAGGCACTGGTCTGGCTGCCTCCAATGCAGAGAATAACACCACTGTCGCCAACGACCTTTCTTTCTTTACTTTCAGCGATAACGGTCAGCCCGCTACGTATAGCCAGGGCGTTACAGGCCTGGGGAATGTTACTGCACGCATGGGCCGTATCTATAAAATAGACCGCACCAACTGGGCTACCAGTTCCATCAGACTGGGATTGACCGGTGGTAACAACTCCAACTTCCTGTTGGTAAGCACCGACGAAACCTTTGGGGCAGGAGATAAAGCGTATGCACTGGATGCCAACGGCCAGCTTACCCTGAGCAGCGATCTGCTGCCTGACGGCGCCTTCTTTACTTTCGCCAATACGCAGGCAGCTCCGGCTGGTGTAGCTGGGGGACTGGAAGTATGGGCCAGGGCCGACAGTGCGGTGGTGGTAAGTGGAGGTAACGCTACCCAATGGAAAGAACTGAGCGCCTCTGGACGTACATGGACGCTCGCTACCACGGGAGCACTCCCCTGGAAGGAGGCTTCTCTCAACTTTAACCCGGGCATCAGCTTCAGTGGAGCAGGCGCCACCGGCAACTATTTCATACAGCAGCCGGAGATAGCCAATACCTTTACCGCAGGTGAAGTATTCTCTGTACAAACATCCAACGTTGACAACACCGGTAACGCGATGTATCCTTTTGAATTTGGAGGTACCCTTGCCGGCGGAGCAGCGTTTTATAACTACACCAACAATAATCAATTTACTTATTTCGGTACCAACACCGGTCGTATGAACTTCGCTTATCCCGCGGGTGTGAGCATACGCAATGCGCATATGCTGAACATCTGGAGCGCTACCAACGACTGGGCGGCTGGTGTGGACGGTAAAGTATTGCTGACAGCCAATCCCAATGCTGTGAGTTTCCTCTCTCCAGCCGGGAACAAGGATTATATCGGCGCCGGCCACAATGCGGTACTGAATGGCGATATCCCAGAGGTAATATTATATTCCCGCAAGCTGACCGCGCTCGAACGTCAGCAGGTACAATCCTATATGGCGCTGCGTTATGGCCTGACACTGGGCATAGGCACACCAATGGATTATGTCGCCAGCGACGGTACCACCACCATGTGGAAAGCCGCTGCCGGCGGTGCTTACGCCAAACATATCACCGGTATAGGCCGTGATGACAGAGGCATGTTGCTGCAGAAGCAGTCCGTGGCCGCAGACACTGGTATCGTAACCCTCGCTGCGGGTGCAGCAGTGGCTACTTCCAATAAAGCCAATACCACCAATATCACCAATGATCTTTCTTTCTTCTCTTTTGGAGATGATGGCGCCGCTACTACCTACCTGACACCGGTTGCCGGTATCAATAAGGTGAACAGCCGCATGACCCGCATCTTCAAAGCGCAGAAAAATAACTGGGCAGATCAGGACATTACTTTCAGATTATCCGGCGGTAATGCACGTATCTATCTGCTTGTCAGCACAGACAATACTTTCGGTGCAGGAGATGCTGCTTATGCATTGAATGCTGATGGTACTACGACCCTTAACAGTAGCCTGTTGCCCGACGGTGCTTACTTCACTTTTGCGAAAAATATCACCGGACCGAATGGCGTAAACAATGGCGTTTCCTTCTGGCTGCGCGCAGATGATGGTGTATCCGGTGGCAACAATTGGAGCGATTACAGCAACCTCGGTAATGACGCATTACAGGGTGTAGTAGCCAGCCAGCCTATTACCGACGCGAAAGCACTCAACTTCAACTACGGCCTTGTGTTCGATGGTACAGACGATTTTCTGGATATTACCACTACCCGCATCAATCCTTCCACCGCTACTATTTTTGCGGTTGCCAGCGGTTCCGGATTTGCCACAGTAAGAGACCTTGTCAGCAGCGGAGCAGTAGGTTCGGCACATGGTATGGAATTCCGGCTTGTCGGCACCGGACAACTGAACTACCTGGAGAACGCCGGATCGGTGGTTGGCATAGGCGGAAGCGCTACTTACCTCTCCGACAAACCCTATATTTTCAGTGCCGCCCAGGCCAACAATACTGCCAATGGCGTACGTATATTTGGCAACTATGCGCTTGACAATCAGGGTACTATCAATTTAACGCCGCTTACCAGTAATCTTATTTCCATAGGTTCTCGTACCATCGCCGCCAGAGGGTTCTACTGGATGGGCAAAATGGGAGAGGTGATTGCTTATGACCGCGTATTGTCAGACGTAGAGCGCCAGTCCGTAGAGTCTTACCTCGGCCTGAAATACGGTATCACCATCAACAACGGCGCCAGCGATTACCTGGCCACAGACGGTTCCAAATACTGGACCGCCAATGCAACCTATAAATCCCGTATAACCGGCATAGGTAGAGATGACGCCACGGCGCTGAATACCAAACAATCACTCAGTGTAGACACCGGTTTTGTGACCCTCTCGCTGGGTAACAATATTCAGCTCACCAACGAACAGAATACCAATACCATCACCAACGATAAATCTTTCTTTGTATTTGGAGATAACGGGCTGTCAGCTACTTCTTACACAACAGTTATAAGCGGCACTAATGCCACCCGCCGTCTTTCCCGCGTATGGAAAGTGGATAAAACCAACTGGACGGATCAGGCCATTACACTGAAAGCCAGTGCGGTAGGCACCAAGGTATATCTGCTGATCAGCACAGATCCTACTTTTGCAACGATCAATCAGGAACTGCCGCTGAATGCAGACAAAACCATTACCCTCAACACCAGCCTGTTGCCTAAAGGTGTGTATTTCACCTTCGGCGCAGCTGTGAAATACCCCGGTGGCGTAGCCAGCGGCAACCTGATATGGTTGCGCGCAGATATTGCTACTTCTGCCACGGCTGACAACACGCCGATCAGCAGCTGGAACGACTATAGCCCTAACGGTAATAACGTGGCGCAGGCTACGCCGGCCAATCAGCCGATATATATGGATAATGCCGCGACCAACCTGAACTTTAACCCGGTGGTGAAGTTTAATGGCGCTCCTCATGCGATGGCAGGCGGCTCTTTCCTGAAGACTGGTACTTACAATACTGCTTATGCTTTTTATGCGGGTTGTCAGGCTGTCGCCAATCCCACCGTTATCTTTACGGAACCAGCTCCTGTTGCCGGAACTAACCAGTTTACATTACATGCTACCTGGAATGATAATGTGGTGTATTGGGATGCCCCGTATCTCAACAACCGCCTTACCTTTAATGCAGGGGATATTAATAACCAGGTAATTCTCTGGACAGCCACCAACAATGTAAGCCTTGCTGCTAACAAACAATCTATTTACAAGAATGGGTTGAATGTGGCCAATTCTAATAAGACTGATATCATCACCGGTGGTGGCATTCCATTCCAGCTTGGCTGGAATGGCCCTGGTTCCTATAACGGCCGTATGGGCGACCTGATCGTATATACCACGCCGCTTACGCTGGTTGAACAGCAGAAGGTGAACAGCTACATGGCCATCAAATATGGTATCACGCTGAACAACGGCGCTACCGACTACCTGGCCACTAACGGCAGCGCGATATGGAATGCTGCCACTAACACCGGCTACGGTAATTATATTACCGGTATCGGTCGTGATGACGCAGAAGACCTGAACCAGAAACAATCCCGCAATACCATGAGCGGTATGCAGCTGGCGATCGGTCTGAATAGCCTCTCAGAAACAAACAACAGCAATGCCAATGCATTCACTGCTGATAAATCATACATGGTATGGGGCGACAACGCCGGCAGCGGTCTCTTTAAAACCGCGCTGACAGGTCACCCTGTAGCCAATTATCGCATGGGAAGAGTCTGGAAAGTACAGAAATCCGGCACTGTCGGTACTGTACAGGTGGCAGTGCCTTATGACGCGCTGCCCAATGCTGCGCAGACTTACCTCATCGTCAGCAATGACGCTACTTTCGACGGAACGGACCAGTTCATTCCGGTGACCGCCATGACGCTCAATGGCGTGAAACATTACGCCGCCAATGTGGACCTGGCTAATGGCCAATACTTCACCTATGGTGCGTCTATCAAAACACCGGGTGGGGTAGTGGGCACTTCCCTCTGGTTGCGTGCAGATGCAGGTACTTCCAGCACCACTGACAATAGTGCTATCAACGGCTGGACAGATTATGCTTCAGACCTGAACAACGGTACACAAGCTACCGCTGTCAACCAGCCGCTGTACATGAGGAACGCAACGACCAATGCCAACTTTAACCCTGTAGTGAAATTCGACGGGGCAGATTTTCTGAATCTCGATATCAACAAACTGCCAATGGGCACCAGCGCCAGAACATTCTTCGGTGCAGGTAGCGTACCGGCTGTCAGCGGGGCCAATCAGTATATACTCGGATACGGTGGGGCCACTACCAGTCAGGGTGTCGGTATTGCGCTCGTAGGCAGCAACGGTACCGCCGATTTTGTGGGTTGGGCTAATGATGTTATCAGCCCCGCAGGCAACTGGCAGCCAGGCATGTTTAATGAAATGGTCGGTGTATGGGCCGGCGGTGCTAACGGCACAGCCACGCTCTACAGCAAAATGGCGACTTTGGGATCGGCGGCTAAGAGCTGGAACACAACCATTGGCGGTGCACAAGTCGGTAGTGCTCCCTGGGACATTAACCAGTCCTGGAGAGGTACCATCGGTGAGGTGATCGTATATCCCGCCGCGTTAAGCACCAACGAACTGCAACGGGTGTCCACTTATCTGGCTATCAAGTACGGCTACACGATGGATCAAACTACAGCAAGAGACTATCTGGCTACCGATGGCACCACCAAAGTATGGGATGCCACCGCCAATGCTACTTATAAAAATAACATAACCGGTATCGGCCGCGATGATGTGGAAGGCCTTGCGCAGAAGCAAAGCCAGAGCATCAACACCGGCTTCCAGCCCATAGTGGGTCTGGGCAGCATCGCGACAGACAACCTTAGCAATACGAATACATTCTCCGCAGATAAATCATATATGGTCTGGGGCGATGATGGCGCCAGCACTTCCTTCACCACGGCTGTTACCGGCAACTCCGCTGTAACCACCCGTATGGCAAGAACATGGAAAGTGCAGGAATCCGGTACTGTAGGTACGGTGGCCATCTCCATCCGCAAAGATCAATTGCCTCGCAGCGCAAACAGGCCTTACCTGATCATCAGCAACGACGCTACTTTTGACGGTACGGACCAGTTCATACAGCTGGCTGACGGTGACGTGAATGGCGTGCCTAGTTATTCCACCACACTGGACATGACTAGCGGCCAATACTTCACTTTCGCCAGCTTCGTGACCTCACCGGGCGGTGTGTCTGGTGACATGCTGTGGGTGAAAGCAGACGCCGACTTACAGGTGAATGGAGGCAACCAGGTAGAGCAATGGCTGAACCAAAGCAGCGCTATGCCTACTGAACTGCGTGCGACACCTGTTGCTCATACAGATCCTATCGCTGCTTCGGCAGACATTATTCGTGTGCCCAATGGCATCAACTTCAACCCGGCGGTTGACTTCTCTGGCGCAGTAGGCAAATCTCTGAAAGGTAATGCCGATGCCAACTGGAACTCTACACCTAACCTGTCCATCTTCTCTGTTAGTACTCCGGAAGGTCCTGCAGTCAATGGTCTGGTAGGTATTTTCACCACCAACGGCGAATGGTCGGCATCAGCTAATGCTGGCAGAGGACTGGTGTATACAACCAGCGTTAATTATGCCCTGGACGGCGGCGGATGCCTTGTGGCGCCATCTTTTCCTCCTTATGCAGCTCCTAATCTCGTACGTGGCGTGTATGTAAATGCCAACAATGCGCTGAATGGAAGTACCTGGCTGAATGGCAAACAAAGTCCTCTCGGCGCTAGCTGCGGTACGCAGGCAGGCGGCTCTTTCTTTGAAGTGGGCGGTCGTACCACAGATAACGCAGCTCTTGATAACCGCATCTTCAACGGTAAAATCCCTGAGGTGATCGTATACAAATCTGCCCTCACGGCTACTGAAGCCCGACAGGTAGAATCATACCTCGGTATTAAATATGGCATCACGCTCGACCAGAGCACTGCACAGAACTACCTGGCTACAGATGGCTCCGTGATCTGGAATGCTACTGCCAATAACATTTATAAAAACAACATCTTCGGTATTGGTCGGGATGACAGGGAAGCCTTAGTGCAGAAACAATCACGCAGCGTACATACCGGCTCCATCCTGACTGTCGGCATGCGCGCTATTGCCGCCACCAATGCGGATAATACCAATACTTTTGGTGCAGATAAAAGTTATATCCTGCTGGGAAGTAACAGCAACGCTCTTACTGTTGGCGGAACAGATCTGCCCGTGGGCAGCTGTATCCCTGAGCGCCTCACGCAGGAATGGAAAACACAGTTCACCAATTACGATATCAGCACCCAGCCGCTCAGCATGCAGTTCGATCTGAACGGCATCACCGTAAAAGGCACTTCAGCGGCGGATTTCACGATCATGATCGACGAAGACGGCGACGGTAACTTCGCTACCGGTACGGTGACCGAAATACCTGCTACCAGCTTTAACGGCGGTATCGTGAGTTTTGAAAACGTGAGCGCCCTGAAAGATAATGTAGTGTTTACGCTCATCACCAGTCATCTCCAGCGTACCGCTAACCTGGTGCCGGATGCTACGGTGAGAACAGTAGCGGCTACCTGTATCGACAAGGGCACCCTGTATTTCATTGATCCTACTGATGCGAACAAATACATCGCCTCCATTGCCCTGAATGGCAACACCATGGATGTAACCAAACTGTCTGCTGTTGTAGATGTGAACAGGAATATGAATGCAGCGCTGGGCAAGAACGTTGGCACCGACTACGGTACACAGTTAATGCGCAGGCTGGTACAAATCAGCTACACCGGTACAGACATGACGCTGAACGGCGGCGTTACGCTCCGCCTCTTCTGGAACCCGGCTGAAAGAACCAATGCAGAGAATATGCTCTCCGGTACCCGTGGCGTAACAGGCACACAACGCTGGACATGGTTCAAACATACCGGTGATATTACCGCTACACTGGCCGATCTGGCTCCTGAAGGGCTGGCTAATATTAACGAGCTTACTCCTTCAGCCACTGGTCAACAGGATGGCGTAGATTACGTTGAATTCAGCGGCATACAGAATTTCTCCACCTTCGGTGGCGTGACCGCTGTTAATCAGACGTTGGCCATCACCAAAGGTCAGGACGGCAAAGAAGGAGCACAGAACGGCTCCTTCAATATCAGTCTGCCTGGCACCGTGACCGCTACGGAAGACATCACCGTGAACTATACGGTGACAGGTACTGCGACTAACGGTACCGACTATACGGCGTTGAGCGGTACCCTGACCTTCCCGGCAGGCAGCAACAGTATAGCCCTGCCCGTAATAGTGACCGATGATAACATCCTCGAAACAACAGAAAATGTAACTGTTACGCTGAACGGCGCCTTCGGCACCACCAGCGGTAACGCCTATAATATCAGCAGCACACAGACTACGGCTACGCTGAACATTGCTGATAATGACAGCAATGACCCTGCTAAAACCACAGTAGGGGTAACCTGGGGTAAGGATGCAAAAGAACCGGCTACCAATGGTGCATTTAACATCAGCCTGCCGGTAGGTGTGACTGCATCGGAAGACATTACAGTGAACTATGCAGTTGCCGGTACAGCCACACCGGGTGCGGATTACAATGTGCTGAGCGGGTCCGTAGTGATTCCTGCAGGCCAGAACGGTGTGGTATTACCGGTTGTAGTAATAGATGACCAGCTCCTGGAAAGCCCTGAAACAGTAGTGGTTACCGTAACAGGTGGCAGCTCTGCCAACTTTACGCTGACTCCGCGCAGCGGCGCTACCAACGCCACTGTAAATATCATCGACGATGAAAACACACCGGCCAATCTCGTACTGAGCATAGCCAGAGCTGCCGACGCGGCGGAACCGGCCGTGAATGGCGGATTCACCATCAGTCTGCCTTCCAATATTACACCTACGGAAGACATTACCGTCAGCTATACCGTTGGCGGTACAGCCACAGGTGGGTCTGATTATACCGCCCTTACCGGCACCGTTACCATTCCGGCTGGTCAGAAGAGTGTAGCCTTGCCCGTTAATGTGATCGATGATCAGATCATTGAAAACACGGAATCAGTGGTGGTAACACTCACCGGCGGCACCAGTACTAATTTTACTTATACCGTCAGCGCTACCAATGGCAACGCATCCGTGGCCATTGCAGATAATGACAACACCGTCGCCAACCGCGTATTAAGCATCAAAAAGACAATTGATGCCGCGGAACCGGCCACCAACGGGGAGTTTACGATTAGTCTCCCTGCTGGCGTCACTTCATCTGAAGATATAACCATAGCCTATACATCCTCCGGTACCGCTACCAGCGGCACAGACTACACCGCTCTGGGAACGTCGGTGGTGCTGCCTGCAAAACAGAACAGCATTACCCTGCCAATCACCGTTATCGATGACAAGATCATTGAAAACACTGAAACTGTCATTGCAACGGTGACTGGCGGTACCAGCACCAGCTTTACTTTCGCCGCCAGCAGCACCAATGGCAGTGCCACTGCCAACATCGCTGACGACGATAATACAGCTGCCAACCGTGTGCTCAGCGTGAGCAACGATGGGGGAGACGCTTCAGAACCGGCTACCAATAGCAAGTTCAAAATCAATCTGCCTAAAGGCGCCACCGCTGCTGATGATATTACCGCTGCTGAGCCCATTACCGTGACTTACACCATCAGCGGCACCGCTATTAACGGTACCGATTATACGACACTGACTGGCACCGCAGTTATCCCGGCTGGCCAGAACAGTGTATCCGTTCCTGTGACTGTCATCGATGATCAGCTGATGGAAAACACCGAAACGGTTATCATGACGCTCACCGGCGGAACCAGCACCAGCTTTGCCTTTACTGCCAGCACTACCAACGGTAATGCTACTGTGAATATCCTGGATGATGATAACACAGCGGCCAATCGTGTACTGAGCATCACTAAAACCAACGATGGCGCAGAACCATCCACCAATGCACTGTTTAAGATCAGCCTGCCTGCAGGTGTTTTCCCTTCCGAGGATATTACCGTGAATTATACCGTAGCAGGAACCGCTACCAGCGGCAAGGATTATACTGCCTTAAGCGGCAGCGTGACCATCCCTGCGGGACAAGACGGCATTTCACTGCCTGTCTTTGTAATCAACGATCTGGAAATAGAAAATACAGAAACCGTGGTGGTGACACTCACCGGCGGCAGCTCCACAAATTTCAGCTATACCGCAAGCACCACCAATGCTACAGCTTCTGCGAATATTGCCGACGATGATAACACTGCAGCCAACCGCGTTATCAGTGTTAAAAACAAGGCCAATGCCGCAGAACCAGCTACCAATGGCGCCTTTACTATCAGTCTGCCAACGGGCGTAACCGCTTCCGAAGACATCACTGTAAATTATACAGTAGCGGGTACAGCTACCGCCGGTACTGACTATACAGCACTCACTGGCACGGTGGTAATACCAGCAGGTCAGAACGGCATTGATGTACCGGTAGCAGTCATCGATGATAAGATCATCGAGACAACAGAAACCGTATCACTCGACGTTACCGGTGGTACCAGCACCAGCTTTACCTTCACTGCCAGCACCACCAACGCTTCGGCAACTGTCAATATCGCTGATAATGACAATACCGCTGCTAACCGTGTGTTCACAGTGACCAACATGGGCAACGCTGCAGAACCGTCCACCAACGGTCGCTTCAGTATCAGTCTGCCGGCAGGTATTACCTCATCAGAACCGGTGACCATCCAATACACCATCGGCGGTACCGCCATTAACGGTACAGACTACGCAACGCTGAGCGGCACTGTTGTACTGCCGGCCGGACAAGACACCGTGTTCGTTCCCGTTACCGTGATAGATGACCCGCTCATCGAACCGACAGAAACCGTTGTACTGACGGCCACCGGTGGCGCCAGCACTAACTTCATCTTCACTGCCAGCACCACCGCCGGCAGCGCAACGGTGAACATTGCCGATGATGACGATATACCAGCGAACCGTGTGCTCAGCATCAGTAAAAAGGCCGATGCTGCAGAACCGAATACCAGCGGGGCTTATACCATCAGCCTGCCAGCCGGTATCAAGGCTTCTGAAAATATTACGGTCAACTATACCATTGCCGGTACTGCTACCGGCGGTACGGATTACGCTGCCCTCACCGGTACAGCTACCATCCCTGCCGGCGCCAGCGCCGTGGACGTGTCCGTCAACCCGATCGATGATCAACTCATTGAAAATACAGAAACAGTCATCGCCACAGTTACAGGTGGTACTTCGGCTAACTTCACTTATACTGCCAGCACAACCAACGCCAGCGCTACCGTTAACATCGCGGATGATGATAATACAGCAGCGAATCGTGTGCTCAGCATCGTGAAATTGTCAGACCTCGCCGAGCCTTCCACTAACGGAAGCTTCAAGGTTACGCTGCCTGGAACGGTAGCTTCATCAGAACCGGTGACTGTTAATTACACCATTAGCGGTACTGGTATCAACGGTACCGACTATACGACGCTGACTGGCAGCGTAGTGTTGCCTGCAGAGCAGAATGCCGTACTGATTCCGGTGACTGTAACGGACGATAAGATCATAGAAGGTACAGAAACCGTGATCCTCACCCTTACCGGTGGCGCCAGCACCAGCTTCGCCTTCACCGCCAGCCCGACCAATGGCAGCGCTTCCGCTGATATTGCGGATGATGATAATGTAGCTGCCAATCAGATATTGAGTGTGACCAACGACGGCGATGCCGCTGAACCAAGCACCAATGGCGCCTTTAAGATCAGCCTGCCTGCCGGTTACACTGCAGCTGCGCCGATTACTATCAACTATACCATAGCTGGTACAGCCACCAGTGGGTCTGATTACACCGCGCTGACAGGCACTGTGGTCCTGTCTGCAGGACAACCCAGTGTATCCGTACCGGTATTGGTGATGGATGACCAGCTCGTGGAAAACACCGAGACTGTGATCATGACAATTACCGGTGGTACAGGCGCTGGCCTGACTTATACAGCCAGCCCAACCAATGGTACAGCTACTGTCAATATTATTGATGATGAAAATTCCGCGGCCAACCGCGTGCTGAGCGTTACCAACGACGGCAACGCTGCAGAACCGGGCACCAACGGCGGATTTAAAATCAGTCTGCCTAACGGTATCAAACCGTCAGAAGACATCACTGTTACTTATACCATTGGTGGAACAGCCACCGGTGGCAAAGATTACGACGCGCTGACTGGTACTGTTACCATCCCGGCTGGTCAATCCAGTGTAGCCGTTCCTGTTACTGTTATCGACGATAAGATTATCGAAGGTCAGGAGACAGTAATCCTTACTGTCACCGGCGGCACCAGCACCAGCTTTGCCTATACCGCCAGCGTTACCAATGGCAGCGCTACCGTAGATATAGCAGATGATGATAATACCGCCGCCAACCAGGTACTGGCTGTTACCAAAACAGCCGATGCTGCAGAACCGTCCACCAACGGCGGCTTCCTCGTGAGCCTGCCAACAGGTGTCACCTCAGCCAGCGATATCCAGGTAACTTATACTGTAGCCGGTACCGCTACTCCTGGTGCAGACTACCAGCCTATTACCGGTACCATCACCATACCCGCAGGTAAAAACAGTGTAGCCGTTCCAGTGAATGTCATAGACAATAAAGTGATAGAACCGGATGAAACGGTGATCCTGAATATCACCGGTGGTAATGATTCACAGTTCACCTATACCGTAGCCAGTGGAGGAGGTTCCGCTACCGTAACCATCGCTGATGATGATTTCGCAGGTAATAGCAATATCGTGCTGCTCACCAAAGTATCCGATGCGGTAGAAGGTAGTGTCCACGGCCAGTACAGGATTTCCCTGCCTCCGGGTATTACCAGCTCCCAGGATGTGGTGGTTAGCTTTACCTTGGCGGGAACAGCTATCAATACAACAGACTACAGTTTACTGGGCCTGACTTCCGGCAATATTGTGATACCGGCAGGAGCCAATGAGGTGTTCATAGATGTAGACGCCATTAATGATGGTATCATCGAAGGACCTGAAACAGTAATACTGACCCTCACGAACGCTGTCTCCGGTAGTTATCCGTTCACCATAGACCCATCAGGTAATGGCGCGGTGGTGAACATCATAGATGCCAATGCTGCCAGCAGCACACCTATACAGGTAATTGCCGGTACCAACGCAGCAGAACCAGCCACCAAAGGTACCTTCAGGGTACAGCTGGCAGGTGGTGCCACCTCCGCATGGCCTGTTACTATAGGATATAGCATATCCGGTACAGCCATATCCGGTGTGGACTACCAGGCATTGGGCACTATTGTGATCCCGGCTGGTGTCGATGGCGTAACAGTAGATCTCAATGTACTGGACGACAAGATCATCGAGCCTACTGAAACCATGAAATTCAAACTCCTGTCGGGTAGCGCTACAGATGGTGGCACGCAAGCCTTTATCTTCCCGCCAGACCCGGCTAAGGATAATATTACCGTCAACATAGCAGACGACGATGCCGTTGCTGCCAACCAGGTACTGAAAGTGGAGAAGACTACCGATGCTGCAGAACCCTCTGTTAACGGAGCTTATACTATCAGTCTGCCTGCCGGTTATACTTCCGCAGCAGATATCACACTGACCTATAACATGAGTGGTACCGCTGTCCGTAATACCGATTACACAGTTACCACCGTAACCCTGCCAGCCAATACCAACAGCTTTAGCATACCGCTGACGGTAATAGATGATAAGATCATCGAGAATACCGAAACGGCCATACTGACCCTTACAGGCGGTACTGATGCTAACTCGTTCGCCTATACGGCAGATCCGGCTGGCAACAATGCCACTGTGAACATCGCCGATGATGACAATACAGCCGCCAACCGCGTACTGTCTGTTAAGAAAACGGCCGATGGCGCTGAACCAGGTACCCCTGGTGAGTTTACCATCAGTCTGCCTGCTGGTTATACCGCATCGGAAGACATCGACGTAACCTACACTGTGGGCGGTACCGCTACTCCTGGTGCAGGTTATGACTATACGACCCTGCCAGTTACCGTGAAAATACCTGCCGGTCAACCTGGCGTTACCGTACCGGTAATCGTGAACGACGACAAGATCATAGAAGGTACAGAAACCGTGGTGATGACCCTTACCGGTGGAACCAGCACCAGCTTTAACTTCACGCCGGCAACCGGTAACAGTACCGCCACCGTGGATATCACCGATAACGATAATACAGCGGCCAATCAGGTGATCAGCATCACGAAGAAAACAGATGCAGCAGAACCTGGCACTAACGGTGCATTCACTTTCAGCCTGCCTGTTAATGTAACATCAGCCCTGCCGGTAACAGTGAACTATACCATTGCAGGTACTGCTATCAACGGAACAGATTACAACACCCTCTCCGGTACAGTGGTAATACCCGCCAATCAGAACAGTGTAGACCTGCCTGTTATCGTTGCAGATGATAAGATCATAGAAGGGACAGAAACCGTGATCCTCACCGTTACAGGTGGCGCTTCTCCGGACTTTACCTTCACTGCCAGCACTACCAATGGCAACGCTACGCTGAACATCGCCGATGATGATGACATAGCTGCCAACCGGGTGCTGAGCGTTACCAACGGTGGCAACGCCGCGGAACCGGCCACCAACGGCAAGTTCCTTATAAGCCTGCCTGCCGGTTATACCGCAGCAGTGCCTATCACCGTGAACTATACCGTAGCAGGTACTGCCACCGCCGGCGCGGATTACACCGCCCTTACCAATACCGCGGTGATACCAGCCGGAGATCCCAGTGTGTCCGTAGCCGTTAATGTGATAGATGATAAGATCATTGAGAACACTGAAACGGTGATTATGACCCTCACCGGTGGCACCGGCGCTGCGCCATACACCGCCAGCACCACCAACGGCAACGCTACCGTAAACATTGCCGATGACGACAACACACCGGAAAACCTGGTGCTGAGTGTGATCAGGAAGTCCGATGCCGCAGAACCTTCCACTAACGGAGCGTTCAGTATCAGTCTGCCTGCAGGTGTGACGGTAGCGGAAGACGTGACGGTTCAATATACCATCACCGGTACCGCAGCGAATGGCACTGACTATGCGACCCTCAGCGGCACCGTAGTGATCCCGGCTAACCAACCTGATGTGACTGTACCAGTAAATGTGATCGATGATAAGATCATTGAGACCACCGAAACCGTGATCATGACACTGAACAGTGGTGCCAGCACTAATTTCAACTTCACCGCCAGCACCATCAACGGTAGTGCAGCCATGGATATAGTGGACAACGACAACACACCGGCGGCACTCGTGCTGAACATCGATAAAAAGAAAGATGGTGCAGAACCATCCACCAATGCAGCCTTTACCATCAGTCTGCCTGCAGGTTATACTGCATCTCAGGATATCACCATACACTATACTGTAGCAGGAACGGCCACCAGTGGCGTTGACTACGGAGCTATCGGCAACTCCATCGTGTTGCCTGCCGGCAAGGATAGCATAGACCTGCCAGTAGTTGTTATAGACGACAAGATCATAGAGCCGACAGAAACCGTGATCGTTACCTTAACAGGCGGCAACAGCACAAACTTCAATCTTGTGGCCAGCAGCAGTAAAGGCAACGCCACCGTTAATATCGCTGATGACGAGAGCACTGATCCGGCCAACCTCGTAGTGGGTATCGCGCGGGATAAAGATGCAGCAGAACCGTCTACCCATGGCGCCTTTAAAGTTGGTCTGCCTACCGGTATCACCGCTTCAGAAGATATCACGGTGAACTATACCGTGATGGGCACCGCTACCGCAGGCGCTGACTACACCGCCTTAAGCGGAACAGTAGTTATCCCGGCTGGTAAGGATAGTGTCGCTATTCCTGTTCTGGTGGCAGACGATAAGATCATTGAGCCGACAGAAACCGTCATCGCTACCCTCGCGGGTGGTTCATCCAACAGCTTTACCTTCACTGGTACGGGTAATGCCACCGTGAATATTGCTGACGATGATAATGTGGCGGCCAACCTTGTGTTGAGCGTTGCTAAAGTGAGCGATGCAGCAGAACCGACGGTGAATGGTGCCTTCAGCATTACGTTGCCTTCAGGATATACTGCATCAGAAGACATCACCGTAAACTATACTATCTCCGGTACAGCCACCAGTGGCGCGGACTACACCGCCCTTTCCGGCACCGCCGTGATTAAAGCAGGTGATCCAGGTGTTACCGTACCAGTACTGGTGATCAATGATCAGCTGATAGAGAATACAGAAACCGTGATCATGACCCTCAACGGCGGTAACTCCACCAACTTCACGTTAACCGGCAATGGCAGCGCCACGGTGAATATTGCAGACGATGATAACATAGCGGCCAACCGCGTACTGTCTGTTAAGAAAACGGCCGATGCTGCAGAACCAAACACCAATGGTGAGTTCACCATCAGTCTGCCGGTAAATATCTATGCATCGGAAGACATCACCGTGAACTATACCATCGGCGGCACTGCCACCAGCGACAAGGACTACACTGCGCTGAGCGGCACCGTGACCATCCCGGCAGGTAAAAACGACGCAACAGTAACTGTGCCTGTCATTGATGACAAGGTGATTGAAACCACCGAAACAGTGGTGATGACGCTCACCGGCGGTACCAGCACCAACTTCAGCTACACGGCCAGCGCTACCAATGGTAATGCTACGGTGAACATAGCAGACGATGATAATGTAGCGGCAAACCTGATCATCATTGTGAAAGACCCTGTTGACGGCGCAGAACCGTCCACCAACGGCTCCTTCACTGTCAGCCTGCCTACAGGATATACCGCATCAGAAGACATCACGGTGAACTATACCGTAGGTGGCACTGCCACAGCGGGTGGTGACTACACTGCCCTGAGCGGCAGCGTGGTAATCCCTGCGGGACAACCCGGCAGCGTTCAGGTACCAGTAACAGTCATTGACGACAAGATCATAGAAAATACAGAAACAGTAATATTGACGGCGACAGGGGCGACTTCCACCAGCTTTACGCTCGTGGCAAGCAGCACCAGCGGAAGCGCCACTGTGAATATCGCAGACGACGATAACACGGCAGCTAACCGGGTGCTGAGCGTAACCAACAAAGGCAATGCAGCTGAACCGACTACTAACGGAAGGTTCGCCATCAGCCTGCCTGGGGGAGTAACCTCGGCCGAAGATATTACCGTCAGCTATACCATAACCGGCACCGCCACCAGCGGCGTGGACTATGATGCCCTCAGCGGCACAGTAGTCATCCCGGCTGGAAAAGACACGGTATTCGTACCTGTGAATGTGATCAATGATCAGATCATTGAAAACAGCGAAACAGTGGTGATGACCCTCACCGGCGGCGCCAGCACCAGCTTTAACTTCACTGCCAGCGCTACCAACGGTAATGCTACCGTGACGATTGATGATGATGACAACATCAACGCCAACCGTGTGTTGCAGGTAACGAAAAAAGCAGATGGTGCAGAGCCGGGTACTAACGGCAGCTTCACTGTCAGCCTGCCTGCCGGTATCACCGCATCGGAAGATATCACGGTGAATTATACCATCAGCGGCACTGCCCAAAACGGCACTGACTACGCCAACCTGACTGGCACCGTCGTAATCCCTGCGGGACAACCCGGCAGCGTTGATATACCAGTAACAGTCATCGATGATAAGATCATTGAAGGCACCGAAACCGTTATCATGACCCTCACCGGCGGCACCAGCACCAGCTTTGCGTTCACCGCCAGCGCTACCAGCGGCACTGCCAGCCTGGATATTGCGGATGACGATGATGTAAGCGCCAACCGCGTACTGACGGTGACTAACAATGGTGATGCAGCAGAACCAGGTACCAACGGTGGCTTCAAAATCAGCCTGCCTGCAGGTGTTACTGTTGCACAGGACATCACGGTCAACTATACCATTACTGGTACTGCCACGGCAGGTACAGATTATACCGCCATCACCGGAGTAATTACCATTCCGGCCAATCAACCCAGTGTAACCATCCCCGTTATCGTACAGGATGATCAGGTGATTGAAACAACAGAAACCGTGATCATGACACTGAACGGCGGAACATCTACCAGCTTCACCTTCACCGGTAACAACAACGCTACCGTAAATATTACCGATAACGATGACGTAGTGGCTAACCGGGTATTGACGGTAACAAAAACAACCGATGCAGCAGAACCGTCTACCAATGGTGTGTTCACGATCCGTCTTCCTAAGGGTATCACCGTAGCCGAGAACGTAACCGTGAATTATACTATCGGCGGCACCGCCACCGCAGGTACCGATTACATGGCACTGGGCGGCACTGTGGTAATCCCTGCCGGTCAGGACAGCGTAAACGTGCCGGTACTGGTGATCGATGATCAACTGATAGAAAATACAGAAACAGTGGTGATGACACTGGCTGGCGGTTCTTCTGCCAACTTTACCTTCACCGGTAACACCAACGCCACTGTGAATATTACTGATAATGACGACATCGCAGCTAACCGTGTACTGACGGTAACGGCTACCAAAGACGCCGCAGAACCAGGTACAGCAGGTGAGTTCACCATCAGTCTGCCGAACGGTATCGCTTCTTCCGAACCGGTTACCGTAAACTATACCATCAGCGGTACCGCCACCAGTGGAGTAGACTACACCGCCCTCAGCGGAACCGTAGTTATCCCTGCGGGTCTGGATAAAGTGACCGTAGCGGTACCGGTAATCGATGATAATCTCCTGGAAACTACCGAAACGGTGGTGATGACCCTCACAGGAGGCACCTCCACCAGCTTCACCTTTACCGGTGGCAGCAGTGCTACGGTGAACATCATAGATGATGAGAACGTAGTAGGTAACCGCATACTGAATATTGTGAAAAAAGCAGATGCGGCTGAACCAGCCACCCACGGCGCCTTCACCATCAGTCTCCCGAACGGCATCCGTGCCTCCGAAGACATCAGGGTGAACTACACCGTAAGTGGTACCGCCACCAGCGGTGCTGACTATGCAGCCATCACCGGAACGATCACCATCCCTGCGGGTGGAACGGGTGTAGATGTACCGGTTACCGTAATAGATGATAAGGTGATTGAACAGACTGAAACCGTGATCATGACCCTGAACGGTGGTGCTTCCACCAACCTCACCTTCACCGGTAATGGTAATGCTACTGTCAACATCGCCGATGACGAAAGCATTACACCGGCGAGCATGGTACTGAGCATCGCCAAAGATACCGATGGCGCAGAACCGTCTACCAACGGCGGCTTTAAAGTAAGCCTGCCGGCAAATATTACTTCTTCGGAAGATATCACCGTGAACTATACCGTGGCTGGTACCGCTACCGCTGGTGCAGACTATACCGCCCTCACCGGCACCGTAGTCATCCCGGCAGGTCAGAACAGTGTATCCGTTCCCGTAATAGTAATAGATGATCAGATCATAGAAGTAACTGAAACCGTAGTTGCTACGCTCAACGGTGGTACTTCAGCCAACTTCATCTTCACCGGCAATGGTAATGCCACTGTGAATATCGCTGACGATGAAAGCATCACACCGGCTAAGCTGGTGCTGACCGCCGCCAAAGGCGCAGATGGTGCCGAACCGGCTACTAATGGCAACTTTACCATCAGCCTGCCTGCCGGTATCACTTCTTCAGAAGATATCACAGTCAACTACACCGTCGCAGGTACCGCTACTGCGGGCGCAGACTACACTGCCCTTACAGGTACGGTTATTATCCCGGCTGGTCAGAACAGTATCAGCATACCGGTTACTGTACAGGATGATAAAATAATAGAAGGGACTGAAACAGTGATCCTGACACAGACCAGCGCCAGCTCGGCCAACTTCACCTTCACTGCCGCAGGCAGTGCCACTGTGGACATCCTGGATGATGAAACCATCGACGCTAACCTGGTGCTGAACATCACCAAAGGCGCAGATGGTGCAGAACCGGCCACCAACGGTAGCTTCAATATCAGTCTCCCGACCGGAGTAACCGCCGCGATGGATATCACCGCCACCTACACTGTGGCAGGTACTGCTACCAGTGGCACAGACTACACCGCCCTCACCGGCACCGTAGTCATCCCTGCAGGCCAGAACAGTGTAACCGTGCCCGTGATAGTGATCGATGACCAGCTGATTGAAGGCGATGAAACCGTGATCATCACCGGTACCGGCGGCAATGCAGGCAGCCTTGTCCTCAAACCTGGCGCCAGCAATACTGCTACCGTAATCATCGCCGACGATGATAATACCAACCTCGACCTGATGGTTACTGCCAGCAAAGCCAATGCGGCAGAACCGTCTACCGCAGGGGAATTCACCATCAGCCTCGCCAGCGGAAAAATACCGGCGGCAGATATCACGGTTACCTATACGGTGGCGGGTACTGCCACGAGCGGCGCGGACTACACAGCCCTCACCGGCACGGCAGTCATCCCGGCAGGTCAAAGCAGTGTAACCGTACCAGTTAATGTAACAGACGACGATCTGATAGAACCGGTGGAAACAGTGGTACTCACGATCTCCGGTGGTAAATCGGCTAACATTAACTACACCGTAGGCGCTAACAACACGGCTACTGTCAACATTGCGGATGATGATAACACCGATCTGAGTCTGCTTGTTATCGCCAGCAAGCCTGACGCCAGCGAGCCAAATATCAACGGAGCGTTCACCATCAGTCTGGCCAGTGGCAAGCGTACGGCAGAAGCTATCACCATACAATACATGATAAGCGGCAGTGCCACACCGGATGCTGACTACACAGCCATCAGCGGTACTATCACCATCCCGGCAGGAGCCAACAGTGTAACCGTTCCCGTGAATGTGCTGGACGATAATGAAATAGAATCACCGGAAACAGTGGTGTTCATGCTCAACGGCGGAAAATCCGCCAGCTACACCTTCACCGCAGGTGCAGCCAGCGCAGCCACTGTAACCATCACAGACAACGATAAATTGGCTGGTGACCTGATCGTCACGAAAGAGATCATCGCACCGGCAACAGGGCCTTACCGCATGGGTCAGAACCTGACTTACCGCATCACTGTACGGAACGCCGGTAACATACCGGTGACCAGCGTAAGAGCTGAAGACCGTCTGCCGGTACAGCTGGATGTGCCTACGAACACTTCCGCAGAAAGGGGAGAGGTAGTGGTAACAGCAGCCACCAAACTGGTAGAATGGAATATCGGTGACCTGGCAGTGGGTGCTACCGTGCAAATGACGCTGACATCCCGCGTAATAGAAGGCGGAAAGCTGAGCAACGAAGCTACTGCCTACAGCACCAACATGCCGGATGCCGATAGCTCCAATAACGTGGCGGTGTCCACAGTGGAAATAGAAGGATCAGACCTGTCATTCCCGAACGTGATCACGCCGAATGGTGATGGTAAAAACGAAAGATTCATCATCGGTGGTCTGGAAAAATATCCCGGCTCTGCTATCTACATCTATAACAGATGGGGCAGTATGGTATATCAGTCCAAAGATTACAAAAACGACTGGGATGGTTCAGGCCTGAACGAAGCCACTTACTACTATGTCCTGGAGGTAAGAAAACCAGATGGTATCAAAAAGTATAAAGGCTGGGTAACAATATTACGGTAAGAGACAACAATATTATCTGCTACAAAAAAGTGTAAAAGATGCAAACAGTACTCAGAGCGGGAATAATGGTCTTGCTGCTGGCAATAAGTATGCACAGCGTGGCACAACAGAACATACAGTTCAGCCAGTACATCTTCAACGGGTTAAGTATTAACCCTGCGTATGCTGGTTATAAGGAAGACTTGTATGCGAATGCCATTTATCGTCATCAGTGGGCCGGATTCCCCGGAGCACCCCGTACGGGCGGCGTGTCGCTCGACGGGGTGACGCCCGCCAGCGACAACAAGGTAGGTTTGGGAGTGCAAATGTTGTTTGACAAATCGGGGCCGCAGGATGCCTTGTCGCTCTACGGCTCATACTCCTACCGGATTCCGCTGGATGATGAAAATACACGCCGGCTTTGTTTCGGTATAGGCGCTGGCGTTACCCAGTATTCCATTGATGGTAACGCCCTGCAATACACCGATAATGAGGATGTAGCCATACCCCTGGGTAAAAAGAGTGTGTGGGTACCGGATGCCCGCTTCGGGATTTACTATTATACGCCCCGCTTTTATGCCGGCGCTTCCGTTATGGACCTGTTTTCGTTGTATACCGATGCTTCGCGTTACAACTGGAAAGGGAATAACTACTCCACTATCCGCAAAACACAGCACCTGTATATTACTACGGGTGCTATGTTCCCGCTGGGTGACAACCTGCAGTTGAAACCATCGATCCTGATAAAAGAAGATTTTAAAGGGCCTACCAACGTAGACATTAACGCCTTCCTGTTGATTGGAGAGAAGCTGTGGGTGGGGGCCTCTTATCGTACCGGTGTAGGTATATGGAGAAAAACCAATCTGCAGAAAGACCTGAGTGAACTGGACGCAGCCAGTGTGATGGTGGAATTTTACGCCACAGAGAAGTTGCGTATCGGCTATGCTTATGATCTGACCATCAACAAAATGGCCGGTTATCAGGGAGGATCACATGAAATATCACTTGGCTTTTTGATTCCTTCAAAAAATTATACAGTAAAGAACCCCCGGTATTTTTAAATCTTAGTTACTACCCGTATGATACGTTGTACCAGAATGATTATTCCGCTGATGTTTTTGTCTGCCGCCAATCTATATGGCCAGGAACAGAAAAGCGTGTTGCAGTTGGCTGAAGCAGCTTATGCAAGACAGGAGTATGCAATGGCAGGAGCGCTCTATACCCGGATTGCCCGCCAGAAAGGGGATAAAATGCCGGTAGAGCAGCTGATGAAAATGGCCCGTAGCTTTCAGGAGATCGGTTACTATAAAGAAGCTACTGATATATACAAGGAGATTACCATTCGTCCTGACCGTCCTGCGAATGCTTATTTTGTATATGGAGAGGCGCTTCGCCAACTAGAGCAGTACGACGCGGCCAAAGCGCAATATGCTTTGTTCACCACCTCCAATGCAGACAGCCTTCAGTTAAAAAATGCCGCGTTGCGGGGCTGCGACAGTGCTATCGTATGGATCGGGAAGGGAGCCCCTGTACAATTAAAGCCGCTTAAAGAGCTGAATACGCCCGGATCTGACGTGGTGAGCGGAGTCGTAAAGAAAGGTTTACTGCTGATGTCAAATGGTTACCGCTCCATGGCGCTCACCAGCGGCTCTCAGGCCAAACCACCGATCGATAAACGTACGGAACAGCCTTATTACAAAGCATATGTTTACCAGCAATATGCCGGCGATAACTCCAACGCCTATCTCGAAGAACTGGTACCGGCACTGTTGGGCAAATATGATTACAATATCGGGCCGGTATGCCTGAATAGCACGGAAGACACACTTTACGCCACCATCAACATACAAGGCAAAGAAGTGCCTTATACCGGCAAGGGCCTTGTGAATGGTGTCCGTCAGCTGCAGATCTATCAGTCCGTAAAAAAGAACGGCAAATGGGAAACCCCGGTACTGCTGCCCGGCATCAATCTGGAGGGATACTCTTCCAGTCATGCGGTGCTGAGTTCCGATGGAGATATACTGTATTTTGTATCTGACCGCCCGGGAGGACAAGGCCAGACAGATATCTGGTACTCGGAGAAACAGGCGGATGGCAGCTGGGGAGCGCCGGTTAACTGTGGCAACCAGATAAATACGGTGGGCGCAGAATCCTTCCCCACTGTAAACGAAGAAGGTATCCTTTACTTTTCCAGCAGGGGGCATGCAGGGATGGGAGGTTATGATATCTATCGTGTAAGAGGAGCGAAGTCCACCTGGGAAACACCGGAGAACATGAAGTTGCCTTTCAACTCCGGCGCAGATGATATAGGGCTGATATTGAAACGCAACGGCTATGAAGGTTACCTGGCATCCAACAGGCAGGGCGGCTTAGGCAGGGATGATGTCTATTACTTCTCAGACCCTAATTATTTTACCAGGGTCGATCGTACCCAGGAACCACCGCCTGCCACAGATCAGACCCATACCGTGCCACCTGTAACCCCTGAACAGCCTGTTCCGGTTATTGTAAAAACACATACCGCAGAAGAGGAAACAGATAAAAAGAAACTGGAAGAACTGAAGTTTCTGTATGATTATAACAGTGCATCATTGCTCACCGAATCCCGCAGGATACTGGACCAGGTGGCAGCAGTACTGAAACGCCACCCCGACTGGAAGGTCGTGATCTCTTCCTTTACGGATAACCGCGGTAGTGATCAGTATAACACCGATCTGTCTGCATTACGTTGTTATGCGGTCATAGATTACCTCGCTAATAAAGGCATCGATCCCAAACGCCTTTATTACAGCAATAAAGGAGAAAGTAATCCGGTGAATGGCTGTAAGGATGGTGTGCCGTGCAAGGAAGAAGAGTACAGGCAGAACAGGCGTTCTGAACTGCGGATAAAATGGTGATGATTTACCAGACCTGAAATTTTTCAATAAAAAAAAGCAAAGCAACGTTGAGTCGCTTTGCTTTTTTTTTATTGAAAGACATCGTGATTATTTCACATACTCTTTGAAAATCCTGTTCAGCCAGCGTAGCATCAGGAATATCACAGCTGCTGCACCTCCCAGTAACAGGAAGTTGACCAGAAAATAATTGGCTTTGTTGTCATAGGTATCCCATAAAGTGGCCAGGATACCGGATAGTTTGTTACCGATAGAAGTAGCGAGGAACCAGCCGCCCATCATCAGAGACGTAAGGCGGGCAGGGCTCAGTTTGGATACCAGGGATAATCCCATGGGACTCAGGAATAATTCTCCAACCGTTATAATACCATAACAACCGATTAGCCACCAGGGTGATGCCTTTATAGCGCCATTGCTGCATACATATACTGCGCCGACCATCATCAGCGTTGATAAGGCTGATATTAGCAGGCCCCAGGCTATTTTTGACGGGGTGGAAGGCTCCCTGTTCCGTTTGCGCAGCAATGCAAAGAAGAGGACCACCAGCGGTGTTAGGGTGATTACAAAGAAAGGATTAATGGACTGAAATAACTCTGTATTATACAAACCGATACTTTGTCCTTCAGCCGGCATTTTCTCTGGCGCCACATTCTTGAAATAGACTACTTTGTCCCATACTTTCGTGGGTTTGCCTGCTGCGTCACGTACCACCCTGAATTCATCATCATAGGCAGTTACTGAATCCTGTTTGTTCGTCACCGTTTCTACCAGGTAAAGGCGCTGGGCCGGTTGCTGGATGGCGGCAGGAATCTCCCTGTTAGTATAGTATTGAGCCCAGGTAGTCAGTGCCGTACCATTCTGTTTGAATACAGCCCAGAATACGATAGATACCGCAAAAATGGCGAGCAGCGCAGATATCGGTTTACGGTCTTTCGCATCAGCTTTTACCAGCAGTGATACAAAAAACATCAATATCGGGATACAGGCAAAAATGAAGGCATCCGTGGAATCAGACCCGAAGATGTTGCCGGGAATAAACCAGGCACCCAGTCCTACTACAATTGCCGGCAGAAATACAACAGAGAAAATCCTGCTTAATGGCATGTCGCCCTCCTGCACAGGTTTGCGTACATCAGCATGGCGGTAGTGTTTCATCCCGATAATGAAAATCAATACCCCGAGGAACATACCTATACCGGCAGCAATGAATGCAGCACCCCAACCGATGGTATTCCGCAGGAAGGCTGCAAAAAAGTTGCAGATAAAGGCGCCGATATTAATCCCCATGTAAAAAATATTATACCCTACATCCTTACGGCTACGGTATCTGTCATCATTGTATACGTTTCCCAGCAGCGTGGAGATATTGGGTTTAAAGAAGCCATTACCAATGCATATCAGTGCGAGGGACAGGTAAAAAACGGTGAGGTTGTGTACAGACAGGCCTATATAGCCTATGCCCATGAGTATCCCGCCGATGATAATTGACTTACTGTAGCCGAGTTTACGGTCAGCTATCAGCCCTCCAAGAAAAGGCGTCAGGTATACAAAAGCGATGAAGGTACCGAAGATATCCGCAGCAGTGGCCCGGTCCATGCCCCAGCCACCTTTTGCCGTGTCAGTCAGATACAACTGAAAAATGCCGAGTATCAGATAAAATCCAAAACGTTCCCACATTTCGGAGAGAAACAGGAATGGCAATGCTGCCGGATGATTACGTGTTTTTTCCATGTAAATAAAATGCTCTAAGTACGTGATACAGGTTATGTTGTGGCAGTAAAAAGGGAATTACCCGTTACTGCCAAACCGCTAAAATAAGGGAAAGATGGGAATATAAGCTCAATGGGGTTGTGTTTGCAGTATTTCAGCAGTGAAGGGATACTAAAAAGGATACACCGGCATTCCCTGTTAGTGTATCCTTGGGCGTATCTTAGCGCCGGTATTATCAAAAAGCGGAGGACTTCCCCTGCATTTACGCCTGAGTTATATTAATATCTTCTTTGTTCCATTGTGTATCGGTTAAAAATTTCAAAGGCCTCAGTAAGGATGCGAAGCATGGTCAGACTTTGTTCTTCATCTAAATGAAGAAGCGTCGTTATATTATACATCTTTGTATTCCATTTCGGGTCCCTGTGATTTTTTTTCAGTTTCTTATAGGTTTCCTCAAGTCCGGCTGCTTTAATATACAGGTGGTCGATGTGTATATCCCACGTTTTACCTTCTGGGGTTTGTATAGTGTTGTATCCTGATTGGACTACGGAGAATAAAAATTCACATAAATAAGGGACATCAACGAGCTGGTTGTCCCAGAGGTGACCATTTAAATATTTGTTGGTAAAATCCAGTAACGGTTGTTCATCCAGGCCCAGGGGCTGCTGATATACGTCCTCCGGTAGGAGCAGATAGCGTTGATCAAACAGCCATTTTACGAGCAGGAGATAGGGTTGCAGTCTTCGGAGTTCCAGTTCCATACCTCTCCAGGTCGGAAATTTACTCATCCAATCGAGGCTCAATTGCCGGTATCCAAAAATTTCCGTGGACTGACTAATGAATATCTCTATCCATCTGATCCGGCGATTGTCACTGGTAAAACATACGATCAGTTCAACGGTTTCATTCAGATTTTTGTGAAACGAGTAACAATCAAAAGCTCCGCCCTTCTCATATTTCCCATCAAAAAATTCAATACATTCTTCAATGGTACTACCGGGATGAATGAAATCCTGCCAGAATGTTGCAGGCTTCCTGTCCTGGTATTCATCCTCATTAGCACCATAACTGATTTGGAATACTTCTATCCGGGAACAGTAACAATCATAATTAAAATCTTCATCTGAGAGCACAGGTGGGTAAAATCTATCATTCATGATCTCATAATCAAAACCAATCTGTAACTGGTGCTGCTTGTCTTCGAAAAGTCTGCCGCCGTTCTTGAGGGCTGGGGGAGGAGCTCCTATTCCCAGCTTAGTATACCATTGAACGAATTCCGGATCTGTACTCTTACGTCCGATCATACGAACGAGATCATGTATTGTTATATTTTCCATGCGAAAACCGGGGTGGGTAAACACTGCTTCTTAAAATTCAAACGGCTGTAAGTTAACCAATGCAACCAAATAGACCAACAGTGGCAGTCAGAAAATAAAACAAGGCGGAATACTGATTCCGCCTTGTTTTATTTTCTGACTGCAATACTGGCTGATTACACCTGAATAATCAAATCAACCGATCCTGCTCCTATCATATCTGCAGTTACAACAAGAGGGTCGCTGGCGATGTAATTTGTAGGATCCAGCCAGGCAGCGGCAGAAAGTGTTTGCCCTTCGGTGACATTCGCCACAATAGAGCTGGATGGACAGTTGACATCAACTATTTGAATACCCCATATGAACACCTTGGGCCCATAGACCGGCACGTTACAGATACCGACAACGGCACCTTGATGGAAATACCAGACGTGCACGGTAACATTGCCTTGAGCGTTTACTTTTTTTCCTACAGATGCGGGAGCGGCACTCAGTAGCAATAGGGACATAAGTATACAGGTAAGTGTTTTCATATTACAAATTTTAAGGTTGTGAATAATATTTTCTGACGGACAGCATGAATAGTGGATAGATACCGGTTGATTACTGTTCAATAATCAAATCAATCGACCCTGCTCCAATTTCATCGGCAGTTATAATGTTAACATCGCTCCAGACGACATTCCATTTCAGATATATCGATGTGCTACAGTAAACGGTGTCTCCTTCGGAGACATTCACCACAACGGAGCTGGATGGGCAGTTGACATTGACAGTTGTAACACCATATACGTACACTAAAGGCTCCCATATGGGCAGGGCACAGATACCGATAACGGCACCAGAACGTGGATAGTAAAACCAGACGTGCACGGTAACATTGCCTTGACTAGTTGGTGCTCTTTTTTCTACAGAAGCGGGAGTGGCACTCAGTAGCAATAGCGCTACGAGTATACAGGTAAGTGCTTTCATACAACAAAGGTTTTGAAGTAATGAAATGTCCGGACTCCAATCTGTCTGTAAAGCTACGAAGCGGGAATGGCGTGTCACAGCAGCACGAATAGATACCGGCTGATTAGAATTCAATAATCAAATCAATCGAGCCTGCTCCTATCATATCAGCACTTACAACAAGAGGATCGCTGGCGAGGTAATGTGTCAAATCCAGCCATGCAGCGGCAGAAAGTGTTTGCCCTTCGGTGACATCCAGCACAACAGAGCTGGATGGACAGTTGACATCAACTGTTTGAACACCCCATTGGTACACCTTTGGCGACTGCAACGGCACGCCACAGATAGGGAAAACGGTAGTGGTACCTCGACTGTAAAACCAGACGTGCACGGTGACATTGCTTCGGCGAGCTGTTACTTTTTTTTCTACAGATGCTGGAGTGGCACTCAGTAGCAGTAGTGCTACGAGTATACAGGTAAGTGTTTTCATACAACAAAGATTTTGAAGTGATGAAATGTCCGGACTCCAATCTGTATGTAAAGCTACGAAGCGGGAATGGTGTGGCACTGCAGCGGTGGCGGCTTTGGTTGCATCACTCTCCGGCGTTATATAGCAATTTGCTTCCCCGTTCAGAAGCAGCTATGGCAGCGGCGCTATATTCCAGCATCTGTTTTTCATAATAGGTTATTACCTCCATCAGCTGTAAACTCCCATTGGCGGCCTGTTGCAGGCTCTCTGCCAGTAATGCCGCATCACGCAGGGCGGTATTGGCTCCCAGGCCGGCTGCGGGGCTCATGGTATGAATGGCATCTCCCATAACAGTAACAGGGGAAAGGCCGGATCGTTTCCCCTGTACAGAATGCCGTACCGGAACAATAGACATAGCGGTGATTTCTGTCTGGGAAAATAACGGGTTTAGTTTTGGAGAGAAGCGTTTGGTACCTTCACGGACACAGTCTCCCTGTATTTCCGGCGCAAGTCTTAAGGATTGATCATTCTCCAATCCAAAGCTGCTTCGTTTACCAATCAATGCCCAATAGATATAGTCTTCCGGCAGGGAGACATTTTTATAAGCACGATCAAACTGCATCACGTCTATAATGGCCGCCATATCCCCGTCAAAGATAACGTTGGTCCCTAGCCGGATGACATCTCCTATCAACAGCTGCTGTTTCTCCCGCAACGCCACCCTGCCATAAATGCAAACACCACCGGTGTCCCGCAGCATGGTACCCGGGAAACAGCCAGCGATCAATGAAGAAGATGCGCCATTGGCAATCACCAGCACATCGGCTTCACGGGTATCACCGTTGGCGAACAGGCACTTTACCCTGTTATCAGGAAGAACAGTATAACCGCTGATATCACTGTCGAAAAATACACGGTCTTCTATTCCTGTCATCAGCACCTTTCGCATGGTATGCCGATCTGCTTTCAGATCAGCAGGTATTTCCCGTTCATCCATGATCCATTGGTCTACCCATTTGTCGGTAAGGGTCTGCATGCCCGTATCCAGCGTATATACGCCTGCGGGTTGGGCAGCACTGTTTTCAAATGCAGTATATAATGCAGGGGAGAGGCAGGAGGACAATGCATTTTGTCCTGTTTCGTCTATCCGTATCCGGTAGCCTTGTGTTCTGCTGTCGAAAGCGGCATCTCTTTCATACACGCAACAGTCAATACCGTTTTTTCTCAATCCCTGTGCCAGGCAAAGGCCGCTCAGACCAGCTCCGGCAATTATTACCCTCAGTTGTTCCATCGTTTCATGATTTACCCGCAAAGCTCGGGTATCATGCAGTCACGGGAAATGGACAAAACCGGGGATGCTTAGGACTATTTTCGGCATTCGATACGGAACTGCTGTGGTGTCAGCCCTGTTTTTTTCCGGAACAGGCGGGAGAAATAGGCGTGATCTTCAAAGCCCAGCTCATGGGCGATTTCCTTAATGGTACGGTCGGTATGGTATAACTGCCGCTTAGCCTCAAGTATCAGCTGCTGATGTATCCAGTGATTGACGGTAAAGCCGGATTGCTGTTTCACGATTTCGCTGAGGTAAGATACGGAGATATGCAAGGCTGCAGCATAGTCGGAAGGTGTTCTGACAGACAGGTAACTATTTATCAACAGCGTCCTGAATTGGCGCATGATAGTTTCCGGCCGGCTGCTGCCGGTGGGTTCATGCCGGCTGTCTTTAAAAGCTGCCACAAAAATACCCATGCATATATCTGTCCCGCCGCTTAATACCTGTTGCCGGAATGGCGTATGGGTGGGTTGCTCCAGTAGTTGCTCCAGCAGCAGCAAGCCTTGCCTGAGTATGCCTCCAGCAGCGGTATCCAGCAGGAGAGGGCGCTGTATCCCGTTTACCGCTTCGAGGGTGCTTCTATAGATAGTATGTATCAGCTGCGGAGCAACAGATAAAGCCGTCACCTGCACATGAGCGGCCTCAACACATGCATGTACCTGCCCCGGATATACGTAAATGATTTCTCCGGCCTTCAGCGGCAGCGTCTCAAAATCAATCATGAAAAGACAGCTGCCTTTCTCTACCCATAAAAAAAGATAGTGATCGTCGCGGTGGGCCTGTTGTTGGTAAATGTCGGCCGAGCTGAGAGCAAGGAGGTGGCGGATAGCGATGTCTGCTCCGGGAGCTGCTTCCAGTGTATTGATGGGTATTGATGATCGCTCCCGGCTCATGGATGGTGGGTTTGAAATGGTGAATCATGGTTAGTTTCAGGATGCAAATATAGCCTATGCCGCTAAATGGGATTTTGTAGATCTTTGATAAAATACTAAATTGAACAGTTGTTTTTATAGAACCACCATGATAAGACAAATTGATAAACAAACCTCATAAATCCTTATTTTAAGCCATCCCAGACTGGTCACTCAAAAATAGCCCACAATGAACCTGTTTCATGTATTACGTTCTTTACCTCGTCTCGGGGAAAATCATGCGAATGACGCGGAGCAAAAAAGACTTGTTTTTTTGATTAATACTGTTGCACTGATTAATATAAGTCTGGCGATTACTTTTGGCAGCTTGTTGGGCTACCTGCTGGATTCCAGGCGGGTGTTGCTGGGGGCATATCTGGAGATTATACTTTTTGTAATTGTGTTATGGATCAACTCTAAAGGAAAGTATACAGTCGCGGCAGTTGTTACTCATCTTATCATGAATGCTGCTGTACTGTATTTCGGGTTAGTACTGGGAGCGTTTTTGGATGTCAATCTGATGGCTATATTTCTGGTAGGGTTACCCATGCTGATCTTACGGAATAAGGCTGGCCGCTTGTTGTGTATTGCCATTAGCATTTGTACGATGGTGGCATTGGAAATAAATAAAACATATGCATTCATTACTCCCCGACCTTACGACTCCTATACAGCACAATGGATTGCAAAAAGTATCATTCTGTTGTTAAATGCAGGTATTCTGTATTTCTACGATGCAACCAATCTACGGTTGCAGCAAAATCTTAATACGCTCATGCATAAGCTGGCCCGGGCGAATGAAGCAAAAACAGTTTATGTTCGGGAGACTATTCATGAAGTACGACAGCCATTGAATACGATTACCCTGATCAGCCAGTATTTGTTACAATTTCGTTCTGCAACAGATGAAGTGAAGGAGGTGTATCGGAACCTCGATGCTGCCTGTTACCAGGCGCTGCACATTATCAACGCTACCCTGGACCTGTCCCGACTGGAAGCCGGTAAGGTATATGAGTTACATGCACAGCCAATCATCATAAAGGAGTGGATAGAAAAAATACTAAGTGTAGGAACTTATAGCGCGCAAAAGAATGGTATACAGATCCGGTTACATATCAGTGAGGATTTCCCGACTTGTATAGAAGGAGATCAGGAAAAGCTTACCCGTATTGCTAATAACCTTATCTATAATGCTATTAAATACACAGCGCCAAAAAGTAAAATTGACATATCCCTCCGCGCAGGTGCTGGAAATTGGCAACTCTCAGTGGCAGATGAGGGAACTGGTATGACAGCAGAGCAAATTGAGAAGATCTTTCTGCCTTTTGAAACGCAAGGAGGGAATGCCTCTGAAGGCACGGGTTTGGGCTTGTACATGGTGGAAAGGCTGGTGACCCTTCTGGGAGGAACAATTCAGGTTAACAGTAACACCGGGAATGGGGTGATTTTTACGGCCACCTTTAAATTAGTGGAGACAACTGCTCCTGTTAAAGATAAAATGGAGACGCCCGACTGGATTGAATTCTGTCATAAAATATTGGTAATTGAAGATGAATATATGCAAAGGTATAGCATGATGCGATTGCTAAAGCAGGCAGGGGTAGCGGTAGAAGGGGCTGAAAGTGGTGAAAGTGCGATGAAGGTATTGGAGTCGGGTTATGTACCGGATCTGTTACTGGTAGATCATAGTTTGGAGGATACTACAGGACTGGAACTTATAAGAAGGATTAAGCAAATGCCGGCTTTGAAACAGGTACCTGCTATCATTGTTTCGGGGGATGCCTACCTTACCCGCGAGATGGTGTGTGAGCAGGGAGCAGATGGCTTGATTTTGAAACCATTGGAGATGAATGAGTTTAATAGAATGGTTACACTCCTGCATCAAGTCCGGACCACCAACTGATTATTGCTTTCGTATAACTGGATAGGGTCGTGCATATGCACGACCCTATGTCATTTTAAGGATAGGAGTCTCCTTAATTACGTTGGATATATGTAATTTAATACTAACTTATTGTCAGCGAGCTTGTTTCTCCAAACAGTATGCAACTTTTCTTTTTCTCACCTTTTAAAAACACAGAAAATGCAAATTACCTTGCCTGCCTTGCAATGCCCTATTGCATCGGCTATCAATCCGTATGTTCGACAAGCAGAATGTCACACAGACCAATGGTTGAAAAAATTTAAATTACTTGATGAGGATCAATATGAGTACTACCGAAGACAGGGGTTCGCATATATGGTAGCCCGCATGTTTCCTACGGCTTCCCCGCCGATGCTTTTTGCACTTACCGATATTAATTCCTTACTGTTTCTGCTGGATGATCAGATTGATCATCAATTGAACGGTAGCAGTGGTATAGGGCAAAAGGAATTTCTCAAGTCCTTTGTTGAAGATTTTATCTCGGTTTTGGCGGAAAGAAGTCCGTATACTCAACAAACCAATCCAGCCCTCGCGGCTCTTGCTGAATTTTGGGAAAGAATGTGCAACATGACCTCCATCTTCTGGCAGTCTCAGTTTATTCACAGTGTGCAACAGACCTTTGATGCCGCATTGTGGCAACTGGATAATATCAGTAAAAAAAAAATACCAACTGTCGCTGAATTTATCAAACGCCGGAATTTCCTAGGTGCAGCGAACATTGCTACAGACAGCATTATAGCTGTACATGGAATGAATGGAAGTTGGGGGAAAATACACTCCCAGGTGTATGATCTTACGCTCCTTTGCCGGAATATCGTTTGTTGGGCCAATGATTTGTACTCGCTGTCCAAGGAGTTGGAGCACGGAGATATATATAATCTGGTTTTGCTAATTCAGCATGAAGATGACCTTACGTTGGATGAGGCTATCACCAAGGCTGTGGAGAAACATGACCGGGATATGAGGGAGTTTTTGCTCCTGGGAGATAGGTTGGTAAGAACGCATAACTCCAAAGAGTTGGTATTGTATTATGCTTCTTTAAAGCATATCATAAGAGGCAATGTGGACTGGAGTCATGAGGAAACTACACGATATCAGTTTTCTCATTAAGTGTTTTGTACTCCAGGAAGGTATTGCCCGCAATACCTTCCTGGATGTTTTATGCTTCCTGGTAATTTTCTGTGAATGCGTATAAAATCTGTTCAAGATCCCTATGGGATATCGGTTTCGGGCAGCAGGCATTTGCTCCTGCAGTTAGCAAACTATTTATATCCGGTTCAAATGCATTTCCAGGGACACCTATAATCATTGTTTTCTCAAACGCTGGATTACTTCGGATCGCTCTTATCGTATTTTCTCCGTCACCCACCTTTGGCAGGCAGCCGTCTACCAGAATAATGTGAGGCTTATATTTGTTAGCACTCATAATGCCCTCGGAGGTATTACTGGCAGTATATACATCGGCGCCTAAACTACCAAGGAAGTATTTGAGCAACATGGTTGATAAAGGATCATCCTCTACTACCAGGGTACGGTATCCATATAGATTAAGTGTGATGGCGCTTTTTTCATCCGTAGCCGGGTTACTTGCAGGGATGTTTAACGGAAAGTCAATTATAAAAGTTGTACCTGAACCGGGACTACTCACTATTTTATAGTTGCCGTTCAGGAGATTGATGAGTTTGGTGGCAATGAATAATCCGAGTCCGGTACCCTCAATTTTGAGATCAGAAGCAGTAGTATTAAAGGACTGTTCCCGTTCTATTGCTGCAACCTGCTCCGGTGTCATTCCAGGGCCCTTATCGCATATGGAAAGTATCCATTGGTGCTCCGTTTGTTCTACATTAACCTTTATGGAGGTTTTAGGCTGGGTGTATTTTATAGCATTGATGAGTATATTATTAAATACCTGTGTAATCTTTAGTTCGTCCCCCAGTATTACGGATGGCATATTTTCATCATATTGAAGCTTAATGGTTACTCTCTTGGCTGATGTTGCATTATGATTCATGTCAATGACATTTCCCAGTGTCCGTTTGAGATTAAATTCCCTGTTATCAATCGTATGCAATTTACCTTCTTCAATAGCAGCCAGGCTGAGCACATTGTTTACAATACCCTTCGTTAGAAAGGCTGATGAGTAAAGGGTTTTTATAAATGGGTGCAAATGTTCCAGTTCCGGGTTGTTTTTTACTTCACGCTCAAGTATTGTGCTGACCTGCAGAATTGAGTTGAGCGGCACGCGGATTTCATGGCTGATTGTTCTCACAAATTCCGTTTTGGCTTCATCTGCCAATGTAAGTTTCTGATGCGATTCAGTAGTACGTTTGTCATAAAGCCTAAAGACCATTATGATCAGGGTCAATATACCGAACATTGCAGCCCATCGAAAGATAAAGCTCTGGTCTCGGGTTAAATCCAATGCAGGAATGATGTTGTAATAATAATTAATCTCCATGGCTATCAGCGTGGCGATAGAACAGGCGATATAGATTATTCTGTCAGTGGGTTCCTGGGTAAAGAGGGATGTTAATGCTGCCATTATGAAGAATGCAATCAGCAATTGTATCTCAATAACAATTCCGAGTATGCAACCAAAATAGCAGGCGCATATACAGTGAAGATAGTAGGTTATATTGTTGGCCAGCCTGACGGTACCAAACTTATTTATTAATGGGATTAGTCCGAATAATATACCTTCAACTATTACAGGGATAATTAAATATATCTTAGGGGCTATTGTATAATAGCCAAATCCAATGGTCAGTATCAAAGTGCTAGTTACAATATTGAGAAGATTGATATTGTAAATATTTCTTTTTTCCTCCGGTGTTGTTGCTTTTTCGACTCCGGTTCGAAGATAGCTTTTGAATGTTTCGGAGATTCTTAAAAAAATATTAGTCTTCTTACTTGTTGTAGGGTTCATCATAAGGCTTATTTTGAAGGATTGTAACAATGGCTAATTCACCAATATCCACTTGTTAGCTGTTGGGTTAGTGTTAGATTATTTTATCAAATATGCAGAAAAAATTTAAAGAGGATGGAGCATTATTTGTTAATGAAAGAGTGTTTGTATTTTGTTGATACGTGGACAGTAGTTTGTAATCAGTGTAGTATTCATTAATTATTTTGTGCATATAATAATGAGTGTGTGGTTTTGAGCTTTGAGTTTTGGTGAAGCAAAAAAATCTATTAAGATTCACGAACAATTCTTATCTACTAATATAATAAATTATAAATAAAAAATGGCCAATTCTGTTACCCAGGGTACGCCTAACAGCACAGTAGATATCCATTATTGATAGCATCGAGAACGGTGGAGGGGCATGAAAACCTTGCAGGTAGTGCCTACAAGGCTTCATATTTTTACGTGGAGTTTATTTAAATTGTGTTTTAAACACTTATACTGATGAGTATTGTAGCTATTCCTTTCGCGGTATCTCTTGAGAAGGTGAAAAATGTTTTCGGATCAAAAGACCCGCAACTACTTGAGAATATCAAGACAGCCAATTTATATAAGCACTATGCGGACCCTGATTTTGGTAATCCTCAATACAAATATGATATGGATGAGATGTTGGAAGATATTATTTTCAACTACGATCCATCTAAAAAGGGAAAGAGTTCAAGAGGTTTTTTGGGGATGTTCCAATCACGGCAATACTCGGGACTGAAACCCAGGATGGGATACGCCTATGGCTATACACTGCTGGTGATCTGTGATTATCTAGGCACTCATCTGATGCGTGGTTCCGACGGCTTTTATGCCGGCCGCGATTGGAATACGGCCTGTGATATACTAAGGAAAAACGGACTGAAAACAGATATAGACCAGATCTTCGGCTCCCACTCAGTATTTGATATTCCACCAATCGATGATTTTCCCTGCATCAATTGTTTTTCAGTAGAAGAGATCGTGGATATCCATGTGGTCAGCAAAACGATTGAGATTGACGAAGAGGCTGCTGATAATATAGATTTTGATGAAGTACAGTTTACGCTGAAATCCATTCACGAATGCACCAAAACCTGTTTGGATGCCGGACTGGATCTGATAACTTTTGCACATTGATGAAATAGAATTTTCCTATCTTCCTACATGCCAATGGCGATAAAAATTTCCCATGGTAATTTCAAAAACCGTTGTTACCTACTACACTGAGCTATTATTGGAGGCAGCTTCTTGTTGTGGGAAGCTGTGACATTCTTCCCCTACTCCTCTGCATACCGCTCTGTAATTATCTCCCCAAATTCATTGTACTCATAAAAATAACGGCCAACAAACTCACCGGCTGCGGTAAATTCTATTTCTTCTTTTATCAATCCTTCTTCATTGTAAATAAAGACCATTCTTCTGCTTGTTATCATGAAGTTACCGGGGTCACCTTTTTCTTCTATACACTGGTTAAGCTCATTGTAGGTATAGGTGGTGATATCTGTTTTTTTATGAATGCCCCAGATCCATTTTTCCTGTATCATATTCCCGCTGTCATCGTATACCCGTTCACGTATATAATTCAGCGAACCGTCCGGCAGATAAAGGCCGAATGTAACCTCGCGGCCCTGTTCATCATAGGCGGTGGTTTGCCGGCGATCGCGGCCTATGAACTCCGTTTGCTGGCGGGCCTCATTGTAAGTAGCGGTTTCCTGATAATTCAGGCTGCCATCAGGGTGGTGGTAGTTCCATTCGATGATGCAGTTGAGCTCATTGAACTGCCAGCTCCACCATTGATCGACAGTACCATCGGGATGATAGTTGATTCTTTCCAGGAACTTGCCTCGGTCGTTGTAAGACGTTGTTTCCCTGGCACTCACGATGCCATTGTTGTATTCGAAAACAGAACCTTCATTGATGCGGGGTATCATACGCTTTATAGACGGGGGTTACAGATCGGGGTTTAATTTTGCATATTTGTGCTCGTTCCAGTATTGTCCGTTTTTATAAATAGACTGTCGGGCAATCCCTTCTTTTTCATAACCGTTTTTTTCCAATGCTCTCATGGAGGCAGGGTTGTACTCAAATATCCCGGTGAATATCCGTTTGAGCTGTAAGGATTTAAAACCATAATCGGTTATCAATGTTATTGCCTGGGTGATAATTTGTTTACCCCAGAATTCCTGCCCTATCCAGTAGCCGATTTCCGCATTCCGGCGATAAACATCTTCCTGCGGCATGAGGGTGATAACGCCTGCCAGCTTACCATTGTATTCTATCGCAAAGTTGTAGCAGGGGTCTTCATCCTTTACCAGATTAATAAAAAAATCTGCGTCTTCCAGAGAATAAGGATGAGGAAACCTGTCACGCAGGTTGTTCCATATCAGTTTGTTATTGGCCATCCTGGCCAGTTCGGTGTTATCTGTTGCTGTTAACTTCCTTAATTTAGTCTCATTCATTTGAAAAGGCGATCTGTTCCGCTAATATAATGAATTTGTCACGACAGCTATCCGGCTTTGCCTAAAAAGGGTTTGAGCAGGTCTATGGGTACAGGGAAGATGGTGGTAGAGTTTTTCTCTGTAGAAATTTCCCGGAGTGTCTGCAGATAACGAAGCGTAAGCGCACTGGGTTGTTCGCTCAGCACTTTGGCGGCATCGGACAGCCGTTGGGATGCCTGGAACTCACCTTCCGCCGCTATGATTTTGGAACGGCGTTCTCTTTCAGCTTCCGCCTGTTTGGCCATGGCACGTTGCATTTCCTGTGGAAGGTCTATCTGCTTTACTTCTACATTAGATACCTTGATACCCCAGGGCTCTGTATTTTTATCTATGATCTGCTGTAGTTTCAGGTTGATCTTTTCCCTTTGTGAAAGCAGATCGTCGAGATCTGACTGCCCCAGTACACTACGCAGGGTAGTCTGTGAAAGCTGGGAAGTGGCCACCAGGTGGTTTTCCACTTCAACAACGGCTTTGTTGGGTTGTATCACGCGGAAGTATACCACTGCATTGACTTTAACAGATACGTTGTCCTGAGTGATGATATCCTGGGAGGGCACATCCATCACCACTGTCCGCAGGCTGATCTTCACCATCTTATCAATAATAGGGATCAGCAGTATCAGACCCGGTCCCCGCACACCATCGGGCGGTACCAGCCGTCCAAGACGAAATACAACACCACGCTCATATTCACGCAGAATACGGATTGCATTGGCCAGCAGGATGACCACAAAAAGGACGATTACGATCATCCACACAGAATAAGTTGTTACCATAGCTTTGCTGTTTTATGGTGAGGTAATAAGATGTCCTACCAGTAGTTTGAGATTGTTCACCGCTATGATCCGTATCTTTTCGCCACGATTTATCAGTCCTTCCACTGATTCTGCCTTCCATATTTCCCCGCGTACAAACACATTGCCGGAGGGGTTCAGCATATCCAGAGCTTCCCCTGTTTGACCTACCATACCTTCAACTCCTGTAGCAGGCTTTGCCCGCTGCGCCCTTAATCCGGCGCCTATTACAAACAGGAAAAACAGGGTGGTGACGGTCACCGCAGCAATGATCACACTGATAGAAATCCTGACGGATTCCAGCGTGTTGTCTGAGCGTATCAGCATGATAGAGCCCAGCAACAGGGAAACGATACCACCGATCGTAAGCATACCGTGACTCATGATTTTCAGGTCCAGTACAAATAGGATGATGGCAAATATGATCAGCGCCAGACCGGCATAATTGATAGGCAGGGCCTGTAATGAGTAGAAGGCGATAATAAGCGCGATCACTCCTACGATGCCAGGCAGTATGGCGCCGGGGTTGTACAGCTCAAATAATATTCCATAGAACCCCAGCAACAGCATTACATAAGCCACGTTGGGGTCGGTGAGTGCAGCCAGTAATTTTTCCAGCATGCCCATCTCCAGCGTTTGTGTTTGCGCCTGTCTGGTATGCAGCACTTTTACACCATCCGCCGTGGTAATGCTTTTGCCGTCAATACGGTTCAGCAGGTCCTGTTGGTTGTCAGCCACCAGATCTATTACTTTTTTATCCAGCGCTTCCGTTTCTGTGATAGCCAGACTTTTTCGTACAGACTCTTCCGCCCATTGCAGGTTCCGGCTCCGTTTGGTAGCAATGGACCGGATGAACGCTGCAGCATCGTTGGTGGCTTTTTCACTCATTATGGAGTCCATTTGGCCTTGCAGTGTTACAGGGTGAGCTGCCCCGATATTGGTTCCCGGAGCCATCGCGGCTATATGGGCGGCCATGGTCACAAAAACACCGGCAGAACCGGCATGTGCTCCACTGGGCGCAACGTATACCACAATGGGCACCGGCGCTTCCAGCATATCCCGCACAATACTTCGGGTAGACTCCAGCAGCCCGCCCGGCGTATTCAGATAGATAACAAGGCAGGTGGCCTTTTCAGCATTGGCTTTGCTGATACTGTGATGGATAAAATCAGCAGATACAGGATTGATACTACCGTCAACTTTTATGATAAAAACCTTCTGGGCCGTAAGTATTGACGGGATCAGGAGTAAGAAGATGAGATGGATGACAAGCTGCTTCATAAAAGAAATGTATCACCCGGATGAAGCGGAATAGATTACTGCTAAGGTACGCAATTTCCTTGCAATGGAGGGCTGGGGCTGCTTGCCGGCTGATTAAAAGACAAGGCTTTTGTAGAGAGCCTTGTCTTGTTATGTTAACGATGGCAACGGGCAATCACTTGTTCAGCGGCGCTGTTACCGTGGTAAAATGCTTCTTCAAAAATTGAGATACCGCTTAAGTCTGAATGAGCCAGGAAAATATTCGGAAATCCACTCTGACGTGCAGCCTGCCGTTCGTGGCTGCTGAGGAAACCCGGATAGGGACGGACCATACCATGTCCCCATACCTGTACATCTATCCGGCGAATGAGTTGATGAATGCCCCGGTGTGCCTGTTCAAGGTCGTCAGTAATCAGTTTCACCCAATGGGCATGATCCAGCGCCAGCGCATATTGACGGGAGGCGACAGGCTCCAGATGATCCAGCGGAAGGTACCAGGTGATGACCTGTTTGTCCGGGGCTATCTGTGAAAGTGTCTGCTGTTGCGCATTTACATAACCCAAAGATCTTCCCTTATATACCACATTATCCCAACAGAGCGGATACCCGCTGGAGGCAGGGATCTGGTCGAGTGTGATATTGGCCACTAACCAGGGCGAATATACGAAACCGCCCGCCGCAGGCATGGCTGGCAGTAAACGATGTGTTACAAACTGAGGGGTGGCCAGGATACAATGGTCTGCGATGATGCGGTGCGTGGTCTGGCTTTTTACATCGAAATAGTCCACCTGCACCTTTTCGCCGGCAGGAGTTACCTGGTATACCAGGCAGCCGGTTTGCAGCGCGTCTTTGCTGAACTGCAGCAGATGTTGCGTCAGCCGGCCGTTGCCCTGTGGCCAGGTCAATACCTGTGAAGATTCTGCATTGGAGGCCTTTCCCTTACGCCCGGCGAAATAATGAATACCGGCCCAGGCGCTGATGGCGGCGGTACCTGCGCCATAATCATCACGGCAACAATAGTCGAGATACCAGTTTAGTTCTTCCGAATGATAGCCGTTCTGCTCCATCCAGGTTTTCATGCTGATATGATCGAGGGCTGTAAACTGCGGGTCTGTAGAACTATCGGCCATCGGGATATCAAAGGCGAAACGCTGATCGGCGCCCTTTATCCCGCGTAGGCGGTCCATCTCTGAGAGGAAGCGCTGGATTTCGGAGGATGCTGAAGCAGAGATACCCAGTTGAGGTACCAGTCCTTCCTGCCATCTATCGTGAATGTATAAACGTTCTTCCGGGTCAAAACAAAGGTCGGTCTCTTTGTATACCGGCAAGCCGGCATCATTATAACCGGTAAGGATACCCGCTTCCTGCAAAAGTTCCAGCAGTGGTTGGTTGCTGAGGTTGGGCAAAGGCAGATAATGGGCTCCGAGCGGGTAGGCGGAATAGGCATTTTCGCCAAAGCCAGCGTTGCCGCCGGGGCGGGGCTCCAGTTCCAGTACCTTGAAAGAAATACCCTGCTGGTGCAGCTTACGGGCGGCAGCAAGGCCTGCCACGCCGCTGCCGGTAATTACTGTATTCGTATATTCGACAACGTTGGGTGTTGAAAATCCTCCGGACCGCAAACGATGTCCTATAGCAGCCGATGCGCCGTTGATCCTGCCTGTGATGTGGGCGTATTTGTCTGTTTTATTCCTGCATGCAACATATTGCCCCACGGTGATGGTGCCGCCGGCGATCAATGCCATGTAGCGCAGGAAGTCTTTTCTGGTAAGTGTTTTATTCCTGGTATTTTCCCCATTCATCTTCAAAATATTGCACCAATACCTGGTTGTTTAATTGATTGGGGCGCACAGCCCTTTTATCCATATCGGCTGTAAACAACCGCATCTGCGGGAATACAGCGGCTGCGAAATAACGAAGCCCTTCCGGCAGTTTATCCTGCTGTTGATGCAGCACTGTCGGAGAAGCCATTACATAGCCCCACTCCCCGAAAGAAGGCACATAAGTATGATAGGGGACCGTGTGGTATCCACAGTATTGGAGGGTGGTGTCTACGCACCAGAAGGCCCTGGGGGCTACAAAAGGTGAGGTGGACTGTACCACAATAACGCTGCTGTCGCTCAGGGAATGACGCAGCTGCCGGTAAAAGGCGGTGGTATACAGCTTTCCAACGGCATAGTTGCCAGGATCCGGAAAATCAATGATGGCGATGTCGTAAAGGGTTTTATTTTCCTTGATCCATTGAAAGGCATCTGCATTGATGACCGATAGTTTGGGCGACTGCAGGGAATGATCGTTCAGTTTCGTCAGGAGGGTGTTTTCCCGGAAAAGCCGGGTCATAGCGGGGTCCAGATCTACCAGGGTGATATGTTCCACATCCGGATATTTGAGCAGTTCCCTGGCCGCCACACCATCGCCTCCACCCAGAATGAGTACCCGGCGGCGGTTACCGCTGTACATCATCACCGGATGTACCAGTGCTTCATGATAACGGTATTCATCAGCGGAGCTGAACTGCAGATTCCCATTGAGGTACAGCCGGAGATCGGATTTACTCCTGGTTAATACAATCCGCTGATAAGGGGAGGAGTGCGTGAATATCACCGGGTCGCGGAAAGCCATCCCTTCTGAAAAAGTCATGATATCATTGGCCCAGAAGAAGATGCCGACCAGAAACAGGATCACGGCCACGGCCTTTATCTTCAGGTAAGCTGCCCATTTGATCTCCTGTTTGAACTTTACCAGTACTATCATGGCTACCAATACGTTCAGGATACCGAAAAAGCAGGAGGTCCTGATGAGGCCGAGGTAGGGCACGAGGAGCAGCGGAAATACAATAGAGGCCAGCAATGCGCCGATATAGTCAAAGGTAAATACCCTGGAAACCAGGTCACGGAATTCATACCGGTTTTTCAGGATATTCATCAGCAGCGGCAGCTCGAGCCCTACCAGTATGCCGGTAAGCCCTACCAGCAGATACAGTATCAGCCGGAAAGACAGGGCATGTTCGAACAGGAGGAACAGGGCTGCAGAGCTGATACCGCCCACCAATCCTACCAGGATTTCGAGCTGGATAAACCAGCTTAACAGTTCCTTTTTAAAAAAACGCGATAGCCAGGCGCCAATGCCCATGGCAAACAGATACGCGCCAATGATGGTAGAAAACTGTGTCACAGAATCGCCCAACAGATAACTCGCCAGCGTGCCGGCTACCAGTTCGTAGATCAGCCCGCAGGTAGCAATGATAAACACAGAAAAAAGCAACAGTACTTCCACGCTTCCCTACAATTTTAACTATGAATCGCTGAGCTGATAATCAGCCCCATGGCGATAATGAAAGCACCAACCACTATGGCCAGCGCAATATTTTTGTTCTGTACAATTTCCTTCCAGGCGTTCTCCGGGGTGATACGGTCTACCAGCCAGAAGGCGATAACCAGGATCACTACTCCCAGTAACGAATAAACGATAGATGCAAGGATATACTTGAATTGTAATGCTTCCATAAGATATAGTGTTATTTATGATAAAAACGATTTACGCCTCCGTGTGAGCTGCCGGAGCGGCTTTTGCCGGGTTCCCATTTTTCTGTGCTGGTACAGTTACAGATACGGTAGCCGTAATAGTTGCTCAGTAGCAGTACAGTGAGGAAGAAAGTGAACAGGCAGATCAGTAATTTGTCTGTCCGCCATAGTTTTGCAATTGTTTTTAAAATTAATTCCATCGGTTACGATAATTAGTCACATTACTTCCGGCCCAGCGTTTGGCTTCAAAAGACCGGTGTAGCAGCCAGATGCCAATGGCTACCAAGGCCATCGTCATGGATACCACTACTGCATTCCACCAGGAGGGCACATCCCACCATACGGTAAGGCCCAGGCTTACAGGCGGACCGTTGGTGTCTTTGCTGAATGTTGTCACAAAATGGTAACTGCCTGAAGGGACGCTGCAAACAAATTCCTTTTGTGTGTGCGACCCTTCGCTCCAGCGTTCTCCTTCTGATACGCCGCTGTAATATTCTGCTCCGACCACAAAGGCTGTTTCTTTGCCGGTCTGTTCATTTACAAGGTTGACCTCCACTTCACACCAGCTGTTATCTACGTCTGTTTCCAGCTGTACTTCCATGTTGGAAGTGCCGCCTTCCAGTTTAAAAGAAGGAGAGACAATGGGCTTATTGATGTTGGTCGTATCCATAAACATCCTTTCATTGAAAACCGGTAGCTGTTTACGGCTGAAAGAATAAACGGTTTGGATGATCAGGGCCAGGATACAGAATACCAGGGTGCCTATCAGAAAGCGTCTGGGGTTGATCGTGATCCATGAAGGCTGGGCAGGTGCCACTCCTTCGCGCGGGGGCATGGCCTTTCCGTTCAGGAATGCTTTACTGACTGCTGATGGTAAAATATATTCTCCTCCGAAAACATCCTTTCCGGCAGGGTCGGATGGATCGACTTCCACTGCCAGCAGCCGTGGAGGGCAAATGTACTCTACACATTCCACGCCTTTACGCAGATTGGCATGCCAGTGAAATTCCCCACTGGCATAATTGTATTTGGCTTTATACCGGCTGAAACGCTCAAAAAATACCGAGTCCCAGGTCATGCCTTCCTGTGTAGGCGTAAAGGTGGCTTTGGGCAACGCGCTGCCGGATACTGGCTCCAGCAGGAGCCAGTGCCCATCATAAGTCGATAAAAAGGCTACTTCATGATCGCCTTCCCGCATAAGCGTGTATTCGAACCAGTAATAGGCTGTATTGAGTTCATACCGTTCGGCCACTGCAATCACGGTATAGTGTTTGTCTTTCAAAACCCCTTTTGCACCCAGTGGCAGCAAAGGCTTGCCTTTGGGCTTGTTCAGGCTGTAGGGAGAATGAATGGCCTTAGACCCTGCTTCAATCACGGCATAACAATTTCCGCAAACGTACATCGCCGTTTTTTCAGCATCGAATACGGAATGCGATTGCTGGCAGGAAGGGCATTTTAATACAGGTGGGATAATAGCACTCATTAAAACTTGTAAAATCTATCTTCTGATACAATGGGATTCATGACGCGTTGTCTCAAAGAAACGCTGTAATTCCTCCATGATGGCTGTTGTAATAGCATCGTTGTTCTTACGGAAATTAGACAGAAACACATCACAGGTACACAGTCCATATTCCGGCCATGTATGGATAGAAATATGAGATTCGGTGAGGCAATGTACAGCGGTATATCCTCCAAGGGGGAAGTCGTGCACACAATTACCTACTTCCGTCAGCGCATGCTGTTTTATCTGATGTTGAATGAATGCTCTCCAGTGGCTGCTTTCGTGCAATAGGTCGATTCTTTGGGTATACAATGTTGCTAACAAATGCAATCCCGGTTGGTACTCCATATAGGCTACATAAAAATTTCCGGCAGGAAAAGTAATACTATAAATTGGAATATCCTTGGGTGGAGGCTGAAAACTTCGTGCGTAGCCTGTTTTAAAGCATTGCATGAAAACTTTAACAACAGTTTTTATTAACCGGTTCCCATTCAAAAGCTGATTCCCGCTGTTTTATATATCCGAGGCCGGGCCAGGGCATATGATATGCCATGGTCATTTTTCCGCTGGTAGCCTGTGCTGCCAGCGTGTTACGTCTTGTAGTGACTGCCTGGTGGAAGTTGATATCGTACTGCATGCCCCATTCGGGATGCTGCAGCAAAATTCCTGAATGAAGGAGGTCGGCCGTATGCAGGAGGGATATGCCTCCTGAATGGATGTCTACCATCACATGACCGGGTGTATGTCCAGGCGCCGGTATCAGCCGGATACAGTCGAATAATATTTCATCTTCTTTTACCAGCTGCAGCTGCGGTGTTGCCGTCGTCAGTATTTCCCTGACACGGTTTACCAGGGCAGCGGTAATAGCAGGTTGATTATGCAGCGGGCTTGCTGAAAAGTCGGGCTGTCCTGACATCCAGAAATTGTATTCTGTTTTTGTCATATAGACGTGAGCGTTAGGAAAGACCATTGTACCATTGGCGCGCAACAAGCCACCGATATGATCGGTATGGGCGTGGGTGATGAGAATGTCGGTGATGTCTTCAGGTTGAAAACCGGCGGCGGCGAGGCTTTGGGGCAGCAGTCCGGCTGTGGGCTCTTCCTGGCCCAGACCGCAGTCGATTAAAATTAGCCGGTCTTTTTTTCGAAGAAGAAGTATGTTGATGTCGAGATGGACATGAGTAGGAGACAGGGAGTGTTCCAGTAGCAGCTGTTGTACCTGTTCGGAGGGTGCGTAGGGACCGAGTATGGGATGGGCGGGTGCCATTACCTGATGGCCGTCGCTGAGGAGGAAGAGTTCCATGTCGCCTGGTGGAAACAGCTGATAAGATAAGTATTGCATGGTGTTATATTTTATGTGGATGCAAACATATCCTTATTTCATACTTTTGTATAATTGAAAGATTTAACCTGATACTTTAATAAAACTCAAGTATGATTACAGACCTGCTTGACCTGGACCTGCTCCGTACTTTTGTGCTGGCAGTAGATCTGGGGAGTTTTGCAAAAGCGGCAGACCAGGTATCCCGTTCGCAATCGGCCGTGAGTTTACAGATGCAGCGGCTGGAGGAGATCGTTGGCCGGCAGCTGATTGTAAAACAGGGGCGTAGCTGGCAGCTAACGGCCAGTGGCGATCTGCTGCTGGGCTATGCCAGGCAGCTACTGGAAATAAACGATCAGGCTATACAGGCGTTGTCGGGGAAGCAGATCTCAGGCCCTGTCAGGCTGGGGATGCTAACGGATTTTTCGGAGGCGGGCCTGCCGGAAGTACTGGCGCGCTTCGCGGAGCTGCATCCGCAGGTACAGATAGAAGTGACGATCGACAAGCAGGTAGTACTGCAACAAAAACTCCAGTCCGGTAAACTGGATGTGGTAGTGGGCTTTGGTACACAGGCCCCCGAAGGGGCTATTAGTATAGGAAATGTGCCGCTTCGTTGGATTGGTGGGCATAACAGATCTATTGCACAACAATCTCCTTTACCCTTATTATTGTTTGAACCGCCCTGTCTGTTCAGGGCTGCGGGCCTTGCTGCTTTGGAGCAGGCGGGCCGGCCCTGGCGTCCTGTGCTCACTGCCAGTAGTGTGGCGGGTATGTGGGCAGCTGCCCGTGCAGGGCTGGGCGTCACTGTCCGCACCGAAATAGGGTTGCCGCCAGACTGTAAACCACTGCCCGCATCAAGCCGGCTGCCTGCATTACCGGAAATAACTGTTTACCTCCTGATACATCGGAAAAAACCTTCCGCAGCGGTAATCCGTTTAACGGAAATTTTGCAGGACACCCTGGCGGCATTGCTGAAAACGCCCGGCCGTCAAACAAAAAAGATGAGATAACAAATCAGACTAACACCTGTTTATTGCGCCTCGATCCTCAATTCTGGTTCATGCGTTACCGGAAAGTTACAGGACCTGGCGATAAAGCAGTATTGGTGGGCTTCCTCATGCAGCGCCAAGGCACTCCCGGCCAGCGTCGGATCAGCGATGGTAACAATGGGTTTCAGGATTACCTGTCTAAACTGCCCGCTTCCTTCCGCCGTTTCGGTCATTACTCCTTCTGCATGGTCAATATAAGATGTAACAACAATGCCTGCTACTGCGCAGAGATGCAGATACCAGAGCATATGACAGGAAGAAAGAGAGGCTACCAGCAACTCTTCAGGATTGTATCGTGTTTTGTCTCCTCTGAAAGAAGGGTCTGAAGAGCCAGGGATGACAGGCTTCCCGGCCGCCTGTATCGTATGATTCCGTCCGTAGGCCGCATAAGCGGAAGTGCCTGTGCCCTCGTTACCGGTCCATTCAACGGTCGTATGGTAATGATGCTGCCGCATATTTTTTTAGACAAAAATACGAACTGTTCTTTTTCGGATCTCGTAAAAAAAAGACGCATTGCAAAGTTAATGCAGTAACACTTTTTAATTTCATTTTAATGAGAGCCTTATAAAAGAATCTGTCGCTGAAAAAATCAATAGCCAAAATCTACGAATAGCTACCAAAATCTGTCAACCTGCTTCAGACTTTTTGTAACATTTAAGCGTTTACCCAAACCCTCTAAATCCTGACAACAAATGAAAATCACAATTAAACAGGCTGCAAGCCTTTCATTGTTGGTTGCCTTTCTCTCTGTAGTAGCATACTCCTGCAAAAGAGATAATGACCAAACCGTTGTTAAAGAAGAACAACAAGGTCTTCCTGATGCGGTGAAAAGCCAGATCGCTAGTCTGGGATACGATACCCGGAATGTTAGAACTGTCGAAGGCGGTTATGTAGTAGAAGGTGATATCTTTCTGACTCACGAATCTTTAAATTACAAGAGCACTTCACCAGTTTTACGTGTTGCTAATTCTGAGCAATACAGAACTACTTGTTTGATTACGCCATTGCCCAAAACCATTACTGTTTCTGTAACTGGTCTGCCTGCAGTTTATAGTACTGCTACAGATATCGCCATTGCCCGTTACAATGCACTGGGCCTGCGGCTGAAATTCCAACGTGTAAGCAGCGGTGGTCAGGTGGATATCAGATATGCCAGCCTGGGTGCCGGTGTACTGGGTCAATCCGCCGGATTCCCTAACTGCAGCACCGGAAATCCTCCGAGCCCGATTAAACTCAACTCTGATGCCAATGCACTGGGTAGCAACCCTAACCAGAATTATCTGGCTACCGTTATTGCTCATGAAATCGGCCACACTATCGGTTTCAGACATACCGACTACTTCAACCGCGCCTATAGCTGCGGTATCGGCGGTAATGAAGGATCTGCCGGTGTTGGCGCTATCAATATCCCAGGTACTCCTACAGCTGCAGATCCTAACAGCTGGATGCTGGCTTGTATCGGCAATGGTGTAAACCGTCCGTTCAATGCTAATGATATTATAGCACTGAGATACTTGTATCAATAATATCAGGAGAATGCAGGCATGATAGGGTAACTGTCATGTATACACGGCATTTCATCAGTTACAGTATAATAATGGGGCTTCTCATTAGTAGTACTGGCATGGCTGATCATAACAGTGATGCCAGTACGAAATAAGCAACAAACCCGCTTTTATAAGCGGGTTTGTTGTTTTATGGCAGGAACAGGGAGCGCATGCTGGCAGAAATAAAAATGACACATTGCAAGTTTAATACAGCGATACTGTTTAATTTCATTATTACGAGAGTCCTTATAAAATTATCTGCAGTCGCAAATCAAGAGCCCAAATCAACGAATAGCAACCCAAATCTGTCAACCTGCTTCGTATTTTTTGTGACATCTAAGTTTTACCTAAATCTTCTAAACCCTGACAACAAATGAAAATTACTATTAAACAGGCTGCAAGCCTTTCATTGTTGATTGCCTTTCTCTGCGTAGTTGCATATTCCTGCAAAAGAGATAATGACCAGACTGTTAAAGAATCACAACAAAGTCTTCCGGATGCGGTAAAGAACCAGATCGCCAGTCTGGGATATGATACCCGGAATATTAGAACTGTCGATGGCGGTTATGTAGTAGAAGGCGATATCTTCCTGTCTCATCAATCATTAAACCACAAGAGCAATTCACCTGTTTTACGTGTTGCTAATTCCGAGCAGTACCAGACTAGTTGCCTGATTACCGGATTACCACGGACGATTACGGTTTCTGTAACTGGTTTGCCTCTTGGTTATGATACTGCTACTGATGTTGCTATTGCCCGTTACAATGCATTGGGCCTGCGGATTAATTTCGTACGCGTAAGCAGCGGTGGTATGGTGGATATCCAGTATGCCAGCCTGGGTGCGGGAGCATTGGGTCAATCTGCCGGATTCCCTGATTGCAGTACCGGGAATCCTCCGAGCCCAATTAAACTCAATTCTGATGCTAATGCGCTGGGCAGCAGCCCTGACCGGAACTATCTGGCTACTGTTATTGCGCATGAAATCGGCCACACCATCGGTTTCAGACATACTGACTACTTTAACCGCGCCTATAGCTGCGGTGGTTTTCCTTACAACGAAGGACAAGCCGGTGTTGGCGCAATTAATATCCCCGGTACTCCTATAGCGGCTGATCCTAATAGCTGGATGCTGTCCTGTATCGGTAATGGCGTGAACCGTCCGTTCAATGCTAACGATATTATAGCGCTGAGATATTTGTATCAATAATATAGCAGCGTACAGGTATGATAGATGGTAACTGTTATGTATAAACGAAATATCACCAGTCACAGATAAATAAAAGGACTGCTCTTTAAAACAACAAACCCGCTTATGAAGCGGGTTTGTTGTTTTAAAGAGATGCTTATAGGCGTTGTAACGCTACTATTAATACGCTGTAGCAATAGTAGTTGCCTTCCAGGCTTCCAGATCTTCTTTTACAGCATCTATTTTTCCATATGCCAGCTGATAGGCATCTTCTCCCAGGAACAGGTTCAGGGGCGGTTGTGCGGCTTCGCTGGCCTGAATAAATGCTGCAGCTGCTTTGGCCGGGTCACCTGCCTGGTTGTGATGAATTTCAAACTGGTGCTGTGCCTGTATTTTCCTCACTTCTTCATAAGCTGCGATCGGCTGCGCAGGCACTGCCAGAGAGCCGGATGACAGGAATTCGGTACGGAAATAACCGGGTGCAACGATGGTCACGTGTACGCCGAAGGGTTTTACTTCTGCAGCCAGTGACTCGGAAAGACCGTTCACGGCGAATTTGGTGCCGGTGTAAATACCGAAGCCGGGGAAATTGCCAAAGAAACCAGCGATGGAAGACACATTGAAGATGTGCCCTGACTTTTGTTCGCGGAAGTAAGGCATTACTTTCCGGATCACATTGAGTGTACCGAAAACATTGATTTCAAAACTGGCCCTGGCTTCAGCATCTGTTGTTTCTTCCAGCGTGCCTACCTGGCCATAGCCGGCATTGTTTACTACCACATCGATACGGCCAAAGCGGGATACTGTGTCAGCCAGTGCCTTGGCGACATTGGCTTCATCACCCAGCTGAACAGTGAGGGGAAGGAAGTTATTGTCATCGCTTATTTTACGGAGTTCTTCAGCGTTGCGGGAGGTGGCGGCCACCTGATAACCTGCAGCCAGCAGTTTTTCTACCAGTACACGGCCCAGTCCTTTGGAGGCGCCTGTTACAAACCATACTTTTTTGTTGCTCATAAGATTTCCATTTTTACGAGAACAAAATTAGGGGCCTGACACACACGGGCTATTACGCGAAACAAACCAATCATTGCAAAAATCAAACAGTCCTGAAAACGGTCGGGGTCATATTGGTATGTTTTTTAAAGAAGTTGTTGAAATGGGAGGGCTCTTCAAATCCCAGGCTGTAGCTGATTTCAGCCACATTCCAGTTGGTATGCCTCAGCAAGGCTTTGGCTTCGGAAGCGATACGCTCGGAGATATGGGTGGTGGTAGTTTTACCGGTAGTATCTCTTACGGCACGGTTGAGATGGTTGACATGTACCGATAGTTCTGCTGCGAAATCGCTGGCAGAGCGTAAGCGGAACTGTTGCATAGGTGTTTCGATAGGAAACTGCCGTTCCAGCAGTTCGGTAAAAACCGCCGTGATGCGTGATTTGGCATCGTGATGCTGATACAGTTTCTCTGAGGGCTCCATTTTTAAGGCGATATGTACCAGTTCCATCAGATAGTTACGCAGCAGATCATATTTATAACGGTAATCACTGTTGATTTCAACCAGCATTTTATTGAAAAGCGCTGTCGCCTGGGCTACCAGGGCACGGTCAAGATTGTAGGAAGGCATGCCGGCGGCGGTAAACATAGGCAGGTCCCGCAGCGGATGCCGGCCTATGTCCGTTAAAAAGGATTCCCGGAAGATGCAGAAAAAACCGCTTTTGTCGTCTGATAGTCCTTCCCAGGCGTAAGGCACCTGTGGGTTAAAGAACATCAGCGTGTTCCCTTCGGTGACAATAGTCCTGTCTGCATAGTGATAAAGGTTTTTACCCCGTATCAGGCTTATTTTATAGAAGTCACGGCGGCTATAGGACATGGTAGGTCGTCCGTTGACCATACAGTTCTCCATACTGAATACATTGAAATGGCCGATGTCCTGCTGCAGGTTGCCGGGCACCGGGATCATTTTCTGCCGGTAAAAGTCGGTAAGTGATTCTGTTTTAGGCATGTTCACAAGTTACGAAAATCAAACAAAAGTCATCTTCAAAAAATCGGTACATTTACTCATCAATATCATAAAATACAGCACCATCATGTATAAAATCCTCCGTAGTGCGGTAGAAAAACATATCCATCTCACGGATGAAGAATTTGAGATCTTCAGCGCTCCCTTTTATCAAAAGACCGTAAAGAAAAAGGAGTTGCTGCTGAGGGCCGGTGAGATCTGCAAATTTGAAGGGTTCGTCAACAAAGGCTGCTTCCGGGTTTATTATCAGGATGACAACGGTGACGAAAGCATTCTCTATTTTGCAGCAGAAGGCTGGTGGGTGACGGATATCGACAGTTTTACCAACCAGGTGCCCGCGATCCTGTCTATCGAGGCATTGGAAGACTCGGAAGTGTTATTGATCACCTATCCCTATAAACAGGCTTTATATGAAGAGCTGCCGAAAGTGGAGAAGCTGTTCAGGATCATGACACAGAAAACCCATGTGGCCCTGCAGCGCCGTATGATCTCCAACCTCAGCAAAACAGCTGATCAGCGTTACCTGGAGTTTGTGGAAAGTTACCCCGACCTGGAACAGCGGCTTTCCCAGCAACAGGTGGCTTCCTACCTGGGCATTACCCATGAATTCCTGAGCAAAATCAGGCGCAAACTGGCGCATAAAGGCTGATGCCCCGATTTTGAACTAGTTCAACTTTTAAGGATTTTTCCCGCACTAGATTTGTTCCATCAAAAACAATCATGATGGAAACAAAGTTAATATACGTTATGGACCCGCTCTGTGGTTGGTGCTACGGGAGCGCTGATAATCTCCTTAAACTGACACAACAGTATGCCGGCCGCCTTGCGGTGGAAATAATTCCCGCAGGCATGTGGGCTGGTGTCAACGTGCGGACACAGTCACGCGCTATGGCCCAGTATTTTATCCGGCACGACCGGCAAATTGAAGCCCTCACCGGCACCGCATTTGGTACCGATTATTTCGCCTTTCTTGGAAAAGAGGTCGTCCTTGATAGTGAAGTCCCCTCACGGGCCATTATGGCGGTTCAACAGCTGGCTCCCGAAAAGGCAGTAGTTTTTATGGTAAAGGTGCAGCAGGCCCGTTATCAGCATGGAAAAGACCTCAACGATACACAAGTATACCTCAATATCTGTCAGGAGCTTGGAATAGATACCGGTGTTTTTCAGGAACGTTTTACTTCGGCATCACTGCAAGTGCTTACCCTGCATGCGTTTGAAAAGGCTACGTCTTATGCATCCGCATATCCTTCGCTGTTTATCGAACACAATGGACGCCGTATACTACTGGAACAGGGCTATGCTTCCTATGCAGAGCTGGATGAAAGCGTAGCTTCTATTGTAAACTGACGAAATCATCAAAACATGAAAAAGTTATTGTTCATCTTATTAAGCATGACGGTCATGACTACTCAGGCACAGGAATTAAAATCACTGGGCACATCGCCACTGGAGCTGACCTACTACAACGCGCCGGAGTCTTCTATGAGAGTGACATCTGTATTAGTCAGCGGTAAAAAGGATGCCGTGCTGGTAGATGCCCAGTTTACATTGCCAGACGCAGAAAAGGTGGCGCAGGCCATTAAAGCTTCAGGTAAACAATTGAAGGCAATCTTTATCAGCTATGGAGATCCGGATTTTTATTTCGGATTGGAAGTCTTCAAAAAATATTATCCGCAGGTAACGGTATACGCTACCGGGCCGGTGATCGATCATATCCAGCAAACGGCCCAGGGTAAACTGGATGTATGGGGACCGCAACTCAAAGAAGCTGCGCCACATAATGTTGTACTGCCGCAACTGTTAAAAGACAGTGTGTTGAAGCTGGAAGGCCAGTCGCTGGAAGTGATGAATGCCGGCAAGGAACGGTCTTTTATATGGATACCAGCTATCAAAGCGGTCATCGGTGGTGGTAGCGTGTTTGGAGATAACCTCCATCTGTGGATGGCAGATGATGCTACTCCTGCCAAACGTGGAGAATGGCTGGCAGCACTGGACCGTATTCAGGCGCTTTCCCCGAAATGGGTGATCCCGGCTCACTTTGCCAGTGGGGCGCATCTTGACTTAAGATCTGTTGAGCACACCCGGGACTATATCCGGAAATATGCTGAACTACTCCATAAGCATACTACTTCAACGGCACTGATCAATGCGTTAAAAGCAAAATATCCCACACTCCTGGGCGGCGTAAGCCTGGAATTGGGTGCTAAAGTCAACACTGGCGAAATGCAATGGGGTGCCCCTCCGGATGAAACAGCTCAAAACCTGGCCGTGGTAAAAGGCACCTATGAAGGAGGCAGTACGGCAAAGAATGCTGAAAACCTCGCCAATGCGCTGACCAACAAAACTGAATGGACGGAAGCGGCCGGATTCCCTTATGGAGGCACTTATATCGGTAAAGACAATATTCTGAAACAGGTATTCGCAAGGATCACGGCAGACTGGGACGACTATAAAATTACAATAGATCATTACATTGCTACGGGAGATGAGGTAGTGGCTTTCGGTACATATTCCGGTACTAACAGGAAAACCGGCAAGTCCTTCAAGGCCCGTGTGGCCCATCATTATGAGCTGAAGAACAGAAAGATTATCCGGTTTGAACAGTTTGTGGACAGCCAGCAGGTAATGGATGTTATGAAATAAATGATGTGGAAGTCCGCCCCGGAGGCGGACTTCCGCTTTTTTATCCGGCAACCCTTGCCATAGCTTTTTGCGGCAGTTGCAGGTCACCGCCCTGGTTTTGAAGATTAAATTTGAATGCAGTGATTTGCCAGATAGCAGCGTTCTTTTCTAACGCTACTTCGTAGTTGCCTTCTACTATCCATTCCGCATCTGCAATCAGATGGCTGGCATGGCCGGTAAACCGGGCAGTGGCAGTATCTCCCTGTATAGTAATGTCGAAATCAGCAATATGATGCGCTGTTTTGTCAAACCCGGGCAGTAATTGTTTCCACATGCGGATGATCTCCTGCGGCTGTAGTACCAGTGGCTGTCCGCCTGCCATAGAGGTGTAGTCGTATATTACCTGGGGCGCAAAGGCTTTTTCTACCTGTTCCCAATCCCTTTTGTCTGCTCCGCCGAACACGGAATGTAATACCGATGTGATTTTTTCAGTTTCCATGATTGATAGTTTGTGGGTAATGCGGGCTGAAGTTATAAAATTTAATAACAGGCGTTGTTCCGTTTTGTACAATGTTAAAATCCTGCTACCGGTTAATATTGCATTTTTCGTAACTTTCATAGGATCACGCACTAATACCATCATGCATTACAAGGAAATTGAACCGGGAGCCAGACTAAAGCCGTATGTGAAATGTTATTACACGTATGAGTCGGATGCTGGGGCTGCATTTGAAGATACTGTTTTTCCCAGTGGCTGTATGGAGATGATCTTCAACCTGGGTGATGGTCTGTGGCAAACAGCCACGCAGGGAGATTTTGTAACCCATCCTGCTATAGAGTTATGGGGGCAGCTGCTGCGGCCGCTGCCGGTAAGGTCTGTAGGGAAACACAATATGCTGGGTGTCCGTTTTTTTCCGCATGCGGCAGCCTTTTTTCTGAATGATAAGGCAGATCTGTTTAATGACCGGGTTACCGACTATCGTCATATATGCGGCAGCTCAGCAGGACAGTTGCATAACCGGCTGCTGGAAACGGTTTCCTGGCAGCAAAGAATTGCGCTGGTGGAAGACTTCCTGTGGCAGCAGCTGCTGCGTGCACAAAGCCGTACCGGGAAAGTGACCATAGTAGGGCATGTTATGCAGGAGTTAAACCAACCCGGTTTTTTTGATAATATCGAAAATGTGGCGGCCCGTTATGGTATTACATCCAGGTATCTGCAGAAACTGTTTCTGCAATATACCGGCCTTACTCCGAAGCTGTACAGTAAAATACACCGTTTTCAAAACAGCCTTCAGCTGGTGATCAGGAAAGAAGACTCCCTGACGGCTATTGCCTACGACTGTGGCTACTTTGACCAGTCCCACTTCATCCGCGAATTTAAATCCTTTACCGGTTTTACCCCTTCCGGTTATTCTCCTGATCAGTCTCCTGTCACGCTCGCAACCGTCAATAGCTGAGCTGTTCCGTTTTATACAATTCCAGGGTTTGCTGTTGTTCTAGTTTTGTTGTGTCAATAACAACATTGCTCATTTTAATGGAAAGATGATGTCTTCAACGTTGAATGTATTTAAAGAACTGCATCAAACAGATAAGCTGTTTATTTTGCCCAATGCCTGGGATGCCAGGAGTGCACAGCTTTTTCAGGAAAAGGGTTTTTCTGCTGTGGCCACTTCCAGTGCAGCCGTGGCCGGTAGTCTGGGTTATGAAGATGGTGAACAGATGCCTTTTGATGATTATCTCTTTGTGGTCAGAAGGATACTGGCCGCTGTCAGTATTCCTTTGTCGGTAGACCTGGAAATGGGCTACGGGACTACTGTTGAAGAGATTTATAAGAATATCAGACAGCTTGCGGACCTGGGCGTAGCAGCAGGCGCTGATGGCATCTTTCTGCCCTGCATCAGTGCTGTAGAGGATATCGCGGACGCAGTTGCGCAAACCCGTTTACCGCTGAATGTGATGTGTGTTCCAGGGCTGCCTGGTTTTGAGGAACTCAGCGAGCTGGGCGTGAAACGGGTGAGTATGGGCCCTTTTTTATTCAATAAGGTATATGACCATATCGGGACGCTTTCCCATGCGATCACCGTTGCAGATGGTTTTGCACCACTTTTTTCCTGATCCTTTCATTTATTTTCATTCTCATAAAAAATCAATCATATGAACTTACCCAGAAGAGCAGAAGATGTGCATGCGGCACTGGCTGCAGCCTTTAATACGCGGGATATGTCCAATATTCTCCGTGTCTATGATTTTAACGGTGTTATTGTTCCTGAGCCAGGGAAGCCGGTTTCCGGCAGAGAGAATTTTGAGGAGGCTGTCCGGGGAATTTTGTCCATAGAAGGAACGATGGAGATCAGAACGGTATACTGTCTTCAGGCAGGTGATGTGGCAGTAGGGCGTTCTGAATGGAACATCACCAATGACAACGAAGTGAAAATAAGTGCCAAAGGTATTGAAGTGATGAAGCAGCAGGCAGATGGCACCTGGAAGATTATCATAGACCATGCTTTCGGGGCGCTGGAAAATATGCTGGCATAAGTTTCATATGCGCAGTTAATATTCGAAAGCCCCGGGTGAATAGCGTCTGATGGTTAGTTTCGTTCACGCGGTGTGTCTGCAGGGAAAATCACGTAAAAGCGGGATTTTATGTCTGGTTGTTTTATTATACATTGTTAGTATTTCTAATCATTCAAACCTGTAAGTTATGAAAAAGAAACCCGCAGCCAGGTTGAAACTGGCTAAAATCAAGATTGTTGCCCTCGGTCAGACTGTTGTGATGGAAGATCATAACCGTACCCTGCCGATTACACAACACAAAACCTGTCCTCCGACCAATTGGGTGTGTTAGTACTGTAGGCAACCTATTCATAAGAGATGGCAACCGGCGTATGGGATATTCCATACGCCGGTTGTTTTTTTGATGCTGGCACTTCGTACATCTTTGGCCGTTATATAAGGTTACTTCTTCGTAAATTGCTCCCCGTAACCCATATATACAGTCAAATGAAGAATTATTTTGAAAGCCCTTTCCGGGGGAAATTATTATCGGAGCAGGTTACCAATCCTAATATTATTGTCGGTGAATACAGTTATTATTCCGGTTATTACCACGGACATTCCTTTGATGACTGCGCCCGTTACCTGCCTCCTGATCGTAACGATGTAGATAAACTGATTATCGGTAGTTATTGTTCTATCGGCAGCGGAGCTGCTTTTATCATGTGTGGCAATCAGGGCCACCGGCACGACTGGATTTCCAGTTTTCCTTTCTTTTATATGCAGGAAGAACCGGCTTTTCATGGAAGTATCAATGCTTATGAAGGAGCAGGAGATACCGTGGTAGGTAATGATGTGTGGATTGGTGCTGAAGCGATGATCATGCCGGGTGTGAAAATAGGCCATGGTGCTGTAATTGGGAGTAGGGCGCTTGTTACAAAAGAGGTAGCTCCTTATACAATAGTGGGCGGTAACCCAGCCAAAGAAATTCGTAAACGTTTTCCGGAAGAGGAGATACAACTGCTCCTGGAAATGGAATGGTGGAATTGGCCTAAATCGTTGCTGGAACAGGCTATGCCGCTGCTGTGCGATGGTAATGTTAAAGCACTGTATGATTTTTTCCAGAAGCATCGTCCCTGAAAAAAAACTATAAAATTCCTGTATAGTCATGAAAAGAACTGCATGGTTTGACCGGGTGTTTCCGGTTATCACAGACAATGGAATAATGCCTTCCATTATTGAGCGCCTGAGTGGTACACCTGCCAGGGTAGAAGAAATGACCCGTGGCCTGGAAGAAAGTCTATTGGTCCGTAAAGCGGATGGACAGTGGTCTGTTAAAGAAGAGGTGGGCCATCTGTCGGATATGGAACCACTCTGGCTGGGACGTTTTGATGATTTTGTAAAAGGCCTGCCGGAGTTAAGTGCGGCAGACCTTACCAATCAGCGGACACATAATGCCAATCATAATGCTGTCAGCCTGACTGAGTTATTACAACGGTTCCGGGAACAAAGGGCTTTGATGGTGGCCAGGCTGTGGCAGCTGGAAGAAACGCAGCTGGAGAAAACAGCCTTGCATCCGCGTTTAAAAACACCGATGCGTATTATTGACCTGGCTTATTTTGTGGCTGAACATGATGACCACCATCTGGCCGGTATCCGCGAAAAGATGCTGTAATATCAGCCCAGCATGGCTTTTACGGTATCAGCCGTAAATGTCAGCTTAAGCTCCATCTCATCGTCATAATACTCACCGGTAGGTGTAAAGCCCAGTCGTTGATAAAAGGAGAGGGGACTGCCTTCGCCTTCGCCACAGCTGGTATACAGTTCAGAGATGCCGCGTCCGGCGAGATTACGCAGTACCAGTCCGATGGCTTTGCTGCCATAGCCTTTGCCCTGATGGGGGCCTGCTATCATAAAGCGCCAGAGGAACATGTTGGGGAAATCGAGTCCGTCACTCCAGTCGGCACCGGTATGTAACATGATAAACCCTATAGGGGTATCATCGGCATAGATGGCCCTGAACCAGGCATCTTCTGAATAATGGGCTACAGCGATGGACTCACCGTTATCGGCTACCATACCACGTTGTACAGAACTAAGGGTTTTACTGAGATCGCAAATGTCTTCTACATTGTCTACAGTAATACGGCGGAGGGTTACTTCCGGGTTTAATTGATTCATGGGTTCTTTTAAATGCTACAGCCACTAAATTACGAAGTATTCCGGGAGCCGCATACAGCGTGGCTCCCGGAATATGAATTAAATTCCTTCGGCGGCTTTGCTGATAAAGCTGGCGATCTCTTTAGGGTGAGTAGCCAGGGAAGCGTGGCTGGCAGCCAGTGAGATGGTTTGGGCCTTCATACGGTCAGCCATAAAACGTTGTGTGTCGGGCGGTATCATCCGGTCGTTTTCAGATACCTGGTACCATACCGGAAAATTCTTCCAGCCGATAGTACTGGGCTTGTCTTCAAAACATCTGCCGGCTATGGGTTTCTGGGTAGCCGCCATCACAGTGGCATCGTCCGGTGAAGCATCCTGACAAAAACTCTCTCCGAATTTGTCCCGTTTGATCCATAGAAAACCATACTGGTCGGGGTAGATATTAGCTCCACCAGGCGCAGGCTGACCTCTTTGTAATAGTGCTGCCAGGTTTTCAGATTCATCAGGAGCAAAGGCGGCGATATACACCAATCCGGCTGTACCAGGTGCCTTTGCTGCTGCTTCAGTGATGATAGCACCACCATAGGAATGCCCTACCAGTAATGATTTACCTTCCAGCTGTCCGGCCATTCGGTGGACAGACTCTGCATCATCGGCCAGGGAGGTCAGCGGGCATTGAGGCGCCACTACCGTATAGCCCTGGGCGGTCAACAAGGGAATCACCTTGTTCCAATGCATACTTTCGCCCCAGGCACCATGTACCAGGACGATGTTTACTTTGTTTGCCATCTTGATAGCTTTTTATGGGTACAAAAACTGCGGGTTATAATCACATGACGATCTAATGCCAGTCTGGAGGAATACCTTTAAAAGTTACTGTAATCTTTTCAGGCAGGGAAATTTATTTTATCATGATGGAATAATAAATGCTGATCTTTATTTTTAATCCTTATTCCCATGAAATTGTTTTTAACGCTCTCAGCGTTCTGCTGTACTGTTGGGTATCAAACCTATGCCCAGGATACTTCATTCCCCGGTAATGTGGGTATTGGCACCACTACCCCCAACGCCTATACGCATGGCGGCACCAATCGTGTACTGGAAATCATGAACCCAGGTACCCTCACCAATAGTCAGGCCCACCTCATACTCAGCAGCGGGGCCACTGCCAACAAAGGATCTGTAGGTTCCGTTTCCTGGGTTACGCCCAATTCCACCGGAATGAAACTGATGGCTTTCATTGGCGGACATATCAGCGGTGATGCTAGCACCAACGCGCAGGGCGACCTGGTGTTTGCCACTTCCGCCGGAGCCGGTCCGCTTCAGCGTGCTGTGATCACTTCCAACGGATACCTGGGCCTGGGCACTGATAAACCTATCCGCTTGTTTACCCTGGCAGCCGATAATAACCCTGAACTGGTATTCCAGAATAATGGTCGCCTGCCGGATCAGCGATATTATCGTATATACACTGGCGGTAGTAAAACATTGTTTGGTACACTGAAAGATGATGGCTCTTCCGGCAACGATCAACTCAGTATCGATCATCTTACCGGTAATGTGGGCATCGGTAAAACAGATGCACAGGCTTACTTCCATGGCGGCAATAACCGTGTACTGGAAATACATAATCCCGGAACAGCACAGAACAGCCAGTCACATCTGATATTAAGCACCGGCGCCACGGCCACTGCCAGCAGTATCGGTTCGGTTACATGGACAGCGCCCAATGCTTCCGGCGGCAAAGGAGTGGCATACATCGGCGCCATTATGGACAAGGCTGCTACTACAGACGCTTCCGGTTTCCTGGTCTTTGCTACGGCGGATAAAGGTCTCCCGCTGGAAAGAATGCGGATCAGCCCGGACGGGAATATCGGCATCGGGGCTCAACCACAACAGGATTATAAACTGACAGTCGGTGGCGCGCTAGGAGTCCGTAAAGTAAAGGTTACGCAGGAAACCTGGGCGGATATGGTATTTGATCCTGCTTATCAACTGCCATCACTAAAGGAAATAGCAGCGCACATTGAACAAAATAAGCACCTTCCGGGCATCCCTTCCGCTGCGGAAGTGACCACTCAAGGGCTCGACCTTGGCGAAATGCAAAGACTGCAGATGCAGAAAATAGAAGAGCTGACACTTTATATCATCGAACTGAATAAAAAACTTGAAAGCCAGCAGGAACAGATAACACGGCAGGCAGCGGTTATCAACGCCTTAAAAAATAAGGACAGCAAAACAACAGTTCCCACTGAATAACTTATCTTGCCCAAAATTTAAAAAACGGAACATCATGTCAACTTCCGCAGCATTAACAGTCCCAGACCTGATAGCACAGTACGGCGGCATTGCACTGGATAAACAGAATGACCTCGCCGCTGTAATCGGCAATAACGACTGGAATGCAGATCTGTCAGAAGGCACCCTCAGCTTCGGTGATGAGCTGGTATTTCCGATCCAGGTACTGGGTACTTTCTCTCATGTGTCCAATACCTTTCTGTGGGGATGGGCCAATGTACAGTCTGATATTCCTGAAAACCTGTTACAGCAAGCTTTACAGCTGAAACAATACGGAGAACAGCATCAGGTGGCGCTTTTTGCCAACGGCCAGTTTGAAGCTTCGCTCAACGACGTACATTATATAGGTATGATCGCCTCCGGTATGTTTGGCTCCAGTGCCTATTATGTGGCCGACTACGGACAGGGCGCCTTATTGGTAACCATCAAAAGCGATATCATTGATGCCGCCCGCACGGATACGCCTCAACGTATTCTTACCGTGTTTCCTCAGCTGGTATCACTGTTTGAAATGAACCACCGCGAGGCATTTACCAGTTACCTGAAAGCAAGGGACTTTGCCATCACTGTTTCCGGTAACGAATTATCTGCCACCCACAATAATAATAGTATAGTAGCCACTTTCGATGAACTGAACCGCCTTGCCAGCCTCAATGGCAAGCTGTCATAATATTTATATTTATAGCCCAGGGCTTAAGCCCTGGGTTCATTTTTATCCCGCCCCCGTCTTCTCCCAAAATATTTTTTTATCCTGCATAAGGGTTTTATTTCATCATCGTGTATTAGTAGCAGTTATCACTACTGATTGTCCTGCGTTAGCGCTGCGTATGCCAGTCAACCATGCTTAATTTTTCATGATGATGGAACGTGCTTTTTATTATGCCATACTATGCTGGAAAGCAGCTGTCAGGATTCTGTTTTTCCCTTTATACCTGCTGGTTTTTTTATGGGATTTATTATGGAGATGCCTGCCTTTTGTCAACAAGGATAGTGCTGAAAGAAAGAAATGATTCCCAAACACTATTTTGTTATGACAAATAAAAAAACGGCTGTTATTATCGGCGCTGGTCCTGCGGGATTGACTGCAGCTTATGAACTGCTTAAAAGAACGGACATAAAACCCATCATACTCGAAATGTCGGGAGATATTGGGGGGATCTCGAAAACGGTCCGCTATAACGGCAACAGAATAGACATCGGAGGCCATCGTTTCTTTTCCAAGTCAGACCGTGTGATGGAATGGTGGCTTGATATCATGCCTATCGCTTCGGGAGAGGAAGAAGTTAATATCACTTATCAGCAGAAAACCAGAACAGTAAAGGCCGAACAAAAAACAACGGATGGTAATCTGGTGATGCTGGTACGTGACAGGTTGTCGAGGATTTATTACCAGCGGAAGCTGTTTCTTTATCCGCTTACCCTGTCGGTCAGCACCATTTCCAAACTGGGACTGTTCCGGCTTTTCCGGATCATAATCTCTTACGGATATGCCCGGCTTTTCTTCCGTAAAAAGGAAAAAACGCTCGAAGAATTTTTTATCAAACGTTTCGGGCGTGTACTATATGAAACTTTCTTTAAAGACTATACGGAAAAGGTTTGGGGAAAGCCCTGCCATGAAATTGATGCAGAATGGGGACATCAGCGTATCAAAAAACTATCGGTGTCCAAAACAATCCTGCATGCATTACAAAAACTCTTTACCAGAACAGGAGGGGAAGATATTGCACAAAAGAACACGGAAACCAGTCTTATAGAAAGATTCCTGTATCCAAAATTTGGGCCGGGTCAGCTTTGGGAAGAAGTAGCCGCCCGCATTACCGCCATGGGAGGAGAGATACGGCTCCACCAACCGGTAACGGGTGTAAAACTGGAACACGGTACTATACAAAGTGTTAGTACTCCCGATGGCTGCTACAGCGGAGACTATTTTTTCTCCACCATGCCAGTGAAGGAACTGGCGGCAGCCATGAAAGAAGCTGTACCCGGCCCTATACAGGAAATTGCCCGCGGACTGGAATACCGCGATTTTGTCACCGTTGGACTCCTGGTAAACAAACTGGTGCTTTCGCCAGACCATGCACTCGTGAAAGACAACTGGATCTATATTCAGGAAAATGATGTCCGTGTCGGCCGCCTCCAGATCTTTAACAACTGGAGCCCTTATATGGTCAGTGATCCCTCCAAAGTATGGATAGGCCTGGAATATTTTTGTAATGAAGGCGATGAGTTATGGAGTATGGAAAACCACCAGTTTATTAACTTTGGCATCGCCGAACTGCAAAAGATCGGTATCATCCGCCAGGAAGATGTACTGGACAGTACTTTGGTGAGGATGCAAAAAACGTATCCGGCTTATTTCGGCACCTATCACCGGTTTGATGAACTCAGAAAATATATGGACACCATCAGCAATCTGTTTCTCGTCGGTCGAAACGGTATGCATAAATACAATAACGCCGATCACTCTATGCTCACCGCTATGACTGCTGTAGATAATATCATCCAGGGCATTACAGACCGGAGTAATATCTGGGAGATCAATACCGAACAGGAGTATCACGAAGAAAAACAGACCGTATGAAATCATTGAAACGTTACGATTACCTGATCTATACTTTTATTTTTGTGGTCATTTCGATGGTCTGGTCGCAGCTGTCGAATTTTACCTGGGATGACGATGCCATTACCCGCCTGATGAATGTGCAGGATGCCCGTCATAATGGCCTGCAGTGGCTATCTGCATGGAACCGGCCACTGTTTGTGGTACTGTTTTATTTGCCGGTTCAGGCCTTCGGTAAAACAGGAGCCATGTTACTCATGGTGGCGCTGACAGCGTTATCCGGCATATTGTTGTATAAAGGTCTCCGTCATAAAGGGGTACCGCATGCTTCGGTGGCGGTGGTGTTCCTGTTGTTTCAGACTTTCCTCTTCGGCATCGCCAGGGATGCTATGACAGAGCCGCTGGCTTCTTTCCTGATATGTCTGGGTCTCTATTGTTTTTATACAGAGAAGTTTCACTGGTTTGCGCTTGTAGGCGGATTGCTGCCCCTGGCCCGGTCAGAAGGAATTCTGTTGATGCCTTTCTGGTTGTACCCGCTGCTGCAGCGTCGCCTGTACCGTTATATTCCTTTGATGGCCGCAGGTATGGCTGCCTGGGCGCTGGGCTGGTATGTATATTCCGGCAGGCCCCTGTCGCTTATGCAGGAGCTGTTGTCGAGTGGGAACAGTAAAAACCGCTATGCGCATGTCAGTCTTACCCATCATTCCGGTAAATATGTTTACGTACTGGGACCGGTAGCCTTTTTCTTCTTTCTGTGGGGCTACCTGGGCAGTCTTAGAAAACTGTTGTCCGATTATTTTATCCTGTTGCAGTTTACAGTGGGGTTCCTGGTATATGTCATCTTTGCGGTGTATATGGACCTGGGCCAGTCTGGTGGTGCGTTACGCAACCTCATCACTTTGTCGCCGTTGGCGGCGGTCATCTGCCTGTATGGGTTTAACTATTGGATGACCCTTTGGGCAGTACCAGCCGCTAATACTAAAACGGCTAAACGAAAATCTGCACAGCCGGAGACTCCTGTAAAAAGAGATGAACTGTGGGTATATGTGGTTTTTATCAGTCTGCTGGCCTGGATTTCGTTTACCAACGAACTGGTATTCCGGCAAAATTATGATCCCAACAAGAAGGACTACACGATTTTCTGGTTTCTGATAGTATGCTGCCTGCTGGCTATTATGCCGGTATTCAGTTTTGCACGGAAAAGGGTATACGTAGTGGCGGGAATGCTGTTTGTATGGCAGCTTACCTTTACACTCTGGTACGAAAATCCCCAAAGCCATGGCAATGAAGAAAGAAAAGGTATCAACGATATGACTGCGTTTATCCATAACAGTAGTCTGAAAGACCGTAAAATATTTTGCAGTCATCCCTGGTATTTTTGGGCTACGGGCCGTCATCCAAACGATACCGTTACCACGGGGGAGGTGTCTGTCAGGAGCAAACCTGGTATACAGCCCGGCCAGCTGGTCATATGGGAAGGCCACTATACCGGTGAGCACTATACGAATACGCCGCTGCCTGTTTTCCTGAATGATACAACTTTTGCGCCGGTATATGTTTCACAGAACAAGGATAAGGAGGCTGTTGCGGTGCTGTTTGTAAGACTATACCCGCAAATGCAGGATAATGACCGCTTTTTCTCTGACCTGGTGAAGGAATTTCCTCAGAATGACCGGATACCTTATTTCAAGGGTATTTATGAGCGGGATCGGAAAAAAGCCGCGGCTGTTTCCATACAGGACTTCAATGCGGCGCTGGCTTTGAATCCTGGCGGAGCGGACATATACCTGGCCCGTGGTGTCAGTTATCTGTTGCTGAACGATAAGGCCAGCGGCTGCCGGGATCTGAATCAGGCAGCATTGATGGGCTCCCAACAGGCACTGCCGCTGTTGCAGGCTTATTGTAAATAACACAATGATTTTCTGATTTTCGGATTTCTTGATTTTGGGATTTGCTGATATGTAAATCCAAAAATCCCAAAATCAAGAAATCCGAAAATCAGTAACTGGACTACCTCGTCCTTCCACACTGGACTACTTTACTGCTCCAGGAGACTATTACTTTTGTGATCAGATGAAATTTAAGAATAGTATGACACAAGAGGAAAGACATATCATTGAAAATTTGTTTGAGCACTGGACCTATGTAGGAGAAAAAGCAGGACTGATCACGACAGCTCCCCGTTATAAAGCGGTAATACCGGATGGGTCAGACTGGCCTAAAAGAGTATTTGAGGTGGCGGGTCCGGAAGAGCTGGCACTCATCGCTGCACAGATAAAAGCAGGAGCATTACCGGACGCAGTAACGTTTACGGAATCACAGGCGATGGAATATGAACATACATTATCATCAGCCGGTTTCGAGGTAAAGATGCGTCTGCAGGGCATGATTATCTACCTGAGAGAAAACCCGCCCGCTGAAGAGTCCGGCGATGTGCAATTCAGTCTGGTAACAGCTGCTACCGAAGCTGCTGTATTTGCTGATATTGCGGCGCAATCGTTTAACTACCGGGTAGATGGTGCCATAGTGGCCCGTTTGCTGCATCAGGAAGATAAGATAAAGGTGTTCACCGGAACCTATAAAGGAGCAGCTGCCTGTTGCGGGGTGATTTATTATGACAACAATGGTAATGCCGGTCTGCATTTTATCGGCACATTACCGGATTTCAGGGGTAAGGGCCTGGCGGCAGCCATGACTACCCGTTTGCTCCGGGAATGTGTAGCGGATGGTAAACGTTATTGTGTATTGCATGCCTCCAAAGCGGGCTTGCCGATATATAGCCGGTTGGGTTTTGAACCGGTAAAGGAAGTGATCACTTATGCACTCTCTCTGTAATCCAATAATAAATAGGCTTCCTGCTTTTGCAGGAAGCCTTACTTTACTTTAACAGGTTAGTATAATTATTTAGCATTGGAGCCGCCGTCGATCACATATTGTGCGCCGGTGATAAACTGACTGTCATCTGATCCGAGGAAAAGCACCAGTTTGGCGACTTCCAGCGGTGCAGCATATCTTCCCAGCGGAATACCTGCTGCAAATATTTTCTGCATCTCTGCCGCTTTCCCCGGTTCATAACCTTCTTCGATAGAACGCATCATCCGGTTGTCTACCGGTGACGGATGTATGGTATTGACCCGTATCTTTCTCGGTGCAGCTTCCAGGGCTGCTGTTTTCATGATGCCGAGGGTAGCATGTTTACTGGTCGTATAGGCCACAAAGTTAGGAGAAGCCCCCAAACCCGCTACAGAAGAGGTAATGATCATGCTGCCACCATCATTCATCTGCGGCAGTATATATTTACAACCCAGAAAAACACCTTTTACGTTAACAGCCATTACTTTATCAAATACATCTTCCGGGAATTCTGTGATGGGCTTCACTACGCCTTCGATACCGGCATTGTTAAAGAAGATATCAATCTTTCCGAATTTTTTTACGGCCTCCTGCGCATAACGTTCTACATCTTTGGCTGACGTAACGTCTGCTGCCACATAAGCGGCATGGTTGCCCAGCTCAGCTGTCGCTTTCTTCAAAGCGTCTTCGTTGAGGTCAATCAGTACTACTTTGGCGCCTTCATCAATAAATAACTTTGCGGTGGTTTGTCCGATGCTTCCTGCGCCGCCCGTGATAAGCGCTACCTTGTTCTCCAGTCTGTTCATAATAGTATATTTTAGAAGTCATTTAATCAAAACAAAGAACGGTAACAGTGGCAGTGGTAGGCAGAAGGTAAACAGGTCAGGGAGATTTTTTCAATACGGCAAATATACAACTTAAGTGGTAGGGGTATGTGCTGCAAATAAACTGCAGCGGTAGTTTTAACGTTTTGGTAAGATATGTTAATTATAGTAAATGGTTCCTTAACTTAGCATAAAACCTATCTAAACCATGATGTACAAAGCGTTACTATCAGCTGTACTGCTGGCTGTGTCTCTGACTGTTGCTGCCCAACCGCCTAAAGGTCAGGCTAAACCCAACACTGTTTACGGTGCCGCCACTACGGCGTCAGGAGCCATGGATGCCCTGAAACTTCCCAGGATGCTTCAGAATGACAGTGGTAAACTGTCTATCAAGATCAAAGCAAAAGTGTTGGATGTTTGTCCCAAAAAAGGTTGCTGGATGAAATTGCAGATCAATGACAGCACTACGGCCTTTGTAAAAATGAAGGACTATGCTTTCTTTGTTCCCCTCGACATTAAAGGTAAAACTGTTGTACTGGATGGTATTGCCTATCTGCACGAGACTTCTGTGGCGGAGTTAAAACACTATGCCGAAGATGCCCACAAGCCACAGGCAGAAATTGATGCCATCCAACATCCGAAAAAAGAAATCAGGTATACTGCCAATGGTATACTGGTAGTAGAATAATGATTGTTTATGAACAGGGATAAAGCCACTCAAAGAGCTGCCATGCCGAAGGGAACTTCGGTTGTACTCGACAGCAGAACATTGCAAAACAGTTATGCTACCCTGATACCATTGCTGAAAGAAGGGATGCATGTGCTGGACCTGGGTTGCGGTACGGGTGCTATTTCCGCTGGTATTGCGGCTGCTGTGGGCCTTTCAGGCACTGTTACCGGTATCGATAACAGCGGACATCTGATAGACAAGGGCCAATTAGATTATCAGGGTGTTTCCAATCTGGCACTACTAACCGCCGATATCTTCACGTGGCAGCCTATACGAAAATTTGACCTGGTCGTATCTGCCCGTGTTTTTCAATGGCTCAGCAACCCCGCAGACGCATTGAAGAAATGTGCGGCAATGCTGGTGCCGGGAGGTAAATTGTCTGTACTGGATTACAACCATGCCGGACTGGAATGGGTACCTGCTCCACCGCCCGCTATGCAGCGTTTTTACAGCGCCTTTCTCGACTGGCGTGCAGATGCAGGTATGGACAATCAAATGGCAGATCATCTGCCGCTGTTATTCCAACAGGCTGGTTTTTCTCAGATACAGGTGCAGGAAGCCAATGAATCCTGCGGGAGAGGAGAGGCCGGTTTTGCCGATAAGGCTGCCATCTGGTCTGCAGTAGCTCGGTTGAGAGGCCCGCAGATGGTACAAAGCGGCTTCATTACTGAAACAGAACGATTACAGGCTATCGATGATTATGATGCCTGGTTGAAGGAAGGTGCTTTGTCCATGACCATGAAACTGAAGGATATCCAGGCTGTGCTTTCATCCTGAACATTATTACGATCATTATTTGTATGAAAATAAGCAGGCCCGTAGCGATGACTACGGGCCTGTTTATTTTAACAGCAGTGAAGTCAGGATCATCCGATTTTTACACAGGTCCAGGTGGCCTCCATAACCGGCTCTTCATCCATATAGGCAATACCGGACTGCTTGATAATTTTTTCGCTTACGCGGATGTTTTTAATAACATAACGGATAGGCACCCCATACCGCGCACCTTTCATAAACCGGGCTGTTTCTATACCTGCGAGCCCGAAAAGGCCGTCGGCCAGGCCCAGCAACTTAATGCCCGCACCGCCGCACTGGGCCATTGATTCTATCAGAATAACTCCCGGAACAAACCCGTGGGCAGGGAAACTGCCTTTGAGTAATTCATTGTCTTCACTGAAAGTTTTGTAACCGATAATTTCTTCGTTGGAAACAGCAGTCACCCTGTCAGCAAATAAAAAAGGTGCTCTGTGAGGAATCAACGTTTCTACAGCATCTGAGCTATACATAACTGAATTTTTTTTTCTACTTTGTATCGGCCGGAAAATTCCCCGTCCGTCTGAAAGATATGAATATTCATCTGATCATCCTGAAACGGAAACAGTGGTGGCTTTATTGCTTATTGTTTTGTATTCCTGTTATGTCAATGGCGCAGTCGCCACGGAAGGCCCGCACTACATGGGTATCACTGGAAGGGAATTTACGGCCCAAGGGTAACCCCACAAAAGATGGGGAAGTTTATCTTATCCAGTCTCCGGTTTTACAGTTGTTTCGGACTGATAACAAAGAGGTGAAGGGAACGGTGCTGATATTTCCTGGTGGCGGTTACAAGGTAGTGGAGGTAACAACAGAAGGCAGCCTGATAGCTGCTTTCCTGAACAAGTTAGGATATGATGTGGCCCTGCTGGAGTATCATGTGTCAGCAGGTGCGAATACCAGAGCGCTGGCGCTGGAGGATGCCAGGACTGCGTGGCACCTGTTGCAGGCAAAAGCTGCCACGCTGGGATTGCGCGGGAAAGAGCGGAATATCATGGGCTTTTCTGCCGGCGGACATCTGGCGGCCAGCCTGATGCAGGAGCTGGCACCTGCTGCACAGCCAGACAACCTGATGCTGATTTATCCCGCCTTTCTGAATGAAACCCGTCCCGGCTCCGTATATCCGTCAGTGTTACCTCCGGCCGAAATAAGGTCCCGGCTTTTTACCCTGATCGCTGCAGACGACAAGCCTGAATTGGTCAGCAGCTGTACGCAATATGGCAAGATATGGAAAGGATATGACGGCTGCGGTACTTTTAAGGTGCTGCCGGATGGAGGACATGGCTTCGGAATGATAACACCGCTCCGCGGTGCTGCTGCACAATGGCCTTCCATGCTGCGGGCGTTTCTGGAAAATAAAGACAGCATTGTCCATACCAGCATCAATCCTGCGGCCATAGCGACAGAAGGTTATAGCCATGACCGGCATGAACAAAAGGTGGCAACGGTGGCCAGTCAGAAATTTGATCTTATCATGATTGGCAACTCTATCACCAACAACTTCGAGAAGCCTGCCTATCAACCGGTATGGGAGCAGTTTTATGCGCCCCGTCATGCGCTCAACCTGGGCTTTAGCGGTTACCGCACGGAAAACATCCTCTGGAATCTCGAACATGGAGAACTAAAAGGACAATCACCGAAAGTGGTGACTTTGGAAATAGGAACCAACAACATCGACGAAAAAAACTATCCTACACGACATACTGCCGGGCAGCTTGCAGGAGGTATTGCCGCCATTGTGCAACTGCTGCTGGAGAAACTGCCCGATACCAAAATTCTATTGTTACGCAGTTTCCCAGGTAGTTACGATGGGCCCAATCCTACATCCCATCGCATGATCCTGAACAGGGCATCCGATATAGTGGCCAGGCTGGCGGATAACAAACACGTATTTTATTGTGATGTCAATCATGTGTTCATGAACCTCGATGGTAGCATCCGGCAGGATATGATGCCGGACTGGCTGCATCCCAGCCCGGAAGGTGCAATGGCATGGGCCCGGGCTATGGAGCCGTTGCTGTCGCAGCTGATGGGAGATAAGAGCAGAGACACTGCCAAACCTGCCAATACAGCCATTATTCCAGTGTCCCGACTGGAAAAGGATAACTACGATTGGTGGGCGCGCCATGCGGAAGTGTTAAGTATCAAAGACTCTATCAACCCGGAAATTGTTATGACGGGTAATTCCATCACTCATTTCTGGGGAGGTTATCCTTTGTTGAGAAACGCTGTTGGCCAGCTCGCTAAAGCCAATGGGGCGGAGGCCTGGGCCGGTCTCTTTGGTACACACCGGGTGCTGAACCTGGGCTTTGGCTGGGACCGTACACAGAATGTGCTCTGGCGCCTGGACCATGGAGAGCTGGATGGTTTGCATCCCCGCACAGTGGTCATCGAAATAGGCACCAATAATACCAGCGAAACGGCTAACGCCCGCGCCAACACGCCGGCTGAAATAGTGGAAGGCATTAAAGCCATCTGTGGCCGGGTACGTTCCAAAGTGCCCCAGGCCAGGATTATACTGATGGCTGTTTTTCCAAGAGAACAGCAGCCGGATAGTCCCAGAAGACGGGTTATCAGTGAAACGAACCGGCTGCTGGCCGATTTCGCAGCCAGCGAGCATATACGGCTGATAGACATCGGTGCGCAACTCCTCACACCGGATGGCGTTTTACTGAAAGAAATCACCTATGATTTCTGCCACCCTACAGAAAAGGGGTACCGGATATGGGCCGAAGCATTGAAGCCGGAATTGTTTTAAAGGAACTGTCAGGATAACTTCGGGCACGTTAATTGTTGCGGCTTGCCACCGATAACATATTAAGAAATTGATTGATTATGAAGAGAATAGTTACCCTGACGGTTGCCATGCTTTATTGCCTTTGTTCCTTTGCCCAGTTCAGTGACTCTACGCACTATCTTATAAAATATGCCTCTACAGGTTCTATCAATCATACCCAGGATGGTAATTCCTATCTGCTTAACAATAACTTCGGTTTTAAGGTAAGCAAAAGAAAAGTGAGTCTGAATGCGGGTGCCAGCTATGTATATGGAAAACAGAATGCATCCCTTACTAACAGCGACGTGTCAGCGGCGGTGGATTTTAATATGTATACAGATACTGCAAAGATCTACTACTGGGGCCTGGCCAACTATGACAGAAGTTATTCCCTCAAGATTAACAACCGTTTTCAGGGAGGCCTGGGTATTGGCTATGATCTTGTTCGTTTACCCAATGCCGTTATCAATGTAACAGATGGATTATTGTTTGAGAACAGCAACCTGTTTCTGCATGATACCATACAGGATATTTACAGCACTGTCAGAAACTCCTTCCGCCTGCAGTATAAGTGGACGATCAGAAATATCGTTGTGCTGGAAGGCGGCAATTACTTCCAGCAATCGCTGACACATGGAGATGACTACATTATCCGCTGTATCAACAGTATGTCTGTAAAGCTGCGCAGCTGGCTGAGTGTAACGGCATCGTTGACATACAATAAACTAAATCGTACCGAACGCGAGAATCTGTTGATGAACTATGGCGTGACGTTGGAGAAGTTTTTTTAACAGGAAAAAATAGTTTTAATGTTAATGAAGAAAGACAGGTTTAAGGCCTGTATTTTAGCAGGTGCAATTGGTGATGCCTGGGGGAGCAGTTATGAAAATGAACCATTGGCTCGATCTGCCACTACTTATTATTGGACGGCGCCAAGGGAACCTGAAAGAGTGTGGGCGATCACGGATGACACGCAGTTATCACTGGCTTCCTGTGAAGCGATGCAGCAACCGGGTGTGCCAACAGCTGACGCGCTGGCGGCATGTATGCTCAGGTTCTTCAGGGAACGCCGGCTGACCGGAATAGGAGCCAGTACATTAAAAGCTTTACAGGAACTGGCCGTGGGTGGGCATTGGAGCCAGGTGGGGCGAACCGGAGAATATGCAGCAGGTAATGGGGCTGCTATGAGGATAGCACCCTATGCTTTTCATCCTTTGTGTTCGAGGGAGATTGTCAGAGACCTTTGTAGAATTACGCATCGTAATGATGAAGCTTATACCGGCGCTTTGGCAGTTGTATTAGCTATCCGGGCTGTATTGAGCGGAGACTGGAACGGACAGCATAGTCTCTTTACCTTGCTGATTCCGCAATTGCCGGATACCAACCTGCGCGACCGGTTGATACAGATAAATGAAATGGGCAGCGGCATTACCATCACGGATGTGGCCAGGCTTGGTACAAACGGGTATGTGGTAAACTCTGTTCCCCTGGCACTTTTTGCAGCTTCGCGAGTGCTGGAAACTGGTATGGAAGGTATGTTGATGGAAATCATTAACGCCGGTGGCGATACAGATACCAATGCATCTATCGCCGGGCAGGTGGCCGGAGCTTTGGTCGGTACTGCCGGGATACCGGCATCCTTGCTGCATAAACTGAAGACACTGCCTGATTACAGCTGGATACGACAGGTAGTAGATATCACCGCTGACACTCTCTTCCCCGCTTAAAACAAATACCCCCCTTCTTCTGCATCTTTTTTCTTTTTTAAATTAAAAAATTGACTGTTAACACATTATTCTTTTTAATAAATAAATAATATTGATAGATTAAAAATAAATATATATTTGGCTGGAAATATATTCAAGCCCTATCCCTATACTCATGTGTAAAAAGCACTGTTGCCAGGCTATGCTGTTGGCTCTGTTGTTGTCGTTAGCCTCTACTGTCATATATGCCCAGGCGCTGGACCAGCTGGGCGTCAAAAAAGGAGTGAGCATGAGCGGCTCTATCAGTGCCAGCACAACAGCTTATAGTGCCAGCGGCATCGATAGCCGCCGCGATCCTCTTGCCTGGTATCTCAATGGTAATCTCAATATCAACCTGTTTGGCTATGACATGCCTTTCTCCTTCAGTTACAGTAATCAGGGGAGAAACTATTCCCAGCCGTTCAACCAGTTCCGGTTTGCACCTTCCTACAAATGGGCCAGGGCCTATATCGGCACTACCAGCATGAACTTCAGCAACTACACGTTGGCGGGGCATATGTTCGACGGATTAGGGGTAGAACTGACACCCGGCAAATGGCGTTTGTCTGCCATGTATGGTAAACTACTGAAAGCAGTGCCCTTTGATGTGTTGAACCCTGAAAGTTACAACCGTGCTGCTTTTGAGCGTATTGGTTATGGTGTGAAGATGGGATATGAAAATGAAGGTAACGCCTATAGTATTTCCTTATTCAAAGCAAAAGACAATGCGGGCTCTATTCCCTATATCCCGGATGATGCCACGATCACACCCCGGGAGAATGTGGCCATGGCCTTCAATGTGAGGCAGACGATCCTCAAGCGTGTATTCGTGGACGTAGAGTATTCGGTATCAGCCCTCAACCGTGATACGCGTTCTGAAAAAAATGCTTTCGACAGCAGTCGCGGTACGTCCAACTTACTAGGTAAGTTTCTGGCGCCCACTGGTAGTACCCGTTATTTTGATGCGATACAGGCCGGCCTGGGCTATACAGGTAGTTTTTATACGATACAGTTGCGTTATGAAAGAGTAGCCCCCGATTATGTAACGCTGGGCGCCTACAACGTGGTCAATGATATGCGCAACATCACGATTGCACCGGCCTTTCAGTTACTCGGCGGCCGGGTGAACATCGCTGCCAACGCCGGTATGCAGGTCAATAACCTGGACAACAGCAAAAACAGTGATGCAAAAAGGCTAGTGGCCAACATCAATATGAATGTGGTGCCCAACGATCACTGGGCCATCAACGGCGGTTATTCCAACTTCAGCAATTACACCCGTATCCGCCCGCTGGTAGATCCTTATTTCACCAACCCACTGGATACACTGGATTTTTATCAGGTCAACAACAACTACAACGGCATGGTCATGTACCGCACCGGCAACAAAAAGGTGCAGCATTCCATCTCCCTCAACACTTCCTACCAGTTTGCCAGTGATAAAAGCAGCGCCAAAGACGCCACAGAAAATCTCAATAAATTTTTTACCTCCAACCTGAGTTATTCCTACAGCTTGCAACCACAGGCCTTGTCGCTGGGTGGTGCGGTGAACTATTATCGTAATACAGCCGCCAGCCTGAACACCACTTTCATGGGGCCCAGTGTAAACATCAACAAACAGTATTTTGATAAAACACTGCGCACCGGCCTCACAGCCACCTATAACATGACGCAGGCCACTTCACAACAGGCTGGCGTTGCCACCACCAGTAACAGCACGCTTTTTAATACCGGCTTCACTATCAATTATTCTCCCAAAACAAAACAGAAAAATGAAAGCATGGGAGGAGAGGGGAAGAAAAAATTATTCAACAACAAACAATCGCATAACATCGGTGCCACTGTGATGTGGCTGTTGCGCAGTGCCAGCGGCACACAGCCGGGATACAATGAATTGACCAGCACGCTGAACTATACTTATTCATTTTAACAGAAAATAATCCTGGATGAAAAATTTCTACAAATACCTGTTCTTCATCGGAGTACTTAGCCTGGGTATATTGTACCAGGATATTGTAATGGGGCAGAATGAAAATGTGCTGTTGTCTGAACCGGTAACCTATTACCTGAATCTTAAAAACCCTCCCGCAGGTCTGCTGGAGTTGGGAATCCCCACAATTCCCGGAAGAACGATCGTGTCTGGTAGCTCGCCAATTGGCGCAGGAAATACCTTTCGGGGCCAGACCAACTACACGCCTGAACTATTTTTTTATGTCAATGGTTCACCGGCTTTCTCTGAGCAATATTGTTTTCCGGTAGATCAGAACTGGATTTTGTCGGGAAAAGATTTCCCACAGCCGTATACACCCAAGGGCAGTTACCAGATAAAGATGATGTATGTCATGATCGCTCCCAATCCGGTGCAAACGGATGCCAATAATTACTGCGGTGATACAAAGGTAACCCTCAGGTCCCCCCTTAACTGGGACCTGTTTCCACTCAGTTATGGCACAGCATCGGTAGAGTGGCAGTATAGTATCGGTTCGCCTGATAATTGGATAGATATGCCTCCTTCGGAGTTCGGATTTGAAAATTATTACAACTATACATTTATACCGGTAAAGCTGTTCCCTCAGATTGCTTCGGGCATTACCAATATCAAGTTCCGTTGCCGCGCTAAAGCGGTATATAGTGCGGCTACCTGTTATTCTCCCTATTCTGCAGGAACTAATGTGATTACTTTTTTACCCCCTGGGCCCGCGGTGGATGCCAGCCAGAAAGTGATTGTTCCGGCTTGTCCCGGACAGCCTACGGGCACTATCACTATTCCTGCAAGTGCCATTGTCAGCGGCTTTACCGGTATGCGCTGGATTTTGCGTAAAGGTAATAATCCTGCACCCTGTGATCCGGGTTTGTCGGGTACGACTTCTGCCTGTGGAGATCAGCAGGACTGGAGCGGGGGAGTAGTGCCTGTTTCCGGTGGTATATTCTCTAAAAATATTCCTAAAGGTGATTATACCTTATGGGTGATCAACCCTTCGCAGAATGCAGGCAACTGTTTTACACCCATTCCTATCACGATGCCGGAGCTGAATGAGCTTACCATCAGTCTGGGTACTACCAGTAATATCAGCTGTTTTGGTGGCAATGATGGCGCTATCAGCGTTACAGCAGCCGAAGGCAATGGTGCCAACAGCGGCTATTTCTTTACCCTCAAAAAAGACGGGGTTGTCTTTCGTTCGGAACAACGCGCTGCCACCAACACCATGACCTGGACAGGATTGCCGGCGGGCGTGTATACCGCCGAAGTACACGATGGTACCTGTGCGCCGGTTAAGTCGGTAGGCACTACGCTTTCTCAGCCTGACCAGGTGAAAGGGGAGGTATTTCCTACAGCTCCCACCTGCGCCAGCCCGGGTAACGGCAGCATCGCAGTGGTGGCTGATCCTGGTATCACCAACTATAAATACAATCTGTACAAAGATGGGGTGCTCCTGCAGCAAACCAGTGGAATCCCTTCCCCCAACTATACTTTCAGCGGATTGGTTGGAGGAAACTATACCGTGGAGATATTAAATAATGACAAACCTTCCTGTCCGGGCTGGAGTACGGCTACCTCACTGAATGTAGTACCAGCACTGACGCTTTCCATGGACGCACGCAGTATGGTAACCTGCGCCAGTGGCAACGATGGTTCCTTACAATACTCCGCTACCGGTGGCTCCGGTGGTTTTATATTCACCCTTACAAAATCCGGCGGCAGCCCGGTCAGCAATAGCAACGGTATTTTCAGCGCATTAACTGCAGGTAGTTATACTATCAAGGTACAAAACAGTGTACCCGGTTGTAATGATGTACTCACGCAAACGGTCAGCATCACAGAACCATTGCCGCTGCAGGTAAGTCTGCAGAAAACAGACATCACGTGTAATGATGCCCGGGATGGTATGGTGAAAGCCACTGTTTCCGGAGGTTCCGGCTTCTATCAATACAAATGGGAGCAACTGAAAGGAGGCGTGTGGGTGACCGACCCCTTCTGGTATGATACCGATACTAAGATTGATGCACTGGCTTCGGGTACTTATCGTGTAACCGTTTCCGATAGTAAATCTACTAACTGCTCCCTGCTTTCAAATACAGTTACGATCACCGAACTGCCGGCCCTGCAATCCGGCGGGGTGACCATCAAAGAAGCTGTCTGCCTGGCGGATGGTGCTACTGTTACAATCTCCGCTACCGGTGGTGACAACAGCTATACCTACGCCTGGACACTGGACGGCACCAATTATACCACCTTTACTTCAGGCACGGCTCTGCATACGCCCGGTTCCTATTACTTCCGGATTAAAGACGGTAAAGGCTGTACGCTGGATCTACCGGATCCATCCGTTATCAGCCTGCCTGCCACAGCGCTGGCGTTTACAACACAGCTCTCTTCCTTCAACGGCTTTAATATCTCCTGTAATGGCGCGGCTGACGGTAAAATCACCATACTGGCGACAGGTGGTAACGGCGGTGCCTATACGGGATATCTATATAAACTCGATAATGGAGCTTACCAATCTGGGAATGTATTTTCTAATCTCAGTCCTGGTACCTATACATTGAGCGTGAAAGATGCCCGTGGTTGTGTGGCTACTGGTAGCGTAACGCTGATACAACCTAACCTCAGTATCAGTGCCACACATCAGGATATTGATTGTTATGGCCTTGCTACGGGTAGTATTACAACCAGTATCCAGGGTGGAGCTACACCGTATAAACTATATGTCAATGGTACCCTGGTGGCTGGCACAACCATCAATAACCTGGCACAGGGCACTTATGCGCTGCATCTGACAGATGCCAATGGCTGTTCCAAAGACACCACGATTGTTGTTAACTATCGGTACCCGGCATTAAATATCACGACGGCTACGGTAACGGATATCCGTTGTTTTGGTAGACAGGGCAACATTGCGCTCGGTGCAGCAGGTGGTGATGGTGTTTACCAGTACAGCCTGAGCAACGATAACTGGGCCACATCCCGCACTTATAGCAGTGGTGCCGGTATCGATGCCGGCGTGTATGCATTGAAGGTAGCCGATGGACATGGCTGCAGCCTTATCTATAATAACAAACTGACCCTGACTGCTCCACCTGCTGTGATCAGTTTCTCAGCCACCCTTTCCGATTACAATGGTCATAATATCTCCTGTGCAGGCGGTAACAACGGAACCGCACAAATAGCTGCCAACGGCGGCAACGGAAGCACTTACAACGGTTACACCTATGCGCTCGATAACGGTACTTTTGCGGGTAATCCTATGTTCACCGGTATCAAAGCCGGCCAGCATACCCTGAAAGTACAGGATGGTCGAGGTTGTGTGGCATCACAGAGCTATACCTTTACAGAGTCTGCCCAGGCACTGAGCGTGCAACTGGTGAGCAAGCAGGATGTGCCCTGTGCGGCTATTCCTGCTGGTAGTATTACCGTTGCGGGCAGTGGTGGCACCGGCAGCCTCCAGTACAGCATAGACAACACCAACTGGAATGCCAGTCCGGTGTTTACCGGACTGATGGCCGGTGATTATATCGTTACGGTCAGAGATGCTAATACCTGCGGCATCAGCTTACCGGTGAAGGTGGCTTCTTTGAACGTGCCTATTGTGATTGATAATGTTACCCGTCAGGATATTGTTTGTTTTGGTACGGCAGGAGCCATCCAGGTACAGGCCCATGGCGGTACCGGTGGCCTGACATATGAATATGCCCTGAACGGTGGCGCCTATACGTCTTTTAATAACAATACTCCGCTGGGAGCGGGTAATTATACTGTTCGTGTGAAAGATGCCGCAGGCTGTTATTCTCCGGAAAGTGGTGTGCTGGGCATTACCGCACCGGCAGCGCCTTTGAGTGCTACCATTAGCACTTCCGATTATCATGGTATGCAGGTATCCTGCTATGGCCTGACCGATGGGGAAATTAACCTGACCACCAGCGGCGGCAACGGCGGTAGCTATCAGGGGTATCAATACAGTGTTAACAGCGGTGCCTACACGAATAATGCTCAATATAAAAATATAGGTGCCGGCAATTATACCATCAAAGTCCGGGATGGACGTGGTTGCGAAATCACTAAAAATATTGTATTACAGCAGCCATCAGCACCGCTGTCGCTGGTGATTTCAGATATCGCACACCTGCCATGTGGTGGCAGTCCTACCGGAAAAATCACCCTGCAGGCAGCAGGCGGTACCTTGCCTTATCAATATACGCTCAACAATGGAGCTCCACAGCCGAATGGAGTATTTACAACATTACCGGCCGGCAATTATGCCCTCCAGGTAAAAGATGTGAACGGTTGTGCTGCATCGGCCACCACGGCAGTAACAGCCATGTTCCCACCAGTAACGGCTACTGCTACGGTAACGGCCGTACGATGCAATGGTGATGCCAATGGATCTGTGGTGTTGCAACCAGTGGGTGGAGATGGTAGTTACAATTATGAGTGGAGCAGTGCCGGGCTGAATGGTGCACAGGTACAACAGCTCAAAGCTGGTAACTACGCTGTGAAAATCACAGATGGTAAAGGTTGCAGCCAGTCCTATAGCTATGAAGTAACCCAGCCGCCGTTACTCGCATTCACGGTGACAGGCTCTCAGATATGCGACGGTATCGACGATGGTACCATCACCACTACGGTACAAGGTGGCACCACTCCCTATCAATATGCACTGGGCAGCGGTAACTGGGGCAGCGATAATGTCTTCGGCAACCTGACTGCCGGTGATTATACCGTGAAGGTGCAGGATGCAAAAGGTTGCGGCAATAGTCAGCAGACCACCATCACCAAACGGAATGTTAAGCCGGATGCCAACTTCCTGGTAGCCTCCCGTAAAAACGCCTATGATACACTGGTGATCAAGGAAATCAGCCTGCCGGCACCTGACTTTGTCAGCTGGACCTTCGACCCGCAGGCCATCCTGCTGGGCTATGACCGGGGCACCCCACTGATAAAATTCACCAGCCCGGGCACCTACTGGGTGGAAATGAAGGGCACCTTCGGCGAATGCAATTACAAAGTGCGCAAAGATATCCAGATCAGCGACTACGACCCGCTGGCAGGCCCGTCTAACAGTCTGCCGGTGCGTGTAATCGATACCGTGATGCTGTCACCTAATCCGAATGATGGCAACTTCCGTTTCCAGATTAAAATGAGCCGTAAGCAACAGGTGATCGTATCGGTATTCGACCTGAATGGCAGAGTGCTGGCCAAACAGCAGTATAGTCCTGCTTTGATGATAGATGACCGTTTGGCATTGGGGAATGCTAATTCCGGCATCTATATCCTGCGCGTGGTGGCTGAAAACGAGAGTAGAGATGTACGCTTTATAGTGAACCGTTAACTTTCTATCAATCAATAATCCGTCCAAGATGGGCATGACTCCAGTTTTTCGTTTCCTGTTATGTATGACGCTGTTGCTGTTCATACAAAAGCCGGCCCGCGCCCAACAGTATCCTGTTACTGCCAGCACACAGATCATTCCGCCTTATAGTGTATATCTTCCGGACTATGCAGTGCCCGGCAGTGACAAGCTACGGGTGATACTGGTACAGAACGACCTGACCAAACCCTCTTACGATGTACGGCTGCAGATGACCGTGGAGCGCAACGGTACGCTGATCATGCGAACAGCACCAGCCTTTAATCCACGCCCGCTGACACTCAGTGCCGGCGTACCCACCATCATCAGCGGGACCGATCTGGCGGATTATCTCAACACCAATAATATTGAGTTCAGTGGCGGTTTTAGCCGCGACAGCGACGAGCGTACCCGCTCCCTGCCGGAAGGTTCTTACCGCATTACCTTCACCGCCTTTGACTACCGCCGCCCGCAGGTGCAGGTCAGTAACGCCGGAGCCAATATCTTTTTCTTTCAGAAAAACGACCCGCCGTTGCTGAACATGCCTATCTGTGGCAGCCGTGTGGAGAAGAGAGATCCGCAGTTCCTGACATTCAGCTGGAGCAGCCGCAATACGCCTAATCCGCTGGATGGTGGAGGCACAGCATATATTTTCTCTCTCTATGAAATAAAACCCAAAAACAGCAACCCTGATTATATCGTCCGCAGCACCCGCCCGATCTATACCATCACCACCGAACAGAATACCATCGCCTATGGCCCGGGAGAACCGGCGCTGACAGACAGCATGGAGTACGTATGGATCGTACAGGCCCGCGACAAAAGCGGCCGTGATATGTTCAGCAATCAGGGACTGAGCCAGAGCTGCCGGTTTACCTACCTGGGCAACAATCCTTTTGAGATCAACAAAATCGGTAAACCCGGTCTCTCCGGCCAGGCTACCGGCGAAAGAACGATCAGACTCTCCTGGCAGCTGGCCCCTGACAACGTGAATTATAAGGTAGATGCCTATCGCATACAATACCGGGCCACCAAAAAGGACGGTGTGGAATACGACTGGCGTACAGCCGAATCTCCGCGTGATACCGTTCTCAATATAAACAGCCTCGAACCGGGTCGCAGCTACGAAGCAAGGCTGCAGTGGCTCGTGGCCGGTGTGTATGGCCCCTTCAGCGATATAGTAACGGTAACGACTAAACCCTCCCGCATTTTCACCTGCGGTGATCCGGCACTGTTGCAGACACCGCAGAATAATACGCCGCTGCCTGCAGCCATGGCCGGCAGCATCTTCCGTATCGGCCACTTCGACGTAATGCTCACTGAAGTAACCGGTGGTGACGGTGTTTTCAGTGGCCGTGGTAAAGCGATTACACCAGGATTTGGTACTGGTATGCTGCTGCAGTTCAACAGGATATCTGTAAATACTGACCTGGTAGTGACCCGTGGTGAGATGCAGGCCGTAACAGACGGTATCGACAAATTCGTGGGGGACGCTGTAAAACACCAGCGTGGCGGCGATGAAGTAGGGCAGGTGAAAACCGGTGATCTCGTTCCGGACATCACTACCAAACTGCATCTGTTTACTAAGGATAACATCGTAGTAGATACCGATAAGGGTACCATCACCCTGAAGGATTCCAATACCGGCCAGGAAGAGGTGATCAACTATAAAGAGAAAGGAAAGGCTTTACCGCTGGTGATAGAAGATACTGATGGGAACCTCTATAATGTCGATAAAAGCGGTAAGGTAACGGCAGCGGGTACACGTGATAAAGGACTCGCAGGCGACCCGGCAGCATTGGCGGCTTTGAACACACTGAATCTGAGTAACGGTATGATCACCTTCTCAGTGAAAGACAATAAATACGCCTTCGACAGCTGGAAAGACAGTTACTTTGGCAAACCAGTGCTCGACAGCAGTTATGAAAAACTCGCTGATGGACGTTACCGGGTGAGCGCCAAAGCCATCGTTCCGGGTGAGCAGGATCAGGTGATCGCTACACTGGTCAATGCAAAAGACATCGACAGAAGTAAGATCAGATTTGTAAGTGGCAAGGGTATTGTCTATCCAGCCGATTCCACTAAAGATGGATTTATCATCACGCTGACAGGCGGCCCTGCCAGTGATGCGCAGGAAGTATATGCCGTATACACGAGAGGTGGCAAATACATCAGTATGGGTAAACTGCTGGTGGCCAGTTATGCGCCCAAACAAAAACGGGTGGTACTGGTGCCGGTAGGCTACGACACCGATGTGCCTGTAGATGCCATCAGCAAAGCCCTGAAAGATGCTTATGAAAAGATTGGTGTCACCTATACGGTGAAAAAAGATGAAAGTTTCCGCGCTAACAAGGACTGGGACCTGAACAAGGATACCATACTACAGGACAGCAGAAGTGCTTTCCTGGGCAATGGTTTTACCGGTGAGGAAAAAGCCATGCGCAAGGCTTACAGCAAAAATCACGATATAGATAAGGATGCCACTTACCTGTTTGTGGTCAACGAAGTAGCGTTGACAGATGGTGACCTGTTGGGTAAAATGCCGCGTCAGAGTCAGTTTGGTTTCATCTTCACAAAAAATGCCACTCCCGAAAATATCGCCTGCACGGTAGCACACGAAACCGGTCACGGCGCCTTTACGCTGGAACATACGTTCAGCGCAGGTATCGGACTGGATAGAGGTAGCACCGACAACCTCATGGATTACAATAATGGCTACAACCTCCTGAAATACCAGTGGGATGTAGTACATGATCCGGGCCATGTATGGGGCATTTTTGAGAATGATCAGGAACAGGAGAGTGTAGGCTACGATAGTATCAATGTATTTAAGGATCTGAGAAATGAGGCTACCAATACCTATACATTTATCACACCAGCGGGGACCTACATTACTTTACCAGCAACCGCATCCAATCTGAAGTTCTCCACGCTGGACAGAACCTTCTATAAACTGAATGGTGTGGCGAATGTCAACCAGCCTTCAGAAGATCTGATGCCATTGGGTGCTTTGTTGTCCTTTGATCTCAACAAAAAAGCATATGCAGTTGATTTCACCGGAAAAACATTTAATGGTTACGGTATAGGTGGCAAAGATTACTATGAAGATGTGTATACCGGCCAGGAACACCCCCGGAGCGGTATTGCCGTGTTTATGGGAGTGGGGGAAGATCCGGTGACAAGGGATCGTAGGTTTATTTCCTATGCTTCCAGATTCGGCGCATTACAGGCCACTATCAGTGTACCATCTACCTATTATGGCGCAGGTATCTTTAACAATAATCTGGCAGTTACAGATATCAACTTCATAGATGCTTTCCTGAATATGGAAGGGCTTCTGCGAAGTAAAATGGTAGGAAATAAATTGCTGGTATTGCCGATGCAGAATCTGTATCTGACTAATGCCAATACAACCTTCCCTTATAAAGGCGGCCAGAACATCAGTATCTCGAAGTTCCTGTTGAGTGTACTTGCTCCCGACAGTCCGGTAAAAGACTATATCACCTTCTATACAGTGGCCAACCTCAAAGCCAATGAGCTGGAAGGGTTTAAAGATTGTATGGGAATGGGGATCAGGATAGAGGACTTTATTCAGTCTTATCGGAAAATGCAGCTGCAGACAGTTGACCCGTCTTATGGGCCGCGGTTGTTCGCAAAAGTGAAAGAGCTGACGATGACAGAGCTGGCGATGGCCGCAAAAGGTAATATCAATCTGGTGACGGATCTGCATACAGCAGTACTGGCCGGTAAACCAGCTGCTGATATTCATACCATTCTGGTCAACAACTATAGCAAGTGTGCGATGAATGCGCTGGAACTGAAAGACAGGCTGTACATCCTGAATCAGCTGCTCGGAAAAGTAGCTGACAATGATCTGTGGTATACTGATCCGCACTGGTATACTTCCAATGATGGGCACTTCATTGTAAAAGATCTGCTGCAGACGGCTCCGCAGAAGGATCGCCTGGAGATACTGAAGAGCGGTTTGATCGCCAAAGATTACCAATGGCTGCGCACTTTGTGGAGAGAAGGAAATAAATGGCTCAATGGCGTAGGGTACGATGATGTACGCGATGTTTTTGATCTGATCAACCCATGGGTGTTGGAAAACTACGCAGCACTGGGAATTCAGCCGACTCAGAAAACAAGCACCGACCAGATGAACGGTACAGGCCCTGTAAAGTATTACCCAGGCGAGCAGGAATTCCTGATTGGTGCAGATCCTGTACAGCTTTACCACGTCAATAAGTTTTTTGACTATTGGACGCATAACAGCGGAACCACAGCGGAATTCAATGACGCAGGAAAAGTAGTGCTGGAGCAGGAATATACTATCCGTGAATTGCCGGATCCTTTACTGGATCAATTACTGGAAGGAAGGCCCCGTAATACAATAGTCGATATAGAACTGGATGAAGCCTTTAATCCGCTGGAGCCTGTAACGATCATGGCTGTACGTAATTTCCATGAGAATGGGTTTGATGCAGGTGACCGGCATATTGTGCCGGCTTATATGGCTATGGTGTATAATACCGATGTGGCCAGAACTACAAATAGTAGAACGGTCAGGGAGGTGGTTGATTTTGTGGCGATCACAGCAGCGATACTGGCCACTCCGGAAACAGGCGGTGGTTCACTGGCGGCTTATTCGGCTTTTGCGTTGAGGACGGCTGGAATAGTGGGTTCCATGGATGTGTTGGTGCAGCGGTCAAGGAATAATCTCACGCTCGCTGAATACACTAAGTATAGAGACTTCTACGAGGCATGGGATAAGGTGAAAGCCACTTCCGATTATGCATCATTACTGGCAGGAGTAGGCAACGGATTAGCCTGGGGCGCCAGCAAACTGAATGGCTTCCGGATCTTCAACCGTACTATCGCAGGTGTAGGGCCCATACTGGATGGTACACCAACGGCTTTAGGAGACCTGTCCAATGCATGGAATACCATCAGAAATATTCCGAAAACGCCGCCTCCCGGAGGTTTTGGGTTCTCATTAAGTAATTCCAGGTTGTTTGTCAATTCCCGTGGGTTGTTGCTGGAAGGTGTGGCCGGACAGACAAAATTAGCCAGGGTAGCAGGTTTTGCCGCCGATGCTAGAGTGAATGCGATATTCTCTGTAGGCGCGAAAGAAGGTGTGCTGGCAGAAGATCTGGTAATGGTTCCCCGCCAGGGAATGGTGTTGTCTGCTTCAAAAACTACCGGCGCTATCACGGAATATGTGGATGAAATAGGAGGGGCAATTGGAGACGTGACTACTACGATGGCGGGTAAGGGTGAGCTGGTGGTAACAGCAGAAGGGATGAGTGTAACGGTTGTTGAATATCAGCAGGGGGCCGGAAGTGTGGCCACAATGGTGCCAGCGGCCTATAATGGTACCGCCAATATTATCAGTTACTCCATCGCAGGATCTCCCGCCGGTGGTATGGCTGACATCATGGTAGCAACTAGACCCAACTATGCACCACAGCTGCTGTATGCTTCTGCCAAAGCATATGAGCTGATATTGACAAAGGTGAAGGAAAAAGAAAAGTGTATCGCTTGTAAACGTTTTACAGAAGAGATCTGTAAGAAGTTTGATGCACTTTACAAGAAGGCTGGATTTACCAACAGCGGCGGAATCCGTGAATTATGCGCCAGGTTGAGTTCTAAAGAGGTGAGCAGTGTGCTGGATTATCTGCTGGCTATGCCACTGTCAGATCTGACCACTTTCCTGGGAGACATTAATGTAACATCTGATAATGTAAACCATATCAGTCAGCATGTGGAAGAGTTGGACACCCGGATACTGGAGGCCTGGAAGGTTGTTGCTACAGCCAGAAAATCAGTATCGGTCAACTATCAGGCTGATTTCCCTGCATTGAAAGAAGTTAAACTAGCCAGGGCATCCTCCAGCTTCATGACCAATATTGGCCAGGACGAAGGCTTTGTTACGGCATTGTCTCCTATAAAAGGAATGCCTTGTAAGACCTGTAAAAATGCTTCCAAACCAATTAATCAGTACCTGAGTGAGTATGTCAAGGATTTCAAGTATTTTTCGGATTATTATAATTTCGAAGGGCTCTGGAACGATCTGAAACAACAGAGGGCGATAGGTATGGTGTATGGCGCTGCATTTCAGTTACGTGTCCTGAGGGCCTATCCCGAACTGTTTAATGGTACCGTCGTTTTTGATGCAAACCTGGATGATACAGAAGATGGTCTTCAAGGGGATGACCTGGATGGAACGAAAACCAAATGTCGCTTTGATATCAAAGTCATTACACCCACTGATATCAAATACCTGGAATTCAAGAGCTGGGGAGCCAGCACTGTGAGAGACTTTTTAGGAAATGCCAGCAAACGGTCTGCATTTAGTAAACAGTTAGGCGTTTATTTCAAAAATGTGAGTGATCTGAACCAGCTGTCCTGTATTTTTGATTCCAAAAAACTTTCACTCGATAAGGCGAAAGGTGTGGTACAGGCGGCATTCAGGGATCGATTCGCTGAATGGTATGATAGTGATGATAGCGGCCTGGGAGATGCAAAAATGCAGCAGCTGTTTAAACTGAATAAACGGGCTTTTGAAGCCGCTATAAATGACCTTAACAGTCAGATTTATAAATTCGTCAAAGTATTATAATGTTTGTATTAAAAGAGCAACTGAAAGGGTATACAGTTAAGAATGATAGCAGAGATGAGCTCTATTATCGTCATAATAAATCAGTGTTTTCTCTGAGCAAAGAGCGGTTGGAAGTGCGGAAGCTACAGGACAATGTTTCCAATTACAGTAAAATTTTCCTGTATCAGGACGCTTACCTGTTTAATTGCAACGGGGAGCTGCTGATGGTTGCCGGTGAGGGAGCAGAAACCAGATTGGGGAAAGAGCTGTATCCTGCAATGATACAGGAAACGGATATCATTGTTACCAGTCAGGCCGGCCCGGAAGATACACTCGCCAGAATAGATGCGGAAGGGAATGTCCGCTGGGAAGTGCCGGTGTCTCTGGGTAATCAGCACTTGCAGTACAAAGACTTGCTGTACTATATACGGATTGATGATGTGTATAAGGTGAGAACAAGTATCATTAATAAAATGTCACTGAGTAGTGGTGAGCATAATGTGCTCATTGATTTTAATGATTATTACCGGGGAGATTTGATAGGTGCTGATGCTCCGCCCGATACCTTTTATGAGCTGATAACCGTTGATGATGCAGAGATCGTGGCGATGGTAAATAATCGGAGGATCGTATCTGTAGATGTAAATACGGGAAAAATAAGGTGGGAAACGGATCAGTTGACAGATATGAATGGAGAGGCTTTAAAGTATTTTGTTTCGGCACCCATACCTGGTGGGATGTACAATGATAAAAGATACATTCTCCAGGGATCCGTTTTTGCCTGCCTGGATATACGCCAAAAGATGCTTGTTCAGCGCCGGTTTAAGCTGAGTGGCAGGCATACCGGGGATATGTTTGTTTTTGACTGCAGGATGGAAGGCTCCTGGCTGTATTTTGCCGGAAGGGAAGGAGCCGGAGCTCTGGACCGCATCGGTATCTTCGATATTGAAAAAGAAACCATCATCTGGGATACGGTCGTGCCTTTGGCTCCAGGCGCCACTTTACGGGGTGCTCCCTATGGCAACGGTCAGCATATATTCGCCAACGATAGCAACAATATCCTCTATATCTACGAACGGGCCTGAGCAGCTCTTGTCATTTAATGGGGTAACTTTGTGGTTTAAGCAGACAACCTGGTAACCTTCCGGTAACCTTCTTCCGGCGGTTCCAGGTTGGCCTTATCTTTGCCTGCAAACCATCAAACTGTTACAAATGAAAAAGATCCTCTATCCGGCGGTAGCCCTGCTGGTGCTCGTGACGGCCGCATTTACCTTTATTACCACACAGAACTGGAAAATCAACAATGGTTATTCCGTCAAATTCGAAGGCAAGTATGCCGATGGTGTCTTTGAGTCAATGAAGGGAACGGTTGTTTTTGATGAAAAGGACCTTGCTGCTACCAAATTCGATGTGCTGGTAGATGTAGCCTCCATCAATACCGGCAACGGCCTTAAAAACAGGCATGCCCGCGGCGAAAAATGGTTCGATGCAGAGAAGTACCCTTACATTCATTTTGTATCGTCTGAAGTGGTGAAAACAGCTACCGGCTATGATGCCAAAGGTACCCTGGATATGCACGGAATAAAGAAACCCTTTACCATCCCCTTTACTTTTACCCGGAACGGCGATAAAGGTGTTTTTCATGGTGAATTCAAGGTTAACCGTGGTGACTTCGGTATTACCACACCCCGTGGTGATGAGTCTGATTATACCCGTCTTACAGTAACCGTTCCCGTTACCGCTAAATAATACCTATGCGCCCTCAGCTTTTCTGGGTGGGTATAGCCACCGGCGTTATCTCGGCCGTTCTTTCCCTGATATATGGAGCTGTCTACCAGGCAGCACTGGGGGCGGACTTCTCCGGGGTAGCTCCGGTGACGGCCGTGGCCAGCGCCAGTATTGCCGCCGGAGTCCTGATGATGCTGGGACACTGGTTATGGGAACGCTGGCGTAATGGAAAGGCTATCCTTATCTTTAATATAATACTGGTCTCGATTTCCCTGCTGAGCAGCGCTATTCCTTTTGCTGTGAGCCTCCCGCTGAATATACCGGCACCGGAACTGTTTCCGGGAATGGTTGTGCCCATGCATCTCTTCCCCGCGCTTGTATGGCTGGGGCTTCAACCATTACTATCTGATAAGAACCGTACTGGTGGCGGAAGATAAATTTTTGCAGATACGAATAATTATTGGCAGGGTATTCCTATATTCGCTCTTCATTTGTTTGTAAACCGGAAAGCATACCGAATGGACCTGATTATAAATGCAAAACAAGCCGGCAGAAAACATGCGCTGATAGAGAAACAAAAGATTGTCATTGATGATTTACCGGAATCCCCGTCTCTCCGTGTTTTGTTGAATGCCGTAGTAAAACAGCAGGTAACTGCCTATAACGATAAACCTTTAGAGAAAAACCTGTTGCCTTTTCTCTCCAATGAACAGATTGACAGCCAGACCAACACAGGGAAAGTGGGCTTTGGGGCCATCTACAATGAAAATAAGGCCGACCTGGCCAAAGCACAGGACGTAGCCCTGCAGGCCTATGAAGATGGACTGTTCGCTGTTTTTGCCGATGAGGAAGAGTTACAGGACCTGGACCGTACCTTTGTACTGAAGCCGGAAACTGTCGTCACCTTTATCCGGTTGACCTTCCTGGCCGGTAGCTACTGGTAATGCCAACATGATTTTTTAACCCGATTACCATATTAATTTGTTTAGCCATGGACGTGAAAGAGTTCCTGAAGACCAGGATCATACCCCATCACATGACCAATGTAATCACCGCGCTGAAAGCCGTTTTTACAGGAGAAACCACTGATCCGCTTCTGACGCGGGAAACCGCGGAAATCGCGCTGATTGTACTGAATGAAGTATTGGCCGATAAGGATGAAAATAATCCCTACTACCGTAATAGAAGCATTACCTATAAAGACCAGCGGTACATCAGGATTGAAGAACTGATAAAAGACCGCTCCTGGGACACTGCCGAAGGCTTCAACCTCCTGGTGTTTCTTTTTGGGAAGGAGAGGGCTGCCTATGTGAAATATGCATGGGACATGGTTCCGCAACGGATGTACCAGCGGGGCTATACCCGCCGTTCCTTCCGGGCACCCAACGATCCGGAAGTATATTTTGTATTGCAACTGGAGTTTCTGCATCAGGCCATCCCACAGTCCTGTTTGACAGAATACTACCCTAAACAGACATATACCAGTTACGACCTGAGTCTGGAAGAACAGGTCCGCTACGATCATCATCTTGGCAGTAGTGATCTGTACAGGATATGGGCGGCCGCTATAGACCTGGGCAACGAATCCCTGCTGAAGGTATGTGAAGACATCGTCTTTAACAAAGATCCGGAAGGAAAGGTGACCCGCAACCTTATCAAGGCACTGCTTAACACAGAGAAGCCTGCCGCCTGGGAACTGGTGGAAAAGCTACTGCTGGCAGCCCAACGCCAGGAAGGCCTGCGGCAGACCATCCTGGAAGCACTGGATGAAACTTCCATCGGGGCCATGAAACATATGCTGAAGGTGGTTCTCGACAATAAACTCACCCGCTTCTCTTCCGTAGTCCGCGCACTCGACGTATGGGCCGGGCTTTATTGGGACGCTGAAAAAGAAAGTACTATCCGGACTTTCCTCGAAAGAGCCAGCGAGTACCTTGAAACACCGGAAAAAATCCTGCCGGCCCTGTTCAGCAAAAATAACACCGACGTATATATGGCACTCTGGGCCCAGGGTGTTATCAATGTGGCAGAAGCCCGCCCGATGGTATTTGAGCTGCTGGCAAAGGGAAACGTGGAAAAACGTTGCCTGGCGCTGAAGTTCGCTTACGAAACAAAATACTATAACATCGATATGCCCGCGGCCTATGAGGCCCTGCTCGACGAAGATCTGGCCGTTAATGCCAGGGCGCTGACCATCATTAACGAAAATAGTAACGCTGCTCATTTCGATCAGCATCTGCCCGCGATGTTTGACCGGCTGCATGCCCTTGTACAACGGGCACCCGAGAAAGAGAAAACGTTTGAAGGAATCGTATTCTCCTGGATGAATTTCAAATTCGATCGCAACAACGCGCTCGATGCCATGATCAATTTCATCTGCAATAAGCAGGAAAGGCTGGATATCGTGCTGGGCTATTTCGATGGTATGAACCTGAGCCTGCGTGAGCAACTGTCCAGAAAACTGCTGAAAGGATATTCGCCTTACAGCTGGCAGGATGACAAAGCTGAGGGGCCTCTTACGCCTTTCCAGCGCAACTTTGCGATGCGCCTGCTGAAAGACAGGGGAGAGTATGTGGTCAATATTGCCTTTAATGCATTGCACAAAGAGGCGTTTACTGCTGAAGAAATGGAAACGTTTATCGATATCCTGAAACGCAAAGGCGCCGCTGTCCGTAGCAAAGCGATTGAAATGGTGTTGAGGCAACAGGATACTGTGGTAACGGTAGTAACGGAAAAACTATTGCAGGGTGATGGGGAACAACGCCTCGGCGGTCTGGATATTGCCTTGCGTCTTCAGAAGGATAATCGTCTGCAAACACAGCGTACTGCATGGATTACAGCATTCAGGGAAAGAAAAAGCATCTCTCAGAAAGAAGAAATATTACTGACCCAGTTATCCGGTGAAAACAATGTACAGTCTTTCTCCAGAGAAAATGGTTTTGGCTTGTATGATCCTGCGCTCATCTCCCCGGCAAAACTCCCGGCAGTAGATAAAAACGATTACTACAGCAAGTGTACGGCGATTGCGCCTTATGGTTTCTCTATGCCTATAGCGGCTTTGCAGGAACAGCTGAAGCAGCTCAATGCGTTGCTGACGCAACATGCCGGTTATGAGTATGAAGTAGAAAACTACGATAATACAATGGTTACCGTATTGCTGGGTAATACCTTCCGTAATGCAAAAGGGTACAGCCATAAGTTTGCATCAAAGGAGGAAGAATATGCTTCGTATCCACTGCCGGAAGTATGGGAAGCCTGGTATCAGCAAGGCGGGCTGACACCGCGGGATCTTTTCATCTGTGTCAACTTGCTGCTGTTAGATGGTAAGGTACTGGGTGCATCGATCTTAAAAAATTATATGCCGGTGTACGATGAACTGATGACGGAAGAGATCAGTGGGACCAGCCGGTATCGGCATTCAGATCCATTGCCGAAAATACTCAGTGCACTGGCATTGATACATCCATTCGAAGAAAAAAATGCATTCCTTCTGGGTGCCTGCAAACAGATATTTAATGCCCTTACACCGGAGATCCTGCAAAGCTGTACAAAAAGATACGATGGTGAACAGGGGTGGCAAAGCAGTAACATATTGAATGGATTCCTGCAGGGAGTTGCCAATACCGGGCTGAAAGGCCAACAGCTGGAAGATTGCTGGAATCTCTATAACTGGCGGCAGTTTTCGGGGCTCCCGGAACTGGTAGACAGATATCTGCCACCGATGTCCATATTCGTAGAAGCATTTCAGGCAGGCATTATACCGGAAAGTGAATTATACAGAGGACTGATTGCTGCCGATAATCTCCGCTTCCTGTCTGGTGTACGTAAACCTAAACTTAAAAAGGAACAGCACTATTTCGATGAACATCCGTTCCTGGAAGCGATGTTTGTAAAAATCAGGGAACATTTCCTGGACATAGAACTGAAGCGGGGAGATTCTCCAACAGCTGTTACCGGCATGGTACAGGTGCTGGAGACCATTTACGGTGTAAAACGCTTCGCGGAGATATGGGCCGGGCTGGGCAAAACCTCGCTTAACCGTGGTTATATTTATTCCTATAGCTCAGAGCCTTTAAGCAAACAGAAAGTCTTCAGCCTGTTGCTCAAACGTTGTTTCCCCTTACCGGAGGATACACAGGAAATGTTTGATGAGCTGGTGAAGAAAATAAAGCTCACTGAACAGCAACTGATAGAAGCAGCCGTATATGCGCCACAGTGGCAGAAGTTCGTGAGCCAGCACCTCGGCTGGAAAGGCCTGGATTCCGCTATCTGGTGGATGCATGCTCATACCAAATCTGCCGGCAATGAACAAAATGCGGAAGCTGAAAGCGAGATTGCCCGGTATTCTGCGGTTGACTTACAGGACTTCAAAGACGGCGCCGTAGATAAAGACTGGTTCCAGAAAGCCTATAAGGAAATCGGCAAACAACGCTGGGCTATCGTATATGAGGCTGCCAAATATATCAGTGATGGTAATGCCCATCGCCGTGCCCGTTTATACGCCGACGTTATAACCGGTGAGCTGAAGATCAAAGAGGTAACTCAGAAGGTGAAGGACAAACGCGACCAGGACTATCTGCGTCTCTATGGTCTTATCCCGTTGAGCAAAACTAATCCGGAAAAAGATGTGCTTGCCCGTTATGAATATCTCCAGATGTTTAAAAAGGAAAGCAAACAGTTCGGTGCACAGAAACAGTCGAGTGAGTCGCTGGCACTGCGTATAGCCATGGAAAACCTGGCCAGGAACGCAGGCTACGCAGATCCGGTTCGGCTTACATGGGCGATGGAAACCCGTCAGGTACAAGGCATTCTGTCTAAGGAAACACAGGTACAGTACGATGATGTGCTGATAGGACTGGTGATTGATGAAGAAGGACAGGCAGATGTAGTGGCTTTCAAAGGAGATAAACAACTGAAAGCGATCCCGCCTAAATATAAGAATGACAAAAAAGTACTGGAACTGGCAGAGTTCAAAAAGACCCTGCGGGAACAGTTCCGCCGCTCCCGCAAAGCGCTGGAAGACACTATGGTACGGGGGGATGTGTTTACTTCAGACGAATTGAATACACTGTTTGGTCATCCGGTGATTGCCCGCCATCTGGAAAAGCTGGTGTTCATCACAGAGAACTCCCATGGTTTCTATCAAAATGGTGCTTTGGTGGATACTAAAGGAAACACGGTTCCGTTAACAGCCGCAGATGGCATTCGCATCGCGCACAGCAGCGACCTGTATAAAGCAGGCGTGTGGAGCGACTACCAGCGTTATTGTTTTGAAAAAGAAGTACAGCAGCCGTTCAAACAGGTATTCCGTGAGCTGTATGTGCCACTGGAAGATGAGCTGAAAGCGGTGTCGGTATCCCGTCGTTATGCCGGTCATCAGGTGCAACCTACACAAACGGTGGCCTTGCTCAAAACAAGGGGTTGGAAAGTTGACTATGAAGACGGTCTGCAGAAAGTGTTTCATAAAAACGGCTTTGTGGCTAAAATATACGCGATGGCCGACTGGTTCTCACCCGCTGACGTGGAAAGCCCAACGCTGGAAACAGTGGTCTTCCATGATCTGAAAACATACAAAGCGATTGCTTTTGAAACCATATCCCCGCTGATCTTCAGTGAAGTGATGCGTGACCTGGACCTGGTTGTCAGTGTGGCCCATGTGGGTGGGGTAGATCCGGAAGCCAGCCATTCTTCCATTGAAATGAGAAGGGTACTGCTCGAAGAAACCCTGCGCCTGTTTAAACTAAACAACGTGAAGGTGGCCGGCAGTCATGCTACCATCAAAGGAAAACTGGGTGAATACAGTGTTCACCTGGGCAGTGCCGTGGTACATCTGTTGCCGGGTAAATACCTTTCTATCCTGCCGGTACATTCACAGCATAGAGGCCGTATTTTCCTCCCGTTTGTGGATGATGATCCGAAATCAGCAGAACTGATATCCAAAGTGCTGCTGCTGGCAAGGGACCACGAAATACAGGACCCTACTGTATTGGAACAGATAGCATAATTTGATTTTCTGATTTAGGGATTTAGTTATTTAGATATTTATGGATTTATATATTTTATTAAAATCCCTAAATATCTAAATAACTAAATCCCTAAATCTATAAATAACTAAATCTCTAAATCCCTTGATGATCCGTTTTTTATCAGCAATATTCTGTATGTTTGGTTTTTGAGCCTAAATAGCGAATTAATACAGATCCACCATGAATGGATTACAGGATGTTTCCAACGAACTGATGAACCATTTTTCCTTTATGCTGAAGTATGTGGTGGGCCTGAGAAACAATAGTGCAGCGCCGCTGGAACCCCGGCTGCTGCTGGTGACCGCCTCTCAACAGACGGTCCTGGATGCTGAAGGAAATACTATTGCCGCAGATGAATGGTTTGATCAGTGTATCCGTGAAAATAACCCACGGTATGCCATATACGTAAAGGATGCATTGTATACCGGCGATAACAAACAGATACAGGGAGAAGCCTTTGTTTTTGTTATGTATGACCAGGTAACGGATAAACGTTTTATCGTTGCCCAGCCCTATGTGGCGGCCACTGCCTTACAACCGCTCCACGAGGTAGGTACACCGGTATGGATAGGCCTGCTGTCCAACGAACCGCTGTATACCGGTAACCCCGCACTACCCCGTGTAATACTTCCTAGGAATAAGCCCTGGTGGAAATTCCGCTGAAATGTACCTATTTTGCAGCCGCATCATGGATCATCGTTATTTTCTTGTCTACAAACCGTATAAAATGGTCTCACAGTTTATCAGCCCCGACAGGGACAAGGTAAATCTGCTGGGAGACCTGGATTTTCAATTTCCCAAAGGAACACATGCCATCGGCCGGCTGGACAACCATTCGGAAGGACTGTTGCTGCTGACGACCAATCAGAAGGTGACCCGTTTGTTGTTTGAAGGAGAGCGTTCGCATGAACGCACCTACCTGGTAAGAGCCAAAGGGCATATGCTGCCGGAAACCCTGCAGCGTCTGCAGGCCGGTGTGCGCATCCTGGTGGCGGAAGATACGCATTACCTGGCTGCGCCCACCCGTGCCGTCATCGTCGCCAAACCAGCCGGACTGCAGCCCCGCCCATCGGAGCCACCAGACAAAGCGCCCCATACCTGGCTGCTTATCACACTCACCGAAGGTAAATATCATCAGGTCCGTAAAATGGTGGGCGCCATCCATCACCGTTGCCAGCGGCTGATCCGGGTGTCTATAGAAGATATCGAACTGGGAGATATGCAGCCGGGAGAAGTAAGAGAAATAGGAGAGCAGGCGTTCTTTGAGCGGCTGAAAATCGGGCAGTTTGTCTAAAATAAAACCCGAAAATGGGAATATCCCATTAGGATGCCGATACTTTTCTTGTTAGGTTTGCTTCGTTGGAAATCATGCTATAACAAGAAAATTTTATGAGAAGAGTTTTCGCACTGACGCTGTCACTGGCGTTAGGCATGGGGCTTGGCACTGCTGCCCATGCACAGGATCTACGTTATCCGATTGTTCCCTACCCGCAACAGCTGGTCCCGATGGAGGGATCGTTTACGATCACCGGCAGTACCAGGCTGGTCTTGCCCGCGAATGCCCGCCTTTTCAGCAATGAGGTGGCGCAGCTGCAATCGTTGGTACGCCAGGGTATCGGAACTACCCTCAAAACCACTGCTGCTAATACTTCCGGTAATGCAATCGTTTTAAAACAGGATCTTACCCTCGCCGGAGAGGAAGACTACACAATGACAGTGAGCCCAAAGCAGCTGCAGATCGGTGCCAAAGCTCCGGCCGGCTTTTTCAGGGCCATTGCCACATTACGGCAGCTGATGCCGTCTGCCATTGAAGGCCACAGTACCGGCAGTCTGCGTGTACTGAGCATCCCGGCCATGCAACTCAATGATCATCCGGTATACGGCTGGCGTGGCATGCACCTCGATGTGGCCCGCCACTTTTTCTCTGTCAGCTATCTGAAGAAATTCATCGATCTGCTGGCCCTCTACAAAATGAATAAGCTGCACCTCCACCTTACCGACGACCAGGGCTGGCGCATAGAGATCAAAAAATATCCACTGCTCACCGAAAAAGGCGCCTGGAGAGAGTTTAACAACCAGGACTCCGTATGTATGGAGAAGGCCAAAGACAATCCCGATATGGAGATTGACAAGGAACATATCATTCAGCGGGATGGTAAAACCCTTTACGGTGGCTTTTATACACAGGCCCAGATGAAGGACATCATCGCCTATGCCGCTGCACGCCACGTGGAAATCATCCCGGAAATTGATATGCCGGGTCATATGATGGCAGCCATTCGTACTTATCCCTTCCTCACCTGCGATGGTAAATCCGGATGGGGCAAGGATTTCTCCACGCCCATCTGCCCTTGTAACGAAACCACTTTCCGTTTTGCGGAAGATGTCTTCACAGAGATAGCCACCTTGTTCCCTTCCAAATACCTGCACCTGGGTGCCGACGAAGTGGAGAAAACCAGCTGGGCTGCGTCTCCGGCCTGCACCGAAGTGATGAAGGCCAACAACCTGAAAAGCGTAGAGGAACTGCAAAGTTATTTTGTGAAGAGAATGGAGCGGTTTTTCCATTCCAAAGGGAAAGTCCTCATCGGCTGGGATGAGATCCTGGAAGGCGGTATCAGTCCTACTGCCATTCTGATGTACTGGCGCGCCTGGGTACCGGATGCTCCTGTAAAAGCTGCCCGCCATGGCAACCAGGTGATCATGACTCCCGGCAATCCGCTTTACTTTGATGCCACCCCCGATCGTAACTCCATCGGTAATGTGTATCACTTTGAGCCGGTGCCCAAAGGTCTTACTACAGAGGAAGCCAAATCTATTATGGGCGCCCAGGCCAATATCTGGACAGAATATATCCCTTCAGAAAAAAGGGCCGATTATATGTTCATGCCCCGCATGACCGCGCTGGCAGAGGTATTGTGGACACATAAAAAGGACTATGACAACTACCTCCAACGGCTAAACGTACAGTATGCCCGTCTGGACCAGCTGGGTGTACATTACCGGCTGCCCGACCTGGACGGTTTTACAGAGGATAATGTGTTTGTTGATCAGGGTACCCTGGCGGTAAAAGCACCTTTAACCGGAATGACTATACGTTATACTACGGATGGTTCCATCCCGGGTATGCAATCACCTATACTGCCGGCATCTTTGTCCATCACGACGCCGCAAACCATCAGGCTGGCGGCTTTCAGTCCGGCAGGCAACCGGGGTGATATCTATACACTTCGCTACCGCAAGGAATCCTATATCAAACCAGTAACGACCCATCCTACCAAACAGGGGCTGCGACTGGATTATTTCAAAGGTGCCTTCAGAACCACCACTAAGATCAAAGCCACTGCTGACAGCACTATGCGGGTACCCAATGTGATCATCCCCGAAGGGCTGGGGCATGGAGCTGCTTTCGGCGCCCGTTTACAGGGATTTGTTTATGTTCCTGAAACAGCCATCTACAGTTTTTTCCTCACCTGCGATGATGGTGGCAGACTTTATATCGGTGGTAAGGAAGTAGTCAACAACGACGGCTGGCATGCCCCGCTGCAAAAGAGCGGCCAGATAGCCCTGGAAAAAGGCTGGCATCCGCTGAAAGTGGATTTTGTGGAAGGCGGCGGCGGATACACGCTTAAGCTGGAATACAGTGTCAACGGCGGAAAACTGAAAGCCATAGAGGACCGCGACTTAAACTGTAACTGTGATTAGTGTGATGATACTGATGCTCCTGATAAGCGGAGAAGAGAGCAAAGATGGAAGTGAAGAAAGGAGCGAAGAAAGACAAAAAATTGCATTTTATATTTTACTTTGCATGATGATAAAGAGCCGCCTATATTCCGGTGGCTCTTTCTGATTCCCAATCCGGCTTTATTTCCGTTTATCAGGAGAATCAGTATCATCACATAAATCACCGTTGAATGTATCTTTTAACCCTTCTTTGGTTCCTTCTTTGTTCATCAGGAGCATCAGGCCCATCACAAACATCACAGTTAACATCAGACCCATCACATAAATCACAGTTACAACTGGCTCAAACCCTGTCGGGCCTCTCTACCTCTCAAAAGAAATTACTTTATCAGTACGGTACTTTACAAACCTATGCGGGACAGCCGGTGGCCGATAGTTTCTGGCAGCATCACCGGCAGGAGCTGCCTGTTATAGGGCAGGCCGATGCGGGCATACTGGCCCGGGAACTGCTGAATAATACAGAACTGGTTTATACGGTTAAAAAACCTTCAAGGCTGCAGGCGCTGAGGGGGGTGCTGACCACTTCCCGGATGCTGTTAGGGCTGGCGGCACTGATAGCTGCTTATTCGCTGATACACTTACTGAGCCGCTACTGGAATAAGATCTTCGGGTGGCTGTACCGCCTGTTAAGGCCGGTGTTTGACCGGCTTTTTTCTCCGTTGATGGTAACCTGGGAAATGCTGCTGTTGAGTATAGCCGGCATTTACTGGGGCGCGGCAATACCGGACCTGGTGTTACGGACCATCATCATACATGTGTCGTTGTTTACTTTGTGGGCACAGTTAACGGCTCTTCTCAGCCGGCATTACCTGATCAAATATTATTTTAACGAAATCAAAGACTGTCTGGATCTTCGGCGCCCGCCTGGTGAGGCGATGCTGAAGGTGGGGCTGCCTGCACTGGCTACCACGCTGGCAGTGGTATGGCTGATGTTTCGTTTGCCTGAGCCCTGGTATGCTTATGAGGTGATTGTGCCAGCGCAGATCGCATTGTTTACACTGCCACCGATGGTTTATATGCACCGGATACTGGTGCGGATGCTACTGCCTTTTCCGATAACAGTCTACAGGTCGGAAAGAAGTATGACCGTATATGCAGCCATTGCGCTGCTGGTTTGGCTGGTGCTGGTAGTGTTACCGCCTGCACAACCGCCGGTACTGATTACGTTGTCGGTGGTGGTAGGGTGCCTGCTGCTGTTTCTGTCGATAGAAGAAGTGACCCGCTGTGGCACACGCAATTTTATCTGGCTGCAGCTGATCACTGTAGGATGGCTGTGTGCCTGCGTGCTGGCCGGTGGACAGCTGTCTATTCCAATGCTCAACTGGATTGGGTTGTATGGCCTGCTGGTATATGTAGTCATTAAATATTGGGAGATACCAGTGTTGCTGGGTTATTCATGGAAAAACCGCAAGGCATTGGGCAGTCTGGGTCTGGCGGTTATCATATGGGCAATCGCCAGCCTCATCCGGTGGCAACCCCAGTGGTTTATCTGGTTTTAGTTGAAAATCTATTTTAATTGTTTAAATTTGCGCTCCTGAATATCAGAAAGTGATTATTAAAGATACGCGCAGATCCGAATAACGTACTAAAAAGGCTTCTCAGGGCCTCCAAGGCGTTTGCAGGGTCTGCGTTTTTTTATGCGTTTATCTGCAGAGATTTCTGTTGTTTGTTCGCTCACTGCCATGTCATTGCTTCACACCTTTGTTCTTTTGTACACACCATTCATCATTTTTCTCAAATAATCCTATAAAAGTTACTAGTTTTCATAACCGTATAAAATACGCTTAAAATTCACGTTATGAAAAGAGTCCTGGCAATATTATGCTTAGGGAGCCTGTGGTATCAGGCGGTGGCTCAGCAACAGGCGCCTGCTTACCCGCTGGTAACCCACGACCCTTATTTCAGTATCTGGTCTGCTACTGATACCCTTCATCAGGCTTCCACCGTACATTGGACTGGTAAAGAGCAGGCCCTGGTTGGCCTGGTGAAAGTGGATGGTGTCACCTACAGGGTACTGGGGGCACTCAATGGTTTGGATGATACCGGAGTGCTGCCGGCTCGTCAAACAGCCGTCAGTATCCGTACAACGCAGACGGTTTATCAGTTCCAGTGTGGTAAGGCAGCTGTCACGCTCACTTTTACTTCGCCCTTGCTCATTCGTGACCTGATGCTGATGTCAAGGCCGGTATCTTATATTTCTTACTGCGTGAATGCCACTGACAATGCCAAACATGCGGTGGAAGTGTATTTCGGAGCCTCTACCGATATTGCTGTCAACGGGCCTTCACAACCCGTGACTGCTAAAAGATATGTTTCCGGTCAGCTTTCTATGATGAAGGCTGGGACTGTGTTACAGCCTGTGTTGAAGAAAAAGGGAGATGATTTGCGTATCGACTGGGGATATATGTACGTTGCTTGTCCGGCTGCTTCCCGGCCAATACAGTACATCAGCAACGCTGAAGATGCGATACTGTCTTTTGTGAAGAAACAGCCTGCAATGGTGAAAGGTGATAAACAGCAGCTGCTGAGTAATATCGTATCGCTGGGAATGGTAGGGCCGGAGCCAAAGGAACAGGTGTTTCTGCTGGGGTATGATGACCTTTATGCTATTCAGTATTTTAATACTAACCTTAAAGCATGGTGGAAAAATTCGCCTGCCAAAACGATAGAAGGGGAGCTGAATGCAGCATGGAAAGAATATGCTACGGTGCTGCAACGCTGCGAAGCGTTCAATAAAGAACTGCATGATGATGCCGTGGCAGCCGGCGGTGAGCAGTATGCTGCGCTGTGTGAACTGGCTTACCGGCAGAGTGTATCAGCTCATAAACTGGTAAGAGGTCCTGCCGGAGAGCTGTTGTTTCTCTCAAAGGAAAATTTCAGTAATGGTTGTATTAATACCGTGGATGTAACATATCCGTCTGCACCGTTGTTCCTGTTGTATAACCCTGATCTGCTCAAAGGTATGATGACGGGCATCTTTCAGTATTCAGAAAGCGGACGGTTTATGCAACCATTTGCAGCGCATGACCTGGGTACGTACCCGCATGCCAACGGGCAGGTGTATGGAGAAGATATGCCGGTGGAAGAATCCGGCAATATGCTGATTCTGGCCGGCGCCATTGCTGTAGCAGAAGGCAATGCCAGCTATGCCAAAGCACATTGGAAAACACTGGGTACCTGGGCTGCTTATTTGCTGAAAGAAGGTTTTGATCCTGCCAATCAGTTGTGTACTGATGATTTTGCAGGACATCTGGCCCGCAATGCTAATCTCTCGCTGAAAGCGATTATGGGACTTAAATCCTATGCGATGCTGGCAGGGATGCTGGGGGAAACGGCAACGGCTAAACGTTATGATAATAGTGCCCGGGAGATGGCAGCCAGATGGATACAGCTGGCAGATGATGGAGATCATTATGTACTGGCTTTTGGTAAACCGGCCACCTGGAGTCAGAAGTATAACCTGGTTTGGGACCAGGTGCTTGGTTTTCATCTTTTTCCGGCTACTGTTTATAAAAAGGAAACAGACTATTACCTGGCCCGTCAGCAGCCATACGGCCTTCCGCTCGATAGCAGGAAGACCTATACCAAATCTGACTGGATTATGTGGACTGCAGTGATGGCCAAAGACTTTAATGCATTTGTACAACCGCTTTACCGGTATATAACCGAAACGCCTACACGGGTTCCGCTAAGCGACTGGCATGAAACCACCAACGGCAAAAAAGTCGGCTTCCAGGCAAGAAGCGTGGTGGGGGGCTATTTTATGAAGTTGCTGGATGTGAAGCTGAATAACGGTAAATAAAAAACGGTCCGGATTATCCGGACCGTTTTTCTTTGAATGGATCTTATTTTCCTTTACGGTGTTCACCGTGTTTCTTTATAGGTTCGTTGGTCTGCTCTCTGTTTTGTTCAGATTGACCTTGAGTCTGGTTAGCTGACCGTTCCTCATTTTCCTGATATCTGGGCATATCCCGATGGGATTTGGAAGTCTTCCCGTGACGATTACGTTTCATAAAAACATGTTTTTTAAAGAAACGCGATAAAAACATGCCGAAAATTAATGGTCTGATAATGAATGTTTTATAAAGGTTGATGAACATGAATTGATGCAATTATTTCACAGTACGCTGTCCACAATTCCCCGCTTTTGAGTTGTCTTTTCAGGCAGCCGGGATACTGCTTTTTGACTGTTTGTGCTCATAATAAGCGCCACAAGGGTTATATTTAAGAACAGTTAAAAACCATAAATATCACCGTATCGATGCAGAAGGATCTTACCCTGGCAGAGCAAATTGAAAGGAAAATACTGAAATATATCTCCGAAAAAGGTTATAAAGTGGGCGATGCATTGCCCAAGGAGAATGAGCTGGCAGATATACTCGGCGTGAGCAGGGTGGTGTTGCGGGAAGCGTTGAGCCGCTTGCGTATCCTGGGGTTTATTGAAACGAAGCGTAAGCGGGGTACAGTACTGACATCACCGAATATCTTTTACGGTTTTAAAACGATCCTGGCATCCGGCACATTGGACAAGGATGCGCTGAAAGATCTGTATGAGGTGCGGCTGATGCTGGAGATCGGCATGGCTGATTTTTTATTCCTGCATAAGACAGACCGTTATCTGGATGATTTGCAGCGGATCGTTGAAGAAGAAAATCTTGCGGAAGATGCTGAGTTGCTCACGAAGCTGGATATACGCTTTCACAGTACATTATACAAGATGTCCGGCAACAAGTCGTTGTACGCTTTTCAAAACCTGCTCAATACTTTATTTGCCACGTATGCGCCGCGCCGGGATGACTGGAAGGTAAAACAGATCATTTCGCATCAAGCACTGCTGGAGATCCTGAAATGTGGTACTGCTGATGCATTCCGTACCGCCATGCGTTTGCATTTGCATACACGTTTTGAAAATATGGATACTTTGTTTCCTGAAGCGGAAATGCCGGCAGGGCAGGAGGTGCTTCGCTAAATCACCACTGTGGAAGTGAAGGCGTTGGCTTTCCTGAAGCGGAAATGCCGGCAGGAGGCGGCTCGCTAAATCATCATCGTGGAAGTGAAGGCGTTGGCTGTTTTTACAGGTATCACTCCTTGTTTTTTATACGTTTACCAATGGCGTTTTTACCGTTTTTCTGCAAACGTATGCATAACGTGTATTCTTTACCGTTATTCCTCCTGAATTTCCTGTAATTTTTTTTGTTGCTTGTTATTTTCTTTTTCCTATCTTGTAAGCCTGGCGCCTATATCAGATATTTTCTAATAAGTATTCTGTCAATTGTTCAAGCTTAAAAATAAAATTATTACAATCGATTGTTTTTTATATTTTTGAAAAAACACAGCCACGTTCACTGAAAGAGTAGGGTGTATGCAGTACACTTAAAAAATCTATATCAACCAGAATAAAACAGCCAGTCTCAGACCTGACAAGGCTTAACAGGACATTTTGTAATCATCATTTAAAACAACCAGCATTATATCAGCCACTATTAAGGGTATCAGTTACACGCAGAAAAGAAAAGAGGATCAATAAAAAATCAACAGTTTGAATGCAAACGTTTGCTTTCAATAGCCGGATATACACCGGCCTGGGAGTGCTATGTCCCTTATACAGATTAAACAAATTCCAATTATGAATAATCAATCACCACGTTACCGAACATCCCGTAACGACTGCGTCAGATGGTGCGCTGTGGCTATCATGGCCACTACCGCGCTCTTTTACGCCGGTGGGGCTGCAGCCCACACCTCCGCCACACTGGCTGCCTTTCAGACGCCTCAGGATGAACAGCACTTTATTACCGGTGTTGTAAAAGATGAGAAAGGCCAGGCATTGCCAGGGGTAACCGTTACACTGAAAGGTACCGCCGCCGGCTCAGTAACAGACCCGGAAGGTAAATTCACATTGAAAACCACCGCTAAAAACGGCACACTGGAATTCAGCTCCATGGGCTTTGTGAAACAACAAGTGGCCTACGCCGGACAAAAAACAGTCAACATCACCCTCACCACCGACCAGAAAGCATTGGGAGAAGTAGTGGTCGTAGGATACGGTACCCAACGGAAAGTCAACCTGGTAGGCGCCGTCTCCGCCATCAAAGTAGATGAAAAAATAACCAGTCGCGCACTACCCAACGCGTCCTCCGCACTCTCCGGACTGGTACCCGGCCTATCTGCCGTACAGTCGTCCGGCATGGCCGGCAGAAACAGCGCCAGCCTCGTTATCCGCGGCCTGGGCACTGTCAACAACGCCAACCCCCTCATCGTAGTGGACGGTATGCCCGACGTGGACATCAACCGTATCAACATGAACGACATAGAAAGTATCTCCGTACTTAAAGATGCTACCTCGGCCTCCGTATACGGTTCCCGTGCAGCCAACGGCGTTATCCTGATCACCACCAAATCAGGCAAAGGCCAGAAAAAAACAGCGCTCAATTTCAACGGGACCTATGGTATTCAAAAGCCAACGAAAGCATACGATTTCATGGCCAACTATCCCCGCGCTCTCACACTGGAACAACGTCTGGGACAGGTGGGCACCCTGCGCGACAACCTCACCTTCAAAGACGGTACCATCGACCAGTGGATGGCCATGGGCATGATAGACCCGCTGCGTTATCCCAATACCAACTGGTGGGATATCATCATGCGCACCGGTACCTCTCAGAACTATAACCTTTCCGCTTCCGGAGGCAATGATGTCTCTAACTTCTACCTCTCTATTGGCGTACAGGATGAGAAAGGTTTACAGATCAACAACGACTATACCCGCTACAACGCACGCTTTAACTACGACTATAAACTGCGTAGGAACATGAACACCGGTATCCGCTTTAATGGCAACTGGTCTAAATTCACCTACGCACTGGAAGACGGTTTCACCGATACTTCTTCTACCAACACCGCGGGCTTTGATATGCGTTATGCCATCGCCGGTATTACACCCTACGATCCCGTTACTGGTAAATTCGGCGGCGTAATGGCCTATGGAGAAGATCCGCAGGCCTATAACCCTTATGTGGTGTATACCAACTCCCTCAACCGTCAAAACCGCCAGGAAGCAAATGCAAACGTTTATCTGGACTGGACACCCATCACAGGACTGACCGGCCGGGTAGATTATTCACTCAATTACTACAATCAGTTTGCCTATTCTGCTGCCACACCGGCCACCGCTTTCAACTTCCAGTCGGGTATAAACGGCAGCCGTGTATACGTAGGCGATAATGCCGGTGTTTCCAATAATACCGCTACCGGTTACAAAACCATGCTGAACGGACGCCTGACCTATCACAAAGCTTTTGGCACCCACCACGATCTGACGGTAACAGGGGTGTACAGCGAAGAATACTGGTACGACCGTTTCCAGGGCTCCTCCCGCAATGACAGGCTGTTCCCCGGTTTACATGAAGTAGATGCTGCCCTCACCACCATACAGGGTACCAGCGGCGGTAGCTCTACGGAAGGACTACGTTCCTATATCGGCCGTATTAACTACACCGCCTTTGATCGTTATCTGTTTGAGGCCAACTTCCGCTATGATGGTTCTTCGAAATTCCTGCCCGGACACCAGTACGGCTTCTTCCCCTCTGTGGCGCTGGGATGGCGCTTTACAGAAGAAAGTTTCCTCAAACCTTTCCTCAGTAAATACCTCACCAGCGGTAAATTCCGTGCTTCCTACGGACAGCTGGGCAACAACAGTGGCGTAGGCCGTTATGAACAGCAGTCCACCTTGTATGGCAGCCATTACTACGTTGATGCCGCCATCGCCAAAGGGCTCGTATACCGTAAAATGATCAACCCTGACTTCACCTGGGAAAACACGGCAGTCTTTAACCTCGGTCTGGACCTGAGTTTCCTGGATGGCCGCCTCAATGCGGAACTGGATTACTATAACAGACTTACTACCGGCATGGTAAGACCTTCCGATATGTCTATCCTGCTGAGCGGCGCTTATGCAGCTCCGCGCAAAAATATCGGGAACCTGCGCAATAAGGGCGTAGAGCTGAACCTCAACTGGTCAGACCATTTCGGGCCGGTACGTTACGGCGTAAACCTCAACGCTTCCTACAACAGGACCTCCCTCGAAAAATGGAACGAGTACCTGGGCCGTGGCTACACTTTCCTGAATATGCCTTATCACTTCCTGTATGCCTATCAGGATAAGGGCATCGCACAAACCTGGCAGGATATATACAACAATACCCCGCAAGGTGCTTCCCCGGGGGATATTCTGCGTAAAGACGTGAATGGTGACGGTAGAATAGATGACAACGATAAAGTCGCTTATCCCAACGTACAACGCGACAGACCTACCACCAACTTTGCTATGGGCTTCAACGCCTCCTGGAAAGGAATTGACCTGGCTTTTCTGTTGCAGGGTTCTGCCGGTCGTAAAGATTTCTGGCTCAACAACTACAACGATGTAAACTTCTCTGCCAGCCGCTATGCGGCTTCCTGGTCACACTGGACTAATCCATGGTCTGTAGAAAACAGGGACGGTGGATGGCCTCGTATAGGCGGTCCCGGTGGTAACAGAGAAGAATCTACCTTCTGGCTGGACAACCTTGCCTACCTGCGTCTGAAAAATATTCAGCTGGGTTATATGCTTCCGCTTAGTCTGATCAAACGGATCGGTATCAACAGTTTCCGTATTTACGGGTCTGCTGAAAACATTGCTACGCTTACTTCTTTCCGGGGTCTTGATCCTGAACAGACTGGTAACAGAAGCAATGCCTATCCGCTGAATAAATCCTATTCCATTGGTGTTAATGTGGGACTCTAAAGCTGTAATCATGAAAAAAACAACATCAACGATACGTTTAATAGCTGCTCTTACAAGCTTTGTAGTGATGGGCGGCAGCTGTACCAAAAATCTGCTGAACCAGCCTTCTACTACAGAAGTGGGTGAAAACGTTTTCTGGAAAACAGATGCCGATGCGCTTGCCGGCATCATGGGTGCTTATGCAGACGTAAGACCACTCTTTGACCGGGATTATTATTTTGATGGTCAGGGAGAATATGTAAGGACCAGAGGTACCAGCACTGTTAGTAACGATTTGCAGCATGGCGGTGCCTATGTGGTGAACACCGGTTCTACCGGTTATAGCCCTTCCGGTTTTGGGCAGCAGTTTGACGCTATGTATAAATACCTCTACGGAGGAGTGAACCGTACCAACTATGTGATCGATAATGTCAACAGAATGCTGGCTACCGGCACCAATGTGTCTGTGCCCAAACTGGAGCGTATCCTGGCCGAAGCAAGACTGCTGCGTGGCATGGTTTATTTCCGTCTTATCTCCATGTGGGGAGATGTGCCTTACCTGGGCCACAGTGTGACCTCCAATGATGAAGTGGCCTCACTGGCCCGTATGCCCATTGCGCAGATAAAAGACTCCATCATGGCTGATTTTACCTATGCTTTTGATAAACTGCCTGCCAAATCTGATCAGATGGGACGTGCCGCCAAACCCGCTGCCCTAGCTTTTCGTGGCAAGTTGCAGCTGTACTGGGCATGCTGGAACAAAAACGGCTGGCCGGAGCTGAGCACATTCAAACCCAGCACGGCTGCGGCTACCGCTGCCTATCAGGCCGCTGCAGAAGACTTTAAACATGTAATCAATGATTATGGTCTGGACCTTTTCCGTGGCGGAGCACCCGGTGAATGCGATACCCTGGGCAAAGCAGAAAAACTTCCCAACTATTATTACCTGTTTACACCGGCAGCGAATGGTGATGGTGAAATGGTCATGGCCTTTGCACATGGTGGTACTGGTACTTTCCAGGGAGAAGAACTGATGCGTGATTTTGCAGGCCGCTCCCATGAAGGCTCCCAGTGCTGGATAACGCCGCGTTATGAAATTGCCGACAGGTACCAGTCTACTGTTACCGGCGATTTTGCACCGAAGCTGATACCTACCAATCCCTCTACTGTAACGGGTGCCAGGACTAAACTGAATTCCGCCGTTAATCCGGCCAGCTACGCCAACCGCGATTATCGTATGAAGGCTTCCATTATGTGGGATTATGAAGTGAGTGTTGGTATGGCCTCTCTTAAATCTACCGGTTGGGTACCTTATATCTATAAAACATGGGCACAGCCTATCGTGATAGACGGTACTACTTTCCTTTCGTATAATACGGATGGTACCAACTCCGGTTATGTGTTCCGCAAATTTTTGCGCAACTACGCCGGACAGGGCCGTAGTGATGGGGACTACAGTTTCCCGGTAATGCGCCTGGCAGATGTTTTCCTGATGTATGCTGAAGCTTCCAATGAAGCATATGGCCCGCAGGCCGATGCGATCGCGCTGGTGAACAGGGTGCGTCGCCGTGGTAACCTTCCGCCACTGGCTGGTGGTAAAACCGCTGATAAAGTATCCTTCTTTAGTGCCATCGAACAAGAGCGTATCGTAGAATTGCTGGGAGAAGGTCTGCGCCCGTTTGATGTACGTCGCTGGAGAACCCTGGAGAAAAACTGGAACCCACCCGGAGGCCCCGGCGTATGGCGTATGGACACCTGGGGTGCGCAGGCACAGCGCTACTTCCAGAATGCTACGGACAGGGATATAGCGCAGTGTTACATCTTCAAAATACCGCAGAGTGAGCGTGACCGCAACCCCAACCTGACACAGAACACGCCGTGGATGTAGTGATTATCTATCTAACAAAAAAACAACAAGCGATGAAAAAATATGCCATCATAAACTGTATCCTGCTGATGACAGCATTGGTTTGGAGCAGCTGCAAAAAAGAGACCCCGGTAGATGAAGACGGCCTGCTGATCACTGCCCGTGCGGAATGTTATGTCAGCAATTTTGAGTTGCTGGGCGCCGATTTCCAGACGGTACGCTCCAAAGCACCGGTGATTGATACCGTTGCCTGCACCATTCAGCAGGAAGTGCTGTTTGGTACAGACCTGAAGAACCTGTGGCCACAGTTCACCCTCGTTACCGATGCTAAACTGGACCCAAAGATCACCGGTAAAGTTGACTTCTCTGATCTGGCAAACCCGAAAAAATATACCGTGGTTTCCGGCAACCGGCAGGTAAGAAAGACTTATACCGTTATTATCACCGTGCAAAAGTGAGTTGTATTTTAAAACACGTATTATGACTGGTAAACATTTTTCATATATCCCGCTGTTCTTCGCTTCCCTGCTACTGATGACGGCCTGTACGAAGAACAAGGATTATAGTGTGCCTACGCCTAAAAATGAGCTGCAGAACGATTGTATCAAACGCTCGCTGGGACCTAATATCGTAGGATTGAATATAGAATTTGCCTATGCTATCGCTATTCCTGCATCCAAAGGCAAGCTGGTGTCTGCACAGGTAGTGGCATCCATTCCGGGTGTCCAGGTGAAAACCGGTGATCTGCCCAATTCTGCCACCTATCTGCAGGACAGCTCTTTTTATACCAACGGCAGCGGGGTGGATGTGCCGGTAGGTGTTGGTGCCCGCTCTGTTACAAAAGAAGGGATGAATGTGACAACCTTCACCAAAGACACCAATGCGGTAACCCTCCGTTATTTTTACAGAATACCGGAAGAAGCAAGAGGTAAAACGGTGAAGTTCACCTTTAGCGCTACCAGCAGCAATGGAGAGACAATAACTTATGAGATGGGGCCTTATACCATTGCCAAAATGGACATGAAGCTGAACCTCATTCCTACCAACAACGACAAGTGTTATCTGTCTATCGCAGATATGGCGTTGTATAATGCTACAGAGGCTGCTGCCAATCCCGGAAAGATAGACCTGGTATATCTGTATCGTAGTTTGTCTGTACAGTTTGGACATGCGCTGGTAGCGCCTGCTGCGCCTAAAGACTATCTGCCAGGTGTTACATTACCAGCTAACGTTAACAGGGATACGAAACTGAGCAAAGCCTGGAACGTACAGGACTTCCATCTGGCGGGTCTGAAATACGGCACTACCTTCGTAGATGATCCCGACTTCGAAAAGCTGGATATGTCTACCTCTCCGGATTTTGCACTGGGGCTGAAAGAAGAAGCCGGTGTGTGGGTGGAAACCGGTGATGGTAAATACCGCGCCTATATCTTCATCAATAAAGTTGATAATATCGGGCAATCCGCCAGGATCAGTATCAAACGTTATACGCTGAAGTAAGATCAACCTATTATGCGAATGATGAACCCTCAGGTTCATCATTCGCATTTTTTAAAAATTCCACATATGAAATATCTTCTCTCCATATGTCTGTTGCTGGCGGGGTTGGGAGCGGTGGCGCAGCAGTTTGTTCACCCGGCTGGTGGCATTGATGTGCAAACGTTTTTACTGAAATCAGCCACCCTGGAGGCGAATAAAATAAAACTGCAGTTAGGGGATAGCGGACTGCTGGCGGCTCTCAAAGGTTTGCAGGCAACAGCCGAGAAAACTTTACAGCATGGGATTTATTCCGTTACATTTAAAAAGAAACTGCCACCCAGTGGTAACGTACACGACTATATGAGTGTAGGCCCTTACTGGTGGCCTGATTCCACCAAGCCGGATGGATTGCCCTATGTACGCCGGGATGGTGTTGTTAATCCCGAAAGATTCGATATACAGGACGCGGAATATTACAATGCTTTGTGCCGGGACGTATATACGTTGGGTGTAACCTGGTATTTCACAGGGGAATCCCGTTATGCGGCACATGCCGTAAAACTGCTGCGAGCCTGGTTTCTGGACAGCGCTACGCTGATGAATCCGCATCTCAACTACGGTCAGGCCATACCAGGTATTACGGAAGGGCGGGGGATAGGGCTCATAGATACACATAATACCGCTATGCTGGTGGATGGTATTCAGCTGTTGAAAGCTGCGCCGGAGCTGACAACAGACGACTATGCCGGTATACAGTCCTGGTACCGCCGTTTTCTGGAATGGATGCGTACCAGTCCCATTGGGCTGGATGAAGCCCGTCAGCTCAACAATCACGGCACCTGGTACGATGTGCAGGCGGTAGTGATGGCATTGTTTACAGAACAGCGTGAACTGGCCGCGACTATCCTGAACGGACAAACGAAACAGCGGATAGACCGTCAGCTGACCCCGGATGGCCGCCAGCCACTGGAGCTGGCCAGGACACTGTCATGGAACTATTCGCAGATGAACCTGGAAGGATTTGTGCAGCTGGCCCTGCTGGCGGAAAATACAGCTATTGACCTGTGGCATTATGAAAGCCCGGCTCAAAAGAGCCTGGAGCAAGCGTTCCGGTGGATGCTGCCTTATGCCGCAGGCCAAAAGAAATGGACCTACCAGCAGATCAAACCGCTGAACCCGGATAGTTTTACAGCGCTGACCGTGAGGGCCGCCGATAGGTATCCGGAGGCCGGATTTGCCACTTTATGGCAGCAGCATCCATTTGTTCCCTCTGACTTGTACCGTCTTACTCACCGTACTTACTGATGTTTTATGCGTAATTTTTTTTGCTGGACAATAGGGCTGTTGCTGAGTTGTATGATCTCACTGCAGGCAGCAGCACAGCATCTCCTGAGTGGGAAATACACCACCACGCAGCTGGAACGGCTGTTGATACCGCGTACCTCCTGGACCCCTTTTCCACCTGCCGGTGATGCTGCCTGGGCAGCTATAGATCGGGAACAGGCAGCCGCTATCATTAAAAAAGCAACCGGGTATCTGCATTATGAATGGCCCGGCATACCGGCCACCACTTCTCTGCTGATCGTGCGAACCGGTAACCGCAGCGATTATCAGGCGATTGCCAACCGTAAACGGGAGGCATTGGCCACTTTATTACTCGCTGAAATATTGGAGCATAAAGGCCGTTTCACTGATGATATCATCAACGGGGTGTGGTCTGTTTGTGAAGAATCTTTCTGGGGAGCTTCGGCTCATTTGCCCAAAGGGAAAGACTATGCGGGCCTGCCTGATGTGTCTTCTCCGTTTGTAGAGCTGTTTTCTGCAGAAACAGCCACGTTGCTCGCCTGGGTGGATTATTACGTTGGAGACCAGCTGGATGCTGTTTCACCGCAAATCCGGAAACGCATATACGAAGAAACCGATAAACGTATCTTCCAGCCACTGATGACCAAACATCATGGCTGGATGGGCAATGCCAGCAGCGGTCGCCGTCCCAATAACTGGAACCCCTGGATCTGCTCCAACTGGCTCAACGCCGTACTATTACTCGAAAAGGATGAACACAAGCGGATATCCGCCGTGCAGCATATACTGCTGACATTGGACAACTTCCTGGACCCTTATCCCGCAGACGGAGGTTGTGACGAAGGACCCGGTTACTGGGGTGCAGCCGCAGCCTCGCTGTTTGACAACATCTCGCTGCTGGACCTGGCCACCCATCATGCTTTTAACTATGTCTTCCAGGATGATAAAGTGAGGAAAATGGGACAGTTTATCTACCAGGCACAGATCAGCGAACGTTATTTTCTGGACTTTGCCGACGCAGACCCACAGCCCGGTATGGACGGTATGATGATCTACCGTTTTGGTAAAGCGATCGCTGATACGGATATGATGCGTTTTGGCGCGTATTATTTCCGGGAAGACAGGACCTTCGGCGGCAACTATCATTTCTTCCGTAACTTCTTCTCCCTCTTCCTGCAACAGGAAGTGAAAGCAACCCCCAAAGGACTACCGATGCCGCAAAACGTTTGGTGGCCTGATCTGCAGGTGATGGTGGCCCGCGATCATGGTGGTAATGTCAGTGGCTTTTATGTAGCAGCCAAAGGAGGTAGCAACGACGAAAGTCATAATCATAACGACGTCGGTAACTATATCGTTTACTATGACGGTCTGCCTGTCATCATCGATGTGGGGCGTGGTACCTATACGGCCCGTACTTTCAGTGATAAACGTTACGATATCTGGTTTAACCGCTCCGATTACCATAACCTGCCTGACGTCAACGGATATACGCAATTACCGGGTCCCCGTTATAAAGCCACCCAGGTGGAGTATAAGTCCGCCGCAGGCTACAGTCAGCTGTCACTGGACCTGACAGCTACTTATCCGGAAGCAGCCGGTATTGAGCAGTGGAAGCGAAGCATCCGGCTCAACCGCCGGCGTTCTGTACAGATCGAAGACCAGGTGTCTCTGAAAGCTGCCGGTACCTTCATCCAACACCTCATGACCTGTTATCCGGTGAGTATCCTTCAGCCGGGAAAGCTGGTCATCCATACTACTTCCAGAGATTTTATGGTGTCTTATCCAGCCCGTCAGCTGGAAGCCTCCGTAGAAAAAGTAACCCTTCAAACGATGGAAGACCAGGGTATCCGGCAGAAATGGGGCGATAATATTTACCGGGTGAGCTTTAAGTGTGTAGCCCCTGTAATACAGGCCAGATCGGGACTTACTGTAACCACACGATAAGCTCTTTTTTTAAGTGCTTGCAAAATATATGGTTATATATTTGGTAGAAATAAATTATTTTCTATCTTTGCACTCCCTTAGAGAAAAGGTAATGATTCCGTAGCTCAGTTGGTAGAGCAATACACTTTTAATGTATGGGTCCTGGGTTCGAGTCCCAGCGGGATCACAGACAACTTTTAAAACCTGCGCTAGTCGCAGGTTTTTCTTTTTTAGTTGAGCATTTAGTCGAATTCCTTCTATATAACTCCGATTTCCTTACTGTACTTTATACAGGTTAATCAGCTTTTACTAAGATATGAAATATATGTGTTGGAATCTACGCATTCAACCACATTGTGCGGATATTGAAAGATCAATTCTGACTAAATATTATTTGTAAAGTCCAGACTACAGAATAGAAACGCAATTTTGCTTTTTAATAAAGTTAGTTTCAATCTCTTCTTGCGGAGTTAAAAAAATTAAATGAATAGGGAAATATCCTGTACCCTCCAGGATACGTCGTATTTTTTCAGGAATGGTCAGCGCCAATTTCTGCTGCTGCCGAATAAGTGTTTCCGGTTGGATTTCCGTTGGGATTTGTTTTTAATACAGCGTCGAAATTTCCATATTTAGTTATCGCATGCCGAACTTCATCGCCGCTGAGTTCGTAAGAATTTATCAGGGCTATTGTTACAGGTTAACCGGCTTTTACTAAGTTAAGAAATATAGTTATAGGTGATGTCTGTCTTTTCGATCACATTATCCACTACACGGACTGGGTGGTTCTCAAGGTTTGCTTTAACGATTGCAGAAAGTCTTTTTCCTTTGGCTGTACTATAAAAACGAAAAACACATCATTGAATTTAGTACTCCATAAAAAAAGAGGACGCCTTGATCTCCTCCCCAAAAACTGTAGCACTGAAAATTAGAAATTTCGGGGTAATGAAGTGCTCCCCAATTTAGTAGCGCCCAGAACTAGAATTTCGGGGTGTTTTTTTGCTTAAAAATCTGCGTCCGGCCAGATGACTTTTTTGATGCCGTTGAGTTCTGTTTGGATGTTACAAAAGTCATCTGACTGGAGGTAGAAATAAGCGGTAGGCCTTCGTTTTGTACACCCTCTTTTTTGCATGCTTCAACAAATTCCGCTGGTGTCATGTCATTCAGAGAGCTATGTGGGCGATACTGGTTGTATTCAATCCTCCATGTCTCAATTTTTTCCATAGCATCCTCCAAAGATAAGAACCAATGGGCATTCAGGCATTCATCCCTGAAACTCCCATTGAAGGACTCCACATAAGGATTATCAGTCGGGCGACCAGGACGGGAATAATCCATTGTAACCTTATGCTGATACGCCCATCTGTCCATTTCTTTAGATATGAACTCACTGCCATTGTCGGTTTGTATGCGTTTAGGGAGAATTCCCTGACCTATTCGCAGCTGCTCCAGCACCCCTACAACATCGTATCCTTTTAATGATTTTCCTACGTGGATAGCGAGGCATTCCCGACTATAATTATCCACTACAGTTAACGATCGGAATTTTTTCCCGTCATAGAGCGCGTCTGATACAAAATCCATTGATATGCATTGATATAATTCTGTAAGCAATGGCCGCTCCAGCCGGTGAGCTGCGGATTTGTTCCGACGGGGGCGTTTACTCCTAAGGTTCAATCCCTCCTCCCTATATATCCGGTAAGTCCGTTTATGGTTGTCTGTCCAGCCCTCCCGACGCAAAAGCGTGTGAATCCGACGATAACCATATCGTATCCTCGTATCAGCGATCTCCCTAATACGTTTCCGTAAGGGGCGGTCCTCCCTCCTGTGAGATTTGTAGTAATAAACCGACGCAGGAATCATCAGTACACGACAGCACTGACGGATGGGAGTCTTATACATCTGGCTTAAGGATTGGGCCAGCTCTCGCTTTTGAGCTGGCCTTAATACTTTTTTTTGAGCACATCCTGCAGCATCTGCTTATCCAGACTTAACTCCGCTACGATCTTCTTCAGCTTGGCATTTTCATCTTCCAATTGCTTTAAACGCCGTAGCTCGGATGGATCCAGGCCTCCATACTTCTTTTTCCAGTTGTAAAATGTAGCCTGACTAATCCCTAATTTCCGGCAGATTTCCTCTACGGATATCCCTGTCTCGGATTGTTTGATCGCAAATACGATCTGAGCCTCAGTAAATTTGGTCTTTTTCATGGGCAATTTGCTCCTTTAAGTTATGAAGAATTACCCCGAAATTTCTAATTTTCAGTGCTACAGTTTTTGGGGAGGAGATCAGCCTTTTGTGAAGTGCCCCAAAAAGTGTCTAACTTTTCGGGTTCACTTCATTGAGACGCCCTCTTTTTTTCATCAATAGGAATTCTACCTTACCTCCAGCTTATAAGGCGGCGTATCTGCTGCAACCAATGCTCTGAACTGTTTAAAGCGTTCTGTATTCTGTTTCTCACGGCCAAAAATCTCCAGATGAAATTTCATTCCGCTGACCTCTTCCTCCGTGTACTGATTCAGACTAACGGCTCCGGATATTCCCAGATGCGCCTGGCAATTAGCACAACCACCAACATCCCAGCGGCTCAGTACAGACTGATAACCGACAAGATATCTTTTGTCATCCCCCTTGGTGGCATACACACCAACGATAAAAGAGCCTTTGATACCTCCTCTGCTAAGCCCTGAAATATAGAGATGCAGATCGCTTCTCTTTGAATCAACAGCCTTGGCAGCTCTTGCAGCCGCAACAACATCGTTTTGCGACAATGAGCCATCGGTATAGGTATAATTTAGCTGTGATTCAATATTTATACAATCTTCTGATGTGAAATAGGTAGTATCTGTTTTTATAAACGGTTTTAGCGCAGTTGTCATAGTCAGTGTTTCATTCTCCGTTTGCCCGTTGGCAGGGCCTTGTCCGGCACCGCCATTGAAACCATTTGAGGTACCCAGATCTGCGGGGTCTTCGATGATGTCAAAACGTTCTGTAAAACCCTGCTTTTGCTGCCATAACCAAAACACACGATCTATATTACAGTGGTGAAAAAAGAAGATGGGATCCAGTCCTGCCGTATCATTCTCGCCCATATCACCATTTGCGTCCGGTAGCTGAGATGCATCATAGCCTCCGTTATTTATGCCGGTAGGAAGAGTAAAACCACCAACTGCCAAATGAATATCGTTGTGCGGATGCTCCAGTGCAGTGTACCCTTTACCATAATAAGCAGCAGATTGCGTATTGGAAAATATCGTATAAATAGGAGCGTCAAGACAATCACTGAATGCCTTTGCTATACCTGCCGGTCGTGTTGTCCCGTCTCCTGGGCCACATCCGGGTATGTAGTAAGTCACATTATTAAGCCATTGTAATACATTCGCATTCAGCAAGGCAATATTGGCGTTCGGATCAAAGAAATTAGCATTATACTCGTAAGTAGTGGCTTGGGCCTGCGGCGTGCCCACAAGGCCAGACAGCGGGTATCTTACTGTTTGGTAACCTTGTGGTTTGCTATAAACTGAGTCGTCATTGTTCACCTGGTCAGTTATTTCTTTAGGGAATATAAATGAGGCCAGTGGATTATCGATGGCATTATTATCATCAGGTACAATTCCCTTATCACGCAAACACTGCGGGAACTCTCCCTTGAATGTAAACTTCGGAACTGTAAGCGCACGCGGTATACCATATGTGGTTGAATAGGAATCTGTCTCATCCCAATAGGGTTGCATTACATCCTCACAACCAGGAGTGGTCTGCAGGGCTTTTTCCAGCTTGTATACATATACCCTGTGCCAGGTGGGGAAAAGCACATTCTGGTGATTACAGTAGCCACCCCACCATTCCGGGTTTGTAGCGCCTTCCCCGGCAAATGGTTCTCCGTGATACCCGCCTATCACAAAAAAGGAGTTAGGGTCAGTGGGTGGTAACGCTTTAATATACGCCCATGCTGTCATTAGTTTTTCCAGATCATTATTGATGCCTGCATCATAATCATTCTGAATTTCAATTATAGAGCGGCGAACGCCTATGCCATTTTTTTCCATAGTTAAGCAATTTTGTGTTTCTTGTGAATAAGTTTCAAGGATACATTGGGGAAATTATTCAGTAAAGACCCTGTCAGGATCATGCCAACGCCCGCAACCAGCGACCATTGTGTGCCAGGGAAGAATGCGCGGCTGCTCATAATAAAAACCGCACCCAGCATGCTGATAAGGAAAGGCAGGTATCCTGCCACTCTTATCCGCTTATACAAAAAGAAAAGATGTATCGCCAGGAAGATCATCATTACGGGCAGCAGCCATTTCATATAAGGTAGCTTCGCCAATCCCAGGCTACCGAACATGCTCATATAAACAGCCCAGCACATAGGACATTTCGGGAAAAAAGCAATCAGGATGCTCAATATGACCGAAGGTACGCTCCTGACGGTTTTCGAGGGTATCGTCCCCGATGATTGCTGCTCACCGGAATGCCTGACATGGCAATTACAAGTGTTGCATTCATTTAAATTTTCCATAGCCTATATTAATTTTGTAAAAGAAAAGGCTGAAAGATATTTATGCGTAATTCAGCCACGGAAAAGGGTTTTAGAAGAATTAGCAGTACCATCTCTGCAATGGTTGCTATGAAAGAAATAGGAGATGCCATTTTTCATAAGACAACATTTTATAGGTAAGACAATCAGTATACTCATGCACTGGAAGAAATCAGAGAACGGGAAACGCAGCAGCATAGCTCCGCCAAAGACACGCTATGCATGCCGGTTCAGTCAGGACAATAAACTCAGATAATTGCAACAATGCAAAATACTGGCATCAATACGTGGGTATTATAATGAAAGAGGTTGTGAACTTTGGTTATATGAGGTTTAAAATGTTATGCGAAAATGCTATGGGTAAACACTTACATTGAATCATTCAAATAGAGCTGATGTCTTTTTGGTGATCGGTGGTAACCGAAGCTATTAAAAAATAATTAGTCCTAAAAAAATTTTTTCTTTTAAATTGGTAGGTTTACTAACTATTGTTATGGAAGATCCGGTTTTTACTATAGTAAGAATAAGGACTTTCTGAGAAATAATTTAATCTCTAAATATCAACGTATTCCTTTTTTCTTTTCTGCTTTCTCCAGCTTTTCAAATGCATCTATATACACTTTCAGTTTGTCGTCTGTTCTGTCGATATCTGGTACTTTATCCGGCTGTCGCATCCATCAGGAAAGAGAAAAGAGGTCTTACAGAAATGAACGCCTAGTGGAAAGTTAATACCGGCCTGCCTTCTGAGGGTAATTTCACAACATTTGTATTACAGTTATTTGAGGTTTAGAGTGATGAAAAAAATGGTAATCCATAACTTTTATGTAATCGAAAATAGATAAAAAAACCATTTAGTCAAGAGGGTTGCCAGAGCGAATTTTAAATGTGTATTAAATTTGTATGTGTTTAAAGAATAATTTGATTGTTGGTACAGATGGTTTGGTCGATGCATCTATTTTGGCGGAAGTGTGGCCAGGTTAAAAAAGGGGAAAAATACCCGTCAAAGTCGAATTGGTGAAATGACGATTAGTTATTGCTACAAACGGCTCAGGACACTATCAGTTGCGGGGACTAATTTTTTCCAAAATCAGTGTGCTTGCCTTGTGACGTAGACTACGATAAGAAAAATGGTTTCTTTTCCATCTACCACATCAATGTGGTTAGCTACGACGATGCTTTAACTGATTACGAGGAAAATCCGAAAATTCCAGGCATTCCCGGCTTATAAAATCAACCCTTGATAAAAGGACCATTGTATTTCATTACAGGTTTTCTTGATATAATCCCAGCGGGATCACCACCAAGAGTAAAAATAGATACTCTTACGTAATTAAAGCCTTGTAGAATCAGATTCTACAAGGCTTTTCTGTTTTTTGTCGTAAAGTTTTGTAAAGTTAAATAAGGATAGAAAAGTGAGCGTTGCGGTTAGCAGAATAATGAATAAATTGTGCTAACCTACACTGGCCTGAAGTGCTTATCTGTATTGTGTTTGACTGATATTAAGTGAAGTCAGGATAAGTGAAGTTGAAACAAAATTGGTTAACGTAAAACAAGTGTTTTATGAAGAAAGGTCATCTAAGTTTTTCTATCTTACTATGGCTTAACAGGAGCCGCTGCAAAAACAGCAAACCCGCTATCTATCTTCGTCTGACTGTTGGCAACAAACGCGCTGAACTCTCCACCTACCAGTATGTCAACCCTGAATCATGGAGCGCAGCGGGACAGTGTGTAAAAGGTAACTCCGAAGAAGCAAAAGCAATCAATCGCCAGTTGATCACCCTGAAATCCGATCTGCAAAAGCATTACAGCCTATCGGTTACAAGCGGGAAGCCAGTAACGGCGCAAGGCTTGAAAAATTCTTTTTTGGGCATCATTGAGCATAAAAGAACCTTGTGCGAAGCCATAGACTTCCATAACAGGCGGTTTGGCGAGAAGGTAAAGGCGAAAACGAAATCAGAAAGAACGCTCAAACGTTTTGAGATCACTAAAGACAAGGTGGTAGCGTTTCTTAAACACTATTTCCATGTGTCGGATAAGCCTTTGGAGGAAATCAAATTTTCGTTTGCCCCGGATTTTGAGCATTATCTCACTACTACTAAAAAAATGGGCAGCAACACTGCCATGAAGTATGTAAAGATTTTAAAGCAAATGCTCAAACTTGCTGTAGATCAGGGGTGGCTACCTGTTAGTCCATTGAGCGGCTTTAAATCCAGAGGCGGCTGCAATCCTTTTTTACATTTGATTCTCCCGTTAACTACCATTACATCTACAAACAATTTTCTCAGACCCACGACTAACAATGCTAGTTATATGCAAATTGGCCTGCAACGGCAACACGTCACCAGTTGATTAATGACTATTGGAATAATACCGTTTGGCATGTTTGCTATTGATTGGTGTAAGTGTTGTTTCTGTTTTGCCTTTCAGTAACCACCATTCTGTTATTTTTCTTTCGACCGTATTTTTGGGCATTGGTGTGTATCTCATTTTGTATGACGTTGTATATCGTCGTTTTTTCAGCAGAGATTTTTCCCTAAACTTGAAACGGCTATTGCTACTTATGAAGGCCGGGAGCGTTCATAGCTAGAGAAACGCAAACAGGATCAGCTTTCTAACCGTGCATTGGTGCTGCTATTTTATGTTTTCGATAAAGCCAGCAAGGCAAACTATCTGACCCCAAGCGACAAATGTGCTGATTTGTTAGACAAACTTAACCTGATTTCTTTTTATCGTTTGTGCATATTCGTGCCTTAAATCGGTAAAGTATGGACAAAAGAGAAAACAGTGTGCAGAAGGCAGCGCCAAGGCTTTGCCCGATTGAACCGGAAAGGTCTTGGCAAATGCTGCGTCTATTACTGCGTGAAGAAGTTAACCGTCTTTCACAACCGGGGCAACCCTCTACATTTCAAACTCCCGGACTTATTTACAAACCCCTGTTTAAAATTACAGAGGTGATGAACAGATGATATTCATGGATAAAAGTTTGGCTTTTTTTATCATGAATATGTTTTTTATCAATAAAATATAGTCACTGCCATTTTGCTTCAGGCTTGCGTTATAATTTAGTTCCTGTGTTATTAGCCGAGTGCCAATAGGGTAAATATTTCCTGGATATTTTTAGAAACCATTAATTGAAGCCGTAATATGAATTGCCAAACACAAAGGAAACCAAGTAAATAACAATCTGTCCAGCCAAGCAAGATTACATTAATACGCCTCTTTATTGAGAAACACCTTTAGTAATATGCGGCATATGAAAAACCACGATACCATCGAACTGTCTCACTGATGGGGGATCCGTTTTTCTACAAAATGTATTGAAATTAATCTGACAGTAGATGATACTGTCTGCCATGGCGTCACAATCTGGAAGCTATCATAATTTTTTATCGACCCGCAAAATGGCGGGCTGATATTCTGCTGTCGTGTCTCTTGAGCACGACCAGGACCTCTATGTCCGGAATACTTCCGGGCAAAATTTCCCATGTCAATATATAATAAGGAGCATTAAACACATTATTATGAGTGAGAAAAAAGTATACCTCAAGCCTAACGTAGTTTTTGAACCACTATTTGACAGATGGTACGCATGGAGTCACCTGATTTCTCCTGCTACAGCCGCGATGAATATTGTAGGCCGGCATTTGTCGATCATTGATTCTTACATTGAAGCGCCGCATGCACACGCTGAAGCTGCTCTCATTCCTAAAATGAAAGGAGGCCCTTTTATGGACCTGGGCGGCAAACGGGTGGATGAGATCAAATCATTGAGAGATAAAACATTAAAGCAGCAGGAAAAGGCTATCCAGCTGGCAAGTGCCATAAAGGAACTTGATGGGCTGCTGACCAGGGATGCCAAGGGAATGGGTCTGGACGCTATGTACGAAAAAGTGCCGGATACCCTGAAAGGATATGTGGAGCTTTATTATGACAGGAACAACAATGCCGACTTCAGATTATTCGAACCGCTCCTGTACCAAAGCGAATATTACAAACCCGACTCCCAGAGCCTGGCACTATGGATTACCAATAATGATCACAGGCCTTTCTGTTTAAGCACACCGCGACTGGATGAAGAAAATGTATTGCATCTGAATATTCCGTTTGATCATAAGGGTATTGACGAGTTGGCAAGGATGAAAAGAACACCGTCTGAGCTGAGTAAGATCAAACAGTTGTTGGGCGTATCCGGTTCCCGGGAGGAGGCGCTGTTCGAAACATTTTTTACTGACGAAGCTCCGCCGCCATACAACAAGTACACCGGTGATAAAATACGTATGCGGTACTACGGGCATGCTTGTATACTCATTGAAACAAAAGATGTGTCCATTCTTGTAGATCCGCTGATCAGTTATTATGGTTACAGTACAGGCCTGGAGCATTTTTCAGACGTTGATCTGCCGGAGACAATAGATTACGTGCTGATCACGCATAACCACCAGGACCATATCCTGTTTGAAACATTGCTTCCGCTCAGGCATAAGGTGAAGCATTTTATAGTGCCTCGTACTGCCGGTGGAAAGCTGGTAGACCCTGAACTGAAACTTATGTTCGATAATATCGGCTTCAGCAATGTTACTGACCTGGCAGAAATGCAGACACTCAGAGAAGGAGATACTGCTATTACAGCACTACCTTTCACAGGCGAACATTCAGACCTGAACATCATCGGGAAGGCCTGTTACCTGGTAGAGATAAGCGGCTTTAAGCTTATGTTCATGGCTGATTCCAGGGTGGTAGAACCTGCTCTCTACAGCAACATTCAGCGGCAGGTAGGTAACATAGATGTGCTTTTCCTCGGGATGGAATGCGATGGCGCGCCATTAACCTGGTTGTATGGTCCGCTGATGACCAGGAAAGTCACAAGGGAACAGGATGGTAGCCGTAGGCTGGCGGGATCTGATTGTGCGAAAGGCATGACACTGGTAGATATATTTGAACCCGATGAAGTGTATGTATATGCAATGGGAATGGAACCTTGGGTAGAGTTTATCAGCAGTATCCAGTATACGGACGAATCAAATCCTATTGTGCAGTCAAATAAGCTCGTGAAAGTCTGTAAAAACAGAGGTATTGCAGCCGAGCGCCTCTATGGCGAAAAAGAACTTCTCTACAACAGGAAAGATGTAATACTCGACACTGAGTAGCATTGTACCTGGTAACTCTCCTTTCCTTTATAATAAGAACAAGCATAATTATGTTACAACAGATTATTCCATTACATCCTGCACAGCAGGATGTATACATGGATCAGTTGATCAATGCAGAGAACCCATATTACAATATTGGCGGCTATACGAAATTGACCGGAAACCTGTGCAGGGAGACGTTTATAAAGGCGGTGAAATCACTACCGGCTGTGCACGATGCTTTCAGAATGAGATTTGATCCGGATAGTCAGGAGCCTGGAGTATGCTTTGAAGATGAATATCAGCAACAGGAGTTAACAGAGCTCGATTTTAGCAATGACCGAGAGCGCGCCGGCCAATGGATAAAAGAGCTGTTTAATATTCCCTTCGTCATAAAGCCCGAAAATCCTCTGGCAGAGCATTACCTGGTCAGGGTAGCACCAGATGAGTACTGGTATGTGCTCAAGTGTCATCATTTAGTTACCGATGGATATGGGGTTTCATTAAGTCTTCATTACCTGGCTGCGAAGTATAAAGCCTTGTTGACGGATGATCCCGGAGCGTTCACCTATCCTTCGTATAAAAAGGAAATCCAGGACGCAGCAGCATATTATAACACAGCTGCTTATGCTGCTGACAGAGAGTACTGGCAGGAAATAATACCACAGAAACCGGTGCAGGTATTGCGGAAGATGTACCAGCAGCAAGAGAACAGCCATAAGGCGACAGACACACTTGTAACAGACCTTACTGCTGCTGAGAAAGACCTCCTGGATGATATACAGGCGAAAACAGGTTCCAGCCTGCAACAGCTCACTATTGCCGCACTGATGATATATTTCGCGAGCACATCCGGACAGTCTGAACTGGTCTTTGGCACTTCGCTGCATAAAAGAAGAGGCCGGGTACAACGTAATGTGGTTGGCATGTTTGCCGGCATACTACCATTTAAAGGAATGTATGATGGCGAAATGACGCTGGCAGATCTGATAAAAGGTGTCGTTGCCGCCCAGAAAAGGGATTACCGGCATCAGAACTATACCATAGGCGATCTTAGCAGGCGCCTTAAAATCAACGCTGCTGATGATCATCTCGTGGAAGTTGTTGTCAACTATGCAGCGCTTGATTTTGAACTTGACTTTGGCGAAGACTTGCAGGCAGTATTTTCTGATGTGCCCAATAATTCCGGGCGGTATCCGCTGGAGTTCTGGTGGAGAGACTATAGTGAACATCATCCGCTACAAATAAAGATCGATTTCCAGCTACAGTATTTCACTACCGATGAGGTGAGATTATTCCTTCAGCGGATCCTGCTTATCTTCAGTCAGTTTGGATCAGGATTACAGGAGAAAGTAAAGAACATCCGGGTAATACCTGAACAGGAACTAGCCCTGCTGAAAAGTTTCAACAACACGACTGCTGATTATCCATACAACGGTACGATCGTTTCATTATTCAGAGAGCAGGCGGCGCGCATACCTGAGGCGACAGCTGTCGTATTTGAGCATCGTTTTCTAACCTATCGCACGTTGGATGAACAGTCAGATCAGCTGGCGTACCATCTCCGCGCTAAAGGCGTAACAACGGAAAGCCTGGTCCCTGTTTGCGTAGACAGATCGCTGGAAATGATGATTGGCATACTGGGCATATTGAAGGCTGGCGGAGCTTACGTGCCTGTCGATCCGCATTATCCCGCAGCCCGTATTAATTATATGCTGGAAGACATCAGGTGCACCGTGGCACTGGCTGACAGCACCTATCAACACTTGTTCGGAAATGTAACAACCGTCTGTATTGATACACTGAATCTGTCAGATAAGCAGGTGGGTGCTGCAATACAATCAGTTGATATAAATCCGGGACATCTGGCATATGTGATGTATACTTCCGGCTCAACAGGACAACCTAAAGGAGCAATGGTTACTCATCTTAATGTTGTAAGCCTGGTCCGCAATGCCGGCTATACAACATTTACTCCGGAGGATGCCATTTTGTGCGCGGGATCGATTTCGTTTGATGCCACTACATTCGAATACTGGGGCGCATTGCTGAATGGTGGCCAGTTGGTACTGAGTCCGCGGTATAACCTGCTGGATGCGGGGCAGTTAAAACAGGATCTGCACGGACACCAGATCACAAAGATGTTTTTCTCGGCAAGCTGGTTTAATCAGTTGGTAGATACAGATATCACCGTCTTTGAAAAGCTTCAGGCCGTATTGGTCGGTGGTGAAAAAATCTCTGAGAAACATATCGGAAAACTCCGTAGTGTTTATTCTCATATTGATATTATTAATGGATACGGGCCTACGGAAAATACAACTTTCTCCTTATGTTATTCCATTACAAAACATGGTTTGCGGGAGAACACACCAATAGGTGTCCCGTTGAATAATCGTCAGGCTTATGTTCTGGACAGCTCCATGCAGATAATGCCGGTAGGCGTGGCAGGAGAAATATATGTCGGAGGAGCAGGGGTTACCCGTGGTTACCTCAATCGTCCGGCGTTGACAGCTGAACGGTTTATTGCAGATAAATTCAGTGGAGGAGAAAACAAGTGGCTTTACAAGACCGGAGATCTGGGGCGTTGGCTGCCTGATGGTAATGTAGAATATCTGGGCCGTATCGATGATCAGGTAAAGATCCGTGGTCACCGCATTGAGCCGGGCGAGATTGAAAGTGTGCTGTCCTCATGCGAAATGGTGAGCCAGGTGGCAGTGGTGGCGAGAGCTGATGCCGGCGGTAATATGCGGCTGATTGCTTATGTAGTGCCTGAAGGTAACTTTAACAGGGATGGAATAATCGCTTACCTGAAAGACAGATTGCCGGAATACATGATTCCTGCCCGCTTTATTGAGCAGAAACTGCTGCCACTGAATCCCAATGGGAAGGTGGACCGGCACGCGCTACCAGAACCGGATGATACGGACATGCCTGCACGTAGTTACGTTGCACCCCGCAATGAAACAGAGGCATTAATGGCCAATATCTGGCAGGAATTATTACACACCAGTAAAGTGGGTATATATGATAACTTCTTTGAACTGGGCGGAGATTCAATTATCACGATCCAGCTGGTAAGCCGTATGCGGCGTGCCGGTCTGGAACTACAGCCCAATAACATATTCAGGCACCAGACAATAGCCGGTCTGTCTGCATTACTTGATCAGCCACAGCAGCATACTGTACAGGAAGAACAGGGTCAGCTGAAGGGAAACAGCGGACTGCTGCCTGTTCAGCAAATGTATTTTGAAGCGCCATATGATGCAGATAATCATTTTAACCAATATATTTTATTAACGGTAAACAAACATACCGAAACAGCTTCACTGACGCAGGCGATACAATTGCTGGTCGCCTACCATGATGCACTACGCTTTGTTTACAAGCATGATAAAAAGGGCTGGGAACAGCATTACGGCGCCTTTGAAGGCGGGCTGGAAACAATTGACCTGCGCGGGTTACCCGAGGAAAGACTGCATGCCGAGATCGCAAGTTACGAGCAATACTATCAGCGCCAGCCCGATATTTTAAAAGGTAAACTGTTATGTGCTGCATTATTACTGACACCAGACACTGAATCGCATAACCGTTTGCTGCTGGTAGTACATCACCTTGCTATAGATGGCGTTTCCTGGCGCATACTGTTGTCGGACCTGGAGCTGCTCCTTAAAACAGCGCCACAGGACCGGGAAAAAATATTGGGGCCCAAAGGTACCAGCTATCGTCAGTGGCTCCATGCGCTGGAGGCCTACGGACAAGGAAAGCGTTTGCAGGAACAAACCGGTTACTGGAAACAGGTTGTACAGCAACAGCTTCCATTAAGGACTGATACATCCTACAACGGAGATGTCACCTTCGGAGAAACATCTTCCTATAGTAATAATCTTGATGTTGTACAAACACAACGGCTGTTGCAGGAGTCTTCACAGGCGTATCACACCGAGATCAATGATATACTTTTAACTGCGCTGGCGCTCACGCTGTCGGAATGGAATGGTGCTTCTGCTGTATCCGTTGCACTGGAAGGGCATGGCAGAGAGGAGGTTACAGGAGGAACAGACATCAGTCATACTGTGGGTTGGTTTACAAGTATCTACCCGGTATTGCTGGATGCCGGAAGTAGCAGTTCTTCCGGCGCATTGCTGAAAGATATAAAGGAGCAGTTGCGCTGTGTGCCAGACAAAGGCATTGGATATGGGGTGTTAAAATACATGCATAAGGCAGATTTTCTGCAAGAGGTAGCTTATCCCGATGTGGTATTTAATTACCTGGGGCAACTGGATAGTTTCCTGAGCGGTGGTGATCATTTAAATATAACCGGTGACGCGCTGAGAGCGGGTATCGGTGACGGTTATACGATAACAGAGAAAATAGCTGTCAATTGTATCGTACAATACGGGAAATTACAGTTCTACTGGCGTTACAGCACCCGGCACTTTTCACCGGAAAGTGTGGCGACACTCGCAGACAACTATTTATCTCACCTGCATGCGCTGATTGATCATTGTGTGGCGAATGCAGCAACTCCTGCTTATACTCCTGCTGATTACGGGTTAGGTGGTGTAGTGAGCAATGAAGAACTAGATGATTTTTTAAATGATACCTACCGGGGTGTTGTAAGGCGGCCACAGGTAGAGCGTTTGTACCGGTTAAGCGCATTACAGGAAGGTATGTTGTTTCACCGGTTGTATAATGAACAGGCAGGCCTGTATATAGAACAATTGAATTACAGATTGTCTGTACAGCATGAAGAGCTGTTCATTCAAAGTTGGAAGCAGCTGCTGCAACGGCATAGTATTCTGCGAAGCGGATTTTATCACGGCATGTTCAGCATCCCTGTTCAGTGCGTATACCACAAGGCCGATCTGCCGGTTACTGTGCTGGATTATACTGATCTTGACAGTGAAGAACAGGAAAACGCATTGCTGGCATATGAGGCGGAAGACCGCCGGCAAGGATTGGATTTTACAGTGGCGCCGTTGATGCGCGTTGCGCTGATCCGCCTGAAAGCAGACTACTACCATGTACTCTGGACTTTTCATCATATTCTGCTGGATGGATGGTCGCTACAAATACTGATGGAGGAACTGTTCACTACCTATGATGAACTGGTGGCTGGGAAACCTTTGCCGGTACTGCCGGATGATAATTATGAAGATTATATCCGTTATCAGCAACAGGTTGATAAAGAGCAGTCGGAATTATACTGGAAGAACTATCTGACTGGCATCGCTGAAACGGGTACATTATCATTTACTGCCGCTGCCGCTGACCGCACGAAAGGCCAGGGCGTTTATGCTGAAAAAGAGATATGGCTGGATACAGGTCTTACGGATCAGATACAGCAATATTCACAGCAGCATCGTATTACAGTGAATACGCTGATGCAGGGAGTATGGTCTTATCTCCTGTATCATTATACAGGTTGCAATGACGTTGCCTTTGGCGTAACGGTATCCGGCCGCCCTGAAGATCTGCCTGGTATAGAGCAGCGTGTAGGGCTTTACATTAATACCCTGCCCCTGTATACAAAAATTGATCCTTCGGCAAACATCACTCAATGGCTGCACGAATTACAGGGAGGGCAGTTACAAAGCAGGGAGTATCAGTATGTAGGACTTAGTGAGCTGCAACAATGGGTAGAGGCAGATGAAGAGCTTTTTGACAGCTTCATCGCCTTCGAGAACTTTCCGGTATCCCAATCATGGCGCTCGCGTACGGAAGGTGCCGTACTGCACGAACAAATGAATTATCCGTTAGGGATAAGAGTTACCACAGGTCGGGAAATCAGCATCCTTTTCGGTTACAATACCAATCTGCTGGATAGCGCTTACATAGAGAGAATACAAGGGCATTTCGTTTATGTATTACAGCAGATAACCACTACTGATATCAGGCAAATCAGAGACCTGGCAGTATTAACGAAGGAAGAGCAACATCAGTTACTGGAAGTATTCAATAATACGAAGGTCATATACGGGGATGATAAGACGGTTGTGGACTACTTCACTGTACAGGCTAACCGTACTCCGGACGCTACAGCACTCGTTTCAGGAGACACCCGATGGACTTACGGTAAGCTACATGAACAGTCTGACCGGCTGGCTCAGTACCTGCGCAGCCTTGGTGTGAGAAAGGAAACACTGGTACCGGTTTGCATGGGACGCACGCCAGAGATCATAGTAGCTATGCTTGGAATTATGAAGGCGGGCGGCGCCTATGTGCCCATTGATCCGGCCTATCCACCGGAACGTATCAACTATATGCTGACCGATACCGGTGCAGAAATAATTATTACCAGCAATGATATTATACTGGACCTTACAGGGCGAGAAACACCTGTGAAAGTAATTGTACCGGATGATGCTATTGCCTATCCGGTAACGGAGACGGGAATACCTCTGGATGCAGAGCAGCTGGCAAATGTAATTTATACTTCCGGCTCAACAGGTAATCCCAAAGGAGTGATGATTGCACATAAGGGCCTGATGAACATGGTTCACTGGTATACGAAGGCTTATGATGTTACATCATCATCCAGGGCAACAGTGGTTACCGGGGTAGGCTTCGATGTTTTTGGTTGGGAAGTGTGGCCGCATTTGTGTAGCGGCGCTACTGTATTTATGCTGGATGATACGGTACGATCTTCCCCTCATGATCTCGAACGAATATACGCCCGGCATGAGATCACACACAGTCTTGTTTTTACTGCCATCTTCGGAGATGTAATAAGAGAAATAAGAAATAAACCACTTGCGCTGAAATACCTGCTTACCGGTGGCGACAGACTAGGTCCGACGGATATAACCGGTTTAACATGCAGGTTGTTCAACAACTACGGGCCTACAGAGAATAGTGTAATCACAACCTATTATGAATTATCGGAGAAAGACAAAGATGTAATACCTCCAATAGGTATCCCTGTAAATAATACCATTGTATACATCGTAAACAATGAGCAACAGTTATGCCCTGTCGGCATCTGGGGGGAACTTTGTATATCGGGTACAGGTGTATCAAGGGGATACCTGCAACAAGAAGCGCTGACCGCAGGGAAATTTGTGGCCAATCCATTTGATGTAACACCGGGGGCAAGGATGTATAAAACAGGAGATATTTGCCGGTGGTTGCCCAACGGGAATATCGAATATCTTGGCCGTAGGGATGAACAGGTGAAGATCCGCGGTTTCCGCATAGAACTGGGTGAAATTGAAAGTGCGTTGTCCGGATCGGGGTTGGTAAGAGAAGCAGTGGTACTTGCCAGGCAGGGAAGTGACGGTAGCAATTATCTGGCAGGCTATGTAGTACCCGAGGGTAATTTTGACAGGGCCGCCATCATTACCTACCTGAATAACAGATTGCCCGGTTATATGGTGCCGGCTGTACTGCTGGAGCTGGATGCGTTGCCGCTCACTGCAAATGGTAAAATCGATAAAAAGGCGCTACCGGACCCTGATGGAAAGGCTTTGTCAGCAGGTACTGAGGCAATGCCCCGCAATAAAACGGAGGAGTTGCTGAAAAAGATCTGGTTGAAATTACTTGACCGCGAAGAGGTAGGTATTTATGATAACTTCTTTGATTTGGGTGGTCATTCATTACTGGCGATAAGACTCACTACAGCAATCGGAAAAGAGCTGAATGTTGAAGTTCCCGTCAACGTGGTATTTGAGTACCCTACCATTGCAGCGTTATCAGATCAGTTATCTGAGAAAATTCCTGTGCATGCGCTACCCGCAAAAACTGTATATGAAAGGCCGGAGTATATTCCGCTTTCATTCAGCCAGGAACGGCTGTGGTTTATAGACCAGCTCGAGGGCAGTGTGCCGTATCATATGTCAGGGATGTTCAGGCTGAAAGGTCGTCTCCATCATGAGGCGCTGGCCAGGGCATTGCAGACCATCGTTAACCGGCATGAGGTGCTGCGCACCGTGATCAAACCAGGTGCAGGTATTCCGTATCAACATATACTGGACAAAGATCTGTGGCAGTTCAGTACAACAGATCATGAGCCGTACCAATATAACCCGGACACTTTTCAGTCTTATGTCCGTTTTCTGGGAACCATTCCCTTCGATCTCTCGCGTGATCATATGTTACGCGCCCATCTCCTGAAGATTGCCGCTGATGAGCATGCACTCGTGTTGATAATACACCACATAGCCGCTGATGCCTGGTCCGTTTCAATACTGATGAATGAACTGATCGAATTGTACAGGGCATTTGAATCGGGTACTGTTCCGTTGTTATCTCCGCTGGCCATGCAATATGCTGATTTTGCCATATGGCAGCGTACTTACCAGGAAGGCGCCTTGCTGAATAAAAAACTGGACTACTGGAAAAATAAACTGAAGAATACAGCGGTATTGCAATTACCTACAGACTACCCGCGTCCTGCTATTCAGAGCACCCGCGGAACGATTCTGTGGTTCCGCCTGGACAGCGCGTTAACTGATCAGTTGCAGGCGCTATCCCTGCGGGAAGGCGTTACCATGTTTATGACATTGCTGACTGCATTCAAAGTGTTGCTGTACCGGTATGGCGGACAGGAGGACCTTTGCGTAGGTACTTCTATTGCCGGAAGAACACAACAGGAAACAGAGAACCTGATTGGCTTCTTTCTGAATACACTGCCCTTGCGCAGTGATCTGAGCGATAATCCTTCGTTTACAGCATTGCTGCATCAGGTAAAAGAGACAACGATCACCGCCTATAATAACCAGGAGGTGCCTTTTGAGATGATTGTGGAAGCGGTGGAAAAGAAGAGAGACCTGAGCAGGACATCCTTGTTCCAGGTGATGTTCGATTTACTGAACACGCCGGATATACCAGATCTGAAGTTAGGGGATCTTCAGCTGGCAAGAGAAGATGTAGAACGAACTACAACACAGTTTGATCTGAGCTTCTGCCTGGAAGCAGATGCTGATGGCCTCAAAGGCTACGCAGAATATTGTACCGACTTATTTGATGCGGCTACAATCGAACGGATGACAAGACATTTTGAGCAGTTGTTGCGCTCAGTAATAGCAGCTCCGGCACAGCAGATCAGTACACTGAACATACTGACTACCGCAGAAAAACAAACGTTACAGACGTTTGCTACCGGCGCGGTGATTGACCTGCCGGCAGATCAGACCGTGGTGACGCTGTTTGAAGAACAGGTGCAGCGATATCCCGACGCGGTGGCTATTCAGTTTGAAGAAACGGAAATCACCTACCACTCACTTCATGAACGTACCAATCAACTGGCGTATCTCCTGCGTAGTAAAGGAATTGGAGCCGACAGCAAAGTACCGGTGTTTATAGACCGCTGCCCTGAAATGATCATCGCGGTACTGTCTATCTGGAAGGCCGGTGGAGCTTATGTGCCCATTGATCCTAAGTTCCCGGAAGAAAGGGTACGATATATACTGGAAGAGACCGCAGCACAGGTGGTGGTTACGAATCAGCGCAGTAGTGTATTGCTGCCTGCAGATATAACAGCAGCTGTAATATCAGCAGATGAAGAAGATATATTAAACAATCAGCCACGAACTGCATTACCACCCGTTGCCACGCAACAACATCTTGCCTACGTATTATATACTTCCGGTTCTACCGGAAAACCCAAAGGTGTGCTGGTAGAACATGCAGGTCTGTTAAACCACCTGCTGGCCATGATAGAGGAATTCGACATGAATCCTTCCACCATATTGGCTTTTACTGCTCCCTATACCTTCGATATTTCTGTATGGCAGATGGTGAATGCGCTGGTGTGCGGAGGCAGAACGGTCATCTATACAGAAAGTCTTATACATCGCCCCGACCTGTTCATTAAAACAGTGGAGGAGCAGGGAGTGACGTTGTTACAGCTGGTACCTTCCTATCTTACCTCTGTATTGCAGGAAGAGTCGGATGTAACATTGCAGTCGCTGGATTACCTGCTGGTGACAGGAGAGGCGGTCACTGTTTCCCTGCTGGAGCAGTGGTTTGCGCACGAACGTTTTGGAAATATTACGGTAGCTAACGCTTACGGGCCCACGGAGGCATCTGACGACGTGAGCTTCTATTTCATGAATGAAGCACCGGATGTAGTGCAGGTGCCGGTAGGTACCCCTATTCGTAACCTACGGATGTATGTGCTGGACAACAACCTGCAGCTGTGCCCGCAGGGTGTGCCCGGCGAAATATGTGTGGCCGGCCTGGCAGTAGCCCGTGGCTACCTGAACCGCCCGGAACTGACAGCAGCGAAATTTGTGGAAGATCCTTTCTGCCCCGGTGAAAGAATGTACCGTACCGGTGACCTCGGAAGATGGCTGCCGGATGGCAACATGGAATACATTGGTCGTGCAGACGATCAGGTAAAGGTTCGCGGGTTCCGTATAGAGTTGGGTGAAATTGAGCATATCGTATTAAAGAGTGAACTGGTAAGCCAGTGTGTAGTGACGGTGAAACAGGACGCCGCTGGCAATAATCTGCTGGTTGGATACATTGTGCCCGGTGCTGCATTCAGCAAGGATGCATTGCTGGCTTATCTGAAAGGAAAATTGCCGGAGTATATGATCCCTGCTGTGTTTGTGAAACTTGATCAGCTGCCGTTAACCGCCAACCGTAAAATAGATAAAAAGGCCTTGCCGGAACCCGATAGCGGGGCATATACTACAGATGTCTATGTAGCACCAGCTGATACAATGGAGCAGACATTGACAGATATATGGGAGCATTTGCTGGCAACACCGCGTATAGGAACCCGCGATAATTTCTTTGAACTGGGTGGGCATTCTCTGCTTGCAATAAGGGTAGTTGCTGCTGTCCGCAAGAAACTGGAAGTAGAACTGACTGTGAGGGATATCTTTATTTATCCTACTGTCTCGCAGCTGGCAGCATATGTAAAGGGACTGGATAAATCTTCACAGATACCGCCTGTAAAGGCCGTCCAAAGAAGTGAACGCATACCATTATCGTATAGCCAGGAACGTTTGTGGTTCATCGATCAATTGGAAGGTAGTTTACCTTATCATATACCCGCTGTACTGCGGCTGCATGGCCGCCTGGATGTAGCCGCGTTGTCATCAGCATTGCGCACCATCGTGAACCGTCATGAAGTGCTGCGCACCGTGATGGTACCGTATGAAGGCATGCCGTATCAGCAGGTGCTGGCAGCCGACAGATGGGAACTGACGCATGCGGCGGATACCCTCCGTACCGCAGACGAAAGTACCTTGTCCGCATATCTGGCGGTAAAAAGTCAGGAAACCTTTGACCTGTCGCAGGATCATATGCTGCGTGCACATCTGGTAACACAGGGTGCTGAAGATCATCTGCTGCTGGTGACCATGCATCATATTGCATCAGATGGCTGGTCCACCGGTATCATCGTGCGGGAGCTGGCCGCGTTGTACAATGCCTATGCCGCGGGGCATTCCATCACATTGCCACCGCTGCCGGTGCAGTATGCAGATTATTCGATCTGGCAACGCAGCTATGTGTCAGGAGAGGTACTGGAGAAAAAACTGGATTACTGGAAGTCGCAGCTGCAGGGCTTTACGACGCTACAGCTTCCGGGTGATTATATCCGTCCGTCGGTACAGAGCAGCCGGGGTGGCATACACTGGTTCCACCTGGACGAACGGTTGCTGTCTCCGTTAAAGCAGTTGTCGCGCCAGCATGGAACGACCCTGTTCATGACGCTGCTGGCGGCCTTCAAGGTGTTGTTGCATCGCTACAGCGGGCAGGAAGACATCTGTGTGGGCACATCTGTGGCTGGTCGTACCAGTGAGGATGTGGAAGGACTGATCGGCTTTTTTGTGAACACGCTGGTCCTGCGTAGTCATGTCAGCAGTGAGCAGTCGTTTGCATCGCTGCTGGAACAAGTGAAGCATACCACGTTATCAGCCTATGATCACCAGGAAGCGCCCTTTGAGAAAGTGGTGGAAGCGGTGGTGCGCGAACGGGATATAAGCCGTCATCCGTTGTTCCAGGTGATGTTCGAGTTACAGAACACCCCGGAAGTACCAGACCTGGAACTGAATGGGCTGCGGTTATCCCAGGAGAGCTTATCGCATAGCACCACACAATTCGATCTGACTTTATCGCTGGAGGAAAGCGCGACAGGACTGAGCGGGTATATAGAATATTGCGCAGACCTGTTCACCGGCGCTACGATAGCAGGGCTGCAGCGTCACTATGAGCAGCTGCTCTGGTCAGTAGTAAATAATCCTTCCGAAGAAACCGGTCTGCTGGAGATGATGAGCGGAGAAGAAAAGACGCTGTTGGTGGAAACCTTCAATGATACTAGGGTGGCATATCCTTCGGATAATACGCTGGTGGGCCTTTTCCGTGAACAGGCAGGGCGGACGCCAGACAATACCGCCTTGTTGTATGAAGGCGTGGCGCTTAGTTACCGCGAGCTGGAGATAAGAACGGACCGCGTAGCGGCTTATCTGCAAAGCAAGGGTGTACAGTCTGAAACGTTGGTGCCGGTATGCCTGGAAAGATCAGCGGATATGGTGATCGGCATACTGGGCATCCTGAAAGCCGGCGGGGCTTATGTGCCTGTTGATCCATCTTATCCTGCAGAAAGGATTTTGTATATGCTGTCAGACACGGGAGCTTCCGTGATATTGAGCAGTGCGGGCTTATCAGCCCAGCTTCCGGCTACGGATGCCACAATTGTATTACTGGAAGACATTTTCGTAAATACAACCGATATAGCTGTATCCGGACTACCGGTACCTCGTCCTGATCACCTGGCGTATGTGATCTATACCTCCGGTTCTACAGGTGTTCCCAAGGGAGTGATGATCGAGCACCAGGGTCTGTTGAATCATTTGTATGCCAAGATCAATACACTTGAAATAGATGGACAATCGGTGATCGCACAAACAGCCACTTACAGCTTTGATATATCAGTATGGCAGATGTTTGCTGCCTTGGTCTGCGGAGGCACAACGGTTATTTATCCATCATCAGTCATCTACGATCCATCATCGTTGCTTGCCCTCACGAGTCGCAGCGGGGTCACCATACTGGAGCTGGTGCCTTCTTATCTGTCGTCGTTGTTGCAGTCGGGCATCAGCACTCCATTAAACGGGCTGCGTTACCTGTTGGTAACAGGAGAGGAGGTGAGTGCAGCGTTACTGGAGCAATGGTTTAGTCATGCAACTTATGGCGGTATACCGGTAGTGAATGCGTATGGTCCCACAGAGGCGTCAGATGATATTACGCATCATATGATGTCTTCAGCGCCGTCCGGATCGACGGTGCCGTTGGGTCGTCCTGTGCAGAACCTACGGATCTATGTGCTGGACAAACGGGGTTGTATTTGTCCGGTGGGTGTCTGGGGTGAGATCTGTGTGAGCGGAATTGGCGTAGGTCGCGGTTACCTGAACCGTGCATCGCTGACGGAAGAGAAGTTTGTAGCTGACCCGTTTGTGCAGGGAGCGCGGATGTATCGTACGGGAGATCTGGGACGCTGGCTGGTGGATGGAACGATCGCTTACGGCGGTCGTCTGGATGAACAGGTGAAGATCCACGGCTACCGCATCGAGCTGGGAGAAGTGGAGAGTGTGCTATCCAGTAATGAGCAGGTACATCAGGCGGTAGTGGTGGCACAGGAAGATGAATCTGGTCACCGGCGGCTGGTGGGCTATGTGGTTCCCCGTGCAGACTATGATAAGGAAACGGTGCAATCATGGCTGAAAGGGCGTTTGCCGGCCTATATGGTTCCTGCTGTACTGGTAACACTGGATGCGCTGCCGCTGACACCGAATGGAAAGGTGGACAGGAAATCGTTGCCCCTGCCGGATGATGCGTTGTTGCAGACGGAAAATTATGTAGCCCCGGAAACGGCCACCGAGCAGCTGTTGGCGGGCATCTGGCAGGAGTTGCTGGGAACAGAACGTATAGGCGTCCACGATAACTTCTTCGAACTGGGTGGTCACTCGCTGCTGGTGATGCGGCTGAATGCGGCCATCCACAAAGAGCTGGGCATAGAAATACCAGTCAGCATTTTCTTCCAGCTTCCCACGATCGACGCTTTGGCTAAATATATAAATGTTAGCCAGGCTGATTTTACGCCCGCATTTGAAGAAATGAAAACCATAAAACTATAATGCTTCACCTATTCGACTACCCTTAAATAACAGACTATGACTAGCGTTAAGCTGAAAGATATTCTATCATTACTAGAAAAAGCAAATAGCATCGGCATAAAAATATCTCTGGATGATAATGAATTAGTGGTGCAGGTCCAGAAGGATCAGGAAATAGACAGCGCTTTTCTGCATGAACTGAAACATAATAAAGAGTATATCGTTGAATATTTAAAAGACCGCAAACAGAATGGGCGAACTGGTTTTACCGGCAGTGTTAGTGCCTATGACAGGAAGGGGATCACGCATATTCCGCTTTCGTATAGCCAGGAACGTTTGTGGTTCATTCATCAGCTGGAAGGCAGCGTGCAGTATCATATACCAGCTATGCTGAGGATCAGCGGTCCCCTGGATAGTCATGTGCTCGCGGATACGTTGCGAACGATTGTTGACCGCCATGAAATATTGCGTACCGTAATAGCGCAGGAAGAAGGCGAAATGTATCAGCGGATATTGGCAAAAGGCCAGCTGCCGTTAACGATTGTTGCTGGTGAAGCATATCGGGAAGATGATAATGCCCTGAAGAATTATGTCAGGCTATTGGCAGATGCACCGTTTGATCTGGAAAAGGATCTCATGCTGCGTGCACATCTGATCGTGCTGGATAAAGAGGAACATGTACTGGTGGTGGTATTGCATCACATCGTTTCAGATGCCTGGTCTTCAGGAATCATATTACAGGAGCTGGTAACCTTGTATGATGCGCATACGGCGGGAAAGACGCTTCAGCTGCCGGACTTGCCGGTACAATATGCGGATTACGCTATCTGGCAACGATCAGAGGTAATAAACGTGGTGCTGGAAAGAAAACTGGAGTACTGGAAAGAGAAACTGAGAGGCGCAACAATGCTGCAACTGCCTTCGGATCATCAGCGTCCGGCAGATCAGCGTTATAGTGGAAGCAGCGCCTCTTTTGTGCTGGACAATGATCTGTCTGCCCGGTTACGGGCCTTATCCCTGCAACAGGATGCTACGTTGTACATGACCATGCTGGCAGTTTTTAAAGTGTTGTTACACCGGTACAGTGGTCAGGATGATATTGTAGTGGGAAGCTCAACTGCCGGGCGTCAGCTGAGAGAGCTGGAAGGACTGGTCGGCTTTTTTTCCAATACGCTCACGCTACGCAGTGACCTTGGGAATGATCCTTCCTTTATATCCTTACTGCAACAGGTAAAGCAAACCACGTTGGAAGCTTTCGATCATCAGGATGTTCCTTTCGGGAAGGTGGTGGAAGCAGTGGTAAAGGAACGGGACAAAAGAGGGAACCCACTATTCCAGGTAATGTTTGTTCAGCAAAACAGATTGGATATTGCCGGCATTGCATTAGGGAAAGCAACAGTGTATCCGGAACTGATTGAACAGACCACATCCAAATTTGACCTGACTCTTTTTATTCAGGAAACATCCACAGGTATAAATGTATACACAGAATATAATGCCGGCCTGTTTACACCGGATACCATAGACCGTCTGCAGGGGCATTTTGAAGTGTTACTGCGGGCTGCTGTAGATGCACCTGCTGCACATATAAGCTCGCTGAATATGCTGCGTTCTGATGAAAGAATGTTGCTGCTGAACGGGTCTGACAAGGAAGCGCAGTATCTGCCCCTGTCGGATAAATCAATTCTGACGCAATTTGAAGAGCAGGCTGTCCGTCACCCGAACACTATTGCGCTTATATCTGAAAACAATACGATCACCTACAGGCATCTGAACGAACGTGCTAATCAACTGGCCAATTACCTGCGAAGCAACGGGGTTGGTGCAGGGACATTGGTGCCGGTCTGTATGGAGCGCTCGTCAGAGATGATCGTTGCCATACTGGGGATATTGAAAGCTGGCGGAGCTTATGTTCCACTGGAACCTACCCTTCCAGCAGAAAGGATAGCATACGTACTGACCGATACGGCAGCTACTGTTGTCATCAGCAATAGTCTGTACAAAAGCATATTGCCGGGAACCGGCACATGCGGGATCATTTCCACAGATGATGATGCAGCAGAGATAAGCAGCTTCCCGACTGAGGCGCCTGGCGTATGTCCTGCCGCTGATCAACTGCTGTATGTTATCTATACATCAGGGAGCACCGGTAAACCCAAGGGAGTGATGGTGACGCACGGCAATATTACAGATTATATGGCCGGTCTTCAGGCCCGCCTGAATATTGACAGCTGTCGTTCTTTCGGATTGCTCTCCAGTATAGCCACAGATCTGGGCAACACAGTCATATACAGCTCCCTGGCGGTTGGGGGCACTTTACATGTGCTTTCAAAAGCACTGACCAATGATGCAGAAAAAATTAAAGCATATTTTAATCAGCATCGTATTGATTGTATCAAAGTAGTTCCTTCGCACTGGAAAGCATTATGCGCTGAAGATGCGCTGCTGCTGCCGGAAAAGCTGCTGATCTTCGGAGGAGAAGCGCTGGAAGTTGCAGTAGTGGAAAAGATACGCCGTTCAGGCACAGCATGCACAGTAGTGAATCACTATGGCCCAACGGAAACGACTATAGGAAAACTACTGCATATAGTAGAGGACGGGCGTTTGTATGAAGATACCATCCCCATAGGCAAACCATTTTCTTCGGCGTATATATACATACTCGACACTGTTGGTAATCCCTGTCCGGTGGGTATTCCAGGAGAATTATACATAGGCGGCAAAGGTGTGGCGCAAGGTTATCTGAATAACGCGGCGCTGACAACTGAGCGGTTTATACATGACCCTTTCAGGACCGGCTCAGAGAAGTTGTACCGCACCGGTGATCGGGTGAAATACCTGGCGGATGGCAACGTTGTTTTTCTGGGGCGTATAGACAACCAGGTGAAAATCCGTGGTTACCGTGTAGAGCCGGGGGAAATAGAAAACGTGATTATGCAGCATGCGGATATTATACAGGCAGTGGTGCAGGTGCGCGAAGATAACAGCGGAAACAGCCGGTTGGTGGGCTATGTGCAGCCGCACTCCCATGCAGACATAACAAGCCTTGAAGCATATCTGAAAGAGCAATTGCCGGATTATATGGTACCCTCGTCATGGGTCGTGATGGAGCAGTTCCCGCAGCTCCCCAACGGAAAGATAGACCGTCGTTCCCTGCCGGTAGATGATGTGGCCTCGTCCATATCAGGTTATGTGGCACCGGTAACAGACATAGAGCGGGACCTGGCGGATATCTGGTCAGATCTGCTGAAAGTGGAACAGGTAGGGTTGTATGATGATTTTTTTGCGCTGGGAGGTCATTCCCTGCTCGCTATCCGGCTGATTTCCTCGATCAGGAAGAAGTTGCAGACCGAAGTCGCGATAGGAGACATCTTTGATTATCCTACGATCGCTGCTTTGTCTGCGCAGTTGCTGCACCGCTCAGAAGCAACGCTGGCGCTGGTAATAAAGAGCCACACGCGGCCGGAGTATATCCCACTTTCATATAGCCAGGAACGTTTGTGGTTCATCGATCAGCTGGAAGGGAGTATACAGTACAACAGACCTGCCGTGCTGCGGCTGAAGGGCACACTGAAAATAAAGGCGCTCGATGATGCATTGAGGGAGATCGTTAACCGGCATGAAGTATTGAGAACAGTGATCAGGTCGAAGGATGGCCAGCCTTATCAGTATGTGCTTGGAAAAGATACCTGGAGGCTCAGACTGACGGAAAGAACGTTACCACATGCTGCTGTTTCTGCTCATATAAAGGCATTGGTTGAGGAGCCATTCGATTTGTCGGCGGATCATATGTTGCGCGCGCATCTGATTGCGCAGGAAGATGATCACCTGCTTGTAATAGTGCTGCATCATATTGCTTCTGATGGCTGGTCATTAGGCATTCTGGTGCGGGAGCTGACAACGTTGTATAATGCTTATGCCGTCGGGAATGGCGTGCAGCTACCGGCGCCCGGTATACAATATGCTGATTACGCCATATGGCAACGTGCTCATTTGTCCGGCCCCGTATTGGAAGAAAAGCTGGCTTACTGGCAGCAGAAACTATCTGGTATAACAACCTTGCGACTGCCATCAGATTATTCCAGGCCTGCTCTACAAAGTACCCGCGGCGATGTGATTAATTTCAATATCAGTAAATCAGTGATGCTGGAGTTACAGCAACTGGGCCGGCTGTATGGGGGAACCTTGTATATGACACTGCTGGCGGCATTCAAGGTATTGTTGTATCGGTATAGCGGACAGGAAGATATTTGTGTAGGCAGCCCGGTGTCAGGCAGATCACAACTGGAAACCGAAGAACTGATAGGATTTTTTATCAATACGCTGACTTTAAGAAGTAATCTGCATGATAACCCTTCTTTTTCCAGCTTGCTTCAGCAGATAAAAGAAACGGCACTGGAGGCCTTTGCACATCAGGAAGTGCCTTTCGGAAAAATAGTGGAAGCAGTGGTGAAAGAACGGGATGCAGGCAGAAGTCCGTTGTTCCAGGTATTGTTTTCATTACAGAACACCCCAGACATTCCGGAGTTGTATTTAAATGAACTACAGGTATCTGAAATGCAGGTGGAGCACTCCACTGCACAATTTGATCTGGCCGTTTCCATGCGTGAAACAGAAAACGGATTATGGGGAGATATAGAATACAGCACAGACTTATTCAGTGCTGATACCATTCGCCGGATGATCCGCCACTTTCAGCGGTTGCTGGAAGCTGTTGCCCAATCGCCCGATGAAAGAATAGACAACCTGGAAATGTTGACTGCTGAAGAAGAGCATACCCTGTTGTCAATATCAGCAGGACAAACGACAGAAAATTTATTACATTCCGGGAAAACTGTTGTCAGTCTGTTCGAAGAGCGGGTAACAAATATACCTGATACAACTGCTGTCATTACAGCGGGAGGTTCTTTCTCTTTCAGGGACATCGATACACGGGCCAATCAGCTGGCGCATTACCTCATCGCCAGCGGGGTGAAGGAAGAAACATTGGTGCCGCTTTGCATGGATTTGTCGGTGGAAATGATAATAGGGATACTGGGTGTACTGAAAGCAGGAGCTGCATATGTACCACTGGACCCGGGGCTGCCTCCGGCACGCCTGGAATACATGTTGAAAGATACAGCGGCAATTGTTGTTATCACTAATCGCAAGACCCATCAGACCCTGCATAACCAGACAAACATCAAGACTCTCATACTGGATATAAACGGAGATGCAACCCATCACTATCCTGTATTTGCTCCTGCTGTTACGCCGGATCTGCATCACCTGGCTTATGTGATTTATACTTCAGGCAGTACGGGCGTTCCTAAAGGAGTAATGGTCGCGCACGGAAATTTGCTGCATTATCTTCTCAACAGTAAGACAGCCTATCTCAATGAAAATAAAACAGGTACAGGCAGTTATTTACATCTGTCCTATACTTTTGACGCCTCCCTCACAGCGCTGTTCATGCCTTTGCTGGCAGGAAAATCTATTGTGCTGGGAAGTGGCAATCAGGCTACGGCATTTGAAGATCCCCTGTTCTGGAAATATGCGCCATACGATTTTATCAAATTAACACCGGCTCATTTGCCATTGCTTGAAGTGGCCATGAACAACCATCCGGCTGAATACCCGGCGGAAAAGCTGGTGTTGGGAGGAGAGGCGCTGCAATTGACGGCGCTCCGGTATTTGCTGGATAAGAAGTGGGATATCGAAATTATTAATGAATATGGTCCAACGGAAGCAACGGTAGGATGCAGTATATACCGGTTCAATACCCAAGACCCTATTGATGTTCAAAACAATACTATTCCCATTGGAAAACCCATTGATAACACAGCAATTTACATCTTCGATCGTAACCTGAAAATGACACCGGTAGGCATTGCCGGCGAAATCTATATAGGCGGCGGCGGTGTGGCGCGTGGTTATCTCCATCTTCCGGAGTTGACTTCAGACCGCTTTGTATCTGCATCTTCCGCTCATGGCGGGAGAGAGCGGTTATATCGTACCGGAGATATAGCGAAATGGTTGCCGGATGGTAATATCGAATACCTTGGAAGAGAGGACGACCAGGTGAAGATAAGAGGGTATCGTATCGCACTCGGTGAAATAGAAGGGGTGCTGACACGGTGTACACTGGTGAGACAAGCGGTGGTGATATTTGATACCGATGAAAATGGCAACCAGCGCCTGATAGGATATGTTGTGCCGGAAGGGGATTTTGACCAGAAAGGCATTGATGCCTATCTGAAAGAGCACCTGCCTCATTATATGCTACCATCTTTTCTCATCGGGGTACCGGAGCTGGCACTGACCGTAAATGGAAAGATTGACAGGAAATCCCTGCCGGCCCCTGATACTTCAGTACAGATAATATCTGCGTATATAGCTCCCCGTAGTGAAACAGAAAAAACTATGGCGGCCATCTGGGAGTCACTGCTGGATGTAACCGGAATAGGCATATACGACGACTTTTTCACCCTCGGTGGCCATTCTTTGCTGGCTGTACGCCTGTTATCAGCCATCAAAAAGTCATTGCAGACAGACTTGTCTGTAAGTGATATTTTCTCATCCCCCACCATTGCATCGTTATGCGAACTGATAACAACACGTTCCGGGAAGCTGTTGCTGCCTGCAATAACAGCTGCTGAAAGACCAAAGCATATCCCGCTTTCGTATAGCCAGGAACGTTTGTGGTTCATCGATCAGCTGGAAGGCAGTACGCAGTATCACATACCGGCGGTGTTGCGTCTCGAAGGCCATCTCAACAGGAACGCACTGGGCAATGCGCTGCAGACCATTGTAAACCGGCACGAAGTACTGAGAACCGTAATATCCCAGAATGGAGGTCATGCTTATCAGCAGGTACTTGATAAAGGATCCTGGCAGATGATCATCACCGATAGTTCAGGAGCAGGCGCCGGTAATGAGAATGCCTACATAAAATCACTGATTGATGTGCCGTTTGATCTGTCAAAAGACCACATGTTGCGCGCTCACCTTGTAGTACTCGAAGAAAACGTACATCTCCTTGTAGTAACCCTGCACCATATCGCTTCCGATGGCTGGTCCGCCAGTATCATTGTGAAGGAGTTGGTGGAGCTGTATAATGCATACACGGAAGGCCGGGAGCCAATATTACCAGCATTGAACATACAGTACGCAGATTACGCCCTTTGGCAACGCAGGCATCTGCAGGGAGCAGCATTAAACAAACAGTTGACCTACTGGAAGAAAAAACTCACCGGTGTACCGTCATTAGACCTGCCTCTGGACTATGAACGCCCCGTTGTAAATACAACAGCGGGAGGGCTGGTCACATTGATGATCGATAACGGGTTGGCGGAAGATGTCAGGAATCTGTCCCGGCAATTTAAAGTTACGTTGTACATGACGCTGCTGGCAGCGTTTAAAGTCCTGCTGTATCGTTACAGCGGACAAAAAGATATATGCGTCGGCGGCGCCATTGCGGCAAGGTTGCAACAGGAAACAGAAGGGTTGATCGGTTTTTTTGTGAACTCGCTCGTTTTGCGCAGTGACCTCGGTGGTAACCCTTCTTTTGCAGACCTGTTACTTCGTGTAAAAGAAACTATGCTGGAAGCATATGATAACCAGGAAGCGCCTTTTGAGAAAATTGTAGAAATGCTGATGGGTGAACGGGATGTAAATAAGAACCCATTGTTCCAGGTGATGTTCGTATTGCAAAACACACCGGAAGAGCCGGAAATAAGACTGGGAGATGTATCCCTGTCGGTGGAAATATTTCCGCATACTACCAGCAGGTTAGATCTGGGACTGGCGATAACGGAAGAACCGGAAGGGTTGAGATTGGATATGGAATATCGTACTGATTTATTCAAACAGGAAACAATAAACGGGATGTTAAAACATTACGAAGCATTGTTACGGTCAGCCGTCAATGCACACGAAAAGCCGATGGGCGCACTCAGCATGCTGAGTGATGCAGAGCAGCAGCAGCTGTTGGTTGGGTTTAATAGCAGTACTTCCGGCACAGAGAGATCAGTTGTGCGGCTGTTTGAAGAGCAGGTGAATAACACGCCTGATGCCGTTGCGCTGGTATTTGAAGATATGGTTCTTACTTATCGGCAGCTGGACCAGCGCGCCAATCAGCTGGGACACTACCTGAGAATGAAAGGCGTGAAGGAAGAAACGTTGGTGCCTTTGTGTATAGACCGCACTCCGGATATGATCGTGGGGATACTGGGTATCCTGAAGGCCGGTGGTGCATATGTTCCGATAGATCCATCCATTCCTGCTGAAAGGATAACATTTATGCTGAAAGATATTGCAGCGCAGGTTATGGTCAGCAATACCCTGTGTAAATTATGTATAAAGGGTGAGAGTGAAATAGAGATAGTAGTACTGGATGATGACTGGGAGGATATTTCGCGCCAGCCTGTAACAAAGGTTGCCAGTCGCCTGAAAGAGGAGAATGTGGCTTATGTTATCTATACCTCCGGCTCCACAGGCAAACCGAAAGGAGTTCTCATCGAACACCGGTCATTGATCAATCTGATTGTTCATCAGAGTAAGATATTTGATATTAAATCCGATGAACGCGTGTTGCTGTTATCCAATTACAGCTTTGATGCGTCGGTAGAGCAAATATTCTTTGCACTCCTGAATGGCGCTGCACTGGTACTTGCTCCTTCAGATATACAGCTGGATATTCGTTTGTTTGAACAGTTTTTAAGAGATGCCCGGATAACACACCTGGAAGCTACTCCAGGGTTTCTGGCTACTATAAATCCTGGTAAATATGACAGTCTCAGAAGGATGATTTCCGGTGGAGAACTTTGTAAAAGAGAGCTGGCAGAGAAATGGTACAAACAACTCGATTTTTACAATGTCTATGGGCCTACAGAAGCTACCATTTCAGCAGTTGCTTATCATTATCTTCCTGGTAGTCGCGATAAAAGCGCTGCATTACCGATTGGTAAGCCGCTGACGAATGTTACTGTCTATATTCTGGATGAATATGACAATGCAGTACCAGTGGGTGCTGCAGGTGAGCTTTGCATCGGCGGACCCGGTGTGGCGCGCGGATATTTGAACAACCCGGAACTGACAACACAGAAATTTATTGCAGATCCGTTCAGCCAGGTGGCAGGCGCCAGGTTGTACAAGACTGGAGATAAAGCAAGATGGTTATCAGATGGTAATATCGAATACCTTGGCCGTTTGGATGATCAGGTGAAGATACGCGGATACCGTGTGGAATTAGGAGAGCTGGAATATACGCTGAATCAGCAGGATGCCATAACCGCCTGTTGCGTGGTCATGAAACCGGGACAGGCAGGCAATAATAAGCTGGTGAGTTATTATGTGCCGGATAAACAAACTGTGAAGAGGAGAGAACAGGAACTCTTCCTGAAGCAGGTAGAGAACTGGAAAGAACTGTATGATACGGAATACACAAAGAATGAAGAAGCGTTTATTGCAGATGAAGAATTTAATATAGAAGGATGGAACGACAGCTTTACCGGCAGCCCCATTGCTGCGGATGAGATGCGCGAGTGGCAGCAGGATATTCTTGATGTGATTCTGTCGCATAAGCCTGTAAATGTACTGGAGATAGGATGCGGATCAGGGCTCATCTATTATCCGCTTGCGGGACATATAAAACGGTACATCGGTACAGACTTTTCAGCCGTCTCCCTCCGGAAGATCCGGAACAGGATCGATAATGGAGGAAAAGTATATCCGTCTACACTGCTGAAAACCTGCGCTGCCCACGAGATAACATTGGATGGAAATGAAGTGGTGGATACTATTGTGCTTAATTCTGTTGTACAGTATTTTCCGGGAGAGAATTACCTGACAGATGTGATCGCGGCAAGCATCCCGTTGCTGAAAGGGAAAGGACAGATCATTATTGGCGATGTAAGGGACTATCGGTTGCTACAGCATTTCAGGAGCAGGGTAAGGCTGCCTGAATTCCAGGACAAGCATAGTGTGAAGGAATTTATGTGGGAAGTGAACAGAGATTTGTTGAAAGAACAGGAACTATGTCTTGCACCGGAATATTTCCATCACCTGAAAACATTGTTTCCCGAAATCACGCACATTGCTTTACAGTGGAAGAAGGGCGATTATATCAATGAACTGATTTTGTATCGCTATACGGTGATCATTTACGTGGGAGTTGAGCAACCGGTGCTGAAGCCGGAATGGCAGCAATGGGAGCAGGCTTCCGGCAGCGGGGATGTTATCAGTGCGCTGAATCGGAAGGTCCCCGTTGTTGCGTTGCAGGGCGTGCCCAATCCGCGCCTGCAAATGGATATATTACTGGAGAAAGGATTGAAGGATTCTTTTGTTACTTCAACCGGCGACCTGTCAGCATATATCGCGCAGGATGACCGTGATTGCAGCCGTGTAAATGAATTGTTGCTGGCTGCAGTATCGAATGGGTATCATTATCGGTTTTTATTGAATGAAGATCCACTGAAAACAGATTTATTAATCGAGCTGGAACCTTTTGCCGGCTTTGTATCCTCAGCTTATGATCATCAGCATTCTTTAACAGCGGTGTTAGGAAATAATCCTTTATTCAATGATTTCAGCGAATCGTTGCATCAGGATATACGCCGGCGCCTGAAGGAACAGTTGCCGGAATACATGATCCCTGCAGAATTTGTACCATTACCCAAGCTGCCGCTGACTACTAACGGTAAAGCTGACCGGCAGTTCCTGAGTACGTGGGCAGACCAGCGTGAAAGCAGTATAGACCGGTATGAAGCTCCAGCCACCGAAATAGAAAGACACCTTGCCGGCATCTGGCAGGACTTACTGGGAGTGCCGCGCATAGGATTGCATGATAATTTTTTCGAACTGGGTGGAGACTCTATCATCACCATACAGGTAATAAGCCGCGCCAGACATGCAGGATATGAACTGCATCCACGGGATCTGTTCCTGTATCAGACAGTGGCTAAATTAGCCACGTTACTGACAGGTAAGACAACGCAGCAAATAGTGGGTGAGCAGGGTTTATTGACAGGTAACAGTGGCCTGCTGCCTATACAACAATGGTACTTTGATCTGGATAATCCCACTGATACACATTTCAATCAGAGTATTCTGCTGGCTGTAGATAAACGGGTGTCATCCGGGCGGTTATCTGCTGCTGTCAGCAGTTTGCTGCAGTATCATGATGCTTTACGGTTTTCATACAGGCGGGCGGACGGCAAGTGGGAACAGCGATACACAGAAGATGGCGGTAAACTGGAGATAGTGGATTTACAACCGTTACCAGTTAAGAATTTGTCGGTTGTTATTGCAGGATATGCAGATATTTATCAGCATACCACAAATCCGGCAACAGGACTTATGTTACGGGCCGTGTTATTATTAACGCCGGCTGCTGAGTCACATAACCGTTTATTGCTCGTGGTACATCATCTGGCGATAGATAGTGTATCCTGGCGTATCCTGCTTGATGATCTGCATTTGCTGCTGAAAGATGAAAGCGATAATTCCGAAGCGGTATTGGGCAGAAAAGGAAGCTCATACAGGCAATGGTATGAGGCATTGGCCGCTTATGGCAGCCGTCCGAGGTTATTGGGTCAGATACCGTACTGGGAACAGGTAGTTAAAGATCACGTCCGTTTGCCGGTGGATACTGAATATGAAGGCACTGTGACAATAGCAGATATGGAAGATCTCCACATCCGCCTTGATGCCTTACAGACACAGCGCCTGTTGCAGGAAGTTCCCCGTGCCTATCATACCGAGATCAACGATGTGCTGCTATGCGCATTGGCCCTTACTTTGTTGGCATGGAGCGGGCATCATAAAGTGTCAATCGGACTGGAAAGTCATGGAAGAGAAGATCATATTGTTCCTGATATAGACACCAGTCATACAGTAGGCTGGTTTACCAACATGTATCCGGTATCATTGGAAATGAAGGCGGATAGTGGTTGGGGAGAACAACTGAAATCAGTAAAAGAACAGCTGCGTAAAATAGTAGACAAAGGCATCGGCTACGGGGTGCTGAAGTATATTAACCGGGAAGATTTCCTGCAGACCGGTGACGCATGGGATATTGTATTCAATTACCTCGGGCAGACAGATAACGTCGCAGAGCAGGACGGAATAATACATGTTGCGACAGAACCCACCGGAGCCGGTATAGGAGAAGGCTTTCCCATACGGTATAAGCTGATGGTGACTTGCAGCGTGTATAACGGAGAACTGATATTCCGCTGGGGATTCAGCAAACCACATTATACAGCCGGCACTATCGAAAAACTGACGGATACTTTTTTGTCTTTCCTCAATACCCTCATCGATCACTGTACAGAACAGGCAGTAACCGGTACTGTTTTTACACCTGCTGATTATGGTCTCGGTAACGAAGTAAGTATTGAAGAACTGGACAGGTTTTTAGATGCTCCTTACAATGGTAAGCCGAGAAGAGCGCAGATCCAAGGTTTGTACCGGTTAAGCAATCTGCAGGAGGGAATGTTGTTCCATGCATTGTACAACAGGCAGGCAGGTATTTATACAGAGCAATTGTCGGGTGAACTGATAGGCCTGAAGGAAACTGCATTCCTGCAAAGTTGGGAGCATCTGATGCAGTGTTACACTGTTTTAAGGAGCGCCTTCTATCATAATGAACTGAAGGTGCCGGTGCAATGTGTATACCGCGATGTTACATTACCATTGACTGTGCTTGATTACCGCGGGATGACCGGAGAAGAGCAACAACAGGCCCTGACAGCCTATGAAGCAGCTGACCGCGCTAAAGGAATTGATCTGGCGGCAGCGCCGCTGATGCGGATAAGCGTGATCCGTTTGGAGGGCGATCGTTACTGGCTGCTATGGACATTCCATCATATTCTGCTGGATGGCTGGTCTATTTCGCTGCTGGTGGAGAAATTGCTGGACACATATGCATTGCTGGCAACCGGAGCAGCATTACCGGAGGTAACCGAAGATCGGTACGAAGACTATATCCGTTACCAGGAGCGCCTGGATAAGGACGTTGCAAAGTCATACTGGCGCCGCTACCTCGAAGGCCTGAATGAAGGATGCCTGCTGCCATTCACTACCACGGCGTCCGATAGTAGCAGCGATGCCGGCGCGCCTGCCGTGTCTGCATTCAAACTGGATGTAGCTACTACTGCCAGTTTAAAAAAATATACCCAACGTCATCGTATCACATTGAATACATTAATGCAGGGAGTATGGGCATACCTTTTATACCGTTATACTTCACGCGAAGATGTGGTATTCGGCGTAACAGTGTCTGGCCGGCCGGATAATTTGCCTGGAGTAGAGCAACGCGTTGGCCTATACATCAATACGCTGCCCCTGCATATGAAGGTAGACACAGGCAGGAATATAACGGAGTGGTTGCGGGATATCCAGATGCAACAGTTGCAGAGCCGGATTTACCAATACTTCAATCTCAATGAAATTCAGCGTGAGACAGCTGTCACCGGCGATATGTTTGACAGCGTGCTGGTATTTGAGAATTATCCGGAAGGAGAAAACACTTCCCGGCCACTGCAATTACAGATAGAAAATGTTGCAGTGAAGGAGCGGATCAGTTACCCGTTAAGTATCACTATAGGCGCTACAGAGGAAATAAAAATCAGGTTCACCTATAATGAGGTAATGTTGCCGGCTGCCTACGCGGAGGCCATAGCTGCTCATTTCAGGCAGGTGCTGCTACAGATAGCTTCCCCCGGAACTGATACGCTTGGAGCCATATCGTTACTGACACCAGAAGAACAGCATCGGATACTGAATATATTCAATAATACACAAGTAGTATATAACAGCGGGGATACAATTGCAGATCAGATTATAAAACAGGCGCATCTTAATCCTGATGCAATTGCTCTTGTATACGGGAAAACTCAATGGTCGTACGCCCGGCTACACGAACGGTCCAATCAGCTGGCACATTACCTGCGCAGTCTTGGTGTACAGAAAGAAACGCTGGTGCCGGTATGCCTGGAGCGATCCCCGGAGATCGTCGTAGCTATGCTGGGAATTATAAAGGCAGGCGGCGCCTATGTGCCTATTGATCCGGCCTATCCACCGGAACGTATCAACTATATGCTGACCGATACCGGTGCAGAAATAATTATTACCAGCAATGATATTATACTGGATCTTACAGAGCGGGAAACACCTGTAAAAATAATTGTACCGGATGATGCTATTGCCTATCCGGTAACGGAGACGGGAATACCTCTGGATGAAGAGCAGCTGGCAAATGTAATTTATACTTCCGGATCAACAGGTAATCCCAAAGGAGTGATGATTGCACATAAGGGCCTGATGAACATGGTTCACTGGTATACGAAGGCTTATGATGTTACATCATCAGCCAGGGCAACAGTGGTTACCGGGGTAGGCTTCGATGTTTTTGGTTGGGAAGTGTGGCCGCATTTGTGTAGCGGCGCCACTGTATTCATGCTGGATGATACGGTACGATCTTCACCTCATGGTCTCGAACGAATATACACCCGGCATGAGATCACACACAGTCTTGTTTTTACCGCCATCTTCGGAGATGTAATAAGACAAATAAGAAATAAACCACTTGCGCTTAAATATCTGCTTACTGGTGGTGACAGACTCGGTCCGACCGATATAACCGGTTTAACATGCAGGTTATTTAACAACTACGGGCCTACAGAGAATAGTGTAATCACAACCTATTATGAATTATCAGAGAAAGACAAAGATGCAATACCTCCAATAGGTATCCCTGTAAATAATACCATTGTTTACATCATCAACAAGGAGCAGCAGTTATGTCCGGTTGGTGTCTGGGGTGAAATCTGCGTATCCGGAAAAGGTGTCTCCCGTGGTTACCTGCACCAGGATGAGCTGACCCGGGAAAAATTTGTTGCTAATCCGTTTGATGCGACGCCTGGCTCAAGGATGTATAAAACAGGAGATATCGGTAGGTGGCTGCCCGATGGTAATATAGAATACCTGGGCCGCAGAGATGAACAGGTGAAGATCCGCGGGTACCGTATAGAACTGGGCGAAATAGAGCAAACGTTGCAGCAATGTTCGTTAGTGGATCAGGCAGTGGTGTCGGTCAGCACAGACAGCAACGGGAATAAGCGCCTGATCGGTTATGTGGTGGCCAGGAACAATTTCGACAAAGAAGAAATAGCAGCATTTCTCTCCGCTAAACTGCCGGAATATATGATCCCGTCTTTATTTATCGCAATGGAAAAACTGCCGCTTACTGCCAATGGTAAGATAGACCGGAAGGCGTTGCCGGACCCTGAAGTACAGCACAATATATACGTGGCGCCTTCCAACGAAGTAGAACAAACATTGCTGGATATATGGCAGGGATTACTGTCAACAGACCGGATAGGAACTGCAGATGATTTCTTTGAGGTGGGGGGCGATTCACTGCTGGCAGTAAGAGTGATAGCTCATATCAAGGATGTATACAACATAAATGTATCAGTCAGTACAGTGTTTGAATGCAGGAACGTGGTCCGGCTGGCGGAATATGTAATGGCGATGACAGGAAGCCCGGAAACAGGCTCCCGCACAGAATTTGAAACTTATGAAATATAACAGGCTGCTGCCTGATTAAAAAATGATTTATGTCAGAAAGTACTTTTGATAAAGCATTGCAAATCGTAAGTAAAGCAAGAAGGAAAGGCATTGTACTGTTTTGGGAAGATGCGAAAATCAAGTTCAGGGCTCCTGTCAATGAAACAGTTGATCCCCTGTTACTCGAAGAAATAGGGGCACATAAAGAAGCGATCATCCGGCTTCTACGTAACGGCGCCGATAATATGTCAGATATGGAAAGCGGAAGAATCGGGGTGAGAGATAGCCATCTTTCAAAGATACCCTTGTCTTTCAGTCAGGAGCGTTTATGGTTCATTGACCAGCTGGAAGGAACTGTGCAATATCATATCCCGGCGATATTGCGAATGAAGGGACATCCGGATACATATGCCCTTGAACATGCGTTGCGTACAATTGTCAACAGGCATGAAGTGCTGCGTACTGTCATCAGACAGCGTGATGGGAATGCGTACCAGCATGTACTCGAAAAAGATACATGGCAGCTGTCCGTAGTTACAGCACCAGTGCCTGGAGGTGATGCTGCTGCTTTCCATACTTACTTGAAATCCCTGGTGGACGTCCCCTTCGATCTGTCTGCTGATCATATGCTGCGCGGGCATCTGATAACATTGGCTAAAGATGATTATGTGCTGGTGCTTACGATGCATCATATTGCATCAGATGGCTGGTCGGCGGGTATTATATTACAGGAGTTCGCAGCATTATATGATGCCTGTATCAGCAAGCGCGCACCGCAGTTGCCTGTATTGCAGATACAATATGCGGACTATGCAGTCTGGCAGCGTACCCGTTTGTCAGGTGATGCGCTGGCCAATCAGCTTGCCTACTGGAAAAAGAAGATGTGGGGCATAACTGCACTGGAGTTACCGACGGATTATGTACGTCCGGCTGTACAAAGTGTATCCGGCGCCGTGGTTGATTTTGAGCTGGATGCTGAATCACTGGCCTCCCTGAAAGTATTGTCGCAGAAGCAGGGTGCTACCTTGTTTATGTCATTATTGGCTGTCTTCAAGATCTTATTGTATCGCTATACCGGGCAGGAAGACATTTGTGTAGGCACTCCGGTCGCCGGCAGGATGCAGCGGGAGGTGGAAGGGCTGGTTGGTTTTTTTGTCAATACGTTGCCGCTGCGCAGCAATTTCACGAATGATCTTTCCTTTATATCCCTGCTGCATCAGCTCAGGCAGACTACATTGGAGGCATTCGATCATCAGTCCGTTCCTTTTGAGAAAATAGTGAATGCAGTAACGTGGGAGCGCCAGCTCAGCAGAACCCCGCTGTTTCAGGTGCTGTTTGAATTACAGAACATACCGGATACACCGGCACTGCAACTCGGAGACCTGATATTGTCTGAAGAAACGATAGAGCATACCACCACTCAATTCGATCTGACAGTTACTGTCAGGGAAAGTGCAGCCGGATTATGCGGCAGCATTGCCTACAGGAGCGAATTGTTTCATCCGGATACTATCCGGCAGATGATGAATCATTTTGTACAGCTGGTACGGTCAGTCGTACAGAAGCCGTCAGCGCCGATAAGCACGATACCAATGCTAAGTACTACGGAGGTACGGCAGTTGATCTCCGGATTCAATGATACCCGTGTGGATTATCCTGAACAGACTACATTGTCAGATCTGTTTGCCGCACAGGCGGAACGAACACCTGACGCTGTTGCCGCGGTATTTGAAGAGGAACAGATCTCTTACGGCGCACTGGCAGAACGTACAAACCAGCTGGCGCATTATCTGCGTAGTAAGGGCGTCAGGGAGGAAACACTGGTGCCTGTCTGTCTTGAACGATCATTGGAGATGATCATCGCCATACTGGGGATTATGAAGGCAGGCGGCGCTTATGTTCCGGTTGATCCGGCATATCCGGTAGAGCGTATTGCTTTTATAGTATCAGACACAAAGGCGGAACTGGTGCTGACCGTTGCAGCTCACAGCAGTTTATTTGATATGACAGCTGTAGGGGTTATTGTGTTGGATGAGCAATGGCCGCTCATTGCGGAAAGTCCGGTGGAGCCAGTTGAAACGAGTCTGCAACCGCATCATGCCGCCTATGTTATTTACACATCGGGATCCACGGGCGCTCCGAAGGGAGTGATAAACGAACATGCCGGTATCGTAAACCGTTTACTGTGGGCGCAGGATTATTTTAAACTGAATGCTGCGGATGTTGTATTGCAGAAAACAACTTTCTGCTTTGATGTATCGGTATGGGAGCTGCTTTTGCCGTTGATATCAGGCGGTCGTATTGTGTTTGCATTGCCAGAAGGACAGAAGGATCCTCATTACGTGCAGCAGGTGATTGAACGGTATGGTGTTACTACCATACATTTTGTTCCGTCTATGTTATCTGTTTTCCTGGAAAACATTGCTGAAGGAGATTGTCCATCGCTGTTACGGGTAATCTGTAGCGGTGAAGCGCTGAAGGTGAATCAGGTAAAGCATTTTAGAGAAAAATTTCCGGTGACAGAAGTATATAACCTCTACGGCCCTACGGAGGCGGCAATAGATGTCAGCTGCTGGCATGTGCCTCATGATACCAGCCGGCTGGAGATCGTACCGATAGGAAAACCGGTAGCTAACACACAGCTTTATATTTTAAACGGATCCGGCGCGGTAGTGCCACTGGGCGGAGTAGGCGAGTTATATATCGGAGGTGTTCAGGTGGCCCGTGGTTACCTGAACCGGGCGGAGTTAACGGCAGAAAAATTTATCAGTGATTCATTCATCACCGCGGAAGGTAACAGGCTGTATAAAACAGGAGACCTGGCAAGATGGTTGCCGGATGGCACTGTTGATTACCTCGGTCGTATTGATACGCAGGTGAAGATCCGCGGCTATCGTATAGAACCGGGGGAAATAGAAAACGCTATCCTGACATCCGGACAGATAAGCGAGTGTGTAGTGGTGGCCAGAAATGCAGGCGAAGATGATAAACGGCTGATCGCATATGTCGTGGCCCGCAACGGCTTTAATAAAGAAGAAGTCATTTCTTTCCTGAAACGGAAGCTTCCGGAATATATGGTGCCTATGGTGTTTGTGAAGATGGACGAATTACCGTTGACCACCAATGGTAAAGCAGACAGAAAGTCGTTGCCGGAAATTACACAGGCGGATGAGTGGTTAACAAATACCTATGTAGCACCCCGTAATGAAAGAGAGCAGGTATTGACAGATATATGGCAGGAGTTGTTGGGAGTCCCGCGGGTAGGGATACACGATAATTTCTTCGAACTGGGTGGTCATTCGCTGCTGGTGGTACGTTTAATATCGTTAATACGTAAACGGTTGGAGGTGGAGATAGCTGTAAAGGTTTTGTTTACACATTCCACTGTTGCACAACTGGCAGCGTATACCCATGATGCGGATAAGAATACGTTGCCTCCGGTCGTCGCGGTAACGCCACGTCCACAGCACATACCATTGTCGTATAGCCAGGAACGTTTGTGGTTCATCGATCAGCTGGAAGGCAGTTTACCTTATCACATACCGTCAGTACTGGGGCTGCATGGCCGCCTGGATGTAGCCGCGTTGTCATCCGCATTGTGCACCATCGTGAACCGTCATGAAGTGCTGCGAACCGTGATGGTACCGTATGAAGGCATGCCGTATCAGCAGGTGCTGGCAGCGGACAGCTGGGTACTGACACATGCGGCGGATACCCTCCGTACTGCAGATGAAAGTACCTTATCCGCATATCTGGCGGTAAAAAGTCAGGAACCTTTTGACCTGTCGCAGGATCATATGCTGCGTGCACATCTGGTAACCCGGGGAGCTGAAGATCATCTGCTGCTGGTGACCATGCATCATATTGCATCAGATGGCTGGTCCACCGGTATCATCGTGCGGGAGCTGGCCGCATTGTACAATGCCTATGCCGCGGGGCACTCCATCACGTTGCCACCGCTGCCGGTGCAGTATGCAGATTATTCGATCTGGCAACGCAGCTATGTGTCAGGAGAGGTACTGGACAAGAAACTGGATTACTGGAAGTCGCAGCTGCAGGGCTTTACGACGCTACAGCTTCCCGGTGATTATATCCGTCCGTCGGTGCAGAGCAGCCGTGGCGGTGTACACTGGTTCCACCTGGACAAGGGGTTGCTGTCACCGTTGAAGCAGTTGTCCCGCCAACACGGAACAACGCTGTTCATGACGCTGCTGGCGGCCTTTAAGGTGTTGTTGCATCGCTACAGCGGGCAGGAAGACATCTGTGTGGGCACATCTGTGGCTGGTCGTACCAGCGAGGATGTGGAAGGACTGATCGGCTTTTTTGTGAACACGCTGGTCCTGCGTAGTCATGTCAGCAGTGAGCAGTCGTTTGCATCGCTGCTGGAACAAGTGAAGCATACCACGTTATCCGCCTATGATCACCAGGAAGCGCCCTTTGAGAAAGTGGTGGAAGCGGTGGTGCGCGAACGGGATGTAAGCCGTCATCCGTTGTTCCAGGTGATGTTCGAGTTACAGAACACCCCGGAAGTACCAGACCTGGAACTGAATGGGCTGCGGTTATCACAGGAAGGCTTATCGCATAGCACTACCCAGTTTGATCTGACATTATCACTGGAGGAAAGTGCCACCGGACTGAGTGGCTATATAGAATATTGCGCAGACCTGTTCACCGGCGCTACGATAGCAGGGCTGCAGCGTCACTATGAGCAGCTGCTCTGGTCAGTAGTAAATAATCCTTCTGAAGAAACCGGTCTGCTGGAGATGATGAGCGGAGAAGAAAAGACGCTGTTGGTGGAAACCTTCAATGATACTACGGTGGCATATCCTTCGGATAATACGCTGGTGGGCCTTTTCCGGGAACAGGCAGGGCGGACGCCAGACAATACCGCCTTGTTGTATGAAGGCGTGGCGCTTAGTTACCGCGAGCTGGAGATAAGAACGGACCGCGTAGCGGCTTATCTGCAAAGCAAGGGTGTACAGTCTGAAACGTTTGTGCCGGTATGCCTGGAAAGGTCAGCGGATATGGTGATCGGCATACTAGGCATCCTGAAAGCCGGCGGGGCTTATGTGCCTGTTGATCCATCCTATCCTGCAGAAAGGATTTTGTATATGCTGTCAGACACGGGCGCTTCCGTGATATTGAGTAGTGCGGGCTTATCAGCCCAGCTTCCGGCTACGGATGCCACAATTGTATTACTGGAAGACATTTTCGTAAATACAACCGATATAGCTGTATCCGGACTACCGGTACCTCGTCCTGATCACCTGGCGTATGTGATCTATACCTCCGGTTCTACAGGTGTTCCCAAGGGAGTGATGATCGAGCACCAGGGTCTGTTGAATCATTTGTATGCCAAGATCAATACGCTTGAAATAGACGGACAATCGGTGATCGCACAAACAGCCACTTACAGCTTTGATATATCAGTATGGCAGATGTTTGCTGCCTTGGTCTGCGGAGGCACAACGGTTATTTATCCATCATCAGTCATCTACGACCCATCATCGTTGCTTGCCCTCACGAGTCGCAGCGGGGTCACCATACTGGAGCTGGTGCCTTCTTATCTGTCGTCGTTGTTGCAGTCGGGCATCCGCACTCCATTAAACGGGCTGCGTTACCTGTTGGTAACAGGAGAGGAGGTGAGTGCAGCGTTACTGGAGCAATGGTTTAGTCATGCAGCTTATGGCGGTATACCGGTAGTGAATGCGTATGGTCCCACAGAGGCGTCAGATGATATTACGCATCATATGATGTCTTCAGCGCCGTTGGGATCGACGGTGCCGTTGGGTCGTCCTGTGCAGAACCTACGGATCTATGTGCTGGACAAACGGGGTTGTATTTGTCCGGTGGGTGTCTGGGGTGAGATCTGTGTGAGCGGAATTGGGGTAGGTCGCGGTTACCTGAACCGTACATGGCTGACGGAAGAGAAGTTTGTAGCTGACCCGTTTGTACAAGGAGCGCGGATGTATCGTACGGGAGATCTGGGTCGCTGGCTGGCGGATGGAACGATCGCTTACGGCGGTCGTCTGGATGAACAGGTGAAGATCCACGGTTACCGCATCGAGCTGGGAGAAGTGGAGAGTGTGCTATCCGGTAATGAGCAGGTACATCAGGCGGTAGTGGTGGCACAGGAAGACGAATCTGGTCACCGGCGGCTGGTGGGTTATGTGGTTCCCCGTGCAGACTATGATAAGGAAACGGTGCAATCATGGCTGAAAGGGCGTTTGCCGGCCTATATGGTTCCTGCTGTACTGGTAACACTGGATGCGCTGCCGCTGACACCGAATGGAAAGGTGGACAGGAAGTCGTTGCCCCTGCCGGATGATGCGTTGTTACAGATGGAAAATTATGTAGCCCCGGAAACGGCCACCGAGCAGCTGTTGGCGGGCATCTGGCAGGAGTTGCTGGGAACGGAACGTATAGGCGTCCACGATAATTTCTTCGAACTGGGTGGTCATTCTCTGCTGGTGATGCGGCTGAATGCCGCCATCCACAAAGAGCTGGGCATAGAAATACCAGTCAGTATTTTCTTCCAGCTTCCCACTATCGATGCTTTAGCTAAACATATAAAAATTAATCAGCTGTATGCTGCTCCTGACGATGAAGATCTGGAAGCCCTAAGATTTTAGCGCCCCCGGAGATTTTTTTCTTACTCTTAAATCACAGACCATGACCGGCATTAAATTAACAGAGGTAGTAGAGCTATTGGAGAAAGCCAGTAATATTGGCATTAAAATATCTTTTGACAATAATGAACTCGTTGTAAAGGCAAATAAAGTCAACGAAATTAACAGAACATTTCTGAATGAACTGAAAAAAAATAAAGAATACATCATTACCTACCTGAAGAAAAATAGCCGGTATACTTCAGGAACAGCCGGAGGAGAGGCTGCGATCCCTGCGCGCGACAGGAATATGTCTGATCGTATTCCGCTTTCGTATAGTCAGGAACGTCTGTGGTTCATTCACCAGCTGGAAGGCAGCGTACAATATCATCAGGGAGTAGCGCTGCGCCTGAAGGGAAATCTTTCCATCAATGCGTTGTCTGGTGCATTACAGACGATCGTTAACAGGCACGAAGCACTCCGCACAGTTATTGAGCAGGAGGATGGACTACCTTACCAGCGGATACTGGAAAAAGATCAATGGCGGTTAAGTCATACAGATGCTGTTATGTATGATGATGCTGAACAATTACCTACTTATGTGAAAGAGTTGACAGCTGCGCCTTTCGATTTATCCAGGGACCATATGCTCCGTGCGCATCTTATATCACAGGCAGGAGATAATTATTTACTGGTACTGACAATACACCACATAGCTTCCGACGGTTGGTCAGCGGGTATTATCGTAAGTGAACTGATAGAGTTATACAATGCTTATACCACAGGGCGGGCTCCACAGCTACCGGCACTTGAAATACAATATGCTGACTACGCCAACTGGCAGCGCACATGGCTGTCGGGCATTGTGCTGGAAGAAAAGTTGAATTACTGGAAGCACAAATTATCCGGTGTAAACATATTGCAGTTACCCGCAGACCACAGCCGGCAATCTGGTCAGAACATGCGCGGCGCTATACACACTTTCCGGTTTGACCAGGAGTTATCCGGGCAGATACAGTTATTGTCACGGCAACAGGGCGCTACTTTGTTCATGACCATGCTGACGGCTTTTAAAGTATTGCTATACCGTTATACTGGCCAGGAAGATATTTGCGTAGGCACTTCACTTGCAGGCAGAATAAGGCAGGAAACAGAAGGATTAATCGGCTTTTTTGTTAACACGTTGGCGTTGCGCAGTAACCTGGGTAACAATCCATCTTTTCTCTCACTGCTGCAACAAGTAAAGCAAACTACGCTGGAGGCCTATGATCATCAGGAAGCGCCTTTTGAGAAAGTGGTGGAGGCAGTGGTAAAGGAACGGAATCCCGGCAGGAACCCACTGTTCCAGGTATTGTTCGGATTGGCAAATGTCCCGGAGGCGCCAGATCTTTACCTGGGAGATGTGCAGTTGTCCCGCGAACCGCTTGAACAGACCACTACAAAATTCGATATGGCCCTCTTTATAAATGAGGATGAAACCGGTCTTTCCGGCCATGTGGAATATTGTGTTGATCTGTTTGAACCTGCCACAATAGAAAGAATCGTAGCGCATTTTGAGCAGTTGCTGCAATCTGTGGTGAGTGCACCTGAAGCAGGCATCAATTCGCTGGTAATGCTTTCCGCAATAGATGAAGCATTGTTAAATGCGATTGGTAATACCACATTAAATTGCCCTTCAGATAAAACATTCGCTGAACTGTTTGCTACACAGTCTGAACTTACGCCTGATAATATTGCATTGACATTTGAAAATAGCTCACTCACATATAGAGAACTGAATGAGCGTGTAGCTCAACTCGCATATTACCTGATCGGGAAAGGTGTTAAAGCAGGTTCGCTGGTGCCGCTTTGTATAGAACGCTCGCTGGAAATGATCGTGGGGCTGCTGGGAATCAATAGGGCTGGCGCGGCTTATGTACCGCTGGATCCGGCCTATCCTGCAGATCGCATCAGCCATGTACTGAAAGACACAAACGCTCAGGTAATGGTCAGCGATCTGGCGACTGCGGAAAAGCTGAAGACGATTACGGGAAATATTCATGTGGTTGCCCTCGATGGAGACCAGGAGCAGATAAGCAGCAGCCGGCCGGTGGAGCTACCTCATATCCTGCCATCTTCACCACTATACGTGATTTATACTTCCGGTAGTACTGGTCTTCCCAAAGGTGTAATGATCAATCATGAGAACCTGGCAGACTACCTCTATGGATTACAGGCACATCTGCCGTTGTCAGATTGTGGCTCTTTCGGATTGCTCTCCAGCATAGCAACAGATTTGGGGAATACGGTGATATACAGCTCCCTGGCACTTGGAAGCACTTTGCATGTGCTTTCAAAAGTGCTGACTAATGATGCAGAAAGGATCAGAGCATATTTTGATCAGCATCGTATCGATTGTATCAAAGTAGTTCCTTCGCACTGGAAGGCGTTATGCAGTGAAGATACACTGCTGCTGCCGGAAAAGCTGCTGATCTTCGGAGGCGAGGCGCTGGAAGTTTCAGTAGTGGAAAAGATCCGTCGATCAGGCGCGTCATGCACAGTGGTGAATCACTACGGTCCAACGGAAACGACTATCGGAAAGTTACTGCATGTAGTAGAGACGGGTCGTTCTTATGAAGAGACGATCCCGGTAGGTAGACCTTTTTCATCGGCACATATATACATACTCGATGCTGGCGGTAATCCCTGCCCGGTGGGTGTTCCAGGGGAACTGTATATAGGAGGCAAAGGCGTGGCGCAAGGCTATCTGAATAACGCAGCGCTGACAACAGAGAAATTTATACAGGATCCATTTAAAGGATCAGGGAAACTGTACCGCACCGGTGATCGGGTGAAATACCTGGCGGATGGCAACGTCGTCTTCCTGGGTCGTATAGACAACCAGGTGAAAATCCGTGGTTATCGTGTAGAACCGGGAGAAATAGAAAACTTGATCATGCAGCAGGCAGATATTATACAGGCGGTGGTACAGGTGCGCGAAGATAATAGCGGTAACAACCGGCTGGTGGGTTATGTGCAGCCACGTTCCCATGCCGACATAGCAAGCCTTGAAGCCTGGCTGAAAGATCGTCTGCCGGATTACATGATACCCTCATCATGGGTGGTGATGGAGCAGTTCCCGCAGCTCCCCAACGGAAAGATAGACCGGCGTTCCCTGCCGGTGGATGATGTGGCCTCGTCCGCATCAGGTTATGTAGCCCCGGTAACAGACATTGAGCGGAACCTGGCGGCTATCTGGTCAGACCTGCTGGACGTGGAACAGGTAGGATTGTATGATGATTTTTTTGCGCTGGGTGGTCACTCCCTCCTGGCTATCCGGTTGATCTCTTCGATCCGGAAGAAGTTGCAGACAGAAGTTACGATAGGAGACATTTTTGACTATCCCACTATCTCTGCATTGTCCGCGCAGCTGCAACACCGTTCGGAAGCAGCGCTGGTGCCGGTAATAAAGCGTGTTGCCCGGCCGGAGTATATCCCGCTTTCGTATAGCCAGGAACGTTTGTGGTTCATTGATCAACTGGAAGGAAGCGTACAGTATCATCGGCCGGCAGCCATCAAGTTGAAGGGAAACCTCGATACCAGGGCCCTCAATGATACACTCACGTCAATCGTGAACAGGCATGAAGCACTCAGGACAGTGATAAGACAGAAAGATGGAAAGCCTTACCAATACATACTGGAGAAGGATAAGTGGCAGATGGATACAGTGGAGGATTTTTCAATGAAAAATGATCGGCCGGCATTGCAGGCGTATCTGATGAAGTTAATTCATGCGCCGTTCGATCTTTCGCAGGATCACATGATACGTGCCCATCTGATCAGAATCGATGATGCAACGTATATTCTTGTTGTCAACCTGCACCACATCGCGTCGGACGGATGGTCAATATCCGTTCTTGTAAATGAGCTGGCAGAACTGTACAACGCTTATGCGGAGCAACGTCCGCCTACGTTGGAACCATTGGCCATACAATATGCCGATTATGCACTGTGGCAGCAGCAATACCTGGAAGGAGGGCTTCTTGACCGCAAGATGGCATATTGGAAAAATAAACTGGATGGGGTGCCGCCGCTGAAAATGCCAACGGATTACGACCGGCCTGTTGTGCAAAGCAACAGGGGCGGCATTACAGGAGCGGCTATAGATAAAGCGCTGACGGAACAGATACGGCTTCTCTCACAGCAGGAACGCACCACTTTGTTTATGACGCTGCTGGCAGCCTTTAATGTATTATTGTACCGCTACAGCGGCCAGGATGATATTTGCGTGGGAGCGGGGATTGCCGGGAGGTTACAGAAAGAAACTGAAGGGCTGATCGGCTTTTTTGTGAATACGCTGGTATTACGGAATGATCTGAAAGGTAACCCTTCTTTCTCAGCACTGCTGCAGCGGGTAAAAGAAACAACACTCGGAGCATTCGAAAACCAGGAAGTACCGTTCGAAAAGGTTGTAAAGGAAATTTCAGGAAACCGGGATATCAGCAAGAACCCCTTGTTTCAGATCAGCTTCGTGTTGCAGAATACACCTGAGAGCGACGATCTGAAGTTGGGGGATGTAATATTGTCGCACGAAGAATTCCAGCATACCACCAGTATTTTTGATTTCGGGTTTTCTATTATTGAGAACGCGCAGGGCCTATGGATACAAGTAGAATATTGTACGGACCTGTATAAAGAGGAAACGATTCTCCGCATGCTGGGGCATTACGAAAATATTTTGCGCGCTGCTGTAAGAATGCCGGAAAGAGAAATAGGAAGACTGGAGATGCTGAATATCGCAGAAACAGATCAGCTGCTGACCGGATTCAACAAGACAACCGTGGGTAATGTAACAGAAACACATTGTACACTTATTGAACTGTTTGAAGCACAATCGGTTTCCTCACCGGATGCTGTCGCACTGGTATTTGAAGGAGAGGCAATGACTTACCGCGAATTGAACGAACACGCCAACCAGGTGGCCAACTACCTGCTGGAGCAGGGTGTTCAGTCCGGCCAGCATATCGGTATATTGTCGCGCCGCGGCATAGATATGATCGTTGGTATCTGGGGTATCATTAAGAGCGGGAATGCCTATGTGCCTTTTCATACCGGTTATCCGGCAGAGCGCATGAACATGATGATGCAGGATGCAGGCGTAATGCATATACTGTACACCAGCAAAGAACTGTTTATATCCTCCGGACTGGATGCATATACGCCGGGTATCGATATTGCCTATACGAAAACCAGCAGCATTGCTTCACCTGGTATTAAAATCAATAGCGACGACTGTGTGAACGTGATGTTTACTTCCGGTACCACCGGCCGCCCCAAAGGCATTGCCATCACCAGCAGGAATATCATCAACCTGGCCTTTGATCCCGGCGCTATTGCCGTATATCCGGAAGACAGACTGCTGCAGTGCTCCAACTATGCGTTCGACGGCAGCACTTTCGACATTCACAGTGCGCTGCTGAAAGGCGCCTGTCTCTGCATGGTGGATGACGACGCGGCGATTGATGTGTTTGAGTTATCAAGGATCATTGCAAAAGAGAAGATTACCATTGCACTCTTTCCGACAGCGTTGCTGCACAACTTTATAGACAGCCAGCTCACTGGCCTGAAGCCGATGCGCAAGGTGCTGTTTGGCGGAGAGAAAGCCTCGCTGCCACACCTGGAGAAGGCACTGGCTGTATTGGGCAAAGGTAAGCTAGTGAACATGTACGGTCCTACCGAGATCACGGTGGCCGCCACTTATTTTGAAGTGGATGATATAGCTGGCAGAGTAAGCGTACCTATCGGTAAGCCTGTAGCCAATGCACGCATCCGTATACTCGATGAAAACCATCGCCTGGCGCCGGTAGGCGTAGGAGGAGAGCTGTATATCGGCGGTGATGGCGTTTCATTGGGATATGTCAACAACGAAGAACTGACAGCTGAAAAATACCTGACCTTCAGCGATGGAGAAGACCGCTGGTATCGCACCGGTGACAAGGCCCGCTGGCTGTCTGACGGCAACGTGGAATACATGGGCCGTATAGACGACCAGGTGAAGGTACGTGGTTACCGTATCGAACCTGCTGAAATTGAACGTACACTCAACAACCTCAGCGAAGTGGCCGCCAGTTGCGTGGTGGTGAAGCCTCATAATATCATAGAAACAAAACTGGCTGGTTATTATGTGCCGGCACAGGAGGCGGTACATAAGAAAGAACTGGAGCTTGCAGAGCAGCAGATTGCCAGCTGGCGCGCACTCTATGATACCGCCTACAGCAAGACCGACGAGATAGATGATCTCGATGAAGAGTTCAACATCACCGGATGGAACGACAGTTTCACCGCTGGCGCCAGTGCTATTCCCGCGGAGAACATGCAGAAATGGGTGAACGACATCACCAACCTCATCATCTCGCTCAAACCGAATCGTGTACTCGAAATAGGCTCCGGTACTGGTCTGATCTATTATCCTATTTCTTCGCATATCGACCGCTATATCGGTACCGATTTCTCGCGCGTATCTGTAGAGCAGATCCTGCGCCGTATCAGAAAGGGAGAGCGCAGCTATCCCGATACGGAAATGAAACTGTGTGCCGCTCATGAAATAATACTGGATGAAAAGGAAGAGATAGACCTCGTGATACTGAACTCCATTGTGCAGTATTTCCCGGGTAATGATTATATGACGGATGTAATGGCGAAAGCGATTTCGCTGCTGAAAGGAGAAGGACGTATAGTCGTGGGCGATGTCCGTGATCTGCGCCTGCTGCCTTCCTTCAAACGCAGGCTGCAACTGGATAAACTACAGGACAAGACCGGTCTCCGCGAATTTGAATGGAGTGTGGACCAGGAGGTAGCGAGAGAAGAGGAGCTCTGCTTTTCTCCCGCTTATTTCTATCATCTCCAGACAAAATTCCCGGAGATCACACATATAGAAATACGCTGGAAACAGGGCGATTATATCAACGAGCTGACCTTGTACCGCTTTACTGTGGTCATGTATATCGGCATCGAGAAACCGGTCCTGCAGCCTGATTGGCAACGCTGGGAAGATATTGCAGACAAGCAGTCCATCACTGATCAGATCAACAACCGGATGGAAGTGATCGCATTGCAGGATGTGCCCAGTCATCGTTTGTGGAAAGAACGCCTGCTGGAACATGCTCTCCGGAACAGGGTGGCGCACAATGTGAAGGATCTCTCCGAATACATTCTTACGCCTGATGAAGTAACATTTGTCGTTAACGAAATTCTCGAAGAAGCAGCATCTGCGGGCTATTCCTGCCGCTTCCTGCTGGACGAGGATCCGATGAAGATAAACCTGTTGCTGGAACTGCACCCGTTCGACGGCTTCGTGGAACAAGCTTACAGCAACAGCATCAGCTTTACAGAAGTAGCTAAAACAAACATCCCGCTGTTTGCTGACATATGCGAGTCACTTCAAAAAAATATAAAGCATCAGCTGCAGGGATTGCTGCCGGATTATATGGTGCCGTCAGATCTTGTACCGCTGCAATATCTGCCGCTGACCGGCAACGGTAAGGTAGACCGCAGATTCCTTACTGAATGGGAGGACATACAACGCAAACGTCTGATCAACTATGTTGCTCCTGTAACACCTACAGAACAACGGCTGGCGAGTATCTGGGAACATCTGCTGGGTATTGAGAAAATAGGTATTGAAGATAACTTCTTCGAGCTGGGCGGTCACTCCCTGCTGGCCACCAGGGTGGTTTCAGCTGTCCGTAAAGAATTGCAGACAGAGCTGACAGTAAAAGACTTTTTTACACATGCAACGGTTTCATTACTGGCCGGATATATTGAGCAGCAACATAAAAACCTGTTGATGCCAGCCATCAGGACAGGTGAGCGCCCCGCCTATATCCCTTTATCCTTCGGGCAGGAAAGGTTATGGTTTATAGATCAGCTGGAAGGTAGCATTGCCTATCATATGCCAGCGGTTTTAAGGTTGAAGGGAGCGCTGGATGCAGATGCACTGGAATATGGATTGCGGAGCATTGCAGACCGTCATGAAGTACTCAGGACAGTGATTGAACAAGAGGGAGATCGACCATATCAACGTGTACTGGATGCCGGTCAATGGAAAATGGAAGTGATACAGCATCCTGCATATAAAGATCCGGCTGCATTGTTGCCTTTCGTGCGGTCAGTTATAGACCAGCCATTCGATCTTTCTGCGGATCATATGCTGAGAGCATGCCTGGTGCGGCTCAACGAGGATGAAAGTGTGCTGGTGCTGACATTACACCATATTGCTTCCGACGGTTGGTCGATTGGCATCATTGTACAGGAGCTGGCAGCATTGTATAACGCCCGTATCAGCGGACTCCCTGCTGTACTGCCTGCGCTCGATATACAATATGCTGATTACGCCATCTGGCAGCGGTCTTATCTGACCGGAGAGGTAATGGAAGGGAAACTGAACTACTGGCAAAAAAAACTGGAAGGAATCACACCGTTAAACCTGCCTGCGGATTATAAAAGGCCCGCCGTGCAACGCATGGATGCGGGTCGTGCTTCTTTCCTGATAGAGCAGCCGTTAATGCTGCAATTACAGCAGCTGGCGCTGAAGCAGGGCGTTACCATGTACATGTTGTTAATGTCTGCATTCAAGGTATTATTGCACCGTTACAGCGGACAAACAGACATCTGTGTGGGCTCTACTACCGCAGGGCGCCAGCAGCTGGAGGTTGAAAGCCTGATTGGTTTCTTCATCAATACCCTCGCACTCCGCAGTGACCTGAGCAATAATCCTGATTTCATTTCTTTATTACAACAGGTGAAGCAGGTTACACTGGATGCTTACGCTCACCAGGAAGTACCCTTTGAAAAAATAGTGGAAATGGTGGTGAAAGAACGGGATGTAAGCAGAAGTCCCCTGTTCCAGGTATTGTTCGGTTTGCAGAATATTCCTGATTCACCGGAACTTCAGCTGAGTGGTTTGGAGTTGTCTGAAGAAGCTGTTGACCGCACTACTACCAAGTTTGACCTGACCGTTTTACTGGAAGAATCCCACGAAGGAATAAGAGGTAATATCACCTATCGTACCGACCTTTTCAGCCAGGCAACCGTTGAACGTCTGGCCGTGCACTTCAGACAGTTGCTCACATCGGTAGTCCGGCAGCCGGAAGAAAAAATAGGCAACTTATCTATCCTGACATCTGAAGAGGAGCACCAGTTACTGGTTACATTTAATGAAGTGCTGGTTGATCGTTCAGCGTCTTCTGTCAAAACCGTCGTGGATCTCTTCGTTGCACAGGTTGCCCTTACGCCGGACGCAATGGCGCTGGTATTTGAGGGCAATGTCTTAACCTATGGAGAGCTTGACCAGCGCTCGAACCGTCTGGCAGGTTACCTGCGCAGTAAGGGAATAGGGGAAAATACGCTGGTGCCGCTTTGTATTGAGCGTTCACTGGAAATGATAGTAAGCATCTGGGGGATACTGAAGGCAGGCGGAGCATATGTGCCGCTTGACCCGGATCATTTGTCGCAGACGGGCAGGGTCTTATATATGCTGGAGCAGACAGGCGCAAAAGTAATGATCAGCAGCAGCCAGTATGTACACACCTTACAGGCAATCAAGGCAGACATCGATATTGTCGCGATGGATAGCGACAGCCATATTATCAGCAGCTTCGATGCAGAGTGGCCTGCTGTTCATAGGCTGCCGGAACATGCAGCATATGTGATCTATACATCCGGCAGTACGGGCACACCAAAAGGTGTTGTGGTATCAGATGCCAACCTCGCGGATTACGTATCCGGCTTGCGTGCAACGCTTCCCATTACCAGCTGCCGCTCATTTGGGCTGCTATCCAGTATTGCAGCTGATCTGGGAAACACCGTATTGTTTGGCGCATTTGCCTCCGGTGGATGCCTGCACCTTTTCTCCAAAGTTGTCACTAATGACAGGGAACTGATGCTGGATTATTTTTCAACGCATGAGATAGATTGTGTAAAAATTGTACCCGCTCACTGGAAGGCGCTATCAGAGCCGAGGCGGTTACTCCTTCCTGCGAAGTTGCTGATCTTCGGAGGCGAAGCCCTGGATACGGAAGTCATTAATGCTATCAGGTTGTCCGGGAGTGCCTGCATGGTAGTCAACCATTACGGACCAACGGAAACGACTATAGGAAAACTGATGCATATTGTCAGAGATGATATGACGTACGACAGGACCGTTCCTATCGGTAGGCCTTTTTCCGATACAGATGTTTATGTGCTGGATGGTTACATGAATCCCTGCCCCGTAGGGGTTCCCGGAGAATTATATATTGGCGGAAAGGGAGTGGCCACAGGTTATCTGAATAACGAGGCATTGACGGAAAAGCGGTTTATACAGCATCCGTTTCTGTCAGGCCCTGATAACAGAGTTTACCATACCGGCGATGTTGTGAAATATCTGCCGGATGGAAATATTGTTTTTCTGGGACGTGCTGATGATCAGGTAAAAGTCCGCGGTTATCGTGTAGAGCTGGGAGAGGTGGAAAGCTTACTGCTGCAGCACCCATCCGTAGCACAGGCAGTGGTAACAGCGCCTGCAGACAACTCCGGTAACAGGAGGCTGGTGGCGTATATAATACCTGGCGGTGATCTGGACCAGGATGCGGTTCTTGCTTACCTTGCTACCCGTCTTCCGGATTATATGTTGCCATCCGCACTGGTAGTTCTGGATTATCTTCCTTTAATGCCCAATGGCAAAGTAGATAAAAAGAGACTACCGGATCCTGTTGTCAGCAGAAGTGCTGCCGGGCAGGATACAGCACCTTCTTCAGCAATGGAACAAAGCCTGGCAGAGATATGGAGCCTGATACTGGAAGTAGACAAGGTAGGTGTACATGATAATTTTTTTGCGCTGGGAGGGCATTCGTTGCTGGCTATCCGCCTGATCTCGGCAATCAGGAAAGAACTGGGAGTGCAGATATCGCTTGGTGATATATTTGATCATCCGACAATCGTTTCACTCTACCCTGTACTGAGTTTGCGCGGACGGATAAAGCCGGGCAACAGGCATATACTGCTGCTGAATAAAGGGGTACATCCGTCACCGTTATTCATGCTTCCCGGATCTGAAGGTATCTGCGAAGGCTATAGTGATTTTGCAGCTGCCCTGGAGAACAAGGGAACTGTTTACGGTTTGCAGATGCAGGGTGTATTCGAAAATGAAGTGCCGCTAACCAGCATTAAAACAATTGTCAGTCGGAATATAGCATTGATCAGGGAGATACAGCCTCATGGCCCGTATCGATTCCTGGCACATTCTTTTGGTGGTCTCGTTGCCTATGAAATGGCGAAACAGCTGGAAGAACAGGGTGAAGTAGTGGGAAGTATATTTATGCTCGATGCCTATGCTGTGCAGGCGCGCGATTTGCCTGTGGGAGAACGCCTGGCAGATCTGTTGCTTGATGAGCTGGCCGGTATTTTGGAAGAATATGGAAGCGTTCCTGAACAGGGGCCGGAATGGCGGCTTACCGTGAAGTCAGCCATATCCCATCTTTCAAGGGAGGAGATGTTGTCTTTTATCACCACCTGGGTAGCAGGCGGGATAAGTCACAAAAGGGCGGATGTATTGATGGGGGTAAGGCTGCTTTGCCTTAAAATTACTAACATGTATATGCATTACACCGTTGAAGGGAAGATAAAAGTACCACTGTTAGTTGCTAAAGCAACTACTGGCGCTGAAACAGGCACTGCTGCCGACCTGGGCTGGACCTCACATACCACAGCCATTAATACAGTCGCTGTGCCGGGTGATCACTACTCAATGGTTAAGAACGAAAATGCACTCGTACTGGCGGGATATTTCCCACAGGACTCAACAGCTCCCCGGAATATTATGCGCTGAACAGGATCACCACAAGATTATCAAAGAAAATTAAAGCCGCTTAAATCGTAGGATTTACGCGGCTTTTCTGCAAAAAGAAACCAAACAAAATTAAAAACCGGACCTGAAACTTTATTGGGGAAACGGCCTTGCTACAGGGTCGCAGATTTTCATAAGAGCACTAATTACCTCACATGAAAATTTTAAGAATGCATCGGGGATTCCAGTTGTGCCCCGGATGAACACAGCACCCAGCATGGAATTTATCTGTTTTAATATTGACGTGTAGTCGATTAATTGACAAGTAATTTAATATATTATTTTATTGAAATGATTGTTTATCTATATATTTGTCGATAGCAATGTTATGTTGCGTTTTAATGCCTATTCCTGTACCATGTTTAAGTGTTTTAGTCCAATACTACTACTGTTATTTATTCTATCGTTACCATCTCTGCAGCCCTGTTATGCTTATTCGGATGCACCAAAGCATCCGGAGACGGTTGTTGCAGATTCCGTTATTGATGTTGACGCTCATATAGCAGCTGTTTACAAAATTATCCAGCAATCGGGACGGTTTATCAACGCACTAAGCAATGAAAACATAGGGACTTTACCAGTAGGCCTGGTAAGGGAAATCAATGGGAGAACATATGTAATTGCGATTGATAGTGCCCGTATGACCCCTACAGGAGCCTATTTCAACGCTTATTTCAAGTTTACTTTTCCGGGAACGAATACTGAATTGGTTTTTGGTGGCAAAAATATTGCCTTTACACCTGGTGGCATTGCGGCCGCCACTTCTACCAAACTGGTGCTATTGAATAATAAAGAGGTGGCCATCAATGAACATGTTGACCTTAAATTTCCCGGGGATGGCAGCAATTATATAGAGTGGGATTGTAACGGCTTTAAATCGGCTAACCTCAATGGTATTTTTGAATTTGATAAAAGCTGGCTGCAACCGGAAGATGCTAAAACAGACCAGGTACGTGCATCCTTGCAGGTAAACGTACATGATCTCAGCAATATAATGGCATCGGTAAATATCCCCGCATTCCATATCAGCGGACTGAAAGATTTCAGCTTTAGCGTTAAGAATGCCGTGGTAGATATGAGTGATATTGAGAACCCTTCCGGCCTGACACTTAGTAGTGATATGCTGACTGATGCAGGAAGTCCCACGCTATGGAGAGGTTTCTATCTGCAGGAGATGGAAGTAGGTCTGCCTCAGCAATTAGCCACTCAAAAAGGACGACCTAAAGTAACGGTACGTAATTTTATTATAGACGACCAGGGTGTGAGTGGTGATATTTCTGCTGTGAATATTATTAACCTGGGAGATGCCAGCGCCGGTGGCTGGCCATTGTCCATTGACAAAGTAGGACTCCGTTTCAGCAAGAATAAACTCAACGGGGGAGAACTGGGCGGATTAATGAGAATTGATTTTCTTGGAGAAGATCCGTTGGGATATGATGCTGCTATAAGTATGAGAGGAAACGATACCTATTATTCCTTTGCACTTAGAACGACGGCAGATAAAACGTATAAATTTTTCGCCGGGGAAATTACCCTCAACAAAGATTCCCGTATACAGATCACAAAAACGGAAAAAGATTTTATTCCCGTCGCCACACTAACGGGGAAGGTTACCCTGAATAAAAGCGTATTAAACATCAACAATATTGCGTTTCAGGATTTAACATTGTCTACCCAAAAGCCGTATGTACACAGCGGCACCTTTGATATCAGCAATAGCGGCGGTTCTAAAATGAGTGGTTTCCCGCTGGGATTTGATGGGTTACATATCGGTATCTCTGAGGGTAAAATTGGTATAGGCGCCACCGTGAGATTAAATTTCATGAACAGTGGCGACAAAGGTTTTGCTGGCAGTACTTCCTTTGTGGTAACGGCTGCGCAAACGGAGGAAACACAAACTGCTTATGTAGATGGAGCCCCGGTACAAAAAATCAGGACGCGCTGGAAGCTTGATAAGGTAACTATTAATGATATAGAGCTGACAGTAAAAGTGATGGCATTCCAGATGCATGGTATGCTAACGGTTTTCGATAATCATCCGACGTTTGGTAACGGTTTCCGTGGTTTCCTGGATTTTTCCATACCTGGACCTATTCCTAAAGCTAAGGCTACTGCCTACTTTGGCTCCAAAGATGATTATCGCTACTGGCATGTGGATGCATATATCGGCGTTACCATCCCTATACCGCCTGCGCTTAACATAACAGGGCTGATGGGTGGTATGTCTTACCACATGGAGCGGCCCGCGCAATTTGATCCATATGACACCAGGAACGCCCTTGATAAACAGGGTGGGATGTCTAAAGACCTGAGTGAAATATTCCAGTATGTGCCTTCCAAAGATGCTGGTCTTGGGTTTATGGGAGGCGTATCCTTGTCTTTCGTAAAAGAAATGGTGGTAAATGTGAATGTGGCGCTGGAAGTACAGTTTGGTACTGATGGAGGTTTCCGTTATGCACAGTTCGATGGCGCTGGTTATGTTCTGCACTTACCTAAAAAAGCTACCAGCACCAAGGATGCCGGTGAAGATGAATCAGCACCGATATGGGTGAAGTTCAAAATGCGTTATGACAATGTCAACAGCACATTTGATGCAAATATCAAAACATATATAAATATTGCAGGAGTACTCAAAGGCATTCATGATCGCGGTCTTGTAGGGGAAGCGGCCCTGCATGTCGGGCCTAAGGACTGGTGGTTTTATATAGGCCGTCCTTCTGAAATGTTTGGTGTATCCGTTTTAGGATTGGCGGAAATCAAGACTTACTTCATGATGGGAACGCATGTGGAAGATATGCCGCCATTGCCCCAGGAGGTAAGTGAACTCTTTGATGATATAAATACCAACTTCATGGCAATGGAAAATTCCATGAGTACGGGTAGTGGATTTGGTTTTGGGGCACATTTCCGGGCTGGGTTCGCCTTTGATTATGGTATATATGGTGAATTTGCGATCGGGGCAGGAACGGATATCCTATTGCGTAATTATGGGGAAGCCAGGTGTAAAGGCAGTAATAGTCTGATTGGGTTTAATGGTTGGTATGCATCTGGTCAGGCCTATGTATTCCTGAAAGGGGACGTGGGTATCCGGGTGAAAATATTTGGCTCGAAGAAAAATTTTTCGATTGCGAAATTGTCGGCTGCTGTGCTATTGCAAGCAAAATTGCCCAATCCTAGCTGGTTCCGTGGCATGGTGGGCATAAAATATGAGGTGCTGGGCGGCCTGATTAAAGGTCGTGCCAATATTAAAGTAGAACTGGGTTCCCAGTGTGAAATAGTAGGTGCGAAGGAGCTCAATATAGAAATTATCAGCGATATTAAACCAGGTGATAAGAATGATGATGTAAGCGTATTTGCTGTTCCACAAGTGGCCTTTAACATACCGGTTGTAAAACCATTCTCTATGTTAAACGAATTTGATGAAGTCGCCACTTATCGTATTCAACTGGATGAATTAAAGGTGCTGCATAATAATGCGGAAATAAAAGGGGAAGTGATCGTGAATCCTGATGGTGCTGCTGCATCCCTTAAAATGCGTGATATATTACCAGGCCTGAGCAAGTTAACTGCAGCTGCAAAAGTGCATATTGAAAGGCAAAACGGGGGGCGTTGGGATGCTCTGAAGAATGGCAATAATGAAATTGACTATGAAAAGAAGGCTGCCACCTTTACAACCGGCGAAGAGCCAACTTATGTTCCATGGGAGAATGTTGCTTATGCTTATCCGGTAAGAAGACAATACAATTTCCTGCCTAAGGAATATGGTAAAGGATATATCAAACTAAAACTCGGTCAACCTGGATTGTTTGCGGCCACAGATGCAGCAGGTAAAAAGTGGAAAGTAGCTGCGACGCTCAAAACCTCACAGGGTGAATCGCCTGTCAGCAACCTGGTATATGATGCTGCTACAGCACAGGTTAACTTTGATATACCGGCAAATCTGGCCAAAGAAACGATTCATACTTTCAGTATTACCCGTTCCTCAGCAGACGGCGAAGCGGCGGCAAATAATGTAACTACCAAAGAAGTAACTACTGTAGATGAAGATGGCTCTTCTACCACTATTGCACAAAAAAGGTTAAAGGGAAATGCTACTACTGATGTCAGCAAAGAAGTAATCAGCTACAGTTTCCGTACCAGCAAATACAGCACGTTTGTAGAGAAAATGAATGCCACTACAGATCCGCGCGACTTATTTGATGTGGCCACCAATTATATCAGTGTGATCGGACGACGTTTTGATGCACCGGAAACATTTGACAAATTCGAAACCGAAGGAGATGGCTCTTTCTCCACAAAACCGTTGATTACACTGAAAGCCGGACTGAATAATCCCTGGTTACAAAACACGGTGATGCCATTGTTATACAACGGTTATCCATTCCATCCATCTATGACCATCACACGGGATCTTTCCATGGGAGGTATTCCACCACTGGATGCGGTAAGGATGTATAATAATGATCAAACCCCGTATACACTGGGAGATGGCGCTATCAGTGAAGGGTTTGCGCAAACCAAACCAGGACGCTGTCGCTTTATGTATTATGTATCTTTCTCAGCTAATGAGGATTATCATGAATTACTGAATAAAGCGAACCGCTTCTATATCAATGGTGGAACGCCAACACCTGCTATCAGCCGGTTGCTGACCTCCATTTTCCCAGACCTGCAAGGCAATCAGTTTTATCCTGTTGAGATTCAATACCGGCTGCCTGGTATTAACAATATCACTTCATCTGTTACAAGAAGCATCTACTATAAATTATAATTAATGTATCGCATTTTTTTAACCGGTTTGTTAGCTGTGCTGTTGCTTTTAGCTGGTCACAGCCTGTCTTATGCCCAGCAAAGTGAACATCGTATCGCAGGACTGGCCGATCCTAAACCTGATAGGATCAGATTGCGGTGGTCGCCATCCAGTTACATATCCTGGGAGATGGGTAACAAGTACGGCTATACGGTAGAACGCTTCACAGTCGCTGTTAACGGGGAGCTGGTAAAGCAACCCCAGGCAATATTGCTTACGCCACAGCCGCTGTTGCCATATTCATTGCAAAAAATGGAGGCAGCGGCTGAAAAAGATGATAGAATAGCGATAGTGGCAGAAATAATCTATGGAGAAGGTGCAAAAAAAATAAAACCGGAAGAGGGAATTGGCGCTTACTTTGAAAACCAGAACCAGAACGACTGGCGCATGGCGATGGCCTTATTATCCTGCGATTTATCTGTTAATGCAGCCAGAAGTGCAGGTCTGTTCCTGGAAGATAATAATGTAAAAAAAGGAGAACGATACGTTTACCGGATAGCACTGGCAAAACAGCCTGTTAACCTGGTGATTGATACCGCTATCGTAGTAACATCAGTGGATGAACCAGTATTGTTAAGTCGCCCGCAGGAACTGGCTATCGTTTGTGCAGACAGTACTGCCACCTTAGGATGGCTCACTGCCTTTAATAAAAGCATGTACTCCGCTTATTCAGTTGAAAGATCTGTTGATGGGAAAAAATTTGCATCGACGACGAATCTGCCTGTCATACCTTCTGGTCCTGATGCCCATGGGTTTTCCTATTACCAGGATTCTTTACCTGATAACGATAAAAAGTATTTCTATCGTGTACGGGGTATTACTCCATTTGGTGAATATGGACCTTATTCTCAAACTGTAGAAGGAATGGGTGTGGCATTGGTATCAGACAGACCGGTGCTGGATACCATCATTGTTACTGATAACAAGAAAATTGAATTGCGTTGGCTCCTGCCGGGCGACTTGTCCAAACAGTTATCCAAAATAGTTATTACCCGCGCAGATAATGGTAAAGGACCTTTTACACCGATTGCCACGTTTGATAAACCAGTTTATACCTATACCGATGAAAAGCCGTTGGGTACTAATTATTACCGTATTAAAGGTATTACCAAAAGAGGTAAGGCGATATATTCCTTCCCTTATTTTGCACAGATCATAGATACCATACCACCTGCTATTCCAATAGGTTTGGCAGGAAAGATAGATTCATTGGGAGTAGTTTCCCTGCAATGGAATAATAATACAGAAAAAGATTTGTTGGGATATCGTGTATTTCGCGCCAATAGCGCCAAAGAGGAATTCATAGAAGTGACAAAAGAGATCTGTACAAAGCCGCTCTTTTGTGATACTGTTACCTTGCATACCCTCACCCCCAAAGTGTTTTATCAGATCATTGCAGTAGATAAGAACTATAACACCTCTGGGTATACGCCGTTTATTATGCTCAGAAGACCGGATACAATTGCTCCTTCTGCACCGGTTATTACAAAGGCCTTCCGCTCCGATAGCTTGAGGGCTGTGATATTGGAATGGCGCAATAGTACCAGCGAAGACGTGGTGAAATATACCCTCTCCCGTATTAATGTGAAGGATAGCAGTATGATTACGGTGACTTCCTGGGATACGGCTCATTTGCGGGAAACCTATACAGATACAACGCTACAACAAGGTAATACCTATTATTATCAGTTGATGGTATGGGATGACGCTGGGAATAAAAGCAAAGAGATTAGCGGAGACATATGGTTTGAGACAGGCCGCCGCCCCGCAGTAGGAGCGTGGAAGGCCATTGTTAACCAGGAGAAAAAACAAGTGGAGCTTTCCTGGGAGTATCATCTCCCGGATGTAAGACAATACCGTATTTACAGGGCGAAAAATGATGCTCCATTTATCCTGTATACTACACTGGAAGGCGGATTAAAACAATGGGCCGATGTAGAAATTATACTCGGGAATATTTATAAATACAAGATTACTGCGATCATGAAAGGCGATGTGAAAGCCGAGATGAGCAAGGAAATTCAGGTGAAATATTAAATCAACCGACATCAGATTTATGATTACGAGGTGGATGCAACGATAAAGAAATATGAAGAAATATATACGATATAGTATAACCTTCCTTTTACTGCTGGTGTCGGCTTCAGCTACCTATGGGCAGGCATTGGACCAATTGGGAGTTAAAAAAGGGATCAGCATGAACGGGTCAGTGAATGCGAGCACTACTGTTTATACCGCCAATGGTATTGACAGCAGGAGAGATCCGCTGGCCTGGTATCTGAATGGTAATATCAATATCAATATGTTTGGTTATGATATGCCGTTTTCGTTTAGCTATAGTAATCAGAGCAGGAGCTATTCCCAACCGTTTAATCAGTTTCGTTTCGCCCCTTCGTATAAATGGGCCAGGGCCTACTTCGGAACCACCAGTATGAACTTCAGCAATTATACGCTGGCTGGTCATATGTTTGATGGGGCAGGACTGGAGCTGAGCCCAGGGAAATGGCGGTTTGCAGCGATGTATGGTAAACTCCTGAAAGCCGTTCCGTTTGATGCCTTGTCTCCTGAAAGTTATAATCGTGCTGCGTTTGAACGTGTCGGTTATGGGCTGAAAATGGGATATGAAGATAATGGGAACGCCTATACGGTATCTGTTTTTAGGGCAAAAGATAATGCGAATTCTATCCCATATATCCCGGATGATGCTACTATTACGCCTAAGGAAAATGTGGCAGTGGCCTTTAATATCAAACAAAATATAGCAAAGCGGTTTTTTATAGAAACAGAGTATTCCGTGTCTGCCCTGAATCGTGATACCCGTTCTGAAAAGAACAGTTTCGACAGTAGTAGGGGAACCTCTAATTTGCTGGGTAAATTATTATCTCCTACCGCCAGTACCCGTTATTTTGACGCTATTCAAGCTGGTATTGGGTATACTGGCAATTTTTACGTTATACAACTGCGGTATGAGCGGGTAGCGCCAGACTATGTAACCCTTGGTGCTTACAATGTAGTAAATGATATGCGCAATATCACTGTGGCGCCTACTTTTCAGTTATTGGGAGGGAAAGTAAATATTTCTGCCAATGCAGGAATGCAGGTAAATAACCTGGATGACAGTAAAACCAGCGATGCCAAAAGATTTGTGGCCAACATTAATACCAGTATTGTTCCCAATGAGCATTGGGCTATCAACAGCGGGTATTCCAACTTTAGTAACTACACCCGTATTCGTCCGCTGGTAGATCCTTATTTCTCCAATCCACTGGATACATTGGATTTTTACCAGGTTAACAATACTTATAACGGGATGATCATGTACCGTACTGGTGATAAGAACAGACAACAAACCATTTCATTGAATTCATCTTATCAGTATGCGAGCGACAAAAGTAGTGCTGTCGATGCCAAAGAAAACCTGAATAAATTCTTTACTTCTAATCTCAGTTATACCTATAACCTGGTACCTAAATCTTTATCACTTATGGGAGCCGTGAACTTCTACCAGAATTCCGCTACCGGAGTAATGACCACTTTTATGGGGCCCAGCGTAAACGTTAATAAACAATATTTTGATAAAACCCTGCGCACCGGTATTTCTGCTACATATAACATGACCAAAGCCACCACGGAAGCTGCAGGTATAGCTAATACAACTAACAGTACCCTTTTTAATACAGGGCTTAATATAAATTATTCACCGAAAGCAAAACAATCAGCAAGTGCAACAGATGCGGGGAAGAAAAAAATGTTTAATAAACAGACACATAATATTGGGGCTTCGGTGATGTGGTTGTTGCGAGGGGCTGCTGCATCGCAGCCGGGATATAGCGAATTAACAAGCACCGTTAATTATACCTATTCATTTTGATAACCAGGTTAATTAGGATGCAAAATTTTAAGTTAATGAAGAGTATTACTACAATTATTCGATATGTTATGCTGATATGTTTGTTATTATCAGGTAACAATCAGGTTTTGGGGCAAACGCTGCCTAAGAATGTAATTATAAAGGCCCGCGTAGCAGGTAACTTTTCAAGTTATAACAACTTCTCTTTGGACCATGGTCCCTTTCCGGATACCTACAGGAATGGAGTATTGACAGCAGGTATTAATTATTCCTATGTAGAGTCGGTTACATTAGGTTATAACAACCTTGATGTGGCTGAAATTCCTTATACAGATATTTATCCGGTAGACTACAACGGACTTTCAGGCCCTTCAGGGGTTTTTTATGGCAAAAGTCATAGCTATCAAATGATGGATATATCAGTCATGTCTAATGTGGTAGTCACATTTTCCTACAGAATGATTCCTCCCAACCCTATAGTTGTATCCCCGGCTACACCTGGTGGAGCTTGTGGAAATTCGGCGATAAATCTGCACTCTGATATGAACTGGCCTTTATTTTCTGATGATGTAGTTACCACCAGTGTACTCTGGGAATACAATATCAACGGGAGCTGGTTTCCACTGGATTCGACTGCCGATTATGATTACAATTTTGTGCCAGCCGAAAAGATACCAGCCATTAAATCAGCCGTAACAAATGTACAATTTCGATGCAGAGTAAAAGCTGATTATGGGTTTAACAGGGTATTCTACTCGTTTTATAATCCTAATAAAGGTGATATATATACCTTCAATCCACCTCCACCTGTTGTTGATGTCAATAAAATTCAAAAAACTCCGGCTTGTTTCGGTATGGATAATGGGCAGGTATATATTCCCGGTAGTGCCATTACCAGCGGGTTTACTACCATGCGCTGGATATTAAGGAAAGGTAATGTAACAGTACCTTGTGATCCCTGGCTGGCAGGTGGAGTATCGAACTGTGGAGATATACAGGACTGGAGTCCAGGTGCCGTTCCTGTTGATTCAGGTATCAGGTTACTAAATATTCCCAAAGGTGATTATAGTTTATGGGTAATAAATGCTTCAGGAGAGATGGGAAGCTGTTTTGCTCCTTACTTCATACCTATTAAACAATTTGATGAACTACTGCTCAGTAATAATAATGCCCCAGGTGTTAGCTGTTATGGTGGTAGCGATGGCAAAATCAGTGTTACTGCTGCCGGAGGAAATGGTGTTGATAACGGTTATTTCTTTACGCTAAAGAAGGGTGGTGTTATTGTTCGGCCTGAACAAAAGGTTAACGGTACTACAATGACATGGCAGAATCTTCCTGCCGGTGATGATTATACTGCAGAAGTGAGAGATGGAACCTGCCCCATTAAAAGTATAAATATCCGTCTTACACAACCACCGCCTGTTACAGGTCAGATAGTACCCACCAATCCTACCTGTATCAGTCCTGCAAATGGAAGCATTACTGTTACTGCAGACGCAGGTCCCACAAATTATAAATACAATTTATATAAAAACGCAATACTGGTACAACAATCCGGTATTACGACTGCACGTAATTATACCTTCCCTGGTTTGGATGGAGGCAATTATACGATAGAGCTGCTGAATGCTGATTACGCGGGTTGTACTGGCTGGACGACCACCACAATACTCAATACAGTAACGCCGCTGTCATTACAGTTGGTTGCTCGTGATTCTGTTAGCTGTTATGGTGGTAGCGACGGCAGATTGCAGTTTTCCGCTACCGGTGGGGTTAACAGTTACGTCTATACGCTCACCGGTAGTAATGGTATTCCCCTAACTAATACCACTGGTGAATTTACCAGTCTTTCTGCAGGAAACTATACGATGAAAGTGCAAACATCTACCTGTAACGACCAAATTACGCAATCATTTGATGTATATCAACGATCCCCATTACAGGTGCAGCTGCAAGGCAGCAACATCACTTGTAATGGAGCTAACGACGGACTGCTGAAAACAACTGTCAGTGGGGGATCTTCTTTTTATAAATATACCTGGGAGCAGTTGGTCGGCGGTGTCTGGAAAGGTAACAGCTTCTGGTTTAGTACTGATACAAAAATCGAAGGGCTGGAGCCTGGTATTTATCGTGTAACCGTTACAGATAGTAAGTCGGCCGGCTGCTCAGTAACCTCTTCCAACATTACGCTCACAGCACCTACCGCAGTACAGATCACTGATGTAACGTTAAAAAACGCCATTTGTATGACGGATGGTGTGGTTGTTAATATCGCAGCCAGTGGTGGGGATGGTACTTATACATATGCATGGTCAATGGATGATGGAACCACCTTCACAAACTTTACTAACGGTAGTGCGTTACATACTGCGGGAGACTATATCTTCCGTGTAAGAGACGGAAAAGGCTGTTATGTCGTTACGGACGTACCTTCCAAAGTAAGTTTACCAACGGCGGCATTAAGCTTTACCACACAGTTATCCGGCTATAATGGTTTTAATATTTCCTGCAATGGTGCGGGGGACGGAAAAATCACTATTATGGCAACTGGTGGTAACGGTGGTACATATACTGGATATCAGTACAAACTGAATAATGGTAGCTATCAAAACACGGGTATCTTTCAAAATCTTACTGCAGGCGTTTATGCAATCAGTGTAAAAGATGCACGTGGCTGTGAAATATCCGGGAGTGTTACACTCACACAGCCATCGCTGTATATGAATGTGACGAAACAGGATATCCGTTGTTACGGACAATCTACGGGTAGTATCACTACTACGGTATCCGGTGGCGCTGCGCCCTACCGCCTGTTATTAAATGGAGTTGCCGTAAATGTAAACCAGGTAATACCGAATCTGGCTAAAGGAGATTATAATTTAAGCGTAACAGATGCCAACGGTTGTATGAAAGATACAGTTGTCAGCATCGTTTACAACTATCCTGCGTTACTGGCAGAAAGCGCTACTGTCAACGATATCCGTTGTTTTGGTACGCAGGGAAATATTGCACTGTCTGCTACAGGTGGTGATGGTAACTATCATTATACGATCAGCACCGATAACTGGACAACGCAACAAACATATACAAGTGGGGGAAGTTTACCTGCTGGTAGTTATGCGGTTCGTGTTGCAGACGGACAAGGCTGTACCACAAACTTTCCTGATAAATTAACGATCACAACACCAGCTGCTCCGGTTAGTTTTACTGCTGTTCTTTCTGACTATAATGGAAAGAATATTTCCTGTGCCGGAGGAGACAACGGTACTGCACAAATTACGGCCACAGGAGGTAATGGTGGAACTTACAGCGGTTATACCTACGCGGTTGATAATGGTTTATTTACTAATATATCATTGCTGGATCATATCACGGCAGGCAATCATCTTATAAAAGTAAAAGATGGTCGTGGGTGTGTGGTGAGTAACAGTTATACCTTCACTGAATCATCACAGGCACTGAATATTGTATTGGTGAGCAAACAGGATGTTAAGTGTGCCGCTATCCCAGGTGGCAGCATCAAAGTAGCTGGTAGTGGAGGTACAGGAAGTCTGCAATACAGTATAGATGGCAATACGTGGCAGTCGTCACCAGACTTTACAGGACTTGCAGGGGGAGATTATATTATCACAGTGAGAGATGCCAACAGTTGTGGTATCACAATGCCAGTAAAAATCAATTCTCTTAGTGATGTTATTGTTATAGATCAGCTTACCCGAAACGATATTGTATGTTATGGCGGCAAAGGAACGATCAGCCTGCAATCGCATGGTGGAAGCGGAACATTGATAAATGAATATTCGCTTAACGGCGGCGCATATACGTCTTTTAATAATAACACAACACTTGGACCTGGTAATTATACGCTTCGTGTAAAAGATGCATTAGGTTGTTATTCTCCGGAGAGCGAGGTAGTAAGTATTACTGCACCATCTACCCCTATCAATACAACCATTACCACTTCCAGTTTTAATGGTATGCAGATTTCCTGCTACGGCCTTACAGATGGAGCATTCAGTATTACTGCAACAGGGGGTAATGAGGGTGGATACAGCGGGTATCAATATAGTTTTAATAATAGTCCTTATACAAATACCAGCAGTTATAATAGTTTGGCGGCGGGCAACTATCCATTGAAGATCAAGGACGGTCGTGGCTGTGTTATCTCACAAAATGTAGTGTTGCAACAACCTGCAGCACCTGTATCCTTATCGATAGCTGGTATTGAACATCTTACCTGCGGCGCTAACGCTACGGGTAAGATCAGCGTGCAAAGCGCTGGTGGTGTTGCACCTTATACATATATGATGAATAATGGCGACTGGCAGTCTACACCCGTATTTGCAGCCTTACCTGCGGACAATTATTCCCTGCAGGTAAAGGATGCCAACGGTTGTGCCGCCCGAAGTACGGCTACAGTGAACACGCTATATCCGGCTATTACGGCTACGGCTGCAATATTGCCGGTAACCTGTTATGGAGCCCATAACGGAAACATAAAAGTTAATGTTGCCGGTGGTGATGGTAATTATAATTATCAGTGGAATGTGGCAGGTATTGCGGGTAATAATGCACAAAATTTACCGGCAGGTAATTATGGCGTTACCATTACAGACGGAAAGGGATGCAGCACTACCAGTCATTTTGAAGTGTCGCAACCCGCGGTTTTAACCATGGAAGCGACTGCGGCGGCTATCTGTGACGGCTTAGGCGATGGTGTAATCCGTACTAAGGTGCAAGGGGGTACATTACCTTATCAATTCGCGCTGAATAAAGGGGGTTGGGCAATTCAGGAAACATTTACCAACCTGTCAGCAGGTAACTACGAGGTCGCTGTAAAGGATGCTAATGGTTGTGCCGCAAGTCAGTTGGTCAGTATCACCAAAGCGAATGTGAAACCGGATGTAAACTTCCTGGTGGCATCAAAAAAGAATGCGATGGATACCCTGGTGATAAAAGAAATCAGTTTGCCAGTGCCGGATGAAGTTAGCTGGACGTATCATCCACAGGCAATTTTGTTGGGATACGACCGGGGCACGCCGCTAATAAAATTTACACAGGCAGGTACGTACTGGGTAGAGATGAAGGCACGATTCGGTGTATGTACGTATACCCTGCGAAAAGAACTTACCATTAGTCCATATGATCCTATTGCCGGACCCGGCAATAGTTTACCGGTAAATGTGATCGATGTAGTCACGTTGTCGCCTAATCCGAATAATGGCTACTTCCATTTTAAAGTAAAACTCAACAGGAAACAACAGGTACTCGTTACGGTTTTTGACATGAATGGCTTAACTGTTGGTAGAAGACAATATACACCTGCCTTATCGATAGATGATCAGTTTGACATCAGTAATGCCAAGAATGGTACGTATATATTACGAGTGATTACAGAAAATGAAAGTAAGGATATACGATTCATTATCGCGAGGTAGAAAATATTAATAAGCAACCTGTTTTTTTGACAATAGCATATAATTCAAGATCAGCAATGTCCCGTTTATTCCGATACCTATTATGCCTGGTGCTATTTGTTATAGTACATAAATTTGTTAGTGGTCAGCAATATCCTATTACTGCCAGTACACAGATAATTCCACCTTACAGCGTTTATCTACCAGACTATGTAGTCGCGGGCAGCGATAAGCTTCGTGTAATATTGGTACAGAATGATCTTACAACTCCTTCCTATGAAGTAAGGCTGCAGATGACAGTGGAGCGCAATGGAACGCTCATTATGCGTACTTCTCCTGCATTTAATCCGAAGCCCCTGAGGCTCATGCCGGGAGTGCCTACTATCATTAGCAGCATTGATCTGATTGATTATCTCAATACTAATAATATTGAATTTAGTGGTGGATTTAGCAGGGATAATTATGAGCGTACGAGAGCTTTACCGGAGGGTGCTTACCGGATTACCTTTACCGCTTTTGATTATCGTCGTCCGGGCGTACAGGTAAGTAATCAGGGTGCCAACATATTTTTCTTCCAGAAAAATGACCCGCCTTTACTCAATCTCCCTGTATGTGGCAGTCGCGTGGAAAAGCGCGATCCACAGTTCCTGACTTTTAACTGGAGCAGCCGCAATACGCCTAACCCCCTTGAAGGAAGTGCAACTGAATATGTTTTCTCTCTATATGAAATAAAACCTGCTAACAGTAACCCTGATTATATCATTCGGAGTTCGCGTCCTATTTATACTGCTACTACCGAAAGCAATATGCTCGTTTATGGTCCGGGTGAGCCAGCACTCATTGATAGTATGGCCTATGTGTGGATTGTACAGGCCCGGGATAAAGGTGGGCGCGATATGTATAGCAATCAGGGCTATAGTCAAAGTTGTACGTTTACCTATTTAGGTACGAATCCGTTTGCAATCAATAAAATAGAGAAACCTAAGCTGTATGGTGTTGCTAACGGGGAGCGTAGTATCAAGCTATCCTGGCCGCTTGCAGCAGATAATATCAATTATCATGTAGATGCATACCGCTTGCAGTACCGTGCCGCCAAAAAGGACGGAGTGGAGTTTGACTGGAATACAGAAGAAAGGCAAACAGACAGTGCGCTTACACTGCGTAGCCTGGAACCGGGCCGTGCGTACGAAGCCCGTTTACAATGGCGTGTAGCGGGTGTATATGGTCCCTTTAGCGATTTGGTTACCGTTACCACAGATCCGCTCCATACTTTCAGTTGCGGCGATGCTGGGAAACTGTCATCTCCCCAAAACAATAATCCGTTGCCCATTGCCCTGCCTGGATTGATTGTGAAGGTAGGCCATTTTGATGTACTGTTAACAACAGTGGAGGGTAGTAACGGTGTGTTTACAGGGAAAGGCCGTGTTATTACACCTGGTTTTGGAATAGGCATGTTGATGACATTTAGTGGTATCAGCATTAACACTGACCTGGTAGTAACCGGTGGCGAAATGCAGGCGGTAACAGAAGGCATCGATAAATTTGTTGACAATGCGGTGAAGAAGCAGCGTGGTGGCTCAGAAGTAGGATATGTGAAAACGGGAGATTTGGTACCTGATATCACCACCAAACTGCACATCTTCACTAAAGATAATATTACAGTGAACCTGGATGAAGGTACGATCACTGTAAAAGTGGGTGATGACAAAGAAGTTTTTAATTATAGAGACAAAGGCAAAACATTACCGCTGGTATTGGAAGATGCAGATGGTAATCTTTATAATATTGATAAGAAAGGACAGGTAACAGAAGCGGGTAAACGTGATAAAGGCCTGGTGGACAACCCTGCTGCACTGGCGGCACTCAATAACCTGGAACTGGATAAGGGTAAGGTTACTTTTGCTCCAGGCAGAAATAATAACTACGCTTTTGATACCTGGAATGATAATTATTACGGTAAGAAAGTATTGGAAGACAGCTACGAAAAATTAGCTGATGGAAGATACCGTGTCAGCGCCAAAGCCATTGTACCTGGTGAAACAGAGGAGATAACAGCTACCCTCGAAAATGCGGCGGCGGGAATTAATCCAGACAGCATCAGGTTTGTGAGTAGCAAAGGGATTTTATATCCGTTTGTACGTAAGGATAACAGCTATACAATAAAAATTACTGGTGGTCCTGCCGGCGATGCACAGGAAGTATTTGCGGTATATGCTAAAGACAAGGGCAAGTATATTAGTTTGGGTAAGTTGCTGGTAGCCAGTTACGGACCTAAACAAAAGAAGCTAGTACTGATACCTGTAGGAGCTAATACTACCGTACCGGATGAAGCTATCAGGAAAAGCCTGCAGGATGCGTATGCGAAGGTGGGGATTACCTATACTGTTGTAACGGATACCACTTTCCGCAGGGATACGACGTGGGATCTGAATCATGACGGCGTATTGCAGGATGGTAAAAGTGCTTTCCTCAGCAATGACTTCACGGGTGAGGAAAAAGCGCTGAAGAAAGCTTATCGCAAGGGTCGTAATATAGATAAGGAGGTTACCTATCTCTTTGTGGTGAATGAAGTGGCGCTGAAAAATGGAGATCTGTTGGGTAAAATGCCACGTCAGAGCCAATTTGGACTGATATTCAGCAAGGATGCTTCTGCTGAAAATATTGGCCGTACGGTAGCGCATGAAGTAGGTCATGGCGCCTATACGCTGGAGCATACCTTCAGTGATGGTATAGGCATTACCAGGTGAACTACTAATAACCTGATGGATTACAACGGGGGAGACCGGTTACTGAAGTATCAGTGGAATGTGATACATGATCCGGGACATGTATGGGGAATATTTGAAGGGGATGGAGAAAGTGAGGATATTTTAGTTGGAAATATAAGCGAAGACTTCCTCAATAAAGATGGTAAAACTGTTTCATTCTTAACGCCGGATGGGAGTATTCTTTCACTGCCACAGGCAAATGTATACAATGTATTATTTCAGTATGGAACCGTCGTCGATGTAACCAATAAGGGGGATCGTTATATACCTGAACTGATTGTTGGTGCATTAAGAGGATTTGTAATCAGTAAAGACAAAGTAAACACCGAAATATATAAGTATAGTAATAATAAGAATGAGTATGTAAATACGAAAACAAATGAAAAATATGTACAGGAGGTAGGTGTAGATGCGGTAGATGGCTTTGTTTACCCACAACCATGCGGAGAGGATTATATTTTGTATAAATTCCCGGTTAAAGAGTTCCCCGCTTTTGTTTCTGGTAGCAAAAAGAAGATAACTTTTACCACATTTGCAACCGAATTTTCACCTTTTGCCAACTCATTGCCAATAAGGCATAATGGTATTGTAATAAAGCAAAGCATTAAGAACGAAATCAGTGCTGACTGCAATTATTGTCTGAATGAGGCTACCATGAAGATGACGCAGGCTTACTGTGAAAAACCGGAGCTTATTTGGGTGGATAAGATTGCGCAGATGCGGGCGTTATATCCTGAGTATTTTGGTCGGTTTACACAGCAGGGTAAAATTGTAGCGAAGGAATTTATTGGTGGCGGGAAAAAAGATGGTAACTGGGAGGTGCCACAAACACTTACGTTTGAAATGTCATCTGAAGATGGGAAGCTTTATGATACGCTATATGCCAACAAATGGCCTTGGGGAGAATATCTGGAATCGCATCAGGATATAAACGCGGCATATACAACAAACAAAGTTGCCTTCTTTACTGCTTTTTATACAGAATTTGACAGATATATCCGGGAAACGGTTATCAGTAACAATAATTTCTGGGCAACATTTAATGAATCTACGCCACTATCTGATTTAACGGAGCACCTGAAAAATGAGGCTAAGTTTGATTTGGAACAAGCGCCTTTGGATAAGAGAGAGATAGCATTTAAGAAAGTTGTTGAGAATACTTCTTTCTGGATTTCGAGGGAAGAAGATTGTCTTAAACTATTGCTCAGCTTTAATAAAAACCAATACACAGACGTATTGGAATACATTGAGCGGAATATCGGATATCAGAAACTGTATGACAATTTTTATGATAAGGACAATTGGGCACTTGGCGGTAATGCTTGTTTGACGGCTGTTTTGATGCGTATTAGCCAGATGGTTATGGAATCTGGACATCTTATAATAGATGTAGACAAGGAACGTACATTGCTGGATGATGTAGATGCCATGCCTCAGCTGGAAGCCGATTTGTTCCAGTTTAAGAATTTCAACTGGAGTTTTGCTAATAAAAACGCGCTGAAATTTAAGGCATATGAACAGGCGCCATATAACCAGATGGTTTCTGTGCATATTGCTGGTAGTTTTAAATTCGGTGGTAAGGATTACAAGAAGGGACTGGTAATTCAGATACCTGCCATCCAGGCGGTTTTGATGAGTCATGTGAATAATTTAGAGGTTACCGGTAAAACGGCCTGGATGTTTGCAGATCTTGCTTCCCTGACTGTTGGTGTTGGTGGATTAAAGATTTTCTTAACAGTTGGCAATTATGTGAGGAAAATTGCAGTGGCTGCTGACCTGGTTGGTTCAACAGCAGCTGCGGTGGCACAGAGCCTGAATACGGATGCTATATCGGATAAATTAAGGAGCAGGATCCAGATGTCTGGCTTCCTCTTATCATTGCCTAATTTGGCCATGTCAATAGGAAGGGTTAACAAAGTGGTAGAAGACCTGGACCAGATGATTGATGCCGGTCGAACATCAAATGGGGCTTTGGCAACAGAGAAGGAATTGGCAGAATTGAAAGAGATCAGAGATGGATTAAGAGCACAGACTGGAATGGCAGTCGATTTTGCAGATGATATAGCGGAAATAGAGAGAAGGGTGATAACCTTAGGTGAGGGCGATGTCAATAAAGTGAAAGGATGGTTAAATAATACAGCTGATAATAACGTTTACATCGCAGTCCATAGTAATGGTAGTACTTTTAAAGTTATTCATAACGGACAGGATGTAGAAATCTCTCATCGTTCTTTGGCAAAATGGCTGGATTCAAAAAATATTCCGGCCAATAAACAAATTGTTTTACTTTCATGCACTGACTTAGAAACGGCTCAACATTTAGCTAATAAATGTAACCGGACTATTATAGCAAATGATGGCTGGGTAGATGTTTACGACAATGGTGTTATACGTGGCGAACGAGATTTTAAGCGATTATCACCTAAAGGGAAGCCTGCTAATGCTCCAGTTGAAAATATCGGACAAGGAGAAATTCCAGGTGGCAGTAAGGTCAGATTAGCAACCAATGGAGCCGCTACCGCAGTAAGTCTGGTGCCAGAGCTGACAGCGGCTTCCAGAGTACATCTTCATAGTGGAGAAGTTAAGATTACCATGAAGAATGGTTTGGGGCAGACAATATTTGATAAAACTTTCCCTGCTGACCAAGTATGGGAAGCTATAGAAGATTTAGTAGAAAATCATGGTTTTATAAAGCTTTTGAAGGAAAACCCAACGCCAAAAGTTGAGTTTACCGGACTTCATAATTGGGAAACCGTTTCCAATAATCCAACTAAGCTTCGAATAAATGCAGCAACAAAAAAGAGTGTAGGGAATATAAATGGAAAAGACGTATGGATAGCTGAACCCGAAGTAAGATTGCCTGATTTTGAGGACATGCGCAAAGCAGGCAAATGGACCGGAAATGAAAAATGGCAAGTCAAAAAGAAAGGCCCCCAAGGGAGAGTATCCACCTTCTTTGCGGAAGGTATGGATGCAGCACAAATTGATCAGTTAATCAGTGATGCTTTCAGAGTAAAACAAATGCAAGGTACCAGAGAATGGATAGGTATAGTTCCTTTTAATGGTAAACAAGTACAAATTCATGGATACCTTGACAATAATGTAATTACTTCGGCATTTATTGAAGAAATAAAATAATTAAATAGTATGATGTGGTTTAGTATATTAATAGAAGAGGGGAATATCGTGTGGTTCAAAGGCATGGCAGGGAAAAAGGAATATGAATTGTTAGAATATACGTTTTCGACCTTTAAAGGTCGGAGCTTATCCTGGTATCACGAACTTATTCAAGAGATAACTCAGATTCAGCAAGGCGAATTAGAAACGAACGAGGAAATGGGGATAAGAGATTTTTTTCCAACCGGTGATATCCATATTTATCGTGACATCACTGTTTATGAAATTGAAGAAGAAGGACAACGTTTAGAAATTCCGACAACAGTGTATAAACAACTACTGGAAGACTGGATAAAATTTGTAGAATTAAATTCAAAAGCATTTCCCTCGTCTCCTGAGAATAAGCAGTAAAGTAATTATTTACACCTAAACGAACCTTACTCTAAGGTACACAGAGAAACAAAAAGCCTTCAAGTCACAGACTAAAACACAAAACCTGCGACTTTGAAGGCTTTTTGTCAGATTGTATTGTAAGTGATTTATTTCCATTTGGGAAAAGCGTGAACACCATTAACATTCAAACGGTCATTGCGGGTTTTGTTTTTTAGTCGAGTTCCTTTTGTATAACCTCACATCCGGAGGACCATCCCAGGTAGCAAGATTGCCATTCATTGCTTTTACAGGCATCTCCTATAATGATCCTACAGGTAGGAAAGGTTGCACAGCTTTGGTAGCTAATAAAAATGGAATAGTTGACTGAAACTAAAGCGCATTATTGCCATGCTTTTGCTAAAACCAGCAGCTTGTCAATCCCAGCAGTCCCCCCCCCCAAAAAAAAAATAGTGAATGCTTGATGTCTTTATATGGTGATGCCCCCTACCTGTTGCTTCAGGGCGGATACGATTTGAATTTCTGTGAAATTCTTTCCTTTCATGATCAGGATTAAAGTTAATGAATCAATTCATAACGCTATTCTTATGGCCGAAGTTCGGGGAAGATTACACTCCATTTTTGCAGTGAATGCAGGATTTTTGCCACTACTTTTTATAATTGAAAAAAAATGTCGTTATTATGTAAAACAGCTATAAACTTTTTTGTTTTCTCTTTTTTTTACTACATTTAGATAGCTGATTTTGAGGAATAGAAAATGATATCAAAATAACCTTATTGAAATTAAGTTGAGGAGATAACACCGAACATCAGATATCTTTTTGAAAACTATGCCGTTAATCTAATATTCTACAGCCTTTTTTGCTAAACTTGTTGCTTAAGTACGATTTTTTCTCCGTGCATTATGATTTACATGCAAGTTTATTGATCAGAATTTCCCATTTATTTTTTATTTGATCACACGCTGACTGTAGCTCAGTGAGGCGGACGCCTTGTGATTATTCCTAAAGCTGCCTTGTTTTTAACGGGAGGTGAGTGAGCTATGGACCTTATTTTTCATGAGCATTATTACTGTCAGTTTTGTTACCATATTTTTTAACGGAAACTCAGATATATCTGCGTAAAACAATAATAGTATGCATTTAACAAAAGCAATGGAAACCTTATTCCATGAGAACGGCTATTTGCTGATGGAAAACCTATTGTCACAACAGGAAATTTTATTAATCACCGCGGAAATCATTTAAGCAAGGGTAAGAGCACACGTTCCCCATTAGCATAACAAAACATGTAAGGCGGCTGTTAATAGCCAGCTTCAGGGAAAACTATGTGTTAACTTTTTTGCGGTTGTTTCCATCTCCCCAATACAACTATTGAAAAAAACCTCGGATAATAATCATTCTTTATGAATAAGAATCAAAGACCATCAACACTCCCAGCTATATTAGCAAAGGTTAAAGATACCCATGATAAGGGAATAACTTTTATCACCGCCAGTAATAAAGAGAATTTTTTGTCCTACCATCAGCTGTACTCTATTGCTGTGAGATGGTTGGGACTGCTACAGGATAAAGGACTGAAGCCCGGTGATGAACTGGTATTACAGGTAGAAGATTACAGAACATTCATACAGATTTTCTGGGCCTGTATATTGGGCGGTATCATACCGGTGCCGGTTGCAGTCACCTACCAGGGCGAAAATGCTCAGAAGCTGCTGAAAATAAGGGCCTTCCTCAATAATCCTACCTTGTGTGTCAGCAGTGTCCACTATGAGAAAATCACCAACGCGGCCTTTTCTGATAGTACAGATGCGCCGCGTTTTGAGAACGTATTGTTTATCGAAGAGTTGGAACGCTTTTCCGGCGCCGGTACTATTTATCCCGCTACCCCTGAGAATGTGGCCTTCCTGCAGTTCTCTTCTGGTTCCACCGGTAATCCGAAAGGGGTGGTGCTCACGCATCGCAACCTGATCACCAACATTTATGCAGCTACGTCGGCGCACGAGTGTACTGAAAATGACAGCTATCTCAGCTGGATGCCGCTGACACACGATATGGGCCTGATAGGCTTCCATCTCTTCCCTGCAGGAGCCGGCGTAAATCAATATCTGATACCTACTGACCTTTTTATTAGAAATCCCTTGTTATGGATGCAGAAGGTCTCTGAACACCGGGCTACCGTTATCTGTTCTCCCAACTTCGGATATAAATATTACCTCAATCAGTTCACACCTGAAAAAGGTACAGGGCTGGACCTCTCCAGTGTGAGGATTATCCTGAACGGCGCAGAACCGGTATCCGCTAATCTATGCAGGGAGTTCATGAGTACTATGGGCGGATTCGGATTGCATCCGCAGGCCATGTGTGCAGGATACGGGCTCGCGGAAGCTACGCTGGAAGTGACTTTCTACGGCATTCACCAGCCATTCAACAGTATAACAGTGCCCCGTGATGCGCTCTCTATCGGGCAACCGGTAACGGGTATACGATCGGAAGAAAATATCAGAGAAAGTGTAGAGATAGTGGATCTGGGACAGGTAATTGATGGTGTTACGGTGGAAATCCGCAACGAGCGGGAAAAACCATTGAAAGATGGGCATATGGGCGTTCTGTGGATTAAGGGAGATGCTGTTACCAGCCGTTACTACAACAATGAAGTTGCTACCCAGGCCGTCATCAGAAAAGATGGCTGGCTGAATACCGGTGATACGGGCTTTATGCAGGACGGGCATCTGTTTGTGGTAGGTCGTGTGAAGGATATCATTTTTATCAATGGTGGTAATGTTTATCCGCATGATATAGAACATACCCTTGAACAACTGGATGGCATGGAAACCGGGAAAGTGGTTGCCTGTGGCGTTCCCGACGAAGACACGGGATCGGAATCCATTGTGGTATTTGTGTTGTTTAAATCTACTGTAAAGAAATTTTTACCGGTTATCAAAGAAGTAAAAAGATGTATCGGTAAACTGGGGCTGGAAGTGAAACATGTGCTGCCGGTGAGAAAGATTCCCAAAACCACCAGTGGTAAGATCAAACGTTATCTGTTTGTGGAAGACTACCGCAAGGGACTATACGATAAAATCATCCGGGAAATAGCGCAGGAAAACGACAGGACTCCGGCACCGCAAGTAACAGAGCGGACTGCCGCGCCGGCGCCACCCGCCGCCAATCCGCAACAAGCTGCAATGCTGCGTCAATGGTTGACACAATGGTTGCAAAAACGCTTTAACCTGTCAGAATCAGCATTGTCAGCTGATACACCATTTGCAGAATATGGCATGTCTTCTCTGCAGGCCACCGCATTGGCAGGAGACCTGGAGGAGTTTCTGCAGATAAGCATTGACAAAACCATCGTTTACAGTTTTTCTACTATAAATGACCTTGCCGGTTATCTGTCAGGTGTCACAAGGCCACCGGTACAACAAAACAATGAAAGTGCTACTGCTCACACAAATAAAAAAAGCACAGACAATCGTATCGCCGTCGTAGGTATAGGATGCCGCTTTCCCGGTGGTGTCAATACCCCGGCTGCTTTCTGGGATCTGTTAAGTGAGCAGCGTAGCGCCATTACCGTTATCCCAAAGGACCGCTGGGATGCAGATGCTTATTTTGATGAAAATGAGGATGCTACGGGCAGGATGTATATTCGTCACGGAGGGTTTATTGACCAGGTAGATGGGTTTGATCCTATGTTTTTTGGCATCTCACCTAAAGAGGCGGCTTGTATGGACCCACAGCAGCGACTGCTGCTGGAAGTATGCTGGGAGTCGCTGGAAAATGCAGGTCTTTCTCCCTCAAAGCTGCGAGGAAGTGAAACCGGTGTTTTTATAGGGATGGGAACAGATGACTATCAGCAAATTGTTCACAGCACAACGGATGCTACTTATTTTGATGATGCATTCAGCGGGCTGGGTATTGAAAGAAGTGTTGCTGCAGGACGCATTGCTTATCTGTTGGATTTTCACGGCCCTGTAGTACAGCTGGATACAGCTTGTTCTTCTTCACTACTAAGCATTCATCAGGCATGCCAGCATCTGATGCTGGGAGAATGTTCGCTTGCGCTGGCTGGTGGCGTTAATCTTATGTTGTCTCCGGAAACGACTATTAAGCTTTGCAGGATGAAGGCCCTTTCACCATCGGGTTTGTGCAAAACGTTTGATGATAGCGCAGATGGGTATGTAAGAGGAGAGGGATGTGGTATCGTTGTATTAAAGCGCCTGCAGGATGCATTAGCTGATGGCGATAATGTGCTGGCAGTTATTGCAGGTTCGGCTGTTAATCATGATGGTTTGAGCAACGGACTTACCGCACCCAATGGTATTGCGCAGCAGCAGGTTATCAGAAAAGCGTTGCGGAGTGCAAGGCTCAGCGCGGATAGCGTACAATATGTAGAAGCACATGGTACTGGTACCCGCCTGGGGGATCCTGTTGAAATACAGGCATTACAGGCGGTATATGGGCATGGCAGGTCTGCCGCTCAGTCATTACTGGTGGGTGCTGTTAAAACAAATATCGGGCACCTGGAAGCTGCGGCCGGCATTGCCGGCTTTATAAAAACGGTGCTCAGTCTGCAACATGCGCAGTTACCAGGTAGTCTTAATTGTCATGAGCCTAACAGGTTAATTCCCTGGAAAGAAATGGCAGTGAAGGTGGTGAATGAAATGACGCCATGGACAATGGCAACGGATAAACGACGCGCAGGGGTGAGCTCATTTGGTTTGAGTGGCACCAATGTACACATAATCCTCGAAGAAGGTATTGCTGTTAAAGCAGCTGTCAGCAAAGAACAACCGGTATTGCCGGCTTATCCTTTGTTGCTTTCTGCTAAAACGCCCGCGGCATTGAAAACCCTGGTGTTGCAATATGCTGCCCTGCCGGAAGGATCATTTGCAGATATCGCTTATACTACCGCCGTTGCACGCGATAGCTTTAAATATCGTTTGGCCTTTCCTGTTAGTAACGAGGCAGAAATGCGCGAATACCTGCATGCAGCCGTAGAGGATACACCCGTAGAAGGGCTGCTGCAGGGAAGTGTAATGAACCGGTCTGGAAAGATCGCATGGTTGTTTACCGGTGGCGGATCGCAATACTGGAATATGGGCAGGGAGTTGTACAGGCATAATGCAGTATTTAAACGTATAATTGATCACTGTGATGTTTTCCTGCAATCAAGCTTGAATATCTCTTTAACTGCTTTGCTCTATGAAATGGAAATGGAAGCGGCTAATGAACTGCTGCAGAAAATGATTTATCTCCAGCCGGCGTTATATGCCATTTCCTGCGCACTGGCAGAAATGTGGAAGTCGTGGGGCATATCCCCGTCTATAGTGGCAGGGCACAGCCTTGGTGAATATGCGGCTGCCTACGTAGCAGGTGTATTTAGCCTGGATGATGGATTGACCCTCGTAACAGAAAGGGCCCGGCTGATGCAGGAGGGGGAGGGGTACGGTAGTATGGCTACCGTGTTTGCCGCGGAAGTGATAGTGGCGGCTGCTATCCGGCAATATGGAAAAGACCTGGCCATTGCGGCTGTAAATGGCCCTGAGCTGACTGTCATATCAGGAAAGAAAAGCGCCGTGTCCGCCGCATTGCAATCATTCGGAAAAGAGGGTATCAATAGCCGGGAATTGCTGATTGCACAAGCATCTCACTCTCCACTGATGGAACCCGTATTGGAGCCATTTTACAAGGTGGCCAATCGTATCACCTATCATACGCCCTCACTGCAAATGATCTCCAATATTACCGGTAAGGTAGTCACGGATGAGGTAACGAGAGCATCTTATTGGTGTGACCATATTGTGCAACCCGTTCAGTTTTCAGAAAGCATAAAAACGATCAAGGCGCTGGATACAGATATACTGATGGAGCTGGGGCCACAACCCAATCTCCTCTCAATGGTACACCTCACAGCAGCTTATGAAGAAGATTGTCTTTTGCCAAGCATGCGCTATGGGCAATCTTCCTGGTCCATTGTACTCAAGAGTTTGATGGCTTTATACATAAACGGGGTATCGGTGAACTGGGAATCGTTTTATGATCAGCCTGGTTACCACAAGGTGTTATTGCCTGTTTACCCGTTTCAGCGACAGCGCTACTGGGCAACAGACAATACCGAAAAGCTGCCGGTAGCAATTGTTCCTGCCAGCAGTAAAGCCGATGATATTGTCGGAATAGCAGCTGCATCTGAAAGAAACTATGCATCGATACTGGCGTATATCAGTAATACATTGGAGAAATCGCTGAAGATACCTTCCGGAAACATTGATGTAGGCGCTAATTTAATCCAGCTGGGCGCTGATTCATTGATATTAAGCGGCCTGGCAAGGCGTATCGGCAAAAGATATGAAATCACTATTTCTGTGCGGCAGCTGTTTGAAAAGCAGGTTACACTCGAACTGCTGGCGGGCTATATTGAAGCGGAGGTAAATGTAAATGGGGAGGCTATACAGGAGGAACAAACATCCGTTACGAATACACGTAGTCCCTTGTCATTTAACCAGGAACGTTTATGGTTTGTAGATCAGCTGGAAGGTAGTGTACAGTATCATATACCTGCTGTGATAAGATTTAACGGGACATTGGACCGTGGTGCCTTGCAGGAAGCACTGAAGCATATTGTAACGCGCCATGAAGTACTCAGGACGGTTATCGCTTATGAAGGTGATCATTCCTATCAGCAGGTACTGCCTGCCAGCAACTGGCAGCTGACAATAGCAGATGAGCGGTTGAATGATCCGCAGCAGTTGCAGCGCTTTATTACTACTTTCATCGACAGCCCAATGGATCTGACACGTGACTATATGTTACGTGCGCATCTGATCCCACTTGCAGCAACGGAACATCTGCTGGTTTTGAAAATACACCATTTTGCATTTGACGGCTGGTCTGCAGAGATGGTATTTCTCCCGGAACTGATAACCTTATACAATACCTATGCAGCAGGACGATTACCACAATTGTCGCCGCTATCCATGCAATATGCAGATTATGCCCTGTGGCAGCATAATCGTATAGCTGGTGATAAACTCAACAGTGAACTGGCTTACTGGAAAAAACAACTGGAAGGTGTAACCCCCTTGCAACTGCCTGCCGACTATACACGACCCGCTGCTCAAAGCAGCCGTGGTGCAAAGGAGATACGCCGGCTACCCGATGGATTGCCGGAACGTTTACAGGCATTGTCGCGGCAGGAAGGCGCCACCCTCTTCATGACACTGTTAACGGCATTTAAAGTACTGCTATACCGCTACTGCGGACAGGAGGATATCTGCGTATCCAGCCCTATTGCGGGAAGAATGATAGCCGAAACAGAAGCGATGATTGGGTTCTGTGTTAACACACTGGCGCTTCGTACCAATGCCGGTGATAATCCCACCTTCGTTGCGTTATTGCAAAAAGTAAAAGAAACTACCCTGGCGGCCTATGAGCACCAGGAACTACCTTTTGAAAAAGTAGTAGGTGCAGTGGCCAGGAACCGGCAACAGGACGGGAAGCTGCTGGAGCAGGTGATATTCAGGCTGGGAAATATGCCGGATGTATCCCGGTTTAGCACAGAAGAATTGCAGCTGACATTGGAACCCCATGAGCAGACTACTACCATGGCTGATGTGAATTTTTATGTGCTCGAAACCCGCGATGGCTCATTGGTCGCCAATGTGGAATATAGCACTGCACTGTTCAGCAGCGAAACGATCACACGCATGCTCGTTCATTATGAGCAGCTGTTGCTGGCTGCGGTGCAGGCACCGCACAACAATATCAATACGCTGACCCTCTTAACTCCAGGAGAGGAATACCAGCTATTGCATCAGTTCAATGATACCGCTATAGCATATACTTCACCTGATAAAACCATCATCGGTCTGTTTGCAGAACAGGTATTGACGACGCCTGAAGTCACGGCCCTGATGTTTGAGGAAGAAATGCTGACATATCGTGAGCTTGATATCCGCTCTAATCAGCTGGCACATTATCTCGGCAAAAAAGGCGTAAAAGAAGGAATGCTGATACCCGTTTGCATAGAGCGGTCGACCGAAATGATCATCGCTATACTGGGTATCATAAAGGCAGGAGCAGCCTATGTGCCTGTTGATCCGGATATTCCGGCAGCCAGGATCGCGTATATACTGGAAGATATAGGCGCAAATATTATCCTCAGCAGTAGTAACTGTCTGTCTAAACTACCGGATACAGATAAGGGTACCCATGTGGTGATACTGGATGAGGTAGGACCTTTTATAGCTGCCTATCCGCAAACACCTTTCCCTGCTGATATCCATGCATCTCACCTGGCTTACGTGATCTATACTTCCGGTTCTACCGGTAAACCCAAGGGGGTAATGATAGAGCACAGGGGCGTTGTAAATCTTTCTTTCAGCCAGCTTGACATATTTCAGATGCAAACAGGCACAAGGGTGCTGCAGTTTGCTTCTGTTGGTTTTGATGCGTCTTGTTATGAAATATTTGTGACTTTATTACACGGTGGAACACTGGTAGTCCCGAAGAAAGAAGAACTGTTGTCAGCAGAACTTTTTTCGGCGCTTGTGAATAAGTACCAGGTAGAAGTAGTTACGCTGCCTCCGTCTTACCTGCATACCGTGAGAGAGGTATTGGGACCGGTTAAGACGATTGTTTCTGCAGGTGAGGCATTGAACCGGGAAGATGTAAAGCATATTACAGCAAAAGGTATCCGGTTGATAAATGCATATGGTCCTACTGAAAATACAGTTTGTACCACTACTACAGATAACCCTGTGAGGGAAGACAGCACTGTAACGATAGGAAAGCCGATTGCCAATGTGCAGGTATATGTGCTGGACGCTAATGGCGGCCTATGTCCTATAGGTGTAAAGGGGGAAATTTGTATTGGAGGAACCAATCTTGCCAGGGGGTATTGGAATTTGCCTGAACAAACAGCTGCAAAATTTATCCTTAATCCGTATGATAAAAACCGGTTATACAGAACAGGAGATGTAGGCAGATGGCAACCGGATGGAAATATTGAATACCTGGGACGTATGGATGACCAGGTAAAGATCCGCGGATATCGTATAGAACCGGGCGAAATCACCAATATATTACAGGAGTGTGCATTGGTAAACCAGGCACTGGTAGTAGCCAATACAGATACGAACGGACATAAACGATTAGTGGGGTATATAGTATCTCATAGTACTTTCAATGCGGAAGAAATCACCACTTACCTGAAGGAAAGATTACCGGAATATATGATTCCGGCACGGCTGATACCAATAGCAGCATTTCCGGTGAATGCAAATGGAAAGATAGATACAAAAGCATTGCCAGACCCCGATGCGGCGCAGGTTTTGAAGAACAGCTATGTTGCGCCCCGTAATGAAACAGAAGCAGATTTAGCTAATATCTGGCTGGAATTGCTGGGTGTGGAACGGGTAGGTATACACGATAATTTTTTTGAACTGGGAGGAGATTCCATTATCACGATCCAGGTAGTGAGCCGGGCCAGGCGTATGGGATATAGTTTACAGGTAGGTGATTTATTTTCTGCCCCCACGATAAGCCAGCTCACACAGCTGTTGCGCATATCAGGCAATATGCAGGCGACTGCCGAACAGGTGGTACGCGATGGTAAATACGGATTGCTGCCTATACAGCAATGGTATTTTGAAAAAGATACTACGGCAACAATACCCTACAACCAAAGCCTGTTACTGGCAATAGATAAAAAAATATCATCTGCGCTGGTATCCCGTGCTATAGCCGGACTAGTACGATACCATGATGCATTACGATTGGTATTCTCCCATACTGATCATGGTTGGGAACAGGAATATGGCAGTTACACAGGAACTGCGGAGGTAGTGGATCTGCAGGCAGTAGCCCCGGAAGATCTTGCAGATAAGATAAAAGAATATGGTTCACATTACCAGGGCAGCCTGGATATTAAACAGGGAATACTTGTAAAAGCTGTATTGCTGTTAACGCCTGATAGTGAACCGCATAACCGCTTGTTGTTCGTTATCCATCACCTGGCCGTAGATGGCGTATCCTGGCGTATACTGTTGGAAGACCTGGTCTTATTATTACAAGGTGAAGAAGATAAGGAGATGCTGGTGCGGAAAAGCAGTGCTTACCGGCAAAGCTTTGAGGCATTGGTGCAATATGGACAACATCCCCGGTTGCTGCGTCAGCAGCCATACTGGGAGCAGGTAACAAACGGCTATGTGCCGCTACGGACAGATAAAGCGTACGATGGCAAGGTTGTTATGGCAGATACCGATGTGCATACAGTGAAGCTGGAAAGCAGGTATACACGGCAGTTACTGCAGGAAGCACCACAAGCCTATCACACTGAAATCAACGATATATTGTTGTGTGCCCTGGCTGCTACTTTATCTGCCTGGAATGGTGCTCCCCGCATATCAATCGGCCTGGAAGGCCATGGCAGGGAAGACCAGATACTGGGAATAGATACCAGTCATACCGTAGGTTGGTTTACAAGTCTTTATCCGGTTGTACTGAACGGAAATCCCGCTGGTGAAGCCGGTCTTTTGTTGAAAGAAGTAAAAGAACAGTTGCGTCAGATACCGGATAAAGGTATAGGATACGGTGTATTGAAATACATCAGCAAAACAGGGCTTTCAACAGGAAAGAACCCATGGGATGTAGTGTTTAATTACCTGGGCCAGCTGGATAATATCATCAGCAGCGGTGATAACTTAAGTATGGCTGCTGAATCGACAGGATCTGCTATTGGTGCGGATTACCCGGTAGAAGAGAAATTATCAATTAACAGTATTGTCAAAAATGGGGAACTGGTATTGGAGTGGAGATATAGTACGCACCATTTTGAATCGGCAACGATAGGGCATCTGGCCAATACTTACCTGTTACAGCTTCAAGCCCTGATAGATCACTGTGTGGCACAGGCAGGCCTGTTCACCGTTTATACGCCCGCTGATTATGGTTTGGAGGGTATTGTTAGCAATAAGGAGCTGGATGAATTCCTGGATACTGAATGGAAAGATGCCCCAAGACGCCCGCAGGTAGCTGGTTTGTACAAGTTGAGCCCTTTACAGGAAGGAATGTTGTTTCATGGATTGTATGATGAAGGAACAGGCAGTTATATTGCCCAGTTTTCCTGTGACCTGGTGAATCTGAATGTGGAGATATTGCTGCAGTGCTGGAAGGATCTGTTACGGCGTCATAGTATACTGCGCAGCGGATTTTATTATAATGAGTTCAATATTCCTGTTCAAAGTGTATATCATGAAGCATCATTACCGGTAACCATACTGGATTACTCGGCGATGAGCGAAGCGGCGAAGGAAGCGGCATGGAATGAATACCAGCTTGCTGATCAGGGCAAAGGATTTGATTTTGGTGTACCACCACTGATGCGTATTGGTTTGATAAAGTTGACGGATAGCCGTTACCGGATGTTGCTGACTTTCCATCATATTATACTGGATGGTTGGTCGTTGCCGGTATTGGTGGAGGAATTACTGAACAGTTATGAGTTGCTGTATACAGGCAGACAGCTTCCGGCTGCATCTGAAGACAGTTATGCTGATTACATCCGTTATATCAGTCGTGTTGATAGTGAACAGGAGGAATCATATTGGAGAAATTATTTGTCGGCCGTGCAAAAAGGTAGTCTGCTGCCATTCATTGGTGCTACTACAGAACGGACCAAAGGTGCTGGTATTTATAAAGACATGCCATTACTGCTGGATGCAGAGACAACCAGCCGCATAACACGTTATGTGCAACGTCATCATATTACCCTGAATACATTGATGCAGGGGGTATGGGCTTACCTGTTGTATCGCTATACTGGTTCCGATGATGTGGTGTATGGTGTAACGGTGTCGGGGCGTCCGGAAGATTTACCGGATGTAGAACAACGTGTAGGTTTGTATATCAATACGCTGCCATTATATGCAGCCATCACTTCAGGTAGTACCGTAAAATGGTTGCAGGCATTGCAGGAACAGCAGTTGCAGCGTTGGAAATACCAGTACACTGCGCTAAGTAGTATCCAGCAATGGACTGGTATACAGGGAGAGTTTTTTGATACGTTACTGGTGTTCGAAAATTACCCTGTAAACAAGGTGCTGTTATCTCAGTCATGGCATTTGCAGATAGAAAATACCGGATTTCATGAACACACCAATTATCCGTTAAATATCATTATTGTAGCAGGAGAAGAGATCAGTGTCCGATTCAACTACAATGCGGCATTGCTGGAAGAAGCCTATGCACAGGAAATAGCAGGCCATTTTGAACATGTATTGCTGCAGCTGTTGAATAATGAAGCAGGTAACCTGGAAGAAGTGGAATTATTGACTCCTCATGAACGCCAGCAACTACTGACAACCTTTAACGATACGGCAGTAGCCTTTCCGCAAGATCAAACATTGCCGGCGTTGTTTAGCTTACAGGCCGCGCGTACGCCGGATGCTGTGGCCGTCCGCTTGGACGGCGCCCAGCTTAGCTACGGGGAACTGGACAGACAGTCGGATCAGCTGGCGCAATATCTGGCCAGTAAAGGGGTGAGTGCAGAAACATTGGTGCCGCTATGCATCACTCCTTCTTTTGAAATGCTGATCGCAATATTGGCTGTATGGAAATCTGGCGCAGCGTATGTGCCGGTGGATCCTGTATATCCTATAGAACGGATCAACTACATCCTACAGGATACCGGGGCAAAAGTAGTGATCACCAGCAAGCGCTGTAAACAAGCACTTCCGGCTATTGATATCCTTGTATTGGACGATGCTGATGAGCGTGAAAAGATAGCCGCTTATACAACAGCAGCTACGTCTGCTTATCCTTTGCCGGAAAACCTGGCTTATGTAATATATACTTCCGGCAGTACAGGACAGCCTAAGGGGGTAATGGTTGAGCACCGGCATTTATTGAATTACCTGGTGAACAATAAAACCCGGTATATCAATATGAACGAAGATACCGGAGGTACTTTTATTCATCTTTCTTATTGCTTTGATGCTGCTGTTACTGGATTATTCATGCCGCTGATTTATGGAAAATCTATTGTAATAGGTACAAAGCAACAGGTGGAAGTGTTTGAGGATGTTGCTTTGTGGCAATATGCACCGTATGATTTTATCAAATTAACGCCTGCTCATTTACCATTGCTGGAAGAAGCCATGAAAACCAGGCCAGGAAAGTATCTGACCCAAAGGTTTGTAGTGGGTGGAGAAGCATTAGATACTGCTCATATTCAATTTTTGCTGGACCAGGATAGGGAGATCACCATCATCAATGAATATGGTCCTACGGAAGCCACTGTAGGTTGTAGTACGTATTGGTTCACTAACCGCGAAAGTTTTACAGAGGGGAGCAATGGTATATCTATTGGCCAGCCAATAGATAATGTGCAGTTGTTTGTACTGGATATGAACCGGAAAATGGTACCAATCGGTGTGGTAGGAGAGATCTGCATTGGTGGTGGCGGTGTTGCAAGGGGGTATCTGAACCACCCTGAGCTGACGTCTGAGAAGTTCATATCAAATTCTTTCCCTGGCACAAACATTTACAGGACGGGCGATTTGGGCAGATGGTTACCTGATGGTACACTTGAATATCTTGGCAGGAGCGACAACCAGGTAAAAGTGCATGGGTACCGCATAGAGCTGGGTGAGATAGAAAGCGCACTCCTTGCTTCTACCCTGGTGCGTCAGGCAGTTGTATTAGCCAGACAGAATGGTATCGATTCCTCCAATCGTTACCTGGTGGGATATGTAGTGCCTGCAGTACATTTTGACCGGGAAGGCATTCTTTCTTATCTGAAAAGCAGGCTGCCGGAATATATGATGCCGGCATCACTGGTGGCATTGGAAGAATTTCCCTTAACATCACACGGAAAAATTGACAGAAAAGCACTACCAGATGCTGATGACACACTAATATTAACGAATGCGTATGTAGCTCCCCGTAATAAAACGGAACATGTATTGGTTGGTATGTGGCAGGAACTATTGCATAAACCAGCTATAGGCATATATGATAATTTCTTTGAATCAGGCGGACATTCCCTGCTGGCGATGCGTTTAGTAGCGATGATAAGAAAAAGGTTACAGGTAGAATTAGCAGTAAGATCACTGTTCCATTATCCCACCATTGCTGATTTAGCAATACATCTGCAGGAGATGGAGCCTGCTTTGTTGCTGCCGGCTATTGAGGCTGGCCAGCGACCGGCAATAATTCCATTATCGTATAGCCAGGAACGTTTATGGTTTATCGATCAGATGGAAGGAAGCGTGCAATATCATCTGTCTGCAGCTTTAAGATTAACCGGTGCACTGGATATAACCGCATTATCCAATGCTCTACGGGATATTGTGAATCGTCACGAAGTGCTGCGTACCGTTATAAGGCAGGAAGAAGGTGTTGCTTATCAACATATATTGGATAAAGATAAATGGCAACTAACGGTAACGGACCTACCAGTATACAGACAGTCGTCTGACGCGCTGAGAAGCTATGTAGCATCACTGATTGCAACGCCATTTGACCTGGAAATGGACTATATGCTGAGATCGCACCTGGTCGTATCCGGTGAAAATGAGCATGTACTACTTATTGTGCTGCATCATATCGCTTGTGATGGATGGTCTGTCAGTATCGTAGTGGAAGAGCTGATAGCATTGTATGAAGCTTACACAACGGGTAGTGTGGCGGTATTACCCGATATGCCTATCCAGTACGCGGATTACGCTGTCTGGCAACGTCAGTATTTATCAGGAAAAGTACTGACCGGAAAATTGAATTATTGGGAAAATAAACTGAAAGAGGTGGGTTCCTTGCAATTGCCGGGAGATGGTACCCAACCGCTGGTACAGCGCAACAAAGGTGCTGGCCGCAGTTTCCGGCTGAACAGAGAGCTTACGGATGCACTACAGCAATTATCCTTGCAACAAGGCACTACTTTATTTATGACATTACTGGCGGCGTTCAAAGTGTTGTTATACCGCTACAGTGGTGAGGAAGATATCTGCGTGGGCAGTCCTATAGCAGGCAGAACACAGGAAGAAACTGAAGGCCTGATAGGTTTCTTTGTGAACACGTTGGTATTACGTAGTAACCTGGCCGGTGAGCCTACTTTTGCAGCGCTATTGCAACAGCTGAAGACAACCACCCTGGAGGCATATGAACACCAGGATGTACCATTTGAAAAAGTAGTGGAAGCAGTGGTGAAAGACAGGGACGTGAAAGGGAATCCACTGTTCCGTGTATTGTTCTCACTACAGAATATACCGCCGATACCCGCACTCCGCCTCGGTAGCGTGCAACTTTCCCCGTTGGATATAGCACAGGTTACGACGCAATTTGATATCACCGTGAATATACAGGAAGATGCAGAGGGCTTGAACGGTAATCTGATATATGCTGTAGACCTGTTCAGTGGGGAAATGATAGACCGGATGCTGCTGCATTTTGAGCAGCTGTTAAAGGCAGTGGTAAAGTCGCCAGGTACAAGGATCAGCGCTTTGCCGATGATCACTACAGGAGATGAACAGCAACTGGCCGCATTTAATGATACCACCGTAATTTCTTTGCATCGGGATGAGCATACCATACTGGATGTATTTGCATCACAGGTATCGGAACATCCATTGGATACAGCCATCATAGGTGGAGATGCCATTATTAGTTATGAGGAACTGAACAGGCGTTCCGATCAATTGGCGCATTACCTGCGCAGCCAGGGAGTGAAGGCTGAAACACTGGTGCCGGTTTGTATGGAGCGTTCTGCCGCGATGCTGATCGCTATATGGGGAATATGGAAAGCGGGCGGCGCTTATGTACCAATAGATCCCGATTATCCACAGGAACGGATCAGTTACATCCTTTCAGATACGGCCGCTGGTATAGTTGTGAGCAGCCAGGCCTGCCTGTCAAAATTATTGGATACATCTGGTTTATGCCTCATTGCATTGGATGATGAAGCCGCATTGCCGGATATAGCAGCCGGGAACGAGGTGCTGGAAACACCCGATAGCAGGCAGTTAGCCTACATTATTTACACTTCCGGCAGCACAGGCCGTCCTAAAGGTGTAATGATCGAACATGGAAGTTTACTGAACTACCTGCGGAATAATCAAACTGCTTATATAGATGACAACAGCGGATTAACAGGCAGCTTTGTACATTTTTCCTACACATTTGATGCTTCTCTGACCGCTATGTTTATGCCATTATTATCCGGTAAAACAGTGGTGATAGGTAACAATACTGGTGCTGCTGTGTTTGAGGATAGTTTGTTTCAACAATATGCGCCATATGATTTTATCAAACTAACACCCGCCCATTTGCCTTTACTCGCGATGGCCACAGAAAAAAATGGCGGGAAATTATTTACAAAACGATTGGTAGTAGGAGGAGAAGCGCTGCTGCCGGCTCATCTGGCTTATTTCCTGGAACATGCAGCCAGTGTGGAAGTGATCAATGAATATGGACCTACCGAGGCAACGGTGGGTTGCAGCACTTTCCTGTTGCATACCGGATCCTATACAGGTGGCAACCGCAATGGCATATCTATTGGTAAACCAATAGACAATGTACAGCTGTATATCCTGGATGCCTATACGAATAAGGTGCCAGTAGGCGTATATGGGGAGATCGTTATTGGTGGTGCAGGATTGGCCCGTGGTTATTTACATCTGCCGGAACTGACAAAAGAGAGATTTATCCTGTCTCCATTTAGTAACGACAACACTACACGTTTGTATCGCACAGGAGATACCGGGCGCTGGCTGGCAGATGGCACCATTGAGTACCTGGGCCGCACAGACGACCAGGTGAAGATCCGCGGTTACCGGGTAGAATTGGGCGAAGTGGAAAGTGTATTGCAGGAATATGATACCGTAAGCCAGGCGGTGGTATTGGCCAAAAAGGACAGCAGTGGCAGTTATCAGCTGACAGGCTATATAGTACCTGGTAGTGGTTTTGAAAGGGCAGGTGTATTCTCCTGGCTAAAACACCGGGTGCCAGAATATATGGTGCCCACGCAATTGATAACTGTAGCGGAGGTACCACTAACCGTGCATGGGAAAACAGATAAAAAGGCACTGTTGGCAATGGAGTATGAAGCTGTTGCCGGGCAAACGGGTACCGGGCCACGCAGTCAGATGGAATGGGCACTGACAGGCATCTGGAAGGAATTGCTGGAACTGGACCAGGTAGGTATTGATGATAATTTTTTTGAGATAGGAGGGCATTCACTGCTCGTGATCCGCATGATATCACTTATCCGCAAAAGGCTCTCACTGGAAGTGCCTATAGGAGATGTGTTCGACTATCCTTCCATTTCAGTACTGGCGGCTCACCTGGAACATCTTTCCGCCGGAAAAGTGTTGCCGGCAATTGTAGCAGCACAGACGCGACCGTCCTATGTTCCATTATCGTATAGCCAGGAACGTTTGTGGTTCATTGACCGCCTGGAAGGTAGTGTACATTACCATGTGCCATACGCACTGCATTTAAAGGGAGATCTGAACAGGGGAGCACTGGAAAATGCACTACGTGGAATTATTCAGAGACATGAGGTGCTGCGTACCGTGATACGGCAGGAGCTGGATAATGCTTATCAGTATGTGATGGATACGGCGGGTTGGCAATGGGTCATTGAAGAACTACCGGCAGATCAGGATACCACCACATCATTGCATCATTACATACAGTCACTGATCAGTCGTCCGTTTAATCTGTCAGAAGATTATATGTTGCGCGCACATTTACTGGTGAAAGGTGCATCAGAACATATACTGATAATAACCATGCATCATATCGCGTCGGACGGATGGTCCGCTGGTATCATAGTACGTGAGCTGGTGGCGCTGTACGATGAGTATGCTGCCGGTGTTACTGCATCTTTACCAGCTATGGACATCCAGTATGCAGATTATGTGCTCTGGCAGCGGCAATATTTATCAGGCGATGTATTGACTGATAAATTAAGCTACTGGAAATCACAGCTGGAAGGTGTGGACCGTTTGCAGTTACCAGTTGATTATAAACACCTGGCAGCTAAGCGTACACAGGGCGCCAGCAGGGAGTTTAAACTGGATACAGGGTTGTCTGAACAGCTGCAGTTATTATCCCGCCAACAGGGTGTTACACTCTACATGACATTACTGGCTGCTTTCAAGGTGTTGCTGTATCGTTATACCGGGCAGGAAGATATTTGTGTAGGCAGCGCAGTGGCAGGCCGGTCAAGGCAAGAGGTGGAGGGGCTTGTGGGCTTTTTTGTGAATATGCTGGCCCTGCGCAGTGATCTGCGCGATAATCCTTCTTTTGTTGCGCTGCTGCAGCAGGTAAAAGTAACCACGTTGAATGCATACACGCACCAGGATGTACCTTTTGAAAAAGTAGTGGATGCGGTAGTGAAGGAAAGGAATATGAGCACAACTCCATTGTTCCAGGTATTGTTCTCATTACAGAATATTCCTGAAATTCCGGCGCTGCGTTTGGGAAATACACAATTGGAATATATAATTATTGAAGACACCACCACCCAGTTTGACATTACCATTGCTATTCAGGAAACTGTTGATGGCTTATCTGGTACTGTAACATACAGTACAGGGTTATTCAGGGAAGACACGATTATCCGTATGCTGCATCACTATGAGCAGTTATTACAGTCTATCATTACAACACCGGAAGCGCCTATCGGCACCTTGTCTATGCTTGGTATCAATGAGGCCGCGCAATTGATGGAAGTATCCGGCGCGCTGCCGGCGGATAACCCACATTATACCAATGAGACATTCATAAATTTATTTGAACAGCATGTACTTCATACTCCGGATGCCATTGCACTGAGGTTGGAGAATAAAACGATGACCTACCGGGAATTGGATGAGCAGACCAGTCAGCTGGCGCGTTACCTGGCAGGTAAAGGGGTAGGTGCTGAAACGCTGGTACCACTCTGCATCACGCCTTCCTTTGAAATGCTGATAGCAATACTGGCGGTATGGAAATCGGGTGCAGCCTATGTACCGATGGACCCTCTGTATCCCACAGAGCGGGTCACCTATATATTACAGGATACAGGGGCAAAAGTAGTAATCACAAACAAGAGCAGTAAACCGGCACTTCCAGCTATTGATATCATTGTATTGGACGATGAGGATGAACGCGAAAAAATAGCTGCCTGCACAACTACCAGACCTGCTTATCCTTTGCCGGAAAACCTGGCTTATGTAATATATACTTCCGGTAGTACAGGAAAGCCTAAAGGGGTAATGATTGAGCACAGGCATTTATTGAATTTCCTGTTAAACAATAAAACCTGTTGTATCGATGTGAATGAAGATACAGCAGGTACTTTTGTACATCTCTCTTATTGCTTTGACGGGGCTGTTACAGGATTATTTATGCCACTCGTTTACGGAAAATCCATTGTGATAGGAACCAGGCAACAGGCGGAAGTATTTGAGGATGCTGCCTTGTGGCAATATGCGCCGTATGATTTTATCAAATTAACGCCTGCACATTTGCCATTGTTGCAGGAAGCCATGAAAGCAAGACCAGGAAAGTATCTGACCGGGAGGTATATAGTGGGAGGGGAAGCATTGGACGCTGCTCATCTTCAGTTTTTGCTGGACCTCGACAGGGAGATCACGCTCATTAATATGTATGGTCCTACGGAAGCTACTGTCGCCTGTAGTGCGTATTGGTTCAATAACCGCGAAAGTTTTACGGAGGGGAACAGCAGTATATCTATCGGAAGGCCATTGGATAATGTACAATTATACGTGCTGGATATGAACCAGGAAATGGTACCCATCGGTGTGATAGGAGAGATCTGCATTGGTGGTAGTGGCGTTGCCAGGGGGTATTTGAACCGTCCTGAGCTGACGGCGGAGAAGTTCATCTCAAACGCTTTCTCCGACACAAACATTTACAGGACGGGCGATCTGGGCAGATGGTTGCCTGATGGTATGCTTGAATATCTTGGCAGAAGCGACAATCAGGTAAAAGTGCATGGTTATCGCATAGAACTGGGCGAGATAGAAAGCGCACTCCTTGCTTCTTCGCTGGTACGCCAGGCGGTTGTATTGGCCAGACAGGATAGTGCAGATTCCTCCAATCGTTACCTGGTGGGGTATGTAGTGCCTGTAGGACATTTTGACCGGGATGGCATTCTTTCTTATCTGAAAAGCAGGCTGCCGGAATACATGATACCAACATCACTGGTAGCATTGGAAGAATTCCCTTTAACAGCACATGGAAAAATCGATAAAAAGGCATTGCTGGATCCCCATAAGGAACCACTGTTAACCGGTAACCATGTTGGACCTCGTAATGAACTGGAACAGCAACTGGTAAACATCTGGGAAGAGTTGTTGGAAACCAGTCCTATAGGGATATACGATGACTTTTTTGACCTGGGTGGTCACTCCATACTGAGCATCCGTTTGGTCACCAGGATCCGTGAAACACTGCAGGTAGAAATGTCAATGGGCACTTTCTTTGAATTGCCCACCATTGAAGGATTATCAAGATATATCAGTGTGAATCAGTCAGACAACCTATCTGAAGATGATGGCTTCAAAACTATTCAACTATAAAACAGTGCTCACCCCTATCACGTTTTAAAAAAAAATTACATGTCTGATCGTAAACTAATTGACATAATAGCTTTGTTGGAAAAAGCCAGTGAAAATGGTGTGAAAATATCTCTTCACGAAGATGAACTGGTAGTGAAAGTACGTGAAGAAAGAAGTATCGATGGTGCTTTGTTAAGTGAGTTAAAACAAAATAAAGCGCACCTGATCACCTATTTGCAGCGGGAAAAACAAAACAGATCAGCGATAACAGGAGGGAATAAAATAACTCCTGCCGCAAGAACAGCATCCACACGTATTCCTTTATCGTATAGCCAGGAACGTTTGTGGTTTATCGATCAGCTGCAAGGCAGCACGCAGTATCATATACCGGCTGTGCTACAGTTGAAAGGTACATTGGATCGAACTGCATTGTCGCGTACTTTACAAACTATTGTTAACCGGCACGAGGTGTTACGTACGGTGATTGAGCAAAGTGAGGGTATTGCCTGCCAGCGTATGCTGGATAAAGATCAATGGCAATTAACCATTGTTGATGATGCCCGTTGTAAAGCTGATACAGCGGCATTGCAGGAACATATAAAAGCCCTGATCGATACGCCGTTTAATTTATCTGCGGATCATATGTTGCGGGCACACTTAATACCACAGGACTCTGAAACACATATCCTGGTGGTTACGATGCATCATATCGCATCAGATGCCTGGTCTTCTGGTATCATAGTGCGTGAGCTGGCGTTGTTGTATAATGCTTATGCAAAGGGTGAGGCTCCGGAACTTTCTCCTTTACCCGTTCAATATGCGGATTATTCCATCTGGCAAAGAAATGATTTATCAGAAGAAAAGTTAGCGAAGAAACTGGATTACTGGAAAGAGAAACTGTCGGACAATACACCGTTGCAATTGCCTATTGCTGACAGAGCATCCACTGCTCAAAGTGCAAATGGCGCAGGGGTTTCGTTTACCCTTCCTGGTTATATAGCTGACCAGTTGCAGAAATTATCCCGCCAACAGGATACCACGCTGTTCATGACCATGCTGACGGCTGTTCAGGTGCTGTTATACCGGTGTAGCGGACAAACAGATATCAGTACCGGTTATTCTCTGTCAGGCCGGCGGCAACAGGAGCTGGAAGATCTTATCGGATTTTTTCTCAATACACTGGTGCTGCGTAGTGATCTGAGTAAACATCCCACTTTTATATCGCTGTTGCAGCAGGTGAAGGCAAGTACGGTTGAGGCATATGAGTATCAGGATACACCTTTTGGAAAGATAGTGGAGGCAGTGGTAAAAGACAGGGATTCACATCAGAATCCCTTGTTCCAGGTAATGTTTGTAATGCAACATGCACCTGCTTTAAAAGTGATTCGTTTGGGAGAGGTTGACTTAACTGTACTGCCCTTTGATCGTGTGGCTGCCCGGTTTGATCTGACTTTTTTTGTTACGGAAAATGAAGATGGTCTGCACGTTGATATCATCTATCGCAGTGATTTATTCCGTGCTGAAGCGATTGTCGGGATGGCAAAACACTTTGAACAGCTGTTGTTGTCTGTTGTAGAAAACCCATTAGCGGAAATAAGCCTGTTGCCTATGTTGTCGGCGGCGGAAGCCAGCCGGTTGATGGAAGTATCCGGTAACGGCGTAGCTGTGCCGCGTGCAGCAGCGGGCGACAATATGGCTGATTTGTTTTCCGCTCAGGCGGCGCGCACCCCGTCAGCCACTGCATTGGTTTTTGAATCATCCACGCTGAGTTATCAGGAGTTGGAAGAACGGTCCAATCAGCTGGCACATCACCTGCGCCACCTGGGGGTTAAAACCGGAACGCTGGTGCCCTTGTGCATTGAGCGTTCTCCGGAGATGATGGTGGCATTGCTGGGTATCCTGAAGGCAGGAGGAGCCTATGTGCCGGTTGACCCTGACTACCCGCAGCGTATTGGCTATGTGCTGTCAGACACAGCTGCATCGGCAGTAGTAAGCAGCAATGCCTGCAGGGGATTAGTTGAAACCAGTGCCGTGGATCATATTATAGCACTGGATGGGGATATAGATATCCTCCGTCGATACCCTGTAAAGGCTATGGCTTCAACAGTGCGCGCATCCGATTTGGCTTATGTGATCTATACTTCCGGGAGTACCGGCAATCCGAAAGGAGTGATGATTACCCATGGCAACCTGTTGGATTATTTATCAGGCCTGAAAGCGGCCCTGCCGGTATCTGATTGTCACTCATTTGCCTTGCTGCCAGGCATATCTACGGATTTGGGTAATACTATACTATACCATGCATTAACGAGTGGGGGCAGTCTGCATCTGTTTACCAGGGAAATGATCAACGACAGTGAAAAATTACAAACATATTTTTCGTCGCATTCGATCGACTGTTTGAAGATAGTGCCATCACATTGGAAAGCCTTGTCCTCTGGCGATTTGCTGCTGCCTGCCAGGCTGCTGATTTTTGGCGGTGAAGTGCTGGATGCCGATGTAGTCACCCGTATATTTTCCTCCGGTAGCAGCTGCGTGGTGGTAAATCACTACGGACCCACGGAAACGACTATAGGTAAATTATTGCATATCGTAGAAAGAGATCGGGTATATGACCAGCATATTCCAATCGGTAAACCCTTTTCCAATAGCCGTGTTTATGTGCTGAGCGATCGTTTGCAGCTATGTCCGGCGGGTATTCCGGGGGAACTCTTTATTGGTGGTGATGGTGTAGGTGCTGGTTATCTGAATAATGCAGCATTAACATCAGAACGCTTTATAACCGATCCGTTTAGTGATAATGGTCGTCTTTATCGAACAGGAGATATCGTAAAATATTTACCGGATGGTAATATTATGTTTTTGGGTAGAAGAGATGACCAGCTAAAGATCCGTGGTTATCGTGTAGAGTTGGAAGAGATAGCGCGTGTGCTGGAGGGCGCTCCCGGCGTGCTACAGGGAGTGGTGGTATGCCATGGAGAAGATGGTGGTCTGCAACGATTGACCGGCTATCTGGTTACTGCAGCTGATTACAGTAGAAGTACTGTGGATGCGTACCTGCAGGAACATTTGCCAGACTACATGATTCCATCCGAATTAGTGGTGCTGGACAAATTTCCGTTGTTATCCAACGGTAAGATAGACCGGAAATCGTTACCGGATCCCGTGAGGGAAGTACGGGAATCAGATGATGTTGCATCCGAAAATGTAGCCGAAGAGCTGCTTTCAAATATCTGGTGCTCGCTGCTGGAGCTGGACCATGTAGGACGATTGGATAACTTTTTTGCCTTAGGGGGTCATTCCTTACTGGCTATCCGTCTGGTATCTGCCATCCGTAAATCGATGGAAGTGGAAGTATCTATAGGGGATATTTTCGATTATCCAACAATAGCCTCCTTATCAGCGCATCTGAGCCAAACATCGGGGCGGCCGGTATTACCGGGAATCAAACGTTATGATCCACGTCCGGCGCAGATACCCTTATCGTATAGCCAGGAACGTTTGTGGTTTATTGACCAGCTGGCGGGCAGTGTGCAATATCATGTGCCACATGTATTGCGGTTAACAGGACAATTGAACCGTGAGGCGCTGACGCATGCGCTGCAGGAAATAGTGAATCGTCATGAAATACTGCGAACTGTGATAGTAGAGCAGGACGGTCAACCCTCTCAGCAGGTGCTGGCCAGAAATCAATGGCAATTGGTAACTGTGACGGATACTTTATTTAAAGATGGTTCACCGGAGTTGAAGGAGTATATAACAGGTTTAATTCAGTTGCCGTTTAACCTGTCTGAAGATCATATGCTGCGCGCTCACCTGATCCCGCTTACGGAAGCGGAACACCTGTTGATATTAATGGCACATCATATGGCATCAGATGAATGGTCGCAGGATATTTTAGTGCGTGAGGTGGTGAAATTATATACAGCGTATATTACCGGTCATGTTGTGCAACTGCCCGTATTACCTGTTCAGTATGCAGATTATGCATTGTGGCAACAGGAATGTCTGTCTGGTGCTATGGCAGCGCAACAGCTGGCATACTGGAAACAGCAATTGGAGGGAGCAGCGGTATTATCGCTGCCTGTGGATTATACCCGGCCGGCTATGCAGAGCATATGTGGCGGACTCGTCTCCTGCAGGATTGATCCGGCAGTAACACTGCAATTGCAGCAACTGAGCCGGGAGCATCATGCTACCTTGTACATGACAATCCTGGCGGCTTTCAAGGTATTGTTGTATCGCTATAGCGGGCAAACGGATATCTGTGTGGGAAGCCCGGTATCCGGAAGGATTCTTCAGGAGCTGGAAGAGCTGATTGGTTTTTTTGTCAATACACTGGTGCTGCGGAATGACCTGAGTAATAATCCTTCCTTTACGACATTGTTACAACAAGTGAGAACTACTACGTTAAACGCTTATGCACACCAGGAAGTGCCTTTTGCAAAAATAGTGGAAGCGGTGGTAAAGCAGCGGGAAGTCGGTCTTAATCCCTTATTCCAGGTAATGTTTGTCTGGAAAAAGAACAATGCTTTGTCGGAGGTACGTTTGCCGGATATACAGCTTTCGGCTGATCCTTTGCTGTATTCCACTTCAAAATTTGATATGACATTCTTTGTTGCAGAAGAACAGGATGGGTTGGAAGTAAGTGTGGAATACAGTAAAGATCTGTTTAAAGAAGATACTATTGTCCGGTTGCTGACTCATTTTGAGCAATTATTGTGTTCCATTGCAGCATCGCCTGCGGATAACATAGACACCCTGCAGATGCTGAATGAAAGAGAGGAACAACAATTACTGAAAACATTTAATGCCACTACAGTATCCTATCCTGATACAACTATCACAGATTTGTTTGCGAAACAGGCGGCACTTACGCCAGCAGCGGCTGCAGTGGTTTTTGAAGACGAAACCCTGAGTTATGAGGCATTGGACACGCGTGCCAGTCATTTAGCGAATTTCCTGCGCAGCAAAGGCGTAGGGGCAGATACGCTGGTGCCTCTTTGTATAGAAAGATCGTTGAATATGGTAGTGGCCATATTAGGAATACTGAAGGCAGGAGGTGCTTATGTGCCGATAGATCCTGAATATCCGGCGGCACGCATTCAATATATGATTGCTGATACTCGCAGCAAAATCCTGTTAACCAGCCATGCCTGCCGGGAGAAAGTAAATATGTATCCTGATTTAGAGCTGATAGTAATAGATAGTGATTGGGAGCAGCTGGCTGCTGCATTGAAATATGATCCGCCGGCAGCAACAGCGGCAACTTCCCTGGCCTATGTATTGTACACTTCCGGCACTACCGGTCAGCCAAAAGGAGTGGAGATGACCGCTGGTGCGCTGTTAAATCTTTTGCTATGGCAGAAGGGAGAGCTCGGCGATATCTCCGGAAAACGCGTGTTGCAATTCGCCAGCCTGAATTTTGATGCCAGCTTCCAGGAAATATTTTTACCGCTTTGCTTTGGTGGTACCGTATACCTCATTGAGGAAGGAAAACGCAGGGATATGAGTGAAATGCTTGGATTGATAGAACAATATCATATTAATTATCTGTTCCTGCCATATGTGGTGCTGAAAAATTTATGTGAGTACGTCAAAGCAGCCACTATATACCCGCGTAGCCTGGAAGGAATATTTACGGCAGGAGAACAATTACGCCTGAGCGAAGATATCAGGGAATTAATGGACAGGGCCGATGCCAGGTTGTATAACTATTACGGACCTACGGAGGCGCACGTAGTAAGTGCCTATGAAATAGTGGCGTCAGACTATGAGGAAAGACTGTTGCCGCCCATTGGTAAGCCAATCAGTAATACACAACTGTACATTCTGGATGCACAAAAGAGGCTCTGTGGAATAGGAATAGCCGGTGAACTGTATATCGGTGGTGTACAGGTGGCAAGAGGGTATTTAAATCGGCCGAATGGTACACTTGAAAAATTTCTCCCAGACCCATTCAGTACCCTTCCGGATGCCAGATTATATAAAACTGGGGATATTGCCCGTTGGCTGGCTGATGGCAATATTGAATACCTGGGTAGGGCAGATGACCAGGTAAAGATCCGCGGCTACCGTATAGAGTTGGGTGAAGTGGAAAGTGCGCTGCAACAATGTGAGCTGGTTAGGCAGGTAGTGGTGGTGGTAAGGGGAGATAATCATGCCGGGCATAAACAACTGGTAGCCTATATTGTGCCTGCAGGTGATTTTGATAGAAAGGGTATCATGGATTATCTCCGTAACAAGCTGCCTGAGTACATGATACCAGGCATATTAATCGCACTGGATCAATTACCGCTCACGGCTAATGGTAAGGTTAACAAGCAGGCGTTACCTGCGCCGGACAGCGCCGCATTGTCTGCACATGAGTTTGTGGCACCACGTACTGCAACAGAAAGTACCCTGGCAGATATCTGGACCGGGCTATTAGGAATATCACAGATAGGCATATACGATAATTTCTTTGAGCTGGGAGGCCATTCTCTGATGGCACTTCGTTTAATCGCTGCCATACGAAAAACGTTTGATATAAAAATATCTGTTAAGTTATTCTTTCAGCTTGCTACTATTGAAGCCATGGCAAGGCATATCAGCGCTATTCAGCATGCGGCGGCTGTTACCCCCAAAAATGTAAAGACCATTAAACTATAACCGGAAACGTCTATTTCTATCTTTATTAAACCCTTAAATATGTCTCAGGATAAATTAACAGCGACCATTGCTCTATTGGAAAAGGCCAGCGAAAACGGGATAAAAATATCTATTGATAATGATGAATTGATTGTACAGCTGGATGAGGAAAAAGAAATTGACAGTTCCTTCCTGTACGAACTGAAACATAATAAAGCTCAATTAATAGCCTATCTGAATGAGATCGGGCAAAGTGAACAGGATATGGCTGCGGATAAAAATATCACCGCCATTCCCAGGACAGGACTACTAAATATTCCTTTGTCATATAGCCAGGAACGCCTGTGGTTTATAGACCAGCTGGAAGGTTCCACACATTATCATATACCAGCCGTATTACGGCTAAGAGGACCATTGAATAAAGCCGCGCTCATACATTCATTACAAGCCATCGTAAACCGGCATGAGGTGTTACACACAGTGATATACACCACAGCGGGCACAGCTTATCAGCGCATACGGGAAGAAGATAACTGGCAGCTAACAGAGATAGATGAACCGGCTTATTATGAAAATGAGGCAGCATTGCAATCGCTGATTCAATCATTGATCGCCATCCCCTTTGACTTATCCGCGCATCATATGCTGCGCGCACATTTAATCCGTTTAGGTGAAGCGGAACACATACTGGTAGCAACGATGCATCATATTGCAGCCGATGGTTGGTCTATGAGTATTATCGTTCGTGAGTTGGGCGAACTGTACAATGCCTATATAACAGGTCATCCTGCAGTATTGCCATCACTGGACATCCAGTACGCAGACTATGCGATCTGGCAACGGGATTATTTATCGGTGCCCCTGTTGAAATCAACATTGGAATACTGGAAAAGTAAGCTGGCAGGCGTAACTACCCTGCAATTACCGACAGACTATGTACGTCCGGCCGTACAGCGTAATGAGGGGGCTACTGTTGCGTTTAGCCTTGATCGTGAGCTGTCGGATCAGTTGCGGCAATTATCCAACCAACAGGGCGCCACACTCTTTATGACCTTGCTGGCTGCGTTTAAGGTATTGTTGTATCGCTACACCGGTCAGGAGGACAGTTGTATTGGCAGCCCTATAGCTGGCCGGAACCGGCAGGAGCTGGAAGGGCTGGTGGGTATTTTTATCAACACACTGGCATTACGCAGCGATCTGAGTAATCATCCTTCCTTTATTTCTTTATTACAGCAAGTAAAGGAAACCACTTTAGCCGCTTATGATCACCAGGAGGTACCTTTCGAAAAAATAGTGGAAGCAGTGGTGAAGGAGCGTGATATGGACAGGCATCCATTGTTCCAGGTGATGTTTTCACTGCAGAACACGCCGCCGGTACCGGCGCTTCGTTTAGGCGAGGTGACGTTACTGCCGGTAGAAGTAGATCGTGTCACAGCGCAGCTGGATTTATCTCTTTCTATTCTGGAAACAGCAACAGGATTGAGTGGAAGCATCGTGTATAATGTTGACCTGTTCAGCAGGGAAACGATAGTGCGCATGGCGGATCATTTTAAGCAGTTATTACGGTCCGTTGTAGCAACCCCACATGCACAGATAGGTACACTTACACTGCTTACAGCTGATGAAGTACAGCAGTTGCAAATAACGTTTAATAATACGGCCACCACTTTCCCCGAAGATAAAACGGTAGTGGATCTATTTGCATCACAGGCTGCAGCTGCTCCCGGTGCCACTGCTGTATTATTGGGAGCTGCATCACTCACCTACAGCGAACTGGATACAAGATCATCACAACTGGCGCATCACCTGCGCAGCAAAGGGATTACGCCGGAGATACCGGTGGCGGTTTGTATGATGCCGTCGTTGGAAATGATAGTAGGGATATTGGGTATCATGAAAGCTGGTGGCGCCTATATACCCATAGATCCCGAATATCCTGCAGAACGAATCAGTTATATATTGACAGATACTGGTGTCAATATGATATTAAGTAACCAGAGCCTGGCTCCTGTATTAAAAGCCGCCGCGCCTCAGGCAGAGATTGTTCCGGCTGATGGAGAATGGAGCTGTATTCATGCGTATCCTGCCACCCCATTGACAACCGGACCTTCTCCTGAACACCTTGCCTATGTGATCTATACTTCCGGATCAACCGGCCAACCTAAAGGGGTACAGGCAATACATCGGTCACTGGTAAACCTTATATATTGCCAGAGTAAGGTGTACGATATTAAAAAGGAAGAAAGAGTACTGTTGCTCTCTAACTGTAGCTTTGATGCTGCTATAGAGCAAATATTCTTTGCATTGTTGAATGGTGCGGCTTTGGTTTTAATCAACAAAGAAACATTGTTGGATATTCACCTGTTTGAACAGTTGCTGAAAGAGCAGGGAATCACTCACCTGGAAGCTACTAATGGTTTTCTGATACAGGTCACGCCAGGCCGTTATAATGGGTTGAAACGGGTTATTTCCGGTGGTGAACAGTGCCAGGTAACACTGGCTGAAAAGTGGAGTAGTTTCGTTGACTTTTATAACATTTACGGACCTACAGAAACGACCATATCGGCTACTATACATCATTATAAGCCGGGCAGCCTGGATCAGCTATCTACCCTGCCAATTGGTACGCCATTACCCAATGTGCGGGCGTATATCCTGGATGCACACGGCGCGCTGGCCCCTATAGGGGTGGCAGGTGAATTGTATATAGCCGGTGCGGGAGTTACCCGCGGGTATTTAAATCGCCCGGATTTGACAACAGAAAAATTTATAGCAGATACATTCAGTAAGGCAGGGGGGAAAATGTATGCGACGGGAGATATAGCGAAATGGTTGCCGGATGGTACTATCGTATATCTTGGCCGTAAGGATGAGCAGGTGAAAATTCGTGGTTACAGGATTGAGCCGGCCGAGATAGCGCTGGTACTGGAACAATGTCCCCTGGTAAAACAGGCAGTAGTGGTGGTGGATAGGGAGCAACAAGGATACAACCGGTTGATAAGCTACATTGTGCCTCACGGTGTGTTTGACAGGGAAGAAATATATGCTTACCTGGAAAGTAAGTTGCCTGCATACATGATACCGGCCTTCATGGTTGCTTTGCCTGAGTTTCCGCTTACCGCCAATGGTAAAATTGATAAATGGGCATTGCCGCAACCCAATGGGGAAGAGCGGCACAGGATAGACTATGTGGCGCCACGTGATAAAACAGAACAGCAGCTGGCGCAAATCTGGCAGAATGTATTGGGCGTATCACTGGTAGGTATACACGATAATTTCTTTAAGCTGGGAGGACATTCACTGTTGGTAATGCGCCTGATGTCTGTGCTACAGAAAGAACTGGACATGGTAATATCTATGAAAGATCTGTTTCTGTATCCTACTATAGCCGGATTATCTGCTCATATAAAGGTACAACATGGTCAGTCATCATTGCCACCTGTTGTATCTGTTGTCAGACCCGCGCGTATTCCATTATCGTATAGCCAGGAGCGTTTGTGGTTTATTGATCAGATGGAGGGCAGTATGCCATATCACATCCCCGCCGTATTGCGGATGGAAGGCAACCTGGATATAGCTGCTTTGTCACGCGCCTTGCAAACGATCATAAACCGGCATGAGGTATTGCGCACAGTAATTGAACAGGAAGATGGCATTGCCTGCCAACGTGTGCTGGATAAGGACCAGTGGCAATTACATATAGTAGATGAGCTGACATACCAAACCGATCATGCAGCTTTGCAGGCGTATGTAAAAACATTGATTAATACCCCGTTTGATTTGTCTGCCAGTCATATGTTGCGCGGGCATTTAATAGTGCTTGGTGAAGAAGAATATCAACTAGTGATCACCTTGCACCATATTGCCGCGGATGCCTGGTCTGTCAACATTATTGTACGGGAACTGGCAGTGTTGTATGAAGCCTATACAGCAGCGCGCATACCACAGTTGCTGCCGCTACCCGTTCAATACGTGGATTATGCTATCTGGCAACGGAATTATTTGTCAGGATCAGTACTGGATAAAAAGCTGGATTACTGGAAAGAAAAGCTGACTGGTGTACAGCAATTAGAGCTGCCTGTTGATTATAGGCAGCCTCCTGTGCAAAGTACGGATGGTGCAAAAATTACTTTTGGTATTGATAGTCATTTATCTAAACAACTGGCAGAAATATCGCATCAGCAGGGGGCTACCTTATTTATGGCGTTGCTGGCGGTTTTCAAGGTATTGCTGCATCGTTATACCGGACAGGCTGATATTTGTGTAGGTTGCTCTACAGCGGTCCGCCCACAACAGGTGCTGGATGGATTGATCGGATTTTTTGTCAACACGCTGGCGCTGCGTAGCCATGTGCAGGGGCATTCCACTTTTGTATCACTGTTACAGGAGGTAAAAACTACGACCCTTGATGCATATGATCATGCCGATGCGCCGTTTGAAAAAGTGGTGGAAGCAGTAGTAAAGGAAAGGGATATGAGCAGGAATCCCTTGTTTAGGGTAATGTTTGTGATGCAGCAGGGGAACAGTACACCAGTGCTTCGTTTAGGTAATGTTGTATTGTCCGGAGATACAACAGACCAGGCAGCTGCCAAGTTTGACATCAACTTTTCGATAACTGAAAATGAAGATGGGTTACATATTGGTATTACCTATCGCAGTGATTTATTCCGCGCAGAAATGATTGCCAGGATGGCAAAACATTTTGAACAACTGTTGTTATCTGTTGTAACAAATCCGTTGCAGGAAATAGGTCTGTTGTCTATGTTGCCAGCCGCAGAAACGGTTCTGTTAAAAGACGTATTTAGTGGAGATGTTGTTGTACCGCCTGTAGCAGCGAAAGACAATATCGCAGATTTATTTTCCGACCAGGCGGCCAGTATTCCGTCAGCCACTGCATTGGTGTTTGAATCCTCTGCACTGAGTTATCGTGAGCTGGAAGAACGTTCCAATCAATTGGCCTGTCACTTGCGCTACCTGGGCGTTAAAAAAGGTTCATTGGTAGTGTTGTGTATAGAGCGTTCGCCGGAGATGATTGTGGGACTGTTGGGTATTCTGAAAGCCGGAGGCGCTTATGTACCGGTTGATCCTGATTATCCGCAGCGTATCGGTTATGTGTTGACGGATACAGGGGCATCGGTAGTAGTCAGCAGCGATGCCTGCCGGGGATTGGTTGAAACCAGTACCGTGGATCATATTATCGCACTGGATGGGGATATGGATATCCTCCGTCGTTACCCTGTTAAGGCTGTGTCTTCAACACTGTGTGCTTCCGATTTGGCTTATGTGATCTATACTTCCGGGAGTACCGGTAATCCGAAAGGTGTGATGATCACACATGGTAACCTGCTGGATTATTTATCAGGATTACAGGCGGCTTTACCAATAACTGATTGTCATTCATTTGCTTTATTGGCGGGCATTGCCACCGATCTTGGTAATACGATACTATATCATGCATTAACCAGTGGCGGTAGTCTGCATCTGTTCACAAAGAGAATGATCAATGATAGTGAGAAATTACAGACCTATTTTTCATCGCATTCGATCGATTGTTTGAAGATAGTACCATCTCACTGGAAAGCCTTGTCTTCAGTCAATTTACTGCTGCCGGCCAAACTGCTGATATTTGGTGGTGAAGTGCTGGACGCAGATGTAACCACCCGTATATTTTCTTCCCGTGGCACCTGCATGGTGGTAAATCACTACGGGCCCACGGAAACGACTATAGGGAAATTATTGCATATCGTGGAAAGAGACCGGGTATATGACCAGCATATTCCTATCGGTAGACCCTTTTCCAATAGCCGTGTTTATGTGCTGAGTGAACGCTTGCAGCTATGTCCGGTGGGTATTCCGGGGGAACTCTTTATTGGTGGTGATGGAGTAGGCGCTGGTTATCTGAATAATGCAGCGCTAACATCAGAACGGTTTATAGCCGATCCATTTAGTACTGGTGGTCGTCTTTATCGAACAGGAGATATCGTAAAATATTTACCGGATGGTAATATTATGTTTTTAGGTAGAAGAGATGATCAGTTGAAGATCCGTGGTTATCGTGTAGAACTGGAAGAGATAGCGCGTGTGCTGGAAGGGGCTCCCGGTGTGCTACAGGGAGTAGCGGTATGCCATGGAGAAGAGGGTGGTCTGCAACGATTGACTGGCTATCTGGTTACTGCAGCTGATTACAGTAGAAGCGCTGTGGATGCGTACTTGCAGGAACATTTGCCAGACTACATGATTCCATCCGGATTGGTGGTACTGGACAAATTTCCGTTGTTATCCAATGGTAAAATAGACAGGAAATCATTGCGTACGCCGGTGAAGGAAGTACAGGGGGCTGATTATGACGCACCCAAGAGTGTAACAGAGAAGTTGCTCTCAGCTATTTGGTGCTCGCTGTTGGAGCTGGAGTATGCAGGACGATTGGATAACTTTTTTGCCTTAGGGGGTCATTCCTTACTGGCTATCCGTTTGGTGTCTGCTATCCGTAAATCGATGGAGGTGGAAGTATCTATAGGTGATATTTTCGATTATCCAACGATAGCCTCCTTGTCAGCACATCTGGACCAAACATCAGGCCGGCCTGTATTACCGGGGATCAGACGTTATGATCCGCGTCCGGCACAGATACCATTATCGTATAGCCAGGAACGTTTGTGGTTTATTGACCAGCTGACGGGTAGTGTGCAATATCATGTGCCACATGTATTGCGGTTAAGCGGACAGCTGGACCGTGGCGCGCTGGCGCATGCCTTGCAGGAAATAGTGAATCGCCATGAAGTATTGCGAACTGTGATGGTACAGCAGGATGGTGTTGCTTATCAGCGGGTACAGGATAAAGACTCCTGGCAACTGACAGTAGTAAGTAAACCCGAATATAGAGATGATCCTGCCGCCTTGAAGGATTTCACCAGATCGTTAATCAACATGCCGTTTGATCTGTCACGGGATCATATGCTGAGGGCGCATTTAATAGTACTGGCAGCAGAAGAATACGTATTGGTAGTAACTATGCATCATATTGCATCTGATGCGTGGTCGAAAAGTATTATTGTAAAAGAACTGGCAGAATTGTATAGTGCTGGTGTGGACAATCGTCCGGCACAAATACCCGCATTAGATATTCAGTACACTGACTATGCCATCTGGCAGCGTGAATATTTGTCTGCAGAAATATTAGCACAAAAAATTGGTTACTGGAAAAATAAACTGGCAGATATTACCACACTGCAATTTCCGACTGATTATGCGCGCCCGGTTTTTCAAAGTACCCGTGGTGCTGGTTATCATTTCAGACTTAGCCGCGAGTTGTCGGATCAGCTGCAGGCATTGTCACGTCAGCAGGGTACTACACTTTTTATGACTTTACTGACTGCGTTTAACGTATTGTTGTACCGGTACAGTGACCAGGAAGATATTTGTGTAGGTACTTCTATCGCAGGCCGCCCGCAGGTGGAGCTGGAAGGATTGATAGGTTTCTTTATCAATACACTGGTGTTGCGTACAGATGTGAGTGATGATCCTGCTTTTACAACTTTGTTGAAACAAGTGAAACAAACTACACTGGAAGCTTATGATCACCAGGAAATTCCTTTTGAGAAAATCGTAGAGGTGGTCGAGAAAAACAGGGATATGAGCAGAACTTCCTTGTTCCAGGTGATATTTGAATTGTTTAATACACCAGATGCACCAGGTATAAATTTAAAAGATCTGCAATTATCCTCCGATCCTGTAGATCACATCACGACGTTGTTTGATATGGGGGTTTCTTTTGTTGAACAGCCAGCGGGATTAAGCGGATATGTGGAGTATTGTGCAGACCTGTTTAGCAATGATACCATATCGCGGATGATGGATCATTTTGTGCAGTTACTACAGGCTATTGTGCAGGCGCCTGACGCCAATATCAGTTCGTTTATTATGCTGAGCCAGGCGGAAGAACAAAAATTACTGACAACATTTAATGATACAGCCGTTGAGTTTCCGCATGATCAAACATTGCCGGCATTGTTTGGCTTACAGGCTGCGCGTACACCTGATGCCGTTGCAGTTTGGTTTGAAGGCAGCCAGCTTAGTTACGGGGAGCTGGACAGGCAGTCAGATCAGCTGGCGCATTACCTGGTAAGTAACGGTGTTAAAGCAGATCAGCTGGTGCCTGTTTGCACCGAACGTTCACCCTGGATGCTGGTAGCCCTGCTGGGGATCATGAAAGCAGGAGGCGCTTATGTGCCGATAGATCCTGCTTATCCTGCGGCCCGTATGGCGTATATACTTGAAGATAGTAAGGCAACCATTGTGGTGGGTAGCCGTTACGGGAAAGATAAAATACCAACGAATCCGGCTGTGGATATAGTAGTGGTAGAAGATGTAGTGGAATTGCCTTTCGTTGATGCGATATCGTTAGTAAGCGGGATACCATCCCCGCGCGATCTGGCTTATGTGATTTACACCTCGGGATCTACCGGTCATCCGAAAGGCGTCATGGTGGAACATGGTGGCATGCTGAATCATTTATATGCCAAGATAAATGATCTGGGTATAGACCAGGATACAGTGCTGGCCTTTACGGCATCCTATACTTTTGATATATCTGTATGGCAGATGTTTTCGGCATTATTGTGCGGAGGATGCTGCGTCATTTACCGGGAGGATCTCATTTATGATCCAGGTTATCTGATCGGACTGATAGAAACAGATGGTATTACCATATTGGAGTTGGTGCCTTCTTATCTGTCTATGTTGTTGCAGGAAGAAACAAGTGTACCACTTAGTCATCTGAAATACCTGCTGGTAACGGGAGAAGCGGTTAGTCAGCCGTTGCTGTCGCGATGGTTTTCTCACCCGGACTATGGAAAGATTCCGGTGGTCAACGCCTACGGGCCTACGGAAGCATCGGATGATATCTGTCACTATTTTCTTTATGAAAGTCCTGAACGAGCAAACATACCAGTGGGCAAGCCTGTACAAAATCTACAGGTTTACATAGTGGACAGCGACCTGCAATTATGCCCGATTGGTATAACCGGAGAAATATGTGTATCCGGAGTAGGAGTGGGGCGTGGTTATCTGAATCTGCCGGCATTAACAGCAGAAAAATTTGTAGCTAATCCGTTTGATAAATCAGGCGGAAAGCTTTACCGGACAGGTGATCTGGGCAGATGGTTACCTGATGGTAACATAGAATGCCTGGGTAGGATAGACCACCAGGTAAAGATCCGCGGTTACAGGATAGAGCTGGGAGAAATAGAACATTTGCTACGCCAAAGTGAATCAGTCAGCCAGGCAGTGGTATTGGTCAGGGCCGATGATAATAACCAGAAAAGACTGGTGAGTTATTATGTACCGGACATGCAGGCAGTAAAACAAAAAGAGGTATCGTTGTATAATCAACAGGAAGAGAACTGGCATGAGCTATGGGAAACAGAATACACCAAAACTGAAGAGGCAGGCGAAACAGCGGCAGAATTCAACCTTACAGGCTGGAATGATAGTTTTACCGGTAAGGCTATCCCTGTTGGGGAAATGCGGGAATGGTTGCATGATATTGTAGCGGTCATATTATCGGCACGGCCGGCCAATGTGCTGGAAATAGGCTGCGGCGCAGGATTGATCTATTATCAGCTGGTAGGACATATCGAAAAATATGTGGGTATAGATTTCTCTTCTGTTTCAGTAGGAGCTATTCGTCATCGTATCAGTATGGCAGAACGGGAATATCCGGCTACCATACTAAAAGTGGGCGCTGCACATGAGCTTAGTCTGGATGCGGATGAGGCGATAGACCTGGTTATTGTAAATTCAGTTGTACAATATTTCCCGGGAGAAAAGTATTTGTCTGATGTGTTGGACAAAGCTATTTCCTACTTAAATGGCGGAGGACGTATAGTTTTAGGCGATATACGTGATAACCGGCTGTTGAGGCTCTTTAAAACCCGCCTGACTACCGGAAAATTCCAGCCGAAAACCAGCATCCGGGAATTTGCCTGGGGTGTAGAACAGGAGATGCTGAAAGAGGAAGAGCTGTGTTTATCGCCGGAATATTTTTATCAGCTGCAAACAATTTATCCGCAGATCACTTACGTGGATATACAAAAGCAAAAAGGAGATTATATCAATGAATTGAGTTTATACCGCTATACGGTAATCATTTATGTTGGTATTGAGAAGGAAATGATAACTCCCCGGTGGCAATACTGGGAAGAGATAAAAGAAGGGCAGGACATCCTGCAGCAGTTGTATGATGATGAACCGGTTATCGCCCTGAAAGGTGTGCCGGATCCCAGGTTATGGAAAGAAATACTACTGGAAAAAGGTTTGAAAGATCTGGCTGTTCACACTGTCGGAGATCTTTTAACTTATGCAGAGCAGCCGGCGCGGTGCATGACAGTCGTGAATGAATGGCTGGCATTGGCCCGTGCAAAAGGATATACCTGCAGTTTTTTATTGGATGCCGATCCGTTAAAAATGAATCTATTGCTGGAGAAGGTGCCTTCAGAAGGATTTATTACATCGGTTTATAATGATACCATTGATACCAGGAATCATACTATCTCCAATATTCCGTTGTATGCAGATATTACCGAATCATTGGCACAGGACATCAGAAAAAATTTACAACAGCGATTGCCCGACTATATGGTGCCTGCCGATCTGATAGCCTTGTTACAACTACCGCTGACTAATAACGGAAAAATAGACCGGAAGTTTTTAAGCACGCGGGAAGATATGCAGAGCAAGAGCCTGATCAACTATCAGGAACCAGTGACAGCAGCAGAGCGGCAACTGGTTGATATCTGGCAAAGTGTATTGGGAATAGCACGTGTTGGTATTTATGATGATTTTTTTGAGTTGGGCGGTCACTCATTATTGGCCACCCGTGCGGTGTCTGCTATCCGGAAAATGATGGAAGTAGAGTTAAAGGTGAAGGACTTTTTCCTTTATCCTACTATTGCCAGGCTTGCCAGATACCTGCAGCAACAGCATACAGGCTTGTTGTTGCCTGTCATTGAAGCCAGGGAAAGAGCGGCGCGTATCCCGCTTTCGTATAGCCAGGAACGTTTGTGGTTTATTGATCAGTTGACGGGTAGTATACAGTATCATGTCCCGATTGCGCTGAGGTTGAAAGGAAAGATGAACAAGCCGGCACTGGCCTTTGCATTACAAAGTATCGTGAACAGACACGAAGTATTACGTACCGTGATACGGGAGGATGAAGAAGGAAATGCCTGTCAGGTGGTGCTGGATAAAGATCAATGGGAGTTACAGGTTATTGATGATCCTTCCTGCAGCGAAGAAGCATTACCGGCTTATGTGAAGGTACTTGTTCATCAACCTTTTAATTTGTCTGAAGATCATATGCTGCGGGTACACCTGATAGTACTCGGAGAAGAAGAGCATGTGCTGGTGGTAACCCTGCACCATATTGCTTCTGATGGCTGGTCTACGGGAATAATTGTAAAGGAGCTCATAGAATTTTATGATGCATATGCAACCGGCCGCCCGGCAAATCTGCCTGTACTGAATGTACAATATGCAGACTATGCCATCTGGCAACGGCAATATCTGTCAGGAGAATTTTTGGAAGCTCAAATCGATTACTGGAAAACCCGATTGTCTGGTGTGGCAGTATTGCAATTGCCGACCGATTATCCGCGGCCTGCTATTCAAAGTGCGGCGGGGGCGAGCCTTATATTCAGATTGGATGAGGAGTTATCCGGGCAGTTGCGGGCATTGTCGCTGGAACATAACTGTACGTTGTTTATGACCTTGTTGGCGGCCTTCAAAGTATTGTTGTACCGTTACACCGGGCAGGAAGATATTTGCGTGGGTAGCCCCATTGCAGGAAGAACCAGCCAGGAAACAGAGGGCCTGATCGGCTTTTTTATCAATACCATGGCATTGCGTAGTCATCTTGATAATACCATTGGTTTTACAGAATTATTGCAACAGGTAAAAGAAACAACTTTAGGTGCCTATGAACATCAGGAAATACCTTTTGAGAAAATAGTGGGAGTAGTGGCAAAAGAGCGTGATATGAGCCGCAGTCCGTTATTCCAAGTCCTGTTTGCCTTGCAGAATACACCTGGAGCGCCGGACCTCCATTTGGGAGACCTGCATTTATCCTCCGAGAAAATGAAACAAACCACTACACAGTTTGACCTCAGTTTTTCTATGGAAGAAGGTAGGAATGGATTAGCAGGGAAGGTGGAATATTGTACCGACCTGTTCTCCGAAGATACCATTGTCAGGATGACCGGCCATTTCGAACGGCTGCTACATGCTATCGTTAAAGCGCCGGAAACCGGGTTGGGTGAATTAGAGATGTTGAATACCGTTGAAGAACAGCTGCTGGTAACAGCGTTTAATGATACGGAAACGGTACATTCGCAGGATACTGCAAAAACAATTGTATCGCTGTTTGAAGAACAGGCAGCACTTACACCTGAGCATACAGCCCTGTTATATGAAGATCAGCATTTCACTTACCGGCAATTAAATGAAAAAGCTAATAGGCTGGCTCATTATTTAAGACATGCAGGCGTGAAAGAAGAAACACTGGTGCCTGTTTGCACTGACCGGAGTCCTGCTATGATAATAGGTATACTGGGCATATTGAAGGCCGGCGGAGCGTATCTGCCGTTGGATCCTGCCTTGCCTGTGGAGCGTTTATCTTTCATGCTGACAGATTGTAAAGCCGGAATACTGGTGTGTAATAATGCCTGCCCTGTTAGTTTACAGACTAATGCTGCTGTAAAAGTCATTAACACCGACAAACTGGAGCGTGAGATATCAGCATGTACAATCAACAATCCGGAAATAACATTGCAGCCGGGCAACCTGGCTTATGTGATTTATACCTCTGGCTCTACAGGTACCCCTAAAGGAGTGATGATAGAACACCGGAATATATTGAATATCTGCTATAGTTGGCGTTATCAGTTTGGCTTTGATAAACAGCCTCCGGTAGTGCTGTCACTGGCTTCCGTTTCTTTTGATGTATTTACAGCAGAATACTGCCGGGCATTGCTTAATGGTGGTCAACTGTTGTTGGTCAGCGAGGAAAAAAAGCTGGACGTGAATTATTTATACAGCATGATGAAGCAATATCGTGTAGATACACTGGAGTCTACACCAGCATTGATTATTCACCTGTTGAAATATGTTACGGATGAGGGGCTTGATTTCTCTTTTATGCGGCTTTTGATAGTTGGTTCTGATATCTGTAAAAAAGCGGATTATCATTATTTGTATGAGCATTACAGCAAATGGATACGCATAATAAACAGTTATGGCGTAACGGAAACTGCTATTGATGCTTCTTTTTTTGAAGGAATAGCCGACCACTACCAGGTAGTGCCAATAGGCCGTCCGATGCATAATGTACGATATTACATACTGGATGAATACAAACGCTGTGTTCCGGTGGGTGTAGCCGGAGAATTATATATTGGCGGAGCTGGTGTAGGCAGGGGATATATCAATAATGAGCTGCTTAATAAAGAAAAGTTTGTAACAGACAGCTTTATAGCGGATGGTGGAAAAATGTACCGCACCGGAGATCAGGCCAGGTGGTTAGCTGATGGTAATGTAGAGCTGATTGGTCGTATGGACGGGCAGGTAAAAATACGCGGTTACCGGATTGAGTTGGGCGAAATAGAGCGGGTATTGCAACAATGTGCATTTGTAAGCCACGCTGCTGTTACTGCTAAAATGGATGAAAATGGAAATAAAAAACTCGTGGGATATGTAGTGCCACGTAAGGATTTCAGGAGAGAAGAGATCATTTCTTTTCTGAAAAGCAAACTGCCGGAGTATATGGTACCTTCATTACTGATGGAACTGGAACAGCTTCCTTTATCGGTGAATGGCAAGATCGACAAAAAAATGCTGCCGGACCCTGATATGAATACATTGTCGTCAAATTCATATGTAGCTCCGCGTAATGAGTCTGAAGCGATACTCGCTTCCGTTTGGGAGGAACTATTACAGGTACAACGGGTAGGTATATACGATAATTTCTTTGAGTTGGGAGGACATTCTTTGCTGGCAATGCGTTTAATAGCTATGCTGCGTAAAAAAATGAATAAGGAGTTAGCTATACAGGCGGTATTCCGTTACGCCACTGTTGCGGACTTTGCTGTTTATATGGAAAACGAAGCTACGGGTCTGGCAGGAGCACCTATTGAAGTATACTCCCGTTCCGGTAGTATTCCGTTGTCCTTTAATCAGGAATACCTATGGCACATTGACCAGCAGGTAGGTAGTATACAATATCATATTCCAATATTATGGAAGATCAAAGGTGAGGTAAACAGAGAAATGCTTGAAAAAGCATTTCAGCATGTTGTAAACCGTCATGAAATATTACGTACGGTGATCCGTTGTGATATAGGTACATCTGGGCAAGACCTGTACCAGGTGGTAATGGATGAAGGATTATGGTCTCTGGCAGTTACAGATGATCCGCAATACCGGGAAAACGAGGCCGCGCGCACTGCTTATATTCACAGGCTGGTCTATACACCGTTTGATTTGTCGCGGGATCATACATTGCGTGCGCATCTGATCATTTGCGGGGCAGACGAATATATGCTGGTGATAACGCTGCATCATATAGCGGCTGATGCCTGGTCTCTGGGAATTATGATGCGGGAGTTAGCTAGCCTCTATACTGCTTATACAACAAACCTCCCGGGCAACCTGGCTTCATTAAATGTACAGTATGCAGATTATGCCATCTGGCAGCGTAAATATATGACCGGCTCCCTGCTGGCTGCACAACTGAATTATTGGAAAAAACAATTGGTAGATGTAAAAGTGCTGGCACTGCCGCTCGATAATGAAAGACCAGTGGTGCAAAGCTGGGGGTGCAGTGTAGAGCGGTTTTATATTGATCGCGAGCTGAGTGATGCATTGCAGGGATTATCCCAACAACAAGGTACCACATTGTTTATGACATTATTGGCGGCATTTAAGGTATTGTTGTATCACCTTAGCGGAGAGGTAGATATTTGTGTAGGTGCCTCTATTGAAGGCAGAACAAGGCAGGAGGTGGAAGGACTGATTGGTTTTTTTGCTAATCAACTGCCCCTGCGCAGCCATCTCGCCGGTAATCTGCCTTTTGAATCACTTTTACTACAGGTAAAACAAACCACACTCAATGCCTATGAACATCAGGAAGTACCCTTCGGGCATATTGCAGATGCATCTGTAATAGCGCAGGAACAGTATCGTCATCCTTTATTCCAGGTAATGTTTTCTTTGCAGAATATTCCTGAAACACCGGCCATTGATATAGAAAGCATACAGGTATTAGCAGAACGCCTTGCTCTGGATATGACTGCGCTTGATCTTACCTTGTCAATGATGGAGACAGCAAACGGCTTAACCGCAAGTATAGCATATAGTACAGACCTGTTTCATGAAGACACCATCAAAGGTATAAGCAGAGATTTTGTACAGCTGCTGTATGCAATTGTAAAAACACCAGCGGCACAGATCGATGCTTTGTTGGCAGGAAAATCCTGATCTGATATAGAAAAAACCTGCAAAACCTGCATATAGCGCAGGTTTTGCAGGTTTAAATAAGCCTCAAAAAAAAGTGTCTCCGAAACCAGGAGATACCCTTAATGTTTGTTATCATACTGGCAGATCATAACTGCGCAACTGACCCTCACCGGTCGTCAGTAACAGTTTGTCATGCACAATCATTACGTTGATAATATTACTGCTGTAATCAAAGATATAATCCGGGTTGGTAGTAGGATTACCATCCAGGTTATATGCTGTAAATTCAATACCCTCCGGCATTACCTCTGCCTTACAACGTAAATCTTTTCTGTCCAGCAATAACAATCTTCCAAACTGGGAAACTACGAGGATGCTATTATCATCTACAAAGAATACACTGTAGTTGATATTATCCGGTTCAGCGGCAGGGAAATCTTTACTGCCATCGAAAATAGCCACCTGATCCTGCTCCGCTACCCTGGCAATTTCAGGGAAGGAGTAGATTTCTAACGGCCCATCATAATGAGGGGCCATAGCAAACTCTTTTCCGGATGGTGCAAAGTTGCCCATGATCACATTATCACATTGGGTAAGTTCAGTCAGGGAGACGATACCGTCGTTCAGCTGTAACTGCATCAGAATGGTTTCCTCCTGGCCAGCAGCGGCTTCCAGCAGGATAATGTCATTGTCTGGTGTAGCATGAAATGCGTAGGCGTATTGTTGGCTTTCCAGCAGCGGGTAAGAAGCAATTACTTCAAAAGCAGCAACATCCATTACCTGCAGCTCATCTGTATTATTTTCATCACCAGGCAATACATACCAGATCGTTTTATTATCCTTGGCGAAATAACAGGCAGCACCCAGGAACCGGCCCCAGGAGCCATGTTCCGCAGTATGTAATACTGTGGTTCCTTCTGCATCGAGAATGCGTATATCGGTCATGCCCGCAATGGCAATCAGGCGGCCATCAGAAGAGGCAGACAGCTTGCTACTTACATAGTTTGCATTCTGTCCCTGGATGATTTTTTCCCAAACAATCTCAAGTTTGGCATTGAGCTTTGTAATCAGCGGCTGACTCGCAAAGTTCATCAGGATCTCTCCATTCGGCAATGGCACTACGTTCACCGGGTTGGCAGTGAATGTCAGTTTGTTCTTTAACGGCAGGTTTATATGTGGAAATTGACTCATATCTTTTGTTTATACCGGCAAAGGTAATACACAAACAACATTTCTGGCAACCTGCCTCTTCTGTTTTATTTTATTCCTCCACCCACATCCCCGTACGCTTTGCCAGATCAATCTATTAAAACCTGCTGGCCTTCCTGAATTCCAGCGGTGAAATATTCATCTTAGTCTTGAACAACTTAGAAAAAGACTGCGGATATTCAAACCCCAGTTCAAAAGCTATTTCATTTACAGACAGATCTGTCATCATCAGTCTTTCCTTTGCTTTCTCTATGATCTTCTCCTGTATGTGCTGTTGCGTGCTGCTACCAGTAAGCGTTTTGAGCAGACCGCTCAGATAATTGGGTGAAATATTCAGCTGACTGGAAATATCCTTTACTGTGGGTATCCCGTTCTCTTCCAGTGTTTCCTGAGAAAAAGCCATTTCCAGCAATGCTTCCAGCTGTCTTACGATGCCATGGTGGGTAATTTTACGGGTAATGAACTGCCGTTGGTAAAAGCGCTCTGAATATCCCAACAGGGCTTCGATAAGGGGAATAATTATTCCCTGGCTGAATTGATCGATGTTAGTACTATATTCCTGCTCAATATTCTTAAACAATCCGCTAATAGTCTGCTCTTCACCATCAGAGAGGAACAGGGCTTCATTAACCGTATAATCAAAAAACTCGCATTGCCTTATCTTCAACGCGAGAGGATGGTTCCAGAGAAAGTCCGGATGGAGCAGCAGCATCCATCCGGACCGATTCATTTCTTCCACCTGATCGGTATTAAAACTAAATACCTGTCCTGGTGCGATAAAATTCATCACACCTTTATCAAAATCATATTCCTGCTGCCCATACTTCATTTTCAAACAAGCCTGCGTGAACCTGCTCATACCTATAAAATAGAAATCAGTGGACGCCATTATATCTACAGGCTTAGGCAGCATCTTTAATTCGGCAATATTGAGTACACTGATAAGTGGATGTTTTGTATCAGGCAAGCCTTTCAGCCGCAATAGCTCATGAATGCTTTTTATTCTCAGGGGAAGGTTTCCGGCCATAACATTTAGTTTTGATGGTACCAGGTAGCGTACTCCCTGGCAAAATCCCGCAGTTTTCGTTTTCCTAATATAGGTCTGTTAAGGTAATAATCCTTCTGCGCTTTCCCATTGTGCATATTTTCCTGCATTTCTACCAATAATCCGGCAACCTCAGACGATACGCCGGTAGCTTCGAGCGCTTGTTTTACCTGTTCTCCGGGAAATGCTATCCATTGGAGGTGGGGTATTCCAATGGCTTCTCCTACAATTTGTGCCGCTTGTGTGCAGGTAAGCTCCTCGCTGGCCACGTATAACACTTTCAAGCCTGCAGCTGCCGGGGTATTGATCTCTTCCGCGATAGCAGCAGCGATGTCTTCAGGAGCCGAAAAAGCTATCAGATCTTCTCCGCCATAATTGGATACAATCATGCCCTGGTGCCGGATCATATCCTTCAGGTGATAGAAATTAGTGTAAAAAGGTCCTGGTCGCACAAAGGTAACAGACACGTCTTTAAGGGTCTCAAAATTTTTCTCCGGTTGGATGGAATTCAGCAGGTGCGAGACCCACCCGGAGAGCACGATTACACGCTTTATCCCTGTTTCCTTGATAGCCTGGATATAATTATCCATGTTTCCGTTCCATGCGTCCAGGTCTCGTGCTGCGAAATCCAGTGGGTTCATACAATAAACAACATCTGCCCCCGTAAAGGTCTTGATAAGAAAAGGCAGGTCCTGGATACTACCAATAGCGGGTTGAGCGCCTATGGCCTGTATCCGGACCTGTTTATTGGGATCTGTACTGATGAGGGTAATCTGGTGACCTTCCTTCACCAGTATTTCAACGAGCGGGTTACTGATATTCCCGAGCGAGCCGGTAAGTACGATTTTCATTTTTCCAAGAATTTAATGTACACAAAATTCCCTCGCAGTGGCGGGGGAAAAGTGTTCAGATCTCAGAATGTTGTATGAAAATGTATTAAAAAATAAAAGTCCGCCCTTTTTTTAAAAGTCCATGTATGATGCTGATCTAGTGGGTTTCTCCAATCAACTCAGGCTGACCATTGGAACGGATTTCCAGCTTTACATCGGCGCCGTTTTCACCTGAATATTTCCCATCGAAAATAATTTCATTCATACCATTGGATAAAACCGGTAAAGGTTGATTCAATTCAATGGTTTGCAGCAGTTGCCATTGACGATTGTATAATCTTACAGTTTTGCCGTCAGATTTCAGGATCTGGTTTCTCTTCAGGCTCACCGGCAATACCAATGCATTCTGCTGATTGATGGCTAATGATATCTGATCGAAGGTTACATCCGGATCATAGTCCTTCCCGGCAGCCAGGGTAATAATAAAGGAAATGGGTTGGGCAGTTGCCGGATTATTGAACTTAAATGTTGAAAAAACAGGCTCTCCTGGCTGTTTTAGCTGTTGAGTATGTTTGAAGTATGCATTGTACACCGGTGTTAATTTATACCCATTATTGCCGGATGTCTCCAGATGGAATTCATGCTTTAAACTCCGCATTTGTTCTTTCTGTGCTTCGCTGAAAATGTTTTTCATACGGGCTTGCTCCCATATCTTTATCAATCCCAGCAACTCATTTTTCATTCCGTGTTTATGCAACGTTTCCAGACTGGTAGCCAGTCCAAAGCCGGCGTTATAGCCGGCACCCAGAGCCAGCATCCATTCTATGTCTTCCGGTGTTGTTTCAGGACGCAGGCTGAACCATCCCAGCATGGAAGGCATCAGATTACGACGGAAAAACTGCTGGTTCCTGAGGCGTAATTGCAGCTGGCTTTCCCTGAAGCCTGCATACCAGGGCTCACCCCAGTTCATCCGGGTGTAAATATGCCAGAAGTAGTGGCCGGGCATGCTGGCATCATTAATAACTTTTCCCTTCAGTTCGGGTTTAAGATTATCGTACCATGTTTTGGTAAACAGTTGCCTGGCATATTGTCCCATGCCGGAAGACCAGCAGCCTTCGAGCCCATCGAAAGATATCTGCATCAGGCCTGTCTCATTAAAAAGGCGTGCAATGGTTTTCGACATTTCCTCCTGTAGTGCATAATTGGTAAGGAATACTTTATAAGGATGATCAAACAGCTTGGCTATCGTATCATTTTGCTGATGTGCTACTGCGGAGGTGCCAAAGGCGCCGCGCTGACAATCGAGCAGTTTCCATGGTGCAGCCGCGGATACAGTTCCATAACGTATAATTTCATTTCCAATGACAACGGACTTCAACGTATTATTTTGAAACTGATTAAAGAATGTTGGGTTCTCGATCCCAATCTCCTTTGTATTGGCGTCGATAGCGGCGCTGAGGCGCGAATAACCCACTTTGGCCAACCGGTGATCTGGTATCGGAGTTACGTAAGGGTCGTTGGTGGTAATGAAGTTGGATAATGTATGTACACCCAATCGTATTCCTTTGGCCTTGGCTGTTTCAACGCACTGCTTCATACTGGCCCAGTTCTGTGGAAATGCTTTGGTATGCAGTTTAAAATGTCCCCAGTTCTCAAAAGGATCGCCATGATAAAGGAAACGAAGGCCTGCCTGTTTGGTTGCCTCCATTGCTTCCTGCAGGTTGTCAACGCCAAAGTCCATGATCAGGTACGATTCGGAAGCGTGCGAAGCCTGCTTTCCCCATACACCATCCAGCAATGGATGCGGCAATCCTTCGGCGATTTCAATCTGCGAAATGGTCGGCAGTACATCTGCGTTAGCTACTCCGAAAAGCGCGATCTTACTGCCAATAACCCCGCCATCATTGAATGTGGGAGCCAGGTAAGCGGTATTTCCCCAGTTTTCAATAACGCGGTCCTTGTGGCGGTTGCGGCAATACGCTTGTAACACAGATCCGTAAGCAGTAGGGCGCGCTACGTCTCCCCTAAACAATTGCTTGTTCATGTCATCTTCCTTTACATCCACTTTGTTGCCGCCTTCAAATACATCATACGAAGGTTCTATATCACTTTCTGTATTTGGGTAACCGCCTAGTGTTTTTACATTCAGCGCCTGGATACCAATGGCAAATTCTCTGCTACGGACAACCCCGACTACTTCACCTATAGTGTCTGCTATGATAGTAGGATAGGGCCCCCACAGCACCAGATCCACATTTTCAGGCATGGTCAATTTTATTAGTTCAAAACTGATGTAATTGTCGTTACACTGCACTTTTACTTTTGCCTCCACGCCAATCTGCGGATAAGATAACACCAGCTCCGAGTTTTTTGCTTTCCAGGCACAGCTCCGGGGAGCGTGAATTTCCCCGTCTTTTTTTATGCTCATCAGTGCGGTGGCCTTGTCTGCAAACAGGAACTCTTTTTGAAGTGCAATACTCTTCATACTGGTCATCTTTCCGGATGCATCCAGCTGAAGGCTCCATTGTTTTGTTTTGAAATTTATCTGCGCGGTAGCTGGCAACGTGGTTATTACCGTCAAGACAACCAAAAAAAGCAGCAGATGTGTGATGAGACGTCTGTTTTTCATTTCGATATTTTACATTGGTAAGGGAATGTACTTCCTATGCGAACATACAAATGTTGGAATTTTAACCCTGGTATACTAATGTCGTTTTATCCTTTTCTACCTTTATTTTTGCCCGGCTGACGTGAGGAAATAGGATTGGTACCATGGTTGTTGCGCCTGATCGCCGCAGCCCGGTTAATTTTAGCAAAGAAACGGTTAACATCGGTGCCAATCCCCATAACAACAATCAATATATTCATATTGCTAAATTATTACCTTCACCCAATCCAATTACGATGAAGAAACAATGCGAAAAAAAATTGACGCTGAGCAAAATCACCGTTGCCGGCTTAAGTAAACCTGATCGGTCAAATGTAGCGATAAAAGGATCTGCCAATTGTGTGTTTACATGGAGACCGCCTTGTGTCACCGATATTAATTAATAATTCAGTCAGTAAAGAATTATCTGGCTGCTAATACCTTTGCTGATGCACAGCTGGCCGCCAGTAGTTAAAAAGCCTTCAAGTCTTTGGACTTGAAGGCTTTTTTGTCAGACTATATTGTAAGGTAATTAAAGTGCCCATCTGATAACCTGAAGGAGGCTTATTTTGAAAGACAGGCCTTTATCAGGAGATTACCATCCGTGAGGACATGCTACTGTGCAGGTTCCGGAAGCACATGGATCAGGTGGCGCAGTAGGAGGGCCGACAGGACCGGTAGTCCTGGAGGTAGGGCTTGTAGGAGCACCGGGGGCGGAGTCACCACCCAGAATGAATTGAGCTCCATTTGGACTTAACTGGGCAACTTTGATCATCTTCAGACTTAATTTTTTTACTGTCTTCTTTTTCATGCTAATAGGTGTTATATACTTTGATTAAATGATAAAACAATGGTAAGGGCATTCGATATTGTTGTTGTAAATACTGCAAAGCATGCCTGTGTCAGACATGGCGGGGTTATGGCGTATTGCGGTGTGCTTTCATATTATTACCCTGATATCAGGTGATAATGTGGATGCGATGACGTGGTCTTACACGAAAAGCAAGGCGGCATAAGCAGGTAATACAAATGTGCCATATTAAAGATGGATACATTGGATAGAAATTATCAGATTATATACAAATCTTAACCATTTAACACGAAGTTATTTTGATCATACCATAGCTGAAGAGTGTTTTAAAATGTTAAGGGCCGGTGCTTCAAATTGCTGTCTTAGTCTTCTTCTATTACCGCCCTAATACTTTTTTAGCCATACACAAATGATTATCGGTTGCATTTTGTGGCCGCAACAGCCCAATAGCCTTTGTGCTGCAGTTGCCTATGGAATTTTAAGTGTATCAGTAACAATTATACTTTTCCACCAGGGCTGCTGTATCGTAGCAATGAGGGGTTGTAGTTTAATGATCATTTTCCCACTCTTCAAATTTAGCTAGTTATGAAAATCTGCCCTTTGATTATCACTGTATTTCTGTGCCTGTTATGCTGGTCGCGCACTTCGGCCAGCTACAAATCAGCAAATCGAACGAGCGCACCGTTTGCCGTCGACACATCTGTTTCCTCACTGATCAGCAGTGCGGAATGGGATGTACTATTTCCTCACCGTTTTAATCCGGACGATCGCACTGGCGCCGGGACGTTGCCCACCAGTCTGGCCAAGGATTTTTACTCCTACAACAACTTCGTGGAAGCTGTACGGCGTATGTCTAACATTAAAGTACTGCTGGAAAGACGCTGTGGTACTGATTATTACCGGATCACCCGTACTGATAAGACCACGGGTGTCACCACAGTGATCAGAACTGATCCCGGTTTCAATGATCCTACCTGGAACGGGCTTGCCATTATTACACAGGTGCTGGACTACGGCACATTTGTGAGCGAAGGCGATGTTAATGCCCGGAAAAGGGAGCTGGTAGCCTTCCTGGCCAACATATCCCAGGAAACAACCGGAGGCTGGCCCACAGCACCAGGCGGGCAATACGCCTGGGGATTGTATTTCCGCGAAGAACAAGGTTACGAAGGAACCAACAACATCGGTTACCGGGATGAGACCAATACCATGTACCCTCCCGCACCGGGAAAATCGTATCATGGCAGGGGGCCTATTCAGCTCAGCTACAACTACAACTATGGCCAGGCCAGTGAGCTGATATTCGGCGACAAAAACGTATTGCTGGCCAACCCTGAAAAAGTGATACAGGATGGCGCTATAGCCTTCGAAACGGGTATCTGGTTCTGGATGGCTCCTCAGTATCCCAAACCGTCGTGCCATGATGTAATGATTCCAGGCAAATGGACACCCACACCAGCCCAACAAGCCGTCGGCATCAAGCCAGGATTTGGTGCTACCGTTAATATCATTAATGGTGGTATCGAATGCGGCAGCGGACAGGAAAATACCAAAGCGCTGAGCCGTATCGCACACTACCAGCGCTATGCCACCATCAAGCAGGTAAGCCTGGAACTTAACGGTGGTAATAATACTGCCAACTGCGGATGCGCCAGTATGTCCAGATTCACCGTTGACAATGGAGAATGTGCCAGCCTTACATCTATCCGTTTCCTGCAACCCGCCAATGGAATCCTTTCCACTACATCATTAGGCCCGGTTACCCTGGCCGTTACCAAAAATGATCCCCGCAATGAGATCAGTAAAATCCAGATCACTGTAAATGGCCAGCTTTTCAATGATTCTGTTATACAATGGACGCCACCTGCATACAGTAAATATACTGCAACGGCCAGGGGTATACGAAATGGACTGGATACAGTTATCACTACCGTAAGTTTTGCAGTATGGAACAGCCGTACATTTGAAGGTTGCGCCAATCTCCCGCAGTGGCAAGCCTCCCAGAACTACACTACTGCAGGAAATATTGTACTCTATAACAACAATATTTACCGCAATAAGTGGTGGGCAGGCAGTGCCAGCGTACCTGGCAGCAGCGACACCTGGGAACTGCTGGGCGCCTGTACCAGCGGCCCACGGACTGATACCGGCTGTAGTGGTATTGCCGAATGGATATCATCTAAAGCCTATTCTTCCGGCGACCAGGCTGTTTATAAAAACAAAATCTATAAAGCTAACTGGTGGACTCAAAACAATCAACCCGACCTGAACAGCGGAGCAGGACAGCCCTGGACATACATACGGGATTGTGGGGCCACAGCAGCCATCAGTCAGGCTGTCAACAATGCGGTAGTGTATCCCAATCCTGTTACCGGTAATGTGCTGAATGTGAAATTCTCCGCACCGGCAGGAGGAAAATTCTATCTGTCAATCCTCCATAGTACTACATTAGAGCGTATAAAACAGGTGTATTATGTAGCATCTCATGATGGATCCCATACCGTACAGCTGGATGTAAGCCGTCTTCCGACCGGCTCCTGGATACTTCAGATCAGTGGTGATGGCAGCAAAAGGAACAGTGCCGTTACCTTTATAAAAAATTAAACCTGACAAAGCCGTTAACAGCCCTGCATCCCGGTATCACACCGAATGCAGGGCTGCCGGTTTTTTACAAATAAAGAGTGGAGAATATGTGAGACTACCCCGAAAAGGCTGGGAAATGCATATGGATTTTCTACATTTGCAGGGAGTGATTTTTGATGCATTACCGATAATACCTTTCAATGGAAATAGATTTTTTTCAAACAATTTACAATCATCCTCTCATCAAACAGGATGATTATGAAGAGATCCGAAAAGCACATACCAGGATTCAATTTCCGGGCGGAACGCTACTGTTGGAAAGTGGTAAAACTGCCAAGGAATTTTATATCATTGAAAAAGGTTTGTCAAGGTCATTCCTTTATGATTATAATGGCAATGAAATAACTACTGAGTATTATTGCCCAAAAGAGATACTAATAGAATCTTTTTCACTGTTTCACAGAATGCCGTCAATGGAAAATTTTCAAGCGATATCAGACGTTACCGCCTGGAGAATAGAATATGATATTTTTCAGAAGTTACTTGGTGAAGTGGAAGGGCTGAGAGAGTGGGGAAGAACATGGGCAACAAGTCAGTTATTTCTTTTGAAACAGCGCTCCATCAGTACATTGACAACCAGTGCTACTGACAGATACCTCAATCTAATAAAAGAAAGACCTCAGATTATTATCCAGTCTCCATTAAAATATATTGCCTCTTATTTAGGTATTACTGATACTTCATTAAGCAGAATCCGGAGAGAAATTTCCTGTGAATAGTATTTCTTGCCATATGGCAAGTCTGCTTTTTATTATTGGGGCTAGTTTTGCTGTGTTAAATAACTTTAAAGCAGAACAAAATGAAAAATGCAGTGAATTGGTTTGAGATTTATACTTCAAACTTTGAAAGAGCAAAGAAATTTTACACGGCCGTACTTCAATGTGAATTAACGGATATACCTGTAGATAATGAAAGACATTCGCAAATGAAATATGCGGCTTTTCCTGGTGATCAGATGAATGGAGGGGCAGGTGGTGCCTTGGTGAAGCTGGATGTGGCAAAGCCCGGTATCGGTGGTACCCTGGTGTACTTTCATTCCGAAGATATCAATACGGAATTGAGCCGTGTAGAAGCCGCCGGGGGTAAAATTATCCGTCCTAAACAAGAGATAGGCGATTTCGGGTTTATCGCCTTAATTGAAGATACAGAAGGAAATATGGTGGGTTTACGCTCAGGAAAGTAATGCCGGTCGATATTCAGCGGCAGCCACTTTCTTGTTTAAAATATTTGTTGCATTTTTGCCGCCTGAAATATTCATTTATTTATGTTAAAGTACCTATACCTGGCTAGTTTGCTATTTGTAGCCCTATGTCTTAAAGCAGCCCCTGTACGTGATTCTGCCGAAATTTACCAACAGCAGATGGACAAATTGGTGGACTCTATCCGCAAAGCCCAAAAGTATGAAACCGGTCTTATTCAACTCCCCGGAGGGAGGGCGGAGATCAAAATCCCTGCAGGGTTTAAGTTCCTGAATAAGGAACAGAGTAAGTTTGTCTTAACTAGGTTGTGGGGCAATCCGGAGTCCAGTGCGGCGAATGCACTTGGTATGATCTTCCCCGAAAAGTCAGATCCCTTCACCGATAGCAGCTATGCTTTCGTGGTGGAATACGAAGATGTCGGCTACGTAAAAGATGATGATGCCGAAAAAATCGATTACAATGAAATGTTGAAAAACTTGCAGAAAGATGAGAAGGAGGAAAATGAACAACGTTTAAAAGAAGGTTATCCAGGCATTCATCTGGTAGGATGGGCTCAGACACCTTACTACGACAAGAAAAACAAAGTATTGCACTGGGCTAAGGAAATCCATTTCGGTGATCAGGATGGCACTAATACGCTTAACTACCAGATCCGTATTTTGGGTCGTCATGGCATCCTGTCGCTGAATGCGGTATGTACCATGCGTGAACTGCCCCTGGTAAAGGCAGATATTGATAAAGTATTGCACATGGCTACTTTCACGGAGGGTAATACCTACTTCGATTTTGATCCGAAGATTGATAATGTGGCGGCATGGACTATTGGTGGACTGGTAGCCGGCAAGGTACTCGCTAAAGTGGGATTCTTCGCCATCATCGCAAAGTTCCTGGCGGCCGGCTGGAAATTTATTCTTCTGGGATTCGTTGCACTGATGGGATTTGTAAAAAGATTATTCGGTCGTAAGAAAGAAGAAAAGCAACTGGAAGGCGATACTACGGTAACGCATACAGACGAACCTACATCAACATTATAATCGATCAAATCATATTACTAATGTAGAAGTGATATCGGTATCCGGTATCACTTCTGCATTTATACAGGTCTTATCCATCATTAACCACTGTTATGGCATATAGGCGTCAAGGTAGTTGTAGAACGATTGTTTGAAAGCTGCGAGGTCAAATTTTTTTGGAACTTTTCGCGAGGCAGCTATTAATTCAATATTTTCCCTGAAGATTTCTTTGTAATACTTGAACAGCTCGTCTTTATTAAGTTTTGCAATAATATTGTAATCTATATTTCTTGTTATGTACAGAGATTGCGTTTTAGTACTGTAGGCTAGGTTTTTTTCACTGCTTTCGAAATAAGAGGTGGCTTGGCCATCAAATTTGAAGATCCCAAAACGGAAACAAACCTCTGTAAGTCCTTGTCCAAATTGTTTGTGAGCAAGCTTATTGGTAAGATAGGACTGAAGTTTTTGTAAATCGAATTTAAAGTTTTTCCTGTGGATTTGCCCTGGTAAAGATATCATAGTCAATGTGACACTGCATATCCCAGCCGGATTCCAGGCGGCTATCCGATTGCCTGGAGTAATCGATGGAAGGCTCGATATAAATAGTAAAGCTCAACAATGTTTTTTTATTATAAGGCAAATAGCGAAGATATTCCCCAAGCATCTCTTCTGCTTTTGTTGCATATTTTTCATCGTGTTGAGAGAGCGGGAGAAATATTCTTGTCCAGAAGCCCTTGTAACCGCGAATATTGTAGTAGGATGTTGACATGAATGGAAGGTACAGATTTTTGTTATTGTTTTCCAAATGCTTCACGTTGATACAGCCATACATTATCGCATTAAAAAAGCCTGACGAAGAGAACGCCAGGCTTTTTGTTAAACTTTCCGCTTCATGCTCAAATGTCCGCCAAGCGTGTTTCTGGTGCTGCCACTGCGAACGTGGCAGGGTATAATTTCCGGAACATGGTATAGGTCACGCTAACGATGGTGAAAGCGATAATCGCGTCTATGGTGGCGGGAAAGCCCAGCACGGCAATTTTGGAGAAGAAAGCAAAAAGGATGTCAAAGAAAATACCGGCAAATACCCATTCCTTCAGGCGGAGCAGCCTGTTGGGTACCAGCAGTACTCCGATTCCGGTGAGTTTAAATACGCCAAGGATATAAATGAAATGTGAAGGATAACCCAGTTGTTGCGTGATCTCCCATACAATGGGATTACGGGTCAGCTCGAAGAATCCGCTGGCGCCAAACCATAAGGATAAAAGAGATGCGCCGGTCCAGTAAGTGATGAGAGTGGATTTCTGTGTCATGGTCAATGTGTTTTAGGTGATTGATGACACAAAATTGGGGAATAGTGACCAGGTACGCCAACTGCATTCCGGGGAAGTGGACATAATAGGGGCTCAACAGGACATCCGGGAAGGTGAGTATTCCGGAATCATTGTTTTTTCGTGACGATCTTACGATAGGCTTTGCCCCATTTTATCATTTCAGTGATGATGCTGCCAAAGGTGCGGCAATGTTCGGTAGGCTCGTACTCTACCAGTACAGGGGAAGCATCGTATACAGTGCGCTTCACCAGCTTGTTCATCTCCATTTCCTTCAGCTCCTTCGATAGCATGCGGGTGGTGATACCGGGAATGCTGCGCTCTATTTCCCGAAAGCGGCGGTTGCCGGCACAAATGGAGTTAATGATCGGGAGACGCCATTTGCCGCCGATAAAGTATAGGGTGTCCTGCAAAGCGCGGAGTTCTTCTGGTTGGTTTCTGTGCATGATCGGTAGTGTTGATTGGTATACTTCGTGATACTGGTTACAAATGTATACCATTTTGCTAATACCTTTGACATAAAATATTCAATCATGAAAAAATTCAGTAACAAAGTAGCGATAGTAACCGGAGGCAACAGCGGCATTGGATATGCAACAGCATCGGCTCTGGTGGATCTGGGAGCCACCGTGATCGTGACCGGCCGCAGGAAGGAAGCGATCGAAAAAGCCGCCGCGGAGATTGGCGCCGTACCTATCGTGGCGGACCAGTCCAGTATAAAAGATACCGAGGCGCTGGTGGCGCATGTAAAGCAGGACTATGGCAAGGTAGATATTCTGTTTATCAACGCCGGGATAGTAGGCGACAGTACGTTGATTGAGAATGCTGAGGAAGTGAATTTCGACAATGTAATGGATATCAACTTTAAGGGCGCCTATTTCACCCTTAGTAAGTTTATCCCGGTGCTGGCAGAAGAAGCATCGGTAGTGATACTGTCGTCCATTGTGGCCAGTACTTATAAACCACATAGTTCGATCTACCAGGCTAGCAAGGCGGCTTTGAACTCCATTGCGAAAACGGCTGCGGCGGAGCTGGCACCCAGGAAGATACGGGTGAATATTGTGAGTCCTGGCCCTACCCGTACTGCGGTGTTGAGCAAGAACGGGCTGGATGCGGCTTCAGCTGATGCCTTGTTCGATAAATTGTCTGCTGAAAACATCCCGCTTCGTAAAGTAGGGACACCGCATGATGTGGCGAAACTAGTGGTTTACCTCAGCGATGATGCCGCTTCCTATATTACCGGCAGCGAATTCGTTATCGACGGCGGCATAACGTTGTAATTTCAAGTGAATCAAGCCTGGTTTATATCCAACCAAGGTAACCGACACTGAATGTGTTTATAGCACAAAAAAACGGTAGTCTGCCAGGAGGAAGCTTACAAAGCACATCAAAAGAGCAAAGCCGCATTATCCATTCGGACAATGCGGCCGTGGAAAACAACGTTTTACCGACCCACTATGCTGCTGTAACGCAGAACTGGCATATGTGACCTCCGGGAGGGATGGTCGCGCAGGTGTCAGCATTGGAAGGGCAGTCGATGATTCTGGTAATCGTAGGGAGACCACCAGCGATCTGTTGTTGCTGGCTTGCGTTCAGGGTTGCCACGGTAGATTTACCGAGGATCAGTTTTTTCTGGAGAGATACTTGTTTCTTTTTCATGGTTATTGTTTTAGTGGATATTTTGGGCAATAACATACCATCCGGGCAGGCCGGGTAAAAGAATAAAAATTGTAGAAAAAGCTAACGACTGTTGGCGGCCATCCCGATCGTCAATACAGATCCATTGCGATATAAAATTGATGATACTAGCAGGAAACGCACTGGTCAGCTGTGAAACGGATAGTTTCACAGGAAACGGCATAGGTCTGATCCTGACAGACGGCCTGTTTGGTAATAGGAGGCAAGCCACCGGCCATCATTGCCTGCTGCTGCGAACTGAGGGATGCTATCATTGTCTTGTTAAAAGACATTTTCTTTTGGAGGGAGGTTTTTTTCTTCATAACTGGCGGATTTTACGGGTAATATTTCAGGTTATATCTTGCTTGGCATGGAGGCTACGGGATCAATATAGATAATGGCGTAATACATCGGTCATTTCGAGATACTGAAGTTAACAAAACAGAACAGGAAAAACAATTTTTTCCTGAAATAGATAAGCTGCCATCAAACAGTCCGCGCAACTCATTGATCATCTGTCGACCGGCAAAAAACAAGGGGCCGCCTCAAAAGAAGAGACGGCCCCTTGACTTATATATGTTTGATATAAATCAGATTAATATCCCGGATTCTGCGTCAACCCCGGTTCAATTTTCAAACTGCCCGAATGAAACGGCCACAAATAATTACGCGATTGAAATGAACGGTCTTCTATCTTTAGTGAAACAAGGGTTCCGTTCACCAGCCGGGTATGTCCGAGAGCGGGTTTAGTCATTACCTGGTCTCCGATTTTCCATCTTAAGATATCATCATATCTTACTCCCTCGCCAGCCAGTTCTATTCTCCGCTCATTTCTGATCAGGTCGATCCATTGCTGCTGTGTATAAGCCGCATATTTCGGTAAGGTAACATCCGCTTCTTTCATATCGAGACCGGCCCTGGTCCTGATCTGGTTAATACAGCTTTTCGAAAGGTTGTCAATATTATTCATCATAATGCGGGCTTCTGCATATGTCAAAAGTACTTCGGCATATCTCAATATCGGGAAGTACATATTGCCATTATCCTTGAATGCATCTGTTTCGTCTACAAATTTTCTGAACCAGTAACCCGAGCGGCTGGCACGTTCTTTTTCATGGAACATGGGACTGTTTTGATCATATATGTCGATGGGCTCATTGACAAACATATCTCCCTGACCGATGATGCTGGCTGTATAACGTGGGTCCCTGTTCAGTTTCGGATCCAGCTCATAGTCCTGTTTATTATGATAGGGACATTCATCAATTTTATTGCCCTGTAAAGTCCAATAGGCATCTACCAGTGATTTTAAGGGCACGGAGTAGGACTGTCCCTTTCCTGTCCGGAAATGTGGCCCCAGGTGCTCAAAGGAATTAGTGCCACTGTTACCATGACTCTGCATGTCCATTTTTATGATGAACTCCTTGTTTATCTTGTCGCCTTTATACTTGAACAGATCTCCGTAAACCGGATACAGCAAGTAATTGCCACTATCCATGATCTCTTTGGCCAGCCGCGCCGCCAGTTCATAACGGCCATGGTATAAGGCATAACGCATGATAAGGGCCTTGAGGGAGTATTTGTTGAACATGTAGGCATCTGAATTGTATTCCTTGTCCGGAAGCGTATTGGCAGTTGCCTCGGCCATTGGGAAAAGTGTATTCAGTATTTCCTCTTTTGATTTAGCCGGCTGTGTTACTTGTGAGATATCCACCGGCTCGAGGTAAAAAGGAATGTTACCCCAGCGGGAAACCATTTTGAAATAGTGCCAGCACCGGAGCCCTTCCAGTATGCCTTTGTATTTTGTGCGGATAGCTTCATCTTCAACATAAGGTGTATTGATACTTTTCAGATAAGTATTTAAACGGCCTATATGTTTCATGTGTATGGTATAGTAATATTCAAAAGCCCTGGTGTTGGCGTCGTAGCTACCGTTGGCAATACGTTGATGATTATCGCCTTCCACTCTGCTATAAGCATTATCTGATTTACTGTCATCCATGTAAAACAGTAACCTTCTGTCGCCCTGGTTGGTAAATACATCCAGGTAGGTGCTGTATACAACGCGCCGAAGGTCTTCTTCTGTATTAAAGAATTCATCGAATTTGGTGGCAGTGGGGTCTGGTTTGTCCAGAAACTTCTGGCATGCCGGCAGGATAACGGAGAATAATAACAGTAGGATAAGTCTCTTTTTCATCTTATGCATATTTTGCAGTTGATTGAAATATAATTTTCTGTTGTGCAGCGACTACTTGCTAAAACAAGGTGGCCCTGACGCCCAGGCTGTAAACAGCCATCCTGGGATAGTTGCCATTACCGCCGTCCCGCTCCGGTTCAAGTCCTTCCCATCTTGTGAAAGTAATGGCATCCTGCGCATTCACATATACCCGTACGTTTCTGATTGTTTTGCCTTGTAACGGGAACGTATATCCGAGTTGTAATACTTTCACCCGGAAAAAGGCTGCATTGCCCAGCCAGACATCGCTGAGGTAGGCGTTGGTGCTTGATCCGGTCCACACTCTCGGAAACCTGCTATCAGGAGTTTCGGGTGTCCATCGATTATCAGCATAGTACTGTCGCGGTCTTCCCAACGAATTGCTGCTGCCATCCACCAATACAGGGTAACCCTCCAGGCCGTTCAGGCGTCCTGTTCTTTTTCCCACTCCCTGACCCAACAGATTAAAGTCCCAGTTCTTATACTGTAAGGCTACAGTTACCGAATAATTCAGGTGGGGGAAGGGATCTCCGAGGTTTATTCTGTCAGCGTCATTGATGATACCATCGCCATTCTGATCTACATATTTAATATCACCGGGAAGCGTATTGGGAAGTTTGGCCGGGGTAGCGTCCACATCTCGCTGGTCCCGGAAAAAGCCATTGCTTTTATATCCATAGTAGTTATCAATGGCAATTCCCTTGTACCAGATTTTATCGTTATCATCTTTAAAGATCAATGTGTCTCCATTCCTGTAACCGGCCTTCAGCACTTTATTTCTGTTGTCAAACAGCATAGCGCCTATACTATAGCCAAGATTACCGATCTTATCCTGCCACTGTACCGAAATTTCGTATCCGTTATTTTCTACTTCTCCGATATTGAAAGCTGCTTCGAGCGAGTTCGAGCCGGTGATGGGCGGTACCGGGAACCTCGAATAGATCAGATCATAAGAGTTCTTTTTGTAAGCTTCTGCTGTCAGGCTAAGCCGGTTGTCCAACAGCGTCAACTCCAGCCCGATGTTTCCCTGTTTTTGTTTTTCCCAGGTGAAATTCATGTTGGGTACACGCATCAGCCATCCCCATTCGTTTACGTTCTCTTCCCATAAATATGGGTCTACATTCTCATTGCCTATCAGTCCATAAGAAGCACGTAGTTTGAGGTTATTGATAATGCGGTTATTTACCAGCCCCTTCATGAATTGTTCATTGGTAATATTCCAGGCTACAGCGCCTGCAGGGAAAAAGCCCCACTGCTTACCGGGAGCAAATTTGCTGCTGCCATCCCCGCGGGCAGTGAACTCGAGTATATACCTGTTATTAAAAGAATAGTTCAGCTTTCCGAAAAAAGAAGCTTTGGCAATTTCCTTGTAGTCGGTATAATTGAAGCTCATCACCTCGGAGCCGGCGGTGACATATATTTTGTCGGCCTGATGACGCAGGCTGCCTGTATAGTTAAGCAGTCCTCGGGCGGTCAACTGGCTTTGACTAACGTCCTGGTCGGCTCCCACTTCATTTTTCCATATTTTCACCGGTTTCCCGTTACCATCATAGAACTTAAAAGTTTCCCGCTGACGTTTATTAGCCGATTTGCTGATCTGATAGGACACATTGCCTTCCAGGCTGAGATGCTTGCTGATATTATATCTTGGCCGCAGGTTCACTGAGCTGAAATCATACAGGTTGTTCCGGGATCCTCCGCGGTTGATGGAAGCTATCGGGTTCATGTCATTGTACAACATATAATGCTCTGGGATGTCACTGGGGGTATAGTATATCTGCTGGGTGGGATTCATTTTCCAGAGATTTTCATATAACCCTGTTCCATCGTCGTTTTCCTTCAGCCGGTTAATTTGCAAGCGATGCGCATAGAAATCAGCCAGTAAAACAAATTTATCTGCGATGTTCACATTGGTATTAAACCGCGCAGAGTATTTGCCGGAGCCTTCGTATGAGTTCAGACCATTTTCTTTCAGGTATCCCATCATCAGGTTGAAAGAGCCGATACCACCGCCTCCGGATACACTCATAGAAACATTTTGTGAGTTGGCCCTACGTCGCATTCCTTCTTTCATCCAGTCTACAGAAGGAGTTTCCCCGGATCCCATCTTGCGGATGTCTTCTTCGGTAAAGAGAGGTGTTTGTCCCTGAAAATTCCGGGCTTCGTTATTTAATTTCATATAGTCGATACCGTTAACGAATTTGGGAAGATCGATAGGTTGTTGTAACGCGCCCCACGAGTTAACATCTACCTTAAACCGTCCCATTTGCCCGCGCTCCGTTTCTATGATGATTACTCCGTTGGCACCCCGGGAACCATACATAGACGCAGATGCAGCATCTTTCAATACCGTGATGCTTTTCACCTGATTGGGATCTATATCATTTAAACTTTGCTCCATCCCGTCCACAATGACGAGAGGACCAGCATTTTGCAAAGTACTGATGCCCCTGATCGTAATGCCGGGTACACTGCCGGGCAGATTAGTGGTTTGTTGAATGGTAACACCCGGAACGGTGCCGGTAAATGCTTCCTGCAGTTTAGCTATGGGTCTGGTTTTGGTTAATTTTACATCCACCTGGGCAACTGAGGAAGCCACGTGCCGGCGCTCTACTTCAGAGAAGCCCATCACCACCACTTCAGACAGGCTTCGGGTACCCGTTTTTAACCGGATTTCCATATTGGTCTGAGATTGAGCGCTTATTTCTGTTGGCTGAAATCCAATTGCGCTGATGATCAGTGTAACATGCTCTCTGGGAATTCTGATCTCGAACCTGCCGTCGTTGCTGGTGGCTGTACCTATGTTTGTTCCTTTGATGAGGACACTGGCTCCGGGTATCGGTTCTCCTTTTTCATTAGTGACCCTGCCAGTGACTGTCAAAGCGGAATCGGCCACCTCGCGGGAGCGGCTGTTGAGCAGGATGCGGCCGTTGTTGATAGTATAGCGTACCGGTTGGTCGTGGAGCGCTATTTCAAGTACCCGTTCCATGGAAGCATTCTTTACTTCAATTGTTACAGGTTTGGTAGCAGACATCAGGGTTTCGCTATATGCCACAGATACTCCGGCCTGTGCGGCCATTTCTTTAAGCACCTTTTTCAGCGGCGCATTTTTTTCCGAAAGTGTGATCTGCTGCGATAAGGCTACTGCACTGCATTGCAGGCAGACCGCAAGCAGGAGGAAGGCGGTAAATCTCATAACGTAGAACATTTTGGTTGAACAAAGCGGTTTTCAAATCACAACCAGTCTGGTTGCAGTCATGTTTGGTTTTAGCATTTTGAGTTTAGAGTTATCATACAGGAAAAGGCAGTACGGGCTGGTATTTTACCGGGTCAATATTACTTTGATTGTCCTGCCTTCCAGTTTGAGTTTTACCCTATCAGTTTCCAGCATAGGCAGTACTTCCTGCAGTGGCAGGCTGCGGCTGATGTACCCTCCGAAACGGTTTCCATCTGGTATCGACTGATAGTCCGCTTCTACATCATACCACCTCGACAGCTGCTTCAGTATGCTGACCAGGCTGGCATTCTCAAAGTTGAAGAAGCCTGTTTTCCAGGCTGTTGCTTCCCTCAGGTCCGCAGTTTGTATAGAGAGCGCTCCGGTGGTATTGTTCACTGCAGCTGCCTGCCCGGGGAGCAGCTGTCTTTCGTTATCACCGGATTTAACTTTAACTGCTCCCTGTACAAGTGTGGTGCGGGTTACAGGCTCGTCGGCATAGGCCATTAAGTCGAAGCTGGTTCCCAATACCTGTACTTCCATATTGTTCACTTTTACAATAAACGGTTGGCCTGGCATCGGTTTTATCTCAAAATAGGCCTGGCCCTGTATTTCCACCGTACGGTTGTTAGGAGAGAAAGCAGTAGGATAGCGCAGGCTGGACGCAGCATTGAGCCAGACATGGCTTCCGTCGGGCAGTACTACATTAAACTGTCCACCACGGGGAACTGCCAGCAGGTTGTAACTAACAATGGATGAAGGGCCGGCGGCGAGTGGGTAAAGCAGCTGCCCGTTATGCTGCTGTACTTTAACATCGCCCTGTTGGATCACCCGGTTGCCGGTACTGTCCAGCGTAACCACGGAGCCGTCTGACAGTGTGAGTTTCGCTTTGTTGCCGCCCGGTGATCCCACAGGTATAACATGGTGTTGTGCCAGTTTGGGCGCAACAGGTTGGTGGGAGAGATAAAAGATAACGGCTGCCGATAGGAGTACAACAACTGCAGCGGCAGCGCCCCACTTCAGATAGTGGAAGGGACGCATCGGCACCACCTTGCTTTGGCTGATCTCTTGTAGCAATCTTGTCTCTATACGGTTTCCAAGGGCTTCCGGCACGTCATGCTTTTCATTCATAACGCGCTCAAATTCCTGTTTCATAACCAGCAGCAGGGGACGTTTGGAAGCGGATGTGTTAAGATATCCGAATAGGGCCTCCAGTTCCTCCCGGCTGCATTGGCCGTCCAGGTACTGCTGTAACAGTTTCTCGTGGTAATTTTCAGGTCGCGGCATATTATTCTCCCGTTGAAAACAAAGGGTACTATAATAATATCCGGAAATATAAAAGGAGGGTACCCCCTGGGGAAAATTTTTTTAGTAAAAGGTGGAGACAAGCCAGATCGCCATCAGAATGTCACCATGACGGTACACATAATCCTCGATGAAACGCATACCCAGTACCATGTGCTTTTTTATCGCGTTACGGGAAATACCCAGTATGGCAGCGGCCTCGTCATAACTTTTCCCTTCCTGACGGCAAAGGCGGAATACTTTCAGCCGTTGCGGTGTCAGCTTTGAAAGTGCTTCCTCGAAAAGACGTTCATATTCCTTTGTACGTGCCAATTCATCGGGATGCTCCGGATCAATACCTGCCAACTGTTGGTATAGTTGTGCCCGCATCTGCCCGTCAGTGGCCAGTTTGGTGATGGTTTTAAACACATGATTGCGGGCAATACGGTAAAGATACCCGCTGAAAGAAAGTTGAGGGTTAATACGGCCCCTGATCTCCCAGATCTTGAGAAATACGTCGTGCACCAGGTCTTCTGCAAGAGAAGGGACCTTACAGAAACGCAGCAGGTATATATATAAAGAAGGATGATAGTGCCGGTAGATGCTCGAAAAAGCCGATTCATCTCCCTGGGCCATCCTTAACAGTATTTCCTCTTCCATGGACATACGCTCCATACCTTTTAAAAAGTTTTTTGTATCGCCGGTTACTAATAGAAAGCAAGAAATAGGAAATTAATTAATAATATGTTTGTAAAGATAGAAAACGGGCGAAGGAAATAAAAGGGGGCGTATGGGGAGGTAAGATATCCTGAGCTGCTTTATTGACAGTAACAATCAGAAAACTGTTGTTGTGTTATTGCTCCGTTGCCACACCAGAAGGCTTTCCAGTTTTGCAGGTTGATTTCATTGGAGCCGGGATTGCTTACTTTATAGAGGTTAATGTATTTATTGAGATAGGCCGAATCTGCAGCTATTTTGTTTCTCACCCAGTTAAGACTGGAGGCATTAATGCCTGCCACGTTGTAGGTCAGCTGAAAATTATATTCAGGTGTCCAGGTATTGGCATTTTTGTTAATGCTCAGGTAAAATGTTTTTGCGTTCATCAATTGCAGTAACCTGTGGTGATAGCTGATGAGCTGAAATCCGGGGTTGTTGGCAAAGCGAGGGCTGATGGCTGGGGTAATATGAATAAAGGAAATGGGTAGCTTATTCTGGTAGATCACCCGGAAATCATCCATGTGTGTATGCCCTGCCAGGTTAGCGCGGACCAGGGAAGAAAATTGTTGTATCAGGTCAAGAAACCTGTTATTGTAGTTGTCGCGCCACATGAGTGTGATATTCGATTGGCAGTCGCCGTAATTATGCAGCGTGGCGTGTACATCCACACCCGGAGGAATATGATATACCATCCACACCACTTCATTTCTCAGGTGGTTGTCTTCCAGCATTTCTTTCAGCCATTGCAGTTCATCAGACCCCGGGTCATCACCGGTATTGCCACAGGCGTTGTAGTATTTGGCAGAAAAGAAGACAGTATTCAACAGTATCAGGTTCCCCCGTACTTTGCCGGGGAAAGGATGGGTATAATAACCACCTTTGGAAAACTGTGCTACAAAAATACTGTCAGCGGCTTTGTTTTTATTTCGCAGTAATGGCGCCCAGGCCCTGGCAAACATAAGCAGGAAGGGACTATTAGGCTCTACCATATAATCGCCGCAATACGAATCATTATTCCCGAGTACAGGTAATACAACTGTTTGCGGAAAATATTTATTCAGCATCCAGGCCAGGAACTGAATGGTTTTGGCTGTGAATGCCTCCACCGATCCCATACCAGCATATTGTGAATAGTTGGATTTGAAATCATGGCAAAGGAAATCGCCGGAGATGATAACAAAAGAAGGGGCGCTGTTTTGCTGCTGCATAGCCCTGAGGGCAGATTTTAACAGCGGGTAGTTCGCGTCGCTGCCATATCCGTTAGGCTGTTGTATGGCTGATGATTCGAAGATAGCCTCCCAGCCGGTATAATCGGCATTTATCAATTTAGACATCAGAGAGGGGTCAAAAAAAGGATTGAAATGAATATCTGATGCACTGAGGAGATACCTGGCGCTGGTTGGGCCCCAGCCAATATTTGACTGTGCATGCAGGTTGAATGTTTGCATGCACAGTATAACTAGTATGAACCTGTTGAAATAATGGGAAAATAGACATTTCATGGGGTGTATTTTAGGGGTGATGCTACTACCGGGCATATGCCTCGTTATACAGTTCCTGCAAACGTGCCAGAAAGCGGGAGATATAACCTGTCAGCAACAACTGGTCCCAGTGCCCTTCTACAAAACGGTTGGTACGTACATGGGTGGTCATTAGTTTGCGCAATGTTTCAGTATCGCTGTTATCCAATGTTTCCGGCGACATTACATAGTCCCATCCCTGTTCTTTTGCCCATGTATTATAATCAAATACTTCCAGGAATTTTATTTCGTCCAGTGAGGTTATTAACCGGATATGCGCTGGTATATGATCGGCGAATATCCGCAGGTCATCTGCTTTCATGGCTGAAATACTGCCGGCCAGTGCCAGAACCTTTTGCAGATCTTCTTTGGAGAAATCATTGATGGTCATGATATGTTATTTAATGAATGGCTATTACTGTTTTGGAGATAAATTCCTCCATCTCAGCTGAACAATAGTTGATGGTTGTTTGCTGCATGGTAAAGGTACATAGAATATTGTCGCCGTTGCAGCTCCTGCCGTTTACAGTGGATGTCATATTCCTGGGGTAAAGATATTCATCTTCACCGGGATATACGGAGAGGAAGGCAATACTATGGCTGTTTAGCCCATAGATATTAAATTTATAATTTGCACCGTTATACCATGAGCCCGGAGGCCGTGCGCTACTGGTATAGCCCGGTTCGAGGATATTGGCGCCTACCTGGTACTGGGCAAGTCTTTCGGCTGACATTTGACTTTCTCCACGGTATGTTTCACCCTGGAATGCCGCGATATTGGCAAGCCCTGAATCGATAGCACTGAACAAAGGCATGAGGGTATAATAGTTTGGATCTGTGTTGCCGTTGCGAAGGGTAGAATTGATTATTCCATAATAATTGGAAGTCCACATCCGCACGCCAAAGGCCTGCCGCTGGGTAAGCCCTGGTTTCAGGCTGATTCCCTGGACAGCATTCCAGACACCCGGGGCATAGTTTTGATAACCTCCCGGCAGGTTCAGGCTCACCAGGTTCTGATAGTTGTTTTTCAACGTGCTGAAAATGGGTTGTACCAATTGCAGCTTATCGTTATCATAGGCTACCAGCTTGATAACAGGCATGGGAAATGCAGACAGCGAACCTGCAAAAGTGGCCGCATAAAACAATGCCTGTATAATATCCTGGTAAGAAGCTCCTCCGCTGCCGGTGCATACCATCGGTAAAGCTACCGTAGTGCTATTGTTTCCCTGGAAACAATTCAATGCCTGAAAAATAGTCCATACCAACCCGGCTGCGTCTGTAGCCGGATTGCTGGGTTCAAACAACAGTATCCTGCTGAATTGTATACCCGAATTGGAAGAACTGATCGTATTGGATATCCAGCACGGTATCTTGGGCTCATAGTTGGCTGCTTTGTTATTTGATAATTGTTGTACCGACACGCCTGCCTGTGCCAGCGAACCTATCAGTGAACCGCCAGAAGCAGAATAGTCCCCGGGTTGGGCTGATACCACCAGGAAATCCACTGCATCTTCCGGCGCCAGGTTGGTAAGATCACCCATACACAGCTGAAGGGTAGGAGCGCTGTAAGCATTATCGATTGTGAAAGAATCAATTAATTGTAATGCCATAATCAGGAATTATAGATGAGGGAATTATGCCTGTTTCAATTGCGTGAATAACTCGTTCAGCGTGTTGGTCCAGCCTGTGTTAAAATAAACGATCTCGAAAGCCATCAGCGAAAAATCACTGTTTAGTAGTGTTTGGCTTCCATTGAACAAGGCGGTAAGGATGGATGACGGACTGGCACCATTGGACCCGGTGCTTACCATGGATGTTGCCACAATGATGTTTTGTGCAGCAGTGCCGGCAAATGTTTGCAGTGACGTGAAGATACCAGGTACCTCTTTGGCAGCTCCATCACCGCTTTGAGTAGTTTCAAAACAGATAATACGTTTGAAAGCCTGGTTGCTGATAGGCTGTGATATCCAGCAGTAATCACTGGAACGGTAATCAGCTGCCTTGTTCTCCGCGAGCGCTGCAACGGAAACGCCTATATTATTCAGCGCCTCTATCATGGAACCGGCTGTGGCGGAGTAATCATTGGGCAAACTGGAAATAACCAGGTAGTCCACGATTTCCGAAGCAGCCTTCATATGTGTAAGATCGCCCTGGTAAAGCCCTGTCGCCTTATTCATGCCATTATTGTCAACATATGGCACATCTTGCTGGTAAAAAAGGCTGATAGCCTGTTTTACGGCATCAGTTATCTGGTTTTCAGGAAACTTACAGGCCTGTAGTGCTTTGGTAAGCATATCAGCGTCAATAGCAGCTGCCCAGGCAGTAGTCAGGGCATCAGCCATCTGCCCAACTGTGGCATCAGCGTTGTTTTTTAATATTATAGGAGCGCAGTCTACTGGGTTACCCCCGCTTACACGGCAGCCGATAGCAGCTTCCAGCAGTGTGACTTTACCCAGCGATGTAAGGAGTTGCTGAATAGCTTCAGGTGTCAGCGACCGTTCAATAGTTGTTTTCATATGAATGAATTTTATGAGTTATATACCTGTACCACCTGTCCGAAGTCATCAGTAGTCCAGTTGGGTGCATATTGTTTTGACATGGCGCCCGCGGTTTGTGATATTGAATAGCCGGCAGCTTTCATGGCAGTTGCCATCGGCACTACTGAGGTATTTACCTGTACCAGGTAGAAGCCAGCTGTGAGTAACGAACACATTTCTGCCGGCTGTAAAGATGAGTAGGTGTTTTTAAGACTTTGGGCCAGGTCGGGGGCAGCCTGACCTGCCTCTACTCCCTGTAACAGCGTATCCCATTGGTGGTTGGAATAAACATCCAGCACAACACTATAGTCGCTTGTATGCCAGTTTGGACTGTAGATTTTGCTTAACGCGCTGCTGACGTTTGTTAGCTGGAACTGTGCTGCTTTCAGTGCCAGGGAAATGCAGCCCACATGGTTAGGCAGCTGGGTGAGCGAGAATGTTTGTATAACCGGCTGGGCCACACTTATTACCTGCTCAGTGCTTACGGAGAATGCCTGTTGCAGCACCATGGTGGCCTGTATTGGCGTAAGTGTGCTAAAGCCTGCATACAACGCTGCCAGTACCTTTTCTATGGAGGTGTGGGTGCCGAAGGACGCTACCAGGAACTGTGCTGCCTGTAATGGGGTAATACCACTATAGTGTGTCAGTAAAAACTGCAATACCTCCGTTTCCGTGATAGCTTTTCCGATAAATGTGAAGCCTGCTACTATGGCGTTGGCCATTTCGCTGGCTGTCAGTGTCTGGCCTATAACGCTGTAGCCCGTGGTCAACGCATTGGCAAGGTCGGTGGAGGAGGTATCATTGAATGCCGACATGATACCGCTTGCCACATCATTGGCAACCGGGTTGCTGTAACCTTTGCAAAGCGCTTTGCTGAGATCAGTGATGGCAGTATTAGGTGGTGTAAACACGCTCACCAGCGCACCGGCCAGTTCCGTTGCTAAAATACCGGATACATTGGATACTACTAAAGGAGAGGCGGTAATCACATCGTCGCCTGCTAATTTGTTGGATTCGGCAGTGCTGAGCCCCGCAGCCGTATTGCTGGAGTAAGCAATAACCAGCATAGCAGCCATTTCGCCGGCAGTGGTAGCTGGCAATACATTGTTTACAGCTACTACCAGGTCGTTCTGATTTACGCCGGCCGCGCTCAGGGCAATGCCCAGCAGCAGCATGTTCAGTGGGGCAATAGTTTGATAACAGTTTACGAGGTCTGTGGCCAGTGCATTTGTCGTAACAGTGGTATACAGCGCCTTTACCGGTGTGGCGCTTTCATAAGCGTTGAAGTTAACGACAGCCAGTGTGTTCAGCATATCTGTTACTGAGATCGATGACTGATAGGCCGTGTATAATATGTTGGCCATTTTAGCGGCGGTATCAACATCCGTAGCATAGCTAGACTGTGATTTCAGATATTTAGCCACATCGGGCACGGCATAAGGGGAGGCGGCCAATGCATCTGCCATCTGTGCTGCCTTTAATGGCGGGCTATATGCTGCATTTAACAATGCCGCCATGTCTGCCGGGGTAGCTGTCTTGTCCGGAAAATTATTTTTCAGCACCGGGGCTACATCTGCCGGTGCATACAATGGCGCCAGCGCACCAGCAAGATCGCTAACTGACAGCGGATGTTTAGCAAGTTGGTAGGCTGTTAGCAACAATACACTCATCTTCGCAGCGGTATCAGTATCAGTTGCGTAATGTGTTTTCAACGCCTGGGCTACTTGTTTGGCAGGGTATATCAATGCCAGTGCATCGGCCATTTGCTGCGCCGTAAGCGTTGTACCGAATATCTGCACCAATATAGAACACATATCTTCTGCTGTGGCAGTTTGTGAAGGGAACACCGTATACAGCGCTGGCACTACATCCTGGAAACTGTATTTTGCTGACAACAGCTTACCGGCATCCACCGCATCATTGGCATAGGTGCTGAAATTGTACACCAGGGCGTTTGCCGCACTGGTAGCGCTATACCCGGCATAAGCCTGATCACTGATCAGCATTTCGGCAGTATACGAATCACCTACAGACGCTTTCACCGCCTGGGAGATGGCGTTGTCACTGAAGCTGGTATTGGCTTTCAGTGCTTTGGTATTTGCACCGGAATTGGTACTGCCAAAAATATTCCAGAGCCAGTCGGCGATATCCTGTACAACATTGCCCAGTTCATCGAGCAGTTGACAGAAGAGATCAATGCTGGTTTCAAAGAAGTCGACCAATACTTTGGCAGCTTCTACTGCGGCATCAAAAATAATAACACCCAGTTTCACCAGTTTGGCAAAACAGGTGGCTGTCTGATACAAGGCATTAAAAATACTGGCAGCATTGTCCTTCATCTGTTGAACAATGATGGAGGGCAGGTCGGAGATCGTATCAGCGGTCACGTTATTTACACTGAAATGCAGGTGTAACGGGATATCACAGGGACCTGCTTTTATCTCAAAAGTGCCGCAGCCACTTAGTGTGTAACTGGGTTGATTACCACGATTGTCGAGTATCATGGTGAATTTACCGAGAAGGTCTACGCCCTGTCCCGGCATTTTTTCCAGATCAATCTGGTCAGCGGCTTTTACTTTTTTGCCGTTGGAGGTATTGGTAATATCGAAGCCCGGTATGTGTGCAGTGTCCAGGAAAAGCCCGAATTTGCAGGTAATATTCATGTATTTTGCCTGAAGGTATTCACAATGGACTTTCATGTTTGTCAACTGCCCGGCATTACCCGCCAGGTCAAAATAGAAATAGGAATTGGCAACGTTTGTTTGGTCAACCTGCACCAGTGCAGTGACTGCCAGCTGAATGGTGTTGAAAAAATTGCAGTAAAGGTCGGCAGCAATATTGGGATTATTGCCGGTAGGTGCACTGTCAATTGTTACATAAGGTCCATCTGTGGAATCCGTAGCGGAACGTTGAAGTACCAGCAGGTTCAGACCGTTCACACTAAAGACAACCGGGTCCATACCTGCATGCAGATATATCCTGTCCTGATTGCAGGTGGTGGCAATCTGGCCGTTAAATCCAAATACTACGATCTTTCCGTTGAACTCGAAATCCAACACCTTCGGTAGTTTGGTGGGATCGAAGCTGACGTAGAAACAAATGTCCGGGAATAGAATAGGAAACAGTACATCCGGCAGGGTAATGTCGGCAAAACGTTTTAATATATACGGCAGGGTGAAATTCACAAGGCGCATTCCTATCTGATTGGGAATGACAGGCTCCGGGGATTCCGGGATAACCATAAATCCTACTTTGGCCTCTATACGGACATTGGTATCTATCGCCTGATTAAGATTCACATCTTCGTTCATATCACAGAAGGTATCTTTCTGCGGTAACAATGATACCCGTTGTCTTTTCAGTTCCGCTACTATTACCGGATCGGGCAAACAACCGGCCAGTATGGTATTGGGCTGAACGATGACATTCGGCGCAAAAACTGCACCGGCATGTTTGGTGGAAGTAAAATCAATACCTCCGCCTACAGTACCCGCGAGTGCAGGACCCGCAAAGGGTTCAATTCCCAGCTCCAGATCGGTGAGATAAAAAGTTAAACCGGTAATGCCCAGGGCATTGACCCATGCAATGATCACCGGCCGGTCCTGCCATGGCATGTCCGGTATGAATACAATGGAGATCTCTGATGGAGAGGCTTTCAGGTCCAGTGATAAGGTGAGCGGATTACCCTTTACATCAGTGATCATTGTCATAATAAACTCTCCATGCAGCGCAATGGCCGGTGCGGCATATAAACGCAGGGAGAACTTTTTCAGCAGTACAGAATCCCATCCCGCCAATGGTACCCCATTGGGATCGCTGTTCAGTACCACTTCCACATACGAATTTTTCAGCGGGTCGGTGATCAGCCCTTGTATGGTAATGGTGGTACCGGTTGGCAGCATGCCGTTAGGTAATACTGCCCTGGCGGCTTTAAATTGCGGGTCAGCACTGCTGATTTGAAACTGGGCATAAAAATTTAATCCTCTTGATACACTGCTGACTTCCGTAATGCCGATAGCCGCAGGCAACGTATAGGCGTTGGCGAAAGAAGAGGCAACCAGTGCGAAAGTAGCCTGTTGCAGCTGGAAGGTAGAGAGGGTATTGGTAAAACCAGGAATGCTCCAGTTGGGGCTCATGGACACTTTAATACCTAAAGCGAAGTTCCATATGTTCTGCTGTTTCGTCAGCACAAATACAGCATCTACCTCTACACTGCTGATCAGCATAGTGCCATATATCTGGAAGGAGGGGTTCTTACCAATCAGTAAATTCAGCTGTACATTGGTAAACTGTATTTGGTCCAGTGATTCAAAAGCACTGGTCCAGGTAACCGTGTCGGCAGAAGGATCACAGAGATAACTCACCAGGTCTTTCACACTGATATATTGTCCGGAACCTACCAGCGTACCTTTTACCACCAGGTCTCCGCCAACCTGGTAAAGAATATCGAAACTGATGGTACTGCCAATATTCAGGGTACCTTTAATATAAACTTTCGTGTTGCTGCCAGCCTGTGAAGTAACCTTAATACCCAGGTCTTTGATGGAAATACCCGTTTGTCCTACATTGAAGGACCAGGGCAAATTACCGGATGAGTCGTTGATATTAACTACACCTTCCAGCTCATAGCTGCCGTCTTTGGTATGATAGCTGATGTTGGCAGTAGAAAGTACAACGTCAGGAACTCCTAGTGTGGTCAGCTGTTGAGAGGCGCTGGGGATGACTGCGTCTACTGCATCAAAAAGATGTAGGGTGGTATTGTCTTGCAGACTGGCGCTGAGGTTCCATCCATCTGCATTTTTATCTGCGGTTACATAAAAATCCGCTCCTGCAAAAATGAGATCACCGTATATGCGGCCGGTAATCACCGGACTTTTACTATTGCGCCAGTCGAACTGAAGGACAATACCGGGTTGATTAACGGATAATAACCCGGTAATAATATCCCAATTGTCGGCACTATCCAGCACAAAGGAGAGCAGGTTGAGTTTTTGTTGGGAGATATCGATATTAACGGTCAAATCATCCAGCTGGAAATGATTTTGTACAATCGAATCAGGTAATACATTTATCAGCTGTGTGCCGCCCAGCAGCTGGGTCATATCGCCCAGGCTGGGCAGGGTAATGGTTTCAGTAACCACAGACAGTATCCAGCTGCTGTTGGGGTCTGCTCTATCAATGCTAACGGCAACGCCTACACTGCCTATCACCAGTGTGCCGGCGAAAGTGCCTGTAAGCTGAGGGGTGGTGAGCGGATTGGCCACCTGCATCTGCAAGTCAAGCTGTTTCACCAGGAACCAGTTGGGAATGATGGTCCAGGTATTGTTGGTGGTCAGTGTCAGTCCAAAAGTGGTAAAGGTTTGATCCGTAGGACGCCAGGTGACTGTAAGATTGGTCATGGAGAAACCACCGACATCTTTCAGATTGGCGGGTAACAGACCTCCCAGTTTATCACCGCCAAGGAATTGTGCAAATTGCCCGAGACTGGGAATAGCATTGTCGGCGCTGGCGGTGAATACCCATTCTGAAGCATCTATCGGCAAGGGGATGATAGTACCGATCACCAGCTGTTTCCCGACGTTTACGCTGCCCCATATGCTGCCGGTAATATTATAGGGTTTAATGCCTGCCACCGTTTTAAGTTGCAGGGCAATACCCACTTCTTTCAGTTCAAATACGTCGGGTATCAATAGCCATAGCGGCGTATCGGTAGAGGCGATGGCCAAACTGATATTGCTGAAACCATTCCAGCCCGGCAATAAGGTAATCACAAAACCATTCAGCGAAAACTTACCCAGCAGTGTGCTGAGGTGCTCCGGCAATGCGGCTGTCAGTAAGCCGGATATGCCGGATGTGAACATGGAGGAAAAGAAACCGGTGATAACGGACAGGGGCACACGCTGTTTCGGTGGCAGCAATAGCTGGGGGAAAGTGCCGCCGATAGGCAGCCTTGCTGCCAGCGGCAGGGTATAGGTATTCAAGGTAATATTGGCCATTACATAACAATCCATCTGCAGATAGTCGGTACCGTTATATACCGTAGAAAGCCCGTTAATACTGAATGAGGGATGATTGAATGCGAGGGGCTGCATGCCTGGCAGCTGCAGGGTGAAAGCAGGTACAGTGCCCAGCAGGTTTAATGATGTGGTGACCGGATCGCTGACTGTTACCGGACCAAGTACCGGCAAAGGATTGGCAGCACCGGGTATCAGCGTCAGCAACGTGTTGAAAGGCGCCTGGAGATCGACCTGTGCGCTGAGGTTAAGGCCTGCGGCCAGCTGACCACTGGATACATTGCGTTGAATGCTGGACAGAATAAAGACCGGCCAGGTAGTTTCGTTGTTCACAAAACTGAGTTGCGACAGCCAGGTATTATTGAAAGCGGGGAAGGTGTCTGTAAATTCCCAGGGGTCCTGCGCCGGAATGCTCAGCTCAATAATCAGCGCCTGCTGCTGTACGCTAAACACTGCTGTGAGCGTGGGACTATCAATATTTATAATCGTTGCGTTGGTATCACCGGTAACGGTAAGGGTGTCGCTGCCCTCATCGGGTGTGATGGAAATATTGGCGGTAAGTGTATAGCTGTTGATACCAAGCGCACTTTGCATCAGGGTAATGACGGCAGCACCTGCGGTGCCAATGGTAGTGGCATTAACCGGAAGATAATGATTGGGATCATTGTTCATCGCGGTTTGCAGACTTTGCTGTAATTGTACCAGCAAGGGGGAGAGTGCGGTGGAGGTGAGGCTAACTTTTTCCAGGAGTGTGGATTCCATAGCATATTTGTTAGAGAGCTATTAGATAGAATATTCGTATCGATCTCATTCCGTTACGCCATATGATGGAGCTGTTATTCGAAAACGTCAGGATGCGTGCCAGGGTATACCTGGTCAGTATTGGGGGAGGCAGTGGCCAGGACAGCATACCTGCCACTGTATGCGCTGGTCGGCAGTAATACATTGGCAAGTATATTCTGGTCGCCGGTGGCCTGCCACAGCAGGGTTGCCCATACCGACCAGTAGCCGCTGCCTGCGGCGAGTAGCCGGCCATGTTGAAGCATTATGCCGGATAGCTTTGGGTCTACTTCCAGTAATTTCTTATACCGGCTGATATAATCGTTTACAATATTCCATACCTCGGTACGCTGCCGTACACGTATGTCAATGCCTGCAGACGGGCCAGACAGCCGGATGTTAAAGCTGTTGGTGGCTTCATCGTAGTAAGCAGTGTTCAGCTGAAAGTGACGGATGGTCGCCTGCGCGCTTTCGTTGGTACCTTTTACGAACACCATCTCTGTGGACTGTGGCTCGTCCAGCGGTTTCCCGTCAGCGTCCAGTACGGCCTGCAGTACTGTTCTTTTCTCATATACAAAAGGTGATTTATCCGGATGAACAGAAAAGGTAAGTTGTTCATCAGGATAAAGAATAGCAGTTGCAGGTTGTTGTCCTGCCTGCTGTTGCGCATGGTAACATGCATCACACAGCTGGATAAGGTGAGGCCAGAGGTCAGGAGTACTGTAGCCTTCGAAGGACTGGCCGTTTCGCTTATCCATCACAAATGAATGGTCTGGTAACCGGCATTCGCAAAGATGGCAATATTCTCCGGTAGTCTGCATCAGTAGTGCTTGCACAGGATGTATGGTAAGCAGGTGGACGGGGGCTGTTTTGAGTAGGGGGCGCATAAGAATGAATTAAGGGAGTGCAATGGTATTCGTATTGGGAAAATAAAAGGCATTGTTGGTTTCTGTTACAAATCTCTGATTCAGTGGTGTTCCTGATGGGTCATAATAATTGTCAAGCAATCGTAGGAAAACGGAATAGAAGCCGCTGGACTTGGCCTGCGCGAGATAGTTAGGCCATAGGAGGTCAAAGATCTGTTGGTTTCCTATTGCAACTGAAAATGTGCGCATCACCTGCAGGGCGGTAAAGTAGGCCTGTGTACGGGAAAAAAGTCTTCTGTCACTGGTGTTGGAGAGGTCGCCAATACGATTAAGCTGACATAAGTCAATAAGCTCCTGACCATGTAGGGACGGATTTGTGTTAGAGCGTATCTTTACCTCTACTTTTCTGTTAACCATGGTACCCATCAGGTTAATGTTAGCATAAATCTCTCTACGGCCAACATCAGTTGAAGTAACCGTATTGTTGATATCAGTATTTCCTGGGGCCGGTACCAATACCCATGTGTTATTGCTAACGCTGAAGTACCAGAGATCTGACGGGAGATCCCTATAGGATAATTCATCCAGATCAGCCCATACATAGTGCCGTTCTCGAATACAATCGTAGTAGTCTTGTTCTGTTGGATTATTATTGCCCTCTTGTTGCAGCCAAATCTGTACTAAAGCCCTTAGTGGCTTATTGCCCTTTAGCTGATTACAGGGGCCACATGCTGCCAGAAAGTTATCCCAGGTAACAGTGAAGAAGGGATAAATGGCTTTCGGAACGCAATGCTCCACTTCAATGTAAGTAGAAATGATATTTCCGCAAAAGGAACAATAAGCCCCTAGTCGGGTGAACAAAGGTATTGCAGCGCTTTGAAACATCCCACTAAAACGTTCCTTTATTCCCTCTTTCAATAATTTTTGATCAGCAGTGAGGTTTGCCTTGGGGATATCTATGATTGATAACAGAAAAGTAGAACACCTTGCAGCGGTAGGCGTATCGGTGAGTACTAGTGCAAGGGCTGCAGCTGCAAATTTAGTTCTGGAAAAGTTGATGATGGAATTGCTGTTATATGCATAGCCGTTATCTGCAGCAGTTCCTTTGTTAACTGGTCGCATAGTGTGGGTTATTATGAGGGTTAAAATCTATATTGAAAGTACAAATTTTTAATTATTCAAAATAAAAAGTAGATTTTTTTTTGAATGGATGAGATTGTTGTTGATGAGTGAGATTGCCAGTGGGTGAGGGTTTGGTTGGTTTTGAATGGATTGAAAAATAATGGTACAGGAATTTTTGTGTTGTTTGATTATTGTTAGGATGCAGAACGAAATTAAGTTGGTTGAGACTGAGTGTGTGCAAGGTTTGAGAGGTTGTATCGGTCTTGTCTGGTGCGGAATAATTGCAGTGCTGCCATGACTGTACGTTGTTTTCGGATTTATGCGTCGTTAGGGTATAGGAGGGATTGTAAAAGGCCGTTGGCAGCCCTCTGTATCGGAACTGCCAACGGCCTGGTTTTAAGAAGAAATTACAACTGCGCGATATTTCCTTTCCGTAAAATCATCTGAGCATTGTTCCCAGCATAAAATACAGCAGTAATGCACCAATCAGATATAAGCCAATAAATGTATACCAGTAATATTTAAACTGGTCCCATTTGACATGTACTTCTTCACTGTACAAATCTTCGTGGCAACTCTCGCATTTCAATTCAATGTCTGTAGGGCCAACAGAGAAAACAGGAATCCAGTACACATGAAAATAACGACGATGGGCAGTTCCAAACAGATTTTGACTCCCACAGGTAGGGCAGTTAATATGATTCACCCGCTCACTTTTTATCGGCATGTTTCTAAAGCCAAAAACAATTAACATAGAATATAGGAATTTTGAAAAAAGATAATATATCACCCCGGAACAAAAAAATCTTCTGCCGGTGATGACAGAAGATTTTTTAGGTGTCAACAAACTATTCTTTGCCAAACCCTTTCTGATGGACGCTTTTGCCGCTCCGCTGCAATAAAGGTGTTTTATTAACTTATCGTGATGTTCTTGTTTTTTACTGATTTAAGTTATCGGGAACTCACCAGGTTCTATGGAGATGCTGCTTACTTCTCCGCTGGCATACGGTCTGTCTGGCCCTTTTTCCGGTTCAGCCGGTACACCACATTGCCGGTGTAAACGACCCCATTTTGCCGGGAAAGGTAGTAAAGTGAATACGCCGGAACATCCATCTCCTGCTCGTAAATATTGGAATTGAAGATGTTGTTTATACTGAAGGAAAGTGACATCCGGTCGCCGAACAGGTCTTTGGAGAGTCCAATGTTGGCGCGGTATTGCTCTGATACTGTTACCTGTACTTCCTGTCGTCTGCCACGGTAGGTAAAGCTCCCGTCGATGTTCACGACTTTGGGGAACCGCATGCCGGAACGCAGTGTTGTAAACCAGGTGGTGTTATCAGCGGCATATGTTTTACCGGCGTATTCACCACGCTGGGAATAGGAATACCAGTTTATATCCCAGGATAGGCGCCACCATGTATAAGGATTGTAGGTGGTGGTCATGTCAAGCCCATAGCGGTGTTCATTTCCCATATTGGCCCATGTTTTCACAAAATTTCCATCGCCCTGTGGTTCAATCACGGATCCAAAGTAATTGGTCGTATACTGATAATAGATACCAGGATTCACACTGATTTTTTCTGTCTTCTTCAATAAGGCCAGTTCCACGGCATTCGTATACATCGGATCGATATTAGGGTTGCCGCGCTGCAGGAAACGCTGGTCTGACAAGCCTTCGAAGGTATTGAGCTGCCAGAATTTCGGTCGGTTGATCCTGCGGCTGTAACTGGCCTGTAAACTCCATTCATTTTTGAAACCGTACTGTAAATGCAGGGTAGGGAACAGGTCGATGTATTGTTTGCGTTTATCGGTGGTTTGTTCACGGTCGCTGATATGGATGCCGGACAGCTCACTTCGCAGACCCAATTGGGCATCCAGTTGTTGCCACTTTCTACTGTATTGGGTGTAGGCGGCGTAAATATTTTCATCGTAAAAAAGTTTGTTGTTATTGTCGTCCAGTAATTTGCCGTCCTGGGCAGCGGAATATTCGCTGCGTATAGCGCGCCATTGCCCGCGGACACCCATCTCCAGCTGACCCGATTTCAGGGGCAGTTTATAATCACTCTGCAAATAAATATCCTTACTGCTTTCGATATCGCGCGTGATGATACTGACCATATCTGAACCGGGTTGGGTATTGGATTGCCGGATGTCCTGGTTTTCATCGTCATTCCAGAAATCGTATTGTACATAAGTGGTCCATTTTCTTCCCGGTTGTTTAAAAATGCGGGTATAGTTCAACTCCAGTTCATTAAATATCTGCGGCTCACGATATTTCTCGAAACGGCTGATGGTACTGTCCTGAGTCCCGTGTATGTTTGAATAATGATAGAGAAAGTCATTCGTATCGTTGTTGCGCCGTTTGGTACGGTAGTAGCTCGCTGTTAATGTATTTTGTTCGTTGAGATAAAAATCCGTTCCAAGATAGACGTTCACGTTATCGTTGTTTAAGTCGAAGCGGTTGGTTTGCCGGAGCTGGTTGTAAGGGTTTTTATTGACGCGTATCATCTCTTCTGTAAACAATACAGCCTGATCGCGGTATCCAATATTCGTGAATAGATTTAGTCGCTGTGTTTTATAACTGGCATTGAGGTTGACACTGTTGTTCCTCGGACTGGAAAGGCCGGCCTGCAGGGAGGCATTAAATCCCAACGATGCATTTTTCTTCAGTATTATATTGATAATACCCGCACTGCCCTGTGCTTCGTAAGCAGAGGAGGGGTTTGTTATCACTTCGATCTTTTCAATGTTTGCTGCAGGAATTTGTGATAAGCCGTTGTTCTGCGTTTGCATAGAAGGTTTCCCGTTTATCAGGATTCTTACGTTCTGGTTATCGCGCAGGGATACATTTCCCTGTATATCAACATTGACAGCCGGTACATTATTCAGAATATCGTTTGCATTACCGCCTCTTGACAGAATATCCTTCCCCACATTAAATACTTTTTTATCTGTTTTTAATTCCAGGGTTGATTTCTCGCCCTGTACCTGCACGGTGGACAATTGTTTCACGTTATCGGTCAGACTGATGTATCCAAGGTCTGTATTGTTTTGCATTACTATAGTGCGGGAGTAGGTGGTATAATTTAATGCCCGGGTTTGAAGTGTATAGTTTCCAGCCGCTAAGGTCAGGTTGAAATTACCGTCAGGGCCCGCAGTGGCATGGAATTTCCTGGTGGAATCCTTCTGTGACTGCAGTAATACAGTGGCGCCGATGACAGGCTCTTTGGTGGTAACGGAAATGATCTTTCCCTTCAAAGTATAGGTTTGGCTGAAAGCCGGGATTGCCATGCCAAGGCAGCAAAGCATCAGGAATAACTGTTTCATTTTAGTGAGTGTTTATGCAAATGTGAGGCAATCCGGAAGGCGGTGCTGAGCGGGTCGATCAATAGTGGGTTGCGGGATACAGATAGTGGATTATTGGCCGAAAGGGATGCCCGGCTGCGCAAAGCCCGTTTTCATATGCGGAGCGGTCAATTTCGTCGATGGTGCATTGAACATGACCTGAAAGTTTGGTACTTTTACCCTCATGCCTTTAATAGAGAAATTTATACAATTCACCGGCAAACAACGGTTCCTCACGCATTTTACTTACTGGATCTGTGTGTACGTATTATCCATGTCGAGGTACAATAGTTATATCAATCCGATGTATACGTTCAGCCAGGAACTGCTCAATAGCCTATTCTTCATAGGTTTCGCTGCCATTACATCCTATTTTCTGGCTTATTTTGTATTGCCACGGTTACTGACCGGTAAACATTATTTCCGTACGCTGGTAGTATCGCTCGTTGTGTTGTACCTGATCATGGCTATATCGAGATTGAGTGTTGTTTATTTTCTGGAGCCTATTATCCGTACCAGACCCTTTGAGCAGGAGTCTGTAGCGGAGATCTTTACAGACCTGGATTATCTGTTCCTGAATTACTTTATTCATGCATTTTCATACGCTTTCGTTTTCATCTTTATCAAACTCCTGAAAGATCAGTATGTGGTGAATAAACGGGCCATGGACCTGGAAAAACAAAAGGCTGATATTGAACTGATGGCGCTGAAAGCGCAGCTCAATCCTCATTTCCTGTTCAATACACTGAATAATATCTATTCCCTGTCCATCTTGCAGTCGCCCAAAACCTCGCCGGCAATCGCCCGTTTATCGGAAATACTGGATACGCTGCTATACCGCTCCGATAAAATGTTTGTACCAGTTTCACAGGAGATCACTCTGCTTCAGAACTATATTGAACTGGAAAAACTCCGCTACGATGAGCGTCTGGCTATTTCATTCGAACACCGTTTGGAACGGGATGTGGAAATTGCGCCGCTGATATTGCTGTCGCTCGTTGAAAACGCGTTCAAACACGGCGCCGGCGAAGACGCAGGCTCACCGGAGATCCGGATCAGGCTGACCCAGGGTAAAGATAGGTTTGCCTTTGAGATCAGCAACACTTTCAGGACGAAGGTAGACCAGCAGCTGGGTATCGGCCTCGAAAATATCCGTAAACAATTAACACTACTTTACCCCGAAACCCATACATTTGAAACTACTGTGGCACAGCGTGTATTTACGGCGAAGCTGGAGCTGCGATTAAACCAGCAGTTGTGAAAATAAAATGCCTTATTGCAGACGATGAACCACTGGCGATAGCTTTATTGCAGAATCATATCGGTCAGTTGAGCACACTGGAAATTGTGGGCACCTGTGCGAATGCCCTGCAAGCTGCGCAGGAACTGCGAACCAAACAGGTGGACCTGCTTTTTCTGGATATAAAGATGCCGCAGATCACCGGTATCGAATTCCTCAGAACTTTGCGGCAACCACCGGCAGTCATTTTTACAACCGCTTATCGTGAATATGCGCTGGAAGGTTATGAACTCGATATCGTGGATTATCTGCTCAAACCAATCACGTTCGAACGTTTTTTCAAAGCCGTGGAACGCTACTATTCGCGCTTTTCTCCCAAAGAAACCCAGGCTGCCAACATCCGCAATACGCCTCAGGAAGAGTATATCTTCATAAAGACCGGCAATAAATACAATAAAATTCTCACCAGTGATATCCTCTATATAGAAAGTGTGAAAGACTATGTAGTACTGCATCGCACAGATGGTTCCACTTTCATGGCAAAGTACAAGATCGGTGATCTGGAAACAGAAGTGAAGGATAAACGATTTTTGCGGATTCATCGTTCGTTTATCGTGAACCTGGCCAGGGTAACGGCTTTTACGTTACAGGATGTAGAGATCGGGCAACAGGAGCTGCCTATAGGTAATAGTTACAGGGAGTTTGTTTTCAAAGTGCTGAAAGAGGGTTTGTAAATGATCTTTATCCCGGGGCAGCTGTAAATGCCCCGGGATGTTGACCTCCGTCAAAAATTCAGTCTTACTCTACCACTATCTGCTGCGTTTGTCGTTCACCGTTACTGTTGACCATAGTAAGAATATAATTACCACGGGACAGCGTGATCGTCTGTGTGATAGTACCGGAGGGTACCTGCCAGGTATTTTCCTGAACTTTCCTGCCGGAGAGATCTGTAATGCTGTATCTCACCAGCTGCTGTTGTTTGCTGCTGATCTCCACCTGTAGCTTGTTGTAGGGAGAAGGATTGGGATATACTTTACAGGAGAAGGTGGATGGTGTTGTTTTGTTTTCTGTGGCGGAAACTGCCATAGCACTGGTCACCACTTTGAAGGTATCCGTTATGCAGATCGCCGGTGTGGCATTATCGGTAACGGTATAGGTTGTGGTGGTATTAGGTGTAACCGTCCGGGTGCGGCTGGTGGAGCCATCGTCCCATTTGTAGTTACCGGGCCATGAAGCACTGAGGGTAAGTGGCTGGCCAGCGGTAGCATTCACCACGGTGGTTTTGTTGGCGTCTTTCATCATGGTGAAGCGGTCTTTGATGGTTTTATCTGCTGCGATAAACCGGGCATCCAGCCTGTTACCTTCTATTTCCAGCACCAGCGAGCCGCCGGTGGTGGCGTTGGAATAATAAGAAGAGGCATGCGGGAAGGAAGACTGTGTACCGCCTATCTGTCCGGCTGAACCGGCCACTACGTATACGGTGCCATGTCCGGTTTTGGCGGAGGTAGATACGTAGGGGCATGAGTTGGCGGTGCTGTCGTATTTAGCGCTGCTCTTGCTGACTGCATGCTGCGTAAAGGAAAAAGTGTTTTCCAGCCCATAATGTCCGCGGATAAAGTAAGAGCGCTCATAGTCGTGGCTATGTCCGTTGAGGATAAGGTCTACACCATAACGTTCCAGTATGCGGATGAGGTTCTGCCTTACTTTTACGAGATCGCTTTCTGTATCGGAATTGTGGCTGCCCATGGTGTACGGGGGATGGTGCCAGTAGGCGATCGTCCATTTGCGGGTATTGGCGGCCAGGTCGTTCTTGAGCCATTGTACCTGTGTGCTGGTAGTATCGTAGAAGCGTTTGCTGCTTTCTTTTCCGTAGGAGTCCAGGCAGATGAAGTGGACATCGCCGTAATCAAATGAGTAGTATTCTTCCTTGCCGGAGGCTATGCCACCACATTCGCCATTCTTAGGCAGGGTGAAGTTGGCGAGGTAGGGAATATTATGGTCATCCTGACGGGAAGGGTCATTATCATAATCGTGGTTGCCTAATGTGGGAAACAGCAGGATGTTTTTAAGCAGGTTGTCTTTGTATATATTAAAGAAGTTGGTTTGATATTCGTTATCTAATCCGCCGTCATAGGCATTGTCACCGAGCAGCAACCATACGTCTGTATGAGCGGAGCCTACATAGTCCAGGTAAGCGTCTCTTACCTTTGTCTGGTTACTGGAATTGTTGCCGCAGTCACCGTAGGCTGCAATCCTTATTTTGCGGGTAGTGTTGGTGGGAGGGGCGGTATTGAAATAGTTTTTGTCGGTAGCTTCCAGTACTGCGGTGGTAGTGCCTATACTGTAATAGTAGCGGGTATCTGGTTGCAGGTTGGATAGCCTTACTTCATGTTCCGTGGAAGAAGTGGTATTCACCACGCTGTCCGTAAGACTGCCATATACGGTGCCATACTTCACTTTGGTGTTGCTGGCGGTGGCAGTACGCCAGCGGATAGTGACGGCCGTCTGGTTACCCATTTGCAGATAGGGGCCTCTTACCACGGAAGCTGATGAGCTGCCGGTATTGCCTTTTATTTGCAGGTCGAAGGAAATATCGCTGCTGGTCACCACCTGCTGATGTATCTCTACTGCTATGGTGTTGTTGCCTTCCACAAAAGCAGTGGCAGGCAGGGTAGCTGTTTGAACCGATGCGCCATCATCGCTGGCATCACTGGATGCCATTGTATTATAGGAGATAGTGCCGGTGGGCATGTTGTCCCTTTTAACTTCAGTACCGTTTACATATACAACGATACCATCGTCTCTTCTGAATTCCAGGGTAAAGCCGGTGTAGTTGCTGAGACCGGAGAGGTTGAACTTCTTCCTGAAATAGGTGGTGACATATTTATTGGAGGAGTTGCTGCCATAACTTACAGTTGTGGCTTCATCTCCGTCGCCATAGCCCAGTTCGGCCGGGCCTTCCTTCCATGAGCCGTCATTGAAGGAGGTCGATCGCCAGGACGTACCCTGGTTGGAGCCGTTGTCAAGGTATTTCCAGGTAGAACCGAAAGGAAGTAGTGTGGTCTGTGCCTGCAAAGCAAGGCCCAGCAGGGTACTACAACAGGCAAGGATACACGATTTCGCGATAGTGGGCAAACAGGGAGTCATGGGATGAGATTTTAATTGTTTGGATGTTAATAGATCGATTTAGATTAAATGCAATTGGGATAACTATATAAAACAGAATAAGGTTTGATGAATGAAGCCCGGGGTTTTCGGAGGCGCGCAGTACTGCTTCATTACAGAAAAAACATGTTCCGTTCCTGAAAATAGTTACAATTTTCATATTTTACAATACCTGATTGTTAATTACCCGTTACTATATGAAAACCACTATTACGACCCTGTTGTTAGCCGCACTATCCTTTATACAGTTGCGTTGGGAGCGGCCTCCGGTCCCTGTAAGGCCCGCCGCAGTACTGGAAACTTATTTCAACCAACAAATGGGTATTGTAGCCGATACGCTTCAACAGTTGGAGCAGGCTATCCGCAGTCATGCACCAGCTCCTGTGCTGAAACGGTTGTTCCGCTCCGGCCGGCTGGCTTACAAGCGTGCTGAATTTCTCACAGAATATTATTATCCGCATCTGATCCGCAGTATCAACGGCCCTGCATTACCATTCGCCGATGGCGAGAACTCCCGCGACATACTGCCCCCGCAGGGTTTTCAGGTGATGGAAGAACAGCTGTGGGCGCCAGCTAGAGCCTCCGGAGAATTGCTGGCGGCTGTAACGGCGCTCAGGGCGCAGTTTACCACGCTGCAATCACAAACAGACCCCTATGGCTTCATGGACGCTTATGTATTGGATGCCATGCGCTTCGAGATATACCGCATTATTGCACTGGGCATTTCCGGCTATGATTCGCCGGTAGCGTTGTTATCCATGCCCGAAGCTGCGGCAGCACTGGAAGGGGTACGGTATGCTGTCATGCTGTATGCCGGCAGCCTTGCAGATAGCACCATCAAACATAGGCTGACAGACCGTTTCAATGCAGCGCGGCAATACCTGCTGCAACATCCCGGCTTCAATGAGTTTGACCGGCTGCACTTCATTACCACCTACGCCAATCCGTTAAGTGCCTCATTACTGGCATTACAACAACAGTTATCCCTGCAGCTGCCGCAGGAACGAAGGATATTGTCGCCCCAGGCACCTCATCTCTTTGCGATGCAGTACTATAACGCCAACGGCTATTCGCCGAATCACGAATCAGACCCTACGGCCGTCAAGATACAGCTGGGGCAACGCCTGTTCTACGATCCCGCGTTGTCCGGCAACCTGCAACGTTCCTGCGCTTCCTGTCACCAGGCTTCCAAAGCCTTCACCGATGGGATGGTCAAAAATACGGGGCTCGACAGCAAAACCCCCATCGCCCGCAATACGCCCGGTTTGCTGAATACAGCGTTTCAGTCGAAACAGTTCTATGACTCGCGTGCCGTCTTCCTCGAAAATCAGGTGTCGGATGTGGTGCACAACAAACAGGAAATGAACGGCTCCCTGCAACAGACGGCTCATGCGCTGAAAAAAGACAGCGCCTATGTACACCTCTTCAGCAAAGCCTTCGCAGCAGGACGAAATAGCATCACGGAAGAAAATATCGCCAATGCGCTGGCTTCTTTCCTGCGCTCGCTTGTCAGCCTGCAATCGCGCTTCGACCTGTATATGAATGGTGATACCACCGCACTGGACCACACGGAAAAAAAAGGATTCAATATCTTCATGGGGAAAGGTAAATGTGGTACCTGCCACTTTGCACCGCTGTTCAATGGCGTGGCGCCGCCTTATTTCGCAGAGCCCGAATCGGAGGTGCTGGGCGTTCCCGAGAGCAACCGCCCCCATGCGCGGCTCGACAAAGATCCCGGTAAATATATATTGTATAATATCAGCATCCACCGTTATGCATTTAAGACACCGACGGTGCGTAACAGTGCGCTCACCGCGCCGTATATGCATAATGGTGTGTTCCCTACGCTGGAATTGGTGATAGACTTTTACGACAAGGGAGGCGGCGCCGGGTTAGGTATTGCGCCACCGAACCAGACATTGCCGGCTGAAAAACTGCGATTGACAGCACAGGAAAAGAAGGCACTGGCGGCATTCATGCAGGCGCTTACAGACACCAGTAGCTGGAAACCGACCACAGCGTACTGACCCCTTTAAATATCAAATATGCTGAAAATCAGACAAATACTACTCCTGGTTGTTAAATAACAACCAGGAGTAGCACCGTTACAACTAACAGGTTTTGCCTTTTTGCTGATTCTGAAAATGAACCAGAATATCTTTGCTGTATCGAAAAAAATAAAACAAATGGAAGCTAAGATCATTGGCGGCAAAATAGCCAAAGCACGAAAAGAAATAAATATGTCTCAGGCCCAACTTGCTCAACGGATGTTTATCAGTCCACAGGCAGTCGGAAAATGGGAACGCGGTGAGTCAGTCCCGGACATTATTACGATGAACCGGCTCGCGGAGATTCTGGGTGTTGACCTTAACTATTTTTCAGAGAACTTCCAGTCCCCGGACGATGAGACTGCTTTTAAATTGACAACTGACAGTGATGATGACATAGCGCAAACGGAACAGGAGGTCATTGCCCCCTCCAGCCCGGCTGAACGGCAGCTGCTGACAAACTTCAGCGGGAGCAACCTGTCACAGAGTGACTTTGCGGGCGTTACTGCACATAAAATGAAATTTAGGGGAAGTTCGTTGAGTGGCTCCGACTTTTCGGGCGCGGATCTGACCGGCAGTTCGTTTATGGGCAGCGATGTAAGTGAAGCCAATTTCGACGGAACGAATCTGACAGACTGCAGCCTGTCCGCCATTGACCTGACGGGTGCGAATTTCAACAAGGCCATTCTTGTACGCACTGAGTTCAGCAAGTCAGGGCTGACCGGCGCAAAATTCACCAATGCAAAACTGATCGACGTAAAGCTGGCGATGACCGATCTTAGAAAAACGATTTTTGAAAACTGTAGTTTTAACGGGGTGGACTTTAAGTCTTCCGATCTACGGGGTGTGTGTCTTGATGGGCAAACCTTTATAGGCGTTAAGTTTGACAAGACAGCACTGAACGAAGTTTCATTTAAGGGCGCGACACTAAGAGATGTATCTTTTCGTTCGATGTATGCCCTGACGAATAAATATTACCGTGCGCTCTCAACCATCTGCTTTGATGGCGCGATGATGGATAAATTAACCTATGCCGCGCTCAAAGGCATGGGAGCCGATTTGGCAAACGTTACAATGATATAAATAGGGAGTATATGCAAAATAACTCAATTCAAGTAATAGGACTGCATAAGTCCTACAGGGACCTTCATGTCCTGAAGGGAGTAGATTTAGAGGTGGAAAGGGGCAGCATTTTCGCCCTGCTCGGCTCCAATGGTGCGGGCAAGACAACCATCGTCAAAATCCTCACCACACTGCTCAAACAGGACAGCGGAACGGCCGTGGTAAATGGATTTAATGTTGCGTCAAAGCCCAACAGTGTGCGGCAATCCATCAGCCTGACCGGGCAGTTTGCCGCCGTGGACGAGATATTGACCGGACGGGAAAATCTGGTCATGATCGCCAGGCTGCGGCATATCAAAGATCCGCGTAAGGTTGCGGATGATCTGTTGAATCGCTTCGGCCTGACTGATGCCGCCGACCGCAAGGTTTCCACGTATTCGGGCGGTATGCGCCGCAGACTGGACATCGCGATGAGCCTTGTTGGAAACACGCAGCTTATTTTCCTCGACGAGCCGACCACCGGGCTTGATCCCGAGGCCCGTATTGAGGTCTGGAAGATTGTCAAAGAGCTTGCCTGTAACGGCACGACTGTATTCCTGACCACCCAGTATCTGGATGAAGCCGAACAGCTGGCCGATAGAATTGCCATTCTTCATAAGGGCAGGATTATCGTGAACGGCACGCTCGCGGAGCTGAAAATGCTGTTCCCACCTGCAAAGGTGGAGTATATTGAAAAACAGCCGACGTTGGAGGAGATATTTCTTGCAATTATTAACAAAAAGGAGGAACAATAAATGGAAACGACAAAGAACTATTTTTTCGCAGATATGAGTGTTATGCTCGGACGTTCCATGCGCCATGTATTCCGCAGCATGGATACCATCATCACCGTCACCATCATGCCGATTGCGATGATGCTGTTGTTCGTCTATGTATTAGGCGGCGCCATTGAATCCGGTACAGATAACTATGTGAATTATCTTTTGCCAGGTATACTGCTGATTGCCGTTGCCAATAGTATAGGCTACGTGTCCTTCCGTCTGTTTACCGATGTGCAGCGGGGAATATTTGAGCGTTTCCACTCCATGCCGATTGCGCGTTCGGCAGCGTTGTGGGGACATGTACTGACCTCGCTGATGTCCAATGTGATTTCGGTGTTTGTCATCATTCTCGTGGCGCTCCTGATGGGCTTCCGCTCGCCGGCGGGAATATTGTCATGGCTTGGCGTAGCCGGTATGCTCGCGATGTTTACGCTGGCCCTGACATGGATAGCGGTGATCCCCGGATTGACTGCAAAATCGGTGGATGGCGCCAGTGTCATCGCCTATCCGATTCACTTCCTGCCTTTAATCAGCTCGGCGTTTGTACCGACTAAGTCTATGCCGCCGGCTGTTCGTGCCTTTGCCGAAAATCAGCCGGTGACCTCCATCGTGGAAGCCATACGCTCGCTGTTATCAGGGAAGCCTGTCGTCGGTATTGACATCTGGATTGCACTCGCGTGGTGCGTGGGGATTATGCTCGTGGGGTATGCCTTTGCGATGCGGGTGTATAAAAAGCGAATGTAGGAGATTGACGACATCAGGGGAACAACAACTATCTACTTTCCGGTAAAAAATTTTTCTTCATCATAAAAAAACAATATGTTCGTACATATATGACGAAGATACCTTTATTGGACCACGATAGTAAGATTCCCCTGCACCAGCAGGCTGAAGAACTATTACGGAAGCTGATCCGCGAGGATTATTTCCGGGAGGGAGATATTTTTCCAAAGGAAACGGACCTGGCTAAACGATGGAGCATTTCCAGGAACACGCTGCGCATGGCGATTGGCAACCTGGTAAAAGATGGTCTGCTGGAAAGAAAAAAACGGTCGGGCACCACCGTGAAAAAGAAAAAGATCACCACCAATCTGGACAACTGGTACAGCTTTACACATGAAATGGAAGATAAAGGGATTCCTTTCAAAACCCTTAAAAACAAGGTGTCGGTGGTGAAGGCGGCAGAGGAAGTCGCGAAGATGCTGCAAACGGAACACCACCAGCCTGTTGTTTGTCTGGAGCGTATCCGTAGCACTGAGAAAAGCCCGATGGTATATTTTGAATCCTTCTTTCATCCCAGAATCGGGCTTACCGGTAAAGAGAATTTTGATCGTCCGTTGTATGAAATGCTCGACGCGGATTTTCATGTTGTGCCCGTTTATTCACAGGAAGAGATCAGAGCGATAGGAGCGGATGAGAAGATTGCCGGCTTGCTGAAGATTAAAAAAGGGGCGCCGGTGCTGGAGCGGCGTAGGGTAGTACTGGATGCCAGCAGGCGACCGCTGGAATTTAATATCTGCTGGTACCGGAGTGATTGTTTTACGTACAGCATTGAACTGAAAAGACCACAATTGTAAATAAAAGGAGCTTTATCACCCTGATAAAAAATAGGCTGTATCAAAGAAATGATACAGCCTATGTTATTTTATGGAGTGATCAGATATTCTTCCACACCCATAGCTGGTAAGCTGAAGGTAGCGTTGGCATCTTTTGTGATCCCGTTTCTGACAACCGCAATTCGTGCAGGCTTGAGCGTGCCCCAGTTGAATCCGGTGTTTTGTGGCGTCTGGCCGGGGTTAAAGAGCCGTATCAGGTATTGGCCGTTTTCCTGTGGTATTATGGCCGTGGCAATGACAGCCGGATTGGTCAGGCGGAAAAGCCCTACTGGTAAGGTAATCCCTTTCTTCACCGGAAAATCGATCAACGGTTGTGAGAAATCGGCTGCTGACATTTCGAGGGCAGTGCCATTCACCTGGTCGTGCGGCTGTAAGGCATAGTGATAGCTGCTGCTGCCTTGCTGGTCTGACTTGTAGTTGGTATGCCAGTAGTTGTTCATCACATAGGAAAACCAGAGAGCGGTTGGCTGACCAGTCTTTTTCCATTCCTTATGGCTTTGTGCAATCTGCAGGCGCTCATCGATCATATTGGCTGGTTCTGCCATCGGCGCTTCCAGCAGCATCCATTGTAAACCGTTGGCAGTATTGGAGATATCCATCCACCTGCGGCCAAAGAGGAAGTCCATATTGGAACCAGGCAGTTGGTCTTCAAGATAACGCAGCGTGCCGTAACCTGCGTCCAGTGTTACTTTCCCGGAGGGCACATCAAATGGAAAACCAAAATGCAGCGCTTCTTTCTGCCTTACCGGTTTTTTATCAATGGTGTTTTCGATCAGTAAAGTGCTGCTGTTGGCGTACAATGTAAGACGTTTCTCCAGTGCATTCGCGCCTGGGGCCTGCGCCCGGAGGGCGATGGAAGTCACTACAGGACCGCTTTCCAATACCTGTACCTGTACAGGCTGATTGGTAACGGCATCTGCGGGATTCTGACCGGGTACATACCAATAGCTGTTCAGGCCCTGCGATTGAAAAGTACCGGCATAGTTATGACCGTCTTTCGCATTGAGTTGGGTGATACTGCCATGGATAGGGTCCCATACAACGGTGATGTTGCCGTTGGTGAGCATATTACCCTTACGGGTAAACGAAGCGGCGGCAGTTGCTGGTTCATCACTGACGGTATACACTTCCGTTCCGAAAGCAGGCACGTTGCTGGCGAGGAACACATAGGTCCCGTCGGAAAGACGCTGTAAGGGATATTTCCGGCCATGGGCATCCTTCACGGATTTACCGGCTATCCTGATCTTCACCGGTCCACTCCGGGGCCAGGACAGGGTGTTGACTACGGCAATACTGCGGGAACGCTCGTCTGTCAATGGCTGGAACAGCTTGTCTGCGATGACGTTGATCTGGCTGTCTGCATCCAGCATGAATTGTTTTTTGATGCGCCATTGCTCCGTTACAAACGGTACATCCGGCTGGGAGATGCTATTATGGGCACCCCAGGTATGTTCATGGAACATCAGAACATTGGTCCATGCGTTGTAGAATTGCTGTACGTCATATTGGCCAGGAGCCAGCATGGCATAGGCATTGGCCAACTGTGACAAACGAAGGCTGTTGAGGCGGTTCTGTCCTTCTTCTTTGGCGGTAGAGCCGGCGCCGTCTTCCCAGTAGGGAGTAATATCACCTTTTACTACCGGCAGGTCTTTACCATACTTCTGTTCAAAGGTTTCAAAAAGTTTATCGGTGGTATTCAGCACAATTTTAGGCGATGCATACTTTTCATTCCACTGTTTCACGAACCGGGAAATGGAAGTGTCGATAGGCCCGTTGTCGGCTACTACATTGTATCTCCACTGTACAATATCGTAAGGATATTTTTTTTCGTCCAGTTCATTTAAATAAGCGGCGATCTTTTGGGGGCCGCTTTCGAAGACTGCGCCGGGTGCGGTGCCATGCCAGGAGGAATATCCTTTTCCGCCAGCCCAGAATAGTATTTTTTCTTCTCCTGAGGGAGATGCCCACCATACCGGTTTATCACCCCAGTTGCGGACAAAGTGGCCTACGCGATCTCCCAGGTAAGGATGGCTTTCACCCAGATAATTAGGGCCGCTGGAGAAATATTTCACGCCGCCTTTGGCAAGGGCTGTAACGGTAGTCCAGGTATAGCCCGGCACATCAGAGATCATGGCACTGGGGATACGCAGACCGTAAGTCTTACGCAGCTGTGCCGCAAAATCGGTGAAGTGAAAGGTTTCTTCCGGTAAACAGAGACCGGTGAGGATATTGGCATACAGGGCAGATAAACAGATATTACCATCTTTTACTGCCTGTATAAAGGCTGCTTTTTTCTCCGGTGTGGCCTGTTGCAGAAAATGTTCTACTGCCCACAGGGATTCGATGTTCCACTTGAACTTCGCTTCTTCCGGATAATTCCGGGTGGTAGCAATCATGTCCAGTGCATCGTTGATGTTTCGCAGATGTATTTTCAGTACTTCCGGCTGAAGGTGAGAGTAACCGATATCTGTATGGGAATGATGTATGAAATTCAGTTCCCGGTAGGTTACAGGCTTTAATGCGACAAATTTGTCTGCCAGTATTTTACCTGCATCGGTAACGACTATACGAATACTATCCGGTTGACGCACCGGGTTAACAGGTATATCGAATTTATTAACGCCGTCTTCTACCGGAAACGAATACACTTTTTTACCGCCTACCGTAACCTGGAAGGTGCGGGGCGTGCCGAAATGAAGTGCAGTGAGCGTTATTGGCTGCTGACCATTTTTGAGTATAAAAGGTTGTGGGTTGATATCCACTTTCTCCTGGAAAGAAAATTTAAAGGTCATAAGCCAGTCGTTGCTTTGCTGGGCCTGGCCGATGATTTTCAGTCTCACGGGTTTCCCTGGTGTTACACGGCTTAAGGGCAGCCGAAGGAACATGAGGCCGTGGGCGTCGTTGGCACCATCTTTCCGGATTTGTTCAAACACGATCCGGCTGCTGTCTGCTGCGACAAACGACCATACCGGCGCCTGATTACGTGGTAGCGTGGTGATGGTCAGTAGTTTTTCATCGTCCACAAACAGATCAAAGTGTCGGTCGCCACTGCTGGTGGCAGTGGAATGGCCTGCTACCCAGCTGAAATAAACATAAGGTCCTTTGATACGTGCAGGTACGGCTGCTGTCTGCCATGCTATCGTTTTATGGCCATCAGTGGCGCGGGTGAGCAAGGCAGTGGTGGCATAGTCCGGATAAGCAGAGTAATAGCGGATATTTTCGCCTTCAGTTTCGTGGTCATAGCCATTGATCCAGTCTACTTTTCCCAGGTACGGGACTGTTTTCTGGGCAGTGCTGCTCAGGGCGCAGGCAAGCAGAACTGTGATACAATAGAATATTCTCATAACAAATAATTAAATAACTAAATAATTAAATCAATTAATGGTGGATGGTCGTTTTTTCTTTGATGGTGATATTTTCCAGTGATTGACCTTTTGTTTCAAACAGATATTTTCGTGCATAGAAAAAGGAGAAAAGACAACAACCGGCAAACAGGAAGAAGGTGGCTGCAATGCCCATGCCTTCCCGCATAACGGGGAACAGGAGATTGAGCAGCCAGTCGGATACCCACATTACCAGGATGCAGATAGACAACGCTAACCCCCGTACCGGCGTGGGAAATATTTCTGTGGCAATCACAAATTTTAGCGGCCCCAGAGAGAAGGCAAAGAACAACAGGAAAAAGGCGATCGGTATGAGCAGCAGCCCACCGTTGATATCCAGCAGGAAACAAATACCAGTTAAAGTAAGTGCAACTGCAGCGCAGATGGAGCCCGTCAGGTAGAGCGGGCGGCGGCCCAGGCTGTCTACTTTCCAGATGGCAATAAGCGTAAAGAGCATGTTGGCCGCTCCCAGCATCACCTGGTACAGCAGTGTGTCGTTGGCTACTATACCCGATGCGCGCAGTATGGTAGGGCCGTAGTAGATGACAGCATTGATGCCGCTGAATTGGGAGAAAGCCGTTAATACACAGGCCATCACCAGCAATTGCAACAACGGTGGCTTTAGCAGTGAACGTATACCACCATTAGCCTGATCCGCAGATACGGCCAGGATAGCCTTCAGTTCTGTGGCGGCCTCTTCTTTGTTATCATTGATTTTTTCCAGGATATGCAGTGCTGCGGTTTGTTGTCCGAAACGGGCCAGCCATCTCGGACTTTCCGGAACGAAGGCCAGCAGTGCGAAAAAAGCGGCTGCAGGTACAACCCCTACGAGGAACATGCCGCGCCAGTATTCCGTTACAAACAGCCAGTGCAACCATCCTTCCTGTGCACCACCACTGGTGGTGGCATGGCGCTGTATCGCCAGATTGGAGCAATAGGCTACCAGGATACCGATGGTGATGGCCAGCTGGTAAAAAGTTACCAGCCTGCCACGTCTTGAAGCAGGTGCCAGTTCGGAGATGTAGAGCGGTGAAATGTTGGAAGCCACGCCCACACCCATGCCGGCCAGTACTCTGAAAAGTATCAGCAGGGGATAGGTGGTGGATACAGCAAATCCGATAGCGCTGGCAAGGAACAGGAACGCGGCGATGGCCAATACTTTTTTACGGCCAATGTGATCGCTCAGGGTACCGGAAACGGCGACACCCGCGATGCATCCCAGCAGGGCACAGGAAACAAACCACCCTTCCTGTGAGGCGGTCAACTGGAATTGTGTTTTGACAGGGAGAATGATACCACTGATAACGGCAATGTCGAAGCCGAAAAGAAGGCCTCCCAATGCAGCGATCAGGGTGACGGTGGTAATGAAAAGATGTGTGTTACCGTTTCTCATAGCGTGAAATATTTAATCAGCAATAGTTGTCTTTTACATACGCCACTACCAGCATAGCCTTGCCTTCACCATCATAGTGGCAGGTATAGGTGTCAGTTCCGGCAGGAATAACGAATGTTTCTGCATACTGAAACCGCTGTGTGCTGTTGCCCGCGGTCACTTCCAGCTGCCGTCCTTCTACCAGCATACAGATATGGCATTGCCCGTTGGTGAGTATACGCATCTCTCCGGAAAACTCATAACGGTCAACGGTATAAAAATGCTCCGGATGGGTGGGCAGCTGCCATTTTTTTCCTTGTACCCATTCCTCCTGCAGTTGGGGCCGGGATATTAACGTATCGGGTACGGTTTCGCCTTTCCTGTCAAAGTACAGATTTTCAAATGCACGGTCCAGGTGGATAGGACGGTGGCGGCCATTGAGGTCTGTACGCAGCCAGTCATACATCTTGAAGGTAAAGATGTAGGGAGTGCTGCTGATCTCCAGTACCAGGTTGTTTTTACCGGAAGCGTGTACGGTGCCGTTGGGGATGAGGAACAGGTCATGCTTGCGGGCAGGGAACTGTTGCACATATTTTTCAACCGGTAAAGGAACGTTATTCGCTAATGCCTCTTCCAGTGCGCCTTTGAAAGCTTCGGGCTGTATATCTTCCTGGAAGCCGAGGTATACCTGTGCATCCGGTTCACAGTCCAGGATATAGTATGTTTCGTCTTGTGTAAAGTCTTCACCGAAATGTGTACGGGTATATTCCGGCCGTGGGTGACACTGAACAGAGAGGTTCCCGCCGTTGAACGTGTCGAGGAAGTCGAAGCGGATAGGGAAGGCGGTGCCAAAGCGCTGAGCGGCTTTCCCGAGCAGTTGCCGGTTGTTGTGAAACAGCAGCATATCGAAGCTGATCTCCAGTAGTTTGCCGTCGCCTTCCAGCACTAAGCCGTTTTCGGGTGTGATGAGTTCAAAGGACCAGGCATAGTTTACTTCGTCGGGATTGAGGCCGGCGAGATTTTGTTTCATCCACTCGCCGCCCCATACGCCGGCTTCAAACCAGGGCCTGGCGCGGAAAGGCTGGGTGAGTATATCGTCGAGGGCTGTACGAAGATGAGCGCCCTGCATCCAGGTGATCGTATCCGGGCGCTGGCCATCGATGATAACGTCGAGCTGCGGTAGCAGTGCCTGTTTATGTTTATTTAGAACAGGCCAGTCGGCGAAGTAGCAGCGTTTATACGTGTGGGTAGGCGTGCCTATATTAGTGATGCTGCCGGCCCGGAGACGATATTGGATTTCGTTTTTAGGGACGTCAATATAGAGTGTCCGGCCTTTGATGCCGCTAAGGGCGGCGCCGGTGCCATAGATGATATGCAGGCCGGGCGTATCATCAGGATCTATCAGTGATAATTTTTCTGCGTCAAAAAAGTCAGACAGACTGCCTTCGAATCTTTTGCCAAACACAGGGTCTGCAGTGCCGGAATATTCCTGTAGCAGGGAGGTAATAACCTCAGGCGATTGCAGGCATACACCGGTGTGGTACCAATACACCGGCCGGTTGTGCTGAAGCAGTGCCTGGTGGAGGTCTGACCGGAAATGCTCCCACAGTACGCCGTCGTAGCCGTCTATGATAATGATGTGATCATCTTTGATCAGGGATGCCAGGGAAGCATATCCTTCGTGTACCGGAAAGGGGGTGTGAAGAGAAGGGAATAGCGTATAAGTATTATCCTTGGCTACTTCGCGGCTCACGGGCAGCAGAGGCTGTAGTGTCCGGCGCAGGGTATCGCTTTGTGGCGGATGAGCAGCCAGAGCAGCACCAGCCAGTATACAGCGTTCTGTTTCCTGACAATAAATGATTTTTAAGGGAAGATCTTCCAGCTGTTTTTCCAGCGTAGTGGAAAACAGCGGATAGGCCCGGGCGATGTTGCCGCCGATCACCAGTTCGGTACAGCCAAAACTGCTGAGCCAGGGCCGCAGGAAAGTGCCCAGGTTTTCGCCGAAGGTGTTAAATACCGGTTGGGCAATATCTTTATATTCTTCTGCCATTACTTTCACAGAAGCAGCAGCCACTGTTGTCTGCTGTCTGAAAGTGTCCAGCAGCCAGCGTGTAGAGAAGTGGTCATCCGCCAGGCCATCCTGGAAAGGACAATCATAAAAAGCACCGGAAGGTGGCAGGCCAGGACCAGTAGCCAGTTCTCCGTTTGCCAGGAAAGCCGATCCGAAGCCGGTGCCCAGGGTAAGGAGGACCGTCCTTTCGCCGTTGAGCCCCAGTACACGCCGGGCGCCGATAGCAAAACAGTGTGCATCGTTGTAAAACTCAACAGGAAGGGTGCCAATGCCGGTGGCGTCCTGTAATGCCTGACGCAGGTGGAGGCCAAACAGGCTGCCGAATTTACCGCCTACTTTGGTGATGGCGCTGATGCCCTGCTGATAGTCAAAAGGGCCGGGCATGGCTATCCCGATGCCGCTGACAGGCGTATCTTTTAAAGCGGTGATACAGCTGGCTATCACGGAGATAATTTCCGTTATGCTGCCGTCTGCCCGCAGACTTTTGCTGATGATGCTGCCAGGAAGCACTCCCGGCTGAGTGGTGTCTACTATACAGGCAGATACATGACTGCCACCAATGTCGATCGCTATTTTTTTCTCTGATATCATTATTTAATGTTCATATGTTCAAACATAATAAAAGTTTTTGGAGTGACAAATTAAATTAGTGAGCATCGGGGTAAACTGGCAGGAACCAGGAAACTCCCAATAGGTAAGATATTATAATTAAATATTATATTGTACAAGTGATTAACCCCAAAAATATATACCTATCTCAATGTGAGAAATGGAAGGCCTGATAGAGAGGATGATTTAACCTGCCAAATCCAGCCGTGGCAAACACTTAAATTGAAAAGTCAGTAGTAACCACTAGAAATAAAATCTCCATCCGTACTACTTTCGGGAATGAGCAAAATAACCAGTTTTTAACCTAATCAGTTATCCCGATAAATTTCTTTATAAATGGATACAGTCAGATCAGGGGTCGCATCAGACCTGGTAAAACCTGTCGGAAAGACGATGCATGCCTTGCCGGAAAAGCAGTCATCTTCCGTTGCATCAAAAGTTAACATTCCAGCTGTGATACTGCCCAAAGGAGGTGGTGCGCTGAAGGGCATCGATGAACAGTTTACAGTCAATGCCGTGAATGGAACTTCCTCTCTACAGTTCCCTCTTCCTGTATCTCCGGCGAGAGGGGGGCTTCCTGATCTGCAGCTTACCTATAATTCGGGTGCAGGTAACGGAATCTTCGGTATGGGCTGGGATCTCAACCTGAGTGTTATCAAACGAAAAACAGATAAGGGTATTCCGGTTTATCACGATGACCTGGAGACGGATACTTTCCTGTTGACAGATGTGGACGAGCTGGTACCGCAATTGAAACGTGCGGCTGACGGCGGTATGGTTAGGGATACCGTCGGGAAGGAGTTGTATGATGAGTGGTCTTCACCGGATGGGAATTATACCATCCGCTGCTACCGTCCCAGAACCGAAGGCAAGTTTGCCAGGATTGAACGGTGGAAAAGTGTTGTCAGTCCTGAAGTTAAGTGGCGTATTATTTCCTCCGGCAACCTGACAACTTTATATGGTTGGAGCGCTAATGCCCGTATATCTGATCCGGCTGATCCCTTCCGCATATTCCAGTGGATGCCGGAATTTGTATATGATGACCAGGGTAACTGCTGTCATTATCAGTACAAAAAAGAAGATAAGGCGGGCTTTGATCAGTCATTGCTGCACCATCGCAACAGGTTATCAAAAGGAGAGCTTACTTATACTAACCTGTATCCGGAAAAAGTATTGTATGGCAATAAGGCGCCTTATACTTCCCCAGAGCAAGCCTTTCCCATGCCGGAAGATTATTTTTTTCAGACCATTTTTGACTATGGGGAATACGCGCAACAAGCGCCCTATACTAAAAGCAGTGAATGGGGTTTCCGGCAAGATGCCTGCTCTGTATATAACAGCGGTTTTGAAATACGTACTACCCGTTTGTGCAGAAGAGTATTGCAGATGCATTATTTTGATGAATTGCCAGGAAGCGCTGCCCTGGTAAAATCCATGGATTTTGCCTACGATTATAACATCTCAGCCGGCCTTACCTTCCTCCAGGCTATTACCATTACTGGTTACATAAAAAAAGAGAATGGTTCCTATAGCAGCAAAAGCCTGCCTCCGCTGACACTCAGCTATCAGCAGCCCGAATGGAACAAAACTATTCAACAACCAGACACTGCTTCAGCAGTGCATTTACCACAAGGGCTAACAGGTGACTATCTCCTGACCGACCTGTATAATGAGGGCATGAACGGAATCCTCGTAGAACAGGCTGAAGGATGGTATTATAAGCGCAATCTGGGTGAAGGCAGATTTACACCGGCCCGGCTTATCGCTGCCAGACCTTCTTTTGATGGACTGGGAAATACCTGGCAGCTCGCAGATCTGGATGCTGACGGCAGCAAACAACTGACCTCCTTTGCAGCTTCTGCTCCTGGATATTTTGAAGTCGATGAAAAAGGTTGCTGGAAAGGTTTTCGTCCTTTCGAAAAAGTACCATCGCTGGATATGAGTGATCCGGGTCTCCGTATGATTGATCTTAATGGCGACGGAAAACCCGATCTGCTGATAGCTGCTGATAACGTATTCACCTGGTATCCAGGATATGGAAAAAATGGATATGATAAAGCATGTCAGGTTTTACTGCCTGCTGATGAAGAAGCTGGTCCCCGTGTCATTTTTACGGATGCACAGGAAACCTTCTTCCTGGCAGACATGAGTGGAGACGGGTTAACAGACATTGTTCGTATCCGCCATGCAGAAGTGTGTTACTGGCCAAATTTGGGTTACGGTAAATTTGGCGCGAAGATAAATATGGGCCATGCACCGCTGCTGGATACCCAGGATGCCTTCCAGCCCCGGTTTGTAAGGCTGGCAGACATTGATGGGTCCGGCACTGCTGACCTTATTTATCTCGGCAAAAATAAATGCAGCTGCTGGCAGAACCAATGTGGAAATGCCTTTTCCATCACTCCTGTCGAAATAGATAATTTCCCTGATATACATCCGGCGGCCAATGTTATCGTAGCAGATCTGCTGGGCAATGGTGTTGCCTGTATTGTGTGGTCTGACAATCTCCCTGCCGCCGCAGATTCTCCTTTGCGCTACATCGACCTGCTACAGGGCCGGAAACCCTATCTGTTGACGGGTTACAAAAACAACATGGGGAAAGAAGTGATGCTGACATATGCCCCTTCTACGAAATTTTACCTGGAAGATGAGCTGGCAGGCCACCCATGGATCACCAGGCTGCATTTTCCCGTACACTGTATTGCCGCTGTGGAAACCCGCGATCTGATATCAGGGCATCGTTCGGTGAGTACCTACAAATATCACCATGGTTATTATGACCATACAGAGCGAGAATTCAGGGGATTCGGTATGGTAGAACATACTGATGCGGAAGAATTGAAATACTGGACGAAAACAGATATTGACCGTATGGGGGAACAGTCGCTGCAACAACCTGCTGTTACTACCAGGACCTGGTATCATACCGGTATATGGTCTGGTCTTCAAGGTGGATTGACAGCATATACGGGTGACTACTGGTACGACCGTGTGCCAGCTGCTTCACTGGAAAAAATACAGCCCGGGCTGTTATTACCTGCTGAATTGACGGTAGACGAGTGCCGTGAAGCCTGGCGTGCATGCCGGGGTAAGGTGATACGCATAGAAATATTTATGGAGGACAGAGTAGGAGACAAGGCCATGGCTGTACTGCCATACAGTGTCACTACCTTTAGCTGCAGTGCGAGACTACTCCAGCCACGGACATCACAACAGCATGCTGTATTGGCCGTATTTCCGCACGAAACGATCGCCTACACCTATGAACAGAACGTAACTGATCCCCGTGTGCAGCAGGAGTTGCAATTACGTACAGATGATTTTGGCCATCCGCTGGAAACAGTGACTGTAATATACCCCCGCATCTCTCCTGATGACAGCCTGCCACAGGAAGTACAGGAAGCACAGGCTACCCTGATGATAACGTATAACCAGTACCGTTATACAAATATAATTATCGATGAAGATACTTATTTGTTGCCGCTGAAAGCAGAAACAAAAACATTCGAATTGTATCATATCAAAAGAGCAGCCACCTGGTATGATGTGTCTGATTTCCGACATATTATTTCGGAGACAACGGCACTGCCTTATTATGCAACGCCTGTTCCCGTTATACCTCAGCATCGTCTGATAGCGAATATCTGTACACGATATAAGGATAATACCCTGCTGGCGTCTTTGCCTTTGTTCACAAGGGATAGGTATGCTTTTACTGATCAGCAATACCAGTTGGCTTTTCCTGACAGCCTGGTAGGATATGTATATGGAGACAAAGTAACCTCAGACCTGATGAGTGCAGGGAAATATGTACGGTTCCCGGATGCTGATGGCTGGTGGATTCCCTCTGGTACTACACAATTGCTTCAGATCGGTGAAACCGTAACAGCTGCTCAGCATCGCTTTTTCCTACCGGTATCGTATACAGATGCAGCAGGATCAGTCACAAAATTGGGTTATTATAAGGACTACTGGCTGCTATTGCAGCATACGGAAGATGCGCTGGGTAATCGCATAACAGCGACTGTCTTTAACTTTTATACACTGGAGGCAGAACAACTAAAAGATTCGAATGATAACATCACTGCAGTTTTGTCAGATGAACTAGGGTTAACAAAAGCAACCGCAGTGATGGGAAAAGGGGAAGAAGCGGATGATCTGTTGCATCTCACCGCGGAGACCACTGAAACAGAACAACAGCTGGTACAGGAGTTTTTCCATGCAGAGGATGCTGTGACACTGACTTCTCTGGCCAAACAACTGTTGCAGCATGGCAGTGTTCGAATGGTATATAACGTCAATGCCTATATGGAAACAGGTAAACCTGCTGTAGTGGCTACGATTCAAAGGACAACGCATTACCGGGAAAATCCGGATTCCGATGTACAGATAACTTTTGAATACACCAATGGTTTAGGGCAGGTGATCATGAAAAAAATGCAGGCAGCTCCGGGAATAGCTAAAAAACTAACGATCCATACGGCGTCGCATTATACCATAGAAGAAGTGAATACAGCAACATTAGTCCCGCAACAACTACGTTGGTTGGCCAGCGGCCGCACTGTGCTGAATAATAAAGGTAATCCCGTAAAAAAATACGAACCTTATTATGCGCTTTCTCCTCAGTTTGAAGAAGCTGCTGAACTGGTGGAAAAAGGAGTAAGTACATTATTTTATTATGATGCCATGGGGCGGCTGATAAAAACAGTATACAGCGACAGTACGCTTTCAAGAGTGACTTTTACTCCCTGGAAGCAACAACTGTACGACAGAAATGATACGGTATTGGAATCGAAATGGTATCATGACCGTGTGGGGCACCTGCTGGACGATGTTTTCCTGATGCAGGGAAGAGATCCGGAAATGGAAAAGGTTGCAGCGGAGCAAACGGCTCAGCATGCACAGACGCCATTGATGATACACTTCGATGTTATGGGGCGCTCTTTGCTTCAGGTGGAGCATAACCGTGATGCTGAAACCGGCGCAGCTGTATACTTTTCTACTTTTTTCAAAATGGATATTACCGGTAATCTGCTATGGGTGAGAGATGCAAGAGGTAATGTTGTACTGAGGAATACCTGGGAAATGTCTGGCAGGAATGTGTATCAATGGCATATGGACCAGGGAGAAGGATGGTTATTTCCGGATGTGCTGCAATTACCATTAAGCAAATGGGATGCGCGTGGTTATCAGTTTCTGTACGATTATGATACCCTGCACCGCCTGGTGAGCGCTACGGTGAAAGGAGGAGATGGTCCCATACCGATGGACCATTGTTATGAGTATATCATCTATGGGGAAACAGCTATAGATCCGAAGCAGCTCAACCTATGTGGCAGGGAACTGTTGCACTATGATACGGCAGGAGTAATCAGTATACCCGCATATGATTTTAAGGGTAACCCCAGGTCCGTTTCCAGGCAATTGTTTAAAGACTTTACAACGGTCCCGGACTGGAAAACGGCTCGGTCATCGACAAAACTGGAAGAGACGATATTTACGGAATATACTGTCTTTAATGCGCTCGGACTTGTTGTACGGCAGCAAAAGCCGGATGGAAGTATTGTTTTGCCCGGATATGATGAAGGTGGTTATCTGGTGCAGGAAGAGGTGGTCCATCCGCAATCAGCCGGGCCGGTGGCCTACATTAGCCAGATAGGGTATAATGAAAAAGGGCAGCGTAACAAAATTATCTATGGTAATGGTGTGGTGACCAATTTCAGCTATGACCCACTGACACTAAGGCTTACAGCAGTGTCGAGCCGCCGTGGTAATGATGATCCGTTGCAGGACCTGCGATATACTTATGATCCTTCCGGTAATATCACCCATATAGCAGATCATAATATTCCGGTAACTTTTGCCGGTAATCAGCTAATCTCCGGTATCAACACCTATCAATATGATGCCTGCTACCGTCTTATAACCGCTACTGGCCGAGAAAATAATGCAGCCCTGCTTTTTGAAGCAGCGGACAACTGGGCAGATGCTCCTTATCTCTCTTCTCTGCATCCTGGTGATCCTTCGTTGATGCGTAATTATAAACAGCAGTATGTCTATGACGCAGTGGGCAATATACTTCAGATGCGTCATCAGGCTACCGGCAATAACTGGGGCCGTCAGTATGATTATGCGACGGAGAACAACCGTTTGCTAAACACCCGCTCCGGGAATTATACCTATCACTATAGTTATGATACTGCCCATGGAAATATGACGGCGATGCCCCATCTGCAGGAGCTGGGATGGAGTTTCAGTAACGAGCTGGTGAAGAGTGTGGCGCAACGCCGTACAGACGGCGGTATACCGGAAACTACCTGGTATCAGTACGACTATGCCGGCACTCGCATACGTAAAATCACCACGCTGGCAGCAGCCCCCAATGCAGTCCCTGTAATAAAGGAAGAGCGTATTTACATCAATACTTTTGAAGTCTATAAAAAATACAGCGGACAACATGCTGGACTGGAAAGGACCACGCTAAGCCTTATGGACGGGACACACCGTTTTACCATGATAGAAACACGCAACGGGATCAATGATGGTTCTCCGGAGCAGCTCGTTCGTTACCAGCTCTTTAATCAGATCGGCTCTTCCTGTCTGGAGGTGGACAATACCACAGCGGCTGCCGTTATCAGTTATGAAGAATTTCATCCTTTTGGCACTACGGCCTATCAATGGTTGAACGCTGCTATAAAGGCAGCGGCTAAACGTTACCGCTACACAGGCATGGAAAGAGATGAGGAGACAGGTCTCGCCTGTCATGGTGCCCGCTACTATGCCCCCTGGCTGGCACGGTGGACCGCCTCTGATCCGCTGGGCATCGAAGCTGGTATCAATGGATATCGTTATGTCAGCAACCGGCCTGTCTCGTTCATTGATCCGGAAGGGATGGCAGAGAGACCCAAGTTCGACTTTAGTAATGATATTCATGATGTTGTAGAGGCACAAGTGAGAGAGGCAGCTTTTGATGGGGGAAGACAATTGCAGACGGGAAAGGTGAAAGCCACCAGTGGGGGAGTGGAACTCCCTCCACCTACGGGTGATCAGCTGGCAAAAATTGCAGAGGCTTCACCGGAAGGCAGAGCGCTGCGCCTTAAATATGCCGGTGCTCAGGGACAGGCAGCAGATAAATCTTTGAGGACAAGTATCCGTGAGAGATCCATTGCAGCCATGGAAGGACAAAAGGGAGGCCATTACGGGGAGGCCAGCGGCAAGTTGGTTAGTGAGCTGGGTATGAAAGATGCTAAAATCACCAGTGTGGACAAAAATCCCGGAGGAATGGAAGCTGGTACCCGAACCGGAGATATTGGTATTCTTAAAGAGGCTACTAGTGCGAAAAACTGGCAAACAACCCTGGAGGGTAAAGCGCCTGCCGATGTATTGGAAGGAATAAAGGATGTAAAAATGGGTAATGGAGTAGTTGCTGACAAAGCAGGGTTTAAAGAAGCCAGTGGAGGTGTGGGCATCTCGGAAGTCCGTCCTTTTAGCAAGGGATTAAAAGCTGGAGTCGGAACTCTTGGAGCAGTAGCGGATATCGCAGGTATATTCCTGATGGCAAGAAACAAAAATATGGAAGACTCCGGCGTGGTACCGTCTAATACTCCTGCCGAACTAAGAGATAAAGATGGTTCCTATATGCTCATCCGCCATCCTAAATTTTTCCATAACCGCTACTCCAAACAATATACCAGTGGCCCCAAAAAAGGGACTACCACAGACCTTGGATTCTGGGAAGGAAGAGAGGAACGGGAAAAATTTGACGCCGCATTTGGTTCGTTTGACTTCTGGGGAAACTTTGAGCAAGGCTCCATCCCACCGAGATTATCTCCTTATGACGGCATGATATAACCGTGACCTCAGCATAATTTATCACAAACTTTTTAATGTAAATTTTATGGCCTCAAAAGGAAAAAACTACATTGTAAACGGTAGTATCACCGACAAACAAAATAAACCTGTATCCGGACTGAAAGTATATGTATCCGTTACTGATCCCGAAAATGATAAAAAGCCACAGGGAATAGAAACGGCTGCCGGAACAGACGGCAAATATGCACTCACCTTTACGGCAGATGATGTGAAGAAAGCGGACACAAAGGATGGGGAAATAGAAGTATACATCAGTGTATATGATAATAACAGTCAGCTGGCAAAAACAAAAGTCAAATGTAAACAGGAAACACCTGTGACTGCCAATTTTCAGGTGGGGCAGTCCGTTGTACCCCGATATACTATCCAGGGCAAGGCTATAGACCATAACGATAAGCCATTGTCAGGACTGGATCTTTTTGTCAGCCTCACGGCACCTAAAAAAGACAATGTCGCTGGTATTCCCGGACATACGGATACGGCAGGGGCATATACGCTGACTTTCACCGCCGCCGACCTTGGCCTGCCCGGAGAACAGAACAATGATGAAATAACCGTGTATGTTGGTGCTTATAAAGAGGGCAAATTGCTAACACATAAAAAGGTGGAATGTGAAGCAGGTAAAATCACCACGCTTGATATGAAGATCAATTCAGAAAAAGGTGATGATGATGATGATGACGACGATGATAATGGAAGCAGTGATTATTTTATCGTATCCGGTGAAATCAGGAATGAACGCGGAGAGCTGATGGACAATGCTCCGGTGGAAGTATTTGACCGTGATCTTCGTACGGAGCAGTCATTGGGAAAAGTGGTTGCAAGCAAAGGGAAATATTCCGTGAAGTACAAAGCGGAGCAATTCAACCGGGCTGAAAAAGCCACCGCCGATATCGTAGTAAAAGCATATGATGCCAATGGGGGTGTAATATTCCAGTCGCCTGTTTATTTTAATGCGGCCTCCCGGCTGGAAGTAAACATCAATCTCAGTGAGATAGAATATAAAGGACTGTCGGAATGGGAGGTGCTGGCCGCTACGCTTCAACCATTGCTGGAAGGATTGTCTCCACTGGATCTGAAGGAAGATGGACAGTTTCAGGATGTGTCTTTTCTCTCCGGTGAAACAGCTCGTACACCACATATTATTATCTCCTGGATTGCTGCCTGGCATCTCGCGGAAAGAGCACTCCGCTGGGGAGTACCGATGGATGCGGCCATCTTTTATGGTTTTATCCGACAGGGACAGCCCGGACTGCTCACGGATGTATTACTGATGGACGTATTGGATAAGAATAAAGCTGAACTGGTAAAGGAAAAAGTGTTGAAGGAACTGACCATGTTGTCCGAAGACCTGCAACGGGATATATTGCTCAAGGCATTCCAGGCTAACTATATTCCACTCGCAATGAACACTGCTGTCGCTCAGCTGTTGACAGACCTTCATGCTATCAAGCTGAAATATGCGGCAGATGATAAAGCAGGTACAGGGAAAGGTACCGTAGGGGACCTGATAAAACTCACTCCCGCTGTAGCAGAAGATCCAGGTAAATTCCTGGCAGCCTATACCACCAATAAAGGGTCTATGGATGATCTGTGGCGACAGCTGGAGACAGACCAGGTGTATACAAAGGAGGTTATTCAAAACCTGAAACTCAGCTTTGACCTGGGAGCACTGACACGGAATCATATTCCCATGGTGGCGGCATTGCAGCAAAATATTACCAGCGGTACAGCCCGTGACCAGCGTGAATTTGCATTATACGATGCCAATGAATGGTTGAATATCATCCGCAATAACGGTCCTGATGGAAAACCGGTAGGTTATCCGGTGAATATGGACGGAGCTACTGAAGAAGAGAAACAACAACAGTTTGCTACCATTCTGGAAACCACTTTCGAACGTAATTACCCTACCACCGCTTTCGCCGGTAAACTGTTAAAGGAAAGAGATAAATTCCGTAAGCAGATGCTGGCATCTGGCCCTCAGGCCATGGCCAGACCTATATTCGATGCATCCGGTGAGTTTATTGTCTACAACCCCGACTTCGATCTGGAAGATACCCGTGTAGAACAGTATGTGGAAGAGCACCCTGAATCAGTAGAGCATATCGAAGATGTACCTGCTACTATCAAAGAAATCAAAGCTATCCAGCGGATGTTCCGGTTGAATCCTGCTTATCGCACGGTAGCGGCTACGATGAACAGTGAGATAGATTCCGCCCAGCAGGTATATTTTATGGGGTTGGAAAGGTTCATCGCCATTATGAAAGAGAAAAATATTGGTGCAGCGGATGCAAAGCGTATCTTCCGAAAGGCCGAAAACGCCTACGCACTGGCATTGTCCTATTACGGGACCTATAATCAGGCTGTCAACAGTACCACGCCTGCTATGGTCCCTGCACCCGTGCCGGTATCCGGTAACAACACGGTTGTGGGCCATAAAAAAATGGCAGCAGCTAATATTTTACCTAATCTCAGTACGCTATTCGGGTCCATGGATTACTGCGAATGCAAGGAATGCAGGTCTGTATACAGTACCGCTGCCCATTATGTGGACATACTTCGTTTCCTGAATGAAAGAGAGACCAATGGGAGCAGCATTCACCGGGGGAAGAAGGTGAAGCAGGTATTGCTGGAACGCCGTCCGGACCTGGGAGAGATAGAACTGAGCTGTGAAAATACCAACACACCTTTGCCTTATATTGATCTGGTGAACGAAGTCCTGGAAGATGCCGTGCAGCCACCTGTCCCGATAGTGCTGGACAGCCCTGCGCTGTTGGTGGCCGGTGTCATCAGCCCCGCCCTCAGGGAAGCTATGAAGGCAAAAGGAATAACAATCAGCGCAGAAGCGGAGATTGCCGCTCCGGATAGCCGTCACCGTTGGACCATCCGGGATACTAACCATTCTTACCAGGCATCTGTGGCCGATAACCATATTCATATCCTCTCTACCCGGCAAACGCATCTTTCACAGGCTGCTTTGAAAGCCAACCCGGAATATACCAATATAGCTGCCTATAATAAACTGGCAACGCAAGTATACCCTTTAACGTTACCTTTTAACCTTTGGTCGCTGCAAAGCACACTATGGCTGCAACAAATGGGGACAGAGCCGTCTGTACTGTGGAAGCTCTTCCAGCAACAAACAGAAGAAGGAGATAATTCCTCTTCTACTCCCAGTGATACCGAAATTGACAGTGCTTACCTGAATATGACGACCATGGAGCGTGATATCATCACTGATACTGTCGCAAGTAAAGAGCCCTGGGAGTTCTGGGGGCTGGTAGAAACCGGCAACAATATTCCTCATCCGGATATGCCGGATGATATTACCGCCAACATCATGGGAGACTGGCTCACCGTTTTGAGTCATGTACCATTGCTGCTTTTTAAAACGGGCCTGGACTATGGACAACTGTTACAGTTACTGAGCATGCCCTTTATTAATCCCGCCGGTAATATATACATTCAGGATACTGTTCCTGCCGGTGGTACGCAGTGTGATACAAACCAGTTTGTGGTGATGAACTTAAATACTGCTGCTGCTGGCCGTATTCATCGCTTCATCCGTCTCTGGAAAAAGCTGAATATCCGGATGCAGGAAGCGGATATGGTTTTACCATATATTGATCCTGCCAATCCGGGAGCTGGCAAAATGTTAACGGAACCGGTTATACGATTTATTGCACAGGCAGACCGTATACGGGCACGTTTCTCCATGGAATGGCCTGTGGTACTGGCATTATTCCGTAATATAGATCACACCTTGTATTCAGTAGATGGTACTGCCGCTGCTCAACCTCAACAGACGCTCTACCAGCAATTGTTCTGTAATAAACTGATAGATGCCGCTGTTTTTCCAGACCATCCGGCCGCTATTACAGGACCTGTACAAGGATATATCCCCGGTATCATCGCCGCACTGGGCATGAGTGAAAGAGAACTGTTCCTGGTAATGAAGGACATGGAGCTGAATGCCAACAGTGATCTTGACTGGACCATACTCACCCGTATCTATCGAATCAGTGTATTGTCGAAAATACTGTCGCTGAATATTGCTGAATTATTACGGCTGAAAAACTTATGGGGTAGTTATCCCTTTGCTTCTCCGGAAGCCTTGCAGTCATTCATTGATCTGGCTATGAAAGTAAAAGCTGCAGGATTTTCTGTAGCGGAGCTTGATTACCTGCTGGCCCATCAGTCTTCGCTACAGCCAGATATGCGGCCGGATGATAAAACACTGGCACAATATCTTCAGCCATTACGCGACGAACTGCAAAAAATTCTGAATGGGGTAGTCATCAAACCTGAAGAAACACCGGAAGATTATGTCCGCAGTAAGCTGGGATTGATCCCAACTTTGTTTACAGATGCCAGCCAACTGAAGGCCATGGCTATTATTAGCGGGATATGGATCAATACCGCCACCGAACATCAGGATGATCTGATTACAGCCTATTTTGGAGAAGTACTGGATGCAGCGATAGCGAAACAACAGCTGGCACCGCCTCCGCAGGGGCTGGCGGGAGCGGCACGTTTTGCATGGCTGCAGCCGCTGTTGCAGCAATACCTGATGAAAATGCAGTGCGAAGCATTTCTTATCCAGAAGCTTTCTGCCTTGTTATCAATCAGCAGTACACATATGGAACATTTGCTGAGAAGGACCATCATCGCTGATCAGCCCTTGCTCGTCGCATTTAGTGACACTCGTTTCCTTGAGAAACAACCGGATGGCTTCTACCGCTATGCACTGACCTCAGCTGAACTGCCGGCCATCTTCAGTAACCTGCGATTACTGCATAAACTTTCCCTTATCATTACAAAGCTGAAAATAAAGCCGGAAGAGCTGGAATGGTGGCTGTCCGGAACAAATGCCAGTAGCTTTGGCTGGCCTCATCCTGCCCATTTTCCGGTAGATAATAACACCACTATTGCGCTGGAAGCCTGGCTGCATTTTACAGGTTTCTTTGCGTGGAAAAATACGTTACCAGCTACTGTAACAAACATGCTCGCATGGATGACGGCTGTCTTGTCTGCAACGGACAACGGTATTATTGAGGAGCTTGCGAAGTTGACAGGCTGGGAGGCAACAGACATCACTACCTGTGTGGAGGCATTTGGCTGGGAGCCGGGAGTGGCCTTCCGGAATATCGACCACCTGCAACGCCTGAAAGAGTGTATGCAGTTGGTGCGCCAGCTGGGCGTCAATGCAGCGAGAATATTTTCCTGGGCTGATGCCAACCCCGCTGCAGACACCGCAGAGAGTATGAAGCAAGTACTGAAAGCAAAATATGATCTGTCCCGATGGGAGGAAATTATCAAGCCATTGCAGGACGACCTGCGGACGAAAAAAAGAGATGCATTGGTATCCTGGTTAATAGCCCATCCGAACCAGACCACCGGACAATATTGGATTACTGAAAATGATCTTTACAATTACTTCCTGATTGATGTGGAAATGGGTGTATGTATGCAGACTTCCCGTCTGAAACAGGCCGTGGCCGCCGCCCAGCTCCTGGTGCAGCGTTGCTTGCTGAACCTGGAAGAAGATATTATTGCCCGTGCTGATCTGGATGAAAAATGGAATCAGTGGAAATGGATGAAATACTATCGCGTGTGGGAAGCCAACAGAAAAGTTTTCCTTTATCCGGAGAACTGGCTGGAGCCTGAGCTCAGGGATGAAAAATCTCCCTTCTTCCGTGAACTGGAAGAAGAGCTGATGCAACAGGATGTAGACAACAACAATGCTGAACAGGCCTATCTGAACTATCTGGAAAAACTGGATAGGGTAGCCAATCTCGAAACGAGAGCCATTTACAATGAGGTCACACTGGATGAAGCAGTCCTGCACGTGTTCGCCCGTACCCGCAGCAGCATCGCGCCTGAGTACTTCTATCGTCAGCGTAAAAATGGTGGACGCTGGACTGCCTGGGAGAAAATAGACCTGGACATCAATAGTAACCATCTTATGGCCGGTGTGCATAATAAACGGCTGTTCCTGATGTGGCCTCAGTTTATAGAGAAAGCAACAGAACCGGTTTCCCAGAGCATTCCTACACAGGGCGGGAACTTTACACTCACCGCCCCCGACAGATACTGGGACATTAATCTGGCATGGAGTGAAATGAAAAAAGGGAAGTGGATTCCTAAAACAATAGCTGATGCCGTTATTACTGTTAAACAGGATAATACAGGCGGCAATTTCCGGGAAAATATTGCCTTCCGTATCCGGATTCAGCAAAGCATAGATGTCAGGTTGTATAGCAACAAACCCGGTAATGCTGTCAAAGGGACAGATAATTTTGAGAAAACAGGAAAGCAGGTAGTCAGTACGGCCAAACCACAGGAATATCTCATTGCAGCAAATGAAAGCGCCTTCCGTAATAATCTGATGCAGCATCAGACAGGCAGCTACAGCTTTTATTTTACCAGTCTGGAAGAAGCTAAAACCAATGCAGAGCTTCAGGCGGCTGCAGCACAGGACAGCTTTAAACTACTGAATAACATCTCTCCGGGTAAAACATTTACTGTTATTGATGCTGCAGCAGCCGGATTTTCAGACTTCGGAACTTTCTCCTGCTGGGATTCCCACCGCAATTATATGGTGGACTATTACGCCAGTAACTGGCAACAGCGGCAATCTTCTGCCTGGACCTATTATCAGGATGGGGCCTTTAATTTCTATATCCATTATCATCCCTTTGCAGAACTTTTTATCAGGGAACTGAATATCAAAGGGCTGAAAGGGTTACTGAACAGAAAGATACAGATAGCGCCGGGCAGCATCCCCGACAGCCCGGCTGCTTTTAATTTCCAGGAATATTATAAACCTACGCAGTTTGTTACACGCAGCTACCGGCTGGCTGATAAAACACTGAGTTATCCTGTGGAGGATGTAGATTTCACCTATATGGGTGCTTATGCTGTGTATAACTGGGAGCTGTTTTTTCATGCACCCTTTTATATCGCGAATAAGCTGGCTGCCAACCAGCGTTTCGAAGAGGCATTGGAATGGTACCACTATATATTCAATCCCGTTAATACAGACGATACGGTGAATGATAACAGTACTCCCCAGCAGCGCTTCTGGATCACCAAACCTTTTTTTGAAACGACCCGTGCTGATTATTACAGACAGAAGATAGAATCACTCCTGGAATCAATTGCCAGGATAGACAGGGAGAGTGTGATGCAGGTCAGCGAGTGGAGAAACAATCCCTTTAATCCGCATCTGCTGGCAAGAATGCGTACGGTGGCATATCAGAAAAATGTGCTCATAAAATATATACAGACCATCCTCTCCTGGGCAGATCAGTTGTTCCGCCGTAATACCATGGAATTTATTAATGAGGCAGCCCAGTTATATGTGCTGGCAGAGGCAATCCTGGGACCTAAGCCCAAAGTGGTGCCGGAGGCTAAGGGAAGACAGGTTAAAACGTTCTATCAGCTGGAAAAAGATAGTATCGATGCCTTTGGCAATGTATTAACGGAAGTAGAAAACCTCATTCCTGCTATGCCCGTGACGGGCGTACCGCTGGCAGACAGGCCGGAATTGCCCCGTTTCGAACTGCTGTATTTTGGTATTCCTCATAATGAAAAAATGATGACGATGTGGGATACTGTAAGCGACAGATTGTTCAAGATCAGGCATTGTATGAATATAGAAGGTCAGGTACAGCAGTTACCACTCAGTGATCAACCCATTGATCCTGGTGTACTGATTAGCGCCGCAGCAGCGGGTAATATAGATATAACAGGCATGCTGGCAGATATCAATGCGCCCATGCCGTTGTACCGTTTCAACTTCATGTTGCAGCGTGCCCTTGATCACTGCGCGGAAGTAAAAAGCCTGGGAGCTGCCCTACTGTCTGCGCTGGAGAAAAAGGATGCAGAAGCCTTTACTACACTTCGCAATAAACATGAAATGCTGATGTTAAGGGCTACTACCAGCATCCGGAATAAGCAGATAGAGGAAGCAGAAGCCACACTTGAAAGTCTGAAAGAATCCAGGTTACTGGCTACCATCCGCCGGGATTATTATGCCCGGCTGATTGAAGAAGGATGGTCTGTCGGAGAAAAGGCAGCTTTTGTGCTCTCCACGGTGGCCACTGGTCTGGAAGCGGCTGTCACTGCCAGTTATATTATTGGCGGAGGACTAAGTGTTATCCCTACTTTCCTCGCTGGCTGTGCGGGTTTTGGAGGCACTCCTACAGTGAGCGCCAGTGTGGGTGGTGAAAACCTGGCACAGGCCGCAGAAAGAGGAGGGAAGGCATTAAACAGCCTTGCCACCACCCTGGAAAAAGGCGCCCAGCTAACCTTGACAGCTGCCAACTACAGCCGTCGCGCAGAAGAATGGGAGTTCCAGCGGCAGCTGGCAGAACAGGAACTGCTGCAACTGGACAAACAAATAGTTGCCTCAGCCGCAAGGCTGAAAATTGCCGGGCAGGAGTTGGTATTGCATGATAAACAAGTGCTTAACCTGGAAAAAGAGATGGAATACATGGAACGTAAATTCACCAGCCAGGAACTGTACAACTGGATGAGCAATCAGCTCTCTACCCTCTATTTTCAAAGTTATCAGCTGGCATTTGATCTGGCTAAACGCACAGAGAAATGTTTCCGGTATGAACTGGGATTAAGCAGCTCCAACTATATCCAGTTCGGATACTGGGATAACCTGCGTAAAGGATTGCTGTGCGGAGAGTCGCTGCACCATGACCTTAAAAGGCTGGAAACCGCTTATTATGAACAGAACCGCCGTACCTACGAACTGCGGAAACATATTTCCTTGTCACTGCTCGATCCCGTAGCATTACTACAGTTAAAACAAAAAGGCGAATGTTTTATCACTATTCCGGAAACATTGTTTGACATGGATTATCCCGGACATTATTTCAGAAGGATCAAAGCTGTGAGCCTGTCCATACCATGTATAACAGGGCCATTTACCACTATAGCCTGTACGTTGACCCTGACTGGTAACGGGCTTCGCAAGGACACCTCCCTGAGTGCCAGGGGTAAATATGCCAGAGACTATACTGTTACCGATCCGCGCTTCAGAGATGAAATCACAGCGGTACAATCTATTGCTGTCAGTCATGCGCAGCAGGACAGCGGACTTTTTGAAGTTAATTTCGGAGATGAGCGTTACCTTCCGTTTGAAGGCGCTGGAGCTGTCAGCACCTGGCACATTCAACTCAATAAGGATTTTCGTCAGTTTGATTTTAATACGTTGACAGATGTGGTGCTGCATATGAATTATACTGCCCGCGAAGGAGGAGAAGCCTTTAAACAACAGGTGGTATCAGAATTGAAGCAACAGCTGAATGAAATGGCACTGGCTGAAAACAGGAAGGGGATGTTCAGGGTATTCGATATACAGCAGGAGTTCCCGGAGAAATGGTACAGATTTCTTTACCCTGCCAGCAATGATAGCGATCAGGAACTGGTACTGGATGATCTGGCAGCACGGCTACCTTATTTTACACGTAGCTTCCAGCAAAAGAAAGTGAGCCGTATAGAGTTGGTAGCCCGTTTCCATGGACAAGAGACGCCAATGCAGGTATTACTGAGCCCTGCTGGTGCGGACTTGCAGGATATGACCAGCAGCAATAGTTACCCCGGCCTGCAACAACTGGTAAAACCATTTGCTTCCGGTGAAGAGGTGTTACTCCAGCCCTGGTCAATAAAGCTGAAGCCGAAAGATGCTGATGATTTCCGCTCTTTACCTGCTGATAGTATTGAAAAACTCTACCTTATTATTAACTATTCAATTGCATAATTATGCTTACACCGGAAGATATCAACGGTGTGGTGCAAAGTTTGGTGGCAAAGCTGGATCCGGAGCGAATCATTGTCTTCGGATCCTATGCCAAACAAATGGCCACACCCAGAAGTGACCTGGATATATTCGTTATTCAGCGGACGGCGCTTCCAATGCCGCTGAGAACGGTCAATATTCAGCCTATGTTGCGCAACCACCTGCCCAGAGTGGATGTTCATATCTATACACCTGAGGAGACAGATCAGTATGCAACAGAAGATCATTCTTTTGTACAGACTGTGCTCAAAACCGGTTATACTGCTTATGAACGAGCCTCTTTTTTACATTAATCATCAAATCTCTGTTGAGCTATACAACACAGCATATTTGAGCTATACAACAAAACAAATCTTTTCAGGTTACCGGACCTTTGTATTGTACAAAAAACAAAAAGAATATGCAAAGTATAACTAAAGGTTACATCAATGGTGCGTTTGTAACACTCAACGGAACACAGGTTTTTGATTTGATTAATCCGGCCAGTCATCAGAAGATCGGTGAAGTGACCCTGGGTGATGAAACAGATACCCAACGGGCAATTGCCGCGGCTAAAGCAGCATTTCAGTCATTTTCCCAAACAAGTGCAGCAGAACGGATTGAGCTATTGAAAAATTTAAGAGATGCGGTGAGTAAAAGGGAAAAAGAACTGGTGGAGGTAATGATCCTCGAATACGGCGGTACCCGTCAGTTTTGCAGGATGAGCATACAAAATGCTATCGCTGCTTTTGATAATATGATGGAAACGCTTCGCCATTTTGAATTCCAGCGGAAGGCCGGAGATACGCTGGTGCAGATGACACCGGTAGGTGTGGTAGGCATCATCACACCCTGGAATGCCAGTAATAGTTTTATTTGCAACAAGCTGGCAACGGCTATAGCAGCAGGTTGTACAGTGGTTGTAAAACCAAGCGAAATGAGTGCATTGCAGACACAGCTGCTGACCGAATGTTTCCATGAAGCTGGTTTGCCCAAAGGACTTTACAATATGGTGAACGGCCTGGGAAATGTGGTAGGAAACGCCATCACGAACCATCCTGACATTGCTAAAATATCCTTCACCGGCTCTACAGTTACCGGAAAACAGATTGCCAAGTCTGCAGTGGATACCATTAAGCGGGTAACGTTAGAGCTGGGCGGTAAATCGCCGAATATTATCCTGGATGACGCTGATCTTGAACAGGCGGTTCCACAGGCCGTATTTGGGGCTTATATGAATAGCGGACAGGCCTGTATCGCACCTACACGTTTACTGGTGCCCAAAGCCAAACTGGAAGCAGTAAATCAGATAGCTAAGGCCGCTGCAGCACAGGTAGTAGTAGGGGAGCCTGGCAATGAAACTACCAACGTAGGACCAATGGTATCCGAAAAGCAGTTTGAACGTGTGCAAAGCTATATCCGGATTGGTTTGGACGAAGGCGCGACCCTGCTGGCAGGCGGCATGGGTAAGCCGGAAGGTCTTGAAAACGGGAATTTCGTTAAAGCCACCATATTCACCAATGTCCGGAATAATATGCGTATTGCGCAGGAAGAAATTTTCGGCCCTGTGTTGTCCATTATTCCGTATGAAAATGAGGAAGAAGCCATTGCTATTGCCAACGATACCACCTATGGATTGGCAGCGTATATTACTTCTGCTGACTCAAACCGGGCACTGCGTGTAGCTTCCCGGATCGATGCCGGAAGGGTTTGCATAAATGGATTCAAACACGACCCTATGGCGCCGTTTGGCGGTTTCAAACAGTCCGGACTTGGAAGAGAGTATGGTGTATATGGATTGGAGGAATACCTGGAACCCAAATCTATCCTGATATAAACGGCAAATCAAAAAGTTCTATATTTATGAACATTGCCTGGGTTTTCACTCAGGCGATGTTTTTATACAGATTGGTAAATCGTATGGCTGAAAAGAATAACTATATCAATTATTCCTGTCACTTCACCGCGTTTAGGGAAGGAGAGCAGTTTGTCTTACATCATAGTTTGTCGATGGTTATTTCGGGAGAAATGGAACTGGATGATGGAACCGAAAGGAAGGTGTTTAGAAAAGGGGATGTATATCTTGCCAGAAAAAATCAGTTGCTGAAGTTTATAAAAAAGCCGACAGAAGTGGAAGAATTCAAATCCTTGTCCATGCGGTTTGATGAAGAATTACTCAAACAAGTCAGCGCGCAGGAAGGATTTCATCTGGAAGAAAAACTGAAAACGCCGGCATTTATTGATTTGTCTGAAGCGCAGCATCTGCGCTATTTTATGGAATCGTTGCTGCAATATCAGGAGTTACTGGAGAATAAAGCACCCGAATTACTGGAGCTAAAACAGAGAGAGGCGCTTATGTTATTGTTTGTCCATCGCAAAGATCTCAGGAAGGTATTGTTTGATTTTTCGGATCCGCATAAAATTAATCTCGAAGAATTTATGCAGAAGAATTATCACTTCAATGTGAGGCTGGAACGTTTTGCCTACCTTACCGGCCGGAGCCTGGCTACTTTTAAGCGCGATTTTCAGAAGATATTTCAGACATCGCCCCGCAGCTGGCTGCAGCAGCGCCGTTTGCAGGAAGCCTATTCCCTGATTACTCAAAAACGACAACGCCCTAATGATATCTATCTGGATTTGGGCTTCGAGGATTTATCGCATTTTTCTTTTGCCTTCAGAAAGCAGTTCGGGCAGTCGCCTTCGGAATTGTTAAAAGCGTGAACAGTTTTAAAAGGAGGAGGGATGGATTTTAATATTTCTAAGGATACAATGTATTTATTGTTGCTGTTTCTAACTGTTTTGAGCGTAGTGTATATAAACGCGAAATGTTTTTTATTTAATCTGGGAGTTTTGGCGATTTCATATTTATTTGCTTATTTTACTACACAAATTTTTTAATGCAGTGAACTGATATCACTTAAAAGATGCCAGAAGAGTTGTTCCTATGAAACCGGACTATGCTATGCTCTCTTAATAATCAATATGTCAGTTTCCTAAATGAAACGTGCAATAACGAAAGTGCAGTGATTGTCTGTAATTCACGAATACCCTTTTTTAAGTGATGGTTTTACATTAATTATACACCTAAACTGGTTGGACCACCAGAATAAATAAGCGTTTTTAATTGCCAACAATGCCCCCTGATTGGCGTTTCCATTATTAGTGTAGCGTATACAGATTACCCGATTCCATCAATGAAAACAAAGTACCTCTTTTAAAGAACCCTTATTAATTTATGAAACCACTCAAAATACAAGGAAACCATTCGTAAGTATCGTTATGAAATCCACCGGAAAAAAACCGGTACCATTTTGTACTATTTTAAATAGCACATTTTATCCACTTCCATTTATGATCCGCACATTGGCTGTACCCCGGTACAGGTGATGCGTGTAGCATTTTGTCTAAAAATATCCGCACTGAATACAAACCTGGTTAACACTGCTAGTTAACCGGAACGGCTTTGCTATGCATAAAAATGACCATGCATATGCAATGACCCTGTTTGTACAATGATATAAATGTAACGCATATACGAAAAAATATTGAATCAATTTACCGGTAATCCCCTGTATGGTTAATCCCGGTACCGATAGTAAATAAAATAGCCAGTATATATGACAAACGCATCGTTCCCTCAGACAACACTATCAGCATTGCTGATAGCACAGAAAGATAACCTGGATAAAGGTGTCACCTTTATTTCAGGCGCCAGTAAAGAAGAATTCCTGTCTTATCACCAGCTTTATGTCAGTGCCAGATCATTGCTGGCTTACCTCCAGGAAAAGGGTGTGAAGCCCGGAAATGAAGTAGTATTACAGATAGAAGACAATAAAACATTTATACAGTTCTTCTGGGCATGTATCCTGGGTGGGATCATACCAGTGCCGGTAGCCGTTACCTATCAGGGTGAAAATGCACAGAAACTGTTCCGGATATGGCAACTGCTCCATCATCCTTATCTGCTTACCAGCAGGGCATCCTACGAAAAGATGCATCATAAAAAATCTCCCGGTGAAATACCTTTCGCTGACAGCACTTTGTTTACAGAAGATGCACAGATAAGCGATGTTTCCGGCATCGTATATCCTGCCACTACCGATGATATTGCTTTTATACAGTTTTCATCCGGTTCCACAGGCAATCCGAAAGGCGTGGTGCTGAAACACAGTAATCTGATTGCCAACATCTTTTCTGCTTTACCCACTCACGACAATATAACAGACCGTCGCCTGAGCTGGATGCCGCTTACACACGACCTGGGGTTGATCTTTTTTCACCTGTATCCGATTGCCAATGGCGCACAGCATTTCCTGATGCCAACGGATCTGTTTATACGACATCCTTTGTTATGGCTGCAAAAAGTATCGGAGCACCGTGCCACTATAACCGGTTCGCCCAACTTTGGCTATAAATATTACCTCGATAAATTTTCCGATGATAAAGCGGAAGGACTCGACCTGTCCTGTCTGCAGGTGATCATCAACGGTGCAGAGCCTATTTCAGGTACACTCTGCCGTACTTTCCTCGACACCTTATCAAAATATGGATTAGTGCCCACAGCGATGCGCCCTGCCTATGGACTCGCTGAAAGTACCCTCATTGTTACTTTTGCCCCTGCCGATACATTACTGGAGAGTGTTTTTGTTCGCAGGGAAGCCATCACTATCGGACGTTACATCTCTGAACCAGGTATGCTGGAACAGCAGCGCACTGCAGATAATATGGAGATCGTCAATGTCGGCAGGCTGATTGCCAATACCGATATTAAAATCACCGATGAAAAAGGAGAGATCTTACAGGAAGGTGGTATCGGTATTATATGGGTGTATGGCCCAAGTGTTACGCAGATGTATTACAATAATGAAGCTGCCACCCATGCTGTGATCAAGGAAGGTTGGCTGAATACAGGTGATACCGGCTTTATGCTGAATGGCTATTTGTATGCGGTAGGAAGAGTGAAGGATATCATTATTGTCAATGGGCAGAATGTTTATCCGCATGATATTGAACAGATGCTGGAAACGATGGACGATATTGAAACCGGAAAGGTGCTGGCTTGTGGCGTGCCCAATGAAGACGAATCTTCCGAAGATATCGTAATATTTGTCATGTACAAACTGAGCATAGAGAAGTTTGCACCGCTGGCAAGGTCCATCAAACGTTTTGTTGCCGCCAGACTCGGGCTGGAAGTAAAACATGTACTGCCTGTCCGCAAAATAGCTAAAACAACCAGCGGAAAAGTAAAACGTTATCTTTTTTCAGATGAATACCGTCAGGGTGTCTATGATAAAGACATTGCAGCCATAGCTGCTGCGAGTGATAATAAAACAATAGCAGTCATAACGGACCAGGAACTCCATGAACGGGAAACGAAAATAGGTACCTGGCTGGAAAACTGGCTGAAACAGCATTTACAGCTATCTGCCGCAGAACTGGTACAGGCAAGGACTTTCACAGAATACGGTATCACTTCCATGCAGGCTGTTGCCCTGGCGAATGACCTGGAAGATTTTTTACAAACGCCTGTAGATAACACCGTCATCTATAGCTATCCTAATGTAGGTAGCCTTGCCACTCATTTCTCGGGAAGGACCCCGCAGGTGAAGGAAGAAGAAAAGAAGGTCGCTGAGATAGAAGAGAAGGTAGCGGTCATCGGTATTGGCTGCCGGTTTCCGGGTAATGTATCCTCTCCGGAAGACTTCTGGCAACTGTTGATCTCAGAGAAAAATGCTATCACCCAGGTACCGTCAGACCGATGGGATATGGATGCTTATTATGATACTGCCACCGGCATGCGGGGAAAGATGTATACCCGCGAAGGTGGTTTTATTAAAGATGTCGATAAATTTGATCCCCTCTTTTTTGGGATCTCTCCCAAAGAAGCAGCCGCCATGGACCCTCAGCAGCGCCTGCTGCTGGAAGTATGCTGGGAAGCACTGGAGCATGCAGGACTTCGTCCTTCCTCACTGAGAGGCAGTGACAGCGGGGTGTTTATCGGTATGGGCGCTGACGATTATCAGCAACTTATCCGTGCAAACAACGATGCTACCTACTTTGAAGACGCATTTACAGGGCTTGGTACAGAAAGAAGCATTGCTGCAGGAAGAGTGGCGTATCTGCTGGATTTTCACGGTCCTGTAATACAACTGGATACAGCCTGTTCTTCTTCCCTGGTGAGTATACACCAGGCATGTAAGAGCCTCCTGCATGACAACTGTTCACTGGCCCTGGCGGGCGGCGTTAACCTGATGTTGTCGCCGGATTCCACCGTAAAGCTGTGCCAGATGAACGCCCTTTCTCCTACAGGTGCGTGCAGAACATTTGATGATAACGCCGACGGCTATGTGAGAGGGGAAGGTGCTGGTATCGTAGTACTGAAAAGACTGAGCGATGCCCTGGCCGATGGAGATAATGTACTGGCGGTTATCAGCGGCTCCGCAGTAAACCATGATGGTTTAAGCAATGGTATCTCAGCGCCTAATGGGGTAGCACAGCAACAACTGCTGCACAAGGCTTTACAAAATGCCGGTATTGCTCCTGAAGCAGTACAGTATATCGAAGCACATGGTACCGGTACCCGCCTGGGTGATCCTGTGGAAGTACAGGCCCTGAATGCTGTATATGGAGGTACACGCACCGCTACAGAACTATTAATGTTAGGTGCTGTGAAAAGCAATATTGGTCACCTGGAAGCCGCTGCTGGTGTGACGGGGTTGATTAAGGTGATCCTTTGTCTGCAACACCGGAAGATACCTGCTACGCTTCATTATCAGACACCCAACCGCTTTATCCCCTGGAATAATATGGCCGTACGCGTGGTTAATGCATTAACACCCTGGCAGCCTGTAAATGGCAAAAGATATGGTGCAGTGAGTGCATTTGGCCTTAGCGGCACCAATGCGCACGTGATCCTGGAAGAAGCGGTACCTGCAAAAGATCATACTGTTCCGGCGGCAGCCAAACCTGCCTATCCTGTTGTATTATCTGCCAAAACTCCGGCAGCGCTGAAAGAACTGGCAGCCAGTTATGCTGGTCTGCTGGGGGATCCGGCATTAGCCCTGTCCGATCTGTCTTACAGCAGTGCTATGTCCCGTGACAGCTTCCCGCATCGTATAGCCTTTCACGTTGGCAACAATACCGCCGCAAAAGAATGCCTGGATAATTACGTATCCGGGAAAATGACAAAGACGCTCCTGTATGGCCATGCCATGGCTCCTGAAAAAGTAGCCTGGCTGTTTACAGGTCAGGGTTCCCAGTATTGGAACATGGGAAGGGAGTTGTATGAGGTGAATGAAGTATTCAGAAAAGTGATTAACCACTGTGACGCCTGGCTGAAAACACAATGGGATATCTCGCTGATAACCCTCCTTTATGAAAACGACAGGGAAGCGGGTAATGCCCTGCTCCGGGAAACACAATTCACACAACCGGCTTTATTTGCGCTTGGCTGCGCGCTGGCAGAAGTATGGAAATCATGGGGTGTCACACCGGCTATAGTGGTGGGTCACAGTGTAGGAGAATATGCAGCTGCATATGCAGCCGGTGTATTTTCCCTGGATGATGGTTTAAAACTCATCACGGAAAGAGCCCGTCTGATGCAGGCTGTTTCCACACCCGGTGCTATGGCGATGATATTTGCTCCGGAAAATGAGGTGAAGGAGGCTATCCAGCCATATGGTGCTGCGTTGTCTATTGCTGCTATCAATGGCCCGGCCCTTACCGTTATTTCCGGCGAAAAAGAAGCAGTAGCCGAGGTGGTGGCAGCTTTAAAACAGAAAGGCATCAGCCACCGCGAACTGACGGTTTCGCATGCATTCCACTCCAGGCTGATGGAGCCTGTGATAGCGGCTTTCCGGCAGGTGGCAGAAAACATCCGTTTTCATATGCCGGCTATACCGCTGGTATCCAATGTTACCGGAAATATCATCCGGGAGGAAATAACCACTGCTGCCTACTGGTGTAATCATATCCTGGAACCGGTGCAGTTCTCAAAAAGTATGAAGGCGATAAAGGAATTTGGTGCTGATATATTCCTGGAAGTAGGTCCGCAACCACATCTGCTGTCTATGGCGCAGTTGACAGTGCCGGCTGATGAAGGCCGTCTGCTGCCGAGTATGCGGGAATCACAGTCTGCATGGAACACCATGCTGCATAGTCTACTCGCTTTATACACTAAAGGGATCCCTGTTAACTGGTCTGGATTCTTTGACCAGGGCCATTATCATAAAATACAACTTCCTGTATATCCTTTCCAGCGTCAGCGTTATTGGATAAAGGAAAATGAAATAAAAACAATCCCTGTTACCACTACACCAGCTGTAAACATGTCACTCAATCATCATACCGCAGCCCCGGTTGCCGGTAGTCAGACTGCTATTACCACCTTCCTGGTAGATATGCTGGGTGAGTTGCTGAAAATAGCACCGGCAGATATCAATGTTGATACGCCATTACTCTTACTGGGCGCCGATTCATTAGTGCTGGCCAGTATGGTAAAACGTATAGAGAGCGAATATGGCCTGAGTATTTCCATGAGGCTATTGTTTGAGAAAATGGACACTGTTACATTGATAGCTGATTATATCGCTGCTCATGCGGTAATTACCACGCCAGCACCTTTACCTGCTGCGTCGCCGGTAGTGACCCGGGAAGTGCCGTCCATTACTCCTGAAACACCTTTGCTGCCACCTGTAAATGGGAAGACAGCCGGCATAGCATCAGAAACCTTACAGCTGTTGCAAAGTCAGGTGAATGTAATGGCACAGCAACTGCAGTTGTTGATGATGCAGCAGCAATTGAGCGGTAATGTGCCGGTGACCGTAACACCGGAACCCGTTCCCATGCTTCCTGCACCGGTAGAAGCTCCCCATAGCAAATATGTAAATGGTCGGCAAGGGAAAATGAACGGTCAGCTGACTGACCAGATTCCTGCATCAGAAGTACGCAGGGAAGAAGCGCTGGTGGCCGGTATTGGCCGGCAGCCTGTACCTGCCAACATTCCATTGTCGTTTAACCAGGAGCGTTTATGGTTTGTAGACCAACTGGAAGGCAGCGTACAATACAACCTTCCGGCTGTATTAAGACTGAAAGGAAATCTGGACAATGCCGCTCTGTTACATGCACTGCAGAAGATTGTGGGCCGTCATGAAGTGCTGCGCACCGTCATAGAACAGGCCGATGGGCAGCCATATCAGCGTATCCTGGACAACTACGAGTGGCAGATGGCCACCATCGATGATCCGTTGCTGAAAGCTGATCCTGCCAGACTGCAGGCATTTATATCCGATTTTGTATACACGCCTTTTGATCTGGCTAAGGATAACCTGCTCCGCGCAGCCCTCATCCGCATCACTGATATGGAATATGTGCTGGTGCTGGCCGTGCATCATATTGTGTTCGATGGCTGGTCAGCAGGAGTACTGTTCAATGAACTGGCAATTTTATACACTGCATACCGGGAAAACCATACTGCAGCCTTACCATCGCTGAACATACAATATAAGGATTATGCTATCTGGCAGCGTCATTACCTGAAAGATGCCTTACTACAAGAAAAAGAAGCTTACTGGAAAAACAGACTGAAAGGAGCAACACCACTGCTGCTGCCAACGGATTTTGAACGGCCGGTAAACAGAAGCACCCGTGGTGCGGCAACTGAAATGCGGATAGATAAAACACTGTCGGCCCGGATACGGCAATTGTCCCGTCAGCAGGGAGTGACATTGTTTACCACGCTGCTCACCGCCTACAAGGTATTATTGTCCCGTTACAGCGGCCTGGAAGACATCGTTGTAGCATGTGCCATTGCAGGAAGAACCGAGCGGGAAGTAGAGCCATTGCTGGGCTTCTTTGCCAATACATTGGTGCTTCGCTCAGACCTGAGTGGCAGACCTTCATTCAGCGAACTGTTGAAAAAAGTAAGCAGCACAGTTCTGGATGCACACGAATACCAGGATGTACCTTTTAATAAAGTAACGGAAGCTGCTGCAGACAAAGGGAGCAGGGGGGATAATCCATTGCTCCATGTGATGTTTACGGTGCAGAATATACCCAATGCCGCTGATATCCGTCTCGGAGATGTACAGGTGGCTTATGAACCGGTAGTACGTCAAACCAGTATCGCTGATATTACCCTGGCCACGCAAGACCTTCCTGATGGTATATCATTAATGGTTGAATATTCCACTGATCTCTTCAGAGAGGCTACCATCCGGCAAATGATGCAGCATTACGAGGCCATACTAAGTGAGGTGGTGAACCAGCCAACCTTACCGCTGCATAAAATTAAGCTGCTGAGTGAAACAGAGCAAAAGCAGCAGCTGCATTCCTTTAATGCCACACACCATGATTATCCGGCATACAAAACCGTAGTGGAATTATTTGAATCCCAGGTGCTGGCTACGCCGGATGCAGTTGCCGTTTCTTTCAATGGAAAGCAGCTCAGCTACCACTCACTCAACGAGCAGGCCAACCAGGTAGCGCATTACCTGCTGGCAGAAGGTATAAGACCCGGAGACAAAGTAGGATTGTTGTCCTATCGCGGCCTTGATATGATCGTGGCTATCTGGGGCGTTCTTAAAGCCGGTGCGGCTTATGTTCCTTTCCATACCGGCTATCCGGGTGCCCGTATCCGTATGATGATGGAGGATGCAGGCATTGCAAAGGTGCTGTTTACAGATAATACACTCTTTGAAGCCATGGGCTTGTCAGCGGCTGAAGGTATTGATATAACGGGTGCAAAGGGTTTTACCACTGCAGCTACGGGTATCAAAACAAACCACGATGCGCTGGTGAACATCATGTACACTTCCGGTACAACCGGCCGTCCTAAGGGTATTGCCGTCAACCATAAAAATATCACGAAACTGGTATTTGAACCGGGCGTAATTGCCATTCAGCCAAACGATCAGGTGTTGCAGTGGTCCAACTATGCATTTGACGGATCTACTTATGATATATTCAACACCCTGCTCAGGGGCGCCCGTTTATGTATGATACGGGATGCGGCTGCCTCCGATGCGCTGGAATTATCATCCATCATACGCAAAGAACAGATCACTGTATGTTTCATGACTACGGCCCTGTTCAACAGTTTTGTGGACAGTAGTATCGAAGGCCTTCGTCCGTTGCGAAAAGTATTGTTTGGCGGCGAAAAGGTATCAGTATATCATGTGAAAAAGGCGTTGGCGGCCTATGGCCCCGGTAAGCTGGTACATGTATACGGACCTACAGAAACGACCGTATATGCTACCAGTTATCCGATTGACAGCCTGGATACCCATGCTGTTACAGTTCCTATCGGTCGCCCCCTGGCCAATACCAAAGCGCTCATCCTTGATCAGAACGGAGAACTGGTGCCCGTTGGCGTGGATGGGGAATTATATATAGGCGGAGATGGTGTTTCTGCAGGATATATCAACAATGAACAACTGACGCTTGAAAAATTTGTGGTGCTGAAGGGCCAGGATGGTCGCTGGTACCGTACCGGTGACCTTTGCCGTTGGTCGCCGGAAGGAAGTATTATATACACCTCCAGAGCAGATGATCAGGTGAAGATCCGTGGCTATCGTATTGAGCCGGGAGAGATAGAGCGGGCCATGAATTCGCTGGACGGCATTGCCGCCAGCAGCGTGGTGGTGAAACAATCTCCGACAGGAGAGAAGAAGCTGGTAGGTTATTATGTTGTGAACACAGCATTGGGAGCCATCAGTGAAAAAGATATCCGGCAGTCATTACAGAAACAGCTACCTGAATATATGATGCCGTCTGCATTGATTGCATTAAGTCAGCTGCCTTTAACCAGTAATGGAAAGACAGACCGTAAGCTGTTAAGTAGCCTGGAAGACGTACAAGACGATCAGACTATCAGTCACGAGGAACCTGCTACACCGATAGAACGTCAGCTGACAGCCATCTGGCAGCGTTTACTGGGAGTAGACCGCATCGGTATACAGGATAACTTCTTTACACTGGGAGGCCATTCCCTGTTGGCTACCCGCGTGGTATCTGCCGTACGCAAAGAACTGGAAACAGAACTTTCTGTGAAAGACCTGTTCGACCATCCAACGGTAGAAAAGCTGGCTACCTGGCTGCAGCAACAGCAGAAAGGCGGATTACTGCCATCTGTCACCGTTGCCATCAGGCCGGAACATATTCCTTTATCGTATAGCCAGGAACGTTTGTGGTTCATCGATCAGCTGGAAGGCAGCGTGCAATACCATATGCCCGCAACATTCAGCCTTAAAGGTGCCCTGAATACTACTGCGCTGGAATATGCATGGCGTAATATCGTCAACAGGCATGAAGTACTTCGTACAGTTTTTATACAGGAAGGAGAATCAGCTTATCAGCATGTGCTGGAAAAAAATCAGTGGCAACTGTCAGTAATAGACAAGTCTGTTTATGAGGAAGACCCGCAGGTTTTTATCAATGGCCTTATTACTGTTCCGTTTGATTTGTCAAAGGACCATATGCTGCGCGTGTACCTCGTTCCCCTTGCTCCGGAAGAACATGTGATGGTATTGATGATGCACCATATCGCTTCTGATGGCTGGTCTTTGTCTGTGATGGTAAAGGAGTTATTGGAACTCTACAACGCATATATTGCAAAGCGGGAGCCGGTTTTGGAAGTATTGCCCATTCAATACGCTGACTACGCCATCTGGCAGCGGGATTACCTCAATTCCGAACTGCTGGGGAGAAAGGTGGACTACTGGAGAAATCAACTCAAAGATATACCCGCGCTGAAATTGCCTACTGATTTTGAACGTCCTGTTATCAATAGTACCAGAGGGGACCTGATCACTTTCAGAATAGACAGAACATTAACGCGTCAGCTGGAAACGCTGGCCCAGCAACAGGAGAGTACGCTGTATATGTTACTGTTGGCCGCTTTTAAAGTGCTGCTCTATCGCTACACCGGACAGGAGGATATCGCTGTAGGTAGTGGTATTGCAGGCAGGTTGCAACAGGAAACGGAATCACTGATAGGCTTCTTCGTAAATACACTGGTGATGAGAAGTGATCTGGGTGGTAATCCTGCGTTTGACAGCTTTTTACAACAGGTGCGCCAGACAACGCTGGATGCCTACGAACACCAGGAGGTTCCTTTTGAACGGGTGGTGGAAGCAGTGGTAGGTGCCCGCGATGTCAGCCAAAATCCCTTATTCCAGGTGATGTTTGCCTTACAGAATATCCCCGATATTCCGGAGTTACGACTGGGCGAGGTAATGCTCAAAAGACAGCGTATCAACCACACCACCAGCCTGTTTGATCTCTTCTGGTCAATAAGTGTGCAGCCATATGGAACAGTGGTGGAACTTGAATATTGTATTGACTTGTTCACGGAGAGGACTATACGCAAAATGATGGACCATTACGTGGCGCTGCTGCGGGCGATTGTTCAAAATCCGGCGTTGCCCATCAGTGAACTGAATATGCTCGGTAAGGTGGAAGAGGATCAACTGTTGTCCTTTAGTGGTATAGCAGCGTCTTATCCTGCTGATAAAACAATTGTTGAACTGTTTGAAGAACAGGCCAGGCTTACGCCTGATGCAACCGCGCTGGTATTTGAGACGCAGAAGCTGTCCTACCGGATGCTGGATAAAGTTTCATCGCAATTGGCGCATCTCCTCATATCCAATGGGGTCAAAGAAAATACAATGGTGCCGGTATGCCTCGGCAGATCAGCTGAACTGATAATAAGTATCCTGGCCATACTGAAGGCGGGTGCTGCTTATGTACCGGTGGACGCGACTTATCCGGCAGAGCGTATTACCTATATGCTGGAGGATATCGCCGGCAAGCTGGTGATCACTACTGCCGCGAATGAAGCGTTGTTGAGGGCTGCAGCCCCGGCCGCCACATTCATCTGCCTGGACAACCTCAGTGAGTTGGTGACCGGTCAGCCGGACGGACAGTTGAAGATATCCACCGGACCTGATTCTCTGGCATATGTGATATACACTTCCGGATCTACCGGAAGACCCAAAGGGGCTATGGTAACACACCGGAACGTAACCAGCCTTGTAAAGGGCGCGGGCTTTGTCTCTATGACAAACGACGATGTACTGTTGTCTACAGGCTCCCCGTCATTTGATGCCACCACTTTTGAATACTGGAGCATGTTACTCAATGGCGGGCAACTGGTCCTTTGTCCGGAAAAACATTTGCTGGATAACAGGCTGCTTCGCCAGGAAATGCAAAGCAGGAAAGTAACCATGATGTGGTTTACGGCAAGCTGGTTTAATCAGCTTATAGATGATGATATCAATATTTTTGAGGGATTGAATGTGGTATTGGCAGGAGGAGAAAAATTGTCAGAAATACATGTGCAGAAATTCCTGGCCGCACATCCGCATATTACTGTTATTAACGGTTACGGACCTACGGAAAATACTACCTTTTCCCTCACTTACCCGTTAGCTGCTATCTCTGCCGGCGTCAGCATTCCAATCGGACGCCCGTTAGCCAACAGGCAGGCGTATGTGCTGGACAGCCGGCAGCGTTTAGTGCCGGTAGGAGTGCCGGGAGAGCTTTATGTAGGCGGAGCTGGGGTATCGCTGGGATACCTTAATCAGCCAGCGCTTACCCAGGAGAAATTTATCGCCGATCCATTCAGCACTACACCCGGGGCAAGGTTATACCGCACCGGTGATAAGGCCCGGTGGCTGGCCGATGGTACCGTGGAATATCTTGGCAGGATAGATGATCAGGTAAAAATCCGTGGTTTCCGTATAGAACCCGGCGAGATAGAACGTACCCTGAACGAGCTGGATACTATTGCCAACAGCTGCGTGGTAGTGAAACAACAACCATCCGGCGACAAAAGGCTGGCGGCCTATTATGTGCCCGAACCAGCGCAGGTATTACTGAAGGAACAGCAGTTGTTTGAGCATCAGGTGGCCAACTGGAAAGAGCTGTATGAAATGGCTTTCTCCAAACCTGAAGATATCGTAATAGCTGACCCTGAATTCGACATCACCGGCTGGAACGATAGTTTTACCGGTGGGGCAATCCCTGCTGATCAGATGCGGAAATGGCTGAATGATATTGCGGGAGTGATCCTGGGGCTGAAACCTGAGCGTGTATTGGAAATAGGCTGTGGAACAGGATTGATCTACTATCAGCTGGCAGACCATATCAGCAAATATATCGGAACAGACTTCTCCCCGGTGTCTACAGGTCAGTTGCAGCAGCATGTCAACAAACAGCTGCGCAGGTATCCTGATACTGAACTAAACGTTTGTGCGGCACATGAAGTAGCACTGCCTGCATCTGAAACAATAGACCTGGTGGTACTGAACTCTATTATTCAGTATTTCCCGGGAGCCGGGTATATGTCTGATGTACTGGCTAAAGCTATCAGGCTGTTAAAAGGCAAGGGGCATATTGTGATAGGGGATGTGCGTGATCTGCGTCTTCTGCCATCTTTCAAACGCCGTTTGCAGTTGGACAGAATGCAGGACAGTACTGCTGTTAAAGATTTTATCTGGCATGCAGACCAGGAAGTTCTGAAAGAAGAAGAGCTTTGTTTTTCACCTGCCTATTTCTACCAATTGCGTGCACAGTATCCGGAGATCACGCATGTAGAGATCTTGTGGAAGCAGGGTGACTTCATCAATGAGCTTAGCTTATACCGCTATACTGTCATAGTACATGTTGGTACTGAAAAGGAAACATGGGAGCCTCGTTGGCAACCCTGGAACAGTGCAGCTGTTCAGGAACAACTGGACAATAATACTGCGACCATCGCGCTGAAGGATGTGCCTAACCCGCGTTTATGGAAGGAACGGATGCTGGCACAAGCCCTGGATGACAAATCAGCGCTCCAGGTACGTGACCTGGTGAACGCTATGGCAGCACCTGACGCAGAGACTATTGCCGTAAATGCAGTATTGTCAGCGGCAAAATCAAAAGGGTATCATTGCCGTTTCCTGCTGCATGATGATCCGATGAAAATGAATGTACTGCTGGAACGCACACCGTATACCGGCTTTATAGCGCAGCCTTACAATGATGCCAGAGAGACCGTAAAAGCCAATATCCCATTGTTTGGGGATATCTGTACCATCCTGCAAAAAGAAATACAGCAATTGCTGAAGAAAAGGTTGCCGGAATATATGGTGCCATCCGCATTCTTCGCCTTGCAGTATCTGCCACTGACAACGAACGGTAAGACAGATCGTAAGTTCCTGAGTGAATGGGAAGATATGGAGCAGAAGCATCAGGGCGGTTACCAGGCACCCGTTACGCCCGAAGAAACCGCATTGGTAGCCATCTGGCAGCGTTTACTTGGTGTGGAACGTGTAGGCGTTACAGATAACTTCTTTGAACTCGGAGGACACTCCCTGCTGGCCACCCGTGTTGTTTCTGCGATACGCAAACAGTTACAGGCGGATCTGACAGTAAAGGATTTCTTCTTATATCCTACTATTGCACAACTGGCGGCCCACCTGCAAAACAAAGAGGAAGGATCATTATTGCCGCCGATTACGGCTGTGTCCAGGCCTTCACATATCCCGCTTTCTTTCGGCCAGGAACGTTTATGGTTCATCGACCGCTTGCAGGGTAGTAAGCAGTATCACATGGTGGCTACTTTACGGTTGAAAGGCAACTTAAACGCCACTGCGCTGGAATCGGCTTTACAAATGATCGTATCCCGTCATGAAGCGCTCCGTACTGTTATAAAAATCAATGGTATCACCGGCGTTGCTGGTCAGCATATATTGAATAAAGACCGCTGGCAGCTGCATACAATGGAAACGCCTGTAGCATTGCAGGAAAGCATCACTGCTCTGATAGGCCAGCCTTTTGATCTGTCAGCAGATTATATGATGCGGGCACACCTCATTCGCCTGGATGCAACAGAACATGTGCTGGCACTCATCATTCACCATATCGCTTCTGATGGCTGGTCAGTAGGTAATCTGATAAAGGAACTGGTTACTTTGTACCACTCCTATGCAGCGGATATATCTGTTCAGTTGAAGCCATTGCCTTTGCAATACGCCGACTATGCGCTGTGGCAGCGGAAATATATAACCGGCAGCCTGTTGGATAAACAATTGGCATACTGGAAAGAACAACTGGCCGGCAGCGGGGAATTGAGTCTGCCTACAGACTATGAACGGCCGCCGGTATTGAGTACCAGGGGAGCTACTGTAGAATTTAATATTGATAAATTATTAGTTGAGAAGTTAAACAATCTTTCCCAGCAACAGGGCGCTACGCTCTTCATGACACTGCTTGCTGTCTTTAAGGTAATGCTGTGTCGTTATGGTGGGCAGGAAGACATCTCCATAGGAAGTGGTGTTGCAGGTAGAACACAGGAAGAAACAGAAGAAATGATAGGTTTCTTTGTGAACACACTTGTAATGAGATCACATCTCAAAGGAGATATGCCTTTCCATCTCTTCCTGCAGCAGGTAAAGGAAACTACCCTGAACGCCTATATGAACCAGGATGTTTCTTTTGAAAAGGTAGTGGAAGCAGTGCTGGATAAACGTGATCTCAGCATAAACCCCTTATTCCAGGTGGTATTTATGTTACAGAATACGCCGAAAATGCCGGCGCTGGATTTAGCTGGGGTGGTAATATCTGAAGAGCCTTATACAGCATCCACCAGCCTCTTTGATATGAGTTTCTTTGTGAAGGAAGGAGAAGACGGCTTACAGATAGATGTAGAATATTGCATAGATTTGTTTAAAAGAGAAACGATCCTCCGTTTGCTGAATTACTATCACCATCTGTTGGAAGCAGTGGCGAATGCACCGGAGCAGCCGCTCAGTGAGCTGGATATGCTCGGTCAGGAAGAGCGGCATCAGCTGTTGGTAACGTTTAACGACAAGCGCAGAGATTACTCCGCTGATGCACATAAGACGATCGTGGATATCTTCGAAGAACAGGTGGCACTCGCACCGAATGCGGCGGCCTTGGTATTCGGAGACACGGAGATAACCTATCAGGAGCTGAATGAACGTGTAAACCAGCTGGCCCATTATTTACGGGTAGAAGGCGTAACAACAGAAAAGCTGGTGCCGGTTTTCCTGGAACGTTCTCCTGAAATGATTATCGCCATCCTGGCCATACTCAAAGCAGGAGGGGCATATGTGCCGGTCGATACCGAATACCCGCAGGAACGTATTGCTTATATACTGGAAGATACTTCGGCCAGTATTATTATCACCAGTCGTAATTGCCGGAACGGTTTGCCTTTGAATGATAAGCGCAGCATTATTGAGGTAGATGTTATGGCAGATCAGCTGCAACGCATGCCGGTATCACTGTTGCGAAACAGTGCGGTTACTGCCGGCCATCTGGCCTATCTCATTTATACTTCCGGTTCTACCGGCACACCTAAAGGCGTGATGGTGGAACATGGCAGTGTGGTGAACCTGACACGTGCCATGAAGGAAGAGCTGCGTCTGCAGCCAGGTATGAAGACCCTTCAGTTTGCATCTGTTGGTTTTGATGCCGCCTGCTACGAAATATTCAACACCTTACTCAGCGGAGGATGTCTGGTACTGGCAGAAAAAGAAACACTGCTTTCCGGTGCCATGCTGGAGGCGCTGGTCAATAGGCACACCATTTCAGTGGCTGTATTACCACCTTCTTATCTGAATGCGATGAAAGACAGCCTGGGATGCCTGCACACGATAGTATCAGCAGGTGAGCCTTTGAGCAGAAGTCTGGCGCTCTACATACAATCAAAAGGTATCCGGTTAATTAACGCTTACGGGCCTACGGAAGGCACTGTATGTGCCAGTCTGACCGACAGGCCGGTACTGGACGATAATATGGTGGTGATCGGGAAACCGGTGGCGAACGTACCGTTATATGTGCTGGATGAGGGTAATGATCTGGTGCCGCTGGGTGGAGTAGGAGAACTGTGCATTGGAGGCGTACAGGTAGCCCGTGGGTATCTGAACAGGACAACGTTAACGAATGAACGTTTTATCACTAACCCATTCGGAGAAGGTCGCCTTTATAAAACAGGTGATATGGTCCGCTGGCTGCCAGACGGCAACCTAGTATACCTGGGCCGCAGAGACGAACAGGTGAAAATCAGAGGCCATCGTATTGAATTGGGTGAGATAGAAAATGTACTGGAAGAGCATGAAAAAATCAGCAAAGCGGTTGTATTAGTGAAAGCTGATGATAATGGTAATAAACAGCTCATCGGTTATGTGCTCAGCAATGATACCATAAACAAAGAAAATATCTTCCATTTCCTCAGAGGAAGGCTGCCGGATTATATGGTGCCTGCGCAATTGATAGAACTGTTATCACTGCCTACCACCTCCAGCGGAAAAGTGGATAAGAAAGCATTACTGGACGCTGTTAAAGAGGTGCAGGTTACAAATACCACACAGGAGGCGCCGCGTAATGAAACAGAACGTCACCTGGTTACTATCTGGCAGGAACTGCTGGGTGTGTCAGCCATCGGTGTACACAATAATTTCTTTGAGCTGGGAGGGGATTCCATTATCACCATTCAGGTGGTGAACCGGGCTAAACACTATGGTTATGTGCTGCAGCCGAGGGACCTGTTCATGCATCAAACAATTGCGGAACTGGCCACCTTGCTGGCGGGTCAGGAAGTCAAACGCATCACCGGCGAACAGGGATACCTGAGCGGTGAATGTGGACTGTTACCGGTACAGCAATGGTATCTCTCAGATGATAGTAATGTTTCCGATCATTTTATTCAAAGTCTGCCCGTTGAGATTAACAAGGCCATTGACGTGGAAATATTGTCAGCTGCCATCACGCACCTGATAAGCTTCCATGACAGCCTGCGGTTTGCCTATAGTAACAGTTCGGGCCAATGGCAGCAATGGTATGGTAATGACAATGGTACGATCGAAGTGGTGGACCTGCGATCCACATCAGAAGACAATCTGGCCGCAGAAATTATTTTCTGGGAGGATAAGTATAAACACAGTCTCAGCATGAAAGATGGTAAGCTGGTATGTGCGGTGTTGTTCCTGACTCCGGAAAAGATCCCTTCCAACCGCTTGTTGGTGGCGATTCACCACTTAGGTGTGGATGTAGTGTCATGGCGTATCTTATTTGATGATCTGGATCGTCTGCTGGGGGATCTGCTGGCGGGAAAAGAAGTGTCGATGGTGTCGAAAAGCAGTTCTTACAGGGAATGGTACAATGCTTTACAGCACTATGGACAAACCGAATGCTTATTATCACAGCGTGATTACTGGCAGCAGGCAACAGATCAATATCATCCTTTGCCTACTGACAAACATTACGAAGGTCTGGTACGAATCAATGAAATGACGGCCTACCGTGTACGCCTCAACGTATCACTTACCCGGAAGCTCTTGCATGAGGTGGCTCAGGCCTACCAGACAGAAGTAAAGGATCTGCTGTTAAGTGCCCTGGCATTAACCCTTTCCGAATGGATGGACAGTAGCAGGGTGTCTATTGGCTTCGAGAAACATGGCCGTGAAGACATTAGCCCGGATATTGACATCAGTCATACTACAGGCTGGTTTACAACTTTGTCGCCTGTATCGCTGGATGCCAGCGCCGGAGAAGATACCGGTGCGCTGATCAGCACTATAAAGAAACAGCTGAATGAAGTGCCTGATAAAGGTCTGGGCTTCGGCGTGTTGAAGTACATCAACAAAGAAGCCGGATTACAGGGTAAAGACCCCTGGGATATCATCTTCAACTATCATGGACAAATAGATAATGTCAGCAGCAACCACAAATGGATTGCTTTAACCGGCACTTCGTCCGAACTGAAGCTGATCGGAAGTTATACCATGCGGTTCAAACTCTTTATAGACAGTGTGGTGACAGATGATGAACTGGTAATAGACTGGCTCTACAGCACCCATCATTTCCAGCAATCCACGATTAAAGCATTGGGTACTGCTTATATCAGACATCTGGAAACATTGATTCATCACTGTATGATGCAGCTTGGAAAGCAGCAGTTATACCAGGTATAACTGCGTCTTTGCTAAATGATGAAGAGGCCGTCTCATTTATTTATGAGACGGCCTCTTCTATTGCCAGATAATAATCTTCGATGATTACCCTATCAGAAAAATTTCAGTCGCTGTATAGGTAATACTACCCAGATAGCATATCGCAGCAGATGATAGAGATTTTTCTTCAGGTAACCGGATTGCCGTCCGAGGAAGGCAAATCGTTGATATAACATTTGTAGTGCGGAAGACGCGAGTACATGTGCACATATCATATTTTGCTGATCGGCAAATTCGGGACGGATCACATCTATAATCAGGATTAACCGCCGCTCCCTGGAGTTATTCCAGGCGGTATGGGTGTGGGCATCACAGAATGGCAGCGCCTTCCCATTTTCCCATGGCCTGATTTCCTTTGATACCTGAAACCCGCAGTCTGGCAAAGTAGCAGGCACCGATAATCCCAGATGACAGCGGATAATTGCATCCGTATCTCCCTGATGCGGGTTGATGTTGGAACCTGCTTCCAATACACTGAGGGAACAAGAGGTGAGATTGGGGATCTGCTTCATCAGCTTCACTGTCTCCGGACATTTTCTGCAGTTGTCATGCATGGTGAATTTCCAGAAATACAATCCCATGGTCTTCCATTTTTTCGGTGGAAAAGACATGGACTTATTAATGAAATAAGGCCGTAATCTGGCGGGCTTCTCCTGCATTAATCCGATGACTTCATCCCGGATAGTTTCCCAATTATCTTCCAGTACCCTTACCCATGAAAGCTCCTCTCTGCAATAAAACGGTGGCTGCCCGCCGGTATAGCGGCCTCCAAATACATTGTACCATGGTTTAACCGTATTACTCATAATGTTTGCTTGATGGCTGAGGAAATAATTTTTATGAGATCCTGACTTTTTTGCTGTACCAGGTCATGGCCTGCTTTCAGATAACAAATGGAGAAATTATCAGTGGCCAGGTCCATCCAGCGGCGTACTGTTGCAGCTGGCGCCAGCTGGTCATGCAGACCGGCAACTACTGTCAGTGGAATGGTTATCTCCATACCTCCCGGCTGATAACATTCCAGTACCTGCAGATCGGCACGTAACAGTTCACTCGTATGCTGTAAGGCTTTCCTTCTTTCCGCAGCAATACCGGGATCGCCGTAACTTCTCAGGATTTCTTCTATAAAGGCATCTTCGCCCAGCTGATGTAAGGTTCCTGTACCTGCTTCCAGCGGAGCGCCACATCCGGACAGGATCAATCCTGCGGGCAGCTTCCTGCCTGCACGCTGTAAGGCAACGTAAAACTCATATGCCATCAATGCGCCCATACTATGGCCGAAGAAATAAAACTCCTCCGCAGGATCTGAATAATTCTGCAACAGATCTGCGACAAGGGCCTGCAGGTCCGTGAATGCGGGTTCATGACTCCGCTCTTCCCGACCACGTGGCTGTACGGCGATCACTTCCAGCTGTTCTCCGAAAGCATCTGCCCAGCGGGAATAGGCGGAGGCGCCGGAACCGGCATATGGAAAACAATACAGCTGCTGTTTTACTGGTCTGTTTTTTTCATTCATGACTATAAATGCTTTCGGCACAGGAACCGCGTCCGGCAGTGGTTCCGGCAGCTGCGTAATAACTGGTTGAATGGTATCCCTGTTCTCATATACAAGCGAGAAAATATAATCAGTCACCGCTTCAATGGTGGGGTAGTTGTAGGCCAATGTCGCCGACAGCCTGCAATGAAAATACTGTTCCAATCGCGCTACGAAGGAAATCGCCATCAGCGAATCCATACCCAGGAAGTTAAAGCGCTGACGGGCATCTATCGTATCCATAGACTCTATCAACATGACCATGCGGAGCTCCAGCCTTACTACTTCTTCAATCTGAGCTCTGGCGGCTGCGGGTGTACTGCTCAGGATGTGATCCAGGTTGGCGGCGGCTGGTGTGGCTGCGGTATTGCTTTTGACTACCTGACCAAATAGGGATGGCTGCAGCGAGAATTCTGTAAACAGCCTGAATTTTTCCCAGTTAATATCTGCGATCAGTAACAACGGATCGTGTCTGGCAATGGCAGTCTCCATACAGGATAACGCTTTTGCAGGGGCCAGCAGCCGGAACCCCAATTGCTCCAGTACCTGCATTTCGTATGCTCCTGCACTCATGCCTGCTTCTGCCCATGGTCCCCAGTCGATACAGGTAGCTGGTAGTCCCAGGCCTTTCCGGTACATACTGAGCATATCCATGTAATAGTTGGCGGAAGTATAGTGACTAAGGTCAACAGATCCCCATAATGCTGATACGGAGGAGAACAACAGGAAGCAGTCGAGGTCCCGCTCTTTCGTAAGCTGATGCAGCTGCCAGGAGACTTCGGTCTTTATCTGCAGCGTACCGGCTAATTTGTTGCTGTCCAGGTCCATTACTTTGGAAAACCAGTTGACGCCGGCGGCATGCAATACCCCACGAACAGGTATTTGCTGTTCATCCAGCTGTTCGAAGATATGTGCGAGTGCCCTGCTGTCTCTCACATCCATGCTATGTGTTGCTACGTGTATGCCTTCCTGTTGTAACCCACTAAGCTGGCGGATGACATGGTATTCCGGATGTTCTGCGGTGATGGATGCCCAGCTTTCTGCTGGAGGAAGTACTCTGCGGCCCAATAGTATCAGGTGTTTCACACCTTTGCCTGCCAGCCATGATGCACAGGCTAGTCCTAGTCCGCCGAAGCCGCCGGTGATAATATAGGCGCCATCATTGCGAAGAGAAATGGTGGCTGCCGCTACTTCCGGCATGGGTTGCAACTGTGTGACATATTGCTGCCCCTTCCGGAGGGTGATACAATGCTCCCTGCCAGGCTGCAATATTTTATGTAGCAATACAGATACATCTTCCGGACTACTTATATCTATCATGCCACCTCTCCATTCGGGATGCTCCAGGAATAAAGTCTTGCCAAATCCCCATAGCGCGGCGGCTGACAGCTTCAGGTCTTTTCCTGCATCCGGCACTGGCTGTGCATGCCGGGTGAGCAGCCATAAAGGCATTACCAGTGCACTTTCCTTAACTGCTTGCAGGAAAGGAATGAGCATACTAACGCTATCGGATATATGATTTATTGAACTAGGTGAATGCTGTTCTGACAGACTTGCATCTCCGTAAATAATTTTCCACTCACGTTCATTTTCTGTTCGCTGAAGGTTAACTATTTTATCTAATGCTTTCCGATAGTCGGCTTTTACAGCCTGTACGTTGAAATGGTAATCAGGGCGGTATTGGCCGGTATCGCTGGATTCGCTTGTACAGAACCAGTATACACTTTTCTGAACAGCTTTTAATCGCTGCAGCAACTGATCGGTAACAGGTCCGGCGGGTGCAGCAATGATCCAGTTGATTTTTTCACGTAACAGCTCTTCCGGTATGTCGGCAGAAATAGTGCCGGCAGGATTCCAGCGGATTTGGTAAAAGCAATCACGTAGTATTTGCCTGGATACACGAGTCTGACGGGTATGATCTGCTAATGCTGTCAGGTGATCGGAACTTAATCCCTCCAGCCAGTAACGTTTGTGCTGAAATGCCTGTCCTGGTATCTGCGTCGGAAAAGCCTGTCCCTGCAGTATATTTTCCCAGTGTATCTGTGCTCCCGCGCTGTACATGCGACAGAGGGCTTCGAGGAGAAAATAGATTTCTGTTCTGTCGCCCTTCCGGAAATTGAGGGTGCGAAGTAATTGTGTATTGCTGCAGTCGATGGTTTCACTGACAGCGAGCAAGGTATTGCCACCCGGACCAATTTCTACAAACTCCCGTATGCTTTCGGGTGCTATTAACGTCAACGCCTGTCTGAAATTAACGGCCTGCCGCGTTTGTTGTATCCAGTAATCTGCATCCGGGGCCATAGTCATTTCTGTTCCATGTAAGGAAGAAATCCATCTCCTCGAGGGTGCACGGAAGGTAAACTGCTGCAGGTATTCCCGGTAAGGCTCCAGAATGGGGTCCATATATTGACTGTGAAATGCCTGCGATACTTTTAGGGAGAATATGCCAATACCCTGACTGCTGAAGAAGTTGGCTACTTCGTTAATGGCATCAGGACTACCGGAAATGACAGTTTTGAGAGGGCTGTTTATCGCTGCAATACAGAGTTCCGGATAGGGATTAATAGCCGCTGCTACTGTTTCCCCGTCTGCGAAAATCGTCAGCATATTTCCCTGGCGGGGAAGAGCAGTCAATAATGCGGCTCTCTTTTTGAGCATCGCTATACCTGTTTCCGGTTCAAAACATCCGGCCAGACAGGCCGCTGCATATTCGCCTATACTGTGACCCAGTAACAGTTGTGGAATGCAGCCGCTTTCTTCCAGTAAAATTCCCAAAGCATACTGCACTGCAAAAAGTACAGGTTGATATTGATGGTCTAACAGAAAAGATCCTTCTTCTTTTCCATTGATCATGCCTACCAGTGAATAGTCTGCTTCCGGATCATCTGCTGCTGCAGCACAGCGGTCAAAAGCCCTGCGGAATGCAGGGAAATGGAAGTACAATTCCCTGCCCATAGTTCTGTACTGATCACCTTGTCCGGAGAAAATGAAGCAGCGTTGTCCTTCTGTTACCATATCAGAGTGCTGGAAAACGCCTTCCCGGAAGGCTTTTAGCTTCTGTGTTAAAACGGCTTTACTATCTGTCAGAAATGCCTGACGATAACGTAGGTCCGTTCGGGTAGTCGCCTGAGTAAAACACAAATCATGAATACTGATGTCCGGATCTTTTGAAAGAAAATCAATCCATTGGTCTGCCTGCTGCAACAGTCCATCCGTGGAATGGGCGGAGAATATAAAAGGTATTTGTGTAAATAATGGACGTTCTGGTTTTACCTGCGGACCTATTGGAGTGAATTCCTCCAGGATGGCATGTGCTAACGCACCTCCAAAACCGAATGAACTGATGGCAGCGCGCCGTGGATCTGCCGACTCCCAGTTGGTCAGTACAGTAGGGATTTTCAGGCGGCTTCCTTCCAGATGTATGCGTGGATTTAATTCCTGCAAATGTGGCTGTGGTGGAATTTTGCCATGTTGCAACATCAGCACCGTCTTTAATAATCCTGCGATACCGGCGCCGGCTTCCAGATGACCTATATTCGCTTTTATTGCTCCTATATGGCAAATATTGCCTGCCGCCCGCCCATAGGTTTTTACCAGTTGTTCCATTTCCACAGGATCACCCAGGGCTGTGCCGGTACCATGTGCTTCAACAAAAGAAACAGTATCCGGGGAGATGCCGGCTTCGGCGAGTGTTCTGGTAATCAGCCGGTATTGTGCTGCTCCATCAGGAGAGGTGATCCCGTTGCTTTTACCATCTTGCCCGGCTGTACTGGCTAGTACCGTTGCCAGGATGGGATCTCCATCCCGCAAGGCGGCAGATCTCCGCTTTAGCATGACCATTCCGCAACCTTCTGCACGTACATATCCGTCTGCACTGGCATCAAAGGTCTTGCATCTTCCTACCGGCGACATCATGCCAAACTGCGACAAGGTGATGGTCGGACCCGGAGATAATAGAGCATTTACTCCACCAGCAATGGCCTGTGTGCATTCCCCGTTTCGGATGGATTGTACTGCCAGATGGAAAGCGGTGAGAGAAGAGGAACAGGCCGTATCTATGGCCATGCTGGGGCCTTTTAAGTCGTAGGTGTAGGAAATCCGGTTAGCGGTCAGACTGTTCGCATTACCCAGCCCGGAGTAGGCATTAAAGCTCTCCATGCCTGGAATGAGCTTTATTTTCATATATAGGTAATCGTTAGTCGATACGCCGAGGAAAACCCCTGTATCAGTACCTGCCAGCTGTTCTTTTTTCCAGCCTGCATTTTCCACCAGCCGCCAGGATGTTTCCAGGAGCAACCTTTGCTGCGGATCTATTTCCGGGGCTTCATGGGGTGATATTCCGAATAGGGCAGGATCAAACTGATCAATGTCATCCACGAATCCTCCCCAGCGGGTATTGACTTTCCCTGGCATGGCAGGTCTTGCATCATAGAAAATATCATTTTCCCAGCGGCTGGCAGGAACTTCACTGATGGCATCTGTACCCTGCTGCAGCAATTCCCAGAAAGCTTCCGGTGTGTTGGCCCCGCCAGGAAACCGGCAGGCCATGGATACAATCACTACTGCATCATCTGGTGTCATGACAGCCGCAGGGGGAATGTGGTTAAGTAATGGCAGCTTTCCCTGTAAATAGTTGTCCAGACACGCTTTCCTGGATACTTTGTAACTGGTGGTTCTGGGAATACCCCCCGAAGGTACCAGCAGAATATTATCAGGAACAATTCCATAACCTTCCGCCAGGCTCCCTTTAATCCTGGCAATGATACGTTCCTGTGTTGAAATATCGGTATGACGGTGTATTTCCTGAAATACCAGCAATTGTTCTTCCGCTGCAATATGGGAAATACAGACGGTCCGATCGCTTGTCCGGATGTCCTCCTGATGGTAACGGATCATGTTTTCCAGATCTTCAGCGGTATAGTTTACACCTCGCACGATGATAATATCTTTTAACCGGCCGGTGACATAGAGCCGGTTATCTTCCAGGAATCCTGTATCCCCGGTTCTCAGCGGGGTATTATCGGGTATTTTCTGTAAGCCTTTGTCATCCAGTAATCCTTCGGCGTTGCCGGCACTCAGGATATAAATTTCACCCTCTTCTCCTGCTGCGAGCAATGCGCCGGTTTCGGGATGATGCACGGATATACGGACTTCCGGATCTATAGTATAGGGGAGCAGATGCCGGGTCGTCTGACCGGTATGACGTATATGCATAGACGATAGTAGCTCATCTAGCCCCATACCTCCGCCTGCTGCCAGTAAGGTGGTTTCTGCCAGTCCGTATACAGGCTTGAAGGCATGTATATCAAAGCCTGCAGGTGCAAATTTTGCAGCGAAGCGTTGCAGCAGTTCAGGAGAAACTGTTTCAGCACCTACATAGGCATATTTCCAGGAGGATAATTGAAGTCCGGCTGTAGTTGCAATTTTATTACAGCAGTGTTCAAATGCGAAAGGGGGAGCGGCTGCAGCATTGGCCTGATATTGTCCTATCATCTGCAGCCATAGGGATGGAGAGGACATAAAGGACTGCGGACTGATAAAGACACCGAATCCATGTTCGAAGAGGATGCCCAGGAGATGACCTATGAGTCCCATATCATGATGGAAGGGCAGCCAGCCGGCTACTCTGGCGGTCTCGCTACGCTGGAATACCCGATGCATGTAGGCGAGGTTACTAATGGCATTCCGATGCCGGATGACAACACCTTTCGGAGTGCCCGTAGATCCGGATGTATACTGAATATATGCGATGTCTTCCGGGCTGATTTCCGGCAAAGATTCGGCAGTGATGCATGGCTGCAATAATCGCTGCAATGGAATAAGGTGGACATTACCAGCATTGGCTGTCTGGAGTGCCTCCCGGAACAAGGATACCTGTTCATCCGGCAGGATAATACTGCGAATGGTTTGCTGACGGACAATCCGGATAATCCGTTCCAGTCCGTTTTTATCCTTGTTGTTGCGAACAGGCGCCATAGGAGCCGGCACAATACCAGCTATCATACAACCAAAAAATGCAAGGGTGAAGTCGGATTGCTCAGGGGTACATAATAGCACCATTTCTCCGGGAGTTAAATGTCCGTGCAGGTTTTCGGCGATGGTAACACATTGCTGTTTCAGCGTCCGGTATGTGAAAACCTGTGATTCTTTGCCATTGTGATCCAGGAATATAAGCGCCTTCTCATTGGCTTTACTGATAGGGAATCTGGAGATAAGATCGACAATTGTTTTATACTCCATGCAATAGTTTTTGAAACGGGTTATTCATCATAAGTAATGTTTGTCATATCCTGGCTTGCATTTGGCCGGGCAGACCCAAAAGTAAAAAAGGGCTTTTGGGGCTGCCCTGATGGCTAAATAGTTACCAGGTTTTCTGCCCGATATAAGGACAATCCAGTTTTGTCTTAGTGTCATATACCCAGAATTTCCGCGCTCCGCTGATATAGCCGAAGTATACATCATAGGAGCCACCAGGTGTAGCACAGTTATCGGTATCATACTCATCGGTGGTGGCAAATCCCATCTTAACACCAATATCTCCTACACTGGTCACTTTCTTGCCATTAAGGACGAGGTTTTTGGTCTGATCCAGGATACCCCAGTGTTGATTCCATGTGCCTATATCACCAATGATGATCAGTCTGGTACTGGTCCCTTTATTGGCATTGATTTTATCGCAGATTTGCTGCAGAGTAAGCTGGCCGGGTTGGAGATCAAGCATGACAGCATGCCCGCCGTATCTTTTTTTGTCGGCATATACTGCTGTAAGAGACAGGCAGCTATTGATATTCGGGTATTCCAGGGTATTATCTCCCAGTGCTTCCCCTACCTGGCCTTCATCAACTTTAATAGTAGCCATAATGAATTTGTTTTTTTGGGTTAATGAATTTTTAAAGGTTAAGAAATACATGATGTATCGGAAAATTTTTAACTGACAGTGAAAGGTACCCGGAGAATACTCACAATAGAACTCCCGTCAGCAGCGCGGCCTGTCAGTGTATATTGTGCCGCTTCCAGCTTTAGCGTTTGAGCACCATCTTTGATCTGATTCGCCGGAATAGTGATATTTCCGGGATTAAGTGTCAGACTGGTGAGATTCGCAGTCACCCAGCTGAGGGTGTACTTGTCGGCATCAGCTTTGGCATAATTGAAATACTGTATCTGTGGATGATTATCATTATCACCCAGGTAATAGGTGTTTTGTGCACCACCAGGCTGATAAATGACGAATTTGTAAGGCTGACTGCTCAGATTTACTTCCATTGCCGGCCAATCCGCAGGATCTGTTAGCCAGATAACCCCGGAAAGCTTACCATCTGCTGCTTTGTCTTTGAATTTGAAGTAGGCAATGCCAACAGGTTTAAGTTTGAATGAGAGTGTCCTGGTGGGATTATCATTCTTAAATCCGAATGCGGTGAGCTGATAAGGGGCGCTATCAGGCATATCGCCGTAATTACCCTGATAACCTTTGACAAGATCTTCCCCGGGCGTTACCCGCATGGGTGTAATTGGATTAGTAATGCGCCTGTCAGGAGTTCTCAGCTGTGATCCGGATGCATACTTCAGATACCAGTATAGGAAGATGGCCTGATTTACCATCAGGGGATCAGTACCTACCAGGTTATCCTGACTCAGATTGGCAGATTTGTAGGCATCATAGGAAAGAATGATCGCTTTGCTTTGAAACAGGACTACATTGACCTGAACACTGGGGTCCGTGTTGCCGTTCCCGTTATAGGCAATCAGGGTGTAGGGGGTGTCGTCTTTGTCAGGCGCTATATCTACAATGCAATTATCCTGATAAGGTGGCCTGTCGCCTTTAACAGGGAATTCCCTTTGTTTATCTCCTGTCGCAAATCCGGTTACCACTACTCTGGTGGCTCCGGTGGAATACCAGGTAAGCGTGGTGGACTGGTTCAAACCTACTATCTGTTGCTGTAAATAGGCCATCAGACTTAATGTCTGCGGCTGCACTTTTACGATATTCTTCTGACCGGTAGCAGGGTCCAGAATGCCCAGGTATTCCGTTATGCCGACTGCGGCAGTTCCTCCGGTACTATTGATCGGTACCCTCAGGAAAGAGACTTGAATTTCCTCTCCCGGAGGGATAGGGATTGTTCTGATAGCCGTGATAACATAATAATCACTACCTGCACTTTTATTACAGTTAAACCACTGTGTTTCTGCTTTGCCACTAAAGCTGGTATCAATTACAAGGTCTGTAGCCCCGCCCCCTTTGGGGAAACCAATCTGTATAATATCACTATCAGGCCCTCCTTCAAATTCAATGGACTGGGCTGTATTGTTTGTGATATAGAGATGCAGGTCTACTACAGAGTTGGTGAAAATTTCGGAAGGCCGGAAATCATAACTGAATTTCAAATCTGCCATCATCTTTTTAGTTGTTTTCTGGTTGTTGTTTATTGGCGCCGGATAAAGTAATCCACCCTTCTGTGAGCCGCAGATTTTCCTGATCTGAAGTTGCTATTGGTGTGTAAGGCTCTATAGGCGTTTCTACCCTCCAGGTTGTTACATCCCTGCGGGCTATCCATCCCCATTTGCCATTGACTTCTGCCGGAGTAGGCATCTTTATCCTGTCAGGGTCCAGCAACAGCGGACCTGTACGGAAGGTGGATTTCAGATTGGTCAGGGCATTGGAAACCGGACCTAAAGGCAGACTTACACTGAAAGAAGGCTGACTGCCGGGAATCACCGGAATGCCCCCCGAAGGATCTACCAGCATCGTGAGCTTGATAGCGTTACGTTTGGGCGTCAGCGTTATCGTATGACCCGGACTTACGTAATCAGATTCGAAATCGGCTCCTGTAAATTTCTGTGCGGCAAAACCGGCCAGGTCGATTTTGCCTCTGGAATTGCGGGAGAACATTTTTAACAGCTCTCTGGATTGTCCGTTAGCTCCATACACGGCATAGAAGGTATTGTAGTTGTCGGCTTCGAAATAACCAATAGCCCCGTTGCCATTCAGATAAGCATCCCCAATTCTGATATTGAAAGGAGTGTTGAGATATGGAGGATCAATAGGCTGATAGTGCTGACCGTTGTCATAATATTTTCCGGTATCTATCCAGGCCTGATTGTAAATCGGTGTACCACTCAGCTGCATATTAATTTCTCCACGTACTACTGCCAGTGGCCTTCCCAGGAGTATCGACTGATTTCCGGTCTGAGTTTTGAAATTGCTCATTGGCCATAAGGTGACATCTATCACACTCATCAGATCATCATATGCACCGGCTCCATCGAATCCTGTTTTCAATAAATTGCTGACAAATGCCTGCAGGTGCTCGTTTTCCAGTTCCGGCGGCGCTCCCAGAGCAGTATTGCTTCCCGGTACTGCATCCCATCGGATCGTATACTGGAAGTCACCAGGTTCATTCCCGTTTTCAATCTGTCTTTGTACTTTGATGACAGCTCCCTGGTTAATGCCATCAGCATCAAATACCATCAGTGAGTTATCCAGGTGATTAGGCATCACCCAGCCGCAGATAGGACTGGTTAAATCGGAGGAGTTAGTCGGGATATTATCATTGTTCCGTTGCAATAGGGTAAGGTGTACATTCGCCGGCTGCGATATCCTCGGTGACAACTGCCCGTAATCCTTTCTATCTTTATCAATATAGTTGGGACTGGTAGTGGTTAGATTTTCGGACCAGTAAACATTTGGAAGCGGGTCCAATGGGGCTGCAAACCTGCTTTTGGTTTTCAATACCTGCCCGTATGCGTCTACTACCCATAGATCTACCAGCTGAAAGTGCCCGGAACGAATGGGGAAGAAGGGCTGTGTCTGCGTATAGTTCACCAGTACTGGTCTGTAGTTCAGCTCTGTGTCGCCCAGCAGCCTTTTAACGGTAGTATCCGTAGGCGCACTATTGATAGAGATGAGCGAGGTGGTAAGCTGTCTGGTAAAACCACTCATGGACTGTGTCAGTAAGTCAATCTGACCTACCATGCCAGCCACTCTTTGCAGATCTTCGAGTACATACGGCGGAAGTCCATCGTATAAAGGATCATTGTGGAAGGTGGCCATTTTTGTTTGTATCACCTGGGAGGATTTGGCATTCATCACCGCACGACCATACAAAACAATGTTATTCGCAGGCGGTGTAAGACTACTGCCTTTCCAGTCGTAGTCAATCTCTCCCAGCTTCCAGTCCTTCAGGGAGTCGGTGCTCACCATGGAGGTTGGAATATACTGGATCTTCCAATCCATGTAAATGGGTGTCCATGGCTGTTTGGTAATAAATGCTACGGCGAAGGGAGAAGGGATAACTCCTTCTATACCTGAAGCTGCTTTCAGGGCCTGCGGATGTAATCCCAACGCTGCTGAATCATTCCAGATGGCTGTCTGCTGCGTCTGGATCTGCTGTGTCAGCACCCTCATCTGATCTGCGGTAGGCGTGATATTACTTTTGATAAACCAGATGGATGCGATCAATGCCGCACAGGAAGTATCCAGTATCATGGTTTCAATCCATAAATCCATGGCTTCTTTCGGGAAGATATTCCAGGTGGGAATGGTGACCTTGTTTAGCAGATTTTCCGCTGCAATCAGGTGTGTACGGGTATTACCATTTACGGTAAATGTCACATTGATGCCGGTGACGGTCTGCCCGGTAAAACGGACAAACAGTGCTGCCGTATCTGTGTATTGCTCCGGTGAGGTGAGCTTGGTGTCAATATAGGCACCACCAACCATGATGACAGGATCTACCGGCGCTGCAGCGGGTAGGATATCTATCGCTTTCAGGACGAAGTTTTTGTCCAGCTTCACGGCGAAGTCAGCTGCATCTGTATCTACTTCTGCTTTCTTTAGATCTCTGGCGGCGGTTTGGGTATTCAATGCTTCTGTCAATGCAGACATGCTATCATTCACCTGTGTTCTGATATTTGCCGGGGTGGATTTGATAAAGAGGCTTTGTTTGACATGCACCTGAAACATTTCCTGTCGCAGGGTGAGAAGGTCTGCATTCAGATTATTCAGCTCACTTTGTTTTGCATTCAGGAGTGTCAGGGTTGCCGTATCAGCTGCATTGAGGGGGATCGTCTGTTGTCCTCCTGTGCCGAGGATATTCTCATCCGTACTCTCCGGCCTCACCACAATCCATTCTTGCCCACCATAATGTTGTTCAAACCGGTCTTTATGGATAGCCATTTCTACGCCGGTAGGATCATCATTCAGCTGCGCGAGCAAATCTTTCTGGAAGGCTTCCAACGCCCTTTCGACAATAGGTATATTCGCAGGGTGCTGTCCCTGACTTTCTACTACTTTATTGGCCATGTAGGTGGAAATAGCTTCCATCGCATTATTGCCGACAGCTATTGTGACGCCGCCTTCCGGGGTAGGAACCCCTGTTCCATATGCGATGGCGTTGCCACTCCAGGGAACAGAAGCCATAGAGTGACAAATGCACTGAGTAGGTAGGTTAGGTTGATTTTCCTTCACGCCATTCGCTTGCCGCCAGTTATTCCAGGCAATCATGGCATCTTTGATCTGTTGAGGCAAGTGTAGTTTATTGGGGTCAAAAGGACCATCCAGACCATGGGACTTCTGCCAGGCAAGCCAGGCGTCTACTGCTTCCTGCACTTCTGCGGAGCCACCTACGGACCAGCCGAATTGCAATGCCAGCGCATCCATCCACGCATCATTGCTTTCAACCGTTATTTTCGACAGGAGATCATCCTTTGGATCGTCATACCAACCCAGCAGAGAATAGGTGTATTGTGCGGCATCTGCACCTGCAGGATCATGCATGGTAAATACATTCTTCACATTATCATATGCCACAGACCATGAAACATCACCAGGCCCTACTGCCATAATAAATGCTTTGCCATTACGTACCTCTCCCTTCCAGCTGGCAAGCGGCATGCTGGCGCCGATTCCTTTAACAGGGAATGCCGGATCTTCCGGATAAGGATATTGACTGGCTCCACTCAGACCGCCATTTTCAGTGGCTGCTGTTATATCAAACAAGGTATCACTGCAGATGATGGTTGCCTGTAACTGAGGAGGAGCAGGATTCGGATTGGTTTTATTTTGTACCGGATAGGTAAACCGGGTAACCAGCCACCTGTTGGGAACAAATGGGAATGCCACGTTCCCTTCCGGATTGTTTACATCGGATTGCTGTCCCTGCCGCATGCTGTAGGGAAGGGTCCACATCAGGTGAATACCTGCATCCGGACAGGTACCTTGCCCAAATGGAGGTGGGTCAGGGATCTGCTTCATCCACAAATTGAAATAATTGTTCTTGGTGCTGGCCCAGGTGGTGGTAGATGTGACATCCGGATTTCCTATACGGAGTACGTCCAGCGGAACAGGCACCATTACTACCGGGCCTGGCCAAACGGGAATATATTGGGTGTTTGCCATGATTAACAGTTTATGCTCAGGGAATAAGTGGATCACATGCCGGCGAATTCAGATCATATGGCTGTTTACCGGCTCCGCGTACCATTTGAATAGCAAATGCCCCGGGGGATAGTTTTCCATCCGGAAGTGCTCCCGTAGGCATTGCCTGGATGATATTGTTTTTAAGAGCGATAATATCCATTACTCCGGCTTCAGTACCACTGCGGAATCCACCGGATGCCTGTACGGGAGCTGCTCCGTTATAAATCTGCTCTCCTGCAGGGTAGGGTTTATCGGCCGGATAACCCAGCCCACGCAGATTCACGGAGTAGGTACTGGCGGCTGGATTACGGATAATACCGAAATGCAATCCTTCTGCAGGTTCTATAAAGTTTACGGTGTCCGGCAATCCATCCCATATACACAGCATGGTGTTGTCAGAAAGCCGGTCCATACGCAGTATATTCAGCAGGGTGCCGCCACTCAATCCCTCTATCTCCAGTCCAGGCCATCCGGATACTACTGCGGAGCGAAAGATGACACCTGTCATCCCGCCACCGGCGGCAACTACAGTCGGGAGTGGTTCTTTGCGCAGGGTGGAACGCAACTGTAATTGTTTGACATCTATCTGCGCATAGATTTCTTCATAGAATGCTTCATTGAATACCTGCTCTCTGGAAGAAAGGACCCCTACACTGAGGGCGCCATCCACCAAACGATCCAGCCAGTTTCTGTCCATATAAAAAAAACGCATGGACTCCAGCGGCAACATCCGGTTGTCTGCTGTCATGTACGCTACGGGTACGCCATAAAGTAATGTCAGCTGAGCCAGCCAGGTGGTCAGGTTATCCGGAAGGATCGGCGGCGGATAATCGCCGTCTTTGACGGAAAGTAACTGCTGCATTACATCTGAGCAGATAGTCGCTCTGTTTCCCCATGATTTCATCGCTATTCTCCTTTTATTTTTTTAACAAGTATTAAAAGCGGATCGGCATCATTTTCTACGATGGCGATTTTTTCTTCTTCCGTGAGTATCCCCGGAAGTCCTTCCTGGAGTACAACTTCAGCGCGACTAACTATCTGTGGCCATTTTACTTTGCTGAAACCACCGGATAGCAGTAACCCTACTGCATTACGTGCATGCGTCGCCGGTAGCATGCTGCTGGATTCTCCGGCTATTGCATAGATCTTATCCTTGTCTAGTTGCTTGACGCTACTGATAATGGCGTTGAGGTAATTATTCCGCCAGGTGAATAATGCGGATGAAAAGGAGGCGTCAGATAATGCCAGTAATCTTCCTGTCTGCCATGCGCTGCTGTAGGCATGATTGAAAAAACCGGTCTCCGGATCATAGTGAATGGCATGGTCACTGTAATGATAAGGACCGTAGGCAAAATCCCGCTTTGTGGGTGAGGGCAGGAGCGGCCCCCTGTACCAGGAGGTGCTTTGTTCGCCCTGGCGCATATTATTCTGCATGGGTACATATCCCATCTCCAGTGCTTTCCGGGCTTCTGGTGAGATGGCGCCGGTTTCTTCCGATATAGGCATCTGCAGCAGTTTTACGCCACCTCTGCCTGCCAGACAAAGGTTAGCCATCAGCTGGATGAAACTGCCTTGTGCAGGTTTCGCCCGGAATTGCCAGGTACCCAGTAATACCAATCTTATTTTCGTATAACCACCACTGATAGTGCTGCCATGCAGATGATCCTGGTGCCCTTCGTAGGATACCAGATACATGATATTCTCGGCATCGGCCTTGGGTACCCGGTTGCCGAATACAAGCGAGAAGCAGCCGTCATCTTCCATTCCCAGTAGTACTTTTCCTCCGGTGTTTACTTCCCTGGCATGTGCCAGAAGGGGTAATTCATTCAGGGAGGGAGCAATTGCCTGGAAATAGCTCAGGTCGAAATCTACTACGGATATCTGCGTCTCTTCTGCACCAAATAAATTACCTAATACGGGCGGTAGAATCTTGCTGTCAGCCGGATGTACCAACTCCTCAACAGTTACTGTATGAGGTTCTCCCGCTTTGGTTTTCAGGTCATCCGGATATATGGTTAATAGTCCTATCCATGGAATGGGGTTCTGATCATCGTCTACGGCCATAACGGTACCCCTGGCTTTCGCTGCCGGATCAATGGATCTTGCCCAGGGCAGCGCGAAATTGTTGAATACCATATTGGGCATAATATTATCGTATAGCCCTTCCTGATTGGCCGGCGGATATACCATGTGGATATCTGCCGGATTGATGGAGAACCTGGGCCCATCCACGACTATTTTCTGAGTGGCAACATATGGAGCAGGTGTTTCTCCGGGCAGATCCTTGACCTGATGCGCTGCTTTCAAGGTGTATTCGCCAGCTTCCAGCGGATTAAGAATTGAATCATAGAAGCGGATCATACCCGGTCCTATCGTGCCGGGATTGGAATCGAAACTGGTTCTCATAATGCCTGTTTTTTAGAGTGAGTACTAACCGTGGCGGATTTTACAGTTGCTGCTGTGACATCCAGTCCTGCGTTGCTGAGTTGTAACCCGGCCTGAATGGTTTTACTATCATCTGGCAGTGCGGACAATCCATACATACCGATGATCTTCACTTTGTTGTCTTTCGGAACTGCCAGTATCGCCATGTATTCTACCGGATGACGGTCGTCCGGACATGGGTAAAGCAATAGTGTACCTTTTACGGTTTCGTAGGTGCGTACCGGTGATAACTGTTTCCCTTCCAACGGAAGACTGCCGGCAGCTATAGCGATATCTAACCTTTCCGCACCGGTATGTTCTTCCAGTAATACGCCGATATACCTGGTATTGGCAGGGAAGACGGTTTGTATCCAACCGCTGCGGGTAGTATTACCGATATCGGTGATCTGGTTGTATTGCACCAGATCTGCGGCATCTATGAGACCGGTATTGGCGGCTGTATGACGAACGCGTACACGCTGACTGTTCTGTACCCGCATCATGGCTGCATCACCAAGCGCCCATACACTGTTGGTTTTGAAGAGCTGCGTATTTATTTCCCAGCCGGTAATCATATCACCGCCGGTATATCCCTGTACAACTATCTGTGCAGTGCCTGGAGCAATGGAAATGGTCTGTGTACCTGTTGCAATTTGAATACCTGTAAGTCTTCCACGACGGTCAAAACCAGACACTCTCACTGGTAGATCTCCTTTCAGCTCCAGGTGTGTATCTGCGTGATGGTCTACGTTCCACAAAATGGAAGTACCATCGTAGAGTACTTTCGTACCCCTGTCTGGGGAAGATGCGGACCTAGCTCCAGCCAGCGGCCTGGTTTTGCGGGTGAGTCCTTCCATCGGCTGATAGTGGCTTCTGATGGCAATGACCTGTTCTGCTTTCTGATTGACTGTTTCCAGCCTGTTGACTTTATATCGTTTCACAATGCCTACTAACTGCGGCGCTTTGATGTTGTTTTCGGAAACAGGCTTCACAGCGGCTACTACTGGTGGCTGGATCTGTCTGGCAGATTCCATGACACCGTTGTTCTGGTAGATGGCCAGCCGGGCGATGACGGGCAATGCCTGCAGAATCATGTCTGCGGCTGCTGCCATCACACTGAGATCCGGGTTGAGTGGAGCCAGTATGTGGCTGGCTGCGATGCCCTCCAGGATAATATTCCGTCTGGTGATCACTATATCCTGCATGATGGAGTGCATGATGACATTATAGGCATTGTTCTGATCACTGGCCGGGTATCTGACTGCAGGCGGGAATTTAATCGTCACCTTGTAGGGGAGCATACGGTATGTACCTATATCATACTTGAGATTTTCTATATCAAATGCCGGTACATTTCCGAGGTAATTGTATTCATCAGCGAGCAGTGTCAGACCATAGGAAGCACCCGGAATCAGCAGATCATCTGCTGGCGGTGGTTTGTGGCGATCCAAAGGATCCTGGGACCACATAGCGGCTGGCGCGCCGTCAAAATCCACGATCAGTTTGATCTTGCGTGCAGTCAGATTTACGGCAATGCCATGATCATCTGTCAGGGTGATCGTCAGCGGTGCATTCAGGTTATCGATATACCCCATTGGCCGTACACCTACTTTCACGCCATTCCGACTAAAGTTGCTGTCGGTAACAGTAATGGTGGATGCCGGAATAGCAGATTTGGCGCTGAGCGAGAATGGATATGGCTGAATGGTCCAAATATTATCCTGATCAGCGAGTAATCCGAATTCCGGATTGAGTTTCACTACCTGCTGCTCTGGTTCGGCCCTGAAACCGGCTTTGCCCATAGTGCTGCCCGGTTCTGCAGGCGGCGGCAGGAAGGCCTCTGCAAAGGCAGCCCAGGTGATATTATTATCGCTGGTAACTGTTTCGCCAGAACCGATAGGAATGGTAAAGGAGATCACGAACCAGTCCACCTTGACGTAACCATGTGTTGGAGGTCCTTCCAATCTGAGTGTAGCCCCCAGTTCTGCACGTATGGAAATTGTAACACCGAGGATGGTCGTTCCGAAAGATGCGCCTATGGTAATACTGATACCTACATTGAAGTAGAACGGATTCCATTCAATGAGGAAATCTGCCGATGCATTTAACCATGCACTCAATGGTCCCAGCGCATAGGCTACATTGAGGTAACCGCCGGCCATTACTGCGGTCGGACAAAGTGCAAAGTAGCAGCCACCGGAAATACTGATGCTACCAATAACAATATCCATCTTCCATTGCATACCCAGTCTTGGTACAGTCGGATACCATGCCGGCTTATTGAAATCAGGATGATAACCGCCAAGCGAGATCACAAAGTCACCGGCAGGGATAGTATAGGTCGCTGTTGTTATATTTTTAAACCATAGGAAGAATGCGAATCCCCCTGTTACTTTACAGTCTTTCGATAATACGAACGAATTCGGCGTCAGCTGCGCTTCGAAAGAGAGAATTCCCTGTACGGGCTTGAAGGAAACCTTCAAGGCCAGCTCGAAATAAGCCAATGCCAGATTTCTGGGGATCCTGGGTGGGAGAGAAGTAAAACTGAGTCCCAGCAGATTGACTTCCCAATCCTTTCCAAAGCTCAGGAACAACAGGGCGGAAGTGGTCAGCAGTTCGAAGGTGGTAAATTTCATGCCAGCTGCCAGCCAATACTGTCCTATCTCAGGCGCTACTACGGTACTCAGTTGCTCGAGGGCTTTTCCCGGGTCTTCTCCTTCTGCAAAGGTGCCATCCACGAGACCTTTCAGTAACGGGAAATCCTGCACCTCAGTAATATCTGGTATCAGTAGCGAGCGGTTGAAGCTGAAGCCTGCGGCGATGCCGGTAATGAAAAAGAAAGGAGGTCCGCCCAACGGAGAGTTGAGCACTGCAAAAATGAACAGGGAAGGCATCATTTCAGCGCCAGGCGCATTGGATACCGGTACTTGTGCATAGGAACCCAACGCCATCAGGGAGAAAGTGCCGGCCTTGATAACTGCTACTCCATTGTAGGAGATTACATTTACACCGCCTGCCATCGTTTCGGTTTTCACGAAACCGCCGTTAATGGTAACTGCGCCACCTTTGAAGCTGATGTCCAGCCCTTGCAGGTCTGCTTTATATTTACTGAAATTGGTGGGGTCTGTAACGGGAACGCCTACTGTTAAACGAACGACGGATGCTCTGAGTCCTGCCAGGGCCACATTACCGGAAAACAGGAAGTCCAGCAGTTTAGCCTGGTCTTCCCAGCCTAAACCCAGACTCTCAATATACAAGGGACCGAAGGAGCGTTCTATAGGTACGATAATCTCAGAACCATTACCAGTATTGCTTTTCAGGTTTACCCATAGTTTATTGATGTAAGCGGTGCTAACAGAAAATTCCGGGTTTACAGGAGGATTACCATCTGTACTGCCGGAGCCCAGGATATTATTGGCAATTGGATTGGTGCCTCCTGAACCAGCCATCTTATCCGGCGCCAGCGATAAGCCCATTTTAGCCAGCGTGATGCCTGCCCCAAATTGTACGGATGCTCCGCCGCCCTCTTTGAAATTCAGTTCAAATACTGTTCTTGGTTCTACAGCGCCGAGTTTAAATCTCGGCTGATCCACAATAGGTTTGCCATTGGTGCCGATGATATCAAACCCAAGATTATATAATAACAGACTGAATAGAGAGAAATTAACTTCCAGGTCATTGTTACCCGACTTAGTGATAGGCAGGTAGAAGCCTATGCCAGGATCTCCAGTGAACTTGCCATCACCGGATTTGTCAATCCATTCGGTGTCATTGGCGCCTAATTGTATGACGACATTAGGCAGGGCTGCAATTTTTAATGCAGGTGCAACTACTCTTACACCATAGTAATCCTGCTTGCCATTACGTGGTCCTACCAGAATTTTGCCACTGTTATTTTCCCCGAACTGCAGCAGGGTGAGTTCTGTCTGCATCAGGGTATAGAAGAGATTACCAAAGAATCCTGCTGGTGTTAGCCTGGTCAGGTTATCAATGGTGTTCAGTTCGTATTTGCTGTTGGGCTTCAAAATCAGGGAGGTGGCCTGTAACAATGTGGCTGGTGTCGGCGCTCCTGTAACAATAGGAGTTTCCAGCCAGCTCTTCACTTTTTCGATATTGAGCACCAGAAGGGATACATATCGTGGCAGCACTATTTTCACTACCTGTAATAGCCAGTCGGTAACGCTCTGCTTCATGGCCAGGCCATCAGTGGGCCTGGAGAAGAAATCAGGCAGCAGTTCTATGGCCAGATCTGAATGTTGGGAGGAGTTGGTGCTATTACTGATAGGATCAAACAATAGTTTGAAACCTTTACTCAGATCATATGTAAACGTAATACCTGGTCCGCTGTTATCATCTACCGGAATGAGCATATCTACCCCGAAGGAGAAATTGACAGTGCCATCCAGCTTTACGCCGACGCCTGTTTCTGCCAGCTGGATTTTCAATACCTGCATCTCTGGCAGGGTTAAATCGGCCCAAAGGCCCAGAAACCCATTGTCATTAAGTCCTGCGAGTATGGTGACAGGTATCCTGTTGTCTGGTTTGAATGCAAGCCTGCCACCTTGTGCAGACAGCCCCGGCATTACATCCCGGAGCAGGATAATCAGTCCTTGTACGGTAGCTGGCGCGCCCGCAGGAGTGAATCTTTCCTGTAGCCATGCCAATGCTACGGCTTCGATTTCCTTTAACAGGTCTTGCTGCGTTTTGGTCGCAAAAGCGCCGGGAGTCAGTACTTTGATGATATTGTCTACCAATTCTGTGGTATTAACCTGATCCCCAAATGCAATAAGTTTATCTACAAAATCTTTGGCGCCGCTGTCGGATAATTGCTGTAATACAACGGGGACAAGCTTTTTCAGTACCGCCGCTGCTGCAACTCGTGCGGCCTGTTCTGCCAGAGAGCCCCATCCGAGGAAAGGCAGCAGTTGCAGAGACAACAGTCCGGGCTTATCCGCACTTCCTTCTGAAATCTTCAGGAAGAATTCTTTATTATATCCCGTCTTTACATAAAATGGGAGAGGAATCTTTGCACCCGTGGAAATAGTCACCTCACCGGCGAATGAAGGCTGATAGTTTTGATCAACGCCCACCTGGAAGGCAAGGAGGTTCAATGTACCCCAGTCATCACTGATCACCAGATCTTTTGTACTGAAACCGAAATTAGCGACATCTGTATCGCCATTCATATCAATTTCAAAACCATAAGGCATACCGGTAATCTTCATGCCCCTGGTGTTTGGTGCCACCTTGATGCCATTCGTGGCCTCGACTTCCGGCAAATGACTGAGCATTTGTACCAGCTTGGAAATACTGAATCTGCCATTGGTACCCAGTACTTCATCGGATAGCAGCCATCCCAGTGGATCGCGCAGAATGCCCATCAATGCTGGCATCTGCCATAGCTGATCGGTAATATTTTCCGCGATGGGATGTTTTTCATTCGGGAAATGTTGTACTGCCAGGCTTTCCGCCGGTATCTTATCTGCCAGGCCAAGCCCGGTGAAGATCTGCTGAATGAGCGGATATTTCTTCAGCAGTTGTTCTTCGAAAACTGCATTAAGAAGGATGTTAAGGGTAAAGGTTGGGGCAAGTTCCGCTACCTGATTAAGAAAAACGTTGGTGTTAAACGGAATGAGGAGAAGCGATTGCGCCGCAGGTTTACTGCCATCACCCCATACTGCTGCAGATGTAAAGTCTGACTTCAGACTACCATTATCCAGCTTTACGGTGAATCCGCTTTTCAGACTGATGCCTACTTTTTCACAATATATCGTCAGTTCTCCTTTTAGGATCTCGTTGCTGAGGTCCAGTTGAATGCCGCCACTGACAAGGAACAATGACCCTAGCGAAAAAGCATCCTCCGGCAGAATGCCAAAGGACATCACCCCTGTGGCATCTGTGCTGAAGCTCCAGACGCCGGCTTTGTAAGGCCCCAGGTTCTTCGCCAGATTAGCCGCCAGCTGCTTCAGATTATCTATGTTCGCAATGTCAAACAGCTGCTTGTAAATCCGTTGGAATGTCTGGTAAGGGTTGCTGATGATTTCCAGTAACGTATACGGATATATGACATAACCTTCCTCTGCCGGCCCGCAGATGCCCAGTCCGTTGAGCAACTGTAAAACCGGTTCTTCAAATTTCGGTATCTGTATACCAAAAATTTCTGACAGGAAGTTGTACAGGAGGTTGCGCTGCTCCGGTATGGCCAGCAATTGGTTGAACTGTGTCTGTATGTAAGTGTTGAAATTGGCCAGTAACCCATCCCAGCCTGCGCTATTGATTGCCAGGAACCCGGCTGTAATGTCGTACAGTTTAATGTCCCGGAGTTCTGCTTCTCCATCAGGGGATATGGTGAGCCCCAGCATGGATAGCAGCATATAAGCTTGCTGGAACAAAGGTTTAGTCTTTACCTGTTCAAAAGCCGCCTGTAATCCGGCATTCAGCAGTACCATGAATCCATTCTGCAAGGCAGTGGTGAAAGCAGGGTCCATAAAGTCCTGCAAGGTCAGCTGGGCTTTCGGCGATTGTCCGGGTAAGGTTACATTCAGGAGTGTGACAATGGGTGTAAAGTGGAAAGACTTGCTGGCAGTGTCATAAGAGAGATTACATCCTACAATGATTTTCTCCACACTGCTTGCCGTTCCCGGGTGATCTACCAGCATACCGCCGTCAGGATTGTAAAGGGTGCCAGTCAGACTGAAAGCAGGGACCTGGTCATCGAAAATGAGGGTGCCGGTGGACAGGTTATATTTCAGTGCATAGATACGGGAATGAAGATCAAATCCAAATTTCGTGGTACCGTCGCCGTTAGTAAGCTGATATTGCCAGGTGTTGGATCTGCCAGCACCCAGACCTAATATCTTCCCGATATTTTCATACCATGCAATTCCTTCAAATCCTAATGGCAGCGGGAATGTCCATGGATCTTCGTATTTGCCATTGCCACCTGTGGCGGGTGCAGCGGCAATTTGTGTATTGATGGTATAAGATAGGAGCGAGAGCAGGCTTTTAGCATTCGCTGTATTGGCGAATGTGGCGGAGAGATAGTTACGTATATCCGGCCAGGGATTACTCAGACTACTGAGGCTGAGTTGCTGAAAACCTGTCCAGGTCAATCCTGGAGGGAATACCGGTGAGTGGGTGATATCCGGAATTAATCCCAGTGCTCCGATAGTGAAGAGGGCGGCTCTGTTTTCCACCCGCATCATCAAGGTGCCTAACGCACCTATCAGGAAAGGACTGAATGTGGCGGCAGATTTCTTTACCAGATCCTCTAAGGCTGTTTTATCATCAAAATTCAAATCCTGACCGAGCACGATATCTTTCCCGTTGATGATCAGCTTAGGGCTCTTGATCAGCATAGACCAACCCCATCCGTTAAGACGGTTCCATTGGGCAGACAGTTGTGCGGTATTAACGCTAACGACTACACCGCCAAGGGAAGGTGTGATGAACCCTTGTGGCAGCTTCAGTCTGGAACTGACAGCAGGTAACCAGAACGCTTGTACGCCATCACCATTGGCAGGGAATCTGAGTGCCAGTGCTTCCAGGTTAAGAGAAGGGACAATCTCTACACCGACTATTGTGATGGTCGGTATCAGCGACATGCCAATGATCAGATCAATGCTGTTGTCGGGATTGACTTGCCGGTATGCTGTCAGGTAGGCGGGGAGACTACTGCTGCTCAGTGAAATACCCGCCATCCAGGGATCATCTGCAGTACCGCTGCCGGTAACGGTTACATTCAAACCTGGTACCGTCTGTTGCAGCAGCAATGCCATTTCCTGAACGATAAAGGCAAATGCAGCCTTACCATCCACCTCACCAGGATATTGCAGTGTATGGAGATAGTAGTCTGCCCAGGCCTTCACAGGATTCATAATGGAGTGCACCATCTGCTTTTCTGAGAATGGCGGTGGTAAAGTTGCCGGCCATTTTCCCTGCGCACTTACCGGTGCAATTAAACCTATCAGCGCCCCGATATTATCGGCGAAATCATTGGTACCCACGCCGATGAGAGAACTGAGTGCTGCGCTTAAGGCCGCAGCTCCGACTTCAGCCAGTTCCCCCGGTGAGAGTAAGTTGACGTTTTCAAAGGAAGTATTGCCTGTAACTACCTGGTTCAAGGAGAAATCAGGAACGATTTTCCCATCTGATCCCAGCATCAGGCCAGCTGTCAGGGAGCCTACACTATTGCCATCATACGACACCAGCGGCTGCCCCGCTGTTTTATTTTTTAGTGCAAACTGAAAAATGAATTTTATTGCCGGAGAGGCTGTCACTGCCTGTGCGCTCAGCCCAAACTGTCCTAACTCCAGATTAGCCTGGGAAGTAAATATCGCTGGAGAACTGCCCAGTGCTACATTACTACCTGTGAAAGACAAGCCAGGATAAAAATACCGGATGCCACCCTCATCCACCGTCGTGGCTACCGCGAAGTTAAGCTGCCCAATGCCATTGACAGCAAGGATCTTCAGCTGGTAAGGATCGATGCGTGTGCCCGTTCCCGTTACCTGAATGTTTATATTGCCAAGGAAGCCGCTGAGACAGCTGATCCAGCCTTTGAGGGCCTCCGGATCCGTGCATAAGGCATTAAACCAGTTAAAGAAAAGTGTTTTGACACCATCCGGATATTTATCAGGATTCGCGGCTACTTCAAACAGGTTATACCACTCCATGACGGGCAGCTTCACAGCGAGGTTGGGCACCTGGGAAGACAAACCCAGCAATGGGGTGATATAGTTAAGGTATTGTTGCTGGTTGGGAAAGACATAGCTCAGTGCTCCCATGAACAGGTTGGTGGCTATTTCCAGCATTTCCTGTCCGCTGATGGCCAGCAGGTCAGCGAGGGACTTGTTGGCCGGAGGAGCAGCGCCCAGTTTCAACGCTAACACTTCCAGGGAAACACTAAACGGGTCCCTGGCTGCCACATCTATCAGGGCACTGAATTTCACACCGTCAAAAGAGATACCGTTGATATCTACCAGCGGCAGTTTGGGATCACCTCCTTCTGTGGCTATACCCAGACTGATAGGGTATCCTTCATGCGTAAAAGTAATTTTGAAGCTACCATTTCCAATGGCAACGAAAGGCATGAGTCCCCATACATTTACGGTCAGCAAAGGATTACCGGGAGAGGGCGGCACCTTCCAGATATGCAGGACACCGAGCCCAAGTACGGTTTCCTTCACAGTATCTGTTTCTCTCTCATAGCTCACCAAATAAAACCCCGTAGGTTCCTGACCGTTTTTTATCGGATACCAGGTACCCAGGAGGGAAGCATCCTGTATGGGAATACCCAATGCATTGCCCCCGATTTTACCCAGGATAGCAGTGAGTAGTTGTTGGAATTGTTCAGGATTGGCAGTAATCCCTTTTTGGGTGTTGTCGATCGGATTCGCGAACCAATTCGGATTCAGCTGATAGACTTCCAGCTCCGGGTCTGGTTGGGTAAGTAATCCTATCAGCAGTCCAAGACTGGCCAGGATGGGGTCCAGACCTGCAAAGGTAAGACCATTATCATTCGCGCCGAAAGCTGTACGTTTATGTCTGGCTGTTTGTGCGGCGGTTAATTCGTTAATCATCGTCAATGGTTTGAGGGGCAGAAAATCGGGGACCATCTGGAGTTAAGCCTTTGCAGTATCCAGCAGCTTCTTATAGTGAAGGAGGTTGTGATAGTCCGGCTCTTCATATTCCAACTCTCCTCTCAGCAGCACACCGGTATTTACAGGCTCATATCCTATAGACATAAGGCCGGTGGTGATACGATCATTCGGCCTTCTGATCTGATAGCTTTTAGTACCCAATACCTCATTGAATTTCTGGGCGTATGTATAGTCGGCCGACATAATACTGCCAAAAGTATAAACAGCTTCCACCGGCCTGTAATTACTGATGGCATAGTCGGAAGCGGCAATATTGGCGATAGCCCCGCCAAGACTATGCCCTGCGAAAAAGAGTTTTCTGCTGCTGTAGGGCTGGAGCGCGGCTTTCAAGGCAGCAGTCATACCTTCATAAAGGGTATAGGCACCCTTATGCACATGTGCGGAGGGATCGGTATACCAGGGAGTGGCAGCAAAAACAGAGCATGCTGCGTAAGAATTGAATTCATTCCAGTTGGTAGCTCCCCGGAAAACAACGATAATAGAGTTGTTGGTATCTCCCGTAAAGAGATAAGCCCATGGCGCTCCTTCGCTGTTGATTTTTGTGACGAAAGTATAATTGAGTGAAGGAGCTTTAGTCTGGCTATCGGGGTGCTGTGTCCAGTGATAGGCCATCATGGTCATTTTGGATAGAGAAAAGGCCATGTCTCTGGAGAACCCGGCTGGAATATTAGGAATGTTGACAGGTTCCGGTTGATTAGGGAGAGGATTACCACCTAATGTTCTGGTGTAGAAAATAGTCGCTCTTTCCCACCAGGGATCGTCTTCGTCAGGAATCAAACTGGCATTAACCTGATTTAAGGTACCCAGCAACACCAGATTGGATGGAGAGATAGGCCACTGATCTACATCATTTCCACTGCTGCCTGCTCTGGTGGCGATTACTGGCGCTGTTACAGTATCCTTGTAATAGGATTGCATGGCGCTGTTGGCAAAGTTGGCGTTAGAGAAGGTGTAGCAGGGAGTAGGGGTGGAAGGTGCAATTGGTTGAAGACCGGTGGCCGGATCAGCGGGACCGAAGTTGCCAATGCGCAGATCAAGGGCCGCTATCTGCGCTAATGGCGCACCAAGGCCATGGCCGCAGATAAACAGCGGGCGTGATGGATCTTCGCGGGTAACAACCGCATTCCAGAGAGGTCTGCGAAGGAATTGATAGGCGATGGAATAAACAGAGAGTACGTTTGCCTGTGGAGGTACAGATCTGCCGGCTATTTCAGGAGGTAACGTTCCCAGGGTGAAAGCCCCGTTATACTGGTACTGAAAATATTTAATCCAGGCACATCCAAGTGCCAGAATATCCACCTGAACATTTTGATTATTGTTGTCTTTAACAGTGATTTTAACCATGTATCCCTGGGTAGGAACGGGAACGACTTTATCCGTAGCGCGTTCATTTGCAAATGGCTGCTTGATGATGTCCCAGCCTGGTGGCAGGGAAGGGCCATTGGTGAGCAGATCATAGATGTTTGCCTGTGCTGCGATCATCTCCAGGCTGGAGAGAGGCACTGAAATGCTGGTAGCTGTTGCATTTGCTGCGTATACGGAATTTGTCTGTTCCATGATAAAAGACATTTAAGTCCGGAGAATAAGGACCGGTTGTTTCCGGACTGGTAATTGAAATGTTAGGAAAGAAACCGGTCCCAGGTAGCCAGATCATCAGCGGGACCGGATATTGTTGCGATGTAATCAGACGAAAATGTTTTACACCTGGCGTATAATGATATTGGAGGCAGCGCCGGGCCTGCCGGGCCCACCTGGATTTCCAGGCCCGAGATTGCCGCTGGTGCTGGTACCTGGATCTCCGCCATTGCCAGGATCGCCAGGCCTGCCGTTAAATTCTATCCCATTCACTGACGAACCGGGGTTGAGAGCTGTGTAGTACACCATGAGGGTATCTCCGTTACCACCATCGCCGCCGGTTCCACCATTGCCACCTTTTCCTCCGGGACCCTGAGGACCTGCTTGTGCAGCAGTACAAACATTATTGGGATCTTTTGCCCCAGGATCGCCACCGGGACCACCATTTCCCCCCTGACCACCCTTGCCGCCAGGCTGCCCGGTGCCGCCGCCTGCTTGAACAGTGACCTCGCCACTGACAACGCCCAGATGCACGTCGTCCATAGGCATGGGGTTACCTTTGACGCCACCGGCTCCTGTACCACCTGTGGTACCTGGACTGCCCATACTACCATTACTAGGAGGTGAACTGCAATAGTAGGTGCAGTTTCTGTCATTGTAGGCAGATTGGCCGGCTGTTCCTGTGGCGCCCTTGGTGCCGGTATTTCCCCTGGAACCCACGGCAGCAGGATTTGGAATAGGGGCGCCGATAATTAAGATGGATGACATATTGTAAGTAGATTTAAGCTTCTTGACGAATAATAACATTTGATGAGCTACCCTGGCTGCCAACGGCTCCTCTGCTACCATCGGTGCCATTAGGAATTCCTGCGCCGCCGGAACCGGGATCACCGGGAGTACCCGGATTTGCTGAAAAAGTGTTAGGCGTGATTGAACCACCGGTGATTTGGGTGTAAGTGACAATAACAGTAGTGCCATCACCACCATCACCACTTTTGCCCCCATTGCCTCCGTTACCTCCTCTTCCCTGTTGACCTCTGCTGGCGGCCGTACATTTGGCTTGAGGGTCCATTGCACCGGGATCCCCTCCTGGTCCGCCGATACCGCCTCTGCCACCTTTGCCGCCATCCTGGCCCTTGCCTCCACCAGCACAAATGGTAACAGCTCCTGTGACAATGCCCAATTGCACTCTGCCGGGAGGAGCAGGAAGTCCCTTTGCTCCTTGTGAACCAGCGGCGCCAGGGGTTCCCTGTCCACCGGTACCTCCATTGCCAGGAGGAGTGTTACAGTAATAGGTACAGGTGCTGCTATTGTAGCCAGAGGTCCCGGCAGTGCCCGTACTGCCTTTGGTGCCGGGGCTGCCATTTCCGCCATCAGGTGCCTTGGTGGTGTAATCAGCACCCACAAAAGAAAAACTACACATAATGAGATAATGTTTTTAAAATTTAACTAAGAGGCATGCAATAAGCCTATAAAACTGAATAAGGATTTGTCGTTGAAGGGGCTCCCGTAAAAAAATAAGAGGGAATAGAGATGATTTCAGGGTCAGTTATTTCCAGCGTTTTGCTTAGTTGAAAATGATGGGGTTCGGGAACCGGGATTATTTCTGTGTGAAGTATTGAGTATGAAGTGAACAGTTGGTAGTGATCATAATTTCGGCATCCTTACCTTCTGTTATTTCTTCGAAATTGAATACCACAGGGTCTTCTCCTTTGATGGTGTACACTTCTCCGGCAGGGATGTCCAGATCTTCGCCTGTGAATACGGCAATTCTTCCCGGGAACATCAGTGAGTTAATCAGCGGTTCATATTCCTGTACTTTGCGGGAATCGCCCATTACATATGCATAGGCGGCTTTTTGCATTTTGTCATGCAAGTGTTCGTCCATTTTACCCAGCAGATCCTGTTTGGAACTCACTGTGGACATAAGCTCACGATGATGGTCTGCCATGGCTCCCGGATAGTTGATGTGGCTATCATCTGATCCGTCAGGAGTGCCAACCATTTTTTTAAACTCAGCAATGGAGCCTACACTGACATGAACAGGTGGTACATCGGATTCAAGCGGGTCAGAGGAAAATACCAGATTTTTCTTTTGCTGCTGGATGCTTTTAATGGTTTTACTGAGTGTGAGATGTGCATCAGCAGCGAGTCCCAGACGTTGATTTACTAACGCGTGATTGTCTTTCTGTGTTTGTGTGAGCGTGTTCATATGATTAATCTCATTTATGAAATGAAAAATAAAAGAAGCAAGGTCACGAACAAAAAACTTCCTACCCGAATTCTCTTCAGGCCCGGTCATCGAAAAAAATGTTATGAGAACAACAGGGTTTGCTCTCATTCGGATGGTAGCGCGAGTGGAATAGAAACTCCACTTTGTCAGGATAGTATTCGGTAAAAATGTAATGCGTTGACTAAAATGAATGACGAAAGAAAGCTAACATCAACAGGCATTTGAGGGCAATTTCACAACATGTTCATCACAGCTGTCTGAGGTTAAGGATGAATGCTAATTTTCCGGTCATAATGATGATATCGAATATAAATAAAAAAATCGTTTCGCCAAAAATATAATCTGATTGATGAGAGAGATGGTTGGATGAAACAGATACAACCACAAGGTCCATGTCGTTTTATGGGGTACTTTTGAATAGTACAATATCATCTCAGTGCCGCAGCCCGACTGGGTGGTCATAATGGTATGGAGGCCCAGTGGGGGAGGGCGAGGTCATTGATAAAGATTGGATGATACAAAAGGGTTTCAGAGAAGCTGCGGTCAGTAGGTTGCTGAATGAATCAAATGGGGGAGAGCATTGCAGCATAAGGTTTCGCAGCAGATGGGAAGTTAATTATGATTTTATTTTCTGCCATAAAAATTATCTCATTTCGACGTTAAAATTAATTTATGAACAGCGGGGATAAAATCATTGATGCTGATAGGGTGAAGATGCGAAAGATTGACAGTATTACGTATCAGGTCTTCTTGCTGAACTGTCGTTTCACTGAAAGTAAGTGGTGTTGCTCCTTTTGATGTTGCACCAGTCTTAATTTTTTTCCCGGATTAAATATGTTTACTAAATTAGAACTACTATAAAGTATATAGGAGTATTTATTCAGATGATAGTATTCCCTCTGCTAACCTGATACCCTTAAATAATGTCAATGATGTAACCCAAGCGTGAAGCCCAACTGTACTATTCAAATAACCTCCTTGGCATTAATATTTCCATCAACAGTATGATTGAAAAACCTCTGTTCATTTTAAAACTTTGTTTACCTTAAACGTTATTCATGAAAATCTCCAACTTATTTGCAGCCTGTATTCTTGTTGCTGTTGTTGTTTCCTGTAACAGACAGGAAACGCCTTTGAATCCCGGCCGTGTCCAGGAAAACCCGAAAGAAGTAATGCCAAAATCTGCCATCAATGCTTTGGTGAATGAACAGCTCCGCCAGAATAGCCGTTTCAACTGGAAAATGGTAGACGATAATGTGCTATGGAGCGCATTGGTACAGGGGGATAGTGTTTTGGCAGTCGGTTACCAGGCGGCTGGAGTAAGCAACCTGGAAGCGACTATCGACAAAATAGACATCCACAGCGAATCCTGGACCGCAGCGAGACAAAACGTTTTAAACCTGATCCTGGATAATGAAAAGACTTCCGGTGCAAGTGTCAAATCCCTCATTACCTATGAGGCTTCCAGGCTGCCCGTGTTTTATGTAAAAGCCAGCCGTCTGTCTACAGTAAGGGCATTGCGTGCATCCGGACTGGTACGTTATGCCGAGCCTTCCAGTTACGCCAAATACATGAATGATGGCCAGGTGCCGAAGGGGCGGTCAGGTCCGTTCACGGAATCCAATCTGTTGACTTTCGGTTGTGATGCCAATCTGCCTAATACCTCTCTGGTAGCGGGTGTAGATTATGCCGATATTACGCCGGGTGCCAAGCAGTCCTGGAACTATGCACTGCACAGTATTCCGCAGGCATGGACCCAATCGACCGGCAGCAATGTAAAAGTGATGCTGATAGATACCGGTGTTAGCCCCGATCAGGCCAACCTGGGCAGCGCTTTTAATCAGGGTGTTTCCAGCGGTAGAACCATAGAAAAAATTGCAACCTATCCCGGAGGAACACCCGCAGACGTATGTGGACACGGAACCAAGATGGCAGGCGTTATTGCAGCACCCAGAGGGGTGAATGGCAGTAGTGCAGGTATTGCTTATAACTGTAACCTGCTGACGGTTCATGCAGCGGAAAATGTGGTGATCTTGTCTTCTGAATCAACACAGGGTATTTCTGATGCTTATGTGTTGGGAGGCGACAATGCCTCTGTGAAGATCATCAGCATGAGCATGGGCACTATCTTTGAAGCCGGCCAGATCACAGACGCCGTGAATTATGCCAGCAACAAGGGCAAACTGTTGTTCTGTGCTGCCGGTACTACCAACTCCTTTTTTGGTGCTTTGCTGGGTGTAGTATATCCTGCTTACCTGCCTTCCGTACTGGCCGTGACGGGTGTTACGGAAAGTATTACTACGCCTTGTGAAGACTGCCACACCGGCACACAGGTAGCCTTTACCGTTATCATGGAAAAAAATGGTACCCGCAGAAATCCCCTCACGACTACCGCTACCGGTAATAGTCCTAATACAGTAGGTGGTTCTTCTGTGGCAACTGCCAGCGCAGCAGGTATTGCAGCACTGGTATGGAGTAAATATCCCAGCTATCCGAAAGACAGCATTGTAGCGAGAATGAAACGTGCTGCCAGCAATTATCCCAACAGGAACTCCAAACTGGGATGGGGCTATGTAAATGTTGCCCAGGCTGTTGGTAACTAATCATCGGTTCCTGATTATTTGTTGATGGAAATGAACAATGTAAATAACGGACGTACCCGTAAAGGGTACGTCCTTACCTGTTTTGGTAAATCTCATCCGCATCTTATCTCTCCAAAAAAATATTTGGATTTAATATAGAATACTATTAGTTTAGATTTTAAGAAGAGCATTTGTGCCAAACTGAGCATACAAAATAGTCAACCAAAAACTGATGTTAACTGTAAAAAATAATCAGCTGTAAGCATTTTCCCGTTTCTCCTTTATCAAAGACCTGTGTCGACCGATATTTATCCCTGACGTAGTAGTATAAAACTGCCATTATACATCTATTGTCGTTGTGTTCCCGATTCTGCAACAGTCCACGATATTCAGTAGCTACGAATATGGGATGCTTCCACTCAACCCATTCAAAAAAGCTGGAAACGCCGTTTTATTGCCTAAGGCGGTTAATGAGGCTTTACCCGAAAATTGCTTTATTATTATGTTGAAAGTAATTGAACTCGGCCGTCAGCTGAGCAAAAAAGAAATGCGCGATGTTAAAGGTGGTGGTACCTGTTGCGCCCATTACAACACCGGCTGCGCTGATACCTGCGGGCCAGCTTCCTGCTGCGGCGGTGGTAACCTCACTATGGCTGAAGCTAAAGAAAAAGCTACCGAAATGGCGTTGGAGCCGGGAAGTGACGGAGCTAGCTGGTGCTGCTCTTCCTGCAACACATTATGCTAATATCCAGCCTTACAGGAACTGCGTCCGTAAACGCAGTTTCCTTTCCAGGTCCGTTTTATTTTAATTTCTACTATCCATGATGTTCGTGAAGACGATTTTTTTGCTGACCTTAGGCCTATGGCTGTACTCAACAGCTACAGCGCAAAAGGCAGTTATACAGTACAAAACCACCGGCAATATCCGGTTTTCACAGAGTGATGACCTGTTGATGAAAGATAATATTGTGCTCACCCAAAGCGGGTCACAGGCATCTTCACATCCGCTGCTGCGGCCTGAATTTTATGAAGAAGCCGGCAGCCATTTCCCGCTGTTGCTATTTCCAGGCGACAGCCTCTTCGTTTCCGGCAGTGCAGGACAACTTCGTATCCGGTCCGACAATCCGCAAAGACAAAATGAACTGGATTGTACCGATCGCCTTTTTAAAGCTTATGGCAGCTTTATATTTGATAATTTCGATGCTCCCGACAGAATACCTTTCCCCGATGAAATGCGCCGGAAAAATTACGAAGCAAGTGATAAAAAATACTTCGCCACATTCGGTCAGCATCTGCCACCAGTACCGGCCAACAACGATATAAGGGACTCATTACTGTATGATTTTTATATAAAAAGATCGGTGATACTGGATAGCTTCTGTCAACATCAACTGATCAGTCAGCCCTTCCGGCAAACCCTGAAAAATCATTTTTTCTATCGCTATCTCTATCATTCCGTACGCGGATTTGAATATACCGGAGAATCATTAAACAAACGACTACAACAGTTCATACAACCTGCGGTATTCAACGACTCATTACTCGCTGGCCTCAACAGCTACAGGGCTTTCCTGTGGTTCTATAATCAATACCTTACTACCATACGACTAAAGAGGAAAAGCAGCGGACTGGAAAAAATGAAGAATGCAGACAGCTCCTTTACCGGAAGGTCCAGAGACAGAATACTCTTTGCCATCGCCAGTGATAACCTGGATCAGCGCCTGAGAAACGATACGCTCCTTACATATTTTTTAAAGAAATGCCATACAGAAGAATACTTGCAGGCCATCAATAATCGTATATCCGTTAGCGATATCAGTCAAACGGAAACCTCCGTACTGCTTGATCTGCAACAACAACAGATACAGCTGAAAGACTTACTGGACAAGCATAAAGGCCGGTACATCTACATAGACCTCTGGGCCAGCTGGTGCCAGCCCTGTCTGAACGAAATGGAATTTTCAGAAAAGCTGAACAGCCGGTACAAAGGAAAGAATATCACCTTTCTTTACTTTTCACTGGACACAGAAGCAGGTAGCTGGAAAAATATAAACCGGAGTTTCACCGCTTTCATGCAGGCTGATAACTCTTACCTGCTGGGAGGTAACTTTGCTTCGGGGTTTGCAAAGACCTATCGTGTTACCAGTATCCCCCGGTATCTCCTGCTGGGGCCTGATGGAAAAATACTATCCGCCAATGCGCCAAGACCCGGTGATAAAGCCCTCATAGCGCAGTTAGACAAGCTCTTAAAATAGATCACATGAAAATAGTAACGACGTATCTTGACCATCTGGCTATTGACTATAATAAAGAAACAGTAGATAGTTTTTTTTCTACACATCCCTATCACCCGAGTTTACTCAGTATCAGCGACCTGTTTGACCATTTTAATATAGAGAATGCCGGCGTTGCCATCGGGAAGGATAATTTCACCAAGGTACCGGCTCCCTTCATTGCTAAAACGGCCTCCTCAGAAGGCGACTATTGCCTGGTCACACAACTGGATGATCAATCAGTTACTTATCTGAATGAAAAGGACCGCATCGTCACCACCAGCCTGGAATTGTTTTTTATGCAATATAGCGGGGTAGTGCTGGTAGGGCAGAAGACCAGATATTCCGGCGAACCTGATTTTGTAAGGACTAAGGCTAAAATCCGCCAACAGCGGCTATTGCAGGCAATATCGCTGGAATTATTGCTGGCTGTTTTTTCTTTTTGGTTCCTGTCTTCGCCTGTATCTTTCAGCGGAGGAATGTTATTCCTGTTGAAAGTGGCAGGCCTGGCGGTAACGTCGTTGTTGCTGATACAGTCTTTTAATATGAACAATCCGTTTATTAACCGTTTGTGCAGCTCTGCTTCCGGCAACGGCTGTCAGGATATACTCGGGTCCGAAGGTGCTAAAATATTCAAAGGGCGGCTGTCGTGGAGCGAAATAGGATTCTTTTATTTCCTTGCTACATGGCTGACATTAAGTATTGGCGGCAGTACCAGCAGTACGCTGCTCACACTCGCGGTTTTTAATGTCTGTGCATTACCCTATACTTTCTATTCCATCATCTATCAATACCGGAAAAAAACGTGGTGCAAGCTGTGTTTATCTGTACAGGTTATCCTGTGGCTGGAATTTTTTGCCACCTTGCCGGTATTGTTACAGGTCGGAAGCATTCGGGTTCTTGAAAATAATCCGGCGCCATATGTATTATTGGCCATATTGCTGGTGATGGGCTCCCTTTGGGTTATCCTGAAACCATTGATCCAAAGTGCCCAGCAGATTAAAAAATTACAGCGCGATATCAACCAGTTTAAGAAGGATGATAACATCTTTTATACGCTGCTGGAACAGCAACGTAAGATTGAAGAGATGGCGGAGAGTGACAAGATTATATTTGGTAATCCGGAGGCCTCCTTTGAAATAACGTTTGTATCCAATCCGTTTTGTAAGCCCTGTTCTGAGATGCATAAGCTGTTGAGCCCACTGGTGGATGAGTGCAGGAGCAAACTGAAATTTACAGCTATCTATACAGCCTCCTATAATTCCAATGATCCGAAAAACGAGATCATTCAGAAACTGATCGGTATTTCACAGCAGCTTGGCAGCCGGGAATGTGAGATGGCGATGGCTGACTGGTATGAGAGCGGCGTAAATAATCCAAAGGCATGGCTGGAAAAATATACCGACGTGAAGATAGATGAAAGTGTGATGGGCACTTTTGAAGCGCACCGGGCCTGGTGTGATGAAAATGAGATCACCCATACACCGGCGCTTTTCTTCAACAATCATTTGTATTTGTCAGAATATACGCTGGCAGATATCAAACATTTTATAAACATCTCCCAGGTAAAGGAACATGGCAGGATTTAAGTGGTACAGGCAATTGGATATGATGGATTGCGGGCCTACCTGCCTGAAGATGATTGCTGCCCATTATGGTAAAAGTATCTCCATCAACAAGCTGCGGGAATATGCATCCTTTGCGATAGATGGTGTATCGCTGCTGGGCATAGCCGAGGCTGCAGAAAGGGTGGGCTTCAAATGTGTGGGCACAAAAATCACTTACGAACAGCTGATCAGGGAAGCCCGGTTGCCCTGCATTATTCATTGGGGGCAGAACCATTTTGTGGTAGTTACTCCCAAAGTGAGCAACCGTTACATTGTGGTGGCAGACCCGGAGGCAGGCATACGTAAGGTGCCACGGGCGTTTTTTGAATCCAAATGGCTCGCCGGAGAAGAGGGTAACGAAAGAACGGGCATTGCATTGCTGCTGGAACCGACGATTGAATTTTATCAGCAGGAGAACGACAAAGATGACCGCATAGGTTGGGGAATACTGTATAAATACTTGTGGAATTACAAAAGATATCTTTTTCAGTTGATGTTGTCGGTATTTGTTACCAGCCTGCTTCAGCTGATATTTCCTTTCCTTACACAGAGTATTGTGGATACCGGTATCAATACCCATAATCTGCATTTTATTTACATCATTGCGATAGCCCAGTTTGTACTGCTGGCCAGCCGTACCCTGGTGGAGTTTATCCGTAGCAGGTTGTTACTGTTTGTGAGTACACATATCAATGTTACCATCCTGTCGGATTTCTGGATCAAGTTGCTGAAGCTGCCACTGAATTTTTTTGATACCAAACAAACCGGTGATATCCTTCAACGTATAGGGGATCATCAGCGTATACAACAGTTTCTGACCGGCAGCACCCTCAATACTTTGTTCTCTTTATTTAATCTGCTGATCTTTTCAGTGGTGCTGCTGACTTATTATATACCGGTGTTTCTGATATTTACGGCCGGTAGTGTTTTATATTTCCTTTGGATATGGATATTTCTCAAATACAGGCGCAGGCTGGATTACCAGCGTTTTGGCGCCGCATCCAGAGAAAACTCTTCTACCATGCAACTCATTCAGGGTATGCAGGAGATTAAGTTAAATGGCGCCGGCAGGTTGTTCCGCTGGGAATGGGAAGGGCTGCAGGCGGTACTGTTCAAGTTAGGCTTCAAGGGTCTTTCGTTGAGTCAGATACAGCAGTCAGGAGCTATCTTCTTCAATGAAGGAAAAAATATTCTCATCACGTTTGTAGTGGCTAAAGCCGTGCTGGACGGTCAGCTTACGCTGGGTGCCATGTTGGCGGTACAATATATCATCGGGCAGCTGAATAGTCCGATAGACCAGCTGGTAGGTTTTGTGCAACAGGCACAGGATGCCAGGATATCACTGGAAAGGCTCAACGAAATTCATCAGCTGGAAGATGAAGAGCCGGATGGTAAACAGCTGTTACATTATCCTGCCAGTCAGCAGCCGATCCGCATTTCTGGCCTGTCATTTACCTATGCCGGTGCCGGCAATGAACCGGTACTGAACGATATAGAACTGGTAATACCACAAGGGAAAGTAACGGCGGTCGTGGGTGCCAGCGGAAGCGGCAAAACCACGTTATTTAAATTGTTACTGCGTTTTTATGAACATTACCAGGGAGAGATCAAAATCGGAGAAACACATTTACGCGCTATCAGTCCGTCTTACTGGCAGCATCAATGCGCCAGTGTAATGCAGGAGGGATATATCTTCAGTGACAGCATCGCCCGTAATATTGCTTTAAGTGAACAATCGCCGAACTACGACCGCCTTATCCATGCCTGTAAAGTGGCTAACATCCTGCACTTCATAGAAGGTATGCCGCTGGGCTTCAATACCCGCATCGGTGCTGAAGGTAACGGTATCAGCGCCGGACAACGGCAACGCATACTGATTGCACGTGCGATATACCGTGACCCTTCTTATCTTTTCCTGGATGAAGCCACCAATGCACTGGATGCCAACAACGAAAAGGCTATTATGGAAAACCTGCAACAGTTCTTTGTAGGCAGAACAGTAGTGGTGATTGCCCACCGGCTTAGCACGGTGAAAAATGCGGATAATATTATAGTAATGCATGAAGGTATGATTGTGGAAACCGGTACCCATCAACAGCTTTCAGCTACTAAAGGGCATTATTATCAGCTGGTGAAAAACCAGTTGGAGCTGGGCAACTAATTCCTGATTTCAAAACATCTTGTTATGCCAATGCGCATTTCTGATAACGGCTCACTGACAGATAAAACTGCCTGCTGGAAAGAGCAGCAGGCTATCCGCTCTGATGCTATTTCTGATATTGTTTCCCATCGCCCTGATTTCCTGGTGCGATGGGGCATTACCATTTTTTTCGTACTGCTGTTACTGTTATTGTTTGTCTGCTGGATGATCCAGTATCCGGATACCGTGAATGCCCATGCAAAACTCACTTGTCTGAATGCCCCTAAAAACATTATTGCTAAAACCGATGGCAAGCTGCAAAAACTGTATGTGAGCGAAGGACAGCAGGTACAAGCCGGGCAGATGCTGGGTTATATGGAGTCTATTGCTTCTCCGCAAGAGGTAACTGCATTGTCAGAAAGGCTGGAACGTAGCATCGTTTTATTGACAGCTGGCCGCACGGATACTGTTGCCCGCCTGCTGGACCAGCCATATCTGCACCTCGGCGAGCTACAGGCGGCCTACCAGCAGTTTGTCACCGCCCGGGAACTGTTCAACGATTACCTGGTTAATAACTTCTACTCCCGTAAAAAAGCTATGCTGGAAAATGATCTGCATGTGCTGGAAAATGTGCATCAAACTTTGCAGGGCCAGTCGCAGCTGATACATAACGATGCCCGGCTGGCGGAAGAAACCTACAAAATGAGCCAGTCACTATTTGATCAGAAAGTGATCTCCCGCGAAGAGTTCCGTCAGCAGGAAAGTAAGCTGCTGCTCAAACAACAGGCTATTCCTCAGCTGCAAACATCCCTGCTGATTAATCAGAACCAGCAAAGAGACAAACAGAAGGAGCTGTCGCAGCTGGACCATGATATGTCCCAGCAACGCATCACCTTTGAACAGGCCGTACAAACACTGAAAAGCGCCCTGGACGACTGGCAGAAAAAATTCCTGCTGGTTGCACCTATTGCAGGGCGTGTAACTTTCAGCAACTTCCTCCAGGAAAATCAACAGCTGAAAGCAGGAGATAACATTTGTTTCATCAGCACCGGCAATAGCAGCTACTATGCAGAAATGTTCATACCTCAGATGAATTTTGGTAAAGTCAGCGCTAATGCGGATGTGCTGTTGAAATTCCCTTCCTACCCATTTGAGGAATATGGGATTGTAAAAGGAAAGCTGGTGTTTGTTTCCCATATTCCTACTGATAGCGGCTACCTGGCTAAGGTGGCGCTGCCATCGGGGCTGATCACCAACTACAACAAGCCTGTCATTTACCGGGATGGCCTGGTGGCCAATGCGGAGATCATAACCCGTCCTATGCGGCTGATAGACCGCTTCTATTACCGTCTGATAGATAAGGTGAAGCGGTAACAAGTGTTGTTATCTACTCCATCACTGGTTTTGCCTTCTTAAAGATTTCAGTCCATTGTTTGGTAGTCTCAGCTGGTAAGGTCTCTTGTTTAATGCTGAGGATGACCTGATGCAGCCTGGAAGTTCCCCGGACCAGATAGGATAGACTGGATTCAGCTCCCGTGTTTTCTATTTTGAATAGCAAATGCTGCGCGGTTTTTTCCAGAAGGGTGAATTTAGCGCCTTTGGATTCCTTTGCGATTTGCGTTTGGTATTGGGTTAGGAAATTTTCCATGCTTTCCTGTTTAGGGTTTTTTATCGCAATAGATGAAATGGCCATCGTCCATTGATCCGGTGTTTCATCGACTGGTAAAACCTGTCTGAGATGCATAGTGGAATCGTCAGTTTCCATGTTTATTTGCCATACCCTGTTCTTGGGAAAGTCTATTTGCAATACTTCCTGGGGGGCAGGTAGGTCAGTTTTAAATGTTTGCGCGACCCTGTGAAATAGTTCTCTTGATTCCGAAAAACGCAGTGGGGTGGTAGAGCAGGTAATGAGGTATACTTTGTTATTGCTATAGACAACAAAGTAGCTTGCACAGAGTGTGTCTTTCATAGTCACTCCCAGATGTGCATCATCCAGCCACAGCATCTTTTTCCCATCTACTACATAACTTCCGGTATCCAGTGCTTGAAGACGGTTTTTAGCGGTAGCATACGCCATATAGATAAAGGCACTATCCACACCCAGTCCCGGATGATTAATAACACTGATATTGAAATTATTGTGAACCCGCATGCCGGAATCGTCCATACTCATATCATAGACCATAAATTTTACAATAGGGCTATCTGGTTTAGCCCAATACTGCCATTTTTCAGGAATACCAATGGAGAAGTTGTAGGTGGTATCCTTGTAAGGATATAGCAGTTGTGCTTTGGCAACATGTTGTAGCAACAGTAGGGATAGGCAAAGGAAAAAATATCGCATAGGTATAAATGTTACTAATAATGGGGCAAATATATGAAAATGAATAGCCGGAAGCCTCAATCCTCGCAGAGAATCTGTTTCTCCCAGAGTAATACCACCATTTGGGCGGCTAATTCGGGAGGGACCATCTGTTTCCATCTTAACACCAACTGCCCGAAATTGTCGGTCTCTTTCGCCACCTGGAGGAGCGGAAGGATGTCATTGTTGCCCAGGAAAGCGATTTCCTGTTCCAGATTAGGATGATGTATGGCTGTTTTTAGCTCTACACAGTTATCGATTACGCAGGGTGTTTGTTTGTAGGAGATGGCAGGGGAGAGATGCATTTTTTTATGCCATAAATAGGCCAGCACTTCAGGAGCAACTGTTTTTTGTTCGGGAGATGATACAGGGGGATGATGGTGTTGTGCCATCGATGTTTCGAGTTGAGCGGCGAAGTGGGTGATCGGTTGTTTTAAAACAGGCATGGCAGCTCTTGATTTCCAGAAGGGATAAGTTGGACCGGGCCATGCTTCTGCATAGTACTGTGTTGTCCATCTGGTATGATTAACGGCTGCTGTTATTAATCGGCTTTCATAAAATTCCTGTGCCAGTTCGGTGGTTCCTTTTTTCAGAATGGTATTGATGGAAATAGCTGCCTGCATGGAAAGACGCATGGCTTTCTCTACGCCGGTAGAAGAGAGGGGATCGATGGCAAAGGCTGCTTCTCCCAGCTGTATACGGTTTTGCAGCCAGGGTTGCTGGTGTATGTAGCTGAAAACATTACAGGTTTGTAGGGATGATAGTATGCCTTTATCAAGAGCAGATTGAAACAGCCGGGTTTTATCCAGTAACTGGTGATAAGCCTGTGTAGCGGTTTGTTGCCGGACCCATTGCGGATCGGCAAAGGCCAGGATTCTATAGCGGCCGTTGTGCAGGGGAGAGCCCCATAACCAGCCATGGGGCACCGCTTCCACGCAGGTGGCAGCGGGCATAATATCAGCGCTGGTGTAGGCCCACATAGCCAGCGTAGGGGGAGCGGTAAGCAGGCGCTGTTGTAGCCGGATGCCTTTTCTGCCACGGGCATCCAATAGGAATAGTGCGGAAATGTTTTGTACGCCCTTCAGGTGCCGGATGGTGACCTGCCAGGTGTTTCCCTGGTAGGTGCTGCTTTCGTACCGGGCAGGTTGAAATAAAATGAGCCCCCGGGTTACGGCGAGGTCGAGCAGCGCTTTGTCGAGGTGTCCACGGTCTACCATCAACCCGTGGCCGCGGACCTGTATATCTGCTTCCGGTTTGTTCCAGATGATTTGTGCAGGGAGCTGGTGCAAACAATGCTCCTGTTGCAGTAGTGGTGCGGCGTCCAGGTAATCAAAAATATTGCGGATGCCGGGAGAAAGTGATTCCCCTATCTGCGGCCGGGGGAATGTTTCACTCTCTACCATGGCTACACGATATCCCATTGAAAGCAAACGTAAGGCGGCGCAGGTGCCCGCAGGACCTGCGCCGAGAATGAGTATGTCGTAGGTGTGCATGCAGGTAAAATGGCTTTTAACGATACCACTGAGGGGCCATCCGGGATATTCTTTCGTGGGCCTGGATGGTGTAGTGTAACCATCCCCGTATATAATTGCAGGCGTGCCGGCCTTTTTCCAGCACCTCATGATGACAGCCGCCACCACACAGGTATTTAGCCCAGCAGCTGTTGCAGGGTGACTGCTGGTGTACATGCCTTGATGCCAGCCAGTTGTTTTGAAGGGCTGCATCTATACCATCGTGAATATTGCCCATGCTCCCGGCTTCCTCGTTAACAAAACGGTGACAGGCAAACAGTCCTCCGTCGGCGGATACACCCATGTATCCGGCTCCGGCCCCACAGGGATAAGGACGGTGCGTGCCTTTGGCAATTTCCTTCAAAGCGTTCACCATGTTGAGAAATGGAAAACGTTTGTTCTGGATAATGTGTTGTTCAAAAAGCAGTCCGCAGGCAATCATCTCTTCCAGCATCTTTTCAAGATCCTTTCCGGTCATTTCATCGCGGCCGTTGGAGGAGCGAAGCAGCGGCGAAAACCCTACGCTGTGAAAACCCATATTAACGAATGCCATCAGCATATCCGTAAGCTGGTGCTGCGCAGGCGTTACCGTTACCCTGGCAGATACCTGCATGCGCTTCTGGAGGGCCAGCAGGGGTTGTATCCTCTCTATGATCTGCTCATAGGTGCCGGCACCGTTTTTCATCGGACGTTGTTTGTCGTGCTGCTCACCGATACCATCGAGGCTGACCGTTACGGCAAAGCCATGTTCTTCAAAAAAGAGGGCATCATCGGGTTTGAGCAGGGTGCCGTTGGTGGTGAGGGAGAAGCCGACCTGTACGTTTTTCCGGGCAGCTGCTTCCGCAGCATAAACGGTGGCTTCCCGCAGCGACCTGCGGTTGATCAGTGGCTCTCCGCCCAGAAAGGTGACCTGGACTTTATCTCCGGCCACACGGTCTTTCAGCAGCAGATCGATGGATTGTAGGGCTGTTTCCAGCTGCATGTTTTTGGCCGGGCCACCAAAGTCGCCCTGGTCGGCATAACAATAGGTGCAACCCATATTACACTTTTGGGCAATGGCCAGTGAAAGTGCATGTACATCCGGACTTTTCAAGGGCACATCATCAATCAGCGGTGTGGTATCAATGCCCATTGATGCGAGCTCCCGCTGTATGGCTGCTTCATCCTGCTGTTCGATGAGCTGTTTAAAGCGTAGCTCCGTTTCCGTGGTAATTTTGTGTAGGCGGCTGCCATTGGTAACCAGCAGCTGTGTTTTATCCCCGCCGGAAATGATATGTATCAGAGAAGAGCCAGGCATTGACTGCCTGGCTATCTGTGACGCCAGCTGAGCGGCGATCGTGTTTAAAGAAGAATGGTCTAACATGGAAGTAGTGACAGACATCATAAGGTCTTTTGAGGGTTGTTAATCGCGGTCGCTTCACTGGCGATGACTGCATCTTTCCCAATCGTTCCTACATCCATTTTTCCATCCACACCGAAGTCCATTGAGATTGGAGGACCGGCAACCACTGTTGCACCGCTACTGGTAAGCGCATCTTTCCCTTTGACAATGAAGTTGAGCTCACCCTCCCAGTTCTGGAACAAATCATTATAAGACAACAGTCTGGTATCAACCCGGTTGTCAGGCACGTATTCGCCTGTACGACGTTTCGCCAGCCACATATCGCCTTTACTGAGGCCGTTTTCTCCCGGTTCTACATTCACATAGTCGGGACGGGTGGCAGCCCAGTAGTAACAGGCGCATTCGCGGTAATCGTTCTGCCAGGGAGAACAAAGACTGCGGGTAAGTTCGCCCGGATTGAGGATGAGGTAAGGATCGATTTCGGCGCCTTGCTCTTTGGGGCTGGTAAAGACTTTAGCCATCTGGGCTGTATATACCGGGTACTTTTGTGTGTCTTTCTTTAACTCGTCTTCCGTTACGAGAACAGGATGCCAGGCCGGTTCCGGGGTAAATTGAAGATTGACAATATCTCCCTGCTTTATGCCAAGAGAAGCGATCAGGTTAGACCATTCCATGAATACGGCACCATTGGGATTGTCGACAGTAACAAGCGGCACATTGTCACCACCGGGAAATACGGGACCTTCTCCTTTTACCATGGTGGGTTTCCCGTTAATGCCTACCAGCCTGCGTCCGGAGACATCTATATTACCTTCGTGGGTTTTTCCGCTGATAACATAATTATCATTTTCACTCAGCACCAGACCGCTGAAAATATTAACCCATATATTTCTGAAATCCGATTCCAGTCCGGGGAAGCAGTTGGAGATCGCAGATCGTGGGATGACGCTGTAAGGATTGCCGGGTGAGCGATAGTTCAGTTGCGCGTGGAAATTATCCTTGTTAATAGAGCTACCGGAGGGCGCTTTAGGGTCGCTGGTATTGTCTGAAAAGAGGGCATTGGCGGCAGCCTGTATAACGGTGTTGATCATACGCCAGGTGAGCGTGAGTGCACGTCCGTCGGCGCCACGCATAAGTCCGGGCATTTTGCGTCTTTCCTTATCAGACAGATCGCCTATTTTGTCTGGTCTGCGCAGGGCATCGGCAAACCAGGCGGCCATGCCGGTGCTTAAGCCATTAAACACGCGTTCGTGCAGGGTGCGGAGTGCGAGATTGTCCACCAGGGAGTTTGCCATGATGGGTTCGTATAGCCGTCCCAGGTCATTGGTGTCCTGGCGTACCATAGTGCTGGCCACATTCCACCTGCCATTGATGGGGTTTCCGTTCATCACGCTGGTATTCATCAGTACGATGGATTCGAGCGCACGGCGAACAATTTCTTCCGCTTCTTCTATAGGCACATTGTCATTTCTGTCTTTGCCCATCAGTACCTGCTCCAGTTCATCGGTGATGGTGCGGACCGGCAGTATGTCTGGTGCAAAGGCAGGAGGGCCGGCACATATTTTAGCCTGCGCTTCAACAAGTCCGCCCGGAGTCACGATGTCCAGTTTTACCAGTCCGTCGCATTCGTCATCTATATATCCCCAGCTACACTGATTGCCGTCTTTGTCGGAATAGCCTGCGAATATCTGTGCAGGCATGGTGTAGGTGGGATTGAATGCAGGCCCTTCTTTATAGGTGGCCCAGGGTTTTGTGGGATCATATATCACCTGTGAATCATCGGTGATATTGGGATCATGAGTAGGGAGCTGTCCTTCGGCCTTGATGCTGTCTCTGGAACAGCCATACACTTTCCCGGGTCCGGGCGTATAACGCAACCTTATCTGCGGGAATTCGGCGGTAGGCTGAATGAATTGAACAGTGCCAAGCGGAAGTACCATATTGGGGAGGAAATTTTTACAATGCCCTTCTACCGGTTTAGGGGTAAAATCCCGTCCTTTTATCGTTACTTCTGCAGAAATGGCATCATCGCCATGGCCCGTTCTGCGCTGGATCTTAAGGTTGCCCAGTTTTATGGTCCAGCCGATGTTGTCCATCGAAATGCCTGCCTGGTCCAGCAGGGTGGTGGTCAATGGCTGGAGTACATTCGGGTCCTGGTCAGTAATGGCAAAAACATCCAGAAAGGGCGCCACCGGACGGATTCTTCCACTTTTGTTGTTGATGTCTGTGACATCCTTGAAGATGATTTCTTTCGTATCATTCAGACTAATTTTTCCAGTGGAAGGATCTACCATATAAGCAGGCCCGGGTATCATTTCGCGGAATCCGAGTGGCTGGTCGGCAGGTATTTTCAGATCATACGGTGCCTGAGGAACAGCAGCAGATCCCAGCCTGGCGATGGCAAACGGAGGTAATATTCTGATATCGGTGATTTTCATGTTGTAGAATTTTGAGGTAAAAGATTATGCATTTACTGCGAGCATGTCCTGGATGATCTGCAGCAGTTTGTCATCTGCTTCTTTTAACGAATGAAGATAGCGCTGGTGGCTTATTTCGGTGTTGGACAGCATGTCTTCGATCAGTTTGGCCGAAGCCTGGAGCAGATCTGCATGGGTACGCCAGCGGTTATGCTCACCGGTAGGCAGCTCCAGTGTGTAGGGGATCAGGAAGGGTGGTCCCGCCAGTTTAGTGCCCATGCCGGTTTTAAGCGGTAGCTTCACCATTTCGGAGGCAATGCTGCGCAGGTTATACATCTCACCGAAGGTGGAATTGATGATCAGACCTCTGGGGGTTACTGCTCCTGCTATGTTCAACCCATCTGCCAGTACAAAACTATGCGTGAGGAAGTTGAGCAGCATACGATAACGGAGATTAAACAGATGTCCCCATTGCTGTGCGGCGGGATTGGTGATGACATCCCTTTCTTCATCACTGGTCTGCCCTTCGGAAGGAGAGGAGCCGGGGTCCTGCTCATCGTCACCAATGCATGGATTGATGGCCACATTCCTGGACGGCTCCAGCTCCGGGTGTTCCTTGAGCAATTCCCGCATCTCTTTGTAGATATTATAAAACCGGGTAAAGTGCGACGGATCATTGCCGGAATTGGTGGTGTCTTCCCCTTGTTCAGCAATAGCATTGAGTGCATTATAGGCGTCATCTCTGCTGGCGAGGGGCATCACCAGTACATCGGGGCTGCCGGTGGGACTGCCATGACGTGCATTGCCTCTCGCGCCTCCCTCATAACCCCGGCCCCATTCATCAAATTTGGCCTGGAATGGATAGGTGTTGGCCTGGAACACTTCATCGCTGATAACCTTTGGGTCCTGTATCAGCTGCAGCAATACGTGGAATAATGCACCCACGGTATTGGGGTGGGGATCATCTTGCAGAACGGATTGAATGATCTCCTGGGCTATAGGGTCTGTATCTTGGAGGAAGGAGTCCGGAGCTTCCGCATATACATATTTGGCGAGGGACTTAAGCGTGAGCGGTTCCAGTTTAAAGGGGAAGGGATAAAATGGTGTATCCCATGGATAGTCCTGCCTTTCGAAGTGGAGCGGTGCTCCGATTAGCTTGAGCACATTCTGTACCGATACAAAATGTCCCATTTCTTCCTTTGCAATGCCCAGTATAATTTCCTGCCATCTGCTGACGGTGTCTCTCTGGTCTGTCGGGACCTGTGGCCCACCAAGACTATAGGCCGCATACAGGTATTGGATCATGAGTCCGTGTTCAATCTCTGCGTCTATATGCAGCAGAAAGGTAAAATAGTCTTTCCCGTTGAACTCCGGCGGAATAACGATGTGGGAATCTTCTGGTGGTGGTTCTTCTTGTAGGAATGTCTGGAGACCTTCTTTGCCTCCGATAATGTTTTCGAGTCTGGGTAATACTGCCCGCTGGTCCAGTTTGCGGGCCTGTTTGAAAATCGGGCCAAGGAAACGTTCGTAGTTACGTTGCATGTTGTGGAGGATTAATTTTTATTGATGGATATGGTAAATGATTGGAATTACCGGAGGAGTTGTTGTTCAGAGGATATTTTGAGCGTGCCTGGGTGAATATAACAAATGTATTCCTGTTGGATACATTCATTGCGGATAAAATAAATTCATTTTTGTTAGATTAGAAAAATTATTTTGTCAGTGTATGGGTTATAGTTAGGATTCTTTACTGTTTGTTGGTTTATTATATTTTTTATGTATATTAAATTGGCTTTAATGGATTGTAATTTTTAACTTTAGGAAGTTTAACAGCGATAAAATTCAGACGGTATGAATAGCAATAAAATGAAGTTGTCTTCAGCGCAACAGAAAGAGCTGCTTAGTAACCTGAAAACCCGTTTTGAGAAAAACATGAACCGTCATAAAGGGCTTGAATGGGCTGCCGTGCAGGAAAAGCTGGAAGCCAATGCCGGAAAGCTGTGTTCTCTCCATGAGATGGAAAGAACAGGCGGTGAGCCGGATGTTATTGGTTATGATAAAAAGACTGGTGAATACCATTTTTGTGATTGTTCGGCAGAAACGCCTAAAGACCGACGGAATGTTTGTTTCGACCGGGAAGCCCTGGATGCCAGAAAAACCCATAAGCCGGAAAACAGTGCCATGGATATGGCAGCTGCCATGGGCATAACCATTTTATCGGAAGAACAGTACCGGGAGTTACAGCAACTGGGCAATTTTGATACGAAAACATCGAGCTGGATACAAACACCTGCGGATATCAGAAAACTGGATGGTGCGCTCTTTGCCGACCGTCGTTACAATCACGTCTTTGTATATCACAACGGTGCGTCTTCCTATTATGCTGTCAGGGGCTTTCGCGGCCTGCTGAAAGTTTGATATATGCTGGCACTAACTGTGGAGTGGTTACAGGAATTATTACGGATATTGAGGATATATGTAGCACCCTACGACATCACCCCTCATTTATCATAATAATTGCAAATTCCATGAAAACAAAATTTTTAGTATTCCACGTTGGCGCGTTTTTGTTAGCCGCATTATCCTCCTGCAAAAAAGAAGTAAAAGAAAGTAACACCCTGCAGCCCATTGATAGCAAGGCTGCCGCTGCACAGGTGGCTGCCGCCGTATCCTACCAGCTGGTCTGGTCTGATGAATTTAATGGCAGCGGTGTAGACGGGAGTAAATGGCAGTTCGAAACAGGACCTAACACCAGTAACAACGAAAAAGAGTATTACCAGGCTGCCAATGCCACGGTCAGCAATGGTAATCTGGTAATTACGGCCCGTAAACAATCCGTGAACGGATGGCCGTACACCTCGGCAAGGCTCAATACGGCCGGTCGCTTTACCACTAAATACGGACGTATAGAGGCACGTATCAAACTGGCTTCCGGGCAGGGACTATGGCCCGCCTTCTGGATGCTGGGCAATAATATCGGCTCTGTAGGCTGGCCCCAATGTGGTGAAATCGATATTATGGAACAGGTCAATACCAGCAACACCATTTACGGGACCATACACTGGTTTTCCAATGGCCATGCATCTTACGGCGGCACCACCACTACCAGCATCACCGATTATCACGTATATGCGGTAGAGTGGGATGCCAGTTCTATCCGCTGGTTTGTGGACGGTAACCAGTACCATGTTGCCAATATCCTCAATGGTATCAATAATACCGGTGCATTTCACAATCCCTTCTTTATTATCCTCAACCTCGCTGTGGGCGGTGACTTCCCGGGACAGACCATTGACGAAAGCAAACTGCCGGCCAGTATGTACGTGGATTATGTAAGAGTGTATTCCATGTCCAATAGCGGTGGTGGTGCTCCCATCGGTTCCACCATTTCCCTGAAAGGATTTAATAACGCCTATGTGAGCGGCGAAAACGGTACCCAGGCTATGACTTGTAACCGTGCCGTTGCACAGGCCTGGGAACAATTTGCGATAGAAGATGCCGGCGGTGGAAAAGTAGCCCTGAAGAGCATGGGGAAATATGTGTCCTCCGAAAACGGTCAGAACCCGATTACGTGTAACCGTACCAGTGTGGGCGACTGGGAGAAATTCGACTGGGTCGTGAATGCGGATGGTTCTTTCTCCCTGCGCGGTAATAATGGACTCTATGTTTCCAGTGAGAACGGGACACAGCCCATGACCTGCAACAGGGCCACCATATCGGGCTGGGAAGCCTTCCGTTACTGATTTTCAAGACATGGGTGATGTGCAGCAGGTATCTCCGGGTACCTGCTGTTTTGTTTTTACGAGGAAGATCTGGGTAAACAGCATAAAGAAGCCCCCGTTACCGGAGGCTATTTTTGATGATAGATGAATATTATTATTGAGCCAGGTCAAACCTGTCCAGGTTCATCACTTTATTCCAGGCTGCAACAAAGTCTTTCACAAATTTACCCTGAGCATCTCCACTGCCATATACTTCTGCAAGGGCTCTCAGTTCTGCATTGGAGCCAAATACAAGATCTGCGCGGGTGCCTGTCCATTTTGTTTTACCGGTATTGCGGTCGCTGCCTTCATACAGTTCCCTGTCTTCGGAAGTGGCTTTCCAGGCAGTGTTCATGTCGAGCAGGTTTACAAAGAAATCGTTGGTGAGCTGGCCCGGACGGGAGGTGAAAACGCCGTATTGAGAACCATCAAAGTTGGTGTTTAATACACGCATACCACCTATCAGTACTGTTAATTCAGGTGCTGTGAGTGTGAGCAGCTGCGCTTTGTCTATCAGCAACGCTTCGGTGGATACAGGATATTTTGCTTTGCGGTAGTTGCGGAAACCATCGGCCAGCGGTTCCAGATAACCGATAGACTCAACATCGGTTTGTTCCTGCGAAGCGTCCATGCGGCCGGGTGCAAAAGGAACAGTGATGGCATGACCTCCGTCTTTCGCTGCTTTTTCAACACCTGCGCTACCGGCCAGTACGATCAGGTCTGCCAGCGAAACTTTTTTACCATTTGACTGCGCAGCATTAAATTCTTTCTGGATATTTTCCAGTTTATCCAATACTTTCTGCAACTGTGGCGGATTGTTTACCTGCCAGTATTTCTGAGGAGCAAGGCGAATGCGGGCGCCATTGGCACCACCGCGCTTATCGGAACCGCGGAAGGTGGAGGCGGAAGCCCATGCGGTAGATATCAGTTCAGATACGCTTAATCCGGAGGCCAGCACTTTTGCTTTCAGTGCTGCAATATCATTTTCATCTATTAATTGATGGTCCACTGCCGGGATAGGGTCTTGCCAGAGCAGTTCTTCCTGTGGTACATCCGGGCCCAGATAACGTGCACGGGGGCCCATGTCGCGGTGTGTTAGTTTAAACCATGCCCGGGCAAAAGCATCTGCAAATTCATCAGGATGTTCCAGAAAACGTCTGGATATTTTTTCATAAACCGGATCAAGTCTTAAAGAGAGATCGGTGGTGAGCATGGTGGGCAAATGTTTTTTAGCACCATCATATGCATCAGGAATAATATTTTCTGCGTTTTTGGCTACCCATTGGTGTGCGCCTGCGGGGCTTTTGGTAAGCTGCCATTCATAGCGGAACAGATTTTCGAAGAAGTCGTGGCTCCATTGGGTGGGCGTTTTGGTCCATATTACTTCCAGACCGCTGGTGATGGTGTCTGCACCTTTACCGGTACCATAGCTGTTTTGCCAGCCCAGGCCCTGCATTTCCAGTCCGGCTGCTTCTGGTTCCTTGCCTACGTTGGTAGCTGGTGCGGCGCCATGGGTTTTACCAAAGCTGTGCCCGCCTGCTATCAGTGCTACGGTTTCTTCATCATTCATGGCCATGCGGCCAAAAGTATCGCGGATGTCTTTAGCGGCTGCAATGGGGTCGGGATTGCCATCGGGGCCTTCGGGGTTTACATAGATAAGCCCCATCTGTACGGCAGCCAGTGGTTTTTCGAGGTTGCGGGAGTGTATGTCGCCATCGGTTTTTTCGTCTGATACCAGTACGCCGTGGTTTTCTTCCACACCGGGCGAACCATGGGCATAACGCAGGTCACCGCCCAGCCAGGTGGTTTCTGCACCCCAGTATACTGCTTCATCTGCTTCCCATACATCTTCACGTCCGCCGGCAAAGCCAAATGTTTTGAAGCCCATGGACTCCAGGGCTATGTTACCGGTGAGGATCAGCAAATCCGCCCAGGATATTTTACGGCCATATTTTTGTTTGATAGGCCAGAGCAGTCTGCGGGCTTTGTCGAGGCTGACGTTATCGGGCCAGCTGTTAATCGGCGCAAAACGTTGTTGACCTGCGCCGGCTCCACCGCGGCCATCACCTACACGATAGGTGCCCGCACTATGCCATGCCATGCGGATAAACAAGGGGCCATAATGCCCGAAATCGGCCGGCCACCATTCCTGTGAGTCGGTCATGAGCGCATGAAGATCCTTTTTCACAGCTTCCAGGTCCAGACTTTTAAAAGCTTCGGCATAGTTAAAATCTTCACCCATCGGGTTGGATAAGGACGAGTTTTGGCGCAGGATACTGAGCTTTAACTGATTAGGCCACCAGTCACGGTTTCTGGTGCCGCCACCGCCAACGTTGTTCTTCATGCTGCCATTATGAAACGGGCATTTACTGATGTCTTTTAATTCTTTTTCCATTTTTAAAAGTTTTGGGTACGGAATGAACTCATGCTTTGCACCTGGTATTGTGCAGGCCATAAAATTAGGATATTGAAGATATAGTCATAATCAATAGATTCTATAATTTAATAGTTAAAACCTATTTTTGTGTAATTCATCCGGACTGCGATTCCGGGGAAATTGTTCTGCCGATGCGGTGTTGTTATAATATATAGCCGGTATTACAGCATTGAGTCGGTCCGTTTTATCTGAAATAAATTAATGCTTGTAAGCCACTTTGGAAGGGTATATTCATTTGTGGGTATCGAAGCAGGCCGGCCAATAGGGCCAGTCTGATCTCCCATTGCTATTATTGAAGGATGGAATCTTCTCCCCACACACATGCGCTACTGTTTAAATTCCATGTCCTTTGGGTCCTCTTCACAATATACTAAAAAGTTCAGGTTTGTGTGCTGCTATTTGTTTTAAGGGATAGTTAATCAAACACAGGCGTGTTTTGCGGTAGGGATGCCGGTAATCCGGTATCTCAGTTATCATTCCCATCCATATTTTTCATTTCAATTGGTGATCGTTTGCATTGCTAACAGGTGTCTTTGTTTAGCGTCTTTTTTCCGGAAGGATAGCAAACTTTGCAGTGAGAAGGTCCACTTAATTGCAGTAATTTATTGCTGCTGAATTATAGTAGCAGGGGCGGCCGTTATATTCCTGTGCAGGCAGCTGCAGCGTAATAGCACCGCGGGTAACGGTGATGCTTGCACGTAATACAGTACGCAAAAAAAAATGAATATTTTTTGTCCGGGTGCAGCTTGAAAAGAAATAGAATTACTAATTTTAGGCCGCAAAATATGAATGCAGTATTTTACTGAAGCATAAGTTGTTGACCTGGCCGGGGATGTTTTAATAATCCCTGGCACCGTGGAAGCCAGCCTGGAGTCGCGTTACCCCATTCCACCATCTGTCTCCGGCGGAAGAAATGCAGTAGCATGGAAGCTCCTGTGTTAACACGGTTAAAGGAATGATAGTATATTGAAACAAACACCTCTCCGGTGATGCCGGCGGGGAATTGAGAGAACCCTTTTGTTATTACTATGAAAACTTGGACAATGTGTGGAAATACATGCTATTGTTTGATTGGGAAGAAAAGAGAGAAGTACCCCCAGGTGATGGATGTTTGCCGTTACCTCATGCTATACAGCTATCCCGCGACATAATGTTGAATGCAGCCATGCTGCAGTACTGATGTTAACCCGGAGTTTTCACTGCCTGGTAAATTAAAATAATGGCCTCCACCCGTTCTGCCGCACAAAAAAGGACGGATATAACCGGGGAAGTTTAATATGATAAATTTATGATTCGAATTATTACTGTCGATGATCATCCTATTGTACTGGAAGGTTTGAAGAACCTGCTCTTGAATGAACCGGATGTGGTACTGGAAAAACAGGTCTCATCCGGGAAAGATACTTTGCAGGCCCTGCGTGAATTTCAGCCGGATATCATCCTGCTCGATATTAATCTTCCCGATATCAATGGGATAGTGCTCTGCGGAGATATCAGAAAAACGTATAACCAGGTAAGTATTGTAGTGCTGAGCAACAGCAACGACAGAAATATCATATTGTCTGCAGTCGGGAATGGAGCCAGTGGATATATACTGAAAAATACTCCTATGGAAGAGATACCGGATGCTATCAGAAAAGTTCACGATGGCGGTATTTATTTCTGCACCGGCACCCAGAAGGTGCTCAATAATAAAAGCTCTGAAGTGGTCCTGCAGCTGCCTCATCTCACCCGGCGCGAGAAAGAGGTGCTGTCACTGATAGGGCAGGGGAATACCTCACAGGAAATCGCCTCGCAGCTGTTCATCAGCACCTATACGGTGGACGGGCACCGGAAGAAAATCATGGAGAAGTTCAAAGTCAACAGTATGGCGGCTGTCATAAAAATTGCCACTGAAAATAGTCTGATGTAGATACCCCCTAATTTCAGGGGTGTGAAAAACACCTGATTTGGGGATTGTCCTTTATACTAAGCTTGTATACTTTTGTAATCGTTTTTAAATCCTGAATAATTCAACAAGCCTTATTGTAAAATTACAGCGGTCACAAAATATTATCCCGGATGGGTGCAGAGAATAGAAACCCAGTATTTGAATGATAATAACAACATGCCTCGATTATTATCATCATATTTGACCATTATATGAACAATTAAGGAACCCTTATCATTGTCTACTCCGCCCATGATAGTGATAGCGTGAGGAAACCCGTATAAATTAACTATCCAAAATATTTTCTTATGTCAACAAATAAATACGCTTAGAGTACTGCATAAACCCTTCCCGCAGGTCATTCCCGTATTTGGAAACATGCTCACGGTTTCAGCATTAATGGCTGTCCCGGCGGGAATCCTATTGCATTAACAACAAAATTCTATCCGAATATTCTGTCCTTCCTGTATCAGGAAATGGGAATGCTATTGCCATTGTCGCAGCATTCTTCATACCTCAATTTTCTCATCTCCAATTCGTTAACCAAGTCGTTAAATCCTGAATAAATGTTAACTGAACTTAATAAACTCGCCGCCTTTATTGGCCAGACACCCCTCATCCCCCTGGAAAATGAACATGCCGATCTCTTTGCCAAACTGGAGTACAACAACTTCTCTGGCAGCTCAAAAGACCGCGCAGCTTTCAGCATTATCTACAATGGCATCAAATCCGGCGCCATCAACGAAGGTACCACCATCATCGCCTCCAGCTCCGGAAACCTCGCTATAGCGGTGGCTTCCATCTGTAAAAGGTTACACCTGAAATTTATTCCTGTCATCGACCCCAATATCAATAAAGCATACGAGGCTTTGCTCAACCTCACCTCCTACAAAGTAGTGAAGGTGACTAAAAGAGACCATACCGGCGGCTACCTGCTCACCAGAATAGACACGGTGAACGAATTATATGCCGGCATGGACAACGCTTTCATCGCCGACCAGTACGCAGATCCCAACAATTACAAAGGATACTACGGCCTCGGACACGAGATCATCACCTCCTTCAGCAAGCTGGATTATATCTTCATCGCTGTGAGCTCCAGTGGCGCCATCACAGGGATTTCCAGAAGTGTGAAACAGAAAAGACCAGAGATCAAAATCATTGGTGTGGATGTGGAAGGCTCCGTGATCTTCCGCAAGGAAGGCAGCAAACGCTATATCTCCGGCATAGGCGCCAGCAAAATACCACCCATCATCGAAAATGCCATCATCGACGATGTGGTGATCGTTTCACAGCTGGACCTCATCAAAGGCTGCCACCAACTGCTCAATGAACAGGCCATCTTCGCAGGTGCCTCTTCCGGCGCGGTATACCTGGCCGCCAAAAACTATGCGAAATACAGTGAGCATACAGATAGACCTCAATCCCTGCTGATCTTCCCGGATAAAGGACATACCTACCTGGATACTATTTACGACCAGGAATGGGTAGACCAGCTGGCTGAAAAACTGCAACCCGCCACTTCTGCACAAGGATGATTTCATGATTTAAAGAAATATATATGCTTTATCTGAATGCTGATGACATCAGGTCTATCGGATTTGACTGGAAAAAACTGACAGAAGTAATCAGTGAATCCGTGGCCGCCCTCCACCAGAACGATTATTCCCAGCCTATCAAACCCTATCTGCGGTACGGCGATCCGAAAAACAGAATCATTGCTATGCCCGCCTATCTCGGCGGAAGCCAGCCTATGGCCGGAATCAAATGGATAGCCAGTTTTCCGGACAATATCTACAAAAACAAACTCCGGGCAAACTCCGTTACCGTCCTGAATGAACACGATAGCGGCATTCCGCTGTGCGTCATCAACACTTCGCTGATCAGCGCGGTAAGAACTGCCGCCGTATCCGGCCTGATGATCGTCAAATACCTGGAAGCCAATACCATCAACAGGAAGCTGATCGTTGGCATCAATGGCTTTGGCCCCATCGGAAAAATGCACCTTAAAATGGTGACCGCTATTCTGGGAGACAACATAGCGAAAATTTACCTCCACGATATCGCCGGCGTTGATAAAGAACAGGTGGATCCTGAAATCAGACACCTCGTGGAAGTAGCCGGCACCTGGGAAGAAGCATACAGTGATGCGGATATCTTCATGACCTGTACTGTTTCCGCTGCCCCCTATATCGATAAAACACCCCGTAGCGGCTCCCTTCAGCTCAACGTTTCCCTGCGCGACTACAAAGTGGATATGAAAGACCAGGTGGATGTGATCGTGGTAGACGACTGGGACGAAGTATGCCGCCAGAACACAGACATCGAGAATATGCATAAGGCGAAAGGATTGCAGAAAAACGATACGCTCTCCATCTCCGATATTGTTTGCAACGATGCCCTGAAACAACACAAGGCTCCGGAAGTGGTGATGTTCAACCCGATGGGTATGGCCATCTTCGATATTGCTACCGGATACTATTATTTCAGAGAGGCCACCGCGAGGAAAATAGGTTCTGAAATGCCCGACTGATAATAATTGCAGCTGCTCTTTCTTCTCCTCCGAACAACCCACAAGATATATTTTATGACACTCCAGACTTTATCTCTTCATCCGGCTCAACAGGATGTGTATTTAGACCAGGCGATCAATACAGACACTCCCTATTACAATATGGGAGGATATTTAAAACTGACAGGCCGTCTTAATAAGGAAAAATTCATCGAAGCTGTACGCTCGGCACCGGAAGTATTCGATGTCCTCAAAATGCGTTTCGATCTCCGCGATGAAGAGCCGGTTGCTTATGTGGATGAAACCTATTCCGTGTTTGAGCTCACGGAAATGGAGTTTCCGGAGGGAGAAGATAAGAAGGAACGAGTGGAGCAATGGATAAGGGAGAAGCTGGCCACACCTTTCCGCGTGGAGAAAGATATCATGCTGGCAGACCATTATCTCATCCATATTTCGGAAGAAGAGCATTGGTATTACTTCAGATATCATCACCTGATAGTGGATGGATACGGCGTTTCAGGCATGCTGCATTATATCGCGAAAAAATATAAATCACTGGTAACCGGCGAGCCGGTTACCTTTAACTATCCGTCCTATATCGAAGAGGCAAAACGTGCAGCCGCATTTTGTGCCTCCGAAGCATATGCGGCGGAAGGAGAATACTGGAAGCAGAAGATCGGAACACTGCCTCCAAAGCTGCTGCAGAAGCGGTTTGTGGAAGAAGAAGGGATGAAGAACAAATGTAATACCTTCATCCTTGAATTTGCCGGAGAAGAAAGGGCTTTGCTGGAAGCGTTGCAGGCAGATACAAATGCCAACCTCCAGCAGCTGACCATCGCGGCGATGATGATTTATTATGCCAGAACTTCCGGCCAGGAAGACTTTATCTTCGGCATTCCCCTGCATCGCAGAAGAAACAAGCTGCTGCGCGCTATCGCCGGTATGTTTACCGGTGTTATTCCGTTTACCGGAAGTTATAAAGCCGGTACCCGCGTATCAGAGCTTATCAGATCCGTCATTTCTTCCCAGCGCGAAGATTACCGTTATCAGAATTACCTGATCGGTGACCTGAGCAGGCATTTTAAAGTAGGACCTGATGATGGATTGATAGAGATCGCCGTCAACTTTGCGCCTGTTGACTTTACCCTGGACCTCGGAGAAGAGCTGTCTTCCGTACTGGTCAATATTCCCAGCGGTTACCTGCCTTTCCCGATAGAAATGTTCTGGTATGATTACGGTAAACAACAACCGTTACAATTACGGGTGGACTACCAGGTAGCTTATTTTAATAAAGAAGAAATTTCGGCGCTGGTGCATCGTTTGCTGTATGTGCTGCATCAGTTCCGTGAAACACCGGATGTTTTGGTGGAGCAGGTGAACCTGCTTCCTGCTAAAGAACAGGTATTGCTTGCGGGCTTCAGCAGTCCTACTCCCCATGATCCCTATGGTGTGGATGATACATTGCCGGCATTGTTCTCGGCACAGGCCAGGGCTGCATCGCAGCGTACGGCCGTGGTTTACCGTGATGCCGCATTTTCTTACGGTGAACTGGAAGCCTTGTCCAACAGGCTTTCTCACTACCTGCACAATAAAGGGGTTCAAACAGATAAGCTGGTGCCCATCTGCCTGGAGCGCTCTATGGAGATGTTTGTGGCCATCCTCGCTATCTGGAAAGCCGGTGGTGCTTATGTGCCGGTAGATACTACCTATCCGGCAGAAAGGATCGCCTATCTCCTGGAAGATACGACTGCTTCATTAGTAATATGCAGCCGCGCCACCCGTCATCTTTTTGGTGGTCACGTGGAAACACTGATAATAGATGAACTCCCGGATGAAATGACAGCTGGCCCCGAAGTGGCGCCTGCCTTTAATCCGGCCCCGCAGGACCTCAGCTATGTGATCTATACCTCCGGTTCTACCGGCAAGCCCAAAGGTGTGATGGTGGAGCATCGTGGCATGCTTAATCACCTCTATGCCAAAACCGGCGACCTGCAGATAGATGCCGAAACCATACTGGCGTTTACTGCTTCCTATACTTTTGATATTTCTGTATGGCAGATGTTCGCAGCACTGATGTGCGGTGGGCATACTGTTGTGTATGATGATGATCATATTTATCAGCCTGCAGCACTGATCAGTGCTGTGGAAGAAGACCAGGTGACCATCCTGGAACTGGTGCCTTCTTACCTGGCTGCCGTGTTGCAGGAGAAAACAACTGTATCACTGAACAGGCTTCAATACCTGATGGTAACAGGGGAGGCGGTGAGCCAGCATCTGTTACAGCAGTGGTTCACGCATCCGTTGTATGGTCGTATTCCTGTAGTGAATGCCTATGGCCCCACCGAAGCCTCTGATGATATCACTCATCATACCATGTATGAAACGCCCGCCAGTGCCAATGTGCCACTGGGCCGGCCGGTCCGGAATATGGACATCTATATCGTCAGTCAGGATATGGAGCTGTGCCCTATAGGCGTAGCCGGAGAAATATGTGTGGCGGGTATAGGCGTATCCCGCGGGTACCTGGGCCGCCCGGAACTGACAGCAGAGAAATTTATTTCAGATCCGTTGACCACCGGCGAAACAAGGCGCATGTACAGAACCGGCGACCTTGGCCGCTGGTCATGGGACGGTACCATTGAATACCTGGGCCGTATGGACGATCAGGTAAAGATCCGCGGATACCGTATAGAGCTGGGTGAGATTGAGGCAGTGCTGCATCAGCTGCCCTTTGTAAATGAAGCGGTGGTGGTAGCCAGGGAAGATAAAGGCCACAAACAGCTGGTGGCCTATGTGGTGGCGCCCGCCGGTTTCGAAAGGGAAACCGCACTTTTACATCTGAAAGATAAACTGCCCGAATATATGATCCCCGTGATCGTAGAGCTGGAGAAAATGCCGCTCACGCCCAACGGGAAAGTGGATAAACGGGCATTACCAGATCCGCTTGCAGAGGCACATATCGCAGATGCCTTTGTAGCGCCGCGGAATAAAACAGAACAGACGCTCGCTGATATATGGCAGGACCTGCTGCGCATAGAAAAGGTGGGCATCCACGATAATTTCTTTGAACTGGGTGGTAACTCGCTCCTGGGCATCCGGATGATTGCCGTGATCTCCAGAACTTTCAACGCCGACCTTACCGTACGGGCGCTGTTCCGCTATGCAACGATTGCCACGCTGGCGGCTTATATCCGGCAACAAAGTGGAAACCGCAGGCTGCAGATCACGGCCCAGCCGCATATCACGCCCAAACCGCTGTCGTTTAGCCAGGAACGCCTCTGGTTCATCGACTCCATGGAGGGCAGCGAACATTATCATATTCCTCTTGTGCTGAAGTTAAAAGGGCATGTCGACAGAGATGCACTGCAATTCGCATTTCAGTCAGTGATCAACCGCCACGAAGTACTGAGGACGGTGGTTTACGAACAGGAGGGGACCGGTTATCAGCTGGTACTGGCGAAAGACAGCTGGCAGCTGGAAGAGCCGACCAACGAAGGCAATGTACAACAGGCGATCAGCCATTTTATCTACCGGCCTTTTGATCTCTCAAAAGATCATATGCTGCGTGCAGCGCTCCTGAAACAATCTGAAGACGAACATACGCTGGTCATCACCGTGCATCACATCGCTGCTGATGCCTGGTCAATGGCGCTTATCATAAAGGAATTTGCAGCTTATTACAATGAAGCCGCTGCAGGACAGGCAGCCGGGCTTCCGGAATTACCGCTGCAATATACTGACTACGCTATCTGGCAACGGGCTTCTTTATCAGCAGTCTTATCCGCCAGCCAGCAGTACTGGAAAAAACAACTGGCCGGTATAGAACCACTGAATCTCTCTACAGATTATCCAAGACCAGCTATACAAAGCAAGAAGGGGGCTGTTACGCATTTCAGCATCGGTAAGGAAATGTCTGAAAAGCTGTACCAGCTGGGCAGACAGCAGGATACGACCCTGTTTGTTACCCTCTTGTCGGCCTTTAAGGTATTGTTGTTCCGGTACACCGGACAACAGGATATCTGCGTAGGAACACCTGTGGCTGGCAGAACACAACAGGAGCTGGAGAGCATGGCCGGTTTCTTCGTAGATACCCTGCCGTTATATAGCCATCTTGATGCAGACACTGCTTTCAGTACCTTATTACAACAGGAGAAAGAAGTGCTGCTGGAAGGATACGAACACCAGGACCTTCCGTTTGAAAAAATAGTAGAAGCCGTTACCGATAACAGAGACCTGAGCAGAACGCCACTTTTCCAGGCCATGTTTGTGTTGCAGGATGCGCCGGATTTTGCGGAGGTGGACATGAACGGCCTCACATTATCACCGGGAGATGTTGAACATACTATTTCCAAATTTGACATTACTGTTTTTGTTACGGAAAAAGCAGATGAACTGACATTCGGACTGGAATACTGCACAGATCTGTTCAATAGCGATACGATTGAACGTATGGGACAGCATTATCTGCAGTTGCTAGAGTCGGTTACTGAAGACCCGGCGCAATTGATCGGAGCATTAAACATGTTAACTGCCGCCGAACAATATCAGTTGCTGGAGATATTTCCGGCATCACCTTTACAACTGCCTGTGCAGGCACCTGCGACCCTGGTGTCGCTCTTCAGGCAACAGGCTTTGCTTTCTGCAAATGCAGTAGCGCTGGTAAGTGAAGGTATTGAACTGACTTACCGTGAACTGGATGAGCGTTCCAATCAGGTGGCGCATTACCTGCAAGTGCGTGGTGTGAAGGCGGAGAGCCTGGTCGCAGTATGTATGGACCGCAGCCCCTTGCTGGTGATCTGTATGTTGGGTATCCTGAAGGCTGGTGGAGCCTATGTTCCGCTGGATGCCGGATATCCACGTGAACGGATTGCGTATATGCTTGCCGATAGTGGCAGTGAACTGGTATTGACTACCCCGGAATATGCTTCCCTGTTTAGTGATGTAAAAGGGGATGTGATACTGGTGGATGAAAATGTACTGGAGGACATTCCTGTGTCCTCTCTGAAAGATGATATATCTGAAAAACAACTGGCTTATGTAATCTATACCTCTGGTTCTACGGGCCGTCCAAAAGGTGTGATGATAGAACATCACAGCGTGGTGGACCTGGTGCGCTGGCATACTGCATATTATGCAGTGAGTACAGAGAGCCATGCAACGGCGATGGCTAGTATAGGCTTCGATGCCTTTGGCTGGGAGCTTTGGCCATACCTCTGTGCAGGGGCTGGTATCTGGCTGCTGGACGATGAGGCGCGGTTATCGCCTGAAACCGTGGTGTCGCTGTATGTTTCAGCAGGGATCACCCACAGCTTTGTGGCTACCGGTTTGGTACCGGAGATTATACAGGCGCTGCGTGGCCGTGAGGTGCCATTGCAATATCTGTTGACAGGTGGTGACAGGCTGTCGTCTGTATCATTGTCTGATGCAGGTTACCAGCTGGTAAATAACTATGGGCCTACGGAAAACACGGTGGTAACAAGCAGTTACCTGATGCCGGCAGATGGTGGTACACAGCCATCCATAGGCAAGGCGGTGAGCAATACGCGCATCTATATAACGGATACGGCACTACGTCCTGTTCCGGTGGGTGTTGCCGGCGAACTTTGTGTAAGCGGCAGCCAGCTTTCCCGTGGTTATCTCGGCCAGCCGGAGCTGACAGCAGAGAAATTTGTAGTGCATCCGTTCCGGGCCGGCGAGCGGCTCTACCGCACCGGCGACCTTGCCCGCTGGCTACCAGATGGTAATATCGCATTTGTTGGCAGGAAAGATGAACAAGTGAAGGTTCGTGGTTACAGGATTGAGTTGGGAGAAATTTCCGCCGTACTGCAACAGAGCGGTCTGGTGGAAGATGTGGTGGTGATAGCCAGAAAAGACACTGCCGGCAATAATTATCTCGTGGCCTACATCATCACAAAAGAAGGTGATATGGGCCAAATCACAGAATGGCTGCGAAACAAACTGCCGGAATATATGCTTCCGTTGCTGGTGAAGATGGAGGCTTTCCCGCTTACTGCAAGCGGAAAGGTGGACCGCAGGGCACTGCCCGAACCGGTGGGAAGTATGGTAAATATCCAGGCCTATGTGGCACCACGCACCCATACAGAACAGCTGCTGGTAAACATCTGGCAGGAACTGCTGGATAAAGAACAGATCGGTATACAGGACCATTTCTTCCACCTCGGAGGCCACTCCCTGATGGCGATCCGCCTTATCGCAGCTGTCCGTAAGGAGCTGCACGCCGAGCTGTCGGTAAGGGATGTATTCACCCGTAATACCATCGAAACACTGGCTGCATTCATTGACCAGCAGCAGGAAAAGACGGTATTGCCGGAAATCATCGTACAAAACAAACCTCCGTATATCCCCTTGTCGTTCAGCCAGGAAAGGCTCTGGTTTATCGATAAGCTGGAAGGCAGCATGCACTATCACACTTCCACTTTGCTGAAGCTTAAAGGAAAGGTGAACAGACAGGCCCTTCAGCATGCCCTGCACCATATAGTAGAACGCCACGAAGCCTTGAGGACCGTTTTCAGGGAAAACGAGGGAATCGCCTACCAGCTGGTATTACCAGCGGATAACTGGCAACTGCTGGAACTGGCTTCAGCGGAAGATTTTGTAGCATACAGCCATCAGTCGTTTGATCTTACATCGGATTATATGATGCGCGCAGCACTGCTGCAATCAGGCAATGAGACGTATGAGTTGATGATCACCATGCATCATATTGCATCAGATGGCTGGTCTGTATCTATACTCGCTGCTGAACTGTCTGAGCTGTATGACGCATACACTACAGAAAGACAGTCTGTATTGAAGCCGCTGGCCATACAGTACGCCGATTATGCCATCTGGCAGAAAACCTATGTTACAGGTGAAGTGCTTTCACGTCAGCAGGATTACTGGCTGAAAAAAATGTCTGGCCTGGAGCCGCTGAATCTGCACACAGATTATGCACGGCCCGCAGTACAGCGTAATAACGGTGCGCTGTTCATCACCAGCATAGACCGTGAGCTTACGGATAAAATAAACGTGCTTTCACGCCAGCAGGGAGTAACGCCGTTTATGACGCTGCTCGCAGCTTTCAAAGTGCTGCTTTATCGCTATAGTGGCCAGGATGATATCTGTGTAGGTACACCGCTGGCAGGCAGAAAACAACAGGAAGTAGAATCCCTGATAGGGTTCTTTATCAATACACTGGCTGTAAGAAGCGACCTGGGCAACAATCCCGGATTCGATACTTTCCTGCAGCAGGTGAAAAATACATTACTCGAAGGTTATGAGCATCAGGATATGCCTTTTGAGAAAGTGGTGGACACTGTAGTGAGGACCAGGGATCTGAGCCGCCATCCACTGTTCCAGGTAATGTTTCTGTTGCATAACACACCGGATATTCCTGCCTTCAGCCTGGGTGACCTTGCTATAGAGATGGAAGAAGTGGAAGAAACCACTGCCAAATTCGACCTGATATTTACCCTGCAGGCCAAAGAAGATGAACTGCTGCTGGGCGTGGAATACTGTACAGATCTGTTTTGCAGAGAAACAGTGGAGCGTATGGCCGAACACTATAAGCAGTTGTTGCTGTCAGTAACAGCTGCTCCGGCACAGCAGATCAGTACGCTGAATATGCTGACTGCTCCGGAAAAACAAACGTTACAGACATTTGCTACCGGCCCGGTGATTGACCTGCCGGCAGATCAGACAGTGGTGACGCTGTTTGAAGAACAGGTGCAGCGATATCCCGATGCGGTAGCTATTCAGTTTGAAGAAACGGAAATCACTTACCATACACTTCATGAACGTACCAATCAGCTGGCGCATCTCCTGCGTAGTAAAGGGATTGGAGCGGACAGCAAAGTACCGGTATTTTTTGACCGCTGTCCTGAAATGATCATCGCGGTGCTGTCCATTTGGAAGGCCGGCGGCGCTTATGTGCCCATTGATCCTAAGTTCCCGGAAGAAAGGGTAAGATATATACTGGAAGAGACAGCCGCACAGGTGGTGGTTACCAATCAGCGAAGTAGTGTATTGCTGCCTGCAGATATAACAGCAGCCGTAATATCAGCGGATGAAGAAGATATATTGAGTAATCAGCCGCGTACTGCATTACAACCTGTTGCCACACAACAACACCTTGCCTACGTATTATATACTTCCGGTTCTACTGGAAAACCCAAAGGTGTGCTGGTAGAACATGCCGGTCTGCTAAACCACCTGCTGGCCATGATAGAGGAATTCGACATGAGTCCTTCTACCATACTGGCCTTTACGGCTCCCTATACCTTTGATATCTCTGTATGGCAAATGGTGAATGCACTGGTATGTGGAGGCAGAACAGTCATCTATACAGAAAGTCTTATCCATCGCCCCGACCTGTTCATTAAAACAGTGGAGGAGCAGGGTGTGACACTGTTACAGCTGGTACCTTCCTATCTCACTTCTGTATTACAGGAAGAGCCGGATGTAACGTTGCAGTCGCTGGATTACCTGCTGGTGACAGGAGAGGCGGTCACCGTTTCCCTGCTGGAGCAGTGGTTTGCGCACGAACGTTTTGGAAATATTATAGTAGCTAACGCTTACGGGCCTACGGAGGCGTCTGACGACGTGAGCTTCTATTTCATGAATGAAGCACCGGATGTGGTGCAGGTGCCGGTAGGCACACCAATCCGTAACCTGCGGATGTACGTGCTGGATAACAACCTGCAGCTGTGCCCGCAGGGAGTGCCGGGCGAAATATGTGTAGCCGGTCTGGCAGTAGCCCGTGGCTATCTGAACCGCCCGGAACTCACAGCAGCGAAATTTGTGGAAGATCCTTTCTGCCCCGGTGAAAGAATGTACCGTACCGGTGACCTCGGAAGATGGTTGCCGGATGGCAACATGGAATACATTGGCCGTGCAGATGATCAGGTCAAGATCCGCGGTTTCCGTATAGAGCTGGGTGAGATAGAACACACCCTGCAACAGTATCCGCAGATCGCACAGGCAGTAGTGGTGGCAAAATCCGATGATAAAGGCATCAAACGCCTGGTAGGTTATCTTGTACCCGAAGGGGAACTGGATAAAGATACACTGACGGTATACCTGAAGGAACGGCTGCCGGAATACATGATACCGGTATTGGTTGTCCTGGATAAACTGCCGCTTACCACCAATGGTAAAGTAGACAAAAAAGCATTGCCTGACCCTGCGGCCGGTGCCATCAGCAACTATGTGGCTCCGCGCAATCCGCTCGAAAGCCAGCTGGCAGATATCTGGCAGCGGCTGCTGGGCATATCACAGGCAGGCATATACGATAATTTCTTTGAGCTGGGAGGTCACTCACTGCTGGTTATCCGTCTCATCGCCGCTATTCGTAAGGAGATCGGCGCTGAGCTACAGGTGAAGGATGTTTTCATACACTCAGACATCGCTTCCCTCGCGGCAGGCATCGATGTAGCGACAGCATCGTTGCTGCCGCCGGTAACCAGAATAGTGCCGGCGCCCGAACAGATACCCTTGTCTTTCAGTCAGGAAAGACTCTGGTTTATTGACAAACTGGAAGGTAGCACCCATTATCACAATCCTTCCATCCTTACACTGACAGGTGCTGTCAGCGCTGATGGCATCGCATGGGCCTTGCAACAGGTCATCAACCGGCATGAGGTGCTGAGGACAGTAATCCGTGAAGCAGATGGCACCGGTTACCAGCATATCCTCCCATCGGATAGCTGGAAAATGGAGAGCATTGACACGGCTTCGGGCCAACCAGCTGCCATTGCTGCTTTCGTTGGAAAACCCTTTGACCTCAGCAGGGACCATATGCTGCGTGCTGCTCTGATCAGCGATTCAGCCAATGATCATGTGCTGGTGATAGTAGTACATCATATTGCCTTTGACGGATGGTCTTCCGGTATTGTTATCGGTGAGCTGTCTGAATACTATGCTGCCTATATTGAAAAACGTGATGCAGCCCTTGAGCCACTGGCATTACAGTATAGTGACTATGCCATCTGGCAGCGTACCTACCTCAACGGGCCGGTGCTGGAAACATTGCTGCAATACTGGAAACAACAGTTGTCCGGCATCGATGCATTGAATATGCCGACAGATTATGCCAGGCCGCTGGTGCAAAGCACAAAGGGTGCTATGCTCACCTTCCACCTGGAAAACAGCCTCGCCGGCGCATTAAATGATCTCAGCAGACAGCAGGGCGTTACGCTCTTCATGACATTGCTGGCCACTTTTAAAGTATTATTATATCGTTATACTGGTCAACAGGATATTTGTGTAGGCACCCCGGTAGCAGGAAGAGGGCAGCAGGAAATTGAAAACCTCGCAGGTTTCTTCATCAACACACTGGCATTACGCAGTCAGCCTGATGGTGCCTTGCCTTTCGATACCTACCTGCAACAGGTGAAAACCACATTGCTGGAAGCCTACGAGCATCAGGAACTGCCTTTTGAAAGGATAGTGGATGCCGTAGTGAAAAACAGGGACCTCAGCAGAAGCCCGCTGTTCCAGGTGATGCTGGTATTGCAAAACACTCCTGAAGAAGCGGCGTTGAAACTGGGTGATGCTGTGCTCACAGAAGAAGAAACGGAACTCACCACCGCCAAATACGATCTCATATTTGTACTCGAAGAAAAGAAAGACGGGCTGCTGCTGAATGTAGAATATTGCACAGACCTGTTCAGTGCAGCCACCGCCACACAGCTGGGCAAACACTATGAACAGCTGCTGAAAGCCGTGACTACCACACCGGAGGCCAGACTAAGCCTGCTCCAGATGATCACATCGCATGATGAGCAACTGTTGCTGAAGTCATTCAACGGCCCAGCGGTGGGTTACCCTGAAGATAAAACCATTGTCACCCTCTTTGAAGAGCAGGTGGACAAAACGCCGGAACTCACGGCAGTAGTGTATAACAGCCAAAGGCTTACCTACCGGGAACTGGATGAACGTTCTAACCAGCTGGCCCATTACCTGAGAATCAAGGGTGTGCAGGAAGAAACACTGGTGCCCGTTTGTATGGGAAGAGGGCTGGAAATGATCATCAGTATGCTGGCTATTCTTAAAGCTGGCGGTGCTTATGTACCCGTAGATCCTGATTATCCGGAGGATCGTGTACACTTCATGCTGGAGGATACCGGTGCCAAACTGGCCATCAGCACTAGTGCTGATAGCACAGTGCTTCGCACCGCAGGTATTGACACCCTGATAGAAATGGATACCGATTCTGCTATTGCCGCACAGCCGCGTACCCGGTTGAATACAGGAGTGAAGCCCGGCAATGTTGCTTACGTGATTTACACTTCCGGTTCCACCGGCCGTCCGAAAGGCGTGCTGATAGAGCATATCAACGTAGTACGTCTGTTTGAAACGGAGACACCGCTATATGATTTTAATTCCCATGACGTATGGACGATGTTCCATTCCTTCAGCTTCGACTTCTCTGTATGGGAGATGTACGGTGCATTGTTCTACGGTGGCCGTCTGGTGATAGTGCCAAAAGACGTGGCCAGGGATGTTACGCGCTTCGGTGATCTGCTGATCAGCGAAAAAGTTACGGTGCTGAACCAGACGCCATCTGCATTCTACGTGTTGCAGGATTACCTGACCACAAGGCCGGAGAGCATTGCCGTGCGTTATGTGATCTTCGGTGGTGAAGCGCTGAATCCGGCCAAACTCCGGCCCTGGAAGGAACGCTTCCCTGCTTCCCGCCTGATCAACATGTACGGTATTACAGAAACAACAGTACACGTAACTTTCATCGAACTGAAGGAGGTCCATCTGAACAGCAGCGCCAGCGCCATAGGAAGACCTATTCCCACTTTAAATGCGTATATCCTTGACAGTGAGCAGCAGCCATCACCGGTAGGTGTAACCGGTGAGCTGTACATCGGTGGGGCCGGCGTGGCCCGCGGGTATCTCAATCGCCCCGAGCTTACAGCAGCCAGGTTCCTGGCCAGTCCTTTCAAAGCAGGCGAACGGCTGTATCGTACCGGTGACCTTGCCCGCTGGTATCATGATGGTAACATTGAATACCAGGGCCGTATAGACGATCAGGTAAAGATCCGCGGATTCAGGATAGAGTTGGGAGAAATAGAGAACGCCATACAGGGTAGCGGGGTAGTGAGTAACAGCGTGGTACTTGCAAAAACAGTTGGCACCGGCGATAAACAGCTGGTGGCCTATGTGGTGCCTGGAGAAAACTACAGCAGGGAGGCCGTGATCGGTCATCTCAAAGAGCTGCTCCCGGAATATATGATACCTTCCATTTGGGTAGTGATGGAGGCCATACCACTTACTTCCAACGGAAAAGTAAACAGGAAGGCATTGCCGGAACCAGATACTGCAAGGCTGGCTAATGTTGACTACGTAGCACCACGTACCGCCACAGAAATTTCCCTGGCAGCCATCTGGCAGGAATTACTGGGGGCAGAAAGGGTAGGCGTCAACGATAATTTCTTTGAACTGGGAGGCGACTCGATCCGTGTGATCAAAGTGGCCAGCAGAATATATCATCTCTTCCATAAGGAAGTAAAAGTATTTGAGGTATATCAGGCCGCAACACTCGGGGAACTGGCCAGGGTAGTGGATAACAAGGCTGCTACCGCTGAATACAGGGAAGCGGTTTATCAGGAGGTGAATGAAACGCTCGACCGGCAGAAGGAAAGTCTCCTGCCTTTACTGAAAGAAACTGCCAACATTGAAGATTTGTACCCAGTCAGCGATATCGAACGGGGAATGTTGTTCATCTCCCTGATGAACCCCACCGAAGCGCTGTATCACGACCAGTTTGTTGGCAAGCTGCCGAAAACATTTGATGCTACTATCGTCCGGCAGGCATATGAGCTGCTGATTGCCCGGCACAGCATATTGAGAACAGGCTTCAGAATGGGCCTCCATGACCAGGATATACAGATCGTGTACAAATCCGTACAGGTGGAGGTGCCCACCTATGATATCCGCCATCTCAGCGGCCCCGAAGTAAAAGCAGCGATAGAACAGTATCTGGAAGAAGAAAGGACCCGGCCTTTTGTGATTGAAGATGCGCCATTGTGGCGGGCTTCCTTATTCTCCCTGAAAGATTGTAATCTGCTGGTGTTCCAGTTCCATCATGCTATCCTTGATGGATGGAGTGTGGCATCACTCAATACAGAACTTTATAACCTGTGCACCGCCCTGGTGAGCAACAAAACTATGGAGCTGCCAGCCCCGCTGAGAGCATCCTATAAGGATTATATCATCGAAAGACTGGTCACTAAAAAATTAGATGATAGCAGGAACTTCTGGGAGGCAGAGCTGACAGATTATAAACGACTGGATATCTTCACCGATGAGCCGGTATTGGAAGTGGTCAACTACCGGTTCGATGAGCGATATGCTGCGTTACTGAGGGAACGGACAAGGTGGGATAATATCTCCATCAAAGGCCTGGCACTGGGCGCTTATCTTTATACACTCAGCCTGCTGACCTATGAAGGTGATCTGACCGTAGGGCTGGTGACCAACACCCGTCCGCTTGTTGAAGATGCAGACCGGCTGCTGGGTTGTTTCCTCAATACTATTCCGCTCAGATACAACATGGACAACAGCCTCACCTGGAAATCCTATTTCGAAGGTGTGGAAGCGAAATTATTGTCGCTCAAGGAACGTGACCGTACCAGCCTCTTCGAGATTACGAAGATCACCGGAGAGCATTCATCCAACAACAACCCTTATTTTGATACGATCTTCAACTTCATCAACTTCCATGTGTATGATGGATTGAAAGACGGCATGTCTGCAATGGTGCCGGAAGATGCCAGCGAACTGCCTGCTATCAATGATTTTGAACTTACCAACACTTTCCTGGATTGTACCGTAAGTACTACCGGTGATACCTTTACCGTTCAGTTGTCTTTACGCAGAAAACTAAGTGCAGGGAAGAAGCTGGAAGACCTGATCTATTATTTCAGAAAAATAATAAACGCCTATCTCGAACATTATGAGGAACCGCTAACGACAACGGATATACTGTCGCCGGAAGAGAACAGGCTGGTGCTGGAAAAATTCCCTGCATCGCCCTTACAGCTGCCTGCGCAGCCTCCTGCCACGCTGGTATCGCTCTTCAAAGAACAGGTAGCACTTCGTGGAGCGGAATTGGCACTGGTTAGCGGAGATATTCAACTCAGTTACCGTGAACTGGATGAACGTTCCAACCAGGTGGCGCATTATCTGCAATCACGTGGGGTGAAGGCAGAGAGCCTGGTAGCCGTATGCATGGACCGCCGTCCGTTGCTGGTGGTTTGTATGCTGGGCATCCTCAAGGCAGGTGGGGCTTATGTTCCACTGGACGCAGGTTATCCGCGTGAACGTATTGCCTATATGCTGGCTGATAGTGGTAGTGAACTAGTGTTGACCACATCGAAATATGCCTCACTGTGCAGCGATACAAAAGCGACTATCATACTGACAGATGAAAACATATGGGAAGACAGTCCTGTGTCTCCATTAAAAGATAGCATTACTGAAAAACAACTGGCTTATGTCATCTATACCTCTGGTTCTACCGGCCGTCCCAAAGGTGTGATGATAGAACATCACAACGTGGTGAACCTGGTGCGCTGGCATGCGGCTTATTATGAAGTGAGTGCAGCAAGCCGTGCAACCGCAATGGCGAGCATTGGTTTCGATGCCTTCGGCTGGGAGCTGTGGCCATACCTCTGTGCAGGAGCCGGTCTCTGGCTGCTGGATGATGATGCACGTCTGTCGCCGGAAACGGTGGTGTCGCTGTACGCTTCGGCAGGTATTACCCACAGCTTTGTGGCTACCGGCCTGGTACCGGAGATCATGCAGGCATTACGGGGCCGCGAGCTGCCGCTGCAATACCTGTTGACAGGTGGCGACCGCCTGGCATCGGTGTCACTGTCTGACACCCGTTACCAGCTGGTGAATAACTATGGGCCTACGGAAAATACGGTGGTAACGAGCAGTTACCTGTTGCCGGTGGATGGCAGCACACAGCCTTCCATTGGCAGGGCCATAAGCAATACACGTATCTATATAACGGATACGGCACTACGTCCTGTTCCGGTGGGTGTGGCCGGTGAGCTTTGTGTGAGTGGTAACCAGCTCTCACGTGGTTATCTTGGCCAGCCTGAGCTGACAGCAGAGAAATTTGTAGCGCATCCGTTCCGGGTCGGTGAGCGCCTTTACCGCACCGGTGACCTCGCACGCTGGCTGCCTGATGGAAATATAGAATTCTTCGGCAGGAAAGATGAACAGGTGAAGATCCGCGGTTATCGTATTGAATTGGGAGAAATTGAAAATGTGTTATTGCAGAGTGGACTGGTAAATCAGACGATCGTAACCGCTACGCCAGACGCCCGCGGTATCAAACGTTTGATCGCCTACATCGTTTCGTCAGGAGTATTTGATGAAGCCGCGCTGAACAACTTCTTACAGGGGCGCCTGCCGGCATATATGCTGCCATCGCGTTATGTGGCACTGGCAGAGCTGCCGCTTACCGCCAACGGAAAAATTGATCGCCGTGCATTACCAGAACCGGAAGAGGAAGAACAAGTATCCGGATACTTGTACGCAGCGCCGCGTAATGCCGCCGAAGCCGCACTGGCCCTGATATGGGAGGAACTGTTAGGAACAGGTAATGTAGGTATCCATGATAATTTCTTCCGGCTGGGTGGTGATTCCATTATCAGTATACAGCTGGCAAGCCGCGCCAGACAGGCAGGCATCAACCTGCAGGTAAAGGATGTATTCCAGTATCAGACTATCGCGCAGCTGTCTGCTGTGCTGGCTGATCGCCACAAAGATGGCGGAATAGCGCCGGAGCAGGGAGTGTTGAAAGGTATTGCAGGGTTACTGCCTGTGCAGCAACAGTATCTTCATAATGTGACGGAAGCACCCAACCACCTTAGTCAGGTGATACTCCTGGAAACCGATAAGGATATTGCCCCTGAAGTACTGGAGGCTGCCGTTAGAAGGTTGCAGGAACAACATGATGCGCTCCGCTTTGTTTATCGCCGCGATGAGGGCGGCTGGCTACAGGAATACAGTGATCACTTTGTAACCTTGTATACCGAAGATCTGTCGGCTGCTGACAGAAAATCACTGGGAGCACAACTGGCTGATTTCTATAGTCAATACCAACCTGATCTGAACAATGTAGTGAAAGCTGTTTGGATAAAAATGCCTGCATACAGTAGCCATCACCGGCTGTTGCTGGCAGTACATCCTATCGTGGCCGACAGGGTTTCCATGGGCATACTGCAAGAGGATCTGCAGCAATTGATTCATCATCCTTCAAAAGAAACAAAAGAAAAAACCGCTTCTTACCGTCAATGGTATGAGCAGTTGACAAAATATGCAAAAAGCGAACAGCTGTTGTCGCAAAAACGTTACTGGCAACAGGCCATGCAACAGCGGCAGCCGTTACTGGCGGGTCATACATCCGTTTCTCCGGTAAGTTCGCTGAAAAATACCAGCACCCACCTGGATGTAGCACTGACCTCGTTGTTATTGAAAGACGTACAGGCTACTTATCATACAGCCGTCAGCGATATCCTGCTGGCAGCACTTACCCGCACACTGGCCGGCCCGAGCGGCTCCCAGGAGATCGTGATCGGACTGGAAAGTGATGGCCGTGAAATGCTGAATGAGGCGCTGGATATAAGCCGTACCGTGGGATGTTTCACCAGCGTATATCCGTTACTGTTAAATACCCGGGATTGCACAGATGACAGCCGTTTGATCAGAAGCGTCAAAGAGCAGTTGCTACATGTACCTGATAATGGTCTTGGCTTTGGCATACTGAAATATATGATGCAGGAACCCGGATTACAGCGTGAAAACCCGTATCAGCTGGTATTTAATTACACCGGCCACTCAGATAGATTTGGAGCGGGTGATAACGGTGTTACCGGCAGCCCGTTCCATGGCCATCAGGTGATATCCGTACACAGTTTTGTGAAAGAAGGTGAGCTCTATATCAACTGGAGTTATAACAACGGGCATTTCAGTGATGCCACCATCACTACATTATCTTCCTCATATCTGCGTCAGCTGGAATTGCTGATAGATCACTGTGTACAGCTGGGCAGGCTCGGGTCTGTACCTACACCGTGGGGATATGGTCTGCCTGCCACTGTTGGCTACAAAGCCCTCGATAAATTCCTGGAATCACCGGTTAGTGCTACAAACAGTATCAGCCGTCTTCAGGCTATCAGTGAGGTATATACGTTGACGCCACTACAGGAAGGTATGCTCTTCCATGGACTGTATGATAAGGATTCCGCTGCCTATATAGAACAATTCAGCTGTGACCTTCCGGATGTGGATGTGCAGGCGCTGCAGCGTAGCTGGAACCAGCTGCTCAACAGACATACGATCCTGCGTACCGGCTTTAGTTACGAAGACCTTCCGGTACCGGCACAATATGTATACAAAACCCTTACGATGCCGTTTGAAACGGTAGATTACCGTGATCTTCCGGAAGACAGGCTGGAAGCGGCTATTGATACATATATCCGCCAGGATCGTGAAAGAGGATTTAACTATGAGGAAGCACCGCTGATGCGTATCACCCTGATACAAACAGGAGAAAGGAATTATCATATGCTATGGTCATTCCATCACTTGCTGCTGGATGGCTGGTCTGTATCCCTTGTGCTGGGAGAGTTGCTGCAGCAATATGAATATGAAGTAAAAGGAGGTGTTGAGAAGTCAGCACCGGAAGATAAATACAGTGAATATATCCGTTACATCGGGGATCGCAACAAATGGAAAGAACAGGAATACTGGAGTCGTTACATGGAAGGCCTGGAAACAGCTACGCTGCTGCCTTTCATTAAAACAACCAGCAACCGCAATAAAGGAGTGGGGCAGTATCAGGAACAGCAGCTGTTGCTCGGTGAAAGCACTACACTACAGATAACGGAAACGGCAAAACGTTACGGTATCACTGTCAATACCCTGATGCAGGGCGTGTGGGCGTTACTGTTACATAAGTATACCGGTCTGCAGAACATTGTATATGGTGTATCGGTATCAGGCCGTCCTGCCAGCTTACAGGGTGTGGAACATCGTGCCGGCCTTTACATCAATACGCTGCCGCTGCATACCCGCTTCGAAAAAAATATAGCGATCAGTAGCTGGCTGCAACAGATTCAGAAGAATCAGGTGCAGTCCAGGGAATATGAATATACGTCGCTGAACAGGATTCAGGCCCTTACCGGCATCACCGGCGACCTGTTTGACAGCCTGCTGGTATTTGATAACTATCCGGTTAGTGAGGCATTAAAGGCGGGAGAAGATAAATGGAGCCTGAAAGCAGAGCACGTCAGACTGCAGGAACAAACCAACTTCCCGCTGGATATACTGATTGCGTTGTCAAAGGAAAAGACCTCGATTACCTTCAATTATAATACAGAATTGCTGGAAGAGCAGTACATGCGTCAGCTGGCCGGGCATTTCGAAAGTGTGTTGTTACAGTTCCTGGACAACGGACAACAACAGCTGGGAGCTATTAAGTTACTGACCAGCGAAGAAACACAGGTGCTGCAAGCATTATCTGCAGGCCCTGTAGTACCATGGCCCGAAGATCAGACACTGGCCAGCCTCTTCGAAAAGCAGGCGCTTATGCTTCCGGAAGCCGTGGCTATTGAGTTTGAAGGATCTACCTTCACTTACCGCGAACTGAATGAACGCGCCAACCAGCTGGCTCATTTCCTGAGAGGCAAGGGCGTGAAGGAAAACGTGCTGGTACCCATCTGCATAGACAGAAGTCTGGAAATGATTCTGGGCATACTCGGTATAGTGAAAGCCGGTGGAGCCTATGTGCCCGTTGATCCCGGCTATCCGCAGGACCGCATAGAATTTATCCTGGAAGATGTAAAGGCAACCGTAGTGCTCACCAATCAGCGATGCAGCGACCAATTGCCTGCTAACAGCAGTATTACGGTCATCTGCCTGGATGATGACAAAGTATTAACCCGTCAGCCTGTTACCACTCCCGGTAATGTCATTGCAACGGATCATCTCTGTTATGTTATCTATACCTCCGGGTCCACAGGGCGTCCCAAGGGCGTGATGATTGAACATGCAGGGATGGTGAACCACCTGTATGCCAAAATAAATGATCTGAAGGTAAATGCCGCCACCACCATTGCTTTTACGGCATCCTATACATTTGATATTTCTGTATGGCAGATGTTTGCTGCGCTTGTCAGCGGGGGCCGTACTATCATTTATCCTGCTGATACGGTTTTGAACCCGGCGGCGCTGATTACCAAAGTGGCGGAAGACAGGGTGAACATCCTTGAGCTGGTACCGTCTTACCTGGCTATCCTGTTGCAACACAATGTGGCCGTAGATCTGAAGAAGCTTTGTTACTTGCTGGTTACCGGAGAAACGGTGACGCCATCACTCCTGAAACAATGGTTCAGCCATCCACACTATAAACATATTCCGGTAGTGAATGCTTATGGTCCTACAGAAGCATCTGATGATATCACCCATTACTTCATGGATGAAGCACCGGAGACGAGCAGCGTTCCGCTGGGAAGGCCGGTGCAGAACCTGCAGATAGAGATCCTGGATCTCACAGATCAACTTTGCCCGATAGGGGTACCCGGAGAGATTACAGTATCCGGTATTGGCGTAGGCCGTGGTTACCTGAACCGTGCGGACCTTACGGCAGAGAAATTCGTGTGCCTGACTCCCGGCAGTGGGCTAAGGTCTTACCGTACCGGTGACCTTGGCCGCTGGCTGCCGGATGGCAATATCGAATACCTCGGCAGGATAGACCACCAGGTGAAGATCAGGGGTAACCGTATTGAGCTGGGCGAAATAGAGAGTGTATTGCAGCAGTACGAACTGATACATCAAAGTGTAGTGATCGTACGCAAGGATACACAGGGAATCAGCCAGCTGATAGGTTATATCGTGCCTGGGCAGCCATTGAAGAAGGAAGACGTACTGGCTTATCTGAGGGAAAGACTGCCCGAGTATATGATACCGCTGCTGGTGGAACTGGCCGAAATGCCGCTGACCCCCAATGGCAAGATAGACCGGAAAGCTTTACCGGAGCCGGATGCAGGCCAGCAATCCGGAGTATATACCGCCCCCCGTAATACAACGGAAGAAACACTGGCCGGTATTTGTCAGGAGCTGCTGAATGCAGACCGTATAAGCGTCAACGTTAACCTCTTCGAACTGGGTATGCACTCCCTCATGGTGATGCGGTTTACCGCCGCTGTACTGGAAGCTCTCCAGATAGAGATACCGGTAAAGACCTTCTTTGAACAGCCTACCATTGAAGCGCTGGCAGTATATGCGGAGGAAAGAAAAGCAGGCGAATCCAGGAAACGTAAACGTATTGCATTATAAAGAGATAACCCTTGAAATAATTGAATATGAAAACCTCGGAAATGACAGACATAACAGCATTGCTGGAAAAAGCAGCAGCACTGAGGGTGGAGATATTACTGGAAGATAATCAGCTGGTGATTGAAATGGATGAAGATGAAGATGTGGACGATGATTTCTGGGATACCCTGAAAAACAACAAAGGTGCCCTGCTGCAATATCTGAAAGATAATGGTCCGCTGAACAGCTCAGTGAAAGAGCAGGGACTGCAGCGGATATCCGGCGGGGAGCGCATTCCGCTCTCTTTCAGCCAGGAACGATTATGGTTGGTAGACAAACTGGAGGGCAGCGCGCATTATCATATTCCGTCTGTGGTGCACATGAAGGGCCATCTTGACCGGGACAGCATGGAGGCAGCCTTGCGTGACATCGTTGGGCGTCATGAGGCATTGAGAACGGTGATACAATGGTCGGCCGATGATGACGTAGCCTGGCAGCACACACTGGATGCAGCAGCCTGGCAGCTGGCTGATATCAATATAGCAGAAACAGATGCCTTTGTGCAAAAGCCTTTCGATCTCTCTGCTGATTATATGCTGCGTGCGGCGCTTATCACTTCTGTCCCGGAGGTGCATACACTGGTAATTGTCACCCATCACATATCTTCTGATGGATGGTCTGAGTCAATTATCATTTCGGAGCTTGCTGAGCTATATGGTGCCCGGGTGGAGAAACGGGTACCACAACTGCCGGAGCTGCCTTTCCGCTATGCTGACTATGCAGTGTGGCAGCGTAATCATCTTACAGGGAAAGTACTGGCCGGTCAGCTGGAATATTGGAAAAAACAACTCTCCGGCGTTACCGCCCTGGAACTGCCGCTTGACAATACAAGACCGGCACTGCAAAGCACCAGGGGAGCCCTGGCAGGGTTCAGCCTCAATGCCACACTCACGGCAGCACTGAAGCAGCTCAGCCAGCGTGAAGGGGTAACCCTGTTTATGACGCTGCTGGCGGTATTTAAGGTTTTGTTATATCGGTATAGCAGACAGGAAGATATCTGTGTAGGCATTCCCGTTGCCGGCAGGAAATTGCGTGAAACGGAGCCTATGGTTGGTTACTTCATCAATACACTGGCGATACGCAGCAACGTGGAGAGTACACTTTCTTTCCGCGGTTTTCTACAACAGCTGAAAGAAACATTGCTACAGGCTTATCAGCACCAGGACACGCCGTTTGAAAAAGTGGTGGATGCCGTTGTCACGGAAAGGGAACTGGATAGGACACCATTGTTTCAGGTGATGTTTTCCCTGCAGAATACCCCGGAGACAGAAGACGTGAAACTCGGGGATATGGTATTGTCTGTCGGTGAAGCTGCACATACCAGCGCTAAGTTCGACCTGTCATTTGTACTGGATGAAACGCCGTCCGGACTTATCCTGGATGTGGAATACTGTACAGACCTCTTTATGGAAGAAACCATCACCCGCATGGCAGGCCACTATGAGCAGCTGCTGCAGGCTGTGGTGGAAGCACCCGGAGAGACGGCTGGCCTACTGAAGTTACTCACGCAGGAAGAAGAGCAAAAGGTATTGTATGGCTTTAACAGGCCGGTGAATAGAGATGCAGCCGGCAAAACAATTCCCGATGCCTTTGATACCTGGGTGAAATATGCACCTGATGCAGCTGCAGTATGGTATAAAGGCGATGTGCTCACTTACCGTGAGCTGGATGACGTTGCGGGAAAACTGGCCAATTACCTGCGCAGCCAGGGTGTTAAGGAAGATACGCTGGTACCTTTATATACTGGCCGGGGTATCAATATGATTGTTGGTATCATGGCTGTGTTGAAAGCCGGAGGTGCCTATGTGCCCATCGATACACAATATCCGGCTGAACGGGTAAGGTTCATGCTGGATGATATAGGTGCGTCTTTATATCTTACTACTACCGATTACCTGGAACCATTGCAGCAACTGATGCCCGAAGCTGGCCAGCTCATCTGCATAGACGACCTGGCTGTTCTCAGGGGGCAACCCGGTGTTGTGGCCTGTACTGACCTGAAGCCGCATCATCTTGCCTATATGATATACACCTCAGGATCTACCGGAACACCTAAAGGGGTGTTGGTAGCGCATGGTGGCGTTGTAAATCTTGCCACCTCACAGGCGGCAGCATTAAGATTGCAGCCAGCCATGAAGTCGTTGCAATTTGCTTCTTTCGGCTTTGATGCCTCCTGCTATGAAATTTTTAATACGTTGTTGAGTGGCGGATGCCTGGTGATACCAGAAACCGAAGATATTCTTTCCGCTGAGAAATTCTGCGCTTTCCTCGATCATACAGGCGTGGAAGCAGCCACACTGCTGCCTTCCTATCTGCACGCGATTAAAGATTATATTCCTGTCTCTCTCAAAACTGTTGTCTCTGCGGGTGAAGCACTTAGCAATGAAGTGGCCACCTGGATACAATCCAAGGGTATACGACTTATTAACGCTTACGGCCCTACGGAAAATACAGTATGCGCCAGCCTTACTGATCAGCCTGTAAAAGAGAACGGCAGGGTGGTGATCGGAAAACCGATCGATAACGTCATTATCCATATCCTGGATGATAACGGAAACCCTGTGCCGGTAGGCGTTCCGGGTGAGATGTATATCGGCGGCGTACAAGTGGCCCGTGGTTATTTCAGAAGAACGCAACTGACAACTGAAAGATTTGTTACAGACCTCGCAGGTATCGATGGCCGCATGTATAAAAGCGGCGACCTGGCACGCTGGCTGCCCGACGGTAACATCGAGTTCCTGGGAAGAAAAGACGATCAGGTAAAGATCCGCGGGCACCGCATCGAGCTGGGGGAAATAGAGAATGTATTGTTGCAGAGCGGCCTGGCCGATCAGGCGGTGGTTACAGCTACTCCCGATTCACGTGGTAATAAGCAGTTGGTCGCTTATATCGTGCCTACAGATACTTTTGATGAAACAGCCATCGCTGAATATCTGAAAGATCATCTACCGGCCTATATGGTACCAGCCTGGTATGTAGAGATGACTGTTATCCCGCTGACAGCCAACGGTAAGGTAGATCGCCGCGCCCTGCCTGAACCCCGGATGGAAGAACAAGCCTCATCGCAGGAATACGTGGCACCCCGTAATGCTACAGAAACCGCACTCGTGGCCATATGGCAGGAACTGTTAGGAAAAGACAATATTGGTATTCACGATAATTTCTTCCGGCTGGGAGGTGATTCTATTATCAGTATTCAGTTGGTAAGCCGTGCGCGCCGCGCCGGATGTGAGTTGCAACCCAAAGATGTGTTTCTGCATCAGACCGTCGCACAATTAGCTGCACTGGCCACACATCGCGGTGCAACATTTTTGGTGGCCAGCGAACAGGGCACACTAAAAGGTCCTGCAGGACTTCTCCCTATACAACAGTGGTTCTTTGAAGAAGGACCCACTGAGGTGGCTGACCTCAGTCATTTTAATCAAAGCATGTTGTTTCACATAAACAAACAACTCAGTTCAGCAGAGGTGTCGCGCGCAGTGGAACAGCTTATACTGCATCATGATGCACTTCGTTTCTCGTATTCAAAAAATGAAAACGGATGGCAACAGGTATATGGCGAAACAACGGGTGCGCCTGAAACGATTGATCTGACAGCTGTTTCAGAAAAAGAGCTGTCAGCCCGCATCAGTGATGCCTGTGCTCAGGGGCAACAATCCCTGGATATTACCGCCGGAAAACTGCTCAGCATATTACATATCATCACACCGGAAACGGCTTCACACAACCGCCTCTTCATGGCTGTTCACCATCTTGCTATTGACGGCGTATCCTGGCGTATTCTGCTTGAAGATCTTGAACAGCTCTTGAAAGGCATGAACGATAACCTGGCGGACAAAACCAATTCATATCGTCAGTGGTATACTGCCTTGGAACAATATAGCCAGAGTCCCGCACTGCTGGCCCAGCAGCCTTACTGGGAGCGGGTGATGAAAATGGCCCGCCCATTGCCTGCAGACCGTTATGAAGGCACAGCTGCACTTACAAAGGAGACCACTTCCTTCAGTCTGTACCTCGATGAAACGGTCACCCGTCGTTTACTGCAGGAAGTACCACAGGCTTATAATACAGAGATCAATGATATTTTGTTGTCTGCACTGGCACTTACACTCCACGACTGGACAGGTTATCAACAGATAGCCATCGGCCTTGAAGGACATGGAAGGGAAAACCTGGCCCCCGGGACAGATATCAGCCGTACTACAGGATGGTTTACTTCTATGTATCCGCTGTTGCTCGATATGACCGGAACAACGGATAAAGCCGCGCTGATCGTCAGCATAAAGGAACAGCTCCGGCAGGTGCCCGACAAAGGAATGGGCTTTGGCCTACTGCGTTATGTCCGCCGGGAGCCTGCATTGCAAGGCATGTTACCATGGAACATTCTTTTTAACTACCTGGGCCAGTTTGATAATATGAACAGCGAAGAAGGACTGTTGTCAGCAGCAGAAGAATATACAGGGAAGGAAGTCGGTGGAAATTTCCCGGTAAGAGATCTCATCTCCATCAACAGTATGATACAGGACGGTGTGCTGTCATGCCACTGGAGTTATAGCAGCCGTCACTTTGAAGATGCCACCGTACAGTCACTCGGCGCCGTTTACATCAGCCATCTGCAGGAATTGATCAATCACTGCGTGAAACAGGGAAAACAGGGACAGGTGTTTACACCCGCAGATTATGGGCTTTCTGGTGAAGTGACCTTTGAGAAAATGGACCGGTTCCTGAATAGCGAAGAAGACCAGTCCGAAGATATACTTAGCTTTTAAAATTGTAAAAATGACCATTAAAGCGTTTGTTGACAGGCTTCAACAGTCACATTTCTCGCTGACTGTGGAAGGAGAAAAACTGATCCTGAAAGGTGATAAAAGCCGGCTTACTGATGAACAGATAGCAGCTATCAGGAAAGATACAGAAGTAATAGGATTTATCAAGGCTAACAAACAGGAGCTGATCAGTTTCCTGAAGACCGCTTCGCAGCCTGAGGTAAAGAAGAGGGCCAGCAATATTGATTCCATGTACCGCCTAAGCCCCCTGCAGGAAGGGATGCTGTTTCACGGGTTGTATGACGGGCAGACTTCTGCATATCTGGAGCAGGTTTCCAGCTATGTATTTAACGCTGACCCTGAACTGCTGAAACAGACCTGGCAGCTGTTGATGGAGAAGCATACCATTCTGCGTACAGGCTTCGAACATAAACTGCTGGAGATACCGGTACAATGTGTATATAACGAAGTGACGCTGCCTTTCACTATACAGGACCTTCGTCATCCGGATGCTGCTGTGCAACAGGCCGCGATAGATGCATTCCTGGCGGAAGACAAGGCAAAGGGAATTGATTTCAAAACACCGCCGCTGATGCGTATTGCATTGTTGCAGACCGGTGAAAGTAATTATTTAATGGTCTGGACCTTTCATCATATCCTGCTGGATGGATGGTCTATCTCGGTACTGATGGAAGAATTCATGCAGTACTATAAACAACTGGCCGCAGGTAAAACAGTGGAGGATACGACAACAGATGTGTTTGAAGATTATATCCGCTTTATCTCATCACAGGATGCCAGCGCTGCAGAGCAGCACTGGCGGCAATATATGAGCGGCATTGAAGAAGGAACACTGTTGCCATTCATCCAGGCAAACGCGGACCGTACAAAGGGCATTGGTCATTATCATGAACGATTGCTTACGCTCGACGAAGAAAACAGCCGCCAGGCTGAAGTATTTGCGAGAGCACACGGACTTACGATCAATACACTGATACAAGGCGTATGGGCGTACCTGTTACATAGTTATACCGGCCAGGATGCCATTACATATGGGGTTATCGTGTCTGGCAGGCCGGAACAGCTGCCAGGGGTCGAAAAGCGTGCTGGTATGTACATCAATACCTTACCGCTGTTTACAACCCTTACTGCAGAAACAGCTATTGTGGAGTGGCTGAAACAACTGCAACAGGGACAGATACAATGCCGCGAACATGGCTACCTGTCACTGAATACCATCCAGCAATGGACAGGCATCAGCGGGGATATGTTTGACAGCATCTTTGTATTCGAAAACTATCCGCATGCAGAAGACGAAGCCATCGCACCGGGAGCATTCCGGGTAGATAATGTGGAGATCAAAGAACACTCCAATTACCCGCTGAGTGTTATTGTGGGTGCAGGTGCACAGATACAGGTACTTTTCAAATACAATGCGGCCATCCTGGACGATGCTTATGTTACACAGCTGGAAAGCCATCTCCGGCAGGTGCTGCTGCAGATGATCTCATCCCGTTACAGCGAAATCGGGGAGCTGTCTCTGCTGACGGAACAAGAGTATACGCATCTGGTGTATGAAGTAAACCAAACATCTACGCCTTATCCGGAGCATGAAAATATAAGCGGGCTGTTTAGCAGCCAGGTGCAGCAATGCCCGGACGCGATAGCTGCCATCTGTGGCTCCCGACAGCTTACCTACCAATCACTGGATGAGCAGTCAGGAAAGCTGGCGCATTACCTGCATAAAAAAGGCGTAACAAACGAAACACTGGTGCCGGTTTGTATGGACCGCAGCCTCGAGATGATGATAGTGATCCTGGCCATTCTGAAAGCGGGTGGTGCTTATGTGCCCATTGATCCGGCATATCCGTGGGAGCGTATTCGTTTTATGCTGGAAGATGCCGGTAACCGTATCATCATCACAGATGCGGCTTTCAGGGACAAGATGAAAGCGGAGCTAGCTGTGATCCCGGAAATCATCTGTAAAGAAGATCTGCCGGTACTGACCGCCGCTGAAACAATGTTGCCGGAAGTATCTATACATCCTGACCAGCTGGCATATATCATGTACACTTCCGGATCTACCGGAAAACCCAAAGGGGTGCTGGTGACACACCGCAACATCATCACCCTCGTATATGATGCCGGTTATATTGATTTCAAACCCGAAGATGCAATACTGTCGGCAGGATCGCTGGCCTTTGATGCCACTACTTTTGAATACTGGGGAGCGCTGCTCAATGGAGGCCGGCTGGTACTGAGTGAAGATAATAACCTGGTGGATATTGCTGTACTCAGAAAGACGCTGATAAATGGCAGGGTGACCAAGCTATTTATGACGGCCGCCTGGTTCAATCACTTGGTGGACGTTGATATCACTGTATTTGAGGGCTTGAAGCATATACTGGTGGGTGGAGAAAAATTGTCTTCACAACATGTGAAAAAATTCCATCATCATTACCCACATATCGCTATCAGCAATGGCTATGGACCAACTGAGAACACCACCTTCTCTCTCAGTTATCTTATCAATGGAAATCCGTTGTACGATAATGTTCCGATAGGAGTACCCCTCAATAACCGTACTGCCTATGTGCTGAATAGCCGGCTGCAGCCGGTTCCGGTAGGTGTTACCGGAGAACTGTATGTCGGTGGTGCCGGTGTTGCCAGAGGTTATTTCAATCGGCCCGAACTGACGGCAGAAAAATTTATCGCTCATCCTTTCAGTGACAATCCACTGGAAAAATTATACCGTACCGGTGATATTGCGCGCCGGCTTCCGGATGGCAATATAGAATATATCACCCGGGCAGATGATCAGGTAAAGGTCCGCGGATACCGTATAGAGCTGGGAGAGGTGGAAGCAGCCCTGCAAAAATGCCCACTGGTAAAACAATGCGTAGTACTGGCCATTGCTGATGATTACGGACAGAAAAACCTGGTGGCCTGGATTGTACCGCAGGAGGAATTTGACAGAGAAGCAATATTGGACTCCTTGCGGGAACAGGTGCCTTCCTATATGGTGCCGGGCACACTGGTAGAGATAGACCAGCTGCCGCTGACTGCCAACGGTAAGATCGATAAGAAAAAACTAGTAGTCCCCAGCGCCAGTGATCAAACGGATACTTCGTATGCCCCTCCCCGTAATCAAACGGAAGAAAAGCTGGTGCCCATCTGGCAGCGGCTGCTGAAGCAGGAGCCCATCGGTATTTACGATAATTTCTTTGATCTGGGTGGCCACTCTCTGTTGGCTATCAGGTTGGTGGCCGCCATCCGGGATGAGATAGGGGCAGAGTTGTCCGTCAAAACTATATTTGACTTTCCTACCATCACAACGCTGGCGGATCATCTCCGCGAGAAAGGGCACCATGCAAAGCTCCCGCCAGTCACAGCCTCCCAGCGCCCGCAACGGATACCCTTGTCGTATAGCCAGGAACGTTTGTGGTTTATCGATCAGCTGGAAGGAAGCCTGCACTATCATATGCCTTCTGTACTCCGCTTGAAAGGACAATTACACCGGGAGGCATTGGAACAATCACTGCGGGCTATCATTGAACGCCATGAAGTGCTGAGGACTTCCATCATCGCTGAAGAGGGCATTCCTTATCAGGTGATCAGAGGACATGAACAGTGGACACTGCAAGATATTGACCTCCATAACCTGGATGAAAATATTAATACCTTTATCAATCGGCCATTCGACCTGTCGGCAGATTACCTGCTGCGTGCAGGCGTGGCTGTTATAGGAGAGGAAGAAACCATGCTGGTGTTGGTGATGCACCACATTGCCTCTGATGGCTGGTCTGCCGGCATATTGGTACAAGAGCTTAGTGCTCTGTATGAACAGGCTGTGGCTGCAGCTCCATTCTCTTTACCAGCCCTGCCATTGCAATACGCAGATTTTGCGGTCTGGCAGCGGGCCAATGTGACAGGGGATTTCCTGCAGTCACAACAAACCTACTGGACGGAAAAACTCTCCGGCACAGAGCCACTGCAGCTGCAAACAGACTATGAACGTCCGCTGCTGCAAAGTAATGCCGGTGCTATCTTTCCACTCCGCATAGATCCGCTGCTGACAGCCAAATTACAACAACTTAGCACCAGTGAAGGCGTAACGCTGTATATGACCCTGCTGGCGGCTTATAAAGTGCTGCTGTACCGCTACAGTGGACAGGAAGATATCTGTGTAGGCACAGTGGCCGCAGGCAGGCAGCAAAAGGAAACCGAAAATCTCATCGGCTTTTTTGTCAATACGTTTGCCCTGAGAAGTGAAGTGAATGGGAATCTGTCCTTTACCTCACTACTGAAACAGGTGAAAGCCACACTGCTGGAGAGTTACGAACACCAGTACCTTCCATTCGAAAAAGTAGTGGAGCTGGTGGTGAAAGACCGTGATATGAGCAGAAGTCCTTTGTTCCAGGCCATGTTTGTATCTGAAGATGCAGCGGAGGGCGAATTCCGGCTGGGCAATCTGCAGGTATCACCCGGACAACTGGAATATACCGCTTCCAAGTTCGACCTCAATTTTATGTGGTCTACATCAGAGGAAGGCATTGATCTGAATATCGTTTATTGCAGTGATCTCTTTGCGCCGGCCACCATTGAGCGTATGGCCAAACATTTCGAACAGTTGTTATGGTCTGCCGTTACGCTGCCTTCCCAGGAAGTAGGTGCACTTTATATGCTGGCGCCAGAAGAAGAGCAGACACTGTTGCATCAGTTCTGCAGACAATCCGCCCACCTTACCGGCGGAAACAGCAAAACAATTATCGCTCAGTTCATCGACCAGGTGGCTAAACACCCGGATGCACCGGCTGTAGTATATGAAGGCCGGCAACTGACCTACAGGGAACTGGATGAGCGTGCAGGCATACTGGCGCAGTTCCTCAAAAAGAAAGGAATAGGACACGACAAGCTGGTGCCGATATGTATGGAACGCAGCCTAGAGATGATGGTAGCGATACTCGGCATCCTCAAGGCCGGCGGCGCTTATGTGCCGATTGATCCTGCTTTCCCGGAAGACAGAATTGCCTGGATACTGGAAGATACCAGCAGCAGGATTGTGCTGGCAGACCGTCATCTGCAGCCTGGACTACAGCTGAATAATATTACTACGTGTATAGATCTCCGTGAGGACTGGCAGGAGATCAGTGCCCTTGCAGAAACAGCCGTGGTAGCCGATGATAGTCATGCAGATCATCTGGCTTATGTGATCTATACATCCGGTTCTACCGGAAGGCCCAAAGGGGTCATGATAGAACATGCTCAGCTATCAGACTATCTGTATGGTCTTCATCAGCGGAGCAACTCAGAAGCATGCCGTTCGTTTGCACTGGTACCCACTATCGCCACAGACCTGGGCAATACCGTGCTCTTTGGGGCTCTGGCTGCCGGCGCGGTGTTGCATATCATTTCTGCCGAAAGGATTACCGATGCAGAGCTGCTACAGGAATATTTCCAGGCTAACAGCATCGACTGTCTGAAAATAGTGCCTTCCCACTGGAAAGCATTGAGCACCGGAGGCAGGCTGCTGTTGCCGGAAAAGCTGCTCATCTTCGGGGGCGAAGCCCTTCAGCAGGATATCCTGACCATGATACAGGCTAATATTGCCCAGGGCTTTAGCCCTGGGATCCAGGTATATAACCATTACGGACCTACGGAGACAACGATCGGTAAGTGTATGTACAAAACAGGGGTACACAGTACCGGTACAGGTATACCTATAGGTACGCCCATGGCCGGAGCGGTAGCCTATATCACCGATAAGGCCGGAAACCTGGTACCATCGGGTGTAGGCGGCGAACTATGGATCGGGGGAGCCGGAGTAGCAAGAGGTTACTGGAATCAGTGGGAGCTGACTGCAGAGAAATTTATACAGGACCCTTTCAGCGCTGACCCCGACGCCAGAATATATAAAACCGGCGACATGGCCCGCTGGCTGCCCGACGGTAACATTCTCTTCATGGGGCGCACCGACGATCAGGTAAAGATCCGCGGCTATAGAACAGAGCCCGGTGAAATAGAACGGGTGTTACAGGAAAGTGGTATGGTAGTACAGGGAATCGTGATGCCTCGTAAAGACAGTACCGGCAACAAATACCTGGCTGCCTACCTCGTCATGAAAGAAGGCTTCACACGTGAACAAGTGCTGACGATGCTGAGAAGCCGTCTGCCTGAATATATGATACCCGCTGCCATACTGGAACTGAAAGAAATTCCGCTGACAGCCAACGGAAAAGTAAACCGCAAAGCCCTGCCGGAACCAGAATCCAGTCTGCTCTCCGGTACGCCCTATGTAGCACCGGTGACAGCTACTGAACAATTGCTGGCCGCTATCTGGGAAGAGTTACTGGGAGTAAAACAACCAGGCATTCATCATAACTTTTTTGAAACAGGCGGGCATTCACTTGCAGCGGTACGTTTGCTTTCACATATCAGAAAAGCTGGTTACGATATACGGCTGAATGATCTCATGACACATAAAACCATTGCTACACAGGCCAGCCTGCTGGACCGACGCACAAATGGCGAAAATGTTGCTGCAACGGCACTTCCCGGCGGAGAGCATGTAGTAGTGCTGGGTGGTAAAACCGCCAACAGGCCGCTGTTCATTATCCCCGGCGGCGATGGCGTGGTAGACTGGTACGATGGTATAGCAGCCTGTCTGGAAGATACCGGGCCGGTGTATGGTATCAGTATGCCCGGTCTCCTGGAAGGAGAACAGCCACTGGACAGCGTGGAAGCACTGGCGGCATGGAATATCAGCCGTATCAGGGACTTACAGCCGGAGGGGCCTTACAGACTGATGGCGCATTCTTTTGGCGCATATGTGCTGTATGAGATGATCAGGCAACTTGAAGCCGTGGATGAGCAGGTAGAACAAGCCATTATACTGGATGCGCCGGCAGCCCGCCATGTATCCTTTGAAGATGTGGACATGCTGGTAGGGGATGCGCTGCAGTATCTCGAAGAATATCACCTGCTGACTAAGCCTTATCCGCAATGGGTACAGGATCTCAAAGCCAGGCTGGCATCACTGCCGGTAGCGGAAAGACGGGCTTTTATGCTCCATGCCATCCACCAACAGTATGTGGCGCACAGCGGCCTGCCGGATCTGACACAGCGGACCATCCGCCTGTTGACCAGCAATGCTTCTATTGGTTATACCATTGCGGGTAAAGTGAATGCTCCGTTGCTGGTAATACGTGCTGCAGATCAGCAATGGTCACAGCTGGGCTTCGATGAGTGGCTGGGCTGGAAACCCTTTGCAGAGGAAGTAAGAGCAGCAGAAGTACCAGGGGATCACGTGTCGATGATCAAAAATGACAATGCAATAAAACTGGCCGGCACACTGAACAAATATCTGAATGATATCAGCCTGACCACTAATCCTATTATATAAATTCTTAACCCTTAAATCAATCTACAGATATGTCAACACAGGTTTTTGAAACATTGGAATCAAATGTAAGGAGCTATTCCAGAAGTTTTCCGGCCCTCTTTAACAAAGCAAAAGGATCACATCTGTATGCAGCTAACGGAGATGCATATATTGACTTTCTGATGGGAGCGGGTGCGCTCAACTACGGCCATAACAATGAATATATCAAACAGCAGCTGCTGGCCTATATGGCGGAGGATAACATCATGCAGGGCCTGGATCTGTTCACCGTTGCCAAGAGCGAATTTATCACCACATTTAATGATCTCCTGCTGAAGCCCAAAGGATTACAGTATAAGTTCCAGTTCTGCGGACCTACCGGTACCAATGCCATTGAGGCTGCATTAAAACTGGCCAGGAATTATACCAAACGTTCCAATGTGATCGCTTTCATGGGCGCTTATCATGGATTGTCACAGGGTAGCCTGGCACTGACTAGTAACCAGTACCATCGCCAGGTGGCTGGCGTTGGTCTGCATAATGTCACCTTCCTGCCCTTCGAAAACAACGGCCCTGCCGGATTTGACAGCCTTGCCTATCTTGAAATGATGCTGGAGGACACACATTCAGGTATCGAAAAACCAGCTGCCGTTATCCTTGAAACGGTACAGGCGGAAGGCGGCGTGAATGTTGCTTCCTCTGAATGGCTGCGTGGGCTCAAACAGATCTGCGAAAAACACGACATACTCTTTATCTGCGACGATATACAGATTGGCTGCGGAAGGTCAGGTGACTTCTTCTCTTTTGAACAGGCAGGCATTGTACCGGATATTGTGGTGCTCTCCAAATCATTGAGTGGCTACGGACTTCCAATGGCTATGCTGCTCCTGAAACCGGAGCTGGACATCTGGCAGCCAGGTGAGCACAACGGTACTTTCAGAGGTTACCAGCTGGCTTTCATCGGTGCCAAGGCTGCCCTGGAATTCAGACGGGATACAGACCTGGAGGCTGCAGTAAAACAAAAAGCCTCCTACATAGAACGTTTCCTGAAAGAAGAACTGGCCGCCGCAGATGAACGTATCGTTATCAGAGGCCGGGGCCTGATGTGGGGCATCGATCTTTCATCTTTCGAAGATCCTTTATTGGCAAAGAAAGTGGCGCAGCAGAGCTTCCAGGATAAACTGATTGTGGAATGTGTAGGCCGGCATGATAAAGTAGTCAAACTACTGCCTGCACTGACCATTGAGCAGGAAACACTGGACCAGGCACTGGATATCCTGCAGCGTCATATTACTGCGAATATCCCATCCGGCGCTTCCACTAAAAAAGTACACGCATAAACGAAAACAGTCAGTATTTATCTTCAATCATAACCGATGCAGACAAACACTTCGTTGAAATCAAAGCCCCGGCAGATGTTCAGGTTATATGGCTATATAAAGCCTTATTGGGGTTCCTTTGCTGCAGGGATGTTATTCCTGGTCCTGTCAAGTCTGGCGGGGCTGACCATCCCTTATCTGCTGGGGCAGCTCGTGGATTATGGTGCAAAAGATCATCTGCCGGAGGCTATCAACCGGGTAGGATTACTTTTGCTGGCCGTCCTGTGTGGACAGGCGATATTGTCTTTTTTTCGTGTAACCCTTTTCGTTAATGTTACCGAAAAGACATTGTCAGCATTAAGACAGGATGTATATAATCATCTGATCAGATTGCCCATGTCTTTTTTTATGAGAAGGAAGATCGGGGAACTGAACAGCCATATATCTGCTGACATATCTTTGTTGCAGGAAACCCTTGCCACTACACTGGCTGAGTTTATCCGTAACATGATCACGTTTGCGGGAGCCTTTGTATTGTTGCTGACAACTTCGCTGAAACTGGCATTGTTCGTATTGCTGGTATTCCCTTTGATCCTGGCCATCGGCCTGTTGTTTGGCAGGTATATCCGGAAGTTTGCCGGAGATGCGCAGGGGAAGCTGGCGGAGGCCAACAATATCCTGGAAGAAACCCTGCAGGGGATACTGAGCGTGAAAGCGTTTGCCAACGAGTTTTTTGAGATGAAACGTTATCGCCGGAAAGTGATGGAAGGTGCTGATATCGGTATGAAGAACGGGAAGTTCAAAGGGGTATTTACCTCGATGTTGTTGCTCTGCGGCTTCGGGGCCATTGTAGCCGTGATCTGGAAAGGCGCGCTGCTGGTGGCTACCGGCGAAATGAACTCTGCCGGCGCCCTGATCTCTTTTGTGGTATATGCTGCATTTATCGGTGGGTCTGTTACAGAACTGGCGGAGGTATATACACAGATGCAGAAGAGCGTGGGCGCCACCAGGCACCTGTTTGAAATCCTGGACGAAGAACCGGAGTCATTAACGGATACTACAGGCATAGTGCCTCAGCATATACTGGATGGCACCATCCTTTTCCGGAACGTCTCTTTTAATTATCCAACACGGCCTGATCAGCAGGTACTGGATGATGTGTCCTTTTCAGTGGACGCCAATCAGAAGGTGGCGCTGGTAGGCCATAGTGGTGCCGGCAAAAGTACCATTGCTGCCTTACTGCTGAGACTTTATGATCCGGTGAATGGTAATATTTATTTCGGCGGACGTAACATTCGCCATGTATCTTATTCTGAGCTGAGAAGTCAGATCGCGCTGGTGCCACAGGAGGTGTTCCTGTTTGCCGCTTCCATCCGGGATAACATTGCCTATGGCAATCCCGGGGCCAGTGAGGAAGAGATCCTTACTGCAGCTCAACAGGCTAATGCCTGGGATTTTATCCGGTATTTCCCGGAGGGTATCGATACAATGGTGGGAGACAGAGGTGTACAGCTTTCAGGCGGACAACGGCAACGGATAGCCATTGCAAGAGCTTTGTTGAAAAATCCGCGTATCCTTATCCTGGATGAGGCCACGTCTGCGCTGGATGCTGAATCCGAACAGCTGGTACAGGGCGCATTGAATAATCTCATGCAGGGCCGTACCAGTATTATCATCGCTCACCGGCTTTCCACCATCCGGGAAGCCGACAGGATCATCGTAATAGACAAGGGAAAAGTGGCGGAAGAAGGCACGCATCATCAGCTGATCGGTAAGGAAGGAGGAATATACAGAAGTTTGAATGCCCTGCAGGTCCAGTCATAATTTTGTTCGCAATTTTACAATTTCACCTTCAACAGAAGTGCTTCATTTGTATAAAAAAATACAAATGAAAAGAATGCTTGTGGTAAGTCTGTTGTTGGAAGTAACAATACATTCACCTCTGTACTGAAAATACGCTATGGTGCCCGGCAGTGAAATGGTAAATACTGTTGAGACTTTTTACCGTGACTTTGAATGTTCACTGGAAAATTTCTCTTTGTTTACCGGAGAAGCAGGGGCCGTTTTTATTCAATCATTATCAGGCCTGACAGGCAACACTGCCGATATGGATCCTGCTTTGTTTTCAAGCATCCGGCAAAATATCGATCACATTATTAAAGTCGTTGAAAATAGTGATGATATTGAGTTTAATCACTGTTCCGGACTATCAGGCATAGGTTGGTTGATGGCTTTTTTGTGTGAAAAAAATATGCTGGATGAATCCTATCATCCGCTGTTAAAGGATATTGATGTTTTTTTAACGAAAGCCCTGGATTATTATTTCGCCCGTTCAGAATATGATCTGTTGTTTGGATATCTCGGAATCGGTATTTATTTCCTCAGAAGAAAAGTAAGGCGGGGAAATGTTTGCCGTATCATCAACCATCTTCGCGAAAAGGCGGAAAGGATAGGGAATGAATGGCTATGGAGACGCTATAGTGCCAACGATAGCACCGCGATTTATGATATGGGACTGGCCCATGGCAATGCGGGAATATTATATTTTCTAGGGAAATGTTACCAGGCCGGTATCAAAAAAAAGGAATGCCGGCAGATGGCCAGGGGTATTATCCGGTTTTATCTGAATAAGGCTGATGGAGCGGAAACGCTGAACGGAGCCTGTTTTCCGCATTCCATTCCATGTGCGGAGTATGGAAAAACGCCGCAGAAATCATTCTCCCGTTTAGCCTGGTGTTATGGAGATCTGGGCGTTTTATATACGCTGTATACAGTTACAGAATGGCTGGATTTGAACGGGTCGTTAAAACAACATTTGTTATCCATGCTGATACAGTCTTCAAAGCGGCTGACTTATGATCAGACAGGTATCAATGAAATCAGTGTCTGTCACGGAACGAGTGGGGCCGGTCTGCTTTTTTTATTACCGTATGACTGTACAGGGGAAGTGGCTTTTAAAATCGCTGCCAGTCATTGGTTGAGAGAATCTGTGCTGCTTCTGGAGCAAAAAAAGGAGCGCTTGTTTAAAAAGAGGATTGAAAGTAATGATGAATTTTCTGGTCATTACGATTTGTTAAATGGATTAAGTGGATGTGCTGTACTGTTGTTGATACAGCAGTATCCGGATATGCTGAGATGTCACAGCGACTTGCTGGAGGCGCTTTTCCTGGGCTGATACGTTATAAGCCGCGTGTAGTAATATCATCATTTATAAACCCTCAACCGACCCGTATGAAAAAGAAAAAACTTGTATTAAAGAAACAGGTCATCCACCAATTAAATCCATTAAACGCTGACCAGCAAAACAAAGTGCTGGGTGGTTTTACCACGTCTTTTGTACGCTGTACCCAGAGCGATCCCTGTTGCACCACTCCTTCAAAAGCGGAAAAGTGTCCGACAGAGCCACCGGTAGCCAATTTTTTTCAGGCCTGATTGTGTAGCATTATCGGCAAAGCCTTCAGGTCCGCTGGATTTGAAGGCTTTTTTAGGCTATAGCAAATTGATCACTTCATGGAATTTATGTTTATACTTGCTACCTGAAAATATAGATGATCATGTCTGTTCATCCGGGAAATAATAATACTTCACTGGTCACAGCTGATAAACGGGATCAGTTGCGTACTTATATTGAATCGTATAGCCCACTCCGGGAGACAACCTGGAAACGTGTTCAATCATTATTTGTCCTTCAGACACTTGAAAAAAATGATTTTTTTACCCGGGAAGGGGAACCGGCAAAAAATATTGCTTTCCTGGAGAAAGGCGTTGTGCGGGCATTTTACAGCAAGGATAACGGAGAAGAGTATAATAAAATGTTGTTTACAGCCCCTTCACTCATTGGAGGATATGCATCGCTCATCACCGGAAAGAAGGCACTGGTTTCCCAGCAGGCACTGACTGCCTGTACTATCCGGATAGCAGATTTTAGGCAATTGGCTGCACTGTATGATACCTGTCATGATCTGGAAAGGTTTTCAAGGAAATGGGCCGAAGCACTTTTTGTGGAAAAAGAAGAAAGGGAGATAGAGCTGGTGTCATTAAATGCCACACAGCGTTATATCAATTTTCGCAAGGCTTTTGCAGAAGTGGAGCAGCTGGTGCCTCAGTATCATATTGCCTCATACCTGGGCGTTTCCGCCACACAACTCAGCCGTATTCGCCGGAAAATGACAGGCGGCTGATTTCTTTACCTATGTAAATGGCAACCCCAAAACAAGGGAATAGTTTTGTAGTTCATCTATTAAACTATGAACTATACGATTATTATTCTAATTAATGCTACTCCGCAATGGCTTACATTGCCCCGGAAGGAGAGAGACCGGTTTGTTCAAAATGAAGTAAACCCGATTTTTGACAAGTTTGCTGATAAATGCAAGGTGAAATTGTTTGATAGTGATTTTACCTGTGCAGGCGTGTCTGACTTTGTAATCATCGAAACCGGCAACCTGGAAGACTTTGGTTACCTGATGGGTTATCTCCGGGAGTCAAAGACATTTGCAGTTCCCTACTTTGAAGTAAAGAACATTATCACAGGTGTTCCCAACAACTTCAGAGGATCGCTGGATATTGCAGATATTACCGGTTAGTATTAAGGTGATTGCTCGATATAATAAACAGTGCTAACAATGTTTATTGTATTGAGCAATTATTTTATGGGCTGTAGTAAAAGTGAATGCAAATGCTGTAACAGTAATCCTCGTTATTTTTAGGATTATCAAAATGTTACCCTTTATGAAAAAACTGTTTTTCTCCTTAGTAGCAGGAGGTATTTTAGTTAGCAATGTCGCTATTTCCAATGTAAAAGCAAACCTGGTCGTTAACCCAACCTATGTATCTGTACCACAGCAAGTTTATTTCCAGGATGCAGAAGAGTTTCTGGCTCAATATGATGCTTTGTTATCAAAAGGAAATGTGTATACGTTGGCGTTAGAGACCGGTAAAGGCATTTATATCGTTGGTGTTTCTTCCAGAAGAGACCAGGGACCGGCTGCCTTAGCTGCAAAACACTCCTTTACATCAAAAGACAAACTGGAATTTGCAAAATGGTGTAATAAGCAGTTAAATGCCGGAAAAGTACTGACTATCGGCAAAGATGCTGATGGAACTTATTGGGGAGACGTAAAGTAATCCCATCACCATTTTAAAGGAATGATTGAGTTAAGGCTATCCGCGATGGATAGCCTTATTTTTCCCAGGGCTGAAGCCCTGGGCTATAATGGGCGAAGCCCTTCTTAGCCAGTCTTCATCTAATTTATCCCTTTTTATTTCAGCGTCTCAGTCCTTTTAATCCCCCGTCGTATCTCATCTAATATAGCCCAGGGCTTTAGCCCTAGGGATTCATAATTTGTATTAATCTCTTGCTCACAATATAAGTAGGTGTATAAAGGGTATTATCCGTAGATGAGGTTAGTGGTGCATCCCTATCTATGGCATAGCTGAATACACCGCCTTTTTTGGCTCCTGAAGGTTCCCAGCGTGCATAGTCAAACGCTCTGCCTGTACCGTTTACAGGGTAGGTCACGTCATACCATACATTGCCGGGATATCCTCTTTCTTCGTAGAAGGAGAAACCCGGAACAAACTGTGTGGACTTGATATACGGAGAAAATGTATTCCAGGTTGACTGCAGTGTGGAGGCTCCGCGGCCATATGCCTGAAGCCATACATAGTCTACCAAGGTGTATACTTTTCTGAACAGGTTGTTACTGCCGCTCTGATTGGTGTCGAAGGTCAGCAGTTTGCCGGTACCGGATTTGGGGCCCAGGAATTTTGACAGGGCGGTGTAAACACCGGCCATTCTGGTCAACGTGGTGCTGGTCGGGTTACTTTCAATATCAATATCATAGCCGTCAAATCCGTACCTGTTAACGATACTGTCCATGATCCGCTGGGCAGTTATCGTATAGCCGGTACTGTTGTCGGGGGCACCTGGGGCCAGGTCCAGGTTGCCTGTTACAATCACTTTGGTTCCCTTGGCATGTAAGGTGTTGATCCATTTGGGAACACTGTCTGCAATGGGTGAAGTGGGGCTGAAACAGAACAGTATCAGCACATCGAGGCTGTCGGGTACCTGTGAAAAGTTGGAGCCATTGGGAGCGGCGCCATAGCATGGGCCCTGAAAGCGGTAAAAGCCGGCGTAGATCTCATGCGCGCTCTTTTTGTAAGCGAGCAGGTTGCTGTCGGCAATGACTGCGGTAGTAATGGCGACTTGTTTTGCCGCGTCTGTGGCTTGTTTCGAAAGGGTGGTGTCAGCCAGGTTTTTAGTGCAGGCGTTCATCAGAAAGAAGGATGACAACAGCAATGCCGCAGCAGTCACTGTTTGCACAGGGTTTGAAATTTTCATTGTTGTTCAGATTTGGTTTAAAAAAGAATATGTTTAATGTATGTATCCATAAGGGACAGCTACACTTTTGAAGTCTGAAAGATGAAGGCTGCAATGGGAACCATCGTTGTTTGTCGTTATTCACTGTCCGATTGTCGGGTTGAACGTGGAATCCGGGTGCTGGTTAACCTGCGCGTTTGGCTACGCAGTTGCTCATGATTTTTCTAATTTACTAAAAGTTGTTGATGCGGCCATCATATCATCACAGGTAATTACAATTTTGCCGGTGTATTGTTCATTTATTTTTTTATGCCTGAAAAACAACAAACTGTATTTTTGAGCATTATTATTCGAACGAAATCAATTTATATATCTTGAAAAAGAATTATTTAGAACATAAATATCAGGCCTATCCTCTGATCGGGAATCCAACAGGCATCCATGCTTTATCGAACCTGAACCGGCAATTAAAGGATGTACAGGTTTATCTGAAACGGGATGATGTGATGGATATTGGTCTGGGAGGCAATAAACTCCGTAAGCTGGAATATCTTATTCAGGATGCTATTAATCAGGGGGCAGATACGCTGTTGACTACAGGAGGGGTACAGTCCAACCATGCGCGGCTCACGGCAGCGGCGGCGGCACGCGCCGGAATGCACTGCGAACTGGTGCTGTCTCAACCGGTACCCATTGATACCCTGAACTACAACAACAATGGAAATATTTTACTGGAAAAGATCATGGGCGTCACGGTGCAGATTATTCCTAAAGGCGCAACAGTACAGACTTTCCTCGATGCAAGATGCACAGAGCTGATTGCTGAAGGAAAGAAACCCTATGTCATGCCCATGGGTGGCTCCAATCCGGTGGGGTGTCTGGGATATGCCAATTGTTATATGGAAATCATGGAGCAGAGCCGGCAGATGAATATGGCATTCTCCCATATCCTGGTGCCCAATGGCAGCAGTGGTACACATGCAGGGTTGCTGGCAGGTCAGAAATTTGCAGCACAGGCTGGCCCTGAAATCCGCTCCTATGCGGTATTGGCCGACGAAGTACAAACGAAAAAGGCCACCCTCGAAAAAACAATCGCCACCGCTAACCTGCTGGGATACACGGAGATGATTCACGATACTGAAGTGTTTGTTAATGATGCCTATCGTGGAGAAGGGTATGGTATTCCCACTTCATCCATGTGGCGTGCGTTAAGATTACTGGCCCAAACGGAAGGAATATTTCTGGACCCGGTATACAGCGGAAAAGCGTTTGCAGGCATGCTGGGAGATATTGAACAGCAAAAGTTCCCCAAGGGCAGTAATATACTGTTTATAATGACGGGTGGTACAGCCGGACTTTTTGCTTATCAGGATTTGGTTGGATGATAATGATTTTCTCAGCATGTATGAACAGCTAACTAAATATATTACAGACCGTAGCCCGTTAAAGGAAGAGCACTTACAGCAAGTGCTTGCTGCATTTAAACCCTTGCAGGTGAAAAAAAATGCGCTGGTGGCAAGGATCGGAGAACCTTCCAGGCGTATGTTTTTTGTAAACACCGGATGTCTGCGGGTGTGTTTTATTAAACCGGATGGGAGAGAAGTCACACGGCGCTTTGCTTTCGAAAATTCATTTTCCTCTTCACTGACCTCTTTTATCGGTGGTGATTTACTAAAGGAATCCACCCAGGCCGTGGAGCCATCAGAGCTGTTGTATATTGACCGCCTTGATTTTTATGACCTGGTAAATACTATACCTGGCTGGGATTTGTTTTACAGAAGCTTTCTTGAATATGCCTATGTAACCAATACCAGGCGCCTGGAGGATTTTATTACCCTGAGCGCCCGTGAACGTTACCGTTTGTTGCTGGATGAAAACCCGGAAGTAGTCCTCCGTTTGCCTAATAAACTGGTAGCGAATTATTTGAACATAACCCAGGAAGCGCTTAGCAGAATAAAATCTGATAGCTGATTTATTGATCGGGATCAAGGTTTGCTAAATGAAATGTTTGGACTTTAGTGTTCAAATATTTCATTTATGCGTATTGTAACATTGGAGGAACATATTGTCTTTCCTGAATTTATTCGGGAGATAGATAAAGCGGGACAGCTATCCGCGATTAGTAGAATGGAAGAGCAGCTGGCAGACATTAACGATGCCCGTTTAGCGTCTATGAACGCAAACGGGATTGATATGCAGGTATTGTCTGTAGTAGGTAGGGGAGCTGAATTGCTGCCGCCGGGAAAGGATCTGGCGTTTGCAGTTCGGTATAACGATGCCATTGCGTCCCGGATTGCTCCATACCCGGATCGTTTTAAGGCGTTTGCACATTTACCGATGGCTTCTCCACAGGCGGCTGCCGATGAACTGGAGCGGACCCGCGTCGAATATGGCTTCTGTGGTGCGCTGATCAACGGGCTTGTCAACGACAGATTCCTGGATCATCCGTCGTTCCGGCCACTGCTGGAAAGAGCGGAACAATTACAGCTGCCGCTGTACCTGCATCCGGGTCTGCCGCCGGAAGCAGTCGCAAAGGCTTATTATAGTGACCTGCCCGGATCGGCAGGGACAGTGTTGGCCGCTTCCGGCTGGGGATGGCATGCTGAAACAGCCTTGCATGTACTGCGTTTAGTCGTTTCCGGTACCCTCGACCGTTATCCCCGTTTAAAACTCATTATTGGCCATATGGGTGAAATGATACCGGTGATGATGGCACGGATCGATGAAAGGCTAAGTCCCGGCAATACCGGACAACATCAGCGGTCTGTCAGCCAGACATTACGTGACCAGGTACATATCACCACCAGCGGTATTTTTACCCAGCCTCCGCTGATGGCTGCCCTGGCAACTTTCGGCATCGATAATATTATGTTCTCGGTAGATTATCCTTTCAGTACAAATGAAGCCGGGAAAAAACTCCTGGAAAATATTCCCTTGTCTGCGGAGCAAATAGCCCGGATAGCAGGCGGAAACGCCGATCGCCTGCTGGGATTGAATGGAAACTCCAGGTAAATTGACCGGTTCTGCTTTACGCTTCCATTTTACGCAGCACTTTTCTGTCGATATAAAAGGTGCCAAAGGGAATCATGCATCCCAGTAATACTTTCCAGGTGGTGGTGCGGAACTTCCATTCATATTCTACCCCCACACTCAGGGTGTTGAATACAAACAGGAGGAAAAGCGCACCGTGAACAGGGCCCATTATTCTGGAACATTCCGGGTTTCCCAGGAAATATTTCATAGGTACCGCAATAAAAATAAGCACCAGCAATGAAATGCCTTCCAGTATGCCGATGATGCGGAGGCGTCCGATTTTCGTTTTAAATAAGTGTATCATGTTATCTGAAATATGGTCGGTGAGATAAGGGCGAAAACGGCCATGGGATGGCAACGAAAAGGATGAAGAATGCAATGGTAAACCAGAGCAGCATGGACCTGAATTTCTCCTGATCTGTCTTTTTCCTTTTTGTGATGGCCGAGCCAGCTATCAGTAATACAATGGCGGTGAGCATCAATATCAGATGGATCAACGCAAAAAACAAGTGCTCAAATAAGTGAGGTTCCGTTACGGGAGATTTCCAGAAGAATTGAATGATAGGGCTCTGTGTGTAAAGTATCATGCCGATCACCAGCTGAATATGTGCAATGGTGGCCGTCCAATGCCGGATAGCATTGTCTGTTTCCGTGAATGGCCGGCCGCTCCTATAACCTGTATATGCCCTGTATATGGCATAGAAAAGACTGCCCACCACCAGCCATCTGGCGGCTGAATGGAGGAAAATAAGCGTTGAATACATCCTTCATTTTGTTGAACAAAACAAAGGTATATTAAAAACATACTAGTTAGTATGTTTTTTGGGAAAAAAATTATTGCAGCGTATCCAGGTAATTTTTGAGTTCTTTTAAATAGGCAAGATATACCGGTCGGCTGTCTTCCAGTTTACCCAGGTTTCGTATGCCCCAGTAACCGGACATAACGAATAAGCTTACCTGTACTGCATTCACATCCTTACGGACATAGCCATTTTTTTTACCGTCATTGATAGCTTTGATCAGTGTTTTCTTCCATTGGTCAACCAGTTCATCCAATGCCTTATTAAAATCAGTGTGCCAGGGGCTCATCTCCTGGGTGAAATTGGAAGCAGGACAGCCATATTCCGGCTTAAGGAATTTGTCACCTAGCAGCAAATGATGCATCGATTGGTAGATAGCCCGGAGAGGATTAGGTTCCTTTTGAAACGGTACTATCAAACTGTCTGTGAGCGAGGGTTTCATTATTTCATGGATAATAGCCAGCCCCATTTCATCCTTATTTTTGAAATGATAGTAGAAGGCCCCTTTCGTTACCTGCGTGGTGGCAATAATGTCATCTATGCTCGTAGTCCGATAGCCTTTAACGTATATTAATTCAAACGCTTTTTGTAATATGTTGAGTCTGGTTGCTGCTGCCTTTTTCATGAAATTTACCATTTAGCATTACTGATGTAAAGGAAGTGATTTTTTTGATAGTGGCAAACTCTCTCCCAGGGCCCGATACTGATCAATCGGCACTATCACGGAAAGCAGGCTACACTTCATCGTCTTTCTTCATTGTTGGAATATGTATCGAAGGCAAAGGCAGTCCCTGATGTAATGCCAGCTGGTAATGCGACCATCCCTTGATCTCATCTTCTCCGTATATGATCATTCTGACAGCGGTGTCTTTGGTGTCCATGTCTCCCACATACATTCTCTGATGCTGGGGCACCGCTTCATAACGTTCTTTGAGTATGACCTTATTGGAGACAGTCGGATCTGCAATATAGGCTTCATATGCCTGTCTGCACAGGGCTATGGAGGAAGGGGCTCCGGCCAGTTTCCTTAATGTGTCCCTGATTTCATCGAGCTTGTCATCTATGTTGATACTATAGTCGGCCTCACCGGCAACGAAACTACCCAACCCGTATATATGCACTTTCGCATACAACGGAATTTCACTCAGCAATATACCCTGACTGACCAGTGATTCAAATTCCTGCATAGACAGCTGGATAGGCGTTTCCAGCCTCTCCAGGCAGACGGTATGGTCGGGGTACAGCACTACGCGCACGAGGTAATATCCTTCAGTAGTTTGATAGAACAGGTTTTCACTGTCGCCGTTTATTTTTTCAGGAAAAGGATCATAAGGTCCCCGTTTGTTTTCTTTGTAAACAGTCCCTTTACCACTTTCGCTAATACTGATACCGTTCACCGTTTTTTTACGGTAGGTGTAAATATTTTCCATCCGGGGATTTAATGTCCGGACCAGCGATTCCACATGGGGCACAAAACTCTTTTTATTAAAGAGCCAGGAACCAGCTGTGACCGGCCATGCGCCGAGTCCATGTATTGAGATGGAAGAACCATCAGGGATGGCCGTTACAATCCAGCCATTCCGCATTTTCTGTTTGAAATGCTTAAAATCCTCTATGTCCCAGTATTCCACTCTGCCATCTTCATAGATATCCAGGTCGGTGAAAAAATAACTACTGTTATGGATAATTGCAGGAATAGATAATCCTTCAATAATCGTCTTTCGGTATACTCTTGTAGCGCTTACTTTCATATGCTGATCGGTTATTCTACCGGAAAGTTAAACAATTCTTTATACACCATATCCTCCGGAAAAAAATGTATCTTATTCCTGTTCATCAATCTACATCTAAACCTATGGCTTTAATCAAACAAATTGCGAAACATTTCAGAGATGTTCATTTTGGGGGTAACTGGACCTGTGTCAATCTGAAGGATACCCTGGCAAATGTAGACTGGCAGCAGGCTACCACCAAAGTACAGGATCTGAATACCATTGCAGCGCTGACGTTTCATATCAACTATTATGTGGGTGTCATTACCCGCGTGCTGCAAGGCGGACCACTGGAGGGGCACGATAAGTTAAGTTTTGATGTACCCCCGATTACTTCGGAAGCAGACTGGCAACAGTTGGTCAACAAGGCGCTGACCGAAGCGGAAGTGCTGGCAGCGCTGATAGAAGCACTGGATGAAAAAAAGTTGTTCGAGGATTTTACGGATGCCAGATATGGCAACTATTACCGGAACCTGATGGGTGTGACGGAGCATACGCATTATCATCTCGGTCAGATTTCACTGATCCGCAAAATGGTAGGAGCATCTAATGTCGTATAGGCATAATGGTTGGTGAGATAAATTTTATCTCACCAATGTAGCTGCTCCTTTCATTATTTTCTCCGGATCTCCTTCCAGCTGATAGATACAAACCCATACGTATGCCCCGATATCGGCATTTACATTTTTGACTTTTCCATCCCAACCTTTATTGACCTCATTGGACTGAAATACGATCCGGCCCCATCTGTCATATACTGTAAACAGATATTTGCTGACACGGCCCAGGATTACCGGCCGCAGATAGTCATTCATACCATCATTGTTGGGAGAGAAGGCTGTAGGCATATACACACCCCATCCGCAGTCCCTGGTATTGATACGGACGGATGCTTTTCCGGAACAACCGGAAAGGTCTGTTACTTCCAGCCAGTACGTGCCGGGTATTCTGGTGATGAGTTGCGGGGAAGTACTGCCATTGCTCCATCGGTAAGTGCTGAATTGACCCTTTACCGATATGGTGATTTCTCCCCGGAGGCACATCGTAGTATCCTGTGCCAGGAAGCCTTTGGGACCGTCGTATATTTCCCTGTACCATGCAGTGTCTGTTGTGCTGCAGCCGTTGCTGCCGGTAACCTGCACCCACCATTTACCGGCGCTGCTGACAGCTATTTTGCGGGAACGGTCTCCTGTGCTCCACAAGTAACTGGTTCCTTCATTGCCGGCATCCAGCATCTTCGTGACACCTTTACAGATGAATGGCTCTTTGGGCAATGTCACACGAGGCGCGGGGTTGAGCCGGAGGTCAAAAGTGTCGGCGGTATTACAGCCATTAAGATCTGTACATTGTACAATATATCTGCCGGCTGTTTTGGCCATTAGTATATTACCGGTATATCCGCCATTCCATTGGATGTTGCTGAAGTTGTTGTCTATACTGAGTTTTACAGAATCTCCCTCACATACTGTTTGATTAGCTGGTAAGCCCACGGCAAGTGGCTGCTGAATCCTGAAATACAGGGTGTCTTTAAAAATACAGCCATTGGCCCGGTCGGCTTGCAGCATATAGGCAGTGTCTTTTTCCGGAAAAAAGATTACTTCATTGGGTTGGTCTCTTCGGTTGTAATCGATGTTCCATTTAAAATTCTGAAACCCCGCCGGAAGTGTTCTGGTGACAATGGTTTCAGCACATTTCAGTACATCAGGCCCCATACTGAAGGGATAGTTATTACCATCGCCAATCGTTATCTGATCGTTTGCCTGGTTATTACATTTATCCGTTACCGTTATAGCATAGGTACCAGGTTTGTTGATTTCCAGGGTTTGGCTGGTGCTGCCATCATTCCATTTATAGGAGGCAAATCCGGTTCCGGCATCCAGCTTCAGCATGGCGTCTTTGCATATTTCGGTATCGGGGCCGAGGTCCAGTGCGGTAGCGGGTTTGGGGATTTCTACATCCACGGTTGTGGGCAGTAGCCCACAACCAGCATCCACCACCGCTTTGATGGCGGTCGTGCCACCCATTTTAAATTTCACTGTCAGTTGATTTTCTGTTTGTGACAGGATATCGGTGTAAGCGGGATCTGTTTGCCATAGCAGGGGCGTGTTACAACCACCCGGCCGTGAAGCGTCGTATGTCCATGTACGTGAGAGGTCGCAGATGGTGGCTGGTCCCTGTAAGGTAGCTGGCTGACAGGCGGAGAAACTGGCACAGGAAGGATAAGACATGGTCGGGTTGTCCAGTGGCAACGGCCGGAAATCTTTGGCCACTACATTGGAAGGCCCGGTGCCGAACACTTCACCTGTTTCTTCTGTCAGTAATACAGGGGTGGTATAGGCGCCACCCGGACCTGTACTTTGTAACTGGCTCACACAACTGCCGGTACTGTTCTCGATTTCTCCATTGCTGTTCAGGCGCATAAGAAATCCTTCATTGGCCGGATCATAAAGCACAGGGGTGCCGTATTTGAATCCGGTGACCAGAAAACCGCTGCCGTCAGGCCGTATGGTACTCACCACCTGTTTTTTCAGCTGCGTGAAATTCCTGGACCAGGTTATGCTGCCATCAAGGGCCAGTTTGTGAATACGGATGGTGGTGTCTTTATTGACTGCACTCTCGCGGGCGACGACCAGCTGATCATCGATACTTTTAGTAAACGTCATATTGGTCCTTTCAGACATCCATACATAATCCTTATGTTTGATGATCCAGGGCTGATTCAGGCGGAAGCCCTGCATTTGTTCACCGGTAGCATCTTTTAGCTTGATAACAGCAGCTGTGAGCTCGTTGTTGCCAAAGGAGATGTATTTATCTAAGCCTATTCCCACATATACAGTATCTTTTATTTTGGTGATGCCTGTTATACTGATCTCTTCGGCGCCTCCTTTAAAATGTTTGCCCCACAGATAATCACCATTATTGGCATCTAGTTTAAAAACAAGCATGTCATTGGGCCTTGAATAACTGATGTAATAATCGAAGGCCAGATAGATGCTGCCCTTGTCATAGTACATGGCCCGTAAGGTCCGGTTGTCCATGAAGTAGCCTGTGACAGACTTCTGCCATAGGATATTCCCGTTTTTATCAAGCCGCATGATGGCATTACCCAGTGGAGGAAAACCGTAGTTTTGGGTGGAAGTGATGATGAAGGAGCCATCTTCCGTTTCCTGTACATTGGAAAAGTATTCACCGTAGGTTTTGGCCATCCGCTTCGACCAGAGGATATTTCCGTTATAGTCGAGTTTCATGACTACGCCTGAATCGTGTACATAGTTGCCATAAGTGATAGCATCTGAGCCCAGAACGAGGATGTTGTTGTCTTTAGTGTTGATCACTCTCCGGTAGTCAGGAAAAACAGACTCATCTTTGCGATTCACAAGGAATTGTTTGCTCCATCGGATATTGCCGCCTGGCTTGAGTTTGATGATCTGAGGCCTGATGGACCAGTAATAACTTCTGGTGCCGATGGTCACAATATCACCATCACTGGTGCGGGCGGCATCCATCAGTTGGGTGGAATATTGTTCCCTGATTTCGGTCATGAAGGAGGTGGCACAGCTGTTGCCATTGTCGGTAGGGGGAAGTGGCGGACAGACCTGGGCCTTGCAGGGTGTTTTAACAGTGACTACCTCATCTGTTATCACATGAGAGGGTAGGTGTTCGGTGGCAGCCGGTTGCCGGTTGGAAGCCCATGTGAACGGTGTGCCTGTGATTTCGTCATAATCGCCCTGGGCGCCACCAGTGGCGTTAAACCCACAGCCACCGCCAATGCCCGCAAGATCTGTTTTGATCAGACAGATGGCCTGACCGGCATCATTGGCATTACCGGTAATAATGTACCCGACGTTTCCGGTAAAGTCAAGTCCGCAGAAATTACCCGCGAGATAGTTGTAACTCCTGTTCCATTCCTGGGGACCTGCCGATTCTGTTTTACCAAACTGGGGCCAGCCGTTTCTGGGTGGGCCATCCATAATATATACGAAACCGTTATTGTCCTTACAGGGCAACACCTGCAGATTTACCACGCCATTGCCTCCGCTGGGATATAGTTTATGGTTTTGTACCAGATAATTATTGCCGTTGGCAGACGCTTTTATTTTCACCACGTATACATCCGGATAGCTGGTAGCTTGGGAAATTTTGATACTCCAGCTATAACCACCAGGAATAGCCGTAAGAGAGAGTCCTTGTTCTTCGCAGCCCTGATAACGGCTGTATTTAAGGGTTGACAACGGATGGCCATCGCTCATGTCAGCTCTCAACAGAAAAGCATCTTTCAGATCGCTGGTTATATACCCTGCCACCAGTAATTCCCCGTTTACTTCAAGCAGACTGTTAAAACCATCTGCACCGCCACCATCATAAAGTTGCGTCCATAAAAGATTGCCTGAAGCATCCAGCCTGGCCAGTACACCATCGGATTGTGCGGTGCTGTCATAGGCGTTGCCAATCAGGGCAAAGCCTCCGGTAGAAAGTTCAATGATATCTTTCCCCGCCAGTGGTTTGTTTTCTATGTCAATTACTTTACTCCAGGATAATTGTCCGGCTGCATCGGTTTTGATTACCCACAACCGGGGTATCCCGGCTTCTTCACTATTGCCCACTGCTACAAAACCTTTGTCAGCTGTTTCCTTTACCTTTACCAGCACATCATTCTCCGGACCACCTGCAGACCGCGCCCAGAGCACATTGCCGAGATCGTCCGTTTTCAGCAACAACCCATCCCACTTACTGTTCCTGTTCAGATTGGCCTTGCCGGCAACAACAATGGCTCCCGTTGACGTATACACGACGGAATTGCCTGCTGCATCGCCATTCACAGACAATAAACTGTAAAAGGTAGGATAACACTGTTGGGAATGGACAGATCGTTGATAAACAAATAGTAAAAAAAACAGTACGACAGCAATACGGGACAACGGTATAGACATATAGGGACAAATTGCGGCAAATGTAATTATTCAACAACACAGCGGCAAACCGGCAATCCGATTTACTCTATATTTGCGGATATTAACTATTAATATGATGGATATTACAATACATAAGACAGGAGATATCAGCATTGCGGAAATAACAGCAACGGAAGTAGTGATCAATAATACAGAAGATGCCCTGCAAATAATGGGCGATCTTTATTATCAAGATGTAGAGCGGATCATCCTTCATGAAAAGAATATAACACCGGCTTTCTTCGACCTGAAAAATGGTATAGCAGGAGAAATATTGCAGAAATTCACCAACTACCGGATAAGACTGGCCATTGTTGGCGAGTTCACAAAATATCCGGGCAAGAGCATCAAGGATTTTATTTATGAAAGCAATAAAGGCCGCCAGGTTAATTTCCTGGATTCTACTGAGCTGGCGCTTGAAAAGTTATCTGGATAAGTTTTTAGGGGTGACCATCATGGCTGATAGCCGTTTTGAAACCATTAACAACACCATCGCCGCTACTCCTACCATGATGACAAAAAGCAGAAAGAAGTCGTAAGCACTGTGGATAGCGTACCCTCCAAAAATAATCGTCTTGCCCTTATCCGGATATAAAGTACTTAATACTCCAGCCAGTTTGTTGGCAGCGGCTGTTGCCAGGAACCAAACGGCCATCAGTAAAGAAGAGAATTTAAGAGGCGATAATTTATTGACAAGAGAAAGCCCTATCGGTGACAGACAAAGCTCTCCAAACGAATGCAAAGCATACATCCCGGTAATCCAGATAATGCTTACTTTGGTACCGGGAGATATCTCCTTTACTCCAAATACAATCCACAAATAGCCCAATGACAGCAAAAGCAGCCCGATAGCCATCTTAACAGGGGCTGAAGGTTCATGTTTTCCCAGCCTGGGCCACAGCCAGGCAAAGAAAGGCGCGAAAATAACGATGTAGATAGAACCCAGAGAAAGAAACAGACTGGGAGGTATTTCATCCAGCAACAGCACATTTTCCCGGCGCATTAGTAAATATACATCCACTCCCACAATACCCAGGAGAAAAAGAAATAATAATCCGTATATGGTACGACGTAATAAATGATCTGCGGCGGATGATAGCTGTTTTTGCGTCTTTCTGAACAAGTTGTATAACCCATACATTAAAAAAACGGATAGCAGCAGAATGCTCCATACGGGTATTTTCCAGTTCAACTTTCTGTTGGTTTGTTCGTCTGCAAAAAAAGTCAGCGAAGCACCCGCCTGCTCGAAGGCAGCCCAGAAGAATATCACAAAAAAGGAGATAATGAAAATTACTTTAATCCGTTGTTTTTCCGTTCGGGTGAGCGATTTGTCCCGAAGGATGATTATTGCAATTAATCCTACTGCCGCCAGCAACAGATATGAAAGGTAATTAACTACTGTGGTGTCCAGGTATAATAAACCGATCATTAGAAAAGTGGTGAGTACCAATCCGGGGATAATAACGAATGGCTGCAATAGCTTTGCCGGCGCTTGCTCCGGTGTCAGTCCCAGCACATGACCACCGGGATCGGTCACATACCGGTGATGAAATGCCAGCTGTACAATCACGCTGATGATCATGCTGATACCACCTGCTAAAAATGCCCATTTAAAATCGGCGGGGTTACCGGTATCACCCATAAGTCCGCAGATGATGGGACCTAACGCCCCACCGGTATTAATCCCCATGTAAAAAATGGTATAGGCAGTGTCCTTTCTTTTATCTCCTTCAACATATAATTGCCCTACCAGAGACGATATATTCGGTTTAAAGAAACCGTTACCGGCAATCATGCAGCCGAGGCCGCAAAAAAACAACAGTAACGAGGCGGAAGGATAACTATGAAATAAAGAGGCGCTTATAAAGAGGATCATCTCTCCGATAGCCATCACGATGCCACCAATAATGATAGAGCGCCTGTTACCCCAGTAGCGGTCTGCGATGTAGCCTCCTAACAGAGGAGTAAGGTAAATAAGACCAGTATAACTCCCATACAGGTTGGCTGCAAATACTTTGCTAAACAACAACGCCTTGGTCATAAAAAGAATCAGTACTGCCCGCATTCCATAGTAGTTGAACCGCTCCCACATTTCAGTGACAAACAGGATATAAAGACCTTTGGGGTGAGATAGCGGTTGAGACGTTTCAGGCATAGCAATATTATTTTCAATACGTGGTGATGTATTAAATATGACCTTCTTTGACAGATATGTGTTTGCAATAATTAACAGAATATGCCTTCATTTTAACCAGGTTTACTTACATCGGTCAAAAAAGCGGTGGTAATGGTCAATCTGCTGGAGGAATTTCTAAAAGCAGTCGTATAGCTTTACTGTGTAATAGACAGTTTTATTCCAGATGTATAGACTTTTTTTTCTTCTAATCTCATTATTAGTAACAATTGAAACGGTTGGACAAGCGCCTCTCTCATTGAAATCACCGGATGGTAATATTGAATTTCGTTTAACCGTTACAGATGGTATTATTCATTATGAGGTATCTTATCAGCAAAAGGAAATTATTAAAGCATCCGTTCTGGGAGTTGATGGCTGGCAGGATGGTTTAAGCCTGCAATCGGTACGTGCTGCGGCTAAGGATGACTTTTGGAAACCTGTTTACGGAGAACGAAATCGTATACGGGACCAGTATCATACGACATTTTTCACCTTCGTTAAAGGTGCCGGCGCACCTGAATCCATGCAGATTGAAGTCCGGGCCTACAATGAAGGAATTGCTTTCCGTTATGCATTTCCCAAAACCTCACCCGGTTCAAAGGATATTGCTATCAGTAAAGACCTGACTGAGTTTTCTTTTCCGGCCGGTACAAAGGCATGGTTCACGGGTCAGGCGCAGGGAAGTTATCAGTTATTGTCTTTGGATAAATGGCCCGGAGAAGCTGAACGCCCGTTGACCCTGCAATTACAGAACGGTATTTATGTGGCGCTTGCGGAAGCAGCGGTGGTAGATTATTGCAGAACAAAATTTATTTTGCATCCCGCTAAACCCAATACCGTTGCCTGTGCTATGTTTGACAAGGTGCTTCAGGCAGTACCATTTGCGACGCCATGGAGAGTGATGATGCTCGCAACAAAACCCACACAACTTTTGCAGCATAGTGATCTGTTGCTGAACCTCAATCCACCCTGTGCTATTAAGCATACGGAATGGATTAAACCAGGTAAGGTGATGCGGGAAATTTCATTGTCAACAAGCGGAGCAAAAAAACTGGTGGACTTTGCTGAAAAGCGCCATCTGCAATACATTCATTTTGATGCAGGCTGGTATGGGGCTGAAGAAGATACGGCTGCAGATGCCACACATGTCAGTGTAGATCCCCTTCGCAATCCGGTAAATGATCTGAATCTGCAGGAAGTAATCCGTTATGCCAGAAAGAAAAATATCGGCGTGTTTTTGTATGTAAACAAAAAAGCGCTGGAAAGACAACTGGATGTAATACTGCCATTGTATGAAAAATGGGGCGTAGCAGGTATCAAGTTTGGTTTTGTTAATGTTGGTTCCTACCGCTGGACCAAATGGTTACATGATGCAGTGAAAAAATGCGCGCAACATCATTTAATGGTGGATATTCATGATGAATACCGGCCAACCGGTTTCAGCAGAACATTTCCCAATCTCCTTACCCAGGAAGGCATCAGAGGTAATGAGGAGATGCCGGATGCTACCCATAATACGGTGCTTCCCTTTACCCGTTTCCTGTGTGGAGCGGCAGACTACACCATCTGTTATTATCACCGGCCGGAACTGAAGAAACGCCTGGTAGAAACGCAGAATAAAAATATACTCAAAACAACTTCGGTGCACCAGATGGCTTTATCTGTTGTGTATTATAGCCCGTTACAGTTTATGTACTGGTACGATAAGCCGGAAGACTCGCAGGATGAACCGGAACTGGTGTTTTTTGATCATGTACCAACAGTCTGGGATGATACAAAGGTGCTGGATGGAGAAATCGGACAATACATTACGGTGGCCCGCAAAAGCAATAATGAATGGCTTGTGGGAAGCATTACGAATAATGATGCCAGGGATCTTCGCATTGATTGTTCTTTCCTTGCTCCTGGTAAGAAATATGAAGCCACCATTTATTATGACGACCCGGCGTCTCCTGTACGTACAAGGGTGTCCATAAGAAAAGTTACGGTTGATGCATCCACTGTTTTAGACAGTCACCTGCTGCCGTCTGGGGGACAGGCCATCTGGTTGAAACCTGTTAATTAAAATCTGATTTTATCAGGTTGAGAAAAATTGTTTCCCGTTCATGAAATGATGGCTAAATATTTAACACAGCTGTTTGATAGCGCCGGTGTACCTTTAATGATAGAGCTGTACACCGCACTTTAAACTTTTTTCATGAAAAGGATTTTGTTAATCGCATGCTGTATTTATTTTGCAGCAACAGGTCTGAAAGCACAGACCCTGAAGTATCTGGCAGAATACGATAAGGGATACCGGGGAGGATTTATCACCGGGCAACTGAGTAGGGAAGATGCACTGGAATTTGCTGTGCTGGGAGATTTTGGCAGAGGTGGAGAATACTTCCAGAAAGATGTGGCCAACACCTTATCGGAAGCAGTAACCGGTATCAATGCTGCTTTTATTATTGCTACCGGGGATAATATTTATCCTGATGGAGTGGCCAGTGTACACGATCCATTATGGAACCTTTCATTCGAAAATGTATTTTATCAATATCCGCTGCACCGTGCCTGGTATGCCGTACTGGGCAATCATGATTATCACGGGAACGCACAGGCACAGATAGACTACTCCAAAGTGAGCCAGCGCTGGCATATGCCGTCACGTTACTATGCTTTTAAAAGAAAGATATCCGGCAATGCTGAAGCGCTGTTTGTATTTCTGGACACCAATCCACTGGACCCCGAAGCCTACCGCTCTGCATATGGCAATGAGCTGCTGGCCCAGGATTCTGCCGCGCAAAAACGTTGGCTGGAACAAACCTTGTCAGATACCAGCAGCAGTATCCGCTGGAAAATCGTTATCGCGCACCATCCCTGTTATACCGCTGGTAACAGGGCTTTGAATACACCTTATATCCGTTATTCCCTGGAGCCGGTTCTGGAAAAATATAAGGTTGACCTGTATATCAGTGGTCATGAACATCATCTGCAATATTATCATCCCGCTGGTAAACATACACACCATTTCATTTCCGGTGCCGGTTCTGAAGCCAATGAAAATCTGAAACCGAGAGGCAACTACGACTTTTTCGAGCCCATACAGGGATTGATGACTTTTTCTATACTGCCGGAAAATGTGCAGGTACAGGCCATCGACCGGAGAGGAGTAGTATTGAAAACAATACTCGTAAATAAGCAACTAACTAAATAGTTAAATAACTAAATAAGTAAATAAGGTTTACCTTGGCCGGCTGCAAAAGCGTATGATGAACGAACTAAAAGCGATCATAGATAAAATGAAAATGAACTGGTCTGTTGCAGCGGGGGCCATTCATTTTGGAAAAGTGTGTCCCTTCCTGTTAAAGTGTACTTTTGCTGCCCCTGCTGAAGAGTATATCAATAGTTTTCCTGCATCGGCAGGTGAATTGATTCGTTGCTGGGAAATAGCTGAACGGGCAGATCTATTCATGGATGAAGCATATGGACAATGGGGAATGACGATACTTTCGCCGGAAGATACCCGGGACTTAACAAGGGAGCAACAACAGGTAGGGGATGAGATTTCAGTGAATGATACTGTATTTGGTCACTTTTATGGAGATGCTGATCTATTGCTGATGGATGCCAGTGGCGCTGTATATATATGTTTGCCTTTGGATGCCCGATGTGATTGGCCTAAGGCTGCGGAATCGTTATGTGAATTTTTGATAAAGCTGGATCATGCGCAGGGAGCAAAGTATTGGGAGATGTGAAAATCTTCGGAGAAGCCTATATGTTAATTTTTTTGCGGGCTAAATAAAGAGTGCTATTTTTATCAAGGTTGTACCCCAATAACCACTACAAGTTCAGAAACAGACCATCGTCACACATAATAGCATCATTTTTTAAAACTCCAAAATAACGAAAGGGACCTGCCCTAATGGCAGCGCTATTTCTTTACCCCAAAACTCAACATTATGGCAACGTTAAAACAGACGTTCACAGACCATCCGCATGGAGGTGTAGTAATACACAGCGGCAGCCCTGCCACTCCGTTTTTACTGTTTACAGAGGGTTCCGAGGTACGCACGCAGGACCTGCATACCGGTGCTGTTAAAACCATCGGTAAAGGCTATCATGAACCCGGTGGGATCACTGCATCCCCCGACGGTGCACGTATTTTTTTAGTGGACATGGATACCGTGCATAAGAAGTTTACCATCTATGAGTGTACCCTCACTGCTGCCGATCAAACGCAAGCCCATCCTGTTATTAAAGGGAACGGGCATCCTATGCAGCTGGCCCTTCAGGGTCATTCATTGTATTATGCAGACCGGCTTGCCAGGGATCTGGTGGTAATAGACCTGGTTACCAAGGCCCCCACAGTATTGCTTTCCGGTCTGATGGCTCCCGTAGGCTTATTGGTAGATGCTGCCGGTAAAAATGCCTGGATATCCGATAGTAAAGCGGGTAGTATCCTTGAGTATAATTTTGCCAGTAAAAAGAAAAAAGTACTGGTAGCAGGGCTCAAACTCCCGCTATACCTTTCCTGGGAAGATAAAACAGAAACGAATATCCTGTTTACGGAGCGTACCACTATCGGATACGTAAGTTCCGTCAGGACTGCTACCGGCGCCAAACAGGTAGTGCTTTCCCATACAGCGGGCGGGCATCCTATCGCTGCGTGGAGGGAAAATAACCTGCTGGTGGTAGCCGATTTTAAAAGGCTGCTCTGGTACGATCTGTTGAATAATGCTCCTATGTTGCCGGTAACCCTGAACATGAGCAACCCAAAACCATTTATCGGTACATTTGAACGTATCCAGGTGGATTTTGGTGTTTCCGGTCTGACCTTCGATACAGTGGATATCAAAGTGTCGGATGAAATTGCCGGCGGCACTATTTCCTATTCCAGGGATGATCTCTCAGCTCCCAACGAAATCATGCTGCTGGTAGGATTCAAGCCTGGACTGTATAAGCTGCAGGTAACTGATAAGGTGAGTCATAGTCTGGTAGGGGAGATGGAGTATGAAATCGTCAATGTATGGACAGATAAGGATAAAAGTCCCGGACATTGGATGGTGGGTGAGCTCACTGATTTTATAACCGGCTATACCTGGGGTGGTGGTCCGACTACGCCTCAGAATGTGGATGTGATCCCGCAATCAGGCACCAGGAATATCTGCATCCTCACGGTAGACACTACTACTTCCTTATATCCTACAGGGGCGGCATTTAACAGCATTACCAGCAGCTGGCGCAACGGAGCCGTAGGCACCACGCCTGATCCCGATGGAAAAGTACGCAGTGCCAAAGCCTATTATGAAGAAGTTTCTCATAATGCTTTTACACTGAACCTCGCAGGCGGACAGGTGCTCAGTATTCATCTTAACAGCAGCTGGACAGATAATTTCAGTATGATGCCTGCGCCCTGGCCCGGCAATTCATTTGCGCCCATCAACAATACTGCCTTTGCACAAACCTGTATATCTGCCGCAGCTGCATTGGTAGATGGTGGCGGTAATCCACTGGTCAACTTCCAGCAGGTGCAAACACTTATTATGGTCATCCGTTCACAGGGATCTGCATCCAGTGATAATTTCTTCTGGCCGCAGGCATGGGGAGGCTCGTTTACCGTTCCCGGTGGCAGTGCCAATATACGCGTGCTGGGCATGCCGGATGATTGGAACCCTACCCGCGACAGCCGTACCATCTACGAAACACTGTCACACGAACTCGGACATAACCTGGGTTATCCCGATCTGTATACCAATGCTAACCCATTTTACACACCGGCTATTCAGGCAAGAGACATTACCAATTTTGACCTGATGAGCAGTGAAGGGGAACTGCCGCATATGTCGGTAGGACAAAAGATGGAAACAGGCTGGGTTCGCCCGGAATGGGTACGGTCATTTGATTTTTCGCGGTCCACTATCCCATTGGATACCATCGTAACACTGCAGGCCAGCGAGCTGGGAGCGCCACCCGCGGGGCAGTTCACCGCTATAGAGATCCGGATTGCAGATGGATGGAATTATTATTTTGAATTCCGCAAAGGACAGCTTACACAGATAGGCGATCAGGAACTGGCGCTCACTGCACCGAATGACGCCGATAATGCAGTCGTATTGGGCACTGACATGATTTCACAATCCTTTAATTTCCCGATTGCACGGCCACAGATCATGCGCCTGGCAAGGGATGCGGAAGGAGAAAACTCTTTCTTTGCCGCAGGCCAGGACTATAAGGAAACAGATACTTCCAGTATGGCCATTTCAGATTTTAAAATGACTGTCGTATCTATCACCGGTAACACGGCAAAAGTGCGGATACAGTATGGTACCAATGGCCGGCCTGATCTGTATATCCGCCCATGGCCCGGTGGAGATAACTGGCAAAGTCCGGATATAGAAGTGCGAAACGCACGCTCCATGGCCGATCCTGCACATTGGACCAATGTACCATGGGTAGGACATTCCAATACCGTGATTGCACGCTACCGCAACCGTGGCCCTGTTACCGCTACCAATGTAAAGGTTGATTTCTATATAAAAGACTTTACCGTAGGCGGCGCCCCGGAAGTATACGTAGGCAGCGATACCCACGATGTGCCCCCGGAATCAATGGTGCCTTTTGTGGAATTTTCCTTTAACTGGATTCCGCCCAACGACGGCCACAAATGTATCATCGCCAGAACACCCTTGTATATTGATGCTTCCGTAAATCCCAACATCGTGGAAATTACCGACAGCAACAATATGGCGCAGTCTAACTACACCCGGTACATTGCGGCAGCATCTTCCCCTGCAAAAAGAGAAATCACACAGATCTCCCTGCATAATCCGTTTTCTGAAAGAGCTGATATCTACGTAGTACCACAGATACGGGGATACTTCGCTAAATTTTACCGGTTGTATATGGAACACGCCGCACTGCGCCTGGACCCCGGTGAAACCAGGAAGGTGCAGGTCATGGTGGAATCCCAGTACGGTGACCCCAGACTGGCAGACTTCTTCAAACAATACGGTGAGCGGTTTTTCTCCACTGATACCCGTATCAACCTGATTGGTTACGGTATTCCGCCGGAAGCTGTTTCACACCCGGTATTGCTGGGTGGCGCACAAATCAATGTCGCCTCCGGTCATGCTACCAGATTTGATCAGTTTGAGTATCTGAAACAAGAGGATATGGTACGCGGACATATTGTTACCGTAGATGGAAGTCGTGTGGTTGCGGGAAAAGTCCTGCTTACCTTTTATGCGGGTGATAAAGAGATAGAAACCATCAACCTGTTGTTGGACAACGGCGGTTTTGTTCTACCTCGTGTTAGTCTCCTGCTGAAACGGTATAAAGCACAACGTATATCTGCACATTATCCTGGCGGTATCGGATTGGGCAGCTGCGATGCTAAGAATATCATCTTCTAGAGAGCAATTAAAAGCGGGGCCGTAAGGCCTCGCTTTGTTTAAAGCAGTATGTGCCTTATCGGCCTGTCGATCCGTTTACCAGGGGGATTACTTTTGTACCAATCAGCTCTATCGATTTATAAACCTGTGTCTTGCTAAGCCCTGGATTATCCATCTGGAAAGTGAGCCTGGAGATGCCACCCAGCGCTTCACTGTGACGCAGAATCTTTTCGGCTACCTCTTCAGGATTACCCACCAGATAAGCGCCGGTAGGCCCGGCTTGCGCGTCGAAACTGGCGCGTGTAGGTGCTGACCAACCCCGCTCTTTGCCAATTTTGCCAAACATTTCCTGATATCCCGGAAAATATTCGTCTCTTGCCTGTTGTGTGGTATCGGCTACATAACCCAGGGAATGTAATCCTACTTTAAGTTTTTCAGGAGCATGACCCGCTTTTTTCCCGGCTTCGTAATACCAATCGATCAATGGCCGGAAATGATGTGTTTCCCCGCCGATGACAGCCACCATCAGTGGCAGGCCAAGCATACCTGCACGTACAAACGATTGGGGGGTGCCACCTACTCCTATCCATATCGGGAGCGGGTCCTGTAACGGACGCGGATACACGGATTGTTCCTGTAATGCCGGCCTGAACCGGCCTTTCCAGGACAAGGTTTCATGGTCACGGATAGCAAGCAGTAGTTCTATTTTTTCTGCAAACAGATCGTCATAGTCATTAAGATTATATCCGAACAAAGGGAATGCATCAATAAATGAACCTCTGCCGGCCACAATTTCCGCACGACCTTTGGAAATAATATCAAGTGTGGCATATTCCTGGAATACCCTCACCGGATCAGCGGCGCTTAATACCGTAACGGCGCTAGTCAGGCGTATTTGTCGGGTGCGTGCAGCGGCTGCGGCTAATATCACTGCTGGTGCCGCATCCAGAAACTCTTTCCGGTGATGCTCTCCCAGACCAAACACATGCAGCCCGGCCTGCTCGGCAAATTCGATTTTTGCCAATAAGGTTTCCATCGCTAATAGGTTTTCCTGTGGGTTTAACGGCCCCCCATATGCGCCGGTAGCTATAAAGCTGTCAATGCCTATTTCCATAGCTGTTGTTTTACGCATGTTCTTTCTGACTGAAAGAGACACATACTGAATGTGAACAATGTTTTCTTTATCTGGTTCATTTTGTCAACAACCTTACTGACAAGACGGGCCCATAGAATTAATTTATCCGGATTGGAAGAAACTAAAAAAATGTTGTTTAGTCTTAGTTTTGGCCATATTAATTTTGAAGGGTGGTATGAGTGAAATAGCCTATGAGGTAGAGTATTCAGTTCTTACCGCTTTCAGCAATACTTTTCAGCAAATGATTAATAGCGGCCGGGTGATTTCCGGTAGCTCAAATAAAAGCGATCATCATGGAGTTACAGGATGCTATTCAGTTGATTCAGCATACATATTCACCGGGTACCTGGGCCGATCTGGGCTGCGGAAGCGGGCTGTTCACCTATGCGCTGGCCAATCTGCTGCCTGCCGGCAGTACTATCTACGCCATAGATAAATCACCGGTACACCTCGCCTCTCAGCCCAATCCGGCACACAACAGGATCATTCCCCAACAGCTGGATTTTATGATGGAAGACTTACCGGCAGCTCAGCTGGAAGGTATACTGATGGCCAACTCCCTGCATTATGTGAAAAACAAGCCGGCATTGTTGTCTCGCCTCATCAGGTATTTATCTCCCCAGGGAAAATTTATCATTGTAGAGTATGAAACGGATACAGCCAATGCCTGGGTACCTTATCCCATCAGGCTTGCCGCGCTCAAACGTTTGTTTGCGGTAGAAGGCTTTCACGAGGTGACACTACTGGGAGAAAGAAATTCCGTTTTCAGGGCAGGGAAGATGTATGCCGTAGCAATTGGCAGATGATGTGTTAAAATAACAAAAGCATGGCTATTACGGCCATGCTTTGTGTTGTGTAACAGGCAATCTATCAACCAGATTGTTTTAAGGGAAATTTATTAACGGGCACCGGCTTTTTCCAGTATAGCAATAATGGCCTTGAACCTTCTGCTGCGGGCATGTGCAAGTGGCGTTACGCCGTCTTTGTCCGCAAGGTTTACATTGCAGCCGGCATCTGCCAGCATCTGTACAATTTGTACATGGGCAGGGCCGCCATTACTGAGAATAATCGCTTCCAGCAATCCGGTCCATCCCAGGCGGTTTACATGATCGATAGGGAAGGACTTGTCCTGGAGCAGCGTTTTCACTATTTCTATATGACCCCGCTCACAGGCTGGTATCAGGGCGGTACCGCCATAACGATTGTATATGTTATAGTTAGCGCCTGCTTTTATGCATAGTTGCAGGATATCCAGATAACCTTCGGCTCCTGCATAGAGGAAAGGGCTGTTGAGTATGTCATCCTGGGCGTTCACATCGGCTCCGGCAGCTATCAGCAGTGCGGCTACCGGCGTATGATGCTGGTAGGTGGCTATCATCAGCGCAGTGCGTTGTTTGTGGTCCTTTACGTTTACATCGGCATGTGCTGCCAGTAGCTGCTTCACCGCTGTAGTGTCATTGGCGGCCGCTGCCTTGAGCAATAATGTGCTGTTGTTTTTGTCCTGAGCATTTCCATTCATAACTATCATCATTAAAATAAGCAGGATAGCGGGCCAGACAGGCCACTGAGATCGGTTCTTACTCATCATCCACAATCTTGATTTATTATTATCATCATCCTACATCACAAGTATCACAGTCCGAAATTAAACAGATCATTTCCCTTAAAAAGGTACTGATTATTACTATGATGGTACTTTTCGTTACTTGTTATTTCTGTAGCTTATAAAATCGGTTTTGCAGATTCGTGTAACTTATCTATCATTGCGGACTTAATTACCTGAAAAACCGCATCGTTCTTACACCCGATAAATTACTATAGAAATGAAGATATTTAAATATATACTCGGTGCTTCCCTGTGTCTGGGAATGCAAGCTGCCAACGCTCAGCATAAGTCAGAAGAAGCTCCTTTAAAAATCAGCCACCTGGCTGGTAACTGTTACGTATATACAACCATAGGCCAGTTGTCTGATGGCTCCCGTTATCCGTCCAATAGTATGTATGTGGTTACAGAAAAAGGCGTGGTGATGATCGATGTGCCCTGGGATACCACGCAACTGGTGCCTTTGCTGGACCAGATCAAAAAACAGCATGGCAAAGCCGTTATCGCCTGCATCGCTACCCATTTCCATGAAGATCGTACCGCAGGACTCAACGCACTCGCGGCACGCGGCATCAAAACCTATTCTACCGCCCATACCCTGAAACTGTGTAAAGATAACCACAAGGAAGAGGCCCGTTATGTCATCCCGGAAGATACTACCTTCCGCCTGGGAGATCGCCGGCTGCAGGTGTTTTATCCTGGCCCCGGTCATGCGCCCGACAACATTGTGGTATGGGTACCGGAAGACAAGGTGCTGTACGGCGGCTGCTTTATTAAAAGTACCGACGCTGCCGACCTGGGCAACCTGTCTGATGCCGATCCCAAAGCCTGGACACCTTCCATGCTTCGCCTGAAAGCAAAATTCCCGAACCCTGTTTTCACGGTACCAGGCCACGGGGAATTGAGCAACAAGGACAAAGCCTGCAACCATACACTGGAGCTGATCCAAACCTACAACGCTGGTAAAAACAAATAATGAAGCGCAGCAACAAAGGGGCACTCAGTTTCGCTATGAACGACTATATTCAGCAGCTGAATCCTGAGAATGATTTTGTGACGGCGGAAGAAAGCCTCCGGCAGTTTGCCGTCTTCAGAAGGGAAGAGGATACTACCCGTTGTGCGATGCATACCAGCCTGCATCGCAGAGGTTTTTACAAGATATCCCTCATCTCCGGTGGTACCGGCACCTTTACGATAGACGGACATCATTTCGCCCTGAAGCCGCCTATGGTCATCATTTCCAGGCCGGAGGCAGTCATGGAGTGGCAGTTGGATGAGGGGCCGCAAACCGGCTTCTATACGTTGTTTGCAGCCGATTTTTACGATGTGGGCCTGCTGCCGCTGTACCGGCTCGATAACAAACTGAACTTTGAAGGCAACTTTTATTATAAAAGTACCGGCCCCAATGATCTTTTCATTCAACAAACCTTTGCTTCGCTTTATCAGTACCGGCATCAGCCTGAAATGGCGCGGCACTGCCTGCGTTTATTGATTACAGCCATGCTGGAAACAGATTATTCCGGTGATGCACCGGTAATGCATACACGAAGTGAAAAAATAGTGAGGGATTTTCAGCTGCTGGTGCAGGAGAAGCTGGAAGGTACACAGGTGGCCGACTTTGATGTGTTTTCTGTGAAAGCATATGCGGCATTGTTAAATATAGATGATAACTACCTGGGGATCCTTTGCAGGGATGTTACAGGAAAAAATGCTTCTGTCATTATCCGGGAGAAAATGTCTGCAGAAGCCCGATTCCTGTTGCTGGGAACAGATCTTACCATCGGTGAAATAGCAGGAAGACTGTGCTTTTACGATGTGGCCCATTTCTCCCGATGGTTCAGAAAAAATATGCAGTTGTCACCATCGGCCTACCGGGAAAAGTTCCGGCACAAATAATACAATAATCCGTACAACAACAGCCTTACATCGGTTTATAGCTTTGCATGCAAATAAAACAGATAACCATGCAAAGTATAACACCCTTTACAGACAACAGGATCACCACACTCTCCATCACGCCCGTTATAAGAAGGAAGGGGCTTTCCAGCCAACAGTTCAACGATTACTGGAAAGACATCCACGGGCCGGTTTGTGCCCGCTTGCCCTACCTTGGGATGTATATCCAGCATCATATGCAAAAAGCCAATCCGGACCTGTTTCCCGCCATCACCGGCATAGAGAGGGAGGTAGATGCATCCAACGACTGGGACGGTTTTGCGGAAATAGGATTCTTTTCAAACGCCGCACTGGAACAGTGGCTGCCGCATACCACTATCCTCTTTGATGATGAAAGAAATGTTTTTGATACTACAGTAGCCTACTATTGTGATAACAGCTCCCATACGCTGAAAGACCGGCAGCAAAGCCTGGTAACCAATTATTCAGACGGCAGGAAGTTCTTCTATTATTTTATCAGCCCTGCTGATAATGTCTCACTGAAAGAAGCAGATGATTTTTTCCTGAAAACGTTTGTGAAAACCTTTGCAGACAGTGAGCAGATCAGCCGGGTGCGCTATCATATCCTGGCACCGCACGACAATACCACGCCCAATCCGCCCGCACCGGATGTTAACCACTATCTGGCTCCGGAAAAACAACACCGTTATGTATTGGAAATCTGTGCCGGCAATGTGGCTGCTGTAAAGCAACTGTATCATACGGCCGCATTTGAACAGCTGACAACCAGGATGGCGGCTTGTTTTAAGGCGGTACATGTCTTTGAAAGTGCCGGCAGGTATACGATGGCTTACGACGGACAAATCACTAATGCGGGCCTGCGGGGCGCCACCAATGATGCATTGATTGAGGCAATAGGAGCGATTAACCAGACCCGGGAAGATGTAAGGAATTTATTACTACATGGCAAAACGGAATAAGTGAAAGAGGCTGACCATCCAAGGTCAGCCTCTTTACTATGATTGAAAGGAGGACAGCTTATTCGTACTCTCCGGCATAACGCCGGATGCTGATCGGTTTTAGTTGTTTTCCTTTTTTTATGGTTGTTTTAGCAGCATCTGCATGAAGGGCATCTTCATGGGTGATGGCCACCTGTTGTAATATCCAGTCTTTGTTTTTAGGCTGATAACAGAAGGTGACAACAGAGCGGGTCCTTTCCCGGCTGCCATAGTATTGTTCAATGGTAACGCAACCATGATCGATCGTCGTTTGTACATACGGATCACCGAGGGTGCCGCCGATATCTGCGGGATAGATCAGGTCTTTATTGCGTGCAGCCAGTGACCAGTGATGGTGGCTGTCGCCGAGCAGCAATAGCAACGGACGGTCTGCCGTATCGGAGGCAGGTGTCTTTTGTTGTAAAACAAGTACCAGGTCGGGGATATTGTCTCCGTTCAGGTCGCCGCTAACGCTATCCCGTACTTCATAACCGGTTGGTATAAACTTTTTGATGTCGTTGCCGGAAGCTGGTTGCTGCGCGCAGGCGGCTGCACCGCTCAGTAATGACAGGAAAAAGAACAGTTTCTTCATGCTGCTGGTTTTATTTTTTAGGCGCCGGTTTGCCAGGAGCTGGTTTGGCCGGAGCATCTGTTTTTTTGTCTGCTGGTTTATCTGTTTTTTTATCACCGGCCGGATCTCCCCCAAATTCATCCAGGATTTCCTGGCCTTTGGGGTCACTATCTACGGTAATACCATCGGTGTCAAATTTCTTTGTTTTTCTGTTGAAAGCATAAACTGTTTGTGAAGAGGCCATTTGCTTTAAGGCTGCTTTTAGCTTCGTTTTTTTCTTTTCGTCTTTTTGGTTCTCCAGCAAATATTTGTAGTGATCATATACTTTCAGTTGTTCTCTTCCTTTCAGAAGCTTATCGTACCGGTCTTTGGTGCCGTTGTTGCCACCATTGATAACATTGGTGACGCCTGCAAAGTTTTCCTCATCTGATTTGACCTCCAGCTTGGAACTGATTTTATAAGTACTCCAGAGCCATACAGCGCTTTGTACTGCGTATTTGGGATCTTTTTTATCACTCAGCAGGTCAGAGTTGCAGGTTTTAACGCCTTTTTCTTCCTTGCTTTCGGTAAAATCGATGGTGCTTTTTTCTTTGTTGAAACCGGTGTTCTTGGCAAAAGTGGTAAACGACTCATAAGCCGGCTTATGGGTAAGCTGGATAATACCATGTCCACGGAAGTTGTAGCCGTCGTCACTATCTTTGTCGTTACCATCCCTGCCACCGTATTTTCTGTTGCCGACCACTCTTTCATCCGCCTTGTGTTTCTTCAGCTCGATTTCTATCTTACTTTTTCCGTCGCTGCTGGTTAACTTGGCTGTGGTTTCCTTGTTGGTATTGCCGTAAATATAGGCCGGATTCAAAGAGTAGTCCTTGTATTGGTCGGCCGCGGGGGCGGCCGGTTTGGCGTCCTTTGCATCCTTGGCTCCTTTGGCGGCCTTGGGTGGAGCTACCGAAAAGTAGTCCTTGTATTTGGTGAGATTACTGTCGGTGAGGGTAATGTATTCATCTTTCTTGAAGTAGCTTAACAGGCTGGAAGGCCGGTAGTTAAGGTCTTCTTCCAGTACCGTGAAACTGCCGGATTCATGAAGGGCCTGGGCTATAAAATGAGCTTTCCGAACACAGGTGTCTATCTTATGATCAGCTTTGTAGAGGTTGAGATATTCCAGTATTTTGCTGACCAATGTTTCATTTTTGGCATCGATGGTGGTAATGGCCTTGATCTGGTCCAGCGTGATATCCTCTTTGCAGTGGGGGCATTTGGTATCATCTTCCGGTTCTTCTTTCTCATTCACAGCGGAACCATCATACTGTTGATCTTTAGCATCCTTTTTTTTGCCGTCTTCTTCCTTGTCGTGCAGGCCGTTGAAGTCGGCATCATAGCCGTCTTTATCGGCATCTGGTATGGCGCTCGGAATCTCTTCCGGGGCATCCTGGGGGCGCTGTGGGTCCGGTTGCGGGTTAATACGGGCCATGGTGTTATTTCTTTTGCAGTAGTTTAATGATAGCCTGTGCGTTGACAGCGCCTGTTTTATTGTATTGGCGGACCACAAGGTTCGACCGTACGATCTCAAGTGCTGTTAGTTTTTGCGGTTTGCCGCCATCTGTCATATCATCTGCCTCATAAAACCAGGTGGTACGCTGATTGGTGGGTGTGCCTGCCGCCAGCTGTTTTTTTACAGCCACCGGATCGTTGACGTATGCGCTGTAATGCAGTAGACTAAAGCCTGCCTGCTGATACAGCTTGTAATGATATTTTTCCAGTATTTCCAGTTGACGTAGAGAGATGGTGTAATTCTTTGCGTACTGCTGCCGGATGGCATCCGTAACACCGTTGGTACCGGCGCCCTGTTCCAGCAGATAACTCAGCAAACCCACCGGACAGTTGCCCCGCAGGGCCGCCGCCGCAAAATGATTGTCTTTGGCAGCAGCAATATTAAACCGGCTTTGCTGTACGATAGCTTTGAACTGGTCTGCTGGCGGAGCTATCAGCAGCAACAGCTCCAGGTCTTCGGCAACAGGATGATAGCCGTGGCGTATCAGCATCAGCGCATACCTTCCCTGTTTCTGTTTGATCCGTTCGTAACTGTTTTCTCCTTTACTGTCATCGAAAAAATGATTGTCCGGATTTTTGTTGTAGTCGATGATGTAGGTAAAGGGAGTATACCGTTTGATATGGATGGGGAGATTGCCCAGATCACTATAGCGGACGCTGGTATCGGGTAATATGACTGTATTGGGATTATAGCCTTTGGAGAGCAGTTTTAGCACCTGTGTGCTATCGCCGCTGTCGATGACTTTCATCCAGGCGTTGGCGGTATCGGCAGACTGTAAGCGGTAACCGGCTATTGGCGCTGCCCACACAGGGGTGTGGGAGCTAAAGCAGAGTTGCAACAGTATCAGCAGCAGTACAGATTGTACCACTCTTGGCCATAATGGATGGGCGGGGTGTTGTAGCCGTTCCTGCATGTCATGTGGCTGGGCCCCGGGTTGTTGCTGACCTGGTTGCCCCGGATGTTGTTGCCCTGGAAGCTGCTGTGCTGGTGGCTGTTGGGCAGGCGGTTGCTGTGCGGGTGCAGGTTGTGCAGCTGCGTTGGTCCGTTTCTGTTGGGTGGCCTGTTGCCAGGGTTCGTATATCTCTTTGGCTTTTATTTCCGGCAGTGGGTCTACTTTCACAAAGAACAACGCTTCTTCTTTTTCATCAAACTTTTTCTCCGCTATTTTGCCTGTACCTTTCTGGACACGATAGATGTAGGCCAGTTCAGGGATTTTCTCAATCAGCTTGTTGTTCAGCTGTGTGAAATATGCGCTTTTGCCGCCGGTGAGTGCCTGGAAATAACCGCCTTTGCCATCGCGGATACCCAGGCAGCCTTCAAGGTCTGCAGAAACAAACGGGTCGATGGAAACACCGGCCCTGGAAACATCCTGGCGGGTCTTGGCTTTTACGATGACTAGCCCGCTGGTATCTTCCTTGTCCAGCACCACCCTGAAACGGGGTGTACTGGTAACGGTGTAAATCAGGCTATAGTATTCAGGTTGACCGTTGATGCCGGTAGGAGGCACCGGACCGCCCTGTTTCATATAGTCGGTATTGTTATCCCGGGTATGCCGGGCTGTTTCCAGCATGAGCGCTGCGTTACCATGGCTGTTGCCCGCGATGTCCTGTTCCACCTTCTTCTTGGCATCGCCTGCGTTCTCACCTTTGTAAACATAGAGTTTGTAGGTAGGGTAGGCGTTGGTAAAAACGCCGTTACGGAGATAAAGCGGGTAGGCAGAATGCAGCTTCTCGTCGTTCGAAGCGAGCTTGTTGCCGTAATCTGCAGGTTGGGACACGCCTTTTTTATAGGTGGTCTGTACGCCTTTGTCGTTGGTATGATAGGCGATCGTATCGTTGTCAGGGTCTGCCTGTAATTGTTGGATGATAGCGTCTGTAAGGGTAGCCTTTTTAAAGGTTTTGCCTTCCAGTTTGTACCATAGGTCGGCTTCCGGCACATCGTTGTATACTTCGTTGCTGGCGAGCCATACCACCTCTTTGTTTTTCACTTCCAGCGGTGCTACGATGGGCAGGTCCTGTGCAGGGGGGTCGATGTTCTGAACAGTGGATTTCTGTTTGCCGCTGGTGATGGTGATTTTGCCGCCACCAGCAGAACACTGGTTGGTAGACCGTTCCAGGAGAAAATGGGCCTGGTCGCCGAGGCTGACATCAGCCGCCAGGTCCTGCCACTCCATCAGCGCCGGCTGGCAGGGATTGTTTTTCTGGGAAGAACAGCTGCCGAAGTTAGGCGTGATGGTTTTGTCTTTGGCCGTGGCTTTCAGGGTATCCTGCAAATATACGCCGGGGTTGGACGTCACTTTCAGTTTGCCGGGATTACTGCCGCAGGTGCATTTCACTTCAGCTAGGTCGCACACATATTTATTGCCCGTGGTGGCGGGCTTTTTCTCTTCTTTCTTCTCCTTGTCTTTGCCTTTTTGCGGGTCCTGTTTTTTAGCTTTGTTCTGGGGATGTTTAGGCATTGTATGATGGTTCAATGGTGTTAATATGAAATCTGCATTTGCGCTGCCAGGCATCTCCGATGACAATATTGTATTGCAGGAGGGCCTTTTGTAAGATGCAGGTGTCGTGCTCCAGGTTGTAATGGCCGGAATACCGCTGTAGTAGCAGGTCTGTATCCTCATTTTCAGCCAGTGACAGGTCGTGGTAGGCGAAGTGTCCGATGGCCGTGGTGTCCAGCCTGTTTTCGTCGATGTTGCCGCCGATGTCTACCTTGATACCTTCTGCGGTATTTTTGACGGTCCTCAGTTCCTGTACTGGCAGGGCGGTATTGCCAAAAAGCGGGACGATGTCCCTGTTTTCGGTTTGTTGCCCCGTATAGCCGTACCGGATATGAATGCGGTTCATGAACAGACCATATAGATTGTACTGCAGCAATGAGGCGGTGAGGGCCTGTTTGTTCTGCATCCTGTTATCATAACCTTCGGTAAACCGCTGTATCTCTGTGCCTTTGTAGTCGTTCCACAGCTTCTCCTTTACGGCAGTCCATCTGTTCCGGATATCGTTCCAGTTGGCAAGTGTAACCGTGCCCGTAGTTTCCTGGAGGTGAAAGTGTACTTCCTGCGTAACACTGCTCACGGCCTGGATGATGTATTCCAGATGAGAGGAGCGGTGGTCCAGCAACATTTTCTCACGGTGAACGCTAAACGAACAGAAAGATAAACCGGAAGGATCGGCCGCAGGAGCGTATTCCATGTCCAGCTCGCGGGTAAACTCGTTTTCAGTGGTCTGTTCGTGTATTCTCGTATAGCCAGCCATCGTAAAACGGTAACTGCGCCGGAATTCCTCTTTCAGGCGAAGGTCTGTATTGGTTAATAGTAAAGATGACATCATCTGCAGCGTTGGTTTTTACAGATAATATTATCATACATAAATGCATGAAATGCCCTTTGGGTAGAATCAGGTGCCCTGCCAGTAATAAATGGGGTGGCAGTGCGGCTTTTCAGAATGGTTAATGCCATGGTGCTTTAATTTCCAGGTTAACGGGTTGCCATTGCTCCACTTTAGCAGGATGGCGAACTATTGGTTTAGTGAGATGAAAATACAGCTTTTTTTACAAAATAAAATTTGCGCAGGGAAGTGCTTGCATTTATATTGCAAGTACCCCCCTGGACAACTATCTTCAAAAAGTACAAAGGGATAAAAAAACTACACAATGAGCCATACCACAGACATGCCGGCCCACTTCAGCCTGGTACACACGTTTAAAGCTCCGAAAGAGCTGGTGTTTAATGCCTTCAGTAATGCAGATGCCCTGAATCAATGGTGGGGACCTGTAGAGAGCAAAAACAGTGTGGTGAGCCTGGATTTCAGGCCTGGTGGTATTTTCCATTTCAGGATGGAATTCAGTAACGACGAAGTAGCCTATGGCCGCTTCCTGTACCGCACCATCCAGCCATGCGACCTGCTGGAATTTACCAATGCTTTTGCGGATGACCAGGCCAGGGTTGTGAAGCCTCCCTTTGAAATACCTTTTCCGCTGGAAATTTTTTACCGACTGGAATTCAGGGAGGAAAACGGCCATACTGTGCTGACCCTCACCGGACAACCAGTAGACCCTGAACCGGAAGAAATGGCCTCTTTCCTGAATATCAACCGTAGCATGCAACAGGGCTTCAACGCTACATTCGGCAAGCTGGCCGCTTATCTCCGTCAATAAAACAGTTATCCATCATATCCCTTCCTTTACCATCCAACCTGCTGGTTATCCTGATCGTTAAATGCGCGGATATCTCAGCTATTATTACTATTATCGTTTTTTAAAACAGTGTCCCTGTATCATCTGTGCTTTAAAATAAGACTGTACAAGAGCAAATTGTCAACTAATACATTTAATCTATCATTCCATGAAGAAATTGTCCCTTATGGCTATTATGAGCGTAATAGCTATGGGCAGCTATGCGCAAAAAAGAAACTATGTGCCTTACTTCAGGTTTGCCATTAATGGTGGTTATAGCTACCGCCTGGGCAAAGTAGCTTCCGATATTAACGGAGAAGCCAGAAGTTATATGCAGCGGCTTAAATCGGGTTTTAATGTGGGGGCAGATGCAACCTATTATTTTAATTATTCATTTGGCACAGGCATTAAGTATGTCCGTTTTCAGTCTTCCCGGAGCGCTGTAATTCCGGTGGTCGTGGAGGGCAGTAATATGAGGACCAATGTGATGGATAATATCTCCATTAATTTCATCGCGCCAACCTTTAGTGTACAGTCATTTAACGCCTCCAGAACACAGTACGTATACATCAATTTCTCTGTTGGGTATCTGGGGTTTCATGACAATGGCTGGGTATACCGCAACAAGGTGATATTGAATGGTGCAACTGTTGGTATGGGCATTGGCATGGGCTACGATGTCCGGTTAACCCGCAAACTGTTTGCCGGCGGCCAGCTTGACCTTATCGTCGGAGACCTGAAAAGCTATACCCGTGAAGACGGTAACAGCAGGGTGCGCGTAAACCTGGAGGGCGAACATAAAGAAAACCTGTCGCACCTGAGCCTTGCATTTGGGCTTCGACTGGATATCTGATCAGTCTTTCCAGTTGAACCGGGTCAGCTGGTTAGTGAATTGTTGTGACGCCACCTCCAGCTGAAAGTCATTTTCTCCTTTTTTTTCAAGGATAATCATAGACCCTTCAGGCAGGATGCCGCTGTGGCCGTACTCCAGCTCGCTGATTTTAACGGATTGGGTAATGCCGTTGTAGTCTGTTTCCTGCCTGAATGGTTCTCCCGTATGTCCGTAGAAGTGATAACGGAAGATTACATTGTCCAGCACCTCCCGGATGGCTGCCATGCCATATCCCCGCTCATTGCTGTCATCTTTGTCGTGGGTAATCAGTACATCAAAATGCTGATTGGTTTTCAGCAGTTTCCTGATTTCCTTCTTTTCATATTCCTGTATAAAACGTTTGTCTGTTCTCCCTTTCTGGTCACCGATACGGCCGATCCCAACAAGATGCAGTACTTCATCACCTTTCCGCAACTCCTGTCTTACACCTGACCTGCATACAAACACCCGTTTGTAAACATCAATTGGAAAACGGGACAGCTGTCCGTTTTCTTTTTCAAGCTGGTCGAGGTAGTCGTGGTCTTCATGATTACCCCGTACGCAGATCATGTCTATATTCAGTTTGTTGAGATAGGTTTGTATGGCAGGGTTTACATGGGTGAAATAGTCATGAAACCCAAGTTCGTCACGGTCCTGCTGCGCATGTTTGAGGGTGGCTTTGTCGAGGTTGTCCAAACTGGGGTAGGCGCCAATATCGCCGCACTGTAATATAAAATCTATTTTCCTGCCAGTCTGCTGCTGATATAGGTCTGCGAGTTTAAAAGGCAATAGAATCTTTCCATGGATATCCGCAAAAATAGCTAGTCTCATGACTGCAAATTAAGAAATGTGCTAAAAATACATGCCTGAGTGATTTACCAGGGGCCATAACCGGTTTGAAAATGATGAGATAGATCCGGAAAAGACCTTGCTACGGGAGGCACAAGAATATCGCCGGAAGCTGGCTGACCAGCTCCCGGCAATTACTTATAGCAGAATGTCTATGTCTACGGAGGAAAAATACCTTGGTAGTTCATGGGGAGAAACCACCACGCCATAGCGCAGTTTGAGTGGAATGAGATATTGCAGTGGTATACGTACCCAGCTCTGCATCGATTGTATGTTGATATTTACCAGCGATGACCATTGCAGCCCCACAGACGGCACAAAAACAAAGGCAGTGCCTCCGGAAGTGAACTGGGCACCGGCTTCCACATAACTGTAAATGCCGATAAATCGTTTATTGCTCACCCAGTAGTCAAAATTCCCTTTGATGCCGGCTCTCACCTGTTGTGCTGCGGTGGTGAGTCTTTCTGAATTATCATCCTTGAGGTTGGCAAAACTGCCGCACACCGTATAGCCGAGCCAGCGGTCCAGCTTTCCTCTTTTACCGCCATCACTGTTATAATCAAAACGTTTGCTGAAATTACCGGCGTTGATCCTTATTTCAGGTCCTCTGAGGTAGTGTTCACTGAAGAATCCACCTAAGACACCTACTACCAGTGAATTACCTACGCGGCTACGGATAAAGTCGCGGTAGCGCAATGGTTCATTGGCTTTCCGCATGGCAGCGGTAATGGTGGTCGGATCTTCAAAAAGCTCGTTCATGTTGGAGTGGTAGGGGATGGGTACCCATTGCAGACTGGGAATATGGTAAATCAGGTACAGCGGCTGTTTGTTGCGGTCGTCCGGAATACTGACCAGAAAAGGGGTAAAAGCCACATCTCCGGCGCCGCGCTCAAATGCGGCAGACAGGTCCTGTAACGAAAGGTTCACCGCTTCTATGATCCTGTTAGCCTCGGGAGTATACGTAGCATAACGTATATCCAGCAGCGTAGTAGCCTTTTTCCATTTGTCGTGAGGATTGTTGAACTGACCATCACCATAGGCATGCCATATTTCACCTTCCCGGTTAACTACCGTAGTGCCGTTGGCAGAATAAAAATCATGCAGGGACTTGTTGTTGGTAACAGATTGGAATATAGTCCTGTTAACTACCAGGTGGCCTGCAGAAAACGCATCTTCCAGAAAATGGTCCGCAAAACCATTGAACAGGATGGCATAAAAGAATAGTTCCTGTGCAGCTGCCGGATCTTGTTTGCTCATCAGCCCACTCTGTTCGGCCAGGTCAATAGCCAGTACATGCAGCGTGACGTACATATTGACCGCATTGGTCTTGCCCAGTTTGTTAAAGATGCTATCTACCAGAGAAGGGTTTTCACATTTTTTGATAGCTGCTTTATCAAAATGACGCAGCTGCTCCTTGAAGCCTTTGCGATACTCATAAAAGTGGGACATATTGACCGCTGCTTTCAAGGCATAACTGAAGTCAAGTTTGGATAACTTACCATCCGGGGCAGCGGTATAACCCATTTTTATATACTGTTCATGCAGCAGAATGATCCGTTCCATAACAGAACTCTTGTATCGCAGCTGTTCTTCCAGCATCAGCGGGTTACGTTCATGGTCGCCGCTAAGCCCGTTTAATACGCCGTAGGATATACGACATCTGTCTTTACCCGATAGCCCTCCGAAATAATAATGGCCTTCCCCGTCATCCTGTACGTCGAGATAGCGCAACAGCAGGGTCTTGTTGTTGGATATGGATTGGATAAACCGCAGAAAGGCGGCATCTCCGATGAGCTTGTGCTCTCCGTAGTTGTAGGCGAACAGATAAGAGGATAACAGGGTCAGTGTAATAATGATAGTAATCCTTTTCATGCATTGGGTTATAGGTTGATAGATGCATGTGAACAGTTACGGGAACGGGGCGCAAAATAACTTTTTTTTGATAATAGTCAAGTGAAATTTAAAACTTCTTACATTATCTGAGGGACGGACTGCAATCAGTGTGCAGTCAATGTTTTGGGTAGAATTTTTATCTTACACACCGATTGTTTCAGTATGAAAAAAAAGATTCGAAAAATAGTCATCGAAAATAATACCTATCTGTATCGTACCCTGCAAAAGCAGATAAGACCGGATTTAAGCCGGTTTATCCTCAGGGTATTCCTCGAACACGCTCGGTCAAACCCACTGGTGATTGAGTTTCTGGTTAGAGAAGGATATATTACCGGCAATCCCCTGAATATGGGTGTAATGTTGTTTAATTACAAAACACAAGGCTACTGTTATCTTAACATGAACTATCCCCGATACATCCGGGAAATGATTTTGCTGGGTCTTAAAAAAGGATGGACAGGCACCAGCTTACTGAATGTGCCGGATGGTATTACCTGGCTGCAGGAGCTTGGATTTGATACTACAGATCTGGTGCCGGTCACATCCGGGTGATTATTCCGCTTTCAGATTTTTAACCGGATTGGCAACAGCCGCTTTTATCGCCTGATAACTCACAGTACCCAGCGTGATGATGCTGATAGTCAGCATGGTGATCAAATAAACATCTTTTAAAATTGTCATTTAAAAGTTAGTGCAATCATTTAAATAAAAATTAGTACATTTGGCCTAAAATAGAAAACAATGAGCGAATACACCATGAACAACGAAGAAGAAAAAGAAGACAAAAAATCTTTTATCCAACGGTTAAGAGACAGCGTAATACCGATTAAGCCGGAAGACTCCGCCCCTGTAAAAGTGATGAAACAGATTGGGTTTGCGGCTTTCCTGGCGGTAGCCGGTGTGGTGACTGCGCTGCTGGCAATAGCCATATCATTTGCACTGTAATATGAAGAAGTTGCTCTACATGGGAGTAGCCTGTGCTTTACTTTGGCTGCTTGTACATGTGCCGCGCTGGTATGGTCAGCCACTGCCGTATGTGAACGGACATCTGACCGACTTTATCGCCGTACCGCTCATGGCGCAGATCTGCCAGGTGGTAGTACAGCGCTGGATAGCAAAAGACAGCAGCTACCAGCTTCCGCTGGCATACATACTGTTTATTGCAGTTTATGTGTCTGTAGTCTTTGAGTGGATCATGCCACGTTATTCTCCCCGTTATGTGGGCGATTGGCTGGATGTGGCGGCGTATTTCTCCGGCGCACTGTGTTATTATGTTACCCAGCTTAAGAAAGCTGTACCGGCATCATGATAACAATTCCTTCAACACCTGCATTTTTTTTCCGGTGTCAAAGATGGTTTCCATACGGACAATGTCTTTGGCTATTTCCTCCGGAGCGGTCGCGGTTTTAAACGCATCAAAGGTCATGTTGGGGACATTGGCCACATCGTGAACATTCACATCATATCGTTTGAAGAGCTGATAAACAGAACTCTTGTGATGCAGGAAAAGTTTTTTACCCCTGTAGAGCATAGCCAGGGTATTGCCTACGGCCTGTGAACGGTAATGGGGCATAAAGGCAATATCTACCTCGTCCAGCAAACGGTAGTAGTCGTCCCTATTCATAAAGTCACGTAGGGCGTTCACCTTCTCCCGGCCAAACATGGCCACAGCCTTCTGTTCTACCCAATCACCATATTGCCGGCTACCATAATTCAGCGGAATCACCAGTTTGATAGGCTCGTCTTTAAACTTCGCCAGTGCCTCCAGGGCTTCCAGATGGTTGTTGGTGGACGTGGCGGAATTACCCAGCAGGATAGTGGTTACTCCCGGTTCTTTTTTCGTATAAGCCACCCCGTTATTGTCCGGCTGCGGATTCACATTATAAAAGAAATACTTCAGGGTTACATTGGTGGTATAGTGTTGATGTATCCACTGGTGATCAATCTCATTCCAGTTCAGGAAAAAGTTGAGCCTTCTGAAAAACCTGTCCCGTTGTGTAGCAATATGACGTTCTGATTTCGGATATTTTATATAACGTCTCTTGAAGGTTTTAAACAGCAGCTTTGGTTTTAAAAGATTCCATTCCACTTTGGTCCGCTCTTCTTCCCGCTCAAAATACTTAAGTGTTTTAGGTCCGTAAATAGTGCGTTTGAAACGGGAGAAAGGAATCTCCACAATGTCACCGCCCCAGAAACATACACCTGCCGGAACAGCTTCTGGTAAAGAAAGAACGAATGCCACCGCAGATTCGGATAACCAGTGTATGAAAACTTTATCGTTGGCACCAATGCCTTTTACCAGCTCCTGAAAGGCAGGAGTGTGATAAGGCGCAAACCTCGCCAGTGGCGACTTTACATGGGCAGCCTGTTCAAGGTGCTGGTCAATGATGTAAATATTGTTGCCCGGCGCGGCTTTTTCTGCATCTGTAATAAAGTCATTGATAAACTTATCGTCTATCATCAGGTGATAATTCATACTACTGATTATATTGGTGGCCCCCGCAAAGCTTTACTGACATAGGGAAGCAACAAATATAATCAATTTTCCCAGGACTAAAGTCCTGGGCTAAATTCGAGGGCCAGGGCATTGCCAAAATCTAAAGCCCGGAGTTTTATAACCCCGGGCTTTAGCACCAAATATAGCCCAGGACTTTAGTCCTGGGACTCATGTTGTCCAATCTCGTAAGTGCCGGGCTCCGTCCGGAAAGCCTTGTTCAGCTTGTTCCAGGTGCCAATGGCAGCAACTGACAATGTAAGGTCTGCAATCTTTGCCTTGGAATAAAAAGCAGCCAGATTGTTGAACACTTCATCGCTCACATGACCGCTGTTTACTGCTTCGGCATATGCCAGTACAGCCTTTTCTTCTTCAGTATAATACGGACATTCCGGCCATGCTGGCAGCGAATGCAGGCGCTGCTCTGTTTCTCCCAGATGAATAGCATCCTTGTGATGCATGTCCAGACAATAGGCGCAACCATTGATCTGGGAAATACGGTAGTGTATCAGCTCCATCAGTTTGCGGTCGAGCTCTGAGTGGCGGAGGTAGTTACCAGTTTTGAACAGTCCGTCCATAAAGCCTTTATTGATGTCAGCGAAGGTTATTCTTGTTTCCATTTGTATTGATTTTATATAGTGAATGATGTTTGATTGTGTTTGTAATGATGACAACTCACTTTTTTCATTTGGGACAAGAATTTTATATTTTTATTTTTGTAATGTAAATTGAGTTTATAAAGTGGGGATTGTGCTATTTTCGTAGTCTTATAGCCTATTTAAACCAACTATCATGAAAGCGGTACATGCAGATACAGGAGAATATTTATTCGGACTAAAGCCGGCAACAGCAGCTTCGCTGGCGCGGCCCTCACAGTTTTCGGAGTACACAGTTATATTTATACCATCCGGCAGTGGCACTTATCACGCCGATTTTAGTACGTTTTCCTTCAACGGCCCGGTATTATTGTTTGCAACACCTTTTCAGGCCCTGCGTTTGCAGGCAGATAAAGACATGGAAGTTTTGCTGCTGCAGTTCCATGGTGATTTTTATTGCATAGAGCAGCACCACAGTGACGTAGCCTGCAACGGACTGTTGTTTAACAATATTTATCTATGGCCTTATATTAGTCTGTCTGCCACCCAGGCAGCGGATTTTACGCAACTATTGACTCAACTGGACAATGAACTGCATCAGGAACCACCTTCCGGCATTGTATTAAAAGCCTATCTGCAGCTACTACTGGCCAAATCGAGCACCATCCGGCTGCAAACACAAACAGCCCGGCCGGATGAACAGCCGCGGGATCAACAGATGGAACAATTCCGACAGCTGCTGGACCAGCACTACCGGTCTTTGCACAAGCCTGCGGATTACGCCGCTATGCTGGCTATCTCACCTAATCATCTCTCCAAACGCTGTAAAGGGTATTTTGGCAAATCCCCGTCACAACTGATTCAGGACAGACTGGTGCTGGAAGCTAAAAAACACCTGCACCTTACCCGGAAGAGCATCAAGGAAATTGCCTATGAACTTCAGTTTGAAGATGAGTTTTATTTCAGCCGTTTTTTTAAGAAGATGACAAAAGTATCACCCCGTACTTTCCGCCGCAGAACGGGCATTTCGGTGGTGGCAGATTTGTCCATGTAATAACCTGTTCCTTCCATGGTCTGCCCCATGTGGCTGATCTACATTTGTGTAGTCATTATTGACGGTCACACACAAATGAATGAACATGAAAAACAAGCTACTGAACGCCATCGCAAATCTTGACCAGCTGGGTAAAAAAGCCATCCGATACGGTATTGTGCTGGTCTTCCTCTGGATCGGCGGACTGAAATTTTTTACTTATGAAGCTGATGGTATTGTGCCCTTTGTGGCCAACAGCCCCTTTATGTCCTTTTTCTATCATCACCCGGAAGAGTACAAAAGCCATATAAACAAGGAAGGAGAACTGATAACGGCTAATCATCAATGGCATGAGGCCAACAACACCTATGTGTTTTCCTATGGCCTGGGTATTTTTCTGATCATACTGGGTATATTGGTAGCCTTGTATAAAGTGGCGCCACTGGCCAGTATGGTGGGTAGTGGTCTTGTATTTGTGACGACGCTGGGTACGCTGTCTTTTCTGATCACGACACCTGAATCATGGGTACCACATCTTACAGATCATCAGTGGGGATTCCCTTACCTCTCAGGCCGCGGCCGGCTGGTAGTGAAAGATATTGTCATCCTGGGAGGTGCGCTGATCACCATGAGTGAGTCTGCGGCTATTTATCTGCAACGCAGGAAGGATGCTTAGTTTTAGGTATCTTTGAAGCTGGTAAAACAGCCATAGCATATGCAACAGCGGACTATCGAACATGCCTATACGCAAACAATTTCCTGGCGTAAGCACGACCTGGTAGACTGGGCTCTGGGAGAACAGATCTATTCTTCGGAAAAGAAACAACCAGGTGTTACCCGTCACTTTTCTTACAGCTTCGATGCAGCTATCACTTCGGCAGACGGACAATATACTTTGCTATATACCAAACTCGGCACCAAAGGACTGTTGCTCAAAAATGGGGAAATGCTGCGGGAGATCAATCGTTCCTATTATCATGCGGAAACATACGAATATCCGGCTGTATTTCTGGTGGCAGAAAACGGAAGGACTTACCTGGCGCATTGCCCTCAAGTATATTGTCAGTTGGAATTTGAGGATGTGGAATCAGGGGAGATCATTACCTGCATCGCCGGCCGCGCGCCCGCCGATTTTTTCCATTCCCGCCTGGAAGTCAGCCCCGACAATAAATGGCTCATCAGCAAGGGCTGGGTATGGCAACCGATGGATATGGTGGTTGCCTATCATATTCCTTCCTGTATGGAAAATCCGCTGTTACTAGACACCTGCTCCCTGCGTCCGGATGTGACTGTCGAAGTTAATACCGCCGGGTTCATCAGCAATCACGAAGTGCTGATCGGCGCTATTGATGGTGCTGACCTGTACGATGATGAAGAATCTGCTCCTTTGCTGCCAGGACAGCTGGCGATATGGGATCTCACTACTAGCAGTTTGTCTGCAGTTGTAACGGTGAATGGTCCCTTCGGCAATCTGTTTCCGATCAATGAAACCTATGCCTGGGACTTTTTCCGTTTTCCTAAAGTCATCAACTACAGAACCGGCGAAATCATTGACCAGCTGGAAGGATTTCCTGCCAGCGAACAGGCTTCATCCATCATCCATCATATTAAACCGCAGCAGATTGCCTACAGCAAAGAGCTGGACACAGTGGCCGTGCTCACTACAGATCATAAAGTAAGCTTATTTACCCGCTAACTGCACCGGTTCCCGGATAATGTTCACCTTATAACGGAAAGCCCTTTCGTAGTCAAACAGAATGTCTATGTAGTTCAGGTTTTCATCTGTAACCACATATTCAAAAGCGTAGCCGCGGAAGCTTTTGCGAAACGAAACGTATTGTTGTTTTTTCAGGGCAAAGGTATCCCATACTGGTTGCCAGCGCCGTCTGGATACTTTCTCCATGCGGTAAGTTGTAGGATTGCGGAACAGATTGGAGTTGGCCTGCAGATAAGTAAGCTGGCCGCGGTAAGTAAACCTGAATCGGATCGTATCTCCCTTACGGGCCTGGATAATGCCGGGCTCCGGTGACAACAGGCGAAGGTCACTGATAACACTGCCGGCAATGTATGGTGCAGCAGCAAACTTCTCTTTGGTATAGTTTTCCTTAAAAGCCCATTGTCCTTTCTCCGGATAATGGTTGCGGTGAAAATCACTGTAGGATGCCTGCCAGTAATAGTTATTGAACAGCTTTTCAAAAGATTGGAGCTTGCCGATATTTTCATCCTCATCACAGCCACCTGCAGCCCAGGTGGGATCTACCATATGCCAGGAACTGTCCAGGTACACAGCATTCCAGGCATGATCTACAGCGCCGGCACGGCCAATATGATAGTACCGTGTTTTAATATAACCACTGACCACTTCGCAACGGACGCCGGCAATGTTGCACATCTTCTTAAAGAGCCTGGCATAACCTTCACAAACACTCTTTTTCTTTTTCAGTATCCGTTGCAGGTATTTGTTTTCCCAGTCCTGCATCACCCTTTGGCAGTCTGTACCAGGTACACAGGGAGGTATGCGAGGTGCTGGTTTGCCTTTATTGACCGCTTTATAGTCATACGCGATATTATCGGTGATCCAGATAAAGATAGCCCTGGTTTTGGAAAGCTGATCGTTGTACGGGGTGGTTAGCTCACGGGTATGCGTATACACGTCGCCGTGATAACGGATTGTCCGGGCCAGACTGTCAGTGAAGGCGAAATCCTTCTTTGGCATATCAGCCTGCGGATAAACGTAAAAAGGTGTCAGCAGTATGGCCAGAAAAACACAGGTATAACGCATAGTGACTAAACGATAAAATCAGTTTCCTGGCCGGAAGATAAGTATTAAGCGATAACGGATGATTGTCTATCTTTAGGTAGATAAAATTACTGCACAGAATATCCGGGTCCATCATCTCCGCCAGCATCTTACTAACACATATAAATTAACAAGCCCCCAAAAGCACAATGTCTTTTGGGGGCTTGTTTTATATCAGTAATTATTTTTTATAGATAATGCGATAGATGGTGCCCATCTTGTCGTCAGACACGTAGAGGGAGCCATCAGGTCCTTGTGCAAGGCCACAGGGGCGGTGGGCAGCATCGCCAGGGGCGACAATATTTTCTTTGCCCGCAAATCCCTTGGCGAAGATTTCCCATTTACCGGAAGGAGCACCATTCTGGAAAGGCACAAAAGCAACGAAGAAACCCTGTTGTGGTTCAGGAGCCCTGTTCCAGGAGCCATGGAAGGCGATGAAGGCGCCGTTCTTGTATCTTTCAGGGAACATGTTGCCAGTGTAGAACAGCAGCCCGTTAGGAGCCAGGTGTCCAGGGAAAGTTACGATAGGATCATCGTATTTATCGGTAACGGCTTTTTTACCATCGCCGCCATATTCCGGAGAAATGATTTTTTTCTGCTGGAACTGATCGTAATAGATATAAGGCCATCCGCAATCAGAACCTTCATGCAGCTTGTACATGGTTTCTGCAGGCAGTTCTGCGGATGTTTTGGCATCATACAGTTCCGGGAAAAAATCGTGCAGGTTGTCGCGGCCATGCTGCATCACGTACAGCGCGTTGGTAGCCTGGTTCCAGTCGAGGCCCACCACGTTTCTAAGGCCGGTAGCGTATCGTTTGCCGTTGTGATAACCCTGATGCAGCTCGTTGGCTTTAAATACCCAGATGCCGCCTGCAGAGTCCAGTAAAGGGCAGGGCTGCATACCGGGAGAGCCTTTGGTACGGTCTTTTTCCTGGCATACATTGGAAGGTGCACCGATATTCACATAGAGGTTACCGTTATTATCCAGTGCAATGGATTTGGAGTTGTGCTGACCGCGGTCTATCAGGCCACTAACCAGCGTGTCCGGGTGCTGAGGGTCTGCTACTTCCAGCTTGTCGTTGAGTTTGTAGCGAAATACGCTGGTGTTGGAAGAGGCATACAGATAACCATCTTTAATGGCTATGCCGGTGCCACCATACGGCGCGAAGCCGCTATGCTCATCTGCACGACCATCCCCGTTTTTATCAGTCAGCACTACGATGCCGTTGCCTTTCACCGGTGATTCCAGTTTCACAAACACCACTCCGTTTTTGTTGACGGTCAGGTGCCTGGCGTTGCCGGTACTGTCGGCAAACCGCAGGGCGCCAAATCCTTCGGGGAGTTGCAGTCCTACGTTGCCACTGTCGGCTGTCAGTCCGGCTGTCGGCGGCTGAGCGTTGTTATGGCAACTGTGAAGAGCCAGCATGACAGACGGAAGCAAAAGGAACAGGCCTAACTTCTTTAAAGGCTTGCTGTCTGACAATGTCAGCGCTAATCCTGTTTTCATAGTAATGTATTTAGTACAACAAATAGATGCTTGTATCCATAGCCCATATTGGGGCGCAAGAAAATACGAAATTAATGGAAAGAATTTGCAAATTTCTGGTCAGCCGGTAATATCCATGAGTCGGGACCTGCCTGATAAAATAAATACACATGCCCGGGTGCGCAATATGGCACCGGAAATGAATCCGGGGATTAACAAATATCAAGGTGCAAACAAACGGTAATAGCAGATATTATGCCTGCGCCTGAAACTGAGGCAGGTGCCTGGACAAGGCCAGGTACAGTTCATTAAAATGCACAGGCTTGGAAATATAGGCGTTGGCACCTGCTCTTAGTATGTCTTCCTTCACGGAAGTAAAAGCATCTCCGGATACAATCAGCACTGGAATGTCTTTGAAGAGGGGATGGCTGCGTAAATGCTGAAGCAGTTCCTTTCCGCTCATATTGGACATATGCAGATCTGAGATGATTACATCGGGTCTTTCTATTTGTATCAGCTCCATAGCTTCCTCGCCTGTATGGCAGAGGGTAGAGGTAAGGCCCATATGCGTGAGTATCTTGGTGAGCAGCGAACTGCTGATAGGGTCATCTTCAATCACCAGCGCGGTGGCACCAGGAAATACGTTTCTGCGATAGTGCTGTTTGCTGGCTGTACTGCTTTTGCCTCTGGCGGCTTCCAGGGGTAGTGTGAAAGCAATGATGGTATGGGTATGCTTTTCATCCGGCTCAATAAATATCTGTCCGCCTAGCAGTTCTACCAGGTGTTTGGTGATGGAGAGCCCCAGCCCGGTACCTTCGGTGATCTGGTTGCGCTCAGATACAAAAGCTTCAAAAATCTGAGCAGCTTTTTCATGGTTAATGCTGCCCTGGTTGATCACCCTGAATATTACCTGATGATGCTCACGCTGACATCGGATTTCTACGTAACTATTGCCTGTGGCAAATTTCACAGCATTAGACAGCAGGTTGTTGATGATTTTGGTGAGGATGATCTTATCACTGTTGATGATAGCCGGTAATTGTTCGTCAAAACTTTCCCGGATGGTAATACCCCTGGAAAGTGCGATATACTGATTGATAGCGGTGCAATGTCCCACACACTCCTTCAGGTTAAGGGATTCTTTGGTAACAGTATTAAATCTGCCTGCATCAATACGCGACATGTCCAGCACATTGTTGATGATGTTTCGGGCAATATAACAGGCAGAATACAGATCGTCGATTTCCCTTTTTTCTTCTGCACTATAACCATTTCGTCTGAGCTGCAGCAGCTGTGCGATGCCGTAAATGGCATTCAGCGGCGTTCTGAGCTCATGGTACGTTTCACGCAGGAAGGTGCTTTTGGCAACAGAAGCATCTTTTAGTTTTCTTTCAGAATACAACAGCGCATGAATCTTACCGATATAGGAAGACATCACCAGAATGATCAATGCCAGAAAAGCGGAGGAGGTGATTAAATGTATGATATAGGCTGTATCCGGAGCCAGTTCCAGCGGAGCGATGAAACGCTGCCGCTGATTGACCTGTACCAGTATCAGGGCAATCACCGTGATGATCAGACAGGATACCAGTACCTTTCGCTCCTTGCTCAGGAAAAAGGTGCTGCACAGATGGAAAACGATCGTGGCCAGAAAAGCCATCACCAGATCTATAGGGATGGCCGTTCCAAAAACAGTACTCCAGTACACCGCAAAAACACTGTTGGCGATGAGCATCACCAGACTGGCCTTGAAATATTTTTTTAAATGGTTTAAAACGATCACATAAATAAAGGCAGCTGCCTCAATCAAAATGGGGAGGAGAATCACCATACTGGGATGCAGAGAATAAAAATAAGATCCAATGCCCAGTACCAGGATGGTCATGAGCAGTCCCAATGCATTTACCAGAATGACAGGTCTCTTGTCTTCCTTGTAAGTGAAGTCTTTGGTGCCGGCAAATAATGGTCTTCCTAAAAAATGGATAAAGCCGGATAGGATTTTGTTGTGAATGTACATGTCTAGCATTAAATAAGATTTTCAATAGTTTTTTGAGGGTCGCACGTTTCCTTTCAAATGTGTCTAAAGTGCGCAGGTAAGCATGTCTTTTACGGGTTTGATCTTGTGTTCAATGGTGGCTCCGTTTAGGGATTGTGACTGTTTTTTTGTCTAGTTGGCGAAGCTCACAGTAAATATAATAAAAAAATAAGATTAAAAGTGTAGTGTCATTCACTAAAAAACATTTTATAGCAGATGCTTGTCATGTACATTTAACAGAAAGATAAAATTCCTGCAATCTCTTTGCAGGAATTAGGTATGAACAAAGAAATCATCATGAAAAGTTAGGATGAAGATCTTACGGGAAGAAGGTGAATGTAGCTGCTGACAGCGCGAAAATGTACAGCATACATCTTACAGGCTGCTGTTGGTTTTATTAAATTTTTTATAGCTTGTAAACTTTATATTGAATTTAAAACATTGCAGCCCTGCGGGCTTTTATTATGAGTGAGATATTATTGGATAATCCGGCATGGAGCGCGCTGACAACCACCCAGGCACCTTTGTCGATGGGAACGGAGCGGGTGAAAAGATACCGGAAGGAGATTCTTTCCTTTATTGCCTGCGAAGATGCAAAACAAAGTGCTTTGGAAGAGTTGCAGCCATGGATAAACGAAGGGGAATCTTTTTATCTGATCGGTGAGCTGCCTGTGCTGTCGGCAGACTGGCAGATAGTAAATGAGTTGCCCTGTGCGCAAATGGTACTGCGGTCACAGGTGGTCCTTCCTGTAAAGGAACCGGCAACCATTACCATGCTGACAGCCGATGATGCCACTGCTATGTATGATCTGGTTAACAAGGTACAGCCAGGTTATTATAATCCGGGTACCCGTTTGCTGGGCACCTACTATGGCATTTGGCAGGAAGGCAGGCTGGTGGCCATGGCCGGAGAACGGATGCGTATGAGCGGCTTTACCGAACTGAGCGCCATCGTAACAGATCCTGCCTATACCGGTAGAGGTTATGCGCAGCAGTTGATCACACGGCTTTGCCACCAGCATGCCGAAGAAGGCGTGACCTCCATGCTGCATGTGTCGGTGGCAAATGAACGGGCCATTCGCCTGTATGAACATATGGGCTTCGTAACACGAAGAACTATCGTGTTCAGAAAGATCACCAGGGGATAGGTTTTTTTCTGAAAAAGTATATCCATGACCGTTATCAGGCAGGGATAGAAGTGCCGTAGGCTTCTTCCAGTGCCCGGAGGTCCAGTTTTTTCATTTTGAAAAGAGCAGCCATTACCCGGTTCAGCCGGTTGATATCCTTGTCCACCATCATATCAGCCAGCTGTACGGGTGCCACCTGCCAGGACAGACCGAATTGATCTTTTAGCCATCCACATTGGTCTGACTTAGGGTCGCCACCTACCCGGAGCTTTTCCCAGTAATAATCGATCTCTTCCTGATTTTCACAGTTTACCAAAAAAGAAACCGATTCGTTGAACTGAAACACAGGCCCGCCATTGAGTGCCAGAAACTCCTGCCCGTCGAGGGTGAACTCTACGGTGAGCACAGTGCCTTCCGGCATGTGATGAATCTCAAAGCCTGCTTTGGTGTAGTGGGAAATACGGCCTATTGATGAGTTGGGGAAGATGCTGGTATAAAACTTCGCGGCTTCTTCCGCCTGTTTTTCAAACCATAAATGCGGTGTAATCCTTTGGGAAATGATTTTCTTTGCCATAATTTTTTAGTTTAATAACTATTGAATAATAGTAGGGGGTCATTCAAAGGTAAAACGGTTTATACTGTACTCTGGGGGGATAGGACGACTTTAAAGAGGAGATTTGCGACATTCTTATTGCGTGTCTCCTTGTCTATGAAACAGTTTACTGCCGGAAATGTTATCAGACAACCTCAGGCTGTTTAATTGAAATTGGATAAATTAAATTGAAGTCAATATCTTCGATGATCATTGAAGACCATATGGATATACTAAATGGTAAATTGTTCACGGCGGCAGAAGCTACTGTTCTGGAAGATGTTATTGTTAACAGACGTGATGTACGGGGTAACCGTTTTCTTGATAAACCCATTGCCCCTGATACACTCAATAAAATACTGGATGCCGCCTTGCATGCGCCCTCAGTAGGTTTCTCCCAGCCATGGGAGTTTGTGCTGATTGAAGACAATCACTTAAAGCAGCAGATAAGAGACAGCTTTGCAGCAGAAAATGAAAAAGCCATTTCGTTGTTTGATGCAGATAAACAACCGGAATATATCCGGCTGAAGCTGGAAGGGATTCTGGAAGCACCGTTAAATATTGCCGTCTTTTATAAGCCGGCCGGCAAGCCGGTGTTAGGGCAAACTTCCATGGAGGAAGTAGGTTTGTACAGCGTAGTATGTGCTGTGCAAAATATCTGGCTGATGGCCAGAGCACTGAATGTAGGGGTAGGATGGGTGAGTATTCTGGACCCTGAGCAGGTAAAAAATATATTAAAAGCACCGGAAGAAAACAAACTGGTAGCCTATTTATGCCTGGGATATACAGATGGATTTTATACTTCACCGGAGCTGGAACTCTTACAATGGGAAAAGAGAAAAATGAAGGATACAGCCGTTTTTTATAATACCTATTAAATAATCTTATATAACCCAAACCAATACCTGTGAAATTTGTACCATTTGAAGATTATACTCTTATAACCTATTTGTCCCCGGAAGAAGTGAAGAGAAGGTTGGAAGAAAAACTGAATTTAAAACGCCGCACATTTTCCTTCAGTTTTGGGTCGCAGTCAGACCCAGACAGGCCTTATGAAGGGACTTTTCAGGGGAATAAATTTGTGATAAAGCGGATTATCAACTATCGTAATTCTTTTCTGCCGGAGATCACCGGTGTGGTTACGCATGAAGTAGTGCATACTGCGATAAAAATAAAGATGACGATGGCGGTATTTGTTTACGCTTTTTTGGCGATCTGGATGCTGCTGATGTCCGTGATTTTGTTTAGTGTTAAATCAAGCACCGGAGAGAATATCATTCCGCTGGGTATGTTGGGGAATATCCCTTTTTTGCCACAGGTGTTGTTGTGTTTGTTTGTATATGCTGTTACACTGGGGGCTTTTAAGTATGAAAGCATTAAATCCAAAAAATTCCTGGCAGCCTTATTTGAAGGCAGGGAGGAAGGAAAATAAAGCAGCATAATGCGAGGTAAGCGTATAAGTGTGAGAAGCCGCGCAAACATGAGCGTCGCGCGGCTTGATATTGTTGATAGAACAGGTGATCATTAGCGATATTTGTACCATGAGCCGGTGTTAAACAACAGCACTTCCTCATCTTCCTGGACCCAGTCTTTTTCAATGAGTTTTTTGAGTCCCATATAGGTGGCGCTACCTTCCGGTGATAATAGTATACCTTCGGTGGTGGCCATTTCCCGGATGCCTTCTTCCATTTCCTCTTCTGTTATGGTAAGGGCTTTACCATCACTTTGCTGAATTACTTCCCGCATCATGTCTTTTGCAAAAGGCTGTGGAACAGCCAGACCATAGGCTTTCGAGGGATAGGCCTGAAAATCTTCAGGGAGGTTTCCGTTTTCAATGTACTGAACCATAGGTGCACAATTTTGAGATTGAATAATGATCATTCTGGGTAGCTTGCTACCAATCCAGCCCAGCTGCTGCATTTCCCTGAAGGCTTTCCACATGCCTATCAGGCCAGTACCGCCGCCGGTAGGATATATGATGACGTCGGGAAGCTGCCAGTGCAGCTGCTCCGCTATTTCGTAACCCATGGTTTTTTTTCCTTCCAGCCGGTAGGGCTCTTTCAGCGTAGACATATCGAAGGCGCCGGTTTCTTTTACCAGCTGCCGGGCTATCTGACCGCAGCGGTCTATCAGACCGTCTGTCAGTATCAGCTCTGCGCCGTGCAAACGGCATTCTTCCTGTAAAGTGGCGGGCGTATGCCGCGGCATTATAACGGTGGCCTTGATACCTGCTTTGGCGCAATAGGCGCTCAGGGCACCGCCGGCATTGCCGGCAGAGGGCATGATACAGTGATTGACGCCCAGTTCCAGCGCTTTGGATACGGCCACACTGATGCCCCTTGCTTTGAAAGAACCGGTGGGATTCATACTTTCATCCTTTAACAGTACCCGTACTCCCAGTTTCCGGCTCACAGCAGATAACCTGTGCAAAGGTGTTCCGCCTTCGCCCAGGCTTACAATGTACCATGGGTCCATCACCGGCAGCATCTCCCGGTACCGCCATATAGTATGCTCCCGTCCGTTCAGAAAGGAAGGGTCTGGTAAATCACCACTATAGATTGTTATCAGCGGTTGCTGACAACAGGTGGCATAAGATTGCAATATCCCTGTTTCGTATAACCTTCCGCAACGGGGACACTGCAATGCAGTAGCCAATGATATGTTTTTTCGTGTAATAGTCATTCCCTGTAAATGTAGGAATGACCTATAACAAACAGATGTCGTTTTGGTTATAACCTATAACTATTGGTTATAAATGCTTCTGGCGAAGCGAATCAGTTTTTTATTCAGTTCATTGGTTTCTCCCTTACGCTGAATGAAGTAAAAACTTCGTTCTATATGCAACCCTTCGAAGAAAATTTCCGTAAGATCTCCCTGTTTTAATTCCTTCAGCACCGAACGTTTGGGCAGAAAACCAATACAGCCCGATTCTATCAGGAAGTTCTTTAATGCTTCGGTGCCACCCAGCCGCGCTTTTACCTGCAGATCGTTGATGCCGGTCTTGTTTTTTTGTAAAGCATACTTCAGTGCTTCCAGCGTACCGCTGCCTCTTTCCCGCAAGGCTACCGGCATCTGCAGTACCGCTTTTAAAGGATAGTGCCGGGTCTTTGAAAAATCACTTTTCCGCCCACAAACTGCAATCACCTGGTCGTTGATAAACGGATGGTACACCACATTCGTCAGCTTTCCCCGGCCTTCAATAATACCCAGGTTGATATCCTGGTTAAGCAATGCCTCCAGCACAATTTCCGCATTGCGATTCAGCAGATTGATCTCCACCTGCGGATATTCCTGCTGAAATACGGAAAGCACTTTGGGCAGAATATACAAGGCCACCGTAGTGCTGGCACCCAGTTTCAGCACACCTTTGGCCTGATGCTTGTCACTGAAGGCCGCCATCTCAAACTCCGTTTCCGCCTGTATGTTTTCTACCTGTAACAAACGCTTCAGTAAATAACTGCCGGCATCCGTCAGTGAAATCTGTATGCCTTTGCGCTCAAAAAGTCTGGTCCTGTAATACTCTTCCAGGTACTTCACATGTTTGCTGATGGCTGGCTGCGATATAAACAACGTCTGACTGGCCTTGGAGAAACTTTTCTCTCTGGCTACTTCAATAAAGACCTGATGGTGCGTAGAGAGCATAACAGCTGTATTTGTATCAACAATTTACAACAATTTCCCAGGGCTGAAGCCCTGGGCTAAAATTGATATTAGCCTTCTTATTGGCTTGGGGAATAATAATTTAATCTGATAGCTTTGGGGATTAATGAATCGTGTAGTCTTTAACGTGAGTTACTTGTTCCATTCGCAATGCTGCCATCTACCAGGTGAATAATATGGTCTGAACGCCGCGCGAAATCTTCATCATGGGTAACAGTGAGTATGGTTTGTCCTTTTTCGGCAGATAATTGTCTAAAGAGGTCAAATACGATAGCGGCGTTATGACTGTCCAGATTACCGGTAGGCTCGTCACCCATGATGATCAGCGGCTCGTTGATCAGTGCACGGGCAATGGCTACCCGCTGCTGCTGGCCACCGGAAAGGAGAGAAGCCCGTTTGGTGGCTTGTTCTGACACGTCCAGCAGCTGCAGGATGTCCATAGCCCGATGCTCAATTTCTGCAGGGCTGTACCTGGCCAGTTTGAGGGCCGGCAGCATCACGTTCCGGAGCACACTGAACTCAGGCAGCAGATAATGAAACTGAAACACAAAGCCAATATGGTGGTTCCTGAAATCGGCCAGCCATCCGTTTTTCTTGCCACGCATCTCTTCATGGTTGATGCGGATACTGCCATCAAAATCTGTGTCCATAGTGGATAACAGATATAACAGGGTGGACTTGCCACTGCCGGATTTGCCGGTAATAGAAATAAACTTTCCCTGTTCTATATCAAAATTCACATCCGTCAGCACCTGTAAGCGTGCCGGCTGAAAAAAATACTTGTTGACGTTCCTTACTTCTATCAGGTTCATGGTCATCCTCTTAAAATAGTGATAGGATCTACATTGGCGGCTTTGCGGGAAGGCAGGTAGCCCGCCAGGGTAGTGGTGAGAATACCGAAAGTAAAGCCGGTAACGTAATATACGATACTGAAGCTGACGGGCATATGGTCCAGTGTGATCATCACATCACTCTTATAAGGCATTTTGGATATGCCATAGGCGGCAAGGAAACCAAATACCAGCCCCATCAAAGAGCCGGTTATACCGATGATCAGGGCTTGTATCAGGAAGATCCGGCGGATATCAGCATCAGAGAAACCCATGGCTTTTAAAATAGCAATGTCTTTCATTTTTTCATAGATCATCATGGTGAGGATGTTGAAGATACCGAAACCGGCTACCAGCAAAATGGTGATGGCCACACCGTAAACGATCATATTACGGAGCGCATCACCTTCCAGCAGTGCGGCATTGTCCTGCTTCCAATCTGAGCCGTGAAAGCTGTATTTGTCCTGCAGTTCCCGGCTCATCTCCGGAGCCAGCTCCATATCATGCAGTTTTATTTTGATGTCGGTGATATAGGAGGCTGGCACTTCCAGAAAACGCTGCACGGTATTGAGGCTGGCATAACTCTGCTGTTTGTCGATGTCTGTCATGCCTGTTTTGAAGATGCCCACCACTTTTATGGAAAAGTTGTTGCCCTTTTCAGTGGTCACTTCCAGCCGGTCGCCTGTTTTTACATTAAGGCGTTTGGCCAGTCCTACGCCTAATACCAGGCTGTTGGGCAGCGTAGCCAGGTCTTGAAAGCTGCCGTCCAGCAGTTTGGCCTGAAGATGAAAGAGGGCATTCTCTTCTTCAAAGCGGATACCATTGATGGAGCCGTTGATTGTACTGGAGCCGAGGCGGTAAAAGACCTGGCTGCTGATGGATCCGGAGATAGCGGCTACGCGCGGGTCCTGTTGCAGCTCCTGCACAATCTGCCGGCCGTCTTTCAGGTTGAGCAGGATATCTTTGGGTTTCACATGGGCCACGATGTTGATGGCATGCGGCTCAGCCTTGTCCAATACACTTTCGGATGCGGTCTGTACTTCGTTGTACAGGCGGAGGTGCGGTGATTGTTCAAAGGCCACGGCCTTCACAAAATCATTGGAGCCCTGTATAAAGCTGACCAGGAAGATAAACACGGTAATGCCAAAGGTGACGCCCACCGTGGCAATGATGGTTTGTTTCAGCCTGGCCCGCATATGCGTGAGGGCAATAGAGGCGGCCAGTTTTATGTTGGTAAACAGTTTCATGTGTCATTCTTTTATAGCGATCACATCACCGGCTTTGAGACCTGATTTAACTTCCACCCAGCTGCCGTTACGGATACCAGTAAGGATAGCTGTTTTGTGAAGTTTGCTGCCTTGTAGCAGGTATACGCTGTCACCTTTCAGCAGGTAGTCTGCAGGTACTACCAATACGGTGACATGTTCCCGCACAAGGATGTTCGCTTCTACAGACGATTGAGGGTAGAATTGCGCTGTATCCTGTACGGCTGCTTCTACCTGAAAGCTGCGGCTTTCTTTTTGCAGCAGTGGAATGATCTTGTTGACACTTGCCACAAACTGTTTGCCTTTATATACGTCTGTTTCAAAATATACTTTCTGGCCAATCTTCACATGGCTGATATCACGTTCATCTACCAGCAGTTCCAGTTTGAATTGTCCTGGTAAACCCACCATAAGCACGGGATCATTCAGTTGTGCGAGTTCTCCTTCTTTGAGATAAACCTTGTATACATATCCGTCAACCGGACTTTTTAATACTTTGCCTTCCCGGCCCTGACTGGTAGCGGCCAGCTGCTGACGGGCCTGTAGTAGTTTCCCGGTCAGTTCATGTTGCTGAGTAAGATATTGTTCCTGTAATGTCTTGTATGCTGTAGCGCTGCTGGCTGCCTGCATCCGGGCCTGTTCTGCATCTTTTTCGGAAACAGCCTGGCTTTTGGCCAACTCAGTATAACGGTCAGCATTCAGGGCGTCCTGTTCCTGTTGGGCTTTGGCCAGGGCGATACGTTTTTGCAGCTCACTGAGCGATGAAGAGCCTGGCTGTGCATTTTTACCGGCCAGAGCTACCTGGCTGTGCTGAATGTCTTCCTGTGTCAACTGGCTGGGAGTGCCTAATACAGCCAGCACTTCATTTTTATGGACCGCGTCACCTTCTTTCACCATCACTTTCATCAGCAGGTCGGCTGCATTGGACTTCAGGAAATAATAGGCTTCAGGCATGATCTCTCCCGAAGCGTATACCGCTTCGTTCAGGGGGCGTGACTGTACCGTATAGGTAGCGGTTTTTTGTTTGCAGGCAACAGCCATGAAAACAGCGAGTGCTATGATCAAAAACTTTTTCATGCAGGTTCTTATTGATTTTGTAAGTAGTTAAGTTCAGTGAAGTGTTTGTAAAAGTCCATCCAGGCTTCATTCAGCTTGGTTTGCGCATCATACAGGTCCTGCTGTACTTCTCTGAGCTGTATCATATCGATGATACCCTTGCTGATTTTCTGACTGCTGAGTGTTTCATTTTCTTCTGACAAGCGTATGTTTTCCTTTTGCCGTTGTATGTCACGTGAAGCTTTTTCCAGTAGTAATTTTTCGTCCAGATATTTTTTCTCCTGTTCGGATGTGTAATGTTTGAACCGCGTAGCGGCAGCCAGCCACAAGGCTTTCTGGTTACGGGGCCGGTTGGAGAAATTGGCTGCTGACAGTGGAAGGCGTAATGCTATACCGGCATAACCTACGGTAAACCAGGGCGAGTGGGTAATAAAATTGAGATGATCACCGAAACCCAGCTGCTGGTAGGAAGCTTTGAAATGCAGGGTGGGGTAGAGGGCTGTATAGGCATTACGGTACTGTTGTTTAGCTACCTGCACCTTCAGTTGCTCTGCTTCGTAATCGGGGAGCTGTATGGTATTGTAGCCGCTGATTTCCAGCGGCGGCAAAGCTGTTGCAGGAGCAATAGTTAATCTGCCATTCAGTGGATAACCCATCCAGAACCGGAGGTCGAGGCAGGCTTCCTCCAGGCCTACCTGTGCTTTGTCTACTGCTTCCTGCCTGGTTTTCAGCAAGGTGGCCGATTGGTTAAAAGTGATTTTATCCGTAAAACCCCTATTGAGCTGAAGGGTAATCAGATCATGGATCTGGTGATAGTTCCCATAGAGGCGGTTACATACGTCCAGGTATTCCATTTGTTGCTGCACGTTGTAGTAGGCCATCCGTACGTTTTTCAGCAGGCTGCGTTGCAGGGCGCGGTATTCGCTCTGGCCGGACTGTTGTTGCAGTCTGGCCAGTTTGATATTTTGCCATGTCTGCAGGTCTGCCAGCGGAAGGTCTGCATCTGCGCCATAGTTGCCCATCCACGGGGTTCCCATCCTTATGGGTACAAACGTGCCGGAAGGCTGGCCAACCAATTCGCCTGGAAATACCTGTACAGGTATCTTCCAGTAGTTGTCTACCTCAGCCCTGATGGTGATGTCGGGAGCTAGTTTTAATAAGGCTGCTTTGCTATCCAGGATGGCGGCGTTAACGGAATGGGCTTTGCTGAGGAGTTCGTTGTTGTGGCTGTTGGCATAATCCAGGCATTGCTGTAGATCCCAGGTGGTGGCAGGTGCGGCTGTATCCTTTGAGGGCATGGATTGCCCTGCTGATCCTATGGCATAGGTAACCAGCAAATGTAAAATGATACTTTTTTTCATCTGAATCATTGTTATTCTTTTAGTTCTGAACTTTAAGAACTAAAAGACCGGCAAAAAGAAACTATTTGTCTTTTCTGTTCAAAGCAACGGTCCTTCTCCACCTTTCCAGCAAAATCGGAATTTCCACCATCATCATCTTATACAGCATAGACACATCTTCCAGTTCTTTGCTGAAAGCATCATCTACCTCCCGGATAGACCTGATATCATCCATGATATCAAAAAATACTTTTACCCTGGCGGTCATGTATTCTTCCCGGAGGATAGTCTGCAGGTTGGCGGAAAAGTATCGCTTTCTTTGCCCACCAATGGTTTTGGACTCTATCATCTTTACAGACTCCAGCATTTTGAGAGCATTCGAAACAGCACTTTTGCTCACTTTGAAATAATCGACGATCTGTTCAAAGGTCGCCTGATGTTCCTCACTGAGCAACAGATAGATATACACGCGCGCAGCCACCGGGGTCAGCCCCAGGCTCTCCATAGCGATACTTATCTTTTCGATCCTGTCTCTGTACTTTTCCAAATCTGTCGTTTATGTAACATCAAAATTGAAGAAATAAAATTAGTTTTCCAAAAAAAGAACCAAATCCCAGGGCTGAAGCCCTGGGCTAAATTAGTGTCAGTTTATATTAACCCCTGTGGGAATTATAAAAGCTAGCCCGTAATTCTTTTATTCACATCAGCTGTTGCGAAGAAAAAAATTACGGGCTAGATTATCATCCCTGGAAATCATCGAAGTTCACAGGAAGTGACATTAGAGCCGACATCGCCTATCCTAGATTATCATCCCTGGAAATCATCGAAGCCTCAGTGCCAATTATCATCCCCTTATATCAGTTCTAAAATTATCAAAGCTTCAAGGCTAAATTATTCCCAATTACACCGCTCCGGCAAAAAACAAATATAGCCCAGGGCTTTAGCCCTGGGAGAGAAGAAAACGCTCCAGTGCGTCATTAAATAATTCAGGAAGCTCCATCATAGGGGCATGGCCGCATTTAGGCAGCATCACCAGTGAGGCGTTAGGCAGGAACTGTAAAAATTCGTGTGCTACATCCGGGGGCGAGATCTTGTCATCTTCTCCCCATATCAGTAAAGTGTTGGTGGGTATCTCTGGCAATAAAGGTCCGACATAATTGCGTTGGGCTGATTTGGCCATACGGACGATACGCATGCATTTGGCGGCATTGGAGGTAGTGTTGAAGACCTCATCTACCAGTGCATCGGTTGCAGTGGCTGGATCATAGAACGTGTAGGCTACCCGTTCCCGGATATAGTTATAGTTGCCTCGTTTGGGAAAGCTGCCCAGGCTATTGTTTTCGTAAAGGCCGGAGCTGCCGGTCAGTATTAGTTTATCGACCATCTCCGGATGCCGGTGAGTATAAAGGATCGCGACATGGCCCCCAAGGGAATTGCCTATCAGTATTAACTTTTCCAGTTGATGTTGCTGTATATAGTTATCCAGGAAGTTGACCAGGTATTCGAGATTGTCCTGGTTATGCTGGTCGAAAATAGGTAATGGCGGAATGTGAATGTCATAGCGTGATTCAAAATTCTGAACTACTCCGTGCCAGTTACTAAGCCCGCCAAAAAGACCATGCAACAAGATCATGCTTTGCTTCATATTTTTTTATAGCAAAACTATCAGTTCAGTATGTCTGTGTCCGTGATCTCAATCACAAAAGTTACGGTTCTGGTCCAGCAGGTATAAACGCGCTCTGCTCAAGGCTTCGCGACTGATATACAGGTATCGGGCGATGTTGGTGAGTGATATTTTCTGAACAATGGCCGGGCGTCTTTCCAGTAAGAAGCGGTACCGCTGCAGTGGACTTTTTAAAGACAGGATATGCTGATGTTCCGTTTGTTGTTCAGATATTTCCTGAAACAGCTGGAGGTTGACATGCAACAGGTTCATATGCAGATTATACAAGGGCTGCAGCCTTTTGATATTGATCCGCAATATTACGGAATCTTCCATGGCGGTAATGCTGATTGCGGAAGGCGCTTTTTTATTGTAGCTCTCACAGTTGGCCAGAAAGTCATCGGGGAAACCAAAACGGATGATTTTTTCTGTTCCTTCTTCATCCAGGATGGAAAATTTGAACAGACCGGAAATCACAAAAGCGGAATAACGTGCTACTTTACCATAGCGGAGGAAGGAATCTCCTTTACGGATATGTTTAATTACAGCGATGCTGTCCAGCAACTGCCATTCTTCTTGTGTCACCACCGGATATTTTTTCATCAATCCGTCATAATAGGAAGGTAGATAGGATGTTATCATGGGTGTAAAATAAATAAAAATTACCGATACCTCAGATGGGTGTTCCGGCTAGCGCTATGATATCTTTTCCTTCGATGATCTGCCGTCCGTAGCCGTACAGGGTTATATTGATCATAGCACGCCCTAGTTCTGCCAGCGTACAAAAACCGCTGGGGAAAAGGGCTCTTCCTATCGGGAAGAGCCAGTTGATGTATCGGTAAAAAGCATGTCCATGTTTTAAACCTTTGGTGGGTTTGATAAAACCGGGCCGGAAGGCATACACTTTTTTGAACGGCAGTTTCAGCAGGTCGTTTTCGGTTTTACCTTTTACCCTGGCCCAGGCACTGCGTCCTTGTTCTGAGCTGTCTGTGCCGGCACCGGAAATATAGCAGAATATCATATTGCTGTTTCTGCGGCTCAGGGTTTCTGCTACATGCATGGTGAGCGTATAGGTAAGCCGGTAGTATTGTTGTTTGGCCATGCCAACAGAAGATACGCCCAGACAGAAATAGCAGGCATCATAATCCCGCAACTGATCTGCAATGGGAGAAAGATTAAAAAAGTCCTGATGGACGATCTCTTTTAACTTGGGGTGTACGATGCCGGAGGGCCTGCGGTTGATGACCAGTACTTCTTCCACCTGCGGATGCTGCAGACATTCATGCATCACGCCTTCACCCACCATGCCGCTCGCACCGGTAACAATTACTTTGAGTTGCCGGGTATTGCTCATAAGGGTTTTTTATATATAGAAAGATAATCGCTTTTACCTTACTACCCAAAAATATCAGCCATGGCTTACCCTGTTTTTGAACATGCTGGCCACAATCCCAATAACAGCTTTACGGGGAAGGAAGCGGGAGGAAAGCGACTGCAGGTAGTTGCTCCATCCACCGGTGACAATATAGTTTTTACCTTTCAGGAAAGCCCTTACACCTTCGCTGGCCACCTGTTCAGGAGTTGCGGCTGGCATCCCTTTGGTATTGGCATTGGCCACCCTGAAAAAAGCAGTCTCTGTATTACCCGGACATACTGCGGTAACGGTAACGCCATTGTCCCGGTATTCGCCGTACAGGGCTTCGGAAAAACTAAGTACAAAGGCTTTGGTGGCACAATACACTGCGATATAAGGTGCAGGCTGGAAAGAGCCAGTAGAGCCTATGTTGATAATGCCACCGCTTTTTTTCTTCAGCATATAAGGCAGAAACAGGTGGGAGAGCTCTACGATAGTGGTGGTGTTGAGTTGTATCATGTCCTGATAGGTCTCCGGCGTTTCATGCAGAAAACCAGCCCATTTACCGAAGCCGGCATTGTTGATGAGTATATCGATTTCCAGCTGCTGCTGCCAGATGGCCGCGGCCAGCTCCTTGCCTGCACCAGGTCTGCTCAGGTCAGCTGTGATGACTGTGGCCTGTATACCATAGGCGCTACTCAGCTCCCGGGCCGTCTGATGAAGCTTGTCACCGGAACGGGCGGTAAGCACCAGATGACAGCCATATGCCGCAAATTGTTTTGCAAATGCTTCTCCTATACCGGATGAGGCTCCGGTGACCAATACAGTTTTACCTTTAAGTGATTTCATAATTTATCAGCTTGATAAAGGCAAAATTAAGGGGACTGGAGACAGGACTACTTGACCTATGTTAGGAATTTATTTTAGCCCTGTGTCTGTAAGGTCCGGCGGATACGGCTGAGCGATTCAGGCTTCACTCCGATAAAAGAGGCTATATATTGCAGTGGTACATGATGAACATAATCCGGATGTTCTTCCAGCAGCTGGAGATATCTTTCTTCTGCAGTTTTACTGATGATATCGCGGGTACGTTGTTCGTTATACAGCACAACATTTTCGTTAATGATACGGCCTGCTTCTGCCCATTTGTGATTGCTGACAAACAGCGCGTCCAGCTTCTCTTTGGGGATACGCAGCAGTTCACAGGCAGTAATACATTCGAGATATTCATAGGAAGGTGTGCCGGTAATATAACTGCTGAAAGCGGTGATAAAGCCCGTCGGACAGTTGATATGATTGGTCACTTCCAGCCCTTCTTTTACATAATACGTGCGAAGGTAGCCGGAATTGATAAAATACATATAACGGGAAATACTGCCTTCTTTAACAAGAATAGTGCGCCTGGGAAAATGCACTGGTTCAAAGGAAGAACGAACTTGTGTCTGTTCTTCTTCATCCAGGTGAACCAGTGCATTTAACTGCGCTATGATTTTATGATATGGATCGTGCGGCATATTGCCGTAAAGGTAAGATATTACAGCGTTACCCAAACGATATAGGCCTGTTTGTGCCCTTCTTTTCTTTCAATCATCATCGTGGCAAACGATTTCCCATCCGGCTTCCGGGCGATCATCTCCATCTGGGTGAAGCGGGATTCTCCGCTAGCGGGCTCTCCGTAAAGCCAGGTTTTATTGATCTGATGACCGTCATACACTGCACATACGGTGTTGGTACGGGATATCAGGGATACTGTTTTCTGTGAACGATAGTGCTCGCTGGTATTTTCCTTGTTGGACGGATAATCGTTATATATCACATAATCCCTGCCATCAGCGGTGAAAAAATCGTAGGAACAGAAGCCGGAAAGGTTCATCCAGTTGTCGGCTGCCCGGAAAGTCCAGCCGGACTGATTACGTTTGTTAAGCGCAAAAGTATTGATGAAAGCCTCTGCTCTCTGGTCTTTTGCAATGGCATAACCATCCAGCTCTTTGCCTTCAGCGTCAAGCTTCACAAGACCGATTCCACCCAGATGGGTTATCGTATTGGTGGTAGGAGTTTTAATGTGGTGGAGACGGCTGCTGTCATAACTAGTCCGGCCGGTCACATCGGTTTCTTCCATGAGCAGTTGTACCGAGCCGTCGGGATTGAGCCTGAAATCCTGTATCTCACCATAATAAGGATACTTGTACCGGAGATGTTGCTGGGCGTATGTATCCAGCAAATTGTGACGGACAAAATAATGGTTTTTAACAGTCAGGCTGTCCGGATTTATTACATTCATCAGCAGCGCAAATCGATTGATCAGATTGGTGCGCATGATAGCCTTTTCTTCTGTGGTGCGTGATTGAACCGTAGTGAGCAGATAGATATGGCCATCCTGATGGTTGTATTGCAGTGCTGCATTCTGCACCTGCATGTTGGCGGTGTGTTCCAGTACTGCTGTTTGAAAAGACTGGTATCCGGGTTTTAGTTTGCCGATGATAATACGGGAATTCCGGGTATAAAACAATCCGTTGTTATAGGCGAATGTTGCCAGAAATACGGCTGAATCGGCGTTTACATGCATGTCAGCAAGGTCGATGTGTTTAAGGTGATTGTCGGGGACCTCAAAAAACGCATCGTTGAGCAGCGTGTGATGCGGGCTGAAATGTAGTGTACGTATACGTTTTGCTGCATTTCGGGTGCGCATGTTGGTCATAGCTATACCGTAAAAGTCACTGTCCGGATCTTTTTTAATCACGAATGCAGGTGTCTCTTCCGGATTGGTGGAGATGGGATGATTAATCATGCGTGGTCTGGAAAGACGGGCTATCAGTGTATCCGATAACAAGGCACCGCTATGGGCATCGAATATAAGCCGGTACAAGGCGGGCTTCAGATGGATATGCTGCTCCAGGAATACCACTGCCTGTCCATTGATGGCGTATAGCCCTCGCAGTTGTGATGTGTACATCCGCCTGTTGTTCCAGGATCGGATAGACGAACGGGTTGTTGCACTGACCTGATGGTTCGGATTGTAAACCGTGACCTCAATGCCCTGTCTGGGTGTGAAGCGGAAGAAAAGCGTATGTCCATCCGGCATGAATAGTAGTCGGTTGGCACCGGAAGTGGGTTCTGGGAAAGGCTCGCTGCGTTGAACGCTTGGAGAAGATGGTTGTGCAAATACGTTGGTCGCTATTATGCACAGACTGGCTAACATTGTTTTGGCGGACATAGGAATGAAAATTTTGGTAACTGTTTAATAACAATTTCTATGCCGCCTCTGCAGTTTTAAATTGGTAAATTATTTTATCGCATTTTTGTAAATATGGAAAATAGTATAAGATTTATTATTGAAAGATTACTGGGGAGAAATCTCAGCGCAGAGGATGGAGTGAGTATTACAATGATACAGGATACCGAAACCCGGCTGTCAGTAAAACTACCGGAGTTACTGCAAACATTTTATTTGTGTGCTGGTCGTAACGAGGACGTGATGGATGTTTTCCAGCATTTTGCTCCACTGGATAAGTTGTATGTAGAGGATGATAAACTTGTTTTTCTGGAAGAAAACCAGGGTGTTTGTGTATGGGGTATCTCTCTTGCTGCGCCCGAAACAGTATATCAATGTCCTGTACCGGATAAGGTATGGTATGCCGAAGATGCAAGCCTGCAGGCTTTTCTGGAGATATGTTTGTATTATCAGTTTGCCCAGGGAGGTTACAACTACATGGCTTCTCTGTACAATGATATAGATGATGCAATGATAACTGTAGTGTTGCAGGACCTTGCCACTCATTGGGAAAAAGTGGTGGATCAACCTAACAATCTAATCATATACTGGAGCAGTGACAAGCTGGTGTGGTATTTCCCTGACCCGCAGGGCGGAGTAGGAGAAAGCCTTTTTCTTTCCTGCAGAACGGAAAGTGAAATGCAGTTAATGATAGACCGTTATGATTTTGGGGAATTATAAAATCTACAGTTGCCCTGCAATCTTGCCTAGTTGCTGTAATCTCCGCTGCAGCTGCTCCGTCCAGGGCAGCCCGAGTGACAGGCGCATACAGTTGTCAAACTGTTTTTGCAAGGTAAACATACGTCCTGGTGCAATACTAATCTTCTGTCTGATAGCAGCCTCGTAAAGCACCGCTGCATCTGTTCCCTTCTGCAGCTCCACCCACAGCGAAAGACCGCCCTGTGGCCGCGATATACGGGTACCTGCCGGAAAACAGGAGGCAATGGTATTCGTATAGTGTATACAGTTAGTTTGCAGGATGTCTCTTAATCTGCGCAGGTGATGATCATAACCGCCGCTTTCCAGAAAACCGGCTACAGCCTCCTGTGTGATGGTGGTGTTGGAAAGCACATGAAGATGTTTTAATCTGAGTAGCTGTTCCTTATATCTGCCCGGAGAAACCCAGCCCACGCGATAACCCGGTGCCAATGTTTTGGAAACGGAACTACACCATAATACGTTACCTGTTTTATCAAACGATTTACAGGAAACAGGCCGTGATGGCCCAAAGTAAAGGTCACCGTAAATATCATCTTCTATCAGGGGAACATGATGTTTCTCCAGCAGCTCCACTACCGCCTTTTTATTTTCATCGGGCATACAGCAGCCCAGTGGTGTACTGAAATTGGTCACCAGCAAACAGAGATCGATTTCTTTTACAACAGTCTTCAGCGCCTGCAGGTCTATACCGGTTTGCGGATGAGTAGGCAGTTCTAATACCCGCAGACCCAGACTCTGCGCCAACTGCAGTATGCCAGGGTATAGCGGACTCTCTGTAGCGATAGTGTCACCGCTTTTGGTAAGGGCCATCATACACAGGCTGATGGCATTCATGCCACCACTGGTGGTAATAATATCATCCGGGCTGAGACTGCCGCCCCACATGAAAGAACGGCGTGCAATGGCCCGTCGTAGTTTTTCGTTGCCCTGTAAGGACTCGTAACCAACGCTGCTTTCTTTCAACTCCCTTGAAGCCTTGAGCAGACATTTGTTGAGTTTGGCCACTGGCAGCAGTTCCGGCGCTGGTATACCGATGGAGAAAAGGGTCAGGTTCTTTTTGCCCATGTCTTTGTAAACATGGCTGACCAGCTGTACCGGCAGGGGACGGCTGTCTTTGCCGGATGGATGGCTTGTTGCCGGCAGTGGCAGCTGCCTCAGTGGTACCTGTGCTACAAAATATCCGGATTGTGGCCGTGATATGATCAGCGCCTTGCTCTCCAGTTCCAGATATACCCGTTTGGCCGTATTCATACTGATCCCCTGTTCCTGGCAGATAGTGCGGATGGATGGAAGTTTATCCCCGGGCTTTAATACACCGGTTTTTATCAGTCGGGTAATGTTCTGCGCTATATGCTGGTATTTGTAATCTTTGGTCATCATCTCAACAGTTTTTAACTGTGTCCATCAAAAATAATAAAATTGTAACTGTGTCCATATTGTGTTATTAGTCATTTTTGCTGAAAATTTTCTGGAATGATTAATCAGATAGAAATTAAGACAGGAGTAGCACAGATGGATATCCCTGCTATCCACCATTACCTGAGCCACGATTCTTATTGGGCGCAAGGTATCTCTTACGACCTGGTGAAAGCGTCGCTGGAGCATTCCTATTGTATCGGGGCATTTATGGGAGACAAGCAGATTGGCTTTGCCCGGGTGATTACGGACTATCACACTTTTGGCTGGCTGGCAGATGTGTTTGTATTACCGGAATATAGGGGGAGGGGTATTTCCAAAAAGATGATGCAGCATATGACGGATGAGCCATGGGTGGCTAAATTGCGGCGGCTGATGCTGAATACAAAAGATGCACATACACTTTACGGCAACTATGGCTTTAAACAGTTGAATAATCCTGACATGCTCATGGAGGTATATCGGCCAGATGTCCACCGCTGATATAAATCCCTTCTTTAAGGTGCCGCCTGATAAAAAAGCCGGGAAGCAGGATACTCCTGCTTCCCGGCTGATATTGTTCATGGTTGCCGTAAATTAATCTTTGCGCATGGGGATCATGTTCCTTAAGCCGGTGTCCTGAAGATAGAGGGCTGCCCAGGTTAATATTCCGAAAAGAACAGGGAACCAGTAAGGTTGTGCTACCCTTACCATAATGGCTACCGCTCCGCCCAGGTAAGCGGTAATGATAATGGCGCCCAGTATGGCAGTACGCGGGATAGCGTACAGAATGGTTCCGATGAGTAAAAGGATACCTATAAACTGCACCTGGTCGGCTGGCCAACCCAATGCGGTGGAGCCTTCCATCGAAGGCCCTGCTTTGAATACTTTCATGATAGCGTCTACCAGCGCAAATAAAATTACAAGGATGCTGATGATTCTACCGGTTAAGCGTGCAGATTTCGAAGGTGTTATGGTCGTTGTCATAATAGTAGTAGTTTGTTTAGGATTTTAATCGATAGTGATTTTCTGCAGATCCCGCAACGCTTCCGGAAAACTGTTGCGTGATTTGCTGGTACAAACTTACTGTCAATTATGGTAATCAACGTTGTGTAAATACGACATTCTTAGGGGGTAATTGCGGCGAAGTTTTCCGCCAGCACAGCGGCTATGTGCTCGCTGTGGAAAGTGATTTCGTCACCGGGTTGCAGGTCGTGCCGGTACTTCGATGGGGTAAGCAAGGCACCTTTATAGCAGTGATGCTGCATATCGGTGATCTTTACCAGTATTCTTTCTGATTTGTGGCCACGGGTACTGCTAAAGCCTACAACAAAAAACAAACAAACTACGTCTCCATGAGTGAGACCCAATAACTCTTCTGCTGCTGGCTTACCAAATATTCCCGGATTTTCCGCTAATATGGCGGAAACATTCTCGAACTGTAATGACGCGGTCATATGGTTAAAATAAATTGGTTGCTGCGATGAGGATCCTACTAAGATAATAAATAGTTGAATAGTTTTTACGGTAAAGCGGGTTTTATTTTTGGTTCAACGCAGAAAAGCTTTCCGGCAACCGGAAGATGACACTATAAAATGCAACTGCGTACAGGGATTTATGGCTAAAAAATAATCTCCGTACGCAGTTATTATATATTTTATAAAAAAGTAATTATCAGCGGTCCACCGGTATGGACGTACGAATAAAAACAAGTCCGTCGAACACATGAGGCCAGATACCCTTCAACGGATTAAAATCAAACAGGGTGGATTGCTGCGGCTGTTGGAGCCAGCCTTTGGCGGTACGGTAATCTAAAAAGGCGTTCTGGTAGCCGGTAAACTGTGCTTCCACACTGGCTGGCTGAGGAAGAGGCACAGCGGTTAGCTTATCATTCGTATAATCAATATAGTTACCTGCTGCACCGGAGAAACCAATGGCATAAGCATCTTTACCGAAATGCCGGCTTATAGTGGCGCCCATAGGTACCAATGTTTGAAGGAAAGGAACAGGGCCACCGGTATGGTATTCCAGTTCGCTGGTATTTTTAGCGATGTGGATGTTATGCGCCCACACAATAATCTTTTTGCCGGGAAATGCTTTTTCTGCCAGCCATATCAGGTTATCGGCCATCTGCTTGTCACGTACACTGAGCTCATTGCCGGTAGTCAGCCCCCAGTAACGTTTTGCCTGTGATTCAATGCTGCAGGTTACCTGATACCAGAACCCCGGAGATGTGGTGAAATGAGTGCTTTTGTTTTTACTGCCGGATAAAACCGTTTTAAGTTTGTCTAACTCCCTGAAAAAAGTCTGTTGCTCTTCAGCAGTAGGGCGGTAAGTATTAGAAGGGAAGGTAGCCAGTGATACCCGGCGGAAAAGTGCCCAGTTGTCATCCACCAGGGCAGGATGCTGTTGTTTCAGGAACTGCTCGAAATCAGGGAACAGCTGCTGTTTGGCATACTGGCCGGTGTGCTGGCTTTCAAAACCTGTCACTGTCAGCGGAGATGCTGATTTGATGTTGGCCTGAATGTAGTCAAACAACGGCATCATCTGTTTACTGGTGGCATACATGTAAAACAGACTGCCTGGTAGCTCTTTTACAAACGGGCTACCATGGAGGGTATTCTCCCAGATACGGGCACAATCATAAAAACCACTTTCAAAAGCCAGTACATCAAATCCCATTTTCTCGTGAAGGAATTTAATCATCCTGGTTTTGGCCAGAAAAGTAGAGGCTTCTCCGTGAGTCTGTTCGCCCAGCAGCACTATCCTGGATTTACCAATGGACTGCCTTAACCCTTCCAGGTCTGCATAGTTGTCATTGGCAGGATCAATAGATTGCAGGACGGAAACATGTTCAAGATTCGATGTCTGAGCATAGGTAAAACTACAGGACGTCATCATGGCAAGGACCGTAGTCCCCAGTAATTTGCGTATAAGCATAGCTGTTAGTACATAAAGTGATTGTATAAAGGGAAGTCGCATTGGGGACATCAAAGTACTATAAAGAAGCGACATCCTGGTAAATAAATCACTTCCGTCTTATCATGTACACCGTCGGTAAGGGCTCCGGCTCTTTTCAAAGCTTGCTGCCTTCGGGTGGTATAAGTGTCTGACAGAATACCCGGATTGGGGTAAACTCTCCACCAGTCATCTGATCATCGGCGCATCACAACCATTTTGAATACTGCTGATGCTGGTTTTATATTTTGTTTTAATGCCCTGATGGAAGGCTGTTTATGCCCCGGTTGCCATATTGCAGAAGTCGTAATCTACCATCGAGATTGTCGCTTTAACACTCCATCCGGGACGATTATTGACGGTAAGTTTGTGTCAGACTTAAAACAGATAATTATGGCAACGATGATCTTCGTTAATTTACCCGTTAAAGACCTCGACAAAAGCATGGCCTTCTTTACAATGCTGGGATATACCTTCAATGAACAGTTTACAGATGAAAAGGCCGCCTGTATGATAATTTCCGATACTATCTATGCAATGCTGATATTAGAAAAGTTCTTTAAGACCTTTACCAATAATGAGATCTGTGATACCAGCCGGCATACAGAATGTATTAACTGCTTATCTGTATCCAGCAGGGAAGAGGTAGACATAATTGTGGCCAAAGCAGTAGCTGCCGGCGCTACCGCTCCCAAGGCGCCACAAGACCATGGATTTATGTATGGTCATGGTTTCCAGGATATCGACGGTCACCACTGGGAGTTTATGTATATGGAACAGGAAGCTGAAAATTAAGCGATTGTTTTACAAGCCTGATGCGAACCCACTTCGTTTCAAGCTTGTAATTCATCTTTTTTTTCTATCTTGTCCCCATAATCAAAAAAATATGTTTCAGGTAATCTTCTCCAATACACCTCCGCCCGCAGTTGTTTGCTAAGCAAAACAACCGGTATATAGCTGCTCCGGCATTTCTTTTCTGAAGCGATAGTCTATTCCTTCATATGATTTTCTGTGTCCGTTGACCTGGTTGTTTTGTTGCGCCTGTAGCTCAACAGGCTTCTGTATTACATTTTTCTTTTAAATAATTTCAAACAATCAGCGATCAATGAACAGGTATATATGGATGGTTTTTGTCGGCGCATGTAGCTTCGGCATTTTATCCACTTTTGTCAAATTAGCCTACCGGGAAGGATATACAGCGGCGGAGATAGCCGTTACACAGGCATTTTCAGGGATGATGTTTTTATGGCTACTGGTACGGCTATACGGTAACCGTAAACAGGGCACAGATCAGGTTCGTCTTTCCTGGCAGGACCGCTGGCCGTTGTTGCTCACCGGCACCACGATAGGACTCACCACCTTTGTGTATTATGTGTCCGTACAATACATCCCGGCTTCTATTGCAATTGTAATACTGATGCAGTTCACCTGGATCGGTGTGCTGATAGACTGGGTGTTCTATAAACAACGGCCCGGGCTGCCCGAACTGTTGACAATCCTTTTTATTCTCGGTGGAACGGTATTGTCTGGCGGGCTGCTCAAACAGGGGAGTGGCAGACTCTCTGTCACCGGTCTGGCCTTTGCAGGACTTTCTGCTTTGTTGTACGCTATATATGTGGTGGCCAACAGCCGCGTAGGCACTCTTATACAGCCGTTGCGCAAAAGTGTGGTAATCATGGCCGGGTCCACGCTGGGTATTTTTCTTTTTAATGCTCCGGACCTGATAGCCAGTACTCACTTCGGACCGGGATTACTGAAATGGGCGCTGTTCCTGTCTCTGTTTGGGACTGTAATACCACCGGTATTGTTTGCGGCTGGTATCCCAAAAATCGGCGCCAGCCTCAGCGCCATCATTATGACAGCAGAGCTGCCGGTGGCGGTGATCTGCTCGCATCTGGTCCTGAAAGAAGAAGTAGGTGGGCGGCAATGGCTGGGTGTGATCATCATGCTGGTAGCCACAGCCATGCTGAACCTGCTGAAATCACGACGGACGAAAGAAGCCTTACACTAAAATATAAATCGGGTGGCTGCTATCAACAGCCACCCGATCATAATAAGATAAGAGCAGTAAAACATTTATCATCTACATCTATCACATCCATCACAATTATCACACCCATCACAGTTCCAGTTCGGTTTCCTTGTTATACTTATTCCTATACTGTATCGGCGACATCCCGGTAATCTTCCTGAATGTGATCCGGAAGGCTTTGGGATCGGTATATCCTACATTGTACATCACCTCGTTAACATTCTCACGGGATGATTCCAGGCTCATTTTAGCGGCTTCTATTTTCACACGCTGGATATATTCCACTACTGTATTGGAAGTGGCTTTTTTGAACCGGCGTTCCAGGTTTCTGCGGCCCAATGTAAACATACAGGCTAGCTGGTCTACCGTTATTTTTTCGGTGTAATTCTGTTCAATGAATTCCTGTGCTTTAAGGATAGGTTCATCTTCATGGTCTTTCTGGCCTCTGAAAACAGTGAAGGGCGACTGGCTGTCGCGCTGAATGTCTATCTGGAACGCTTTGGCACAGAAAACAGCGATCTGTCTGCTGCAGTATTTCTCAATCAGGTAAAGGATAAGATTGAGATAGGAAAACGCACCACCGCTGGAGTAGATACCAAATTCATCGGTGATGATTCGGTCCTCCACCAGGTTTACCTGCGGAAACATTCTCCGGAAATCGTTGGCCGCCATCCAGTGAGTAGCGCATTTACGCCCGGTTACCAGACCCGTGGAGGCTAACAGGAAAGCACCAACGCAGAGGCTGGCAACTTCGGCACCCGCCTTATACTGATGTATGATCCAGGGAATAAAGTCTTTGTTTTGTTCCAGCAACTTGTTCATATCACCATCCAGTGCCGGAATAATAATGAGATCTGTTTTGGGGATCTCCTTGATGGTGGCATCTGCAAAAACAGTATACGTACCTCCGCATGCCGGCACTTCCGGGCTAAGCCCTACCAGTTGTATCTTAAATAAGGAAGCGTCCCCGATGTTTTTAAGCATCTTGTTTACCTCGGTAAACACCTGACGGGGTCCTTCAATACTGCCCAGCACGGCTCCTCTCGGAACCAGGATTGATATGTGTTTCATTTGTTAAAGGTAAATCAGCTCATTGTCGGGATCAACCCCTCACTTTGGCGTATATACACCCTCTGGATGCAGATGTCCGCCTGTTTTTTGTGAGGGCGTATACCCGCCACCAGCCTGCGTGACAGATCCCGATGGTCATACAGACTTGCCATTTGCCCCGATTTCTGTTATATTTGTCGGATTAAAGTTCTTTTAAATGGATTTTATTAACACCTGCCGGAGATGGATATCAAGCGCTAATTTCGGACAGAATGATTTTTTGATAATAAACGCCATCAAGACCACAGGAATATAAAACCTCTTGTACCAAGAGGTTTTTTTGTTGCTGTAGGGCAAGGTATAAACAGGAAATATGAGTTTTTTAACAGTCTCCAATATCAGTAAAAACCAGTTGGGGGTACCGGTAGTAAAGGATATCAGTTTTACGGTAGAAAAATTCCAGAAAGTGGCTATTGCGGGGGAAACCGGTTCTGGTAAAAGTACGCTGCTGAAAATGATCGGTGGTTTTGTACAGCCCGATGCCGGCAAAGTATCCTTTGAGGAAGTCAGAGTAGAAGGACCGCTGGAAGTGCTGATCCCGGGACAGCCGGGCATCGCCTATCTCTCCCAGCATTTTGAACTGCGTAATAACTACCGGGTAGAAGAAATTCTTTCCTATAACAACAAACTGACGGAAGACTCTTCCGTGGAACTGTTTGATCTCTGTCAGATCACGCATCTGCTGAAACGTAAAACAGACCAGCTGTCGGGAGGAGAGAAACAACGGATTGCTCTGGCCCGTCTGCTGGTAACAGCTCCCCGCCTGCTTTTGCTCGATGAACCTTACTCCAACCTGGACCTGATCCATAAAAACAAACTAAAAGAGGTGATCCGGGACATCTCCGAAAACCTGGACATCACCTGCATGCTGATCTCCCACGACCCGCAGGACCTGCTTTCGTGGGCAGATGAAGTGATGATCATGAAAGATGGAGAGATTGTACAAAGAGGTACACCTCAGCAGGTATATGGCCAGCCCGTTAATGAATATACTGCTGGTCTGCTGGGTTCCTATAACCTGATCAGCCCTGCTAAAGCCAAAAAATTTGCCGGTCTGCCAGGAGTGGTGGAAAATGGCAAAAGCCTCTTCCTGCGTCCCGAAAGTTTTCAGATCGTGGAAGAAGGCAAGTCTGCCCTGAAAGGAAAAGTAAAAAGTGTACACTTCTTCGGTAGTTTCTATGAAACTGTTGTGACCTTGTCCAAAGACACGATTACTATCCGGACAAGCAAAAGCCAGGTGAAAAAAGGAGATACCGTGTACATCTCCACACACGCCGATGAAGTCTGGTATCTTTAACAGGAACAACCTTTCTGCATAAGTGCCTGCTGGTGCAATTTGCGCCAGCAGGCTGATCCTTATATTCTTTTTTTAGTATCTTACTGGTTCCGGAATATATACTAACCATATCGCTGCATTTATTCGAATGACCCAAAGATTGTCGAATTTCCGGTGACTCTTCTATCCCTTGTTTATTAAAACAAACCAATGCTAAAGCTAATATGCTTCGATCGTTTAATTTTTTTAAAGTACTGATAGCCCTGACTGTAGCTGTTACAGGCTGGCTTTTTTATTATGGATTCTCTGTACACCAGCAAAGTGCCGGTAAGTTGCTGAAATCAACGGATACCTTACTACAGGACAATCCCGGCATACGCCTCATGGACGATGCATTGCTGACACTCAACCGTGCTGAAAGTAATTTTCGCCTGTTTACCGTAACCTATGATAAACATTTTCTGAAATCCTTTTCTGCACAACTGGCAGAGGTATTGTCGGCCGTAGATTCCATCAGCAGCATGCTGAGCGGACTGAATGATCATCAGCAGTTCAACGAATTGATCGCTCAAAAAACAGCCATGTCGGAGCGGATAACGCAGCTCAAAAAAGCCACCGACTCCATGCTTTCTTCCTCCCTGACAGATGACAGGATCGATAAACTGCTCAATAGTATCCCCGCATATAAGGTTGCACAGATCAAAAAGGATAACGTGACCATGGATACCGTTAGTAACATTGTGTCGGCGCCGGAGAAAAAGAAGGGACTCTTTAAACGCCTGGGCAATGCCTTCTCCAATAAGAACAAGGGAGATACGGTCAAAGCACAGATGGCAGTGATGGTGAAAACGAAAAGCGGCAAGGTGGTCGATAAGTCAGACTATGATGCCCAGCGCATGAAAGATATCATCAACGATGTAAATGGTTACTATAAAAAGATACTGCGCACTCAGTTGGCCAACCGGATGAAAATCAATACCAGCGAGCAATCTCTGGCAGGTACCAATATCGCCATGCTGGCGCAGATGGACACGCTGATCCTTGCACTGAGAGATAAAGCTACTGTCGCACTGGAACAACAACGGCAACACGCCGGCAGCATAATACACCAGGACACTGGTAAAATAAAAACGATTGCTGTATGGGGTGGAAGCCTGCTGGCTCTTCTATTGCTGGCTTTGACAGGGGCAGCATATGAATTGAGGAAAAAGAACCGGCAGCTCATGGACAGTGCAACTGCTGCCAGGGAAGAAGCCCGTATGCGAACCGATTTCCTGGCTAACATGAGTCACGAAATACGTACACCGCTGAATGCCGTGGTAGGTTTCAGTGAACAGCTTTCCTACTCGGGGCTCTCTGCCACCCAGCGTGAGCAGTTGCGTTCTGTAGAAGTGGCCGCTGATATGCTGATGCAGGTGGTGAATGATGTACTTGATTTTTCCAAGCTCGAAAAAGATTATATCTCACTGTTGCAAGAGCCATTCGTATTGTATACAGCCTTCGAAGAGGTAATCAGCACTACCCGTATACTGGCTACGCAAAAGAATCTGGGGTTCTTCCCCGACTTTGAAGGTGATCATCGCTGGGAAGTAAGGGGAGATGCGTTTCGCCTTAAACAGATATTGTTAAACCTTATCAGCAATGCCACCAAATATACTTCCAGTGGCAGTGTAACGGTGACGGCTAAACTGGAGAAGCAAACCGAAACCCGTGCACTGTTTACATTTATTGTCACTGATACAGGAGAAGGCATCAGCAAAGAAGCGCAGGCTAACCTCTTTGAACGCTTCTATCAGGCTGCACCTGCAAGGGTGACTGTAAAGGGCACCGGTCTGGGCCTGGCTATTACCAAAAGGTTGGTGGAACTGCATGGGGGAGAGATCACCTATACCAGTGAAGTCAACAAAGGAACACAGTTCATCTGCCGGATACCATATGAAGTTGTGTCCATGCCGCAGACGGTTATTGTTACCCAACAGAAAACAGAAGCCCCTTCAGGTGCCTTTATGGAAGGCCTTTATGTGCTGGTGGCGGAAGATCAGGAGATGAATCTGTTGTTAATGAAAATGATACTTACCCGCTGGAAATGTCGTTTTGATATGGCCCGTGATGGGGAAATCGCATTGGATCTTTTTAAGCGCAACCGTTATGATCTGGTGCTGCTGGACCTTCATATGCCTAAATTCAGCGGGCTGGAAGTAATAGAAAAGATCAGAAAAGATAATGATCCCCAAAAGGCCAATGTGGCAGTAATCGCGCTGACAGCGGATATTACCGAACAGGATGTTCGTGATTTCAGACGTTCAGGGTTTAATGATTGGTTGATGAAGCCTTTCCGGGAAAAGGATATTTATCAGGTAATCCGGAAAAATCTGCGAATAGAAAGTAAGGAGCCTCAGCATCCCTGATGGGCTTCTTACTTTTCAGTTTTTTTAAGGACCTTCTCCACTCTTTTCCTTTTGGATTCTTTTTCCATATCAGGAAGTCTGGCTGTCAGTGTCTGGCGGAACAATGTTTTGTGGGGCGTCTGAATGCAGGGTTGCATGAGTTCTGCATACATCGGCAACTGGTTGACGGGGCCTTTGCAGCAGTTGTTCGTTGAACAGGGGATATACGGCTTCTGCATAAGCCTTTACGGAGTATAGCTTTACAAGGATGCTCATGTAATTATCTTTGGTAATCACCGAACCTTTGTCGGCAATGGCAGCCAGCTTACCCAATGAGTCATAGATCTGTGCCGGCTGTTCCATTGTAATGGCTTGCAGTGCGGTCATAGCGCCCCATTGCATCCGGTTGTTGCGGCTATCAAGCAACGCAATGAAATCCTTTACATAAGATGCTATCATGGCCGGCTGTACAGCACCAATTTCGTATAGCACTTTGATACTGTCGTGCTGAATGTTTTTATCCTTGTGTTGAAGAAGTGTTACGAGCTCCTTTACAGCACCACTGTCCTTGCTACCGGCTATAGCAGCCGCCAGTTCCTGATTGGGAACTTCGTCCCGGCGGCCTAATGAAGATGCTAACTGCTCAATAATTCCCATACAAAATAATTAAATCCCAGGGCTAAAGCCCTGGGCTATTTTCGTGTACGATTATTTAACATGAAGATATAAAAACAACATTCTCTTTAAAAAACGATTATTTAACCAACTCATATAAAAGATATCAAAACATCCATCTCTTTCAAAACACCCCGTCTTAACCCCAATCTAATATAGCCCAGGGCTTTAGCCCTGGGATCAAAATTTGATAGGGCGTCCAACGCAGCCGTTTGGCATTTGGATGCGCAGCATGTCGGCGAGGGTGGCTGCGATGTCGGTCATGTGCACGGTTTCGTTGCTGGCGCCGTGTTTCACATGCCATCCCATGAATACAAGTGGAATATGGATATCGTAAGGGTTCCAGTTGCCGTGGGTGGTGCCTTTTTCGAAGCCCTGGTACCATCCTGGTTCGGGGATGATCATAACAGCGCCGGTGCGTTTTGGGTTGTAGCCGTTGCTGATCATGGTTTTGATGGGCTCCGGTATAGGGCTGTTACCCAGGTTGTCGATATCAGCGGCGAACTGGATACCGGGTTGTTGCTGAAGGAATTTGACGGTTTCTTTTTTAATGGCATCATAGTCCAGTTTGCTGGCTTCTATTTTGGCCACATCATAGTTCACGTGATAGTTCATACCGGAACGTACCAGTCCCTTCACGCCGAAGCGGGCTGCCAGGAGGCTGTCGAGGCTGCTCATCATGGCTTTGTCTTTCACGAAACCTGCTGGCAGATTATGTTCCTGCATAAAGCCAACAGAATGTGCTGCACCATGGTCGGCGGTGAGGAATACGAGGTAATTGCCTTTACCTACTTTCTGGTCCAGGTAAGTGAAGAAGGCGGAAAGATCTTTGTCGAGGCGCAGATAGGTATCTTCCACTTCTATGGAGTTGGGACCGTATTGATGGCCTACATAGTCGGTGGAGGCGCAGTTGATGGTGAGGAAGTCGGTGGCGGTGCCATTGCCGAGATCATATCCTTCCACGGCAGCTTTGGCAAATTCGAGGGTGAGGGTGTTGCCGGAAGGGGTGGTGCGCAGACTACCTGGATTTTTTTTATAGATCTCTTTTAAGTTATGGGGGAATACCGGTGCTTTTTCGCCGCTAAAGGTACCTTCCCAGGAAACATTGTCAGCAGAGCTTTGCACGTAGGTATTGATCGGGTAGAGTGTTTCCCAGGGTTTGGACATGAGCTGGGCAGGCAGTTGTCTGGCGTTGAAACGTTTTACCCACTCTGGCAGTTCATTCATATAGTAGGTGCTGGTGATGAAGCTGCCGTTGGCATCATCAAACCAGAAAGCGCCGTTGGGCGTATGTCCTGCGGGGAGAATGGAGGCGCGGTCTTTCAGGGATACGCCTACTACTTTAGAGCGGAAGTTGGTGGCCAGGCGCAGTTCATCGGTGATGGTGGATGCCAGGAGGTTGCGTGGCGACATCTGGCCGGCGGTGGAGGTGCTGCCTACTGATTTGGCGATGGTGTCTTCGGTGCAATACCATTTTCTGCCGGTTTGCTGGTCGGTCCAGTCGTTGCCCGTGATGCCGTGGATGGCCGGTACGGAGCCAGTATATACGGTGCTGTGTCCTACAGCGGTAAAGGACGGAAGATGACTGATGGTAGTGTTTTCACAGGTGAAACCTTCATTCAGCATTCTTTTAAAGCCGCCGGCTTCATAGCGGTCGGCATAACGATACAGGTAATCCCAACGCATCTGGTCTACAACGATCCCTACAATAAGCTTGGGCCTTTCGGGTGTTTGTGCCAACGCTGACAGGCTTTGCGCAAGGGCAAAGGCTCCCGTCATCAGCATGGCGGAGAGTTTAAGTCTGGTCATAATTCTTAGATTTCAATAGTGCTGTAAATAGTTAGCGGTTCTGGTCCCTCCGGCCAGAACCGCTAAGTTTATTTTGTTTTCAGCAATTATGTCTGCTTTTATGTATGAACGGACAAATAGCTGGATGAATACTAGTATCCCGGATTCTGCTCCAGATTGGGATTGAGGTCTCTCTCCGTTCTTGGGATAGGCCACCAGTAATCCCTTTTGGGATTAAAGGTGCGTTTTTCCAGTAATTTGCCGGCATAATCATAGATATCAGCGTTTAGCTCTGTTTCTGCTGTTTTCCAACGACGGATATCATTGTAGTATAATCCTTCACAGGCAAACTCCACGCGTCTTTCGTGGCGTATTTCCTTACGCATATCGTCTTTGGAGAGGCCGGCTGTGAAACGAGGCATACCTACACGGTCGCGGATCTGATTGAGCGCGGCATATACGGAGGCGTCGGGGCCTACCGCTTCATTCTGAGCTTCAGCATACATCATCAGGATGTCTGCATAACGCAGCACAATAAAATTGATTTCTGATTGTCCGGCTTTAAGGTCTTTATCAGCCTGAACAGGAGCAAGCGTGTCATATACACTGAATTTTTTTACGCCATAACCGGTGATCGCAAAACGGCTTGAATCCACCGTTTTACCCTGATACATGTCGGTAGGGAAGGTAATAGTCCCCTGTAAACGAGGGTCACGATTGATATAAGGACGTTTGGCATCGTAACCGGAAGCGGGGTCGGTGATAGGCAGGCCGTTTTTCATGTAATAGGCTTGTGCAAGGCCCAGCAATGGTGCGTTTGAGTTGTATTGGGAACAGATCAGGTCAAAGGAACTGCCCTGGTTGGGAAACAGGTATTGTACATCAAAGATCACTTCCTTGTTGTTCTCATTTTCCTTCAGGAACAATTTGCGGTAGTTGGCAAACAGTCCATAACCTGTTCCTCCCAGGTCCATCACCGCTTTGGCGGCAGTTGCAGCAGCGGCCCATTTGTTTTGATCGTTACCAGGATTCAGCAGAGGGCTGGCTTCATAGAGCAGTACTCTTGCTTTGAGTGTCATGGCGGCGCCTTTAGTAGCTCTACCTCTGTCACTGGCACTGTATGTGAGTGGTAAAACAGCCGCCGCATCGTCCAGGTCTTTCAGTATTTGTGCTACCACTTCTTCCCGTTTATTCCTGGGCAAAGTTGCCTGGGTAGCAACATTCGGCGGATCAATAATCAGCGGTACACCTCCATAGTAATTCTGTAATTGAAAATAATACAAGGCGCGCAGAAAGAGAGCTTGCCCTTTCATGATTTTTTTCTGGCTTTCGTCCATACCTGGTATTTCGTCTACCTTTTTCAGGAAGGTATTGCAATGGCCTATTCCACCATAACAATCGCTATACCTGGAGCTGATAATACCACCGCTGCCCGGCATTTGCTGCCCGGAAGCGATAGCATTAAAACTCATGACATTGGTCTTCGTATAGGCATTGGGTGAAAGAGTTTCATCCCATAAAGCGGTGGTATTACTGGATGATTTATTACCACCATATAACCCATCATACCGCAAAATGGCATAACAACCGGTCAGCCCTGCGTTGGCTGCTTCTGGTGTTTTCCAGAAAGATTCTTCTGTATATCTGTCATGTGGTGCAGTCTCCAGCAGGCTTTTGTTACAGCCTGTGGCCAGGAATCCCGCAGCCAGAATTATATAATTTATCTTTTTCATTTGATTCATTGTTGGGTGCGATTAAAAAGTAACATTCAGTCCACCATTGAAGGTTTTCAGCATAGGGTAGCGGTACAGGTTACTTTGGTCAAGTACTGCTTCCGGATCAAAGTCTTTGTAACGGGAGAAAGTCAGCAGGTTCTCACCATTCACAAAAACATTCACTTTACTGATCTTTACTTTGGACAACCATCTGTCGGGTAAGGAGTAGCCCAGCTGAAGATTACGCATTCTTACATATGAGTTGTTTCTCAACCAGAAATCAGAACCGCGGAAATTATCAACTCCATTGGTGGCGGTAGTAACAATAGGCAAACGGGCATTGGTTTTTTCAGGTGTCCAGGCATCCGTCAGCCATTCTTTGGTAGCATTGGCGCCATTCACGAATGGTAACGCCAGATTGCCTACCGGATATGCCTTGATGCCGGCTATTCCCTGGAAAGAAGCACTGAGGGTAATACCTTTATAACCCAGGTTAAACCCAAACCCAAAAGTATACTTGGGAGCCGATGATGAACTGTTCAATATCACACGGTCGTCATCATTAATGATACCATCACCATTGATATCCTTATATTTAATATAACCAGCTTTTGTTCTGCCACTCTGTGTAGCACTTTTAGCTACTTCTTCATTAGACTGAAAGATGCCGTCAGACAGTAATACATAGTAGGCATCTATAGGATGACCTTCAATAGTGATGGTATTACCGCTGATGATTTTTTCCCCCTTCAAGTCAACCACCATGTTTTTATTGTAGGCCACATTCCCATATACACCATAATCCAGGTTGCCTATGTTGTTCTTGTACTGTACTACCAATTCAATACCGGTGTTATCCACTATTCCTACGTTTCGTTTAGGTCCATTAAGATTACCTACCTGAGAAGGTATGTTAACCTGGCGCAGGATACCATCAGTACGTTTTTTATAAGCATCAACGGTAACGGCTAAACGACTTTTAAACAGGTTGATGTCTACACCAGCGTTGTAGGTGGTTGTTACTTCCCATTTGATATTAGGGTCAACTGCATCTTTAGCAGCACCACCAGAACTGAGTGTTCCACCAAAACTGTAATCTTCGCCTAAATAAACAGAAGGGAGAAAATTATAGAGGGGTACAGCCTGGGAGCCCATTTGGCCTGCAGAAGCACGCAGTTTGAGTACATCTATCAGCTTAGACTGAAAGAATGATTCTTTATCGATACGCCATCCTGCTGATGCAGATGGGAAAAGACCCCAGCGGTTTCCTTTGGCAAAACGGGAAGAGCCATCGTAACGGAAAGCTGCTTCAAACAGGTATTTTCCATCATAATCATAATTTACACGGCCAAAATAAGATTCCAGTACGTCACGGGTAGTGTTGCCGGATGTAGCATTCCAGTACACGCCTGCATTCAGAGCGTCCAGTGTAGCATCCAGATAACCATACATGCTGGCATCAAACTGATCTTTGTCGAAGTTGTCGTAACTCGCACCTACCATGGCACTCAGGTTATGTTTGGATGCAAACGTCTTCTTCCAATCCAGGGTATTGTAGAAGTGAATGTTCATGTCATTGTAGTCCGTTTTGTAGGAACGGGGTGCTGTATTGGGATTGTTCCAGTTGGTGGCAGCATTGGTTTTCGGGTCAAACGTCTGCATACGCGGTGTAAACTGTGTTAGCTGACCATCGTATTTGTCCACGCCAAATTTGATATTGTAGTTGATATCAAAAGGCAGTTTGTATTCTGCGAAAATAGTAGCCAGGAAACGTTGTACTACTTTTGTTTGTAAGCCGTTGTAGGAAAGCATACGGGGGTGTTCCCAGTTGTTGCGTCCGGCTGTTCTCAGCCAGGAGTTACCATAGCGTCCGTCTGCCAGCGTATCGGTGAGGATAGGCAGGGCTCTCGCGAGGTACTCCCAGGTAGAGCTGTAGAAAGGCTGTGTGTAGTTACGGTAATAGCCATCCAGCGTGAGGCCTGCTCTTAACTTTTTGGTTACTTGCATAGAGCTGTTCAAACCTACAGAGTATTTTTTCTCATGGTTGCCAGGTCCGAAGAGAATACCATCCCTGTCGAGGTACCCCAGTGACAACCGGTATTGGTACTTGTCAGTGCTACCGGAAACACTCAGATCATGTTTCTGGATAATGCCATTCTTGAGTGCGATCTTATACCAGTTGTTAGCCGGATAAGTGATCGGATCAGTCAGCATTCCTTTTTCGTATTCTGTGATCTGGGCATCCGTGTAATCTACTTTGGCGGTTCCTTCGTTCAGGTTAGCCTGATTTTTTAGCATCATATACGCGATCGGGTCGGTAATGATGTCCGGTAGATAGGTGGCTTTCTGCACGCCACGATAATAGCTGTAGTTGATTTTAGAGGCGCCTTTTCCTTTTTTGGTAGTCACCAGGATAACGCCATTGGCCGCACGGGAACCGTAGATGGAGGCAGCAGCGTCTTTCAGTACCGTGATGGTTTCAATGTCATTTGGATTCAGCTCGTCCATGGAGTATTCGATACCATCCACAAGCACCAGCGGATCATTATTGCTCAGTGTGCCTACACCTCTTATACGGATGGTGCTTCTGTCTACACCGGGCTGACTGTTGCTCAGGTTGGTGAATATGCCGGGAACGCCCTGTAATGCATTACTGGCGTTGGTTATAGGCCGGCCTTCTTTTTCAGTCATGGAAACAGTAGTAATAGCCCCTGTCAGCGTGGCTTTTTTCTGTGTGCCATAGCCCACTACCACCACATCATTGAGCTTTTGTACATCTTCTTCGAGTGTAATGTGCATTGGAAGTGCATTGACTACTTTTACCTCTTTGGAAAGGTAGCCGATAAATGAGATTTTTAACGTAGAACCTGCCGGTGCGCTCAGTTTAAACTGACCGTCGGCATTGGTGGAGGCCCCTTTGCTGGTGCCGGTTATCTGTATGTTCACGCCGGGAAGTGGAATACCGCCGGTGCCGGTTACCTTACCGGTAATAGCAAGGTCCTGGGCAAACAGGGCAGTGGAGGTTGATAGAATGATCCCGAGGCATAGCAAAAAAATAGCGCCCGGACGGAATGCCCGGAATCTTGTTCGCAATTTCATAAACTGTGTTTTTTTCCTGTGTTTTTTTGGTTGATTGAATTACAGTGCTTCCTGCAGCCTGTTAGGGTAGTCAGTGATAATACCGTCTACGCTGATGGCTTTCAGTTTTTTCATTTCCGCCTGTTCCTGTACAGTCCAGGGTACGATTCGTATATTTTTATCATGACATTTTTTTACAAGTTCTGGTGTTGCCAGGTTGTAGGATGGATTGTAGAACGCTGGTGTAAAGCCCAGTTGTTGCAGATGCTGTTCGAATGTGGTGTTTTTGTCGCCGGTAAGGAAGCCCAGTTTGATATGCGGGTGTGTTTTGTGCAGCACCTGCAGCGGGCGCATGTCGAAAGACTGTATCAGCAGCCGGTTTCCTAATGGTTTTAACTGTTTTACCGCCATCATGATCTTCATATATTCTTCCGGAGAAGGCTGTTCAATGCCATCAGTTTTTTCAGAAGATTTCACCTCCAGCAGGTAGTAGGCTGGTGGCAGGTTATGTGTACGGGTATAGTGTTCTACTGAGTCGATCATCTCGCCCAGCAGGGGAGCATAGGAGCGGAGCCGCTGTTGTTCCGGAAAGGCTGGATATGGTTTTTCACCGATGATAAAAGGCCGGATGTCGGCATAGTTCATCTGGTATAAAACATATTTGCTACGGTCTGCTGCCGGGATATCTTTACCATCCGGCATAGTGGTGTAGGATGGTGTGAAGGAGGCATCGTGGTAAACCACTACCTGTCCGTCTTTGGTGATGTGTACATCAAATTCGATGGTGTTGGATCCTGTTTCCAGTCCTTTGTACATGGCAGGGATAGTGTTTTCAGGCATCAGTCCCCTGGTGCCGCGGTGACCCACCTTAAAGAAGGCAGGAAGATCGCTGTTGTGTGCAGTGGTTGGTCTGGATGTTTTACAGGCTGTAAAAGCGGTTGCTGCAGCTGCCATGGCACAGGCCATCAGCCGGACATTCCTTTGTTTCTTCATTGTTGATGATTTACAGGTGTATACATTTTTTCTAACGTGTACGGGTAAGCGTATAGGCTTACCAGTTATGGCTACTGGTTATTTCAGAAACAGGTAGAGGGCGGCTGCGAGGATGGCGCCGGTCAACGGACCAGCTACCGGTATCCAGGCATAACCCCAGTCGTTATGTCCTTTCCCTTTCATTGGAAGGATCGCGTGCATGATTCTGGGGCCCAGGTCTCTGGCCGGATTGATGGCATAACCGGTAGTGCCGCCCAGAGAAAGACCGATGGCCCATACGAGCAAAGCCACAGGTACTGCGCCCAGAGAGCCCAGTCCTACGGGTGTTTTTTCTGCACCCATCTCAGCATTGGTAAAGTAGAAGATGGTAAACAACAACACAAAAGTGCCTGTCACTTCGCAGATGAAATTACGCAGTGGTTTACGTATAGCCGGCTCCGTGCAGAAGCAGGCACGTTGCAGGCCGTTGTCAGGCGTAGCATCCAGATGGTCTTTGTAGTTGTACCATACCAGGGAAGTGCCCAGCATAGCGCCTGTCAGTTGTGCGATCACAAACATAGGCACATCTGCCCAGGCAAATTTGCCGGCAAATGCCATCGCTACCGTTACGGCAGGGTTGAGGTGCGCGCCGCTATAAGGGCCCGCTACTACTACGCCAACGTATACAGCCAGCGCCCATCCGGTGGTGATGACAATCCATCCGCTGCTGTTGCCTTTGGTTTTGTTAAGTACCACATTGGCTACAACACCATTGCCCAGCAGGAGCAACAAGGCCGTGCCTATAAATTCAGCTAAAATTGGAGACATAGATATTGGTGATTTGTTGGTTTGCTACATGATAAGAAGGCATGGTTTCCGTTTAAACTATTGGGCCCAGTGTTTGGTGGCATCTACAGCCCTGTTCCAGCCCTCGATCCACGTTTCTCTGTGTGGTTGCTCCAGGTCTGGCGCAAATGTTTTTTCCATCTGCCACTGGTTGCGTATCTCTTCAAGGTTTTGCCAGTAGCCGGTAGCCAGGCCAGCCAGGTAAGCTGCTCCCAGCGCAGTGGTTTCTGTAATACCCGGACGTACTACTTTGGCCTGCAGGATATCGGCCTGGAACTGCATCAGCAGATTGTTGCCGGTAGCGCCACCGTCTACACGAAGTTCTTTTATGCTGATGCCTGCATCGGCTTCCATCGCTTTCAGTACATCCATGGTTTGATAGGCAATACTTTCCAGAGCAGCACGGGCAATGTGGGCCTGGTTGGTGCCACGGGTCATGCCTACTAAGGTGCCGCGTGCATGCTGGTCCCAGTGCGGAGCTCCCAAACCAGCAAAAGCGGGTACCAGGTATACGCCATCGTTTTGCGCTGCTTTGGCGGCCAGGGCTTCCACCTCAGATGAGGAGCGGATAATACCGAGGCCATCACGCAGCCATTGTACGATAGCACCTGCTATGAAGATGCTGCCTTCCAGTGCATAGTGAGTCTGGCCGTTTACTTTCCAGGCTACGGTGGTAAGCAGGTTGTTTTTGCTGAGGATAGGTTTTTCACCGATGTTCATCAACATAAAACAGCCGGTGCCATAGGTGTTTTTTACCATGCCGGGTGCGGTACACATCTGTCCGAATAAGGCTGCATGCTGATCTCCGGCAATGCCAGCGATGGGTATCTGTGCAGCGAAGATACCAGGCGCTGTCAGTCCGCATACTTCACTGGACTCTTTAACTTCCGGTAGCATGGAAGCAGGGATGTCCAGTAATGCCAGCAGTTCAGCATCCCATTGCTGGGTGTGAATGTTGAATAGCATGGTACGGGAGGCGTTGGTAATATCAGTGGCATGAACAGCACCATGGGTAAGGTTCCATACCAGCCATGAGTCAACGGTACCAAAGGCCAGTTTACCCTGTGCAGCCCGTTCGCGGGCACCACTTACGTTGTCGAGTATCCATTTTACTTTGGTGCCGGAGAAGTAGGCGTCGATAACAAGACCGGTTTTTTCACGGATAAGATTTTCTTTGCCACCGGCTTTCAGGTTGTCACAGAAAGCGGCGGTACGACGGTCCTGCCACACAATGGCGTTGTGAATAGGTTTGCCCGTTTCCCGGTCCCATACCAGGGTTGTTTCCCGTTGGTTGGTAATACCGATGGCTGCAATGTTACCGCCTTCCAGGCCCACCTTGGCCATTGCTTCGGTGGCTACGCCTATCTGGCTGCTCCATATTTCAGAAGGGTCGTGCTCTACCCATCCCGGAGCAGGAAAGAGTTGTGTAAACTCTTTCTGGGCAACGGAAATAACAGCCCCTGTCTTGTCAAAGATAATAGCTCTTGAGCTGGTGGTGCCCTGGTCAAGGGCCATGATGTATTTGGTCATGTTTTTCTTTTTCTACGTGGATAATCAGTATCGCTATAGTTGACAGTGGAATTACCGGTATAGTAATATGCTAGGCAGTTACAGGCAATTGTTCACGTGTACGGATATTTTTCAGCAGATAATTTTGAGCTACAGCATAAAAGGCTTTCACCTGCTGTTCTTGCCATTCCTCGTTTTTACCCAGTTCCGCGGCCATGATGGAGGCTACTTCCGGAGCCATGTCTATGGCGGCCTGTGCGTCGAGGAACAGTGCCCGCAACCTTCTGGCGAGGGTATCTTCTACGGTGCGCGCCATCTCCTGTTTAACTGCCCAGATTACCTGTGCTTTGATATAAGGCAGCCGTGGATGCAGTGTTTTAGCCAGTTCGGGCTGCATGGCGGCGATAGCCTGCACCTGTGCAGCATCACTGCCGTAAACATCCAGTGGGGCCAGCGCCATAGGTTGTTTCTGATAGCCATGGATACGCATGCCTTTGGTGTTGCATTTGGCCGGAGTGATGTTACCCTGGCGAATAGCTTCGTCTACAGTGTCTTCTGCCATTTTCCGGAAGGTGGTCCATTTACCGCCGGTGATGGTGATCAGGCCGGAGGGAGCTACCAGGATCTTATGACTACGGGAAATTTCCTTGGTGCTACCGGTATCTTTCTGAGGTGCTGCAAGCGGACGGAGGCCGGCAAACATGCTGAGTACATCGGCACGTGTAGGCGTGCGCGTGAGGTACTGGGCGGCAGTGCTGAGAATAAAATCAATCTCCTGCTCCAGCGCTACCGGCTCCATGCTGTGTGCTTCCAGCGGGGTGTCGGTGGTGCCCAGCAATACTTTGTTGTGCCAGGGCACCGCAAAGAGTACACGGCCGTCCGGAGTCTTGGGTATCATAATGGCACTGGTACTTTTCAGGAAAGAGGCGTCGAGCACCAGGTGTACACCCTGACTCGGACGTACCATCGGACGTGCGCCGGGATTGTCCAGTTGCAGTATCTCGTCTACAAATACACCGGTGGCGTTGATCACGGTACGGGCGCTCAGCTGGAAGGTTTCGCCTGTTTCCATATCGGTGGTGGTTACGCCGGCTACTTTACCATCCTGTTTCAGCAGGCCGTCTACTTTGAAATAGTTGAGCATAACGGCGCCGTTTTCTGCGGCTGTCTGTGCGATATTGACAGCCAGACGTGCGTCGTCAAATTGTCCGTCATGATATACGATACCGCCTTTGAGGCCACTGGCCTTGATATTAGGGAGGCGGTTGGTGACTTCGTTTTTGCTGATATGGCTGGATTTACCCAGGCTCAGACGGCCAGACAGCATATCATATATTTTAAGGCCGATGGTATAGAAAGGCCCTTGCCACCATGAATAGTGAGGAATGATAAACTGCTGATTATGTGCGAGGTGAGGGGCGTTGTTCAATAATAACCCTCTTTCATAGAGTGCTTCCCGCACCAGGGCTATATCTCCCTGGGCCAGGTAACGCACCCCGCCATGCACCAGCTTGGTAGCTCTGCTGGAGGTACCTTTGGCAAAGTCAGCCTGTTCGAGCAGTAGTGTCTTATATCCCCTGGAAGCAGCGTCCATGGCTATCCCCAGACCTGTGGCACCTCCTCCGATGATGATCATGTCCCAGGTCCTGGCGGGCATTGCTCGCAGGCTTTTTATGGATTCCGGTCTATTCATATTGTTATAATATATCTTTTAATTACTTTCGAAATGTTTTAAATTTGAATGTAAAATAAAAGAAAATAAAATAATTCGAAAGTAAAATAGAAAATTTAATCAGAAAAGGAAATATTTTTCTGGATGAATGGGAAAATGGCTGGGAGCAATGGCGATCATCGACTTATAACTTACAACCCTTCATAGTATTTCATTGTTATTAAAAGTGAAAGGGGTATCTGGATAAAAAAGTAACAATAGAAAATAGAATGAAATCAGACGGTTAAGGTTAGGTTAAAACGCTTTCAGAAAAACTTGTCAATAGCGCTTAATACGTTACTTTTATGCGATATGTCTATGATCAATATAGCTGAACGCCATAAGTATATACTGGATAAACTGGCCGAAAAAGGATATGTGAATGTTGTTGACCTCTGCAAGGAACTGGATGTATCGGGAGTGACTATACGAAAAGATCTGAAGCTGCTGGAAGATAAGGCACTACTGTTCCGTTCTCATGGAGGTGCCACCATCAATAATCCTTACACCAACGATAAGCCGGTCAATGAAAAAGAGAAACTGCGCAGCGAGGAAAAAAACAAAATCGGACAGGCTGCCGCAGCACTCATCGCACCCAATGATGCCATCATTATCGCCTCCGGTACCTCCGTACTTTCTCTGGCTAAGAATATCCATCCCAAAGGACACCTGACCATCATCACTGGTGCTCTCAACGTAGCGCTGGAACTCATCCGCATCCCCGATGTGGAAGTAATACAGCTCGGTGGCCATCTACGCACCAGCTCTTCCTCCGTTACAGGACCTTACGCAGAAAAAATACTGGAAGACTTCTCCTGCAGCAAACTTTTCCTCGGCGTAGACGGTATCGATCTTGAATTCGGTCTCACCACCTCCAACATCATGGAAGCCCATCTGAACCAGAAAATGATTGCCACCGTTCAAAAAATCATCGTACTCGCAGACTCCACCAAATTCGGGAAAAGAGGATTTGGCCGTATCTGTGGCCTGGAAGATGTGGATGAAGTAATCACCGACACCGCCATCTCCCCGCACGTGGTCAAAGCCATGGAAGATATGGGCATTAAAGTGACCATCGTATAAAAGTCTGCGTTTTCTGAATATCTTTGCTTTTTTAGCTCACATGATACTCGACACATTAACAAACGCCCATCGCTACCACTGCCTGGGCCCCAGGTTTGTAAAGGCTTTTGAATACCTCGCACAAACCGACTTCAGCACACTGGAAAAAGGAAAGTATGAAATCGACGGCACCAACATCTTCGCGATCGTCAATGAATATGATACCGTAGACCCTTCCGGTGAACAAATGGAAGCACATAAAAAATATATCGATATTCAGTATATCGTGAAAGGTGCAGAACTGATAGGACATGACTTCCTCCGGGAACAAACTCCTTCAAAACCATACAGTGAAACAGAAGACTATATGCTGTTTGCCGAAAAGCCGGCTTTCTTCACGCGGCTAGACCAGCACAACTTCGCCATCTTTTTCCCAACCGATCTCCATATGCCTAATCTCCTTATCGATCAGCCAGCGGCGGTTAAAAAGGTAGTGATAAAAATAGGCGTGAATTAATTGATCAGGATATAGGATGATGCAGATACCACATCATCCTATATCATTTCATCAGCTTCGGAAATAACTGGTCCGCTCCAGCAAAAACGCCAGCGCCGCCGCCATCAGCGTTCCTACCGCATAACATACACAATCACTCCACAAAAAGCCATGCCCCAGCAAAATACCCAATGGGGTATTACGCAGTCTCACGGCCCATTCCGCCTGATACAGCTGCTGTACTTCAATGGCAATACATACCAGAAAACTGATCAGCGCTACTTTGGAAACAGCCTTTAGCGGATACAAAAAACGGATACCAAAAAAGATACAGGTAGCTGAAAATACGTCACCGCCATATACGCGAATAATAGTGGGAAAATACTGCGGTGCCCATCTGGTGGCTAATCCCAGGGGTATGTTCAACAGAATAAGGATAAAATAAAGCCAACGTCTTTTAACTTTCATTCGCTAAAAATACGCTAAGCATAAGTGAAGGAAAAAATTTATCATTACAAAAAAATACAAAATGGCCAACTTAAAACTGATGGTGTTAATGTTGATATTGCCGCTGCTGACTTTAAGTGCCGGTTGCCAGCAACGTACGCCTGTAGCACTGAAAGCCCCTACAGTAAAGCCAGGAGATGTGATCTTTCAGGAGTCTGTGTCTGGCCTCAGCACCGCTATCAAATTCGCTACCCATTCCAAATACAGCCACTGCGGCATTATCTTTACCGTTGGCGGTGAACTGTATGTTTACGAAGCGGTGCAGCCTGTTCGTTACACGCCGTTGTCGGCCTGGATGGCCCGCGGACGCAACGGACATTATGTTATCAAGCGCCTGAAAAATGCAGACAGCGTACTCACCACGGCAACACTGGATAAAATGATGGAGGCCGGCAAAAAGTACAACGGAAAGGATTATGATTTTTATTTCGGTTGGTCAGACGAACGAATCTATTGTTCTGAGCTGGTGTGGAAGATATATAAGGAAGCAACCGGCCTGGAACTGGGGAAGTTGCAACAGCTGAAGGATTTCGACCTGAACAGTCCTGCTGTAAAAAAACAGATGCAACAAATTTACGGGGATAAGATCCCGCTCTCTGAGCAGATCATATCCCCGGTAAGTATGTTTAATTCCCCGCTATTGACAACAGTCGCAGAAAAATAATATCCCAGGACTTTATCCCAGTACTTTAGCTAATATAGCCCAGGACTTCAGTCCTGGGACTTGTTTAATATTTTCGCTTTTTCGGCTTGTTCTTTTTGCTCGCGTTTGGCCTGTTTCCTGAAGTAACCTCTCAGCAGGAAATTATGCTTCAGCGCTTCCATGTTCTGGTCCAGTTTGGAAGTGCTGGATTCCAGGTTGGTGATGATTTTTTTCAGGCTTTCTGCAGATTCCTGATCATGCAGCAACACACCGGCGGGAGACTGATCATTGGTGATATTTTCGCTGACAGTGCTACTGGCTTTTTTGAGATCAGCCACTACACTATTGGCCTTTTGGGCAGCGTCATCCATCTGGGCCATGGTAGCACGCAGGTGGCTGAACACCACGGTGTCGGTGATCAGGTTGTTGGCCAGAGAGCCTTTCGTCTGCAGTTTGGCGGCATAGTCAGCCAGCTTGTCGGTCAGGCGCTGAGTGTTGGCAGCAGTGGTTTTCAGGTTGTTGAGCGTTGCCTGCACATTGTTGTAGACAGAATCGTCCTTCAGCAGTTTACCAACAGTGCCTTGTCCTTCTGCGATGTGTTTCATGATCTCTTTGAGATTGCCGGTGATAGATACCAGGTTTTCATTGTTGACTTGCAGGGTGGCCATAATGTTGTCAGGGCTTAACGCTGTTTCCGCCACAATCACATCGTTGTTTTCAATAGCAGGCAGGGTTTCTGTGCCGCCGGAAAGTATTACGATTTTGTTGCCTACCAGTCCATCTGAGCCTACCTTGGCTTTTACGTCCTTATGGATAAACTGCCGTGAGCTTTTTTCGATATTCATGATCACTTCTATCACATCATGTTTGATAAAAGTGATTTTTTTGACCGTACCTACTTTAACCCCGGAATACCACACATTGTTGCCGGCGGTAAGTCCGTTAATATCATGGAACATAGCCTTTACCCGTACGGAAGGGGTAAAGGTTTTGCGTTGCCCGCCCAGAAACAGGATGGCTACAGTAAAAATGATCAGTCCAACAAAAATGAAGATGCCTACTATTACTGTGCGCTTGTTGCTTTCTTTAATCATGGTTTACTGTATGAAATTGTATTGATAAAAACTTTGAATCAGGTCGTTCTCTTTATCGAACACTTCGTCGAAAGAGCCTTTGGCTACAAACTTTCCCTCCTGCATCACAGCAATGCTATCGCCGGTTTCCTTGGCGCAGGTGAGGTCATGGGTAATGATGATGGAACTGGTATTGAACCGGCGTTGTACTTCGTTGATCAGATTATTGATTTCGATGCAGGTGATAGGGTCCAGTCCGGCAGTAGGTTCATCATACAGCATGATCTGTGGTTTCAGAATAAGGGTACGGGCAATGCCGATGCGTTTGCGCTGACCGCCGGAAAGTTCTGCCGGCAGTTGGTTGATGGTCTGCGACAACCCTACGGCGTCCAGTACAATATCCACCATACGGCGTACCTGGTCATTGCTGATCCTTTTATTGTTGCGACGTAATGGGAAAGCCAGGTTTTCCCCTACAGTCATACTATCGTACAATGCGGAGCTTTGAAAGGAGAAGCCTACCTGCATGCGCAGCTCGCGCAGATCAGCTTCGGTAAGGGTGTTCACATCCCTGCCCAGTACATTTACGGTGCCCGCATCGGGATAAAGCAGTCCTACAATTATTTTGATTAATACGGATTTACCGGTACCGGAACGTCCCAGTACCACTACGTTCTCGCCTTTATGCAGGTCCAGATCTACACCACGGAGTACACGATTGGAACCAAAGGACTTATAAAGGTCTCTGATCGAAATCACTACTTCGTTCCTGTCTATTTCTGCGCTACGTTGTTTCATACTACCTGATCGAATTTACTACCTGAACAATGATTACCTCCTCAATAAAAATCAGGAACATGGAGATCACTACGGAGGTATTGGCTGCTTTACCCACGCCCTGTGTGCCCTGTGAGGCATTGTATCCCTGGTAGCAGCTCACAATGCCAATGGTAAAGCCAAACACCATGGATTTAAAGGTGGAGGAGAACAGGTCCAGAAAGGTAATGTCCTTGAATGCTTTCAGAAAGAAAGCGGTGATGCTGGTCTGTTCATTGATATGTACATCCAGATAGGAGCCCATCAATCCCACCAGGCCGGTATAGGCCATCAGTATCGGGATGATTACGGTGGTCGCCAGTACCCTGGTCACCACCAGGTATTTAAAGGGATTAATGGCCGATACCTCCATCGCATCTATCTGCTCTGTCACCTTCATAGAGCCCAGTTCCGCGCCTATGCTGGAGCCTACCTTGCCGGCACAGATCAGGGCCGTTACCAGTGGTGCCAGTGCCCTGATTACCGCAATCGCTATCAGCGAGGGGAGCCAGGAGGTGGCACCAAACTCAGACAGAGACGGCCGTGATTGTTTTGTAAAAACAAGTCCGGTGATAAATCCAGTTAAGCTAATGAGTGCCAATGATTTATAGCCAACCATATAACACTGCCGGATAAATTCCCGTGTTTCAAAGGGGAACCGGAATAATTCCCGGAAAAAACGGGCCACAAAAAGGAAGGTGGTGTGTACGCCAATGAAAAAGTTGTCAACCCCAGGTGATATGAGTGGTTTTTCAGGTTGTCCGTTGCTGGAATCCATTTGCCGATTTTTAACTACTTAAACTAAATCTGAGCCCAATAATATTACAAAAAACGTTCTCTTTTGTTATTCAGGCCAGAACTTAATCCACATATTTTTATGCGGACAATGGCGGAAACGGAGCATGAAAAGGGTGGAAGCTTGTAGCAGTGCAGGATGGGAATTAACGGGCAACGGTATACGATGGGGGATAATTTTTTCCCCTGTCCGGAGTTTTAAAAATAGGCCGGAAACAGCAATGGCCCTGTTCCCGGCTTTCTGGTCAACAATGCAGATGATAAAATACGTCGTCTGCCGCCATCCTTGGGAAAGCAGCCGGAAGGCTGTCTGCCGCTATCTCGTCAAATCCTTTTTTCTCATAAAAGCGTCTGGCGGCATGGAGGAAGTTAACCGTACCCAGGTATATATCCCTGATACCCTTGGTGGATGCATGTTCCAGCAGGGTATCGAGCAGGGCACCGGCAATACCGAACTCCTTGCCCCGGTATTCCCGGCGTACAAACATCTTACGCAAGGCCCCGGCATCCGGTGAATACGTTATCAGCGCAATGGTGCCTACCAGCTTGTCCCCGTCAAACGCTCCCCAGAAACCACCTCCCGTCTGCTGATAGTGTTTTTCTATAGCCAGCAGGTCCTGTTGTGCCTCCAGATTGATGTTTACATTAAACTCCTGCTGCTGTATCGGTAAAATCAGATTGATTACCGCTTCGGAATAAGTATCGCCTATTGGTTTGTATGTAATAGCCATGTTGTGAACGTTTATACAAATATATGTAGTTGACTACATAAATTAAAAAAAATCTGCGAAAAATAGTCATGGCCAACATAAGGCTTAGGAATAGCTGCTCAGACTGATTGGTCCGTATTTTAGCACCGTGGGTATAATGGTAAAAGATAGCAGTGGATGGACCGATGTAATGGGGTTTCAGGTTGGATTTTAAAATGAAGGGGATGCCTTATGGCTACTGGCGGCCCTGTTCTTTTCTTATTTCTTCCGCTCTTTCAAAGAAGCTCTTTTCCTTGAAACGGGCTTCCACTTCATTCACAGCGTTCATGATGTTATGGGTGCTATTGGTAAGGTCGTTCAGCGCTGCAGTAATGATGTCCCACACCGGCTTCATTTGCGTTACCAGCTGCTGTCCTTTTTCAGTCAGGCTGATCATGCGTTTGCGGGTATCTGTCTTGTCTTTCCGGGAACGGACCAGTTTTTTGGCTTCCAGTTCTTTAAGAAGACTGATGGTGGAAGGATGCGTATAGCCAATTTCGTTGGCAATCTCTACAACGCTCAGTGACTCATTGGCATGGAGGCTGTATATCACGGGAAACCATTTAGGCTCAAAGTCAATGCCATGGGCTTTATAGATCTGTTGTCCGTCTTTTCGTAACAGTTCGCCCAGCCGTTGCAGCCGGGTAGAGATGGCCAGTATGCCGGATTGATCTATCGCATTAATCATGCGACGAAAATAAGGACTAGCCTGTTAAAAACGGGAAGAATCTTTTGTGGTATGAAAAACCGCTCCCTGCGAACCACGGGAGTCCGTTGTAAATACCACCTGCAAAGGCTGCCCCGGAACCGCCAGTGTACCATCTCCGCTTTCAAACAGTAGTTCCCCGATCCGGTACCAGCTTAGCCTCCCATCGGAGAATCTTTCTGTCACGATACCACTTACGATAGTTTGATGGATAGCCTTTTTCAGGCTGCTGCGGTACTTTTTCATCATCATGATCAAACCAATACCTGCTATGGACAGTGGCGGAGCCCAGCCCATCAGTATAATGGAAGTATTGAAACTGCCGGTATAGACCGTAATCAGCAACGCACATAACTCCACTGCAAATACCAGGGCCACCAGACCGGTTTCTTTCCGCAACCTGGATAGGTTGGCTGTGAGTATTGTCTGGTGCTGCAATTGCGCAGGATAGTTGTCGTAGCGGGCTGCTAACAATAAATCAGGCTTATGGGGATGGCTGATGATTTCAAGTACTACGGGCTGATAGGAAAGTCCTTCTGCTATCAGGGAGTGTGATGGCTCCTCCTGCACTTGCTGTGGCGGAAGTAATGGACATACCACTATACTCTGGCCGTCATCAAAGATATAACGCAGCAGCTGATCTGGGGTTAACTCCATCTTTACCAGATAACCGCTACAGATCATTTTCCGGTAAATGTTTTTAAGACTGTTCACTGCCTGTGGGTTCAGGGTCTCCAGTTGCTGCAGCAGCTGCGTATCGGCTGTCGTCAGCGGAACATTTTTCTGTTGCATCTAAAGAGCAGGGGCGTTAGGTGGATAATAGATTACGCATTGTATTAACACCAAAATAAGTGAAATTATTATGGGGGTTTCCCTGTAATAGCGGGCTACCGCAGTTTTTAAAGAGGTAGATCATCAGCTTTTAAATCCGGCTTTGAGCCGGTTCAGCAGGGGAGTGACCAGCGTTTCTATTTCCTGCGCTTCTGTTGCGGTAATACCCGGATTGTCGGCCATCCGGAAAGTAATCTGTAATATCAGGACAGCATTTCAATGAGAATCCTTGCTACTTCTTCAGAGGAAGCAGGGTTCTGTCCGGTGATCAGCAGCCCATCTCTGATGGCATAGGAGTGCCAGTCTTTTTCTTTGCTGTAAATGCCTCCGTTTTGCTTTAAAACATCTTCTACCAGAAAAGGTACCACCTTCGTGAGCTGCACCGCTTCTTCCTCTGTATTGCTGAAACCGGTGACTTCCTTGCCCTTCACAATAGATGCGCCATTGGGGGCTTTTACTTTTTTTAAGACACCAGGCGCATGACAAACAAAAGCTACCGGTTTGTTTTGCCGGTAAAATTCTTCTATCAATGCAATGGAATTCGGATCGTCGGCAAGGTCCCATAGCGGGCCATGTCCGCCGGGATAAAAAACGGCGTCATAGTCATCCGCCATGACTTCATTTAACCTGGCAGTATGTGCCAGTTTATTCTTTAATGTTTCATCTTCATTGAATCGTTTGGTGGCGGGCGTCTGGAAATCAGGCAGCTCACTCTTGGGGTCTATCGGTGGCTGGCCTCCCTTCGGAGAAGCAATGGTAACCTCTGCCCCCGCATCGGCCAGGGCGTAGTAAGGTGCCGCAAATTCTTCTATCCAGAAACCGGTCTTGTGGCCGGTATTACCCAGCGTATCATGGGAAGTAAGCACAATTAATACTCTCATAAATGTGTTTTTAGACTTATGCAGGCATACCCGCTTTACAGATAACCCACAACTGCCTGCATTGTTCTTTCATGTGCCAACTTGCCCCGGAAGCTAGTGTGCGCTGTCTCAGCTGTTGCCCAGACAAGCAACTGCTTTTTGAAGTGTCTGATCGTAAAACAAACAGATATTCTCCGGTGCGTGATGCTGGAAATGGTATCCGTCCAGGTTGCCAATGAAAGTAAAAGGATTGCCTGCTTCATCCACAGGCGCTATTACGTCGCCCTCGTCCGGAAAAAGGTCTGGGTATATGTTGTCAAAAAGACGACCTTTCTTTTGTTGTTGCCTTTCGACCAGATAGTTGTCTATCGGGTCCTGCTTCAGATCATCAGGGCTCAGTGCTCTCAGTCTTTCCAGTCTTCTGATGTCCTCTACCATTAACCCGGGCCGGTTAAAGTCGCCCTGGTACAATTTCCTGAATTGCTGATAGTAGGCCTTTTTCAGCGCATACATCGACTCATTCATGTTATATGCTATTTCATGGTCAGTGTAATTCTCCTGATAAGCTCCAGGCTCAATCTGACGGTGATCACCAAAAAAACGCCAGTCTGCATCAAATTTATACTTGCCGTCTATCACATCAAAGGCAAAAGTGTCGGGCTGGCTATACCGGGTATGATGAGCACGGGATTGTTCTCCAACTCTTCCATCGTACAATTCCTTTACAGAAACAAAGTGCAGCCATTGGCCTTCTGCGATGCCCGCCGATGGAAACATTACAGAACATAAAGGCAGGAAATGCTTTTGATGCATTTCCTGCTCGTCATAAAAAACATCTTCGTAAGCAGGAAACAGTTTGACAGCAATAGTTGAAATGTCCATAGATCAATACTTGAAAATTTATGACAGCAATAATAAGCTTTATGATAAATATCCTGAAAGTCACTGACGAGAAACGCCATTTCCGCTGTATCAGCAAAAATTGTTGTTTGTTAAAATAAAAATGTTTTACTTTGCGTCAGATTGACGTAAACAAAAAATTAACGCCTTATCAGCATAGGAAGCAATAACCCCTTCTGCGCTTTCAATTACCTGATGAGCAAAATGAAGACCATATGAAAAAACAGGAGAGGGCTAGAATAGCCTGGGAAACAGTGGATATCCTCAACAACGGTTCCTATACTAACCCCGGAGGAAAAGAAGTCGTGATAGAAGAATCGCTGCAATATGCCGCAGATCACTCCGTATTATACAGACCGGAAGACTTTGAGCAGGTGTTTATGGAACGGGACCGGAAAGCTCCCCATTATGACTGCTCCATTGAGGTGACTGGTGAAAGTACCTTCGCTGCTGCTTACAGACTGGTGGTAAAAGAAAAACTGGATAATGTATGTTGCCTGAACTTTGCCTCTGCCAAAAATCCAGGCGGTGGCTTTCTGAGCGGTGCACATGCGCAGGAAGAAGCGCTGGCAAGAGCCAGTGGCCTGTATCGTTGTCTGGAGCCACAACGTGAAATGTACCAGACCAACCGGAACTGTGGTACCTGCCTCTACACAGACCATATGATATACTCACCGCTGGTACCCGTTTTCCGTAACGACAGGGATGCACTGTTGGACGATTATTATACCGTCTCTGTTATCACAGCGCCTGCTGTCAATGCCGGAGCGGTAAAGGATAATGAACCGCAGAACATCGGCAGGATCAAACCGGTGATGTTGTCCAGGATGGAGAAGTTGTTGTCTGTGGCTATAGCACATCAACAGACCACACTCATACTCGGAGCCTGGGGATGTGGCGTGTTCCGTAACAACAAAGAAGAGGTGGCAGCCTGGTTTGCCTCCTTCCTGCAGGCCGACGACAGATTCCGTCACGCATTTTCCAAAATCGTTTTTGCCGTGTACGATAACACTGAAAAACAGGAAACCATTAATACATTCAGAAAGAATATAACGTCATATGCTATACGATAATCAATGGCTGATCAAAAAATATAAAGCAAACGAAAAAATAAAATACCTTTTTTTCTGGGGACATCAGGTTTCGCCGGATGGCCGCGTCACACAAAGCTGCCTGAGTCAGTGGTGGACTGCGCCTTTCGAAGAAAACGGCATCGTGTATCCTACCGCCGAACATTGGATGATGGCTGGAAAAGCCCGGTTGTTTAAAGACGATGCAGTACTGGAGAAAATACTAAAAGCCGGTTCTCCCGCCGCCGCCAAAAAGCTCGGCAGGCAGGTACACCGTTTCGATCCCGTGATATGGGACCAGCAAAAATCAGCTATTGTAGCCGCTGGTAACCTGCTGAAGTTTTCACAGCATGCAGACCTGAAAACATTTTTATTGAACACAAAAGACCGTGTACTGGTAGAAGCCAGCCCTGTAGACGCTATCTGGGGCATTGGCATGAAAGCCGATCACGAACATATTGAAAATCCCTTGCGATGGAGAGGGCAAAACCTGCTGGGTTATGCACTGATGGAAGTAAGGGACAAATTATCATAACATGAATCCGAATAGAATAAAAAATATAAGCAAATTTCTTAGTCTCATACTCCGGCATAGCCCGGAAATCATTGGTCTTAAACTTGATGCCAACGGATGGGCCGATGTACAGGAATTGATGGCTAAAGCGGGCCGTAAAGGACAACAGTTTACACTGGAGGAATTATCCATTGTAGTGGCAGAAAATGATAAACAACGGTTTGCCTTCAACGAAGATAAAACCCGTATCCGGGCCAACCAGGGACATTCCATCAACGTATCGCTGGACCTGGAAGAGGCCGAGCCACCGGAATATCTTTATCATGGCACCGTCAGTAAATTTATGTCATCTATCAGGAAGGAAGGGTTGCTGAAGATGAGCCGCCATCATGTACACTTGTCCGAATTAAAGGAAACAGCCCAGGCTGTAGGCTCCCGGCGCGGACTGCCGGTAATACTGACTGTACGCAGTGGCAGCATGCACCGCGATGGTGTGAAGTTCTACAAGTCTGCAAACAATGTTTGGTTAACGGATCATGTACCAGCGAAGTACATTGATTGCTAAAGACAAACAGCTTTGCCAATTTGATGTTTTGCAGAGGTTTCCCTACCTTTAACTACACCAAAACCAGTGGATATGTCTATTACATCAGAATCGGATTTACAGGGAATGAAGAGAGTGAGCGAGGCGGTAGCTACTACTTTAAAGGAAATGAGGTACTATGCCAGGCCGGGAATGTCTGCCAAAGAAGTGGATGAGTATGGTGGTGAAATATTAAAAAAGCTGGGTGCAAAGTCTGCTCCCAGACTTACATACGGTTTTCCAGGCTGGACCTGTATCAGCGTAAACAATGAGATCGCACATGGTATCCCTTCTGCAACAAAGATCCTGCAGGAAGGAGATCTGGTAAATATTGACGTGTCTGCGGAGCTGGATGGTTATTGGTCAGACAACGGCGGCTCTTTTGTACTGGGGCAGGACCTGCATCAGCATCAGCCACTGGTGGATGCTTCCCGCACTATCCTCTACAAAGCGCTTCATCAGATAAAAGGGGGCGTGAAGATCGCCGATATCGGCAAACTGATTGAAAACGAAGCCGGACGCGCAGGCTTCACCGTGATCCGCAATCTCGCAGGGCATGGTGTAGGCAGAAGCCTGCACGAAGCACCGGAAGATATCCTGAACTGCTACGAACGCCGTAATAAGGAGCGTTTCCGCAAAGACAGCGTCGTGGCTGTGGAAACATTTATTTCCACCCGCTCCAATTATGCCAACCAGGCTCAGGACGGCTGGACACTGATTGGTAATAGAGGTGGTTTTGTAGCCCAGCATGAACATACCATCGTTATTACAGATGGTGAACCCGTTATCCTCACAGCAGCCAACGAGATTTAACCATACAGGGATTTACGGATGGGCAATTCTTTAAATCCATCCGTAAATCCCTAAATCCGTACATTTGCCGGATGACGTCTTTATACACGAAGAAAGCACCGGTAACCATCACCTGCCACAAGCGGCTGACGCCTTACCTGGAACAGGAAGTAAACGAGTTGGGTTTTAAGGTTGAAGAAACTTTTGTAACGGGTGTACGCCTGTTTGCCTCTATCAATGAATGTATCCGGCTTAATCTGAACCTGCGCTGTGCCAGCCAGGTTTTATACAGCCTCCGGAAATTTGACGCCCGGGATGCCGACGAAATCTATGCGCGGGTCAAAGCAATTCCCTGGGAAACACTCCTGCATCCGGATGGTTATTTCTCCATTACCAGCAATGTACAGAACGATACTATTAAAAACAGCATGTTCGCCAACCTGCGTGTGAAAGATGCGGTGATAGACTGTATGCGTGATAAAACCGGCACAAGACCTTCTACCGGGGCTGAGCTGAACGGTGCAGTCATTCATCTTTTCTGGAAAAATGAAGAAGCAGAAATATTTATAGATACCTCCGGTGATTCTCTGGGCCGTCACGGCTACCGCAAAATACCCGGACGGGCGCCCATGCTGGAAGCCCTGGCTGCCTCCACTATCCTGGCTACCCGTTGGGATCGCAAAGCTCCTTTTATTAACCCAATGTGCGGCTCCGGTACCGTGGCCATTGAAGCAGCCCTGATTGCCACCAACAGCCGCCCGGGCCTTTTTCGCAACAATTACGCTTTCATGCACCTGCAGGGCTATGATGAAAACGTTTATCACGAGGAGAGGGGCCGGCTGGAAAAACAAATCGTTGAAGTGCCCGAACTGCGTATCATTGCTACTGATCTGAGCCCCCAGGCCGTAGAGAATGCCCGTAAAAACGCCAGAGCTGCCGGAGTGGCCGATATGATCACTTTCTCCGTCTGCGATTTTGCTGCTACTCCTGTGCCACCGGATGCCGGCGGTGTGGTATTCATGAACCCGGAATATGGTTTGCGCCTCGGAGAAATCACCGAACTGGAAGAAACGTATAGCCGTATTGGTGACTTCATGAAACAAAAATGCGGAGGCTACCACGGTTACATTTTTACCGGTAATCTCGACCTGGCAAAGAAAATAGGCCTTAAAGCCAAACGCAGGATTGAATTCTACAATAGTACCCTCGATTGCCGTCTCCTTGAATACGAACTGTATGCCGGTACCCGCGATACCCGCAAGCTGGGCATCAGTTAAAAGAACATAAAAAGTCAGGCGGCCATTGACATAGTGTCGATGGCCGCCTGGCTTTTTATACTAATACAAAGTCTTTAAAGCACCTCGCTGACATTGATTGGCCTGGAGAAGCTTTCTTCCAGGGAAATAATGGTTTCGGTACGCTCTATCCCTTTGATATGCTGCAGATCATCCTGGAGGATCTTACGCAGTTCCGCACTGTCTTTACAGATGATCTCTGCAAACATGCTGTAGGCGCCGGTGGTATAATTTAACCGTACTACCTGCGGGATCTTCAGTAACTGTTTGGCTACACTTTCGTACAGTGAACTTTTCTCGAGGTAGATGCCAATGAAAGCCAGTACGTCGTAACCAATTGCCCGAAGGTTCACCTGCAGGCGGGTACCTTTGATAACGCCCATTTCATGCAGCTTTTTGATACGTACATGGATAGTACCCCCGGAAACAAATAGTTTTTTCCCCAGCTCTGCATAGGAGATGCCGGCATCAGTTGACATTTCCGAAATGATTTGCAAATCTAATTTGTCAATATTTAAAGAGTGGCTCATTTTCGCGGTGCGATTTAGAATATTTTCTAAAAATATGGATATTATTGCAATAATCGCAAAAAAATATGAAACCACCCGCGGCGGACACCGGTTTTTTTGTGCAGCATATTACGAGATCGCACAAGGATGGCCATTTCCGGACGTTTTTAGCTGAGTAGGTTGTGTTTAAGTTGTTTTAAATCAATTCTTTATGTTTTCGGCATGTTTTTGCTCTCCTCGTCAGCAAAAACACGTTATAATGAAAGCACTACTCGCTACGCTGCTGATTGTCCTCCTGTTCTGCGGTCATACCCAGGGGCAACGTATCCAGCGTATCAATAACACTACCATCTCCGCAGACTCCCTCACCACCCGAATCCGGCAACTCATAGATACCGCACAGGTGACCGGCATGACTGTATCCGTCTTCAATAAAAACAAACCGGTATATGTCAGGGCTTTTGGCTTTGCAGATAAATCCAAAAGCATCCCAATGGACACCAGTACTATCTTCTGGGCCTGTTCCTATAGCAAGGCTGTATTTGCCTATTGCGTGATGAAACTCGCTGAACGGCATATTATTGATCTGGATACACCACTGGTGAAATATCTTCCTAAACCTTTACCAGATTATGTCTTCACCAAAAAAACAAGAGGTTATCAGGATATCCGCAATGATAAAAGATACGAGTCTATCACCGCCCGCATGTGCCTCGATCATACTACCGGCTTTCCCAACTACCGTGGCTTTGAGCTGGACGGCAAACTGCATATCAAATCAGATCCCGGTACCCTCTATGGTTACTCCGGGGAAGGGCTCTATCTCCTGCAGTTTGTACTGGAACAGCTCACCGGCAAAAGTTATGAGACCATCGCCCGGGAAGAAGTGTTTAAACCATTAGGGATGGACCGCAGCAGCTATATCTGGCAGGCGGTCTTTAATGACAGGCATTGCCTGGGACATGACAGCCTGCAACATCCATACGAGTTTGATCAGCGGACCAGTCCGCACGCTGCAGGCTCCCTGTATACCAGCATCACCGATTGGGACCGCTTTATTACTGCCATGCTCACCGGCGAGGGGCTGAGCAGTAAAAGCATAACAGAAATGCGGCGGCCGCAGATAGCTGTACTATCCAAAAAACAATTTGGTAACGACGCCTGGGTATATGATAAAACACCTGCTACTACTACCATCTTTTACGGCCTTGGCATCGGCTTGCTCAAAACCCCATATGGGATCGCATTTTTTAAGGAAGGCCATAGCGAAGGATGGGGGCATTATACCATCGCTTTCCCGGATAAACAGATCGCTATTGCCATCATGACTAATAGTGACAACGGGGAAAGTATTTTCAGAGAGCTGCTGGCTACTGCTATCGGTGACGTATACACGCCATGGGAATGGGAGAACTATATACCCTATGATCGCATCTCCCTAAAATAAGGTTGTGAAAATTGGGCCCGATTATGTAAATTGTCTTTCTCCCAAAAAAGACACAACACTATGAAGGCTACTGCCACGAGTAAAACAGCCCAGTATATGGCGTTATTCCGTGCAATGGAAACAACCCGTTCCAAAACCAGCAGATTATTCACTGATAAATATGCGCATCTTTTTCTGCCTGCCGGATTGAGGATAGCTGCCAGATTAAGTCACCTGCGGGCTTTTCGCAGTATGGCTGAAAACATTATTCATAAAAAAATTCCCGGCGCCTATACTTCCGGCATCGCCCGTACCCGGCTTATCGACGAACTGCTGGAAGAAGCTGTCCGCAAAGGAGCAAAGCAGGTGATGATATTGGGAGCCGGATTCGATACCCGCGGCCTGCGATTACCTTTTTTACACAATATCCCGGTAATAGAGATCGATCATCCCAATACGGCAAAGTATAAACTATCGAGGTTGAGTCAGCTGCATATACCCAAACATATCCGGTATTACCAGATTGACTTCAACCGCCAGAGCCTCGACCAGCTGAGTGCACAGCATCATTTCGACTTTTCATTGCCTACTGCGGTTATTTGGGAGGGTGTGACCAACTATCTCACCGCTGAAGCCATCAACAACACGTTTGCCTTTCTGCAACGTTTTGCGGCAGGTTCCCATGTGATATTTACTTACGTCCACCTGGACGTGCTGAAAAACCCGACCTCTTTTATAGGGGCAGAAAAACTGCTAAATGATGTGGCGGGCCTGGAAGAGAAATGGACCTTTGGTTTTGAGCCGGAAGCACTCAGTGCTTATTTAAAACAGTATGGCTTTACATTGATGAAAGACCTGGGAGCTGATGAATACCGAGCACTTTATCTGGAGGGAAGAGAGAAGGAGGAAGGATATGAATTTTATCGGGTGGCCTTTGCCTGCCGGCAGGAAGCCTAGTCTTGCTGAAATGGGGTCGTTGCTCCCCTGGTTAACACTACCTGTAAAAGTTTACACAGCTCATTAAACCGGGCTGGTTTAATGATATAATCTACCGCGCCCATAGAGCGGGCGGTAGACATCTCGCGGGGTTCATCGCTGGTGCTGTAAATGATCACCGGGATGTCTTTCAGGTGTTCTATGTCTTTGATCCTTTCCAGAAACACAATACCATTCATCAATGGCATGTTCAGGTCCAGGAAAATCAGGTCTGGGCGGTAAGCACGGGTACATAGCTGGTCCAGTGCTTCCTGGCCATTGCCTGCTGTAAAACAGAGTATCGGATGATTGAGTTCTGCCAGTGCCAACTTAAACAGCTCTTGGTCGTCCTGATCATCGTCTACCAACAACAGTGTTTTCAGTTCTCCATTATTCTTATACATATTGTATAGCGGTCACTAGGTTATAAATGTACGTTTTATTCTGCGATAAAATGGTGAGCAATTACGCATAATTAATTCACGTTCACGGCTATATGTACCCATTTTGACCTAAACATTTTGAGTTTGTGGGTGTTACCTATATAGATAATAAGCCTTTTTGCCAGTTATTGTTAAAAAAAAGTTTATGCGTACACAAATTGCAACTTTAAGCCGAGGCCTGCAGAGATGTTGGATGCTGCTGGGTTTGCTGCTGTTGGTAGCTTGCGGCACAAGCGTACACATGACTGGTACCTGGAAGGATCCTTCTGCCCAGTCTGGTGGTTATCATAATATCCTGGTAGCGGGCCTGAGCTCCAACCTTACTGCCCGTGGAATCGTGGAAAACAAACTGGCTACCCAGCTGCAGGCTCATGGGGTGGCGGCCGGTAAAAGCACGGACCTGTTTCCTCCTAACTTTGACCCTAAAAAGGAAGAGTCCATAAAAGCAGCTTCAGGCAAAATTGAAGCGGCTGGTTTTCATGCGGTGCTGACCGTATCCCTTGTCAATAAGGAATCCGAAACCCGGTATGTACCGGGCACAGTAATGTATGCACCCTATCCTGCATACGGCTGGTACGGCAATTTCTGGGGATACTACGGTTATATGTACAACTCGGTATATTCGCCGGGATACTATACCACCGACAAAATCTACTTCATGGAAAGCAATCTGTATGACCTGGGCCAGAACGGAAAACTGGTATGGTCCGGTCAGTCAGAAACCTACAACCCCAACAGCCTGGAATCCTTTGCTGCTGCGTATGCTAAAAAGGTGGCAGACGCGCTGCAGAACGGAGGCTTGTTGAAACGTTGATAGTTGTTTATTCCTGGTCGTAGTAGGTACGGTCACTGATGATCTTGCCATGCTCTATGGTAAAAACCACACAGAGGGGTAACTGCCATTTTTTGCTATCCTGGCCGGTAGCGCTTGATATAAATTCAACAATGATGTGGTTTTTATCGGCATAGATTTCTTTTACTTCATCCTGTACATCCGGGAGTATTTTATGCAGTTCCTGGTATTTCTCTACCATCTGCCGGCGGGTAAGTATAACTGGTTCGTGTCCGTAGGCGGGGTCGAGGAACAGTGCTGAATCAGCATAATAGGAGGCCATCTTTTGCCAATCATGTTCATTGAATGCGGCAAACATTCCATTTACTACCTGAATGTTGGGATTGGTGAGGCTGCTTCTGCCTCCGGGTTGCACACAGGCTGTAGCCATTAACAGGCATAAAAGCATACAGTACAATTTCATAGCAGGATATTTTTTAACAATATAAAAATATTGGGCGTAAAGAAGAATGGTAAATACGGGTGATAGTTTTAACTTGCCCCATTTTAAGTGATTTTTTATGGAGATGACACAACCTAACCCGGAGATATTGCAACAGCTGGTGACCATGAAGATGCCCTTTGGGAAGTATAAAGATGTGGTTTTGTGTGACCTGCCGGTCAGTTATCTGGAATGGTTCCAGCGTAACGGTTTTCCTAAGGGGAAGCTGGGCATGATGCTGGAAACAATGCTGGTCATAAAAATGAATGGACTCACTCACCTGCTGACGCCATTGAAAAAATAAAGGGATTATGTATTCATAAAAGAGGCTGCCTGGAATTCCAGGCAGCCTCTCTAAATAACGTTATTATCTATACGTTGTTTAGTCAGGACAAGTTAGAACCAGCTGGTGGTCTGTTCTTCTTCTTCTTCATTGGCTGCGGGCGCAGCAGGAGCGGGGATTGCCTCGCCTACCACCTGATGGTGATGGTCTGCAACAGGAGGTGTTTCCGTTTTGAGTACTGGCTGTACATTTTTACGGATGGCGCCTTCTACTACGGCACCTTCTTCCAGTTCAAGGACGATGGCATTCACATCTCCCTTTACAAAAGCCTGGTTACTGATGTGTGCTTTGTTACTGATATACACGTCTCCATACACTTTTCCATGTACAACGAGGTCGGAAGCATAAATATGCCCACGTATACTGGCGGTTTCACTCACTACCAGCTTACCGGTAGTTTTTACGTTGCCTTTAACGTTTCCATCTATCCGCCCCGAAATGGTAGCGTCGATGCTGCCGTTTACGGATACTTCTTTAGGGATACGAAATGCTCCCGGTACAATGATGTTTCGGAAAAAATGTCTCGCACTTCTCACACAAACAAATTAGAGGGTGATGGGAATGGGATTGTTTACAATTGGTTGATGGTCGTCATCGAAAGTGGAAATGATAGAGCTGGAGTTACCAAGGTCTAATCCTACACTCCGTTGAGGTTTGTTGTCCGAAATCCGAAGACTATTGTAAAGATAACCAATACTCATGAGTTTTTCAGGTTCAGGTGCTACTTCCACTGGAACAAAATCCCTGAATTCTTCCTGGAAGGCATCGGTCAGCTCTTTATAGTAAGCACCACCACCCATCAGGTAAATTTTTTCGCAGGCTTCAAAATCCAGGTCGGTAAAGTAACTGCGCATCAGCGGGGAAACCACTTCTTTATAGTACTGTGTCAGTACTCCTTTACGCATTTCACGCAGGTCGATCCGCTTACGGTTGGTGAAAATAGACCCTTTCATAAAGGCATCATCCACCTGATGCTCGTTTTTCATCTCCAGATAATGTTTCTGGTTCAGCTCACGGGTCAGGTTATTGACAGCATAACGGATGCCGTGAGAGCTGAAGCAGGTACGGTGTACCAGGCCATCGCCGGTGGCCATGCCTCCTTCTATCGTACCAAAGCCGATACTGATCGCGATGAAGTTGTCCAACTGCGGTTCATTGATTGTCTTTTTCAGCCCGATGATACCACCTACAATTTCAGGGATGATCTCATATTTTTCAATATCAAACATGGCTTTTTTAAAGGAGCCTTTGGTATTGAAAGTCTGTGTATCATAGTCGATCAGAAAATGTCTTTTGCTTAAAAACTGCTCTGCCGCTGTTTTGTAGACATTGTAGGTAGAAAAGGGGAATCCCATGGTGAGTGCAATAGGCTGTTGCACTTTATCCGCTGTATTGAGCAAGGCTGCTTTGAACAGGATTTCATAGTCTTCTTCGGTAGGGGCAGCGTTGGTGATCCTTCCCGGGTTGATTCCTCCTCTCTTGGCCAGATTGCCCACCAGATACCAGGTTTCATCTTTTTTGATCTTCAAGCCGTTGAGTAGGTCTTTGCTTGAATTTTCGGTGTTCCCAAATGCCGTTTCAAAAACGCTCGGGAAGCTGGTTGTAGATACTTTCATAGTGATTTGTTGATAATAACTTTTTTCTCAATTTAGTCTGGATGAGGGATTCATCGGGACACTAAACAGGGCTTAAATATATAAAATATTAGTAAACAAGGGAATGACAATCAATTAATATCAGTTAAATTTAATGCACCTTCCTCTAATTACAAAATCTGACCTGTTTTTTTAGGATAATAAACAGATATGAATCCCATTTGTTAAAAAAGTACCCATTGTCCCCCTACCTATACTCACCCCATTATCCGTTTTTGCATGAGACACAGCTGGTTACTTTTAGTGTTGCTATGGGCTTGCAACAACTCCCGGAAGATTTCCCGGAAGATTTATTCAGCTCCCGCTATGGGCGCTGAAGCTCAGTTCGACAAAGGACTGCGCCCGGAAAAACATCCTCAATATCTCTTTGATAAAAAAACAATGAAAGACATGGAACAGCAAGGTGTGATAACGAGTTACACCGGTAAACGGCATAGTCTGGCCCCGAGGGTAGTGGTTGTTAAAAACACCACCGGAGCTTATTATATGGGGCAGGACTCTGCCACCCGCCGCCCGGACAGCACCGCAGTAAAGGCCAAGGCAGACAGCGCCCGGACGGGACACTGATCTTTAATTGTTGAATGACGCCTGCTGAAAAATATTTTTACGCGCCTAAATACCTACTTTTGAATCATGACCGCTTCCTGTCAACAGGAGCATTTATGATTGATTTATGAAGACAAAGCGTATTCTTTTATTATTGTTGCTGGGAGGCTGGCAACAACTGGTCGCACAATCCCTGTTCATGCCGCGAAACATCCGGCAGGCGTATGACAAAAACACCCGCAGTGAAAGCGGTGCCCCAGGCCCCAAATACTGGCAGAATAAGGCCAGTTACGATATTCAGGTGAAATTTGAACCTGCTACCAACCAGGTGTCCGGCTCAGAAACCATCGTTTATACCAACAATAGTCCGGATACCTTGCGGATGTTGAACTTTAAGTTGTTCTCCAACCTCTTCCAGCATGGCGCCGTCCGTAATATGGTGGTGACGGCGGATGACCTCCACAAGGGAGTGTCCATCACTAATTTCAAGGTCAAAGGCGTGCAGAAATCAGCTCCATCCATTGTAGGTACCAACATGCCTGTATCCATCAATGAACTGGCTCCCGGTGAACAGACTTCCATCTCCCTTGACTTCTCCTACATACTGAATGAGAACACACATATCCGTACAGGCTCTGTAGATACCGGTGCTTACTTCATCGCCTACTTCTTTCCGCGTGTAGCCGTATACGATGATATCTGTGGCTGGGATATGATACCCTACACCGGCGTTACCGAGTTTTACAACGACTTTAGCGATTTTCGGGTAGCCATTACCGTGCCGGGCAATTACCAGGTATGGGCTACCGGTGATCTGAAAAACGGGCAGGAAGTATATAACGATACTTATCTGGAACGCATTGCCCGCGCTGAAAAAAGTAACGAGGTGATAGATATCATCGACAAGGAAGATCTTCGCAAAGGAAAGATTTCAAAAAACAATCCGGTCAATACCTGGCGCTTTGAGGCTGCCAACGTGCCGGACTTTGCTTTTGCCACCAGCAACCACTACCTGTGGAAGGCTGCCAGCGTGGAGGTGGACCATAACACCAAACGCCGGAGCAGGGTAGATGTGGCTTTTAATCCCAGTCACCTGGACTATTTTGAGGTCATTGACTTCGCACGGACCACCGTGGATAAAATGAGCCACCAGTTCCCTAAATGGCCTTTCCCGTATTCACATGTGAGTGTGTTCGACGGCCTCGACCAAATGGAGTATCCCATGATGGTAAATGATAACCCGGTGGCCAATAAAGCCGCAGCCATAGAGCTGACAGACCATGAGATCTTTCATACGATGTTCCCTTTTTACATGGGTACCAATGAAACGCTCTACGCCTGGATGGACGAAGGTTGGGCAACGATCGGGGAATGGATCATCTCACCCATGATAGACTCTACCATCGTGGATAATTACGGTATGTCCAACTATAACAACATCGCCGGCAAACTGCAGGACGTGCCTATCATGACTCCGTCCAACCAGCTGACAGATGCCTACATGACAAACTCCTATCCCAAACCGGGCCTGGGTTATCTGTATGTAAAGGATATGCTGGGCGACAGCCTGTTCATGAAAGCGCTGCATCATTATATCAGCCTGTGGAATGGTAAACATCCGCAGCCATATGATTTCTTTAACTGTATGAACACGGGATCCGGTAAAAACCTGAACTGGTTCTGGAAAAGCTGGTTCTTTGATAGTGGCTACCCCGACCTGGCGATCGAAAAGGTTACCCGTAAAGGACAGAATTGCGACATCAGTATTCTTTCCAAAGGAACCAAACCCGTACCGGTAGATGTAACGGTTTATTTCGACGATAATACAACACTTAAACTGCACAAAAGCATAGCAGTCTGGGAAAAAGGAAATAAAACAGTAAACCTGTCGTTCACATCTCCCAAAAAGATTAAAAAGGTAACGCTGGGAAGCACCTGGGTGCCCGACGTAAACCCTGATGATAATGTTACGACGCAGTAACCTTGTAGCTGAATTTTAATTTGAATGTGCTCGTTACTGATTTTCCTGATGCTCCTGATGAGCGAAGATGGATGCTTATCAGGAGCATTAGAAAAATCAAATAACATCAGCGGTTGTTAGTGGCTTTGCTGTAACTCTTTTACAAGGGCAACATAATCCTGCATCGCCGACTCCTGGGTTTTCCCTTTCAGGGCTGCCCAGGCTTCATGTTTGGCTTTAGCCACAAAATCGAAGGGGTTGGAAGGCGGTTCGGTATCGTTATCTCCTATGCTACCTTGTTTGTAAAGGGCGTATAATTGCAGTAGGATGTCGTTGGACGGTTTCTCAGAGAGGGTTTTACTGTCGGTTACGGCTTGTTCAAATTGTGCTTTCAGGTCCATACTATTGTTTTTAGGTGAATAAAATAACCCCTGGGAAGGGATTTATACTAATATATGAAAAATTGACAATCCGCATATAGCATGTTTATCAAAACATAATCGCTTGAAACCGCTGACTAATAAACTAATTTCAATACCTTTGCGCCCTGTAAAAGGTTTAAAGGGGACAATTAACCGCCAATAGACCAGTAAATCAACATATGAAGAATATTCGCAATTTTTGTATCATTGCCCATATTGACCACGGTAAAAGTACCCTGGCCGACCGATTATTGGAATTTACCAAAACCATCTCTGACCGTGACATGCAGGCGCAGGTACTGGATGATATGGACCTGGAACGTGAGAAGGGGATTACCATCAAGAGTCACGCTATCCAAATGGACTATACCGCCAAAAACGGTGAAAAATATACATTCAACCTGATTGATACCCCCGGCCACGTAGACTTCTCCTATGAAGTATCCCGTGCACTGGCTGCCTGTGAAGGTGCGCTGCTGCTGGTAGACGCTGCTCAGGGTATCCAGGCGCAAACTATCTCCAACCTCTACCTCGCCCTGGAAAATGACCTGGAAATCATCCCTGTTATCAATAAAATTGATATGCCAGGTGCTATGATTGAAGAGGTGAAAGACCAGATCATCGAACTGATCGGCGTGAAAGACGAAGATATCCTGCTGGCGTCCGGTAAAACCGGTATCGGTATCGAAGAAATCCTGGAAGCGATTGTTACCCGCATCCCTGCCCCTAAAGGCAGTCAGGATGCACCGCTGCAGGCGTTGATCTTCGACAGCGTGTTCAACTCTTTCCGTGGTATCATTGCATATTTCCGCATATACAATGGCTCCATCAAAAAAGGCGACAAAATCAAATTTGTTAATACCGGCGAAGAATATGAAGCAGATGAAGTGGGTATCCTCAAACTGGGCCTGGACCCCAGAAAAGAGGTAAATGTAGGCGATGTAGGATATATCATCACCGGCATCAAAAGCGCCAAGGAAGTAAAGGTGGGTGATACTATCACCCTGGCGGCCAACCCCTGTGTAGAAGGTATCAAAGGATTCCAGGAAGTAAAACCAATGGTATTTGCCGGTATCTTCCCTGTAGTGACCGAAGACTTCGAAGAGCTGCGGGAATGTATGGACAAACTCCAGCTGAACGACGCTTCCCTCACCTATGAGCTGGAAACATCTCAGGCACTCGGCTTCGGTTTCCGTTGCGGATTCCTTGGAATGCTGCACATGGAAATTATCCAGGAACGCCTCGAAAGGGAGTTTAATCAAACCGTTATTACCACCGTTCCAAACGTAGGCTTCATTGCACATACTACCAACGAAGGTGTCGTGATTGTGAACAACCCGAGCGAAATGCCCGATCCTACCCGTATGGAGAGGATCGAAGAGCCATTCATCCGTGCTCAGATCATCACCAAACCGGAATATATTGGTAACATTATGACCCTCTGTTTGGGTAAACGTGGTATTCTCCTTAACCAGAGCTATCTCACCACCACCCGCGTAGAGCTCATGTTTGAATTACCGCTTACAGAGATCGTTTTCGACTTCTACGATAAACTGAAGAGCCAGACCCGTGGTTATGCCTCTTTCGACTACACACCGATCGGTTTCCGCGACAGCGATATCGTGAAAATGGATATCCTCCTCAACGGTGATAAAGTGGATGCCTTAAGCGCCCTGATCCACCGCAGCAGAGCGCAGGACTTCGGTCGCAAGCTGTGCGAAAAACTGAAAGACCTGCTGCCACGCCAGCAGTTCCTCATCGCTATTCAGGCAGCTATCGGTGCTAAGATCGTTGCCCGTGAAAACATCAGCGCTATGCGTAAAGACGTTACCGCCAAATGTTACGGTGGTGACATCTCCCGTAAACGTAAACTGCTCGAGAAACAGAAAGAAGGTAAAAAACGTATGCGTCAGATCGGAAACGTGGAAGTACCACAGGAAGCGTTTCTCGCGGTACTCAAACTGGACGATTAACAGCAGCATTTTTCAATTAAGGATGTTTTATATAAACAGCGAAGAGATATCTCTTCGCTGTTTTTTTTATGCCATAGTGCAAAGCACTCAGCTCCCACGCGTCATAAATCAGAGAAATTTCGTAAACTGTTTAAGTATTTGACTGTTATAGCATTAAAACTTCCACTACATGCGTAAATGGCTAAAGGTCATGTTGATTACAGCGGGAAGCCTCATTGCACTGGTCATTGTTTTGTTACTTGGACTGGCCTGGTACATGAAAGCCAACAAAACTACCTTCCTCCGGCAGATTACAGATCAGCTGAATGAGAACATCAACGGAGAGTTTTCCATTGGAGATATGGAACCCTCCTTCTTCAGAAGTTTTCCCAATGTATCCCTGGCGCTTAAAAGAGTAGAACTGCATGATAGTCTCTGGCAACAGCATCATCATGCGCTGATTGACCTGGATTATATTTTCGTACGGGTGAATACGTTATCACTGTTACGCAAGCACGTAGATGTAAAAGAAGTCTCTCTCGAAAAAGGTATCATTTACCTGTATACAGACAGTACAGGATACAGCAATACTGCTGTGCTGACAGGTAATGCCGGTAAAAAGAAAGGCGGATCACAGGAGGCTAATATCCACCGCTTCTCCATAGCGCACATTACTTTCGTAATAGACAACCGGCAGAAGTTTAAACTTTTCCAGCTCGACATCCAGGAAATGTACGGCCGGCTCAACAGTACCGATTCTGGTACGCACCTGGACATGCGTTCCCGGATGGAAGCAAGGGATTTTGCCTTTAATACCAACAAAGGGAGTTACCTGAAAAATAAAACCCTCAGACTAAATCTCTCACTGTTTTATAAAAAGGCTACCAAACAGCTGATTGTACCCCAACAAGAGATAAAGATAGATGCCACCCCCGTACAGATTGCAGGAACCTTTGACTTTTCTGAGAAGCCACCACCATTCTTCCTCAGAATCAACGCCAATCAGGTATTGCTGAAGGACGCCTCCTCCTGGCTGTCTCCCAACATCTCCGGTAAACTCGCCAACATCCAGCTGACAGCTCCGCTGGATGCTGAAGCTACCCTGCAGGGACATATGAAATACCGGGATACCCCGCATGTGGTGGTGACCTGGAAAACCTCCCGCAATACTTTGGTCACTGATATGGGAGAATGGGAGAACTGTAGTTTTACCGGGCGGTTCAACAATGAGGTGATACCGGGCGCCGGACATAGTGATGAAAACTCCGCAGTTAATATATTCCAGCTGCAGGCATCACTGGGGAGAATACCCCTGAAGGCAGACACTATTCGTGTGGTGAACCTTAAACAGCCGCTGTTACATGGACATTTCGAATCTGCGTTTCCGCTGTCCCATCTTAATACGGCAGCAGGAGATGTGCCGCTTGAATTCAGGGAAGGCACTGCCACGGCCGATCTTAACTATACCGGGCCAGTACTGAAAAATGATAATACCCCTTCTTCGCTACAAGGGGTGGTTAAAATACAGAATGGTGGTTTTACCTATCTGCCACGTGACCTTACGTTCCATGACTGTAGCGCCACGCTGCAGTTCACAGGTCAGGATCTGCTGGTACAAAATGTACGGTTACAATCGCAGAAAAGTGCCCTTCAAATGGAAGGAACAGTTCGTAATTTACTCAACCTGTACTTCGCCGCGCCGGAGAAAATAGAGCTGGACTGGAAAATCAGAAGTGCATTGGTAGACCTGAACGAGTTTACGAGTTTTCTGGGTGCCCGTAAGAAAGGAAAGGTACCTGATCCTCATCAGAAAGCCCAGGAGCTCAGCCGTGTGGGCAAACAGCTGGACAAAGTGCTGGCAGCCAGTAATGTGAGGATGGACGTACTGCTGGATAAAGTGGTGTTTCAGCATTTTACGGCCCAGCGCGTGTCGGCCGTCCTGTCACTGACGGCATCAGATCTGTTGTTGCATAAAATGGCCTTCCAGCATGCAGGTGGTACCGCCCAGGTGTCCGGTAGTGTGCATCAGCAAGGTGTGAACAATACTTTCAAAGTAAATGCTAATATCGCCAACGTCCGCATTGCACAGCTGTTTTATGCTTTTGATAACTTTGGCCAGTCTGCTCTGAAGTCAGAGAACCTCAGAGGTATTGTATCTGCTAAAGCAGACATCAAAGGAAATGTACTCGACAATGGAAATCTGGTTAAACATTCACTGTTCGGTACAGTCAACTTCAATCTGAAAAATGGCGCCCTGCTTAATTTCGGGCCGCTGGAAGATATCGGTAATTTTCTGTTCCGCCGCCGTCGCCTCGACAGCGTTACATTTGAAAACCTCAGCAATACCCTGCAATTGCAGGGGACTAAAATTAATATTCCTCCCATGCGTATAGCCTCCAGTGTAGTCAATATAGACCTCAACGGCGTTTATGGTTTTGCAGGAGGCACAAATATCAATATGGAAATTCCTTTGCGTAACCCGGCAAAGGATTCGGGCATCACAGATAAGGAAGAAAAACGACGCAGAAGCCGGCGGGGAATCATTATCCGCCTTCATGCTGTGTCGGGTAGTGATGGCAAAGTAAAGATCAAACTAGGGAAAGGAGATTAGCAATGCTTGCAAAAAATAGCCCAAGGCTCAGGCAAGATAACCCTGGGCTTTAGCAAGATAGCCCAGGGCTTCAGCCCTGGGACAATATTACGCACTAAACGCCTGTCTGATATCTTCTTTAATATCTTCTATATGTTCCACTCCCAGGGAAATCCTGAGCAGGCCTGGTTCTACGCCGGCTGCTTTTTGTTCCTGTTCACTGAGCTGCGAGTGGGTAGTGGTAGCCGGGTGAATGATGAGTGTTTTACTGTCGCCTACGTTAGCCAGGTGGTAGATTAACTGTAACGACTGTACGAATTTATCCGCTGCTTCCTTGCCTCCTTTTATTTTGAAGCTCAGCACGCCACCAAAGCCGTTCTGCAGGTATTTTTTAGCCAGGTTGTGGTATTTGTTGTCTGGCAGACCGGGATAGTTCACATATTCTACCTGTGGTTGCTCTTGCAGCCACTGGGCCAGGTGAAGGGCATTGTCCACCGTCCGTTGTACACGCAGAGAGAGGCTTTCCAGGCCCTGCAGGAAGAGGAAGGAGTTCTGCGGAGCCAGTGCAGGGCCCCAGCTGCGAAGGCCGGTCACACGGGCGCGGATGATATAGGCAATGTTGCCGAATGGACTATGGCTGCCAAATACTTCCCAGAACTTCATGCCGTGATAAGCATCATCCGGCTCACTGAACTGTTTGAACTTACCATTGCCCCAGTTGTAATTACCACCGTCAACAATCACACCGCCAATGCTGGTGCCATGTCCGCCTATCCATTTGGTAGCTGCCTGTACTACAACGTTGGCGCCGTGGTCCAGCGGACGGCTCAGATATCCGGCAGCCCCGAAGGTATTGTCTACAACCAGTGGCAGGTCATGTTTGCGGGCAATAGCACTCAGTTTTTCGAAATCAGGGATAGCGAAGCCAGGGTTGCCGATGGTTTCTACATAAATAGCTTTGGTATTTTCATCGATTTGTTTTTCGAAGGTTTCCAGGTTGTCGAGGTCTGCAAAACGCGCTTCCACACCGATCCTTTTAAAGCTTACCTTAAACTGATTGTAGGTGCCGCCATAGAGATAAGACGATGTTACAAAGTTGTCTCCCGGCAGCAGGATATTATGAAGGGCAATAAATTGAGCCGCCTGTCCGGAAGCTACTGCCAGTGCACCTACGCCGCCTTCCAGTGCAGCCACCCTTTTTTCAAACACATCAGTGGTAGGATTCATAATGCGGGTGTAGATGTTGCCAAACTGCTTCAGCTCAAACAAATCTGCCGCATGCTCTGCATTGTCAAAAGTATAGGATGTTGTCTGGTAAATAGGTACCGCAGCCGATTTGGTGGTAGGGTCGGGGTTATATCCTGCGTGAACCTGTAATGTTTCAAAATGTAACTTCCTGGACATAATGTAAGATTTTAAAGGGTCGATGGAATATTGGTAAGTCTACAAATATAGTAGACTAAATTGTATTTTCAAATTCATTCGTGGCTATGGCTCATTTTTCAGCCGCATTGGGCGGGAACAGCAGAAAATATTATCTTCGGATAATTTTATGACGTACAGATGAACCTATGTTATTAACTATTACCACTACACGTTACCCCGCCACAGACCTTGGCTATTTATTGCATAAACACCCCGCTAAGGTTCAAACGTTTCCTTTTACTGCTGGTGATGCCCATGTTTTTTATCCGGAAGCAACGGAAGAAAAGTGCACGGCAGCCTTATTGCTCGACCTGGACCCGGTGAAGCTTACCCGTAAAAGCGGCCCGGGGAGTAATGACTTTGCCCTGGAACCTTATGTAAATGACCGGCCTTATGTGGCATCATCCTTTATGAGTGCGGCCATATCCCAGGCTTTTTCCTCCGCGATGAATGGCCGTTGTAAAGACAAGCCCGAACTGGTAGAAATAGCATTTCCTTTTGAAGTGTCGTTGTCGGTATTGCCGGTAAATGGCGGAGAGCCTTTGCTCCGTAACCTGTTTGAACCGCTGGGCTATGAAGTAAGCGTACAGTCTTTTCCGTTGGATACACAATACCCCGCCTGGGGACAGAGCCGTTACTTTCAGGTGACCCTGAAGCATACCCTGCCACTACGCCTGCTGCTGTCACAGTTGTATGTACTGATGCCGGTATGTGATAACGATAAACATTATTTTGTAGGAGAGCATGAAATAGAGAAGCTCATGGAGAAAGGCCGTGAGTGGCTGGAAAACCATCCGGCCAGGGAGCTGATTACGCGTCGTTACCTCAAACACCTGGGCCCACTTACCCGTCAGGCACTCAGCATCATTATGAAAGATGAGGATGTGCCCGAACCGGAAAGGCTGCCGGCCGAAAAAATCCGCCTGCACGATCTGCGGCTGCAGACTGTACGGGACCTGCTGCTGGAACATAACGTTTCTTCCGTGGCAGATATGGGATGTGGTGAAGGCAAGTTACTGAAACTGCTGATGGAAAAGAGTGCCTTTAGCCGTATCCTTGGGATGGACGTTAGTTATCATGCGCTGGAAATAGCCAGGGAGAAACTAAAGCTGGACCGCCTGCCGGAATTACAAAAGAAGCGGATTGGACTGATCCAGGGTTCCCTGGCATATAAAGACAAACGTTTATCAGGCTTTGAAGCAGCTACTTTGGTAGAAGTGATCGAACACCTCGATATGCCCAGGTTGGCTGTACTGGAAAAAGTAGTATTTGAATATGCCCGTCCACAACTCGTGATTATCACGACTGTAAACGCTGAGTATAATGTTAAATATGAAGCGCTTTCCGCAGGTGCTTTCCGGCATAAAGACCACCGCTTTGAGTGGACCAGGGCAGAATTTGAATCCTGGGCCAACAAGGTGGCCACACAGTTTGGATATACCGTTGTATTCAAACCTTTGGGAGATTATGATGAAGCCGTAGGAGCGCCCAGTCAGCTGGCTTTATTTTCAATTGCAGCAGCATGATGACATTTGAGACACTGAAACAACAAAGGCAATACCTCCTGCTGGAATGTGTGAGCGGCAGCAGAGCTTACAACCTGCATACGCCCACTTCTGACACAGACCTGAAAGGTATATTTATACTGCCTCAGCAGGAACTGTATGGTATGACCTATACAGATCAGGTGGCCAATGCTACTAACGATGAAGTTTATTTTGAGGTAAGACGTTTTCTGGAACTGTTGGAAAAGAACAATCCCAACATCCTGGAGCTGCTTAGCACTCATGCTGATAATCAGTTGTACCGACATCCGCTGATGCAGTTGGTACGACCGGAAGATTTTTTGTCCCGCCTCTGTCTGGAAACCTTTGCTGGTTACGCTAAAACGCAGATCAAAAGGGCTAAGGGGCTCAACAAAAAAATCAATCAGTCATTCCCGGAAGTCAGAAAAGACATCCTTGAATTCTGTTATGCAGTGCAGGGCAGTCATAGCGTGCCGATGAAGGTATGGTTGGAACAACACCAGATACAGCAACAGGATTGTGGGCTCTCCCGAATAGACCACTTTCGTGATGCATACGCCTTGTTTTACCGGCAACAGTTTACCACCCCTGTATCTTTTAAAGGCATATTCTCAGGTGAACAGGCCAATGACGTGCAGTTGAGTGCTATCCCGACCGGCACGGAACCTGCCGCTATCATGCATTTTAACAAAGACGGATATACGGTGTACTGTAAAGAGTTTGCAGCTTACTGGGATTGGGTGGAGAACCGCAACGAAGCACGATACCAGCACAATCAGCAGCTGGGAGCAGACTATGACAGCAAACATATGATGCATACTTTCCGGCTATTGGAAATGGCGGAAGAAATTGCACGTTATAAGGAAGTGAGGGTATACCGTCAGGACCGTGATTTCCTGTTGAGTATACGCAATGGAGCCTTTACCTACGATACACTGTTGCAGATGGCAACAGAGAAACTGGAAAAAATACAAGCATGGTATGCAGTAGCTGATCTGCCGGAACGTCCTGATCCGGCAGATACAGAACAACTGCTTATTAAGATCAGAGAAGAATTTTATGGCAAGAAACAATAAACTATCCCATATTTCAATTCCGGAGTTATCACTGGTATTGCTGGTGGGGCCTTCTGGCTCCGGCAAGTCCACTTTTGCCCGGAAGTATTTTAAAGCGACTGAAATTATCTCCTCGGATGTCTGCCGGGGATTGGTAAGTGATGATGAAAATAACCAGGCTGTTTCTGCAGACGCATTTGAGTTGGCCCGTTTTATGGCAGCCAAACGCCTGAAACACGGGCTGCTTACCGTTATAGACGCTACCAACGTACAGCCGGAAAGCCGCAAAGACTGGATAAAATTGGCCAGGGAATACCATGTGCTACCCGTGGCCATCGTTCTCAATATGCCGCATGAAGTATGTCAGGCCAGGAATGAGACGCGGCCGGACCGCAACTTCGGTAAACATGTAATCCCGCAGCAGATCAGCCAGCTGAAAAGAGACTTGCGTAATCTGAGGGAAGAGGGCTTCCGCCAGGTCTATGAAATACGCTCGGAAGAAGAAGCGGGTATACTGGAATCCATCATTCGCACCCCGTTATACAATAACAAAAAAGATGAGCATGGTCCTTTCGATATCATTGGCGATGTGCATGGCTGTTATGACGAACTGTACATGCTGCTGGAGAAACTGGGCTATGTGATCGATAAGGAACATGCAGAGCTGATCAGTGCTCCGCAGACGACTGACGCCAACGGCTATACGCGCACACGTAAGCCACTGTTTGTAGGTGATCTGGTAGACAGAGGGCCTGCCTCCCCGCAGGTGTTGCGGCTGGTGATGAACATGGTGAATAACGGATCGGCATTATGTGTGCCGGGCAACCACGACGCCAAACTGCTGCGCTGGCTCAACGGAAGGCAGGTACATTTGCGGCACGGACTGGAAAAGACAGTAGAACAGCTGGGCGCAGAACCGCCGGAGTTCCTGGAAGCGATAAAGTCCTTCATCGATGGCCTGATCAGCCACTATGTGCTGGACGACGGCAAGCTGGTGGTAGCACATGCCGGGCTGAAGGAAAATATGCAGGGCCGCGGCTCTGGTGCCGTACGTGAGTTTTGTTTGTATGGTGAAACCACCGGCGAAACAGATGAATTCGGATTGCCTGTACGTTACAACTGGGCACTGGAATATAAAGGGAAGGCCATGGTAGTATATGGCCACACGCCTGTGCCGGAAGCTCAGTGGCTGAACCGCACCATTGATATCGATACAGGATGTGTGTTTGGAGGTAAACTGACTGCCCTGCGTTATCCGGAAAAAGAACTGGTGTCTGTACCTGCTATACAGCAATATGCTGTACCGGCAAGACCTATCGGTTATAATGCAGACAGCAGGCTCAGTGCCTCGCAACAATATGACGGCATGCTCGATATTACTGACTTTATCGGCAAAAGTATTATCAGCACCCGTTACAATCATAATATCACAATCCGGGAAGAGAACAGTATTGCCGCGCTGGAAGTGATGAGCCGGTTTGCCATCAACCCTAAGTGGCTGATTTATCTGCCACCAACGATGTCGCCGGTGGAAACATCGAAACTGCCTGGTTTACTGGAACATCCGGCCGGAGGCCTGGAATATTTCCGTGAAGCCGGCATAAACAAGGTGGTGTGCGAGGAAAAACATATGGGTTCCCGTGCAATTGTAGTAGTGTGCCGCAATGAAGATACTGCCCGCCGGCGTTTCGGTGTGGAAGGCGAAGGGAACGGTGTGGTATATACCCGTACAGGCCGTAGTTTTTTCACGGACAAAGCGCTGGAACAGTTGTTCATAGCCCGTATCAATGCTGCATTGGAGCAGTCCGGGTTTTATGATTCCTATCAGACAGACTGGGTTTGTCTGGATTGTGAGCTGATGCCCTGGAGTGCTAAAGCCCAGGCATTGCTGCAGCACCAGTATGCGGCAGTAGGCACCGCTGCCAGTCAGGCCTTGCCGGCAGTAACGGCTGCACTGGAACAGGCTGTCCGCAACAATGTACCTGCTGAACTGTTATTGGAAAAGTATCGTAACCGCCATGCACAGGTAACAGACTACGTATCGGCCTATAGGCAATATTGCTGGCCGGTGGAAAAACTGGAAGACTATAAGCTTGCACCTTTCCATATCCTGGCTACAGAAGGCAAGACCTATTTCGATAAAGATCATGATTGGCATATGACGGCCATCAAAAAGATCTGTGAGGCCGATCCGGCTGTGCTGCTGGCCACTACTTACCATACCGTGGAAATCGGAGATGCTGAAAGTGAACAGGCCGTTATTCAATGGTGGGCAAACCTTACTGCGGCAGGAGGGGAAGGGATGGTCATCAAACCATATACTTTCTTATCTTCGGACGCCAAAGGGCTCATACAGCCTGCAGTAAAAGTGAGAGGTAAAAATTATCTCCGCATCATTTACGGACCGGAATATGATGCGCCGGAAAACCTCACACGCCTGCGTTCCAGAGGACTAGGCGCCAAACGCTCACTGGCCCTCCGTGAGTTTGCATTGGGAATGGAAAGCCTGGAGCGCTTTGTAGGCAAGGAGCCACTGCAAGCGGTGCATCAGTGTGTTTTTGGTATATTAGCATTGGAAAGTGAACCGGTGGACCCCCGATTGTAACCCATTCATTTGACATTAAATACTAACTATATGAAAGCCGTAGCCGTATCTGAATTTAAAGGTACCCCAACAGTAATGGATTTGCCCAGGCCGGAAATCAGGCCGGGAGCTGTTATCATCAAAGTACAGGCCGCCGGAATCAATCCCTTCGATTGGAAGATGGTGGATGGTATCATGGACAATGGAAAAACGCCTCATCAGTTTCCCCTGATCATGGGAGTAGACGGCGCCGGTATTATTGACGAAGTAGGAGAAGGAGTCACCCGTTTTAAAAAGGGAGACCTGGTATACGGCCAATTCATTCATATGCCCATTGGAGAAGGATCTTATGCAGAGTATGCTATTGTACCGGAGAAATCAGGTCTCACAATGGCGCCTATGCGTATTAGTCCGGAAGAAGCCGCTGCGGTGCCCACATCCGGTATGACTGCGCTGCAACTGATAGAAAAACTGAAGTTGCAGAAAGGCGATACACTGCTGATCAATGGGGCTACAGGTGGCGTAGGTTCTTTTGCCACGCAGATAGCTGCATCACTGGGCCTCAAAGTGATTGCGACTGTTGCAGACGACATTGAAGCCAAAAGGATGCATGAGCTGGGCGCTTTCACTACGGTCAACTATAAAAAAGCACCCCTGGCCGAACAGGTGAAATCAAAGTTCCCCGAAGGCATAAATGGACTGATCGACATGGTCAGTGATAAAGCAGGATTCGAGAAAAACATTGACCTCGTAAAATCAGGTGGTGGAGCTTTCACGACTTTGTTTGTGGCCGATGAGGAAGTGCTGAAAACAAAGAACCTGCACGGAGGCAACTTCGAAACAGAAGGTGGTCCTGCTGCGCTGGACAAGCTGTCCCGTCTTATCGACCAGGGACAGATAAAGGTTCCGGTAGAAAATAAAATCAGGCTGGAACAGGTGCCAGATGCTATTGCCGCCAGCCGGCAAGGGAAAGCAAAAGGCAAAACGGTCATTATTATGTAGTCTTTTTTATTTAGCCTATAAAAAAGCCGCGGGAATATATCCCGCGGCTTTTTAGTATAGTTGTTCCCGTTATAATTATTTCACAGGAACAGTAGCTTTGTATATTTCCACGTTGTCCGCGGTGGTGATTTCATAATGCTCATTGTAGGCAGCCATCACGCTCTGTCCTTTATGGAGTGCGAGTGTATCAGAGCCTTTAACGGTAGCAGTACCGCTTATGAGGATCATGATTTCTGTGGCCTGGGCGGTATGTTGATACACCTGTCCTTTTTCCAGATTGATTTTGCTGACAACAAAATCAGGAGCTGGTGTATTATAGATTTTTTCAAGTCCGCCGGAGATGCTTTCACCCTGGAGGATATTAGGATGTACTGCTTCAAAGCGGGTGTGTTTCAGTAGTTCAGGTACATCCACATGTTTGGGAGTAAGCCCGCCGCGCAGAACATTGTCAGAGTTGGCCATCAGCTCTACATTCTGGCCTTCGAGGTATGCATGCGGTATGCCAGCGGCCTGAAATACGGCCTGTCCGGGCTGAACGTGCACAATGTTGAAGAAGTAGATAGAGAAAATACCTCTGTCCAGATTGTCGGCGCCCTGTGGATCATTGAGTACTGCACGGGCTGCCCAGAAAGCAGGGTCAGATTTGGAAAGGTTACCTGCCCTGTATTCCGGTATCAGACGGTCTGTCAGCGGACGCAGTATGATGTTAACCAATGCCTGTGGCATTTCCATCACACTTTTGTACAGTCCGAAGTAACCTTCATTTTCGTATATACTTACCAGTGAGGTGAACTCTGCGGTGTCCTGCAACACCTGCAGCAGTTTCTCTTCCGGCAGGAAACCATGCAGCAGCCAGAATTCACTCAGGGCTACCATGATCTCCGGTTTATGATTATCGTCTTTGTAGTTGCGGTTAGGCGCATTCAACGGTATACCTGCAGCATTTTCACGGGCAAATCCTTTTTCCGCCTCTTCTTTAGTGGGGTGTACCTGGATAGACAACATGTCTTTAACGTCCAGTATTTTGAGGAGATAAGGCAACTCTTTGAACTGCTGCCATACCTGCGGGCCTACTATCTCTGCCGGATCCTGCTGAATCAGCTGGTTCATGGGCACAGGGCCATTGGCGGTAGTGATGGTGGAAGGAGCACTGGGATGCGCGCCCATCCAGTATTCTGCACTGGGTTTTTCTGATGGGGCAATGCCAAGCAACGCAGGAATATAAGTAGATCCTCCCCAGGCGTAATGCTGAATTTTTCCATCCAGTCTGAATAATTTCATATAAACAATTTATGGGTTTAAAGTTTGACTGTGTTCAGGCAGGCCGAACAGCGTGCATGCATAACTTTTGCAAATTACTGTCAAATTATTCAGATTTCTAAACAACAGGCTGCCAAATAGTTAAAATGCGGTTGAGCGGAATTATTTATCTTTCTGTATTGTTTGTTTAAACCTTGAAATAATGAGTAGTCAGGATATTGGCCGTCAGGGTGAGAAAATAGCGCAGGACTATGTTCGCCGGTATTGTACCATTTTACATACCAATTGGAAATACGGCAGAAAGGAAATTGATATCATCGCCACACACAATGGCACCATTTATTTTATAGAGGTGAAAACCAGAAGCACCGGCCGTTTTGGCGATCCGGAAGAGGCAGTGGGCTATCAGAAACAAGCCAATATTCAATCGGTGGCAGCCGCATACCTGGAGTGTTTCAGGCTGTATCCGGAAGCAGTCAGATTTGATATTATTGCAATCACTTTTATGGAAGATGATTATGAGCTCTTACACCTGCGGGACGTGTTTTAGCAGGTTTTTCCATTAACCAATACTTAACAAAATAAACGCTTATAATCTATATTTAATAAAAGATATTTTATATCTTTGCACTGCTTTTAAAAAGACCCCTATGATGTATTACAGCCCATATTAGCCGGGTATGTTACCATAATCATCTCCCTGGAAAAACTCCGTACAACGCCTTTAAGGTATTGTTCATCATAAAAGATCATTATTATGAACTTATGGAGCTTGATGTTATTTATTCAACAAACCGTGGGAGCAGTAGCTATCAATAATAAGCTACCATGTACTATAATACAACAACAGGACAACAGTAGTCATCTCTTTGTGAAGCTGGAAGGAGTGGAAGTACAGGAGAATTTACTGCTGACAATATTTGACAATCATCACTCACCTGTGCGCATGGTCCCAATTGCGCCAAGCAGTATATCAGCGGGGCAACTGATATGTCTGACCGGTTTATCAACCGGAAAATATATTGCCCGTGTAACCGTGGCCGGAAGGGTCGCAGAAGAAAATATCGAAATAAGACAGTAAAGCTGTCTTACGCTTTCGGGAGTCATATTGATTAGGGATTTTTTGATTTACGATTTAGGGATTTACAAATCTCAAAATCGTAAATCAAAAAATCCCTAAATGTTTTTTACATCGACCACAGGCCGGTATAGTTGTGCGGCGTAATGGCTTTCAGTTCTTTTTTCAGTGCAGCACTGATTTTCAGTCCATCGATGAATTTATGCATGCTCTTCTGGGTGATCTGCTCACCGCCACGGGTCAGCTCTTTCAGGGCTTCATATGGCTGTGGGTAGTTTTCACGGCGCAATACAGTTTGGATAGCTTCCGCTACTACGGCCCAGTTGTTCTCCAGATCTTCCTTCAGTTTGGCTTCGTTGAGGATCAGTTTGTCGAGACCTTTCTGAATAGACTTGGTGGCCAGCAGTGTATGCCCGAATGGAACGCCGATGTTACGGAGTACGGTAGAATCGGTCAGGTCACGTTGTAAACGGGAAACAGGCAGTTTGGCGCTCAGGTGCTCAAACAGTGCATTAGCAAGGCCCAGGTTACCTTCGGCATTTTCAAAATCGATCGGGTTCACTTTATGCGGCATCGCAGAAGAACCTACTTCATTCTTTTTGATCTTCTGTTTGAAATAATCCATGGAGATGTATGTCCACACGTCGCGGCAGAAGTCCATCAGCACATTGTTGATTCTTTTGAGCGTATCAAACTGGGCAGCGATGTTATCGTAGTGCTCAATCTGCGTGGTATACTTCATTCTTTGCAGCCCCAGGGTATTGTTTACAAACTTCTCCCCGAATTTTTCCCAGTTGATTTTAGGGAAAGCTACATAGTGTGCGTTGAAGTTACCGGTAGCACCGCCAAACTTGGCTGCAAACGGAATGTCGCCCAGCAGCTTGATCTGGCCTTCCAGTCTTTCTACAAATACCAGTATTTCCTTACCCAGAATGGTAGGAGAAGCAGGCTGCCCGTGGGTACGTGCCAGCATGGGGACTTTCATCCAGGATTCTCCCATCTTCTTCAGTGCCAGTATCATGTTGGCCAGCGCCGGCATATATACATGCTCTACAGCGTCTTTCCAAAGCAGGGGGGTAGCGGTATTGTTTACATCCTGGGAGGTAAGACCAAAGTGCACCCATTCCAGTTTGTCTTCCAGGCCAAGGTTCTTCAATTCATTTTTCAGGAAGTATTCCACTGCCTTCACGTCGTGGTTAGTGATCTTTTCAGTGTCTTTGATCAGCTGGGCATGTTCGATGGTGAACTCCTGATAAATCTTGCGCAGGGCAGGAACTTTGGCTTTGGGTAAAGTAAACAGCTTCTGTTCTGCCAGTGCAATAAAATATTCCACCTCTACCATCACACGGTAACGGATCAACGCAAATTCAGAAAAATAATTCGCCAGCTCGTCCAGTTGCTTGCGATAGCGCCCATCCAGCGGGGAAATGGCAGTTAATGGTTGTAGTTGCATAATATATGTATTCCAGTTATTACAATTTACCAGGTTGTCGGAAAATAAGCCCTTCCTCACCACCTGCCTCCAGGGGGAATTTTGGATTTGGAACTTGTTATCCGGGATTTAGTTACTTTTGCAGCTTCAAAATTACTGAAATTGGAACGGAAAGTAAAAGTTGCGGCTGTAAGTTATTTGAATACGAAGCCTTTGTTATACGGATTCAGGAATCATCCGGTAATGGACCAGATGGAATTGTCAGTGGATTATCCTTCTAAAATAGCCCAGCAGCTGATAGATGGAGAGGTAGATGTGGCCCTGGTGCCAGTAGCTATTATCCCTAAACTGAAAGAACATTATATTATTGCAGATTATGGTATTGGCGCAGAAGGTCCGGTGGCCTCTGTTTGTCTCTATAGCGAAGTACCGCTGAACGAGATAAAGCGTATCTACCTCGACTACCAGAGCCGTACTTCTGTAGCCCTCCTGAAAATACTGGTCAGGGAATACTGGAAGCTAGATGTTGAACTGGTGGCCACCACCGGCGACTATCAGGATAAAATAAAAGGCACCGACGCAGGCCTCGTAATCGGCGACCGTGCCCTGGCACAAAGGAAAGTATCGCCTTTCATCTATGACCTGGCAGAGCACTGGGTGCGCTTTACCAGCCTGCCTTTCGTGTTTGCCGCATGGATCAGCAACAAACCATTGCCAGCTGAGTTTACAAAACAATTCAACGATGCCACTGGTATCGGTATCAAAAATATTCCGGCCGTAGTAGCCGAAAATCCATACGACGTATACGATCTTACCACCTACTACGTACACAACCTGAGTTATCCCATTACACCGGCCAAACGCCAGGGTGTGCAGAAGTTCCTGGGATACCTGAGAGATTTGGGAATTTGATTATGTGATATTTCGATTATTTGATTGATGGCTGTTGCATGTTGAGGGAAAGAAAATTTTTCTCTCAACACGCAACAGCCTGTTTTCGCTTAGAAGAAGGTTAAATAAACCAAATAACCCCGCCATCCAATCTTTAAATACAGTAACTTCATAGTTCACCAAATACTTCCGCGGTCATGAAAATCGGCATCCTTGGCAGTGGCCCAGTTGGACTGACACTGGGAAAAGGACTTATCCAGACAGGCCACCAGATTACTATTGGTACCCGCAATCCTTCAAGAGAAGCTTTGCAGCAGTGGATAAAGGAACATGGAAAACCCGCCGCCGCCGGCACTTTCAGACAAGCGTCGGAATTTGGAGAACTCATTATCATCTGTACCAGCTGGATCGGCACTAAAAAAGCCATCGAAGCCGCCGGTATCTGGAACTTTAAAGGAAAGACGGTAGTGGATGTTACCAACCCGGTAGATGGCAAAGGCCCCGATGAAAACGGCCGGCTCAACCTGGTCATAGGACATACCAACTCAGCCGGCGAACAAATACAGGCCTGGCTCCCTCCGGATGCCAATGTGGTGAAGGCGCTCAGCTGCATAGGCTACCAGCACATGCTGTCTCCCAATTTTGAAGAAGGGTCCCCCACCATGTTTATTGCAGGCAACCAGCAGGAAGCCAAACAAACCGTTATCAACCTGCTTAACGAAATCGGCTGGTATGATATCGCCGACGTAGGTAAAATTGAAATGAGCCGCAGCATAGAGCCACTGGCCGTTTTATGGTCTGCCTACGGCTTCCTGAATGATAGTAGCGGGCATGCATTTAAACTGCTGAAACACTAACGGTGATGAATGCTGATACTTCTGATGCTCCTGATAAGCGAAGACATAAACAAAGAACCCATTGATGTAATGATCAATGGGTTCTTTGCTTTATTATTTACCTGTAGATCTTCGCTTATCAGGAGCATCAGAAGTATCAGCATTCATCACCGTTATGGTTTGTTGTCGGTGGCAGCTCTCTTTCTTACATTAATATAAAAATTCTTGTCCACTTCAAACTGATTGGGATCTGGCAGGCTGATGCTGGCTGTACGCCAGCTGGTACCCGGATAGATCAGCTTGTAGCCACTTTCACTAAGTTTTACCTTTACCGGCATATTGAAGTCTTTCACATCTGTCACCCAGCGATATTGGACCTGCTGGCCAATGATACGGTATTCCAGTGTAGGAATGGTTGTATCACGCAGGTATTGGTCAAACACACGGCCCAGGTCAAAGCCAACGGCATTGCTCATATAACGCTCCACTTCCTGTGTGGTAACGGTCTGATGGTAGAAGGTTTTGTTTAATCCTCTCAGCATCTGACGGAAAGCTTCATCATTGTTCATGATCTGGCGGATGGTATGGATCATATTACCTCCTTTGTAATACATATCGCCGCTACCTTCGGTATTAACGCCGTAAGGCCCGATGATGGGAATATCATTTTTGATGTTCTTACGGGTACCTGTCACATACTCATTGGCTGCTTTCAGGCCGTACTGGCATTCGGTGAACAGGCTTTCGGAGTAGTTGGTAAAGGACTCATGAATCCACATGTCGGCAATATCTTTACTGGTAATGCTATTACCAAACCATTCATGGCCGCTTTCATGTATAATGAGAAAATCCCATTTCAAGCCCCAGCCAGTGCCGGAAAGGTCGCGGCCCATATAACCCATCTGGAATTTGTTACCATATGCAACAGCACTTTGGTGTTCCATGCCCAGGTAAGGTGTTTCCACCAGTTTGTACGAGTCTTTATAAAAAGGGTATTTGCCAAACCAGTATTCAAAACATTTAAGCATAGGCTTCACCACTGTAAAATGTTCTTTGGCTTTGTCTACGTTGTAGTCCAGTACCCAGTAGCTCAGGTCCAGTTTACCGCCTTCGCCGGAATAACTATCTTTTATTTCAGTATAATGGCCGACGTTCAGGGCTACATCGTAGTTATTGATCGGATTGCTGACGTACCAGGTATAAGTGGCAGTGCCGTCAGGGTTATCTGTTTTTTTCTTCAGCCTTCCGTTAGACACATCGGTCAGTTCGGCGGGAACGGTCACGTTGATGGTCATGTTTTCCGGTTCATCACTCTGGTGGTCTTTGTTGGGCCACCATATACTGGCGCCAAGTCCTTGCACGGCAGTAGCCATCCAGGGACGTCCCTGTGTATCACGGGTCCATACCACACCGCCGTCCCAGGGTGCATTTTTGGCTTTCCTTGGTTTGCCGTTGTAGTACACGGTGATATGTTTGGTCTTATCTTTTACCTGTGGCGCCTTCATCTTTACAAACCATGCATTGCCATCACGGGTAAAGGAGAGGGAGTGTTTATCCTGCAGGATACTATCTATAACCATTGGTTCCTGCAGATCTATCTGCATGGTGGAATCGGGCTTCAGGACCTTATACGTGATAGTGTTAAAACCACTGAAGGTGCTGTCATCCGGGTTGACATGTACATGCAGGTCATAGGAGGTAACATCCCACCAGGCCCTTTCAGGAGTGATGGTGCCACGAAGGGTATCTGCTTTGGTGAAGTGTTGCTGGGCGCTGACGGTGAAGCTCACCAGCAGGGCCATACAAAACATGGGTACACGATACATAAACTACTGATAGATTTTACGGAAAGATATTGCAAAACATGGGTATGCAATACACAAATATTAATAGATTTTAGCCGGAAAGATATTATTTTACCGCCAAATGAAAAGTTGTTATTGTCAAGTGGTTAGAGCCATTATATGCCTGGGCGCAGTGAGCAGCCTGTTGCTGGGGGCCTGTGGCAACGCGGAGAACCACGATAAGCAGGTATTCCGGTACAATCAGACAGAAGGGATCAGCAGCCTCGATCCGGCCTTTGCCAAAAGCCAGGCAGTCATATGGGCGGTAAGCCAGTTGTATAATACACTGGTGGCACCAGATACCAATCTCACCATCCGGCCTTCCCTGGCCAAACAATGGCGGGTATCTCCCGACCACCGCACTTATACCTTTGATCTGCGGACAGATGTGTTCTTTCACGATAGTGATGTTTTCCCCGGTGGTAAAGGCAGGCGGATGACAGCGAAGGATGTGGTATACAGTCTGAGCCGTATTACCGACCCGGCCACCGCTTCGCCCGGAGCCTGGATATTCAACGGCCGCATTGCAGACGGTGGGTTCCGTGCACTCAATGACTCTACTTTTGAGCTGACCCTGGTAAGACCTTTCCATCCTATTCTGGGCATCCTCAGTATGCAGTACTGTTCGATAGTACCTCGTGAGGCTGTTGAGAAGTATGGTAAGGACTTCCGTAATCATCCCTGTGGTACCGGCCCTTTCAGCTTTTTTTTCTGGGATGAAGGCCAGAGCCTGGTGCTGCACCGCAATCCGCATTATTTCGAGAAAGACAGCAGCGGCCACCAGTTACCCTATCTGGATGCAGTGCAGATCAGCTTCCTCGACAGCAAAGCTTCCGAATTCCTGTTGTTCCGGCAGGGACAGCTCGACTTCATTAATGATATTGATGCCTCCTTTAAAGATGAGGTACTGACCAAACAGGGCCGGCTGAAGTCCGAATGGAAAGGTAAGATGGTACTCGACAAAAAGCCGTTCCTCAACGTAGAATACCTGGGCTTCCTGGTAGACAGTGCCAATGCACTGGTGAAAGGCTCGCCCACCAGACAGAAAAAGATCCGTCAGGCCATTAACTACGGTATAGACCGTACGAAAATGATCACCTACCTGCGTAATGGGAAAGGTATACCCGCTATATCCGGCTTTGTGCCGGCAGGACTGCCTTCTTTTGATACCGGTAAAGTAAAGGGATACACGTATAACCCGGCCATGGCCCGGCAGCTGTTACAGGAAGCCGGCTATCCGGGAGGAAAGGGATTATCGCAGATACGCCTGATGTCTATTCCCATCTATGCAGATATGGCGGACTATGTAGCCAACCAGTTGCAGGAAATCGGTATTCGTATACAGGTAGAGGTGGTACAGAAAAGTCTGCTGCTGGAACAGACGGCCAAATCACAGGCACTCTTTTTCAGAGGCAGCTGGATTGCCGACTACCCGGATGCAGAAAGTTACCTGGCCATGTTTTACAGTCGTAATCCTGCACCTCCCAACTATACCCGCTATGCCAATGCAGCCTTTGATAAACTATATGAACAGGCATTGGAAGAAAACAACGATAGCCTCCGGTACACCCTGTACCAGGAAATGGACCGGCAGATCATAGCGGACGCACCGGTGGTACCACTGTTTTATGACGAGGTAGTAAGGTTGGTACAGCCCGGTATAAAAGGATTTTATAATAACGGAATGAACCTGTTGGAGTTAAGATATGTCCGTAAAAAATAAAATTGGGATTTTTTTTAACATTTCATTCACTATACAGGACAGCAAAATAGTGTGAGTTACAAGGATTTAGCATATCTTTGAAAGATTATTTGTCAATTTTTAAAGCAATCTAATGACGGCGATACTGATATTCTTCTGTGTGCATTGGTTCTTTTCCTTGTTTTTCCACACATTCTATTTACACCGTTATGCATCTCACCAGATGTATACCACCAATAAATTCTGGGAGCGTTTCTTTTATTTCAGTACCTGGTTCTTCCAGGGATCTTCTTACCTGATCCCCAGAGCCTATGGCGTAATGCACCGCATGCACCATGAATACAGTGATACGGAGAAAGACCCGCACTCCCCGCATTTTTTTAAGGACGTGTGGACCATGATGGTACAGACCCGTAAAATATACAACGGTTTCGTGCATCGTACAAGCACTGTAGACCCGATGTTTACACAGGAGCCATTACCAGAGTGGGACGCTATGGATAAGTTCGGGGACAGCAATATCACCCGTCTTACCTGGATAGCCCTTTACATCGCTTTTTATGTAGCTTTTGTGCCTGCCGGTATGTGGTACCTGTATCTGCTGCTGCCTATCCACTTCCTGATGGGACCTGTACAAGGCGCTGTCGTTAACTGGTGCGGTCATAAATATGGCTACAGCAATTTCGACAACGGAGACCAGTCTAAAAATACTTCTCCCTGGGGCATCGTCCTGCTGGGTGAACTGTTTCAGAACAACCACCACAAATTCAAGGATAGTCCTAACTTCGCCAAAAAATGGTATGAGCTGGATCCCAGCTATCAGGTAATGAAGCTGATGAATCTGGTAGGTATCATCAAACTGAAACCTGCCGTAGTAACGCAGGCACAGCTGAAATCCAAGGCTGCTTAACCAACACCGTACAATCAATCTGTTACAATAAAAAAAATGTCTCACTGTCATGGTGGGACATTTTTTATTGCCCCTATATCAGAAAAATCATAAAAATCACATACACCACAGTTCAGTTTATTGTAACTTGGCCGCGTCAACTTTTGAGTCCCCATGAAGTATATCAAATTGCTCCGCCCCAAACACTGGGCAAAAAATACTTTCCTGCTGATCCCGCTGTTTTTTGCCGGAGAAATTTTTAAACCGGAAAAGCTACTCGAGTTGTTACTGGCATTTATGGCATTCAGCATTACTGCCAGTAGTATTTACATCATCAATGATTATCAGGATATAGAAGCAGACCGCAAACACCCCGAGAAATGTAAACGTCCGCTGGCTTCAGGAGAGATTTCCAAACCGGCAGCGCTGCTGCTGTTTGCACTCTGTATATTGGCTGGCGCCGGCCTGGGATATTGGGTGGGACTTAAATTCCTTTTTGTACTGGGGATCTATTTTGTAATGAACCTGTTGTATTGTTTCGGCTTAAAACATATATCCATTCTCGATATTATTATTCTGGCCATTGGTTTTGTATTGCGGGTAAAAGCCGGCGGTATTGCCGGTAATATCGCCATGTCCGAATGGCTGATGGTGATGATTTTTCTGCTCGCCCTGTTTATGGCTATCGCCAAAAGAAGGGATGATGTACTTATCAAGATACAGTCAGGGCAGGAAATGCGCAAGGCGGCAAAAGGGTATAACCTGGACTATCTGAATGTGATCCTGTCACTGGTATCAGCGGTGATCATTGTATGTTATCTGATGTATACGATGGCACCGGAAACGCAGGTACGTTTTCATACCTACCGCCTTTATTACACTACGCTTTTTGTAATTGGCGGATTATTACGATATTTGCAAATAACCTACGTGGAGAACAATACTGGTTCTCCCACCAAGATCCTATATAAAGACCGTTTTATTCAATTAACCATACTCCTGTGGGTGCTGAGTTTTTATGTGCTGATTTATTGGCCCACTAATAAAGTTTTTTTTGAATAATGCAAAAGCGGTTAGCTAACTGGGGAAATTACCCCGCGATTACATCTGAGGAAAATGCGTTTACGCAGGAGCAGCAACTCCGGGATTTTGTTGTGTCCAATCATCAACTGATTGCCCGCGGCAATGGTCGTTGTTATGGAGATGCTTCCCTGGGAAAGCATAGTATATCCATGCTGAAGTACGACAAGATCCTTTCTTTTGACGAGCAAAATGGTTTCCTCGAAACCCAGGCCGGTGTAACACTGGACCAGATACTGGACATTATTGTTCCCAAAGGATGGTTCCTGCCGGTAACGCCCGGGACTAAATTTATCACTGTTGGCGGAGCGGTAGCTTCCGACGTACATGGTAAAAACCACCATGTGGACGGTGCCTTCTCGGGCCACATCACGGAGATGGATGTCATCACCGGCGATGGTGAAACCGTTACCTGTTCCCAGGGGCGGCATACCGATCTTTTCTGGGCTACCTGTGGCGGCATGGGGCTCACGGGCGTGATCACCCGTGTTAAATTTGACCTCAAAAAAATTGAGACAGCCTATATCAAACAAAAGCAGCTGAAGGCCCGCAACCTGGAAGAGGTGATCCGGCTGTTTGACGAATACAAACACTATACGTATTCCATGGCCTGGATCGACTGCCTGCAGAAAGGCGACTCCTTTGGCCGCAGCATCCTGATCGTAGGAGAACACGCCACCAAAGCAGACCTTAACCCCAAACAACAGGAGGCGCCCCTGAAATTGCCGGCAAAGCCCCGGCTGACGGTACCTTTTAATCTGCCATCATTTATTCTCAATACTTTCACAGTAAAAGCCTTTAACTGGCTCTACTACGGTAAGAACTTCAAAAAGGAAATCAATAATGTGGTGCCCTATGAGCCGTTCTTTTACCCGCTGGACGCTATTCTGCACTGGAACCGTGGTTATGGTAAGGCTGGTTTTATACAATATCAGTTTGTACTGCCGCTGGAACATAAAGCCGGGCTGGTAGCTATTCTTCAGCGTATCAGTGAAAAAGGATGGGGCTCATTCCTGGCTGTGTTGAAAGTCTTTGGTCATCAGGATTCCCTGATCTCTTTCCCCATGGAGGGATATACCCTGGCGCTGGATTTTCCGGTGCGGAAGGGCCTTTTTGAATTCCTGGATGAGCTGGACGAAATTGTATTGCAGTATGGAGGCCGTTTATATCTGTCCAAAGACGCCCGTATGAAACAGGACGTTTTCTGGAAGAGTTACCCCAACGCCAATCGTTTTGCCGATATTGTAAAGACCTACAATCCTGGTAAACGTTTTGAGTCGCTTCAATCCGAAAGATTATTACTGACAAAATAATAATATCCCTTATTAACGAAACACCTCCGATGCCGACAGTACTCCTTTTAGGCGCAGGTTCCGATATGGCTGTGGCCATAGCCCGGAAGTTTGCCGCTGCCCATTACGACATACAACTGGCTGCCCGCAAGGCCGCCGCTCTGCAGCCCTTGCAGCAGGACCTGCAGGTCCGCTACGGGATTACCGCTACCACCCATGATTTTGATGCTACCGACTATAGTACGCATGCCGCTTTCTTTGCCGGGTTACCAACCATGCCTGATATCACCGTTTGTGCCTTCGGGTACCTGGGTGATCAGGAACTGGCTCAGCGTGACTGGCAGGAAGCAGCTACCATCATACACAGTAACTATACCGGTGCTGTATCAGTATTAAACATAATAGCAGAAAGCTACGAAGCCCGCGGAAAAGGAATGATCATTGGTATCAGTTCGGTGGCCGGAGAGCGGGGGCGCCAAAGCAACTATATATATGGTAGTGCCAAGGCTGGCTTTACAGCTTACCTAAGTGGATTGCGGAACCGTCTTTTTCGTAGTGGCGTCCACGTGATGAGTGTTCAGCCCGGCTTTGTCAATACCCGGATGACCCAACACCTGAACCTGCCACCTTTACTGACAGCACAGCCGGACCAGGTGGCCAATGCAGTATTTAAGGCCGCACAACGCAGCAGGAACGTATTGTACGTAAAATGGCCCTGGAAATATATTATGTTGATTATCAAAATGATACCAGAAGGTATTTTCAAAAAACTTAAGCTGTGAGCGGCATCGCATTCTTTGATTTTGATGGGACTATCACCCGCAAAGATACCCTTTGGGAAGTGATCCGTTTTCATAAGGGAAGTATGGCTCTTTATGGGGGAATGGTGCGACTGTTACCAGCGCTGATCAGTTTTAAGCTGAAAAGGCTTGCTGCTCAGGAGATGAAGGAAAGAGTATTGCGGTATTATTTCGGGAACATATCCCAACAGGAATTCGAAGAAGGTTGCAGACGTTTTTGTACAGACCGGTTACCGTTGCTGGTAAGAGATCAGGCATTGGCTGCTATCCGACAGCACCAGCAGCAGGGAAACCAGGTGGTGGTCGTTTCCGCCTCTGCAGAAGACTGGGTAGCTCCCTGGTGCGAGGTGCAGCATATCAGCTGTATCGCCAGCCGGCTGGAGATAACAGATCAGCGTTTGACTGGTAATCTGCAGGGAAACAATTGCAACGGGCCGGAGAAGGTGAACCGGATCAGGCAGCAGTTTAACCTCCATGACTATACGGAAATATACGCCTACGGCGACAGCGAAGGCGACAGGCCAATGCTCGCGCTGGCTCAGCACCCCGAATACAAACCTTTCAGAAAATAAATGACAGCTGCCATAACGCCTATACGTCAGGACCAGCATCACTATAACAGATCGTCTATGTCAAGTTTGTCTCCTAATGCCCGCAGGTGGGCGTTTTTAGAAATTATTATCATTGTAGCACTGGCACTTGTGCCGTTATTTGTAACCTTCCCTTACCGTGTTAATATCTTCCTGTCCTGGGAAGGTGCCTATCGGTTGTCTTCGGGTCAGGTACCCTATAAAGACTTCGGAACTCCTTTGGGCTATGGATTCTGGATTATACCTGCCTTGTTCTTTAAGCTCTTCGGTCCGCAGATGGTGACGTTGGTGAAGGCCCAGGTGTTTATCAATATCATAGCCGGGCTGTCTTTCCGTTCTATCCTCAGGAGTCTGGGGGTGACACCGGGGATACGGCTGCTCTCCGTACTGGTATTTGTCATGTCTTATTCTTTCTTCAATTTCTGGCCCTGGTACAATCATACGGTGATTGTTTATGAGCTGGTGGGAATAAGCTTTTTGCTCCGTTCATTTTTTTCAGAGAAACGAGGACTCCATTATGTTTATATGGCGCTGGCTGCGCTGTTTGTGTTTCTGTCCATCTTTACAAAACAAGACGGCGGTGGCATGGCACTGATGTTGTGTCTGGCCCTGCTGGCGTATAACTCGCTGGAAACCAGGCGCTGGTCGGATATAGTTGCTTTTATAGGTTTCTTTGGCCTGATCGCTGCGGTCTTTATCCTGCCGCTGATGCCGGGTTTTGCATATTGGTTTAACCATGGACAGGCACCGCATAACTCACGGTTAGCTGTAAACGATTTTACAGAAGAGATCATGGGCAACTCCAACTGGATCAAGGTGTATGTTTTACTGGCGGCGCTTTGTCTGGCTGCCGGAGTTAAACAATGGGGTACCTGGATACATCAGCGCAGGGAGGTGTTGTTTGCCCTGCTCACCATTGGTATCCTTGGGGAAGCGGCTATCTTTCAGGTGACCAGCTACACACCTCCGGACAATAATATTTTCTTTCACAGTTTTGCTTTTGCCTTCATTGCCAGCTGGTTATGTCAATTGCTATTAATACCGCTTAACACAGGCAGATCAGTATTGCTGGCCACCGCACTGGTATTGTTCTGGTGGTCCGGTACCTGGTGGAAGTATGTAGGTAGATATGCAGACCGGCTGTTTCCGGACAAGGAAGCTGCTTATGCGCCCAACGATCCGCATCACGAGAATGTAGTATCCCGCCGTAACTATATGATCGAAGCCGACAGTTCAGATGTACCCGTGTCCAAATGGGCATTCAGCAAACTGCCGGTGTTTCACCATATATATATGCCTCCTCAGACAGTGGAAGGTATAGATCGCGTACTGGCCTTACCGGTAGTGCAGCAGAAAAAGGATAACATCAAAGTGCTGAATATGACAGAGCTGACTCCGCTGGCGGTGGCTATGCCGTTTAAACTCGAAACCGGACCCGACTACCCGCTCTGGTATCACCTGGGAGTAGCCATGTTCAACCGGCAGCTGGCAGCTTTTACAGAAAAAGTACAGCAACGGCACTATGATGTGGTGCTCTATGAGTATGCACCTTCGTTAAACAATTTCTTCCCCTTTGCCCTGCGTGATGAACTGAAGAAACACTATACAATGGTAGATTCATTTCTGGCTCCGCGTCGTCCTACCAATGCCATGATCGAAGTGTATGTATCGGAGGCGGCTACACGTTCATATACGGACACCTTGTTACAGAAAGCGGACACTTTGAGATAATATTTAATATTTTAGATATTGTAAAAAAGTATTTTATTATCCGGCACCATCCTGGTGCCGGTTTTTTAATTTTTGTAGCTATCCATCAACCACGTTGCCATGTTAAGAAACTACCTCCTTGTTGCCTGGCGGAACTTATTGAAACACCGTCTGTTTACCTTGCTTAATTTAATTGGTTTATCTACCGGGCTTGCCTGTACGCTGTTGATCTGTCTATGGGTAAAAGACGAATGGAGCGTAGACCGTTTTCATGAAAAAAGTGACCGGTTATTTACCGTGATGGAAAATAAGCCTCACGTAGAAGGGATTATGACGAGTGCTGAGTCGCCAGCGCAGTTGGCAGACATCCTGCCGCGGGAAATGCCGGAGGTGGAAATGGCTGTGGTGAGCACACCGCCGTCCTGGTTTTCAAAAGTGAATGTTTCTGCGGACGGGAAGAACCTGAAAGCGGCAGGTATGTTTGCCGGAGCAGATTATTTCAACCTGTTTTCTTATCCACTGCTGGCAGGTGATAAAAGTAAAGTGCTGGCAGACAATGGTAATGTAGTGATTTCGGAAAGCCTGGCGATGCGGTTGTTTAATACTACCCACGATCTTATAGGGAAAACCATTACCTGGCAGATAGACCAGTTCAGAAAGCCGGCGGTGATAGCCGGGGTATTTAAAGATGTGCCGGGCAACTCTTCCGTACAATTTGATTTTATGCTGCCCTTTGGTGCATTCAAGGCGTTGATGCATATAGGAGATAATCTGGAGCCGGGAGGTCCTTTTACTACCTGGCTGCTATTGAAGAAAGGAACAGACGTGGCCGGATTCAATAGTAAATTGACCCGCTTCCTTCAGGAGCATACAGGCAACAAGGCACGGACATCCTTTGTAGCGCCCTATGCGGCCAGCTATCTGTATGGCACATATGAAAACGGTCGGCAGTCCGGGGGCCGTATTTCCTATGTGAAACTGTTCTCGCTCATTGCGTTGTTTATCATTTTTATTGCAGCAATCAATTTTATGAACCTGTCTACCGCCAGGGCCAGCAACCGGATGCGGGAAGTGGGTGTGCGCAAGGCGCTAGGAGCCGGCCGGTTATCGCTGGTGCTGCAATATCTGGGAGAGTCCCTGTTATTGTCAGCTATATCCCTGTTGCTAGCCACCGCTCTGGTATGGCTGCTGTTGGAGCCATTTAATACTATCACGGGAAAGCAGCTGCGCCTGGAGTTCAGTTTGTCAATGCTAGCGTTGTTTGGGGGCATTACCCTGCTCACAGGGTTACTGGCAGGTAGTTACCCCGCCTTTTTTCTGTCTGGTTTCCGGCCGGTACTGGTACTGAAAGGAAAGCTGGTCAATAGTGTCAGCGCCTTATGGGCGAGGAAAGGGCTGGTAGTCTTCCAGTTCAGCCTTTCTGTAATGTTCATTGTGGCGGTGCTTGTAGTGCACCGTCAGCTGGATTTTATCCGGCATCGTAATCTGGGCTACCAGAAAGAGCATGTGGTATATTTTGAAGCGGAGGGTAAGGTACCGCTGAATATGGATGCATTTCTGGCGGCGGTAAAAGACATTCCGGGGGTGGTAAATGCTTCCAGTATGGTGGGCAATGTTTTCGGAGAGGCTTCTGTTCCCATTAACTGGAAATGGCAGGGTCGTGAAGAGAATATTTTGTTCCGGCCTTTTCTGATATGCCACGGTATGCTGGAGACCCTGGGGATCACACTAAAGGAAGGACCGGGTTTTACAGGCAACTATGCAGCTGATACCTCCCGGATTATTTTAAATGAGACTGCAGTTGCCGCGATGGGTCTGGAACACCCTGTGGGCAAGATCATTCCTTTCGGCGGGGCAATGCGGGAAGTGGCGGGCGTTGTAAATGACTTTAATTTTCAGTCCTTGCATAGCAGGGTGCAGCCGTTGTTTTTTCAGGCAGAGCCAAGGGGTGGTACCGTGATGGTAAAAATGCAGACCGGTATGGAACCAGCGGTGATGAAAAGACTGGAAGCGTTTTACACTTCCTTTAACCCGGGCTATGCCTTCGAATACCGTTTTCTGGAAGATAAGTATCAATCCCTCTATATCGCCGAGAAACGGGTAAGTATGCTGTCAGGGTACTTTTCGCTGATGGCGGTACTGATTTCCTGTCTGGGATTGTTTGGACTGGCAGCCTATACTGCGGAGAGCCGTCGAAGGGAGATTGGTATTCGTAAAGTATTGGGTGCAGGAATAGGCCAGGTAATGGTACTGTTGTCGAAAGACTTGTTATGGTCAGTTGCCCTGGCAATTGGGATTGGTTTGCCATTGGCCTGGTGGGTGACGCACCAGTGGCTGGATAATTTTGCCTATCGGGCAGCAATGGGTTGGGAGATTTTCGGGATGGCCGGACTAGCCACTTTTATGGTGACAATCATGACAGTTGGGATGCAAACGGTGAGGTCGGCGATGACCAATCCGGTGACTGCATTAAAAGCCGAGTAGGGCATATTGGAAGTAGAAATTGTAGAATTAAAATATTTGTATATTATACAATATTAAATTTATCTTTATGCGTAAATTCATTTAGAAGTTCCGTTTTTTAGTGTAATATTGCCCCCGTTTCTATTGTAAAATCAACGGAGCAAAAGAGGATCAAAAAATGAAGGTCATCTCCCGAAAAATCAAATTAAAATACCATCACTGTGATATAAAAAGAGCCATAGCAATTGGCTCTTTTCTTTTTTATAAAATACTGATTTTAAACTTTATTAATACTATTTGTTGATCTCTTGCTTTAGATAGTAGAAGCACTCATTTTTTGCTATTTTTCGATTAACCACCAAAATTAATTTTACCGGTTAAACAGATGCCTTACATTTGTGCAGCAACCCATCAAAACAAGTGTATGGCAACTGAAAAAAGCATCGCTACGTTACGTCTCGACGGCGGTATTTTCTGCCTTGATTTTGTTAACACTGTTTGCAACCGAAACAGACCGGAACCGTTTGACTACCTCCCCGGATTTAAGGAATTACTGGAGTGGTATACCCGTACCGGAGTACTTTCAACCAAGGTAATCCATACCCTAGAACGACTCGCTAAAGGATACCCTCAAAAGGCAGTAATGGTTTTTGACAAGAGCATTCAGTTACGCGAATTACTCCTGCGTCTTTTTATAGCAGCTATCCAACGGAAAGCACCTGGCGCAGCAGATGTACAATTGTTTAATACCTATGTGACGGATGCTTATGCCAACATCGAAATTACCTGGAAGCCATCCCTTGGCCAGGGGGAGCTGTCATTTAATGCCCCGGCTCTGGAACAGGTGAACTGGTGGTTGGTAAAATCTGCCCTGGAGCTATACACTGGCAAAACGTTGCAGCAGGTACGGCAATGTCCTGCCTGTGGATGGTTGTTTCTCGATAAAAGCCGCAATGGTTCCCGTAAATGGTGTAGCATGAGTACGTGTGGAGACATTCATAAAGTACAACAATATTATCAACGTAATAAATAGAAGCGCAAAATGATCATCAGCGAAAAGACACAGGATAACAATATGTCCAAAACATTATTGTACCTGTTGGCGGTTTATATTATCTGGGGCTCCACCTACCTGGGTATGAAAATAGCTACCAAAAACGTACCCCCGTTTCTGTTATCCGGTCTCCGTTTCCTGTTGGCAGGTGCTATCCTGCTGGTAATTGGCTATCTGAAGGAAAGGACTATTCCATCGCGGCGGCAGTTATTGTCAGCCGCTTTCGTAGGGGTGTTACTGATAGGCATTGGCAACACCACCGTAGCCCTGGCTGTTCATTATATGCCATCGGGCCTCGTGGCCCTGCTGGTGGCAGCCATGCCAGCCTGGTTTATGGGGCTGGATTGGGCTTTCTTCAGTAAGAAACGTCCATCTGTGCTCACCTCCCTGGGTATAGTCCTGGGTTTCCTGGGACTGTTTCTCCTGTTTAATCCGTTTGGACATCATGAAAGCCGTAGTTTCCCATTATGGCCTATTGCCGTGGTAGTATTTGGAAATATCTGCTGGGCAACCGGATCCCTGATGGTACCACGATTGCAGATGCCTACGCAGATGACCAGCACCGCTATACAGATGCTGGCCGGCAGTATTTTTTCCTTCCTATTAAGTGCCTGTCTCGAAAATGGAGCCTGGAGCACCTTACCGGACATGACGGGGCAAGGCTGGCTGGCTTATTTTTATCTTGTCATGATTGGCTCTCTAATAGGGTATACCTCCTATAGCTGGCTTACCCGAAACGCCCCTCCGCGCCTGACTGCTACATACGCCTATGTAAATCCTATTGTGGCCATGTTCCTGGGCTGGGCGATCGGTAATGAAGTGATAGACAGTATGGTGGGTATCTCGTCTGCGATCGTTATTTCAGGTGTTGTACTGATGACTTTGAAGAAGTAATTTGTATTTTGGCTTCATAATCAATGACTATGGCTACGATTAAATGGGGTATCATCGGCTGCGGCAACGTGACGGAAGTAAAAAGCGGCCCGGCTTTCAGGCTGGCGGAAGATAGTGATGTGGTGGCTGTTATGCGCAGGAATAAAGACCTGGCAAAGGACTATGCCCGGCGACATGATGTAGCCCGTTATTACGACAACGCCTCCGATTTGCTCAATGATGCCGGTGTGAATGCGATCTATATTGCCACCCCTCCGGGTAGTCATGAAGCCTACGCGCTGTCAGCCATAGAACGAGGTTTTCCGGTATATATAGAAAAACCGCTGGGGATTGATGCGGCGGCCGCCCGTCGTATAGCCGCCGCTGTCAATGCTACCGGTATGCGGGTGAGTGTTGCACATTACCGACGGCGCCTGCCTGCCTTTGTGTTTGTCAAACAGCTGCTGGAAGAAAACCGCATTGGACAAATTTACAGTGCCAACCTGCGCCTCTGGAAGTCGGCATCTAAAGGAAATGCAGGCTGGCGGCTGGACCCATCATTGTCTGGCGGTGGTTTCTTCCACGATCTGGCACCCCACCAGCTTGACATCCTGCTGTATTATTTCGGTAAGCCCCTGCAAGCCAAGGGAATCAGTACAGGATCCGATCCCCGTATAGCCGATATTGTTAGCGGACAGCTGTTATTCTCCCGCAACCTGCTCTTTAACGGTTCCTGGAATTTCATCGTGCCGCCCCATCAAAATGCCGATGAATGTATCCTCATCGGGGAGGAAGGCAGTATCCGTTTCCATTTCTTCAGCAACTTCCACCAGGTGACACTGGAAACAGCCACCGGAAAAGAAGTATTCAATTTCGATACTCCCGCTCATGTGCAGCAGCCCCTGATTGCTGATGTTGTGAAGTATTTTCGTGGGGAAGTGGCCAACCCCTGCAGTGTGGAAGAGGCAGTGACAGGTATGGAGCTGATGGAGCAACTGACCCGTTCTTACGAAGAATAAAATATCTCCGCCCCGGACAGCCAGGAACTTTAATTGTTCTCTCCTGAATTTCCTTAAAGTATAATTTATTTATATATGTTTTAATGCCCCTGCGTGGTAAGGATTACGCAGGGAGGGGAGATATTTCCCTTTCCGTTACCATTGAAAATCATTATATTGCGAAATCACCCTTTCGCAGGAAAACCCATTATCCACCTCCGGATAAGCCCTGTTGATGAACCATAGCCATTTTAGCCGCATTATGTTTATTTATATGTATCGGTTCCGCTCTTTTGGGTGTGCTATTTGTTTTTGTAGCGGCTCGCTTTGCAAAGTAATTTGATAACCAGAGATATAAAACAGACTATGAGAAAGACTATTATTGTTTCGAACAGGTTACCGGTTAAGATTACGGAGAAAGCTGGAGAATTTACGCTGCAGCCCAGCGAAGGAGGATTGGCAACCGGTTTAGGATCTATTTACAGGGAAGGAAATAACATCTGGCTGGGATGGCCGGGTTTAGAAATCAGTGAACCCAAACAACAGGAGAAAATAACCAAACAACTGAGGCAAATGAACCTGGTGCCGGTTTTTCTGACACAGGATGAAATCAATAACTACTACGAAGGTTTTTCCAATGAAACATTATGGCCTGTTTTTCATTATATGGCCGTGTATGCCCGTTATGAACAAAACTATTGGGATGCCTATTACCAGGTCAACAAGAAGTTCCGGGATATGGTGATGCAGGTGGCTGAGCAGGGAGATACTATCTGGATTCATGATTATCATCTGTTGTTATTGCCGGGTATGCTACGGGCAGAAATGCCGGAGATATCGATCGGGTTCTTTAACCACATCCCATTTCCTTCTTATGAGTTGTTCAGGCTGATTCCCTGGAGGGCCGAACTGATAGAGGGCATGCTGGGGGCCGATCTGCTGGGCTTCCATACATTTGATGATACCCGACATTTCCTGAATGCCGCCAGCCGGATATTGCCAGTCAATACCAACGCTAATGTCGTTTCCTATAATGATCGTGCTGTAGTGGTAGAGACATTTCCCATGGGAATAGACTTTGATAAGTATGCCGGCCTGGCCAAAGACCCGGCAGTGAAGCTTCATTTGCAGAACCTCCGGGAAAACTTTCAGCAGGAAAAGATAGTGTTGTCGATAGACCGCCTGGACTATAGTAAAGGTATCCTTCAGCGGCTGCAGGCCTTTGAGCTGTTATTGCAAATGCATCCGGAATACGTGGATAAAGTTGTCTTGTATATGATCGTAGTGCCTTCCCGCGATACGGTGCCACAATACAAAGAGCTTCGCGATGAAATAGACAAGCAGGTTGGCAACATCAACGCCCGCTTCCGTACACTCGCCTGGCACCCGGTACAATATTTTTACCGTTCCTTCCCGCTGCAGGTGTTGTCTGCCCTTTATAATTTTGCAGATATCTGTCTGGTAACACCCATGCGCGATGGGATGAACCTGGTCACCAAGGAGTATGTGGCCAGTCGAAACAACAACGATGGTGTACTGATTCTCAGTGAGATGGCTGGTGCTTCTAAAGAATTGAGCGATGCCATCATTGTCAACCCCAATAACATTGGTGCCATCACCCAGGCTATTGTGGATGCGCTTAATATGCCGCTGCCCGAACAACAGCGACGGATGAAACAGATGCGTCAGATAGTGTCTAAGTTTAACATCCACCATTGGGTAAAGCTCTTTATGGCACGGCTGCAGGAGGTGAATGAGATGCAGCAGAACATGCTGGCCCGCCGGGTAAACCAGGAAACGGCCGTGATGATCCGCCAGCAATACAGGCAGGCAAAAAAGAGAATCATCTTTCTGGACTACGACGGTACCCTCGTGGGCTTTCAGACCAATATAGACATGGCTTCCCCTGATCCGGACCTGTACCAGCTGCTGAGGGAACTTGCCTCTATTCCGGGAAACGATATTGTTATGATCAGTGGCCGTAAACATGAAACGCTGGGAGAGTGGTTGGGCCATCTGCCACTGGACCTCATCGCCGAACACGGTGCCTGGCAGAAGACCCGGGAAGGAGAGTGGTACCAGCTTCCTGGCCTCAATGATAAATGGAAACAGGAAATCCAGCCTATAATGGAACAGGTCACGGACCGGACCCCGGGTTCGTTTATCGAAGAAAAAAGCTATTCCCTGGTATGGCATTACCGGAAGGTAGAATCCGGCCTGGGTGAATTAAGAGCCAATGAACTGATGGGAACCCTACGCTATTATACCGTTGAGAAAGGATTACAGATATTGCCGGGAGACAAAGTCATAGAAGTGAAAAACATCGAGATCAACAAAGGCAAGGCGGCCCTCAGTTGGCTAAACCATAAAAAATATGATTTTATTATGGCCGTGGGAGATGATGTTACCGACGAAGATATTTTTAAGGTCATGCCTCCGAAGGCTATTACCATCAAAGTGGGTAGCCAGGTCTCAGCAGCCCAGTATTACCTCCGCAGTCCTCATGAAGTACGGCATTTGTTGAGGACGCTCAAACAGCAACTGTGATAAATGCTGATGGGATCTCCCATCAGCATTTATCATCGTTATATGAAAATTGGTTTGTCCAGTTTCATGGCGATGCGATAGGCGGCATTCATCAGACCTACATGACTATAGGCCTGTGGAAAGTTGCCCCATTGACTGCCATTTGCAGATTCCACATCTTCACTGAAGAGGAGGAGGTGGTTGGAATATTGCAGCAGTTTACCGAATTCGCGTTGGGCATCATCGACCCGGCCTACACAGGCAAGGGCTTCTACATACCAGAAGGCACATACGAGGAAAGTTGTTTTAGGCAGCCCGAAGTCATCGGAATGACGGTAGCGGTAAAACAGCCCTTCAGGTGTTTTCAGTTCCTTTTCCAACGCAGTCAGATGGTCCCGGGCTTTTTCGGAAGCCGGGTCCAGGTAGTTCATCATGATTAGTTGAAGGGTACTGGCATCGAGGTGCTGGCTGCCGGCGGCATTGGTGTATACTTTTCTGACAGGGTCGTAACAGCTTTCAATATGAGTGGCGGCACGCTCTTTCAGGGCAACAGCCCGGGCAATCAGGTCCTCATTGCCGATGGTACGGGCCATTTTTTCGGCAGCATTGCAACCTGCCCACTGAAACAGATTCGTATAGCAATGAACGTTAGCCATGTTTCTAAATTCCCATATGCCTGCATCCTTTTCATCTATGGTACGTTCTATCTTCTTCAGCAACAGGTCGATCCATCGGTCCGAATCCTTTCTCTCCGAAAAAATAAAACGATGATCGGTATATAATGGCAGCATCGAAATCAGCACCTGGCCATAGGTATCGTTCTGGATATGCTCATAGGCCTGATTCCCAATACGTACGGGCTTGTTGCCCATATACCCGTTGAGGTCGGGCAGGACTGTTTCCACCAGATCTCTCCCGCCGGTAATGCCGTATAAGGGCTGATATCGAAAGTCACCTGAAAAAGAGATGTCCGTGATATACCCGAAGTAACGTTCCATCTCCTCGAAATGGCCGATATGGTTCAGGGCGGTGATTACATAATAGGTGTCGCGCATCCAGCAGAAGCGGTAGTCCCAGTTGCGGCCGCTTTCAGGGAATTCCGGGAGGCTGGTGGTACTGGCCGCAATGATGGCGCCGGTATCTTCATACTGGTGTATCTTCAGTGCGAGTGCCGAACGGATCACATAAGGCTGGAAATAATTGGCGATAGAAGAGTGTTTGATCCATGTACGCCAGTAGGCGATCGTTTCCCGGAGGAACCTTTCAGCGGTACTCGCCAGGGGAGCTTCCAGGGGATGTCCGTAAGTAAGGATCAGGTAGCGGGTATCATTCAACACAAAAAAATCCTCTTCAAAAACATAACTGACCGGAATATTGGTCGTCAGTCTTATTTTTTCTTCGCTACCTGTGAATTCAATATGGCTGCTGCCCCGCATCGCATGCAGCTTCAGCGCACCATAATCACAGGTGGGCGTACATTTCACCCGGATGCGGGGGGAGCCTTCCAGCGGTTCCACCTTTCGTATCAGCATCAGCGGTTTAAAAAAACGTTCATACTGAAAAAAGCGAGGAGCAAAATCGGTGATCCTGTAGCTGCCTTCGTAGCTTTTTATTTCTGTACAGAGAACATTGGTATTCTCCATATAATATTGATGGGAATCAAAATCCCCGGTTGGCAGGATGGAAAATTCCCCACCTTGTTTCCTGTCCAGTAAGCCACCAAATATAAAAGAGCTGTCCATCCGCGGCCAGCAGAGCCAGTCTATGTTGGTGTCTTTGTTGATATGCGCCAGAAAGGCGCAATTGCCGATAAGTCCAGTCTGATAGGTATGTCTTTCCATTAGCATCAATTTTATGGTGTGTTATATTATTCCAAAAAATCACGGATCGGTGCCGGTAGGGGAAAGGTATCAGGGAAGAAAGGACTATTATTATGGCGAGGCGTTTTTTTCAGAAATTTCTTCAGAGGGGGGCAAATGCTGTTCCAATTTATTTATTTTTAGGAGATAAGTTAATGATGTTATGCAGACGATGAAAAAACAACATTATTTACCAAGGTTTGTTGCTCCGGTTTACCAGCCGGGAGAAGACAGTTATTTTCTGGCAGGAGATCTGGGAGGCACGAAAACCAACCTCGCTTTGTTTCGTGCTACAGAAGGAGTGCTGGACCTGGTGCGGGAAGAAACTTATGCTTCACGGAATTATGCCAGTTTTTCTGAGATCATACAGCATTTTATCAGTGAAGGAACAACGAATGCCCCGCAACGTATATGCATTGGCGTAGCCGGACCGGTAGTAAAGGGAAAAGTAGAGCTGACCAATCTGTCCCGGGAACTGAGCGAAGATGAAATCCGCCAGGTGACCGGTATCCAGTCGGTAGCACTGATCAATGATCTGGAGGCAACGGCTTATGGGCTGGCTACTTTGTCGCCCAGCCAGCTGATTACGCTACATAGGGGAGCCACAGATAATATGGGCAATATGGCGATCATTGCGCCAGGCACCGGTTTAGGGATGGCTGGTCTGTACTGGGATGGGAAACACCATCATCCCTTTCCTACAGAGGGTGGTCATGGTGACTTTGCTCCGCGGACAGATCTGGATATTTTATTGTTGCGTTATCTGCAGGAGAAATATGAAGTGGCCAGCTGGGAGCGGGTGATATCAGGCCCTGGCATTGTGGCTATTTATGAATTCCTTCGGGATATAAAAGGAATGGATGTTCCTTCAGCGCTGGAGGCGGCTATTAGTAGCGGTGATCCGGCAGCGGCCATCAGCAAAGCTTCCCTGGAAGGGAAAGTGCCGATCTGTGTAAAAACGATGGAACTGTTTGTGCGGTACCTGGCGCGGGAATCCTGCAATCTGGTGCTGAAGATGAAGGCTACCGGAGGCTTGTTCCTCGGTGGCGGCATTCCTCCCAAAATTGCATCACTGCTGGAAACAGGAGACTTCTACCATCATTATCTGCAGGGTGACCGGATGGCAGAACTGCTGGCCAGTGTACCGATTCATATTGTGAACAATGATAAATCAGCTCTCTGGGGCGCAGCATATTATGCTGGATTATTGGAAGATTAATTATACTTTTACAACCACAGGAAATGGTGTCTTCCTGCTCCGAACCGTTTCGTCCGAAACTGATGGCGCCTACAAATCATAACGATGGTATCATTTATACCATTATAAATTGCTGTTTGTAGGACATGAAACAAGAAAAAAAATCATTGGAACAATTGACAGTAGCTTATCAGCTGCTGAGATGGACTGTATTGGTATTGCCTGTTGCCATAATGGTGGGCAGCCTGGTCGCTTTATTTCTGTGGCTGCTCGACAAAGCCACCCATTACCGGTTTGATAATGAATGGTTATTGTACCTGCTACCATTGGCGGGTGTATTGATCTATTGGCTTTACCGTTTGGGTGGTAAGAATGCAGAAAAAGGCAATAACCTCATTATGGACGAGATCCATCAGCCAGGTGGTGGAGTGCCCGCTCGGATGGCGCCGCTGGTATTGCTTACAACAGTGATTACCCATTTGTTTGGTGGTTCAGCCGGAAGAGAAGGTACGGCGGTACAAATTGGTGGGAGCGTGGCTGGCTGGATCGGTAAAAAGCTTGGGTTAACGGCCAGGGATATACGTATATTACTGATGACCGGAATTGCTGCAGGTTTTGGGGCTGTATTTGGTACACCCATCGCAGGAACAGTATTTGCCCTGGAAGTACTGGCCATTGGCGCTATGCGATATGATGCCCTGGTGCCCTGCCTGATCGCAGCTGTGCTTGCAGACATCGTTTGTTCTTCCTGGGGGATTTCCCATACACACTATCATATATTGTATACCGGAGTATCCTCGTCGTTTATACCATTTTTAAAAACAGACTTTTTGTTGCTGGTAAAGGTAATACTGGCGGGCGTTGCTTTTGGGCTCACCGGTTTCCTTTTCTCCTGGCTGATCCATACGATTAAGTATAACGCCAATGCCTATATTAAGATACCGTGGCTTATACCTGTCGTTGGCGGTGTGGTTGTGATCCTGCTTTGTTATATAGTGGGCACCCGTGACTATCTGGGTCTGGGCGTATACAGTCAATCGCCGGATGGCATCAGCATTGTCAACGCCTTCAGTAACACAGGTACGATATCCGACTGGAGCTGGCTGTGGAAGCTGATCTTCACCGCCATAACACTGGGAATGGGATTTAAAGGAGGGGAGGTGACCCCCCTGTTTTTTATGGGTGCCACCCTTGGGCATACGCTGGCCCTGCTATTGGGCGCCCCTGTAGATTTATTCGCGGGACTTGGTTTTATTGCTGTCTTTGCCGGGGCAACCAATACCCCGCTTGCCTGTACGCTAATGGGCGTTGAATTGTTTGGTGCCAATAACGTATTATATTATGCCATCGCCTGTTTTACTGCTTATTATTTCAGCGGACATTCCGGAATTTACTCTTCCCAACGGTTGGTAGTGAAAAAATACGATCAGTAAACCTGCTATAGTAAAGGATTTCAGCGCTAACAATTTTGTTAGTCCGGTTTTTATACCTGCGGTACTATGTAAGTTTGCTGCATGAAAGCAATAGCCACTATTACCGGAATACACCACCTGGCGCTACAAGCCAACGACTTTTCAGCTACCTGCGCCTTCTATGAAGCGCTGGGGCTCGTACCATTTCATTCCTGGTCTCTGCCGGAATTCAGCATTACCCATGCCGCCTTGCTCAAAATTCCTGGCACAGATTCCTACATCGAAATCTTCGATAAAGACGCTCAGGTAGCAGCACAGGGCAGACGCAGAAATGCCGGAGAAACACCTGTCATCGGAGCTTTGCTGCATTTGGCGCTTAGCGTAAAGGATGTGGATGCTGCATATGAGCATGCACTTTCCCTGGGTGCTACCAGTTGCATCGCCCCGAATGATTTGTCACTGGGACAGCCGCCGCTCAAAGTTCGTAATGCACTGGTTTACGGGCTTGATGGCGAGGTGATTGAATTTATTACGATGCTGGAGAAATGATGATATCTATAAAGGAGATAGTAATAGGGGGCTTTCCATTTTTCCTGGCTAAAGGCAGTGCGCCCAGCATTAAATATGCATACCATACATCATCACAAATTCATATAAACAATTCTCAGCGGCTTCATTTGGCAGATTCACATGAGAATTTTACCCCCGAACTTTCTTAGAAACAATTCGCTTCGATGAGGATAAAAACTGATTCATGTTATTCCTATAATAAACATTATGTTAAATAGAAAAATGACCATTTAAATCTGAATTTAAGGTATCTACCCTGACGGGGCGAAATTCAACCGCCCCGGGGGTGGCTTCCATAAAGGTTACAGGTGGTCCCAATGAACCTGTAATAACTTTTCCGGCCTTGCGCTGATATCCTGCGAAAAATCTGAGGATAATTTTTATAGCCCGGCATCCCTCTCTCCCATACGAAGGCGCTGAGAATTGCGTATACGAATTTGATCCCGTATGCAGTCCATATACAGTAACTACGCCCTCGCCTATACGCAAATACAATTACCCACTTGACAGGTTGAGAAAAAAAACTCTATCTTAGACCCGCTGATGGATACGAATCAACAATGGAATATTAATGCCATATTCAAAGCCCAGGATTCTTTGGAGGCCGCTGACGCATATAAACACTACTATAAACAGCTTTATAATTATGGCAGAAAACTAACAGATAATACAAGTCTGATCGAAGACGCCATCCATGACGTGTTCATCTCTATATGGCAGGCCCATAGCAGAAACTCATCCCTGGATACCAGCAGAAGTTATCTCTACAGCAGTTTCCGTCGTAAACTTTTCCGTTATCACCAGGAAGCCATCAAACGCATGCAGCGCGAAGAACGCGCTACGCTCTCCAGCGTACCTGAATTTGGCGCTGACCATTTCATCATTCATAGAGAACAGGACCAACAACTGAAAGCGACCATCCTGCAGGCGCTACAGCAACTTACACCGCGACAGCGCGAGGCGGTATACCTGCGTTTTTATGAGAATATGCAGTATGATGAAATTGCAGCGGTCATGGACATCTCTGTAAAGGCAACCTACAAGCTCATGGCCAGAGCACTGGACGAACTTAAACTACTCGTCAATCTTCCCTTTTATCTACTCTTACCTATGCTCCGCTTGCTGTTTATCAAACAGTGAAAAAAAATTTAAAAAAACAGGAGTCTCATGGGGTAATATCTGCCCCGGCTGACTTTTATATATCAGCAAACAGCAAAAACAGGAATGCGACATAACGATAGACCGGAGCGGAATACATATAGCGTGACAGATCTTCTGGGAGACCCTTCCTTTCAGCAGTGGGTTTTACACCAGGACGGCCCGTGGCAGGAATGGATCACTGCACATCCGGAACAAGCTGCTGTATTGGAGACTGCACGCCAACTTTTGCTGCAGATACGTTTTGTGAATCATCTACCAACAGATATCGCCGCGGAGCAGTCATTAAACCGGTTCAAGGCTGCTGTGGCCAACATGCCGGAAACCTCCCGCACCAGCAACATACGCCAATTGTTCCGGTTCCGCCAGGCCGCAGTATGGACAGGGCTGATCATATGTGCAGGCATCATTGCCCAATATACATGGTCACAGCTGTTGGCTCCACAACGGATACGAACCGCTTTCGGGGAAATCAAACAAGTACTCCTTCCCGATAGTTCCCTCGTAACTTTACAAGCCAATTCCGAACTGCGTTACAAACGGTCGTGGAACAAACAACAACGGGAGGTATGGCTCAAGGGAGAAGCCTATTTCCGGGTACATCCAGATAAAACCCATCCTGTAGCGGGTTTTGTTGTGCATTCCATCGATGCGGATGTTACCGTACTGGGAACTGAATTTGATCTGAAACAACGCCATCATCAGACCAGTGTTTTTCTAAAATCCGGAAAAATCCGCATCGACTTCCATCGGCAAAAAACACCAGGCATCATCCTGCAACCAGGAGACCTTATTATATATGATGCTTTACGGCAACAGGTTTCATCCGCCCAAACAGACAGCACTTACAGCAGCTGGATGCATGGCAAACTCACGCTCATCAATGCTCCTTTGTCTGAAATCATTCAGATTCTGGAAAACAACTATGGAGAGAAAATTATAGTGAACGATAATAATTTGCTGGAAAAAAGAATCGAAGGAATCATCTACCTGGAAAGTAAAGCTGACATCCTCTTTATTCTTTCCAATGTACTGGATATCCAAATCAGTAAACAGAACGACACCATGTATTTCAGTAACCGAAAATAAAACAACGATCATCAACCATCCAGTCCGGAATACCACCACTCCTCAGACTGTATGCACAACAGTAAATAGCTAACGCTAACCAAAATCATATAAAACCAACTACACTATGAGGAAAGAACTATTCTTCCCTTTGGGGATGGTATTGTTTTGTGCTGCCGTAACCGCTGCCCCCTGGCAGGTTTCGGCCCAGCATAATATACCTGTTACTAAAACCGTCCAGGAAAAAATAACGGTAGATGCAGCCCTTAAGAAACTGGGAAAAAAATACGGGACTACTTTTGTTTATGATAAAACCCTGCTGAGTGGATTATACACCAGCTTCAATCCGGACAATGCAAGACAGGAAAGCGTGGAAGACCAGCTCAAATCCATTCTCTATCCGAATGGACTATTATTTCTCTACATTAAAAAGGATTACTATGCCATTACTATCAACAAAAACAGAAACAAAGATCTTTTAGGCACAGAGACTTCATCGCAGGAGAATACAGTACCACAGGCACTTTCCTCCGTAACACTCTCCCCTGTTGATCAAATCGTCAGCGGGAAAATCACGGATGAAAAAGGTCTACCGTTGCCAAGGATCAGTATACAGCTGGCAGGCACAAACACCGGCGCTCATACTGATGAAAACGGTATGTTTACTATCTCCAGGGCTGTCAATAAAAAACTGCTGATATCCGGCGTTGGCTACAAACCACAGGAAATCACGGCTACTGCCAGTACTCCCCTGCACATCACTATGATCAGTTCTTTACAGGCATTGACCGAAGTTGTGGTGGTAGGTTATGGCCAACAGAAAAAAGCCAACCTGGTGGGTGCTGTTGGTACTGTCAGCGGTAAAGAATTGACGGAAGCCCCGGTGGCACGCGTATCTGATGCGCTGGCAGGAAGAGTGCCAGGCGTATTTATTACCAAAACCGATGGTGCTCCAGGTTCAGGCTCCTCCATATATATCCGCGGCATCAGTACTACCAACAACTCCAGCCCATTGATCGTAGTAGATGGTATCCCGGGCCGTAACCTCGATAACATTTCTCCTACCGATGTAGCGACCATCACCGTTTTGAAAGATGCTTCCGCTATTGCAGTATATGGCGCAAGGGCTGCCAATGGAGTACTATTGGTGACCACTAAAAATGGGAATGCCGGCAAACCTTCTATCAGCTTTACGGGCAACGAAGCTGTGCAACAACAGACCAGAGCCCTGAAGCCACTTGGTTCTTACGAATACGCACAGATGTATAACCAGGCGCTTAAAAATGAAAACAGCTTCAATCCCGCTGCTGGAAAGGGATATGCCGATGATGTACTGGAGAAATTCAGGACCGGCAGTGACCCCGACCTCTACCCTAATACCGACTGGTACCGTGAAGTGCTCGCTCCCACTTCCCTTCAGCAACGTTATGATCTCACTGTGAGCGGTGGCAGCGATAAAACCCGTTACTTCGTTTCCGGCGGCTACAATAATGAAGGCGGTTTTTATCCGACGATCAGCTATAAACGTTACAACCTTCGCTCCAATCTTCAGTCTGAAGTAGCCAGGGGCCTGACTTTCAACCTGCAGCTGGCAGGGTTCATGACTGAAAATAATGATGCCAGAGCAGGAAGCGCCACCATCATGAAAATAGCTGTTTCAAGTCCCCCCTATTATGCTAACCGCTTCAGCAACGGCTTGTACAGTTTTGTTCCCGCTGCCAGAGGTAATATTTATCAGCAATCCAGAGGGGCAGACGGTTATAACAAAAGCACCGGCACTTCTTTCAATGGGAATGTGTCACTGCAATATGCACTGCCATTCATAGAAGGGTTGTCTGTAAAAGGACTATACGCCTATGACCGGTATCTGACCTATGGTAGAAACTTTTCTACTCCCTATGTCCTGTATACAATGGACAATGCCAGGAATCTGAAAAAAGCCAATAACCTGCCTGCCACACCCGGACTGATAGAAACATACCGACAGTCGTACAGCGCTACCAGCGAGCTTTCCATCAATTACGATCATACCTTCCATCATCATCATGTAGGTGGTATGTTGTTGTACACACAAACATCAGATGCGGGCAACAACTTCAGGGCTACCGGGAATAACTTTGTTTCTCCTGCACTGGAAATACTCAATGCTGCCGACCCTACCAATGCTGGTGTAGATGGAACTGCCACCCGCCGCAACCGGCAAGGGCTCGTTGGTCGCTTCACCTATGACTATCAACAGAAGTACCTGCTGGAAATGAACTTCCGGTATGATGGTTCTGATATATTTCCTCCTAATGGGCGTTTCGGTTTCTTCCCTTCTGTGGGCGCAGGTTGGGTAGTATCCAAGGAATCATTCTTTCCGCAGACGGGTTTGATTGATTTCCTGAAACTGCGGGGTTCATGGGGCCAGATGGGCAACGACCGTGTTGATCCCTATCAGTTCCTGTCTACCTATAATCTCGTAGGCACGGATAGATATGGTGTGAGTCATGGTTATTCCTTCGGTGGTATCAGTCCCAACTATTATCAGGGCCTGGAGTTGAATGTGTTGCCCAATCCTTACTTCACATGGGAGAAAGCCGTGATGAGCAATGCAGGTTTTGATATGCAACTGTGGGACAACCATATCAGTGTATCTGCCGATTACTTTTACAAACGCACCAAAGACATTCTGGCTCCGCGTGCGCAAGCCCTCCCCGATGTTATCGGTGTAAATCTACCGGTAGAAAATGCCGCCATTGTAGACAACAAAGGTATCGAGATCAGTGTGGGATATGAAAACAAGGCAGGTGCACTCTCCTATTACGTGCGCCCTAATTTCACCTTTGCCCGCAACAAGGTAGTGTACTATCCCGAAGCAGGCGCTATTCCTGAATGGCAGCGGCTTACAGGCAAATCTGTAGGCATAGGTACCTTCCCAAAATTTGTATCACAGGGATTGTATCAATCACAGGATGAAGTAGAGAAAGGACCTAAGCCCCTGTACCCTACCGTTGCTGCCGGTGATATCCGTTATGCGGATATTGATGGAGATGGAAAGATCACGTACAACGACAAAGTACTGACTGACAAAGGCAATTACCCCGAAATACAGTACGGTATTGCTTTAGGTGGACGTTACAAAGGATTTGAACTGAACATGTTATGGCAGGGAAGTGGAAATGTGCAGACCTATGTATATGGCCCATACGCCTTCCCTTTCAAAAACGACGGACATCCGCAGGAAATACACAAGGATTACTGGACACCTGAAAATCCAAATGCCAGCTCTCCCCGACTATCCATTGCTTATGCCAACAACTCAGAGCATTCGGATTACTGGTTGCACAATGCCTCCTACATACGGCTGAAAAATTTGGAGATAGCCTATAACCTTCCCGCTCAATGGTTACGGCATGCGGGTATCAAAGGGGTAAGAATGTATCTCAGTGGCAACAACCTCCTCACCTTCAGCCGTCTTAAACAGATCGATCCTGAAGCAGGCGCCAACTCCACTATCATGTACCCGATCATCCGCAGCTACAACGGCGGTATCAACATACAGCTGTAATCAATAAAAACAACAGACACCATGAAAAAATACGCATATATATTACTGCTCAGTCTTTACTGCCTGAGCGCCTGTCAGAAAGGCTTTCTGGATCAGGGGCCGCTTGATAAATTCACTGATGACATGATCTGGAAAGATAGTAGCCTGGTAAATCTCTATATCGCCAATATCTATTCAGGTATTATCTCCCAGTATGACCGGGCTGGTGGAGAACTGATGATGAGCATTACAGATGAAGGAGAAGCCAACCGCCCTTATCTGCAATCACAACAGGTAAACCTGGGCCAATATAATTCCAGTACCGGCGTTTTCGCGGATGTATGGACCTCCGGTTATACCAGCATCCGGAAATGTAATCAGCTATTGGACCAACTGCAGTCCGCTCCCTTCAGCGCTGCATTGCAGCAGCGTATGAGAGGGGAAGCCTACTTTCTGCGTGCCTGGTTTTACATGGATATCTATGCTCACTTCGGCTCCTTTCCTATTATACAAAAGCCATTGGGACTGAATGATGAACTGGCCATTCCCAGAGCTACGCCGCAGGAATGCATTCGTTTTATTGTACAGGATCTCGAAACAGCAGCTTCGTTGTTGCCTGTAAAATATGACGCGGCACAAACAGGAAGGGCTACACAAGGTGCCTGCTATGCCATGAAATGCAGGTTGCTACTGAATACCCTGGACTACCAGGGTGCTGCCGATGCAGCTAAAAAAGTAATAGACCTTAACCAATACCAGTTGTTCCCCGATTTTAAATCCCTGTTCCAACCTGGAAATGATAACAATGTGGAGGTCATCTTCGACAAACAATTCGGTAGCCTGCAAAGTAAACAGAAACACTCTCTGAACGATTACGAATACCCCAGGAATTTTACCGGCTTCGCCAGTGGTATCAATGATCCTACCCAGAACATTGTAGACGCTTTTATGATGAAAGATGGTAAACCCTGGAACACTTCACCACTGTATGATCCGGAGCATCCCTATGCCAACAGGGATCCGCGCTTCTACAGCAGTGTGCTGTATGATGGTATTTTTTTCCGGGGAGAAGTGCTTGACCTGCAGAAAGGCAGTGCCGCCAATCCATCCGAGAGAGGCACTCCTACCGGCTACTACCTGAAAAAGTTTCTCGACACTACCTATGACCTGAAAGGTGTGTCAGTGCCCAACTTCAACAACTGTATTATCATGAGGCTGGCAGAAATATATCTCAACTATGCCGAGTGTCAGCTGAAGTTGGGTAATATGGAAGAAGCCAGGACCTACGTCAATCTCATCAGAGTACGTGCAGGCATGCCCGTTATCCCGGCCGGAGAAATGACCTGGGATAAATATGTGGAAGAAAGGACGGTGGAACTGGCTTTTGAAGGACAGCGCTGGTTTGATATACGCCGCTGGCAGAAAGGCCCGGAGCTGGTAGGCCAACCTATTTATGGAATGGTGGTAACCGTTGCCAATGGCAAACGAAGCTATAACCGCACCAAAATTGAAGACCGGGTTTTCACGGCTCCGATGATGTATCTCTTTCCCATCCCGCTGGATGTACTCAATAAATATCCTGCAGGAAAAGAACTCCGCCAGAACCCCGAATGGAAATAGTTTTTATCATTTAATTTAATACTTTGTCAGAATGAAACTCTCAACAAGCACCCGTATCATACTGCTGCTCACTGGTTTGTATACCAGCAGCTATGCTCAGCAGAAAAATGTTATTATCAAAGGCACCGTCATTGGCGACACCAAAGGATACAATCGTATAGACATGTACTCCCGGAATCCCGACAGATATGATTCTTTGACGGTGATAAACAAGACCTTTACGCTGGAACTACCTTTTGAAGCACCTTACCGACAGATGTTTTCCTCTCTGCATGATTCCAAAGTGCTGGGTGGTTATGCGCCGCAGGGCATTCTCATCGATAAACCCGGTACTTACCAGGTGATTGCAAAAATAGACAGCACCGGCACCCGGTTTTCCGCTACCAATGGAGATGCCCAGCAGGTATATGCTGCATTTTCTGCAGACATGGACATAGCCTGGAAAACAAATGAAAAAACACTACAGCAGAAATATGGCAAAGACATTTTAAAACGACTGAATGGCAAGGGAGAGCCTAACGCCGCCGCAGCAGCAGATATGGAAGCATTGGAAAATGCATCCGCAAAAAAGCTGGTAACGCAATATGTCAGCAAACATCCAGGCTCTTATGCAGCAGCTGTCATCCTGCAGCGCAACAGCCGCGCTCTCGATAATACAACACTGGCCACACTTTACCAGCGGCTTAGCCCCGCTATTAAATCACTGCGGGAAGCTGCAGCGGTGGCCACTGAAATCTCTGCCCGGAAGCTCAGCGTTGACGGCGCTACACCGGCTGATTTTGTATTAAAGAATGCTGCTGATCAAAGTATACGGTTGTCAGACTATAAAGGCAAATATCTGCTGATCGATTTCTGGGCCAGCTGGTGCGGCCCCTGCAGAGCGTCTTTTCCACATATGCGGGAACTGTACAGCCAATACAAAGGGAAGAATTTTGAAATACTCAGCATCTCCACTGACCGTGATAAGGCAGCCTGGCTAAAAGCGATGAAAGAAGATAACAATCCCTGGGCACAGGCACATGATCCCAAAAGTGAAGTAGCCAAAGACCTGTTTAATGTACAGGTGTTACCCACACTGTATCTTATAAGTCCGGAAGGCAAAATCATCGCCCAAAAGCTCGAAGGCACAACACTTGATAAAAAACTGCAGGAGCTCTTGCAATAAAATTTTAAGTAAAGGCATAAAATGGAAAAGACGCAGTTCATGCGTCTTTTCTTTTACCCCCAATAATCCACTTAAAATCAGAATATTATAAAAATTCTCCTGAAGTCATTATTAAAACGTTGCAGCAGCTGGTTGTTTAGCCTTTACATCAATGATAATGCGGTTAATAAACGGCGCCATAATAATGAGCAACATCAATCCCAGAATCAATATCACCACCATTTCATAATAGTCCATGGCATATCTCAGAAAAGCCTGTTTTTGTAATGCCTTGTCCAGCAGACCTGTGGCCGCCTTTGCAGCAAGATCGGGCTGCATCCCTCTTGCTGCGAGGCTTGATTGATACAGGTTCAAACGCTCCTGCAATCCATAGTCTGTAGGGGAAATATGATCACTCAAACGCATGCCATGGATTTTGGAATAGAACAGGGAGAAGTAGTTGAGCAGCGCCGTGCTTATCCCAAAGAAGGCAAAACGGATAAACACCCCTACAGCAGCAGCCGACTGGCTGATACCTTCAGGCACTGAGGATATCGTAAACAACAAAATCGGTGTAAACACCATTCCCGCGCCCATTCCCTGCAGCAGCAGCGGTACAATAAAAGTACGCATGTCCGCTTCCGAGGCAAAGAGGAAATACATCCCTCCGTGAAAAAGCAATAACAGAAAAAAACCGGCCAGCCAGATAAACTGCATAGGTCGTTTCTTTATTATCAGCCTTCCGGCAATAACAGCCCCGATCAATATGCCTAGTATATTATAAATAAGCAGCTCATACAGATTGATAGGGTCCATGCCCAGTACCGTTGAAAAATAGGTGGTGGTGATACTGAATGCTCCTCTGATCAGATAAAGCATCCCAATGAGGAATATGCCAAACAGGAAAGCCCTCGACAGAAATACTTCCTGGTGAATAAATGGTCGTTTACGTGTAAGCTGCCGGGTTACAAAAACGATCATCAGGAAGATGATCGCTACAATGCTCCATACAATGGATTCATCCTGCAGCCAATAGTATTGCTGACCATAGGTGACCACATAAGCGAACAGAATCAGGATGGGGCTGTATAGGAAAAAGCTCGCCCAGTCCAGCTGATACAGCGGAACCCTTCTCACCAGATGCACCTTGTTCATCAGCAACAGTAACAAGATGGCACCCGGTACAAAAGTGTAGATGATCATTTTATACAATACATTGTATTCATAATTATCTACAAGAGGCGCTGTCACCAGCGAGGTTAAGGAAGCCGAACACAGAATCATTGTATAAAAAAGTGTGTACCCTATTTCCCGCGCATGCTCTGATTTCAATCCCCCGAAAAGCAGTGTCAGACAGATACTGGTGACCCCGCAGTTTACTACTCCCTGTAAAAAGCGACATGCAAAGAGTACTGGTAACATTCTGGTATGATAACAGGCATAACTGATCAGCACCTGCAAAACCAGGCAGATGAGGAAATACTCCTTGGTGGAAACACGGCTGAAAAAACGCCGTTCCAGCGGCGTAAAACTGGCCAGTGCTGCATAATACAACAGCATGGAAAACTGAATATCTGCCGGCTCTACGCCATAGAATCCTGTAGCTGCCCCTACATTAGCAGTAGACAGCGCAAACAACATAACGGTAGGAAGCAGTACCAGGAAGATGGTTAGCCTGGTCAGCCATTCCGGTGCCCATGGTCTGAAAATACGTTTACCCTTACTCATGATCAGTGACGGACTTTAGACACGGATACATTCACACTCATACCGGCAGATAACGCTTTCAGCTCTTCCGGCGTACCATTGATCCGGATACGCACCGGAATACGCTGGGCTATCTTGACGAAGTTACCAGTAGCGTTGTCCGGAGGCAACAGAGAAAAACGGCTGCCGGTGGCTCCGGACAGAGATTCTATCTTACCGGTAAAAGTCTTGCCCGGAAAAGCATCCACCACAATATCTGCGGTTTCACCAATGGTCATATGGCGGATCTGTGTTTCCTTGAAATTGGCAATCACCCATTTACCGGCTTCCCAGTCTACGATATAGGCAAGTGTTTGTCCTGCCTGCAACAGCTGTCCGGGCTGTATGGTACGGCGTCCCATTTTGCCGTTGTAGGGTGCCGTGATAACAGTATAGGAAACAGTGAGGTTGTTTTTTTCAACTACTGCTGCTCTTCTTTTGATTTCTGCCTGAAGCGCACTCTGTTGTACACGGGCATCATTGATTTTTGCCAGGGCTGCGTTGTAAGCACCTACTGACGTATTATAGTCTGAACGGGCCACTTCCAGTGCGGCTTCTACCTTATCCAGCTGCTGTTTGGTGGCAGACTCCACATCGTACAGTTTTTTGTAACGATCGTATTCCTGCTGCTGGTTGCGCAGTTTCGCTTTGGCGGCCGCAATTTGCGACTGGTATACTTTGGCCATTTCGCCGGCGGTGTTTACATTACTCTGTATCACGCTTACCTGGGCTTCAGCATTCACGAGGGCTGCATCTGCTTCCTGTTGCTGCGCGGCATACTCGCTGGCGTCTATCAGCACCAGGGTATCGCCTTTTTTTACTACCTGGTTTTCCTCGTAGCGGATTTCCTGCACGTACCCGGTCACCTTAGCCACAACAGGGTTAATATATTCATCAATCTGTGCGTCATTGGTTTCTTCAAATTTCCATTGGTGCAGCAGTGTTTTCACGCCCCATATGGCAAGGCATATCACAACAATGGAGGCAACAACTGTGGTGATCCTCGAGATAATCCTGTCTGTTTTGTTCGTGTTCGTTTTAGTGTTTGTGTTGCTCATATATTAAAGGTTGCCAGTTGCTTTCAGTAATTGATAGTATTGCAGTTGTGCAGTCACCTCTGCCGTGGTGAGGTCGAAGCGGGACTGCAGCAGCTGTGTTTCGGCGTCCAGCAGGTCCGTGAGTAAAGACAGCTGGTTGAAGTAGGTATTATTGACGATCCGGAAATTTTCCTGTGCCTGAAGAATATTCTCCTGTGCCACCCTTATACGTTCCAGTGCTTCTGTATAACGGAGATAAGCCGCTCTTACTTCCTGGCGTACCTGGTCCTGGGTATCAGCATGTTCTATCTCCTGGCGTTCCAGGTTGATCCTGGCGGCTTCTCTTTTATGTTTGTTCTGGTACAGCGCCGAAATAGGCATACCGGCTTTCACGCCTACCTGTCCCAAACCATACAGACTGATGGCATAAGGGAAGAACTGGATTTGCGGGTACGTATAGGCGTATTCGGCATACAGGCCTACTTTAGGTAGTATATTGGATTTTACCTCTTTAAGTTTTAATTCGCTCAGGGCTGTTTCCTTCTCTGAAATCTTAAAGGCAAAAGAATGCTCATTAGCATCTGCCAGATATGCTTCATAACTCTTCTGCGGTATGGAGGAAAGGTCCAGCGTGTCCAGCGCCAGTTTGTTGTCGATACTGTCTGACTGCCCGATCATGATATTGAGCCGCTGGTTGGCGATCTGCAGGCTGTTACGTATTTCCAGCAGGGTTACTTTCTGTTTGGAGAGTTTCAGTTCGGCGCGCAACACATCGCTTTTCAGCACCACGCCGTTCTTCATTAGCTGCCGGATCTCTTCCAGTTCTTTTTCTCTTTCTTTAATATCCTGCAACAATACTTTTTCGTACATGCGAAACCGGTATATGTCCAGATAATGACCTGCCGCCTTGTATCTTATTTCTGTACCGGTAAGATTGCTTTGTTCCTGAGCCAGCTCGCTTTCTGTTTGTCTGACCTGTATTTCCCGGGATGTTTTACCGCCATTGTAAAGGTTGAGATAGGCATCTGCTCCTATCTGATAGAATTGATGTACTACCGGAAACTGGGATGGGGCATTAAACAACCCCTTGTCGTAGATGGCCAGGTTAGACACTCTGGCGTAAGTTCCATTTGCTTTTATTTCCGGAAGACGCTCATCTCTGGCGGCTTTAACCTGCTGTTGGGTGCCTTGTACACGGAGATATTGCATCTGCAATTGTTTGTTGTAAACTGCGGCTTTATTCCATACATCCGTTAACGTTATGGGGCTTTGCTCAGGGTTCTGACCAATGGCTGTTTTGCTGGTAAATAATGCGGTAAGCAAGATTCCGACAAGCCACTTATTACTATTTGAAAACATATTTAATCTGATGAAGATGCAAAGTTCAATCCATCCCGGTTAAAATATTTGCTATAAATTGCCATAAAATTGCTAAATCCGGCCATATGGAAGATTTTAAACCAGAAATGATCATTGAGGAAGTGGATAAGATCCCGGAATCTGCCTATATATGGCATTGGAAAACGGAACATCACTTCCCCTTCCATAAGCATAACAAAGGACAACTCACCTATGTTGAAGGAGGTGTTGCCTTTTTATATACACGGGACAAGACCTACTTTCTCCCTGCCCGCCACTATATGTGGGTACCGGCAGGGGTAGAACATTATTTTGCCCATCGTTATCCCGCCAATTTTGTGCGGACTATTTACTTTTTTTTAGATGAAGATGATGAACAGGACCCGTTTTACCGGCGCACTGGTATTTATCCGGTAAACAACTTGTTGCTGGAGATGATCCTCTATACAGCCAAATGGGATAAAGATGTGCTACCTGGCTCCAAAGGCTACCGGTTTGTCAAAGCCATTAAAAACATTCTGCCGGATATCAGTACCTCACCGCTGCCCATCAATCTGCCTACCACCGACAATTCCAGATTGCAGCCTGTACTCAAATACATACAGGCCAACCTGGCTGAACCGCTTACGCTGGAGAGTATCAGCGCAGCCTTCAATATCAGCGAACGTACGCTTACCCGGCTGTTCCGTTCCACAATGGACATCTCTTTTTTCCAGTACCTGAAGCTGGCCCGCATGATCCGGGCGATGGGTTATCTGTTGGAAACAGAAAAGACAATCAGTGAAATAGCCTGGGACACAGGCTACAACAGTGTATCCGCTTTCAGCAATACTTTCTTTAAACTGGTCGGCAAACGCCCATCAGATTTTCAGCTGCGCTGATATTACCCACAAGAAAGGGATGGCCGGTTTGGATATCCGGATATTTGGTTATAAACTAGCGCAATGGCTTACAACGCCTGCTAAACCAAATATCTAATCTAAATATGAACGCAATCAACAAGGCCATATGGCTGCCACTGCTGGCAACCGGACTGGCAGGGCTGCAACCGGCATTAGCGCAACAACCCGCTAAACCCGCGCCCAAAACAGAACTCACAGGAGCCAACCCTGGTCTATCTCTTAATCCGGACACAGCTGTCACCAGTTTTCATGACGTCACTATCAAAGGACAAAAAGTCCCTTATAAAGCCATCGCCGGCACCCAGCCTGTATGGGACCAGGATGGTAAAGTGATGGCCGGTCTCTTTTATACTTATTATGAAAGAACAGATGTAAAAGACCGTACCTCCCGGCCGCTGGTAATCTCTTTCAACGGCGGCCCCGGTACACCCTCTGTCTGGATGCAGATCGCCTACACCGGTCCCCGCCTCCTGAATATCGATGATGAGGGTTATCCGGTACAACCCTATGGCATACACGAAAATCCACAGTCTATTCTCGATATTGCAGACATCGTGTACATAGATCCCGCCAATACCGGTTTTTCAAGGATCAATAAAGATGCACCGCGCGATAAATTCTTCGGTGTTAATGCCGATATAAAATATCTGGCCGAATGGATCAATACCTTTGTGTCCAGGCATAATCGCTGGGCCTCTCCCAAATACCTGATCGGCGAAAGTTATGGGACTACCCGTGTGTCCGGTCTCGCATTGGAATTACAGAATGCACAGTGGATGTATCTGAACGGCGTAATACTGGTATCTCCCACCGATCTGGGTATTTCCCGCAACGGCCCTGTGGATGCAGCTTTGAGCCTGCCTTATTATGCAGCTACCGCCTGGTACCACAAAGCCCTGACAGCAGACCTCCAGCAAAAAGACCTGACAGCCATGCTGCCTGAAGTGGAGAACTTCACCATTCACGAATTGATTCCAGCCATCAGCCAGGGCGGCTTCCTGGATGAACAGAAAAGGAAAGAGATAGCCGGCCGTATGGCCCGTTACTCCGGCCTTTCCGAGAAAGTGATCCTGCAACATAACCTGAACATACCGCCCGACTTCTTCTGGAAAGAACTGCTGAGAGACAGAGGTTATACCGTAGGCCGCCTGGATTCACGCTATCTGGGACAGGACAAGGAAGACGCCGGCAATAATCCCGACTACAACGCAGAGTTGACTTCCTGGCTCCATGCCTTTACACCGGCTATCAACATCTACCTGCGGGAAGAGCTCAAATTCCCTACTGACCTGAAGTATATGATGTTCGGCCCGGTACATCCCTGGGACCGCAATGGAGATAAAACAGGTGAAAACCTGCGCCAGGCAATGGCTGCCAACCCTTACCTGAACGTGATGATACAGTCCGGTTACTACGATGGTGCCTGTGACTACTTCAACGCCAAATACAGCATGTGGCAACTGGACCCTGGCGGAAAGCTTAAAGGCCGGCTGTCCTGGAAAGGCTACCGTAGCGGTCATATGATGTACCTCCGCAAAGATGACCTGACCACCGGCAATGATGATATCCGCGATTTCATTAAGAAATCCCTGCCTAAAGCCGGCCAGCCAGCCAAATACTAATACTCATCATAAAAAATCATAAAATCACAAAAAACATAAAAAGCATCAAAAGCATAAACACAAAAAACACAAAGCGCGCAAGAACTTAACTTGCGCGCTTTCTATTTTCAATACCCCCCGTACTTACATCCTACAAATATAGCCCAGGACTTCAGTCCTGGGACTTAGATTTTATAAGCCACTCCCAGTGTCAGATAGATATTGTACAATGGGAAATCCAATCCTTTAAAGTCATCCGGAAAAATGGGCTTTAATCCCCATGATAGGTTGCCCATCACTTCGAGCTTACGGCCTACCTTTCGCATGGCGCCGCCTTGCAAACCAATATCGAATTTCCGTACATCGATACCAAAGTCGAAGGTAGCTTTGTCGATGATTACTTTCTCGCCGGTAGGGCCGCCATTGCGGATATAACCATCGGATACGGTACCATAAAAATTGGAGCTGAACAGCCATGCGGCATAACCACCAAGGCTGAAGCGCCATTTGGCATTAGGTGTAAAAGTGGCGTTCAGCGGGAAAGCTACATAGGCGTTGCGCACTATTGTTTTGTTTTTGCCGCTGAAGTTACCCGAAAAGCTGCCTCCATCTTCTGTGGTAATGATGGTAGGGAAATACTGTACCTCATCTTTAGTGCCCATTCCCTTATAGTCGAGTTTTACCGCCAGTGAAGCGCCCCATTTGGAGGTAATGCGGTAAGACAGTTCATATCCCAGGGAGGGACTGAATTCAGGCCAGAAACTATTGATCCGGCGGATAGTGTTGGGTAATCCTACCGGTGCGGTAGCGCCGAAGTTAAACCCGGCCAGAATACGATGTTCCAGGCCAGGTGTAAAGGTGGGCGTATTTTTATTATTACTGTTATTTTCCTGCGCAAACAGTTGTCCGGCTGTAAACAGCATAACGGCCAACAGTCCTTTGAATTTTATATTCATGGGATCAAAACATTATTGGTGAACGATTTGGAGGCTATCCAGTACCAGGCGGCTGCCGATAGCGCCCTTGTAGCTGTCTCCATCTTTACTGGAGGAGGCCACGATGGCCATCATCATTTTTTCTGAGTGGCTGATTTTCCGGGTGATGACAAACGGGATATCAAAGCGGGTCCATTGGGGACGTGCAGAGCCATCCGGTAAAACCGCTTTTGCGACGATCCTGTCTGAGGTCTGTATATTAGTAGCATCCAGTCGGGATGTTCCGGTATACAGGATAGCATAAATAGAGCAGGAATCGGTCATGCCCGGGATAATGGTACCGGACTTGTCCTGATAACTGGCACCGGGCTGGTATTTGTAGTAGCCGGTAAAGCGTAGCGGTTCTCCGCGGTACGGCTGTCCGAATTGTGTGGCTTTCAGGGGCTGCGTAAGAGCATTCTTGCTTTCAAATACACCCAGGAAAAGTGAGCCGGCAAACAGTTTGATGCCCATAATACCAGACAGGGCGGTCCCTTTGCGGGTTACCATTTCAGCAGCATATTGTCCGTGATAGGCATCGGTAGTAGCTCTGAGCGGATACTCTTTCGGGTCTTTAGGCACACCGGCCATGGCAATGCCAGGGTTTCCTGAAGACCATAGCACCGTGCTGTCGTCATTGATCAGGTATTGGTATTTGTCTTTAGGATTCAGCATCCACTTTTCAAAGTCCCATTTCCAAAGACCATTATCGATACCTTCCACCTTGTAGGTTTTTTGATGGATGCCGTCGGCGGCCGTCACCACATATTGATTTACGTGGGTACTGTCAAAGTGGATAGAGTCGCCGGATGCGGGTGTAACGGTAGCGCCGGCAGAAAGGGTGAGTGTAGGGGCTATCCCCTGTTTGTAAGCATCAGGTGTCAGGTACACCAGAATAGTCCCGTTAGCATGGTCAATAAACACATCTCCGGTCAGTTGTTCTTTGTCAACGGCAAAGGTTTCAATGTCAGCCTCGGGATTTACAGGTGCTTCTTTTATACAGGCCTGTAATAAACCGATAACAGCTGCCATGTAGCATAGTTTCCGTAGTCTCATGGTTATCAGTTGATTAAAAAAAGTCCCAAAGGTAACAAAACTCAATCTGAACAATCTACATATACATTAAGCGATATATGTAACAAATGTCCTAACATTGCGGTATGGTCAATAAAGCAAGATTACAACGGTTACTGATTTACGCTGCCAAATGTGTGAGTGGCGTACTGGTAGTGCTGCTTCTCTCGTGGCTGCTGGATTATAAAGATGTAGTGTGGGTGCTGATATCGGTGATGCTGGTTTTATCGCCTGATGGCTCTGATGCCATGACACTGGCCGTGACCCGTATCAAAGCAAATGTAATAGGGGCTGCATCCGGTTTTTTGCTTTTGTTGTTTCATCCCAATCTATTGATCACGATGAGTATAGCCGTATGCGTGACAGTGGTGTTATGTAACCTGTTCAAACTGGAAGCGGCTACCCGTACGGCACTGGCAGCCACCATCATTGTAATGACCCATGAGGCCGGGGCCCATCTGTGGGATACCGCTGTAGGCCGGGTAATATCAGTACTCACAGGTTGTCTGCTCGGTCTTCTGATTACCTTTATCTTTCATAACCGGTATACCAAACAAACCGCCGAAATGATTTTCTCCATCACCGACCGTGGAGGCGAATAAACGAAGTACAGAATTCCTCCAGAATTGCCCGCTACTTTTGGCCAATTAAGGAGTGATGCATGAAAAAGATGATACTTACAACTGGCCTGGCCCTGGGCACCATGACCAGCACTTTAAAAGCCCAGATGAAGGCAGATTCCCTCTCTCAAACCGTTAAAGATACTTTTCACCTGACCGTAACACCCCCACCGGCTATTCGTAGTACCGCCGCTGGTCTGGTAGTACCGGCAGTGATGATCGGTTACGGTTTTGCAGCCCTGAACATGCATTCCCTGGTAGATCTCAATCACTCCACCAATAAGGAATTAATAGAACATAATCCTGATTTCCATACCAGTATTGACAACTATCTGCAATATACACCCGTAGCTGCAGTGTATGTGCTGAATGCGGCGGGTATACATGGGAAACATAATTTCCGCGACCGTACTATTATTCTCGGGATTACAGCCGTGCTTACTGCCGGATCTGTAGAAGCAGTAAAACATCTTTCTCATGAAGTAAGACCTGATGGCAGCGATAATCTGTCTTTTCCATCCGGACATACTGCTACTGCATTCGCTTCCGCAGAATTTCTCCGGCAGGAATACAAAGATGTATCCCCCTGGTATGGCGTAGCGGGTTATGCTGCCGCTACTGCTACAGGAGCACTAAGAATGTACAATAATAAACACTGGTTCAGTGATGTGGTGGCCGGAGCAGGTTTTGGTATTTTGAGTACCAAAGCCGCGTATTGGGTATATCCGTGGATACAGCGCAAATTGTTTAAGAACAGCACTAACGGGCATGCTAGTACGACAGTACTGCCTTATTACAATGCACAATGGCACAGCGCAGGATTAAGCGTAGTATTATTTCCCAGATAATACGCTGCCACAAATGCTTCTTCTGATAAATACTTCTGGTAATGACATGACAGTCAAACCTTCCGTTTATCGGAAGCAGGAGCATTTTCTCGGAAAAAAATTGGGGTAAAACAGATATAGTCAAAAGAGAGCATAGCTTACAAACACCCTAAAAAATAGTCAGGCAAAGTTGGGGTATTCTTTTTGTATTTTTTGTGATTTAATTGTTAATCACCCTTATAGCCATCCACAAGATGGCTTCTTTGTTAATACAGCATCTGTAAATATGAAAATAGTATTATCATAATAATTGGATTAACATTGGGTTTACAAATAGAGCGTCTGGTCATTAGTATATTTGAAGCGCACATTTAATCATAACCCATATATGTACTTTATCCTGGCCCTTCTTACCTGTATAACAGGGTATGCCATTTATAAAGCCTGTGCAGTCAGCACCTCTACACCGCCTGAGCAGCAATATACTCCTCCTGAAGGTGAAGATGCAGCTGCCCATATTATGATCACCGGAATTGTCAACAGCTCCTTTCGTATTTCAAGGTACCTGCGTAATCTCCGCAATACCTCCGCAGACCGTTTTATTACCGTCGCCATCCGCCAGGTAATCAGTACACAGGTAGGCACTACCACCCGCACCCGTCTCATTGAAAATCTCGGTCCCGCCGATGAATGCTGCCTCGGTCATGCAGACCATGTCATGGAAGGACAAAACCAGATCTATATCGGCTATGAAGTATTATGGGCCCGTTATGTTGCAGCACCCTCCAATTATAAACCCCATCGGCATATTCCCTCCACTCCTCCCTACAACGCCACCACACTGGAATTCAAACCCGGCATAATACCTCCCAACCACTTGCTGAATGGAGGAATAAACGGAGAAACAAATGAAGGAATAAATGGAAGAATAAATGATTTAAATGGAGGATTGAATCCGGGGATGTTGTACCAAATCGCAACGATGATATTCAATGATGATGCTGATGCTCCTGATGAGCGAAAATAGTGAAAGGTTGATGATATCAACCTTTCGCATTAATCAGGCATTAATCAAGTATTTATGATACTACATCATCTTCCCCGATCAGGAAAATCAGTTACGTCAGCATACATCACAGTTAACATCGTCAGCAGAATCCCTTCAGTAGCGCCGGCAGTTACGTCTTCCAGAAAGTGCTGACTCATATACATCCGCGAATAGGCTACCAGCGCAGCCAGCAAGAGGAATAACAAAGACCAGTATTTGTTTTTGACATAGTAAGACAATACCGTGGCTGCTGTGAAGGCACATACGCTATGTCCGGAAGGAAAACTTCTGAAATTATCCAGCACCTCTACACCAGGAACAAAATAAATATCGTGTAGCCGTTGGGCGAAGTAACGACGTGGTCTGGGAAACGATACCATAAACTTAAGTGCAAAGTTGACCATGGAGTTAAACACATAAGCTGCGGCCATCACGGTCCCCATTCTTCTATTGATAAAAAATAACAGCAGGGAGATCACCACACAGGCTGCAGTACTGCCCAGTTCTGTAATACGAGGAAACAACCAATCACCCCAGCTGGTATGCAGCCGGTTAATGTAAAAATAAATGTCTTCCCGCCCATAGAAACTGCGGAGCAGCAGCACCCCAACCAACAACACAATAAAAGGCCATATCAGCATCCTGAGCTGTAGGTACACCTGCAGGAAACGCTGGGCAAAAGTAGGTTGTGCCATAACTTACTGGGTTAACCGGCGATGGTAATTGATTTGTCCCAGATGATAACTGAGGTGTGTACAAAGATGCACCAGGAAATGGGCCGTGGTGGTTTCCCCCAACACTTTCTCCGGGTATATTTTTTCAAGGTCTTCTTCAGAAAGGCTCAGGATAACGGTGAGCACTGTACGTCGTGTTGTCCCCACCAGCGCCAGCAGCTCCTCACGGGGTACATCTTTTGCACTAAACTCCAGATCTCTGTTCCGGACATAACCGGTATGGCCCAGTATAGCACCGATAAAATGCTGAAGGTTGCCGCAGAGATGCAGGCAAAGGTTACCTCCTGAGTTCTTAATCCCTTGAGGTACACGCCAGATGGCAGCTTCCGTTTCATAGGCTGCTATTTCTTCTTCGAGACGGCTAAGGTCGCGTTCAAATAAGTTGATAAGTATTTCTGTAAGCATATGATAAAGATAAGCACTATTGATTAACGCCAAATTATTTCCAGTGTTGTGTATACTCTTTTGGCTACACTATCACAAATAACGCTAACGGGTATACTTTTTCTGTTCCTGGCAGTCTCCATAGCTCAGCAAAATAAAATACAGGCTTTCATATGGATGTAACGAATGTACCGATATCTTCTGATATGGTTTTTGCAGTCCTGGGACGCAATAAACATTCATACCGGTGTTTTTGTTTTATGATTGATCATGATCATGGGTATGCTATCATTGCGGTGCCTACGGGAATTGTAACGGTGGAGATGAGCAAACTGAAGGGAGAAGAGGAAGTGGCCCAAAGAATATGTCCGCATTGCATGTGTGAAGGACACGATGCCAATGCGGACTATTGTAAATATTGCGGAACGAAATTGTAATCTTAATGCAGAGAGAATAAGGGTTTCACGTCCATCATAGCTTTATGGTAGGCTGCTTCAAAAACCTCCCATTTACCGGTGATGGCAAAACGAACGGTACTGCCGTCCAGCAGTTCAAACACGGCCACTTTTTTATTGAAGCCCTGTTTGCCACGGCTGAAGTTCGTAATATCTGTCAGCGGGAACTCTTTGGCTTTTTTTGTTCTGGTCAACAACCAGCCAATAATACCAAACAGGAAAAACATCAACATGGGTTTACCTTCCATCACGATCCGCTCATTAGTCAGGCATAATGCCGCCTGTTCTGCTTTCCATTTGCTTTTGAGGTAGGATCCGTTTACTTTGAACAAAACGGTTTCCTGTGGGTTAAGGGGGAATTTAACTTTGATTTGTTTCATTTTGAATGGATATGATTAAGAACGCAAAAATATGGTATAATTATTATATAAACCGCAGGTTATGATATTAAACGCTATTCTGGACAATGACTTCTACAAATTTACCATGCAGCACTGTGTGATAAAACTGTTTCCGAAGGCCCGTGCCCGTTATAAGTTTATCAATCGCGGTCAGCATGTATTTCCGCCGGGCTTCGACGCCTTGTTACGCCGGGCTGTGGATGATATGCGCTACCTGCAGCTGAGTCGGGAGGAAAAGGATTTTCTGGCTGTCACCTGCCCCTATCTTGATCCTACCTACCTGGATTTCCTGCAGGGATACCGTTACCACCCGTCTGAAGTACATATTTCCCAACAGGGCGGAGAGCTGGAAATACATGTCGATGGCTACTGGTACCGTACAATCCTGTGGGAGGTTCCTCTGATGTCACTGGTTTGTGAATTATACTATCAGGCTACCGGTCAGCAGCGTGTTACCGATGAAGAGGTTATACAAATTACCTGCAGGAAAATTGAACGCTATAAAGACCTCAACATTACTATCGCGGATTTTGGTACGCGGCGGCGGCACTCGCTGGCAGTACATAAACTGGTTGTACAAACATTGCGGCAATATGGAGACAAGACTTTCATCGGTACCAGCAATGTTCATCTGGCGATGCTTAATGGAGTGAAACCGGTAGGCACACATGCCCATGAATGGTTTATGTTCCATGCGGCCAAATACGGATTTAAAATGGCCAATATGCTGGGACTGGAATACTGGGTACAGGTATATCGCGGTGATCTGGGCATAGCCTTATCCGACACTTATACAACACCTGTTTTCTTTGAGCAGTTCGATAAGAAATTCGCTAAACTGTTTGATGGGGTAAGGCATGACAGCGGCGACCCGCTGCAGTTTGCCGACCAGGCCATCCGGCACTATCAGGGAAAAGGTATAGACCCACTCTCCAAAACCATTATTTTTTCTGATGGGCTTGACTATAACAAAGTGGCTGCCATCGCGGCTTACTGTCGGGGACGTATAGGAATGTCATTTGGTATAGGCACCAATTTTACTAACGATGTAGGATTAACCCCTTTGAATATTGTGATTAAAATGTATGAGGCCCGGCCGGAAGATGCGCCCCGCTGGACGCCGGTGGTAAAGCTGTCTGATGAAAAAGGAAAGTACACCGGTGATGAGAAAATGATTATGCTGGCGAAGGAAATGCTGCAGTTATAGCCAAGAACCATCCTATCCCAGAACTTCAATCCATTTTAGCCCAGGACTTCAGTCCTGGGAAACAAGAGCGAAGCCTCTGGCGTATATACGCCAGAGGCTTCGCTCTTATGATGGGATCATTATCTTAATCCTATTCCGGTGTCACCTTGTGACAGCTCTCCGGTATCGTAGCCCTTTTTAAACCAGTACATCCGTTGTTCGGAAGTACCATGTGTAAAGGCGTCCGGCACCACACGGCCCGTACCGGCCTGTTGCAGTTTATCGTCACCCACTGCGCTGGCAGCGTTCAGCCCGGATTCAATATCACCGGCTTCCAGGATATTGCGCATTTTCTGCGCGTGATTGGCCCAGAGTCCTGCCAGGAAGTCGGCCTGCAGTTCCAGTTTTACAGACAGCTTGTTGTACTCTTTTTCGCTCAGCTGGTTCCGCATAGCCTGTACTTTACGGCTGATGCCCAGCAGGTTTTGTACGTGGTGACCTACTTCATGCGCAATCACATAGGCTTTGGCAAAATCACCTTTCACGCCAAAACGCTGCTCCAGCTCGTTGAAGAAGGATACGTCCAGATACACCATTTTGTCTGCAGGGCAATAAAACGGCCCCATCGCTGATTCAGCAGCACCACAACCGGAAGTGGTGGCATCGGTGAACAACGCCATTTTAGGTGGCACATACCGCATATTCATGTTTTTGAATTCTTCCTGCCATACATCTTCTGTGCTGGCCAGTATTTTAGAAGAAAACAATTCAATGGCAGAGGCATTTTCCTTCGTCAGTTTTTCAGCCTGCTCGGTCTGACCGGGGCCTTGTACCTGCTGCAGTACCTGATTCACCTGATTGGGGTCCTGTTTAAACAACAGTGCCAGCACGATCACAATGACGCCGCCGATACCGCCGCCAATCAGTGTCCGCGTTCCGCCACCGGAACGCTTCTCGACATTGTCACTTAATCTTTCATCATCCAAACGCATAGACAGTTAGGGTTTAGTGGTTTTAATTGTAACCCGAAAATACATTTTTACGGGATAATTCCTAGCATAGACAATAGGAAGAGCCCACTGTTAAACAAAAGTTGATTTTGCCCGTTTAAAAGAATAAACCATTTTCATCATGAAAATACAACAGATACTACTCAACGACAGACCGGAAGGTATACCCTCCCCCAATACATTTAAGACCGTAAGCGCTGAGCTGCCGGCACCTGCCGAAGGGGAAGTACTGGTAAAGCCCGTATATTTTTCTGTAGATCCTTATTTACGGGGCAGGATGCGTGATGAAAAATCCTATATACCGCCGTTCAAGATACAGGAACCAATAGAAAGCGGCGGAGTAGCGGCTGTAGTCGAAAGTAAAGATGCGCGTTTCCGGGAAGGTGACCTGGTAATGCCTTCCGGCGGCAAAAACTTCTTCCCATGGGCAACGGCCAGCATTTTCTCTGGTGATCATCTGCGTAAAATTGACAGCAGTATCCCACCCACCTACTATCTGGGCGTCATGGGTATGCCCGGCCTGACCGCCTACTTCGGGCTGATGGACATCGGCAAGCCCAAAGCCGGCGAAACCGTGGTGATATCCGGTGCTGCCGGTGCTGTAGGTCTGGTAGCCGGCCAGATAGCCAAAATACAGGGTTGCCGTGTAGTGGGCATCGCCGGCGGTGCTGAAAAGGTAAAAATGCTGACAGACGAATTCAATTTCGACGTTGCCATTGACTACAAAAACAATCCCGACATTACGGCCGCCATTGGTGCCGCCTGCCCCAACGGTGTTGATATCTATTACGATAATGTAGGCGGAGAGATCTCCGATGCAGTGATGTATCACCTGAATCCTTTTGCCCGTATACCGGTATGTGGACAGATAGCGCTTTACAACAGCACCGAAATACCCATGGGGCCGCGTATACAGCCTACGCTTATCAAATTCAGCGTTTTAATGCAGGGCTTTACCATCGGCAACTATACTGCCCGTTATCAGGAAGGCATCAAACAGCTGGGCGAATGGGTAAAGGCCGGAAAAATAAAATTCACAGAAACGATCGTAGAAGGCTTCGATCAGCTGCCCACTGCGCTGCTGGGATTATTTTCAGGCAAAAACAGTGGTAAGATGATTGTGAAAGTGTAACTTTAGATATGACAAAAGCTGTTGTTCACACACGTATAAAGAAAGTAACGGCAGCCGGTATTACAGACACCGAAGATATACTGGCTGCCGAAGAGCCACTGGAGATAAGACTGATACATGGTCCTACCCATAACCGCCGTCAGCAGAACATTGCTGTTACTATGCGCACACCTGGCCAGGATAAGGAACTGGCCACAGGTTTCCTGTTCACAGAAGGTATTATCCCCCAGGTAGCCGACATACACCATATTACCTTGTCGGATACAACCAACGGAAGTGTGGCTACTGTTTTCTTAAAGGAACAGGCCATCCCTTCCCTCGACCACAGTCAGCGTAACTTTCAGGCCACCGCCGCCTGCGGCTTATGTGGCAAATCTTCCATCACGGATATTCATACAGGCGTTGCCGTTAATAGCGGTAAAAACCGGCCTCATTTCCCGGCAGAATTGCTCTACCCACTTCCACAGCAATTGAGAGAGCAACAAGCGGTATTCAGGCATACCGGTGGTCTGCACGCTGCGGCACTCATTAACCAGGAAGGACAGATCGTTTTGCTGCATGAGGATATTGGCCGGCACAATGCTGTCGATAAAATCATCGGTGCCGCCCTGGAACAACGGCTACCTCTACACGAAAGCCTGCTCCTACTGAGTGGCAGGGCCGGTTTTGAACTGATCCAGAAAGCCGCCATGGCCGCCATACCCGTAGTTGCGGCCATCGGTGCCCCCTCCGGCATGGCCGTAAAAATGGCCGCAGCCTGGAACATAACCCTGATAGGCTTCTTAAAGGAAGAACGATTTAATATTTATACGTAGGTTTCTTTTACTAATGCTACATATAAGTGAGGAGGATGATTGTTCCAATAACAACAACAATCAATCATAAAGATAAAAACCGACCTTTGCACATCAGGAGAATCAGTAAAATCAAATAAATCAGCGGTTGCGGTTATGGAAGAAAATCCGGTAAAATTCACAGGGCTTAAGTTAACCAAGCCTCCTACAGTGGCGGCAGGTATTCCAGCCGTATGGTCCAGTATGAAACATATTCTGGAGGCGATGAATGCCTTCCGGGGTACAAAAGCTTTACTGCAGTTAAACCAGAAACATGGTTTCGACTGTCCGGGCTGTGCCTGGCCGGACCCTGATGATGAACGCTCTCCAATTGCAGAATACTGTGAAAACGGTGCCAAGGCCATCGCTGAAGAAGCCACCACGCGGAAACTGGGCCCTGCCTTCTTTGCTGCCAATAGTGTGGCTTCCATGGGAGAGCTGACAGATTATGAGATCGGTAAAAAAGGAAGGATTGCCCAGCCCATGTATTTGGCTCCGGGCGCAACACATTATACACCTATATCGTGGAAAGACGCCTATGGTAAAATAGCCGCTCATCTCAGGCAGCTGGGATCACCGGACCAGGCGGTCTTTTATACTTCTGGCCGTACCAGCAACGAAGCAGCATTCCTTTATCAGCTGATGGTACGGGAATACGGTACCAACAATCTGCCCGACTGCTCCAATATGTGCCATGAATCCAGCGGAGTAGCCCTCGGAGAGGCCGTAGGCATAGGCAAAGGTTCTGTGACTCTGGAAGATATCCATCAGGCAGAAGTGATTATCATTCTTGGACAAAATCCGGGTACCAACCATCCGCGGATGCTTACAGCGCTGCAGAAAGCCAAGGAAAACGGCGCTACCATTATCGCAGTCAACCCACTGATGGAGACAGGTCTGCTCAACTTCCTCAATCCACAAACGGTGAAAGGCATGTTACAGATGAAAGCTCCACTCACTGATATATTCCTTCAGGTAAAGATCAACGGGGATATGGCCCTGTTGAAAGCCGTTACACTGCTGTTGCTGGAAGAAGAAGAAAAAAATCCGGGTACCGTATTCGACAACGCTTTCATCGCCGGCCAAACTGCCGGGTACGATACATATATCTCTCATTTGCGGCAACACCGGCTGGCCGATCTGGCGCAGGCCTGCGGCATTCCAACAAAACAAATCCGTGAAACTGCTGCGGCCCTGCTGCACAAACATAAAATCGTCGCCTGCTGGGCGATGGGACTTACCCAACATAAAAACGCTGTAGATACGATCCGTGAGATTGTCAACCTGTTGCTGCTAAAAGGCAGTATCGGCAAACCAGGTGCCGGCACCTGCCCTGTGCGCGGTCATAGTAATGTACAGGGCGACAGGACCATGGGTATCTATGAAAAACCAGCCCCCGCCTTCCTGCAAAAGCTGGAAACGGTATATGGCTTTAAACCGCCGCAGCATCATGGTTATGATGTGGTGAATGCCATCCATGCCATGTATAAGGGAGATGCCAAAGTATTTATTGCCATGGGGGGCAATTTCCTGTCGGCCACGCCTGATACCGCCTACACGGCGAAAGCACTGCGCAACTGTGACCTTACCGTGCACGTCTCTACGAAACTCAACCGCAGCCACATCGTCCATGGCCGCGAAGCATTGATCCTTCCCTGCCTCGGACGAAGCGACAAAGATATTCAGCAGCAGGAAACCCAGTTTGTGACCTGCGAAAACTCCATGGGTGTAGTACAGATGTCAAAAGGTAGTCTTCAACCGATATCTGACGATCTGAAAAGCGAACCCCTGATCGTTTGCGAACTGGCACAGGCATTGCTGGGATCTCAAAGTAAAGTTCCCTGGCAACAGTACGCCCTGCATTACGATCATATCCGGAATGCCATCGAACAGGTGATTCCAGGCTTTGAAGATTATAACAAACGGGTAAGAAATCCGGGAGGCTTTTATCTTCCCAACGGGTCGAGGGTAGGTAAATTTAATACCAACACCGGCAAAGCCAATTTTAATGTGGCAGATGTGCCTGAAAACCCGCTGGGGCCGGACGAATTCATGATGATGACCATTCGCAGCCATGATCAGTTCAATACAACTATCTATGGCCTGGATGATCGTTACAGAGGAGTACACAGCGAACGCAGGGTGATCTTTATGAATCCGGAAGATATACGTAACAGTGGTTTCTCTGCCGGGCAAATAGTAGACCTGTATAACAATCACGGGCAAACGGAAAGAGTCGCTTATGGTTTCATTATCGTGGCCTATAATATACCCGAAAGGTGCACAGCCACCTATTTTCCCGAAACCAATGTATTGGTGCCGGTAAACACAGTGGCCGACAAGAGCAACACGCCGGTATCCAAAGGTGTCATTATCAAAATAAAATCATCTACCATCAACAACAAAATATGAGACCAGTAGTATGGCAAGCCACCAAATGGCCTGCAACGGAATTTCTGACAGTAAAACATCATGAGCACAACAGGCAAGCAAACGGCACTATCAATGGCTGCCTCGACGGACAGCCTTTCAGTATTCAATACGAAATCGAAATCACTACTGACTGGAAAGTATCTTCCTTTTTTATCCGGCGCAATGGTATCGAAAGCACTGAACTAAAGCTGACATCCGATCTTAACGGTCACTGGTTTGATAAAGACGGAAATCATGTAGATGCCTTTGACAACTGTATAGATATCGATATCTCACTCACTCCTTTTACCAACACATTACCTGTTCGCCGGCTGAATTTTGAAAAAGGTAAAAAAAAGACACTCCATATGCTTTACATCAAATTGCCGGAGTTTGAGTTACAGAAATTAACACAGCACTATACCAAACTGGACAATCGCCTGTACCTGTACGAAAACGCTGTCAGCGGCTTCCGTGCAGAGCTTCCGCTCGATGAACATGGTATTGTAAAGGATTATCCGGGCATTTTTACGCGCATTTACTAATCGTTTTCAGGCATCATAACAGAATACCGGCGACCAGCTCTTCCATGATCACGGCTGCCGGTAGATCCCTGGCCATTTGTGCGGCCTGTCCGGCGTACATAACAATAAAATCAGGGTTATCCTGTTCTTTTGCCACCTTACGCGCCGGTTGTGTCAGGGCATCCTGAACAGGATAAGCGTTTATTTCCAGACCCGATGCTTCTATACTGTCCATCAACACATTTGGAATCCCCCTGGCCCAGCGGCCGGAGAACGCTCTGGTCAGGCGTGTACCTGTATCAGCAATGCCAGACAACATCGCTTTATGATGAGGAGTGGCCGCACTTTCATGACTTCTCAGAAACACACTACCACATTGCACACCTGCTGCTCCCAGACTAAACGCCGCCGCGATGCTGCGCGGATCAGATATTCCGCCTGCTGCTATAACGGGCAGGCTTACACGATCTGTCATCTGTGGTACCAGTGCCATGGTGCCCACCTCGGGCAAAGGACCTTCCAGGAAACTACCACGATGACCACCCGCTTCAATCCCCTGCGCTACAATCACATCTACTCCTGCTTTCTCCAATACCTGTGCTTCCGCAACAGAAGTGGCAGTACCTATCAGCTTACAATGATGTGTTTTTAATGTAGCAATACCCCCTGTATCAGGTACCCCGAAAGTGAAGCTCACCAGGGAAACCCCTTCCGCCAGCAGAGCTGGCAGTTGCTCCCGGTAGGAATAGATTCTGATGTCTTCATATACAACAGGGGCGGTTACCAAATGATGGGACCTGTATAAAGTAAGCAGCCACTGCTGCATCTCCTGAAAAGCAGATGGATTGTCCAGTGCAGGCTCCTCGTAGATAAACAGGTTCACTGCAAACGGTTTGGAGGTCATTGCTTTCACTTCCCGTATAAGTGCTGTCACTCTTTCGGGAGGCAATCCTCCCACCGGAAGCGATCCCAGCCCGCCTGCATTACTTACCGCCGCCACCATGGCTGGCGTGGTGATTCCCAACATAGGAGCCTGTACAAAAGGATAACGGATATTAAGCAGTGTTGTCAGTCTGTTTTGTTCCATATGTAATGTTTTTCCGTTTAACAATTATCAAAAGAAACTCAGAAAAGCCGGCGCTCTCAATGCAGACACATCAAACCTGAAATCCACCACCGTCGTGATTTCCAACAAGCTATTGCCCATAGGGGCCGGTGCGTTGGGAAAATAATACCCCGACACCTTAATGGTATTCAGCGACAGGTTTTCATTTTTTATACGGAAACCACCACCGATGCCAAGATAGATGGGACTCTTCAGCAGATCATCATTTTTGGCAGTGAGCATCGACGCCTCCAGCGAAGCAAAGAAGTTGAATTTAAACCCAAGAAACTTCAGCGGACTGTAATATACTGTTTCAGAGCCCATATTCAGGCGCTGATACCCATTCAGTTTGGTATTCCGGTAGCCCCAGATACCATTGTCCATATTAATGTTCAGCCGCTTGTAGAAAAACGGATTGGGACTTTCGAGGAAATCGATGTTCAGGAACTGACGGAAACGGGCTTTCCGGACAGTAAAGAGACGGCTGTAGTATTCCAGGCGGCCATGTATAACAGCATCTTCCAGGGCCCCTCCCTGCCAGAAGGTACTCACACCCACCGTCGTATTAAAAAGGCCTTGCCTTCTGGTGGTCCAGTATTTCTGGGCTTCCAGTCCGCTATACAACCGGCGCCGGTCTTTCCAGGTTTCCCAACCCGTAGTGGCATTTAAGGTATATCCCAGCGGAATATCCTCTGTTCTGCCAAAGCCGAAGAACTGATGCGCTTTAAAGTAGTCTACCCGGTATACCTGGAATTGCAGCAGGTAGTAACGATGGTCATTATACACCGCGTCGTTCTTAAAACGTTCCTGTTCCGGCATTTTGGAAAAATTAAGGTTATAGTGCCGGAACAGCACGGCAACGTTGGGCTTATTGCCAATGGTGCCGTTAAGTGTGTAGTTATTGATAAAGTTGTACCCTATCCAGCCATCGAAGACGGTATAACGGTAATCCCTGTAAAGGCTGTCTTCTGCCTGGGGTTCAGCTCCGTGTATATTGATAGACCAATTGTTGGCCAGGGTAAGACCTCCTACCCATTTGGCCGCATTGCGGTACAGTGGCCTGTTCAGGCTCAGGTACATCGTTCCCTCATACACATTGGTATCCAGTGGTGTGGTATTATTAAGGGTGGAATATCCAACATTCAGATCGATAAAGGTACCCAGTAAATTGTACTTGGTATAACGCGCCTCCGTGTTCCAGGTGGGGGTATAGTCGCTGCGCCACTGGAAGCCCACCTGCAGCCCCTGTCCGGCTCCCAGCAGGTCGTTATTGGAAACCCTGGCTTTGATATTCGTTGCACTGAATTGAGACAGGTCTACCCCGTATTCAAATACATCCTTTGTAATAACCTCTACGTCCACAGAATCTGAAGTAGGGTCGGGAATCCTGACATGTATACGGGCATCGGAAATAAAAGGGCGGTTACGCAGATAACGTTCGTTATCTGCCATTTCGAAGGGATCCAGCCGGGTGCCTTCCCGGAAAAAAAGAGACTGGCGGATCACCCATTCCTTAGAGTCGAAATGCAGGCGGTTGGCCAGATGTATCAGTTTCATGCTGGTGGTAAAAGTAGTATCGTTGATGTTACGGGGACCAAATACTTTTACTTTCCGATAGTAGATATTCCGGATCACCTTTCCCACAAAGGGGGTAAAATATGCCTCACTTTTGATGATAGCGCTGTCGGAGTCCTCTATCTTCTGCTCAACGTCCTGTTTGGTGATGCGCTTGATAAAGGATTGACGATATTCCTTGTTACGGAGAGAATCCCGGTATTCCCCGATCTTTTTCATCAGGCCGTTCCCTTTTTTTGGGACGGTATCGGCAACGGGTTTGTCCTGAAAGGCGGCCATACGGGCAAATACGGCCTGGTACCAGCACAGTAGCCAGCAGGTAACAGCCATAGTAGTTAATATTTTCAAGTCCGTCTTCAAGGTTCGCCACTGGTGGCAAGTATATTAAAAAAAAACCGTATTGCCCGTAATGCAATTATTGTACAGACCGGGAATAATAATTGTATGAAGACGCTGGATAAGGAAGATTTGTTACAACTCTTTAAAAACTCTTTTTTATGTTACGTTGGGCATTAATATTCTTTATCGTGGCCATTGTGGCAGCCATCTTCGGGTTTGGAGGTATTGCTGAGGACGCGGCATCCATTGCCAAGATACTCTTCTTTATTTTCCTGCTCCTCTTTATCATCTCCTTCATCACAGGGATGTTGAGGAAATAAAAAAGCAGGGATGATACCATCCCTGCTTTTTTTATTTTATAATGCTGGTTTCCCAGCCGTCATATTCTGCATTTACCTGATGGGCGAGTTCCCAGAGGCTCATGACCACACTGTCGATAGTGGCCTCACTGGCTTTATCGGAACGGGATATACATAACCTGAAGGGAAATTCCGGATTGTCCGCCTTAAGGTCATGGGCTATGACAAAACCATTCTCCCGGATATGTTCCCAGTAGGCTGTTTTGTCTTCTTCTGTTCTGAAATGTATCCAGTGTTCTATAGGACGCTCCCGCTCAGACATATCTCCATGCTGACGCAGCATACGCAACACTTTCCTGTTTTGTATCCGCTGAAACTCGTATACGTCCGGGAAGAGGAAATCGAAGTAGAGTTCCCAGTTATTGTCCTCTTTTACTCCGTAGTCATAACGATAGTCCGGGAATTCGATCATTGCATCGGCAATGAATTTATCATGCAGCAATGTATTGCCTGTATAAAAATAGAAATCACGCACACCATTTGAAAAAGTACGGCCCACAAAATGCGCATCCAGTTTGGTTGTTAGCTGTTCTACCAGGCTGTCCTCTATTTCTCCCATGATGGCAAATTCATCATTCTGCGGAAATCCGTCTTCACGCGGATTATTCAGGTACACCGTAATATATATGGCATTCGGCTTCTCCTTCAATGGTGCAAATCGTCTCAGATCCAGGTCAAGGCCTATTACTGCTGGACTTTCTTCAATATGGCACGTGTAAATATCCCAGTCCGGTCGGTAATCCTTATGCATATAAAAAAATTAAAATAACGCAACAGCTGGCTGTAAAGATACGACCCTATCCGTTACCATTGAAATGATAAACAAATTATCTGGGCTTTTTTATCCCCAAAAATTAACGTATGATTTTCACCGTTAGCCCATTTATCTTTTCCTATCCAATGGTGGCTTAACACTATTTAACACTCGTGGATTTTCAGGCACACTCCTTCCCAAACCCTTACCAGCAAACAATCCTGCTGGATTCTGAAGTTAAAACATGTTACTGCAAAGGATTTCATCACACCTTTCATCCTAAAAAAGTGATTTTCTATCCTCATAAAAAGTAAATTTACCGCCGCTATAAATAGTTGGACGCTAGTAACAGAAATTATGAGAAAAGTTGTATTACTCCTGACAGGATGGATGGTGTTGTTTAACCTGACATTAATGGCCCAGCAACCCGGCGGAAAAAATCCCGCGGCCAATACCGGATCAATCTATGGCAAACTACTGGACGCGCAAACGGGAAAACCCGTTGAATACGCCTCTGTAGCCATCTTACGCCCAGACTCTTCCGTGCTCACCGGTATGCTATCCAAACCTAACGGAGATTTTAATTTTGATAATCTTACCATCGGAAAATATATACTGAAGATTAACTTCATCGGCTATGAAGTTTTTTTTAAGCCCGTACAGTTCAGTGGTAAAACCGCCGCCCTGGATGCCGGTAACATCAAACTGCATCCCAATGTAAAATCGCTCGCAACCGTTAATGTAGTAGGCGAGAAACCCGCCTTTACGATGGCAATCGACAAAAGGGTGTTCAACGTGGAAAAGAACCTCGCCAGTATAGGTGGTACTGCTACCGATGTACTCAAACAGGTGCCTTCCGTGAGTGTTGACATCGATGGCAACGTGAGCGTACGGAATGGCGCCCCTACTATCTTTGTAGATGGCCGCCCTACCACGCTTACACTCGACCAGATTCCGGCTGATGCCATCGCCAATATTGAAGTGGTGACTAACCCTTCCGCTAAATATGATGCAGAAGGCATGAGCGGTATCCTCAATATTGTTCTGAAAAAAAATAAAAAAGCAGGTATCAACGGTCAGCTTAGTGCGGGCGTTACCTCCCTCGGCAGCACCAACACTGGCATTGACTTTAACCTCAGACAAGAGAAGTTCAACTTCTTCATCAACTACGGTACACGCAACCGCAAATCTCCCATGACCAGCCGTCTCTTTAGAAAAAATATCGGCAGAGATACTACCAACTACACCGAACAGCTGCAGGACGGCGATTTCTACCGTAACTTCCAAACCGGCCGCATCGGCTTCGACTGGTTCATCGACAACCGTAATACCATTACCATTTCCGAAGGCCTCACCGGCGGCAACTTCAACCGCTATAACGATCAGACACAAAACGAACTGGACATCAACCGTGAACTGGTACGCTATGGCACTGGCATCAACAACAGCAAAAACGGCTTCCGCAACTATACTACCCAGCTGGGTTACAAACATACTTTCGCCCATGAAGGTGAAGAGCTGACCGCCGACTTCACCTACAACTACGCGACCAGTGATAACAGTTCTGAATATTCCCTTCAGTATTTTAACCTGAAAGGTGATAGCATCTTCAGTCCGATTAAACCGCAAAACCGCTATGGCAGCGGTGATGGTAAAACAACTTATATCACCGGACAGCTCGACTACATAAGACCACTTACCGAAAAGTCAAAGATAGAGATGGGATTGCGTACCAACACCCGCAAGTTCGATAACTACACCAATACCTTCGGACAGAACTATCCCAGTGGTAATTTTACGATAGACTCCGCGCTATCCAACAACTATCACTACCAGGAACAGATCAACGCCGGTTATGTAAGTTATACGGGTGCCCATTCCAACTTCGGCTACCAGGTTGGCTTAAGGGCTGAACAGTCCAACTACTCCGGCGAAACCCGCTTCGGACAGAAGGATTCCTACAAGATCAATTACCCGATCAGCCTGTTCCCCAGTGTGTTCCTGTCTCAGAAACTGAAAGGCGATCATGAGTTCCAGCTCAACTACAGCCGCCGCATCCGCCGGCCCTGGTTCAGAGATCTCCTGCCTACTATCGAATACAGCGGACAGAACGCCAACCGCGGTAACCCGGACCTCCGCCCCGAGTTCACCAACTCCTTTGAATTGTCCTACCTGAAAGACTTTGCCCATAAACACAATATCCTGGTGTCATTATACTATCGTAACACCGACAATGCCATCACGGATTTTTATGTTGATACCACCCTTAACCTGAACGGACAAACGCAAAGGGTACTGTTGTCTTATCCGATCAATGCCAGCACACGTAATTCCTATGGTGCAGAGTTTACGATCCGCAGCCAGATCACCAAAGCCTGGGACCTGACGGCCAACTTCAATCTGGCCCAGACTAAGATCACAGCCAGCAACCAGGGTGATAATCTGACCAATCAGGGCTTTACCTGGTTTGGTAAACTGAACAGTAATACCAAATTACCCTGGAATCTTACACTGCAGATTACAGGTGAGTATGAGTCCCGTCAGATCCTTCCCCAGGGCGAAAGGAAACCACAATACTCCATTGATGCCGGCATCAAAAAGGATATGCTGAAAAACAAAGCACTGTCTGTGTCGCTTACACTGAACGATATCTTTAATTCAGACCGTAACCTCAGTTATACTACCACTGCGTTTTCCGAACAGGAAAACTATCGCAAGCGTCTTAGCCGCGAGCTGCGCCTCAATGCCACCTGGCGCTTCGGTAAGATGGACTACAACCTGTTTAAACGGAAAAACAACAAGTCCGGAAAAGAAAACGGTAACGATATAGGTGGCGGAGAAAGAGAATAATCACACATCATTCTTCATAAGACAAAGGCGCAAGGGTTCAATAAAAAACCTTTGCGCCTTTGTTGTTTTTGTCTTTGCATGAAGATCCGCGAACTTTTTCTACATTCGTCTTCACAAACCAACTTCATGGACTCTATTTATCATACTATTACCCTGCGTTTTCTGGCAGAACCATCAGACGTTAATTTCGGCGGCAAAGTGCATGGCGGCTCTGTTATGAAATGGATAGACCAGGCAGGATATACCTGTGCAGCCAACTGGAGCGGACAATATGCAGTAACCGTGTATGTGGGCGGTATACGCTTCTTCAAACCTATCGCTATCGGCGACCTCGTGGAAATCAATGCATCCATCATCTATACCGGCAAAACCAGCATGCATATCTCTATCGATGTTTTCGCCGGCAATCCGCGTCAGCAGGAAAAGCAGAAGACTACTCACTGCGTGATGGTCTTTGCTGCAGTAGATGATCAGGGTAAAACGATAACGGTGCCCAAGTGGACACCGCGTACCGAAAATGAAATTAAAATGGAGACCTATGCTAAAAAACTAATGGACCTCCGTAAAGATATTGACGAAGAGATGAAACCCTATATGTAGAATTAGTGCGTGAACTGCATTTCACTCAGCATCCGGTAAAGACCTCCATCTACACCGATCAGTTCAGCATGCGTACCTTCCTCCACAATACGGCCTTTATCCAGCACAATGATTTTATCTGCCTGCCGGATAGTGGCCAGGCGGTGGGCGATGACGATAGAAGTACGACCTTCCATTAATTTGTCTAATGCGTCCTGTACCAGCCTTTCAGACTCTGAATCCAGCGCAGAAGTAGCTTCATCCAGGATGAGGATACGTGGATTTTTTAATACGGCTCTCGCAATAGCGATACGCTGGCGTTGTCCGCCGGAGAGCTGTATACCTCTCTCCCCTACAATAGTGTCGAGCCCCAGTGGGAAATGCCGGATAAACTCCCAGGCATTGGCTTTCCGTGCTGCCGCTTCCAGCTCTTCATCAGTAGCATCGGTTTTACCATAGGCGATATTTTCGCGGATGGTGCCACCAAACAGGAACACGTCCTGCGGTACTACTGCCATCTGTGAGCGAAGCACCGACAACGGAATCGAAGTTCCCGGTTTGCCATCATAAGTGATGCGGCCATGTTCCGGATCATACAGTCGCAGCAATAAAGACACGATAGTACTTTTACCGGCACCACTGGGACCTACCAGCGCCACCTTCTGATCCTGCTTCACATTAAAGGATATACCTTGCAGGATGGTAAGATCGGGGCGGGAAGGATAATGAAACGAAACATCCCGGAAACTGATCTGACCTCCTAACTGGTCGGCCAGTGAAATCTGTTCTATGGGCGTAATAGCCTCTTCGGGCTCGTCCAGTATTTCAAGCAGGTTTTCGGTAGCACCAATACTTTTTTGCAGGCTGGTATATACTTCGGCCAGACCGGCAATGGAGCCACCGATAAACACAGAGTAAAGGATAAACGACATCAGTTCAGGCGTGGTCATTCCCATGGAAACACCCCGCCAGATAACGGCTACGAGGGCGCCAAAGATACCAAGGATGATAAAGGAAGAGAAGGCCCCCCTGAATTTACCGCTTTTCATGCCAATACGGGCTGCTTCATTGGTGCGCTGACGGTACCGGGCTATTTCAAAATATTCGTTGGCAAAAGCCTTTACGTTAAGGATACCCTGCAGGGTTTCTTCTACTACGGTATTGGCGGCAGCCACCTGGGCCTGTACCTGCTTGGCAAAACGCCGGATAAACCTACCGAAAAATACAGACACAACCATCATCAGCGGCAGAATGGCCATCATAAAGGCGGTCAGCTCCCAGGAGGTGATCAGCAGAATAATAACACCACCGATGATGATGATCATCTGCCGGATAAACTCAGCCAGCGTGGTGGTTAAGGTGTCCTGCAACAGGGATATGTCTGACGAAATACGGCTGGTCAGCTCTCCTACTCTCCTCTCCAGAAAAAACTTCATGGGCAGTTTGATCATATGGGCGTAGACATGCTGTCGCAGGGCTGCCAGCGTTTTCTCAGTAACATTAACAAACAAAACGGTACGGCAAAATGAAAACACCGCCTGTCCGATCAGGACAGCTACCAGTAACAGACCAGCCTTGTTAAAACCATGCAACAGGTCCGTAACGCTTTTAGGGTTTACCAGATCGCCCAGTAAACGGGGAAAAGCCAACCCAGCCAGGCTGGAGATCAGCAGGAAAAACATACCCAGGGCAAATTCAACCCAGTGAGGCTTTACATAACGGAACAAGCGAAAGGTCTTTTTCAGGGACTTCCATTTCAGATTTGGTTTTGGTGCTGGTGTTGCACTGGTTTCATTTTGCATTAGGATATAGTCTTTGTTATTGGGGACGGATATGAGTACAAAGATATTGTATAAAAAATTGCCTTACTGCGGAAGAAATAATTTATTCCGTAGTAAGGCAAAAATCAGTGGCTACAGCTACTGATGTTTGTGTGTCGGATTTTTGGAAGAATCACCTGCGTGGGCGGGATCTGCCCCCGGATTGACCCCTTCCGGAGAATTTTCTGCTGCCGGAGCTGTATCCGGAAGGATAGCTGCTGTGTCTGCAGCGGCATCGCTGTCCATTTTCATAGAATCCTGTTTGGGTTGTGCACCATTTCCACAGGAGGTCAGCATAATGGCCGATATGCCGGCAGCGAGCAAAAGACAGGTTACTTTCATGATATGGTCTTTTTTTAAAGGTGAAGAAAAACAGTTTAGGTATAATAGTCTTCACCTGCTGAAAGCACCCTTAACGATGGGAAGTGTCTGGTTTGGTGATCATGGTGTCTACCGGTACCACACTGGTACTATCCACCTTGGGAGTGGCCACTGCCAGGGAATCTACCTCCGTGGTAGTTTCTTTGCTGCTGTTGCAGGCAAAGAGCAGAATACACAACATTCCGGCGATACAGGCCACGATAAAAAATTTATATATAAAAGGCTGCATATGGTTGGTATTAGAAACAAATATGTTATCAGATCATTTTTTGATATTAAAGGAAAGAATTGTGCCAACCCTTACATTTGTAAGAAGATTTTCCCCTTAACATGAAACATGTCTTACAGATCATACAGGAAGACCAGGTATTAAAAGTTTGTATAGCCCTGCTGGCAGGCGCCATACTGGGGCTGGAACGGGAATACAAACGTAAGGCGGCTGGTATGCGCACCATGACGCTCATCTGTGTAAGCAGTGCTATCTTTACCATCCTGTCTGCCGAACTGGGATTCCCCGGCAGTCCGGATCGTGTGGCCTCCAATATCCTGACAGGCGTGGGTTTCATTGGTGCGGGTGTTATCTTCAAAAACGAGTATACCATCGACGGCATCACCACGGCCGCTTCCATCTGGATAGCCGCCGCTCTGGGGATGGCCATCGGCATGAGCCAGTACGTACTAGCCGCCACCGGTCTCATTGGTGCATTGATTGTACTTATACTGATGGAGTTTACAGAGAAAAGTATCGCAGAAGTCAATGACAAACGTTACTACATTATCTTCTTCCATGAAGATAAACTTCCACAGTTGAACATAGAACATATCCTCAATACTTTCGGACTGAAATATAAACGGGTGCTCATCATGCGTAAGGGAGACCAGATAGAAGTCAATTACACAGTCCGTGGAAATCGTAGCAAAATGGAACGATTAGATGAATTTTTGCTACAGAACGAACATATATCTCAATTTCAGGTACAACTAAATCCATTATAAACAACAGATGCCTTCATATGCAGATATGCCTTTACATTACGGCCACGTGCCTGTCTGGCTGGCCAGGCGGATGTCGCTCCTGGGCGGCGCTATTGTAGAGGCGATAGTGACAGATTATGGTAAAAGTGAAGTGATAAGGCGACTCAGCGACCCATGCTGGTTTCAGGCCCTCGGCTGCGTACTGGGCATGGACTGGCACTCTTCCGGTATCACCACCAGTGTTATGGGTGCTTTGAAAAAAGCAGTCAATCCGCGTTCACAGGAACTCGGTATTTATATCTGTGGCGGCAAAGGGCGTTTCAGCCGGGAAACACCGGCAGAACTGATGCGCATCGCCGAGAAAACAGGGCTGCCCGGTGAACAGCTGGTACACAGCAGCAAACTGACGGCTAAAGTAGATAATACAGCCATACAGGATGGCTTCCAGCTATACCTGCATTCTTTTATTCTTTCTGAAGATGGGGAATGGGCCGTAGTACAACAAGGTATGAACGACGCCAGCAGCATGGCCCGCCGCTACCACTGGCACTCTTCGGCTTTCAGCTCCTATACGGAAGCACCACATACCTTTATCTACGGCCGCAATCAGGGCATGATACTCAATCTTACCGATACGGCAGCAACATCCACTAAAACAGGTATCCTTCAGCTGCTGAAAGAAAAGCCCGCTCAGCTGCTACCGGAAATACGCAACCTGGTAATGCCCACCCATCATGATGTACGGGCCGAAAACGTGAACCTTAAACGACTGGGTAGTGTGCTGGCCCTGGCTCATGAGGTACATCCTTCCGATTTCGAATCCCTGCTCATGCTGGAAGGCGTAGGCCCGCGGACCTTACAGTCGCTGACCCTCGTCAGTGAAGTCATCCACGGTACCCCTTCCCGCTTTGAAGATCCGGCCCGCTTCTCTTTTGCACATGGCGGCAAAGATGGCCATCCCTTCCCGGTACCCACACGCATATACGACGAAACGATCGAAACACTCCGGGATGCACTCAACAAAGCCAAAATAGGACATACCGATAAACAGGACGCCATCCGGAAACTGTCTGTCCTCTCCCAGCAACTGGAAAAGGACTTTGAGCCCAATGCCAACTTCGATAAAGTGGTGGCACAGGAAAGACGGGATTCCTGGAAATATGGCGGCAGGACCGTGTTTGGGAAAGCAAGTAAACCCAAAGACGGAGATCAGTTATCTTTATTCTGACAGCAACAGCGGAAACTATGATAAACTACAATGAACTCAGCGTACCGGAAGCTACCCGGCTGCAGCAGGAACTACGTAAAGAAGTCATTACAACACCCTTCAAGGGCAAAGTACAATATGTGGCCGGGGCAGATATTTCTTTCAATAAATTTAGTACAACGGTATACGCCGGCATTGTACTGCTGCATTTCCCCAGCATGCAGCCGGTAGGATATAGTCTTGTAAAAAAGGAAGTGACATTTCCCTATGTACCCGGTTTCCTCGCCTTCCGCGAAGTGCCCGCCCTGCTGGATGCATGGCAGCAGCTGCCACAAAAACCCGATGTACTGGTGGTAGATGGACACGGCATCGCGCATCCCCGCAGGATGGGCATTGCCTCCCACTTCGGTGTGCTGGCCAACCAGGTAACCATTGGCAGCGCCAAGAAAAAACTGTTTGGCCTATACGAAGAACCAGGGCCCGCAAAAGGTGATCACTCACCGCTTACCGATAAACAGGGAGCAGTGATCGGTACCGTATATCGTAGCAAACAAAATGTAAAACCTATCTTCATCTCTCCCGGCCATCTCATTGATGTTGCCGGAAGCCTGGACCTCGTCAGTCAATGCGTACAGCGCTACCGGCTGCCAGAGCCCACCCGGCTCGCACACAATGCGGTAAACCAGTTCAGGCTGGGTACACTCTCTCAGGGCTATACACCCGCATAATCACGGTTAAAACTGTACCCAGGCCACACAGGCTTTCTTTTCAGTACCCTTACGGCTGATCATCACGGTAGCGTATATACGCTTTGCGCTGTCATAATCTGCAGCACCCATCATACAATAATATCCTTTGGTGACTTCAGGATTGCCGAACAGGAAAAGCCGTTCCATCTTCCCGTTATAAAACCGGTAGCAAACGAAGTTAGCGTCATTGATATATTTCAGCGGCTTCTTCACTTTATCCTGACCACCTGTGTCAAGGTATTGCAGGTAATCATTAAACAATACAAAAGAGGCATTGGGGATACGCACATAATCATAAGACAGATAAGTGTTGGTATTCAAGGCTGCGATCTTATTACGGAATACCCATTCGCTCTTTGCCCTGCGATGCTGGTAAAAAGGTTCGCAGACACCAGTGATAGACTGGTATTTGGTTACCGCCAGTGTTTCATCTTCGCGGCCGGCGGTGTCCAGCAGGGCAATCCCGACATCTCCCATATTGGTATGCAGCTTATTGATCTGATTGTTGCCCTGCTTGAAACGGGTCAGGGTTTCCATCAGCAGTGTACATTTACCATCCGGTTCCATTAGCACACGCTGTGGCGCCCCTTTGTATGGCTCGTCTTTATAGCCCAGGTTGATCTGCGCGTTTCTGGACAACTCCGGAAAGGATAACTGTATATGTTTACGCAGCTTACCGGATGCGAGGAGAGTATTCATGAAAATACCGCTGCTACCATCAGAACGCTGACCAGGTACATTCAACAGCATCCGTACTTCATCCCTTAATGGTACATATTGCAGGTAACCGCTCACATCTCCGTAATTAGCGGTATAGTCCAGTTCACGATGCGCAAAGGTGGCCGAATCAGGCGATAAAGCGGAAAAAATCACTTTAGACCAGGGCTCACTTCCTTTACGTTTGGTATTAAACCCTACCGTACCCATATATACCTTTTCCTTTCCCTGCACCGACATATGGATATAACTGAAATAGCTATACGATGAATCGGACAGATAATAAAATCCGGTGTGAATCAGCTCATGTGACGGAGAAAAATGCAGCACCCGGATACGCTCACGGACACTGTCATTGCGCTGTATTTCCGTACCATTGAAAAATGCCACTGCATAATAATCGCTGTTGGGATCTTTCTCTACATAACAATCGTGTGTGGCCAGGTTTTCCTGGACATATACACTGCGATGCTGTACCGATGGTAATTCTCCCAATCTGTCTTCCCTGATCAGTTTACCGCTTTGCGGGTCCAGCACCAGCCTGAAAAATACCGGGATATATTTCACCAGCTGCTGCAGGAAAACCACCGGCTGCCCGTTTATCTCATAGATACCGTCTATTTCTGTTGATTCAATATCAGTGGAGTTCCATAAACTGCTGACCACCGAGTCTGTAGCTATCAGCTCCCGTTTAGGATCGTATACAGATACCCGCAGTCCTTCCTTTTTGGAGAAGTGCAGCCAGCAGGTGTTACCATTTTTTAACTGCATCAGTTTGTCCCATCCGTCCAATGGCTCTTCAACGGCAGGTCCCAGCGTCACGATAGGCACCTGTGCAAGGCAGGCTGCCGGACAGAAAAAAAAGAAAAATAAAACAACTGATCTGATATAGTTCATTTTCACTAATTATTAATATCAAATATATATAATTATTCATAATTATATCCCCAGGGCTGAAGCCCTGGGCTAAAATTGTTGTCTGCAGCTACGGAGGTATTGGATCTGACTTGGGGGACAATGATATTTCAGGTACTATTGGGGGCAGCTTGCGGAGGTGAAGGAAGATATTTGGGGAGATGGAAAAATAAAAGGTGTATCAATGCCTGATACACCTTTTATTTTTCCCAATCGTAATTGTTTTAATGTCCATGTTCTTCGCCGCTGTTCTTCATTTTGGCAAGCAGGTCGTATGCTCCTTTGATTACAATTTCCTTAGGGGTATTTCCCTGAGGGAAATTTACTTCCGTATAGCCCTGTTCGTTACTGCCTGGCTGAACTTCCAGCATTTTGAAATGATGGGTACTGTCTTTACCGGGAGCCTCTTTTACGAACACATAAGCCTTGTTTTCAAAATTCACAACTGCAGCTTCCGGTAACGCCTGTACGTTGCCCGCACCGGCTTCAATCATTGCCTGCAAATAGGTACCAGGCAAGAGCTGGGTATCTTCCTCATCCAGATGGCAATGTACCCTGACAGTACGTTCCGGACTGATTTCCCGTCCGATCAGATGCACGGTGGCTTTACGCTGCTTTGTTTCATTGGCCAGGGTAAAACGTACCGGCTGACCTATCTTCAGCCGGGGAATATCTTTTTCAAACACCGTCAGCTCTGCATGCAGGTGTTCCGTATTCACAATCCGGAAAAGGATATCTGCCGGATTCACAAACTGCCCCAGGTTGATATTCACCTGGGTCACATAACCGCTGATAGGTGCGTATACGTTTACACTCCGCTGTATATTACCTTTTTCCAGCCCTGCAATATTGATATTGATGAGGGATAACTTTTCCCTGAGACCTTTCACCTTTGCCTGCAGAGACTCGAAGGTAGCCTTTGCCTGCTGCACGGTTTTCAAGGCATTCACATTTTCGCGGGAAAGCTCCTGTTGACGGGTATATTCCGTAGCTGCATATTCCAGCTGACTTCGGGCGTCCAGGTAATCCTGTTGCAACTGGATGTAGTCAATGTTTTCCAGCGCAGCCAGTACCTGACCTTTCTTAACAGGCATTCCCTGCAGCATACTTGTTTGCCGGATAAAGCCGCCCATTGGTACGGACACGCTTACTGCTTGCTGCGGAGGTACGTCCAGCAAACCGTTCACCTTCACGGCACTGCTGATTTCCCGTTGTTCCGGGGCACCCAAAACAATACCCACTGTTTGAAACTGTTCATTCGTCAGCGTTACAGTATTGGGAGCTTCTTCGTGTTCATGTTCCTCCGTTGATTTTTCTGCAGTTGTTTTTTTGCTTCCGCAGGAAGCCATTATCAGTCCGGACATTAACAGTATAACGGAAGCGTATATATGATATTTATTAAGTTTCATATGAAGATGGTTTTAACGTTGATGCCCACTGAGGTAAACAATATATAATTCAGACTGTTTGATATCGTGCCGTGTTTGCAGATATCCCTGGCGTACCGACATTACTCTTTCCAGGTTCAGAAAATATTCAGCATAGCCGATATCCCCCAGGACAAAGGATTTGACGGTCTGTTGCTGTAACTGGTCGGCATTGGGCAAAGCCGTAGCCGAATAATAATCCAGGCTGTTCTTCAATTTTACGAACTCCTGCACGGCTTGTCGGTATTGGCTTTTCAGCTGTATAACGCTGTTGTCATAAAACAGACCTGCTGCCTGTTGCTGTTTTTCTTCTGCTTTCACCCTGGCTTTCATAGGACCCAGCCACAGTGGTAATGCCAGGCCTACCTGAACGCCCTGGAAGCGGTTGCCGCTGCTGGCCAGTGGCGCTCCGGATGCATTCACCGGTGTACCAATCAAAGATTGGTTAAAATAACCGACTGTCAGATCTGGTAATATACCAGCGCTGATTACTTTTTTCTGTTTGCCGGCAATATCAATATCCTGTTTTGCAAAATGTAGTTGCGGATTGTCGGCCACGGCCATGGAATCTTCCAATACATTCACGGCAGCAGCCGGAATACTGGCATCTGCAATGCTCACCGGTGTTGTGCTCCCCAGCAACGCCTGTAAACGTGCCAGAAAGATCTGTTCGTCTGCTTCATTCTGCCGCAACAGATTACGGACTTCCTGTAATCTTACTTCTGCTGCTGTTTTCTCAATCAGGCGGCTCTCCCCTGTTTTATATCGCAGTGCCGCACTGCGGGAGAAGCTGGTAAACAAGCTGTCCTGGCTCCTCAGCAGTGTCCGCTGCTCCCGGAGATATAACAATTGAACATACACCTGTTTTACCTGAAAGATCAGATCATTCTGTGTGGCAGCCTTTTGCCAAACAGCTTTTTCCGTCTGTGCTTCATTCAACTGCTTTTTGGCTGCAAACAGTGTCGGGAAAGGGATAATTTGTGATACATTGAAATTATTATCATTTGCATAGCTGTTGTTCTGCCCATATTGCATAGACAGCTGTGTTTTCGGTATCTCTGCACTGGTACGGGCCATCTCTTTATAAAAAGCAACAGCGGCAGCCGTAGACTGTAGCCCCTTGTTCTGTGCCACCGCCAGTTGCACCGCCTGGTCTATGGTCAGCGGCTGGGATTGGGAAAATGCCGCTATCGGAAATAACAGGCATATGATTATACGGAAATTCATGAATTACGTTTTTTGAATAATTTTTCAGAATAGATGTACAGGCAGGGCAACACCAGCAGTGTAAGTAGCGTGGATGTTACCAGCCCTCCTATCACCACAGTAGCGAGCGGACGCTGTACTTCTGCTCCTGCACTGGTAGCCAGCGCCATCGGTAAAAAGCCCAGCGACGCTACCATGGCCGTCATCAACACAGGCCTTAAACGTGTGGCCGTTCCTTTCAATACAATATCATTAAGGTCTGTAAGTCCGTCGTTTTTTAATCGGTTGAACTCTCCTATCAATACAATACCATTGAGCACAGCCACGCCAAACAAGGCGATGAAACCCACACCCGCAGAGATACTGAAAGGCATGCCTCTCAGCAACAGCGCAAATACGCCACCAATGGCCGCCATGGGGATAGCAGTGAAAATAAGCAGGGATTGTTTGACTGAACTGAAAGTAAAATACAGCAATGCAAAGATGAGCAACAAGGCTGCCGGCACCGCAAGTGACAAACGGTCATTGGCTTCTTTAAGGTTCTCAAACTGCCCGCCATAGCGGATAAAGTAACCGGTAGGCAGTTTCACTTCTTTTTCAATAGCGGCTTCTATGTCCTTAACCACACTGGCGATATCACGACCTCTCACGTTGAAGCCAACAATGATACGACGTTTGGCATCTTCACGCTGTACCTGGTTAGGTCCGGTAGCCATCTGTACTGTAGCCAGTTGCTGTAAAGGCACCTGATTCCCGGAAGGTGTGGTGATGTAAAGCTCCTGCACATCCCGGATATCTTTACGGCTTTGCCTGTCCAGTCTTACTACCAGGTCAAAACGTTTCTCTCCTTCATACACCAAACCTGCACTTTGTCCTGCGAAAGCTGTATTGATAGCCTGATTCACAGTTGCCACGTCCAGCCCGTATTGTGCAATACGGTTACGGTCGATAGACACTACTATCTGCTGCAGTCCGCCGATCTGCTCTACATAAAGGTCCCGGGCTCCTTCGGTGCGGGTAACGATGCCGCCAACCTTCTGCGCCAGGGAAGCCAGTATAGTCAGATCTTCTCCGAAAATCTTAATCCCAACATCCTGACGTACACCTGAAATTAGTTCATTGAAACGAAGCTGTATTGGCTGAGAGAAGCCAAAAGCTACACCAGGTATTGCTTCCAGGGCTTCCTGCATTTTATTGGCCAGTTCTTCACGACTCGAAGCGCTGGTCCATTCTTTCTTGGGTTTTAGTAAGATGGTCAGGTCGCAGGCCTCCATGGGCATTGGGTCCGTAGGAATTTCAGCTGCTCCTATTTTACCAATTACTTCTTTTACCTCCGGGAATTTTTTCAGCAGGATGTCAGAAGCTTTGCTCACTTTGTCAATAGTCTCCGACAGAGAACTACCGGTGAGAAGCCTTGTTTCCACAGCAAAGTCACCTTCTTCGAGTGTAGGAATAAACTCTCCGCCCATACGGCCGAACAGTATCAACGCCGTTACAAAGAGCAGCAATGCAGCTCCCGCCACCACGGCTTTCACCTTCAACGCACCTTTAATAACGGGATCGTATATACGATGAAAGAATGACATGATACTGTCCGCAATAGTAGGCTTACCGGATATTTTGCGGCTCAGGAAAAGCGCAGACATCATCGGCACATAAGTCAGTGAGAGGATAAAGGCGCCCAGAATAGCGAAGGAAACGGTTTGTGCCATTGGCCGGAACATCTTGCCTTCAATGCCTACCAACGCCAGAATAGGCAGGTAAACAATCAGGATGATGATCTCTCCGAATGCGGCAGAGCTGCGGATACGGATAGCAGAGGTATATACTTCCTCATCCATTTCCCCGCGGCTTAGCTGTACAGTATTATTGCCCTGCACTCTTGTACCCAGATGGTGCAAGGTGGCTTCCACGATGATCACCGCCCCATCCACGATCAGGCCGAAGTCGATTGCTCCCAGACTCATCAGGTTGCCGGATACACCAAACAGATGCATCATAGCAATAGCAAACAACATGGCCAGTGGTATTACAGAAGCCACAATAAGACCGGCTCTGATATTGCCCAGGAAAAGCACCAGCACAAAGATCACGATCAACGCTCCCTCTATGAGATTCTTTTCCACCGTGCCAATGGCTCTGCCCACAAACTCGCTCCGGTCGAGGAATGGCTCTATCACCACTCCTTCCGGTAAGGTCTTGCGGATCTGGTCTACCCTGGCTTTCACCGCTTTCACAACTTCGTTGGAGTTTTTTCCTTTCAGCATCATCACAATGCCACCAACCGCTTCACCATCGGCATTACGGGTAAGGGCCCCATATCTGTTGGCGCTGCCGATCTGCACAGTGGCGATATCACGCATCAATACCGGCATCCCGTTCGGAGTGTTCCTGACTACAATGCGCTCTATATCTGCGATGGTGCCGATCAACCCTTCGCTTCTGATAAAATAAGCGTTTGGCTTTTTGTCGATGTAAGCACCGCCGGTATTTTCATTATTCTTCTGCAGCGCATTAAACACATCTGCGATACTGAGGTTGTAGCTGCGCAACTTATCAGGATTGAGCGCCACTTCGTATTGTTTAAGCTGGCCACCGAAGCTATTCACTTCTGCCACTCCTGGTGTTCCGAGCAATTGCCGGCGCACGTACCAGTCCTGTATTGTACGTAGTTCCCGTGCATCATATTTTTGTTCATATCCTTTGGCTGGGTGTACCACGTACTGATAAATTTCACCCAGGCCACTGGAGATAGGCGACATCTCCGGCATGCCAATACCGGGTGGTATATTGGATTTGGCCTCGCCCAGCTTCTCGTTGACCTGCTGGCGGGCCCAGTAAATATCTACATCATCATGAAAAACAATAGTAACCACAGACAAGCCAAAGCGGGAAATAGAGCGCACTTCCTTCAACTCCGGAATAACGGCCATAGTTTGTTCTATAGGAAAGGTAATCAGCCTTTCCACTTCCTGTGCAGCCAGAGAGGGTGACAGCGTAATCACCTGCACCTGGTTGTTCGTAATATCGGGCACCGCATCTACGGGTAGCCGTGTCAGTGAGAAGATACCCCAAACGGTCAGAGCGAGCGTGAGTATCCCGATAATAAGCTTGTTTCTGATAGAGAAACGAATGATCTTATCAAGCATAATGGGTTGGTATGAAATAAAAAGAGGTACCTAAGCTGTAGTTATACCGGGAAACGGCATAACCTCAACTCATAGCAAAAACACCTGTAGAGAGAGGATTACAACTGGGGCGGCTGCCAGATGGTGTTGGACGATAAAGGAAGGGGTGTCACCGGTAAAACAGGGAAAAGTACCTGCACCTGGTGCATATGGTAGGGAAGGATGACCGAAGTGGCTGGAGTGACCTGCACATTGCAACAACTGCATACGCATAACGGGGAACAAAAATCCACCTGCGTTTCGTGGTTATGTTCGTGAGTCGCTGTAACTTCGGTATGGTTGTACATGGCCACAGCCTGAGCGTCGTTGCAGGGGATGCAGGACAACACCAGGATATAGAGGCTCATTATGTAAATCAACCATTTCATGTCTGCAAATGTAAAAATTAAAAAATAAAATGGTACAGGAAAAACTGCATCTTCGTTGCGAGTGTGATGTTTGTATATTATGATTTGTTATTAAATTAGCTGCATGAATTGCCTGATCGTAGATGATAATAAGCTGGCACGTAGTGCCATGAAACAGCTGGCCAGCCATGTTGAACAGCTACAGGTGACCGGTGAATGCAGCAGCGCCATGGAAGCCTATAATCTTCTCCAGAAAGAAAAAATCGATATCCTGCTGCTGGATATCGAGATGCCGGGTATGAGCGGCCTCGAGCTAACACGCAATCTGGGCAAAAAAAGACCGGTCATCATTTTTACCACCGTCAACAAAGACTATGCTGTAGAGGCTTTTGAGCTGAATGTGGCCGATTATCTGATCAAGCCGGTTACCCCTGCCCGCTTTATCCAGGCTATCGAAAAAGCCCGTGAAATCATTGACAGCAATAGCCGGGAGATCCAGGTGTCAGATACTGAGTTTGTTTTTATCCGCGACAATGGTGTCCTCAAAAGAATCAGAACAGAAGATATCCTCTTTATGGAAGCAATGGGCGATTATGTTAAACTCTATACCTCCCAGAAGTTCCATGCCATACACACCACATTGAAAGCCCTGGAGGAAAAACTACCATCCAGCAGGTTCATGCGGGTACATCGCTCCTATATCGTGGCCCTCGATAAAATAGAAGCCATAGAAGACGGTAATATCATCATACAAAAAAATGCTATACCAGTGGCTGATACCTATAAAGCAGCACTTAACAATAAATTAAATCTTCTTTAACAGACTTAACGACCATTTCTCCGTTTTGACCGATACCTATCGCCCGTTTAACAATAATTTATACCCACTGACCTTTATTATCGTATTTTGAACAGCCTTTCCTTCATCAGCGTTAATAATGTCATGCAGCCGAAAAGAATAAAATATTATCTGCTTGGCCTGTTCATTACAGGTATGATCCTGTTCGTCGTGCTGCAGTTTAACTCCGCAAAAAATATCCGCAAACTTATTTCCGGTAACGAGCAACTATTACAAGAGCTCAATGTAAAGAACGAAATACAGAAGCTGCAAACTTCGCTGGCAAAGACCGACAGCAAAGTGCGGGGCGCCGTGATTTCTCAGGACACCAACCACGTCACCGGCATTGAAGTGGAGATTGCTATCATCAAATCTGACCTGAAAGAAATCAATAAAATTGTCAAAAACGATAGCACTGAAAAACTGCTTACCCAACTCAATTACCTGGTAGATGAGAAAAACAGCTACAATCTGCTGGTGCTGGACACCTTCTACAGCAGTGGTAAAAGCGCCGCGGAGAAGATGATCAACAATCAGCGTGGAAAACGGCTGGGAGAAGCTATCACCAATATATTACACCAGCTGGACACCACACGGCAGACAGAAGTAAACCGGACCACCCGCCTCATTGATACCAGCGGGCAGAAGGCTCAGAGCTGGGGCACTGTGCTGGTACTGTTTGCATGCCTTACCAGCCTGCTGGCATTCCTCTATATCACCAGCCGTATTCATCGACAGGAACAGCTGATAGAAGCCCTGGATGAATCCCAGCGGCAGGAAAAAAACCTCGCCGCCGTAAAAGATCAGTTTCTCGCCAACATGAGCCACGAAATACGGACGCCCATGAATGCCGTACTGGGTTTTACGCATCTGCTGCAAGCCCAGCCTCTCAACGAAAAATCCAAAGAATATGTTAACGCCATTGCTGGCGCCGGCCGTAATCTGCTGGAAATTATCAACGATATCCTTGATCTTTCAAAAATAGAATCCGGTATGATGCGCATTGAAGCAACCTCCTTCAGTTTGCGCGGCGTACTGCATTCCATCGATACCCTATTCAGAGCCAAAGCAGAAGAGAAACACCTGCACTTCAGCATACAAGCCGATGAAGAAGTCTCCGACCTTCTCTACGGTGATGTAATGCGGTTGACACAAATACTCGTCAATCTTACCAGCAATGCCATCAAATTCACGCCGGAAGGGGAAGTCAATATACAGGTGGCCAGAATATGGGCAGAAGAAAAAAATGTTCGTTTATTGTTCACCGTTAGAGATACCGGTATCGGTATAGAAGCGGAACAGCTGGACAGCATCTTTGACCGCTTTAACCAGGCAGAAGTCTCCACCACCCGTAAATACGGCGGTACCGGTCTGGGGCTTACCATTGTAAAACAACTCATAGAACTGCAAAACGGCTTCATCTCTGTAGAAAGTAAACCTGGCCAGGGATCTACCTTTAAGGTAGAACTTCCTTACACACTGGGAGAAATGATGCCGGAAGATGCAGACTCCTTATACGAAAACGACCAACTGCCTATCCATCCCAATATCCGGCTCTTAGTGGCAGAAGATAACCGCATGAACCAGAACCTGCTGCGTCATTTGCTCAGCAGCTGGCAGCTGCAGTACCGGGTTGTCAATAATGGCCGGGAAGCCCTACAGGCGCTTGAGAAACAGGTATTTGACCTGGTGCTGATGGATATCCAGATGCCAGAGATGGACGGGTATACCACCGTCACCAAAATCAGGAAGGAACTGCATTCCAATATCCCGGTGATTGCCATGACAGCCTACGCGATGGAAGGAGAACGGGAGAAATGCCTGCAGATGGGCATGAATGATTATATTTCCAAGCCCATCGATGAAAACACGCTCTACCGCATGGTACAGGTATATACCGGCAAATCTGCCGCGAGAGAAGTAATGCCACCGCCTGTATATAATGGCGAAAACGGTCATACTCACCTGCTCAATATGCAGTACATCCGCGAGCTGTCCAAAGGTGATAAAGCCTTCGAAAAAAGCATGCTGGAGCAGTTTGTTACGCAGCTGCCCGAAGATCTCTCCATGCTTAAAAATGCCATCATGATCAATGATCCTGTCAGCATTCGAGCCACGGCCCATAATCTCAAAACAACCGTGTCATTTACCGGGCTGGAAACCCATCTCTACCCTATCCTCGAACAGCTGGAACAGATCGATGAAAACACCTACAACGCCGCCACAGTGCAAGAGTTGTTCTATACACTGAAACAGCTGTGTTTACAGGCTATCCAGGAAGCTATCGATATCACGATCTGACAGTGCGGTCTGATTGCATGACCGTCCATTTTTCCTTTTTCAACGACACTAATAACCAGTTCACCGAAACCTCTCCGGATCACTGCACAACCCGTCTTATTTTTACATCACAATACTGAACAAAACATCTTTAATTAATCATTTTTAAAAGACAATCATCATGAAAAAAATCATCGCTGCTGCCCTGGTACTGAGCATTTCTGCTGCTTCTTTCGCTCAAGCTCCTGCTGCTAAACCAGCTAAGAAAGAAAAAGCTAAAACTGAAGCTAAAGCAGAAGCTAAACCAGCTGCTGATACAACTAAAAAAGCTCCTGCTCACAAAAAAGCTGAAGCTAAACCTGCTGCTAAACCAGCTGCTAAAAAAGCCGCATAATTCGCAATTATACAGCGTTTGAGTTAAAATAGCTCCGGGATTCCCGGAGCTATTTTTTTGCTCATAGTTCCCAGGACTAAAGTCCTGGGCTATGTTCGTCTACTGCTGCCATGCGGAATTTGATATGGTTGTCAAATATTCTTGTACAAGCAAGAATTACTCCCCTAGCAAGGCCCTGGCCATTAGTTCCTGGCTATATTTTTATTGCAGTCTTACAGAATTTAAGCACTCCAATACAAGAGTACTCTAATATCCGCAAGCCCCCCTCAAACAAACATAGCCCAGGGCTTTAGCCCTGGGAGCAAAAAAAAATCCGCCACTAGCGGGCGGATTTTTTTCAATTATGATGTTTAGCTATTTACTATTTCAGTGCGTCCAGTTTCTTTTTCACTTCTTCTACTTTCGTAGTCTGGTTTTTGATAGCGTAGATTTTCTGCAGTGCGTACAGGCAGCTTTCGTAAGTCTGTTTGTCGCTGGCATCGAGGCTGCTGGCTTTAGCAGTGAAGCTGGCATCAGCTTTCTCGAAGAAAGGCAATGCCTGGTTCATCAGGCCTTCTACTTTACCCTGCAGTTCTTTTGCTTTTGGAGATGTCTGTTGTTTGCTATCCAGATCGTTCAGTTGTTTGTTGAATACAACGGCCTTGTTGAAGTACAGGGCGCCGAGCTGGAAGTTAGCAGTAGCATCATTAGCATTTAAAGTCAGTACTTTTTTATAAGCACCTTCTGCTTTGCCGATCAGCTCTTCGTAGTTAGCTGGCTTAGGCGCGTCGTTACCTTTTTCGTCGCGGGGATTAGCCAGGTTGTCTACGCGGATAGCGTAATCCAGGATGGCTGCTTCGTCATTTGGATTATCAGCCATTTTCTTTTCCAGCATAGACAGTAACTCGTTGGTTTTACCGGTTTTGCTGTAGAAGGCCATTTCCATATCGTTGAAGCGTTTATCCTTAGGGAATAAAGCTTTACCTTGATCAATGGTTTTGAGCCAGTTGGCCTGGTCACCTTTTTCTTCATACAGCTGGCCCAGTACAACGTACAATGCAGGTTCGCCTTTGAACTGCAGGTCGGCAGCTTTTTTCAGGAAGGTTAATGCATCATCTTTTTTATTGGCCATGTTTGCAGCATAACCGGTATAAAAAGTGAGTGCTGTATCTGTAGGGATGGTAGTACCCAGGTTTTTGCTGTTATAGTAGTCCGCAATTTCGAAGGCATGTTTGAAATCTACTACTGAAGAATCCCATTTCTGTTCATTCAGGAAACCGTAACCAGCGTTGGCTACAGTAGCGTATACGTTGAACATAGGTCCGCTCATTTCAAGAATGGCTTCTTTCATTTTAGGATCTATCTCCAATGCTTTTTTGAAGGAGGAATAAGCTTCGAGGGCGAGTGTTGCACTTTTTTGTTTGGTGCCCATCGCTTCGAGGATTTTACCGTTTACCAGCCAGGTCTTTGCATCGTTCTTTGTCTTTTCGTTTTGTAACGCTGCATCGATATCTGCTTTGGCTTTCTCCAGATCTTGTTTTTTCAGGTTCTCATCTGCGCTGCTAACTTTTGCCCTTTGGGCCATCACCGACGCGCTGGCCGTACAAAAGAGAAGAGATACCAATAATTTTTTCATGTCTCTAGTTTTTAGTTGCTGATTACAATAAGAGTATGGTGCTCCCAATAGTCCAATACAATCAGGCTCATCGTTACCACTAAAGCCGGCTGTAATTTTTTTATTGGTACAGGAGGCCCTTGGGAGGCCTCCTGTTAAGAGCAATTATTTTTCAGGTTTGTTGTGACTATTCCTGCGGAGCATCAGGACCTTCTGCTACAGTTTCCTGGTCTGCTGCACTGTCAGTGCTTTCATTTGCTTCAGTACCGGTTTCACCTTCCATTCCTTCTACTTCTACTATTTCTTCTTCCTGTTCATCGAGGCGGGCTACAGCTGCAATTTCATCTGCGTCGTCGAGGCGGATCAGGCGTACCCCCTGGGTAGCACGGCCAGCTTCGCGAATATCGGATACCGCCATACGGATGGTGATACCAGACTTACAGGTGATCATCAGGTCATGTTTCTCTGTTACGTCCAGGATGGCGATGAGGCTACCGGTTTTTTCCGTGATATTGATGGTTTTTACCCCTTTACCACCTCTGTTGGTGATACGGTATTCTTCAATATTTGTTCTTTTACCGAAACCTTTTTCAGATACTACCAGCACTGTCCGTGATTCGTCGTCCTTATTAACACAAATCATACCAACCACTTCATCTTTCTCACTGTCTACTTCGATACCTCTCACACCGATAGCACCACGGCCGGTGTCACGCACGGTAGCTTCCGGGAAACGGATAGCACGGCCGCTCTGGATAGCCATCATGATCTGGCTGTCGCCGGTGGTGAGTTTTGCTTCCAGCAGCTGATCACCTTCGTTGATGGTAATAGCGTTTACACCGTTCTGACGAGGACGGGAGAACTCTTCCAGCAGTGTTTTTTTGATGATACCTTTTTTGGTGCAAAGTATGATGTAATGATTGTTGATAAAATCCTTGTCGCCCAGGTCCTTGATATCGATGATCGCACGGATCTTATCATCGGCCGGCAGCTGGATCATATTCTGTATAGCACGTCCTTTGCCGCTTTTCTCGCCTTCAGGGATCTCATATACCTTAAGCCAGTAGCAGCGTCCTTTTTCAGTAAAGAACAGCATGGTATGGTGCGTAGAGGCTACGAACAAATGTTCAATATAGTCCTCGTCACGGGTCTTGCCCCCGATGGCGCCACGGCCGCCGCGTTTCTGCTGACGATAGTCGTAGGCAGAAGTACGTTTGATATATCCCAGGTGGGAGATGGTGATTACCACATCTTCTTCAGCGATGATATCTTCGATCCTCATTTCGCTGGCCAGGTACTGGATCTCGGTTTTACGTTCGTCACCGAATTTCTTTTTCACTTCCAGCAGTTCTTCCTTGATGATGTTCATTCTCAGCGCCTCATCATTCAGTACATCTTTCAGGTAGGCGATCAGTTTCATGATCTCGTCGTACTCAGCGCGGATCTTATCGCGTTCCATGCCGGTGAGGCGTTGCAGACGAAGTTCCAGGATTGCTTTGGACTGGATCTCGGAGAGGCCGAACTGGGACATGAGTCCGTCTCTGGCCACATCCGGCGTATTAGAGGCACGGATCAGGGCGATCACTTCATCGAGGTGGTCCAATGCGATGAGGTAACCTGCGAGGATATGTGCTTTTTCTTCTGCTTTGCGGAGGTCGAAGCGGGTCCTTCTTACCACTACTTCGTGGCGGAAGTCGATGAACTCAGCCAGCATATCCTTCAGGTTGAGGATACGCGGACGGCCTTTTACCAGTGCTACGTTGTTGATACCGTAGGAAGTCTGGAGTTCGGAATATTTAAACAACTGGTTGATGATCACGTTGGAAATAGCTTCCTTCTTCAGATCGATCACCAGGCGCATTCCTTCGCGGTCACTTTCGTCACGCACATCGGTGATGCCTTCAATGATTTTATCGTTGACCAGCTGAGCTATCTTCTGGTGCAGTACAGCTTTATTGATCTGGTAAGGCAGTTCATAGATCACCAGTCTTTCGCGGCCGTTTTTAGCCGTTTCAGCGTTGATCTTACCTCTTACCACTACTCTTCCTCTTCCGGTTTCAAAGCCTTGTTTAACGCCTTCAAAACCATATATCACCCCTCCTGTAGGGAAGTCGGGTGCCTTGATGTATTTGATGAGCTCTTCAACGGTGATGTCCCTGTTGTCGATATAGGCTACGGCACCATCTACCACCTCGCTGAGGTTATGAGGCATGATGTTGGTGGCCATCCCTACCGCGATACCGGAAGCACCATTTACCAGGAGGTTCGGAATACGGGTAGGTAATACGGTGGGTTCTTCGAGGGTGTCATCGAAGTTGTTGGTGAAATCTACCGTTTCTTTTTCAATGTCCTCCAGCATAGCTTCTGCAATACGCTGAAGACGGATCTCGGTGTAACGCATCGCAGCGGGCATATCGCCATCTACCGATCCGAAGTTACCCTGACCGTCCACCATGGGGTAACGCATGCTCCAGGGCTGGGCCAGCCTAACAATGGTGTCGTAGATAGAGGCGTCACCATGCGGGTGGTACTTACCCATTACCTCACCCACAATACGCGCTGACTTCTTGTATGGCTTGCTGCTGGTGTTGCCCAGCTCATTCATACCGAATAAAACGCGGCGGTGTACAGGCTTTAAACCATCTCTCACATCGGGCAAGGCACGACCTACGATTACTGACATGGAGTAATCGATATAAGCCGTCTTCATTTGTTCCTCGATGTTTATCTGAACAATTCTCCCTTCCTGCTGATTTTCCGTGTGCTCTGTCATTTTGTGTGTTGATTTACAGTTTTTTCTGCTGAAAACAGATAGTGGCAAATATAGCCATTTCAGCCCTTATTACGGCCGAAAATCGCAGAAATGTGAATAAAAACATCATTGTTTAAATCAATTATATAGCGCTATCGATATATGACTGATTTTTTTTATAACCAACAACCATTTTTTGCTTTTCTGCGTTAATACGTGTAATGGTTTAATTTTACTTTATCTAAAATATGTATAAATAGGGAAATATATCAGAATTTAAATATTGGCAAAGAATTTGTTTTTAATTGACTGATAATCAATCCATCGAATCACCTAAAGTTGCAGATTAGGCGGGATATGCACCGAATTTTACTATGAGTTCGAACATAAGTATCTAAAATGCTGTTATTCCCCTGATTCTTAACCTTTTCTAAAGAAGACTATGAAGAATATACTGTTGTTTGGGGCCGGAAAATCGGCGACCAGCCTGATCGATTATCTGCTGGCCAATGCCCCTAGACAAAAATGGCATCTCACTGTGGCAGACCATGACCTGATGCTCATCAAATCAAAAACCGGCAAGTCATATTACGCTACCCCGGCAGCTATCGATATCAAAGACCAGGCAGCAAGGCAGCAACTGATACAGGAAACAGACCTCGTCATCTCCCTGCTCCCTCCTCATCTACACATCATCGTGGCAAAAGATTGCCTCCATTTCAAAAAAAACCTCCTCACCGCTTCCTATATAGACCCTGAAGTACGCAAACTCGAAAAGGACATTGAAAAAGCCGGCCTCCTGTTCATGTATGAAATGGGCCTCGATCCCGGCATCGATCATATGTCTGCGATGAAACTCATTCACTCCATTGAGAAAAAAGGCGGACAGATATTTTCCTTTAAATCCTACTGCGGCGGCCTTATCTCCCCCGACAGTATCGATAATCCCTGGCAGTACAAAATCTCCTGGAATGCCCGTAACGTAGTGCTGGCCGGTAGCTCCGGCGCCGTCTACCGCGAAAAAGGTAAAACAAGGGAAGTTGCCTACGAACAACTCTTCGACCACAATAAAACCATCCCGGTACCCGGACTGGGCAAACTGGCCTACTATCCCAACCGCGACTCCCTGGGATATATGGAATCCTACAAGCTGGAAAATATTGCGACCTTTATGCGGGCAACACTCCGCTTTCCGGATTTCTGTGAAGGCTGGAATGCACTCATCAAACTGGGCCTTACCAACGATACCAATAAACTACAAACCGATCATCTCACCTACTTTGACTGGGCTGCCCAGCATATCGAAGGCACCGACAAACAAGCCGGACATGAAGAAGTAATGGCCAGGTTCCTGGGCGTCAGCAGCAAATCAAAAGTGATCCGCCAGCTGCGTTTCCTCGGGTTGCTCAACGGTGATATCATTAATCTGGGAGAACAAACCAATGCAGGTATTCTGCAACATCTGGTGGAAGATAAACTGAAAATGGAGCCGTCTGATAAAGACATGATCGTGATGCTGCATGAAATTGAATTCGAACGCCGTAATATGGCCACCCGCATGCACAGTTACATGATTACACAGGGAGAAGACAACGTGCGCACTGCCATGGCCAAAACTGTTGGCCTGCCATTGGGTATCATGGCCAAACTGCTGCTACAGGAGAAAATTACGCTCACTGGCCTGCAGATACCAGTGATGCCTGAAGTATATAATCCGGTATTAAAGGAACTCGAAGAACACGATATCCGCTTTGAAGAAAGTTTTGAGTAGAAATGATTGTTTCCTATGATGAACACTCGCGGAGAAGAAGGACTTGTGGCAAGCTCCCCGTCAACGGGGAGCTTTTTATGTTTATAATAATGATAATAGTTCTGCCACTCCTGAAGTAGCCGGCTTTTCAATACACACTACCTTGCCACTGGTTTCTACTTCCGGGATCTTTTTATCGATCACATAGATGGGCACATGTGGCTTCACATAGTCCAGCAGACTTGCCGCCGGATACACCTGCAACGAAGTCCCGATCACCACAAAGATGTCTGCCCACAATACTTCCATCACCGCTTGTTTCATCATCGTTACATCCTCACCAAACCACACGATGTGCGGGCGCAACTGCCCACCATCAGCTGCAATATCTCCCAGCCGGATGTCTTCATAGATGTCGTACACCAGCTGTTCATTAGTAGCGCTGCGCATCTTGAAAATCTCACCATGCAGATGCAGTACCCGTGAGGAACCACCTCTTTCATGCAGATCATCGATGTTTTGTGTGATAATACGCACGTCATACTTTTCTTCCAGCTTTGCCAGCCCTGTATGGGCTTCATTGGGCATAGCCGCCTTCACGTCCTGGCGGCGGCCATTGTAAAAATCCAGTACCAGGCCGGGATTCTTTACCCAGCCTTTGGGGGAAGCCACTTCATATACGTCATACCCTTCCCATAAGCCATCTGAGTCACGAAATGTCCGGAGGCCACTTTCTGCACTGATGCCGGCTCCGGTCAACACCACTAATCTTGGTTTCATAATGTATAGTTTTAATAAATGGGCGCTGTCAGGACGTTACCGCTTGTTTCCTGTTTCTTTTCAGTCGCCTTTTTATAAATATAAAAATAAAAATGATAATCAGCATAAACGGCCACAAGCCCAATCCTTCTATCGTGAGGCCTAGGAGACTATTCCACCCTTCGCGGACCGACAGCCAGGACCGCTGCAGGAAACCGGGGCCTTCCGGTGCTGACAAGGCCAGGGTCTGGTAATAATCAAGGTAGATCATACTATAGCTCACCTGATGATCGATATACTGCAGACGCCCCTTAGCCGCTTCAATCTCCTCCCGGATTGCTTTCAGCTGCACTTCCACTTCCAGTATTTCCTTTACGTTGCGGGCTTGTTTCAAAATATCAAGATAGCGTTGTTCAGTGGCTATCCTTGTTTTCATGCGGGCATCGAGATCAACATATTCAGCCGTTACATCCTGGGAAGTGATGTTTTTCTGATCCAGCCGGGATACGCCGCTGGTAAGACTTCCCACACAACTATCAAATGCCGCGGCGGGTACTTTTATCTCCAGATGATTACGCCACTCTGTACTGCCACGGCTCTCTACTTCTGATGATAAATAACCACCGGTCTTACTAACGATATCGGTTATACGTTTTTTGGCAGCTGCAAAATCGTCTACGGCGAAACTGATCCTTGCGGTTTTAATAATTTTCTGAGATGCGGGTTCGGCGGGTGTAGGCGGGGTATTGTCTTTGTTGACATTCTTTTCTGCAAAAGCGAGACGGTCTGTTGTCGCGGCTACTGTTTCGTCCTGAGCAATTGTTGATGTCTGACTGGTGATACTGGGGGAAGATGTTTTACCACAGGCAAACAGGAAGCATACGACGATGAGATGGGCTATGTACTTCATGGGAATCGGAATTTTCCGGTAGGATGCAGCCAGGCGAAAAATTCCATAATAGGTTACCGGGCTGTTCTAAAATATCAACAGCCCGGTAACAAAGTATTATTCCATGCCTCCCATTTCCATAATTACGTCAAACTGTTCTTTCGTGACGTCGCATACAGACAGGCGGCCTTGTCTGATCAGGGAGAGGTCTGCAAGCCTTTTCTCCGTCTTCATTTGTGCCAGGGTTACCGGTACTTTGAAGGCTTTGACAGGCTTCAGGTCTACCACAACCCAGTTCGGGTCCGGTGTGGTGGGATCCTGGTAATGTTCTTTTGCTACGGTAGCCAGTCCTACAACGGCGAGGCCTTCGTTGCTATGGTAAAACAATACCTTGTCTCCTTTTTTCATGCCTTTGAGATTGTTGCGTGCCTGGTAATTACGTACGCCGTCCCAGAAGGTCACTTTATCTTTTACAAACTGGTCCCAGGAATACTTGAAGGGTTCCGATTTGACGAGCCAATAGTTCATTTGTAACGTTTTTGGATTTTACCAGCCACTCGCCAGTACATCGGCGATGTGCATCACTTTAATATTGGTACCATGCTTACGGATGTAGCCATCCAGGTGCATCAGGCAGGACAGGTCTGTGGAGATGAGGTAGTCTGCTCCGCTGTTGACAGCGTTGTGGACTTTTTGTTCGCCCATACCGATAGAGATGGGTTCAAACTTCACGGAGAAGGTACCGCCAAAACCGCAACACACTTCACAATCATTCATCTCTTTTAATTCCAGGCCTTTTACTTTCTCCAGCAGTTTCCGGGGGCCTTCCTTGATACCGCATTCACGCAGGGCGCCGCAGGCATCGTGGTAGGTGCCCACTCCGTTGAGGGTGGCACCCAGATCTGTTACATGCAATACTTCCGTCAGAAATTCTGTGAATTCGTAGAGGTTTTTGCGCAACAGTTTCACATCGTTATGTGCTGCTGAATTATCAAACAGTTTATTGTAGTAATTACGAACGAAACCGGTGCAGGAGCCACTGGGGGCAACAATGTAGTCGAAAGTTTTGAAGTCCTTTACAAATTTGGTAGCAACGGTCCTGCATTCGTCCTGATAACCGGCATTGTAAGCCGGCTGGCCGCAGCAGGTCTGCTCCGGATTATACATCACGTTACACCCTAGTTTCTCCAGCACTTTCACCATGTTAAAGGCAGTTTCAGGAAACAGCTGGTCTACGAAACACGGTATAAATAACTGTACATTCATCTGAATAATATTTAGCGGTTGACCTTTAGTTGTTCAGCGGCAAACTCTTTGACAACGGGGACCGGCAGGGCTGACAACCATTGGTCTGGTGCTAAAGTCCTCTCGCCAGGTCTCTTTGTAATGAAATCATCTTCAATGCGGTGATGGCAGCTTCTTCGCCTTTATGGCCATGAGCGCCACCCAGTCTGTCAAGGGCCTGCTGTTCATTGTCTACCGTCAATATGCCGAATATAACGGGAACGGGTAATTGAAGGTTCAGTTGCAGGATACCTTCTGTGACTGCTTTACACACATAATCGAAGTGAGGTGTTTCTCCGCGGATCACACAACCGAAAGCAATAATAGCGCCAGGCTGATTGCCGGTACCTTTGGTGTTCTCCCAGTATTGCTTGCAGGCGTAAGGGATTTCAAAAGCGCCGGGTACTATGATCTTATTGGATTTGGCCACCTTATATTGTTCCAGGGACCTTTCACATCCGGCTACCAGTTCATTCACAATGGTATCATTCCATTCGGTATATACCATAACAACACTGGCATCCTCCAGGTTGAGAATGCCAGTATCATTTAACAAGCTTTTATTGTGCTCAGACATACATTCAATTTATAATTACGAAGAACGGATTACGGCGGATGTTAATCTCACACGTAATCCGTTATTCATAAGTAGATTAGTTCTTCACATCTCCCAGTCTCGCCAGATATTTGTCCATTTCACGACCTTCGTTGGTGAGGGGGAATTTCTCTTTAATTTCTTTATAGATAGAGATGGCTTCTGCTGGTTTACCGGCTTTTTCCAGGGCCATGCCTGCGCGGAACAGGTAAACAGGGGAAGTCAGTTCGTTATCATTGTAGTGACCTGCTTTTTTGTAAGCCTCGATACCTTCAGAAGTTTTGTTGAGCTCCATGTAAGCGTCGCCGATCAGGCCCAGTGCAGTAGGCTGCAGGAGCAGATCATCAGAGCTGAAGGAATTCAGCATGTCGATACCTTTCTGATATTCGCCCAGGCGGATGTAGCATACGCCAGCACTGTATTTTGCGAGGTTACCAGCTTTGGTGCCGCCGTATTTGTTTACCACCTGTAAGAAACCATAGTTATTGCCATCACCGTTCAAAGCCAGTTTAAAGGAGTCCACAGCAAAGTAGTTCTGTGCGTGGAAAATCATTTCCTGTGCTTTGTTCTCGTTGGGCTGTTTAACAAAATGGTTATAGGCGAAGAAACCGCCTACGCCCACTACTACTGCCAGCAATGCAATAGTAATGACGTTTTTGTTTTTAATGAAAAAGTCTTCCGCTTTGTGCATGGACTTCTCCAGGTCAAAATTTGTTGCAGGTTGCGGTGTGGTGGCTTTATCTTTAGTTTCTGCCATTTTAAAAGGTAATTGTGATTGCTTGGTTATTTAATAGGTATCAATGAACAACAGTTAGCTTCCGCCTTTTTGGTCAAAGGTAAAAGCTAACTGTTGCGGTCTATTAAGCTTTAGTCAACGATGAACGGATAATCTTCCTGAACATAAACGTCTTTCAGGAGCTCATCATCAGAAGGCCATGGAGACTCTTCAGCAAACTGCACAGATTCTTCCACTTCCTGTTTAACGCGCTCATGGATCGCTTCAATTTCAGCTTCCGTAGCCCATTTATTCTTCTGAATGGTTCTCAGTACCTCGCTGATCGGATCTTTTTCTTTGTACTCTTCCAGTTCTTCCTTGGTACGATATTTAGCAGGATCACTCATAGAGTGACCACGGTAGCGGTATGTTTTGATTTCCAGCAGGGTTGGACCACCATTTTCACGTGCACGTTTTACGGCTCTTTCCACACCTTCATGTACCGCTTCGCAGCTCATACCGTCGATAGAATCGGCAGGCATTTCGTAAGCGTCAGCGAGCTTATAGATATCCAGTACGTTGGAAGTACGTTCTACAGAAGTACCCATCGCGTACATATTGTTTTCGCAAATGAAAACAACAGGCAGCTTCCAGGTCATTGCCATGTTAAAGGTTTCATGGAGCATACCCTGACGGGCAGCACCATCACCAAAGAAGCACAGTACAGCGTTGTCAGTGCCCAGGTATTGTTCTGCCAGTGCCAGGCCGGCGCCAGTGCCGATCTGTGCACCTACGATACCATGACCACCAAAGAAGTTGTGTTCTTTGGAGAAGAAGTGCATACTACCTCCCTTACCTTTTGAACAGCCGGTTGCTTTACCAAACATCTCAGCCATACAAGCCTTAGCAGAAATACCCTTGGCTATAGCCAAAGCGTGGTCGCGGTACGCGGTGATGAATTTATCTTCCGGCTTCGTCGCAGTGATCGCACCAGCAGCAATTGCCTCCTGTCCGATGTACAGGTGACAAAAACCACGAATTTTCTGCATTCCGTACAATTGGCCGGTCTTCTCTTCAAAGCGGCGCAGCAAAAGCATCAATTCATACCAGTACAGATATGTCTCTTTGGTGAATTTCGTCTTCACGTCTGTTTTAGTTTGCACTCTTTCTAAATTTGTTGGCAAATATAACAGGAAAATCCTAAAATGTAAATATCAAATCCAATTACTATTAAATTATGCAAATTCATCAATTTCAAACAGTTTTGCATTTAATTGCAGTTTCCTGAGCGAGAAAGCCCGCCGGACCGGGCTCTTTATCACTTATAGATATTGCAGAATTTGCATATTATTAATTACACATAACTTTTTTCTTTGCTGCATATACAAAAAATATCACTCGTACAGTTCAAAAACTACGCCCGGCAGGACTTCCGCTTTCAACAACGGATCGTTGGTATCACCGGCAGAAACGGTTCCGGTAAAACCAACCTGCTCGACGCCATTTATTACCTCTGCTTTACCCGTAGCTATTTTACCAGCAGCGAAAGCCAGAACACCCAGTACCATACCAATGGCTTCCGCATAGAAGGCCTCCTCGAAAAACAGGGACAGGAAGAAAAAATCGTCTGCACCGTTAAAGACGGGAAAAAGGAAGTATCCCTCAACGATGAAAAATACGACCGCTTTTCCCGGCACATCGGCCAGTTCCCGGCCGTCATGATAGCACCCGATGATGCCGAAATCATCCTCGGCGGCAGTGAAGAACGCCGCAAATGGCTGGACACACTCCTGTCTCAGCTCTACCCTGACTATCTCGAACATCTCATCGTATACCAGAAAATACTGCTGCAACGTAACAGCCTGCTGAAAAATATCGCTGCAACCGGACAACACCAGGACAGCCTCCTCGACGTCTTCGACCAGCAACTGGTACAACATGGCACCCCCGTATTTGAACAAAGGAAGGCTTTCCTCACCGCTTTTATTCCGCAGGTACAACAACTATACGATTTTATCTCCGGCACCCATGAAGTTGTCAATATCCGCTACCAGTGCACCCTGCAGGAAGAAGACTACGCCGCCCAACTCAACACCGCCCGGTACAAGGACCTGCAACTACAACGCACCACCGCCGGCATTCATCGTGATGACCTCCTCTTCCTCCTCAATGAACACCCCATGAAAAACAGTGCCTCCCAGGGACAACGCAAGAGCTTCCTCTTCGCCCTGAAACTGGCCCAGTTTGAAGTCATCAGACAGCATAAACAATTTGCTCCCCTCCTTCTTCTTGATGATGTGTTTGAAAAACTAGACCAGGAAAGGGTGATGCGGCTCATCTCCCTCGTGGCAGGTGATTCCTATGGCCAGGTGTTTATTACAGATACGCATGCTGAAAGACTTCAGCATAGTTTTGAGGCTACCGGACAATCCATTCAACTCATAAAAATTTAGGGATTTTGAGATGTTGGAATTTTGGGATTGCGGGATTTGAAAAACACAATCACCACTGACAAAATCAAATAATAACCAAATCAAAAAATCCCTAAATATTTCATAGCTTCGCCCCCATGCGCCACGGAACAACCAGTATAGGAGATGCCCTTCGGGAATTTATGAACAAAAGCAGGCTCAAACCCCGTCTTACTGAAGTCAGAATTCAGGAAAACTGGGAAAAAATAATGGGCAAAACCATTGCGCGCTACACACAGAGCATCCAGCTGATAGACCATAAGCTTATCATAACCACTACTGTAGCACCCTTAAAACAGGAATTAACTTACTCTAAAGACAAGATCATCAAACTGGTGAATGAAACGCTGGGGGAGAATATTGTCAAGGAAGTGATGATCCGATAAAATAATCAGTTGGAAGCGAACTGGCGGATAAGACGGTTGATATCTTCTATTTTGAGATTAGTCTGCAGGTTTACCATCAGGAATTCATTTTCTTCCTGAACCAGCATCACCACATGGCCCAGCTCATCATCCTTTCCTTTATTGAGCACATGTATCATATTTCCTTTTTCCCTTACTTCCATCAGGGTCTCAAAATGATCTTTGGTCTGCAACTTTTGTTTTAATGCTTCTACATCGCTATTGGTAATATGGAGGCCCTCAGGATTTTCAATGGTGTGCAGTTTTACTTTGCGGACCCCTCTGAGCAGCTGACGTGCCTGTTTTACATCTTCATCTCCGGCTTCACCAAATTTCAGCACCCAGGCAGAAAAACGCAATGGAATGGAGCCTACACTGATACTGTGTACTTCTGCCTTACCCCGGTAGTTATTACGAAACTCACGCAGTGACTTGTCTTGAGCCATGGTCACTGAAGTGCCGGCAATCATCAGACAACAACCAAACAATAATGATTTCATGGTTTTTGGATTTAAGGATTATTTCTTTTTCAGATTCTTCAGTTTGTCCATGCCCTGAATATTGACAGAGCTGGCAATCTGTGATATTTCGTTGAGATCAATGTCCCCGACTAAACTCATGGCAAGAAACTCGTTGTTGCCGCCTACGAGCATAATCAGCTCGTTGATGTTGCCACGACTGTTTTCTTTCACCATAAATTTCAGGTCGCTGTCTTTATCCCTCACCGTCATCAGTTCTTCAAAATCTGAAGTCAGGAAAATGGCTGCTTCCTTATACAGGCGTTGACCGTCTCTGGTGTTCTCCTTAGCCAGGATACGCAGCCCTTTGAGTTTCTGTATCACCCGCATCAGGTTTTTGGCATCCGGATCGTTAAGATCCAGTTTGGAAAACATGGAGAACATTTTAGGGGTGATACTGACCAGTGTAAAGTTCCGGTCGTTTTCATACTTCTGGAAAAAGCGGTCTATACTACTCTGCGCTGAGAGGTGCAGACTGGCAAAAACCGCTACCAGCAATAAAAGTGAACGTTTCATTTTCTTAAAATTTATATCAGGTTTTAAAATAGGCCCTTGATTAATTGGAACTGTCTATCAAACCGGCAGCTTCATTGAAATAGGCCAGCTTCTGCATTTTGTCTGTTCCTTTATTCAGGTTTTTGGCCAGCAGCTGCAGGGCTTTTTTGGTTTCCATATAGGCTACCCGGGCTTCTTCCTCCATCTTCAGCTGTTGCGCTGCCGCAATACTGGCTTTCATTTCCTGCCGCTGATACTGCTTCATCGCATATCCCATCCCCACCCCCATCAGCAGCACGGCTGCATATTTCATCCAATGCCGGAAAGGCGACAACTGCACTACTTTAGCGGTAGCCCCAACAGGTATCGGCACCGGCTCCGGTTTTTCCGGCATGACATATTCCCGTTCTATTTCTTCCTGGAAATAACCAAACAAGGGAGCAGCTTCCTGTAAAGCCTCCGGCATATCAGGATGTGGCTCGCTAAAAAACCGGCGTAGCAGCGCTTCCTCCTCCAAAGAAGTTTCTCCGTCCCAATACCTTTCCAGTAGTACGATGATTTCGTTATAATCCATATACCTGTATGTTTTGCAGTTTCTCCCGCACCGCTTTGCGTGCCCGGTGCAGGTTAACCTTTACCTCATTCATGTCCAGCTCCAGGATATCCGCAATTTCCTGGTAGGAATAACCGTCCATATCCCTTAATTGGATGATGGTCCTGTATTTCTCCGGTAATTCACTGATTACTCGTCTTACTTTGATCATTACATCGTTTTTTTCCGCCATGGCATGCGGACTATGCTGTGTAGCCGGCACATCACCAGCCCTGTCCAGTTCATCAGCCAGGCGATACTTCTTCGATTTGATCTTGTCCAGCGCCAGGTTACGGGTAATCCGCATACACCAGGCTTCCATGTTCTGCAGTTCAGTCATTTTCTCCTGCTGGCTCCAGACCTTCATCAGCACGTCCTGGGTCACATCCTGTGCATCCTCCTCATTGCCCAGCAGGCGGTAGGCGAAGCGATAAAGCTTTTGCCTGACGGGAACTACCTGCGTAAGAAATAAGTCCATTGACATGCGGAATATTGCGTTTTGTAATAAGAAGACGACTCAGCAAATACGATGTTACAACAATCTTAAAAAAAAATTCCCAGGGCTGAAGCCCTGGGCTAAAATTGTTTTTACGGCTGCTTGGAAGGATGAATTCCTTATTTATTTAAATGAGTTCTGATAAAAACTAAAAATCTTTATAAAGTATTGTGGTTTCCCACGAAAATAGCCCAGGGCTTTAGCCCTGGGACCTAAATAGTTATAATTTAATGCGGGGATCAATTACGGAGTAAAGCATATCAGCCAGGATATTGACCAATACAAAGATGCCAGCGGTAAACAGGATCGCGCCCATCACTACGGGGAAATCGAATTTGTCCAGCGCATCCACTGTTACTTTTCCGATTCCTTTCCAGCCAAAGATGTATTCTACGAAGAAAGCACCTGCCAGCAGTTCAGCAAACCAGCCGGTGATGGCGGTAACAACCGGATTGAGTGCATTGCGGAGTCCATGATGCCAGATCACCCGGGAGCGGGAAAGTCCTTTGGCGTAAGCTGTGCGAATGTAATCCTGGTGCAGCACATCCAGCATAGCACTGCGCGTCAGTTGCACGATGATGGCCAGCGGACGTATGCCCAGTGTGATCGCAGGCAATATCAGATTGCGCAGGTTGAGCACCCTCCCCTTAAACGGATCTACATCGAAGAGACTGCCAGTCATATGCAGACCGGTATAATCGCTCCACACAAAACCCAGCAAATAAGCCAGCACAATACCGGCAAAGAAAGACGGTGCTGATATACCAATCACACTGGCAAAGACAGCGCTCGTGTCCATCCAGGTGTTTTGTTTAACCGCAGACAGCACCCCTAAGCCTATTCCTACCACAGTAGCAAAGAGCATCGCTGCTGTGGCCAGCAGTAAAGTACCGGGCAATGCTTCGGTAAGGATCTCCCATACCGGCTTTTTCCCTTGATAGGAGCGGCGCAGATAGGGTGTCTTTAATACCAGTATTTTTCCGGCTGACAGATGAGCCAGCGTCACATAGTGCAGATTTTCTGTAGCATCAGCCTGTTCATGCACACCTAGCGGTGAAAGATCGTTGAGATAGAGCAGGAACTGCACCCCCACCGGCTGGTCGAGGTGCAATTCTTTACGGACATTTTCCAGCGAAGACACATCGGCACGCTGTCCAAGGGTAAGCCGGGCCGGATCACCAGGTAATACATTAAACAGGAAGAACACCAGCACCACCACACCCAGCAATACCAACAGGCCATATCCTGTTTTCCGGAGAAGAAAACGTAACATAGAAACTTACGGAATATCGTTATAATGCCATTTACCTTTGATAGTGCCTTTGTCGAGTAAAATCAGACATGGATTGCTGCGGCCGGCAGTTTTAATGGCCACACCGTCCATCTGTACAAAGGGGAATTCCAGTCCGTGTTGTTTTTCGAAGGCAGCGATCTGGTCCTTGGTAGAGGCAGACACACCATATATCAGGACTTCACCATTTTTCCATTTTTGTTGCACTGCTTTCATTTTCTCATCCCATCCCTTTCCTGCTTTTTCAACATTCTGCACCAGGAAGAGATATACCGGTTTGGTTTCGTTCAGGATGGCCTGTGTCTGGTTAACACCGTCGAGATCAGTCAGGATGAAGTCCTTGACAGCCGGTTCGGCATTACCTTTTTTGATCAGTTTGTCTTTACGGTCTACAAACTTCCAGGTGCTGTCTGACCAGGGGTAGTTGTCGGCAGTAAATTCCTTTTTCTCTCCATTCTTCTCATAGATAAATATCATCTCATACACGTCAGGAGTAGCACCAGGAGGCAGTTTCATTTTTTCCGGGATATTGTTGCCCACTTTATAAGGGAGACAATCGATAAACGGCAGGTGCTTAAGGGTATACCACTGTACACCAAATGAAAACACCGCAGCGATGAATAATACAATGCCCGCTCCTTTGAATAGTGGTTGTATACGGTTGCGGAAAAAGTAGATTACCAGTATCATTACCAGCAGGGCTACATCTTTCCAGAATGTTTCCACTGCGGTCAGTTTGATACAGTCGCCGAAACAACCGCATTCCCGGATGGTGCCACTGAACAGGGCATAACCTGTGAGGAAGGTGAAAAAGATGATCAGTAACAGCAGCAGTACGGAGAAGATACGCATACGATATCCCACCAGTACCGCTACACCGGCAATGATTTCGAAGGCATTCATGATGATGGAAAATGCCAGGGAATAGGGTGACAGAAAAGTGAGGTGCAGTACCTCAAAAAACTCATCCATCTTATAGCTGAGGCCCAGCGGATCATTGGCTTTGATCAGGCCCGAAAAGATAAACAATACTCCAACAATAATCCGCAATAGGTTCAGGATAACTTTCATAAAATAGTTTAATGGTTAAGTGATGAATTAGACCATAACTTCATTTGTTATGCTTCGCTGATCTTGATCAGCGCAAACAATGCATAGTTTACAATATCCACATAGTTGGCATCTATTCCTTCCGATATCAGTGTTTGCCCCTGGTTGCGCAGGATTTGCTTGATTCGCAATAACTTGGTCAGGATGAGGTCTACAAAAGACTCCTGGCTCATATCACGCCAGGCTTCTCCATAGTCGTGGTTTTTGGCCTCCATGACCGTTTTGATCTTATAAATATAATGATTATAGAGCTTCTCCACTTCTTCTACAGGTAAATCCGTATAGGGGTTACCGTGCTGCTCCATCTGGATTAATCCAATAACCCCATAATTTACGATGCCTTTGAATTCTCCTTCAATATTGTCTTCCACTTTTTGTGCGCCGATCTCCTGTATATTACGGATACGCTGGGCTTTAATAAAAATCTGGTCTACCACTGAAATGGGACGTAACACCCGCCAGGAAGTGCCGTAATCTTTTGTTTTTTTCAGGAAGATGTCTTTGCAGCCTGCGATTGCGGCTTCGTATTGTGCTAATGTACTCATGATCCTATTAACAGGAAATTGTGCATGTCTGGGAGAGGAAGGCATATAAAGTCCTTGTCAAACTTTGTCTTCTTTGTTCCTTTGCATGCGTAATTCCTTTATTTTGCATTACTTAAATTTGTGAACAGCGATTCAGGTGGCAAAATAAAGAATAAAAACCATTAAATGAGACCACACCATATCAATACCCTAACGGAACCTGCTATTAACTGCCGGGGGCAATTACTTTCACTTGCCAGTCCGGTGGTAATGGGCATTATCAATGTAACAGAAGATTCCTTTTATGAAGGCAGCAGAATGCATGGGTTACACCAGGTGGTAGAGAAAGCCGGCCAGCACCTGCAGGAAGGGGCTGCAATCCTCGACCTTGGTGCACAGAGCACCAGGCCTGGCGCTACCCTGATAGGACCGGAAGAAGAGCTGGACCGGCTGTTGCCGGCTATTCATGCTATTTTAAACCGTTACCCTCAGACCATCATCTCCATAGATACCTGGTATGCCGCAGTAGCGGAAAAAACCATACACGCCGGCGCCTCCATCATCAATGATATCAGTGCGGGTGACCTGGATAAAGACATGATCCCGGTAGCCGGCAGCCTGAAGGTCCCTTACATTGCCATGCATATGCAGGGCCAACCTGCTACCATGCAGCAGAAGCCGCACTATGAAAATGTGGTACAGGACGTACTGGACTATATGGCGAAAAAACTGGCCGAATGCCGGGCTGCCGGGATCCGGGATTTTATTGCCGACCCGGGATTCGGATTCGGGAAAACCCTGGAACATAACTACGCCCTGATGAAGGACCTTTCGCTCTTTCATCAGATACTGGGGACACCAGTACTTACAGGCATCTCACGCAAATCAATGATTCACAAATTTTTAAATATTAGTCCTTCTGAAGCATTAAATGGGACAACAGTACTCAACACCATCGCATTGCTACATGGTACCCACATACTGAGGGTGCATGATGTAAAAGCAGCTGTGGAAGCAGTCAGGATTACGGAGAAAATGAAAGGCAATTAAATCTTACTATTTTTACAATTATGAAGGAAGTAATACAATTATATGGATATGAGTTTCGCTGGCTGAACGTATTGGACCTGCTGATAGTCGTTTTTTTAATTATTCAACTGTATCGTTTATTAAAAGGTAGCCTGGCCTTCAATATTTTTGTAGGGCTTCTGATGGTATATGCCGTTTTTTTTCTGGTCAGGGCTCTGCAGATGCCTATTCTCACCAGCATCCTCCAGAACTTCATCAATGTGGGCATCATCGCCATCATCATTATCTTTCAGCCGGAGATCCGCAAGTTCCTGCTAGTGCTTGGCAAGAAGACCCCTTTGAGCAAAGACAGCTTTCTGACTAAACTCTTCCTGCCCGACAAATTTAAAAGCTACAAAGACGAAGAAAATATTATTAATGAGGTGATTGTAGCAGTGAGCCATATGCAGGCCACCTATACCGGTGCGCTGATCGTAATTGCCACCACCTACCGTCTGAAATTTGACACCGCCTCCAGCATTCCCATCGACGGCAACGTTAGTTCCAAACTGATAGAAAGTATATTCGAAAAACACAGTCCCCTGCACGACGGTGCTCTGATCATTGTAGGCAACAAAATCCTGGCGGCTAAAGTAATCCTGCCTGTTTCGGAAAATCCCAATCTGCCTACAAGGGTAGGTTTGCGCCACCGCTCTGCAGTAGGCATCACCGAGCACAGTGACAACCTGGCCATCATCGTTTCTGAAGAAAGAGGTACTATTTCCTACGCGCAGGACGGCAATCTGGAGACCGACGTTTCACTGGAAGACCTTAAAGTAAAACTGTATGAAGTGTTGATTGATGGTTATGCATGAGCATATTAACGTGAACGCCACAATGATAACCTATGGACATTATCTTATTTGACGGGGTTTGTAATTTCTGTGATGCCAGCATCAATTTTGTGATCCGTCACGACCGGCAAGGACGCTTTCGCTTTGCCCCCTTACAATCAGAAACTGCCGCGGCATTAGGTACGTCCCTCCATTTCGATACCAGCCGGCTGGAGACGTTTGTACTGGTACAAAACGGAAAAGTATATACGAAAAGTACGGCAGCCCTCCGGGTAGCCCGGCAACTCCCCTTTCCCTGGAGAGGGATGTATGCTTTTATTATAATACCCCGCTTTATCCGCGATGCTGTTTATTCCCTTATTGCGCGTAACCGTTACCGTTGGTTCGGGAAAAAAGACAGTTGTATGATACCTACGCCGGAGATCAGGAGCAGGTTTCTGCAATAAAAAAATTCCTCCGCTCATAATTGCAAACTAAAAGCCTCATTATCAAACATCAACAGTTTAATAATGAGGCTTTATGATTTATCTGCCGGAGGCAGGGTAATTATTTCTTCTTAGCAGGAGCTGGAGCAGGAGTAGCTGCTACCGGAGCTGTTGGTTCGGGTGCACCAGGTTTGATATCAACCAGCTGAACGTCGAACACCAGGATGGAGTTACCAGGAATTGCCGGAGGGCTACCTTGTAAACCGTAAGCCAGTGTAGAAGGAATCAGCAGTGTTGCTTTGGAACCTTTTTTCAGTCCGCTCAGACCGGAATCCCAGCCTTTGATTACGAAACCGCGGCCAATCGGGAATTTGATAGGCTCTAAAGGCATACCAGGACGCAGCGTAGAATCCAGGCTGGAGTCAAATACTTTACCGGAAGTCAGTTTACCAGTATAGTGTACTACTACGGTGTCACCTGGGTTAGGTGTGCTGCCGGTACCTTCCTGGGTAACAGCGATGTATACACCATCAGGGTTTTTAGTAGCGTTGATTTTGTTTTTCTCCATGTATTCCTTGATCGCTTTCTCATCTTTCTCTTTCTGGCTTGCAGCAGAGAATTTATTTTCAACCGCGAAAGTGATTTTCAGTTTGTCGCCTTTTTTACCGAATGGAGGACGCTCGTTAGCCGGTAATGAATCCCAGGGAATTACAAAAGTAGCACTGTCACCTTCGTGCAGGAGGGCGAGGCCTTCCATCAGGTCGTACTTATTCTGTGGTTTGGAGATCAGCACGGGAATAGGAGCTCCCACGATTTTACGGGATTCACCCAGGATAGAGTCGTTAATGCGCTGAGTCACATTCATCAGGGCGGTATCTCCCAGCTTCAGTTGTGCTCCGCTGCCGGATTTGTGAACGATATATTCAATACCGCCTGGTGTTTTTTTAACACCTGTTCCGCAGCTGGCTATCAATAAGCCTAACGCTGCAACTAATAACTGATTGTTTCTTTTCATTTGATTGTATTAGTAGTTGATATACTTAGTAACAGTTATACTATTGTAAAAGTGTTTCGTTTTCTTCTACTGCCTTAATAAATCGGTTCACTGTTTTTTCCAAAGAATCGGTGCTTCTACCGCCAGAGGCGTTGAAATGCCCGCCTCCGTCGAAGTATTTCCGGGCGAAAGTGTTTACATCAAAGTTTCCTTTCGAGCGGAAAGATAATTTCACTTCTGAGTTACGGTCAATGATCAGCGCAGCCATCTTAATACCCTGAATAGAGAGCAGGAAATTCACCAGTCCTTCTGTATCACCGGTCTGAAGGTCAAACCGTTTCAGGTCGGAATAAGGGATGGCGAGCATAGCCGTATTATATTCATAGAATACTTCCATCCGGTTCAGGAGGCTGTGGCCCAGGAAGCGGAGGCGGTTTTCCAGGAAGTTATCATATATTTCCTGATGGATCAGTTCATGTTTCAATCCTCTATCCATCAGGTCTGCTACCATCCGGTGAACACGGGCAGTAGTAGAGGCAAAACGGAAGGAGCCGGTATCTGTTACCGTTCCAGCGTAGATGCACTCGGCGATGTTCAGATTGATCAACCGCTCGTCTCCCAGCTTGTAGATGGTTTCATAAACCAGCTGTGCAGTTGAACTGGCGGAAGTATCGCTGACACCGTAATCAAAACTGGGATGAGGCTCCAGGTGATGATCAATCAGTATTTTGACACAGTTGAGATTTTCCAGGTGAGGCGCCAGATTTTTGGTGCGATATAACGCGTTGAAGTCCAGACAGAATAGCAGTTCAATACCTTTCAGTGCTTCCAGTGCTTTGTCGGTAGAAGACTCAAAATCAATCACGCTATCTGCTCCGGGCATCCATTTTAAAAAATCCGGAAAATTGGTAGGAGATATTACAGTCACCTGGTGGCCTTTTTGTACCAGATAGTGGTATAATGCCAGTGAAGATCCCATTGCGTCCGCATCAGGTTTCTGATGCATCGTTACTACCACTTTCTTAGGATTTTCCAGTAAAGGTTTAATTTCCTCGATCGACTTCATTCAAAAACTGTAATGTTAAGAGTAATTTCTGGTCACAACCAATCCATTGCGACAGAAAACGAAGTGCGAAGATCTTTATTTGATGCAGAATTTCAAAATTTTTTACCACTAAAGAAAATGTAATTACTTTTGCGGCCTAATCTGTAATTCGGAATAAAACATATATGAGCAACAGAACATTTACAATGATTAAGCCTGACGCGGTAGCAAACGGGCATATTGGTGGCATCCTGAACATGATCAATGCCGCAGGTTTCCGTATCGTAGCCATGAAAATGACCCATCTGTCATCAGCGAAAGCAGGCGAATTCTACGCAGTACACAAAGAAAGACCTTTCTACGGTGAACTGGTTGAATTCATGAGCAGCGGGCACATTGTAGCAGCTATCCTGGAGAAAGAAAATGCAGTAGAAGATTTTCGTAACCTGATCGGAGCTACCAACCCTGCCAATGCAGAAGAAGGTACTATCCGTAAAAAATACGCTGAGTCTATCGGCCGTAACGCTGTTCACGGTTCCGACTCTAACGAAAATGCACTGATCGAAGGTGACTTCTTCTTCAGCGCCCTGGAAAAATTCTAATCTGCCGGTGACTTTTACAGCCACCTGAAAGCATAAATAACCTGATTTCAAACCATGACGGACATTTGGTTCCGCTTGTAAGAAATCAGGTTATTTTTTTGTTTTAAAAAATTGATTTTAAATGATTTATATCAGTTTACTTAAAGTACCAGAGTAGATAGCCAGACATTTGACATATTTCAATCGGCAAAACGGATTCAAGGCTTGATTTTCAGGCTATAAATCCCAGCTTTCATTAGGAAATAACTGGTTTAAAGATCACAAATTAAACCATCACAAACAACTCATTTTCAATACAAAAACACAAATTACCTAATCCTATACTTCAAAAAAATCACTATTTTTCAATTTCAATCACCAAATCATCCTGTTGTACCATACTTCCCTCCCCTAACCGCACCCCTTTCACCTTTCCTTCACGAGTAGCCGTTACCGTTGTTTCCATCTTCATTGCTTCAATTATAAACAATGGCATATTAGGTGTAATCACGTCTCCTGAATGCACCAATACCTTCGACAATTTTCCCGGCAAAGGTGCTCCTATTTCCACCGCCGGGTCGGTTACCTTTTTATTCTCCACCACCACACTTTTTACCGAATGATCCCTTACCTGTATCTTACGTGCATACCCATTCAGCTCGAACACCACCGTACGCATACCATGCTCATCTGCTGGTAATACATACAACAGCTTGACAATAATCGTCTTCCCCTTACTAAGTGTAATAAGGATTTCTTCTCCCTGTTTCAGTCCGTAGAAAAAAGCAGGCGTAGGGATCGCCTCTACATTACCAAACACCATCGCATGCTGATAGTACTCATCAAACACCTTGGGGAACATATGATAACTCAGGTAGTCCAGAAATTCCGCATGCGGATACTTTTCCCGGAAAGCACCAAAGTCCGCCTCAAAATCCACCGGGGCCAGGTGCTCATTAGGCCTGCCGGCCAAAGGTTGTTCCCCTCTCAATACTATCTGCTGTAGTTTTGGCGGGAACCCACCATATGGCACACCCAGCTCTCCCCGGAAAAAGCCTTTTACCGACGCCGGAAACGCCAGGTTACGGGTTTCATCCAATACATCTTCCGCAGTCAGCTGGTTGCTGGTCATAAACAAGGCCATATCACCTACCACCTTGGAACTGGGGGTCACCTTGACGATGTCGCCAAAGAGCTGGTTTACAGCAGCATAGTTCTGTTTGATTTCCTCCAGCTTGTCTCCCAGCCCCAACGACTCCGCCTGCTGGCGCAGATTGGAATACTGCCCACCAGGGATTTCATTCTCATAGATCTGTGCCGTACCGGCTTTCATGTCTGACTCAAAAGGATAATAATATTCCCTCACATCCTCCCAGTAATTACTATGCTCATTCAGGGAAGCCAGATTCATCCGGCTACCGCGGGCATGACTATCCATCACAGCCGCCATGGAATTAAGATTGGGTTGGGAAGTGAGACCACTAAGGGAGGCAATGGCAGTATCCACCACACTCACGCCCGCTTCTATAGCTTTAAGATAAGTAGCCGCCTGTACTCCGGCCGTATCATGTGTATGCAATACTACCGGCAGCTGCACAGCGTTACGGAGTGTTCCGATCAATACCGTGGCCGCCTCAGGTTTCAGCAGGCCAGCCATATCCTTGACAGCCAGCATATGCGCACCGGCGTCTTCCAGTTTCCGGGCCAGGTCTGTATAGTACTGCAACGTATATTTATTATTGGCCGGCCTCAATACATCACCAGTATAACTGATGGCCGCCTGGGCTATAGCGTTGGTGCGTTCCCGTACAAACCGGATGCTGGGCGCCATCGCTTCCACCCAGTTCAGGGAATCGAAGATGCGGAATATATCGATCCCGTTCTCTGCGGCCTTTTCTATAAAAGCCGCTATCAGGTTTTCGGGATACGCCGAGTAGCCGACAGCGTTAGATCCCCGGAACAACATCTGTAACAGGATGTTAGGCATCGCTTTACGTAACAGCTGCAGTCGCCGCCAGGGGCATTCATGCAGAAAACGCATGGCCACATCGAAGGTGGCCCCACCCCAAACCTCCATGGAAAATATCTCCGGATTGTTTTTGGCATAACTCTCTGCTACGGCCAGCATATCCCTGGTACGCACCCTTGTGGCCAGCAAACTCTGGTGCGCGTCACGGAAGGTGGTGTCTGTATAATAGACCGGTGTTTCCTGTCGCAGCCAATGTACGAAAGCCTCCCGCCCCATTTCCTCTAGGCGGTTTTTCATACCGGCCGGATAGGGCTTCAGTGGTTCATAGGAAGGAATGACCGGTGTACGGAAGGTCCTGCTCTCTGGCCGGCCCTTTATATCGGGATGACCATTTACCGTTACATTGGCCAGGTACATCAGTGTTTTGGTACCCCGGTCCCGTATCTGTGATAGTTTAAACAGCTCCGGATGCTGGTCTATAAAAGCCACGGTACAATTCCCCTTCCGGAAAACATCATTGGTGATCACGTTTTCCAGGAAGCGGATATTGGTCTTCACCCCTCTGATACGGAATTCCCGTAAAGTGCGGTGCAGCCTGCCTGCAGCGCCCGATAATGTTCGACCCCAGGCGGTCACCTTTACCAGCATGGAATCAAAAAACGGCGAGATCTTCACTCCTGAATAGGTGCTGCCCTCATCCAGCCGTATCCCGAAGCCACCGGCATTGCGGTAGGCGATGACGGTGCCATAGTCAGGTGTAAAATTATTCTCCGGGTCTTCGGTGGTGATACGGCACTGAATGGCAAATCCGTTGAGTTGTACATCATCCTGACCCCGGAGGAATATTTCCGGATCCGATAGCCGGTGTCCCTGCGCTATCAGTATCTGGGAACGAACAATGTCGATCCCGGTCACTTCTTCGGTTACGGTATGTTCTACCTGTATACGTGGGTTCACTTCTATAAAATAGATGTGGTGAGCCTTGTCCACCAGAAACTCTACTGTGCCCACATTATTAAAATCCACCCGGTGTGCCAGACGAAGGGCGTATTCATATAACTTATCACGGGTATGCTGGGGCAGATTGGGGGAGGGTGCTATTTCCACCACTTTCTGGAAACGGCGCTGAACGGAGCAGTCCCGCTCATAGAGATGTATGATGTTACCATAATGGTCTCCCATCAGCTGCACCTCTATATGTTTGGGTTCTTCTATGAATTTTTCTATGAAGATGGTATCATCTCCGAAAGCCTTGGCCGCCTCGCTGCTGGCTTCCAGGAAAGCCCTTTCCAGGGCGGCTTCCCCGGGCACCATCCGCATCCCCCGTCCACCGCCGCCGGCCGCCGCTTTCAGCATCACCGGGAAGCCTATACGACGTGCCTCCTGCAAAGCAGTGGCCACATCTTCCAGCGGCAGCCTGCTGTCCTCTATCAGCGGCACTTCCGCTTCACGGGCCAGGGCTTTGGCAGCTACCTTGTCTCCCAGCCGGGCCATGATCTCCGGTGACGGACCTACGAAAATAATACCCTCTTCCTGGCAGCGACGGGCAAAGTGTACATTCTCACTCAGGAAACCATAACCGGGATGAATAGCATCCACGTGCTGGGTTTTAGCCAGGTTGATAAGCCCTTCAATATCGAGATAGGGCTTCAGCGGCTCGTCATCACGTCCTATCTGATAAGCCTCGTCGGCCTTATAACGATGGAGGGAATATCTGTCTTCATAAGTAAAAACAGCGATCGTTCTGATACGCAGTTCTGCGGCGGCCCTGAGTACACGTACCGCGATTTCGCCACGGTTGGCCACCAGCAATTTGGATATTTTTCTGAAGGATGGGGTAGACATATCATGGAGTTATGATTTAAAAATAGGGGAAAACTTTTAACTTGCCCACAATATGTGGGCATCATTCCGGAAACTGTTTAAAGGATATATGAAATTGGAGCGGTCTCTGTCAGACAATTCGATAGAGGCCTATTTAAGGGACGTTGAGAAACTGGAGCAGTACCTCCAGGCCCACGGTGGTGAAAAACTTCGTCCGCAGGATGTTACGCTGGCAGACCTGCAAGGCTGTGTACAGTGGGTCAGTAAACTAGGTATGACGCCGGCCTCGCAGGCCCGCACTATTTCGGGCATTAAGGCTTTTTATAAATTCCTGCTGCTGGAAGACATGACCCAGGAAGACCCCACCCAGCTGCTGGAAGCTCCCAAGCTGCAACGTAAACTACCGGATGTACTCAGTTTCGATGAAATCGAAAAAATCATCGCTCAGATAAAACTGGATACGCCGGAAGGGCACCGCAACAAGGCGATCCTGGAAACGATGTACAGCTGCGGCCTGCGCGTAAGCGAGGTCATTAATCTGCAGATCACGCAGTTGCATATGGACGTGGGATTTATCCGGGTGGTAGGTAAGGGTAACAAAGAACGGATGGTACCTATTGGCCGGGACGCCATGCGGCACATCGATATTTACCGTCGTAATATCCGTATAAACCTGCCCGTTAAGTACGGGGAAGAAGATACACTGTTCCTCAACCGCCGCGGCGGACAGCTTAGCCGGGTTATGATTTTCCTGGTCATTAAGGAGCTGACGGAGATGGCCGGCATCCAAAAAAATGTGTCTCCCCATACCTTCCGGCATTCTTTCGCCACACATCTGGTGGAAGGCGGGGCTGATCTCAGGGCGGTACAACAGATGCTGGGTCATGAAAGCATTTCCACCACAGAAATCTATACACATATCGATAGGGAGTACCTGCGGGATACCCTTTCCCGTTATCATCCCCGGTTTTAAAAAAAGACAGCCGCCATTACGGGCAGCTGTCAGACCATGGAAGGGTTTCAAACAAGGGGACTTGCTGAAATTACTTCAGAGGCATTCTAAACAATGACTTTTTACAACAAACGTATCCGGTTAAAGAAGGGCGTTGGTGAGCCGCAGCTGTTCCCGTTTCTTTTTACTTCTGCCACCGGAGAGGGTAATCACATCGTTGATCCATCCCTGTATATGCCCGGAGGCCCATTTGACTACTGAAGGCCGGTAGCGGAGATTCACGCAGCTGCAGGGCGCAAGGTCCTGACGTTCCGGTGCAGCAGCCTGCTCTTCATTTTCTGACAGCACCAACCGGTCCTGCTGGTAAATCCGGAAATACACGTCGGGCCCCATATGGCAGCGCCCCTGCTTTACAGGTTGCAGCGTACCATTATACAGGTCTTTCCTGGAAAAACGCAAGGTATATCGGCCATATTCGTTCGTATAGGCATGTCCGATCATTTTACCGGAAATGGCATTATAAGCTTCCACTCTGAGGATGGGCTGTTGGATGACGGGCCGGTGCCGTTTTATGGTACCGGTGATCACCCATGCGCCGGCATCACCACATATTTTGCTCCACATGGCGGAAGGCACCACATAGGCATAGGCTCCGATATAACCATCTGCTCCGCGCTTCCAGTGCAAGACGGCGCTGCAGAGATGAAAGTTGCGGGGCTGTATAGAACCGTTACCTCCTGGAAGGGTATCCAGACAAAGGTCCAGTTCAAGTGGTTCGGTGAAAAGGTGTACTTCCTGCCAGGCCAGGGTAAAATTTCCCTGATCATCCAGTGTAGTTTCTGCCAGCAAACGATCAGCCTTCATCAATACATCTTTGGCAGACAATGGCTGCAGGTCATTAAAAATACCTTTCGGCTGGCATGTGGCCGGATACCGTGTATCCGGCAGGTATACGCGTATCCGTGCGTTTGCCAGGGGCTCTATGCAATCGTCACAAATAAGCGCAGAGATGTTTCCAATTAACAGGTAACTCATGGTTTTTAATTTAAGAAAGGGGGTAACGAGTAAAACCCTCTGCATACTAAATAAAAAACAAACATGGTAGAAAGGCCTGATAGTATCTACAGATCCAATGTATCTTTAAAAAATAACACGGTTGTTCCCACAAAGATTAATAACAATCTGTAAGCTGTCAAGCGTTGGAAACCTGAAATGTAAGAATGCGTATTTATACGTATTTTACAGTGGGTGTTACGTTATTTCAGTAACTACCTGTAATCTTTATATATATACAATTCCCTGTCAGTAAGACTTTGCCTGAAAGGGGCTTTTCCCGGGCTATTTCAGACATAGTACATTCAATATTGTAATAGTGTAATATTGTGATAATTTTACCCCAAACCTTAAACTACCCACTATGAGTGATTCTACACAAAGACCTATTCCTGCAGATGCAGGTGGCTTTATTTCCAGGGAGGAAATGGAAATACTGACCAAAAATCATGATGACGAGCATGCACAGCAGAAAGCGCTGGGCGGACATGTTAAAGCCATGTGCTTTGGTAAAGACAAAGTAATGGAACTGCTGGACCATCCCGATTGCACAGCGCTGAGAATTTATTACGGCCTGAAAATCGATACAGATGGTGATGGCATTAAAGAAAAGAAAATGGTACTGGTAGCTGTAGACAGCGATGGTAATGACATTCTGCCTCCGGCAGGTGATCCGGCCACTGGTTCTGTAGCCAAAAGTATGGTATCTGCCAAAATACTCGACCAGGGACTTCCTTGTCCGCAATACTGCTCTGGAGGAGGAGGAGGCACAACTAAACCACCTACACAACCCTAAAATCGCATCGTGAATCTGAATATATTTCTTGGTATATTTTACACTATGATGGGGATCGAAGTTTTAATTTTGATCCCCTTCCTGTTAAGATATAAAACATTGGATATTCCCGGTAAATGGGCCTGCTTTTATATCATCAGCAGTGTGTTTTTTGCAGCAGGATCTGCGGCCCTTTCCAATGCGGGTTTAAACAATATGTGGTTTTTCAGCCTGATGAATTTTGTTCAGTTTATTATCCTGTCTCTTTTCTACCTCAGAATCATCAAGCATACTACCATCAAACAGGTAATTACCCTGCTTCCTATACTGGTATTTGGGCTATGTCTGGTAGATGCCGGGATGATTGAAGGCCTTAAATCCTATAACTCTATTAGTGCAGGCCTCAAATCCGGCATTATCATCGCTTATGGTATTATCTTTTTCCTTCAGTTAATGACCGATAAAGAGCTTATTGAAAAAGCCATCTACATCAATACCCTCCCCGTATTCTGGTATAATGCTGCCATCTTTATATACTTCTGCAGCTCCTTTCTGTTTTCCATTAGCTATAACCTCATCCAGAACACCAATCAGAACAACGCCCAGGCAATGATCCTTACTTTGCTAAGTATTAACTATGTAATTGCTATGATTGCCATGTTTCTGCTGTATATTGGGCTCTCAAAAAATAAAAGGTTTGGGTATGCAGACAATTGATATTATTGTAATTGGTACTACAGTAATGTTAATCCTTGGAGTCATCGTGATTCTGCTGGTGATGTTTCAGCAAAAACAGGTTATTCAACACAAATTGCTTATCAGAGATAAAGATCTTCAACTGCAAAGGGAAAGATTGATAGCAGTATTGCAAGGACAGGAACAGGAAAGAAAAAGAATTGCTGAAGACCTGCATGATGAAGTAGGTGCCCAACTATCTGTACTCAAGCTGAATCTGGGTGGCCTGTTGCCATTGCTCAAAACCGGCAATGGTGAGGCAGAACGGCTGAAAGAAACCAAAGACTTCACCGACCTTATAATACAACAACTCCGGTTCATCTCCCAGAGCCTGCATCCACAGGCCCTGGAAAATCTGGGACTGGCCCATGCACTGGACTCTTTCTGTAACCTGATGAACAAAAACAAACAGGTTAAAATCAACTTTGAAGTAGCTGGTAATGGGCAGTCGGTAGACAAAGAGAAAGCACTGAACGTTTACCGCGTTGTGCAGGAACTGATCAACAATATTCTTAAACATGCCCAGGCCTCGGAGGTAACCATTACCTACCAGACCACTCCTTCCCTGCTTACTATCACCGTTGCGGATGATGGAAATGGCCAGCTGCTGCCCTCTCTGGAAAGCAGTAAAAAGAAAACCGGTAGCCTGGGTCTCAAAAACATCGAAAGCCGGCTTAATATTATTGGCGGAGATATCCAATTCACTTCTGGTGCTCCGAAAGGTACTGTTGCTACCATCCATGTAGAAAATTATCAAGTGCCGGCACCGAATAGTTGATGTATATGTTGTTTTATTACTAAATTGCCATCCGGTTTTGTTGTATATCTATGTAACAACATGACTTACAGCTATTTATTAACAATAAAATAATTATAATTACCTCTCTATAAACTGTTCACTATGGCGCACATCAAAGTGGCCATTGCGGATGATCACAAGATTTTCCGCAGTGGAGTGATCAACACGCTGATTCCGTATGAAAATATCCGCTTTGTCTTTGAGGCAGATGACGGCCTTCACCTGCTGGAGATCATGGAACAACAGCAGCCGGACGTTATCCTGATGGACCTGAAAATGCCCAATATGGATGGCATAGAAGCCACCATCAAAGTAAAGGAGAAATATCCCAACGTAAAGATTATTATCCTTACTATGTATGAAGACGACAACTTTATCGTTCATCTGGTAGAAAACGGCGCCAACGCCTATCTCCTGAAAAACGCTGATCCGGAAGAAATTTATGAAGCCATCTGCACTACCTATGAGAAAGGCTTTTATTTTAATGAAAACGTAAATCTGGCACTATTAAAGAAAGTTCTACACAAGAATAAACAACAATTCAAGCCTACGCTTAAAAATGAAATACAACTCAACGACCGGGAGCAGGAAGTGTTAAAGCTTATCTGTAACGAATACACGACACAGGAAATTTCCGAGAAGATATTCCTGAGCCCCCGTACCGTGGAAGGTATCCGGCAAAAACTGCTGGAAAAGCTGAATGTAAAAAACAGCGTAGGACTGGTGTTATATGCATTCCGTAATGGATTGATCGAATAACCATCCCTCTTCCCTTCATTGCCACCAATTAATAGAACCTAATATGAAAACTGTTAAAAATTTCACAGCATCTGCCGCAGCCATGCTGCTGTTATACGCTGGTGCTTCTGTAGCGCAGGGAATCAAAATGCCAGCTCCCAGCCCGGGCCAGACTGTAAAACAGGACTTTGCTCTTTCCAATGTAGAGCTCAGCTATTCCCGTCCGGTAAAAAAAGGCAGGGTGATCATGGGTGACGTTGTTCCTTACAACAAAGTATGGAGAACCGGCGCCAATTCCCCTACCGTTATTACCTTCGGTGAAGATGTGAAATTCGGCGGAGTACCTGTGAAAGCCGGCAAATACGGACTGCTCACGATCCCCGGTGCCAAAGAATGGACCGTGATCCTCTCCAGCAGCCTCGACGTAAACAGCCCTTCCATGTACAAAAAGGAAAATGACATTGCCCGTGTTAATGTAAAACCAGTAGCACTTCCTGCATCTCAGGAAAGCTTCACCATCGACTTTGAAGATGTGCTGGAATCCTCTATGACACTGGCTATCAGCTGGGAAAAAGTTAAAGTGCCGGTAAAAATCACTGCCGACATCAACGACAAAATCGTAGGACAGATAGAAGCCGCCATGGCTGCTCCCGGCGACAAAAAACCATACTTCCAGGCTGCATTTTATTACCTGGAGCACAACCTGGACATCAACAAAGCCAAAACATGGATAGACCAGGCCGCTGCTCAGAGTCCGGATGCATTCTGGGTTTTCTATCAGAAAGCCAGAATCTATGCGAAAGCAAAAGATGTGAAAGGCGCCAAAGAAGCTGCTCTGAAATCCATCGAGCTGGCGAAAGCTGCTAAAAATGATGACTATGTAGCACTCAACAACAAGTTGCTGGCCACATTGAAATAATTCTTCCTGATTTAATGCTGACAGCGGGATTTAAAATATCATTATTTTAAATCCCGCTGTCATTTTATGAAAGTGCCGGTTTCTTTATGAAAGGCTGCAGAATCGTTGCAAAAACAATTACCAGTATACACCCGATAGCGTTGAGCCAAAGGAAAGATACCTGCTCCAACCCGTACATCACCAGCACCACTGCCTCAGCGGCAATGGCAGCCCAGAAGGTGGCTGTACCTCCTACCCGCTTCAGGTAAAACGCTACCATAAAAATTCCCAGTGTAACACCGTAGAACCAGGAGCCCAATATATTCACCACTTCAATCAAACTTCCCAGCCCACTGGCAAACTGCGCCACCACAATACAAAATACGCCCCATATCAAAGTCCACAATTTGGAGATACGCATATAATGCTCCGGAGTGGCGTGACCGTTATACAAACGCTGGTATACATCTATCACTGTAGTGGAAGCCAGCGAATTGAGCGCTGCAGCAATACTACCCCATGCCGCCAGGAAAATGATAGCGACCAGCAGGCCCACCAATCCTTTGGGAAGACTGTTGACTACAAAATGCAGAAAGATGTAATTCGTATCGTTGGTATCGGCAGTAGGATCGGCCTTTTTCATCAGCGTCAGTGCCTCTTTCCTGATAGCCAGTGCCTGTTCATCCGTTTGCAGCAGTGCTTTTTTGGCGATGTCAGTACTGGCGGCATCCTTGGTTTCCAGGGCTGCTGCCAGGTCTTTTACCTGTTGCTGTTTGAGTGTACTCAGTGAATTATACTGGTTTTCCAGCTGTTGTAAGGCAGGCCCCTGAGAGGTGTTACGCACACGGGCCAACTGAGATTCGTTGAAGAAAATAGGTGCGCGGAAATAGAGGTAAAACACAAATACCATGGCACCGATCAACAGAATCAGGAACTGCATTGGTACTTTTACCAGACCATTCATCAACAGGCCCATACGGCTTTCCTTTACGGAACGGGCCGTCAGGTAACGCCCTACCTGCGACTGGTCAGTCCCGAAATAGGACAGTGCCAGGAAAAACCCGCCTATCAACCCGCTCCAGATATTGTACTTATCGTTCCAGTCAAATTTGGTTACAATCACATTCAGCTTGTCCATTTTGCCTGACACCTGCAATGCCTGTTTAAAGCCAATATCCGCTGGCAGCAAATGCACTACCATCCAGCCTGCCAGGAACATACCTCCAAAAATGATGGCCAGTTGTAAAGTCTGCGTATAGGCAACAGCCCGGGTACCGCCGGCCACCGTATAGATGATCAGCATACCGCCCATGATCATATTGGTCCAGTAAAGATTCCAGCCCAACAGTGATGATAAAATAATGGAGGGTGCACAGATACTGATGCCGGTAGAAAGGCCCCGCTGTACCAGAAACAGGAAAGACGCCAGCGTACGGGTTTTCAGGTCAAATCTCTTTTCTAAAAACTCATAGGCCGTATATACTTTCAGTTTATGAAAGATAGGTACAAAGGTGATACAAAGCACTACCATAGCCAGTGGCAGCCCGAAATAATATTGTACAAACCGCATCCCGTCCGTATAGGCCTGACCGGGAGCTGATATAAAAGTAATAGCACTGGCCTGGGTGCCTATAATAGACAACAGGACAATATACCATGGCATAGCCTGGTTGCCAAGGAAATAACTTTCCATGTTTTGTTTTCCCCGGCTTTTCCAGATGCCATACAGTATAATGATGGTAAGGGTAGAAACGAGTACTACCCAGTCTAAAGAACTCATGAATATGTTTTGGTGAATAAATAGAAGAGCATGATCAACATCCCCAACCAGCCGATCACCAGTACATACCAGTAACCCCAAGCCGGGAACAGTGGTGGTTTCTCTTCCTGCAGGTCTTTTTCCGTCATGCTTCAGTATTTATACATTCAATCATCAGTGCTTTTGGACCACATGCTCCCGGTCAGTAGTCCCAGCGCAATTCCAATCAGCAGTCCGATATGGACCCTTTTAATTTCAAATCCGATAAACAGCCCCAGGAGGATGCAGAGTATTGCTGCAATCCTCAGCCTGGGGCGGTTCTGTACATGTTTTTTTGCCATCTCGCCTAGTGCTGTTTAACAGAAATCAGGTTCACAAATAAACGATAGGCACCGGGCACACCGGCAGGCAGTTCACGGAAAAACGCCAGGCCTGTATACACATACCTGCCTTTGCCATACTGCGCCACAATGGTAGAACCATCCAGCGGTGATTCTCCCTTATCATTCATCGAAAACAGTTTCTGATATGCTTTGTCAATATTAACAGGGAAATACAATCCTCTCTCCTGTACCCAGTCATTAAAATCAGCAGCGCTGATTTCATTGGGATAATGCAATACAGGACTATCCGACTGCAGGAAGGTCACCGCGGCCTTTTCATCTGTTACCCGGTCACGGGAAAGGCTAAACGGATATGGACCCAGATCCTGCGTCACCAGCGGATTGTTTACATTGTATTGTACCAGCAGTGTTCCACCTTTGCTCACATAATCCATCAGATGGCTTTGCCAGTACTTCATGCGGGGATTAGTATTATACGCGCGTACGCCAACAATAATGGCATCGTATTGAGCCAGCAGGTTGCCCATGATTTCTTTTTCACTCAGTTCGGTTACATCGTAGCCTACCTGTCTGAGGGAAGCAGCCACCAGATCACCGGCACCGGGAATGTATCCCAGTTTGTTGCCGTTGTGCTTCAGATCAACGGTTACCAGTCTCGCGGATGCTTCAGGGAAGAGGGTGATCAGCGGGATATGATCATAGCGGATGTGCTGTATACTTTGCGTATAGGCTTTACCGTTACAATCCATCACTACCGTAAACGTGTCTACCTGATTGGTGGTCGCTGCTGCTTTCGGTTGAATGCTGAAACGCAGTTCCAGTTCATCGCCTTTTTTCTCCAGTTTGAAAGGCAGGCTGCTTTCCTTTACAGCAAAGCCCGCGGGTAGTTTCAGGTGCACGTTGCCAGTTACGCCATCAGCCATAGCGGAGATCTTCACAGGCACTGTTTGTGGTTGATTGCTGGTAAAGATGTATACCTGGTTATTCAGGTTGGCCACTACAGGAGGCGCTATCACTAATGGTTCGTATAGTTCTCCTTTTACCGGGTCGGTGTACTTGTACTGGAGCGGACGTTGTAACAGGAACTCCTGCCCTCCTATTTCCAGGTGTATCCTGGCTACGAGAGGCGGAACATTTTCCGGATTGCCAACCTGTAACGGATCAGGGATTTCGTAAGTACCCAGCGGATGTGACTCAGACAACCAGTAAGGCTGTGAGATTTTTGTTTCTGCCGGTACCGTGAGTGTATGGGAGATGCTGTTGAATTTATTGTAAGCCAGTTCGCGGGCGCCGATGGCGTCCGACTTACCGGGCAGGTCTACTTTGCGAAGATTAACAGGGACATGTCCGCGGTTGATCAGCTGTACTGTCGCTTCCATACTGTATCCTGGCACTACGCTGGGGGAAGTGCTGTAAGCCTCAGCCCAGACGCCGGCGCAGGCATAGATGAGCTGTTCTGTTTCTTTCAGCTTCTGATTGCGCCAGTAGCCCTCAGGCAACGCCTGGATGGCTTTGCGTATTTCCAGCAGCGCAGGCACCGAAGCTCCCGGATCTTCCATACGGTAAGACTGGATAGCCTTGTCTACCATTTTGCCGATAGCAGCGCCGCCAGCAACACGTGACCAGCTGGTGTTTACATCATCCAGCAGTTCATGGCGGGGTGCATCACCCTTGATGGTCTGGAAATATTCCATGCTGGAACCTCTGCCCGCAGGAACGCCAAAACCCTGGCTTTTATGCTGGGAGCGGCTTTCGGCAGCAATCTCTCCATAACCTTTTCCCAGGAGATAATTGTAGGTGCCTACATCCTCCTTGAACTGGTCTTCCGAGATGGTATTGGTATTACCGAAATTGAAGGTATTCCACAACAGCCTTTTTGTTTTCCAGGGCTGTACATATTTGAGTTGTTCGGGATATTGTTTGGGATCAGCGGCAGCGGTGAAGGCTTCTGCCGCCAGCATAGCGGAGGCGGTGTGATGTCCGTGGCCGGCGCGACTGTCGGCCGGGAAACGGCATATGATGACATCCGGCTGGAATTTGCGGATCATCCATACTACATCACCCAGGATTTTTTTCTTGTCCCAGATGGTAAATGTTTCTGCTGGATTTTTGGAGAAACCGAAGTCCTGTGCCCGGGTGAAGAACTGTTCAGCGCCATCAATACGACGGGCTGCCAGCAGTTCCTGGGTACGGATCAATCCCAATAGTTCGGATTGTTCGTTGCCTACGAGGTTTTGACCACCATCACCACGGGTGAGTGACAGGTAGCCGGTACGATAAAGTTTTTCTTTGGCCAGGAAAGCCAGCAAACGGGTGTTTTCATCATCAGGATGGGCTGCCAGATACAATACGCTTCCCAGCGTATCCAGCTTTTTCAGCTGCAGTTTTATGTCAGCAGCGTTCCATACGGGTGATGGTTGTGCCAGTGCAGGTATGCTGGCAATCAGGAGGATCAGGAAAGCCAGTGCAGTGCGGATTCTTAAAAACATGAATAAAACGTGATTTACAGAGTCGCCAAAAATAGGAATAAATTCATGTGAAGGAAGAGAATTGGGTTGAACGGCGAAATAAAATAAAAGGTCCCGGTGTGTTACCGGGACCCTACAAGCAAAAACCAACCAGCTTGCAAAAACCAATTGTCAACAAAGGCGGTTCAGATTAGTTGTATCCTTCGTTTTGCTGGTGGCGTATATTTGGATTGGCATCCAGCTCTCTTTGGGGAATAGGTAAGATTATTTTAGGTCCGGGCAAAGCCACGGAAATAGTTTTGTTGTTGGCGAGATACTTTATAAATGGCGCTCCGGTGCGGGCCAGATCAAAAAGCCGGTGTCCTTCGAAGGCCAGCTCCTTGCGCCTTTCCAGCGCAATAGCATCCAACAGGGCCTGGCCTGTGGCCATTACCGGCGCTGCACCAGGATTAGCCCTTCTTACAATATCATTCAACGCTTGCTGTGCATCTGCATCTCTACCCAGATGGGCCAGCGCTTCTGCCCGGATAAGATACAGCTCTGCCAGCCGCATCACCTTAATACCTTCCGCAAACGTGGCCACATCCCTGTACTTGGTAACGATGTTGGCCGGATTCTCTCCTCCGGTGCCCGCACGTCTATCTCTTTTTATAAATCCCAGTCGTGCATCTTTTTCATTATATATTTTCCATATATCATCAGTAGCCAGTACATCTCCGTAACCCATCTGGCTGAACATATAACTCAGCGCATCGGTGCTAAGGTTGTCTGTTGGTGTATTGATGATTTCAAAGATCGTTTCACTGTTGCCTGTCTGGCTAAAATCGCTGACCAACTTATCTCCTGGCAGCAATGTATACTTGCCGGTGCTGATCACAAAGCTGGCTGCGGCTTCTGCCGCTACCCAATCTCCTTTATACAGCAATACCCTTGCCAGCAAAGCCTTTACGCTCAGTATATTGAGCCTGCCGGACGAGAAGGCCGGACTTTTGCTTTCCTGGAAAAGACTGATTGCCTTATTCAGATCGCTGATGATCTGTGTATAAGTGTCTTTTACAGAACTGCGGGAAGGCGACTGTACCTCTTCTATATTGGTAGTAGTGGCCAGCGGAATTCCCATGTGCGAGGCATCCGGCGTATAGTTGTAAGCCTGCGCGTACAATCGTACCAGGTCAAAAAATACCAGTCCTCTCAATGCATAGGCTTCCGCCACAATCTGTCCTGCTTCGCTGCTGTCTGCAGCAAAGGGCAACAGTGATACGGAAGGGCCTTTCTGTATCACCATATTGGCATTGGCTACCACTCTGTAAAGCAGGTTCCATGCATCGGTGATATAAACATCGTTGGCTGTTACAATGTACTGATCCAGATTACGGTACCTGTTACTGTTGACGACACTGACATACTCATTGTCTGCCCGAAGGTCCGGCAACAGTAACATGGTACGGCCGTAATAGTTTTCATTTTGCATTAGTGAATACACCCCGTTAATGGCTGCTTGCAGCCCTGCCAGATCTTTAATGGTATGTCGTGTTTCCGTAGCCGACTGAGGGTCCTGGTTAAGAAAATCCTTACTACAGCTGGCAACCAGTGTAGCTATTAACATCCAGGCAATATGTTTATATCGTTGCAACATGAACTGTATTAAAAATTGATGTCTACCCCGACGAGGAATGTTTTGAATATAGGTGGTCGCTGATCATAATCACCAGTCACCGGCACTTCCGGGTCCATGGTTAGTTGAGCATCTTTTACAAATGTCCAGAGGTTATTGCCTCTCATGTAGATCCGGGCTTCACTCAATCCTGTTCGGGTCAGCCATGATTTAGGCATGTTATAGGCCAGCATCAGATCTCTGAGCCGGATAAAGCTACCATCATAGAGGAATCTGGAAGAAGCCTGGTTGCTAAGTCCGGTCTGTGTGCCGCCAAACACCACTTTCGGGATATTGGTGATATCACCGGGTTTCCGCCAGCGGTTTTCGTAGATACGCCTGGACAGTTTGGAGGTAGCACCAAATCCGCCGCTGCCGTCGGATTCCGTGAAAGAGCCCCAGTTGTCATACACTTTGCTGCCCCAGTTGTAGTAAAACTGAAAGCTGAGCTCAAAGCCCCTATAGCTAAAATAATTCGTCAGACTTCCATAAAACTTCGGGAGAGCGCTGCCCTGATTAAAGCGCTGCGCTTCCCCGAAGACACGAGTGGTAGTGGTCTTGTCAGCATTGGCATACCAGCGGGCTTCTCCTGTTTGCGGATCAGCGCCAGCATACCCCACGAGGTAAAACTGATAGAAATCACCACCTACTTCCCGCTTATAAATAGTGCTGGTCATTGGATTGTCCAGCCTGGTAATGGTATTCTTTAAGGTAGATATATTAAAGTCCGATCGCCATGACAATGCCTGCGGATCATGCGCCACGATGTTACGTGTGCTGAGTGATAATTCCCAGCCGGTATTGCGCATCTCGCCATTGTTGCGGAATACAGCGGTAATTCCGTTAGCGGATGATACCGGCACATTCAGTAACAGCCGGGAGGTGACCCTGTTATAATATTCTACGGTACCGGATATACGATTTTTAAGTATGGCAAAATCGATACCGGCATTGAAGGGTTTATTTTGTTCCCAGGTAAGGTAGGGATTGGGGTATTGACTCAGAACATACCCCGGTTTCCCATCATAATCATTTGCCGGATTGTACAATGACAACGAGGCGTAATTGTCAATAGCCTGGTTTCCGTTGCTGCCGTAGCTAGCACGTAATTTTAATTCGTTAATACCGGGAATATCCTGCATAAAGGTCTCCTTATAGATATTCCAGGCTACTCCGAGTGACCAGAAGTTGGCACCTCTTTTTTCCTTGCCGAATCTGGAAGAGGCGTCCCTTCTGATGGAGCCGGAGACATAATATTTTTGCTGATAGTCGTATCCTGCATTGAGGAATACACCTGTCAGGGAGTTGGCAACATTAACAGAATTAATGGCTTCTGGTTTGGATGCATCGGCAAGTTCGTTTTTGCCGGGCAGGAAGTTGGTGGCAGAAGCAGAGTTGCCGGTATTACCGGTACGCTGCGCCTCAAATCCTGCGAAAGTGCTCAGTCCGTGATAACCCCAGCGGTGGTTGTATCGCAGAATACTGGTGGATACCCAGTTGTTCCACAGGTTATTATTGACATAAGCCCGTCCGTTGGTATTTCTGCCGTCTCCGAATCCCGGAGGGTAGAAAGAATTGCTACGGGCATAGTTCAGGTCGAGACTGATCCTGGTTTCCAGCGATAAGTCCTCTTTCAATTTGTATTTGGCGCCGACCCCACCCAGCAGGCCATAAATAGAACCAGTGCGGGTTGCCTCGTCGAGCACGGCTACCGGATTAAATGTGTTGTTGTAACTGAAGTCGTAGGAACCATCTGCATTATAGACTTTCAGCCATGGTTGCATACGGGCCAGCGATCGTACCGGATTGGCCAGCAGTCCTACATCTCCTACAGCGTTGGCTTTCTGATAGACCAGAGAAAGATTGACGTTAAAAGAAAGTTTATCTGTAGCATTGTTGCTTAGATTCAGCTTTCCTGTCATTCGCTGGTAGTCTACTCCTCTCAGAGCAGATTTGGAATCATAATACCCGCCAGACACATAGAATTTTGTTTTCTCATTACCGCCGGCAGCAGAAAGATTAGCCTGTGTATAGGGGCCAGAGCGGGTGAGCAAATCCATCCAGTTGGTGTTAATGGTGGTATCGATGCCACGGGCCTGTAATTCTTTCTGGAATCCGGCTTCTCCACTGCTATCTCCTTTATTGTACCATCCTTCCCTGAGCAGTTCTATCATTTCGCTGGTATTGAGCGGATAGTTGCTTTTGGGGATGGTGAGTTTGTTGACGCCCCTTTGTACGCTCGCCCTGATACGGGTGTTACCTGGTCTGCCGGTTTTGGTCGTGATCAGGATCACGCCATTGGCGGCGCGGGAACCGTAGATGGAAGCGGAAGCGGCATCTTTTAAAACAGAGATGGAAGCAATGTCGGCACTGTTGATACCAGCCAATGAATTCACATTAAAATCTGTCAGGTCATCTGTCACTACCGGCACACCATCCACTACATAGAGCGGGGCGCTGCCGGCAGTAATAGAGCCTATGCCACGGATACGGATACTGGGTACCGATCCGGGTTGACCGGAACCATTCATAGATTGAAGTCCCGGGACATTTCCTTGTAAGCTTTCCTGGAAGCTGCTACGGGGAGCTTTATCAAATAAAGCCGTGTTAACCATAACAGCTGAACCTGTCAAAGAACCTTTTGTCTGAACGCTATAAGCTACCACTACTATTTCATTCAATCCCCTAGCGTCGTCTTTCAGCACAATATCCAATGCGGATCTGTTGTTGATCCCGATTTTCTGTTCCTCGTACCCGATGAAAGAGCATATCAGTGTTGCCGTTGAAGGGGCCTTTACCCGGAAAACTCCTTCCATGTTGGTGGTGGCGCCTTTATTGATGCCGGCAATACGGATGCTTACCCCTGGCAGCGGATGACCTGTGATATCGGTTATACGGCCATTGACCAGGATATCGGTATTTACAACCGTTGTATCAGGAATAATGGCGATCAGGCCATCAGACAATGTTTTGAAGGTGAGACCGGTATTATGTAAAACCCGTTTCATCACTTCTTCCATCGGCTCCTGATGCAGGTCTACCGTTACCCGTGTATACGCAGGTATCAGGTCGCTCCGATATACGAAACGATTATTGCTTTTTTTCTCAATCAATTTTAACAGGCGTATAAGAGGCATTTGATCCGCTTTCACCGATATCTGTTCACTTTGTCCGAACACATGACCCGTTATATGTAAAGAGGTAATCAGAATTATAAAGGACACCAGTTTCATTAGCTGTACAACTTTCCCTTAAGTTTTGTGCAAAAGGATGACAAAATGTATGGTTTTTTTACATACATTTAGGTTGTTAAAGGTCAATAAAACGACGACAGTACTACATTGCCAAGTGAAGCATTCTGCCGTTGGATCTGAACAAAAGGGTAAATGTTTCCAGCATTTGCCCTTTTTTTATGCCAATGGTATCTTTTCTTTTTTATCAGACATATAAACTTCTACTGGTTGATAAATACCTCGTTGCCTTTTATCTGGCAACGGAATGATGATGTAACCTTCAGCGCTTCCAATATCTGTGGAAGTGATTCATTTTTAAAGGTGCCCGTAAACCGGTATGCCTTCAGCTTTTTATCCGTAAGATGTATTTTTACGCCAAACCAGCGTTCCATTTTCAACGCCACGGCAGCGAAACTTTCATTGTCAAACACCAGGAAGTTGTCACACCAGGCTGTTTCATGGATCATATCATCCTGATCGTCTATTTTCACTTGTTCCATGCTGTAACCCAGTCCAGGTTTGGGATTGCCATCCTGTGTATGGGTGATGATCATCTTCTGGTGAGGCATCAGCTTCACTTTGCGGGCCGGATCATCTGCCAGCATCACTTCCACGGCCCCGGTGATCAGGGATGTCTCTGACTGGTCTTCGTTGGGATATGCTTTGACGTTAAAAGAAGTACCCAGTACGTTGACCACCATATGATTGGTGCGGACAATAAAAGGATTGTCTGCGTCCTTTGCTACTTTAAAGAATGCCTCACCGGAAAGCATTACTTCTCTTTTCAGCTGGTTATTCATATCCCGCTGGTAGGTGATACGGCTTCCGCCGTTCAGCCAGACTTCTGTTCCGTCCGGCAGTGTGGCACGGGACCGGGAGCCGTTGCGGGTCTGGATTTCAGCCATTTCAGCTGCAGCCTCTCTTTTAGTTTTACTATTGATCAGAAAGACACAAAAACCCGCCAGCAATACTACCAGCACAGACAAGGCGGCCAGCAGTCCAGCCCTGTTTCCTCTTCTGATGGTAACAGGTTGTCCCTGCTCCTGGCCATCTGTAGCAAAATCACTCTCCATTCTGGCCATATGCCTTTGCCAGGCGCCTTCCGTTTTTGATTCCCATGCTTCCTGCATCAGAGACGCGGGCCAGTTGCTCAGCACTGAAAATTTATACCTTAGCTCCGGATATTGCACCAATAGCTCTTCCAGCTCGCGCAATTCAGCCATCGTGGCTTCGCCCGATACCTTTCTTCCAAGCAATAACCAAATTCTTTCCTGTTCCATGTCAATATTGCAAAAGCATGATTGTAATAGTAGGACAAGCAGATTGGAATAATCTACTACTCTATCACAAAAAAAATTTAAAATTATTTTGATTGAGTAAAATTGAGGTTAATCACCTCACTGATTTTTTTTAGCGCCTGGGCCATGTGCACATCGATGGTGTTCACAGAAATGTCCAGTATCTGCGCTACTTCTTTGTATTTCAACCCGTCTTCCCGGATAAGTTTGAAGATCATTTTCCTTTTAGGTGGAAGCTGGTTGACTGCGGCCTCAATGCGTTTCACCATTTCCCCCGAGATAAAGATCTGTTCCGGTGTGGCATAACCGGTACTGAAATCCACTTCCAGTTCATCCAGACTAAAATGCTGCGTTCTGGATGCACGGGTCAGATAGTTGAGCGCGATATTTTTGGTGGATACATATAGGTATACCTTCAGATTCTGTACCTGGAGCAGTCTTTCACGATGTTTCCAGATGTTCACAAACACATCGGAAGCCACCTCTTCTGCTGATTCCCAGGATTTCACGATAGAATAGGCAAACTGGCTGAGTGGTTTGTAGAAAAGCCGGAACAGCGCTTTGTAAGCCTGTTCATCGCCTAGCGATGCAATGCGTTCCGCCAGCAGTTGTATATTCACGTCCTCCCTCAATGAATAGCCGGTTATTTGGTTGGGTTAAAATAAAGTGGCTAAAGATAATCAGGAATAACCGTATTTTAACATGTCAGTCAGAAACATTTGCATAAAAAGAGAAAAAAAATTCCGGGATTTTACAGGCGGGCATTTTCTAACCACGCTTTTATTTCTTAAACATAAAGTATACGGCCCCGATCAGAAACACGAATGATATAAGATAATTCCAGCGCAAGGGCTCTTTCAGAAAAAATACGGCAAACACACTGAATACGACCAGGGTAATCACTTCCTGGATTGTTTTGAGCTGAAACCCGCTGAATCCTTCCATCGCTCCAAAACGGTTGGCCGGTACCATAAAGCAGTATTCAAAAAAGGCGATTCCCCAGCTGATCAGGATTACTTTCCACAGGGCTACATCCTGGTGTTTAAGGTGTCCGTACCAGGCAAAGGTCATAAAGGTATTGGAAATGGTCAGGAAAATGACTGTACGCATACTATTGAATAATTGAGATAACTATTTTTTGTCTTCTGTAACAGCGCCGGGTGCAATCAGTGGCAGTATAGCATGATGGAGGAAAGTACCCCTAAAAGTGGCAAACATGATCCCTCTGGTAGTGGACAATGCTGTGCTGTGCAGATGCTCCACCAGGTCCTCTGGCATATCCGGCTGGCCGGCTGCGTTAAGTCTAACCACTTCTGCAAAGTTACTCATGGTAAAAACGCAGTTGACAGCAAGGCTTCCCAGTTGCTGATGAATATTTTCATTATGCACGGCAATTTTTACGGTAACTAGCACCAGGTTCTTTTCATCATCAGCTTTGCTGGTAATATGTATATTATAATGAAAGCTGCTGAAAGGAGGATGTTCCCCCGGATAATGGAGGGAACTCTCAAGCAGGTCTATGCTTTGGAGAGCAAGCTGCTGTGGCGTCGGTTTGTTCTGTGGTGATCGTTTAGTCATGAGCGTGAATAAGCAATGATTTCAGTTAAGTGGTCACTATATATGATAGACCGGAGAGAATGATGAACTATTGGCAGGAATGTTTTCGGAGCTGACTGTCAATTGCACATCCTGGATCACTTTAGGTTGAGAAGGTGTAAAAAACTCCATGACAGGCACTTCCAGTGCGATAGCTATTTCCGATAGCGTATCGATGGTGAAGTTGTGGGTACCACTCAGCCATCGGGAAATCTCCGATGGATTTTTACCCATTCTGGCGGCCAGTTCCTTATTGCTCAGTCTTTGGGAGTCCATAATACCGGCGATGCGGCCTGCCAGTACAAACCTTGTTTCCACCTGCAGGCTTTCCAGCGGTGTAATACTGGCCATCACATCAGCAATGAATTCACTGCTGTATTTCCGGGCCCCCTGATGATTGTTTTCCATCTACTGTAAATATTAAGTTTCCTGATAATCGGGCATCCTTTTCCGACCAGTAGATATCCCCTGTCCGAATCTTACTACTGATATCCCGGGAGATACTGGCCAGCAACTTTTCAGGCAGCCCTGCCGCACCTTTTTTCCCGGGCCTGGCGGCTCCTCCTCCGATGATCAGTGCCACCGTCCCTACCCGGTAACAATATAACCGGAGCTTTTGCTCCGGATGGTCGAACAAGGCACAAACACTGTCGGCCCTTCTCCCCCGCTTCACATTAAAAAATCTGTTCTGCATTCCATAACGGTTGCCAATATAAGAAAGATACTGGGTAATGCTTCTTATTTCCATAGCGTGCTCTCCGATATGGTCCTTCACAAAATGCTCAAACAAGCTCAGATTGTCGTTAGCGATCATGACAGAATAAATGCCAGCTTTCCTTCCTGAGAACTGCTGCATCTCAATAATTTCGTAATTCACGTGAACTGCTTGGGTTTAACTGTACAGAAAATAAAACTCATGACAGAACTGTATCTGGATACAAATAATGACACTAATGAATACTGGTTTAATTTACCAGAGATGATGGTTGAAATGACAAATGTCAACAAATAGCTTAAAAGTAAATTATAAACATCCCAAAAATTGAAGAACAATTAAAGAAAGAGCCGTTTCCGGCTCTTTCGGGTTTTTACAAACTGACATGGATGAAATAAAAATTTACTTAAACATCAATACGAGCACTAAAGTAAGAAAGTTTTTCAAACTGAAAAAATATTTATTGCATTATAAATCAATTTTTCAATAAAATAATTTCTATTAAATTCAATTTATGCGCATATAAGTAAAAAAATTATGCCTGTAACGATGAGTTACAGGCATAAAAAAAGGGGGGCCGAGAAAGCTCCCCTGAGATCAAACCAAAATGGGATCCCCATTTCAGGATGCTATTGAATTGTTGGATGCTATACAATTTTATTGTTCCAGCTTGATTTCGCCGAGGTCAGTAGCCTTACCATCTTCTACTTTTACATCTTTGATAACGGCGTTTTTAAAAGGCGCCTTACCATGAATAGTGATGGTGTAGGTACCAGCTTTGGCAGCCGGAATAGCGAAAGAACCGCTGGAAACAGTACCTTTCAGTTTTTCACTACCGTTATCGGCTTCTACAGCTGTAGCGCCTTCGGCAGGTGTAACTTTACCAGTAATAGAACCACCTTCGACTGCGCGGAGGGAATCCATACCTTTAACAGAATCCAGGCCTGCAAAGCGGGATATGGAATCTACACTGGTGAAAGAATCAATACGCGCCGCTGAATCCAGTCCTACCAGGGAAAGAGAATCAAAACGGGCTAATGAGTCTGCTGCAGACAGAGAATCAATTTTGATTGAAGCACTTTCCAAAGACCTGACAGTCGTTGCATCTGCGCTTCTGAACGAAGACATTCCTACTACCATTGCAGCTAAAGCGAACATTCCTGTGATTGTTTTTTTCATGGCATTCAATTTTTTGTATGGTTAAAATTTATGATTACTATCTTGTAACCAGTTGATTGTGCATGGTTTTTGTTATAAGGCAAGCATTATTCAACCGCCGTATAATAACAATACATCTGACAATGCACTTACCATTAGTGAAAGAAATGTTAAAGACAAAAAATTCAAGAATTACTAAGCGCAAAGGGGATTAAAATCTATCTTCGCACTGGCGGAAACAAAAGATCAAAGCATGTTGCAACTAAGTAACGACGAAATAGTTAAAGGCATCAGAAGCAGGGACAAGGAGGTCTTTGAAGCTGTTTTCAAACAGTTCGCCCCTTCTATGTATAATATTGCCTATCGTTATGTAAAAGATGAAGATGATGCAAACGATATGGTGCAGGACGTATTCCTCAATTTGTGGAAAGGTGCGGAAAACCTGGATGAGCGCGCTCCCATTAATCATTATCTGGCCCGCGCCACTGTGAACACCTGTTTGAACCGTATTAAAAAAGAACAACGGAAAGAAGTATATGCAAAAGAACAATTGCTGACAGCCTCTCCTGCTGACAACACCCATTCCCTGCTGGAACATAAGGAACTGGAAGCACAGTACCGCTCTGCCCTCGATAAATTACCGGAACAATGCCGCCGTGTGTTTGAAATGAGCCGTCTTAAAGGCCTGTCCCCGGCTGAAATAGCAGAACAACTGAATATCTCTATTAATACTGTATACGCTCATCTCACCACCGCACTGAAAAAACTGCGGGTTGTTTTAATCAACAAGGAGTAAGTTGCCGGATTTTTTTTCGAGCCCGCTTAATGGTAAACCCTTTTCCGATTGTATAGTTAATAAGTAGCCATGAATAAGAATACAGACATAGATATAGTGATCCGTTATCTGGAAGATCCGGACAATGAGCAGCTCAAAAAGCAGCTCAACGACTGGATTCAAGAGGATACCGCAAATCTGGATATCTTCCTGGACATGAAGGCTATGTGGCAGGGCGATCCCCTTCCAGCCGCATCTGCTTTTGATACCCAGGGCCAGTGGCTACAACTGAATACCGCCCTTGAAACCCTGCCAGCTGAAACTACGGCTACGGCTAAACGAACCGCTTCCCGCAAATCCCGCGTGATCCAAATGAAATCACGCTACTGGTGGGCAGCCGCCGCAGTACTCGCTGCTGGCCTCACCTGGACATGGTTCGGGCCCGGCAGCTATAAAACCATCACTACCGCACAAAACCTTGACAGCCTCCACCTCCCGGACGGCTCCATGGTATATATAAATGCACACAGTACCATCCGCTATTCCCGCTCTTTTGGCAAGAATAACCGGCAGATAAAAATTGATAAAGGAGAAGCTTTCTTTGACGTAGTGCAAAATGATGCCCTTCCTTTTAAAGTAGATGCACCGGATGTGGAAGTACAGGTACTGGGTACCGCCTTTAATGTAAAAGCCGCCAAAACCGGCGTCAAAGTATTTGTACAATCCGGAAAAGTAAGCGCCGCCTATAAAGGAACAGAGAAGAAAGTGATCCTGACACCCGGTCAGGAAGCTTCCCTCCTGCGCCATGGCAACAGCATCGATACCCGGTTGCATAAAGAAAAGAACAATATCCTGGCCTGGAAAACAAGGTGCCTCACCTTCGATGATGCTCCGCTCACCGAAGTAGCTGCTGCACTATCCGATTTCTACAATGTACAGGTTATCATCAGCAACCAGCAACTCGCTGATAAAAAACTGCTGGCCACCTTCCCCAATATGCCGCTGGAGGAAGTGCTGGACATCATGCGGAAAACACTTCAAATCAACATCACCTATAAAAACAACCTGGTAGAAATCCACTAACCGGCGCCCGACCTCTCGCTTATGCTGCAGCATACGATGCAACAGGCGCCGCATCCTCACACCAGGTCCAGGTGCGTGCCTGTATATTTTTTATTCATTGTTATCCTGGTTTTGGCCGGCACATTAGTAGCCGCCCAGACGCCTGATGCCCTCTCCAAAAAGGTGTCCCTCCAATATGTCAGTGCCAGCCTCAAAACCGTGATCCGGGACATCGAAAAACAAACCAAATACACTTTTGCTATTTCGAGCGAAGAACTGGAGACCCGCAGGGGCGTTAGTATCCATGTACATCATGCCTCCCTGACCGACGTGTTGCGACAGCTGTTTCCACCCGCACGCTACCGCGTAGAGATCAGAGACGGCCAAATTATCGTCATACCGCAAAACACAGCTCCCACTGACCTCTCAGGTAATCCGGCCGACAGAGTCGTCAGCCCCAACCGCTGGCTGCTTACCGGCACCATCACCGACGGGCTGGTACCACTCAGCGGCGTATCCCTCCGGGAACAAGGGACTTCCAACGGCACCGCTACCAATGAAAACGGTAACTTCAAACTAGAACTCGCTTCTGGACAGGCTGTCCTTACCGTATCCCTGATAGGCTTTGAAACCAGGGAAATATCTGTTAGAGACCGACACAATATCACCATCACCCTGCAACCCGATCTGAAAAAACTCAATGAACTGATAGTGCTGGGTTATGGCCTGCAGAAACGCGCCAACATCACCGGCGCCATCGCACAAATAGACGGTGCCAGACTCAAAAGCAGGCCCGTACCCAACGTCATCGCTGCCCTGCAGGGAACCGCCACCGGACTGGTAGTCACCCGCAGCAACGGACAGCCAGGCAAAGAAGGTTTTAATATACAGGTACGTGGAGTAAACTCCGGCAGCAACAATACACCTGTTATCGTAGACGGGGTCCCCGGCTCTCTCGCTGTACTCAATCCCGATGACATAGAATCAGTATCTATCCTTAAAGACGCTTCCGCAGCCTCCATTTATGGCGCCCGGGGAGCTGGCGGTGTAGTGCTTGTCACCACCCGCAGTGGCAAACCCGGTCAGTTGTCCATCGACTTCAATACCCTCGCTGGTTTTGAAACACCTATCCGCGTGCCCAAACGGCCCCCCTCTTATGTGCAGGCCTCCATGGAAAATGAAGCGGCGGAAAATGCAGGTGGCTTTGCTCCCTGGCAGCCCTATGAAATTGAGCTGATGAAAACGGGCAACCACTACGCACTGGACTATGCTCATCCCGGATACTATAAATACTATTATAATTTTAATCAGCTGCCACTGCTCACCAAAACAAAAACCGGCGTAGAGAACTACAATCTCTCTGTAAAAGGTGGTGACTCCCTGACCCAGTTTTCCGCTTCTCTCGGATACTTCGGTCGGCAAGGCATCTTCGCAGTAGGGCCGGACCGGACCCATCGCGTTAATGCGCGTGTCAATCTAAACAACCGTTTCAGTAAACACTTCAGCCTCGAAACCCGCCTCTCCTATGCTCAAACCAATACACTGTCTCCTTCACAGCCGGTGGAAGGTCCGCAAGGGTTGTTGGCAGGGCTTTATCGCGGTCCGGGCAATGTACCCATTTTTGTACCTGGCACAGAACATTATGCTTTCGGTGGTGCCCCCATCTACGCTATCCTTCATGATGGCGGCGCCCGCGAAGAAAAAAACAATTACATAGATGCCGTATTCACCCTACGGGCAGACAGCCTTGCCAAAGGCCTTACCCTACGGCTGATCTACAGCCCGCAGAAACATACGCTGCACGATAACCTCGGACGCAACACGATTGAGCTCTGGAACCAGATAGCACCGGTAGACGCTGTACAAAAAAACAATCTGCTGCAGCAAAGCAGACTACAGGCTAAAGGCGGTAACCTGCAGCTACTGGCCGATTACGATACCAGAATCAATAAACATAATATACATCTCCTCGGTGGCTATACGCAGGAAACCTATAATACAGACCAGCATACTGCTGCCTCCTACAATATCACGAAAGCGGAAGTGGATGCATACCGATTCAGCAACCCTCCACAATACAATATGACACAACTGGCCAGCGGTACGCTGATGTCTTTGTTCGGAAAATTCAATTACAACTATGACAACCGTTATCTGCTGGAAGCAAACCTGATAGGTGCCCGTTTATCACAACACAGCAGCGCATTTGCGCCGGTAGAACAATGGCAGGCATTTCCTTCCTTCTCCGCCGGGTGGCGGCTCAACAATGAGGAATGGTTTAACCATGCACTGCATTTTTTCAATGAGTTCAAACTACGCTGGTCCTGGGGCCGACTGGGCAATGTCAATAGCTGGAACATGATTGATAATGATGAAAGACTCAGTACTTTTACTTTCGGCTTCAATAATCCGTTCTCTCCTTTTGTTTATAAAAATCCCATCCCGCAGGCTTCCGGCTGGGAAAACATTTCAACCAACAACTATGGCTGGGATGCTACTCTTTTCCGGGGCAGGCTGACCCTTTCTGCAGACTACTTCGTGAAACACAACCGCGATATGCGGATACCCGTACAACTGCCTTCGACAGCAGGTGCATGGCCATTACGCTTTAATACCGGTGAGATGAGATCATGGGGCTGGGAATTGAATGCCGGCTGGAGAAGCAGTCATGGACCTTTTACCTGGTACCTCAACGCCAATCTGTTTAACAACCAGACAAAAGTATTGCGCAACGATGGCGTGAACCCGCAACCAGGCTGGAACCTGGGCATACCTGGTTACCCATATTCCTCTCTGTTTGGATACATGACCGACGGCTATTTCCAAACAACTGCCGAAGTGCAGCAGCATGCCTTCCAAAGCGACAAAACAGGTCCTGGTGACCTTCGCTACCGCGACATCAACGGTGATAAACGTATCGACAACAAAGATCTCGTTTACCTAGGCAGTACAGACCCTCAGCTGGCCTACGGCATAGACGCAGGTTTCTCCTGGAAAGGCATAGAAGTCTCTGTCTTCTTCCAGGGTGTCAGCAACCGGAAAGTAATGCCGGATCCCCGTTATAATGTTCCGTTTACCAGCGGCTGGCAGCAACCCTGGGATATCAACCTGGACCACTGGACACCGGATCATCCCGATGCATTATTTCCCCGTCTTTACCTGCGGGATGCACAGAACACGGTCCCCTCCAGCCATTGGGCCATGAACGGAGCCTACATCCGCCTTAAAAATCTACAGATAGGTTATAGCCTTCCCGCCGCGTGGCTCAAAAGAATCAGCGTCAGAAATCTGCGCCTCTATTTCTCTGGTCAGGACCTCTGGGAAACTACCAAAATGAAGATCAGATATTACGATCCTGAACAAGCAGGGGGATATATCGGTAACGCCTATCCGTTTTTCAGATCGTATACGATTGGACTCAACATAACTGTGATGTAGCTTGATACTACTGATGTTCCTGATGAGCGGAGATTTATATGAATAATAAAGGAAGAATAATAGCTTAAAATAAAACAGGGCATATCAATGATATGCCCTGTTTTATTTTATAAAAATGTTTTAACCTAAAATCAGCACTAATCAACGCCCATCAGGAACATCAGTAGTATCAAGCTACATCACAGTTCCCCCTTCTTACCTGCCAGCAGATACAATGCAGCCATTCTTACCGCTACACCGTTTTCTACCTGGTCGAGAATGATGGACTGTCCGGAGTCGGCCACATCTGAGTCTACTTCCACACCACGGTTGATAGGACCTGGGTGCATGATCACGACTTCCTTGTTCAGGCTATCGAGCAGCTGGCGGTTAACGCCGTAGGCCAGGGAATATTCGCGCAGGGAAGAGAACAGCGGAGTGTTCTGCCTTTCGAGCTGTATACGCAGTATGTTGGCCACGTCGCACCATTGCAGGGCTTCGCGGATATTGTAACTAACATTAACGCCCAGGGCTGCCGCCATATATTTTGGAATCAGTGTGGGAGGACCTACAACCGTTACTTCAGCACCCAGCTTTTTCAGGCAATAGATGTTGGAGAGAGCCACACGGGAATGCATGATATCACCACATATGGCCACTTTTTTACCTTCCACGCTGCCCAGTTTTTCCCGGATAGAGAAAGCGTCCAGCAAGGCCTGAGTGGGATGTTCATTGATACCATCGCCGGCATTGAGAATGGGCACGTTGATATGTTTGGCCAGGAAGTGTGGCGCACCGCTGGCCGAATGGCGCATCACCACCACGTCCACTTTCATGGACAGGATGTTGTTGACCGTATCGATCAGCGTCTCTCCTTTGGAAACGGACGAGCCGGAAGCAGAAAAGTTAATGGTGTCTGCGCCCAGTCGTTTTTTCCGCCAGCTCAAAAGAGATGCGGGTACGTGTTGAGTTCTCAAAAAATAAATTTACAATAGTAGTGTCGCGCAGCGTGGGAACTTTTTTAATCGGCCTTTGTAAAACCTCCTTAAACTGGTCGGCTGTTTGAAAAATAAGTTCTATATCCTGGCGCTGCAGATCGCGAATTCCGAGTAAGTGTTTTACAGAAAGTGACATTAATGTGCAAATATAAAGGGTGAAATCTGAATTGTGAAATCCGGTTTATGTTAATCAACCAGAATTACTTCATCTTTACCGTCTCTTTGCTCCCACAATACCCTTACTTTCTGGGAAATAAAGGCATCAATGGTGCGCCCGGTATAATCGGGCTGAATGGGCAGCTGACGGCTAAAACGCCGGTCTATCAAGGCCAGCAGTTCCACCGACGCAGGCCGGCCGAAGTCAAGCATGGCATCCAGCGCTGAACGAATGGTCCGTCCTGTATACAATACATCATCTATCAGCACCACCTTCTTGTTTTCAATGGAAAAATTTATGTTGGTTTCACTGGGCACATGCAGGGTTTTACCCTTATTGTAATCATCTCTGTAAAAAGTAATATCAAGCTTTCCGTAATGGATAGTAGCATCCGGTAGCAATTTCTTTAATGTTTCATAGATTCTGTCGCTCAGGTAGATGCCCCGTGGCTGCAGTCCTATCAGCACCGTGTTTTCAAACTGCAAATGATTCTCTATCAGCTGATGGCAAAGCCTGTCTATCGTAATAGCCAGCTGCTTACCGTTTAGTATGGTTTTCAAAACACAACGTTTTTAGACGCCAAAAATAATGATTAATGCCACACATAAAAAGGTGAATATCATAAACTACTGGATAAATATTCCCTCTTTTTATTTTTTACTATAGGAGGATTGATATAAATAGCGAACAAATTATATTAAATATCGCCATTTTATGAAACAAATCTTTTTATCTGTACTGGCTGTAAGCGCCTTCCTGTCTTCGCATACACTGCGGGCCCAACAAAAAAAGAACTTCGTCAGCCTTGGATTTAATTATTACGACTCCAATACCAAACCGACGGAAGGGGGACGCTACCCCGAAAAAGTAAGCTCATCCGGTTTTAGTATAGCTCCTGCCTATGGTTATTATCTGAATGAGCATTGGGCACTGGGTATTCAGCTCTCTTATTCCAGCAGCAAACAAGGAATATCGCAGTACAAAACAAATTTCTGGACTATCAGCCCTTTTGTACGGTACGAACAATCCATCTGGAATAAATTATCAGTATATGCAGACGGTTCACTAGGCGTTACTTTTGGTTCCATAGATGCGCATTCCGATTGGCCCAATAATGTCTACTATCCCAAAACCAAAGAGACAAATTATGGTCTGAACATCACACCCGGACTGCTTTTTCATATAACGCCGGCCTTTTCTGTGACCATGAATCTTGGATCTATGTTTAGCGCCAATCGGACTACGACCGATGTAGGGGACACCAAAAACAATTACACACAGGTAGGACTCTTCAAAAACTTTGGTATTAACAATATACAGTTTGGGGTCAACTTTCACTTCTGATGTCGGGGAAATTAGTTGTCCTGATTTACCTTCATCTGTCGTACTTTAGTAATAGCAAATAGAAGCTATGAAAACATTAAAGCTAATCATTACTATGGCCGCTTTCTTACAGTTCTGGGGCACCTCCTCCCAGGGACAAATAAAAACCGGAGACAAAGTGCCTGTGTTCAGCCTGCAGGACCAGCAAGGTAAAACCTTCGACCTCAGCACAGTACTGGGCAAGCAGCCTCTGGTAATTTATTTTTATCCAAAAGACGAAACCAGTGTATGCACCAAAGAAGCTTGTTCTTTCCGTGATTCGTACCATGATTTTCAGAAATACGGAGCGATGATAATCGGTATCAGTGCAGATAACGTGGCCTCCCACCGGAGTTTTGCAACGCATCACAATTTGCCTTTTACGTTGCTGAGTGATCCGAAAAATGAAGTCAGGAAATTATTTGGGGTGCCCAAAACCTTTGTAATTCCGGGCCGTGTGACTTATGTGGTAGACAAAAATGGTATCGTAGTGCATGAATTCAACAGTCTCCGTGATGGAGAAAAACATGTCACGGAAGCGCTGGAAGCATTAAAGAAAATGTAATATTTTTTATTCGGTAATCCAGCCGTCCCGTTGCAGGTGGTAAACTTTCATAGTACTGTCCAGCAGCGGGACGTCGTTACCATGTCCATAGTGCAGGATAGTTGTATTCAGTGTAGTATCATTCTGCCAGCGATAGCACATGCAGTAGTAGCCTACAGTTTACGCAGGTCTCTGAAAGAAACAATTTCCTCTCTCAGCTGAAACAATTTCAGCAATCCGATCAGCCCCATCACCAGTGCAAACGCAGTAAGGGCCAGAAATCCGGACACTTCCGGTACGTTGCCAATCTTGTTACTCATCAGTAATATTCTTATCAGAAATACGGCGGCCAATCCCAGGTAAACCAATACCCTGACACCATCTTTCCTTTTCTTCTCTTTGAAAAAATTTCCAAAAGCCATAAGAGCCTCACGGCTGGCTACCTGTGGCTGGTAACCGTTGGCAATCAGACGTTGCTCAAGATCCCCTACCCGCCATATTTTGTGGCGTTCTTCAAAATATCCCTTCACGATGGTAATTATATCTTCCTTTGGAGCCTCCATATCGTCATATTGTTTTCGCTTACAAAATAAGTAAAAGGCGGTGAATATACATTCACCGCCTTTATATCAAGTCATGAACATTTCACATTAAGCTTCTTTCAGGAACGGATAACGGTAATCGGTAGCCGGAACGAAAGTTTCCTTGATGCTTCTTGCACTCAGCCAACGGTAGAGGTTCAGCATGGAACCGGCTTTATCGTTGGTACCGGAAGCACGGGCGCCGCCGAAAGGCTGCTGGCCTACAACTGCGCCGGTTGGCTTATCGTTGATGTAGAAGTTACCTGCACTGTTCACCAGTTTTCTGGTGGCCAGTTCTACTGCATAGCGGTCCTGAGCAATGATAGCACCGGTGAGCGCGTATTCAGAAGTAGAATCAACGGTAGTCAGTAAATCTTCAAATTTATCTGCTTCGTAAACATAGATCGTTAATACGGGTCCGAAGATTTCTTCGCGCATTGTCACGTACTTAGGATCGGCAGCTTCGATCACAGTTGGCTCGATGAAGTAACCTTCTGTTTTGTTGTAATTACCGCCGGCAATGACTTTAGCCTTAGGATCGTTTTTAGCGTTGTCGATGTATTGAGCGATCTTATCAAAAGATCTTTCATCGATCACGGCATTGATGAAGTTGCTGAAATCTTCTGTGGTACCCATTTTCATGGTTTTAATTTCAGCGACCAGTTTTGATTTTATTTCGTCTGCAAGATTGCTTGGTATATAAGCGCGGGAAGCGGCAGAGCATTTCTGACCCTGGTATTCGAAAGCGCCACGGGCGAGTGCAGTCACAGCGATGTCCACGTCAGCGGATTTGTGTACTACCACGAAGTCCTTACCACCGGTTTCACCTACGATGCGGGGATAGGATTTGTATTTGTGGATGTTTTCGCCGATGGTTTTCCACATGGTCTGGAACACACCGGTAGAGCCGGTGAAGTGGATACCTGCAAAATGCGGATCTGCGAAGCAGATATCACCGATCAGCGGACCGCCGGCGTATACGAGGTTGATAACACCTTCAGGCAGACCAGCTTCAATCAGGATCTTCATGATCATGTTAGCCGCAAATACCTGTGTGTTGGCAGGTTTCCATACTACTACGTTACCACACATGGCAGCGGAAGTAGGCAGGTTGCCGGCAATAGCGGTGAAGTTGAATGGTGTCACGGCCAGTACGAAACCTTCCAGCGGACGGTATTCCATTCTGTTGTGAATGCCAGGTGCGCTTACAGGCTGTTGGCGGTAGATTTCGCTCAGGAAGTGAACATTATAACGGAGGAAGTCGATCAGTTCGCAGGCGCTGTCGATCTCTGCCTGGAAGGCATTTTTACTTTGACCGAGCATAGTGGCCCCGTTTATGTGGAAACGGTATTTGGTGGCGATCAGATCAGCTGCACGCAGGAAGATGCCGGCACGTTGTTCCCAGTCCATGTTCGCCCATTTTTCGCGGGCTTCCAGTGCGGCAGCGATAGCGGCTTTTACATGGGAAGCATCGCCCTGGTGGAAATGGCCCAACTTGTGTTTGATTTCATGCGGCGGACGGAGATCCACAGTATTACCGGTGCGAACTTCCTTACCACCGATATACATTGGAATATCTGCCACTTCAGCTTTAAAGGCTGCCAATTGCTTCTTCAGCGCAGCCCTTTCCGGAGAACCCGGTGCATAACTCAGTACTGGCTCATTCGCAGGTGCTGCATATTCAAAATATCCTGTATTCATTTCCTCAGATTTTGTTGGTGTATCAATTAAGAATCAACTAATAACAAAAAAAGTTTCCGCTGCAAATTTACAAAGCAATTTGCAGCAGAAACCTATTCATTATTTACCTATTGTTATCAATTATTGTCCTCTTCCTTCTGCATCATCAGGTAAGCCTTGATAAAACCATTCAGCTCACCGTCCATCACGGGACCCACGTTACCTACTTCATAGTCGGTGCGGTGGTCTTTGATCATTTTATAGGGGTGAAATACGTAAGACCTGATCTGCGAGCCCCATTCGATTTTACGTTTGTTGGCATTGGCAGCGTTTTTCAGCTCTTCGCGTTTACGCAGTTCTTCTTCATACAGACGGGATTTCAGCATGGTGAGTGCTTTTTCACGGTTCTCACCTTGTGTACGTGCCTGCTGACATTCGATGATGATGCCGGAAGGAACGTGCTTCAATCGCACAGCTGTCTCCACTTTGTTTACGTTTTGTCCGCCTTTACCACCGGAACGGTAAAACTCCCATTCCAGATCGGCAGGATTGACAGCGATCTCGATCGTGTCGTTCACTAACGGATATACATATACGGAAGCGAAGGAAGTATGCCTGCGTGCATTTGAATCAAACGGGGAAATACGTACCAGGCGATGTACACCGCTTTCTGCTTTCAGATGTCCGTAGGCAAAGTCTCCATCGAATTCGAGGGTGGCAGATTTAATACCGGCGCCCTCCCCGTATTGGGTATCGATTTCAGAAACTTTCCAGCCTTGTTTTTCACCATACATCCGATACATACGCAGCAGCATCTCCGCCCAATCCTGGCTTTCGGTACCACCCGCGCCGGAGTTGATTGTCAGTACTGCCGGCATTTCGTCTTCCGGCTGATTCAAGGTGGATTTGAATTCCAGGTCTTCCAAAGCAGACAACGCGTTGCTGTAAGCCTGCGCTACTTCTTCTTCCGTTGCTTCTCCTTCTTTGAAGAAATCATTGAGTACGCTGCTGTCTTCGATAGCAGTCTGTACCTGATCATAAAGGTCAACCCAATATTTGTTTACCTTGATTTCTTTCAGGATAGCCGTAGCTCTGGCGTTATCATCCCAAAAACCGGGGGCCAGGCTTAATTGTTTGTCGTTTTCTATTTTAGCTAATCGGTCAGGGACGTTAAAGAAAACCTCCCAGGACGTAAAGACGGTCCCTCATAGCTTTAAGTTGCTCTATTGTCATAGCGGGCAAATGTAAGGAAAAATGTACAATTCTGCTAATGTCAATACAATTCTACCGGTTGATACTGCTATCATTTAACACAGCTTTAGCATAATTTTTGCTGAATCTGCTGGTAACCATATCCATAATATCAAAAAACTTAATATAAAAAAAGTTTCTGCTACATGATGGTATCCCATGAAACCCTCCACTATAAAAACAAATCCGTTTTTAATACACTGGCTTTTATCATCATGCTTGCCGCTAATGCGCTGGCATGGCTGCTGCCTATCAACGGCAAAAAAATAAGAGAGGTTTCAGATGAATACCCTACCCTCTTTACACCGCCGCCTTTCACTTTCTACATCTGGGGCCTGATCTATCTATCGTTATTATGTTTTATAGTATATCAGTTATGGCTGGCCTTTTCCGGCAAACAACCCCGGCTACTGGCTCATGTGATGAACTGTCTGAAAGAATGGTTTCTGATTAGTTGTGTGGCCAACACTACCTGGCTCTTCGCCTGGCATTATGAACTGATACCTGTAACTGTTGGGCTTATACTCATTCTGCTGGCGGCACTTTTTATCATTCATATCAATGTCGGAATCGCCAGTAAACCGGCTACCCTACCTGAAAAATTATTCATTTATTTTCCTTTCAGTCTCTACCTCGGCTGGGTAAATATTGCTACGCTTGCAAACATCACCACTATGCTGACATACACCGGATGGGCCGGCAGCAGCGGGTTTCAGATAGTATGGACTATCAGCATGATATCACTCGGCACACTGATCAGTATCATCATGGTGCTGCGCAGAAACAATATTATTCATGCACTGGTAGCAGTATGGGCTTTTTACGGCATACTCATCAAACGAAGAGATGCAGGTATGATGGAACAACAACCCATCATCCATACCTGCATCATTGCCATCGGTATTATCGCAATCGCTATTTCCTGGCAATTGTACAGGAAACCGCGATCATAACGCAATCATAAAAAGTAAAAGATTATTTTTGAGGCGCAATTAATAACAGAAATTATGTTTCCTACTATCAGTCCTGTAGCCACGAAATCGTGGCAGGCATTGCAAAAACATGCCGATGAAATGAAAAAGGTACAGATGCGTACCTTGTTTATGGAAGACAGAGAACGTTTTGCTACGTTTTCCCTTCAGTTGGAGGACACCCTGTTTGACTATTCCAAGAACCTGATAACCGAAGAAACCCGCAGCATGCTGCTGGCACTGGCAGAAGAGAGCGGCGTCAGCAACGCCATCAAAGCCATGTTCCATGCAGAAAAAATCAACGTCACAGAAAACCGTGCCGTACTGCATACCGCACTGCGCAACTTCTCCGGCAAACCCGTACTGCTCGACGGCCGCGATGTTATGCCGGACGTACTCGGCGTCCTGAATAAAATGGATCATATCTGCCGGCAGATACATTCCGGTGAATGGAAAGGTTATACGGGCAAGCCTATACGTTATATTGTCAACATCGGTATCGGTGGCTCTGATCTGGGTCCGGTAATGGTGACCGAAGCCCTGAAACCTTACTGGAAGCCAGGCATCCAGCCTTTCTTCGTTTCCAACGTTGACGGCACACACATTGCGGAAACACTGAAGCACATCACTCCTGATGAAACGCTCTTCCTCATTGCTTCGAAAACATTTACCACGCAGGAAACCATGACCAACGCACATACTGCGCGGAACTGGTTCCTGGAACACGCTAAAGACGAAAAATTCGTTGCCAAACATTTTGCTGCTTTATCTACCAACGAAAAAGCAGTGACAGCCTTCGGCATCGATCCCAATAACATGTTTGAATTCTGGGACTGGGTTGGCGGCCGTTATTCTCTGTGGTCCGCTATCGGCCTATCTATCGCACTGACGATCGGTTACGAAAATTTCATCGAACTGCTCAATGGTGCACATGCAGCCGACAATCACTTTACACAAACACCCCTGGCCGAAAACATACCTGCTATCATGGCGCTGGCAGGCATCTGGAACTGCAACTTCCTGGGTGCAGCCACTGAAGCTATCCTGCCTTATGATCAATACATGCACCGTTTCCCTGCCTACTTCCAGCAAGGTAATATGGAGAGCAACGGAAAACATGTAGACCGCAACGGCCAGCCTGTACATTACGAAACAGGTCCTATCGTTTGGGGTGAACCAGGCACCAACGGTCAACATGCGTTTTACCAATTGATACATCAGGGTACCCGCCTGGTTCCATGCGACTTCATCGCACCGGCCATCAGCCACAACCCTATCGGCGACCACCATGTGAAACTGCTCTCTAACTTCTTCGCACAAACGGAAGCCCTTATGAATGGTAAAACCGAAGCGGAAGTACTGGCAGAACTGAAACAGGCCAACACTTCAGAAGAAGAAATCAAACGGGTACTGCCCTACAAAGTATTTACCGGCAACCGCCCGTCCAACTCCTTCCTGCTGAAAGAAATCACCCCCCGCTCCCTTGGTATGCTGATCGCCTTCTACGAACATAAAATATTTGTACAGGGTGTTATCTGGAACATCTACAGCTTCGACCAATGGGGCGTAGAACTGGGTAAACAGCTCGCTGGTAAAATCCTGCCTGAACTGCAGAACGAAGAGCTTATCACTAACCACGACGCCAGTACGAACGGATTAATCAACGCATTCAAGAAGTTAAGAAAACAATAAACACAACAAAAAAAGCGAATCGCCCATTGATATGTATCAATGGGCGATTCGCTTTATAAGTTAAAAGAAAACCTATGATTTTTCTTGTTGGTTTCAGAAGGGCATCATAGGCATCACCGTTACCATTTATCTACCTCGTCAGCGCTATGTGAAGCTGGGGCGGATGCCGCAACAACCGGCGCGGAAACTGCTACATCTGCGGTACGGGATACCTCATTGTCGCCGTCTGTTTCCTCCTGGTCTTCCTGCACATAATCGTGATTGTAGGCATCAAAATCGAAATCGGGCATCAACTCTGTTTTTACATAGTTGATAGTTTCGGTTAATGCATTCAGGAACTTGTTAAAGTCCTCCTTGTACAGGAATACCTTGTGCCTGTCATAACCGTTGTCATTAAAACGTTTCTTACTCTCCGTAATAGTAAGAAAGTAATCATTTCCCCGAGTGGTCTTTACATCAAAGAAGTACGTTCTTCTTTTGCCCGCTTTCAATCGTTTAGAAAAGATGCTATCATTGTTTCTTTCCTGTTGATTGTTGTTTTCGTACGCCACAGTTGATAGATTTAAGTGTTAACGAATCAAATCCTGTTACAATAAGGAACAAATATACTATTGTTTTACAAATATCAAAATATTTTTAAATGATTTTGAAAAAACATAAAACTTCCCTGTAACGGGCTATGGCCGGGCATATACAAGATTATGATTGTTACTCAGTTACACTTTCGTCTTCACCGGATTGCTGTCTTGCGTACAGCTCTGCATAGTAACCATTCAATGATAATAATTCTTCATGTGTCCCTTCTTCCACTATCTTTCCTTCATCCAATACAATGATCTTATCAAACTCAAAAAGTGAAAAGATACGATGGGTAATGATCAGCGCGGTTTTATCCTTCAGATAGGCATAGAGGTTACCGATGATCTCTTTTTCCGTACGGGCGTCTACGGCAGAGAGGCAGTCATCAAAGATCATGATACCAGGGTCCTTGATGAGGGCACGGGCGATGGATATACGTTGTTTCTGGCCACCGCTGAGGGTTACGCCGCGCTCTCCTATCTCCGTGTCGAAACCTTCATTAAAGCCAAGGATATCTTTCTCCACCGAAGCCTGCCGGGCAGCTTGCCGGACAGCCTGCAGATTAGCTGCAGGATCACCAAAGCGGATGTTGTTGGCGATGGAATCAGAGAACAGAAACACGTCCTGCGGCACATAACTGATCCGGGAACGCAGCTGCTCCAGATGCAGGTAACGCACATCCTGGTCATCCAGCATTACCTTACCTTCCTGGGGATCAAACATACGGATCAGCAGCTGTGCCAGCGTACTCTTCCCGGAACCGGTACGGCCAATGATCGCCACTTTCTGCCCAGCCTCAATACGCAGGTTGACATCTTTTAACGCGGTGATACCCGTATGAGCGTATGTAAACGTTACATGATCAAAGCGAATGGTGCCGTTGAGCTCCACAGACCGGGCACCGGGTTCATCTTTAATACCCGGCTCAATCTGCAGAAATTCGTTTATGCGTTGCTGTGAGGCGGCCGCACGCTGTATCATCGTTGCCACCAGCCCGATAGATAAAAACGGGAACATCAGCATGTTTACATAAATCACAAACTCCGCCAGGTTCCCCACTGTGATATTACCAGCGATCACCTGTATACCACCAATAAAAATAGTGAGGATAACGCTCAGCCCGATCATCAGTGCCATGGCGGGTTGAAATAGTGCGTCCGTTTTTGCCAGACTGATGGAGCTGTTCTTGTAAGCTTCACTCGCGCTTTCAAAATGCCGGCCACTGGCTCCTTCCTGTACATAGGATTTGATCACCCGTATGCCGGAATAGGACTCCTGGGCAATAGACGTGATATTAGACAGCTCAGCCTGTATCTTCTCACTTTTGCGATGGATAACCCGGTTCACATAATAAATCATGAGGGCCAGAAAGGGCAACGGCGATAATGTATACAGTGTCAGCAGCGGGTTTACCTTTAGCATCAGGTATACGATGATCACAATCAGAAACACCGTGCGGGAAGCATACATAATGGCAGGCCCTACGTACATCCGCACCCGGGAAACATCTTCCGTAATACGGCTCATGAGGTCACCGGTACGGTGCATTTTGAAAAAGTTGAGGTCAAGCCGCTGGTAGTGCTGATAAATTTCATTCTTCAGGTCATATTCAATATGACGGCTCATCACAATGAGCGTCTGTCTTTGCAGGAAGAGAAAGAAACCGCTCAGCAAAGCAAAGACCAGAATGCTGACGCCGTAAAATGCCAGGATATGGGAGAAATCTGACCGGAAGGCACCTTTAAGTCCGGTGTCACTGAGTATACGGTACTCATCCAGGTTATGCGACAGCAGGTCAAAGATCTGCCGGACCATGATGGGCTGAAAAATGCTGAATACGATAGATATGGCGGTAAACAACAGTCCCAGGATAAGGCGCCATTTCTGGGCTATGAAGTATTTATTGAGTGCGGCTAAATGTTTCAATCGGATATCTTTATTGCAAAAATAAGTCAATCGAATTACGCATCAAAGAAAAGACCCGGCGCATGCAGATCATGCCCGGGTCTTTTCTTTATCTTGCGTCTGTGACAGTTTAGAATTGTTTCAGCGCTGCGACGATTTTCGCTTCTGCTTCTTCCGGTGTCACATCTTCTTTCACAAATTTCTGACCGGTGATGTTCTCAAACAGCTCGATATAACGCTCGCTCACGCTGTTAACGAAAGCGTCGGTCATTTCAGGTACCTGCTGACCGTCTTTACCCTGGAAACCGTTTTCCATCAGCCATTCACGAACAAATTCCTTGCTAAGCTGGCGTTGTTGTTTGCCGGCTTGCTGATTTTCTTCGTAACCTTCAGCATAGAAGTAACGGGAAGAATCCGGTGTGTGGATTTCATCGATCACGTAGATGGTGTCACCAATTTTACCGAATTCATATTTGGTATCTACCAGGATCAGACCACGTTGTGCAGCCAGCTCCTTACCTCTTGCAAACAGCGCGAGGGTGTATTTTTCCAGTTGCTCGTAATCTTCTTTGCTCACCAGACCCTGGGCAATGATTTCTTCACGGGAGATATCTTCATCGTGACCTTCATGTGCTTTGGTGGTTGGTGTGATGATTGGCTCAGGGAAAAAGTCATTTTCCTTCAGGCCTTCCGGCATAGTAACGCCACAGAGTACACGCTGTCCGGTTTTATAAGTTCTCCACGCATGACCGGTGAGGTTTCCGCGAACTACCATTTCTACCGGGAAGGTTTCGCATTTCAAACCTATGGTTACGTTAGGCAGCGGGGTACTTTTTACCCAGTTAGGTACGATATCCTTAGTAGCTTCCAGCATGATGGCCGCTACCTGGTTCAGTACCTGTCCTTTGTAAGGAATAGGACGGGGCAATACCACATCAAACGCGGAGATACGGTCACTAACGGCCATTACCATGAGTCTGTCCTCAATGGTGTATACATCACGTACTTTCCCTTTGTAAAAGGCGGTCTGACCCGGGAATTTGAAATTTGATTCTAACATGAACTATTAATTAAAGATTGAATATCACAGATTAATTATCACAATTGCGAGGTGCAAAAGTAACTATGATTTGCATGATTCAAACTGATTCTTCTGATTTTTTTACCTTTTGTTGATTTTATTGGGGGGATGATAATTGTTTGCTGTTTGTAGCGTAAGGCCGCAGCAAACTAATGATCACTTCATTTTCCGGGTATTGTGTGAGATGGGGCCTGAGCGTTTCGGCGTCAGTAGCCCGGAGGTGTGCCGGCACATAACCCATACCGTAGAACCGGCCTTTTTCCAGCAGGATACAGCTTTGTTCATCGCTATTGCGGCCTTTGTCCATGATCACTACAGACGGTTGCTGCTCCTGCAAAAAAGCGATGGCCGCTTTCACCCGTTGGTTATAGGTTTCAGGGGCTTCCCGTTTGTCGCAGGCTCCATGGCAGGTGGCAGCCGTCACACCGGCACAGGTACCCTCCCCCTTTTGCAGAAAACACAACTTAGGACACAGTTCAAATTGTTTGATCAGGGCGCGCAGCAGCCGGTGCCCGTCTATCAGCATGTTAAAAGCATGTACGGGCGTACTGAACTTCCGTCTTTTCTCGATTGCCAACCGGAGGTACCCTTCCTGGTCTTCAAAGAGATAGAAGCCGTAGCGGAACTCCACCCTTTTCTGGGCACGGTTGAATGCCGGCCAGAGCCGCTTTATCTCCACCGACTCCAGGATACAGGCCATCAGCTCCGTACCGGTTTCCTGATAAGTGATATTAAAGATTGTCCGGAGGAAATTCTGTCGCTGCCTGCTGGCGCTATGACCGGAGAAATGACTGTTGACACGTTTACGTATATCCTTGGCTTTTCCTACATACACCACTTTGCCTTTGACATCATGAAAATAATAGACACCCGGTACTTCCGGAAGCTGTTTCACCACCTCCGGCTCCAGGTTAGGTGGCAGGAACTGCTCTTTGGAGCCTACTTTGAGGGCGGTGGCGATGGCCTTTTCTGTGTCATGCTGCAGCATCAGGGCAAAAAGTTTGGCGGTAGCTTCCGCATCGCCGCCGGCGCGGTGGCGGCCGTTGACCGGAATATTCATATGCCGGCAGAAGTTACCCAGGCTATACGAAGGCAGGCCCGGAAAGATTTTGCGGCCCAGCCTTACAGTACAGAGTTTTTTGCATTGCAGTTCGAAGCCGGCAGCCGCCAGATGATGCTTTACAAAGGAATAATCAAAGTTGACATTATGCGCTACAAAGATCCGGTCCTGTAACAGCCCATGTATCATCGGTGCCACCGCTTCAAAGGGCGGAGCTTCTGCCACCATACTGTTGGTGATGCCCGTCAGTGATTCTATGTAATAAGGAATAGGAACACCCGGATTAATCAGCGTCTGATAATGCTGGGTGACCTCCCGGCCATCAGACAGGTAGATGGCGATCTCGGTAATTCCGTTGGCGCTGGCATGGCCGCCTGTGGTTTCTATATCTACTATTGCGTACACCTTACAAAGATAAAGGTTGTTGCTTTTTGTTCAACCTTCTTAATTGCCTTAATGCCAGCAAAAGATAAAAAATCTACGACACAACAGGTGAATCACTGATCCTGCGTGATCCCCCTGTTTGTACAATGGAGGTGTCAGCGGCAGCAGCGACGACAGCCTCAACACAATTGAACAATTTTTCATGCATAATGTTTATATTATGCAAAAAAATTTAAACATAAGCTGAGACAGCATACTTCCTTACTAAAGCGTTATATTTAACCAGTCCGGGAAATTTTTGTACATCATTAAGTTTATTTTATCCATTTCAACCCACTGCACTTTATCTGAAATTTGCAGTGTCAATAAGACAAACTATTTAATCATCAATAAAACATCTCATCGATTATGGCAAAACTAAAATGGGTATCCGACGCCGATCACAGCGAACTCTCTTTCAAGATCAGACACCTGATGATTACCAATGTTACCGGCAGGTTTACCAACTTCCGGGTAGAAGCTGAAACAGAAGGAGAAGACTTTCTAAACGCCAAAGCTACTGCTACGGTTGATGTGGATTCAATCACCACAGCCAATACGCAGCGTGATGAGCACCTCCGTTCCCCCGACTTCTTTGATGTCAACAAGTTCCGGAACATCAGTTTTGCAGCCACCAAAATTGAAAGTGTGGACAATGACGGCTCTTATGTACTGCATGGCGATCTGACCATCCGTGATGTGACTAAAAACGTGAAGCTGGATGTTGAATTCGGTGGCGTTGTAAAAGATCCCTGGGGCAATACCAAAGCCGGTTTTACGATCAATGGTAAAATCAACCGCAAGGATTTCGGATTGACATGGAACGCCGCGACAGAAGCCGGTGGCGTAATGGTCAGCGATGAAGTAAAGATACAATGTGAAGTACAACTGCTGAAGCAGTAATAATACTGACGACTGATTTTTTGATTTTCGATTTTTTGATGTGACTACGCATTCATCAGAAAATCGAAAATCAAAGAATCCTCAAAATGAAAAGGCATATGGATCAAGCAATAACAGGACTGCATCATATTACCGCGATTTCCGGTAATGCAAAAAAGAATTATGATTTTTATACGAGGATAATGGGATTGCGTTTTGTTAAGAAAACGGTGAACTTTGACGATCCGCATACCTATCACTTTTACTATGGAGACAAAACAGGTAGCCCTGGCACAATTCTGACATTCTTTCCCTGGGAAGATATAATGGCCGGACGCAGAGGCACCCATATGGCCACAGAGATTGGCTATTCCATACCGGAGGGCAGCATTAATTTCTGGCTGAAAAGGCTGGATGCCGCCAATATTATTTACAACAAGCCTTCTTCCAAATTCGGGGAGATATACCTTACTTTCCTGGACCCGGACGGACTTAAGATAGAGCTGACCGTACCTGAAAAAACAGATGACCGTGTACCCTGGGAAACAGCCGAGGTGAGCGCTGAAAACGCCACCCGTGGCTTTCATCATGTCACGCTGACCCTGGACGACATACAGGCCACCGCCGATCTGCTGGTATCCGTTTTCGGGTTTGAGTTGATTAAACATCATGCCAACCGGTACCGTTTTGCCAGCCCTGCCGGCGATACCGCCAATTATATCGATCTGGTAGAAGCCAAGGGCGAACTCCGCGGCCATGTGGCTGGTGGCAGCATTCATCATATTGCCTTCCGCATGAAAGATGATGCTATGGAACTGCACTACCGTGAAAAACTGGAAGCACTGGGATTAAATGCCACTCCACAGCTGGACCGGAAATATTTTCGCTCTGTATATTTCAGAGAGCCGGGCGGCGTGCTTTTTGAACTGGCTACAGACACGCCCGGATTCACTGTAGATGAGTCTGTTGACGAACTGGGTACGCATCTGATGTTGCCCGCTCAATTCGAACCACAGCGGGCAGAGATAGAACAGAAACTGATTAAACTGGTTTAAGATGGACTTTCAACCCTTGCAATATATTTACCAGCCGGCAGCTAACCATAACGCCTATACGTTATTATTACTGCATGGTACCGGTGGTGATGAGCGGGATATGTTGCCGCTGGCACCGGCTATGGCACCGCATTTCCATGTATTAAGCCTTCGGGGCAATGTACAGGAACAGGGTATGCCCCGCTTCTTCCGCCGGCTGTCCATGGGCGTTTTTGATGAGCAGGATGTACATTTCAGAACACATGAAATGGTCCACTTTCTTAAGGAACTGTCGGCCAAAGAAGGGTTTGACCTGCAGCAGCTCGTAGCTGCCGGGTATTCCAACGGTGCCAATATTGCAGGGGCTGTGCTGATGCTCTATCCCGAACTGCTGGCAGGCGCCGTACTTTTCCGGCCTATGCAGCCGTTGCATGGTATTGAAGATCCGTTTGAAACCACGCGGCAACAGCCTGTATTCATGAGCTCAGGAAAAACAGACCACACCGTAGAACCTGCTGCCACCGCAGCCTATGCCACCCTGCTAACTGCCAACGGCTTCCAGGTAAGCAACTACGATATCAATGCAGGACATCAATTAACACAACAGGATATTGACCTGGCCGCAGGCTGGGTAAAGGAAAATTTCCGGTAACACCGCAATAAAATGAACGAAGAAGTAAAAGTAAGTATCGAAGGAATTCCGTATCAGGTATCAATTTCAGCACGAGACCACCGATGGCTGGCAGATGAACCGGCAGAGGTGTCTGGTGGCGATACCGGCCCTACTCCCGGCGAGTTATTACTCAGCAGTCTGGGCTCCTGTACCGCCATCACGCTCACTATGTATGCGGCACGAAAAAAATGGCCGGTGGAAAAGATAGATGTAGAACTCCGGTTTGACAGTGATGCCAAACCAGATCCAAAAACAACCGTCATCGAATGCCTCGTACATATTACAGGCGACCTCGATGAAACACAAAGGAAAAGGCTGATGGAAATAGCCCATGCATGCCCTGTTCATAAAGTACTTTCGAACCCTATTATTATCAATACTAAAGCAGATTGATATGAAAGACATTACCAAAACATACTCCAATGGTGAAGTAACCATCGTATGGAAACCCGAAGTGTGCAAACACTCGGAAGTATGTTTCCGCGGCCTCCCTGAGGTATTTGATCCTCATGCCAAACCATGGATCAATGCTGCAGGCAGTAACACAGAACGGATCATACAACAGGTAAAAAAATGTCCATCCGGTGCGCTCACTTATTTTATGAACAAGGAAGTGCTGGCAGATGGATCATCTCCGGAGATAACCGCAAGCAGCCTGGCAGAGATAGTACCTAATGGTCCGAGGCTGATATATGGCAGCATTCATACAAAGGATACATCCGGCCACGAAACACAGGAGTATAAGGTTACCGCTTTCTGTCGCTGTGGGAGCTCTTCCAATATGCCCTACTGCGACGGTACACATATTAAAACAGGATTTACAGACAACGAATAATATATGGAACTTACTATTCAGCAAAACACCACCAAACACCAGTTCGAAACAGTGGTAGACGGGCACACCGCCTTTATTGTTTATAAACTGTTCCCCGGCGGCATCGCCTATATACACACGGAAGTACCGCCGGAACTGGAAGGTAAAGGTATTGCCTCCCAACTGGCCAAATATGTATTGGAGTATGCACGGGCCAACCATCTGAAGGTAAAACCCTTGTGCCCTTACGTACACGCCTATATGAAAAAACACCCGGAATACAACGATCTATTATGATCAGGTTATCAATTACGAATTACGGATTAACACAATTTTTCATTCATTCGTAATTCGTAATTGACTACAGAGATTCACTAATAGCCCTGGCGGAATCCTGGTGCACCATCAGAACAGGCAACATTTTTCTGGCCCATTCTTTCAGTGTTTCATCCTGCAGGTTATTGGCGGCGTTGTCAAAATCCTTCACATCCTGGTTATGGTGGTCCACCATCTCGCGTATATATTCCTTATCAAAGCGTTCCACCTTTTTTTTGCTCCATCTATCGATAAAATTCTTTGATGCGGTAGACAGTTCTGTTGGCAGTACAATTCCTTTTCTGCTGGCAATTGTCTTTAACTGATCATTGGCTTTGGTATGTTCTTCCACCATCATAGTGGCAAATGCTTTCACTCTCGGGTTTTCAGCCTTTTCCTGCGCCAGTTTTCCCAACTGTATTTCCATCATGTTTTTGTCAGCTGCGTCCACTGCAAACGCAGAAGAGGTGTCATCCACTTTTCTCATTGTCTCATTGATGGCGTTGGCTGAATCTTCAGGTTTCTCATGTTGTGGATTGTGTCTATTGCCACAGGAATGCAACATCCATGCACCCAACAGCGCCGTTACAAAAAAGATTGACTTTTTCATGGCTATTGAAATTATTGGGTAAATAAAGGTTTCTCTTTCTCCCTGCATGCGACAAAAAAGGTACCATGTGCGGAAGAAGCAGCATTAATTTATTAAGGAAGAAGATGTAATGAAGATAGGCTAATGGCCGGGGATGCTTTATTGTAGAAGCATTTCCTCAGTATGTAAAATAACGGGGGATAAAAAAACGGGGTCGATCGTAATTGATCAACCCCTATAAAGTTATTGCTGGGTGGCAAGATAGATAATGACAGCTGCAACGATAATAGCGACAATAAGACCGACTATTTTCATCCAGCTGTAGGGGCGGTCGCCCGTCACTTCGCCGGTGCTGGCGTTGACTACAAAATGATACAGCTTGTTATCATAACGGTAAGCACTCAACCATACCGGCAGCAACAGGTACTTCAGTCCGAGCTCGTTATACTGGACATTGTAACTGTCAATAGACTGCTCATCACCACCAATATCTGAACGGATTTCATCCTGGATAACGGGGTCCATTCTCTTTTTGGCGATGGCCAGTCCCTGCTCTGCATTGGTCTGGTAGAGTTCTGCCCTGAAACCGCTCAGATAGCGCCCATCGTAGGCTTTAAGCTGGTCCAGATGCCAGGGTTCCAGTATCTCTGCCATTTTACGGGGCAGCGAAGGACTCGCAGTAACCAATACATCACGGAATGAATTATCTACTACGCCGGAAGCGTTGTACCAGGCTGTATGACGCACCTGACGTGTACGTGTCTCCGTTTTACCATTCACTTCCTCTGTATAGGTTTCGGTAGTGTAATAGTATTCTCCCCGCTGACCACGATAGGAAGTCACGGTATTGGTATCATAACTCCAGTGAGGTATATATACCCCTTTCAGTTGCTGTCTGGAAGCATCTTTTACTTTTCTTACCAGATCAGACGGCGCAAACCACAACTTGCTCATCCATTGCTGGAAATATTGCTGGGCTTCCTTATCGCTCACTACGAAAGGTAGTACATAATGTGGCTGCAGGATGGTTGTTGAAGTCCCCTGCTGCACTACCAGCGGCGAAGCACAGAAAGGACAGGCATCAGCAGTAACATTGGGGAGCATGGTAGTAGAGGCACCGCAGCTATTACATTTCACCACCACAGCCTGCTCCGTATTTTCTGTATGACCTTGCAGATCTGCAATAAAAGTATCATAGTCAAATGCATGAATACTTTCGGGTACTGCATTTTCTTCTTCAATAGTATTCACTGTGCCGCAATACTCACATTTCAGGCTGTTGGTACCGGGGGCATAATGCAGTATGGCGCCGCAATTCTGACATTTCAGCGAGGATACTGTTTCACTTGTTTTTTCCTCAAAAGACATAGATGATAGCGGGAAAATTTATACATCAGAATAATGAATGGCGTATATCGTCCACGGATATACGCCATTCACTTACATTTACTATCGGGAATAGGTTTAAGGCAGTGGTGGCGGTACGGTAGCCAGCACAGGGGCCAGTTCCGGTACCGTGGAGGCAGCGGCCCATGCGGCCATACCTGTTTTCCATACCAGTGTTTGTGACTGTAAACCGCCGGATGCAGCCAGTTGTTTCAGCTGGTCCATATTGTAAGGACCGGCCTGTTTACCTTCAACAGCTACATAAAACGGTTCTGTACCAGGCAATGGTGGAGGCATGCCTGGCCCGGCGGCAGGCTGCTGTTGATTAACCTGGTTGTTCTGGAACACATTTCCTACCTGTCCCATCATGGCAGCGCCCATACCGGCACCCAGGCCGGCGGCAGCCAGGCCACCCGAAGGATTGGCAGCGGCTTTTTCCATGGCATTGGCTGCCTGGAACTGCGCATAAGCGCCCAGGTTGCCCACGATACCCATGCTGCTGCGTTTGTCCAGCGCCTCTTCCACTTCCGGTGGCAGGGAAATATTTTCGATGAGAAACTTTGTCAGGTCCAGACCCAGTTCGTTAAACTCTGGTCGGATCTTATCGGTGATCAGTTGTGATACTTCATCATACTTTGCCGCCAGGTCGAGCACCGGGATCTTCGCTTCCGCGATAGCATCCATACCGCGGGAAACGGCCAGATTACGCAGCTGCTCATTGATACCATCGACGGTGTACTCAGGGTTGGTGGCAGCAACTTCCTTCAGGAATGTAGTTGCATCGTTCACACGGAAAGCGTAGCTGCCAAAAGCACGCAGGCGTACTGGTCCGAATTCCACATCCCGGAGCATAACCGGGTTTTTGGTGCCCCATTTCTGGTTGGTGAACTGCCGCATGCTTATAAAAAACACATCTGCTTTAAAGGGGCTGTTAAAACCATATTTCCATCCCTGTAAAGTGGTGAGTATAGGCATGTTCTGAGTAGTCAGTGTATACATGCCCGGTTGAAAAACATCAGCAATTTTACCTTCATTCATAAAAACAGCCACCTGCGATTCTCTGACCGTCAGTTTGGCGTTCATTTTTATTTCATTCTGGTAACGGGGAAACTTCCATACAATGGTGTCTGCGGACGGGTCTGTCCACTCAATAATGTCAATAAATTCATTCCGGAGTTTATCAAATATTCCCATATAACAGGTTTTTTAGAACATCACTGGTCAAATTTATAGAATTATTTATTGGAAATACTAATAATGAAGTGTTATAATTTCAGCAATCTGGCATTGATAGCCACAATTACCGTACTCACTGTCATTAACACCGCACCGGCAGCTGGGCTCAATAACACGCCCCAGTGATAAAGTACGCCGGCTGCCAACGGCATGGTGATGACATTGTAACCGGTAGCCCAGGCCAGATTCTGGATCATTTTACGATAAGTGGCTTTACCAAAACGTATCAAGCTTACGATATCCTGTGGATTGCTATTGACGAGTACAATACCTGCTGTTTCTGCAGCTATATCAGACCCGGAGCCAATGGCAATACCCACATCCGCCTGAGCCAGTGCCGGTGCATCATTGATACCGTCGCCGGTCATTGCTACAAACTGCCCTGCAGCCTGTAGTTTGCGGATTTCTTCCAGCTTCTGGTGAGGCAGCACTTCTGCAATATAACTGTCAAGTTGCAACTGCTTCGCTACAGCCGCCGCTACTTTTTTGTTGTCGCCTGTGAGCAGTACAGTGGCGATACGTTCCTTCTTCAGTGTCTGCACAGCCGGGAAGGATTCAGGCCTCAGTTCATCTGCCAGCACTACATAACCTGCAGGCTTGTTATTAATAATCACATAGGATAACGTACCAGTGCCATTCTGCGCCACTTCCTGTTGTTGTGGAAACTGTTCTTTTACATAGGCGGGGCTCACCACCATCACCTGTTTACCTGCGACACTTGCCTGAATGCCCTTTCCAGCCATCGCCTGCATCTCTGAGGCAACGGGGATCTGCAGTCCCAGTGAACGGGCTTTGTCTACAATACCAGTGGCAATAGGATGCTCTGACTGTTGTTCCACTGCTGCTGCGAGTACCAGTATATCTTCACGGGAGTAACTATTGTCGAGTGTTTCCATCTGCACCACCTGAAACTTACCAACGGTGAGGGTACCGGTTTTATCAAATACCAGCGTAGTGATTTTACGGGCATTTTCAAAGGCCGTCCTGTTTTTTATAAGCAGCCCGTTTTTGGCAGCCATGGTGGTGGAACGTGCTACTACCAGCGGCACTGCCAGACCAAGGGCATGCGGACAGCAGATCACAATCACCGTTACCATCCTTTCCATGGCAAAAGAAATAGACTGTCCATCTATACGCCAGTATACAAAAGTGCTGATACCTGCTACAATGGCGATGAGCGTCAGCCAACGGGCTGCCTTGTCGGCGAGCAGTTGTGTATTGGACTTAGCCTGCTGCGCATCATTCACCAGTTTGATGACCTGGGAGAGGTAGGAAGATGCTGCGTTATGCGATACTTTTACATGCAATGCATGGTTACCGTTGATGGAACCGGCAATAACCCTGTCGCCTATACTTTTTTTCACGGGTTTTGATTCACCGGTCAACATGGATTCATTGAGATAACTGCTGCCATCGGTTACAGTACCGTCAGCAGCTACCTTTTCTCCGGGTTTTATCAGCACCACATCACCCGGTTGCAGGCTATCTGTTTTCACTTCCCTGATACTGCCATTTTCCACCAGATGCGCTTCCGCAGGCATCAGCTGCACCAGCAGTTCCAGCTCACGGGATGCTCCGGCCACCGACTTCATTTCAATCCAGTGTCCCAGCAACATGATCAGAATCAGTGTGGCCAGTTCCCAGAAGAAGTCCATACCCCGTAAACCAAACAGCGTGGCCAGGCTATAAATAAAAGCCACCGTAATGGCAAAACCTATCAGGGTCATCATTCCCGGGTTACGCTGGCGCATCTCTGACAACCAGCCCGAAAGGAAGGGCCATCCTCCGTAAAAAAAGATGATGGAAGAAAGAGCAGTCAGCACATACTGATCACCAGGGAAACTGATCTGTAATCCCAGCCAGAGCTGTATCATCTTAGACAGCAGCATTACCGGAACAGTCAATACCAATACCACATAAAATCTTTTACGGAAATCGTTGATCATCGCCTGATGGTCGTGGCCCGCATGTCCGCCATGTCCACCATGTTCCGTGTGGGCGTCATGGTTAGTATGGTCTGTATGATGATGGTGGGGATGTTCTTCATGCTTCGTGTGGTCATGTACGTGGTCCATAGGCTCTTTGTCGTGATGGTCATGGTCCATGTGCATATGCATGTGCTGGTGTTTTTCCATAGCGATAACCGGTTTTAGGTATTACAACTGTATAGTTTAATTGTTGTAAAATTGCCGATTACATAGCAGGAAAATTTATATAATCCCTGGAAAGATTTACATGATTATATCATGGGATTACCTGTTGCATCCATTTGGCGGCCAGTACGGGCCATATCTCCGCAGCCGTATTGCCCGGACGAAGTCCATAGCCGTGTCCGCCTTTGGCATAGAAATGCAGCTCAGCCGGTACGCCTGCATCCCGCATAGCGCCAGCCATTACGAGCGCACTGTTGCCATAGGTATCATCAGCAGTAGCGAAAATAAACATGGGAGGTGTTTGTTTGTTGACGGCCAGCTCTGGAGTGAGTTTACGCCCTTCTCCCTTATCGAGATAAGCCGGATAGATGAGCATACCAAATGCCGGGCGGGCAGATAACGAATCGGCCTTGTCTACCGGCGTATAGGTTTGTACGTTATATAGGGTAGCAGCTCTGGCGGTAAGGCTACCACCAGCAGAAAAGCCCATCATACCAATTTTTTCCGGGTCCAGCCCCCAGGTAGCGGCGCGGCTGCGTACCACACGTATCGCCCGTTGCGCATCCTGCAATGCGCCGGCTTCTTTCCCGGGCACCCGGTATTGTAATACAAAGGCAGTATAACCCAGCTTATTGAGCCAGGCAGCAATTTCATAGCCTTCCAGGTTGATGGCCAGGATATTGTATCCCCCACCGGGGCATACGACTACGCCAACGCCTGTACGATGTGCTCCGGTGGCTGGATATACTTCCAGTACCGGATCGGTCACATCTGTCAGCCTAACTACATTCCTGCTGCCATCCGGTGTAACAACGGCCGGATGTCGGGCATTTGTTTCCCCAGGCACGGCACCGGGCCACAGATGTATCTTTTCTTTCTGTTGAGCATAGACCATAACGTACTGCGTAAATATCAGGATGAAGGTAAAGAGCTGTTTCATAACGGGAAATTTGGGTCTCAACAAATGTAACAAATGTTTCCTGTACATAAAAGGACAGCCTCCCCTCTGGAAGCTGTCCTGCCATTTAAGCACCCGGTCCTCTTGCTATATGTCGATTTGCTACTCTTTATTTGATAATGGCAAAAGTGAGGGTAACTGTTTGCTGTTTATTTGGTTCATCTTTAAAATATCCGGTACCCGTCACCTTAAAGCTGCTGCCATTGATTTTCTCCCCTTTATAGGTTCCTGTAAAATCATCATCAGCATGTCCTTCCATGCTACCATCTGCCTTCAGGCTCCAGTTGAATGTCTCCCGCTGCGGGCTTCCGGCGCATTTGTCAGCACTGTCATCCTGCACACCGGTGCCATCCGCAAAATATTCGGTATAATCATCTTTCATACAAGCTGGCAGAACAGCGTATACATCTGTAATAATATGTCCTTCTCCATCGTCCATACCAGGATTAACGGTATAGCCAGTCATCTGCCATTTTTTACCTACGAGAAATTCTTTGCCAAAAGGAGCATCTTTAGGGGTATCCTTGTCTTTCTTACAATAGGTGAACAAAAGCATGGACAACATCACTATTGTTGGGGCAAACCATTTAAAAACCGATTTTTTCATGACTAAGTATTTATGGGGTTATTGCATGCAAACCTACTACCTGCAAGGGGTTACACGCTCAGTAGAAATACTTAATTGAAAAAACCGGTACAAGTCACAACACAACAAAAAACAGCAAAGGCGCAAAGCTGAAGATACTTTGCACCTTTGTTGATTTGAAGACGATGGAATTATTTTATGCATTGCAGCCAGGCTTCGGCCATCAGCTGTGCACCCGCTACGCTTGGATGCACGCCATCGGGTGTCCAGTAGACAGCAGGAGCTGATTGTTGGGCTTTATCATAAATAGCCTGGTAGGGAATAAAAGTTGCTTTGTATTTATCTGCCAATTCACGGGCAGCAGCACGGTATTCATTGAAAACAGGATACCATTTTTCATCTACCGCCTTTACGCCTTTTACAGCAAAAGGTTCACCGATGATCAGCTGCAGATCAGGCAACGCCTGTTTGGTGCGGTCCAGCAGTTTGTCGTAGTCATCACGGTATACTTTGGAAGTACCTTTATAGTTTCCGTTGAGAGTATGCCAGAAATCGTTGACCCCAATCAGGATACTGAGCACATCGGGCTTCAGTTGCAGGCAATCAGTATCCCAGCGTTCTGCCAGCTGATACACTTTATTACCGCTGATACCTTTGTTATAAAATTTCAGGTTATCGCCTGCCCGCTTCAGCAACAGAGAAGCTGCTGTCAGATGCGGATATCCGCCTCCCAGTGCCTGACCATTGTTGGGATCGGCTGCATCCCGCTTGCGGCCCACATCTGTAATGGAATCCCCCTGAAAAAGGATCACACCTTCTTTTTTGATAGTTACTTTTTTGATCTTATCCGCCACTACAGCAGCAGACACTATCTGAGGGATGCTAATGGCAGCAAGGCTCCCCAGGGAAACGTTTTTAAGGAAGTTTCGACGGTTCGAGTGATTCATAACGGATTTTTAAAATGATGAAGGCTTTACGGGCGTGCCCTGTAAAGCCTTAAATCTATAAAAAAGATTCTGATTTTTTATACAAACGAGCTGATACCGGTAATAGCACGGCCTACAATCAGCGAGTTGATTTCCTTTGTCCCTTCGTAGGAATATATAGCTTCGGCATCTGCCACAAAACGGGCCACATTATATTCCAGCAGGATACCGTTTCCGCCCATTACTTCCCTCGCCCCTCTTACCACATCCCTTGTACGCAGGGTACAGAACACTTTTGCCAGGGAGGCATGTTCATCTTTCAGCCCTCCTTCATCCTGTATCTCAGACAGCCGGTATACCATCGTCTGCATAGCGGTGAGGTTGGACAACATTTCCACCAGATGCCCCTGTATCAGCTGAAAGGAAGCAATCGGTTTCCCGAATTGTTCACGGCTACGGGTATACGCCAATGCGTTTTCATAGGCACCACGGGCACAGCCTACTGCCTCCCAGGCCACGCTGGCACGTGTCATGCGGAGCACCTTGCTGGTATCCCTGAAGCTATTGGCCCGCTGTAAGCGGTCAGATTCCGCTACGCGACAGTCTTTCATGGAGATGAGGCCATTCTGCACAATACGCAGGGCCATCTTATCATGCATTTTCTCTACCGACAAGCCCGGTGTACCTTTCCGCAACAGAAAGCCTTTCACCTGGTTATCATCCACATCCCTGGCCCAGATCACGATCACATCCGCAAAGGTGGCGTTGCCGATCCATTTTTTATGGCCATTCAATATCCAGGTATCCCCTTCCCGTTTGGCCGTGGTCGTTAGCCCGCCGGCAGCACCGGAACCAACTTCCGGTTCTGTAAGTCCAAATGCCCCGATTGTTTTCAGCTGCTGCATGCCGGGCAACCATTCATCTTTCTGCGCTTCAGAACCCAGCAGATAGATGGACCCCATCGCCAACCCACTCTGCACCCCAAAGAAAGTAGCAATGGATGCATCCACCCTGGCCATTTCCATCGCAATAATCCCTTCCATCAGATAAGAACGGTTGGGACATCCATAACCATCATAGGTAACACCACAGATATTCAGCTCCCTGAACTTCGGGATAATTTCAAACGGAAATTCCGCTTTCATCCAATACTCATTAACAATAGGCTGAATCTCCTTCTCCATAAAAGCCCGCACCTTCAGCTGCAGCGCCCGGTCTTCTGCATTCAGCCGGCTGCTCAGGTCATAAAAATCCCCGTCAATCGGTGGTAGTTTTTTCTTGCCTCCTCTGCTGGTCAGCATCTTCATCAAACCATTCAACTGCTGGTCATCCATTTTGGCAACAGTAGCCATCACCTGCGACAGGTCTACCTTCTCAGACAGTTTCGCCAGCATTTTGAAATCGATGCTCTTCAGCAGATGATAGGCATTCTTCAATTTTGAAAACGTTCCGGACATACTACATGGTTTTATGTGAAAATACGAATTGCGGGCCAAAGACGGAAAGAGGTTGTCATCCTTTCCTCCCTTGGCCCGCATCAGCTTAAAGAAAAGCGTTTATTGTTCCCGGAACTTACCCTCCGGCGTTATCTGCAGTGTCTTATCCTCTGTTAATATCTTCGCTGAACCGGAAAGTATACTGCTGGCAGCAGCGTTATCATGCCGTTGTCCTGGTTCATCCCTGGCACAAACAAGCTGAAAGTCTGCTTCACTGAGATTTTTATACATCACATAACGGTCTGTAATCTTCTTATCTGCCCCAATGATATACAACTCTGCCAGCTGTGCTCCGTTATTCTGATAAAAATGTACCCATACCTCTATCTTGTTGGAGACACTAAAGCTAGCATCAAACAGCATCGTATTAAAATCCGGTCCCTGAATGACCTCTTCAAAACTTTCTTCTGATTCCATTTTAAGAAAAGTATGGAATGCCCTCCTGATCCCTTCCGCGGAGAAAGAAGGGCTTGTATAGGTCATCTCGTTGATGGCTGCCCGGAATTTTCCATTCCCGTCTACATGATAGGTAATCTTCCGTAGTAACTTACTTTTCGGGTCCAATATAGACGAGCCTTCCTCAGGGGATGCTGTTTCATTCACAGTTGCACTGCCATCTTCATGGTTAACAGCATCGTATGAACGAAACACGTAATCTTCATCATGTGTGGTCGTATACAGGTTAATCCGGTCCGTCTCTTTTCCATCAGGGGAACAGGCTACCAACTGTACAGTCGTGTCCTGCATCTCACCATTTAATAGTGATTTATTATAGGCGTACAATAACAGGAATGATTTTCCGGGAAGTATTATTTTTCCGTAATGATAGATATCCAGCGGATCAAAATCAATTACTTCTTTATAGGCAAGCCAGGGTGTTAATCTGCACACTCTTTTCAAACGGGTAATATCCGGGATACATTCCAATCGTTTTTTCCAACAGGTAAATACCCACCTCCTCTCTTCCTATTTCCTTTCCTTCAGGTGTATAGGAAATCAGCAGTGTTTTTTGACAATCACTGCCTTTTCCACAGGAATAAACATACGAGACGATAACCGGAATAAAACTGTGTCTACCCAGCAAAATGCCCGCGGCCAACTGGTCGTATTTCTCCACAGCAAAAGGGCCTGGATTATCAATTAACCTCGGTGGAACAATATTGCCATCCTGTAATTTTATAACAGGCAGTCTTTTTAACCAGGCCTTTACCAATACAGGCGATACTGTTTGAACATCCGACGCTGTACCATTTTGTTCTGTATTGCGGGTATTGCAGGCAAAGAACAATAACACAGCCAGTAACCCACTAAAATGTTTCATGTGTATTGATACTATTGCACCTGAAATTTGCCTTCCGGCGTTATCAGCAGTGTTTTATCTTTGAGGCGAATAGTAGCAGGGCCTTTTAACAACGCCTTTTTATCAGGGTCGGGATCTGACTCTCCTTCGATAGTAGTTTTATCTTTTGCCGATGCTTTCTCGTAAGACACGTTTTTCAGCGTATTGTATATTATGTGATGATCCAGCACGTGCAATTCAGTATCTACAGTATACAACTCTACCAGTTGTTCCTGACCATTATCATAAACATGCACCCGTACATACATGTTTTTTTCCTGAGGGATCGTAAACAAAGGCTGGTCAAGCTCCGTATCAGGCTTGTCCACATCCTTTCTCCTGGAAACCAGCATCTCCTTCAGATTTGTCGTTGAGAAATCACTACTGTTGTATTCTCTGGCTTTTAACTCCCGTACCAGTTTCCCTTCCTCATTGGGTTTGTAAATAACCTTATCCGACACCATTGATGAAAAATAAAAGACATCCCCCATCTGGTCCTCATTGGACTCCTCCGTTACACTGATGGTACCATCGGCAGCAATGGTGGCATTTTTACTGGCATCATAGAGACCTTCCGAAGCATAAATTCCATTGAGCCGTACCCGGTCGGTTTCCTTTCCGTCAGATGTGTAGGCAATCAACTGTACAGTAGAATCCATCTCTGCTTCATCCCCATACATCTGCGCGGCGGCATAAAGGAGGTAAACCCTTTTACCTGGCAATGGGATCTTACCATAATGGTAAAATCTGATATCATTAAAATAAAGTACACCGCTGAAGTCATAGTAAGGCGTAAGCAGCGACAGGGGCTTTAGCTGGGCCAGGTCCGGCATGGTGATGTTTAACGGGGTCGTCAGCATATTAAAACGTCCGGCGAATGCTTCGAAAGATTCCGTTTCCTGCGGAATAACTGTCACCTCGCCCTGCTGGCTTATCTTATACTGTTTCATCCTCGCCTTGTTTTCGCCGGAATTGTCCCCACCTTTCCGGACAGTATACCAGATCTCTTTCACCAGTACAATAGAGTCATTTTTTATCTCCGGCCATTTGTGCAGGTAATTGGACTCATCTTCGCGGGTCTCCTGTTTTTCGCGGCCTATTTCCTGCCTGGCAATTTCTTTACCATCGGGTGTATAAGTGAGCAACAGGGTAACAGAACCAGATTCCTTCTCTTTTGTTTCACACCAGGCGATTACGGCCATATAACTTTTACTTCGGGAAAGTATGCCGGCAGAGATTTTTTTAAAGCCGCCAGCGGCAAAGGGACCAGGGTTATTGGTAACATCTTCCAGGGAATAAATATCGATTGGCTTCTCCATCATCTTCAGGGCTTTGGACCACGCCTGAAAATTAAAAGGTACTGTTCTGACCGTATCTGCATGCTCTTCCGTAGTGGCATGACCGTTATTGGTATTACATGAAAAGCATGCCATCAAAGGCAAAAGGATTAACATACTTGCTAATCTTTTCATAGGGAAGGTGTTTTGGGGTGGCAATATAATAAATTACGGGCACGAATACACGGGAAGATAAGATCAGCAGGATTATTTTACAGGATTATTAAGGGAAAGATGATAATCACCGGATAATCCTGCTGATCACTTAGTATTACTTAGTCCTGCGCAATTAAAAAGTTCTTACGCAGTCTGATGTCTTCCGAGGAACTACCAATCAAGACCTCAAACTCGCCCGGCTCCACGGTGTAGTTCATATTTTTGTCCAGTAGGGCCAGGTGTTCCGGATGGAGTGTAAAGTTGACAGTTTTCTTTTCTCCCGGTCCCAGAGAGATCCGCTCAAAACCGCGCAGTTGCATTACATAGGTTGTCACGCTGCTTACTTTGTCTTTAACATAGAGTTGCACCACTTCATCACCTTTTCGTTTGCCCGTATTAGTTACCTCCACACTTACCTGAATATCTCCCTGTGAACGTTGTTTTTCAGGAGACACCACCAGATTGCTGTACGTGAAGGAGGTATAACTGAGACCATAGCCGAAGGGATACAGGGCACCATTTACACTGGTGCGGCCAAAACCATTATTACCAGATGATGGCTGGTCCGCATGTGAACCGGGTTTGAAGGGAAAGTTGAGTTCTATCTGCCCCAGCGATTTGGGGAAGGTGACAGACAAACGGCCACCAGGGTTGTAATCACCGAAAAGTGTTTCTGCGATGGCAGTACCGCCCTGAGGGCCGGGGAACCAGGCTTCCAGAATAGCAGGCAGGTTTTGCTGCTCCCAGTTAATCGTCAGCGGTTGTCCATTGATTAGCACTGCTATTACCGGTTTACCGGTAGCATGGAGGGCCTGCAGCAACTGCAGTTGTCTGCCGGGCAGTGAGAGATCAGTGCGGGAGAGACTCTCTCCCACTCTTTTTTCATCCTCGCCCACCACAGCAATAACCACATCTGACTTACGGGCCATTTCCACCGCTTCCGCGATAGTCGCCTGTTCGCTGGCATCCAACGGTGTAGGAACGATTTCCGTACCTGGCCATCCCGGATTCACGATATCACATCCTTTAGCATACATCACATTCACCTCCTTGCCTGCCTGCTGACGGATACCGTCCAGCACAGTGGTAACAGGATTATTGGAAGGACCATAGCGACTGATAGCATGGGTAGAGGCAGCCGCCAGCGGACCCGTAACGAGGATATTTTTGAGTTGTTTTTTATCCAGAGGTAATGTTTCTTTTTCATTTTTAAGCAGCACCAGGGATTCGCGGTTCAGTTGCAGGGCAAAGGCTTCGTCATCAGTTGTGTGTACACCTTTGTCAGCCAGTCTGGGATCTGCATAAGGCTTATCAAACAGCCCCAGTCTGAACTTCACCCGTAATACATCCGCCACACGGCTGTCGAGCGTTTTCATAGACAACTGGCCTTCCTTCACCAGCTCCCGGAGAGGCGTGATAAAGTCTTCCGGCGGGGTGAAGTTGGTACGTACGTTCAGTCCGGCTTCCACCGCCTGCCATACAGCATCCTTATAATCGGCTGCCACATGGTGTTTGCTGAAGAGGTATTCTACCGCTTCACTGTCGGAAACAACATATCCATCGAAACCAAATTCCTTCCGCAGCAGCTGTGTCAGGAAATAATAGCTGCCGGTCACAGGTTCTCCGTCCCAGTCATTGTAGCTGCTCATGACACCCATTGGATGGGCTTCCTGTATTACACGGCGGAAGGGATACAGGTAAATCTGATGCATTTCGCGTGGGGCTACGTGCGGGTCGGTACGGGCATTGCCATCCCGGCCTCCTTTGGGCACGCTATATACGGCGTAGTGTTTGAGTGTGGCCGCCACCCCTTCACTTTGTACACCCAGGGTCATCTGTTTGCCCAGCTCCGCAATGAGGAAAGGATCTTCGCCATAACACTCTACTACCCTGCCCCAGCGGGGATCGCGGGCAGGGTCCAGGATAGGGACATATATATTGGTATATCCCAGCAGCCTGGCTTCGCGGCCGGCGATATGTCCGGCCCGGGACACCAGTGCTTTGTTCCAGGTGCTGCCGATGCCGATGGGGGCACAGAAAGGTGTGGCCCTGTCGTGGCAGAGGCCGTGGATGGCTTCATTAGTGAAGTCAACCGGAATACCCAGCCTGGTTTCTTCTATAAACCAGCGCTGAACGGTGTTGATGGCGGCCGTGTGTTTGCTATAGGGGAAAGACCACTGGGTTTGGGCCTTTTTATTGAACGGAAGGCTGTTAAGTTCCTCATCGATGTTGGCGATCCCGTCTTTCCACACTTTGTTGTTCCATTCGGGAGCAGGCATTTCATCTTTCAGCACCCGGCCATAGCCGTAAAGTGTTGCCATCTGGCAGGTCTTTTCGTCCAGTGTCATCTGCGAGAGCAGATCGGCCACCCGGTTTTCCACCGGCTGTGCGGGATCTTCAAAGATGTCTTTTTTACCGTTTTTGTTAAAGTCTATCCAGCCCTGCCGGTAAATAGGCGACTGTTTCTGTGCCATAGCGGAGCTGCCTGTCAGGGCAAATGCCAATGCTATCGCGGAAAAAGATTTAATCTGTTCGTGCATGCTTTTTGTGCCATTATCAGCAGGCGCCTAAGTTACAGGCCTGGGCACCGGATTACAAATAATGCCGAAAATTGCACCAGTATCGGTGAAGATTATAGAAATGATAAAAAAACGGTTGCATAATAACTATGCAACCGGTGGTAACTAAAAAAACACAAACTAAAAACTGAAAAGACATTACAGCATATAGGCTTAGGCGTTATACACTGATAACGCAGAAATTAGGGTATCCCCCTATTGAGGAAAAATAAAAAATACCTACATTAGCGGGGTTCAATTCATCATTAAAAACTCTTTGAAGGTTAAATGATAACATCACCTTCTTATCAAGCATATAATGAGCTTTTCCATTCCCTGTATGGTGAGTTGTGTAATTACGCAAATAGTTTTCTGGATGATGATGCTGCTGCAGAAGATGTAGTACAGGAAACATTTATCAAACTATGGCAGAAACACCGGGAATTGATCGGTATTCCGAATATAAAAGCCTATCTGTACAGGGCTGTACGTAATAATTCCATCTCAGTTTTGCGAAAGCGGAATGCTGAGGAGGCAGGCAACAAAGGCTTTGAATGGGTGGCGGATGTCAGTGATGATCCCGATGCCCTGGAAATAAAAGAAGCCAAGCCTTTTTATGAACAGCTGATTTATGAGGCAATTGCCAACCTCCCCCCTCAATGCAGGGAGGTGTTCACCTGTTGCCGCCTTCAAGGTATGACGCACCAACAGGCTGCCACCAAGCTGGGATTGTCTGCCAAAACGGTTGAGAACTATATGGGGAGAGCCCTTAAACTGCTCCGTAAATACCTGGGCCAGTATGGGTTACCCGGGATTTTATTTTTTTTGTTAAATATATTTAACAAATAATAGGGGGTATGACCACCTTTGCCCGTTTTAACTTTAGAGCACACTGTAATTAACATGGATACCTACATATATGAAATAGTCGCCAAGCAACTGTCATCGCAGTCCTCACCTGAAGAAGACGCTGTTCTTCAGCAATGGCGGGAGGCATCTGCGGAAAATGAGGCGGAATACCAGAAAACCCGGCAGATATGGCAGGACACTCCCAGCCGTCTCCCTCAGCAAAAACAATTTGATACTGCAGCCGCGTGGAATAAAGTAGACCGAGCCCTTCATCAGGCAGCGCCTGTCAGGACTATCCGCATGGCCACCATTAAATACGCAGCGGCGGCTGTATTATTAATAGCGCTGACTGCCGGCGCCTGGTGGCTCGCCAGCCGTCCGTCATTGAAAGTACAGGAACTGGCTGCCAACGATGGTAAAATCAAAAGCCTGGAACTGTCAGACAAATCCATGATCACCCTGCGCCCAGGCGCCAGAATCAAATATTCCGAAGGAGCCGAACGTGTGGTAGAGCTCGAAGGCGAAGCCTACTTCGAGGTAGCCGTTGACCCGCGCCATCCTTTCGTGGTAAAAACACCTAACCAGTCTATTGTAGAAGTACTGGGTACCTCCTTTACCGTAAAAACAGTCGATGCCCATACAACCGTTATCGTTACCTCCGGTAAGGTAAAACTGGGCATGGAAAACGACACATCCTCTGTAATCCTTACCAGTGGCCAAAAAGGCACTTGGGGAGATGGTCAGCTCAGTGCTGCCGACAACGATGATCCCAACTTTATGGCATGGAAAACCGGAATTTTGCAATTTAATGATCAATCACTTGTTGAAATATTGCCACAATTAGCCGACTTTTACGGTAAAGTCATCAGGATTGAGGATAGTTATCAGGCTACTGCTGCCCAGCAGAAAGCTACGATCAGCTTCCAGGACCAGTCTTGTGACGAGGTTTTGCATGAATTACAACTTTTGCTTGGTTTCAACTACAGACAGGAAGGCGATACGATCGTCATCAGCAAGTAGCTTACTAAACCATTTTATCAGATATGCCTTTCATTACCTTCTGCTGATACTGCCGGCGGCACATTTGCGCGCGCAAACCAAGCAGGACGCTATCCTGCAACAGTCTTATTCACCGCCAGCCAAAGAAGGTTCCATCCTCTTCTACATACAGGACATCCAGCGCCAGACCGGCATCAATATCTCCTATAGCTCCAGTTTTCTGCATCTCAACAAAAAAGTGCAGTTAACAGGCAATGAACACAGTACCGGACAGGTGCTTACCAGCATCCTGCAAGGTACCGGTATTCAGGCCGCCGCTATCAATGGTAAAATCTTTCTGCTGCGGGAAACCTCCCAAACCCAATATTATACCATCAGCGGGTTTGTAAAGGAAGAAAACAGTAAGGAAATCATCATCGGCGCCTCCATTTACGACCCGGTCACCCGCAAAGGCACCATCAGCAACTCTTATGGCTTCTTTAGCATCCAGGTGCCAGACAGCTGTACCAGTATCGTCTTCTCTCATGTAGGCTACGAAACAGTGACACAGCGCCTGCCCCCTCCCGACGACGGCCAGCTCGACATCCATATGGAGCCCCGCAACCCGCTGCAACCAGTAGTCGTGACAGGCGACCAGGACTCAGTAACACTGCAGGCCGGCTATATCAAAATGCCGGTAGGCTACGTTTCCAACTTCCCGGCGCTGCTTGGCGAAAAGGATGTGCTGAAATCCCTTCAGCTTTATCCCGGTACCGGCAGCTCCCTCGAAAGCAGCAGTAACCTGCTGATACGTGGTGGTGGTGCCGACCAGAACCTTTACCTGCTCGATGGTGTTCCACTCTATCATACCGGCCACCTCTTTGGACTGTTCTCCATATTCAACGGTGACGCACTGAAAGACGTGTCTCTCTATAAAGATGCCTTCCCTGCCCGCTACGGCGGCCGCCTGTCTTCTGTTGTGGATATCCGCACCAAAGACGGTAACATGAAAGGCTGGCACGGCAAAGCCACCATCAGCCCGGTATCGGCCAGCACAGAACTGGAAGGCCCCTTCGTTAAGGATAAAAGCGCCATGTTCCTCTCCTTCCGCCGATCCCTGATCGATGGGCTGTATGGAAGACAACTCACCAGACAGTACGGGAAATATGCGCTCTATGATGTTAACTTCAAGCTGAACCAGATCATCAACAACAAAAACAGGATCTACCTCAGCTTCTACAAAGGGCAGGATAACATGACTATCCCTAAAGACAACATCTTATTCCCGCTTCCGGAAGATTATAAATTTGCCTGGAGCAATATCACGGCTGCCCTCAAATGGACCAAGGTGATCACTCCCAGGATATTTACCAATACCACTGCCAGCTATAGTCGTTTTTACAACCTGTTTTCCCAGAGTGCCATCATTAAAATCCCTCCTGACCAATCATTACTGATCAACGGGAAAGGGGTATCCAGAAACAGGGATATCGCCCTGCACAATGAAACAGAGTTTACCATCAGCAATACACAGCGGCTGTCTTTCGGCGGTGGCTACACTTACCATAATTTTGCGCCCACAGCCTACACCAGTAACGTAAATCCGGGTGATGCCATCAAACGTGAAGCACCCAAATATTACATGTCTGAATTCACCTTATATGGGGAAGATGAGCTGCGTTTCAACAATGATAAATTCATTGTAAGACCCGGGCTCCACCTGGGCGCACTGGCACAAAGCCATTCTTTTTATTCCAGTCTCCAGCCACGTCTGATGATACGGTGGAATCTGCCGAATGCCCAGTATATTCAGGCTTCCTACGCCCAGATGACACAGTTCATTCACCAGCTGACCACCCCTGTAATCAATCTGCCCACCGACCTGTGGGTGCCCAGCACTGAAAATATCAAACCTGAACAAGCCTATTCCTACAGCCTCTCCTATCAGAAACAGTGGGACAACAAATGGCGGTTCAATGTCAATATCTACTACAAACAACTGAATGATCTCGTTGCCACCAATACGGTGCTCAACATCTTCGACAACTCCGATCTGTGGGAGAAAAAAGTAATCAGTGGCAAAGGCTACAATTATGGCAGCGAATTATTGCTGGAAAAAAACACCGGCAGGCTGACCGGTATTTTCTCTTACACGCTGGCCTGGGCCTGGCGTGAGTTTTCCCGTATGAACGCCGGTAAAATGTTCCCTTACAAAGAAGACCGCCGCCACAATCTTTCACTGGCGCTCAAATACCGGCTGAAGCCCGGATGGAGTCTGTCTGCCTCCTGGAAATTCTCCAGCGGTGCACCATTCACCCTCCCGGCACAGATATTCCCTGACTACGACTGGGGCCGCAACATCAATGGTAAGCTGGACGAACGTTATTCACCTTTTGCCAATAACCAGATCAATTATCTGCCATATATCACACGGCTTAACAATTTCCGGTTAAGAGCCGTACATCATCTTGACCTGGGCACCAACATTTACCTTGGCCATACTAACGCTATCTACCATACACTCACAGCCGGTATCTACAACATCTATTCCCGTAGCAATCCGTTTATTGTGAGTTACGACCAGTTTGTTACTACGACCTATGATGAAATTTATCCGTTGCAGCTGTATCAATACAGTTTATTCCGGACATTACCATATATCAGTTACACACTCAAATTTTAGTGATGAAGTACCTGTTTCAATTTTTGTGCGTTTTTAGTGTTGCAGTTTTAACAGGATGTATACACGAACTACCGGTTCCTCCTTCCGGAAGTAAGCCCAGGGCTGTTGTATACAGTGAACTGGTGGCTGGTAAAAAAGTGGAGATGCGTATTGGCAAAAGCAAGTCGGTAGGACAGGATGTTGATAATAATTTTGAAACGATAACAGACGCCACTGTTCAGCTTCAGGACATGAACGGAACCCTGCTTGAACAATTGCATTATGTGAAGGACACCAGTACCAACATGGCCTTTTACAGGGGCAACACCCGAATAGAAAGCAACAGAGCCTACAAGGTGAAGGTGGAAATGCCGGGTGTAGGTCTTGCTACCGCCTTTCCTGTAACTCCGGGCCCCATCAAGGTGGAGCTACAGGATACGCTCCGTACCACGCTCAACGGCCGACCGGTGTTAAGGTTTCATTTTAATATACAGGGGTCTAGCGCCAAACAATTTATTGTGATGGAAGCCCTTAAACAAATGGTACAGCTGGACACTGTTTTTTTCTATAACCAGCAACGGTACAGGGTGAGAGACCGCCGCGCACTTTTTAATCAGGTGAAAGATCTGCCCGGTGTCACTTTCTATAAAGACACCCTCTACCTGAACAGTTATCTCCGCATCCCCTGCTATACGCAGGATGAAAATGCAGACAACAATCAGGTGGGCGGGCTCAATGAAAACTATAACAGTATTCTGTTTACACAGAATAGCAACAAGCCGCTCAATACCCTGCTGTACATCAATGCCACTGCGCTTACTGCCGGCAGTACTGAAGGCGGGGATCCTCCAATTGGCCGCGTACTGGTCAATGTAAAATCCGTGAGTCCGGATTATTACAACTTTCTGCTGACCTACGAAAAAGTAAGGCGTAACCCGGGTCTTAACAGCCTGATACAGGCCATCCAGCTACGTAACAATGTTGCTAACGGCCTCGGCATAGTAGGCGGTTGCAGCCAGATGTCCTATTCCTTATATTACGATAAGTTATAGTACTGCTGTCACTACAGGAAAAATTGGGCACGGTGTTAAATTTCCGCATTCACTGCATTCCTGGCTCACTTTGCGTCCTTTGCGATTTTAATTCATCCCGATTCCGTATTTTTGGGATATGATACCAGCATTTACGATAAGCGAAAGGACACAGCATTTTCTTGGACTGGAAGAGCAATACGGCGCCCACAACTACCACCCTTTACCGGTAGTACTGGAGCGTGGAGAGGGTGTTTTTTTATGGGATGTGGACGGTAAGCGTTATTACGATTTTCTTTCCGGCTATTCAGCTGTTAACCAGGGACACTGCCATCCCCGGATCATTGCGTCACTGATAGAACAGGCGCAGAAACTGACATTGACTTCCCGTGCATTTCACAGTGACTTGCTGGGAGAATATGCCAGATTTATTACCGATTATTTTGGTTATGATAAAGTATTGCCCATGAATACGGGTGTGGAGGCGGTGGAAACAGCGCTGAAACTCTGCCGGCACTGGGCTTATATAGTAAAGGGTATTCCGGAAAACAAGGCAAAGATCATTGTCTGCGCCAACAATTTCCATGGCCGTACCCTGAATGTGATTTCTTTCAGCACCGACCCGGTAGCCCGCAATAACTTCGGGCCCTATATGACGGGTTACGAGGTGATCCCTTACAACAACCTGACAGCACTGGAACAGGCCTTACAAGACAAAACCGTAGCTGGTTTTCTGGTAGAGCCAATCCAGGGAGAAGCTGGCGTGGTAGTGCCGGACGACGGCTATCTGTCTAAAGCCCGCGCCTATTGCCAGGATGCCAATGTATTATTCATCGCCGATGAAATACAGACAGGCCTTGCCCGTACCGGCCGTATGCTGGCCTGCGACCATGAAAATGTACGTCCTGATATTCTGATACTGGGTAAAGCCTTATCCGGCGGAACCCTGCCGGTAAGTGCAGTCCTTGCGGATGATGAAATCATGCTGACCATCAAACCAGGTGAACATGGTTCTACGTACGGTGGCAACCCGCTTGCCTGTAAAGTTGCTATTACAGCACTGCAGGTATTGAAAGATGAGAAGATGGCCGAGAATGCCGTAGCGATGGGCCAGTTGCTACGCAACGGTCTGCAGGAGCTGCAATCACCTTTTATCACTACTATCCGTGGTAAAGGGTTGTTAAACGCTATCGTCATCAAACATCCGGATCCGGAAGCAGCCTGGGACCTGTGCCTTACACTGAAAGAAAATGGCCTGCTGGCCAAACCCACACACGGCGATAAAATCCGTTTTGCACCACCGCTGGTCATCAATGCCACCCAGGTAACGGACTGCGTTCAGATCATTCAAAAAAGCATGGAAAAGGCATTCCGCTAACTGGAAAGTATGACAGCATCACATAAAGCCATCCGCAGTTCCGGGTGGAAAACCGACTTCATGATTGGCTTTCCCGATGGATTGTTCCTGCTATTTTTTGCTACCCAGGTCATGCAGACCTTCCCCATGGAAGTGCAAACCTTCTACAATATCCATCTGGGCATCTGTATCGCCGGAAGCCTCCTGGTAATATATAGCACCTACCAGGCCAATAAAGGCGATGCCCAGCATGATAGCCTCCTCCTGTCTGATGAAGAACGACAGAAGCTGCAAAAGCTGGACATCCATGACAACACCATCGCCCATATTGAGGATGAAATGAAAAAAGATGCTGTATTATGGGAAACCACCCTTCAGCAGGAACAGGTAGTGGAAACTACGTTTAACCGTAGCCGTGCTGTACGCAGTGCTTTATTTGCTGCCTTCTTTTTTTTACTGGGAGCGTCTTTGTCGTTCGGACCTTATTTGTCCAACGAGAATTTCGGGGCTGCCTCACAAACCAGTATGATGCTGGTTTTCCTCGGATTAACAGTATTCAGTTTTATAAAAGCTAAAATAACGAACCAGCGCCCATTACCAGTTGTATTACGTTACTGGATAATGGGCGCCGGAGTATTTTGCGGAGCGTGGGTATTACATAAAATATTCTGATCAGGGACGTGTACGGGTAAACAGTACACATACAAACACCACTGCCGCTGCTGCTACTGAAACATAGAGCGCAATGCCCGTTTGCGGGCAGATGCCAGCTTCACAACGCGAAAAAAGCAACATATTACGGAAGGTCCAGGCCAACAGGAAACCAGCTACAAACAGGTTCATTCTTGCTACCCATTTATTTTTGGACAGGAAGATGAGGGCCGCCGCTACTCCCAGGAAAATATTCAGTTTCCCCGGTTCTCCATAGCTGGACCCGGTAGTATTTAATCCTGTAAAAACCAGGTGCCGGCTTTCTATAGCAGCCCACGGGAAAAATGCGCAAATAATCACTACCACTACAGCAAGAATCCCGATAACAGAAGTTTTAGACATGTAATTCAATTTGTTAAAGACCGCAAGTTAGAGAATTTTGGTATTCTGGTATTTTGATATTTTGGTATTGGGATTATAAAATGTCAAAATACCAAAATATCAAAATACCAAAATATCATCCTTATTTTCCTCCAGGTTCGCAGTGCGCTCTCAGATAGTTGGTGTACAACGTAGAGAGGTGTGTAAAGGTACCACTACCTTCAGAGATGCTGTGGGTGCGGTTTGGATAGGCCATGAACTGTATCTGCTTGTTGTTTTTGATCAGTTCATTGAGCAGCATTTCTGCATTCTGGTAATGTACGTTATCATCACCGGTACCATGAATATAGAGCAGATTGCCTTGCAGGTTGTGGGCATAGGTGATGGGAGACCCTTTAACAAAATCCTCCCGGTTTTCTTCCGGAAGGCCCATATAACGTTCCTGATAGATGTTGTCATAGGTGAGCTGGTTACCTACCGCTGCAATAGCAATACCGGTTTTATAGATTTCAGGATACTGGAACAGGAGGTTAAGCGTCATGGAACCACCACCGCTCCAGCCCCACACCGCTGTACGGGCAGGATCAATGAAAGCATATTTTTTCATCAGCGCCTGGGCAGCCTGTGCCTGATCGCGGGCATTGAGCACGCCCACCTTACGATAGATACTTTTACGCCAGTAACGTCCTTTGGGAAGCGGTGTTCCTCTGTTGTCCATCGATACATAGATATAACCATCTGCAGCCATGTCTCCATTGTACAGGAAGTTGCGGCCTGCACCGATAGCGTCCAATGTAGTGGCGCCTGCGGGCTCACCATACACATAAAATACAACCGGATATTTTTTTGAAGGATTAAAATTCACCGGCTTATGCATCCATCCGTCAATAGTAACACCATCGGCAGTCTGAACCTGGAAATACTCCACACATTTACCCGCGGAGGCTGATTCCCGGATCGCTTTGGCGACAGCCTGGGTACTGCTGGTATGGCCAGGCAACTCCAGGTTTTCACTCACCGGATAGGTGCAGGCATTGCTGAACTGATGTATGGCCCAGGAGCTGGAAGGGGAAATATGGTATTCGTGTGTACCGGGTTGGTCGGCAGGTGTTACGCGTTCAGCTTTGCCACCGCTGAGCGATATTTTATACAGATACTGTTGTGTTGCATTATCCGGAGAGGCCATAAACCAGATCTGATTATTGGCTTCATCTATTTTGGCGATGCTGATCACATCATAGTTACCGGGTGTCAGCAACGTAGCTTTCCCGTTCTCTGCGTTGACGTTATAAAGATGGCGCCATCCGTCCTGTTCACTCACCCAGATGAATTCCTTTCCATTGCGGATAAAGTCCCATCCGGCAATATTATCATCATCCCAGCGGGATTTCACATCGATCCAGGCGCTATCTTTTTCTTCATACAGCGTACGTACTTTACCGTTAGTAGCATCGCAGAGCATAATTTTACTGTCGTTTTGCTTACGGTTAAGTTGCTGTATGATCAGTTGTTTTTTTCCGGGCACCCATTCCATCCGTGGAATATAGTGCTGTTGCGCATCGCCGGGCACTTCCAGCCATTGAGTACCGGCAGTCTGAATATCGACCACGCCTACACGGCAGGCAGAAGGGCTCTCTCCTGCTACGGGGTATTCTACCGGCACAGTGAAGGAATAGATGGAATCGGTATTGTTGATCATGAGGAAGTCGCGGATTTTGGTAGCATCAATCTGCCAGTAGGCAATGCTTTTGCTATCGGGGCTCCAACGGAAACCGTCGCGGCAGCCGAATTCTTCTTCATAGGCCCAGTCAAAAGTACCGTTAATAAAGCGGCGGGTACCGTTGGTAGTGAGCGCTTTGGTTTCGCCTGTTTTCAGGTCTTCCACATAGAGGTTGTGGTCACTGACATAGGCCGCCTTGCTGCCGTCGGGTGAGAGTTTGGCAAACATGAGGGAAGAAGCAGGTTTATCTTTACCCAACTGTTGCATTTTACCGGATGCCAGGTCCAGCAGCCAGTAATCGCCACGTGTTTCGTAACGCCATACTTTCTTTGCGTTGGTGTAGATCAGCAGTTTTTTTTCGTCAGCGGAAAAATAAAAATCCCGGATGGGAAGTGCTTTGGCGGTACCTGCCGGGGTGTATTGTGAGGAGGGTACTACCACGGTGGGAGCTGCTCCGGATAAGGGGCTGGCGACAATGCCCTCTGGTTCAGCCTTTAGTGTGGCCCGTCCATCGCGGGACCATCTGATTCCTTTTCCTGGTTGGGCAAACAGACTGGTGCTACTTACTGCCAACACGATGACCAATAGTGTTATTTTCTTCATTGTGGATATATAAAACACAATGGTAGCCAAAATTTTAGAAGTAAACTGCAACAATATTGACCAATTGATGCATCCGGTTGGTGATGGTTAACTTCGGAAGATAAAACCTTTTTTAACTTTTTTCGAGAGATGTGGATAAAAAAGTGGACATATTGAAAAAAAATAATTTCTTTTTTTCTATTTTTATGCAATTAATAACAATTAATTAATGATTATCAGCTGGTTATCAGACCTGCCAGCAGCATTTACTTTTAAATTATTATCCTGGAAAAACCATCTGGTTATGATACAAGTTACCTTATCTTATAAAAACCGCGAATTCTTCCAATTTGAAGACACTTTTCTGGCCCAGATTGCCGAGAACACCAAAAAACTGTTGTATGCCCTGCTAGAAGATATATATGACCTCCTTGCCCTTGAAAAAGGCCATTTTCGTATCAACCTGGACAATCATCCTAAAATAGAAGTGGAAGGCTTCAGTACCGACCTCCGCAATCAGATTGAGCGTACCCTGCGTGGTGAATACGATTACGATTATTGATCTGTAGCTGACTGTGAAGTAATTCCTGCAGACTGTTTATCTTGCGGTAAAATCAGACGAGGGAAATGCAACTCACCTATATACAGGGGCTGGAACTATGCGGCACCTTTGCATTCGCTGTTTCCGGTGCAACAGCAGCTATCAATAAATCATACGATGTTATAGGGCTCCTGGCCCTTGCTTTTATTACCGCCATTGGGGGCGGAACGATACGTGACCTGCTGATCGGCGCCACTCCTGTAGCCTGGATGACCGATGAACTCAGTAATACGGCCATCATTGCGGCCGCTATCATCGCTGCTGTATTTTTCTCCTATGTAAAAAAACTGCAACGCTGGCTCAATATTTTTGATGCCATTGGTTTGGGACTATTCACTATCACCGGTATCAACAAAGGCATGGCGGCGGGGCTGCCAGTGCCGGTATGCGTGGCTTTGGGCGTTATCACCGGAACATTCGGAGGTCTGCTCCGCGATGTTATTACCGGCGAACAACCGATTCTGTTTACCCGTGAGATCTATGCGGTAGCCTCCATCGCAGGTGGTTGCCTTTATGTGCTGGCAGGTATTTTCACTAACTGCTCCGGTGATATCATACAGAGTATATCCGTTACCGTTATAGTGAGCATACGTCTCTTAAGTCTGCGTTATAACTGGCAACTACCACGTATCGACAATAGAAAATAATATTTAGAGATTTTGAATTTTTGAAATATATGGATTAATAAATTTCCTATATTGCTATTATGATGTCTCTGTTCGATAATTACTTCGCGTTTGCCACTACAGTATTCATGGGATTGCTGGCTATTGTCAATCCCATCTCCGCTATTCCCGTTTTTATGGAGCTTACTTCCTATATGGATAAAAAAGCGAAGCGGAACATTGCCACCAAATCCGTGCTGATAGCATTTTCTATCATCCTGGTATTTAGTGTGGCCGGGAAGCTGATCTTTCATGTATTTGGGATTACACTGGCCGCACTGCGTGTAACCGGCGGTATCCTGGTATTTGTGATTGGTTATGAAATGGTGCGCAGCAAAAGCGAGAGCGTACAGGCCGAGAAACTGGGCGACCAGCCTGTAAAGGCTGACCAGGGCATCAGTGTGGCCATCACTCCACTGGCGATGCCATTACTGGCAGGCCCCGGCGCTATCACTACCTCCATGAGCTATTCAGCCGCCAAAGACCTGACTCATCTTGCCATTGTTATGGCTGTATACGCCATTATATGTTACATCACCTATTTATTGTTTATCGCCGGTGAACGTATTGTCAGCATTATCGGCACCAACGTTATGATGGTAATAACCAAAATGATGGGGCTAATCCTCGCGGTGATCGGGGTTCAGATGTTCGCCCTTGGCCTTAAAGAGCTGTTCAACTTCTAATTTTTCCCTCCTTTACAACAATTTCAAATCGTTTCGTGTTATTTAAGCAATGACGCGGACGAAATAGTTATCCAGTTATTTGATAAACAGCTATTGGCGTGGACCACTTTGAGTTTGTTCAGTACACACATCATCCAGGGAAAGTTAACCCGATATGACAAATTTATTATTATAAGGGCAGTCTGATTAACCAAATCCTCCATTTTTTCAGTTCTACAATATTCATGTCGAAGGACATGTCAATATACTTTTGTGATCATTAACTTTTTTTAGTTGAACAACAGGTAAATATCCGTTATTGATTACTAGGTGGATGTTACCGTTCCCTTTTTTCAATAGGAACAAAAGAAATCAATATAGACGGAACAGTTAGCAAAAAGCCGTCCCGAGTCCTCGGGACGGCATGTTTTTATAACTGCTGAAGTTAATGAACTGTAGTCCCCTCCTTGATTTCGTCGGTAGCATTCACAATCACCTCATCTCCTGCTTTCAAATCTCCAAACACTTCTGTGGAATCGTTATGGTGATTTCCTTCCTGTATATCCACCCATCTGGTACGATGATCTTTCAGCATCACCACATATTTTCTTTCCGTAGACATCACTACCGCTGAAGAAGGTACTACCAGTGCAGCTGCCGAACCATTTACAGGCATGGTGATTTCTGCATACATACCTGGTTTGAGGGTGCGTGAACTGTTTTCTACATCTATCTCCACAGCCTCAGAACGATACCGGTCATTCAAGGTACCTGCCTCACGGGAAATCGTTCCCTGGAAGGTTTTCCCGGGCATAGCGTTTACACCAAAGTTCACACCCGATTGATTCATCAGCTGCCCACTATAAATTTCAGGCACCTGTAAAATCAACCTCAGCTTGTCTTCCTCTTCCAGCATCAGCATAGGTTTATCCCCTACTTTAGTATCAGGGCCCACCAGCGCACCAGGGTGTATATTTCTTTCTGTGATCACACCATCAAATGGTGCTGTTACAGTCAGATAATCACGCATAACACCTCTCGCCCGCAAGTTGGCCTGTTCGCTGTTCATCAATGCACTATCCGCCAGCATACGGGCTTTAGACAGCTCCAGATCATGCGCGGAAATAGTACCTGGTGTTTCATCGCTGGTGGCAATCGTACGCTCATAATTATCCTTGCTGGCTGCATACATGGCAGCAGCCTGCAGGTACTTCGACTGCGCTGCATAATATTGTTGTGTGATCTCCGGAGCATCCAGCACCAGCAGCACCTGTCCCTTTTTTACACGGGAACCACGATCTACCAGGACACGATTCACAAAACCATTTACTCTCGGGTAAATGCTCACTTTCTGAAATGCCTCCAGTGTGCCAGGCAGACGAATACTACCCGACAGCGGCTCCTGTACCACCTTTGCCAGCTGGTATTGCCGTCCTTTTGTGGCAGGCTCCCTGTATTCAGGTTTGGCTTCCGAATGACAGGCTGCCAGCGCAACCGCCAGGCCCAGCATCATCCAAACAATATGTATATTTTTCATAAATAATATTTTTAAAAGTATTTAAAGATCTGTAGGCATTAAAGAAGGAGAATCCATGGTTGTTTTTCGCTGTACCCGCGCATATACCAGCGGAAGTATCAGTAATGCAGCGAATGTAGAGGCAATCAACCCTCCTATTACTGCACGGCCCAGCGGAGCTGTCTGATCACCTGCTTCTCCCAAACCGGATGCCATTGGAATCATACCGGCAATCATTGCCAGACTCGTCATCAGGATCGGCCTTAAACGAATACCCGCGCTCACCACAGCCGCCTTACCTGCATCACCATAAGACAAACGTAGTTTCTCTGCATTAGTAACAATCAGGATGGCATTGGCTACCGATACACCGGTAGACATGATCATCCCCATATAAGACTGCAGATTGAGCGTAGCACCGGTCAGCAGTAAGGCCAGCAAAGCACCCACAATTACTGCCGGCACGGTAGACAATACCACCATAGACAGTTTAAACGATTGGTAATTGGCTGCCAGCAAAAGGAAGATCACCACTACTGCGATGGCCAGCCCATGTTGTAAACTGTCCAGCGTCTCCATCAGCAGGCTGGAAGCGCCTTTCAGCTCTACCACCAAACCTTTTGGCGGCACGCCTGCTGCTGCCACGACTTTTTGCACCGCTGCTGTTGCTGCCCCCAGATCTTTACCCGAAACGTTGGCACTAACAGTAACGAACCTACGCGGTCCGCTACGGTCATATTCTCCCGGCATCTCACCAGTCCTGAAAGTAGCTACGTCTGCCAGCACCGGCCTGGGTTGTCCGGGCACCAGCGGAATTTCCTTCAGGTCGTTGACAGCAGTCATACTGTATTCCGGCACCTGTACCTGCACCTGGTAGGTATAGGCTACCTTCTCATCCAGCCACTGGTTTTTTTCTGTAAAACGACTGGAAGAAGTGGAAGCTGTTACCGAACGTGCCACCTGATAAATATTTAATCCCATCTGTGCCAGCTTTAACCGGTCGACCTGAATATTGATCACCGGGAAATGCAGAGGCTGTGCTATTTGTACATCACGCAGATAAGGTATTTTTTTCAGTCGCTCCACCAATACTTCTGCAAACCCGGCTATTTGCTTCATGTCTTTTCCTGCTACGCGCAGTTCTATAGGTGTAGAAGCACCTTGTGCCATGATCTTTTCTGTCAGATCAATCGGTTCAAAAGACAAACGCATCTCCGGTATCTTAGCTCTGATATTGGCGCGCAGCCTGTCTTTCAGCGTTTCAATATCCACCTTGTAATCTTCATCCAGGTTTACCTGCAACACCGCTTCATGGGTACCGCTGTTGAAGATATACAGGTTACTCGTACCATAACTGCTGGGGATCAGTCCCACATAGGCGGAGCTGATAGCTACATGTCCGTTTACCGTGCTGTCGATGATATCCAGCACTTCGTGAAGACTGGCTTCTGTACGCTCCAGCCGGGTACCATCCGGCAGCCGCAGCCGTAGCTGAAACTGGCCTGCATTCACATGCGGCATCAGGTCTTTCCCTATCCACCAGTAAAAGCCTCCAGCCAGCAGCAAGGCTCCGGTCACATATATTCCTACGATGAGCCGGGAACGTTTCATACTGTTTTCCAGCACCTGTATAAACCGGCCTTTAAATCGCTCGAAAAAATCCTTTTTTTCTGGTGCTGTTGTTTCCTGATATTCAAGATGTTCTTTTACTTCCGCTATTTCAGCATTATCGAGTGCCAGGCCAGCATGAGCATGATTAAATTTCTCCGCTTTCAGCCACCAGTTGGATACCACAGGAACCAGCGTTTGTGCGGCAAAGTAAGAGGCAATCATCGCAAAGCCAATAGACAAAGACAATGGCAGGAACATCGCTTTGGGCACACCCGTCATAATAAAAGACGGTGCAAACACCGCCAGGATACACAATAATATCAGCAACAGCGGAAATGCTATTTCCTCGCAGGCATCAAATATGGCGCGTCGGATGGGCTTGCCCATTTCCAGATGCTGGTGTATGTTTTCAATGGTCACTGTAGCCTGATCTACAAGGATACCGATGGCCAGTGCCAATCCGCTTAGGGTCATCAGATTGATGGTCTGCCCTGCCAGCTGTAATCCCATCACGGCACACAAAACGGCAATCGGAATGGTGACCACTACTACGAGGCAACTGCGCAGGTCACGCAGGAAAAGCAACACCATCAGCCCTGTGAGCAAAGCTCCCAGCAAACCTTCTGTTACCAGGCTTTTCACAGCATTAATCACAAATACAGACTGGTCAAACTCATAAGATATTTTCACATCATCAGGAAGGAGATTCTGCATCTCCGGCAGTTTGGCCTTCAGTTTTTTCACCACCTCCCAGGTAGAGGCGTCGGCTGTTTTTACGATCGGGATATAAACCGAACGTTTTCCGTTTACCAGTGCATAATCCACCGTTACATCCGCTGCATCAGCCACCCTGGCCACGTCTTTCACAAAAACAGTAGCATTGCCGTTTGTCACCACCGGAATTTCACCGAAATCCTCTACCTCTTTCTCCAGGGAGTTGATAGTAGTCACAAACATGGTATTGTTAATACGGATATTGCCGGAAGGTGTCATCACATTGTTTTTAGCAATAGCTTCCACTACTTCATCGGCTGCCAGATTAAAACTGCGCAATCGTTGCGGATCCACATTGATTACCACGGAACGGGAATTGGCTCCGAAAGGAGGTGGGGCCGACAATCCAGGCACCGATGCAAACATAGGCCGGATACGGGTAGCAGCCAGGTCGGAAATCTCTTTCAGCGGTCTGTTAGGACTACTGATCACCAGCTCTCCCACCGGCAGCGAAGACGCATCAAAACGGACCACCTGCGGAGGCAGGGCTCCCGGGGGAAAAAGCTTCATCGCTCTGTTTACCTGTAACGCCACCTGGGCGGACGCCTCCGCCATATCGGTATTTTCATAAAAAGTCAGCTTCAATAACGTTAACCCCTGTATGTTTTTGGTGGAGATATTTTTCACACCGTTTACGTATAAAAACTGATCCTGCAGGCCGGTAGCAAAAAAGCCCTCCATCTGTTTCGGAGACATCCCGCCGTAAGGCTCTATCACATATATAGTGGGCAGGTTCAGTTTGGGGAAGATATCTATGGGAATATTAATGATAGCCAGTATAGAAAAGAGCAACATACCAGTGGTGATTACCACCACTGTAATCGGCTTTTTCAAGGCTGAAGAAACTAAAGACATAATAATAACTTTAAGATGAAAACCTCCTTCTTTAAAGGTTGTTAACCAGCTGCTGCAGATTGTTGTCTGCATAGGCCGCACGGAAAAGCGCTTTCCATGCTTCGTCATGAGCCTGAACCAGGTCTGTTTCTGCCCGGTTGAGCACAAACAGCGCGTTGGTCACCTCTATAATGCTGGTCAGCCCGTGTCTGTAAAGAGACATTTGCTGTCTGGCAGCGGCTTGTGCGGCCTGTAGCTGCAAGGGCAGTTCTTTTAGTTTAGCCTGTGCCGTTAGTATATCGGCCTGAGCCTGCTGGTACATGCTGTGCAACACAGTGCGGGATGTTTCCAGCTCCTGTTCTGCAGCGGCAGACTTCTGTTGTTGTACCGCCAGCTTTTCCCGGGTATGTTTCAGATCTGTAACGTTCCAGGTGATGCCTAATCCCAGCAGATAGTTGTAGCGGCTGTATCCCAGTCCGCTCAAAAGGTTCTTATCGTACATGTCGTTGAAGGAGCCGCTGGAGCCACGCATCCAGCCGGCGGCCATCAGGTTGACCTTGGGCAGCTGCTGCTTGCGGACTACCTGTTCCTGCGCCTGTTGCCGCTGGTACAGGGCATGGTAGTATTCAAGCAAAGGATGCTGATCAGTAACACCCACCGTGTCCGGATGCAGCAGCATGGGAAGATCAGCGCTGCTATCGATACGGGGCTTTACCCGGGCCGTATCCAGTCCGGTAAAAGCTGCCAGTTCAATGCGCACTTGATCGAAGCGGTTAGATACTTCCAGTAGGTTAAGCCTGGCTTTGGAAAGTTCTGCGGCAGCAATGGCGCTGTCTACACCCGGTTTCAGACCGTGTAGTACAATAGCGGTCACGGCACGCGCCATTTCCGCATTACGACGGATATTATCTGTCTGTATTTGTTTTAGTTCGTTTAGCCGTAACAGTTCGAGATAGTCCCGGATCACTGTTAAGGTAAGCTGGTTGTTTGTATTGCCCAGATCGGCCTTATTTACGTGCAGGTCCTGACGGGCAGCAGCCTGTTGGGAACCATAGGCACCGAAGTTATAGATCTCCCATTGCATGGCGGCCATGGCGATATTGCCGCTCATGAGGGCCGGATTGTTTTCGCTCCGGATACCGCCTGAAGTAGACGGAATCAAACCCATGGAAAAATAAGACCCATATATACTGTTATCGGTACCTGCATCTATTTGTTCATGTAGTTTCAGGGCCGGGTACCAGTTATGTTTAACATCTGTAACACTGGCCTGGCCCGCTTTTACGAGGGCCTGCTTTGCCTTTACGGCAGGATAATTGGATAGGGCCAGTTCAACAGCCTGCCTGAGTGAAAGGCTGTCTGCAACTGGTCCGGCGAACAAAGAAGTAAAGGGCAACAGACATAACAATAGCCCATACCTCTTTTTCGCGGCTATATGTATACGCATAAATTCGCTGGAAAGATTGGTCAGTAAAAAATATCTAAAAAAGGAGGAATCAGGCTACGGGAGGGCCTCGCCAGCTTCTGAGCGGAACAGGAACACTGAGATAGGGATTACAATGATACCCACTGGTGGCATCATCTACATAAATAAAACGGGGAGGAATATTAAAGCTGATGATAGAACATACCTGACTGTTACTGTCGTTGAGGCCTACCGGACGACGCTTTAATTTTTTGATGGTAGTATGGAAGTGAGGCGTATGCTTCAGCACATATTGTGTAACACTGAAGCTATGCTGCCCTACCATTGCACGTGCATAGCTGTCTGCCTGCTCCACCTGTGGTAGCACACATACTGCAATGAGTACAAGGAATAACAGCCTTAGTAGTTTCACACCCAACTAACTTTATATGCACTAAAGTTATTCAATGCTACTGGCTTTAGCCAGTCACTACCTACATTTTAAGGATTTTTTAATGCGAGGGAAGCATGTTCGTACATCAGAAAAAGCAGATCAGGCACAGCTCTTCCATTTTGAGCACTGCATTGGCCAGTCTGAAGTCCTGCATAGGGAAACAGGCAAAAGACTGATATTCATCCAGAGATGGACCGATAGCGACGATCTTCAGTTCATAGTCTTCCAGTTGACGATTGAAATGATCCAGCAATGCTTTGGCAAAATCTTCGGCAGCCAGGATCTCTTCATATTCGTCCTGGGTAGGGGCCTCCAGGGAAGCACCGGCTTTTACCACCGGCGACAACTCATTCAGCGCATAGGTACCTTCATCTGACAGTTCCTTCCATTCAAAATCAGCCAGGTTGCCGGTTTGCTGTAATGCCACCTGCAACTCTTCCCAGATAACCGTCACATTTGGGGTTACCACTTCAGGGAGGTTATCAATCTGTTCTTCCGCCTCTTCTTCATCAAAAATATCCAGGTACAGCTGAGCCATGAGTTCCCGGGCATTGGAGAGACTTTTCAGTTTTTCCTTCATCTTCAGTTCGCGCAGCATATTCTCCCAGAGGGTTACCAGCTCTTCCACATCTTCTTCCTGCATCTCATCCGGAATCATCTTCGCTTTCTCCTGCAACATGTGGTTGTCCAGCCTGTTCTTCTTAATGTGGAGCTGATTGTCTGCAAAAGAAAGTTCATACGAAGCACAGTTCAGAAAACGGGTGCCGATCACAACCTTGTCCGGAAATATTTCATGGATCACATCTTCTTTCATATCCATGTATGAATTGCCACTTTGTTTACCAAAATTGCCCGTCACCCAGTTGAAGTCTTCCTGTGATATTCCTGTTTGCATTCGCATAAAATAAAAAGATGAAACACAAAAGTAGTTAAATTAGCTATGGATAAGCTGACCTCAGCATCAAATAAATAACCATGGAAAAACGGAAACTTGGAAAATCAGGGCTGGAAGCAGCGCCCTTCGCCTTTGGTGGCAATGTGTTTGGCTGGTCTGTGGATGAAGCCACTTCCTTTAAACTGCTGGATGAGTTTACCAATAACGGGTTTAGTCTGATCGATACCGCCGATGTTTATTCCCGCTGGGTACCTGGCAATCAGGGTGGCGAATCGGAAACGATTATCGGCAAGTGGATGCAGCAACGTGGCAACCGGGACGAAGTACTGATTGCCACCAAAGTAGGCGGCGATATGGGACAAGGAGCCAACACCACCAAAGCCTATATCCTCAAGGCTGTTGAAGACTCTCTGCGACGCCTGCAAACAGACTACATTGATCTTTATCAAACACACTATGATAGCAGTACACCAGTGGAAGAAACCCTGGAAGCTTATGCCATCCTTGAAAAAGCAGGCAAAGTAAGGGCCATCGGGGCTTCCAATATGAGCGCTGCCAGACTGGAAGAAAGTCTGCATACCAGCGAGCAGCACGGCTATCCCCTCTACGATACCTTCCAGCCGGAATATAATCTTTATGACCGCGCCGGCTACGAAAAAGAACTGGCCTCCGTTTGCGAAAAACATCAGATCGGTGTGATTTGCTACTATTCCCTGGCCAGTGGTTTCCTTAGCGGTAAATATCGAAACCAGGCAGATGTCGCCAAAAGTAAAGCCCGCGGCAAGAAAGCACTCAACTACCTCAACGATAGGGGTATGCGTATACTCGCGGCCCTGGACAAGATAGCGGCCCGTTACAACAGCACACCTGCAGGTGTTGCGCTTGCCTGGCTCCTCACCCGCCCTGCTATCACAGCACCCATCGCCAGCGCTACCAACATAGTGCAGCTCCAGGAAATTATGCATGGCGTCCAGCTCCAGCTGGACCATGAAGCTGTGTTGTTGTTGAATACCGCCAGCAACTATGAACTGTGATGAATGCTGATACTGCTGATGCTCCGGATGAACGGAGATCACTTTTGATAAAAGGGGCCGTCTCAAAACAAGAGACGGCTTCTTTTTTATAAATTCCGGTTGTTATAATGATTCTCCAGTTTCCATTTTTAGAAGTGAAGGGTTAACCTGATTTTATGCTGTTTTCTTTCTAAGATTGTGTGCCATAGCCATTAATCCCATTTCGATTGACACTTTATCCATCCCTTTTAGCATAAATCTTTTAAAGCCATGATTATGCTTAATATTTGCGAAGACAGATTCCACGTCATGGCAACGCTGTTTACGCTTCTGTATTCCTTTTCTTCCTTTTAATCGTTTGTCAGCCAGCGCCTTAAGACGATTTAGATTATGATTTACTTCTATGATGCGATTTGTTTGTTGATCATGACACATCTGCCGTAATGTACATCCTTCGCATGTTCTGGCTTGATAAGTAGTTATTGTTTGCCTGTAACCGTTTTTAGTTGTTTTTGGGAACGTACTTTTTCTACGCATTCGCTGGCCGGCAGGGCAGATATAGTGGTCCTTTTCAGCATTGTAGGGTAGGTTTTGGGCCTTGAACATTTCCCTGGTTTTAGTTGACCAGTGCTGGTTGCGATCGAAGGAAGCATGCTTAACATAAGCCGTAATTCTCCTGTTTTCCAGCCATTGATAGTTCTGTTCGCTGCCATACCCTGCATCCGCTGTAATATTGGCGGGCACTCGTTTATATAACCGTATATACTGCAGGAGATGACTGATTAAAGTTGATGTATCCGTGGACTGCTGATGAAGGCTGTAATTGACGATGTATTGATTATTAGTACTTATCTGGAGATTATAAGCTGGTTTAAGCTGACCATTCTTCATATGATCTTCCTTCATACGCATAAAGGTAGCGGCGGGATCTGTTTTGCTATAGCTATTGCGGTTAGAGCCTATTATTTGTTCCTGTTGCTCATACTTATCCAACGCTGAAGGCCAGTTACGGTGAGCATATCCCAGCTTTTGTCTGATCCGCTTGTCTATGGGTTTTTCTTTGAGGGCGTCATTGATGGCCGCTATTGTTTTACTGACTTTTTCACTGTCGATTTTGTCATATCCGGATGGGTCCGTATCATCACCCAATTCTGAAGCTGCCACTGATTGTGCATATTTCCACAAGTCATTAAGCTGCTGTTTTATTTTTTCTTTACTGTACTTAATGCCATTGCTCCATACAAAACTGTAGCGATTTGCCTGCGATTCTATCTTTGTCCCGTCAGTGTACAGTTCTTTTATGTTCAGTAAGCCTTCTTCGCATAACAACAATACCACCTGGGTGAATATAGGTTGTAATACCTTTTGCAAGCGTTCACCACGGAACCTGTTGATCGTATTATGATCGGGTTTACTCATACCACTAAGCCACATAAAGTGGATGTTCTGGCCTAGTGCCTCCTCTATTTTACGGCTACTGTAAATGTTATTTATATAAGCGTAAATAAGGACTTTCAATAACATCCTGGGATGGTAACTGCTGGTTCCTCCTGCTTTATAACGCTTCAGCAATAAAGTTATATCGATCTTTTCTATTACGTCATCCACCACACGAACTGGGTGATTCTCGGCTATCAGATCCCCAATCTCGGGAGGGAAAAGCATAGCCTGGTGCTGCTGATTGGCTTTAAAGACTACTGATAGTGTTTTTCCTTTGGGCATACTATAAAAACGGAAAAAGCTACCCCGCAGATTTCCCCCCCCAAAAAAAAAGAAGGGAGTGTCTTTTGAGACACCCCCTTTTTTATCTCTGCTGATCAGGCGCATCAGCAGTATCATTATTCATCATAGTCTGAATTTGATCCCTGCATTTGCTCCCAATCCACCGATGTTAATGTATGACTTGAGATCGTTGGAGGGCGCGTTATCATTTTTATAAAACACCCTGGCACCAATCTGATTAACCTTGGTATTGGAGCTTCGATCGAGGGTAGTCACATAATCAACTTTCTTTTCTGCCTGACTGAGGTCACTGAGACCACGGCCTGGCAACTGCTGCAAAGTAGCACCGGAAGCAGCGCTAACAAGGGTGTTGGTTTCCGTATAGGTGGTGACTTCCTTGTTTTTACTTTTTACCGGTACGTTTTTATACTCTGCTTCCACGAAGATGTCGAAGCGGGGACTCAGGTAAAAGGATACGCCCAGGGCGCCCTGAAAACCCAGGGTGATATTGGGCCTTACTTCTTCCTTACGATGAATAACCGTATGTACTTGTGTACCAGGAGGAATATTGGGCACTGTACTCAGCTGGTCCACATCCGTGTCAATATAAAGGCGACCCCACAGCGGCAGCACCGCCCCAAAACGGATGTAGGGGTTGACCTTTTCAAAACCCGGGCTCAGTACAAAACCGGGTGTAAAGATCAGGGCATTTACATGACCGTTAGATTCAACACTTACCAGTTGCTTACCATTGCCAACCAGTGTGGTCAGATTTTTGGTCATCAGGTTTTTCTTACTGTGATAGTAATCGAAAGATACTTCCACGGCCATGTACTTGTTGATGTTGTAACCGAAGGCCAGCCCCCCTCTGACACCCTCGCCATAAGAGCCCGTGAGTACTTTTCGGCTGATGGTGTCCAGCGGGTTGGGATTAGCCGGATTAAATTCGGTATGCAGGTCTTGTGGTGGAAATGGGCCAACATTCGGGAATTGTCCCGAGAAAACACTAAACGAATAACCGCCAAATGCTCTGAGATAAAATTTTGAATGAGGGGCAACTCCGGAACGTTCCTGGGCCTGAACGTTTCCTGCGAGTGCTAATGCCAGCATAGCGGCTGAAAACAGGTGCACTTTTTTCATAAACAGTGGTTTTGTGAGATGGGTTTCAACTTCTAGGAAGTTAAAGAATTGTTCTCACATAACAAGCAGCCCAGAAAGTTGTTTAAAATGCTTCTGCCAGCGACAAGTACAATCCCTTTTGTCTTGACTCACCAGCGAGTTTCTCACCCACGGCGTAGTCTATACGAATAGTCAGTTTGGCATTTTCATCGTAGAAGTAGCGGATACCACCGCCCATGCTGGGTTTGAAGCCAGACAAGGCAAAATTGTGGTTATTAAACACCGAACCCGCGCCAGCGAAAGCTGCCAGTGCGAATTTAGGCTTCACATCTACAAACCAGATGTGTATATGAATTTTCGGATCGATCAGGTAGCGGTATTCTGCCTGTGCTGCCAGGTAGTTCTGATCGCGGTAACGGCCGGTGTAATATCCGCGCATCATCTGGTCGTTGCCCAGTTCCGGCAGCAGGTAAAATGGTAAATTGGAACCCTGCAGGCTGTTGAAGATACCATTCAGGCCCAGCGTGCTTTTGCGGGATAGGGAGATAAAATGGACTCCCTGCGCTTCCAGTTTGAACAGGGGTTCTGAGCTGACAAATGCCGGCGCATAGGCCGCATTCAATTTCAGCCACCAGCCCTTATGGGTATAGTTCTGATTGTCGCGGTTATCGAAGATGCCTGTCAGTCCGATGAAGGTAACATGCCCGCCTTCTTTTCCTATCAGCGGCAAAGTGTTGTATAGACCCTTATCGTCTTTGCTGCTGTAGGAGTCGTTCTGATACAGCAGGGAAGCCCCCGCATAGAAATGACCGGTAATACGGCGTTCTGCTTCCAGATGGGCCTTATAGCGGATATTATTGAGCAGGGAGCGGGTGTCATAACGGGTGTCGTTGCCGATGCCGAAGAAATACAGCGGGAAATTATGATAACGGAGGTTTCCTTTATAGTGCCAGGTGTTGCCCCTGGTCCAGATATTGGCCTTCAGATCAATTTTAAACTGATTTTCTGTGGTCACAGCCGGGATCAGGTTGAGCGTGGAGTTACGCGTTGTGATATCCGGGTGGGCGTTATCCGTATAAAAAGAATACAACATCGCCGCTCCTATTTCGAGACCTTTCTCCTGAGAGTAGCCTAAAACCGGCAGTGGGAAAAAGCTCTTTTTCCGGAATGCAAGGCTGTCTGCCGGAACTGTTTTATCTGCTGTAACTGTATCCTGTTGCGCCTGGGTACCTATTGCCAATGAAGTTAGCAACACCGTGATCTTAAGTGCTTTATACATGGGCGCAAATGTAAACAATTACGCATTACGAACTACGGATTTCCGGGAAGAAACCATCCTAACCCTAACGCATAATCGATTGCATTTATGCCTGTATCATGATGACCATCTTCCAATTAATCAGTACTCCTGTCTGAGTGGCCCAGACTTTTGCCGGGTGCTACATGATCGCGTACCAGCTGTTTCAGGAATTTTATCTCCGGGAAATGCCCGGCTTCTTTCCGGTCAAATATTTTTTCTTCATTGAGGAAGATGGTATAGGTACCTGCAGTTTCACTGGGACGTAAAGTAACACCGCCCAGCTCTTCTGTGAAAGATGTCAGGAGTTCCTGCGCCATATACGCAGCCCGTAACAGCCATCCGCATTTGGGGCAATAAGCTATGGTAATAACCGGTTTCATATTAATCGCCTGAAATTTAAAAGTTTATGTTTAACGGCAATAGCTAGACAAATTTATCTATTGCCGGTACATTGTGAAGATACGACCAGATTGGCATTCACAGCCTATAACACAAAAATCACACGTTCTAACACACATTTTATCCATCGTTCTTTTGAATCGTGCTCCATTATCTTTATTTTTATGCAATAAATTAAGTGGACCGTCCCCGAATCGCTCTACTATGTCACTGCCAACAATATTACACTATGCTGCCGGCCATACCTTTGAAAAAGTGCATTTTTATTCCCCTGTGCTTATTACTGTTGTCTCCTGCTACCAGGGCTCAGCAAAGCGGAATAGATAGCCTGCAGCAGACCCTTAACGCTCACACACAGAAAGACACCATCAGGGTAGACCTGCTGAACCAACTGTCACGCATATACTTTACCAAAGATGCCGTCATTGCAGCCCGATACGGAGAGGAAGCCCTCAATCTCAGCAGCGAACTGGGATATACCAAAGGGAAAATATGGGCCACCCGCAACCTCGCACTGGTGGAGAATACCAAAGGTAACCTCGACAAACAGCTGGAATATACCCTGGCCGCGCTGAAATTGGCAGAAACACAGGGAGATATCCGCACCCTGGGCATCCTCAACAATGATGTTGGTAATATTTTCACCGAACAAAACAGCCCCCGTGATGCATTGATCTATCTCCGGAAATCCTTACAGTTAAAAGAACAACTCAATGAAACCCCGGAGATCAGTAAAACCCTGAATAACATTGGCTCCGCTTATATTGCCCTGAAAAAAACCGATTCTGCCCTTATCTATCTATATAAATCCGAAAAGCTCAAAAAAGCACTGCGCGATGAGCGCGGGCTGGCCTATACCTATGAAAATCTGGGTATTGTGGCGATGCTGGAAGAGCATTATGATGTGGCTTTGCAGTACCACCTGCTGTCTGCTCAATACTACAAGGCTACCGACAACCAGCCCGGACTTACCAAAGCCAGTCTTAACCTGGCTGAAGTACAGACGCAGCTGGGCGATCTGAAGAGCGCAGAGAAAAATCTGGATGCCGCCAAAGCGCTCAATGAAAAACTGGGCAACGTCAAAAATGAAATGATCTATTATAAGATCCGCTTCAAACTCGACTCCGCCCGCAATGACTACGCCTCTGCCCTGCGGCATTACAAGGCTTTCAGCGAACGTAACATCGATTACTTCAACCTGGAAAAAAGCCGGCAGATTACCCGTTCGCAGATGAAATATGAAACAGAGAAAAAACAACGGGAAAACAGCATGCTGAAAAAGGAACAGCAGCTACATCTCGCCACCATACAGCAACAACAGGTACTTGTACTCTCCGGGGCCGCCCTTTTCCTTGCACTGCTGCTGATTACCGTAATGGTATATCGACTGTACAAACATCAGCAGGAACTGTACCGGCAGCTGAACAGCAAAACCCAGGAAGTGTCCCTGCAAAATCATATTATCCTCGAACAAAACGCTACACTGGAAAACCTCAACCAGGTTAAGGACAAAATATTTTCCGTGATCTCTCACGACCTGCGCTCTCCACTGGCTATTCTGGAAGGATTGCTTTTTCTGTTGAAAGATGAAAAGATGGATGCCCAGCAGTTTCGTTTTTATACCGACGAGCTGTGGAGAGATGTAAAAAATACGGCCTACATGATGGACAACATGCTGCAATGGGCCAGCAATCAGATGAAAGGCATCAGTGTAAAATCAGATGACTTCGACCTCACCCTTCTGCTCAACCAGGAATTTGAATTACTGCAGACATTGGCGCGGCAGAAAGATGTGAAACTGTCGCATGAGCTGAAGAGTGCCATTCTCGTTTATGCAGATCCTGATATGATACGCCTCGTATTGCGCAACCTGATTAACAATGCCATCAAATTCACTCCCGGCGGCGGCGAGATCGTTATCTCCTCAAGGTTCGAAAACGGCGAGGCAGAAGTGACCATCAAAGACAATGGCACCGGTATTCCGGCAGATGACCAGCATCGTATTTTCTCCAATATATATTATTCCACTACCGGCACCCGCAACGAGAAAGGCTGCGGGCTGGGATTACACCTCTCCAAGGATTTTGTGGAGCGCAACCATGGCCGCATCTGGTTTACCAGCGTACATGGAGAAGGCAGCTGCTTTTATTTTACCGTTCCCTTGTCTGATGAACAGGATATTAACGCCCGCGGCTATACGGTAGTATTACAGGACAATCCTGTAAGTGGCATGAGCGTACTGAGAAGATAGTTACGCCAGTCTGAATGCCGTACCGTGTTTGATCTCCGTCATCACAAAGGAGCTGTGTACCTGTGCAATGTTTTCGATGGCCGCCAGTTTGTTGGTCAGAAAATGCTGATAGCTACGCATATCATCTACTACCACTTTGAGCAGGTAGTCGAAAGTACCGGCCACGTGGTAACATTCCATCACTTCTTCCATCTGACTGATGGCAGCTTCAAATTTTTTCAGCAGTGGCTGTGAATGCAGCTGCAGTGATACGTTACAGAAAGCGACAAGGGTTTTACCTATTTTATCCGCATGCAGCAGGGTGACATAATCTTTGATGACTCCCATTTTTTCTATCTTCTTCAGCCTTTCATAGGTAGGTGTAACGCTAAGGCCTATACGATGCGCGATCTCTTTGGTATTGAGGCGGGCGTTTTGCTGCAATACTTCCAGTATGCGGCGGTCTGTTTTATCGAGTGTTTCCATGTCAGACGATTTTATCTGAAAAAGTGGCAACAGGGCATCTTTTCCAGTTAAACTAAACTATATCATCTCCAAAACTAGTATATATTTTCTAATATTGCCATAATGCCGGTTTAATTCAATTGCATTTACATAGCTTCGCAGCATCGTACACCTGTAATTGACCGATTTATGAAAGATTACCCGTTATCTGTTGCCGACGCAGCTACGCTGGATAGTCTGTTGACCGAAGTGAGGACGCACACACACCATTTCCTGGGATATCCTGTATCCAAAGACTTTGATTATAGTCCGCTATACCCTTTTTTGCAGTATCCGCTCAATAACCTGGGGGATCCATTTGTAGACTCCACCTACACTGTAGGTTCCAGGGAGATGGAGCGCCATGTCGTGGAATTTTTTGCGCGGCTGTTTCGTGCACCCGCAAATGACTGGTGGGGATATGTGACCAATGGTGGTTCAGAAGGCAATCTGTACGGGCTGTATCTGGCCCGTGAGCTGTATCCCAAAGCCATGGTTTATTATTCTGAGGCAACACATTATAGCGTACAGAAGAACCTGCATCTGCTTAATATGCCCAGCATTATGATCCGTACGCTGCCGAACGGCGAAATTGATTATGATGACCTGCAGCAGACAATGAGCATGAACCGCCACATGCCCGTGATCATGCTGGCGAATATTGGCACTACGATGACAGAAGCGCGGGATGATATCGGGCGGATTAAAGGTATTTTAAAAGATCTGGCCATCCGTCATCACTATATCCATGCTGATGGTGCTCTTTCCGGCAGTTATTGCGCCTTTTTAGACCCCAGGCCGGCCTTTGACTTTGCCGACGGAGCAGACAGTATTGCCATCAGCGGACATAAATTTATAGGCTCCCCTATCCCTTGTGGTGTAGTAGTAGCCAAAAAATCTTACCGTGACAGGATAGCCCGCTCTGTTGCTTATATCGGCAGCATGGACACTACCATCACGGGTTCAAGGAACGGCCACAGTCCGTTGTTTCTATGGTATGCCCTCAAAAGCCTGGGTATTGCGGGCCTTCAGGAAAGGGCCCGGCATAGCTTGTCCGTAGCAGCCTATGCAGTTGAGCGTTTCAGAGAAAACGGCATCGACGCATGGCGTAACCCTGACTCCATTACGGTGGTATTTCCGGACCCGCCCGGGAATATCCGCCGGAAGTGGCAGCTGGCATCAGAAAACGGCTGGTCACATATTATCTGCATGCCCAATGTGGAGACTGCACAGATCGACCAGCTGCTGGCAGAAATGACTGCTGCCACAGTCATGGTCTAGCCTCTGCCACCTTCCGCAATAGCAATGATTTCTGTATTGAGCGCCCGTTTGATCAGGCGCTCTTTTTCTTTGTCGGACGGAACCAATAGCTGCACCTTAAACTGTACAAAGTCTTTTCTGATCTCCAGCGTTTTGAGAGAGAAACTGTCTTCCCGGTAATAGCGCTGATAGGCCGAGATCGATGTACGCAGCCTGGATTCGAGCTCTTCGGGTGTGAATTTGTGCTTATGGTCCAACTCAAATTCCAGCGAGAGTTTTTTGATGTTTTGTTTGGATTGATTAATAACGATGGTGGTAAACACGACTGAATTGGGGATGATCACGATTTCGTCGTCATCGTTCTGCAGCACTACGTTGATCAGGGTGATATCCATGATTTTACCACGGTACTCCCCTATCCTTACCTGGTCTCCCAGCGACAGCTGATCAGAAAACATCACGATCAGCCCATTGATCATATTGGAGATATAATCTTTTGTTAATAAGGCGATGGCAGCCGCTACGATGGTGATGCTGGTGATCAGTTGCATCAGATCCTGACCAAAGAAGATGGGGATAGCGAGCAGGAAAAATGCAGTATTCATCACAGAAGTGATGCGGTTGATTCCGAGGATAAAATTGTCTTTCTCCAGGGGTTTGGTACGATGGCGGCGGGTATACCAGGAAAGCACCACCAGCCATGCAATAGAGATGACAAGATTAGCGCCCAGGAAAAAGGAAAGGGCGTTGGTAATTTTAAACAGCCATGGGAACCTGTCGTAGAAAGCCGGATGTTCGATGTTAAAATAAACGATGCCGGAATAGATCAGCAATTTAATAAAGAAGATAATCCGCTCCCGGCGGTTGGTATTTTTATAGGTTTTATCGGTTACCATCATAGTTTCCCACGCGCTTTCCGGCAAAAGTACAAAAGGACACTGGTTTAAAAAAAGTGTGAACAGCAGCCATGGCTGTATTACTTCATTTTATCCAGTATTTCTGTCCAGATGATACGGGCAATCTGTTCGCTTTCTACGATGCGCAGGTTGCCTTCCGGCGTATCTGTGTGGTCAATCATGAAGGTCTGGGTATGGGGTTGATAATCGTCCAACATGTGTACATCAGGGATCACTTCATAAATGGTCTCAAAAGCCACCCTGTTGATGCTGATGGTCAGCCCGTATGGTTTTCCATTAATCATCACCGTTATACTATGACGTTCCATACAAACTGGTTTTGATTCATAATAAAAACAACAAGGCTTATGCCATATAAAAAGACCGGTGCCGTACGGTTACCGGTCTTTTTTGTATATAATAGAAGGATAAAATGACCACTTATCAGGCGGTAGCCATAGCACGGCGTCTGGTTGTTTTCTTATTCATTGCTGCCTTTTTTTTCGGGGTTGCTTTTCTTGCGGTTGCTTTTTTCTTCATCATTGTTTTTGCAGTGGTTGCTCTTTTGGCAGTTGCCTTTTTGGCAGTTACCCGTTTAGCGGTTGTTTTTTTAGCGGCGGCCTTTTTAGGGGCAGCTTTTTTAGTTGCCATTTTTGGGGTAGCCATTTTGGAAGAAGTCATCTTCCGGGTAGTTGTTTTTTTTGCGGCTGTTTTTTTTGCGGTTGATTTTTTAGCGGCAACCATTTTAGTAGTTCCTGTTTTGCTGCTTGTTTTTTTAGGGACTTTTGCGCCTTCTTTTCTGGCTTCAGACAAACCGATTGCAATTGCCTGTTTAGGGTTGGTTACTTTTTTACCACCACGGCCACTTTTAAGTGTGCCTTTGTGCATCTCATGCATGGATTTTTCTACATCCCTCTGAGATCTCCTGGAATAATTTGCCATGATCTGAAGATTTAAATGGGTTAAAAAAAGAAGTAACAGGTGTAAACGAAACAAATTACAAGCCAGCTGCCAACTGGCAAAAGAGGGTCAATATCTGGGGAAACGAGGCTGAAACTGTGTTAAAAATTCTATGTATTGTGGAATGAATTGCCCCATCAGGTGAATACTTTGAAACTCAATACCCTTTATACAAAGCGATTCGGCCGGTGGCATGTATATTGATCATTTTTCTGGCAACATTGTTCACTACACTATAAAACCAGGATTATGGAACACATAAGGTATCAACAATTCGCGCCAGGTGCCGAAAATCAGGAGAAAACCCCAGGGGACAAACCTAAACATAGTAAAAGAGGATTTGCCTCCATGGACCCTGAACAACAACGGGCCATTTCAAGGGAAGGCGGAAGAGCCGCGCATCAACAAGGCGTAGCACACAAGTTCACATCTGAAGAAGCCCGCGCTGCAGGCAAAAAAGGCGGTGAAGCTGTAAGCCGCAACCGCGAACACATGGCGGCCATTGGAAGAAAAGGTGGTACTAACCGCGGTAAAAAGAAGAATAATGCTACCCCTGAAGAAAATACCCTGTAGGAATTGATGGATGACGAAAGGTGAATCGATTTCTCAGCTAAAATTCGCAGTTCGTCATCCGCAATTCGTCATAATTCTTCTTATATTTAGCATAACGATCAAATTCAAGGTTATGCTAGTACTGGCCAAGTTCCTGATAGCTTTTGTAATGCTGGAACACCTCTATATCATGTGGTTCGAAATGTTTGCCTGGACCACAAAAGGGCCTAAAGTATTCAAAAAATTCCCCAAAGCATTATTCCCGGCCACCAAACCACTTGCTGCCAACCAGGGGCTTTATAATGGCTTTCTGGCTGCCGGCCTATGTTGGTCCTTGCTCATCACCGACCCGGAATGGGCGCGGCATACTGCTGTTTTTTTCCTGGGCTGCATCATCGTAGCCGGGATCTATGGAGCCCTGACAGCAGAGAAAAAAATCTTCTTTGTACAGGCCCTGCCTGCCCTGATAGCCCTGATATTACTTCACCTTTCATAAAATCCCCTTCCAATGATCGATGAAGCAGATATCAGGATAGGCAACTATGTGTCTTACTTTGACTATAATATGGAGGAATCCGTATTTGTAGTGGAAGGTATACTCAACGGGTATATCTATAACTCCGGCCTCCCCCGCAGCAAGATTGCCTGCGAAAAGGCCAACCCCGTCATGCTGGACCTGTACCAGCTCATTAAATTCGACTTTATCCGTGGTGCACCTGAAGAAGGTGAAGATGAAAACATCTATTCCCTTAAATACAACCGGCTCCACAGCCTGCATATACGGTACGAAAACGGCTGCTTCCAGCCGGTAACGGAAGCTCCTGGCGGATTCGTTCCTTACGGGCGCCCCCTCGTGCATGTACATCAGCTGCAAAACCTGTTTCATGCCCTCAGCAGAGATGAACTCACTCTTTAGTTTCCGGCACAAAAACAGCCAGGGACCGGGGAATAATTTCTGCCGTCACTTCATGCACCTTACCGATATACTCCCCATCAATCTGGAGCTCCGCCCGCTTGCGGGTATAGATGTATACCTTCCTCGCCCGGATGATCTCTGTCTTATGCGGGTTAAAGGGACGACGTACAAACAGCATCTTCAGTCCTTCCAGTAACGATAGCCGCTTTATCAGCACCACTTCAAAAATACCATCACTCAGGTCACTGTAAGGATTGATACAAGCCCCCGTACCATATTTCCCGGCATTGGCCAGTACGATCATAAATGCGTCTCTCGATACACGGTCTTTCCCGTTGTCTATCTGCACCGCAAACCGCTGCCGGTACCACAGTGCCTTAAATGCCACCCGCGCATATCCCAGCTTACCTCTCACGCCAGACTTCTCGAAATACTTCACCAGTAAGGCATTTAAACCAATATCACTCAGATGGATGGAGATTTCCGCGCCATTGATATTCACCACATCGATCAACTGCACCTTTGCATTCAACACCAACTCCAGCGCAGCCGCCCACGACTCCGGAATACAAAGGTCTTTCGCCATCCCATTGGCCGATCCTGCCGGCAGAATACCTAAGGGAATACCGGTATGCAACAGGCAGGACGCCACCATCTTCACCGTACCATCTCCTCCTACGGCCACTACCCCTGTCCAGCCACCCGCCCCCACCAATTCTCTCAACCTTTTACCATCAGCCATCGGACGCCCTGTCAACAACAGCATCTCCGCCTCTGCTTCAGGTCTGCGCTCAAAAAAACGTTGGACTACTTCTTGCGGAGTTACCTTTCTGGCTACCCCTGAAGCAGGATTGATCACAAATAATAATCTTAACTTCTTTTGCATTTCCATACTGGCCCATTAAGTTGTAGCTGATATGTACTCATCCCGGAAACACAAATATAACGCCGCAAAAAAAAGCCTCTCCCAAAGGCTGTGGAACAGCATCGGCATCAGCACGACTACGGTGGTAAAGGTTTACAGAGGTTATGGACACGATGGGCAACTACAGCTCTTCGGCCATGTACTGACCCGCAGCCCTGCGCCGGAAGCCCGTTCCCGCGGTAATGTATGGCTGCATATATGGTCGCTGCTACGGTTGTTTATGGTACAACCCAAGCCCAATGCTGCTGTACAACTGGAATGGCAGGGCAAAATTATCTCTGCCCGCACCGCGGATGATGGCTTCTTTCATTTTCAGTGGCAGCCCGAATATCCTACCGCTGCCGGCTGGCATCCGGTAACGGTCACTCATGTACAACAAAGTGCCATCATCGCAACCGGGTACGGGGAACTGTACATTCCGCATCGTACACAGTACGGCTGCATATCCGACATAGACGATACCTTCCTCATCTCCCATTCCAGTCATCTCTATAAAAAACTCTATGTACTACTCACCCATAATGCCAGCAGCAGAAAACCTTTTGAAGGAGTAGTGCACCATTATCAGCTCCTGAGCCACGGACACACTACCCCAGCCTTCCCCAACCCCTTCTTTTATGTGAGCAGCAGTGAATGGAACCTGTATGATTATATCCGCGAGTTTGCTGATGCATGGCAATTACCACAAGGCGTGTACCTGCTCAACCAGCTGAAACGTTTCACTCAACTGGTCAACACCGGACAAGGAAAACACAACACCAAATTCACCCGTATTGCCCGTATACTGGAGAGTTACCCCCACATGCCCTTTGTGCTGCTGGGCGACGATACCCAGCAGGACCCTTATATCTATGAAGCGATAGCCCGCCATTTCCCGCAAAGAATACTCTGCGTATACCTCCGGCATGTCAGCCATAAAAACAAAGCAGCTGTAGAGGCGGCAGTCGGCAACCTGCAGGCACTGGATATCGCCTGCTGTTACTTTCAGCACAGCGCAGAAGCCATAACACATTCCCGGCAGGTAGGTCTTATTCCTCCACTGTTGCCTTCTTCGTAACCACAGTAGCTGAAAAATGTGCTGTCACCGGAATGTTGCTGACAGTATATTGCGAGGCAGGTAAATAGACCTCCATCATCGGCAGAGAAGGTGCATAATGATAACTTCCGCCGGGACGCAGTGCCTGAAGGATCTCCATGTACTTGCGGGCATAACGCGCGCACTCAGGACTGTTGCGGTGATGATGATGCAGGAAATGATTGGAGAATGACAAATTGGAAACAATGGTCCCCCAGTAGCCGGGTGGCAGAGAAAAATCCAGCCAGTCGCCGACCTGCAGGAATGCTGCCGGAGCAGCAATAAAACGATCTACTCCATAAGCCTGAATACCCTGGCTACGCAGGTATTTTACCAGATATGCCTCCGGCCCACAACCGATATCCAGCAAAGGCCCTGTAATACTGCTGGTATTCAGTTGCAACACCTCCAGTTGCAGGGTGGCTTCATATTCAGCACATACCACAGGCTCCAGCTGTCTTCCGGCAACAGCAAAAGCCTTTTCTGTAAAAGGATTCGAAGCCCTCAGCCATTCACGCAGCCGTACACTATGCCGGGCCGATAGTATAGCTTCATCTATCCTGCGGTCTTTTACAGCGCCGATAATATCCTCCACCAGCCTGGCATACACCTGTTGTAGTGAATCGGTATGCGCTGTTGAAATATCGAGATATTGGTTGGTATGACAGAAGGCCTGCCTCGCCTGCATGGTGAGGTAACTGACTACCTCCCGGCTTTTGTGCGTATCCTCCAGGGCCAGTATTTCTTCCGGGCAGTCTGTCAGCAGCTCACAGGTAAGGCGGGTCCAGGGCAATACAGAAGCAGTTCCCTGGTAATACAGATTACGGTGGGCATGTTGATGATACTGGGAGTTGATGCTTTGTAATATTCGTGGAGAGATCATCTTACAAAGATAAGCGGAAAAACAGGCAATCCGGCTGGTTTTAATGTTATAGCGGGATGACAGCCATCAGGCCGTGCATCCCGCTATAGTGATGTAAGAACAGGTATACATTTGCCGGGTTTATATAACCCTGATGCATACACGATTTTATCAATTCCTGCTATGCAGCAATTTGTCTACTACCTGGTGGAAAGAGCCGGCATTGGTCACTTCTCCGTCGTTCACAAAAAAGATCTCGTCTGCATTTTCGATGGTATTAAGACGATGCGCGATGATCACACGGGTAGTGCTGGCGGGCAGTTTTTCCAGGATCTCTCCCAGGAGCTTTTCTGTCACCGTATCGATGTTGGCAGTGGCTTCATCCAGTATCAGCAGGTCTGGCTTACGCAGCACTGCCCTCATAAAAGCGATCAGCTGTTTTTGTCCAAGACTCACCCCCTCTCCTGTTGATTGCACGGGTGTTTCCAGGCCCTGTTCAAATATCGCGAGCAACTTCTCCAGGTTAGCTGCCCGGATCACTTCTTCCAGCTGGGCATTGGAATAATTTTCATACTCCTGGTTGCCATACAGGATATTTTCCCGCACCGTACCGGTGAACAGTAACGGGTCCTGTAAAATAAATCCGATCCTGCGCGTACGTTCTTCGGGACTATACGCCCTGATATCCTTTCCATCCAGCAGCACCTTGCCTTTTACAGGATCATACAACCGCGCGATCAGTGAAGCCGTAGTAGTTTTACCACCGCCTGTAGGACCTACCAACGCATAGGTTTTACCTTTCTCCAGGCTGAAGTTGATATTATGCAGTATTTCACGGCCTTCCGGATAACCGAAATGTACCTGTTTCAGTTCCAGTAAAGGCGCACCTGACTGCCTGGTATGATCTTCAATGGTGATCATATTGTTTTCCAGGTCCAGTATTTCGGAGATACGCTCCCACCCTGCCATAGCCGTCTGGAAGTTGGCCCACAGGGCCGCCAGTTGGCGCAACGGACTATAGAAATAGTTCGCATACGCAAGATAACTCACCAGCAGCCCAATGGTGAATTCGCCTGCAGCGATCAGATAAATGCCATACGCCAGCACCATGAGCTGCGCTATACTCGACAACAAGGTATAGAAGGGCAGGAAAATATTGTTGGCAATACCTACCGCAGCCGCTGTTTTGAAATTCTTTTTGTTGGCCTCGTTAAAGCGGTCCATAAAATAATCGCGGCGCCCGAAAGCCACGATCACTTTAAAGTTGCTCAGGCTTTCCTGTATCTCGGCGCTCAGTCCTCCCACTGTTTTCAGGTTCTGTGCGTTTTTCTTTTTCACCCAGGGAGACAGTAAACGTGTGAAAACGAGGATGATCAGCGCTGGTAACAAGGATACCAGTCCCAGTTTTATATTCAATATCAAGAGGAAAATACCGGCACCAGTCATGGTGATGATGCTTCCCACAAACTGCATCAGAGATTGGGAAAAGAACTGATTGAGTTTATCGGTATCGTTGTTTACGCGTGAGATCAGATCACCTGCTTTGTTTTGGTTAAAGAAAGCCACAGGCAAATGCTGCAATTTATGAAAGATGGTATTACGCAGGGAATAAAGGGTGCGTTGTCCTACTGTACCCATCAGTTTTGTTTGCAGGAAGCTGATGCCAAAGGCGGCCAGGTATATGGCTAAGAGGATACCTGAATATACCAGTACACCGTGATATTGTTTGTGCATCACATAGGTATCAATGGCATAGGCTGTCAGCAATGGACCCAGCAGGCTAAGGCCGGAGTTACCGATAGTGGCCAGCAGTGCCAGCGCCAGTCTCTTTTTTTCATGAGAGATCAGCTTCAGCAGGCTTTTAAAAGCGGCATAATTAGACAGCCCTTTTCCCTGAACGGGTTTGCTAAGATTGTAATTCATAGTTGCTGGTGCTTTGCTGAGAGTTAAAAATTTGTACGTAATCAGGACTGCTTTCCATCAGTTCTTCATGGGTGCCGGCAGCGATCATTTCTCCCTGCATCAGCAGAATAATTTTATCGTAATGGGTTACTGCACCGATCTTCTGGGTCACAGATACCAGTGTCAGGTCAGGATAATTACGGTGTACGTTGGCCAGTATTTTCCGTTCGGTATGTGTGTCTACCCTTGCGGTGAAGTCATCCAGCAATAGTATTTTAGGCTCGAGGGCCAGCGCACGGGCCAGCATGAGGCGCTGTTTCTGTCCTCCGGAAAGGCTGACACCTCTTTCAGATACAATGGTGCTGAGTTTTTCTGGCAGCATATCGGTAAACTCCTTTACTTCAGCAGTGGTGATAGCCTTCTCCAGGGAGGCGTCTGTTACCACATCACTGAAAGCAATGTTTTCCCGCACGCTCATATTGAAGATCACACTATCCTGAAATACAAAGCCTACCTGCTGATGAAACGATTCACTTTCGTAGGCGGCAATATCTTCTCCGTCTATCAGTATTTTGCCTTCTCCCGGCTTGATCAGCCGCATCAGCAGGTAAAGCAGCTGCGTTTTACCGGCTGCAGTAGGCCCTATGATAGCGATTTTGGACCCGGCTTTTACTTCAAAGGAGATGTCTTTCAGCACCGGTTTCTCTCCATAAGACAGAGAAACATGCTCACAAACAATATTCCCTTCGAGTTTTTTCTCCATTGTACCTGTTTCCAGCATATCCGGAGAAGCCAGTACAACTCCTATACGTTGATAGGAAGCGGAGGCCTGGGCAATCACATTGCTCATAAAACCGATCACCAGGATGGGAAATATCAGGATAGTCAGGTAGCTGCCAAATGCAGCGAAGTCACCCATACTCATACTGCCGTTGATTACAAAATGTCCACCCAGGGCCAGGATGGCGAGGCTGGTAAGATTGGCCGTCAGGTTGATCACCGGTACCAGCCCGGCAAACAGCCGCAGGATGGAGAGGCCAAATCCCAGTGCTTTACCATTGGCATCGAGGAATTTTTCGTACTCCCGCTGCTGTGAGTTGACCACCTGCACCAATGCTGCACCCAGGATACTTTCGTTGAGCACTTTGTTCAGCCGGTCCATGACTTCGCGGCTCTGGAGGAACAGGGTACGTACCTTTTTCAGTACGGCATAGAATGTAAAGCCCATGACGGGGATGGCTGCAATAACTACCAATGCCAGTTTCCAGTTGATCGTAAGCAGGAGGATGCTGGCACCGATGATGATAAATGCAGAGGATACCAGTGACACGATTGCCTGAGACACAAACAGTTTAATGGAGTCTACATCGGCGGTAAGGTTTGTCAGTAACCGGGATGGATTGGCCTGTTCCATCCAGGCATAACTCTGACGGGAGATCTTTTCGGCTATCTGGGTACGCAGATTTTTAGCGACCAGTTCGGAAGCATAAGTCTGGATAATATTCTGCAGATAGGTAAAGATAAAGATGAACAAAGCAGCCAGGCTGAATTTCAGTATCAGCGGCTGATATACAAAGGAGCCACGGGAAAAGTCATCGATGGCATGCCCGATAATTCTGGGCAGCCATAAATTAAGGCTGTTGCCGATGAGGGCAAATAAAATCAGCAAGGCTATCATTCCTTTGTAAGGGCGTAACAAACCAAAAATACCTGATGGTTTCTTTCCACTTCCGGAGGGTTGTTTCATTTTGCAGTGGTTAATGTACAATAAGCAAGATCATACAAACTTAAAAATTAAAATTAAAGCTGTAAACATCAGGAAGACGATTTCCACTTTAAAATATTGTAACGATATAAAATAAATTTTTCAACGGTGGAATTTATGATCGGGCACAGGGCTGAAAAGCGCTACCGGGAACGCTTCTGTACCTGACAGTACCAGCCGGCCATTTTGTTGGGTGAGTATTTCACCGGTAAATACATTTTTCCATTTCAGCGGGGAATTGGCAGGCATGGGCAAAGGGGCCAGTTCATGTTTGCTACCGGCATGTGCGGCGGGCAACAGCGGCGCCACCACGATGCACCAATCCTGCCGGTATTTGCGGGCATAGGCGATCTGGCTGTTTCTATCCCCGCTACTGAGGGGTATATATTCGCCATGGATAAACATAGCGGGATGTGCATTTCTAAACTGTAAAGCTTTCCAGATCAGGTATAATTTTTCTCTTCCTACAGCGGCTTTGGTGCCGATATGCTCCCGGGGCCAGTTGTGACCGTGTGTATCTCCCTCCTGCCAGGAGGCCAGCAGCTTACGGCGCAGGGTATAGTTCACGCTATGGCGGCCGTCGCCGCTTCCTGCGCTGAAGTCCCACAGTTCACATCCCTGATAAATATCCGGCACACCGGGCGCTGTAATTTTAATCAATGCCTGGGTCAGTGAAAACACATGTGCATGCGTTTCCAGTTTTTCAGTGAGCGTGCGCATGCTGTCCATAAAAGCGCTGTTTGGGTCCAGTATCTGTTCGATAAACTGCAGACTGGCCAGTTCATAGGCGGTGTCCGGCATTAGCCAGCTGCTGTGGACTTTAGCCTCCCGTACCGCCTTCAGGAAAGTAGCAGCGACATGCGCGGTAAATCCGGGGCCTGTTTCACCCGAAACAGGCAGACCAGCGAGGACAGCCTGATAGATAAAATACTCATCGTTGAGATCGGGTGCAGGTTTTTCGTCTATCAGGGTTACCAGATCATGATTCATGGTATGCCATGACTGCACCTGCTGAATCCACAGGTCCGGGAAAATAGTGAGGGCATTGAGCCGGATGCGGGCATCTTCTCCCCAGCGGGTGTCGTGGGTGGCGGTGGTATTCAGGGAGAAAGGAGCAAGATATTGCCTGACAGCCATCCTTTCATGAAAGCCATCGAGGGTACATTTGTTCTGTACCGGAGAGTCACCGGCCTCGTTGTGGGACAGCAGTGCATTGTATACGTAGTAGGCTGTTTCTTGCAGTCCTTCACGGCTAAGCTGGCCGGCAAACTGTGTGATTTTCTTCAGCAATGTCAATGCAGCAGCGGCTTGTTGCTGTTTTTTATCGGAGTCCCACCAGGCGCGGATCAGCTCCAGTGCTGTGCCGGTGGCAGGGTTGCGCAGGATAGCATCTTCCACTGCGAGGTCGAGCACCAGTGCATCATCAGGAGCCAGGGGCCAGCTGTCCGGGTAGACACGGTTCGCCGGAAGACATACCATAAAATCGCCTAAAGCGGTTTTCAGTTTTGCCTTGTCAGTTTCAGGCAGCACCAGTTTCAGGCGGAACGCTTCCCTTACTAGGTTGTCCCATTCACCGTTCAATTGTTTTTCCAGTACCAGCTGTTTTTTACTGCGGGCCAGTTTGGGATATTGCGACAACTCCGGAAAGTGTGCACGGTAAAAGCGTCCCAGCTTTTCCATTCCTTCTTCATCTGTAAGCAACTGGCTGACACCTGCCAGAAAATCATAGCCGGTGCTGCCCTGCAATGCCCAGCGTTCTGGCAGTGTTTCATGTCCTGCCAGTATTTTTTCTGCGATGATATAACAGTTATTGCCAAACAGTTCCCGCAGGCGGTAAATATACTCCGCAGGGTCCTGTAACCCGTCAATATGATCGATGCGCAGACCCTGGATAATACCTTCCTGATAGAGCCGGTGGAGGAAACCATGGTATTCCTCAAATACAGCTTTGTCTTCCATCCGCAGGGCAATGTGTTTATTGACACCCAGAAAACGGCGGTAGTTGATGCGGAAATCCGCTTCGCTACTGGCCGTAAAAGTATAGTGTTGCTGGCCGAGCAGTTCATACAACAGATTTTCATCATTGTTCACCAGGTTTAACAATGGCATAAAAGCCTGTTTACGGGGAGGTTTGATCAGGTTCTTCATGGCCTCCCATTCCGGTAGTGGCCTTCGTTGCAACAAATTACTTTTCATTTCTGTCAGCCATTCTTTGACCGGATCCAGCCCTGGCGGCAGTATGCTAAGCAACCAGCGGTAGGTACGGGCAGACAAAGGATACAGCTGCCCACCGGTGGCAATGCCCAGTCCCTGCCGGCCATAACTGAGCTGGATGCCGCCATCGGTGATGGTTTCACGTAGTGTCTTTCTGAGAAAGGGCACCATTAGTTTTCCCTTAAGGTCAGCATCCGGATGATGCCAGTCGATATCGAAATAATTGTAGTAAGGTGAAATAGTACCCCGTTCCAGGGCATCCATCAACCGGGTGTTGTTGCAATGGAAAGCCATGTAATTGGGTACAATATCCTGGATCCAGCTCATGCCGAGGGAGCGGAGTTTTACATGCAATTGGCGCATATGAGCCAGGGAGCCGATGTTATTGTTGATTTCGCGGGGATTGGTGATATCATAGCCGTACAGGCTTCCCGGTGTTGTTTCAAATACGGGAGAGGCATAAATGGTAGTGATACCCAGCTGGTGAAGGTAGTCCAGTTGTTTTTCCAGATCAGTAAAGGTAAAATCCTTGCTAAACTGTATGCGGTAGGTCGCTACCGGGGTAAAGAACTCATTCCTCATGATGCGCCATTTCATATACCACAGCAGACAGGGGCTGCAGTAAAATCGTGTCATTTACAGAAGCTTCATCTGCGGCCTTTATACCGGGGCCGTTCCACTCTTCATGGGCAGAGTCAAATATCTTTTTTAATGTCGCCGGGGCCGTATGATGATAAGTTTGCACTGCCGTATCAAAGTTCAGTAGTATCAACACCTTATCCTGCCCGCTGGTTCGTTCTATAGCCAGTAATGCCTGATCGTTGCCGGCAGGAAGTAAACTAACCGATTCCTTGCTGACTGTGCGCATAGCGGGCCGGTGTTTCCGGAATGCGATCAGAAAGCGGTAACAGGCCAGCAGTGCTGCATTACTACGGGAACTCGTGTCCCATCCCAGCCTGCTTCGGGTAAAAGACTCTTCCAGTTGCGGGTCGGGGATGGATTTACTGGTATTAAAAAAAGCGGAGAACCAGCGACTGCGGGCTTTTTTAACTTCTTCCACCAGTGCCGGGTCGCTATAAGCAGTAAAAAACAGAAAAGGATTCTTCTCCCCATATTCTTCTCCCATAAACAACAGCGGGACAAAAGAAGAAAGCAGTACGGCAGAAGCGGCCAATTTAAGCGCTTCAAAAGATACGAGGCTGCCCAGCCGTTCACCCAGCATGCGGTTGCCAACCTGCTCGTGATTCTGGGAAAAAACAATCATCCGCTGGCAATCACCATCATCCGAAAGGAGCCCGAATTTGCGTTTACGGAAAGATGAATACTGTCCGGTATATACAAATGCGTCCCTGAAAGCTTTTTCCAGGTGCTGGAATTGGCCGAAGTCTTCATAATACCCTTGCTGTTCACCTGTCAGCCAGGCATGCAGGGCATGATGAAAATCATCTGCCCACTGGGATGTAAGTCCATACCCACCTATCTTCACTGGATTGGTATAACGAGGATCGTTCAGGTCAGTGGAGGCAATCAGCAGTTTTCGCCGGCCTGACTGCTGCTCCAGTCCGGCCACCGCTTCAGACAGTTCCCATGCAAAATGGACGGCGCTGCTATCCTGACATTCATGCAGTGAATCGATCCGGAGGCCGTCAATACGAAACTCACCGAGCCACATCAGCGCATTCTGTATATAATAATCACGCACAGCATCACACCAATTGTCATCCAGATTGACAGCGGGTCCCCAGAAGGTTTTGTACTTATCCGTAAAGTAAGGGCCATAATCGGGCTGGTAGTTGCCTTCACCCCCGGCGTGGTTATAAACGACGTCGAGGATGACCGCCATGCCCAGATGGTGGGCGGTATTGATCAACGCTTTAAATTCAGCGGTAGTGCCGTATTTGTTGTGTAACGCGAAGGGATATACGCAGTCATATCCCCAGTTGCGGTCGCCGGGAAACTGGCATACCGGCATCAGTGCTATGGCAGTGATGCCCAGCGCTTCCAGCGTAGGCAGCTTTTCCCGGGCAGCCTGAAAAGTGCCTTCCTTCGTAAAAGTACCAATATGTATTTCGTAAATGATCAGGTCACGGGGTTCGAGGCCTTTCCAGTTGTCATCGGTGAAGGTAAAGGCAGCGGGGTCTACAACGCAGGAAGCACGGTGTACAGTACTCTCCTGATGCCGGGAGGCCGGGTCCGGGCGCTGCAGATGTTCATCGAGCAGATAATAATAGTGCATGCCGTCGGCCACTTCCTGTACTGTAGTGCTCCAGTACCCTCCTTCTTCAGAGGTCATCGGATAAGAAACCTCTTCACTGCCCAGCAGTAAAAGCGTTACACTCTTGCGGAACGGCGCCCATACCCGAAAAAAACAGTCTCCGTTTTCTTTGAGAAAAGCGCCTTGCTGTTGATAACGTATCATCTTCTCCCGGGGTTCTGGTTTACGAATACTGATTCCAGCTATCCGGTCGGCAAACGCAGCCGGTACCGGACTACACCAATACAGCAGAATCTTCTGCTGTCATCAGTTTACCACGTGCAGGCTGTTTCATTTTCACCGTTTCAAATATCAGCTTTAACCCATCGCGCAGGGCGTGCAGATCGGATGACTTGATCAACCAATCCGCTGCACCGAGGTACTTCATTCTGGTCATATCATCCGGACAAAACTCCTTTGCATAAAAAATAACCGGAACATCGGCGAGCAAGGGCAACCGCTGCAGGTGGCCGAGGTTGTTTTTTCCATCCAGAGCAGGCCGGTTGGTACGCAGAAAAATATAATCAGGTTTCCATTGATGCATTGCTGCGTAGGACAAAGCCTGACCAGGATTGTCAAAACAAATGCAGGCTTTACTTATCTGTAACAAATCGAGCGCAAGAAAAAACTGGTTACGGCTATCTTTCTGTTCATCTATCAACAAGCAGGTGATCTTTTTTCTCATTTTATCGGATAGTTTATTAATTCACATGGTAAACAAAAATGGTCTACTCCAGCAGGTCTTCAAAAGAGATGCCGGTGCAAAACTACTACTATATTCCAACGCCCCACACGGTTATTTTTTTCTGCTGTAGATAAAGTTCCCGTTTCGTGTAGAATAGTCACAACAACGGCAGAGCCGGAGATCGCAGGAAAATGGAAAAATAAAAAACCGGCCGTCATTTTTTGATGACGCCGGTCATTGGTGGTATTAATTTTTTGTTAGCCCATTGCACTGCTATAGATATCTTCCTGTTGCAGCGGATGATGGTTATGGCCGAATATTTTCTGTTTGGTATGAACGTCGTCTTCCATAACACCGGCAGACCTGTCTATTAACCGTGCCCTGCTTTTTTTAACCAGATAAATGATGATCCCTGCGGCAGCTGTACCTACAATGGTGGATGCAATCAATATTTTTTTCATGGTGATGGAGTTTTAATCCTTAGCTTTTGCGCCAAGACTTATGCCATGAAAAAGGAAGAGATTGATTTTTTTATTCCCAGGACTAAAGTCCTGGGCTATGATTGATGTCTTGGCTATGATGGGGATTGAAGTCCTGGGCTACGATTGAAGTTCTGGGCTATGACCGGATTAAAGTCCTGGGCTATTATCGGAACGATATCCGGTATAACACGTGCGGATACAAAGGATGATCTACGGGCACCAGTGGATGACCGAATTCCTTTACTCTTTCCATACCGATTTTTTTCATAATATTTTCGGAACGTATATTCGCCAACGTTGTAAATGAAAATATCTCTTTGAGATGCATTTGTTCATTGGCATAATCCAGGCAGGCCTTCGCACCTTCGGTAGCATACCCTTGTCCCCAGACTTCTGCAATGAGCCTCCAGCCTATTTCCACGCCGGGTCCAAAGTCAACTTCATAGGTAAGATGATGTAAACCGATAAAGCCAATGAAGTCGCCCTCCTCTTTACGTTCCACTGCAAAGAGGCCAAAGTTGTATTTCTCCAGCTCTTCACAGATTTCCTGGTAAAAACCCGTTGTGTTTTCCGGTGTACGTCTGGTCATAAAAAATTCCATCACACGTTCATCCTGGTTCATCGCAATAAAAATCGGGAGGTCTGTTTCTTTCCAGCTCCGCAGCAACAAGCGCGGTGTTTCAATATAAACTTTCATATAGGGAGATTTCGGGGTAGCTAAAGTTAATGATTACTCTTGAGTGAGGCAAACAAACTATAAAAAAAAGAGGTTGTTTCAGCGATGCCAAAACAACCTCTTTGATGATGTGACCCTGTCAGGATTCAAACCTGAAACCTTCTGATCCGTAGTCAGATGCTCTATTCAATTGAGCTACAAGGCCGTTCCCGTTTGGGATTGCAAAGATAATGATTTTTATTATCCTAACAAATTATTTTTCAACTTTTTACATCTGCTACTTTTTAACAGTATGTTTTTATTGAGTTAAAAAAAACTGCATTTTAAGATGCAGTGATTTTTAAGTAGTGACCCTGTCAGGATTCAAACCTGAAACCTTTTGATCCGTAGTCAAATGCTCTATTCAATTGAGCTACAAGGCCATTCCCGTTTTGGGATTGCAAATGTAGGATTAGTTTTTATTTAAACAAATTTTTTTTGAGATTTTTTTTGAGACACTACCGTTGACCCCTACACGAAACTGAGACAGACATGATTACGGCTGATTCACCGGATGCATTTATCCTGATGGTATGGGCCGCCCCGTTCAGCTCCTGGAAGGCGACTGCGCAGGGAGCACCTATCCTACCACCTCTACAAAGACACCATCGATGGCAAACTGTTCATTACCCCTGTTCATGTGTAAGAAAGCATTTTATCTGCACCCACTTTCCTGAAAGTAAGGTTAATCCTGGCTTTCATAGGCTGAGTGGATTTAGCGATACGATGCTCCCAATACTGCTGCAGATCTCCTTTCATCAGCAGGAGCGAGCCATGCTCCAACCGGATGGCATAACGATGGCGGTGGTTATCTTTACGACGGAAGTCAAAATTCCGCTCCTCTCCTATACTGATGGATGCGATCTCCGTTTTTAAACCCGGTACCGTGTCCTTGTCCGAATGCCAGGCTACAGAATCGTTGTTATCCCTGTAATAATTGAGTAATACACCATCGAACGACATGCCGGTGTGCGCCTCCACTTTTGTTTTCAGTGTCTGCAATACTTCCGGCCATGGCAAGACTGGGCGCTGGTCTCCGCTCCGTATCGGCTCACTGCCAAACCAGGCAGACAAACGCGGTGTCAGCACTTCTTTTTCGTACATCATAATTTTACTTTGCTGCCAGGGAACAGTATTTAACAGCTCTTGTAATAACTGATCGCTTTCTGCCCGGTTCAGAAAAGACGGATAGTATTCCATCAAATCCTGCGGGAGCATCAGTTGTCTGTCATCATCAAATAATTTCAATTGCATGATTTCTATTTAAAATTTCTGCCTGCCGGGAAAAGCTCTGCCTGTACCATTTTGGGAGCAGGCTTCTTAGCGGCAGGTGGTACAGTTTTATGGGTGTGTTCTCCATTGTAGGATGCATTCATCAAGTGTTCTTCATCTGAAGGCAGTGAAAGCTGGTTTAACAGCGCATTGCAGTTATAGCATTTTTTAATGATGACATGGGTCACACCTCCTTCCCGCTGTAACTTTCCTTCTACCATCAGTAAACGGGATGTCACAATCTCCTTACGGAAACGCTCAAAAATTTTCGCAAAAGCCACCAGATTGGCACTGCCGGTTTCGTCTTCGATCGTGATAAAACAGACACCGCTGGCCGTGCCGGGCCGTTGACGCACCAGTACCAGGCCCGCTACCCGCAGCGGCGTGCCATCAGGCCACTGGTCCAGCTCCCGGATGGACAACACATTGTGTTCAAAGAGCCGCCGTCTTGCAAAACTCACCGGATGGGCTTTGAGCGACAAGGCCATGGTAGCATAATCCTGTACCACATGTTCCGAAGGAGTCATGAGCGGTAGTTCCACCGCCGCTTCGCTGGCGCTCTCTGATGGCTGCCCTTCAAAAAGAGCCTGTGGCCGGTCTGCCAGCGCCGATACTTCCCATAAAGCGCTGCGGCGGTCCATAGTCATAGACCGGAAAGCATCTGCATCGGCCAGTCGTTCCAGCGTACTCAAAGCTACGCCCGCATCCATGATTCCGTGGATATTCACGTAAGCGACAGTACGAGCTGCTATCAGTCGTTCCATTTCTTCCTGCGCCAGTCCTTTTACCTGCCGGAATCCCAGCCTCAGCGCCCGGTACTTGCCGGCGTGTTCTTCCAGGGTATTGTCCCAATACGAATGATTCACATCTACCGGTCGTACGATGACACCATGCCGGTGAGCATCGCTCACGATCTGCGAAGGCGCATAAAACCCCATCGGCTGACTGTTTAACAATGCACAGGCAAAAACATCCGGGTAATAACATTTGATATAGGAAGAAACATATACCAGCAAAGCGAAGCTGGCCGCATGACTTTCCGGGAAGCCGTAAGAACCGAATCCTTCCAGCTGTTTGAAGATACGTTCCGCAAATTCCGGCTGATAGCCTTTATTCACCATTCCTGTGATTAGTTTCTCACGCCATTTCGTAACTTGTCCTGGTGCCTTGAAAGTAGCCATGCTGCGGCGAAGACCGTCTGCTTCAGCAGCCGTGAATCCTGCTGCTACCATAGCGATTTCCATGGCCTGTTCCTGAAATAACGGTACCCCCTTTGTGCGCTGAAGAATAGCCTTTAACTCTTCAGAAGGATATTCTTCCGGCTCTTCACCGTTGCGTCGACGCAAATAGGGATGCACCATGTCTCCCTGAATGGGCCCGGGCCTTACGATGGCGACTTCAATCACCAGATCATAAAAATCACGCGGCTTTAATCTCGGCAGCATCGACATCTGCGCCCGGCTTTCAATCTGGAACACGCCAATTGTATCGGCTTTACAGATCATATCATAAACGGCAGCATCATCTTCCGGAATATTAGCTAAAGTATAATGGCGATCATAGTTTTGCCGGAGCAGGTCAAATGCTTTACGGACGCAGGTCAGCATACCCAGCGCCAGCACATCCACCTTCAGGAATCCCAGCGCTTCTATATCATCCTTGTTCCATTCAATGTTGGTGCGGCCTTCCATCCGGGCATTGAGAATGGGACAAAGATCAGACAGCTGGTGTTGTGTGATGACAAATCCGCCGGTATGCTGGCCCAGCTGCCGCGGGAAGCCGATATACTGTTCCGTCAGTTCCAGTGTTTTCATCAATACAGGATCTTTGGCGTTAAAGCCTTCACTGGAAACTGTTTTACCCTCCTCCCATTCCTGGGTAAATTCATACCCTGATTTCGCCAGATGGTCTACTGCATCCATGGACAAGCCCATAGCCTTTCCAACGTCGCGTACGGCGCCTTTCCAGTGTAGCTGGGTAACCGTAGCTACAATGCCGGCCCGGTCGCGCCCATACTTTGTATAGATATACTGTATCACTTCTTCTCTGCGCTCGTGTTCAAAATCGACATCTATATCGGGCGCTTCATCCCGTGCATCAGACATAAAACGGGCGAACAGCAGGTTTACTTTTTCCGGATTGATGGAAGTGATGCCCAGGCAGTAACATACTACGGAATTAGCCGCAGACCCACGTCCCTGGCACAAAATATCCTGGCTCCTGGCAAAGCGTACCAGATCGTATACCGTTAGAAAGTAAGCAGCATAATTTTTCCGGGCCATAAAGGAGAGCTCTTCCTGAATGGTTTGTGCTATTTTATCCGGAATCCCTTCCGGGAAACGTTCCCCGGCCCCTTCCCAGGTAAGGACTTCCAGTTCTTCCTGGGGCGTGCGGCCAGCGGTCGTGATTTCTTCCGGGTACACATATTCCAGGCTGTCCAGCGAAAACTGGCAGGCAGCGGCTATTTCCTGCGCCCGTTCCAATGCCTCCGGGTAACGCCGGAACAAACGCTGCATTTCCACTATCGGCTTCAGATACCGTTCCGCATTCTGGTACAGGCGATAGCCTGCATTATGGATCGTGCATTTTTCCCGCACGCAGGTCACAATATCCTGAAGCTCCCGTCGCTCCTGGCTATGGTAGTATACATCATTGGTGGCTACCATGCCGATATGCAATTCTTCACACAGTTGCGCAATGCGGTACAGTTTTTTACCATCGTTTCCCCTATACGACCAGGAAGCTGCCATATATAATTCTGATCTGAAATAGTGCCGGTATTCCTGCGCCGCTTTCTTAAATTCCGCATCCAGTTCAAATGCTCCGTCCAGCCCTGCTGGTGGTATCATTACAAACCTGATCCCTGTTGCGTACTTATATACATCTCTTTTATACAGTTCACATTTACCTTTTTCCGTACGGAGATTACCGGTAGAAAGCAGTGCTGACAAACGGCCATAAGCTGCCCTGTCTGTCGGATAAGCCAGTAATGGCGGACCATCCTGCAAGTCGAGGCGACAGGCCGGAATGATCCGGATGCCTTTCTCCTTAGCCGCTACATGTGCCCGTACAATACCGGCCAGCGTATTATGATCCGTTATCGCGATTGCGTTATATCCCAGGCTGGCGGCCTGTTCTACCAGTTCCTCCGGATGCGATGCTCCCCGGAGGAAACTAAAATTCGTTGTGATTTGTAATTCCGTATAGCCCATACCGTTACTGTTTAAGCGAAGTATCCGTGTATATACCATTCCGGTTTATGTTCCCCATAATGCCCGGAACGGAACAACCAGTACCTGCCTCCTTCTTCATCTTCCACCTGGTAATAATCCCGTTGCAGTCCTTTTTCAATCCACCATTCCCGTTCAATTCTTTCCGGCCCGTCAGCCTTTACCACTTTATGGATTTTACCTTTATGAATAAACAGCATAGGAGGATAATCCGGGATAGGTGCTGACACTTCAATGCGTACCGGTGCTCCCAATAAGCTCACAGGCCGCATCAGATGTTCAGGCCAGGCAACGGTAGTAGTTTCATGCACATCGGTAGCACTACGGATAGATCTTTCCGGCCAGTGGTGTTCTTCCGGCAGATATCTATGGATAGCCGATGAGCCGATACGGCCTTCCAAACGGTCCAGTAGTTTCATCACCGCATCTTTTTTATCACCGGTATCGAGGTCCCAAAGGCGTTCCTGTTGCGTAGTAAGACCTTCCACTACCGATGCCTCCAGTACAAACAGTTCGATGCCCAGATCCGGTTCAATACTATCGATCTTCAGTTCAAAGAGCCGGAACAGGTGTGTAAGATTACGCACCGGGCTGTTGGTACCAATTTCCACACATTGTTGTTGTCCATCTGTCCGGTAACAGATAAGCCTTGCTTTCCGGAGCCCTTTCTCTTCCTGCTGTAACCGCAGACAGATCATCTCCAACAGCTTTTGAATAGCCACCTCAATACCATGTGCCGTTTTTATCGGCTCCAGGCAGGGAAGCCGCTCCACATAAGGCTCCGGAGGTGCTACTGGTTCCAGTGTTTCCGGTATTCGCCCCAGCGCTTTACCAAGGCGGTCCAGCAGCGGTAGACCGAAACGCCGCCTCAACACCGATGGTGGCATGTCCATAAACAGTCCCACCTGCGTGAGACCTAATTTCCGCAACCGGTCCACCACAGGCAGTTCCAGCCGGAGCGCCTCCGGTGGTAAGGGGCGCAACACTTCTGCCTGGCTACCGGATAACAGTACCGGATGTGTGGTTCCGTATCGGGCCACTGCCCAGGCTGCTGCCATGGTATCGGCGATAGCTGCGCGCACATGGTAGCCCCCTGCCTGCAGTCTGCTGACGATATATTCGAAATAGGCCTCCTCTCCGCCCCACAGGTGTGCACAACCGCTGATATCCAGTATCAGACCATCAGCACCGTCAATGCCTGTTATCGGTGTAAAACGGTAACACCATATAGCGAGGGATCGTAATAATTTATCCAGTGAAGGGTCATCATCATAAAACAACAAGTCCGGGTATACCGCTCTGACATCCGCCAGTACTGCTCCCGGAAGTATTCCCAGTTGTCCGGCGGCTTTGCTCACTGAGCGGATGATCATTCGTCCGCGTTCCGGCGCTACCAGTACAAAAACCTGTTGCCCAAGCCCCGGATAACGCAGCGCCAGCCGGTCTGCCGCCAGATGGCGAAACCAAACAGACATGTAACGTTTCATATGATCAACCTGCTTTGATATGAACATGCTGCTCCTCCATCCTTTCTGTACTGCTATGCTGAAACTGTTGCCCATCCCAGGAGAGCTGCCAGTTGCCCGGTCTGCCGTTACGCACTTTCAGCAATGCCACCTGCCACTGCGGATACCCAACGCCGGGCAAACCATTATCAGTAATACTAGCTACCGGTGTGATCATCCAGCGGGTAGTACAGACCGTATTTTCCACGCTCCGCGGGCGATGCCGGTGAAGTAAGCAGGGCACTCCGCTTTTTTCCACTGCCAGCTGCAACCGCCGAAATGCAATGGGGTGTACATCTGGGATTTCTCCCACTACCGCTGCCAGCGCATTACATTTCAGACACTCCTCCACTACCCAGAGCATTTCCTTCTCTGATACCAGATCTACAAAAATGATCCTGTCCGGTACCAGACAAAAAGCTTTTAGTCCAGGTGGGAAAAGCGTCCTGTGCGCCCCCACCCATACGGCCATTTCCGGACCTTTCATCAAACGGCTCAGCACCGCCGCCATAAACCCTAAGGTGGCAGCTGCCGTTTCACTATTATGACTGATAAATTCATGTGTACCCCGGAAAGGGAAATAATGCTCCGGAAAGGCCCTGTTCAATGGCCCCAGATCGGGATATTCGTGGGAATGGGATGAAAACACCGGCCCCCTGGTAGAAAGAATCTCTCCTCTCAGCCTGGCTATCACCTCATTTCTTTCAGCTGGCTGTTTCATATTTCAAAAAGTTAGCTTACATTTGGCATTAATAATGCCAATTTACTGGCAGTAATAATGCCAAAAAAATATGAAAGAACAAAATAATTTTTGGGCCCATAACCTGAAATTTCTACGTAACCGGAAAAAAATGACGCAGGACGATCTGGCAACAGCCCTGCAATGCACCCGTACCAAACTGAAAGCACTGGAAACCGGCGCTACCAGGAATCCGCCGCTGGAAGACCAGATTCTGATCTCTGATTTTTTTAAGATTGACATCGATACATTTGTTCGCCTCGACCTGTCCCAACTGGGAGAACTGCGCCTGCGGGAACTGGAAGCCGGTGATATGAGCTACATAACAGGAAAAAAAATGCGTGTACTGGCTACCACCATTACACCGGACAATAAAGAGCAGGTGGAGATGGTGTCTCATAAAGCACAGGCCGGATATACCGCCGGTTATGCCGACCCTGACTATATCTCCAGTCTTCCGATATTCCATATGCCACAACTTCCTGCCGACCGGAAGTTCCGGATGTTTCCTGTTAAAGGAGAATCGATGCTGCCTGTTCCGGAAGGGGCATTTGTCATTGTGGAGTATATCCAGGACTGGTCTCATCTTAAAGACGGCACCCCCTGCGTGGTGATCACCAAAAATGAAGGTATTGTGTTCAAGGTGGTTTACAACCGCATTCAGCAAACCGGCCAGTTACACCTCGTTTCACTGAATCCTTTGTTCAAACCCTATGATCTTCCTGTCAGCGAAGTGTTAGAAATGTGGAAATACAACAGCTACTGGACTAATACGGACTTAGCCCCGCAACCGGATATGGATGCGATTTTGCAGGCATTGGGGAAATTGGATGCAAAAGTAGAAAGATTGGTGTCTGATAGGAATGCAGCAAGTTAAGGATTTGCTGCTTTTTTTATTTAGCTAACCGGATAAGGTCCTTCTTCAAACACCCTGTCGTGGTAACCCTTTGAGCCTACCTGCTGAGCCAGCGGACTACGAAAATCCATTTCGCTTTTCAACAACATCAGGATATGGCCGAAATCGTAAACAGGTTTCCAGCCCAGTTCCATACGGGCTTTGGCATTGTCATACACCCGCTCAATGGAAGGTTGCATCTTCCAGTTTAAATGTGTATACAGTGGCTGATAATCCCGGAAATATTTCTGTACTACCGCCGGTGCATCTATCTGCAAAGCCTGTGCATCTTCCGGAGAAAAAGGAGTGGTAGCACTGATCACATACTTTGCAAAACCTCTCTCCTCCGCTCTTTCCGCCGCAGCCAGATGCGCACTTACCACATCTTCAAGATCTATTCTCCTGAAAAGATATTCATTGACTTTGAGGTTAGCATCTTCATAGAGATCTCTTTTCAATTTACTATCATCTGCCTCCGGAAAAAAACGGGATGTACGTAACACGATACAAGGCAGTTTATGTTTTTTGTTAAAGAGCCGGCACAGGTCTTCTGCTGCCACTTTGGTGATACCGTAGATGTTTTTGGGAACAGGCATCACTTCCGGTGTGATCCAGATAGCAGGTTGGCCCTGTGGTGGTGCCAGTATTTCACCAAACACACTGGTGGTGCTGGTAAACACAAAACGCTTTACACCTGCTGCAACAGAGGCCTGCAGCAAATTCAACGTACCGGAAACATTGGTATCAATAAACTGCTGAATGGAATGTGTTTCTACATGAGGTTTGTGCAATGTTGCTGCATGAAAAACAGTCTCCACTCCCTTCATACATCTCTGTACAAACCCTGGTTCGGTCAAACATCCAACATCAGTGGTAAAGGGACCAGCGATCCTATCTAATCCCCTTACATTATAACGCATTGCTGTCAAGCTGCGTACCAGAGCCTCTCCCAGATGCCCTGAACTACCGGTAACTAAAATTCGCATATTCTATCATTCATTGTAATGATACAAAGGTAGACATCACTGATCGCAGCGAATATTGATTTACGACATAAAAATGGTGATCTTTGAAGTATGCCGTACACTATCAGCGGAGACGCATATAAAGAAATTGCAGCCAGAAGATTTTCAGCCGGCCGTTCCTTTGGTCGCTTTGAAAACAGTGCCATTGACATTCCGTTTGTCCGGCATCAGGTACAGCATCAGTTTAACCAGGACTTTGATATCATACAGTTCAGGGCGGATTTTCTCCAGGACATCGCTGTACATCATGTACAGGATGTCCCGCATATAAGTCTTCACTTCCAGCTGAAAGGCAGCTCCTGCGCAGATTTCCGGGGACTATCCGGAAGCCAGCCACTTACAGCCGGACAGTATAATCTGTATGGTTCTACAGACTTTCATTCCAACCTGCATTTCAAAGCCCAACAGGACTTTGAATACCTTGCCATTACTTTCCGCTCCTCCTTTCTTCAGGCTATACTGGAGGAGTTTCAGCATCCGCCCAGGGATATTGCAGCACATCTGACAAGCGGAGCTACATTTACGGTATCTGAAAAAGCATTGCCGCTGACTCCGGAAATCCAGCAGGCACTGCGTTCGCTGCTACATAGTCCGATGGCCGACAATCTGCTGCCTGCCTACCGGCGTAACAAAGTGGCTGAAATCATTCTGCTGATCTTTGCTGCACTTGATACAAACCAACCGGTTAAAACAGCCTACCAGCAAGAGATGAAAGCGGTATATCATTTCATCCTGGAACATTTTATGGATATCCAAAGCCTGGCCGATGTAGCCCGTCATTCCACCCTGACAGAACATCAGATCAAACAGCAACTTCGGCTGCAATATGATACCAGTCTGTATGAGCTGATACAGGAACGGAAGATGAGCCATGCCCTGCACCTCTTACAGGAAACAGATATGCATGTAAACGAGATAGCATGGCTAATGGGATATGCCAACGCCAGCAATTTTATTCATGCTTTCAAAAGACAGTACCGGCAAACACCTGGACAGATTAAGCGGTAATTATTTTATGTTGATGATAGTTTCTGCTTTTTTCAACCCCGTATCTGTTTGTGCCAACACTTTTATTTTACCGCCTGCGCCTTTTTTAGCTTTTATAATAACCTGGGCCATTCCATTGTAAGCAGGGCGTACAGGGCTACTGAACGATATAAGGCAAGTAGCATCCCCATTGTCTGTTGCCACTATTTCACCAGGTCCTTCTACCGAGAACTTCAGATTATCTGATGCGCCAGGCACCATCCTGTTGTTTTTATCGCAAACAAGTAATGTGATATAACACAGATCCGCCCCATCAGCTTTTACCGTATTGGTTTCAGGCAACAGTAACAGTTTTTGCGTAGGACCAGCCGTGCGCATGGTGTCTGTAGCCCATACTTTCCCGTTTTTATAAGCCACCACCTTTAATTCACCTGGTTGATAGACAACACTATCCCAAACCAGCCGGAAATCTTCACCGGGCCTCTTATACTTCTTCCCCTTACTTTCCCCGTTCAGAAAAAGTTCTGCCATGTCACCGGAAGTATAAACATGCACTGGAGTGATACTATCTTTTCTTCCCTGCCATGTCCAGTGAGGCATGATGTGTGCCATCGGGTAATCCGGCCTCCAGTGCGCCTGATAGCTATAAAATCTGTCTTTAGGGAAACCACATAAATCAACAATTCCAAAATAGCTGCTCCTGGAAGGAGGATTCTTTTTTCTGATTTCCTCCAATGCTTTTTCCAGTTCCTTTCGTTTGGTGGAGTCAGTACGGAAATTCAACAAATTGGTTTCGTCAGAATTGAAAGGCGTTGGTTCCCCCAGATAATCAAACCCGGTCCAGACAAATTCGCCCAATAAATGCGGATATCTGGCATTTATCCGGAACTGCTCATCCGGAGAGCATCCCCAACCGGGCCAGGCAACATCATAAGATGTGACCTGATAGTTTTCATAGTTGGTCCCAAAAAAATACGTTCCTCTGGAGCTTACGCATGATGATGTTTCACTTCCCATCGTTGGCTTATTCTTATAACGTTCATCATTATCCCACTGTGGCTGTTTTGAAAAGAAGTAATTGACGCCCATTAAATCAAGACAGGCGGCAGCTCCGCTGGCTCTTCCGCCATCCGGGTCATTATACGCATTTGAAACCGGGCGTGTCAGATCTTCTCTATGTACAATATCCGTAAGTTCCCGGGTGATCGCCACATCCTGCTGATCCATCACTTCATTCCCGATAGACCATATTATCACAGCAGGATGGTTTCTATCTCTGTGTACCATCGCTACCAGGTCTTTTTCATGCCATTCGGGAAAGAGTTTGTTGTAATCGTTTTTGCGTTTGCCTCTCTTCCAGGCATCAAATGATTCATCCCATACTAAAAGGCCCATCTGATCAGCAAGTTCCAGTAGTTCCGGTGCAGGGGGGTTATGCGAAGTACGGATAGCATTACAACCCATATTTTTCATAATGGTAAGCTGACGCCGCAGAGCAGAAGTGTTAATCGCTGCCCCCAATGCTCCCAGATCATGATGCAGACATACTCCTTTGATCTCAGTTCTTTTACCATTCAGTAGAAATCCATTTCCATGCGTGAATTCCAGCTTTCGAACACCAAAAACCGTATAATAAATATCCGGTTTCATCCCTGGTGTATTTACAGTAGTTCTGGCAATATATACAGCCGGAGCTTCTAACGTCCAGAGCCTGGGAGCAGACAGTGTCAGGCGCGCAGAAAGCTCCCGGGTACTATCAGGAGAGATTTCCACAGACTGAGGTTTAAAATAAGCTACCTTCCTGCCCGTGTTTTTTCCATCCGGAGACTCAAACAATTCTGTCGTTACCTGGCTGGTCATGCGTTTTCTGCTCTGGTTTTGTATATTAACTTTTAAACAGACATTGGCCTGTTTTTCAGAAATATTATCCGTAGTGATATAGGTACCCCAATGAGCTGTATGGACCGGTTGCGTTTTTACCAGCCAGACATGCCGGTATAATCCTGCACCAGGATACCACCTGGAATCCCAGGATTCTGTGTCCAGTCTTACAGCCACTGTGTTATCCTTTCCGAAATTAAGAAATGGGGTGATGTCCATTCTGAAAGAGCTGTAGCCATAAGGCCAGGTCCCTACATACTTACCGTTGACCCATATTTTGGCGTAGGCCATTGCACCGTCAAAATCAAGAAAAATTCTTCTCCCTGCATCTTTGGTATCTACTACAAATTTCTTGCGATACCATCCGATTCCTTTCCACGGAAGCTTTCCGGTATTGCCGGAAAGTTCTATTCTGAAAGGGCCTGCAATTGCCCAGTCATGCGGCAGGTCCAATTGTGTCCATTGATGATCGTCGAGGCCCTGCTGTTCAAGTCCAACGGGTTCGGGCGTTTGAGAGCCATCTGCCTGCAATCCAAACCGACGGAATCTCCATTCACTGTCAAATGGCTGTACATCAGCGTTTCCTTCTCTATGTATCTGAGACTGGGAAAACACATCACTTGAAGGTATCCATGTCAATAGTAGCACTAACAGCGCGGTAATCCTGTTCATTTCAAATTTTGCTTCTTATGATGATTATTTAACAGTCATTTTGATTTCAGCTACCGGCAGGTTTGCTGCAGTAGCCTGTAATTTGACAATACCCTTTTTTGAACCGGACCGTATCAGGAAAGTGGCAATACCTGCTTCAGCATTCACCGTGGCCGGGCTTACCAGTTCTGCATCACCTGTAACCCTCATTGTTACAGACATCTCTGAATTGATGGCAAGGTTATGCGCGTCATCCGTCAATTTTGCATAAACAAAAATCACATCCCCATTCGCACGAAACGGCATCCCCATAATAGCGGGCTCCAGAGTGATCTTGCTGGCCGGTCCCGGAGTAGTAATGCTATAGGCTGTCACCTCTTTACCCTTCCTAAAACCTATTGCTTTCAGCGTTCCCGGCGCAAAATGAATATTAGTAAATGTGAAAGGCGGATGATCCAGGTGGTTGGCATTACCCCCATTAAAATTTTGCAGGTCTTTGCCATAAGGTGTTTCTTCTCCTTTATCCGGAGTATTTGTGGCTAGTGCTTTATCATTCAGCAGTAATCTGACTGAATCACAATTACTATAAACGATCACTTTTTCAGCATCAACCGGCTGGCTCCAATAGCTGGCGATATACACAAGCGGGCCACCGGAAAACGGTATATCAGGATGATTGGTGACTGGCTGCTGGCTTTTAAAAAAGTAATAACTGAACTTCGGTATCCGGAAAATATCCGCCATACCCCATCCTTCAATACCGACTGTACAACCCGCCAGACCATCAAAGAAAGCCCATGTCAGATCTCCCAGTGCCCTGGGATAGATTTTCCTGTTCTTATTATGTTCCCATTGAAGATTCCAGGCCTGTTGCAACAAATTCTTCTCCCCTGCCATACGCAGCTGCCGTGAAGTACTGTTTCCCCCACCAAATTCATAATCTCCATATTCCCTTATCAGGAAGGCATTATCAGGGTACGTTGTATTATTACGCGTACCCGGATCACCGTTCCAGTCATCGTAAGGTACATCCCAGCAAGCTTTGGTATAGTAAGAATCTCCGCTTGTAAAAAAATTCTTCCGGCCTTTCCATTCCTCCCGGGCTACCTCTGCCTGTCTGCATCTGAAGGCAGAATCAGGATAGGTTTCGTTAAGACTAACCTCCCAGAGCAGTATGCTGGGATGATTCCTGTCTCTGCGGACCATCTGCCGGATATCTCTCATTACGTTTTCCCCGAAAGCCGGATTACGGTTAAAGTACTGCCATCCGGGAATACAGTCCAGTACCAGCACTCCCAGTTCATCAGCTGCATCCAGAAAAGAAGGATCAGACGGATAATGTCCGGCTCTTATGGTATTCATACCAGCTGATTTTATCATCCATACATCACGATAGGAAGCCTCATCAGACAAGGCATTTCCAATGTAGGGATAATTCTGATGCCGGTTGGTACCAGTTAACCGGTAAGGAGCTCCGTTAATCAGCAACCCTTTCTCTTTTGTTATTTCGAAAGAGCGAATACCTATACGCGTTTTGTGTTTATCTACCGGAGTATTTCCGGCATATACAGTGGTAAGAAGCGTGTAAAGATAGGGATGGTCGGGATGCCACAGATGAGGTGTTCGGACCGTCATTACCTGGTTAAATACTTTGCTCTTTCCCCGCTCTGCTATCATGTTACCACTTGTTACAGTTGTTACCACATGGCCCTGGGCATCCATAATTTCCTGCCGGATGCTGATAGGGGTATTTTGGGGAGATGAATTAATCACATCCGTTTGTACTTCAACTACAGCCCGTTCTTTGCTGACCTGCGCATATGATACAAATATTCCGCCGCCTGCAGGTTTATCAGCTGTAATGGCATTCGTTATATGAACAGGATGTTTTATGTGCAACCATACATCCCTGTAGATACCCGAATAATAAACGAAGTCAAGTTTTCCGACAGGTTTTCCGGGAGGGATTACAGGGTTTGCCTTGTTATTTACACATAATACGATTTCATTTTTTCTTCCGTAAAGTGCTTTATCAGAAAGATCAATAATAAACGGTAAATAGCCTCCCTGATAACGTCCGATATACTTCCCGTTAAACCATACATCGCTCACCTGCATAGCACCCTCAAATTCCAGCGAGATGTCTTTTCCCTTTAGTGAATCCGCCAGTACAAACTCTTTCCGGTAGTAAGCAAGACCTTCCCGAGGCTTAACAATCACCAGCGGTTCGGGGAATGCAATATGTGGCAGCATGACAGTCTTCCAACCTATTTGCTGTACGGGCCGAAGCACTTCTGTCAGCACCGTATCTGCTGCGGATAATACATTGCCTGCTTTATCTTCCTTCTCAATTAAAAACTGGTCGCTCCAGTTCCCTCCGAGACGTTTGAAAGAGTCAATACCTGCCTTATCAATAAACTCTACTGCCTTGAATTGCCATCCATCATTAAAACGCATGGATTGTGCCTTCGCCGGAACTGAAAATATTCCGGTAACAACCATCACCAGTAACCATCTTATATCCTTTCCTGTAATCATCTTAAAGACTACACCGCTGGCTATTGATTGCCGGGAGCTACAAATTTTTTTTCTCATTGAACACTGTTGATAACTAACCTTTATACCAATGCTGTAAACTCAGAAAGTACCCGAAGACATGTTGGTATAAGTCAGGTTTATTCCATGGGGCAAAATACATCAGGGGGACCTTTTAAAGATGCAATTATTTATCAATTAATTAGTAAAAATTGATCGTTAACACGATGAAGCCGGCAATGATGCTGATAATGTTTAAAATGTAGGGTTAACTAAAAAAGCAAAGCGGGTTATATCTGAGATATAACCCGCTTTTGTGACTCTGTCAGGATTCAAACCTGAAACCTTCTGATCCGTAGTCAGATGCTCTATTCAGTTGAGCTACAGAGCCGTTTGTTTGTGATTGGATTGCAAAAGTAAGCGTTTTTTCGAAACCACCAAATTATTTATTTATTTTTTCTACAATTTCCTGGTTTACACTTACTTTTACAACGTTGCTTAATGATTATTACAAGTGAAAATTCAACTCTGGAGCATAGGAAAAGAACACGATCCCTACATCAGGGAAGGGATGGCAGTATTTCAAAAAAGGCTGCAACATTACGTGGATTTCGACGTAAAACTGATCCCTACAGTAAAGCAGGCCGCCAGTTTATCAGTAGCAGAACTGAAGAAACAGGAGGCTAAAATCATCCTGGACCTGTTGCAGCCTACCGATTATCTGGTAGCGCTGGATGAAAAAGGTAAGATGATGACCACCGTACAGTTTGCCGACTTTCTGCAACAACGGACCAACGCCAGTACCCGGCAGCTGATCATCCTGATAGGTGGTGCTTTTGGCATCGATCAGTCCTTACTGGAACGGGCGCAGTTAAAGATGTCCTTGTCTCCCCTCACCTTCCCGCATCAACTAGTAAGACTTATTTTCACCGAACAGTTATACCGGGCCTATACGGTAATAAACCGGGAAAAATATCATCATCAATAGTTACATTTATAGTCTAACAACCTGAGCATATGTCCATCAGCATCATTATTATTATCGTTACAAGCCTTATCTCCTATACAGCGCTGAACAACTATGACCAGCTGGATAAGCTGAGTATGCAGCCTTACCTGGTAAAGCATAACAAGGAATATTACCGGTTTATTACCTCCGGATTTGTACATGCCGACCTGCAACATCTTATTTTCAACATGCTGACCCTGTTTTTCTTCGGGCCTTATGTAGAAGATGTTTTCCTTCAGCTGTTCAATATGAAGCTGATGTATCCGATTTATTATCTGTTGGGGATTATCATATCCGATATTCCTTCTTTCCTCAAACACCACAACAATCAGCACTATGCAACCCTTGGGGCGTCAGGCGCTATTTCCGCCGTGCTTTTCACCTTTATTATGGTAGATCCCTGGGTGCAGATACGGGTGTTCTTTTTCCTGCCTATACCGGCGGTATTGTACGGTGTGCTCTTCCTGGGTATTTCTGCTTATATGTCCAGAAAAGGCGGAGGCAACATCAACCACGATGCGCATCTGTGGGGTGCCTTGTTCGGAATCGTTTTCCCGCTGGTGTTTTATCCGGAGCTGGGTACCAGATTCCTTGAACTGCTGACACGCAGATAATAAAATCCTTTCAGGATTAAATGATAATCTAAAAGGCCGACCATTACACTGGTCGGCCTTTTTATGTTTATTTTGTTTCGATGCAAAGCACCTGTTGTGTAGCAGTAGTAATTTTGCAACGGTCGTCTATCCGCATGCCCACTACCCAGATGATTCTTTTGCCTGACTCCAGTACCCAGACGTTTTCTTTTTCGGGCAGAGACAATTTCTGATCTATCAGAAAACGGCTCACCTTTTTCTTTTTCGGCATACCAAGCGGATAAAAATAATCCCCTTGTTTCCATCTGCGTAATATCAGTGGGAAACTCACTTTGGCTGCGTCCAGCCATGCGACAGCCGGAGCTGTGGGAATAGTAGCCGGGCCCCGTTCCTGCAGACGCAGCTGCAGATGCGCATTCCCATAGGCCACATGAGCAGGTGACTGATCAATCACATACAGTGATGCATCCTGCCGGGCCACCGGTGTAATCAGCAACCAGTTGCGGTTGCGGATGATACGGTGTGTAGCTGTTTCCACATACCGTCCGGATTCGCTATCCAGCAGCTGCAGCACCTGTTGGGTTTGAGCCACGGAGCAACTGAATTCTTTCAACAGTTCCCAGGCGATGGTTTGCAGCGGAACGGTCAGTTTCAGTTTCAGTACCGGTATCATCCAGGAATTATCTTTCTTTACCAGCAGTCTTTTACGATGGCGGGTTACTGATTCCTGATACAACATTTCCGCTTCCCTCATCCGGAAGATGGTACCATCCATATTGCGAACTGCCGCAGGGAACATCTCCTGCATCTGCGGGATAATGTTGTGGCGGAAAAAATTACGTGTATACTTGTCCGTTATATTGGAACTATCTTCTACAAAAGCAATCTGATGCAGGGCTGCATAAGCAACGAGGATGTCCTTTTCAGCAAACAGCAGCGGGCGTATTATCCTGTCCTGTTTAGGCAGGATACCATGCAATCCGGCAATGCCGGTACCTTTACAAAAGTTCATCAGGGCTGTTTCCACGCTGTCCTGCATATGATGGGCAGTAGCGATATAGCTGTATCCTTCGCAGCTGCGTACCTCTTCCAGCCACTGATAGCGCAGTTCCCGGGCAGCTACCTGTATGCTGACATTATACTGTATGGTGTAGGCTTCCGTATCAAAACGGGTGTTGTATAAAGGCAGGTCCAGAGAGGTGGACAGCTGTTGTACAAACTGTTCATCCCGCTGCGATTCTTCTCCTCTCAGCTGAAAATTGCAGTGGGCGATACCTACGGCGAAGCCTGCCTGTTTGAACAGATGCGCCATTACAACGGAATCTACGCCACCGCTCACTGCAAGCAGGATGCGCTGGGTAGGGTCAAACAGCTGTTGTCCGGTAATATAAGATGTAAAATTAGTCAGTAAGTGATGCGGCATACTTGGAGGTTTAAATGATTAATAGACCAGTTCTTCGTAGGCCGATTGTAATTCGTTATAGGTATGTCTTTCATTGGCAGCTTTGGCCATGGCCATACCTTTTTCGTAGGTGGCGATAGCAGCTTCCCTGTCTCCCACTCTTTCGAGCAGTTTACCCAGATGGTAATAGGAACCGGTATATCCTGGTTCATGGGCAAGTAATTCTTCGAACAGCCGGCGGGCTGCAGTGTCGTTATTTAATTTAATGTATTCCAGTGCCAGGGCGTGTTTCAGGAAACTGTCGTTTGGGCTGGTTTCCAGCATCTGTTTAATCTGTGCTATTCTATCCATGTAGATGATGTGCTTTTACCGGTCGTAATAAATTAAAAATAACAACTATATATCAGTTATTATACTGATTAAAATCATAATATAGCCATGCGGTTGGCGTACATTAATTAGATATATTTGCTAATACCGCATTTTTAAACCAAACAGTTTACGGCATGAAGATTTTAGTTTGTATCAGTAAAACTCCGGACACGACTGCAAAAATAGCTTTCACGGACAATAACACGAAATTCAATGAAGCTGGTGTTCAGTTTATTATTAACCCATACGATGAATGGTATGCACTGGTGAGAGCTCTGGAGCTGAAGGAAACGGTAGGCGCGGATGTTCATCTGATAACGGTGGGCGGAGCTGATTGTGAGCCAATCATCCGCAAGGCGCTGGCGCTTGGTGGTGATGAGGCATTCAGGATAAATGCTGACAGTGCGGATAGTTATTATATTGCGGCACAGATTGCGGCACATGCAAAAGAAAAACAATACGATATCATATTTACCGGTAAAGAGACCATTGACTACAATGGTTCCGGCATAGGCGGTATGGTGGCTGAACTGCTGGACCTTCCCTATGTATCTATCGCAGCGAAGTTTGATCTCAATGGCACCAAAGCTACGATCAACCGTGAGATTGAGGGAGGTGAAGAGATCTGTGAGGTATCACTGCCGGTGGTAGTGTCCTGCCAGAAAGGAATGGCTGAAGCCCGCATTCCCAACATGCGCGGTATCATGGCAGCAAGGACCAAACCGCTGGCTGTAGTGGAGCCTGTTGCTGCAGACACCCTGACCAGTGTGGTGAATTTTGAACTGCCGCCAGCCAAAGCAGGTGTGAAAATGATCAGCCCGGATAATGTGGCTGAACTGGTGAAATTACTGCACGAAGAAGCCAAAGTCATCTAAGCGCAGTCAGGTATTTATTTGTTTCATTTCTAACCAAACGTATTCATGTCTATATTAATATTCGCCGATCAGACACAGGGAAAAATCAAAAAAGCAGCACTGGAAGCAATACAATACGGTTCCAAAATAGCAGCGCAACTGGGTACGACTGCCACAGCACTGGTACTGGGACCTGCTGACAATGCAGAACTGGCCGCACTGGGCAACTATGGCGCCACCAAAGTATTACACGCAGCCGATGAGCGCCTGCACGAAGTAGAGAGTACCGTGTATACCAAAATCATTGCAGAAGCGGCTGCCAAAGAAAATACTATCGTGGTTATTTTCCCGCACAACTTTGATGGTAAGGCAATAGCTCCGCGCGTAGCAGCCCGTTTGAAAGCCGGACTGGTAGCTGGCGCCGTTTCCTACCCGGACACCAGCAATGGGTTTGTGGTAAAGAAAAGTGTTTTCTCCGGTAAAGCTTTCGCTAATATCAATATCACATCCGAGAAAAAAGTTATCTCTCTTATTCCTAACACCTACCCTGCAGTGGCTGGTTCCGGAACTGCTACAGTAGAGGCTTTTGCACCAGCCATTAATGATGCTGACTTCAAAGTAAAAGTGGTGAAGGTGGAGACTGTAAGCGGCGATATTCCGTTGACAGAAGCCGAAATCATTGTCAGCGGTGGCCGTGGTATGAAAGGTCCTGAGAACTGGGGTATGCTGGAAGACCTGGCCAAAGCGCTGGGAGCAGCAACTGCCAGCTCCCGTCCGGTGGCTGATTCCGGCTGGCGTCCTCACCATGAGCATGTTGGACAAACAGGTCTTACCGTAAGGCCCAATCTGTATATCGCCATAGGTATTTCCGGCGCGATCCAGCACCTGGCTGGTGTAAACGGAAGCAAGGTAATCGTGGTAGTCAATAAAGACCCGGAAGCGCCTTTCTTCAAAGCTGCAGATTATGGCATAGTTGGTGATGCATTTGAGGTGGTACCGAAACTGACCGAAGCGGTAAAGGCGTTTAAAGGAAAAGGCTGATATCCATAAAAAATTATAAAAGACAAACGACGTGTGAGTAGGGAGAAAAGGTGATGGACAACAACTGATAATCTCCCTTCTTATACGTCGTTTGTAATTTATAATTTGTAATTCTCAGCTATATTGGCCATTAATCATGACAGATTTTTTTTAGATAAGGAATATTTTTCTAACTTCACGGTCTTACAAAATATTCAGCGACAACGCAAGACAGATATGAGAAAAATAGAACTGGAAATAGTTGCTTTATCGCACAGCATTACGCAGACTCATTCATATGCCGTGGTATTGGGAGAAGTAAATGGTTTGCGCCGTTTACCCATCGTGATTGGAGGCTTTGAAGCGCAGGCGATAGCCGTGGCGTTAGAAAAGATGCAACCCAGCCGCCCTCTTACACATGACCTGATGAAGAACTTCATGAATGCTTTTAATATAGAGCTACATGAGGTCGTGATCAGTAATCTGCAGGAAGGAATTTTTTACTCCAAGCTTATCTGCTCAAGCAATGATGAGACGATAGAAATTGATTCCCGTACATCCGATGCCCTGGCGCTGGCCGTACGTTTTGGTTGTCCGATCTACACGTTTGAAAATATCCTCAACAGCGCTGGTATCCTGCTGGACGACCCTGCCGGCAAAAAAAGCACCAAGCCGGTTACCCCTACTATTTCCGAGCATGAGAGAGGAGCCGAAGATGATCTGAAAGCCATGAGCCTGGAAGAGCTGACACAGCTTCTGCAGGAAGTATTGGAGCAGGAAGATTATATCCGTGCTATCGCTATCCGCGACGAAATCAACAGCCGTAAAAGCAAATAATCCTTTTTTCTGACAGCGGTAAAAGCAGCAGAGGTATGCACTGCTGGAGGATTGCCGTGCAATGTTACGTACATGATCGTTTTTCCCAACTGCAAGATCAACCTGGGCCTGTATATCACCGGTAAACGTGCCGATGGTTTTCACGACCTGGAAACCGTATTCTATCCCCTGCCGGTAACTGATGCACTGGAAGTGATCGCGCCAGGTTCCCTGCAGTTCACCAGTAGCGGGATTCCTGTGCCGGGCGATGCTGCCGACAATCTGTGTCTGAAAGCGTTTCATTTACTGCAGCAGGATTATCCGCAGCTGCAGCCTGTCAATATCCATCTTCATAAAAATATTCCTATCGGCGCCGGGCTGGGTGGAGGTTCCGCAGATGCGGCTTTTATGCTGCAACTGATGAACAGTAAATTTCAGCTGGGACTCCAGCAAGAGCAGTTGATCAACTATGCTGCACAGCTGGGAAGTGACTGTCCGTTTTTTATTGCCAACCGGCCTTGTTATGCCACTGGCCGTGGTGAGGTCCTGGAGCCGCTTTCGCTCGACTTGTCGGGGTATTCCTTTCTGCTGGTACATCCGGGTATACATGTTAATACCGGCTGGGCTTTTCGTCAGATAACTCCGCAGGCTCCGGCTCATTCTCTGAAAGAGATGATACAGTTGCCGGTAACGGAATGGCATAGTGTGATCAGTAATGATTTTGAGGCGCCGGTGTTTGCAGCGCATCCTGTGCTGGCAGAGATAAAGGCAACGATGTACAGCCAGGGGGCAGTGTATGCCAGCATGAGTGGTAGTGGCTCAGCGGTGGTGGGCATCTTCCCTAAAAACAAAATAGCTGACATCCTGTGGGATGCCAGCTATCGGGTATTTAAAGTTAATTAGCGCTTACTTTACAGAAGCTACCAGAGCTTTGAAAGTTTCTGGTTCATTCATAGCCAGATCTGCGAGCACTTTTCTGTTCAGATCGATGTTCTTACCAGCTAATTTGTTCATGAACACAGAGTAGGTCAGACCTTCTGCTCTAACGGCAGCGTTGATACGAGCGATCCACAGCTGACGGTAGTTTCTTTTCTTTAATTTACGACCAACATAGCTGTAGGTGAGTCCTTTTTCCAGGACGTTCTTCGCTACGGTGTAAACATTTTTCCTTTTACCGTAGAAGCCTTTGGCTTGCTTTAAGATCCTTTTTCTCCGGGCTCTTGAAGCTACGGCGTTAACTGAACGAGGCATTTTCTTTTGTTTTTTCTCAGGTTATAAAATTCGATTTGTTGGACGGATATTAGCGGAGACCGAGCATTCTCTTAACCAGGTTAAGGTTTGCTTCGTGAACCAGCGTACTTCCTCTCAGGCTACGTTTTCTCTTCGTAGATTTTTTAGTCAGTAAGTGGCTTTTGAAGGCCATAAACCGCTTAATCTGTCCGTTCCCGCCAACCTTGAAGGTTTTCTTGGCGCGGGAATGTGTCTTTACTTTGGGCATCTTACATCAAATTTGGTCTGCAAAGGTAGGGAATTAATCTAATAAAACACAGTGTCAGACAAATAAATCCGGGCATCTGCGAAATGTGGATAACTTTTTTAATAGTTTTTTAACCTCCGTTAACCGATTGACAATCAATTTTCGCTTCCCCTACTACCCTACCTATCTAGTGTGTATATCATATTATAATTATTATCACTTTTTTTATTTCTCTATATTATTTTTAATTTTAATTTTAAAATAGTCACATATTTTAGCCATATAAAGTATAAACACTTGACGCCTATGAAAACATTCTACACATTCCCTCACCGAGACTGGAACGGGGTTCCCGACTATCCAGACCTATGTAAGCGGTTGAAAAACAGCAGTTACTGAACCGGTGCAAGCCTTCAGAACTGATACTTTTTTCACTTAACTGTTTTACACCTATGAAACGACTATTAACCTTTTTATTCCTGCTAGTGGGCTTTGTGCTAACGTCGGTGACGACAATGGCGCAAACGGCGTTTATGAACGCGCCCGACAGTATCTGCGCAGGAAGCTATGCCACCATGAACGGCCTGATATGGGGCAACGACATGACCGTGGACCACATGGACTGGAGCATATCACCGGCATTGGCTGCCAGTGATTATGAGATACTGTTCTCCAATCCTACCACCAATGCGGATCCCCTGCTAGGTCAAAAGCCGGACGCCTATCCAGGTGTGACTGCCATGACCATCCGGCTCAATAAAGTGGGGTCCTACACCTTCACGGTCAAAATCTATAGCCCCACCGGCAAGATGAGACAATACTCCAGAACTATTAAGGTGAAGGATTGTAGTATCACTTCCTGTGTGGGTACAATTAGTACCATGGCCGGGTTCAAGGAAGACTTCGGAACTTTCAATGCCGGAGATCCCCCCCGGGAGAATGCCATTATTAAAGCACTGGGCACGACCGTATCTTACCGCTATGGCGGTGGGACAAGTACACCTAACATCGGTGATGACTACTATGTTGAATGGTACCATACCCAAGCCAAACCGGAATGGGTGAAGGCATATGATCATACCGGTAACGGTAACCCACCTAAAACATATGGTGGTATGCTCGTTGCCAACTCTTCCATCAATAAAAAAGCATTTTATCAAAGAACGATTAATAACCTTTGCCCAGGCTCCGTATATAATTTCTCGGCCTGGTTTATGAACGTTAACGGAATTGAGGTATTCAACAGTACCTGTGCAAGAGCCTCCGATGCCCCCCAGGGTTATCGCTACGCCGGTGTGACATTCATCCTCTCGGATCCATCAACAGGAGCACAACTGGCCCGCTTCAACACCAACGATGTGTCTATGAATCTGGCCAACCCCGAGTGGCAACAATATGGTGGTAGTTTTAAAATACCCCCTAATCAAACTTCTGTAAGACTTACCGTTCAAAATAACAACTTGGGAGGTTGTGGTAACGATATCGCGATTGATGATATCGAATTTACCTATTGCAGCCCTGACCTTTTTGCTTATGTAGATGGCCTGAAAGATGAAAAAAGAATTGAAGACCAGATTTGCGGTGGTGCACCCTTAAACCTCACCGCCTACCTGGAACCCGATACTTATTTTGCCAACCCCGTTTACCAATGGCAGATCAGTACTGATAATGTTACATGGACTGATATGGTGGATGGCACCATGAATGGCGGTACGGTAACCGGTACTCAAACAAAAATATTGCAATTTGGCGCTGGCTATCTTCGGGGAGACCCTCTGGTCCCAATAACCTATTATTTCAGAGTAGGTATTACTGAAAAAGACAACGTAAAATTAGGGAACTGCGCCGCACCTTCCCGACCGGTGAAAATCACCATTCTACCGCAACCACAGATTACGGTAACCGGTAATGAAATATGTAATGGCCAGAATGCCCACCTGGAAGTACAGGGGGGCTATACGACTTATCTCTGGAAAGTAGTTCCGCCTGTACCGGGTACTATACTGGATGTCAGCCCAACAGTCACTACCACTTATGAAGTAGTAGGTACAAAAACCTACGGTAATAATAAGGTCTGTCGTGACAGTAACCACGCTGTGATTACGGTATACCAGAAACCTATCGTAAATGTTAAACTGCTGACACCTCCAAGCATCTGTGAAGGCGAAATTGCCAAACTGGAAATCCAGCCGGAGAACAGCGTATACGACATCACATGGAATTACAATGGAACACTCATCCCTGGTGAGAAGAATACTTCCCTCACGCATACCCCTACCAAGGTAACCAACCTCAGTGCCGTACCTCCCGTAAGGAACATTTATACGGTTACGGTCACGAATGGAAAGTGCGTACTATCTGATCAGGCAGAGGTGATTGTCAACTCCATGCCTAAACCGAATGCCAATGCGGATATCAAGCAGTGCGAAACCTCTACGTTCCAGCTCAATGGCAGCCAGCCACTGGCTGACCAGACCGGTGTATGGAGCTTCGCAAACAATGATAACCAGGGCGCTACCCTTAATAATCCTACCGCTTACAATGCTACTGTTACCAGTCTGGGTATCGGTAAATCTGTAGCGATGGTGTGGACCATCACCAATAAGAATCTGTCTAAATGCTCCGCCAGTGATACAGTATTACTGATCAACCTGCCGAAGCCACAATCCAATGCCACTGTTGACATTACTCAATGTAACAACAAGGCGTTCCCGATCAGTGGTGTTCAACCAGGTCAGTATGAAACAGGTCAATGGACAGGACCTGCTGGTGTTACATTCACAGATGCCACTGCTTATAATACAACAGCTACCCTGACTGGTGCTGCTACTACCCAGGATGTCACAGTTACCTGGACACTCAGCAATGGCAAATGTGCGGATGCCCTCTCCAAAGTAAACCTGCACCTGCGCCCTGCGCCGAAGGTAACCGCGACTGCTGCTGCTGTCTGCCAGACCGCTAGTCAGTTTACGATTACTTTCAGTGGCTTAACTGGTACCGTTACCAAATACACGGTAAAACCCGGAGTGACCAGTGCACTTCCTGGTTTTGCTAATGTTACTGGTACCTGGCCTTCTACCGGCACTACTATTAATGTGCCACTGCCAGCAGGCAGTGCTTCCGGTACCTATAATTTTATTCTGACAGTACAGAATGACGACAACCTGGGATGTACCTATGACGCGCCATTCACACTGAAACTGGATCAAAACCCGGATGCTACCATCAGCGGACCTGCAGATATCTGTCTGGGTACCACCATCACCCTGAGCGTTGATGCGTCCAACAGTGGTTATACCAAAAAATGGACGATCAACGGAGCTGTGCAGGCAGGTAGCACGCAAACACTTACACACAAACCAACTGCAGCCGGTACTTATACCTACGGTGTTACCATCACCAATGGTACCTGTGTTGTTACCACCACAAAAGATGTAGTGGTAAGAGCAGTGCCTGCTCCTAATCCTGGTACAGCCAGCCCTCAGTGTGATAATGGTAACTTCACCCTGAATGCACCCACACTGCCCATTGATCAGGAAGGTGAATGGACTATTTCCGGTGCTGCCAATGGCGCACAGATTACAGATTCACACAATCCGCAAACAACTGTAACAGGTTTAAATGCCGGAACATCCGTTACACTTATCTGGACTGTACGTAATAAATATAATAACACATGTCAGGCAAGTGCCAATATCACCTTAACTAATACCAAACCACTCTCCGATAGCAAAGCGGGTAATCCGATCGTACAATGTGGTAATAAAGTGTTCCAGCTCAATGCCAACGCTCCTGCTACCGGTGAAACCGGTAAATGGACCGGCCCTGCTGGCGTTACATTCGACAACGCTTCATTACCAAATGCCAAAGCAACCTTAAGCGGTACAGCCCCTCAGACTGTAACACTTACCTGGACTATCAGCAACGGCGTATGTACAGATAAAAAATCAACGGTAGATTTAACACTCAATAACGCTCCTACTGTAACAGTAGCTGCTGTGAACCCGGTATGTAACAGCAACGGTTCCTTTAACCTGGTGCTGTCCAACCCTACCGGAAACATCACTAAATATTCTATCACAGCTGCCGCTCCAAACAAGCTGCCTGCCTTCACTGACATCATCGATGCAGCATGGACCGGCGCTGGTACTATCCCGGTTAGCTTCCCTGCTACCACTCCTGCCGGTACATACAATTTTGTACTGACTATACAGGATGGTAACAACGTAGGTTGCGTAGCTACTTATCCGTTCTCTGTGAAGATTGATGGTAAACCAACTGTGACAATCACTGCGAATCCGGCAGAAGTCTGCGAAGGCACGGCTACTACCCTCAGCATTGATAACAGCAATTCTGGTTACACCATTAAATGGACACTCGACGGTACAGCCATTCCTGCTGCTGACAATAAAGTATCCTTCACCCACACGCCGCCTACTGTTGGTAACAACGTGTACGCAGTAACCGTAACAAACGGTGCTTGTACCGTAACTGACAACACAACGGTAGTGGTAAGGTCTATGCCTACAGCAACTGTACCTCAACCGGTAATCAAACAGTGTGATAACAGCTCCTTCAATATCATTGCCAGCCAGCCGCTGAGCGATCAGACTGGTAAATGGAGCTTCAGTGGCGCTGCCTTCGGTGCTACTATCACTGATCCAAACAACTACTCCACTTCCGTAACCAATGTGCCTGCGGGTAAATCCGTTACACTGGTATGGACCGTGACCAACAACTTCAAAGCTTCCTGCGTCGCTACTGCACAGGTTGTACTGACTAATACAGAAGCACTCACCGTAAGCAATGCCGGTACTGATATCACCCAGTGCGGTATTAATAAATTCCAGCTTGGTGCCAATGCACCAAAAGCTACCGAAACAGGTAAATGGACTGGCCCTGCAGGCGTTACATTCGACAACGCTTCATTACCAAATGCCATCGCCACTGTATCCGGTGCTGCACCACAAACAGTTACAGTTACCTGGACGATCAGCAATGGAGTTTGTACAGATAGCAAATCTTCCATCAAGCTGATTCTCAATAACGCTCCTACTGTAACAGTAGCTGCTGTGAACCCGGTATGTAACAGCAACGGTTCTTTCAACCTGGTGCTGTCCAACCCTACCGGAAACATCACTAAATATTCTATCACAGCTGCCGCTCCAAACAAGCTGCCTGCCTTCACTGACATCATCGATGCAGCATGGACCGGCGCTGGTACTATCCCGGTTAGCTTCCCTGCTACCACTCCTGCCGGTACATACAACTTTGTACTGACTATACAGGATGGTAACAATGCTGGTTGCGTGGCTACCTATCCGTTCTCTGTGAAGATTGATGGTAAACCAACTGTGACAATCACTGCGAATCCGGCAGAAGTCTGCGAAGGCACGGCTACTACCCTCAGCATTGATAACAGCAACACTGGTTACACCATTAAATGGACACTCGACGGTACTGCCATCCCAACTGCGGACAACAAAGTATCCTTCGCCCACACGCCGCCTACTGTTGGTAACAACGTATACGCAGTAACCGTAACAAACGGTGCTTGTACCGTAACTGACAACACTACGGTAGTGGTAAGGTCTATGCCGAAAGCAACTGTACCTCAACCGGTAATCAAACAGTGTGATAACAGCTCCTTCAACATCATTGCCAACCAGCCGCTGACCGATCAAACCGGTAAATGGAGCTTTAGTGGTACTGACTTCGGTGCTACTATCACTGATCCAAACAACTACTCTACTTCCGTAACCAATGTACCTGCGGGTAAATCCGTTACACTGGTATGGACCGTGACCAACAACTTCAAAGCTTCCTGCGTCGCTACTACACAGGTTATCCTGACTAATACTGAAGCGCTCACAGTAAGCAATGCCGGTACTGATATCACCCAGTGCGGTATTAATAAATTCCAGCTCGGTGCCAATGCGCCAAAAGCTACCGAAACAGGTAAATGGACTGGCCCTGCAGGCGTTACATTCGACAACGCTTCATTACCAAATGCCATCGCCACTGTATCCGGTGCTGCACCACAAACAGTTACAGTTACCTGGACGATCAGCAATGGAGTTTGTACAGATAGCAAATCTTCCATCAAGCTGATTCTGAATAACGCTCCTACTGTAACAGTAGCTGCTGTGAACCCGGTATGTAACAGCAACGGTTCTTTCGACCTGGTACTGTCCAACCCTACCGGTAACATCACTAAATACTCTATCAAAGCGGCTGCCACTAGCGCTCTGCCTGCCTTCACTGACATCATCGATGCAGCATGGACCGGCGCTGGTACTATCCCGGTTAGCTTCCCTGCTACCACTCCTGCCGGTACATACAATTTTGTACTGACTATACAGGATGGTAACAACGCAGGTTGTGTGGCTACCTATCCGTTCTCTGTGAAGATTGATGGTAAACCAACTGTGACAATCACTGCGAATCCGGCAGAAGTCTGCGAAGGCACGGCTACTACCCTCAGCATTGATAACAGCAACGCTGGTTACACCATTAAATGGACACTGGGCGGTACAGCCATTCCTGCTGCTGACAACAAAGTATCCTTCACCCACACGCCGCCTACTGTTGGTAACAACGTATACGCAGTAACCGTAACAAACGGTGCTTGTACCGTAACTGACAACACTACGGTAGTGGTAAGGTCTATGCCTACCGCAACTGTACCTCAACCGGTAATCAAACAGTGTGATAACAGCTCCTTCAATATCATTGCCAACCAGCCGCTGAGCGATCAGACTGGTAAATGGAGCTTCAGTGGCGCTGCCTTCGGTGCTACTATCACTGATCCAAACAACTACTCCACTTCCGTAACCAATGTGCCTGCGGGTAAATCCGTTACACTGGTATGGACTGTGACTAACAACTTCAAAGCTTCCTGCGTCGCTACTGCACAGGTTGTACTGACTAATACAGAAGCACTCACCGTAAGCAATGCCGGTACTGATATCACCCAGTGCGGTATTAATAAATTCCAGCTTGGTGCCAATGCACCAAAAGCTACCGAAACAGGTAAATGGACTGGTCCTGCAGGCGTTACATTCGACAACGCTTCATTACCAAATGCCATCGCCACTGTATCCGGTGCTGCACCACAAACAGTTACAGTTACCTGGACCATCAGCAATGGAGTTTGTACAGATAGCAAATCTTCCATCAAGCTGATTCTCAATAACGCTCCTACTGTAACAGTAGCTGCTGTAAACCCGGTATGTAACAGCAACGGTTCTTTCGACCTGGTACTGTCCAACCCTACTGGTAACATCACTAAATACTCTGTCAAAGCAGCTGCCACCAGCGCTCTGCCTGCCTTCACTGACATCATCGATGCAGCATGGACCGGCGCTGGCACTATCCCGGTTAGCTTCCCTGTTACTACTCCTGCCGGTACATACAATTTTGTACTGACTATCCAGGATGGCAACAATGCTGGTTGCGTGGCTACCTATCCGTTCTCTGTGAAGATTGATGGTAAACCAACTGTGAAAATCACTGCTAACCCGGCAGAAGTCTGCGAAGGCACGGCTACTACCCTCAGCATTGATAACAGCAATTCTGGTTACACCATTAAATGGACACTCGACGGTACTGCCCTCCCAACTGCGGACAACAAAGTATCCTTCACCCACACTCCTGTTAAAGTTGGTGACAACGTATACGAAGTGACCGTGACAAACGGTTCTTGTACTGTAACCGACAAAACAACGGTAGTGGTAAGATCTATGCCTACAGCCACTGTACCTCAACCAGAGATCAAGCAGTGCGATAACGGCAAATTTGATCTGGTTGCCAACCAGCCGCTGAACGATCAGACCGGCAAATGGAGCTTCAGTGGTGCTGACTTCGGTGCCTCTATCACTAATCCGAACAACTACTCCACTTCCGTTACCAATGTGCCTGCGGGTAAATCCGTTACACTGGTATGGACCGTGACCAACAACTTCAAAGCTTCCTGCGTCGCTACTACACAGGTTATCCTGACTAATACTGAAGCGCTCACAGTAAGCAATGCCGGTACTGATATCACCCAGTGCGGTATTAATAAATTCCAACTTGGTGCCAATGCACCAAAAGCTACCGAAACAGGTAAATGGACTGGTCCTGCAGGCGTTACATTCGACAACGCTTCATTACCAAATGCCATCGCCACTGTATCCGGTGCTGCACCACAAACAGTTACAGTTACCTGGACGATCAGCAATGGAGTTTGTACAGATAGCAAATCTTCCATCAAGCTGATTCTCAATAACGCTCCTACTGTAACAGTAGCTGCTGTAAACCCGGTATGTAACAGCAACGGTTCTTTCGACCTGGTACTGTCCAACCCTACTGGTAACATCACTAAATACTCTGTCAAAGCAGCTGCCACCAGCGCTCTGCCTGCCTTCACTGACATCATCGATGCAGCATGGACCGGCGCTGGCACTATCCCGGTTAGCTTCCCTGTTACTACTCCTGCCGGTACATACAATTTTGTACTGACTATCCAGGATGGCAACAATGCTGGTTGCGTGGCTACCTATCCGTTCTCTGTGAAGATTGATGGTAAACCAACTGTGAAAATCACTGCTAACCCGGCAGAAGTCTGCGAAGGCACGGCTACTACCCTCAGCATTGATAACAGCAATTCTGGTTACACCATTAAATGGACACTGGATGGTACTGCCCTCCCAACTGCGGACAACAAAGTATCCTTCACCCACACTCCTGTTAAAGTTGGTGACAACGTGTATGAAGTGACCGTGACAAACGGTTCTTGTACTGTAACCGACAAAACAACGGTGGTAGTAAGATCTATGCCTACAGCCACTGTACCTCAACCAGAGATCAAACAGTGCGATAACGGCAAATTTGATCTGGTTGCCAACCAGCCGCTGAACGATCAGACTGGCAAATGGAGCTTCAGTGGCGCTGCCTTCGGTGCTACTATCACTGATCCAAACAACTACTCCACTTCCGTAACCAATGTACCTGCGGGTAAATCCGTTACACTGGTATGGACCGTGACCAACAACTTCAAAGCTTCCTGCGTCGCTACTACACAGGTTATCCTGACTAATACAGAAGCACTCACAGTAAGCAATGCCGGTACTGATATCACCCAGTGCGGTATTAATAAATTCCAGCTTGGTGCCAATGCACCAAAAGCTACCGAAACAGGTAAATGGACTGGTCCTGCAGGCGTTACATTCGACAACGCTTCATTACCAAATGCCATCGCCACTGTATCCGGTGCTGCACCACAAACAGTTACAGTTACCTGGACCATCAGCAATGGAGTTTGTACAGATAGCAAATCTTCCATCAAGCTGATTCTCAATAACGCTCCTACTGTAACAGTAGCTGCTGTGAACCCGGTATGTAACAGCAACGGTTCTTTCGACCTGGTACTGTCCAACCCTACCGGTAACATCACTAAATACTCTGTCAAAGTAGCTGCCACCAGCGCTCTGCCTGCCTTCACTGACATCATCGATGCAGCATGGACCGGCGCTGGCACTATCCCGGTTAGCTTCCCTGTTACTACTCCTGCCGGTACATACAATTTTGTACTGACTATCCAGGATGGCAACAATGCTGGTTGTGTGGCTACTTATCCATTCTCTGTGAAGATTGATGGTAAACCAACTGTGAAAATCACTGCTAACCCGGCAGAAGTCTGCGAAGGCACGGCTACTACCCTCAGCATTGATAACAGCAATTCTGGTTACACCATTAAATGGACACTGGACGGTACTGCCCTGCCAGCTGCGGACAACAAAGTATCCTTCACCCACACTCCTGTTAAAGTTGGTGACAACGTGTATGAAGTGACCGTGACAAACGGTTCTTGTACTGTAACCGACAAAACAACGGTAGTGGTAAGGTCTATGCCTACAGCCACTGTACCTCAACCAGAGATCAAGCAGTGCGATAACGGCAAGTTTGATCTGGTTGCCAACCAGCCGCTGAACGATCAGACTGGCAAATGGAGCTTCAGTGGTGCTGACTTCGGTGCTACTATCACTGATCCGAACAACTACTCCACTTCCGTAACCAATGTGCCTGCGGGTAAATCCGTTACACTGGTATGGACTGTGACTAACAACTTCAAAGCTTCCTGCGTCGCTACTACACAGGTTATCCTGACTAATACAGAAGCACTCACAGTAAGCAATGCCGGTACTGATATCACCCAGTGCGGTATTAATAAATTCCAGCTCAGTGCCAATGCACCAAAAGCTACCGAAACAGGTAAATGGACTGGTCCTGCAGGCGTTACATTCGACAACGCTTCATTACCAAATGCCATCGCCACTGTATCCGGTGCTGCGCCACAAACAGTTACAGTTACCTGGACGATCAGCAATGGAGTTTGTACAGATAGCAAATCTTCCATCAAGCTGATTCTCAATAACGCTCCTACTGTAACAGTAGCTGCTGTAAACCCGGTATGTAACAGCAATGGTTCTTTCAACCTGGTGCTGTCCAACCCTACCGGTAACATCACTAAATACTCTATCAAAGCGGCGGCTACCAGTGCTCTGCCTTCCTTCACTGACATCATCGATGCAGCATGGAATGGCGCTGGCACTATCCCGGTTAGCTTCCCTGCTACCACTCCTGCCGGTACATACAACTTTGTACTGACTATCCAGGACGGTAACAATGCTGGTTGTGTGGCTACTTATCCATTCTCTGTGAAGATTGATGGTAAACCAACTGTGAAAATCACTGCTAACCCGGCGGAAATCTGCGAAGGCGCTTCCACCACCCTCAGCATTGATAACAGCAACGCTGGTTACATCATTAAATGGACACTGGACGGTACTGCCCTCCCAACTGCGGACAACAAAGTATCCTTCACCCACACTCCTGTTAAAGTTGGTGACAACGTGTATGAAGTGACCGTGACAAACGGTTCTTGTACTGTAACCGACAAAACAACGGTAGTGGTAAGATCTATGCCTACAGCCACTGTACCTCAACCAGAGATCAAGCAGTGCGATAACGGCAAGTTTGATCTGGTTGCCAACCAGCCGCTGAACGATCAGACTGGCAAATGGAGCTTCAGTGGTGCTGACTTCGGTGCCTCTATCACTAATCCGAACAACTACTCCACTTCCGTTACCAATGTACCTGCGGGTAAATCCGTTACACTGGTATGGACCGTGACCAACAACTTCAAAGCTTCCTGCGTCGCTACTACACAGGTTATCCTGACTAATACAGAAGCACTCACAGTAAGCAATGCTGGTACCGACATTACCCAGTGCGGTAACAACAAGTTCCAGCTCCACGCCAACAAACCTAAAGCTACCGAACAAGGTAAGTGGACCGGTACCGGCGTAACTTTCGATAACGATACTAACCCGGATGCCATCGCTACGCTCACCAGCACAGCTACTCCACAAACGGTAACTGTGACCTGGACTATCAGCAACGGCGTGTGCACCGACAGCAAATCGTCTATCAAACTGATTCTGAATGATGCTCCTACTGTAACAGTAGCTGCTGTGAACCCGGTATGTAACAGCAACGGTTCTTTCAACCTGGTGCTGTCCAACCCTACCGGAAACATCACTAAATACTCTATCAAAGCGGCGGCTACCAGTGCTCTGCCTTCCTTCACAGACATCATCGATGCAGTATGGAATGGCGCCGGCACTATCCCGGTTAGCTTCCCTGCTACCACTCCTGCCGGTACATACAACTTTGTACTGACTATTCAGGATGGTAACAATGCTGGTTGTGTGGCTACTTATCCGTTCTCTGTGAAAGTACAGGTACCATCTACACCTCCTACCGGTATCACTGTAAATGCAGCTGAAATCTGTGATAAAGGAGATGTGGTACTGACCATCAACGGTGGCAGTCTCGGTACAGATGAGAATGGTAATACCAATGCAACCTGGAAATGGTATATCAATGGCTGCCCTGGTACTGCAGGCAGCACACCGGTAACACCGGATGCTGTAAGTGCGGATGGCAGAACAGCTACTTTCAAAAATGTAGCTACTACCACTACCTGGTATGTACATGCAGAAAGTACTGGTGCTTGCGGTAACACTACCTGCGCATCAGCTACTGTAAAAGTCTACGAACTGCCGGCTAAAGCCGACGCAGGCCAAGACAAAACCTACTGTAATGTCACTACAGACCTCAAGCTGACTGGTAATGATCCGGCTGCAGCTGGTGCTACCGGTCTGTGGACCAGCAACAATCCGAAAGCAATCATCCGTAAACCAAATCAACCGGTTACTGATGTATACCTGCCAGTAGGTGAAACTGCTACCTTCACCTGGACTATTACCAACGGTAATTGCGCCATGACCAGTGATGATGTGGTGCTGACCAACTACGAAACTCCTGATGTGGCTCAGGCAGGCAAAGACCAGGAACACTGTAATGATGAAAACTTCACACTGAATGGTAATGCACCTAAACAGTTTGGTGCAACCGGCAAGTGGACAGCTTCTACAATGACCGGTGTGACTATTGCTGACGCCACCAAGGCTAACACTAACGTAACAGTTGCTGCCGGCACTACTGTTACCTTCACCTGGACCATTACCAACGGTACCTGTGCCGCCACCTCCGATGATGTGGTAATCACCAACTACGCTGTAGCTGCTGATGCTAACGCAGGTCCGGACCAGAAGGAATGTAACAAAACAGATAACTTTATCATGAAAGCCAACGCTCCAAGCGTGGCAACTGCTACCGGCATGTGGAAAGACATCAGCCGTGTACCAGGAAGAGCGACCATCCTTAAACCTACCGATCCGTTGACAGCGGTAACTGTACCAGTTGGCGATACGGTAGTACTGGAATGGACTATCACCAACGGTGCATGTCAGTCAACCTCCAGCCGGGTTACCTTAATTAACTACAAAACAGCCGCCAACGCTTCTGCCGGCACTAACCAGGAAAAATGTAACAGTCTCGCCGACTTTGTGATGGAAGCCAATGATCCTGGCTCATCCAGCGCTACCGGCACCTGGACAGATGTCAGCCGCGTACCAGGCAGAGCTACTATTTATGAGCCTCATAATCCGGCTACCAAAGTGAAAGTACCGGTTGGTGACACCGTAGTACTCCAGTGGACTATTACCAATGGAGAATGCGCCAGCACCTCTAGCCAGGTAACACTGATCAACTATGCTAAAGCACTTGATGCCAATGCAGGACCTGATCAGGAAGCTTGTAACCAGCTGACCGACTTCACCCTCGCAGCTGATGCACCAAGTGTACCAAGTGCAACCGGCTTCTGGTCTATCATCAAGGGTAGCGCTGTGATCAGATCTATTAACAGTCCTACTTCCAAAGTAAAACTGAATCCTGGTGACACCGTTACTTTACGCTGGACCATCACTAACGGCGTATGTAGCTCAACATGGGATGACGTAACACTGATCAACTACATGGCACCTGTAGCTGCCAATGCAGGACCTAACCAGGAACACTGCAACGACGCCACCTTCAACATGGACGCCAGCGATCCTGGTGTACCGGGTGCAAAAGGTGTATGGGTAGTAACCAGCAGCAATGCAGCCCTGATCAAAATCAGCAACGTCACCGACAGAAAAACTACGGTTACCGTACCTGCCGGTGAAACAGCCCAGCTGACCTGGGTAGTAAGCAACGGTAAATGTGCTGCTACCAGCAGCAGCGTAACGCTGATCAACCGTATGCCTATCATGGGTAATACTATCCTGGCTGACCAGACCGTATGTACTACTGAAACACCAACGGCTATACGTAGCAATACACTGACCGGCGGTAACGGTACTTACACATACGTATGGCAACAAAGCACTACTGGTGCAGCAGGACCATTCACCACTATCACAGGTGCCAACAGCGATACTTATCAACCTGCTCTGCTCAGCGCAGATATCTGGTACAGAAGGATCGTTACTTCAGGCGCTTGTATCAATAACATCAGCAACGTGGTGAAAATTACAGTGGTAAATCAGCCTCCTGTGGCGGTATCTGTTCCACCGGCTATCACTACCGAATGCGTACAGGGTAAAGATTACACTACCCTCTTCGGTAAACCGGTATTCAGCCATGCACCATATGATAATGTATCACTGAACGTAACTTATAACGACGTGACCGTAGTAGTCTCTCCTTGTATTACTACTATCACCCGTACCTGGACTGCTATCGACAGATGCGGATTGAGCGCGAAAGCATCCCAAACGATCACCGTACAGGATACCAAAGCTCCGGTATTCATTACCAATGCTCCTGCCAACATCACTGTTGACTGTGACAAGGTTCCTGCTAAAGTAGACCTGATCGCCAAAGATGATTGCACCGGCAACATCACCATCCAACCGGTAGAAGTTCGTAAAGACATCCCTGGTGCCTGTGGCAACAACTACCAGCTGATCCGTACCTGGACAGCCAAAGATGCCTGCAACACCGGCTTAACACTCACACAGGTGATCACTGTAAAAGACATGACCGCTCCTGTGTTCACCATGCGACCACCAGCAGACGTGACTGTTGATTGCGACAAAGTACCGGCCACTATCAACCTGACCGCTACCGACAACTGTACTCCAGGTGTAATCACTGTTACTTCCAGAGACTCAGTTGTACGCAAATCCACCAGCTGCGCCAGCAACTACACTATCTACCGTAAATGGACCGCGCTGGATGAATGCGGCAACGGCAACACTGTACAGCAGATCATCCTCGTACAGGACACCACCAGACCGGTATTCTCTATGCCTGCGCCTAAAGACACCGTGGTAGATTGTGATAAAGTGCCAGCATGGCCTACCATCACTGCCAAAGACAACTGTACCGGTAACATCCAGGTGTTTACCAGCACCAAAACCCAGAGAACTCCTGGCGCTTGTGCAGGCAACTACGTGGAAATCCGCACCTGGACAGCTACTGACGATTGCGGTAACAAAGCCACCATGCAGCAGACCATCACCGTACAGGATACCTCCAAACCGGTATTCACGGTAGTGCCTCCTGCAGACACCACTGTTAACTGCGACAACATCCCGGCACCTGCTACCAATGTAACAGCAACGGATAATTGCAGCACTATGGGTAATGGCCTCACCGTAACACGCCAGACCATCACCGAATCCATACCGGGCGCATGCGGTAACAACTACCGCATCATCAGGACCTGGATCGCAAAAGATGCTTGTGGCAACACCGCTACCATGAAACAGGTGGTAACTGTAAAAGACACCACCAGACCGGTGATCATGCCTGCTCCTGCAGATGTGACCATCTTCTGCCAGGACAAGATCCCGGCTGCTCCGGTACTCACCGCTACAGACAACTGTGATCCTTCCTTCCCGAAAAAAGCAACTTATAGTGAAGATCCTTATGTAAAAGACATCTGTAAAGGATACACCATCGTAAGAAGATGGACCATCACCGACGCCTGCGGCAATAAAGCCAACGACGTAATACAACGTGTGATCATCATGCCTTGTCCGAAGCCACAGCTGGACGCTACCCTGCCAACCAACTGCTCTGACAATCCAAGAGTAGCATTGCAACCGGTAGGCAACGTGTCTATGCCAACCTTCACCCTCGTAGCAGTAACACCTGCCAACGCGGTACCTGGCCTGCCACTCACACAAAGCAGCAACCAGTTCAACCTGAACGGCGCTACTTCCGCTTCCTTCATCATGACAGATGGCAAAACCGGTTGTTCTTCCGATACAATGACATACCAGCTGAAATACATTCAGAAACCGGTTGTCAACCTCGGTAACGACACCACCATCTGCGGCGGCAACAGCCTCGTACTGGATGCAGGTGCTTCCAACTTCGCCTACACCATCAAATGGTCTACCGGCGCCACCACACAACGGATCAAGGTTACACAGGCCGGTACCTACTGGGTAAGCGTAAGCAACGGTCAGTGCATAACTACCGATACCATTAAAGTGGGCCTGATCCCGACACCACTGGTAACTATCCCTGATACTACCATCTGCCGCGGACAGTCCGTGAAACTCGATGCCTACGTGCAGGGCGCTACTTATCTCTGGAGCACCGGCGCTACTACCTCTTCTATCCTCGTAAGCACACAGGAACAATTCTGGGTGAAAGTGATGAAGAGCGCATGTATCACCATCGACACCGTGAAAGTGAGCGTTAATCCGCCACCAGATATCACACTGAGCCGCGATACGGCTATCTGCCCTGACCAGTCTATCATGCTGACCGTTACTTCCAACGGCGGACGCATCAAATGGCAGACAGGCGAAACCAGCAACTCCATCATCGTCAACAAACCAGGCGGTTATTGGGTAGCAGTAAGCAGAGACAACTGTGTGGTAAGAGATACCGTGAACGTTAGAATGAAACCAGGTATCAATGTAGACCTCGGACCAGACAGGAACATCTGCCCTGACGGCACCATCACCTTCGACGGTACCAACCCGGATGCAGTATCCTACCTCTGGAACGATGGCGACACTAATCCGGTGAAACAGGTATCCAAAGCCGGTAAATACAAACTGGCGGTAATGGACAAATTCTGCCAACGCGTATACCTCGACAGCGTACGGGTAAACATCACCGGCCTGCCGAAAATTAACCTGGGCAATGATACCGTAATGTGTATAGGAGAAACCCTGACACTCCGTGCGGAAGGTGGCGGCATCACCAGCGTACGCTGGGATAATGGCAGCACCTCGCCCACCCTGCAGGTGACCAACGGTGGCACGTATACAGTGACTGTGTTCAATGATTGCGGCAGCGCAACAGACGACATCAGAGTCAACTTTACACAGTGCGAACCAAAACCACAATTCCCGAACGCCTTCTCACCAAATGGCGACGGACGGAATGACTTCTTCAGACCAATTGTACGCGGACCAATGTTTGAATACGAACTGCGGATCTTCAACCGTTGGGGTGAATTAATCTTCGTCTCCTCCGACAGTCATAAAGGATGGGATGGTAAATTCAAAGGATCACCTGTAGACATCGGCACCTACGTATGGTGGCTCACCTACAAGAAAGTAGCCGGCGGTCCTTCCAATGTTATCAAAGGCGAAGTGACCGTGGTAAGATAAAAATGTGTTGACCGAATACTCCTGTTTGCAGAAAGCATAAGGCCTCCGGGCTTTATGCTTTCTGCTTTTATATCCCTTTCATTCTCTTTTTTGTGATTCTTTCCCTATCATTGCCGCTTAATCTTTTTGAGTTGTATGTTTAAGCATTGTGTCAGCATATTAGTATTGACTGCCTGTAGTATTCTTCCGGGGAAAGCACAGTATACCGGTAATCTTGACCTGATCCCGCGACCAGCACATATTACCGCTGGCACTGGATTTTTCAGGATGAATGCCAAAGGATTGATTTTTCCGGGGAAGGATTTCCGGCAGGCCGCTCAGCTCTTACAAAAAATGGGGACCCTGCCTGCTGATGCAAAAGCAGGCCCTCACCAGTCTGCTATCATTTTCAAACGGGTAAACGCCTCTGCCGTTCCACATCCGGATGGATACCGGATCAGCATCACCCCGGCCAGTGTAACTGTCCAGGCCCGTTCAGAAGCAGGCGCTATCAACGCCACCCTGTCCCTGCTCCAGTTAAGCCTGCTGCAGCCCGACCCATCTTTATTGCCCTGTGCCGATATCAGCGACCAGCCACGCTTTGGATACAGAGGTGTTCACCTCGACGTGTCCCGTAACTATTTTCCCGCTGCTTATGTCAAAAGATTTATCGATCTGATGGCATTGTACCGGATGAATACCTTCCACTGGCATCTTACCGATGGCGCGGGCTGGAGACTGGAAATCAAACGTTATCCTGAACTGACCCGCCAGGCCGCCTGGCGCACCCATGGTAACTGGAAAGAATGGTGGAAGAACGGCGACCGTCGCTATTCTCATGAAGGAGACCCTAATGCATACGGAGGTTACTATACACAACAGGAAGCCCGTGACATCGTAGCCTACGCTGCAGCCCGCGGTATTACTGTAATCCCGGAGATTGAAATGCCCGGACATTCTGAAGAAGTGCTGGCCATCTACCCGGAACTCTCCTGCTCCGGCACCCCTTATAAAAACTCGGAATTTTGTCTGGGCAACGATTCCACTTTTGCTTTCCTGCAAAATGTATTGGATGAAGTGATCAGCATCTTCCCTTCAAAATATATCCATATCGGCGGCGACGAAGCTTCCACTAAGGCATGGAAACAATGCCCCAAATGCCAGCAACGCATCCGGACAGAACAACTGAAGGATGAAAAAGAATTGCAGAGTTATGCCATCCGCCGGATGGAAAAATTCCTGATCTCCCGCCACCGCAAACTGCTGGGCTGGGATGAAATACTGGAAGGCGGCCTTGCACCGGAAGCAACAGTGATGTCCTGGCGTGGTGAAAGTGGTGGTATCGCTGCTGCTAAAGAAGGACATGATGTGGTGATGACACCCGGCTCCCATTGTTATTTCGACAGCTATCAGGCCGATCCTGCAACACAGCCGGAAGCCATCAGCGGATATCTTCCGTTGGAAAAGGTATACAGTTATGAACCGGTTCCCCGTGAGCTTAACGCTGCAGCCGCCCAACATGTACTCGGCGCCCAGGCTAATATCTGGACGGAATATATTCCCCATACCAACCATCTGGAGTATATGGTGTATCCCAGGCTGATAGCCCTTTCGGAAGTAGTATGGTCTGACACGCTGCATAAAAACTGGGACAATTTTCAACAACGGTTGCAATCCCATTATCACTTACTCCAACGGTTAAACGTAAATTATTATCGCCCTTCTTATGTGGTTAATATACATCCGGAGATAGATATCACACAACATCAGGCGGCCATCACCTTCAGCTCTGAGCAGTACAAACCAACCATCCGTTATACACTGGATGGGAAAATGCCGGATAAAAATTCTTCCTTGTATACCGGCAGATTTACGGTATCCGGCTCAGCGATCATAACGGCGGCCATTTTCCAGGACACCGTGATGAAAGGCAAACCTACCGTACTGGCTGTGGATGATCATCTGGCACTGGGAAAAAAGGTGATCTACAACCGGCCTTACAATGAAAAGTATGCAGCGCAAAAAGAAGCGACACTAGTAAATGGTTACCGCGGATCATTAACCTATGGAGACGGTCAGTGGCAAGGGTTTCTGGGAGATATGGATGTAACAGTGGACCTGGAGAAAGTAACGTCACTGCGCAGTTTATCCATCAACTTCATGCAACTTACCGGCCCTGGTGTATATATACCGGCTTGGGTAGAAGTGCAACTTTCTGATGATGGTAAAAATTTCCGTACTGTGCAGCAGGTTAACAATGATGTTCCGGTGAGCTTGTCCACACTGACTTTCAAGGACTTTAAGTTTGACCTGAAAGAACAGCAAGCCCGTTATATCAGGGTACATGCCCGCAATGAACAACGGGGATTTATGTTTGCGGATGAGATAATTGTATACTGATAAATTATTTGCAGGAAGACGCTACAAGCGTCTTCCTGCAAATAACCTTAACGGTTTAAGCGTAAAGCGCGGCTACGTTCATAGTCCACCATGCCGTTAAAACCATTCACCGGTTTCAGCGCCGGTATTCCTACCCGGAGATTGTCCAGCTCAGGAGTAGCCATACGGGCTCCCGGAACAGTATAGCTGCCGGTATTTATATAATTTACGATTGCTATCAGATTGGCATCTCTGGTAGTACTACCCCAGGGAACATTGACGTAGTCTACTGCTGCAGCATCCACATCAATACCGGTATAATACCCTCCCACTCCATTTGCGTTTTTAGTTTCAAAATTGATGGCGTACAGATCTGCCAGGTATTTCTGGCTATGGTTCTGATCAAAAACAGAGATGTTGAAATCAATGAACCCTACTGGTTTGCCATATGTTTTTTCACCCACCAGTTTTACAGTCATGTATGGCTTCAGGTTGTTGAGGGTTAACTCACTGGCCGAAGCAGTACTGCCACTGGTGATAAAGAACACATTATCCAGTGTGAGGCGGCTGGTAGAGGCTGCAAAATTGGTGGTAGTCGTCAGTTTCACATCAGAAATCTGTGCCATGATCTTATCGTTATAGATCGTGTGGTACATCAGGTTTCCGGCTGCGGAGGCTGGCGCGATAGCGTTGTCAAGATATTCCGCGGTAGAAACGGCACCACCTCCGTTGTAGCGCAGGTCTACGATCAGGCTGGTAACACCTTGTGCCTGAAATTTGGAGAAGAGCTGATCCAGCACTGTTCTCGTGAAGGTAGCCTGTCCATTGGAATTGATCACGCTGGAGAACGTATACATGGAGAAATAGCCCACCTTCTTGCTTACCAGGGTCGTTGGATTTGTTACAGTGAGCACGGAATCAAAAACAACCGGATTGACATTATAGCTTCCTGTATTCAGTGTTTGGGTGAAGGTAGTATTGTCAGGCCGTTTGAATCCCAGTGTAACGGAGCTGCTGCTAAAGATAGCATTGTACGTTGATTCCAGGAAAGCCTGGCTGGTATTGATATTACTGTTGCCATTAACGGAGATGATTTCCCAGCCGCGGGTAACACCGATCTGACCGGCGGGACTGTTTTTATCCGCGTACAACACGTAGATATGGGCATTGTTAGACCTGTCCAGTGCTACGCCATAATCAAAACCGAAGTCTCCTTTATTGGTGGCAGCGAATGTCTGCGCGGAAACACCGTTAAAGAGCTTGTTAGTGAGTACGCCGTTACGATCCAGGAAACTGTAATGATCATATGGCTTGGTAGTTCCCGGGTTGATCGCATATGTTTTCATAACTGACAGCAAACTGTCAGCGTTGGCATACTTGCTGTCCAGCGGATTGAGCGACGGCACCTGTGAATACCAGTAATATGTAGGCAAACCGCGGGAAGGCGTTCTTCCTCCATCTGCATAAGTAACCTGCATAATCTGATACATCAGGTATTTCAGGGAATCTTCATCTTTAGACTGACTACCAGTAGGGTTATTAACAGGATTGGTTGTCGGGTCCGGAGACGTTTTATTGTCTTTGCGGCAGGCAATCAACATGATCACGCAGGCAATACCGGTGAAGGCTGCCCTGGCTCCTGAGGTAAACAGATTTTTATACATAGCAATAGTTATGACAGTGAATTACGGGTGTGTTGCTAATGTTTGTCTGGTCCAGAATTCGTTGGAGAAGAACAACATCATGTTAAAATCGGGGTCCATGGCCATGCCGGGGCCGCCACCCTGTTCTTTTGCTTTGGCCATTTTTTCTCTCATGGCTTTTTCGTGCTCCTTGCGTTCGGCATTACTGAGCGAATTAACTTTAAAACGATATGCGATCGGCTTATCGTATCCGGCAGGTATTCCTGCTGCGGTAAGGGGTACAGCCATTTCACATACCAGGTTGCCAGCCCCATCGAAAGTGGAGGCGGTACGGATGCCGTAGGAGTTGTTTACAGGAATGTTGCCGTCTGCAATACCGGTAAACCCTTCTACTTTGACTTCCTTCACATTAGCCAGGATCTGCTTTTTCCATTCGTCCGCTACCTTTTGCCGCGACTCCTGGGGTACATCCGGTGTTGGTGCCGCCTCAGTCGTAAGCGGGAAAGTAAGGGTCGCTCCTCCTTTTTTCTTCCCCGTCGGATTGATGGATATACTCATTCCTGAGCGCATAATCCGCTGCTGGCTTAGTTTGTCGGGCACGCTGACAACAATAAACAACGTATCCTTGTTATTGGCGATCGTATAAAAAAGCTTGGTATCGTTATTATAGAATTGTAGGGGCTTGGGCCATTCGGTGGCCTGGCCGTCTATTTTGATATGATCAGGGACCCACTTGTTGGATTCACTGTCCTGCGCGTTTAGATTAACCTGGCATAGCAGTGCTGCTATCAATCCGGCCCCTGCTATACGTACTTTGATACTGTTCATGCGATTGTTTGATTTCTGTTACGCCTGCAAGGTTAATAAACAAATCTGAAACAATTTACTGAAAAAGCGTATAAGCGGGAAAAAGAATCGACGAAAAGGCCTTAAATAAAGTTGGAAGGAAGACAAACGGTGATGTGGAGTTACAGCAGAAAGATATAAGGGAGAACGGATTTTTCAATATCCGTTCTCCCTTATCTATATTATTATAAAACAATTAATACAGCAGTCTGGCCTTGATGGTATGTTTAACGTCTTTCAACAAGGTAAGTGCTTCCTGAGACAGTTGTCTGTCTACGTCCAGTACCACATAACCAATCTGGTCGTTGGTTTTAAGGTACTGGCCCAGGATATTGATTTTGTTTTCAGACAGTGCGGTGTTGATAGCAGACAGCACACCGGGCACGTTCTGGTGCACGTGCAGAATACGGTGGGTATTTTCAATGGGTGGTACGCTAAGAGCCGGCACGGTATGAGAACCAAAGCTGGCACCTTTTTCCAGATAGTTGAGTAGTTTGCTGCTTACATCCAGGCCGATGTTGTGCTGGGCTTCCTCGGTACTGCCACCAATATGCGGTGTCAGGATTACGTTGGACAACTTTTGCAGCGGCGTGGAGAAAGCTGCACCATTTTTTTCCGGCTCTACCGGGAACACGTCAACTGCTGCACCAGACAGTTGTCCGCTTTCAAGCGCTTCTTTTAACGCCTCCAGATCAACTACTTCTCCTCTCGCATAGTTCAGGAAGATAGCACCCTTTTTTACATAAGACAGTGTTTCCCGATTGATCATATTTTCGGTAGACCTATTGGAAGGTACGTGCAGGGAAATGATGTCTGCCTGTTCGAACAGCTCTTTCAGAGAACGCTGTTGTACAGCGTTACCCAAAGGCAATTTGGTTTCAGCATCATAATACATCACGTTCATGCCCATCCCTTCTGCCAGTACGCTTACCTGACTGCCGATGTTACCATAACCCACGATACCGAGTGTTTTACCCCTCAGCTCGTAGCTTCCTTTTGCTTCTTTCATCCATATGCCGTTGTGGGCGGCAGCGTTTTTGTCAACAATACGACGGATCAGAACAATAGACAAACCGATAACCAGCTCTGCTACGGAGCGGGTATTGGAGTAAGGGGCATTAAAAACAGCCACCCCATGTTCGGTGGCAGCTTTGAGATCTACCTGATTAGTACCAATACAAAAACAACCTATTGCCTGGAGTTTCCTGGCTGCTTCGAGCACTTTACGGGTGACCTGTGTTTTGGAACGGATTCCCAATAAATGAACATCCTTGATTTCATTGATCAGTTCATCTTCACCGAGCGCACCAGCCATTTTACGCACACTATAGCCTGCGGAGGTAAATTCTGCCACTGCAGCGTCGCTGATATTCTCCAACAATAAAATGCTGATCTTTTCTTTCGGATAACTTGTAGACTTTACCTGTTCCATGATATTATAAAGAATTATATGTAAAACTTACTCACGCAATTGGCTTAATAATTGCGGTTACGCGGGTCAAACAAGGCACAAACCTACTCGATGTTGAGGAATTATCAAATACTGTTGTCATCAAATTAGATTTTTATCAAAAAAAACGCGCTTCCATCCTGTTTTTTTTGATGTTTATTAAGCAACGGGCTTAAAAATATATTAAAAGCTTGCCGAGAGTCAGGTAATATTTGGTACACAAAGACAATGAGTATAATTTTAGCGCCTTGTATTTTATCGAGAGAGAATCAGCATTAAGTAAGTCAGTGAATCACCTCTAATGAAGCGATTGAAAGCAGTAAGCATCATCTTATCTATCACAGGTATTGCCATTATCTCCAGTTGTCAGGGCAATGCCGCGCGTATCAAAGCAAGCAGAAAACAAGCCATATCAGACAGTACTTTGTACACGCTCAATTTAACGGCAGCGCAAAAAGAGGCTATCCTCAAAGCTCCGCGCACCATGCAATTACAACAGGACCTGAGTTCATTTTACAGCAACAAACTATTACGCAGCGGCTTCAACGGAGCCATCATTGTTGCTAAAAAAGGTGTCATCATTTTCGAACAATATCATGGCTTCGAAAATTACCGCACCAAAAACCCGGTTATGGACAGCTCAGCGTTTCAGCTTGCCTCCGTTTCCAAAACCTTTACCGGCGCTGCTGTATTATGGCTGGCCGAAAAACAGAAGCTGAGCCTGGAAGACTCCCTGCAGAAGTTCTTCCCACATTTCCCTTATAAAGGTATTAAGGTGCGCATGCTGCTGAATCATCGCAGCGGTTTGCCCAACTATCTGTATTTCTGCGATAGCCTGGTAAAAGACCAGTCTGGTTTCCTTACCAACGATGAGGTGATCAGACTGATGGAACAACATAAGCCGCGTATCCAGCATCTGCCGGATACTCACTTCCAGTATTGCAATACAAATTATCTCCTGCTGGCTTCGATTATTGAAAAGGTCAGCGGACAAAAATATGCTGACTTCATGCAGCAGACATTTTTCAAGCCGCTGCATATGGTCAATACTTTTGTATATGACCCTACCTCTGCACCTCATCCGCATCAGACCCAAAGTCATAAGTATAACGGGCAGGCAGAACCAGATACTTATTTCGACGGAGTGATGGGCGATAAAGGTATTTACAGCTCCGCACGCGATATGCTGAAATGGGACCAGGCACTGTATTCCGGGCATTTGCTCGATTCAGCCACACTGAAAGCTGCGTATACACCTTACAGCCATGAAAAAGCAGGCATCCGCAACTACGGGCTGGGATGGCGGCTGATGGTATATCCGGACAGTACCAGAAATATTGTTTACCACAATGGCTGGTGGCATGGCAACAATACTGTGTTTTACCGTTTTGTGGAAGATACTACCACCCTGATCATCCTGGGCAACAAATACAACCGTGGCATATACCAGGCTGTAAAGCCTATCCGGGAAATGTTGGGACATGATGATGGTGAAGAAGCCGGAGCAGAATAATCTCCAACGGATTTTTAAAACAGTCGTATAAATAGAGAAGCGAAGATTACCATAGCATGGTCATCTTCGCTTCTCTATTTTATCTAAAAAAGGATATAGTCCTACCCGTGTTTTCTGTTGGGCAGCACATTATCCCTTGTCCAGGTGATTTCTCCGGTGAAAGCGTGTTGCCTTACCGGGCATGCATCTTTCAGGCAATAGTGGCAGCAGGAAGGGATACAGGGATCCATATGAATAAAGAACTCTACTTCTCCCCCTTCAAACTCTTTATTGACCAGTACTTCCACCCTTTTCATTTCATCATGCGCTTCGTTAAGGCTCAGATAATAAGGCATGGTGATATGGCAATCGATGTGGTAGTTGTTGCCGTATTGTTGTACCCTCATATTATGAACGTCTATCCAGTTAGGCACCCGGTGAGACGACAATATAGCAATCACCTTGTCCACCACTTTCATATCTGTTTCGTCCATGAGGCCGGAGATAGAGCGGCGCATCAGCTGGTAACCTTTAGTCAGAATCAGTACACTCATCAGGACCGAAACAGCGGGGTCCAGCCAGTTCCAACCTGTATAGCGAATTACGCTCAGGGCAATTATCAGCCCTGCGCTGCTGTATACGTCTGTCATGATATGCTGGCCGTTGCCGCTGATGGTAATGGAGTCCAGTTGCCGGCCGGCCCGGATCAGGTATAGTCCCAGCAGCAGGTTGGCCATGGTGGTAGCTCCCAGCAGCCATAAACCACTTTCCATGCTATGCAGCTCTTTCGGGCTGATAAAATACTGCACCGCTTTAAAAAGGATGAGCACACCTGCAAAAAAGATCATGGCCCCTTCAAAACCGATGGAGAAAAATTCCACCTTACCATGCCCATAAGGGTGATTGGCATCTTTGGGTTTGCCGGAGAGGTAAATACTATAGCAGGCAAAGCCACCTGCGACTACGTTGATGATGGACTCCATTGCATCAGAGAGGATTGCTACGGAGTGGGTCATATAAAAGGCCACAAATTTGGCCACCGTCAAGATAAAACTAACAATAAGCGACACCAGGATGACGCGTAATTCTCTTCTAAGCAAGGGTCCAGATTGAGTGTATGATAAACCGCAAAGGTAATGTTATTCTCAGAACGGGAGTGGTATCCGGTCTTGAAAATTAATATTCCGGTAACACCCTTCAGCAGAAATTTTCCGATCTTAATAGGCAGATCCCGTTCCTCATAACAATTTAAATCCTAACGTAAACCTATAAACGAAAATGACAAACAGAGAAATCCGGGCTACCGCTATTGTGGACGAGCTCTTCGGGTTGTATGAGCAGCATGGCCATCATGCTTACGGAGAGCAGGTGACCATGTTGATGCACATGATGCAATCGGCACTGATAGCGGAACAGACAGGCTTTGATGATGAGATGATACTGGCAGCTTTTTTACATGATATCGGCCACTTTTTTGAGGCAGGCGGGCAGATGGACATTTACGGTGCCCGGGCCCACGACACCATCGGTTACCGCTATCTGGTATCCTGTGGTTTTCCGGCGAGAATGGGTCAGCTGGTGGCCAGCCATGTAGCTGCCAAAAGATACCTGACCTGGACAGACAGCGCCTACTATGAAACGCTCTCAGAGGCGAGCAAGGAAACATTACAATACCAGGGTGGTCCGATGACAGAATCAGAGGCCATGGTGTTCAGAGCAGACCCTTTGTTTGAACAGTATATACAACTGAGGATATGGGATGATATGGGAAAGGATCCTGATATGCCGGTAGCAGCAACAGACCTGGAACGTATGCGGGACAAAATGTTGCGGTATCTGCTGGCCTATGGCCAACTGGAAGAATAATTTTATATTGCTGTCTATGGATTTACGCAAGGAAATACTGACAGCGCACAATAAAGAACATTCCCTCTATATCGCGGGCTGGATTGGGCAGGATGCCCAGCGTTTTGCCCTGCTGATGAAACTCTTTCTGGAAGATGAGTACCGGGTAGTACAGCGGAGTGCCTGGATTATCAGTATTGTGGCAGACAAGCATCCCTCCTTACTGGAGCCTCATTTACAGAATATGGTAAGCCGGATGGATATGCCGGGACTACCTTCCGCTGTGAAGCGTAATGTGCTGAGGGTAATGCAGGATATGAATCTGCCTCCCGAACTGCATGGTGAGGTGATGAACGCCTGTTTCCATTATATAGAAGACCCGAAGGAAATGATTGCTATCAAAGCCTTCTCTATGACAGTGCTGGCCAATCTGGCCAAAGCATATCCGGATATTAAAAACGAGATCCGGGTGGTACTGGAAGACTTGTTGGAAAACGATCCTTCGCCCGGCATTCGTTCGAGGGCCAGGAAAGTGATGAACTCCCTTTGACAAACAAAAAGGCGGCACAACAAGTATAAACTACTTGTTGATGCCGCCTGTATAAGTTAAAGATACCAGTTAAGCTTAAGCCTTTTCTTCAGGTTTGCTTTCAGCAGCACGTGGCTCCTTTGGCTCTCTGGGCTCTCTGGGTTCTCTGGGCTCTTTAGGTTCTTTTTCTTTCTTCTTGGCTCCTTTCGGGGCGAAGATGGCGATCATACGCTTACCTTCCATGGTAGGCATGCTTTCGAGACCACCGACCTCAGCCAGCCTTTCGGCAAACTTCAGCAGGATCAGTTCTCCACGCTCCTTAAACATGATCGCACGACCTTTGAACTGTACATAGGTTTTCACCTTGTTACCTTCTTTCAGGAAGCTTTCAGCATGTTTGGCTTTAAAGTCGAAGTCATGATCGTCGGTGTTAGGCGTAAAGCGGATTTCCTTTACCTCGCTTTTATGCGCCTTGGCCTTCATTTCCTTTTCCTTCTTCTTTTTTTCGTAGAGGAATTTATTATAGTCGATGATGCGACAAACAGGGGGTACTGCGTTCGGAGAAATTTCAACGAGGTCCAGGCCTTGTTCTTCGGCCATGCGCAACGCTTCTTCGGTCCTGTAGACGCCCACCTCTATATTCTCACCTACCAGTCTGACCTCAGGAACGCGTATCATCCTGTTGGTCCGGTGTTCTTGTTGTTGTTCCCTGCGGAAATTTGGGTTTTTACCCCTATTATTACCGCCAAAATTTGGTCTGGGTTTTTGTTGCATTAAAAAAATTAAAATTTATTAATTAATTGTCCAAAGTCCATGGTCCACATTACACGCATGGACCAGAGACAACTTATACAAAAGTAAGAGGAAATTTCAGTGCAATTAACATACCTGAATCAAGGAATGTTCATTGTTTTATATACTTTTTTTCCACATTTGAAATTGCTTACTCAATTGGCTTACGGTTGATGACTTCTTCATTCACCGTTGCGATGAATTGTTCCAGGGTCATGGTTCCGAGGTCCCCCTTAGCCTGACGGCGTACTGCTACAATATTATCAGTAGCTTCTTTTTCACCGAGGACCAGCATGTAAGGGATTTTAGCCAGTTCTGTATCGCGGATTTTCTTACCTATTTTTTCACTCCTATCGTCAATCTCTGCGCGAATTTCCGCTTTTTTTAGCAATTCTGCCACTTTTTCTGCATAGGCCTGGGTCTTCTCACTGATGGGCAGGATTTTCACCTGTGTAGGTGCCAGCCAAAGCGGGAATTTACCACCACAGTGTTCTATGAGAACGGCGATGAATCTCTCCAGTGAGCCAAACGGTGCACGGTGGATCATTACCGGGCGGTGCCGCATGTTATCTGCTCCAATATATTCCAGTTCAAAACGTTCGGGCAGGTTATAGTCTACCTGAATGGTACCCAGCTGCCATTTACGGCCCAGGGCGTCTTTCACCATGAAATCGAGTTTCGGTCCATAGAAAGCGGCCTCACCATATTCGATCACTGTCTTCAGTCCTTTTTCAGCGGCAGACTCGATGATGGCCTGCTCTGCGAGGTTCCAGTTCTCTTCAGAACCGATGTACTTGCTGCGGTCTTCCTGATCGCGCAGGGAGATCTGTGCAGTGTAATCGGTAAAGCTGAGGCTGTTGAACACATACATCACCAGGTCGATCACTTTCTGGAACTCTTCTTTTACCTGGTCCGGGCGGCAGAACAAGTGGGCATCGTCCTGAGTAAATCCTCTTACACGGGTAAGACCGTGGAGTTCACCATGCTGCTCGTAGCGGTATACGGTACCAAACTCGGCGAAGCGCACAGGGAGATCTTTGTAGGATTTAGGCGAGCTTTTGTACAGTTCGCAGTGGTGCGGACAGTTCATTGGTTTCAGCATAAACTCCTCACCTTCTTCCGGTGTATGGATAGGCTGGAAACTGTCTTTACCGTATTTCTCGTAGTGACCGGAAGTCACGTACAGATTTTTGCTACCGATATGCGGTGTTACTACCGGCAGATAACCGCTGGCTAACTGGGCTTCCTGCAGGAAACGCTGCAGTCTTTCACGCAGCATAGCACCTTTGGGGAGCCACATTGGAAGACCGAGCCCTACTTTTTCAGAGAAGGTGAACAGTTCCAGTTCCTTGCCCAGCTTACGGTGATCACGTTTTTTCGCTTCCTCAATCAGTGCCAGGTATTCATCCAGCTCTTTCTGGTTAGGGAAGGTAATACCGTAGATGCGGGTAAGCATTTTGTTTTTCTCATTACCCCGCCAGTAAGCACCCGCAATGCTGGTCAGCTTGATTGATTTGATAAAGCCGGTATTGGGGATATGTGGTCCGCGGCACAGGTCTGTAAAGCCTCCCTGTGTATAAAAGGTGATGCTTCCATCAGGCAGTTCGTTGATGGTTTCCACCTTGTAAGGATCTCCTTTTTCGGTGAAATAGGCCAGTGCGTCTGTTTTGCTTACATCCTTGCGTATGTATTCGCTGTTCTTTTTAGACAGCTCTACCATTTTAGCTTCGATCGTCTTCAGGTCCTCATCGGAAATGGTGCGGTCGCCCAGATCAATATCGTAGTAAAACCCGTTTTCAATAGAAGGACCATAACCCAGTTTCACACCGGGATACAATGCTTCCAGGGCTTCGGCCATCAGGTGCGCGGAGGAGTGCCACATGGTAGACTTACCATCTGTATCCGTCCACGTCAAGAGCTGCAACGTTGCATCCGTTGTAATCGGGCGTGTAGCATCAACTACCTGCCCATTAACTTTTGCTGCCAATACTTTACGTGCCAATCCTTCGCTGATGGATTTGGCAATGTCCAATGCAGTTGCTCCCGATTCATACTGACGAACTGCGCCATCCGGAAAAGTGATATTTATCATACGTTTTACTATTAGCGTCATACTTTTTTATATGCGCTATATTTCCTTTATAAAATGTTTGCGAAGTTAAGAAATAGTTTGTTAGCTTTTGCTTAGTCCGCCAGTGAATCACAGGATTTTAAAAATAATTATCCATACGGCGGTGGGGTATCAGTCCTGAAAGTTAACAAGTAAACAAATATAACAAATTTGCCTCACTTTAAAAAACAGCTGATCGGCAAATTCTCAAAAACCTGACAAAATCTTTATTGCACAATGACGTTAGCCGGAGAAAAATCCGCTGTTTTTTCCCGAAATCCCAACAAGTCTCCAAAACGACAGAACCCGCTACTATAAACACACTCAACAACTACCCTTCCTTTCATTTCCAATTCTCTCCCAAAGAAAATACAAAAAAATATTGTGCAAAAAATTGGGATGATCGATGACTCGGGATACCTTTGTCATATCATTCAAAAACATTCATTATGTGCAATCAATCACAAAATCATATGATAATGAATTTAATACATTAAACTTCCAATTAAAGCTTCTAAAGGAAACAATCAATAAGATGGAAGCCGATTTATCCAAGATGGAAAACTGGGAATGGCGCAAGTTTGATCCTATTAACTACCATCTAAAGGAAATCACCCAGAAGCAGGATGAACTTGAAAAAATGGCAAGGCAAGCAAAATGGGACTTTTCCTTATTGAGTTTCAGAAATCTTTTCTTCTTCGTACAAGGACTCTTTTTTGGAGTATTGTTGATACTAGTGTTTCTTAAAAAATACTTTGTGTAACTCATCATATTTCAAACCAAATCAAAATTCATGTTCGCTAACAGTCTAAAAATTTATGACATCTTCAGGCTTGACCTGCATCTCAGTGATGAAAAGGCTATGGAACTCGTCAATGAACTGGACACCACGATCTGTTCCCACTATGACGAAAAGCTAAGTACCCTGGCCACCAAAGCGGAGCTGCAACTTTTGGAAGTAAAAATGGAAAACAGCATCCGTGAGATCAAAGAAACCATGGCCACCAAAGCGGAATTAAAGGAGGTAGACAACAAAGTGGAACAACTCAAAATCCAAATTGAGCAAACACTAGTCACCAAAGATGCTTTCGTAAAAGAAATGAAGGATTTGAGAGCAGAAATAAAATCCGATTTCAAAGAGGTATTCGACAAGATGGATAATATGAACAACAAGATGGATAGTTTAAACAATAACCTGAACAACAAGATCGACGCCAATTACAAAGACCTCAACAAATTCATCAAAATCATAGGAGTGGTAGAAGCCATTATCATCCTCTCAGGTATTCTCGGGCTTCTTATGGCATTTAAAAAATAACCCCCTCCTCCACCTATTCTCATTAAAATCTGAAGTTATACGTCACAGAAGGGATAATCGGAAACAATGATACCTGCTTGGCTTTTACTGTCAAAGACCCATCAGCAACACTTCCCTCCTGATCGAAATAAATAAAATAGGGATTCTTCCGGCTGTACACATTATATATTGAGAAGGTCCAACTGCTCTTAATCCGTCTCTTTTCTTTTTTAGGCTTCGGGGTATAGATAGCCGACAAATCCAACCGGTTATAGGAGGCCATACGGTATGAATTGATATTCCCGTAACCCTGTATCAGCGTACCGTCCATAAAATAAAATCGTTCCGGCAGTGTGGTCGTGTTGCCTGTCCCGTAAATAAACACACCCGACAAACTCCAGCGCTTATTCAGTTCCCAGGTGGCTACAGCCACCAGATCATGACGACGGTCGTATTTGGCCGGATAGCGTTTTCCTTTGTTCAACTGCGGGAACTCCCGCCAGGTCCATGCCAGCGTATAACCCAGCCAGCCCGTAAGCCTCCCCTTTTTCTTATTGATAAAAAGTTCCGCACCATAGGCCTCCCCCTTGCCGAAAACAAAGTCCAGCTCCGGATCGGTTAGCGAAGGTGTATATCCTTCCCGGTACTCGATCTGGTTGCGCATATCTTTGTAATAGACTTCCACAGAGGCTTCGTAAGTATTTTCCTTAAAGTTGCGGAAATAGCCGGCCGAATACTGCCATGACAGCTGGGGTTTTACCAGGTAAGTACTAGGCACCCACACGTCTGTAGGCAACGTAGTGCCCGTATTGGAGACCAGGTGTATAAACTGGTAATTACGCGTCACTGCTGCCTTCACGGAGCTATTATCATTCCAGGCATACCGCAGGATAATACGCGGCTCGAGGCCTCCATAGCTCCTGACTGGCTGACCGGAGGCAAATTTTACGCTGTCTACCGACTGGCCGGAGGCATCTCTGATATAACGTATATAGGGCCCTATCTGCATAAAACCGCTGAAACGCACACCGGCATTGAGTTGTAAACGAGGTGATATTTCCCAGTCGTCCATCAGATAAACACCTACTTCATGGGCATATTTCCTAAAAGCATTCTCCGGATTGAATTTGGTGGAGTCCTGCCCCCCACTCACTGTACTGGGTGTAAATACATGGTAGATATAGTTTCCGCCAAACCGGACATGATGCCGGGTGCTTAAAAAATAATCCAGATCCAGCTTGGCATTGACATCACTGATACCCGAAGACAGCCGTATATCAAAATTGTTTTGCAGGGCGTTGAACTGAAATTTATAATCATTATAAATCAGGGACGTATTGGCAAACAGCTTGCTGTTGAACACATGGTTCCAGCGCAAAGTAGCGGTGCTGTTGCCCCAGGGGATCTTCACTTCAAAACGGCGGTTGGAGCTGGAGAAACTGAAGACATCCCTTCCAAGATAACCACTGAGGAACAGACGGTCTTTATCAGAAAGGATATAATTCATTTTCATATTGAGGTCATAGAAGTAATAACCAGAGCCGCTATAGCTAGTGTTGTTGATAAAGGGCTTGGTGATGAGATCAATATACGTACGACGGCCGGAGATGATGAAGGAGGCTTTGTTTTTTTTGAGAGGCCCCTGGAGTGACAATCGCGAGGCAATGAGACCTATACCACCTTCTCCCTGGAAAGTTTTATTATTACCTTCCTTCATGGCAATATCTACTACAGAAGAGAGCCGTCCGCCATAGTTGGCGGGCATACCGCCTTTGATCAGTGTTGTATTTTTGATGGCATCTGCATTAAAGACGGAGAAAAAACCAAACAGGTGGCCGGTGTTATAGACGGGAGCTTCATCCAGCAGGATCAGGTTCTGATCGGGGCCGCCACCGCGTACATAAAAACCGGCATTACCTTCTCCCGCAGCCTGCACACCAGGCATCAGCTGCAGTGCCTTCAGCACATCCACCTCCCCCATCAGTGCCGGCAGTTTCTTTACGTCAACTGCTGTCATTTCAATACGCCCCATGTCTGTACTTTTTACATTCGCATGTTGCTGCTGCCCGGTGATCACCACCTCTTGGGCTACATAGGAATGTGGCAGCATTTCCATGTTCCGGACTGTATTGCTGTTCAGGTGGAAGATAAAGGCCTTGCTTTCGTAGCCAACAAAAGAATAGATCACCGTGTAGGTGCCCGCAGGCAGTGTAAGAGAGTAAAAACCGTAATTGTTAGTTTGCACGCCGGTACCGGCATCTTTTATCTGAATAGTGGCTCCGGGGAGGAATTCGCCATTGGTACTGTCTTTTACATACCCACTAAGGGTATAGCGCTGTGCCTGAGCAGACACGCAAACAATAAGGGTTATCAGGAAAGTAACAGTATTACAGACAATCTTCATATTACTGTCTATTGTCCCGGGGTTTGGCGAGGACAATAGACAGTAATTTACGATTTACCTTTCAAAGTAATTACTGATAACTTAAAGTATCTTTTGTTTCGCCGCAATGCAGCATTTTATTTCCGAAGTAAGGATTGAGGATCTCAGGCTTCTCACTGAGCCAATAAGCCCCTTTATCATCGAATGCCATGGGGCAATACTGATGGTAGACAGTTTTTCCTTTCAGGCCTGTATTCTTAACCAGGTCAAATAACATATCAGACACCATCTGGAAAGAGGCGCGTTTACCTTCCAGGCCTGTTTCGCCTTCAAAGCCGGCCAGTTCAGCACTGATACTGCCGGTGGTGCCGGTAATGATGCTCAGATGGGAGCTGTCCATCTGCAGGCTTTGAACCGGCAAACTGTCCATATGTTGTTTCAGGACTGCCGCCGCACTGTTGGCCGCCACGCTGTCTGCTTTTACCAGGGCATCCGCCAGCTGATAATAGGAATGCATCGCCAGCTGCAGGGAGTCGTAATACACCTGGCTGTATGGCGCCTGTAAAGCTGCGGCAGGTGTAGTAGCCGCTTCTTCTGTCGTTTTCGGGGCAGCCTGCTGACATCCGTACAAAGCAGCTGCTATCAAAAAGGTCCCTATGGGAACACATACGCTAAAGTTCATAGATGGTAGCATTTTAAGGCGATAGCATCGCCCCGCAAAAGTAGTAATAATAAGCGGACTGAAAATCAGGCAGAAAATGTTAAAATCTTAATCTCCATTAAAACTTTTTAATTTCTAATTAATTATTAAACAGCTAGTAATACATATAAATTACACAAAAACCAGCTAAACATTAAAATGATATAAGTTCTGGTTACCTTTGCACGTTTTTATACAATTTTTGATTCTATGTTAATCGCATTACAGGACATTACTTTTGAGTTTGGATCCAGGGTTATCCTGGAAAATTCTTCCTGGCATATTGAGCCGGGTGATCGCGTTGGCCTTATCGGACTGAATGGAACTGGCAAGTCAACCCTGCTGCGTATTATCAACGGCGAATATTCCATTTCCAAAGGAAGCGTCAATAAAAGCAAGAACCTGACGATCGGGTTCTTCAACCAGGACCTGCTCAGCTTTGAAACACAGGAGTCTATCCTCACCGTAGGTATGATGGCTTTCGGCAAAGCGCTGGAACTGGAGAAGGAAATCGAAAGGCTCACCAAAGAACTGGAACACGACCAGACAGAAGAATTGCTGCATCAGTTCAGTGATGCCCTTCATGAATTTGAAGCGCTGGACGGTTACAACATGAAGCACAAAACCGCTCAGGTGCTGGAAGGCCTTGGTTTTACCACTGCCGACCTGGACCGCCCCTATAGCGAGTTTTCCGGTGGATGGCGTATGCGCGTGCTTCTGGCCCGCCTGATCCTGCAGCAGCCCGACGTACTCATGCTTGACGAGCCCACGAACCACCTTGACCTTCCCTCCATCGAATGGCTCGAACGTTATCTGGTAGGCTATAATGGCGCCGTGATCATCGTATCGCACGACCGTTATTTCCTGGACCGTATGGTGAACAAAATCGTGGAAGTATATCAGCAGGAACTGCACCACTACGCAGGCTCCTATGCCGACTATGAAGTGGAAAAGGAACTGCGCCGCGAAATGCAGCAAAGGGCTTACGAAAACCAACAAGACTACATCCGTCAGCAGGAACGCTTTATCGAGCGTTTTAAAGCAAAAGCCTCCAAAGCCGCACAGGCACAGAGTATCGCCAAAAGGCTCGATAAACTGGAACGAGTGGAACAGGTAGACAATGGTCCGTCTAAAATCAAGATGAACTTCACCGTAGACAAAACACCGGGCAAGATCCTGTGTACACTGAATAATATCAGCAAAAACTATGGTGATATCCAGATATTAAAGAATACCAGCGCCGAAATCAACAGAGGCGACAAAATTGCCCTGATAGGCGCCAACGGTAAGGGTAAATCCACCCTCCTACGCATAATAGCGGGTATGGAAGCCATGGGAGGAGAACGGGTTCCGGGCCACAACGTAGTCACCAGCTTCTATGCCCAGCATCAGCTGGAATCGCTGGACCTGGGCAGTGAGATCCTGGACGAGCTGAAAAACTTCGGCTCCGGCCGTACAGAGCTGGAATTACGCCAGCTTCTGGGCTGCTTCCTCTTCACCGGCGATGACGTATTTAAAAAGATCCGTATCCTCTCCGGAGGTGAAAAAGCAAGGGTAGCCCTGGCCAAGACTATCATCAGCCAGGCCAACTTCCTCATGCTCGACGAGCCTACCAACCACCTGGACATGAACTCCGTGCAGATGCTGATTGATTCCCTCAGCAAATATGAAGGCAGCCTGGTACTGGTATCGCACGACCGTTATTTTGTAAGCCAGACCGCCAACAAGATCTGGGAAATCGTTGATGGTGAAATCAAGGAGTTTAAAGGTACCTATACCGAATACGAAGAGTGGAAAAAAAGAATGGCCGCACAGGCGCAGGCACAGCAGACTCAGGTAAAAGCCCCTGCCGCCAGCGAAAGTAAAAAAGAAAACAAACAGGCACCTGAAGCCAGTGCCCCCGCTCCCGCCACCAAAGGCGCCATCAATAAGGATGTACAGCGGGAACTGCAAAAACAGCAGAAACAGTTTTCTCAGGTAGAAGGGCAACTGGCCAGCCTGAAAGAACGCAAAGCCAACCTGGAAGCCTCCTTAGGCGACCCAGGCACCTATAATGACAGAACTAAATTTGCCCAGGTAGAAAGCGAATACCAGGAAGTAATGAAATTCCTCGAGAGAGCCAACGAACAGTACGAACAGTTATTCGAGAAAATCATGCAGCTGGAAGCCAACCTGGTAAGCTAAATCAATTGCGAATGATCAATTACGAACAGATCATCATTCGTAATTGATCATTCGTAACTGATCATAAAATCTCCCTTTATGCAAAAAATACTGGTGGTCGAAGATGAAGTCAAAGTAGCCAATGCCGTTAAAAAGGGCCTGGAAGAAAATGGCTTCGACGTGGAAGTAGCATACGACGGGCGGATGGGAAAAAGCCTTGCTGCCAGCAATAACTATGACCTCGTCATTCTCGACCTCAACCTGCCACATAACAACGGATATGAACTCTGCGAAGTCATCCGCCGCAAAAACAACCGCGTACCGGTGATCATGCTCACCGCGCTGGGAGGTGTGGAAGATAAAATGCAGGCATTTGAACTGGGAGCCGACGATTATCTGGTAAAACCCTTCGATTTCCGGGAACTGCTGGCCCGTATCCGTGTATTCCTGAAACGCGCCGGATCTGAAGCCCCGCACAGCACACAGTACAAGATCACCATTGCCGACCTGGAGATAGACCGTGAGAAAAAAGAAGTGACCCGCGGCGGCAAAAAAATTGCCCTCACCGCCAAAGAATACCAGCTGCTGGACTTCCTCGCCCTGCATAAGGGTAAAGTCATTTCCAAACTGACCATTGCCGAAAAGGTCTGGGACATTGATTTTGATACCGGCACCAATGTCATTGAAGTATACATGAATTTCCTCCGCAAAAAGATAGATAAAGACTTTGAACAGAAGTTGCTACATACCAAAACCGGTATGGGGTATTATCTTGCGGAAGAATAACCCTGCATGAAGATAAAATATAAAATAGCACTGTATTATACCCTGTCAGCTTCCCTGATGCTGATCGCCTTTGCCGTGCTCGCTTATTATTTTTCTGCCAAATCCAGAAAAGCCGAATACCTCGAAAGGCTCGAATACCGCGCCCGATCTATCGCCAATGTAATTATTGAAGATGGCAATGTAAAGGTAGATCTGCTGCGTAAGCTGGACCGTACCACTTTCCAGGACCTGTACAAGGAAACCATCCTGGTATACAATCCGTCCTACGACCTGCTGTACAGCAACCTGAAAGACACCACCATCCGTACTCACCGCAGCTTGCTGGATTTTATCAAACAAAATAAACTGTACAGCTATGATAAAGGCAACGGCGAAGTAGTAGGCGTGTACTACACTGAAGGAGACATGTCGGTGATCGTGCTGGTATCTTCCTTTGATAAATACGGTTTCCAGAACCTGCAAAACCTCCGTCAGATACTATTGCTGGAACTGGTCACCGCTGTCCTTATCCTCGTGGGTGTCGGGTATTTCTTTGCCCGGAAAATGGTACAACCCATCGACCGTCTGGTACAACAGGTAGACAGTATCAACGCCAATAACATGCAGGATGCCCAGGTGGCTGTTAAGGGAAAAGACGAAATTGCCACACTGGGCGCTAACTTCAATACCATGCTGCAACGTCTGAGTGATTCCTTTGACCTGCAGAAAAGTTTTGTGAGCAACGCCTCGCATGAACTGCGTACTCCCCTCGCCGCCATTATCAGCCAGCTACAGGTAACTCTGTCGAAAGAACGAACCAAGGAAGAATACCAGTCGGTGCTTGCCTCTGTACTGGAAGATGCGGAAAACCTCTCAGACCTCTCCAATGGACTGCTTCAGCTGGCGCAGTCAGAGCTGAACCAGGAACAGTTTGTATTCGCCAATGTACGGATCGATGAACTGTTGATGGACATGGCTAATCTGATCCGTTTAAAACAGAAGGCTCAAAACAAGGTAGATATTCAGTTTATCAAAGTACCCGAAAACGAACTGCTGGTGACCTGCTTTGGCAACGAGAGCCTGCTGAAAGTGCTTTTCCTGAACCTTGTAGACAATGCCTGCAAGTTTTCTCCGGATAACAGTGCGCATGTATGCATCGATTTCTTTACCCAATATATTACTGTACAAATCAAAAATCAGGGGCCGCTTATCACTGCCGACGAGATCAACAAAATCTTTGAACCATTTTATCGTGGCGAAAATGCGCACCAGACGCGCGGTCACGGCCTGGGACTTTCTATCTGTAAAAAGATCGTTCAGATACATAATGGCCATATCACGGTAACCTCCAATGAAGAAGGCAATACTTTCACGGTAATACTCCCCCATCTCTGACCTCATCTTGTCTTAATGCTTTTTTAATATGATTTTAATACATCTTAAAGCCGTCTTTAATTTGGCTTGGGGAGCTTTGTACCATGAAAATTGGCATTATGCGAACCAAGACGGCACTGATTCTATCAGTATGCATTATCAGCCTGGGCATTATACAACCTATACAGGCACAATCTCCCGTTAAAACGGTCACTCTTCAGGCCGTAGAAGACTCCTTCCTGGTCAAGAACTATCTGTTGCTGGCACAACGTTACCAGATCGATGCCTCCAAAGCACTGACACGCCAGGCAAAATTATGGAGCAACCCATCATTCAGCACAGTACTGGGTTTCGGTAGTACAGACAAGTTCAAGCCCTTTAATGTAGGCGCCGGCGGCGAAACACAATATAACATCGACCAGCTGATACAACTGGCAGGTAAAAGAAACAAAAACATCCAGATCGCTGCAGCAGCCACCAGAATGAACGAAGCGACCTTCGATGAGCTGGTACGTACCCTTCGCCTGCATCTGCGCGAAAACTTCTATACCCTTTACTACCGCCGCCAGACAGGCAAAGTACTGAAAGAACAACTCGAAAACCTGCAGCGTATCGTAGACGCCTATGTAGCCGCAGATAAAAAAGGTAGTGTGGCACATGCCGACCTGGTAAGGCTGCAGGCCCTGCAGGTAGGTATTGAAAACGATTATGCCGATCTGAAACAGGAAGAACTGGAAGCGCAGAAAAACCTACAGCAGTTACTGCATAGCCAGGATTTTTATGAAGCAGTGGTAAGCAATACAGACCTCGCCCCTTATCGTCTCGATCATATTCAATTATCCCCGCTGCTCGACAGTGTGGCCATCAACCGGCCCGATGTGCGGATTGCGAGCGTGCAATACCAGACAGCTGAACTCAACTACCGCCTGCAAAAATCCATGGCAGTGCCAGACCTTCACGTGGGTGCCACATATGACAAAAAAGGTAGTTATATCGATAATTTCGTAGGCCTTACCCTGGGCATTGACCTCCCGCTGTGGAACCGCAACCAGGGTAATATCCGCGCAGCACAGCTGCAGATAGGTGCAGAGAAACAACAGCTGCAACAGCAGCAGTCTGTTGCACAAACAGAAGTGCTGAACGCCTACCAGCGCATCGTAGCCCTGGAGAAACGTTACAAGAGCTTCGATCTGCACCGTTTCCAGGATGAATTTGATACACTCATTGCTGAAGTAGCCAAAAACTTCAGTAAAGGAAATATCTCTCTGCTGCAGTTTATCGACTATTTCAACAGCTACAGCGACAACGCCAAAAACATCAACAAGTTTTTATCCAACCGGGTAAACGCTTATGAAGAACTTAATTACGCAACAGGACAAGAATTATTTAAAAACTAAGCACATGAAACAGCCTATTATCCTCGTTGGCTTTTCGCTGCTGGCAGCAGTTATATGGAGCGGATGCAAACATAGCCAGGCAGAAGATTCAGAAAAGAGCACGTTCGTACTGAGCGATACAATGTTAAAAAATATCCGCATCGATACCGCTCACCTGCAACCAGTGATGAACGAAGTACGTTTATCCGGCAAGGTAGCCCCCAATGGTGGCAAGGTATTGAAAGTATATCCACTGGTGAGTGGTTATGTAGAAGACATTAAAGTACAGCTGGGTGACTATGTTCAGAAAGGACAGGTACTCGCTGTAATCCATAGTGCCGAAATCGCTGACTACGAGAAACAGCTGGCACAGGCCCGCTCCGACCGTTCCGTAGCGGAGAAAAACCTGAAAGTAGCCCAGGACCTGTATGACAGCCGCCTGAGCACCGAAAAGGACGTAGTCAACGCCCAAGGTGAACTGCATAAAAGTGAAGCGGAAATTACCCGCCTCAATGATCTCTTCAAAATATACCGCAAAGGGAAAGGCGCTACTTATCTCGTTACCGCTCCTCTCTCCGGTTATATCATCGAGAAGAACATCAACAACAACATGGAAATCCGTACAGACAACAGTTCCAATATCTTCACCATCTCCGAGCTGGATGATGTATGGGTAATGGCCAATGTGTTTGAAACAGATATCGCTAAAATCAAGGAAGGTTATGAAGCCGACGTAGTAACGGTGAGTTACCCTGATCAGCCCTTCCATGGCAAGATTGACAAGATCAACAACTTCCTGGACCCGGCCACCAAAACCATGCAGGTAAGAATCCGGATCGACAATAAAAACTTGCTGCTCAAACCGGAAATGTTTGCGACCGTTTACATTAAATATGCCGACAAAGCGGAGAAGATTGCGGTGCCTTCTGCAGCCATCATCTTCGACAACAGCAAAAACTATGTGCTGGTGTTCAAAGATAAATTCAATATCGCTGTAAGGCAGGTGGAAGTAGACAAAACCGCCGGTGATCTCACTTACCTGGAATCAGGCCTTCAGGCAGATGAGAAGGTGATTTCCAAAAACCAGTTACTGATATACGACGCACTGAAAGATTAAGCGGGAACGGAACATGAGGCAATTTTTATCTTCCATAGGACTTATAACGCTGTTTGCCGGCAAGCTGGCAGCACAGGACAAGGCAAAGGACAGCATCCTGCCCTACACCTTTCATTTCCAGCAAACGCTGGTCAGCCAGTGGCATCCTGATTTCTCCGCGAAGTACTCCGGTGTCAACAGCTTTGAGACACACGAAAACGGTAAAACGTCTATTACCAGTACGATTTATGCAGGCATCCGCCCCTTGCGGAACCTCGAACTCTATATAAACCCGGAACTTGCTGGTGGTGAAGGTCTCAGCCATGCCACCGGCATTGCGGGTTTCCCTAATGGCGAAACATTCCGTGTAGGTAATCCAAAGCCGGCTGTTTATCTGGCCAGAGCATATGCGGCTTATACGCTGCCACTCACCAGCAAAAACACCGCAGATCCGGACGACCTGAACAACGTAGGTGGTACCACCCCTACCCGGTTCCTGCGCTTCATCGGCGGTAAGTATTGCCTGGCGGACTTCTTCGACCAGAATGCCTTCAGTCATGATCCCCGTACCCAGTTCCTGAACTGGTCGCTTATGAGCAATGCAGCCTGGGACTATCCGGCTGATGTTCGGGGTTATACTATGGCCTTTACGGTGCAGTACCAGCATGACAACTGGATGGTGCAGGCCGCCACTTCCCTGGAACCGCTGGTAGCCAACGGGCCTAAACTGAACTATCACTACCGTCAATCCAACGGTCAGGTGCTGGAGGTAACGCATACACACCAACTGAAAAAACATCAAGGAAATATACGGTTGATGGCCTTCCTCAACCAGGCGCCTATGGGCAACTACAGAACGGCCATCGATGCAGCAAGGGACACTGCGCCGGACATCACATCAGTAAGGCGCAACGGCCATACCAAATATGGCTTCGGTATCAATATAGACCAGGAGATCAGTGACAATGCCGGCGTTTTTGCCAAAGCATCCTGGAACGACGGTCATAACGAAACCTGGGCCTATACGGAAATAGATCAATCGGTGAGCGCCGGATGGCTGGAACATGGTACCCCGTGGCACCGTCCGCAGGACAATTTAGGCGTGGCCATGGTAGTCAACGGGCTGTCCGCTGACCACCGTCATTATCTTGAGGCCGGCGGCGCCGGATTTATGATCGGCGATGGCCAGCTGCACTATGCTCCGGAAATGATCGCAGAAGTTTTCTATCAATGTAATATTAGCAGGCTACATATTGCTTTAAGCCCCGATTACCAGTTTGTGCTGCATCCCGCCTATAACAGGGACCGCGGGCCGGTAAACATCATCGGATTAAGGACCAGAGTGGCTATATAAAGAACAGGAGTTATGAATAAATTCATCAGAAATATTGTAGCTTTTTCGCTTAAAAACAAGCTATTTGTTTTTATCAGCGTTGTCACGCTGATCATAGCGGGGGTGGTTTCTTTCCTGCATACCCCCATCGAAGCATTCCCAGACGTCACCAATACCCAGATCGTGATCGTGACCAAATGGAACGGTCGCAGTGCACAGGAAGTGGAACGTTTTGTAACACTGCCCATAGAAGTATCTATGAACGCAGTACAACGTAAAACCAGCGTACGCTCTGTTACCATGTTTGGTCTTTCTGTGGTGAAGATCATATTTGAAGATGATGTGGAAGATTTCTTTGCGCGTCAGCAGGTGAATAATATGCTGGCAGGCCTTAACCTGCCTGAAGGTGCATCCCCGGAGGTACAGCCCCCTTACGGCCCTACCGGGGAAATCTTCCGCTATTATCTCAAGAGCAGTAAACGTGATTCCCGCGATCTGCTTACCTGGCAGAACTGGGTGATAGACCGTCAGATCCGCAGTGTGCCCGGCGTGGCCGATGTGGTAGCCTTTGGCGGCCAGGAAAAGATCTACGAAATCTCTGCCGACCCGGTACGCCTTGCCAAGTACGATATCACTCCACTGGAGTTGTATCAGGCCATTACCAAAAGTAATGTGAACGTAGGTGGCGACGTCATCGAAAAAAACGGACAGGCTTATGTGGTGCGAGGTATAGGTCTGCTCAGCAGCATCTCCGGCATCCAGAATATTATCGTTCAGAATATCAATGGTGTACCACTGCTCGTTAAAGACCTCGCCGCTGTACATGAATCGTCTGCGCCCCGCGTAGGCCAGGTGGGACTGGACAAAAGCGACGACCTTGTAGAAGGTATTGTGGTAATGCGTAAAGGTGAAAATCCTTCCGAAGTACTGAAACGTCTTAAAGACAAACTGAAAGAGCTGAATGAGACCGTACTGCCGGAAGACATCAAGATGGAGACTTTCTATGATCGTGATAACCTGATGGCCTTCTGTACCCATACCGTAATGCACAACCTGGCAGAAGGGATCATTTTTGTGACCGTGATTGTGTTCATTTTTATGGCCGACTGGCGCACTACAGTGATTGTGTCCATCATCATACCACTGGCACTGTTGTTTGCCTTCATGTGTCTGCGTATCAAAGGTATGAGCGCTAACCTGCTCTCCATGGGCGCCATCGACTTCGGTATCATCATTGATGGTGCTGTGGTGATGGTGGAAGGGATCTTCGTAATGCTCGATCATAAGGCCCATAAATACGGGATGGAGCGGTTTAACAAGATGGCCAAGCTGGGCTGGATCAAACAAACCGGTGGTGAGCTGGCCAAAGCGATCTTCTTCTCCAAACTCATTATCATTATCTCTTTGATCCCTATCTTCTCTTTCCAGAAAGTGGAAGGTAAAATGTTCTCCCCGCTGGCATGGACGCTGGGCTTTGCCCTGCTGGGCGCATTGCTGTTCACCTTAACATTGGTGCCGGTACTGTGTTCCATCCTGCTCAACAAAAATGTGAAGGAGAAGAACAACTTTGTGGTGAACTTCTTTGACCGCATTGTTACCAAAGGTTTCAACTGGACTTACCGCAACAAACGTCTGAGCATTACCTGCTCGCTGGCGTTTATAGTGGTTACATTCTTTTCTGCCAAATTCCTGGGTACTGAGTTCCTGCCGCAGCTCAATGAAGGCTCGCTGTGGGTGACCACTGAGCTGCCGATGAGTATGTCGCTCACCGAGAGCGTTAAGATGGCGCGTAACATCCGGGAAGACCTCGGCAATTTCCCTGAAGTAAAGCGGGTATTATCGCAGGTAGGCCGTTCCAATGACGGTACAGACCCTAACGGTTTTTATTTCATACAATACCAGGTAGACCTGCTGCCCAAAGAGGAATGGAAACGTAAAATCACCCAGGACGCTCTGATTGGTCAGATGGAAGGCCGTTTGAAAAAATACCCAGGTATTATCCTCAACTTCTCCCAGCCGATCAGTGACAACGTTTCTGAAGCAGTGGCCGGTTTTAAAGCGGCCAATGGTGTGAAGATCTACGGTGCAGACCTTACACAGCTGGAGTCACTGTCGCAGCAAGTCATTGCGCAGCTCAAGAGCGTACAGGGTATCAAGGACCTGGGTGTGATCCGTAATATCGGTCAGCCTGAGATGAGCATTAACCTGGATGACAACAAGATGGCGCAATACGGCGTATCCACTGGTGATGCCCAGGCAGTGATAGAAATGGCGATCGGTGGTAAAACTGCTACCCAGCTGTATGAAGGAGAGAAAAAATTCGATATCCGTATCCGCTATGATGCCAACTATCGTAAAACCGAAGAAGACCTGGCCAATCTGATGGTACCTACCATCAACAATAACAAGGTGCCGCTGAAAGAAATCGCGGAAATCAAAACCATTACCGGCCCTGCCTTCATCTATCGTGATCTGAACAAACGTTTTATCGGGATAAAATTTTCGGTACGTGACCGCGACCTGGGATCTACCATCAGCGAAGCTCAACAAAAAATTAACAAAGTTATTAAGTTGCCAAAAGGTTATAGTGTAGGTTGGACCGGTGAGTTTGAAAATCAGGTGCGGGCCACCCAAAGACTGGGTCAGGTAGTGCCTATCAGCCTTGTGGCCATCTTTATGGTGCTGTTTATTATGTTGGGTAATGTGAAAGATGCAGGACTCGTTTTAATGAATGTTCCTTTTGCGCTGATAGGGGGAATTCTCGCATTGCACGTTACAGGTATGAACTTCGGTATTTCTGCCGGCGTAGGTTTTATTGCCCTGTTCGGCATTTGCATCCAGAATGGTGTAATTCTGATATCAGTGTTTCATAAGAACCTGGAGGCGAGAATCAGTCTGAATGAGGCGATTAAGCTGGGAGTCCAGAGCCGTATCAGGCCAGTAGTGATGACTGCATTGATGGCAGCGATAGGTCTGGTTCCGGCGGCGCTTTCACATGGTATTGGTTCTGAAACCCAGAAGCCGCTGGCGATTGTGGTGATTGGAGGTTTAATTACCGCTACAGTGCTGACGTTACTGGTATTTCCGATTATTTTCTATGGTGCATACAAGAAAAAAGTGGAAGCACTTTAACATATTAACCGGCCTTCCGGTGGATTATTTTCCGGAAGGCTATTAACTTTTTAGTTCGCATATAGGTTGATAGAATGGTTATGAAAAAGGTAAAGGCCGGACTAGGTCCGGCCCCCACTGATTTTATAATCTATCTCTACTCCGCCCTGCCGAGAAGAAACAACGCGGGGCGGATTTTTTATTTCAGTCTTTTTCTTCTGGATTTATTGAACATCAGTCCTTTGTCTACACCTTTACGCAGTTCGGCCCTTTCTTCTTCCGGCAGTGCATACACTTCCTTGCAGGCATCGCTGCAGCAGCCATTGTTTTTCTGGGCGCAGGATTCGCACTGGATGAATAAAAGGTGACAACCGTCATTCAAACAGTTGGTGTGTGTATCACAAGGTTCCCCACATTGATGACATTGACTAATAATATCCTCACTTATTCTTTCACCGAGACGGTCATCGAAAACGAAATTTTTGCCTTTGAACTTGATGGGTAGTTCCTGTTGCCGGGCTTTGTTGGTATATTCAATAATACCCCCTTCCAGGTGGAAAACATTCTTGAAACCGTGGTGCAACATATAAGCAGATGCTTTCTCACAGCGGATTCCCCCAGTACAATACATGATAATATTTTTATCTTTCTGATCTTTCAGCATATCCACTGCCATGGGTAACTGATCGCGGAAAGTATCAGAGGGAATTTCTATTGCACCGTCAAAATGTCCGACTTCGTACTCGTAGTGGTTACGCATATCAACGATGACTGTGTCGGGGTCGTCAGTCAGTGCATTAAACCCTTTCGCATCAACGTACTTACCGCGGTTGGCCATGTCGAAGGTGGGGTCGGAGATACCGTCGGCCACAATTTTCTCTCTAACCTTGATTTTCAGTACGAAGAAGGATTTGCCATCATCGTCTACAGCTACGTTGAGACGGATGCCATGGAGGAAATCGACAGCGTAGAGGGTATCGCGGAATGCCTCAAAATTGTGTTCCGGAACGCTGATCTGGGCGTTGATCCCTTCGTGGGCAACATAGATACGTCCGAAAACATCGAGTTTAAAGAGGGATTCGTACAATTGGTCGCGGAAAGCTTGCGGATCCTGAATTTTCGCGTACTGGTAAAAGGAGATCGTAACGCGGTTGATTGTTTCCATTAACAGCCGTTTCTTGAGCTCAGCGGCTGATACTCTGTTGTGTAATACCATTTTGTTTGAAATTTTAAGGACACCTGCGTCGTGAACAAAATTTCAATCAGTACCCTGGTTAACAAGGTTGTTGATCGATTCGTCTTGAAAGTATGTCTGAAAAGCCTGTTTTTTTCAGGCACCGCAAAGATAGGTAATCCGGCGGGATCTTTTGCTGATGAGCAGGCATGAATAGGCTACAATGCAAGCATTGGCCAAAACGCATATGCGAAATGCTATATTTATAAATCTTTCATAAGTCCGGAAATATCGGTACCGAGTGCTTTAGCAATGGCTTCCATTGTACTCAAAGTTGGATTACCTTTCCCTGATTCTATACTCCAGACCTGGGAGTAGGCTATGCCGGCTGTATCTGCAAATTCACGTGTGCTCAGACCTGTCGCCTCACGTAGTTTCCGGAATCGTTCGCCAAATCTCTTAGATAAATCCTGGTTGCGCACTCCTATCATTGGCACAAATTCAAAAAAAGGGATAAAATTATTGACTTGATAGATCAAGTCATTTTAAAAAAAATATTATATTCGGTTATCTTTGCCTCCCCAAAAAATAAAAATATTACGAGGCATCGCTTTTTAGCCTGTTCTAACCGCCAAATTAAGAACACAGGTATAGAAGGTGAGGCCCGCGACGTATGTGCGCGGGCTCTTCTTTGCTGTGTTCGACTTGGCGGTTAGAGCAGCATTGCAAGAGTTCCGCGCTTTTATTTTCCTGCGCGTTTTGTCCCAGAATCAAAACATCGTTTCCCATGATAACCAGGCAGCGCAAGACCTACAAAATTTTCTGGGTAGATGATGACCCCTTTTTTCTGAACTGGATCATCCCTCAGGTAACTATCCGAACCTGTTTTACAGTCCACACCTGTATGAATGCCCGAACGGCACTATACACCATGGGTACGGCCAGTCCGGACATCATACTGACCAACCTGGTCATGCCCGGTATGTGCGGACTGGAAATGATCGCTGCTATCAGGCACCAGAACCCTTCCATTCCAATTGTCGTGGTTTCCAACAGATTTAATGATTGTGATAGACTGGCAGCCTTCGAAGCGGGAGCCGACTGCTTTCTTTCCAAAGCCGGGGTTAACGGAGAGGTGATCATCGCCGGTATAGTACCTTACCTGAACAGAAAAGACTAATACAAAACTTTACAACTTACTCCCTGCTTTGTCTAAAGCAGGGGTTCATAATCCTTATAAATGACAGATAAAAAAACGCCGGATTTTCATCCGGCGTTCCATAATTTCTTAGGGTTGAATAGTCTCCGCTTCTTTATTCCATTTATATAACCAATAAAGGGAAAAATAAGCAGCGGCACTAATGATAAAAATGTAACCGATAAAACCAACGGTCCGTAATTCCACAGCGCCTGGCAGATCATTCGCTTCCGTTATATATGCTGTGGCAGCCAGCAAAATTCCGGCAATAAGGGCTATCAACGCTATCTTTTTCATAGCAAGTGGTTTTTTCATTGAGGTAATGGTCAAAATAACACTTCAGTGTGATAAATTCCACAAAAAGTGTATGCGTCGAGTTTTCAGATTTACAACATAACTGAACTGACAAATGTTCATCAAAGTGTTAAAAAAATATTTATGGTTTTATAACTATTTGATATTTATTGTATATATCTTTGCATGTAAGTTACAACCCCGTATTGGCACCCTTTTTGAAAATAACGTTCTGACGAAAAAATTGATTAACCCGAAAATGTTATGTTATGAGTATTTACCTTACTTACTTTATGTACGCTGTCGTAGGCATCTGGATTTACAGACTGCTGGCTTATTTTTTTGATGAAAGAAAGGAAATGAGAAGCAAAAAACGTTAGGTCATGCTGAGTAGATGTAAAAAATTTGGTTATTTGGGTATTTGTTTACCCCAATAAATTCATCCCCAAATAACCAAATACCTGCTCTTCTTCAGACCTACTGATTAAACCGCACCAGATTCCCGAATATACCGCCGAATCCTACTCTTACGCCAACACGCGTATCATCCTGGCTCTGATAACCCGCTACCACGTCCACTCTCAGCACTTTCAGGATATTCTCCAGACCCAGAAAAGCTTCCACATAGTTGTTCTGCCCGTTCACATAAAAGGCATTGGACCCCGCTACCAGATTCCATTTCAACCGGTTCAACAATGGAATTTTATTAGTCAGCAGCCCATTAAAATGATGTTCTATATTGGCCGTTGCAAAAAACGGAGCGGTATTACTGTACCGGTAATATGGTGCCAGCTGGAAACTGTTGAGATACCGGGTATTGTAGAATGTCTGGTTACCGTTAAAGTGCTGGAAATCCGGAATCTGGACATTGCGGTCGTTCAGGAAACCACCGGCAGTAAGGCGATAACGGAATTCGCCAAACAGCTTGAAGTTCATATTGTCAAATACAGACACCCGCCATTTATCGAAATCAACAACACTGTTGGCCACATTAGGAATCCCTTTGCTATAGGACAATTCAAAAGTAGGATACTTTGATCCCATCGGCACCTTACGATCCGGCAGCTCTACAAACTGCTGCCCGGGCTGGAAGCGGAAACTCAGGTCCACAATAAAAGCCTGGTGCCGGTTGAATGGTACATTCGCCAGGTCTTCCGGATGATTAGGTGTAAACTGTTTTTTATCATTCCGGAAAATCACAAAATCGGTCGTGTTTTCTACCGGTATACGGCTTTCATAACGCACGCCGGCCGTTAAACGGTCATTCGTTTGAAAAGTACGACTATATTGCAACTGCGCAAACCAGTTTTCATACAGCTTCATATAATTTTCTTTCAGGAACAGTGTATAAAACTCGTTGGCGATATTATCTATCGGATTGTCAGGGTTGAACTGGCTGATACGCTTCCCTCCTCCTATTACCCAGTCATTGCGGCCATAACGATTACGGACGCGGCTGTTGGCACTATAGGTCAAAAACGTATAGGCATTCAGGTGAGTATTGCTCAAACCGTAACGTATATACGGAGTTACCTTCAACTGCTTCTCTTCACCCAGATTAAAATTGAACTTCGGTTCCAGCGCCAGCACCAAACCTTCCACAGTATTGTATTTCAGCGCCTGTAACAAACCTGTCAGTTTTATATCATGCGAAACAATGGCACTATCTCTACGGAAATAAGATTTGCGGTTAACACCATTCCACAATACGTCCATCACCTTTACCGGCTTCTGTTTGCGGCGCATAGAGTCGAGTGTATTACCAGACATGGCCGCCAGTTTGTTGGCATGTGCAGTACTGTCCTTCTGGTGGTAGTCCCTGGCCTCTGCTACTTCCAGCGGTACCGGCCGGATACTGTCCCAATAATGTACTTCTTTTTTATCGAAAGCAGAATCGTATTTAATAACTGTGTTGTCAAAAAATTTTGCCGGAAAATTGGGATGAAGATTATAATCGGAATAAACATTCACTATGTTGCCATCCATACCGAAGCCAAACTTATTGACGCCCATATGCAACACCTGGTCTTTAATACGCCACACATCACCCGATACAGGCACGTGGGTCTGCCGGATGCGGAGGGTGTCCATCAGCTCCAGCTGGTATTCGCTGGTGAGGATAAGGTCTGTACTATGGATACGCCAGTCATTATCCGTAATAAAAATATACCCCGCAAACAGCGGCTCATGCTTACGCCGGGGTATCACACGGATTTTGTTGACCATCCGGCCATCCTCCATAAATTCACCTTCCAGACGGTATTTATAATAGGCCAGCGCGTTTTCCGCAATAGGTGAAATATAACCCCGTGGCCCCATCTGTGTGATCACTGCAGATACATTGTTATCATAAAAACTGATAACAGCAGGAAAACTCATCCCCAAACCGCCGCCGCTCTTTCTGTCAGAAATTACTTCCAGCTTCATTTTATCGGGCAGGCGACTGGATATCTTAGTGACGGATTCGGAGAGGAAGACCATACCTTTTCCGGCACTGTCAACCCCCATATCCTCTTTATCAACCTTTTTCCCGAGAAACTTTTCGGGCATACCTTTCATATTGATGGTGCCCTTAATATAAGACATGCAGGTATACTCCCGCACCTGCTGCTGATAAAAAGCCCTTTTCTTAATGGCAGCGCGGATGATAGCATAGGCAGGATCTTCCCCACCAGCTTTTACCACTACTTCCCTGATCTGCAGATTGACGGGTAACAGGGTGAAGTTAATGGTTTGCGTAGTGGCGTCTACGTTAATGGTTGTCTCCGTCTTACGATAACCAATATACTGACACACCAGCGTATAGCTCCCAGGGGCAATATCCAGCTGATATTGTCCGGCAGCGTTGGTAGTAGTACCGATGGTAGTGCCTTTTATCAGCACAGTGGCGAAAGGCAATGGCGTATTTTTGTCATCGGTCACCAGACCTTTGACTATAGCGGCTTCACAGTATGTTGTTAACAACAGTAAAAACAGGGTAGGTAAGTATTTTATCATATATCAAAAATAACTTCCTGATATTTACGCAAATAAGCCCCCTATTGTTTTACCACAATTTTAACAGCACATGATAAGCTAGGAAACTACTTTCCGGGGAGCCCGGAAAAAAGCGGCACTACAAGCAGCAAAACCAGCCACCAGCGCGCCCAGGAAAGCACTCACCACCCCTAGCAACGGAGCACTACGTACTTTCAGGATCATTTCACTCATACGGTTGGCCAGCAAATGATCATTGCGAACATCCAAATAAAAAGCCAGCACCAACCACAATATAAAAATGGACAGGAAAGCGCTGAAAAAAGATTTACCCGGCGACAATGGCAACACCAGCGTAACAACAAAAGCCACCAGCGCTACACTCCACCAGGGCATTATAATGCCGGCAGCATAAGCCAGCGCAAGGATCAGCAGAAAATGGGAAAAGGATTTCATAATTCTAATATAAGAAAATAACTCCAATTATTCCAGCCCAGGACTAAAGTCCTGGGCTAAATTTGTTGGAGAAAATACGAAGGCCTCTGTTTATCATTGTGATGCTGATAAAATAGAGGATTTATAGTTAGCCAAGGGTTTAATCTTGAGACAACGAATATTTGACACAAAATAAAATGGCCTCTGTTTATCGAATGTCAAAAGGATAAACAGAGGCCTTCGTATTTTCTCCAACAAATTTAGCCCAGGGCTTTAGCCCTGGGACGAATTAAGCGCTTGTTCGATATCAGCGAGTATGTCGTTGATGTTTTCGAGTCCTACGGAGATGCGGATCAGGCCTGGGGTGATGCCTACTGTTGCTTTTTCGGCATCGCTCAGTTTAGCGTGTGTAGTGCTGGCCGGATGAGAGGCGATACTACGGCTGTCGCCCAGGTTAGCTGTCAGTGACAGCAGTTTCAGGGCGTTGAGGAAACGGACACCACTCTGGAGGCCTCCTTTCAGCTCAAAACAAACGATACCGCCGCCGCCACTCATTTGTTTGCGGGCGATTTCATATTGTGGATGGCTGGTCAGGAAAGGATACTTCACACTGGTAAGGTGTGGGTTGCTTTCGAGGGCCTGCGCCAGTTTAAGGGCGCTGTCGGAATGGCGCTCCATACGCACATGCAGTGTTTCCAGGCTTTTGCTGAGTACCCATGCGTTGAAGGGCGACATAGCAGGGCCGGTACTTCTGCAGAAAGTATAGATCTCCTTGATCAGTTCTTTTTTACCAACGATAGCACCACCGAGCACACGTCCCTGTCCATCGATCCATTTGGTGGCGGAGTGGGTAACGATATGTGCTCCTGCTTCGATAGGTCTTTGCAACACGGGTGTAGCGAAGCAGTTGTCTACGTTGAGAATGATATTATGTTTATTGGCGATTTCTGCCAGCAAGGCGATGTCAATGATCTCCAGTCCGGGATTGGACGGTGTTTCCACGAAGATCATCCGTGTATTGGGCTTTATCATAGCTTCAATACCGGCCGGGTCGTTGAGGTCGAAGTAAGAAGATTCGATACCCCATTTAGGCAGAAATTTAGTGATAACGGTATGTGTAGAACCGAATATGGAGCGTGCACTCAGCAGATGGTCTCCTGCTTTGAGCAGGGCCATGAAGCTGGCGAAGATGGCGCTCATGCCGGAAGCTGTAGCATAGCCGGCTTCGGCGCCTTCGAGTGCGCACATTTTCTGTACAAACTCGTCTACATTGGGATTGCTGAAACGGCTATAGATATTGAAATCCGTTTCATCAGCGAAGGTAGCTCTCATTTCTTCCGCGTTGTCAAAGCAGAAGCTGGAAGTCAGGAACAATGGAGTGGAATGTTCCATTTCGTTGGTCCTTGCTGTTTGTATCCTGACCGCATTGGTTTCTGGTTGGTATTGATTCTCTTTGCTCATGGATATGGTGGTTTCTCCGTATTAGGCATTCAGTTTCACTTCCCAGGTCAGCTTGGTATTGGCCTGACGCAGGGTTTCGGCTACAGAGCAGTATTTGTTCATAGACAGTTCCACCGCACGGGCAGCTTTATCCGGATCGATGTTACCAGTAAAGTGAAAAACGATATGAGCTGTTTCCCATAATGATGGTTCTTTTCCTTTCTCTCTGTCCGCTTCAATTTCAATACGGAAATCCTTCACTTCCTGACGTTGTTTTTTCAGGATCATCAGCACATCGATGGCCGAGCAGCCACCAAGGCCCATGATGATCATTTGCATTGGTCTTACTCCGTTGTTCTTTCCTCCATTTTCCAGGGATGAATCCATCAACACTTTATGACCGCCTTCGTCTACGGCTTCCATGTTGAATCCGTCGTCTACTCTTTGTAATGCTATTTTCATGATAAGTGAGTTTCTGTCAACAAAGATAAATAATTCAACTGCGTAATTCACAATTCTCTTAGGTAATTCCGGCGTATAATGTAGATTTGCAAAAATTTTGGATTATTGTCTGTAAAGGTTTTTCACAGCAAAGCACCGTTCCGGTTAGAGTCCGGCCAGGTATTACCTGAATTACATATCGCCTATCATACATATGGTACCATGCAAGCAGATGGCAGCAATGTCGTATGGGTATGTCATGCGCTGACGGCCAACAGTGATGTTGCCGACTGGTGGAGTGGTCTTATCGGCCATGACCGTGTCATTGATCCTGCCAGACATTTTATCGTCTGCGCCAATATCATTGGTTCCTGTTATGGCAGCTCCGGTCCGCATACGGTCAACCCTGACACAGAAACCCCCTGGTACCATTCCTTCCCGGCCATTACCATCCGTGATATGGTACAGGCACATCGTCTGCTGCGTGAACACCTGCAGATACCAAGGATAGACCTGCTCGTAGGCGGCTCCATGGGCGGTTACCAGGTGCTGGAATGGGCGCTCACAGAGCCAGAGATCATCAGCCGCCTGTTCCTGCTTTGTACTGGCGCTGCTGAAAGTGCCTGGGGCATTGCCATTCACACTGCGCAACGACTCTCCATTGAAGCCGACAGCACCTGGAAAGATAACACCCACAGTGCCGGCCACAACGGTCTTAAAGCCGCCAGAGCCATCGGCATGGTCACTTACCGCAACTACCAGACCTTTATGCGCACCCAGTCTGATCCTGATAAAGAGAAAACAGATGGTTTCCGCGCATCCTCCTATATCAGCTACCAGGGCGACAAACTGGTGAAACGTTTCAATGCACAATCTTACTGGCTCCTCACCAAAGCCATGGACAGCCACAACATCGCCCGTGGACGTCATGAAGATATCAGCACTTCCCTCTCCCATATCCAGCAGCCCGTATTGCTGATCGGTATCAGCAGCGACATACTCTGCCCTCCCGAGGAACAACGATTGCTGGCCACCTATCTGCCTCATGCAACCTATCACGAAATAGATTCTTCATACGGCCATGATGGTTTCCTCATTGAGTTTGAGAAGATCGGAAAAATACTCTCCCACTGGAACTGTGATGCGTATGATCTTTCCGATGACCGGATGGAGCGGAGATAATGATTTTTTCTGCTGAACAGATGAGGAGTGGTAATATTAAGATGCATAGAAATTAATAGCTAATAAGAAAATACCCCTGAGATGAAACTCAGGGGTATTTTTTTGCAGAATTTGCAAAACATAATCCCTGTCCTCAACTTCTCCCGTATCCAACAATCTCCGCTCCCATCTCTATTTTATCCGGTCATCAGAAAGATCATATGCATCATAGTTGGTATTAGTTTTTTCCCTATATTTAGATATAACCAAGTCTAAATCACTAAACGTCCACTGCGTATGAAAAGCATTCTATTGAAGGCATGTTTGGGCACCCTGTTGCTATGTATGTCCTTATTCCAGGTTACGACAGCTCAAACGCCAACAACTATTACCGGTACTGTAACAGACAAAACTTCCGGAAGCGGTATGCCGGGAGTGACCGTAGCGGTGAAAGGTGCCGCAGCCGGCACTATAACAAGCAATGGCGGTAACTTCCAGCTGAAGACCACCCATTCCCTGCCTCTGACCCTTGTATTTACCTATGTGGGCTATCAAAGCATCGAAAAAATAGTCAGCAGTGCTGATGAAAAAGTGGCTGTCTCCCTCAGCTCCACCGAAATTCTGGGCCAGGAAGTGGTGGTAGCCGCCAGCCGTGTGCAGGAAAGCATTCTGCAATCGCCGGTGTCCATCGAAAAACTGGATGCACGTGCTTTAAAAGCCTCTCCTGCCCCCAGCTTCTATGATGCTCTTGCCAACCTGAAAGGCGTGGAAATGAGCACCCAGAGCCTCACCTTCAAATCTGTCAACACACGCGGTTTCAACAGCAACGGTAACACCCGTGTGCTGCAACTGAATGATGGTATGGATAACCAGGCCCCCGGCCTCAACTTCTCCGTGGGCAACATGGTAGGTATTCCTGAGCTGGACCTCGACAACGTAGAGCTGATACCTGGCGCCGCTTCTGCCCTCTATGGCCCCAATGCCCTGAATGGTATTGTGCTGATGACCAGCAAAAATCCCTTCCAGTACCAGGGACTCAGCGCCCAGGTAAAAACCGGCTTCCTGAATGATAAAGGCCGTACCAACGCCAGCACTGGCTTTTATGATGTGTCTGTACGTTTTGCGCATGCCTTCAACAACAAATGGGCATTCAAATTAAACGTAGGTTATCTCAAAGCGGACGACTGGCAAGCCTACGATAAACGCGACCAGAGCCTTGCCAATGGCCACACCCTGCAGGATGGCACCCGTGCCAACAACGAAGGCTATAACGGTGTGAACGTGTATGGCGATGAAAATACGGTCAACATGAACACCGTACTGGGCGGAGGTATGATCGCCCAGCAACTGGCTGGTATTTCGGCCATGTTTGGCGGTAAAGTAACACCTGACCAGATTTTCAAAGCCGCTATCCCGGCTGCCAACAGAGCCAGTATCACCCGCACCGGCTACAACGAGTCTGACGTGGTGGACTATAGTACCAAAAACATGAAACTCAATGCTGCTCTCCACTATAAAATCAATGAAAAACTGGAAGCGTTGATCCAGGGTAGCTATGGTACCGGAACCACCGTGTATACAGGCGCCGACCGCTACTCCCTGAAGAATTTCAACATGGGCCAGTATAAAGTGGAGTTAAGAGGTAGTGACTTTTATGTGAGAGCTTATACTACACAGGAAAGGTCCGGTGACAGTTATGCCGGCGGCACCCTGGCCTCTGGTATCAATGAAGCCTGGAAACCCAGCACTGTATGGTATTCCCAGTACTTCTCCACCTACGCCACACAGGCACTCGGTACTTTTGCGCAGGCTTACGGTGCAGCACTCGCAAGAGGCGCTTCTGATGCAGACGCCTATGCCGCGGCTCAAAATACCGTCAATACCGCGATGCCTACTTTCTTCCAGAATGCCAGAGCTAAAGCCGATTCCGGCCGCTTCCTCCCCGGTACACCGGAGTTTAATGCCGCAGCTGAACAGGTGAAAAACAAACCCATTCCCGGCGATGCCAAAGGTGTTGGTGCGAAGTTTACGGATAAAACCAATCTGTATCAACTGGAATTTATGTACAACTTCCACAACCTGATAAAATTCGCTGAAATCCTGGTTGGTGGTAACTATCGTCGCTATGCACTGAACTCCGAAAAAACGCTGTTCGCTGTTAATGATAATGGCGATGAATTCCGTATCAATGAATATGGTGGTTATGTACAGGTCATGAAAAAACTGATAGACGACCATCTGAAACTCACCGGCTCCCTGCGTTACGACAAGAATATGAACTTCGCAGGCCAGTTCAGCCCCCGTTTATCTGCTGTATACACTTTCCTGCAAACACATAACCTACGTGTTTCCTATCAGACCGGTTTCCGTATCCCGCACAACCAGGACCAGTATATAGACCTGGTTACTCCACAGGCGCACCTAATTGGTGGTCTGCCGTTCCTGCGTGACCGTTATGGTTTGACTACAGGCCCTGTATTTACACTGCAATCAATACAGGCTGGTGCACCTAAACAGTATACTTTCCGTGAATTCAAACCAGAGAGAATACAGGCTTATGAAATCGGCTATAAGGCACTGGTAGCAAAAAAACTGCTGGTAGATGCCTATATCTATAAAAATGATTTCAAAAACATGAACGGTATCCAGATCCTCATCAAACCGGCTTCCGGCACCACTCCTCAACAGGTGTTCTCCCTGCCTGTAAGTGCTGAAGAAACTGTTAAATCATGGGGATGGGCGCTGGGACTGGATTACAGCCTGCCGCTCAACTTTACTGCTGGTGGTAACATTTCCTACAATGAGCTGAGCAACCAGAAAGACCTGGGTAGTTTTATTGCCATGTACAACACACCTAAAGTACGTTACAGCCTGAATGCCGGCAACCGTAACATTGCCGGTTCCAATATAGCCGTAAACGTTATATGGAAATGGCAACAGTCTTATGTATGGCAATCTTCCTTCGTAGGACCCAACGTAAATACTGCAGGACTGAGCGAGATTCCGGCTTTCGGCACACTCGATGCCATGATCAGCAAATTCTTCCCCAAAGCCAAAACAACGGTTAAACTGGGTGGTGTTAATATCCTTAACAAAGCTTATGTGCAATCCTGGGGTAACCCCTCTATCGGCGCACAATGGTATGTTTCATTGGGATACAACCTCTAGTACAACTGTATAACAAATATAAAAGAGAAAGACCTGCGCGAACATGTTTTGCGCAGGTCTTTCTCTTTTTATGAAGATGTGTGATGAGCTACAGGATATCCCACCATGGCTTTTCTGTTTTAGCCGATGATGAAGGATTGCTGGCAGGCGGAGCCTGGGTGGTTGCTGTAGTATCTGTTGTTTTTGTAGTATCAGTCTGGGAGGCAGGACTGGCTTGTTGTTGCGCAGGTACCTGTTCACCTGTCCACAGGCTGCGGGCCTGGGCTTCGATATCCTCTCTTTGCAGCAGCGCTGTGAGTGTAGCTTTCAGTTTGGCACCCTGTTCCGGCTTTACCATATATACGTAGTTGGCGTACCCTTCTATACTGCTGATGATATTTTTGCCTTTGCCCCAGCTTTTGCCCGCCAGACCTGTTTTGGAGATCTGGTGCAGCAATGCGCGGAAACGGCGTAAGGTTTCTCTGTCGAGGCTGAGCTTTTCATTGACCACAATTCCGGTCACTTCCCGCTTATCCCCTTTGCGCATTACTTTCAGCTTATCAGGATGGATGGTGAAACCTTCTTCTTTCACCACCTGTTTGATAGCCCATAATACCTGTCCGGCTTTGTCTGCAACAGCTGCTTTTGCGGAGAAGGTCATATCATCGGCATATCGCGTATAGGCGTAACCGTATTTCGCTGCCAGACCTTCAAAGCGGCGGTCCAGTTTGAAGCAGATGAGATTGGTGATGGCCGGGCTGGTGGGCGCTCCCTGCGGGAGATGACGTTCTGTTTTAGCCACATAATACCTGCGGTTGTCGAGCAGGATTTCATCTACTTCGGGTTCTGTACAGATAAGTCCCAGGATGGAAGCCACCTGCTCGGCATAACCCAGTTTGCAGAACAATCCTTTTACTCTTTTGTAAGGGATAGAAGGGAAAAAGTCACGCAGGTCAATATTGATCACAATGTCCTGACCTATGTGCGGAGCAGCATTGGTGACAATAGACTTGCCCGGAACGAAACCATGTGCGGCATCGCTGTTTTTTATCTTATAGAGTATATTCTCCAGTATCCAGTGTTGTGCGGCTTTCAGTTGTGGCATGGGTGCAGAGATCACACGGGTACCGCCGGACTTTTTAGGGATCTGAAAGCGTTGGTAATGGCTACTGTTGGCCACTTTACGGTTGAAGGCGAGAAAGCGCAGTTTGCCCAGTGTGATGCCCATCGCATTAGCCAGTGCAGTAGCATCTTTGAATACCGGTAATCCGAATTTGGTCAGCTGTGCTTCATCGGGTGTTACTTTATTCAGTCCGGCAGACACTTCTTCACCCAGGTACAGAATATCCTGTTGTTTTTTTTCCGCCCATTCGGCAGCGCGGGCTATTCTTTTCTCTTCGTTGCGTTTCTTTGTTTCCGCGCGTTTCTGTTTGGCTTTGGCCATGCGTTCCTTGCGCATGTCCGCCAGCATTTTTTCCTTGTTGCGGTATTTTTGTTTTTCTGCCAGCAACTCATTCAATTCGCGGCGTAGCTCACCTTCTTTACGTATAAGCGTTTCCGGTAGGGATGGCTGGGACGAGTTTTGTGCCCAGAAACCCAGACGGGTCATTTCTTCCAATATGTATTCCTCTTTGGAGGATGCACGTATCCTGTCGTACAGCTGTTGACGGGTTAAGCCTTCGGCCATAATGTTGGCGGTTTACTTTTAAAATGAATGTTAAGCAGCTAAAGCGGGAGTGTGATTGGTCCGGCTTGAAGTGGCTGCGATAGCCATGCCTGACGCGGAAGAAAACAAATTTTTGTAAAGAGGAAGAGGCCTTCGTGCAAGCCATTGACTAAATCAATCAACTCCAGGGAGGGGCGTACCTAGTGTGAATTTCAGCCCCCGGGGCTCGTACCGTAAATTCGCACTAGGTACGCCCCTCCCAAAGTAAAGATTGCATTTAGTGAAGCATGTATAGTCAAAATACCTGAATGACGAAACATCATTCGTCCCTTTTACGGGCGCAAGTGCAATCAATTCCTCTTTACAAAGATCTTTGTTTATTAACGAGCAGGCAAGTTAGAAAATAATTCTGAAAAATAAAATTTATTCTGCAGAAATATTTTCAGCATGCGTCATACGCAGTGCCAGCATGTGTTCGCACGGCCCTTTGTACAACTTATTGGTATTATAAAAATTACAATCACAGTGTGCTTCGCTTAGTCTTTCATCCTTATCGATCACTATAACGGGATGGTATACACGCTGTGCACCTTTTACATTGCCTTTCAGCTGTAAACCTACTCCCGGTATATCCTGTTCAGTAAGCGTAACTCTTTTCTCCTGTACCAGCTGGGATGCTTCAGCTTCCAGCGGATTGGCAAAACGCAGTGATTCCAATGGCAGTGGTTCACGACTCAGCTCCCGCAGGCGATACATGCCGGTATGCAGATCAAAGATCACTTTGCCGGCCTGTGTATAGATTCCCAGTGCACCCAGCACAGTGGCTTTATCCAGCCCGGTAGCTGTTGCAATGGTTTCCGGTTTGGCCATCCAGCGGGTACGCAGGTCTGCAAACACTTTCAGCTTGGCGCTGTCATCTACGATTGCACGGGGTGCCATGAGATCGAACTGTCCTGCCCGGGACCAGTCGTTGGCTGTCCATCCTGAAAGACCGAGTGTAAACTGCATATCTCCCAGATCGGCTACATAGAAGGATGGCAGCCCATTGCCGGTAAGATGTACCGTGAATTTTTTAGCAATAGGTATCAATCGCTCCAGAATCAGCAATCTCCTTCTACCCCATATTCTGATCTCCCTGCTTTGTCCTCCTTTGTATATCGATCTCGCACAAACGATTTCATGATTCCAGGGCTCAAATACAGCTCTGACAGGCTTGCCCGGCTCCAGTTTAAAACGGATGGAGCGAGGTCCTGTTTTTTCCTTGAAGCGGCGCAGCCAGAGACAGAAATTGTATACATCCATCGGATGCAGATCGAAGGTAGCCGCAGGCAGCGTCATGGCTGAACTTACCTGTAAAAAGCCTCTCACCCAGCTGTCCGGCAGGTCGATCTTTACTTCGTGGTACAGTTCTTCCTGCGAAGTCTGTACCTGGAAGCCTCCCGGATCTACTTTAAAATCTGTTTCCTTATAGTCACGGATCTTCTGGAATTCGTTGTACAATGCGGCAGAATAATCGATGTTGGTAGTACCGCATTCAAATTCATTTACCTCTTTAAACACATTGTAACTGGCGCTCAGTTTACCATAGGTAGATTCATCCTGACTAAAACATTCGAAGAACATTTCATCCGGATGTACCGTGATTACAGGGTCCAGTACAAACCAGGCATCCCGGTCTTTCTGATAGAGGAAGTCGAAGTATTGTTTTCTGGCCTTATAGAAGGGACCCATCACTTTGTCTTTCTCCTCATTCACTCTTTTCAGCTCGTCGGAGATAGACTCTATTTTTTTGTCTGCCGCGGCCCGGTCATAACCGTTCATGTACTCCGCCAGCCAAACAGATTCCTGCTGGGCGGCCCATTCCTTATAGGCAGTTTTGTCTTTGGGTTTAAAACGGAGGTCAGACACCACTACATCATGCAGGGCGGATATGGCTTCGCGGAAAGCGATTTTTTTATGGAGTTTACCTACAAAAAAAGTCGGGTCACGATGGGTGTCCGGCGCGAAGGATATGCCGGCAGATGTAGCATTGCTATACACCTGGGAGTTACCGCTATATCTGTAATTAAATAACATACTCTTTGATTAAAAGCTGGCATTCCTACCGGATGGCGGCAGGCACTAACGTGATAGGCAATGAAAGTTCGAACTGTTGCTGGATATTCCGCATGATCTGTATGCAGCGGGCTTTATCTGCAATGGACACTGTTGCAGAGATGTGGGCGATGATCTCTCCTACATAGGTAGCAGCATCAGCCGACTTCAACGCTTCTTTTTCCAGCAGATTAAAAATACGCTCCTTGGCCACACGGGCTTTGTTGACACGGCTTAACACAGAACGGAAATAATGTTCCATACTCCGGAGATATTCCAGATTACCAGCGGCATAACCTTCCAGATAGTTGGTAGCAAATATCTGCATGGCAACGCTCGGATGCTGGCTCAGCTTCAACAGATAAGAAGGACCGTCGGCATCACGGAAGAAACGCATCAGCATTTCGCGACCGAAGGCCTGGATATCCGGGCGTACGCTATCAGCTACTGCTACCAGCGTTTCCGGTGTCCAGTCGTTGTCAGTGAACTGTGTACGGAAAAACTCCTGTGCAAACAGTCTTGTATCATCCCATTTGGCATCCAGTAAACCAATAGCAGCCTCGCGCTCGTAGCGCATACGCGCAGCGTTGGTATTAAAGAAAGACCAGCACCATTGTCTGACAGCCAGCAATTCATGGCTGCCTGCAGCGATCACCTGTTTTACGGTGAGTGCTTCAGCAGGAATATATTTATACAATACTACTACACCGAATTCCTGGGCGGAACGGTAGTTGGAATACAACAAACGTAGAGCCGTAGCCGTATCTACATCCTGCAGATGCTCTACCAGTTCGTTACTCAGAATATTTGCGATATCCTGGTGTATACCTTCTACTGGCTCCTTACGCATCAGGCGGGGCACCAGCTCATTGACGAGATATATCGCCAGTCGGTTATCTTTCTGAACAAGCAGTTTAATTAATGCGCGTATCTCTTTTCGTACATCCGCATGCGTAGCCAGTACCATCTGGAGCAGCAGCTCCGGTCTTTTCAGCAACTCATCTTCCGGCATCACGCCAAGCACTGACACACCGGCCATTCTAACCGGCGCGTAGTCGTTGGTGACGAGGTTGGTGAGCAGTTCGTCTGATACTTCGCGGAAATCCATCTGCCCTTGTTTCTGTATCAGCAATCGTGCTGCAAAAGCCTGATTGGCCGGTACACCGGTCTGCATCAGGTCTGCGATCACCTGCATTTCTACTTCGCGCAGAGCACCGGCGCAGAAGTGTTCCAGGATCAGACATCCATCGTTAAGGTTGTCGTTTACCTCAGGAGAAGGATTTTTAGATGCCAGTAAAGCAGCTACCGACTTTCCTACCAGTACACGGGCCTTATCTATCGGGAGATGATCGGCCGTTAAATGCTGGCGCACATAGTTGCGGATGTCCAGGTATGGGTTGAACATCATACGCATCAGGAAATCGGCATCACCAAAGCAGGCAGCCTTGTGTTGGGAGATCCATTCCAAACTTTGTGCTCTGGCCTCTTCCAGCGGACTCATTGTGAGAGCGTACAGCAGGAAGAAAGAGAGATTGGAAGGATTGTATTTGTCTTTGGCCAGTTCGAGGCCGAATAATGCAGGTATTTTAAATGGACTGATGAGGAAGTTGTAGATCACTTTCTCATCCATCTTATCTTTCAGGTCTTTGTAATCGGGATGTGCTTTTAGTTGCTCAATCGCAAACAGATGTACGGCTTCCATCCTGCCGGATACGAGCAGTTGCACAAAGGCCTGAGGCATTTTGTTCCACAGCTCCAGGTAAGGTATATCACTAACCGGTTGTGCAGATGCCGACATTGGTTTGTATTCCGGTGGCACTGCGCTGGCAGATGGTGTCTGCTTCTCCCCTCCCAGCCAGTTGAACAGCTTTTTGAGGAGATTACCTTTTTCTGCTTCCTTCACTGCATCCGGATGTTCGCGCAGAGAGGCTGCTTCGCGTGTCGGACCATTAGCATCTCTGGGTTCTTCAAAATACCATACAGTGCCGTTGGTATCCAGCTTCAGATCAGGCTTGTTGCCCCGGAGAATATAATTCAGGAATACAGCGCGGGAGTTGGCAGGAAATTGTCTGTACCAGGAAGTATACCTGCCATTGATCCAGGAGTACTGGCGTGTCTGGTATTCCTTCGTAGCATCTCTTCCTTCTTCATACTGCAACAGCAGTGCGGTTGCCAGTCGTACATATTCCATATCACCACCGGCACCCATAGCGCGCAGATTACGGAGCACCCTGCGTTTCAGGTAGTTCCTGGTTTTGTTGGAATAAGCGAGCCTGGAAGCGGGTTTCTTCAGTTCTTTGATCACCTTCATGTATTCCTGCAGTTCAGGAATATAGACGTTGGGATGATATTCATTACCATCATAGTCCAGTCTTTTGCCCGGGTGATTAAACATCGGTGCTTCCCGTTCAAAGCGTATAGCCATGGTGCCTACAATACCCTGGTCATTTCTCAGTTCGGCCTGTTTGAACATATGCCGCATATGCTGGAAATAACTGGGACGGAAAGGCATGTATGCTAAAAAGCCGACGATGGCGTTTTTGACTGCTTCGTTGTTATAGGCAACGATGTACAGATCTTCCAGCATCGGATAATTGAGTTCGGTTTTTACCATCACCCGCTCCTGCACTATATCGAAGATAGCCTGTGCATTGTTGGTGGTGATGACTTCCTGAACTGCCTCCGGCAGGCGGAGCAGGTGGGATTGTATATGTGCGTTGCGTTCCTCCTCCGGAAGTACCAGCAGGAGACCGTTGGCTGCCAGCATCCGTACATTCAGGCTATAGGAGCCATTATCAGCATATGAGCGCAACACAGGGGCCGCAGCAGGATCCGCGCATTTACCCAATGCCCACAGTGCAGCATAACGTTGCATGGCGTCTCCCTTTTCTACCAACTTGATAAGATAAGGGACAGCTTCCTTTAATCTGTGTACACCGGCTTTCCAGATGACACGGGAAGTTTTCCAGGGTGTTTTATAGGCGGCCTTGCCTTCTATCACTCCCTGCAACCTTTTGAGAATGGCGGCATCTTTTGGATCTGCTACCTGGGAAGTATCTACTGGTACAAAAGACAGGTCCTGTACTGCTTCCTGCTCACCCAGATATCCTTTACTGCGTTTTTCCTTTTCCAACGCGTCAAAGATAGTGGTGGCGGCAGCCAGGGCTACGGGGCTTACGGTCTTGGTGCCTTCTTTCAGGGTTCCAAAGCGTTTTCCGTATCTAAAGTTAACAGTATATAGTTCCGGGCCAACTTCACAAAGGTCAATTTCATATGTCTTATCTGAGTTTCCTTCCCGGAAAAACAGCTTTACATTCCTGACTAATCGCATGAGCTAACATTAAAATAGTAGGCTAAACTAATAAATTACTGTTATTAACAAAGTATATTTTTTTCAAGGAGAGGCACGTGGAGGGGTATACGTAGTTTAAAATTCAGTACAGGCAAGGATTTCCGATTCTCCTGTTTTTAAAAAAAGAACGGGCCGGTAAGTACCGGCCCGTATGCTTGTTGTAACCTCATGGTTAAATTTCATGAAGTATCTTATTGTAACGGAAATGATTACACGTTAAAGCGGAAGTGCATGACGTCACCATCAGACACTATATATTCCTTTCCTTCTATTCTCAGACGGCCGTTGTCGCGCGCTGAAGATTCGGAACCGTATTTCACGTAGTCATCATAGGCAATTACTTCAGCCTTGATAAAACCTTTTTCAAAATCGGTGTGGATCACGCTGGCAGCCTGTGGAGCCTTCCATCCTCTGTGGATAGTCCAGGCACGTACTTCCTGCACGCCGGCAGTGAAGTAGGTAATGAGGTTGAGCAGGTGATAGGCAGAGCGGATCAGGCGGTTGAGGCCTGGCTCGGAAAGGCCGTATTCACCGAGGAACAATTCCTTATCTGCCGGATCTTCCATTTCGGAGATCTGTGCTTCAATGGTATTGTTCATCACGATCACTTCAGCATTTTCAGCCTTTACGGATTCTTTCAGCGCTTCAGAGTATTTGTTGCCGGTATGCAATGAAGCCTCATCTACGTTGGCTACGTAAAGTACCGGTTTTTCGGTCAGCAGGAACAGGTCAGCGATTGCTACACGTTCTTCCTTGCTCAGGCCCAGTTCACGGATGTTACGGCCTTTTTCGAGGTGTTCCTGGCATCTTTTCAGAACTTCAAATTCTGCTTTTGCCTTGGGGTCACCACCGGTCTTAGCCATTTTTTCCGTACGGCTCACTTTACGTTCTACGCTGTCGAGATCTTTCAGCTGCAGTTCAGTATCGATAATTTCCTTGTCACTAACGGGGTTGATAGCACCTTCTTCGCGGAGGATGTTATCATCTTCGAAGCAACGGATTACATGCACGATGGCATCTACCTCGCGGATGTTGGCCAGGAATTTATTACCCAGCCCTTCACCTTTACTGGCACCTTTTACCAGGCCGGCGATGTCCACAAACTCGATAGTAGTAGGTACGATACGCTGCGGTTGTACCAGCTCGGCCAGTTTGTCAATACGAGTGTCCGGCACGTCTACCTGTCCTACGTTGGGTTCTATAGTACAGAAGCGGTAGTTGCTGGCCTGCGCCTTAGCGCTGTTACTCACCGCGTTAAATAATGTCGATTTCCCTACATTCGGCAATCCTACAATTCCAACTTGCAAAGCCATTTTTTAAAATTTGCGCAAAGATAAGTTTATTTTAGTTTATTTGTTGCTTGAATAAACCAATAATCTAATGGCATTAAACTACGTTTGGCTGGGCTTTTTCCTGATCGCGTTTGTAGTAGCAGTTTTTAAGTCGGTGTTTTTACAGGATACAGCCATCTTTGGAGACATTATGAATGGCATGTTATCCAGCGCCAAAACCGGAGCAGAGATCTCCCTGGGGCTGGCCGGCGTAATGACACTCTGGCTGGGCATTATGAAAGTAGGCGAAGTCGCCGGTATGATCAACCGCTTCTCCAGACTGGTCAATCCTTTTTTCTCCAAGCTCTTCCCTGAAGTCCCTAAAGGACACCCTGCCATGGGATCTATGATGATGAACTTTTCCGCCAGTATGCTGGGGCTCGACAATGCGGCCACTCCGATGGGGCTGAAAGCCATGAAGGAGCTGCAGGAGCTGAATCCCAAGCCAGACACTGCCAGTAATCCCCAGATTATGTTTCTGGTATTGAATACCGCCGGTGTGATCCTTATCCCTACCTCGGTGATCGCACTCAGAAAAGCGGCCGGTGCCGCCAATCCCGCTGATATCTTCGTCCCTACCCTCATATCTACTTTTGTTGCATTTATAATAGGTATGTTTACAGTATCCCTTTATCAACGCATCAATCTGTTCAAATTGCCTGTACTGGTATTTCTGGGCGGTTTTGCCTCCCTGGTAACCGGACTGTATTTCTGGGTGCGTCATATGCCTGCAGAAAAGATAGGCCCCACTATGAGCAACCTCGGCGGTGGCATCATCTTTACCATCGTAATCCTTTTCCTCGGCGCAGGCATTGTTAAAAAAATTAATGTATACGACAGTTTTATAGAAGGAGCCAAAGAAGGGTTTCAGGTATCCGTCCGGATCATTCCCTACCTGGTGGGCATCCTGGTAGCCATCAGTGTATTCCGTACCACCGGTTGTATGGACTATCTCATCAACGCTATTGCAGGCCTGTTTTCCTGGATGGGCTTCAACACTGATTTCGTACCGGCGTTGCCGATAGCCATCATGAAACCTTTAAGTGGCGGCGGCGCCAGAGGCCTGATGATAGAAGTGATGACCCGCTATGGGGCAGACTCCTTCCAGGGTAAGCTGGCCAGTGTGATACAAGGCACTACAGAGACTACTTTTTATGTGCTGGCCGTATACTTTGGTTCTGTTAACATCAAGAATACGCGCTATGCGCTTACCGCAGGTCTGATTGCCGACTTTTTCGGATTACTGTCTGCAATCCTGCTGGCGTATCTCTTTTTCCACTAGCCACTCAAACCTTGTATAATAAAACCTATGTTACAACCTAGAAAACTTCATGAAGACTGGATTGCGGTGATCATCGCTTTCCTGACCATCACCCTGGTGGTGGCCGGACTGAAGCCAGCCTTGCCTAAATACAGCTGGTCATCCGGAGGCGACTTGTTAGCCCAGGTATCGGACACGTCCAACCTCCTGCGTATATGCACCTTGTTTTTATGGGTACTGGGTAGTCTCCTGCTGGCCCGGTTTCTGGCAGGTGATTTCAAACCCACCGCGCTGATATCCGGCCTGCTGGCCATCGTGCTTATTTCCCTGCTGGCACAGCTTATCACGACCAATAAAACCATCAAAGACCTGGGCATAGAAGTAGTGCTGTTCAGCCTGATACTGGGCTTATTTATCAGCAATGTGATTGGTCTTCCTGCATGGATCAAACCGGCCCTCCAAACAGAGCTATACATTAAAATAGGACTGGTACTGCTGGGCACCAACATCATCTTTGGTGATATCCTGCAGGCTGGTATGCTGGGTATTATCCAGTCAGTAGTGGTGGTATTTACCGTCTGGTATTTCTCCTTTTGGCTATGCCGGATGTTGGGCCTGGACGATGAGTTCCGTATGATGATCTCCAGTGCCGTATCTATCTGCGGCGTATCTGCAGCCATCGCTACCTCCGGCGCTATCGAAGGAGATAACAAAAAACTCTCGCATGTGATTTCGCTGGTGATGATCGTAGCCATTCCGATGATGCTGTTTATGCCGTATATCGCCATCTGGGCTGGCATGTCACCGGCTGTAGCGGGCGCCTGGCTGGGTGGTACCATCGACACATCCGGTGCCGTAGTGGCCGCCGGCACCATGCTGGGCAAAGAAGCGCTCAAATACGCCACCATCGTCAAGTTCTCCCAGAACGTACTGCTGGGGCTCGCCGCTTTCCTGATATCCCTGTACTGGTCTTACACCAAAAAGAAAGCAAACTACGAAAAGCCCACCCTGCGCACCATTTGGGAACGCTTCCCCAAATTTGTACTGGGCTTTATCGCCGCCTCCCTCCTGTTCTCCTTCGTATTGCCGTCCACGGTAGTAGCCGATACCAAAGGAGCCCTGAAGGAAATACAAACCTATTGGTTTGCGCTCGCCTTTACCTGCATAGGACTGGAAACAAAATTCACCGATATTTTTAAAGTTGAAAATGGTAAACCCGCACTTGCTTTTATCATTGCCCAACTGTTTAATATATTCTTTACGTTGATTGTGGCGTATCTGGTATTCAAGTAACTGTATGGAACATAAAAGCCCCCTTGAAACACTGATCAACACCAGAGAACCAGCATGGCCCGATGTATTATCCTGGATTGACAGTGCTACCAATAAAGTAGAAATACTGCCTGTTACTGAAAGTAAAGCCCGTGAAACACTATACGAAGTGCAGGTAACGACGCGGTCTCCTATGGGTGCTATCATTTTTAATAGTGGTGGTATACTTATAGATCAGGGCTGGATAAGAATACTGGGATCAGGGCATCCTAAAATGAACCGAACCTTACATTCCTGGAATTGGGACAAAACATTATTCCAGGATAACAGCTCAGGATACCTGCTGGTGGCCGATGATGCTGTGGGTGGCTATTTTGCTGTTAACGGTGGTGGTCTTGGTAGTGATAAAGGCAAGACCTATTACTTTGATCCTGCTACCCTGAAATGGGAGCCCCTTGACATTACCTATACGGAGTTTTTGTTGTTTTGTTTCGAGGGAGATCTGGCTGATTTTTATAAGGATCTGCGCTGGGATAACTGGCAACAGGAAGTTGCCCGGCTGGATGGCAATCATGTCTTTAATTTTTTCCCCATGCTTTGGACCAAAGAAGGACATGACATCCATAAAGTTTCCAGAAAAGAAGTACCGGTAGAAGAACAGTATAGCTTTAATCAACATATACTACAGCAGCTGGAAGGAGAAAAATAGGAAGAGGGTGTCAAACACCCTCTTCCTATTTTCGCTGTGATCATCTCTCTAGCTTCCGCTCATCAGGAGCATCAGCAGCATCACCTGCATCACAGCTGCCACCAGGTTTTATCCGTCAGCTTCACACTCGGCACATTAGCTCCATTCCGGCTTTTCTCTGAATCCGGATATGCCACTCTTCTGATAAAAGTGGGCAGCTGAGCATTAACAGGCATATTGAAGTCCTGGTATTGATAATCATAACGACGTGCGTCGTTCCAGGCGTCGGGATGCAGGAACTGCGCAACATATTTTTCTTTCAGAATGAGACCCAGGGTGATGTTGGCTTCCCCCACTCCTACAGCCGGATTGGCGAGATAGGCCTTACGCAGGGAGGAGTCTACTCCCAGTTTGTTCATATGAACAGTGATCCCCTGCAGATATGCCTGATAAGCCAGGGTTTTGTTTCCACTGCGGAAAGCTGCTTCCGCCTGGATGAAGCGGGCCTCAGTGTTGGTCACTACCAGCAGCGGGGCTCCGGGTTTGGAATAAAAACCTTTCTGCGAAAGATAACATTCTTCTTTGTTGGTACCCGAACCAATGCGGCCCGCACCATTGATGGTGCCGCGATAATCACCGAAACGGGTGGTGTCGGTGATCAGGGGCAACCGCGGATCAAATACCCCAAAGGTTTTACCATTGAGGGCATTTACAAAGTGGGCGCTCAGCCAGCCATCCAGGAGGTTGTTGACATTGTTAACAGCAGCTGCGTTCCAGGGACTGAGTGATTGAAACAGTGTCAGCTGAGCATCATCTGAATTATCCGTATAGCCGTTGGCGAGGGCGGTGAGTACTGCCGCCGGATCGTAGTTTGCTTTTTTGGTAAGATGATTGAGCAGACGGGCTTTTACCGTATAGGCTGTTTTGACCCATGCACTTACCTTTCCTCCGTGTAACAGATCCTTTACCGGGTCCAGTGCATATTTGGATTCAGACTTCTTCAGCTGAGCGATGCCGTCATCAAGCAAAGCGACACATTGCAGGAATACGCTGTCATCGGGTGTGTAGCCCGGCTGCAGGATTTTGCTATTAAACGCCTGGGTATAGGGAACAGATCCCCAGAGGTCATTGAGCATTTCGAGGTTGATGGCCATCATCACTTCCGCAGCGCCCAGGTGCTGGGTAGCACCGGCAGTCCTGGCTTGTTCCATCAGGTCGTGGATGTCGGTCATATTGTCGTACAGTGCTTTCCAGGTGCTGGTATAGTCAGCCGCTTCGTAAGTGTCGCTGGCGCCGTTAGCATTGGGTGAAGCCAGGTACTGCGTAAAATAAGATGTGATATTACCAACACGGTAAACGTTATACGAAGTAAAGTAGGTGGTGGAGGCCAGCAGCCCGTTCATAGGAGGCACTACCGCCTGATTGGGATTGTCGTTGATATCCAGCTGTTTTTTACAACCAGCTGCGAGCAGGGCCAGTATGACTATATATAATATGGAGTGAATCCTTTTCATGGTCGAAACAGTTTTTAGAAGGTTACATTCAAAGAAGCCAGAAAACTGCGTGTAGTCGGGTACGTGAACCCGGCAAATGCATCGATGTTACTACCGGCATTAAACGAGCTGGATTCCGGATCGAAGCCGGTGTAGCGGGTATGTAACCAAAGATTGTTACCAGTAAGGGTAAGGCTGGCGGCAGAAATCAGGTGGGTGCGTGACAGCAATTGTGATGGCAGCTGCCAGGACAGACTGATATTACGCAGCCGTATCCACGACGCATCTTCCACGAAGTTTTCTGTGACACCGCGGTATACGTTCCGGTAAAAACCGCCACCATAGTTGCGGCCATCGGGACCTTTGGCCTGTTGCAGGTACACCACCTGTTTGTTGGGAGTACCATCGGGCAACACACCATCAAACACTTTGCTGGTAAAGCGGTCTGCGGTAATGGCTGATTCTCCGAAGGCACCCATAAAGTTAGCCAGCTGATTGTATTTCATAACACCCTGACGGGTATCTATCAGGAACGAAAGGCTGAGCGGGCCATAAGAGAAAGTATTGGAGATACTGCCGATCCATTTGGGTTGGGAATTACCCAGGTATTTCTGGGCAGAGTTGATCATAGGGAAGCCAGCCTGACTGCCGGAAGCAGCTATCTGAATGGGACGGCTGTAATCGATGAGGATACCGTTGTCGGGCTGCCCTCCGGAATAACGCTGGTAGCTGGTGCCGAAAATAGCTCCTACCGGATATCCCGGAATATATTTCATGGTAGCGGTAGAACCAGCATAACCAAACTGGCTGCCCACCACTACTTCCGACAGTTCTTTACCCAGACTCAGTACTTCATTACGATTGGCAGAGAAATTAACCCGCACGTCCCAACGAAATTTCTCCTGTTTTACAGGTGTAGCGCTAAGGGCTATTTCCACGCCGCGGTTGCGGATGGAGCCGGCGTTGGTGTAGAAGTCCTCATAGCCGGTAGCACTCGATAGCTTCACCGGTATCAGGAGGTCGGTGCTTTTGGAAGTATACCAGGCAAAGTCAACGCCTATACGATCATGCAGGAATCGTAATTCGGCACCAGCTTCAAACGTGTTGGTGAACTCCGGTTTGAGGTTGGCATCACCGAGGCGGTCGGCGCGGGTCCAGCCGATGATGGTATTACCGATTGGACCGTTTGCCAATGGCGTATAGCCATAGCCGGTATTGTAGGGTAAGGCGTCTTTACCCACCCTGGCCCAGGAGGCTCTGAGCTTGCCGAATGACAGTATATTTTCCGGCAATTTCAGGTGTTCCGTAAAAATGTAGGCCAGGCTGACAGAAGGATAAAAGAAGGCCCGGTTGTTGACCGGCAGTGAGGAACTGATATCTGTTCTGCCGGAAAGGGTGAGGTACAGCCAGCGGTCCCATGACAGGGTCCAATCGCCGAAAAGGCCCAGGAGATAATAGTTTTCGAGGTACTGGTTGGACACGATCTTTTTAGCGTTCTGCATGATGAGCAGGTCCGGAATATCGAGGGTATCCCCTTCGGTGGACAGTCGTTTCAGCCGGCGATCAAACAGGTCGTGGCCCAGTTTGAGATCGGAAGTAAGTTTGGGGGTGATATTGTTTTTGAAATTGAGGATCAGGGTAGAACTGAGTGACCGCTGATTGAGCGTGTATTCGTTGACGAAACCGAAGCCGTTATCGGTATTGACCACTTCTCCGACGATGCCTTTGGGACCGGGGCCGGTATGGCGGCGGTTGTCAGTATAAAAGTCGGTACCGGCGCGGTACAGGATATCGAGCCATTTAAAGGGCGAATAGGTAAAGTTAATATTGCCGATTACGCGGTTCACATTATCACCAAACCGGTTACTATATAAAGTATAGATGGGGTTGTCGGTAGCACCGTAGGTTTGCTGGGTACCATCGGGTTTCAGGTAGTCACGCATATTCCAGCGTGGCGACCAGTAAATCATCTGTTCTCCGTAGCGGTCGGCATTGGCACGGTTGCCACCGGAATTGATATAGTTGAGGGCTACGCCCATTTTGAATTTTTCGCTGAAGCGGACATCTCCGCTCACCCTGGCGGAATAGTTCTGGTAGTTACTGAAGGGGATGATACCGTTTTGATTGAACTGGGATAACGAGGCCGCATATACGACTTTATCAGTCCCTCCGCTGACGGCCAGTGTGTTGCGATACTGGCTGCCGGTATTGTATGCCTGTTTGTAGTTGTTATAGAGGGCTGCCGGATGATCGGGGTCCAGTTTACGGGCATCTTCCACGGAAGGCCCCCATGCCGGCCAGAAGCTCTGGTTGTCATAAGTACCATTGTTTCCCTGGGAGTATTGCAACTGTACGTCCGGCGTTTTGCCTACTTTATCGAAGCCGGCAGCGGTAGTAAAACTAACGCGGGTACGACCTGCCTTGCCGGATTTAGTGGTGATGATAATGGCACCGCTGGCGGCCCGAAGGCCATACAAAGCAGTGGCTGCCCCACCTTTCAGGACAGAAATACTTTCGATATCATCAGGGTTAATATCGGCAGCGCGGTTGCTCATGCCCCTGGTATCGGCGCCACCGGTGGTATAGGTGTTGTTGTCCATGGTAATCCCATCGATGACAAAAAGCGGCTGATTATCACGGGTAGGGTCCAGGGAGTTGATACCCCTGATCAGGATACGGGAACCCTGTCCGGGTGCTCCGCCACCGCCGGAGATCTGGACGCCGGCTACTTTTCCCTGGAGGGCGTTCACTACGTTGGATTGCCGTGACTGGACAAGATCTGCCCCCGACACATCCTGGATAGCATATCCAACAGCTCTTTTTTCCTTTTTGATGCCCATGGCTGTAACCACTACCTGGTCGAGGCTGCGGGCGTCGGGATGCAAGGTTACTGTCAGGGTGGTCTGGGTTCCTGCAGATACCTCCTGGGTAAGGTAACCAATAAAACTAAAAATAAGGGTACTGTGGTTAGCAGGTACTTCGATCCTGAAATGGCCTTCTACGTCGGTAGTGGTGCCTCTGGCACCTCCTTTTACCTGTACAGTGACACCTGGTAATGCAGTATTGCTGCCGGCAGCAATGACACGGCCTGTGAGCGTGCGGGGTTGGGCATAAAGCGTGCGGGAGAATACAAGAAGAAAGCCCACCACCAGCAGCCATCTGAAAGTTGACTTCATGGTGAAGATTAGATTTTGGTTTAATGATGTGTATAAGTTACATCATATATATTCAAAATCCATGCGGCCTCCCTACATTAAATAAAAAAAGATTGTATTTGTTGAATACAACATAATACAATCTTTCGCTAAAAATATTAAAAACGTTTATCCGGCAACGTTAATGATGCCATTGACGGTTTTTACAAAATCATCTGCGCCGGAGGGACTGATCACCCATTTACGGGTCCTTGATTCGATCAGGACCAGATTTTCCCGGTTGGTGCACCAGCGTTGATACTTTCCTATTTCGGCAGAGCGATAGGTACCAAGATATCCGAATATACCACCCATTCCCATCATACGGCTGCTGGTACCCAGTTCTTCTTCCGTGATACTGCGCAGGCGCACAATATCTTCAAACAGGATGGTAATGGGAAACAGTGCTCTTTTAATCACCAGGCCTTCTGCGGTGATTTTGTAATACCGGGGGCTCAGGCAGGCAGCTGCTATGATGGCCGGGACCAGGATAAACAACAGCACGCTGGTAGTGGTGGAATCATGATTAACATCGGTAACCTGTCTGCACAGAATAACGAGGGTAATGATGATGATCAGGTTTGTAACGATCCTGGAGTTGTCATCCAGGGTGGCAGCATATCTCATAAAGTCCTGTCCTTTAGTTCACTTAGAAAGATAGTAAAAATATGTTATATGGAATCATACTTCCCGGTTTTTTCTTCGATGGTCACATCCTGATCTTTTTTTATCTGCATTTTTATATACACCAGCAGTTGGGATGCTCCGGCTTTAAAACACACTTCCTGGGTTTTGCGCACTACTTCCATCAGCTCTTCATAGGTTCCTTCCATCACTGTTTCGAAGGGGCATACTCTGTATTTTACACCGGAGTCGCGGATAACGGCAATGGCTTCATCTACTACGGCATATACCTGTTCGGAAGGTACGGAAGGAAGGATCTGAAGGGCTAAATTGATCTTGTTGTTCATCATTTCTCCTTAATTTTTTATATTGATTACTAGTATTTTATGAAGATTTATTTCACTATTGATTGAAGCAAAATCCTTACGAATGTAAGGTATAATCTGATGAGGAAGGTAAAAAACATGTAGACTTCGCTTAAATCAACTTAACAAACAATCATCATAAATATCTATAAATCAACAAAATAAAAAAATCAACATAAAGTAATCATCTAACTAAAAAATAACAGAAAATATAACCCCGCTCCTACTTTTTCACTACCTGATAAAGATCTTTTCGTATATCCTTCATCGTTTGAACACTTCCGAATGCATGCAGTTCTTTCAATAAAACAAGATCCACATCCACCACCACTACCATCTCTGTATTAGGTGTAGACTCGGCCTTAATACCGGTTACCGGGAAGTTAAAATCGGAAGGTGTAAATACACAGGATTGTGCATATTGCAGGTCCATATTATTCACCTTGGGAAGGTTCCCAACGCAACCTGCGATGGCAACATAACACTCATTTTCCACGGCTCTTGCCTGAGCACAGAAACGGACACGGTTATACGCATGTTGGGTATCTGTCATAAAAGGCACAAAAAGAATCTGCATACCCTGCTCCGCCAGAATCCTGGACGGCTCCGGAAATTCCACATCATAACAAATCTGTATGCCTACCTTACCACAATCCGTATCAAAGACCCGGATGTCTGAACCACCCTTCATCCCCCAGGAAGCTACTTCCCCCGGCGTTGGATGGATCTTGATATAATGCTCCCAGGTGCCGTCCCGCCGGCATAAGTACGAGATATTGTGCAGTACTTCGTCGATCACGATAGGCATACTACCGGAAATGATATTGACATTGTAGGATACAGCATGCTCCAGGAACCGGTCGCGGAGTATTTCGGTGTATTTGGCCATTCCCCGGATCGCCCCCGCCGGGTCCAGCTGATTGAACTCCGCCATCAGGGGTGCGTTAAACAATTCCGGAAATACCACAAAATCGGATCCGTAGTCGCTCACTGCGTCAATAAAAAACTCCACTTGCTCCATAAAAACCTCAATGCTGCCATAATCCCGCATCTGCCACTGTACCAGCCCGATACGGACGGTAGATTTATTGTACCGGATCGTATCGCTGTCTTTTTCATAATAAATATTGAACCACTGTAAAAGGGTTGCAAACCCCTTCGATGCCTCATCATTGGGTAGATAGTTCTTAAGTATTTTCTTGACAGTAAAGTCGTTGGAGAACTGGAAGGTCAGCGTAGGATCGTAGATTTCCTTGTCCTGTACCTTCTCGATATATTGCCTGGGCGACATCTTGTCGGCATACTTTTCATAATTGGGGATACGACCACCCGCCACAATGCCTTCCAGGTTCAACTGCTCGCAGAGGGTCTTACGGGCATCGTACAGACGCCGTGCCAGGCGCTTACCCCGGAATTCCGGATGTACGAACACCTCAATGCCATACAGGATGTCCCCCTTAGGATTGTGCGTGTTAAACGTATAAAAACCGGTGATCTGTGCGTAGGTGTGGTTGTCGCCAAACTTATCATAGTCTACAATAATCGACAGGGCGCAACCTACCACCCTGTCATTAACGGTAACGGCTATCTGCCCTTCAGGGAATAATTTGATGAGCCGCTTAATGGTGGACTCTCCCCAATAACTCCCTGACATATCAGGATAGGCAGATTCCATGGATTCCCGAAGATCAAAATAATCTTCCGCAGTGAGGTTTCTGATTTCAACGGTATCTGACATGGTGTGATGCTTTTATCTGTAATTTAACTAATTCAAATAAGAAGTCCTGCCTTCCTCATTAACAAGAAAGCAGGACCAGCACCTAAAATATTTGTTTATTTTATTATTTAATTATTGTTTTAATACGTCTTCTATATACATCACTTTGTTGTTCTGGGTTTGCAGAAAAGCCTTGTTGGCCTTTCTTATATGCAGGAAAGCCTTTAGCTGCCTCAGGAAAAAGAACGGCAGATGCAGCAGAGCACGTATGGTCCGTGGATCATTACTCATCACGGCCACAATCGCAAAAAAGGAAAGCGGGAAAATAATCAGGATGGCTGCCCATGTCCAGGCCCATACCGGCGCTATCCAGTAATTGAGTACGCCCAGCACCAGGGCCAACAGCACCTGCAGAAACAATGGCGGTCTCAACAAATTAAAACCGAAAAACATCAGGTTAAAACTTCCCCGGCGTACACCGGTACAAAACACATCCCATCCATATTTAAAATACTTGAAGTATGCATTGATCCAGCGGGTACGCTGTGTTTCCAAGGCATCACCGGTATCAATCTTTTCATCATACACCATCGCATCTTCTGCATAGGCCAGCACAGGGATCAGTTTTACGATATCAGCCTGAATCTTTTTATCAAATCCGCCAAAGAAATGATTATACACCACCTCGCGGTAAAGCGTAGTCTTCAGTGCAATGCCCAGCCCCCAGATATTGGCGGAAAGCCCCAGCTCCATACGCATACGACGGTCAATGAAATTACTGAAGTAGTTACCGGCCGCATCCAGCTGCGCATAAACGGTATCGTTGTTTTTGGCCAGCATGTTGGTCTGTACCGCCTGGTAACCCCGGTTGAAATACCGGTTAAGCGTTTCCAGGTAAAGCGGATGCACCAGGTTGTCTGCATCCAGAATCACCATTACCTCATGTGGAGATACAAATCTATTGATCGCAAAATCAATAGAGCGGATCTTGGCGTTCAGCGGCGTTTCCGGTTTCAGCAGTTTTACTTTGGGGTGGGTCATGCCCAGGTCAGCGTCGCCGCAATTGTCTGCCACCACATATACCATATAGTCAGCATATGTTTGCTTCAGCAGGGAATCCACCAAAGGAGGCACCAGCTCCAGATTTTTATGAGCGGTGATAATGACGGCGAAAGTGTAATGATGATTAACGGAGGTCTTCACCTCATGGCCGGGCTTAAACAAAAAACGACCGGCCTTTCTGATCCAGTAGATCAGCAGCAGTACAGCCGGCTGCAGGAGATAACAGGCGATGAGCACCTGAAAGACCACCCAACAATTATAGAGTACGTATAACATAGTTTACCTGACTTTTTCCCAGACAGAAAAGAATCCTCCCGTAAAACGGTACGGTAATACATCGGCCACTTTACAGTCGAGCCATTGAAGCGCCTTAATCCGTTTGGCTAAAAAAGAGAAGGGAAATACATCTTCAATAAAGTTGGCTTTACCGAAGCGAATGATCCGGAAACTGTTCTCAGCCGAAAGTGTTTCCAGATCTGATTTTTTGAAGAACTGGATGTGGTCCAGGTTATCGGCGGCGGATTGTACGGTGGTGCCGCTGTATCCCATTAATTTCTTTACACCTACTACCAGTCTCCAGAGCCAGTTATTTTTTGCCCTCATTTTGAGTACTGGTCTTGTCACCAGTAGTTCGCGGGGGCCGGTGCCGTTGGGGACGGTCACCACCAGGATACCATTTTCTTTGAGGGACTGATGCAGTGTTGCCAGCAGGGATGAGGGCTGATGCAGGTGTTCCAGCACTTCGCTGCAAACGATCACATCGAAAGTATTGCCCTGCGCTACCAGCTGTTCTGCGCTCAGCACTTCAAAACTAACGCGGGGAGAGGTGTTCAGCTCCTTTGCCCTGGCGATGGCCTGTTCGCTGACATCGATACCCAGCACATTAAATCCGAGTTGTCCAAGGTGACGACTGATAACACCATTACCACAGCCTACGTCGAGCACACTGGCCTTATCGCCTGCCCGCTCCGCTACTGCTGCACTGATAAAGTCCAGCCGCTTACGATCTGCAATCCGGTCGTATTCGTATGTTACAGGCCCGTTGTTTGTCATTTTATTCGGTTAATTTCCAGTTTTCAAAATTCTATCATACAAAGTGCCTACCTGCCGGGCCATCTGCTGTACAGAATAACTACCTGCTACGGTAGCGGCTGCACGATGCTGCAGTTCTTCCCGAAGGGATGTATTGGTATGCAGGTCGATGATTGCGGCCGCAAGCTTTTCGGGCTCTCTGACAGGTATTACCAGGCCGTTTTTCCGGTGCTGTACTATTTCGCAGGAGCCGTCTACATCTGTCACTACCACTGCCTTGCGCATGGCCATTGCCTCCAGTAATCCGATTGGCAGTCCTTCCCACAGGGAAGGCAGACAGTAAATATCCACGGCTTTGAGCAGGGCCGGCACATCCTGGCGAAACGGCAGGAAAAGTATCCGGTCTGTTATGTTCAGCGACGTTGCCAGCGCTTCCATTTCAGCTTTCATATCTCCTTCTCCCACCACCAGCAGTGTGATATCCTTTTCGGATTTCAGCACCTGGCAGAAAGCCTGTATCATCGTCAGCGGATCTTTCTGATGGGTGATCCGGGCGATGTAGCCCACAACAGTATGATGGGCCGGGATGCCCAGTGTTATGCGAAGATCCGGCAGTTCCCCCTCGGGGTTAAACAGGTCCAGATCGATACCATTATTGATAACAGTTGATCTGAAACGCCGGAAGTGTTTTACACCGGTGTCTCTGTTGGAAGCAGAAACGGAGATATTAGCATGGGCACCACTGGTCAGCATTTGCTCCGACCAGATACGCAGTCGCTTTTGCAGAAATGACTGGTCTTCGTGAAAAGACCAGCCATGAATAGTATACAGTAAAGGGCGGCCGGCCATTCTCGCCGGCAGGAAAAGGTTACTCGCAGCACGGGATCCATGTGCATGCACCAGGTCGATCTGTTCTTTCTCTATCAATGCTTTCACACGCATCCAGCACGACACATCAAATGCACGCAGGGAGGGCAACACAAAATTGCGGATACCCATCTCCCTTAACCGGGTGATCATGGGGCCGTCTGTAAACGACAGTACCAGCGGTTCGTAACGATCTTTGTCCAGTGCTCCCACCAGGCTGAGGACGTGGGACTCACCCCCTCCTACCAGTCCCTGGCGGATAGCCTGTAAGACTTTTATTTTTCCCTTTCCAGGCATTACGCGGTAGTTGTAGAAGCGCCTTCAGGTTTTCTTTCCCAACCCTGTGGCAGCTTTTCGTAGATCTCAATATTTTCAAACTCCTTGCTCTTTCTCGCACCTACCTTCTGTGCCCAGGCAGCCATCCGTTTGATGCCTTCCTGCAGGCTGACACCGGAACCATCACCAAATACACTGTGCGCTTTGGTATGGTCGGAATAGGCATGCATCACTTCATTTCTGGCCTGGAGATATTTGATATCAGGGGTTACACCAAAACAGTCACCCACTACTTTTGCCAGTTCATTAACTGTATAGGGCTTATCTGCACCAATGTTGAACACCTGGTTGTATGATGCGGGGATGTCAACACAGTTGGCAATCGGAATCGCTACATCATCAATATAACTGAAAGCCCTGGTCTGTTCTCCATCACCGAAGATGGTCAGCTGCTGGCCCTGCATGATCTGGTTCATGAAGATACCAATCACGTTGCGGTATTTGTCGCCGATGTTCTGGTTTTCACCATACACATTGTGCGGGCGGAATACTACATAGTTCAAACCAAACATCTCATGTGCTGCTTTCAGGTCCAGTTCCACTGCATATTTGGATACACCATACGGATCTTCCGGCATCGGCACCATATCTTCCCGCATCGGCAGCTGACCTGCGCCATACACTGCGATGGAAGAAGTAAACACAAAACATTTCACCTTGTGTTTAATGGATTCATTGATGAGGTTGATGCTACCTACCAGGTTATTATTATAATTGAAGCGGCGGATGAAGTGTGAAAGTCCTTCCGCGGCATAGGCTGCGAGGTGGTATACGTAGCTAAAACGGTATTCTTCGAAAAGGCTGGCTACCAGATTTTCATCATACACTGATCCCTGTACGAAAACAGCTCCTTCGGGAATATGATCTTCAAATCCCCCGCTCAGATCGTCCAATACCACGACTTCATGACCGAGCGCCAGGCAGTGCTTTACAACATGTGAACCAATAAATCCGGCACCACCGGTAACGAGTGATCTTATAGTTGACATACTAAATTTTTTTAAACGGGTGAATAACTTGATGTGGTCAGATTCCAGCTAACTCCTTTCAGGAAAGACTTCAGATGTTGAAACTGGCCTTTCAGCAGATAGGTACCAACGGATTTAGGGAAGGTGAGGAAACTGAAGAACAACAGAAAAGCAGTCAGCTGCAGTTTGTTGGTATTCCTGCGCATGTACAGAATACGGTTGCGCGTATGATAATATACCTTGATCGCACTTTCCTTTCCCATCGTGATGGACTCCTTATGAAAGATCAGTCCATCCGCATTATAATATATCTTATAGCCGGCCTTCAGTATGCGGGCCGACCAGTCTGATTCTTCATAATAGATAAAAAACTTATCCGCGAAGCGGCCTACTTTTTCGATCACTTCTCTCTTAACCATCATGGCTGCGCCGTGCGCGCACCAGGTAGGTCCGGAGGTATTATGCTGACCATTGTCCTCTTCTTTGCTGCCTACCGCCCAGGTGCGACCGGTGAGCAGGTTCATCTGATGGAAACCTGCGTACTGGATCACGTTAGGGTGATGATAAAAGCGGATTTTAGGACATACCACGCCGATAGATGGATCTGTTTTAAAAGGCGCCAGCAGGTGGTCGAGCAGATCGGGTGTTACTTCTGTATCGTTGTTAACGATGAACACATAATCTCCTTTGGCCTGTTCGATCCCCAGGTTATTACCTCCTGTAAAACCCAGGTTGACTGGGCTCAGTATCAGTTTCAGATTAGGGTAATTACCTGCTTCTATTTGTGCGGTGGGGTCAACGGTGGAACCGTTGTCTACCAGGATGGTTTCGAAATTTCGGTAGTTGAGTTTTTTTGTTGATTCCAGGAATTCACACGTAACGGTGGTTTGATTATAGTTGAGTGCTATAATTGAAACCAGTGGTGTATCCTGCTTGTTTTGTGTACTATCCATAGTGTTATCCGGTTGTCTGTGCTAGACATTATCTTTTTGTATTAATGCATTGGGGGTATTGGCGAGTATCCACATATCATACAATACAGAATTTTTTTCGGCATAGCTGATGTCGAGGTTGATCCTTTCCTTTACGCTCATATTTTTCTGGCCGCGTTTTTTGATCTGCCACAGGCCGGTGATGCCTGCCGGAGCGAGAAAACGGCCTGCATAGTCGTCAGTGGTGAGTGTAGCGGCTTCATATAAAGGCAGGGGTCTGTTGCCTACGAGCGACATATGTCCGAGCACTACGTTGAGCAGCTGCGGGAGTTCATCGAGGCTGGTATTTCTCAGGAAAGCGCCGAGGCGTGTAACTCTGGGGTCGTTGCTTACCTTGAAGAATACCGGATCTTTATCAGTAGCATCGTATTGATTCAGATGTGATAACTGAGATACCAGTTTATCTGCATTCACCACCATGGTGCGGAACTTGTAGAAATCAAAGATTTTGTATCCGTTACCTGCGCGGTGCGATATATAAAAGATGGGGCCTTTGGATTCCAACCTGATGAGGATGGCGACCAGCAAAAAGACAGGGCTTAACAACAGCAGGGCGGTTCCGGCCACTGCAACATCGAGGGTACGTTTGAAGAAATAATTGATATAATATTTTGATGACCGACGCTGACCCGCAGTGTTAGTGGATGCTTTTTTAGACAGCTCTCTGATCCTGCGGGCAGTTTTCAGTTTTTCCGCAAAGGCTTCCGGGGTAATAGAAGCAGTGATCAGATCATCTATGCCGCCAGTCTTCTGTAATTCCCAGCGAACTTCCACAGTCAGAAAATCGGTGTAAACAAACAAGGGGATATCTTCACATCCTTTGGTGTCCTGCAGAAACTGTCTGAAGTCGATCAGGTCGAAAGTATTACTGCTGATATTACAGATAATGAATTCTGGTTTCAGTTTCAGACGTAATCTTTCTTTGAGCACTTTTTTGGCCAGTTGGGTGCTTTCCGCATAAATGGTCCATTTATCCTTACCGTCCACCACGCGATTCATAAAGTTGCCAGCTCCTATGCACAGTACGAAAGTGTTTGCACTTCCCGGTAATTCTATCACCTTCCCACTTTTTTTCTTTTTCTCCACTGTTAATTGAATGGGCAGATTGGATATCATGTGTTTCGGTTTAATCTTACAATAAAGTATGAATGTTGAGGTATTCTTATCTTATTCAGCAACAATCACGGTTGGGGAAACGATCAGTTGCTTTTCTATGAGACTGAGCAGCTTCAGTGGATCAAAAGGTTTGCTCATGATCTCTACTACATTGGGGTACAACGTTACTTCGTCCAGCTGCATAGCCGTGAGTAATATCACCGGGATATCGCTGTACAGCAGGTTGGCAGAAAGGTTTTTAGTAAACTCCATTCCATCCATATTGGGCATCTGTATATCAGATACAATTACATCCGGCACATTACCGGCAGAGAGCCATTTGCTGGCAGTGAGTCCATCAATGGCAGAATAAACTTTATACCGCTGTCCAAGCATCGCCTCTAACAAATATCGCATTGGTGCACTGTCATCTACTACTAAAATTGTTTTCTTCATTTAACTCCGTTTTAGAAAATAAAAGATTAATTCCGCGACCACAATTACCACTTCATCAGTAGTGCATGATCATCTTTTGATCTTCCAGGAGGATAAGGTTATAAAGTCACCAACAGAATATTTCGTATATCAATAAATGTTATCCATTTATAGACGACGGGGTTTTCATTCCGGGTGAAAATGGCATCAAGAATTTCAGAGGAGATGGTTGTTGGCTGCAGTTTGGAATACGAGATAAAAATATCCATTATTCCTGATAGTACAAAAAAATTGGCATAATACTCTTTGGCTATCCTTTCAACCTGACATTTTTCAGCAGGTCAAAATTGCAATCCGGCGTAAAAGTATATAAACAATCATTCCGTAATATTTTCAAATTTGTATGTGATATAAAATTCCTCGTGAAAGTTGTGATTTCCAGAGTGAATGATAAAATATCTCCGGTACATGTACCTGCTTTTACCTATTGAATTATAATAGTTAATTAATTTGGCAGCGAAATTAATCCCGGAAATTCATGGTTTTTCTCAAAGCAGTACTCTTCTTTTCCCTATTCATTTTGTTCTATAGTTATATAGGGTATGCCATACTGGTGTGGCTATTGCTCCGATTTAAGAAAAGCAATAACTTATCCAGTGATGACAGCTCCGGAGATTATTCACCTGCGGTCACACTGATAGTGGCCGCCTATAATGAAGTCAACTTTATAGAGGAAAAAATATGGAATACGCTGGCGCTGGATTATCCGATAGATAAACTCGACATCTTATTTATTACCGACGGGTCTACAGACGGCACGCCGGACATCGTGCAGAAATACGGCAGGATCAGGCTGATGCATGAGCAGGAGCGCAAAGGAAAAACAGCCGCGATCAACAGGGCGATGCGTTCCATTACTACTCCTTATGTCATCTTCTGCGATGCCAACACATTATTAAACAGTGATGCCATCTGCAATATTATTCATCATTACCGCGATGAGCAAACAGGCGGCGTTGCCGGAGAAAAAAAGGTACGCCCTTCCGGCACTGCAGGCGCAGCAGCCACCGAAGGTATCTACTGGAAATATGAATCCGCTCTGAAAAAACTGGATGCTTCTTTATATACAGTGGTAGGTGCTGCAGGCGAACTGTTTTCTATCCGCACTGAATTGTACCGCCCAGTAGAACAGGACGTGATACTCGATGACTTTATCATTTCACTGCGGATCAATCAGGAAGGTTATCGTATTGCCTATGCCCCGGATGCTTACGCCATGGAGTCTCCCTCCCACTCTATACGGGAAGAGCATAAACGAAAAGTACGGATCAGTGCAGGCGGCTTTCAGTCGATGGTAAGATTGAAGGAGCTGTTGAATGTGTTCCGTTACCCTGTATTATCTTTCCAGTATATTTCCCACCGGGTGCTGAGATGGACATTATGCCCACTGAGTTTGCTTTTGGTACTGGCCACTAATATACTACTGGTAATGAATAATGCCGGCAAATGGTATGAGTGGCTGCTGGTGGCACAGGTAGTGTTTTATGCAATGGCGCTGGCCGGATATACACTGGCAAAACTATCAGTGAAGGTCCGGATATTTTATGTCCCCTTTTATTTTGTATTCATGAACGTAGCGATATATGAAGGCTTTTTCCGGTTTATGCGGAAGCGACAACCAGCTGCATGGGAAAAAGCCGCACGTAGTCCCAGGACTGAAGTCCTGGGCTAAAATGGATTAAAGTCCCGGACTAATGATCGTAGGATTGAAGTCTTTGATTAATTAATATGAATTCTCATCTTCATTTTTAACAAATGAGCACCATAAAAAATCTGCTAAAACAAACAGCCCTGCCCGTATATCTGAGTTTACGGGGGATGTATTATCAGGGAGACAAAGTAGCGTGTCCCTGTTGTAAAGGGACGTTCTCCCGTTTCCTGGAGATAGGATACAACCGCAGGCCGGCACAGTGTCCCAGATGCAGGTCCAACGAGAGAGACCGCACCTTCTGGCTGTTTCTCGAAAAACATCCTGAGTTTCTGTTTCAGGGTGCGAAAGTATTGCATGTGGCCCCGGAAGAAATATATTACAAGCGGCTTAGCAAAGACCCGTCTATACAATATACAGCGGGTGATAAGTTTGTGAACAGCTATGAAAATACTTATCCTGATGATACCATCTATCTGGACATCACTGATATGAAAGACATTGCTGACAACACTTACGACATTATCCTCTGCAGTCATGTACTGAGCTGTATTCCTGATGATGCCCGGGCTTTCCGGGAAATGCGCAGGGTGCTCAAACCCGGTGGCAAAGCCATTATACAGGTACCTGTACGGGAAGATCTGGCTGTGACGGATGAAGATCTGACACTAACGGGGCCGGCTGAACGTATCCGCAGATTCGGCGATCCCAACTATGTTCGTTTTTATGGCCGGGACTATGAGCAAAGGCTCATTGCCCAGGGCTTCAACACTCATTTCATACTGATTACTGACATGCTTACCGAAGCGGAAATTGAACGCTATGGATTGGTAAGAACAGACGAAATTCACCTATGCAGCAAATAATCCCGGCATCAGGCGGTATCAACCCGGCGCCTGCAGCAACCACATCAACACCCAAATCCAAAACATTCCTGAACTACATCCATCACTTCAGGGGTATTGCCATCTTATATGTAGTAGCTGCCCACCCATTGTTGCAATGGGCAGAAGGCAGTCCTGTAGAAAGAATACTGAACATCATCTTCCAGAATTCCACGGTGATGTTCATTTTTATCGCAGGTTATCTTTTCCAGCACCTGTCTGCAAAATTTGAGTACAAGGATTATCTGGTAAAGAAGTTGCAGGGCGTTATCTGCCCGTATATACTGCTTTCTATTCCGATTATTGTGGCGCGTCTTATATCTGGTAACGTGCCTGGTAATACACTGGATGTATACCCTGATTTTGCTTCCTTTCCGGCGTGGAAACAGATTGGTTATTATTTATTACACGGTGCACACATGCAACCGTTTTGGTTTATACCCATGATCACCTTGTATTACCTGGGAGCGCCTGTATTAATTTATATTGACAGACACCCGCGCTGGTACTGGGTGCTGCTTCCGCTGTTCGTAGTTTCTACGGTACTGGTACAGCGTGCAGCCCTTGCCGATACTTTCAGGATGGCCATCCACTTTTTATTCGTGTACCTGTTTGGTATGTTCCTGAGCCACTATAAAGACCGTTACCTGGAATTCGCTAAAAAATACTGGCTGCCGATTACTGTGCTCTCTTTCCTTTCACTGGCCGTTAATTTTTACGTGCCTGCCAGGTTTTATGATCCGGCAGATTTTACACAGAAAATTCTTTTCTCCTGCTTTTATATTTACTGGTTGTGGAAACTGGAACGGTATGTACCCAAGGTGATCAATATCCTTGCTACGCTTAGTTTTGGGATATTCTTCATTCATTACTTTTTTGTGTTGTTACAACGTTTTGTAAGCTATAAGATTTACGGTCATGAGATGCCGGGCAACCTGTTTTCCTGGGCACTCTGTAACCTGTTTGTACTGGTTCCTACCGTACTCTTTTTGATGGCAGCAAGAAAAGTTTTTGGGAAATACAGTAAGTATTTTGTCGGATGTTAAGTGCTTTCATTCATGCTGTTAGGACATCTTAATAAATTATGAATATTATTAATTTATTTTTATCCAAAATACAATTCAAAACACGTATTGCTGCGTTCACTTGCCGATCCTGAATTTTCACGGGCAATTTTATACACTTTACAAATTTTCAGGAACGTGATTACTTTTTCTTTATATCTTGCACCCAGTTTTTTAAGAGGCGCTACTAATAGTACAGTACCAAAGTCTCTGAGAAGCATGTCAACTTTTTCCAGCCATCTCCTATCACAAGCCTGAGCGGTTATTTACAGTATGCTAGGTTGCGTTATGAAACGCAGAGCCCCGGAGTAAATCACCCTGAATTTTTTAGCCATCACATCCTGCGGAAGATCTGTGTAATGGGTCCTGTGTTGTTATTAACCATACAGCATATACGTGCTGCCAGTAACCTTACGGACTTAATTAAATTATTTCATTACCGGATACAATAATGCTATGAATAAATTTTACACGCTCCTTACTTTCCTCTTAGTGATGGGAATCAATACGGTCTTGGCACAGACAGGCGTATTAAACCCCAACGACAGCATTGTGGAATACAATCCGGCGGCTCCTCCCACTCCTCCTAACTGGGGTGTACTGGGCAAGTGGGTCAGGACCAAACGCCTCAACTGGAACACTGACTCCTACAAGTGTTATTACTACAATGGTCTGCAATTCCGTTTAAAGTTCCCCAAATCCTACCAGCCAGGTGTATCCGATGGCAAAAAGTACCCCATGATCATCTTCTGGCATGGTGTAGGAGAAAGAGGCACTATCTATGACAACGAATATCAGTTGTACCATGGTGGTGAATTACACAAAAACGCTGTTGACAACGGCACCTTTGATGGCTTTCTGCTTTATCCGCAAAACCAGGGTGGTTTCTTCGGAAATGTACAGTTTGATGCTATCAGAGATCTGATCGTTAATTACATGATTCCGGAGGTAAAGCTCGACCCTTACCGCATTATGGTACAGGGACTTTCCGGTGGTGGTACTGCCACCTGGGACTTTATGATCCGTTACCCCAAACTAGTGGCTTCCGCCGCTCCTATCAGCGCTTCGACGCTGGCATTAAAAGATTATATCGATGTATTCAAATTAATCCCCATCTGGAACTTCCAGGGTGGAGATGACACCAACCCCGACCCCAGTGTTACTCAAAACGTATACAATGCTGTAAAAGCCGCTGGCGGCAACATGAAACTTACTATTTATGATGGCTGGGGACATGGCGTATGGTACAAGGCATGGGGCGAACCTGACTATTTCCCTTTTGCCAACCGCGCCCACAAAGCCAACCCATGGCCACTCTATGGCAGAACAGAGTTTTGCCCGGGAGACACGATTAACGTTACCTTAGGTGTAACGGCCGGCTTCGACGCCTACGAATGGCGTAAAGACGGTGTTATCATTCCCGGCGCCAACAGCAATACCATTGTTGCTACTACTACCGGTGTATATGATGCCCATATTAAAGATGGCGATAACTGGACCACCTGGTCTCCCATCCCGGTACAAATCAAAATAAAAACCCCCACTATCACCCCAAACATTAGCGTCAATGGGGTGATGAGTAAAGTACTTCCTGCGCTGGATGGTAAAGACAGCGTAGTACTGCAATTACCGGCAGGCTATACTTCCTATCTCTGGAAAAAAGCCACCGATGCCATCACTTTAGGTACAGACAGAATGCTCACTGTTAGAGACTCCGGCCTGTATGTAGCGACCGTAACAGAACAATACGGTTGCTCCAGCAATTTCTCTGCTCCGTTTAAAGTTATCAAAGCCAGTGGAACACCCGCTCCGGACCCGGCCACCAATGCCATTGCCAGAGCTGATTCCAAAACACAGATCACTATTGACTGGAGCAGAAATCCCAATCCCACTAACAGCGAAACCGGTTATGAAGTATACCGTGGCACCGCTGCCGGCGGGCCTTATACCCTGGTAGGCATTACTGGTCCGGGCGTGACTACTTTCTCCAGCAGCGGTTTAAATCCCAATAAAGCCTATTACTTCGTTATCAGAGCTGTGAATGATAATGGTGCTGCTATTGCCAGCAATGAAACCAGCGCCACCACGCAGGTAGACAATAATCCACCTACAGCACCAGGCTCTCTGAAAATCACCGGTACTACCAGAACATCGGTTAGTCTTTCCTGGACAGCAGCTACAGATGATGTAGGTGTTACCAAATATGACATCTATGTAAACGGTGTCAAAACATATACTGTTAACGGAGATCAGACATCCTTTACCGTTAACTCCCTTGTCTATAATCAGGTGTATGCCTTTACCGTAAAGGCCAGAGACCTCACCGGCAATCTGTCCCCAGCCAGTAACCAGGTGTCTGCTACAACTGCAAACAGTGGCCTGAACTACAAATACTACACTGGTACCTTCAGCGCATTGCCCGACTTCAGTACTTTAACACCTGTAAAAACCGGTGTTACACCTACTGCAGATATCAGTGCCCGTGATGCCAACGAAAACTACGCATTCCTGTGGACAGGATATATCAACATCCCTGCTACCGGTACCTATACTTTCGAAACTTACTCCGACGATGGCAGCAGGCTATATATCGGCCCTTACAGCTATGCCGCAACTCCACTGGTAGATAATGACGGTTTGCATGCTCCGCAGTCAAGGACCAACAGCATTTACCTCACTGCTGGTTCCTATCCTTTCTCCGCTACCTTCTTCCAGGCAGGTGGAGGACAGGTGATGCAGCTCTTCTGGCAGTCTACCATCAATGGTGTAACCGGCAGCAGACAGGAAATTCCTGCCAGTGCATTCAAAGATCCAGGCACCCCCGGTGGCGCAACTCCTGCTGCGCCTACACAGATCAAGGCTACTGCTGCTTCCTATAACAAAATCAATCTGACCTGGACCGACAACAGCAACAACGAAACAGGTTTTGAAATCTACCGCAGCACCAGCCTCAGTGGACCGTTTAACATCATCGCCACTGCAGCTGCCACTAAAACAGCCTACACCGACAGCCTGCTGCAACCGCAGACCACCTACTACTACAAGGTGAAAGCAATCAACAAATACGGCGATTCCGGCTTCAGTCTGGCCGATGGCGGCGGATTGCAGTACGACTATTATGAGTTCTCTGATATTACCCAGCTGCCCGACTTTAGCAGCATCACCCCTGTTAAGAGCGGTAGTGTGGACAATATAACACTGGATATCCGCAACCATGACAATAATTTTGCACTGAAATTTGCGGGATACATCAATCTCCCGGTTAGCGGTACCTATACCTTCTATACCGCCTCCGATGATGGCAGCAAGCTGTACATCGATGGCTTCGACAATACCAGGTTAGTAGTCAACAACGACTACCTGCAGGGCACTACCGAAAGGTCCGGTACCAAAACCCTTTCTGCCGGCCGTCATGCCATCTATATTACCTTTTTCCAGCGTGGTGGCGGATATACACTGACTGCTAGCTATAAAGGTCCCACTGGAAGCAATATAGCCAAACAGCTGATCCCCAGTTCTGCATTGGCCAATCCCAATATGCAGGCCACTACCCTGGCATTGCCTACAGCGCCGGCAGCACCTACCGTGCTCACCGCAGCTACTGTGTTCTCCAATAAGATTGGTCTCAAATGGAACGATAATTCCAACAATGAAACATCTTTTGAAATATACCGTTCTGTTGGCAACAACAGCCTGTACAAACTGCAGGCGACCATCCCCGGCAGCGATAGTGCCTACGGCGTGCTTACAGATACCGCCCTCTTTGCCAATGTAACTTACTATTACAAGGTAAGAGCGGTGAACGTAGGTGGTAACTCTGCCTACAGCAACGAACTGAATGTACAAACACTCAACAATGCTCCGGTCCTCAACAATCAGCCCAACCGCTTCATGCATTACGACACCCAGCTGTCTGTAAATGTAGTGGCCACCGATGCTGATGGAGATCCGATCACCCTTACCGCTACCAACCTGCCTGCTTTCGCCACTTTCACCGACAACGGCAACGGTACCGGTACCATTCTCTTTAACAATCCTCCGGTTACAGCACAAGCCACTTATCCCGGCATTACCGTGAAAGCACAGGACAACCACAATGGTATTGCCACCAAAGTGTTCTCACTGACTGTAAATGCCAACTATGCACCGGTATTAGGTAGTGTGTCCAACCTGACCATCAGTGAAAATACGACCTCACAAATCAATGTGGCCGTAACCAATGATAACGGTACCGATAACCTTACCTGGACCTATACCGGCCTGCCTGCTTTTGCAACAGCCGTGTCCAATGGTAAAACATCCCAGATCACGCTGAACCCCGGTTACAGCGATGCCGGCTCCTACCCTGTATCTGTAAAGGTATCAGACGGCGTTGGCGGTGAAGACACCAAAAACTTCACCATTGTGATCAATGATGTGAACCCTGGTTACTTCGTAAGAGTAAACTTTAACGACGGTTCCAACCAGGCAGCGGCTCCATGGAACAACACCAACAAGGTGCCCGTTACTCAGAATGATATCTTCGGCCCCTTCACCGATCAGAACGGTAACAACACGGGTATCTCTCTGAAGATCATGACCCCATGGCAAACCGTCAACGGAGGCAGCAACGCCAACAATGCCGGTGTACGCCCAGGTAATAACTCCGGCATATACCCCGACAACGTAATGGCCAGCTCCTACTGGACCAATACCACCAAACAAACATTTAAGGTTACCGGTCTTAAGGCTACCTTCAAATACAACTTCACCTTCTTCGGAAGCCGCAGCGGTGTAACAGATAACCGTACCGCCAACTACACCATCAACGGTACCACTGTTTCCCTCAATGCGTCCAACAACGCCACCAATACCGTTGTCATCAAAGGTGTAGCTGCTGATTCGAATGGTGAAGTATCTGTCGATCTCCAGGCCGGTACTGGTTCTTCTTTCGCCTATATCAATGCGATGGTGATAGAAGCCGTGTATGACGATGGTACAGCTCCTGCCAAACCAAGACAACTGGCCGCCAGAAATATTCCTACCGGCGTAAGACTGTCCTGGACCGATGCCGCTTATAACGAAACAGGTTATGAAGTATACCGGTCAACCGATTCACTGGGTACCTACCAGTTAATGAACCCGGCACCGACCAACGCTAACGACACCGCCTATACGGACAATACCGTAGTCGCCAATACCAAATACTTCTACGCTGTTCGCGCGATCAACACCTATGGTAATTCTCCATATACAGATACCATAGCGATCGTTGCGGCCAACAGAAACCCGGTGTTGAATACACTGAGCAATGTGTCAATGAAAACAGATGATGTACAGAACATCACTGTTACCGCTACTGATGATCCGTCAGATATCCTGACTGTCAGCGCTACCGGTTTACCACCTTTTGCTACCCTGACCACCACCGGCAATGGCACCGCTACCATAGCCCTTACGCCTACAGCTGCCAACATTGGCAGATACAGTGTAACCGTTACCGTAGCAGACAACCACGGTGGCAGCGCCAGCCAGACATTTACCATTGCGGTAAGAGACAAAAACATCACTTCCATTTACGTCAACTGCAACCAGCTCAGTCCGGAAGGTGCACCGTGGAACAATTTCAACGGCCTCCCAATTGCCAACCGCAACATCACCAACATGCTGGATGAAACCGGTGTCGCTACCGGCGCTACCATCACCCTCGTGGATGTCCTCACCGGCGCCAACAACGTAGGTGCAGTAACCGGCAACAATTCCGGCGTATTCCCGGATAATGTGATGAACACCTTCTACTACGACCAGAGCACTACCGCCAGACGCATCAGGATCACCGGTCTTACCAGCACTAAAAAATACAACCTGGTGTTCTTCGCCAGCCGCGCAGATGTGACTGACAACAGAACAACCGTGTATACAGTTGGTACACAGTCCGTATCCTTAAATGCATCCGGCAATACCAGCAAAACAGTACAACTGAATGGCCTCAGCGCCGACAGTACCGGTACTATCGAGTTTACCATTCAGAACGGTACAGGCTCCCTCTTCGCCTATCTGAATGCACTGGTGATACAGTCCTATGTTGACAATGGACAACCACTGTCTCCTGAAAGCCTTATCGCTACCGGTAAATCAAGAAACACCATCAAACTGGACTGGACCAACAAAGCCAGCAATGCCACCGGTGTGGAAATATACCGCTCCACCAGCATAGATGGTGCTTACAGCCTGGTTACCACTGTAGGCGGAACCGTGAACACTTATATGGATAACGGTCTCAGTGAAAGCACCCGCTACTATTATAAAGTAAGAGCCAAGGCTAATACCGTATTCTCTGATTACAGCAATATCGCTACCGGAGCTACGTATAGTCATTCTGTTTACATCAACATCAATGTAACCAGTCCTCAGGGTGCACCATGGAACAATACCAACTCACTGCCTTTCCAAGGCCAGAAGCTCAATAACATCAAAGATGAAATCAGCAACAACACCAGCATGGTGATGAGCATAGACCGGAACTTTACAGGCACCAACCCCAATGGTATGGTGACCGGTAACAACTCCGGCATCTATCCGGACAATGTAATGGCCGCCTCCTACTACATCGACAAAGGAGATACTGCCCAGCTTACCTTCTCCGGCCTGAACCAGTCTATGGCTTACTCCTTCGTATTCTTCGGCAGCCGTGCCGGCGGAGGCGACAGGATCAGCGCTTACAGCATCAATGGCAAAGTGGTAACACTCAATGCACTGAACAACACCAGCCAGACCGTACAGATAGACAATGTAGTACCTAACAGCGATGGTGAAATCCGTGTGGTCATCTACATTGCCCCTAACGGCCAGTATGCTTACCTGAATGCGCTTGTCATCAATGCTTATCCCAAAGACAATACACCAGGAGCCGACAATAGCATCACACCTGATAATGTGATGATGGCTGCCAACAGAAACCGTAGCGCTGCCGGTGTTGTAAGCAAAATAGAACCCACTAAGGAAAACGGTGAAGAGATCCTTATCGAAAGCGTGTATCCGAATCCGGTTAGCTCCTTCGTCAACCTCCTGGTGAAAAACACAGGCAAGTCCCAGAACGTGACCATCAAAGTATTTGATCTCACAGGAAGAATGGTGTATGCGAAAGCAGGCATCGTACTGCCGGAAGGTTCACAACCTATCCGTGTAGACTTCAACAGGGATATGGCGCCAGGTGTCTATCTGCTGCAAGTACTGACTCCTGATAATAAGCGTGTGAAAATTGTGAAATTGATCAAGCAGTAAGTAACAAACGTTAATCCGGTCACTAAAAAATCCGGTCTTCACAACCGGATTTTTTAGTGACAATTAAATTAAACTATTTTATACTTTAAAGAATCCGGCAATATGGATCTGATTTATTTGTTCAATTCGTTAATGCGTAGAAAGTGGCTGATCCTCATCAGCAGTGTGCTGGCGGTGGCAATTGCATTTCTGTTCACGCTCAACCAGAAAAAGCTCTATCGTTCTTCTGCCCAGATGGCTACGGGTTTTACAACCAGTGATCAGGTGAAACTGAAAGATGAAAACTTTAATATTTATGAGATTGATGTAAAGTTCAGCAACATCATCGAAGCCCTTCGTTCCACCAAAGTACTGAGCATGGTCACTTACAACCTGATGCTCCACGATCTGGAAAAACCGCAGACACCCTTCCGTAAACTGGATGCGGAGACCATGAAAAAACCTGCTTACCGCAACGCGGATAAAGCAGCCGCCATCGCTGTACTGAAGAAAAAATATGCCGAAGAAAAATTGTTAAGCTCCTACGATCCTGAAGAAAGAAAAATACAGGAGCTGATGAAAGTATATCAGTACGATCTGGAAACTGTCCGCAAGTTGCTTTCTGTTGCCCGCATTCAAAGAACCGACTTCATTGAAGTACAGTTCTGGTCTACCAATCCCGAATTATCTTCCTACATGGTAAACCAGATCTGCTCCGAATTTCTGAGAAATAACGAAAGCTCCCGCTCCCAGCAGAATGTACAGTCTATTGAAACACTCGAAAAGCTGGTAGCCCAGAAAAGGGCCGACCTGGACCAGAAGATCAACAATCTCAAAACCATGGGTGGTGTAGATGCAACAGTGGAAAGCTCCAGTAAAATGGAACAGATCAGCACCTTTGAAAGCAGAATGACCGAGGAGCAGAATACCTTAAACAGTGCTACCCTTTCACTCCAGCAGGTCACCAGACAACTGGCTGACATGGACCGCAACAATGCCCAGACTGCCAGCGCAGCCACTGCTGCCTCTGCAGAGATCAGCAAACTGCGCAGCCAGATGAATGATGCCAACCAGGAATATATCAGTAAAGGCTCTAATGATACAGAGCTGTACAACAAATACCAGAAACTGAAAGCGGCCTATAAAGCCAAATTGTCCAGTCTGGCCACCAATGCCCCCTCCGAAGGCGGTATCAGCAAAGCTGATCTGCAACAAAAGAAAACAGAGCTGGAGATACAGGTCAGTTCTTCCAAACAGAACATCGAAACCTATCAACAGAAAATACGCAGTCTGAATAGCAGTGTAGGTGCCGCCGCCTCCCGCAGTGCCACCAACCTCGCCCTGCAAAAAGAAGTGAACCTGTCCCAACAGGAATATGAAAACGTTAAATCCCGCTATGACGCGGTGATGAACAACACCGTGGTGCCACTGGACAACTACCGGCAGATTCTCTATGGCCAGCCAGCCGTAGAGCCGGAGCCCTCCAAACGTTTGATGACCCTGGCACTGGCCGGCGTAAGCATGTTTGTATTCTGCTGTATGGCTATCATCTTCCTGGAGTATATTGATGTTTCTATCAAAACACCTTCCCAGTTCATCAAAACGGTAGGACTGAAACTGCTGGGTGTAGTGAATAAAATCAATATGAAACAAACTCCGCTGAACACCATCTTCGACACAGCAACGGCTACCTCCGCCCCCGCAGTCACCTTCCGTGAACACCTGCGTAAGCTGCGTTTTGAAATTGAAAACAGCACCCATAAAATATACCTGTTTACCAGCGCCCGCCCCGGTGAAGGAAAATCAACGATCATCAAAGCCCTCGCCCACAGCCTGAGCAGAAGCCAGAAAAAAGTGCTCATCATCGACACCAACTTCATCAACAATACACTGACAAAAGAATTTGAAGCCAAAGAAGAACTGGAATCCTTCTCTGCAGCTACCAGCGATTACAGCTACGACAAGGTGAAATCCATCATCACCGCTACTGCTATCGAAAACGTGGATATCATTGGTTGCAAAGGCGGAGATTATACACCCGCAGAAGTATTGGGCGATGATAACCTGTTACGTCACCTGTCTGCGCTCATCGGCACCTATCATTATATTCTGATGGAAGGCGCAGCCCTCAACGACAGGTCAGACAGTAAAGAGCTGCTGAATTATGCCGACACCATGATCTCTGTTGTTTCTGCAAAATCTACTATCAAACAAACCGATAAGGAATCCATTCAGTTCCTGCAGAACATGAATGGAAAGTTCACTGGCGCCATATTGAACTGTGTTAACAAGGAAAATATAGACCTGTAGAAAAAGGATATGAAACTATTTAACAGCGATATTTTAAACAACAATAGAATGGCATGGATAGACTATGCCCGTGGCATAGCTATTATCCTGGTATTGTACCGCCATATTTTTGAGGGAATTTCCCGCACGGGTACTTCCACTACGGAATATGCCTGGCTGGAAAATGCCAATATCGTCTTTTATAGTTTCAGGATGCCTCTCTTCTTTATTCTGTCCGGCGTATTTATTAGCAGGAGTCTGGCTAAGCGGACAGTAGGCAAAATATTGTTCAACAAGGTCAGTACTTTACTATATCCGTACCTGTTATGGTCTGTGCTGCAGATTTCCCTGCAGATATGCCTGAGCAGATACGTGAATGCAGACAGAAGCCTGGCTGACTATGGATACATTTTTCTTTTCCCCCGCAGGATAGACCAGTTCTGGTACCTGTATGCACTTTTTAATGTCAGCGTGCTGTACGTCTTTACCCGCCAGTTGCTCAAAATGCCGATCTGGCAACAGCTGACAGCCGGCGCCGTACTGTATATCCTGTCGAGTTATGTCAGCATCAAACACATAGACCTCGGTTTTGTGTACGACATCATGCATTACTATATCTTCTTTGCGCTGGGTGACCTGTTGTCATCCAGGATACTGGACAAGGAAAACTTCCGGCAGTATGCCTCCTGGAAAACTTTCGGGTGGCTACTCCCCTTTTTTATGGCAGGCCAGTATTACTTCCTGACCAAAGACCTGCAGATGAACGACAATATGTATGTAGAAACCTACCAGCCGATTTTGTTTGCGCTGATTGCGCTGACCGGCTGTGCTTTCATGTATAATATTTCGTTTATTCTTCAACGTTACAATACTATAAAATGGCTGAGGATAGTGGGATATCATTCCTTATACATCTATGTATCTCACGTACTGGTAGCTTCTGCTACCAGGATGGTACTAATGAAAGGATTCGGTATTACCAGTGTTCCTTTACTGCTGGTGATATGTCTGGTGATGGCAGTAGTTGTACCGATCATTATTTATAACCTGGCCATACGTGCCGGCGCCTGGTGGCTTTACAGCCTCGAGCGGCCTGCTGTCGGCAAGGAAAAATTACAGGTACAACAAAGTTAAACCCGCAGCCATACTTGAATAACAACTATGAGTGATCAAAAATATACCTACTGGCTTAGATCCGGATTCTACAGCGGCTTACAAAAAGCGGCTGTATTGTTATTCGGTGTCGGCAGTGTGCTTGTTTTAACCCGCACCCTTTCCAAACCCGATATGGGTACCTGGAACCTTTTCCTTGTGTACTCCGCTATTATAGAAGTGATCCGGCATTCGCTGATTAAGAATGCGGTTATTAAATACCTCAACAGTAGCGACAAACAGGAACATGCCTATATCCATACTGCAGCACTAACCCTCAACAGTATTACCACCGTGACGATACTGCTGCTGATCGTATTCTTTATCGGCCCTGTCAGCCATCTTTTACAGGCACCGGGCCTGGCACCGGTGATGTACTATTTTCTGCCGGGATTGCTGTTGCTGGTACCTTTTTCTCATTTTGAATGGGTACAGAATGCCAATGCCGATTTCAAAGGCATCTTCTGGGCTTACCTTACGCGACAAGGTGTTTCTTTTGGATTAATCGTTGTCAGCCTCCTGGCTAGCATACACATTACGCTCACCAAACTGGTCCTGTTTTTTGATGCAGGTATTCTGTGTGGTGCGCTGGTATCTGCCCTGTTCGCCCGTAAATTTCTGACGGGTACTTTGCGGGTTAACATGGACTGGGTGAAGAAATTATGGCACTTCGGCAAATATGTTTTTGGGACCAACATCAGTGCTTCCGTATTCCGGAACACGGATCAGTTTGTGATCTCTTCCTATCTGTCTACCGCTTCTGTGGCCCTTTACGGCGTATGTTTGCGGATCTCCAATCTGGTGGATGTTCCTTCTCAGGTACTCGCCGATATTCTTTTTCCCAAAAGCGCGCAAATGATGGAAGCCGGTAATATGGAGAAAGTAAAATTCTATTATGAGAAAGCAGTAGGTGCCATACTGGCCATCGCTTTGCCAGTAAGTTTTTTCATCCTGTTGTTACCGAAGATTGTGCTGCATATCATCGCAGGATCATCATATGAAGAAGCAGCCCCTATCCTGCAGATCACCATACTGTATGGGCTGTTCCTGCCTTTCATCAAACAGTTTGGCACAATTATGGATTCCATTGGCCTTCCCAAAACAAACTTCGCGGTCAACACCATCACCGCTATCTGTAATATTTTTATCTGCTGGAGTTTTACCAGGCATTTCGGATTGATGGGCGCCGCTTACGGTACAATGACTTCCTATGCTATCTGTTTTATTATCACCCAGATTATTCTGTACAGAAAGATCGGCAGCAGCCTCTTTAATACATTCAAGCACATGATACTTTTCTATCCTGATATCATTGCAGTTTTACAACAAAAAATTCTATTAAAATGGAAAGTAAGATGATCAAAGGAAGGGATATCCTTGTAGTTGGCCTTCAACCCTGGGACATTGCTATTGGCAGTAATTGCAAAAATGTAGCGAAGGAATTATCTCAGTTTAACAGGGTATTGTATGTGAACCGTGCACTGGACAGAATCACACTTATTCGTTCCAAAGACGACCCCAAAGTACAAACACGCCTCAAAAGCCTGAAAAAACAAACCGATGACATCAACAGCATCGGACCAAACTTCTGGACACTGGACCCCCGTACCATTCTGGAATCCGTTAACTGGATTCCGTTTGCACCGGTATTCGACTTTGTTAACAAAATCAATAATAAACGGCTGGCCAAAGAAATCAACCAGGCTTTGAAAAGACTCGGATTTAAGAATGTACTGCTGTTTAATGACAACGAATTCTATCGTGGTCAGTATCTGATTGAGCTGTTGCCGGAAGTGACAGACTGTATCTACTACAGCCGTGACAATATCGCCACACATCCGTTTTTCGTAAGACATGGCAAACGCCTGGAACCATCTCTGATGGCTAAAGCCAGCATGGTAGTCACCAACTCCGACTACCTGGAGGACTATGGCAGGAAATACAATCCCCGCACCTACAACATTTTACAGGGCTGTGATTTTGAACGTTTCTTCCCTGCCACTCCTTTTACCATGCCGGAAGAGATGGCACATATCAAAGGTCCTATCATCGGTTACATGGGCGCCCTGATCGTTTCACGACTGGATATCAGCATCCTCGAACATATCGCCGCAGAACGGCCGCAGTGGAGCATTGTATTGGTAGGCCCTGAAGACAAAACCTTCGAAAAAAGCAAACTGCATAAGATGCCGAATGTACATTTCCTGGGTAATACAACAGAGGTCAGGGTACCGCAGTTCATTCAGTTCTTCGATGTATGCCTGAACCCACAGCTGGTAAATGGTATGACCATCGGCAACTACCCCCGCAAACTCGATGAGTACATGGTGCTCGAAAAACCGGTAGTAGTTACGGAAACACTGGCCATGAAACTATTTGAAGGTTATATCTACCAGTGTAAAACAAAAGAAGATTATATCATCAATATAGAAAAAGCACTGGCGGAAGAACCAGGCAGTGATATCAGAAAAGCAAGAAAAACATTTGCCCTGACACATACCTGGGAAACTAGCCTTGGTAAGATGAGCGACCACTACAGAGCATTACAGGCCAACTAATCATTCTTATTATGACAGACAACAGATTTAGTAATGACAACATTTTAGAGATCATGGTTACTGCATTCGTAGCCTTTACACTGCTGTTCCTTTTTGTAAAAATGTTGTTTTTCTAAACCCGGATAATATCAGTGAATTACATTAGCACCAATAAAAAAACCGGCATCTTTACCGCTTTCACCAACATGATCAAACATCAGATTGGTGAGCGGAAACTGAACAGCCCCCTGGGATATATCCTCATGGGGCTGGCCGCAGCAGTCATGTCATTTGCTATCGCCAGGATAGATGAACGGATCGGTCTCCTGGTGATTGCCGGTCTGCTGGGTGGCACGCTTACGTTTATCTGTCTGTTTAACACCAGGCTGGGATTTTACATTACTGTTACCCTTTCCTTTTTTGCTTTTTATATCAACCGGCTGATCAGCGAGAGTCTACCCGTAGGACTCGGCGTTGACGCGCTGATCGCCCTTACTTTTATCGGAATTTATTTCAGGAAAACCATTGTCAGGGAAAAATACTGGCAACACACCAGGAATCCGATTACCACAGCGTATTTTCTCTTTGTGGCTTTTTTCCTGGTAGAATTCTTTAATCCTTCGATGGACTCCATACCCGGATGGATCTTTGCTTTCAGGAAGTTTCTCAACTTCCTTATGATCCTCTATACAGCACTCTATATCTTCAAAGACATAGAAGCGGTAAAGGAGTTTATAAAGTTATGGCTGGGATTATCATTACTGGCAGGGCTATACGGCTGTTTCCAGGAATGGCATGGACTGCTGGGATTTGAAGACAGTTGGGTAAACCGCGATCCGCTGCGTTTCAAATTATATTTCCAGGCCGGCAGTATGCGGAAGTTTTCCTTTCTTTCCGACCCTACAGCGTATGGTATGCTGATGGCCGATGCAGTGATATTTTCTCTGGTGCTTGCTATGAGCAGCGTTAACCGCAAACTGCGCTGGACGCTGATAGGTATCAGTATTCCCATGATACTGGGCATGGCCTTTTCCGGTACCCGTACCGCTTATGCCATGCTGCCTGCCGGTATCATATTTTTTATCATGATGACCATCACCAGCAAAAGAACGCTGGCATTTGCCATCATGGCCGTCATGGTGTTTGTATTCATCCTGTTTGGACCAATACACAACGGCACCATCAGCCGTATCCGTACTACCTTCCTTTTATCAGATGACGCCTCTTTCAACGTCAGGGATGTCAACAGGGAAAGGATACAGCCTTATATCCTGCGTCACCCGCTGGGAGGAGGATTAAGTACCTCCGGCGTAGTAGGTGCCCAGTATAATCCCGGGCATACACTGGCAGGCTTTCCGCCCGATAGCGGCTATCTCAAAAGCGCACTGGAAATGGGCTGGGTAGGACTGGCACTTACCTGCTTCACCTACTTCATCATACTGCGTACCGGTATCAGAAACTACTATCGTAGCCGATCGCCCGAGATTAAAGGTTATTATGCGGCCATTGTGGCCGCTTTGTACGGCTATATTATCGCCCATTATACCCAGGTAGCTATCGGCCAGATACCAGGATGTTTTTTCTTCTATGCCATGCTGGCCGCAATCATAAAACTGATCACGTTCGATAAAGAACAACCCAATACCAATAATCCAATAACAATTTAATCATGAAACGAATATTTCTTTTCTCCTGTTCCGCGCTGCTCTCCTTAAGCATGTATGCACAAAAAAAGACGCCCCATGTGAAACCTCAGTCGCAGACACAGACACAGCCCTCTGCCAACCCATCCAACAATGCCATCAGAGAACGGCTCGTAGAACTGGCACTCGACAATCCTCAGATGAGAATTGCCGGTTATCAGAAAGACAAAACTGACTATGAAGTCACCAAAGCAGGTGCCTCCTGGCTCAACTATGTAACTGCCAGTATGAACATCAACGAGGTAACTACAGGCGCCTACAGGGCTAATAATCCTGATCGGGCCAACATCTATTACCCGCTCTGGAACATCGGTATCAACGTTCCCCTGGGATCACTCATCAGCAAACCTGCAGATGTAAAAATTGCCCGTAAAAACAGGGCCATCGCTACTGAAGAAAAAGAAACACTGGCAAGACTGATTAAAAGACAAATACTGTCACTGTATGAAGACTACCTCAACAAAGCGGATCTGCTGAACATTCAAACAGAAATGGCAGAAGATGAAGCAGCCAACCTGCAAACAGTAGAGGAGAAATTCTCCAGCGGTGGCGTAGGATACCAGGAATACAGCACTGCCTCCAAATCCTACAGCGAACAACTGTTCAAACAAAAGGTCCTTCAGAGAGACCTCAATGTAGTGAAACTGCAGATAGAGGAAATGATTGGCGTAAGACTCGAAGAAGTATTGCTGCAAAAATAAAAGGCAGCACTACTTCATGCATACGATTCTGAATTTTAAAAGTATTGTAATGAAATATTTATTATCTGCCCTGCTGATAATTACTTTATCGTTGTATCACAACATGACCTTCGGTCAGCGAAACATGCAACAGATAGAAGTGAAAATAACAGCGGGTGGAAAAAAGAACGGGGCTTTGATACAGTTACCGGATGATTATAATGTGAGCACCCGTAGATACCCGATTATCATCTTCCTTCATGGGAAAAGCAAATCGGGCAATGATCTGAGCAAACTGGCACTGGAAGGTATCCCCTTCTGGCTGGACAAGGGCGTAAAACTCGAAGCGGTCAATCCCGTGGACAAACAAAAATACAAGTTCATTGTGGTGATGCCCCAGGCACCCAGCTTCGGACTGAAACCCAAAGAAATCATGGCCGTTCTGGACGACCTGTTGCAAACCTACCGTATAGACACTTCCCGTGTTTATCTGACCGGATATAGCGCCGGCGGCTGGGCTGCAATGATGGCTGTTACAGAAAGTCCTGCTATCACCAAACGTATTGCAGCGGTGGTGGCCATGTCTCCTACTTCACTGGATGACAAAAACACGAAACAGTTTAAACTGGTAGCAAATGCCGGCCTGCACTGCTGGTATTTTGCAGGTACCAAAGAGCCCCATTTTCTGGAAGCCGTACAGTCCTATATCGACAGTACCAACCAGTACAAACCCGGGCTCACCAAACTCACCATCCATCAGAACAAACATTGCTGCTTTAAGGATTTTTATGATCCCCGCTATAAGGAGAACGGCATGAACATTTATTCGTGGATGCTGCAATACAAACGATCTTAATACACTATTATCCCTATACTCCTGTTTAATACGATAGAATGAAAATTTACTTTAAAAATCTGGATGGCATCAGGTTTATAGCAGCACTGCTGGTTATTCTGCACCATGCACAATTTTTTAAATCGCATTTTAAGGTAGATGCGTTTCCCTTTCTCAACGAGGCTTTCGTAAGCACCGGGCGGATAGGTGTAAATCTCTTCTTTGTATTAAGCGGGTTCCTGATCAGTTATCTGCTGTTGAGTGAACAGGCGCAAACAGGCACTATTAATTTTAAAAACTTCTATGTCCGCAGGATACTCCGTATATGGCCGCTCTACCTGGCCTACGGCATAGGACTGACCCTGATCGCGCCCTTTATGTTTAAGGCGCTGCATCTCCCTGCGACTACTGACTGGCTGGTGATAGGGACCAATCTCTTTTTCCTGCTGCTCTTTGCGGTCAATATACAGCTGGCCTTTTTTCCCTACAACAATGGTATTGTGGAAATAACCTGGTCTGTTTGTATAGAAGAACAGTTTTATCTGCTCTGGCCACTGCTGCTGATATTTTTCCGCAAGCGGCTCAAAACATTATTTATTATTCTGATAGGCCTGGGTTTTATCAGCAAATTGTTTTGTGTGATAGTGCCTTTATATTACAACGTATCCACCACTCATCTGCTGGAAACAAGTTATCTGCTGCTGTTCGACAAACTGGAGCTTTTTGGTACCGGTATGCTGGCAGCTTATATCTTATTTCACCGGGAAGCATATACGAATTTTCTGCGCAAGGGCTTCAGCAAATCCCTTCAGTGGTTGATGCTCATCATCACAGTGCTGGTGGCATTTTCTGTTTTAAAAATACCGGTGGTGAGCAAATACTATTTTGATCATTTCATCCACGCCGCACTATTCGGATATCTCATGCTGGCCGCAGTTTCGGAGAACAGTATCTTAAACCTGGAGCAGCCGGTGTTCAAAACACTGGGTAAAATCTCCTATGGCATCTATATGTTCCATACACCTATCTGTCAATTGCTGATGATGGGGTTTCAGCGGATTTTCGGGGCGCAAAAATCTGTTCTGATTTATGAGTTGTTATATCCGGTAGCCTGTGTGATGATCACCTGTATTATCGCCTATTTCAGCTATGAATGGTATGAGAAGCGCTTCCTGAGTATGAAGCAGAAATATGCACTGGTGAAAACAAGAATATAAAAGCTACAGTATTCAGGATTTTACAAATTTGATTGTTTCATTAAAATCTTTTCCATTGGTGATCTGCAGCATGTATATGCCTTGAACAAGCTTACGGATATCGAGTTGTTCCTGTACCGTTGTGCCCTGCTTAAAGGTATACGTTTGGATCAGCTGACCGGTAATACTGTAAATATGTACCGAGATATTATCTGTGAGGACTTCGTCTAACCTAAGCTGCAGGAAATCAGAAGAGGGATTGGGGAATAACACGATCCTTCGTGAACTATGGTCATTATCATCCAGCACCGTAAGCGTTACGGTGGCGGTAGCGTTTTCCCCTTTGTCGTCCGTTACGGTCAACATAAATTCATATATTCCTTTTACTAACCCTGTTACAAAGGCAATGTCCTTATCAGCAGAGATAATCTGTGCAGCTACATCTCCGAAAATACGCTGCCAGAAATATTTTACCAGCTGTCCATCAGGGCTATAGGATGCAGATCCATCCAGTTTTACAGCGCTTGCCGGCAAGGTGATGGTCATACTTCTGCCCGCATTGGCCACGGGTGATTTATGTCCTTCGGGATATACGGTAACGGTTACACGATCTTTGGCTGTTATCCCTTTATTGTCTGTAACTGTCAGTTCAAAGGTATAACTCCCCACCACCAGACCACTAACCGTTGTTCTCGCACTGGCGGGTGATTCGATCGTAGCAGCAGGGCCACCTGCCTTTTCCCATTGATAGGAGATAATGATACCATCCGGGTCTGAAGAAGCTGAACCATCCAGCTGTACAGCATTTACCGGCAGGGTGATGGAAATATTGTTGCCGGCTCTGGCCACTGGTGGCCTGTTGCCTGGTGTTTCTCCGCTATATTCATCTGCGCCCACATCAAATATTCTGTTGTAGGGCCTTACATCCCCGTCGAAGTCTGAAGTAATACCATAGCTGGTCAGGTCCATTCCTTTATCAACGGCCGGGGATCCTGCCACCAGGTGAAAATCCTTTTCCGGCGCATCTCTGAAGCCAGCGACTCCTGCATTGGCCAGGTAAAGATTGTTGGACGATTTGTACTCTATCCCTTTCATAATATTGACAAATCCTCTGTCACCACTAACAGAAGAGCCACCACCCACGATCAGATTATTATACAGGAGGTTGTCTGTGCCTACAGTACCGTAGGTACTTAATATCATAATACCGCTTCGTCTGGAGTTGACAACAGTATTATTCAACAGATATACCTGCAGGGGTTTGTAATTATTACGGGTAGGCCTGTCATCCACAAAAATGGCGTCCTGCCCGGTGGCAGTGCCGTCCCAGCCGCAATCGCTGATGATGTTGTTGTAGACTTTAGTCAGGCCGGTACCAAATACTTCAATGGCATTACCGGTTCCTTTGATCACCTTGTTATCATAGATCACACCACGGGATTCTCCACCCATAATGATACCAGCTTGCTGGCTGCCCTTATTTTCTGTCCCGAAATTGTATACTTCGTTGTTGAATATTTCCACGCCTTCCGGCGCGGAGGCCACCTGAATCCCGTCCCATCCTGTATTCCGGGTGGTGACGTTATATATTTTCAGATTATAGATACGGGGAGGCAGGACATGAATAACGCTGCCATCGCTGCAGGTAACATCTATGCCGTTGGGAAGTGTATGTCCTATATAGAGACCTTCTCCACCTATATCATGTACATAAAGATCGTGAAAACTGAGGTTGCGGATAGCGAAGTTGGGGTATTGGTTGATAGGGTCACAATCGGGGTTGATTTTGGCGAGGACGCCGGCAGATGCTCTGGCTACTTCAATCCTTTCTGCTTCATAGTCGGTACATCCTTTGCCCATGGCCAGTCCGCTACTGAGGAGTTTTCCTACACCGTCGATATAAAAACCGTACTTATCGTCGCTGCCGGAACCGGTTACTTTAAAATACTGCGAATGGTTAAAGATCAATCCGTAATTCCCCCCGTCCCCCACCCTTACCTGTCCTCCGCAATTGATGAATACCAGCGGTTTTTCGGGAGAGCCTTTATAATTAAAGAACTGTATGTAGGGATAGTTACCTGCAGGTATACAGATGGTATCACCGGGTTGTACATTCCGTTGGTTCCCATCGCTGTAGATACCTCCTCCCGGGCCGGGCTGGATCACATGTTTACAGTTGCAGCCTACAGAAGAACCGGTGGCATTTACCGTTACAGTGGCGTTGGCGGTGCTGGATACACCCTGTGCGTTGGTAACGGTGAGACTTAGCACATAACTACCTACTACCGGGCTGCTCAGCGTTACGGAGGCCGCATCCGGAGAGATCAACACTCCTTGCGAAGGTCCTGATATCTTTTCCCAGCGGTATTTGGTGATCCTGCTGTTAGGCGCATAGGATGCCGTTCCGTCGAGCAGTATGGTACTTACAGGCGTTTTCACGCTGATGCTGCTCTTGGCGAGTACTATTACCGGAGGATGATTGACAGGTTGTGTAACGCTTTTATTGGTGAATTGCAGCATCCATTCGTAGATGTTGGGCTGCTGGTAGGTGTGACCGGGATTGTATACTTTATCCCAGGTACCGGCATCGTGGCCACTACCATAAACAATCCTGGAAACAGCCTTTACATCAGGGTTACAGCTGTTGTATTTCTGTTCATAAGACTGCATATTGGATAAAAATGCGGCATCACTGCTGCCACTGCCGGCAAAAGACCATACCGGCACACCAGCTGCCACAATGGTATTGCAAAGGCTGTTGGCCTGTTCGGCGGAGATAGCCGCCGGAGATACCGGAACGATAGCTGCAATGTTGTCTGCATAAGCCTTACTGCTGGTTACATAGTTCCAGGTGCCATAGCCGCCGGCACTTAAGCCGGTAAGATAAACCCTGGAGACATCAACACGATACCTCGCTTTTATATCTTCCAGCACAGCCTGTACCATAAAGTCTTTGGCCCAGCCGCCTTCTATCTGTGGCGACACCACGATAAACTTGTACGATTTTCCGCCTACTGTAAAATTCATTTTAGCCCCGTTGGCAATGGCTTTGGGAAGCCCCTGCCCCAATACCGCATTGATGTCCGTTCCTCCTTCCCCCAGTCCGTGCAGGAAAATAATCAGGGGATAATTTGTATTGGTGGTGGAGTAATCATCTGGCAGATGAAGCCAGGCGTTGGTAGTCATTCCGGAAGGCGTAACTTTTACTTTAATGGCTGTCTGGTCACCCTGGGCCCAACATACAAATGGTATAAGGATAAATAATGCCAGTATGATCCCAGAGAACGTCTTAAGATTAGTTCGGTTTTTCACTAAGGGTTATTTTTTTGCTTTTCAGATAATACACCTATCCTATTCCGCAGCCATTCTGATTCTCTCTCAATACCGGCAAATTTAATGTTTAAATGCATCGAATGGTTGCATTTTCAACAAAAAACACATATAAATTCCTATATAATTCATAAATAAATATAATATATAAATTCATTAATTCCAAATAAAAAATTCAACTCATGTTGAAACTTATTTTGATATTTACATATAGATATTTATCATACTTGCTGCCGGTGTATTGCAGCCTTTCCTTTTCTCCGCTGCCAGTAGTTGTAAAACAGGATACCTTTCACTGCTGCAGTTATACTTATTTCCGGACGCTCACAATTAAAACGGTGTAATATTTCAGGGTATATGTCTGTTCGTTGGTTGTTGGTACCAAAAATAAGGTCCAGCGCGGGCTGAGGACCTTTCAGCAGCCTGTCAAAAAACACCGCGGGAATACCGGCATCTGAATGCGGGAACGCAAATACTTTATAGGGCAACTTAAACCGCTCCGCCAGTACGTTCACCGATGCTGTCGTCTGGTGTAGCATTTCCTCCAGTGACAACTCTTTGTAATAAGGATGATCGATACTATGCCCTCCGATAGCGAAACCTTGTTCCACCAGCTGTTGCACCTGGGCGGTACTCATAAACGGCTGCTGTTTGCGCAGGTAGGTATCGAAAGAGAGATCCATGGCTGTCCCCAGCTCATCAGTGAGGTTTCGTTTTTTGTAAGTGATCCCCTTCACTGCCTGGACCAGCTGTTGCAGGTCTGGTGTGGATGGTAAAGCCAGGATGCGCGCCATTTCGGCTTGCAATGCACCGCTGTGGGGCTGTTGAAACAATGCGTCAATAATCAGACTGATTTTAAACCGGTAGAAGAGTTCCTGGTTATCCAGAAATGCCGTGTTCAGAAAAAAAACGGCCGGTATCCCCTTACGCAACAACAGCGGGGCAATCACTTCCGATACTTCTTTCAGTCCATCATCAAAGGTAAGCAGGAAAGCATTGGAGGGAAGGGGTTGCTGTTCTTGTATACTTTTCAGCACCTCCTGCAGGCCAACAGGACGAAAGTGACGCAGCAGGTAGTCAAGATCTTCCTGAAAGGCTTTTATGCCTTTATAGGGATACAGGTGTTTGACATGTGGTACCTGTTCATCGCTTACCAGGTGGTGATAGGGTAACAATAACCGGTTGCCGCTACTTTTTTTTAACAGGGATAAGTTGGCCAACCGAATTGTCTGGTAGAAAATTTTCTTGGCAATATGCATGATGGGGGATCTTTCTTCGGGGGTGTAAGTTACAGTAACCACTTTTAAAAATAAAGCAAAAAGCCCTGCTTCCGGAGAAGCAGGGCTTTTTGATACAAACTATGCTATAAACTTAACTGCGAACGAATTAAAGTCCGAAAGCAGCTTTTACTTTATCTACGTAGTCGAGTTTTTCCCAGGTAAACAGTTCTACCTCTACGGATTTCTCGTTTTTCTTTCCTTTGTTGAAGACTTTGGTCACCACTTTAGGTTCGCGGCCCATGTGGCCATAGGCAGCAGTATCACTGTAGATAGGATTGCGCAGTTTCAGTCTTTGCTCGATAGCGTAAGGACGCAGATCAAAGATTTCTTCTACTTTTTTCGCAATCTCACCATCCTTCATTTTTACTTTGCCAGTGCCATAGGTATTAACGTAAACACCGCATGGTTTGGCAACACCGATTGCGTAAGACACCTGTACCAGTACTTCGTCGCAAACACCTGCAGCTACCAGGTTTTTGGCGATATGACGGGTAGCATAGGCAGCAGAACGGTCTACTTTGGAAGGATCTTTACCGGAGAAAGCACCACCACCGTGAGCACCTTTACCACCGTAGGTATCTACGATGATTTTACGACCAGTGAGGCCGGTATCACCGTGAGGACCACCGATCACAAATTTACCGGTTGGGTTGATATGATGCTGGATATCGTATCCGTCAAACAGTTGCTGCAGCTCTGGTTTCAGCTTGGCTTTTACGCGAGGGATCAGGATATTGATCATATCGGCTTTAATCTTCGCCAGCATTTCATCATCAGGACCGAAGTCGTCGTGCTGAGTGGAGATCACGATGGTATCAATCCTTACAGGTTTGTTGTCATCAGAGTATTCGATGGTTACCTGTGATTTTGCATCAGGACGCAGATAGGTAATATCTTTGTTTTCTCTGCGCAGTGCAGCCAGTTCCAGCAACAGTTTGTGTGCGAGGTCCAGTGCCAGCGGCATATAGTTGTCAGTTTCGCGGGTAGCGTAACCAAACATCATACCCTGGTCGCCGGCGCCCTGCTCTTCAGGTGCTTTACGCTCAACTCCCTGATTGATATCCGGAGACTGCTCATGGATAGCAGAAAAGATACCACAGGAATTGGCTTCAAACATATATTCACTCTTGGTATATCCAATTTTGCGAATTACTTCGCGGGCGATGTCCTGTACGTCCAGGTAAGCCTCTGATTTAACTTCACCTGCCAGTACAACCTGTCCGGTAGTTACAAGGGTTTCACAAGCTACTTTGGATGATGGATCATATGCCAGAAAATGATCGATCAGTGCATCAGAAATCTGATCGGCTACTTTATCGGGGTGTCCTTCTGAAACAGATTCAGACGTAAAAAGATAAGGCATAATAAAAAGAATTAGCTGATTTTATGGTTTGGTATAAATGATTCGCAATTTAATATTATACTGTGATAATTTAGTACCTCCCGCTTTAAGACGGTCAACATCTGCAAAGGTAGTAGGAACTACCCGCAATTTAAAACCGGTATTACTTTCCTGTTTCTTGATCAGCATCTGCATGAAGCGGCCGATGTTAAAAGCATACTGGGACACCCGTACACCACCAAAATTAGTGATGGTTTGTTTACCACCGCCAAAATATTGAGCTCCCATGTTAAAGTCGATCACGTTTTTGAGAGAGTCCCCGCTGCCGGTATACTGCACCAGGCTCAGGTTGGCCGGTTCAGTAAAGATATTGTTCATATCAGCCGAACCAACGGTAATCTGGGTGATGACCAGTTCTGCCTTGTTGATGATCACATTGGGGAAGTTTTCCAGGTTAGGTATCAGCAGGTTGGTAAACAGGCCGGGGGTGCTTTGCAGAAACAGGATACTGTCTCCACTCGCGTTACCGGTGTTGATAAATCTGCTGGCTTCCGAACCGTTGTAGTTGCGTGCAATAAAATTGGAATGCCCGCTGCTGCTGTTGTTAAATGCAAAAGTAGCACGGAGCGAGTCCTGGGTGCTGTTTTTATAAAACACAGTCAACTTGGTGTTGGCGTTATTCATGTCAAAGTACAGCATGTTCCTGTTAGTACCGGAGGTGGTATCAGGCACCAATGCGAATCCTTTGAGGTAGGCACGGAAAGAAGAGTCGTTGGCAAAAGCGCCGTCAGACTTTTGCTGCAGCAGATCGTTACCAAACGTGTTACTGAGTTTGATACGTAACTGCGGTGTTTCTTTAGTGCCATAAACAGATACAGAATCACGGAGAGCTATAGGCGTTATCGTGGCAGTACCCAGCAGTTCACCCGGGTTGTAAGCCAGCGGTTTGTTATAGGCGTAGTTGGAATCCCTTGTAAATCCCCGCTCCGCCATTCTGTATACGCGGAAGGTTTGACTGGTGGTGGAATCTCCCTTGAAGCCCAGATAGTCGAGCGACAACACTACGGAGTCGAGCGTCTGTCCGGTACCGGCGAAGGTAAACGCGCTGGTAGGCAGACCTACCTGCATGAATACAAAAGCGTGTGTTTTACCGAAAACGGGGTCAGTAGTGATCGAGCCAAGGGCTTTTTCATAACGGTTGAAACCGTTGATCAGGGAGGAGTCGTACCGGAGAATATTATTGGCAATGATGCCATTGATAGTAGTGTCCTGGGCATTCACGAAGTCGCCCGGAGGGATCAATCCCTTTCCGAGGATGGTAGACTCGTTGCAACCGGAGGCGCCATACAACAGTGCAAAAGAGGCGGCTACAAAGCTAAGGTTCCTGAAATTAATCTTCACGCGTTATTGTTGTTAGTTATAATGAAGTTGGCGAAAATTCTCCAAATATAGTTATTTGCCAAGCAATTGATTATAAAGTGCCAGGTAATCAGCAAGATCCTCATTCTCTTTTTTATATGGAACGATGATTTTACCTTTTTCAGCCTTTAGTTCATCTACAACTTTTTTCTCCACCTTCTCGCCAGCCAGCACTACAGCGTCCGCATACTTTCCGGCTCCTCTGTTCAACGCGGTATTAGTGCCTTCTTTAAAGAGTTCCAGGTCTTTTTCCTTGATCTGGTTGCTGATGGTCGCCTTCTTGATAAAGGAAGCACCCAGTTTTTCCTTAAAGCTATTAGGGGATAAAGAATATACGATTTTAGAATGGGCGAAAACCGGCTCCTTCTTATAAGCGGTTTTCAGGTACATAGGAATAAGGGAGGTCATCCAGCCACTGCAATGAATGATGTCGGGAGGCCATCCGAATTTCTTAACGGTTTCCAGGGCTCCCTTACAGAAGAATACTGAACGCGCCGCATTATCATCAAAAAACTCTTCGTTTTCATCAGCAAATACGGTCTTCCGCTTAAAATAATCCTCGTTATCCAGGAAATATACCTGCAAACGGGCATTCGGCAGAGAGGCCACTTTAATGATAAGCGGGTAATCATCCCCGTCAATCACGATGTTGATACCAGACAATCTTACCACCTCATGCAAGCGGTGTCTTCTCTCATTAATAATTCCAAATCTTGGCATGATCACTCTCACTTCCAGGCCGGCCTCATTGGACTTAATTGCCATTTTATTGACCATTGCCGCGTAATCACTCAGTTCCAGGTAAGGCGACATCTCTTGGGCAATAAAAAGAATTCTTTTCTTTGTGGACATTTAACGCTGATTATTAATGCAGTAATTTTTAATTTGGCTTGCAAAATTACGGATTTTTTACGGAATATTGGCCAATCTGTCAGTTTTAACATCCTTTTAAGCAATGTTTTATGTATCTATTTAAGCGCCGCAATGACCTGAAGAAGCACCTGGACCTGGTAAGAAAAAGCAACAAAAGCATTGGTTTTGTGCCAACTATGGGCGCCCTGCACAACGGGCACCTGTCACTTATTCAGGCTGCCAGGAATGAGAATGATGTCGTCGTTTGCAGCATCTTTGTCAATCCGACACAATTCAATGACCCAAAAGATTTCGAAAAATATCCCATTACTATTGAAGAGGATATAAAAAAATTAAATGATGCATCTACAGATATACTTTTTTTACCATCTGTCGAAGAGATGTATCCGGAAGGGCTGACTGAAGGCGAGCATTACGACTTCGGCGACCTCGAAACCATTCTCGAAGGCAAATTCCGTCCCGGCCACTTCCAGGGTGTTGGTCGTATCGTACACAAATTACTGGATATTGTTCAGCCTCACAAGCTTTTTATGGGGCAAAAAGATCTGCAACAATGTTTAATTATACGTAAACTGCTGCAAATCACTAAATCCAATGTGGAACTGGTCGTGTGCCCCACCCTCCGCGAAACATCCGGCCTCGCCATGAGTAGCCGCAACCAGCGCCTCTCCCCCGCCGCCAGAAAAAAAGCCGTCGCCATCTACGAAGCGCTCGAAAAACTACGTACCGAATTTGGTAAAGGCCTCTTCCTCCTCGAAGCCGCCCACGAAGCCTTCGACGAACTCAAAAAACAAGGCTTCGAACCCGAATACGTAGACATCCTCATCCTCAATGATGGCCAGCTCCGGCATATCTCCGAACCTCCCGGTGATCATACCGTCGTAGCCGCCATCGCCGCCTGGCTCGGAGAAATAAGGCTCATCGACAATATGGTCCTCCGGGGTTCCCTCTCACAAAAGAACTAAACACCGATAACTCCCGCAAAGACACCAGACCACCGGACCAAAAAATTTGTCCACCCTTCAGGGCTAAACGAAAATCAAAAGGATTCATGACAGCATACCCTGTTAAAAAAAACTTAAAATAATCCTTTGATACCTCCGGTACCTGGCACCTTTGCGGGAATCCTTTGCCCGAATCCTTTTTTTACATAGCTTTGCAGACTGCTTATTAGCAATATAGTTCAGAATAATCATGCAAATAGAAATATTAAAGTGTAAGATCCACCGCGCGGTTGTTACAGAAGCTAACCTGCAATATGTTGGAAGCATAACAATAGATGAAGACCTGATGGACGCTGCCGGCCTGATTGAATACGAAAAAGTGCAGGTGGTAAACGTCAATAACGGCGAAAGACTGGAGACTTACGTGATCAAAGGTAAAAGAGGTTCCGGTGTAATCTGTATGAATGGCCCGGCCGCTCGTCTTGTTGCCCCAGGTGATATCGTGATTATTATTTCCTATGCCACCATGGACTTCGAAGAAGCGAAAAAATATACACCTATTGCCGTTTTCCCGAAAGAAGGAAATAAATTATAGTCCCGTAACACTGATTAGCTAAACACCCTAAAACCTCTTTGGACGATGCCCAAAACACTAAAGAACGTCATCAAGTTTATTTGTTTTTTTGGCATCGGGGTGCTGCTGATATGGCTGGTTACTAAAGACCTTACACCCGAGCAATGGGATCAGATCAACGCAGCCTTGCGTAAGGCCAACTACTGGCTGGCCATACCCGCTATCATCATGGGACTCCTCAGCCACTGGCTGCGCGCCACCCGCTGGAAACTCCTCATGAAACCACTGGGGTACCAGCCTACTACCCTCAACACCTTCTTTGCCGTAATGGTCGGATACCTCGCCAACCTGGCCGTTCCCAGGCTCGGAGAAGTAACCCGCTGCGGTATCCTCGCACAATATGAAAAAATACCGGCCGACAAACTCGTAGGCACCATGATCGCGGAAAGAGCCGTAGACATGCTTTGCCTCGTACTGCTGATCGCTATCACCATCCTCACACAGATAGATGTGCTGGGAGCCTATGTACATCATGATATCTACCTGCCCCTGGCCCGGAAAATTTCCAGTGCCAATGGCATGCAGCTGTTGTTGCTCGCCGTTGCCGGTATCATAGCCGTGCTGGCACTGCTCTGGCTCCTGCGCCGCTTTGCCCGCTCCAAAGCCGCCATCACCATCAAAGCACTCGCCAAAGGGGTTATGGAAGGCATCTTCTCCATCGGTAAAATGGAAAACAAAGGCTGGTTTATCCTCCAGAGCATACTCATATGGGGCTGCTACCTTTCCCAGGTATATATCGGCTTCTATTGCCTCCAGGAAACCACTCACCTGGGCATCAGCGCCGCCTTCGCCGTACTGATGATCGGCAGCATAGGCATGATCGTTACTCCCGGCGGTATCGGCGCCTACCAGGCACTCGTACAGAAAGCCCTCGAGCTGTATGGCATCAGCTATGTAATCGGTTATGCCTTCGGCTGGATCATCTGGGTGGTACAAACCCTCCTGGTGGTATTCGTTGGCTTCCTCAGCCTGATAGCCCTCCCTATCATCAATAAAAAACAATCGGCTTCTCAGGCTCAATCCTGATCCTCTTTTTTAGCAACAATTTAACATCCGCCCGTAAACGCAGGCGCCGTATACCTGTTATCCCTTGCCACAACAGCGGTTCGTTCTGTTATGCTCAGGAACAAGTGGCCATCTGCCTGCTTTTTCTTAACTTTAATTTAATGGCATAACTTCATTGAAAGCTGTATTATCGCAACTTAAATGAAGTGAATTTTTTGAATGTAAAATTGTTTGTATGAGGATGCCACATACGGAGAACCTGGATATTATGACAACACCAACTATAGTTTCACCGAAAAAAAATATCAGTAAAAAAACCCCTTCCAAAAAAACACCCGCCAAACCGCCGGTGCTGGCAAAAAAGATGATCGCCAGGGATATCAGCTGGTTGTCCTTTAATGCCAGAGTGCTGCAGGAAGCCGCCGATCCCAGTGTTCCCCTGCGGGAACGTATCCGGTTCCTCGGCATCTTCTCCAATAATCTCGACGAATTTTTCCGCGTCAGAGTAGCCACGTTGAAACGAATGATGTCGATCAACAAAGCCACTAAAATGCACCTGGAAGAAAATCCGGGTAAAATCGTGGACCAGATACAAACCAACGTAATAGACCAGCAACGCGAATTTGACCGTATCTGGAAGGATATCGCACACGAACTGGAAGCCCAGCATATTTTCCTGCGCACAGAAAAACATCTCAATAAAGAGCAACAGAAGTTTGTACTCAACTACTTCAACGAACAGGTACGCACCAACATCATCCCCCTGATGATCGAAAGCATACAACAGTTCCCTATCCTGCGCGACAAGTCCATCTATCTGGCCGTAGTACTGGCCCGGCAGGACAACTCCGTACGACAGAAGTTTGCCCTCATTGAAATACCATCCAACGTGCTGCCGCGTTTTATCATCCTCCCTTCCAAAGAAGGCGAACATGATATCATCCTGCTGGAAGACCTGATACGCTTCTGTTTACCGCATGTATTCTCCTACTTCGGGTATGATAAATTTTCTTCCCATATCATCAAAGTAACCCGTGATGCCGAACTCGATATCGACAACGATATCTCCGACAGCCTGATCCATCAGATCGAGAAAGGGCTTAAAGACCGGCGCAAGGGTAAACCTGTGAGGTTTGTATACGACAAGGACATCGATCCGCTGCTGCTGGAATACCTGATCCGACGCCTGGGGCTCTCCGGCAAGGACAATCTCATTCCCGGCGCCCGTATCCATAATTTCAAGGACTTTATGGATTTTCCTGATTCGATCTTTCCACCGCATTCACATCGTAAAACCTTCATCCACCCGCTGTTCAACGATGCTCCCAGCGTGATGCATGTCATACAGCGGCAGGATGTAATGCTGCACTTCCCCTACCACTCATTTGATACCATCATCGATCTGTTAAGGGAAGCAGCCATCGATCCGAATGTTTCTTCCATCAAAATCACTGCGTATAGGCTTGCCCGTAATTCGAAGATCGTGAATGCGCTGGTCAATGCCGCCCGCAACGGTAAACATGTGACCGTAGTACTGGAACTGCGCGCCCGCTTTGATGAAGCTGCCAACATCGACTGGAAGTCGAGACTGGAAGATGAAGGCGTAAAAGTATTTCTGGGTGTTCCTGACATGAAAGTGCATGCCAAACTGTGCGTGATCAAAAAACGGATCGGCAACAAGACCGTACAATGTGGTTTTGTAAGCACCGGCAACCTCAATGAAAGAACAGCCGAGGTATATGGCGACCATTGCCTGCTCACTGCCAACCGCTCCGTGATAGCCGACATCAACCGCGTCTTCTCCTACCTGGAAAATACGCGTCATGATGTCAAAATTCTGGAAGGCTGCAAAACACTGCCGGTAAGTCCGCTCAATATGCGCGATACCTACCTGCGCCTCATAGACCGGGAAATCAAAAACGCCAAAAATAAAAAGAAGGCCGGGATGGTGCTCAAAATGAACTCCCTCTCCGACCCTATCCTGATCACCAAACTCTACGAAGCTGCCAAAGCTGGTGTAGACATCAAAATGGTGATCAGAGGCATCTGCTGCGCCTATACAGAAAACAAAAAATGGAAAAAGGACATCACAGCTGTCAGCATCGTGGATGAATACCTGGAACATGCCCGTGTGTTTATTTTCCACCATGGAGGCGCAGAAAAAGTATTCATCGCCTCCTGCGACTGGATGGTGCGCAACCTGGACCACCGCGTGGAAGCAGCAGTGCCTATAACGGACCCGGCTATACGTAAAGAGCTGGCCGATATCATGAACATCCAGCTCAGCGGCAATGTAAAAGCCCGTATACTGGACAATCAGCAGACCAATCAGTACAAAAAAGACGGCGATAAAAAAATCCGTACGCAGATAGAAATTTATAAATATCTGCGAGAAAAACAATACCATTGAAATTTAGGAATTTGGAAATTCAGGGATTTGGAACCTCTTCAAATCAAAAAATCCCTAAATGAAAAAATCCCTAAATGAAATGCCTTATTTTTGTGTCTCAAAACAGACTTGTAACAGATGAAACTAGCTGCGATTGATATTGGTTCCAATGCGGCGAGACTGCTGATCTCGGAGGCATCTCCCAGCAGTTCGGGCGCAATGGATTTTACCAAAGTGAACCTGGTTAGAGTCCCGCTGCGGCTGGGTTTCGACGTATTCGACAATGGTTCGATCTCTGAAAAAAGGGCCTGTCATCTGATAGACACGATCAAGGCCTACAAATTATTACTGGACGTATATGAAGTAAAATACCTGAAAGCCTGTGCTACCTCTGCCATGCGCGATGCCAGCAATGGTGCGGTAATCCTGCAGGAGGTAAAAACACAGACCGGTATCGATATCAGAATCATTTCCGGTCAGGAAGAAGCTTCTTTTATTTATGAAAACCATATCGCAGAAAACCTCGATAAAAGCAGGTCTTACCTCTACATCGACGTTGGCGGCGGCAGTACGGAACTGACACTTTTCAGCGGTACCCGCCTGGTTTTCAAGGAATCTTTCAACATCGGTACCATCCGGCTGCTGCACCAGCAGGTCGCTGACAGCTCCTGGCAGCAGATGAAAGACTTCCTCAAACAACAGCTTAAATCCATCGGACCAGTTACCGCCATTGGCTCCGGAGGCAACATCAACAAGGTGTTTTCCATGTCCAAACGCAAGGAAGGTAAACCACTTTCGCTGGACACACTCAAGGATTATTACAAGGAATTCAGCAACTTCTCCATTGAAGAACGCATACATATGTACAACCTGCGGGAAGACCGTGCCGACGTGATTGTGCCCGCCCTGCAGATCTATATCAACGCCATGCGCTGGGCCGGGGCCAACGAGATATTCGTTCCCAAAATCGGTCTGGCAGACGGTCTCATACAAGCGCTGTACAGGGAAATCGCCGTCCCGGCCAATGTATTCCAATAACCATATATAAAAAAATTTTCCTTATTTCTTTTTATATCATAACCTTTGAGGGATTTTTTGGTATAAAACTACATGACTATGTCTGTGCATAAAGATATCAAGCGTGTGACCACGCATGTTCTGCAGAAGATGAAATTAGACGGGGAAAAAATCTCCATGATCACCGCCTATGACTATTCCATGGCCAGGATCTTTGATGATGCCGGCATCGATGTAATACTGGTAGGTGATTCTGCGTCCAATGTAATGGCCGGCCATGAAACCACCCTGCCTATCACACTCGACCAGATGATCTACCACGCCTCCTCTGTCATCAGAGCGATCAAACGTTGTTTTGTTGTGGTAGACCTGCCCTTCGGCTCTTATCAGGGCAACTCCAAGGAAGCACTCAATTCTGCCATCCGCATCATGAAAGAAACCGGTGCACATGGTATCAAAATAGAAGGCGGTGAAGAAATCATCGAGTCTGTAAAAAGGATTATCTCTGCCGGCGTACCAGTGATGGGACACCTGGGCCTCACACCACAGTCTATCTACAAATTTGGCACCTACGCAGTGAGAGCCACTGAAGATGCAGAGGCACAAAAACTCATCAGCGACGCCAAACTCCTGCAGGATGCAGGCTGCTTCGCCATTGTACTCGAAAAGATTCCGGCTGCGCTGGCAAAAGAAGTAGCTGCTGCAGTACATATTCCCATCATCGGCATCGGTGCTGGCAATGTAGACGGACAGGTACTGGTGATGCATGATATGCTGGGCATCAACAAAGAGTTCAAACCCCGCTTCCTGCGCCGCTACCTCGATCTATACTCTCAGATATATGACGCCACACAGGCCTATATCAGCGATGTTAAGTCGCAGGACTTCCCGAATGAAAAAGAACAATATTAATACGCATATATCAGAAGAGGCGCTGCAGATAAGCTTGCAGCGCCTCTTTTATTTTTCGCGTTTCGTAATTTTTCCCTATATTAGCTTTTTATAATTGTAAATGAATTACCTGCTAAACATACAACTCTCTCTTCTCTCCTATCTGCGGAGCACCTGCTCCCACGTGCCTTGAGTTCGAAAGAGCAGGTAACACCATCTTCCTGATTTATTTCGTGGGTCCCTTCCTGTTAGGGAAAATTAATGCGCTGTAACGGACGCACTGGTATTTATTTTATTAATACCGATGTTATGCCTTCCTGCTTGGTAAATTTTGCCATGCAGGGTACTCTTATATGGAGAGGGCATACTGTGCTTACGTTTCGGCCAGCTTCTGCTTATTCACCAATAATTCCAATAGTTTATGAAACGTGTAATGATCATCGGCGCCGGCAAGATCGGCGAAACAGCAGCATTCCTGTTACAACAATCCGGCGACTACCAGGTAACACTGGCAGACAGCAACCAGGCCCTGCTCGACAAATGTACTGACAGCAACATCCACAAGGCCAAACTGGATGTGAATGATGCTGCCGCCCTGGAAACAGCTCTGGAAGCTCAGGACATCGTTCTGAGCGCCTGCCCGTTTTTCCTGAACGTAAAAATCGCGGCCGCCGCTGCCAAAGCCAATACCCACTACTTCGACCTGACCGAAGATGTGGCCACCACCAACGCTATCCGTGACATCGCACAGAACGCGAAAGTGAGCTTTATGCCACAATGTGGACTGGCACCGGGTTTCATCAGTATCGCTGCTTATGATATCGCTAAGCAGTTTGATACCCTCGACTCCGTAAGACTGCGCGTAGGTGCGCTGCCTCAGTTCCCTACCAACAGCCTGATGTACAACCTCACCTGGAGCACCGACGGACTGATCAACGAATACTGCAATCCCTGTGATGCCATCTACGAAGGAGAACGAAAGCAGGTAATGCCTATGGAAGGCTACGAACGTTTTGCCCTCGACGGCGTGGAATACGAAGCCTTCAACACCTCCGGCGGACTCTCTGCCCTGGCGGAAATACTGGATGGAAAAGTATATAATCTGGATTATAAAACTGTCAGATATCCCGGCCATTGCCACCTGATGAAAATATTGCTCAGCGAGCTCAAACTGAATAAAAAACGGGAAATGCTGAAGGAGATTATGGAAGATAGTATACCTTTCACGCAGCAGGACGTAGTGCTGGTGTTTGTGTCTGTGTCCGGTACCATCAACGGCCGCTCGGTACAACGCTCATATTCGCGTAAGATATACAACCAGGAAGTTGGCGGACAGGACTTTACTGCTATTCAGCTCACCACCGCCGGTGCTGCCTGTGCAGTCATAGACCTGCATGCAAAAGGATTGTTGCCTGCCAACGGATTTGTAAAACAGGAAGATGTGAATTTCAAGGACCTGATCAATAACAGGTTTGCACAATTTTATAATTAGCAGCCAGCCACAGGCTGGTAGCTGGAAGCTCAAACAAACGTCATGTTACAAGAAGTATTAAACGGCCTGATGAGCCGTTACCAGGAGCGGGTACCAGACGTGTCAGCAGTAATTGCTGCCATGATCCGGGACGGATTAATCGAAAAAGCGGACGATATCGAAAACGACCATATCGCTTTCCGTACTATGGGAGTACCACAACTCGGGGTACAGTCGCTGGAGAAAATCTTTCTCCATTACGGCTATACGAAAATGGAACATTACTATTTTGCGTCCAAGAAGCTGGATGCCTGGTGGTATGCACCACCATCACCCAGGTATCCGCGCATCTTTATCAGCGAGCTGCGGGTAAAAGACCTGAGCCAGCAGGCACAGGACATCATTACCAGTTATACCAACGAAGTAACGGTAGATCCGGTAACCCAGCTCAATCTGGATGACAGCAAAGCAGTAGACACCTTCCTGCACAGTGGGCTCTGGCGTACCCCTATCCTGGCCGACTTCCAGGCACTGGCTGCTGAAAGCGAATATGCCGCCTGGGTGATCTATAATCGCTATTACCTGAACCATTTTACGGTAAGTGTACATAACCTGCCTCCCGGATATAATACTATAGCAGAGTTTAACAGCTTCCTCGAAAAGAACAGCTTTGTCCTCAATGATGCCGGCGGCAAGATTAAAACCAGCCCCGACGGTAATCTGTTGCAAAGCGCCACAGTGGCGGGCATGATAGAAGCCACCTTTGCAGGCGGGGAAACCACCAAAATTGCCGGTTCTTATGTAGAATTTGCAGAGAGAAGGGTTTTACAGCAGTTTGCCACCCTGTCTGCTGCGGAAATCCGCCGGGAACACCGCCGGGAAGGCTTTGAAGCTGGCAATGCAGACAAGATCTTTGAAAGCACCTACTCGGCTCAAACAAAAAAAAGTTCCTAATTTAGTTCATTAATAAACCTATCATGGCACAAGATACTTTACAAGCTTTCGGCATCAGCGCACAACAAAGCGGGGTAAGCACCGGCAAACACTGGCTGAATGCCAGCGGAGCAGACATCGTGTCTGTATCTCCGGTTGACAATAAAACCATTGCTACTGTTAAAAGTGCAGACCGCAGCAATTACGATGCAGTGATTGCCGTAGCACAGGAGGCATTCCGGGAGTGGCGTCAGTGGCCTGCCCCCAGAAGAGGAGAAATAGTGCGCCAGATCGGCGAAGCCCTGCGTGCCCATAAAGAGCACCTGGGCAGGCTCGTTTCCTATGAAATGGGTAAAAGCCTGCAGGAAGGTTACGGAGAAGTACAGGAAATGATCGATATCTGCGATTTTGCAGTAGGTCTTTCCCGCCAGCTCTATGGCCTCAGTATGCACTCCGAACGTCCGGGACACCGTATGTATGAACAATGGCATCCGCTGGGTATTACAGGTATCATTTCCGCTTTTAACTTCCCGGTAGCCGTATGGAGTTGGAACTCCATGCTGGCATGGGTTTGCGGCAACGTTTGTATATGGAAGCCTTCCGAAAAAACACCGGTTACAGCATTAGCCTGTCAACGTATAGTCGAAACCGTATTCGCTGCCAACAACGTCCCTGAAGGTGTTTGTTGCCTCGTTACCGGCGGCCGCGAAGTAGGCGAATGGATGTCTAACGACCACCGTATTCCGCTGGTTTCAGCTACCGGCTCCACCCGTATGGGCAAGAGCGTAGGTGCCGCTGTAGGCGCCCGCCTGGGCCGTGCCCTGCTCGAACTGGGTGGCAACAACGCCATCATCGTGTCTAAAGACGCAGACCTGGATATGACCCTCATAGGGGCCGTATTTGGCGCCGTAGGTACCGCCGGACAACGCTGTACCTCCACCCGCCGCCTGATCATCCACGAAAGCGTTTATGACGCCTTCACGGCCAAACTGGTGAAAGCATACGCCCAGCTCCGCATTGGCAACCCGCTCGATGAAAAGAACCACGTAGGCCCGCTGATCGATAGAGACGCGGTAAATGCTTACCTCAGCAGCATCGAACAGGTAAAACAACAAGGTGGTACCTTCCTCGTGGAAGGTGGTGTGCTGGAAGGTCCGGGCTTTGAATCCGGCTGTTACGTAAAACCATGTATCGCAGCGGTACAAAACAGCTACGATATTGTACAGCACGAAACGTTCGCTCCCATCCTTTATGTGATGAAGTACCAGACACTCCCCGAAGCCATCGCTATACAGAATGATGTACCACAGGGCCTTTCCTCTGCTATCATGACGCTGAACCTCCGCGAGGCAGAACAGTTCCTGTCAGCAGCAGGCTCTGATTGCGGTATTGCCAATGTCAACATCGGTACTTCCGGTGCTGAAATAGGCGGCGCCTTCGGTGGTGAAAAAGAAACCGGTGGTGGACGTGAAAGTGGCTCTGACGCATGGAAAGCTTATATGCGCCGTCAGACCAACACCATCAACTTCTCCGATAAATTACCGCTCGCACAAGGCATCAAATTTGATCTGTAAGCGCCTACCGGATAAAATAATGCTAAGTGGCGGCCACTCTCAAACAGTGGCCGCCACTGCTTTTTAGCCTCCCGTCACAGTCTGTAAAAACGTTTCCGGTAATTCATCACCAGGTAAAATGGTTGGAATAAGTAGTAAAGAAAATATATCACCCACACCGGTGGTTTTGCCAGCCGCAAACAACGATCATACTTTATCAACAAATAGATTATCACTGGCAGCGAAAGCTCCTTTTGGTGAGACGGCAGCCCGTCATTGACCCGTCCGTACAAGTTGTACAGCAAGCCGGCTGTCTCCAGTGCAGGCCATACCTTCCAGTTTACAGACACTTCACTGGCACCGGCATTCCACATGCTATGTGGCGTACCTGGCGCAATACGGATGACTGCACCTTTGGGGTATACCCTCACACCGCCCGGCAGGCGGATACTAAGCTCTCCTTCCAATATCTCAAAAATTTCTTCCTGATAAGGATGATAGTGCAATGGAGGTTCTTTAGATGCTGGTGGCCAGATGGCCTCCATTTCCAGCCAATCGTGCGGAGCTGTAAAACCAGTTAAAAAACGGATCCGTTGTCCAGTGATCCGGTTACAGAGGGATTGATTTGTAGTGACTGTGTTACCCATTGTTGATTTTTTAGACCATAAGAACACTTCTCTTTTGTCCCTTATAACAACAACAGGTAATGTCTAAAAACAAGGGATGTACCTGTTTACAGATACATCCCCTTTTATTCTACAATTGCTTCAATCAGATTTTATTTCGAACCAGTGTGCTTTGCAGCTCCGAGGCCAGGCCTCGGAGCTTTTAATTTCATGTCAGGATGTGCTCCCCTGATCAGATTTTTAAAAGCGGTTGATAAAATGTGTCTGGAAAATCGTTATTGCGTAGGCATCAAACTTTTCCAGATCCTCTTTCTACATACATCGACGTTCATGGTCTCTGATTTTTCACTTTTAAAAAATTTTCAACTTTTTAAAGGTAAAAATAGTAGCGAGGCTAGAGAACCCCGCTTTTCGTTAAACGGAAACCATGCTTATGAGAAAAATATCCAATAGCGGGAAGCCATTAAATATTCTTCCGGATATAAATATTAGACTTTTTTTTGAATATTCATATTCAACTTTTGTGCTACGGCAGTATTATTTCCCATGACCTTGACAATCAAAAAACGGCCTGACCCTTTATCATAAAGGGTTTTGACTGTTTTTCCTTTCACTCCCAGACAACGGGCCATCAGTGGAATATTTTCCGGATTGCCACAAATAACAATGGTTTTGCCCTTATTTTGCCTTACAATACAGTCCAAAACACAGTCTGCAGTCTCATGGTCTTTGGTTACCCAGTAATAAACCGGGTTTAATTGCCTTAATTGGGAAAGCGGAGTAACGGTTTGTACCGCTTTGTTGACATAAATCGTATAGATGGCTGCCACATCTATATGCCGCAAAGCATCTGTAAATTCTCTGGCCTGATCCTGCCCTTCGGGGCTGAGGCCGGCTGATGGAGAGACTTCTTCTTCCGCAGCGTTAACAAAAATAATCGTGGTTACTTTTTCCGGGCCGGTAGCAAAAGAAGACAGACCAGCAGCCAGCATCGTGGCTAAAATAGCAGTTTTCAGCATGACGATAGTTTTTAATGTGAGTTAATACAATACAATAGCCAGGAACACCGGAAATCGAAGACTTGCCGGGAGAAAGGGAACTGAGGAAGAAAAACGTTGAAGAGGAAAAAAAGGAACCGCCCTAAAGATAGGTTTTCTCCGCAAAATAATCGCAGCATTGTGATAGATGGACGACAAGAATGTTCAAGGCAGTAAACCTGATAAGAATGGCGATCTGTACAATTTTCTCCCAGTTAACCAACAAATAGTGCGCTTATCATTAATATCCGTCTGTTGTACCGGTTTTTGTCTACCTTTATTCCCATCATGATATTTTAATTTATAATTATTGAACATGAAATTGTTTAGTCGAGAGGTTGCAGTCTTGGCATGTGTTGCATTGATGACTGCTTTTACTACCAGAACAGTTGCACAAAGTAAAACCCCGGTACCCAGGAACTGGCAGTTGTTGAGCTATGACACCGACAGTGTTTATGGTACCGCCACCGAAAAAGCCTACAAGGAGATACTGAAAGGACGAAAAAGCACCCCTGTAATAGTGGCTGTGATTGACTCCGGCATTGATACCACCCATGAAGACCTGAAAGGTCTGTTATGGACCAATCCCGGCGAAATTCCCGGCAACGGCAAAGATGACGATGGTAATGGTTATGTGGATGATATTCATGGCTGGAACTTCCTGGGCGGCAAAGACGGAAGCAGTCTCAAGGAAGACTCTGATGAAGCTACCCGCGAATATTATCGCTACAAGAACAAATACAACAATCCCGATTCCGCACTGGATTCCAAATCCAAAGAATACGCCATCTGGCAAAACCTGAAGCAGAAAATCGAGAAACCAAGCTCTCAGACCAAACTTCAGTATAAAACCATGGCCAAACTTCAGGAGAACGTCAACAAATGCGAAAATATCCTGAAAACATACCTGAACAAGGATGATTTTACCGTAGCGCAACTGGACAGTATCCAAACCACTAACCAGGACGTGCTGCTGGCCCGCAATTTCATGACCCGCCTGCTGAAAAGTACCGGCGACGAGCCTACCTCTTTCGGTGAGTTTAAAATGGAATTTGAGGGATATATGAGCGAACTGAAAAGAAAGGCAGAAAGCACAGAAGTACCCCCCAACCAGAACCGCGAAAAGATTGTGGGCGACAACTTCGAAGATATCCGCGATAATAAATACGGCAATAACGATGTGATGGGTAAATTCGCCTTTCACGGCACTCACGTAAGTGGTATCATCGGCGCCCTCCGTCACAACGGCGTAGGTATGGACGGTGTGGCCGAAAATGTTCGCATCATGGCTATCAAAGCGGTACCTGACGGAGATGAAAGAGATAAGGACGTAGCCCTGGCTATCCGCTATGCAGTGGACAACGGTGCACAGATCATCAATATGAGCTTTGGTAAACCTTACTCTCCGCATAAAGACTGGATAGATGAAGCAGTGAAATACGCAGAGAAAAAAGGCGTGTTACTGGTACATGCCGCTGGCAATGATGGCAGCAACAACGACTCCGTTCCCAACTACCCTAATCCGGAATTTGCAGATGGCACCCGTGCCAACAACTACATCACAGTGGGCGCCATCAGCCATGGACTTTCACCTGATAAAGTAGCTCCCTTCTCCAACTACGGTAAAAAGAATGTGGATGTCTTCGCGCCAGGTGTACAGATCTACTCTACCGTTCCTGGCGGTAACAAATACGGCAGCGCCAGCGGTACCAGTATGGCAGCTCCGGTAGTAGCCGGTGTAGCAGCGCTGGTACTCTCCTACTACCCCGATCTGAGCGCTCGCCAGCTGAAATATATCCTGGAAAAGAGCGCCACTCCTCTACCTGACGGCACTACAGAAGTCAACAAGCCCGGTACTCAGGATGAAAAAATCGCTTTTTCAGATCTGTCTGTAAGCGGTGGTATCGTTAACGCTTATGAAGCACTGAAACTTGCGGGCACCATCAAAGGTGAAAACGTGAAGAAAAAGCTTAAAGCCAAGATGAAGCCGGTGAAAAAAATGTAATCACAGCGAGGCTGTAAAATAAGATATAAAAAGGCCGTCTCATATGAGGCGGCTTTTTTATGGCGCTTACCAATAACGTTATTTATAAAAAGAGTTTTCCTTCCATTACTACCGTTGATGAACCACTCACCCATATTCCATCTTCCTCAACGGATACAGATATGGTTGATGGCTGTGCTACAAATTTACCCTGCAAAAAAAGATAGTCCTTATTTTTCTCTATATAGCCCAGCTTTTGAAGATAGCCGGCAAGCGGTCCGGCAGCTGTACCAGTGGCCGGGTCCTCATCTATTCCGATCCCTGGGTTAAAAAACCTTGATTCCGCTGCCATACCGTCCTCCAGGTCATTGGTGGTAAATAAATAACAACCCTCGAAACCATATTTTTGTGATGCTGCTTTTAAAAGTCGTTTATTAACGATAGCACTTTCAAGCACTGCTGCATTGCAAACTGGTACCATGAGATGCGCTACTTCAGTTTTAACAATTTGCACCGGCCAGCCATTCAATACAAGATCAGCACTACTTAATCCAATCGCTTCTGAAATAATATTATCTGGCACCGCTCCTACCATAACAGCTGGTTTTTGCTTCATGCCAACATAAGGTAATCCGTTCTTCTCTGTTATTCGTAGCGCTACTGGTATATCCTTTACCTTCACCCACGGTGAGTCGCCCTGATGGCTGAAAACGTTCCATTTTTTTATCAGTGCCAAACAAACTGCTCCCAACAGGTTATGTCCGGCGCCAGCCACTTCAAATTTAGCGGGTGTAAAAGATCGTACTTTAAATACCTTTTCTTCTTCAGAATAATGCACGAAAGATGTTTCCGAGTATCCAAACTCTCTTGATATGTCATAATACTGATCCATATCAAGTTCTTGGTCTATACAAACGACTGAAAGTTGGTTGCCTTTGTATTTCTGGTCAGTAAATACATCCAATACGTAATAATCAAGCTGTTTCATTGTTTAAGCATCTGTTAGGATTTCAAAATTAGACAGCAATAGTTTATTTTCGGCATGAGTTAACCAGAGGTAACCGGTTACCTCTGGTTAACTATCTTACACTTGAAATATGAAACAGTCTGATAAACAAAATGCTACTTGTGAACAAGAGCTGGCGGCTATTCGCGATAGCCTGGAAGTCCTGGGTGGCAAATGGAAGTTAAGGATCATGCGCCATCTCAACAACCATGTTGATGAAGTCAACACTTTCAAAAAAATTCAAAGGGAGATAGAAGGTATCTCTGCAAAAATGCTAACAAAAGAATTGCAGGACCTTGAAATTAACCTGCTCATCACCCGGACTGTCAGAGACACCAAACCGGTAAGTGTGAGTTATGCCATCACTTCCTACGGGCTAAGTGTTTTTACAGTAAACGACAGTCTGGTAGACTGGGGATTAAAACACCGGCAAAAAATCAAGTAAAGACCATTTATTTTACCAGTCTCAGTGAAAACGGATATTTGTAGGAAACACCTTCATTAGCTTTCACCGCCGCTATAATACTGAAGATAACATTCACCACCCATAAGATGCCGTGAAGTTTATACCAGCTCCAGCCTGAATGGAACATATCCCCGCGGGCCTGGAGGATCAGATTTCCCAGTGACCATAATCCGTCGAAAATACCACCCAATACACTAATCAGGACTCCCAGCAAACTAATGGTTATCTGAAAGTTGATGGCTTCTTTACCCTGATCATCCACAAATTTGGACTGATCACGTTTGATAAGCCATAATATCAGTACAAGAATGATATTTCCGGCAGCATTATAAATAACTGAGCCTACAATGCCACCCAGGTGTACAAAGGTGCCCCAGTTACGTTCGTCTCGTTGCGTCATAAAAAATAGGATTAAATAAGAATGAGAAGATAGATGCTTATTTTGTAATATCAAAGCAGAGGAGAAGAAAAAAACTACAAACCTGTAAGCCGGATTCTGTTCCCTGGCAAAGCCAGGGCTGCTATCATTTATCTGCGGTGACGTTCACACGCCCCCTGTATCTGCCTACCCTCGGACATCGGGCGAGCAGCCCTCAAGCGTCCGTATACATGGCATTTCAGCACACAAGGTTTACCCGCACAAACAGTTACCTGCCTGCACCGTGGGCTCTTACCCCACATTTTCACCCTTACCCCGCCGAAACAGGGCGGTAATTTTCTGTGGCACTCTCTGTCTCCGGCAAGCCGGAGCCCACCCGTTAGGTGGTGTGTTGCTCTACGCTGTCCGGACTTTCCTTCCCTTCAGACAAGCCAAAGGAACGATAGCACGGTTTGTAGTTGGAGCGCAAAGGTAAGCAGTATTATACTGATTTTAACACTTTTTGCTAATTATTTTAGCTCCCAGGGCTGAAGCCCTGGGCTATGTTAGTTTCAGCAGGTGTAACTTGCCTGAGTGCCCGCCGCAAAAGCTCACTAAAGCCCAAGGCTATGTTAGCTTTAGCTTAGGAAACTCCAGCTACGGGATAGCATTCTTTTCCACCTGGTTGATCGTAAAACAAATATAGCCCAGGGCTTTAGCCCTGGGATTAAAATAAATCAGCGTAATTATCTGAAGGTTATTTCTGTAGCGCCATAACCATATTTGCCGTGGTATTGGTTCACAAAAGAAGCTACTTCCGGTATCTGACGGAGGATCTGGTGGATTTCATCTTTCAGCTTGCCTTTGCCTACACCATGAATAACGATTATGTTATGCTGATGGTGGCTGATGGCCAGGTCCAGGTAACGCTGGAAAGCATTGAGCTGGATAGCCAGGATGGCAATATTGCTCAGCCCTTTCCAGTTTTTTTCGAGGGCTTCTATATGCAGGTCTACTTCCTGTTTCGGCTCCAGCGTTGTTTCTGGCTGTAATTGTATTTTACTGAGCAGACTGGCGAAGTTGCCGGATCCGATGCTGGCAACCGGTTTCTTTTTGCTGACAGGCGCTTCTACCGGAGCCGGTGGTTCAGGCTCTTTCTCCGGAAACTTGTCAAACAGCGTATAGGTGAGCGTGGCTTCCGCCTTGGTACGCAGTTCTTCCAGTTGCGTAAACATCTGTTTAGGCTTGATCTTCCAGGTTTTTTTCACGGAAGCAGCCAGTTTAGGCTGTGGCTCTTTCAAAAAGAAAGTAAACTCAAACCGCGGATTATCATTCAGCGATTCGAAAATCAGATCTGACAGATAGAAGTGGTTGTACGGCTGTATTTCATTCTTTATCTCCAGGTCCATCTGGTTGTTGAGCCAGATCTGGAAATAAAAGCGCATGGCATACGGCGTGTCATTGAAAAGGTGAAACTTCATCAGCTTCACGGTTTCATCATAGCCATCAAACTGGTATACCGGCAAGATAGACAGGAACATGCCCTTATCTGTCTTGAATACTTCGTATTTGCTTCTGTCTACCTTGATTTCATCTCCCGGGATCAGCTTCGGTTTTTCCTTCACCAGTTTTTGCTGAGTAAAACGATGGAAATAAGGAAAATCTATCTGGTCCAGATACACCGGAAAAGTAGTGCCTTTCACTTCAATCATCACCATATTGTCATTGACAATATCGACGACTGTACCTTCTTCTTTTGAGCTCAACAGTAATATCTTGTCTCCTGTTTGGTATTTCATAATTGCATTCTTCTGGCACAAAAATAGAAATTTGGCGGGGAATTGAGCGGAAGAGGGCGGAAGATTTATGTTTTGGAGAAGACAAATAGTTACCTGCGCCATTAAAATGGTGTACTCACAGGTACGACTATATTAAATTCAGGGCTTAGAAGTCGATGTAGGTATGCTTACGGTGCCTTTCCGGGTGCCGCCGCATAAACTCATCCACAGAGATACGCCCGCTGCCTGCAATGGCAAAAACGATCAGCAGGACCAGCACCAGCAAAGACAGCCCCAATACCGGATACACCTGGAACAAGCCCGTACCTGAATGTACGAACAGTACTGCTCCCAGCAGGATCGGGATGTTTAGCAGTGCACAAAACCTGGTTTCCAGGCCCATGGCTATGAACAGTCCACCTACTGTATGCACAAAAACAATGTAGTGTGCAACGAAGAAGGCGAAAGTGACCAATGCAGGGCTTTGTTTGATCAGGGCGTCCAGCGCATCTCTGTTCATGACAAATAACACGCCCACCCACATGAGGAACAGGCCCAGCATGATACGTACTACGTTCAACCATAAGGGGTAATGTGTTTCACCCCATCTCACAACTCTTTGTAGCATGTTCATAAAATATGATTTTAAAGAACTGCTATTAAGTTACGAAAAATAAGCCGGATTTGGCCTACCGCAGCTTACTGTTACGATAGCTATACAGGAAGTAAATGCTGAGTCCGATGACCAGCCAGATCGAAAATACGATCCAGTTTTTGAGTGCGATTTCCGTCATCAGGTAAAAACAGCTGAGGAGCCCGAGCACCGGTATCAGCGATAGTTTGCGTACGATGGAGAACCATGTGATCAGGATGGTCACGATGGTGAAGAAAAAGAAGGGTATATTATGTTTCCATACTTCCCAGCCTTCAGCGAAAGACAATTTCCGGGCAATTTCGTCCCGGAAAAGCACGATCAGCACGACTACTATTACCGGCACAATGATTTGTCCGCTGATATAAGGCAGACGGAAGCGTTTTTCGGCTGTTTTCTCCTGTGGAGGCAGCATAAGCACTCCGCCACATACGAGGATGAAGGCAAACAGGGTCCCGATGCTGGTCAGGTCTGTCACGATGGTCAGGTTGAGAAACAGGGCCGGCACACCTACTATGACACCGGTAATGATGGTGGCGAAAGAAGGCGTTTTAAAACGCGGATGTATTTTACTGAATTTTTTAGGTAACAGGCCATCACGGCTCATGCTCATCCAGATACGGGGCTGTCCGATCTGGAATACCAGCAATACGCTGGTGGTGGCCACTACTGCACTAACAGAGATGATGTAACCAACACCACGCAGGTTCACTTCATTAAAAACAAAAGCCAGTGGATCTTCTACTTTCAGCTTGTAGTACGGTACCATACCAGTAAGCACAAAAGAAATGAGCACATACAGGACAGTACAGATTATCAGCGAATAAATCATGCCTTTAGGCAGATCGCGCTGCGGATTGGCACATTCTTCTGCCGTAGTACTAACTGCATCGAAGCCGATATAGGCAAAAAATACGGCAGACACACCTTTTAACACCCCGGAGAAACCATTAGGCATAAAAGGCTGCCAGTTGGCAGTATTCACATAAAAGAAGCCCAATACGATCACAAAAAGGATAACCAGGATCTTGAGGCCCACCATAAAGTTGGCGCTCTTTTTACTTTCCCGGATGCCTACATAGGCGAGATAGGTAATCAGCACTACGATCATAAATGCCGGCAGATTGACAATAAAAGGCACACCAAAAATATGCGGAGCCGCATCTATGGTAGCCTTTGTAGCACTGTCGTAATTGCTGGACAACCAGTCTGGCAGGCCAAGACCAATACCGCGGAGGAGATTGTTGAAATAACCGCTCCAGGAGATGGCCACGGCAATATTGCCAATGGCATATTCCAGGATCAGGGCCCATCCTATCACCCAGGCCGCCAGTTCACCGAAAGTCACATATGAATAAGTATAAGCACTACCGGATACCGGTACGCGGGAAGCGAATTCAGCATAACAAAGTGCAGAAAAGCCACAAGTGATGGCTGTGATCACAAAAAGCAACGACACGCCCGGACCACCATGATAAGAGGCCTCCCCGATGGTAGAGAAGATACCTGCACCAATGACTGCCGCAATTCCCATGGCTGTCAGGTCTTTAACTTTCAGCACTTTATTCATGCCCGCTCCTGTTTCGATACCATCAGTCATTCCTTCATTGGCATCTTTAATAATCGTGGACAGGGACTTTTTTCGAAACAGCGAGTTAGACATTGGCGAAGGAATTACGTTGTTTTAAGGTGTCTTTAAATAAAAAAATCTTGCCCAGGGGGCCCGAAAAATGAATATAGGATTATTATATTAAAAAATAATCATTTACTCATTTTTTTCAGGCCGATCCTGAGAAAGACGCGAATATAATGCGATTTTAAATAAAAAAATTATTGCTGACGGTTTAAAAGGAAGTCGGCCAACTCCATCAATGGTTTTTTACGGGCCGACAGTACAGCGATGTCTTCCAGACTGGCGAAAGCTTTTTGCTGAAAACGTTCCTTTTCTTTTTCGGCCCATTCGTCCACCTTACAGGTGCGGAAGAGGTCCAGTACGCGGTTTACCTTATCGTCAGGAGATGTTTCCATCAGCTTTTTCAGTTCTGCTCGCTGGGCTGCATTACACAGCTCGAGGGCTTTCAGCAACAGGAATGTTTTTTTGTTGACCAGGATATCCCCGCCCTGTTGTTTTCCGAATTTGTCGGGGTCTCCGAAGGCATCGAGGAAATCGTCCTGGATCTGGAAAGCGATGCCGATATTTTTACCGAATGAATAGATATGGTCCTGGTTTCCTTCACTACCACCACCGATGATGGCACCCAGCTGAAGGCTGGCAGCCAGAAGCACGGAGGTTTTCAGGCCTATCATCCGTACGTAGTCATCGTATTGTACCTGCTCCGGTTCCATCTTTTCAAAGTCCATGTCTATCTGCTGCCCTTCGCATACTTCAATGGCAGCTTTATTAAACACAGAAATGATTTTTTGTTTGTAGCGGGCCTGTACTTTGTTGAGATGTTCATATACATTGATCAACATCACGTCACCGGCCAGGATAGCGGCTGTATCACCGTAAACCATATGTACGGTAGGCTGGCCGCGTCTGATTGGCGCCTTATCCATGATATCGTCGTGGATGAGGGTAAAGTTATGGAACAGCTCTACCGCATTACCTACATGAAAGGCATCCTGGTGCAGGTCCTCAAACAGTTCATTCCCCATCAGACACAATACAGGGCGTATTCTTTTTCCGCCTATGCCCAGAATATGGGACGCTGCATTGTACAGATTTTTTGGTTCTCCCGGGAAATGCCATTGATCAAACTGCTGGCTGAACTGCGCTATTAACTCTTTAAATGAATGCATCTCAAATAGACGGTGTTTTATTATTTATTCTTTGTTTTCTTTTTTGCCGGTGTTGATTTCCCAGTGACAGCTTTTTTAGCAGGAGCTTTGGTTACTGTTGCTTTTTTAGCAGCTGCTTTTTTGGCCGGTGCTTTAGCTACGGCAGCTTTTTTGGCGACAGCTTTTTTAGCTGGAGCCTTGGTTACCGTTGCTTTTTTGGCGGCAGCTTTTGGGGCCGGTGTTTTAGCTACGGCTGCTTTTTTAGCAGGAGCCTTTTTAGCAGGAGCCTTGGTCACTGGAGCTTTTTTAGCCGCTGCTTTTTTTGCCGGTGCCTTAGTTACTGCAGCCTTCTTAGGGGCAGCCTTTTTAGCAGGGGCTTTGGTGGCTGTTGCTTTTTTAGCAGCCGCTTTTTTGGCTGGAGCTTTGGCAGCTGGAGCTTTTTTAACGGCAGCCGTTTTAGCAGGCGCTTTGGCTACCGCAGCCTTCTTAGCCGCGGCTTTTTTAGCCGGCGCTTTACCTGCTGGTTCTGCCGGCACTTTCTCTTCTGCTGCTTTAGCGACGGGCGCTTCAGCTACAGTTGACTTTTTAGCTGCGTTGGCTTTAGTGACAGGCTTCCCGGCTGTTTTCTTTTCAGCAGCCGGTGCTTTTTCAGCTGGTTTTTCTGCTGCAGGTGTAGCTTTTGTCTCCTCCTGCACAGGTGTAGTGGTAACAGGCTCCCCGTTTTTAGCACCAGATTTTTTCTTCGTCTTTTTCACCAGTGGAGTTTCCTGTTCAGGTGTGGTTACGGGTGCTACCGGAGGTGGAGTGGCAATATCCACCACATGTGTTTCGGCGATCACCTGGTCTACTACTGGTTCTTCCGGTATTTCCAGAGAGACGGCCGGTACTGCTACCGGTGGAGTGAATGGCTTTTTCTCTCTGGGCTGCCATGGCTGTTGTTGTCCGTGTTTTTGTTTTTTCTTCTTGTGGTCACGGCCGTCTTCTCTACGGCCAGGCCTGAATTCACGGCCGCCAGCTGCAGCCAGTTCACCATCCAGATCATAGTCCAGCTGGCGTTTGGCCAGGTTGGCAGCTACCACACGGATGTTTATTTTTTCACCGATCCGGAACTTACGGCCGCTGGCTTGTCCTACCAGGGCGTATTCCGCTTCGTTGAACACATATTCTTCTTTACGGTTGAGGTTATGCACGCTCACCAGGCCTTCACACTTGGTATCTACGGTCTCCACCCAGAAGCCGAAGTGTGCCACACCACTGATCACACCTTCAAATGTATGACCGATGTATTGCTGCATGTACTCCACCTGTTTGTACTTGTTGGCAGCTCTTTCCGCCTCCATGGCCTTTCTTTCCATGTCTGAATCATGCTTGCACTTTTTCTCCATCTGTTTGTCGGGATGGATATCGCCGGCCAGGCATTCCGCCACTACGCGGTGTACGAGTACGTCCGGATAACGGCGTATCGGAGAGGTAAAGTGACAGTAATCTTCAAAGCCAAGGCCATAGTGCCCGATATTATCTACCGTATATACGGCTTTAGCCATGGTACGGATGCCCAGTGTTTCCAGTACATGCTGTTCTGGTTTACCCTGAACCAGCTGCAACATCTTATTGAAAGAGCGGGCAATACTTTCCGGACTGCTCGTGTCAAACTTATAACCGAACTTACCGGCAAAGGAGGTAAATACCTTCAGTTTGTCGGTGTCGGGGGTATCGTGCACACGGTACGGGAAAGGAACCGGTTGTTTATTGATCCGTATTTTAGACACATAACCGGCGATCGTTCTGTTGGCCAGCAACATAAACTCTTCGATCAGCTGGTGTGCTTCCTTGCTTTCCTTGATCACAATACCAATGGGCTTACCTTTTTCATCGAGCTTAAACCGCACCTCCTGGGAGGAGAAGTTGATAGCACCACGGGTAAATCTCTCCTGACGCAGCTTCTGTGCTATTTTGTTGAGCAGCAGTACCTCTTTTTCATAAGGGCCTTCCTTCTTCTCAATGATCTCCTGGGCGTCTTCATAGGTAAACCGATGATTGGAATGGATAATGGTCCTTCCTATCCAGTGTTGTTTCACCTCACCTTTTTCATTCATCTGGAAGATGGCGGAGAAGGTCAGTTTATCTTCATGCGGGCGCAGGGAGCACAGTTCGTTGGAGATTTTTTCCGGGAGCATGGGCAGTACGCGGTCAGGCAGATATACGGAAGTAGCCCGTTTATCGGCTTCCTTATCCAGCTCGGTGCCTGGAATCACATAGTGGCTGACGTCGGCAATATGCACACCGATCTCATACAAACCGCTTTTCAGCAGGCGTATGGAGATAGCGTCGTCAAAGTCTTTTGCATCGATCGGGTCGATGGTGAAGGTGAGAATATTTCTGCAATCCTTACGTTTACGTACTTCCGTTTCCGTTATTACCTCCTTCAGTCCAGCCAGTTCTGTCATTACTTCTGAAGGGAAGCTGAGCGGGAATCCTGCTTCAATGAGGATTTCCTTCATGGCCAGGTCGTTGGTATCGCTGGCATCGAGTATTTCGATGACTTCACCTACGGGCTTACGGGATTTTTCGCCCCAGGCCACGATCTTCACTACAGCTTTGTCTCCGGATTTCCCATTTTTCAGGGAGTTAGCGGGGATATAAATGTCCGGCATAAACATACCCTTTTCTGTGATCAGGAAGCCAAAGCTTTTGCTGACCTGCAGGGAGCCGGTAAATTCTGTTTTATTACGTTTAAGGACGTCCGTTATAATGCCTTCCATGCGGCCATCGCCGCGGCCTTGTTTAATAACGTCTACCAGTACTTCATCTTTATCGAGTGCAGTGTGTAGGTTTTTCTGCTTTACCATGATGTCTTTGGCAAGACCAGGTACAATTACGAAGGCCATACCAGACCTTGTCAGTTCCACTACCCCTTTGAAGGTTTTCTTCTGAACGGGGTGGTGTTTTTTATCTTTCTTTTTCTTACTCATGTTTAGTTGCAAGTATTATTGACCAAAGGCGGGCTGATGCCGGGCCACATAGTCAAAAATAAAGTTATTAAATGAATCCGCTTCTCCGAAGAGGAACGAAATTTCCACTGGCATAACAGCTATCTGCAGGTTTTGTTCTGCCAGTTCTTTTTTGAGGAGATGCAGTCTCACTGCATCTTTTTCTGTAGTGATGACAATCTTTTCCGTGCCAGGCAGGTCGTCACGTTCTTTTTTGATTTTTGCAAGATCTTTTTCTGAATAATAGTAATGATCAGGGAAAGCCAGCAGATATACCTTTGAGAACTGTTGCTGCAACTTCTCCAGCAAAGGTTCCGGTCTGGCGATACCACAGGCCAGCAGCACAGTAGCTGAAGGGGAAACATTTACAGGCTGCCCGGTAGTCATATCAAACAAGGTCCCGTACTGCAAGGTAGTAAAAAAGAGCCGCTGATATGGCAATGGGTTGATTTCTTTTTCCAGTGCTGCTTTTTCGGCCAGGCTCATATCGGGCGGACATTTGGATACGATGATACAGTTGGCCCGCTTATAACCGCTACGACCTTCCCGCAGCCGACCAAAAGGCACCACATGATCACGGGTGAACAAGCGGTTGTACTCTGTAATCATAATGTTCATGCCCGGTTTGACAGAGCGGTGCTGGAAAGCATCGTCCAGCAATATCACTTCCGTTTCCGGTTCATCCCCCAGCAACTGAGGAATGGCCAGCATCCGCTCCTCTCCTACACATACCTTGATATCCGGGTATTTGGCATGAAACTGCATGGGTTCATCCCCGATATCGGCGGCGGTGCTATGCTCATCAGCCAGCAGATAACCGCTGCTACGCCGGTTATAACCACGGCTGAGCGTGGCGGTTTTAAACTGGTCTTTGAGCAACCGGATCATGTACTCCACATGTGGTGTCTTACCTGTACCGCCTACAGACAGGTTGCCGGCAGCGATCACTGGTATGTCAAATTCTACGGCCGTCAGGAGTCCTTTATCATAAAAACGGTTGCGTATCCACATGACCAGACCATACAGGAGGGATAAGGGATATAATGGTATTTTCAGGTATTTGAGCACTGTCAAGGTTGTTTAAATTGATAAATAAGATCCGGGGTTACTACTGTTTGCAGCGGGATATCCCAGGTATCGGTGTCGGTGATCTGGTCTACTGGTCCAAACAGGGAAAGGCCTACCGTACGCACATCCTGGCGACACTGATGCAGAAAACGGTCGTACATTCCCTTACCGTAGCCTACCCGATGGCCCTGCCGGTCAAAAGCCAGTAAAGGTACGAACACCAGATCCAGCTCTGCCGGGGCCACTTCCGTTCCTCCCTGCGGCTCCGGGATACCAAACCGGTTCTTTACCAGTATGGTATTGACATTCCAGGCGTAGTGATACATATCGCCGGTTTTCATATCTGCTTTGGATAGTACCAGTTGTATTTCCGGGTGCTGCTGCCTCAGCCAGTGAGCAAGGGGCCAGGTATCGACCTCCTTTTTTTCCGAGATGGGCAGAAAGATATGTAAGCGGCGGACTCCCTCGTAGTTCAGTCTGCAGGCATTATCCAACAGGCGCCCGTTGAAGTCTTCCGCAATAACATCCGAAAGGTTTAACCGTTGTTCCAGAGAATATTTTCGTATATCCTTTTTGGTGATCATGCCAGTAGTGCCTTAAGTGGAGCTGTCAAAAGTTGTGCCTGTTGTTGCACAAAGGCCCTGTTCACCTCCCGAGCAAACGGAATACGGCCTATCATCGGGTATCCGCTCAGTCGCACGACATCCTCTTCATTTGTATGGTAATCCCCTCCGAAAATCCATCCTATAACGGGAACGCCTGCATGCTGCAGCACGCTGGCTGTGAGCAGACTATGGTTGATGCTTCCCAGGTAATTCTGTGCAGCGATGATCACACCGGCATGGAGGTCCTGGATAAGGTCCAGTGTCAATACGTCATCCGTTAGCGGAACCAGCAGCCCTCCGGCACCTTCTATCACCAGTGGCCGGTTAGCAGGTTGTATCTGGTTGGCCTGCCGTATGATCTCAGTAGTTTGTATGGTAACGTGTTCCAGGCGGGCAGCCAGATGAGGTGAGGCTGGCTCCTTCAATACATAAGCTTCCTGGTGGCAGACTGTGATACCCTCCGGCACCAGAGATCGCACTGTCTGTGTGTCAGTGCCCTCTTCTGACCCGGATTGAACGGGTTTCCAGTAATCTGCCTGTAAGGCAGCGGTCACACAGGCGGATACGATGGTTTTTCCTACACCAGTACCTATACCAGTAATAAATATTCGATTCATCTACGGCAAATATAACGGAGGAATCGGGAATTGCAGTGATGAATTACGGATTCCGCCCTTTCCCGGCCACTGCTATTCCTGACGCAGTCAGGCTGGAATCATCACCGGATCTGATTTTTAACATTTTTTAAAGTTGAATGATTTTCATCTTTTTTCAGCAATTATTAAAAAAATTCCATCTACTTAAATCATTCACCAAAAAATAAAAGGAAATACAGGAAATCAATAGAATCAGGCTAATCCGGAGCAAAAAACAGCGGAAAGACAACACCGTTATTATTAGCTGTAATTCGTAATTTACATTTGTACCCAACTTCATTTATGATGAAATATGCAGAAAACATTCTTGAAACGATAGGACACACCCCGCTGGTAAAATTGAACCGCGTAACCGCCTCCCTACCATGTCCCGTGTTTGCTAAAGTAGAATTCTTTAATCCCGGCAACTCCATTAAAGACAGAATGGCTGTTAAAATGGTCGAAGTGGCAGAACAGAAAGGTCTGCTGAAACCTGGCGGCACCATTATCGAAGGTACCTCCGGCAATACCGGCATGGGCCTCGCCCTGGCCGCAGTCATCAAAGGATATAAATGTATATTCACCACTACCGACAAACAGTCCAAGGAAAAGGTAGACATCCTGAAAGCAGTAGGCGCTGAAGTGATTGTATGCCCTACCAACGTAGAACCGGAGGATCCCCGCTCCTATTATTCCGTGTCCAAAAGGCTGGCTACAGAGATACCCAACTCTTTTTATGTAAACCAGTACGACAACCTCGCCAACCGCGACGCCCATTATGAACAGACAGGCCCTGAGATCTGGGAACAGACCGATGGTAAAGTCACTCACCTCGTAGTAGCTACAGGCACCGGTGGTACCATCACCGGCACCGGCAAGTTCCTCAAGGAAAAAAATCCCAACATCAAAGTATGGGCGATCGATAGTTATGGCTCTCTGCTGAAAAAATATTTTGAAACCGGCGAGATCGATATGAATGAGGTATACCCTTATATCACGGAAGGTATCGGGGAAGACTTTGTGCCGCAGAACTATGATATGGGCGTGATTGATGCCTTTACTAAAGTAACCGATAAAGACGGCGCCGTCATGGCCCGCCGCATCACCAAAGAAGAAGGTATTTTCGTAGGTTACTCTGCCGGTTCTGCCATAGCAGGCCTGATGCAGCTGAAAGACACGCTGAAGCCCGATGATGTGGTGGTAGTAATCTTCCACGACCATGGCAGCCGTTATGTAGGTAAAGTGTATAATGACCAATGGATGATGGAACGCGGTTTCCTCGACGTTAAAACCGTGAAGGATATCGTGAATGCCCGCCGTAATATGCCACTGGTAACCGTTAGCGCCGAAGAAAAAGTAAGCGATGCCATTACCAAAATGCGGAAATACGATATCGAACATATTCCTGTTACCAATGGAAATGATATTATCGGCGCTGTATCCGAAAGTGGTCTTTTCAACAAACTGATCGACACACCACATCTGAAAGACGCCACCATACAGGAAGTAATGCATGCTCCTTTCCCGATGGTGAATCAGGATACCCCGATAGAAAAACTGTCGGTGTATATCAACCGTGAAAACGGCGCGGTGATGACCAAAGACGAAAGCGGCGATCATCATATTGTAACGAAGTACGACATCATTCAAGCCCTGGGCCGTTAACTATGTTCGTAGATCAACTCCATCGTACTATCACGCTTGCGAAGGCACCAGAAAGGATTATCTCACTGGTACCTTCGCAAACGGAGTTGTTGTACACGCTGGGACTGGACAAGGAAGTGGTAGGCATCACCAAATTCTGTATTCATCCCGACAGCTGGTTTCGCACCAAAACACGGGTAGGCGGTACCAAAAAAATAAATGCAGATGTGATCCGGCAGCTTTCGCCCGACCTTATCATTGCCAACAAAGAGGAAAATACAGCCGATGATGTCAAAGCGCTGATGGAAGAATATCCGGTATGGGTCAGTAATGTACAGACATTGGAAGATGCTTGTGATATGATGACCGGGATTGGTGCCATTACCCGCAGAACAACGGCTGCTTCACAACTGGTGCAGGAAGTCCGGCAGCGTTTTGCGGCACTGGAGCCTCCGGCAGCGCCTGTTCCTACTGCTTATCTTATCTGGCGTGATCCGTGGATGGCTGCGGGCGGAGATACTTTTATCCACCAGATGCTGCACTATTGCGGGTTACAGAATATTTTTGCCGATACGCCGCGTTATCCGGTTGTAGATGCGGACATGCTCGCTGCCAGCCCATGCAGACTGGTACTGCTCTCCTCTGAGCCCTATCCTTTCAGAGAAAAACATATAGCCGAAATCCAGGCCATGCTACCGGAAGCGCTTGTACTGCTGGTAGATGGGGAGCTGTTTTCCTGGTACGGCAGCCGTTTGCTGAAAGCACCGGCATATTTCCAATCTATTCTTCAACAGGTGGAGGTACTGCGCTAAGCACTGCTGTACCTGCTGTACCTTTTACTGTCGGTAGTCCCAACCTTTCAGGCAATCAGTGTTTCTTCAGGAAATCGAGCACCCAGCTGGCGAAGAAAGGAGAACGCAGCGCGCTGTTATGATCGCCGGTTACAGTACCGTGCATGCCGCGTGGCATCATAGCGGCGAGGGAGCCGCCGGTATCATTATCTTCATCTTTATCTCCACCGATCACCAGCACCGGTTGCTGTATGCCGGCCAGTTCCGCTGGTGTAGTAGCTGGCTGGCCGAACTGCATCAGGGCCAGTGCCCGCTGGTCTAACCCTTTAGCCTGTACGTTTTTAACCATGGCTGTCAGTTCCGGCACCTCTTTACCAGAGAGAGCATCATAGAATTTCAGGCGGCGGGGCCATGCGGGATCTGTAAAACCGGTGCCAATGCCGCCAAGTACAGCGCATTTCACATGCGGATCTTTTACCAGCAGGCGGGCGGTGATGATAGCACCGCGGGAGTAACCTACTACTTTATACGAAGGTAGTTTCAGCCAGGCGGCGAGGCCGATGATATCTTTTGCTTCCGCGTCGTTCATGTAGGCAAGGCTGTCATGCGGATGGCCAGAGGCGCCGTTGCCGCGCAGGTCGAGTGTGATTACTTTATAGCCGTGTTGTAACAATGAGTCGTACAATGGTGTGAAAGGCCATGAGTCACCGTTGGTGATGAAGCCATGTACGAGGATGACCGGGTCACCTTTTCCCCTGATGGTATAATGAATACGGGTGCCGTCGAAGGAGTTGTAGTAACTTATGGAATCGTTTGCATTCCGTCCTGGCGAGCCAGCAGACGATGTTTCAAAGGAGAGCAAACACAGTATAAGATAGCTGATTTTTTTCATGGCAAAGTGGAATGGCTGGGTAAAATACGGTTTTTGCGGGGTATTTTTCCTTGCCGGGGAAATACATTTCGCTATAAATCTTGTTTTTTACGCTGTATATTTGCTTTCCTAAAAAACAAATACATTTTAAAGTATGGGAAAATACAGAGCTGGCGTATTATTCGGCGAAGAGCTGGATGCGCTGTATAACGATGCCAAGGACAACGGATTTGCTATGCCTGCCGTAAACGTAGTAGGAACCAACTCAGTTAATGCGGTACTGGAAACAGCTGCCAAAGTAAATTCACCGGTAATTATACAGTTTTCCAATGGCGGCGCCCAGTTTTTCGCTGGTAAAGGCATGCCTAACGATAAGCTGCAGGCCAACATTGCAGGTGGTATCTCCGGTGCAAAACACGTTCATGAAGTAGCTAAATATTATGGCGTTCCGGTAGTGCTCCATACAGACCATGCTGCCAAAAAATGGTTGCCCTGGATCGACGGACTGCTGACTGCGGGTGAAGAGCATTTCAAACTGCATGGCCAGCCGCTCTACAGCTCCCACATGCTGGACCTGTCTGAAGAGCCTATTCAGGAAAACATTGAGATTTCCCATAAATACTTCGAGCGCATGAACAAACTGGGCATGTCTATCGAAATCGAGCTGGGTGTGACTGGTGGTGAGGAAGATGGCGTGGACAATTCCGGTGTAGACAACTCCAAGCTGTATACCCAGCCTGAAGATGTGGCTTATGCTTACGAAGTATTATCCAAAGTAGGCAGCCGCTTTACCGTTGCTGCTGCATTTGGTAACGTACACGGTGTTTACAGCCCGGGTAACGTGGAGCTGCGTCCTGTGATCCTGCATAACAGCCAGGAATATATCCAGCAAAAATTCGGTACCAAAGCTAAACCGGTTTACTATGTGTTCCATGGCGGTAGCGGTTCTCCGAAACACCAGATTGCTGAAGCACTGGGTTATGGCGTGATCAAAATGAACATCGATACAGATATGCAGTGGGCATTCTGGGAAGGTGTACATGATTTCTATGAAGCCAAGAAAGACTACCTGCAGGCCCAGCTGGGTAACCCTGAAGGTGCAGACAAACCCAACAAAAAATACTATGATCCACGCGTATGGCTGCGCAAAGGGGAAGAAACCTTTGTAAAACGCCTTGAAGAAGCGTTCCAGGATCTGAACTGTATCAACAGAAATAAATAACCGGATACCCCGGTAACCGTTGAAGCGGAAACAAAGCGAATTCATATTAAAATAATCGCTTTTGTTTCCGCTTCATTATTAATGGTTAAAATAGAATAATTTTTCACCTATTTTATTCATAGTCATGGTCGGTGCGCTAAATGCTGTTGGGTTTTATTCATTAATTCGTATCTTGCACCACTATTTTCTAATCTAATAGTAAAATATGTCTAGCTGGTTTAAGCGAATTAAACAAGGCATCTCCACCACCACCAGTGAGAAGAAAGAAGCTCCGGATGGGTTGTGGCACAAATGTCCTAACTGTAAAAAAACCACCACTGTTAAGGATCTGAAGGAGCATTTTTATGTTTGTGACAAGTGCAACTATCACAACCGTATCAACTCCGGTGAGTATTTTGAGATCATATTTGACAACAATCAGTTCGAGGAACTGTTCTCCAATATCTATCCAACCGATTACCTGGGCTTTAAAGATCTTAAACCTTATTCTGACAGGTTGAAAGATGCTCAGAAAAAGTCAGGCCTGAAAGACGCCATGACCGTAGGCGTGGGTAAAGTAAACAGTTATGACCTCGTGGTTGCCTGTATGGATTTTAACTTCATCGGGGGCTCCATGGGTTCTGTAGTGGGAGAAAAGATTTCCCGTGCCATTGATTATTGTATCGTGCACAAAATGCCGTTGATGATCATCTCCAAGTCTGGTGGCGCCCGCATGATGGAGAGTGCCTTCTCCCTGATGCAGATGGCTAAAACATCCGCCAAACTGACACAGCTGGCCAACGCAAGACTGCCGTATATCTCCCTGATGACCGATCCTACCACTGGTGGTGTAACAGCCTCCTACGCTATGCTGGGCGACTTTAACATCGCTGAGCCAGGTGCCCTGATCGGTTTTGCCGGTCCGAGGATCATCAAGGAAACTATCAAAAAAGACCTCCCTGCTGGCTTCCAGAGCGCTGAGTTCCTGCTGGAACACGGTTTCCTGGACTTCATCATGGATAGAAAAGAATTAAAAACAAGGCTTAGCAATGTGCTTAGCCTCTTTAAAAACTAGATATTCATTTTGGGATTTAGATATTTTGGGATTTAGATATTTAAAATGCAGCGGAGATTACCCTAACATAACATTTTAAATATCTAAATCCCAAAATATCTAAATCCCAAAATATCTTCACCCCATGGCCGAATTAAAGAACAGATCAGCATATTTTGAGTACGCAATAGAAGAAAAATTTATTGCGGGAATGGTATTGACAGGAACAGAGATTAAGTCTATCCGTGCCAACAGGGTCAGTTTTAATGACTCCTTCTGTTACTTTTCCAAAGGAGAACTGTTTGTTAAAAGTTTACACATCGCCGAATATTCTCACGGTACCAGCGCCAACCATGATCCCCTGCGTGAAAGAAAACTGCTGCTGACCAAACGGGAACTGAAAAAACTCGAAAACAAGATAAAAGAACGGGGTTATACGATAATTCCCCTTCGTATGTTCCTATCTGATAAAGGTCTTGCCAAACTGGAAATTGGTCTTGGTAAAGGTAAAAAGCTGTACGACAAACGCGAGTCTATCAAACAGCGGGAGTCTGACAGGGATTTACGCCGTCTGATCAAATAACTACCGCCGCAAGCAACGTCACTGCTTAAATTCAGTCCCTTGAAAACGACAAGTACACCTATCCGCGCTACCACACTGCTATGCGTGCTGTCACTGCTGTGCTGCCTATGGATGTCTTCCTGCAGATCCGGCGAAAAACTTTATAACAAAGGCAAATACGACGATGCAGTAGCTGCCTTTGTCAAAAAACTTCAGCGCAGGCCCAACGATGCCACTGCCCTGCGGCTCCTTCCGGAAGCTTACCTGCAATCTCAACGCCTGCACGAAGACCGTGTCAACGGGTACCTCCGTTCCAACAATCAGTTGAAATGGGAATTTGTTCGCAACGAGTACCGCGCCATGCAAAGGTTGTACGATCTCATTCACAGCGCTCCTGCAGCACTACAGGTGGTAACACCCAAAGATTACCGGGATGCCATTACCGGCGCACTGGAGAATGCCGCTGAAATCCGCTACGACAGAGGCATTGCACTGATGAATAAAGGCGATAAGGCCAGCGCCCGACAGGCTTATGAAGAATTCGGGGCCGCCCTTAAGCTGGTCAGTAACTACCGTGATGCCAAAGAAATGATGGAAGAAGCCTTTCAGGCCGGTGTGGTCCACGTGGTAGTAAGCGAGATTGATGTGCGCTCCCCTTACTTCCAGTTCAGCGCCGATCAGTTCAGGGATTACCTTGTACGTACCCTGCAACAGCGCTCCATCAACCGCTTTGTGGTCTTCCATGATGAACGTTATGCCCGCAACGAAAACATACAGCCGGATGAATACATCTCCCTGCGGTTCATGGACTTTGTAGTAGGCCAGACCTTCGTAGACCGCCTGCAACGCGATGTCCAGAAAGACATCGTTACCGGCACCACCAAAGATACCAGCGGTAAAGTGATCAATCTCTACACTACCGTCAAAGCTACGCTCTTCATCACCAAAAAAACAGTCGTGTCCAAAGGACTGCTGGACTATCAGATCACCGATACCTACAACGGAAAAATACTGCGGACAGACCGCATCCCCGGCAGCTATACCTGGCTCAACCAGTTTGGTACCTACAGAGGCGATCAACGCGCCTTAAGTGAAGAAGACAAAAAACAGATCGGCGGCAGAGACGAACTTCCCCCTCCCCCGCAAGACCTGTTCATTGAATTCACCCGTCCTATCTACGACCAGCTGGAAAGGGATTTAAGGAATTTTTATAGCAGAATATAACTGTGATGATGCTGATGCTCCTGATAAGCGAAGATCAATATATAAGATAAAAGAGAAGCCCCCATTGACATAAAAATCAATGGGGGCTTCTCTTTATCCTTCTTTCAGAAATCTATCAAATAATGTAATCTTCGCTCATCAGGAGCATCAGAAAAATCATATCCATCACAGTTACAGGTGGGGCTGTAACAACGGTATCAACTGATGTGCCGGTACTACCCCGCTTTGCCGCCAGGCTAATTTCCCCTCCTTAAAAAGCAGCAGGGTGGGCACACTGCTGATCTGCCACTGGGCAGCCAGTTGCTGGTTTTTGTCAATGTCTATTTTAATAATCCGGAGTGTATCCCCGAATTTATCCTTTACTTCTTTGAGAATGGGTGGTACCATTTTACAGGGACCGCACCAGGTAGCAAAACAGTCAATCAGCACGGGGGTAGCGGATTGGAGGATCGTTTGCAGGTTTTCCATAGCACACATGTTTAGTCTCCGCGCAAAATAGTTATTTTTTAAAGACTTGAAAATATTTCATATATTAGGTATATATGTCTGATCCCAATATCCACCATTGATGAACACGTTATCTTCTATAATCTACATGGTTTGGTTTCTGTCAGAAATATTGCTGCATCGTATACTGAGAGGCGGAGCCGCCGAGGACAAAAAGAGTAAGGACAAGGGCAGTCTGGCCTATATCTGGATCATCATACTGATCTGTATCAACGCGGCTGTATACATTTCCTTTAAAACACATTTTCCTATCCGGCAGGATGGCGGTAATATGACCTATATCGGGCTCTCCATCATACTGTTGGGCATGCTGCTGCGTTTCTATGCTATTGCCTCGTTGGGCAGGCTTTTTACGGTGGTAGTCACGATACGTAAAGACCATCATGTAAAGAAAGATGGTATCTACGCTGTTCTCCGGCATCCTTCCTATGCCGGCTCCCTGTTATCATTTCTGGGCTTTGGCCTGTCGCTGAATAACTGGATAAGTCTGGTTGTCATCTTTATACCGGTACTGGCGGCATTTATTTACCGGATGGATATTGAAGAAAAAGTGCTGACAGAGCAGTTTGGCGCGGAATACAGCGACTATATGAAACATACCAGCAGGATTATTCCGTGGATTTATTAAGTGTCCTATTCAATAATAAAAAAGCCCTTGGAGCGATCTCCAAAGGCTTTCATTTATGAAGGCTAAAAAAACTAGTTGTTTAGATTCGGATTATTCTGCACTTCACTTAGCGGTATGGCAAACAGGTAATAAGGGCTGTTGGCCTTAAACGGACTTTTATCCGGTAAATTCAGGGTACGGTGCCCTACCCCATGTACCGCTACAACAGAGCCATCCGGCTGTATAACGTTGATAATGCTGTCGCCTCCGTTGACGGACTTAAACGCTTTCCTTACTACGGTGCCGCCTGTACGAATAATATCCACCAGCGAGAATCCTTCTCCCCACAGTTCCTTTCTTCTTTCCAGCAGGATACTGTCCAGCACGGTACCGGTGCCGGCAGGATTAAATGCTGCTGCGTTCCTGGCAGCTCTCAGCACGTTGAGCGCATCGGCTGCTTTGGCGGTATTACCTGTACGGGCATGTGCTTCCGCCTCAATCAGGTACATCTCGGCAGAACGCATCAGCACCACATCTGCTACCAGCGCACCCGGATCACGGAAACGGAACTTCTTGTACAACAGCGCACCCGGACCGGTAGTATTCCATTGGAACAAACGGAAACGAACGTCAGTGCTGTCAAAATGGCCCTGAAAATAAGGATCAGCTTTAAAGCTTTTATAGTAGGATACCGGCGTAGACACATCCAGAAAGGTAAAAGTAGAAGCCGCTACATTCTGGTTAGGTGTCTGCGGCTGGCCCCAGATCCATTCCACATTGCTCACATCATTAAAGCCTTTGTTATAGTCGTCTCCTGACATCAATGTGTAGCCTTTACGTGCCGCTACGGCTGCATCGATCGCTTTAGCCGGCTGGTTGCTGTAGAGATACGCCCTGGCCAGCAAACCATTCACTACGTTGCCATTTATTTTAAATTTCTGGGTGGCATCGCGGGTATAGCCGGACAACAATGGAACAGCTGCTTCCAGGTCACTGATGGCCTGCTGATACACCTGTGTTACAGTAGCTCTGGGTTTGCCGGGTGTGCTGGGATCAGCAGGTGTAGTATAGATGGGAACTGACTTTGCAGCAGCATTGTTGGTCACTCCAAAGGAATAAAATTCCGCAAGGGTAAGGTAGCAGTAACCACGCAGTGCGGAAGCCTGTCCTTTCAGAATTTTACGCTTGGCGTCATCTCCAGGTACCTGGTCTATTTTAGACAGGAAATTGTTACAGTTGTCGATCACCTTGTAGAGGATGGTCCAGTAGGCGCTCACCCTGTTTTTGGTGTTATCGGCCATTTCATTGAACGTATAGGCGTCCCTGAAACCATAGGCAGTGGTTACAGCCACATCGCTGCCCATTGCATCACTGGTAAGGTCCAATGATTTAATACCCGGCACGGCAAAGGTGAAATAGGTTTCGAACATGTAGGCCCATATCCCTGTCAAAGCTGTTTCGGCATTATCTACCGAATTAAACACCTGGTCATCCGGCACTGCATTGGTAGGCTTCGTGTCCAGAAAGTCTTTATGGCAGGCTGTCAGGGCGGATATGGAGAATATGATGATAAATAAAAGACGGTGCTTTTTCATGATGCTGTTTTTAGAAACTCAGATTAATACCGGCAGAAAGTGTTTTCACAGCCGGATAACGATAGTAGGTGGTGCCGCCTACAGTTTGTTCAGGATCCATGCCCTGGTGGTTGTAGAGCGTGATCAGGTTTTCACCCTGGAGATAAACAGTCACGTTGTTAAGGTGCGCTCTTTCCATCAATGTTCTGGGCAATGAATAACTGAGGTTCACGCTTTTCAGCCTGGCATAGGTAGCATCATATAAAAAGCGGGTAGATGCTGCAGTCCAGGAAGGCGCCACAGTATTCAACTGTGGTACATCTGTATTACGGTTGGTAGGTGTCCAGGCGTTGAGCATTTCGGTAGACCATGCACGGCCGGCAGACGAGCCCAATCCCATCAGGAAAGTGTAGTCATTATCCAGCACCTTACCTCCAAAACTATACGTAATCAGGAAGGAGAACGAAAAGTTTTTGTAGGTGAAGGTATTGGTCAGGCCGCCGTACAGGTCTGGCAATGAAGAGCCGGAGTAGTACTGGGTTGCCTGGCTGTAGTTGCTGGTGTCTTTAATAGATCCGTCAGGATTGGTAAACTTCCAGAGCGGCTGACCAGTGTTGGGATCCACGCCAGACCACTGACGAAGATAGAAGTCATAAATAGACTTGCCTACCATCAGCTTTTTGGTGCCGGAGATGATCTCTTTCTGTGGCAGACTGGTGACCTTATTCCGGTAGTGGGTCATGTTGAGGTCCACGTTCCAGCTGAAATCTTTAGTTCTTATTGGTGTACCATGCAGGTTGATATCTATACCGGTATTCTTCAGGGCACCTATGTTTTCATCTACAGATGCATATCCGATAGAAAGTGGTTTAGGTCTGGAGTAGAGCAGGTCCTGGGAGCGGCGGATAAAGAATTCCGCACTACCACCAAAGCGGTTTTCGAACATACTCCAGTCTACCCCTGCATTGAGGTTGAGATTAGTTTCCCATTTCAACTTGTCGTTGAAGAGGCTCTGACGATAAGTGCCTCCCATACCAAGGTTACTGTTAATAGCATATAATGGCAGGTAGTTGTAATAACGGGCTGGCCCCAGGTTATCGTTACCCTGTCCGCCGTAGCTGACACGGAATGAGAGGAGGTTGAGCCAGGATTTATCTTTCAGGAATGTTTCTTCAGAAGCTTTCCAGGAAGCGCCTAAAGACCAGAAGGTACCCCAGCGCACCTTGGGTGCAAAGCGGGAAGAACCATCACCACGAAGCGAAGCGGAGAAGAAGTATTTACCGGCGTAGTCATATTCTGCTCTTCCCAGGTAACTGGACAGGCTATAATTATCGGAATAACCGGTCAAGCCGGTGATCAGCGCCGCATCAGCAGGTTCATCGATACCTGGTACGGAGAATCCGGATTTGGAACCTTCCACAAAGGTATAGGTGAATTTATAGGCTTCCTGTCCTGCAAGCAGGTTCAGGTGATGTTTTTCATTGAAAGTGTTTTCGTAGGTCAGGATATTGTTGAAGGTCCAGCTGAAAGTGCGATAGTTACCTTTTACTACGGTACCGCCTACTTCGGCATCGAAACCGAGGGTAGGGTTGGTATAGTCGTGTCCTACACGGGAAGAATAATCTGCGTTGTAGCTGGTTTTAAACTTCAGTCCTTTCCAGAGGGTGGCTTCGCCGTATACACGAACAGACACGTCGTCGCGGATGGTATCGTGTTTGTCGATGCCGGAAGTCTGTATCAGGTTAGTTCTTGGATTAGCCGGGTCAGGGCGGTAAGAACCGAAATCGAATATTCTGTTACCCTTGGCATCCAGTAAATAGGCGCCGGTATTGGGGTCGCGCTGATAGATTGGATACATGGGGCCCATGAGGCGGCCGTAGTTGACATAGTTGTCGCTCCGGCTGTCTTCTGTGGGAGGCGCCTGCTGGTCGGAATGGGCAGCGCTGAGGTTTAGCCCTACTTTCAGCCATTTGCGGGCGTCGATATCGAGGTTGGAGCGGACGTTGTAACGTTTGAAACCGGAGCCCAGGTAAATACCCTGGTCATCGAGGTAACCGCCGGAGATAAAGTATCTGGTTTTATCGGTAGCGCCGCTGATGCTCAGGTTAGCTTCCGTACGGTGTCCGGTGCGTTGCATACCTTTAACCCAGTCGTCGTTCCAGAGGGGTTTAGCGCCGGCTACCAGTTTACCATCGGTACCTACCGGCTGCGGATAGGCGCTGCCGTAAGGATTGATGCCCAGTTCTCCAACCAGGTCACGGCTGGCATTTCTGGCGGCAGTAGCGGAATCCTGGCTGCCCAGGTTTTCGTTGAAAAGTGCACGCCAGTACATTGGGAAATACTGATCGGTAGATACCCTGTTATAGTCACTCACTGCTCTTTTAGAGTAACCCTGACTAACGCGAAGGTCTATACTGGCACCTTTTGCTCTTCCTTTTTTAGTTGTGATGATGATCACACCATTAGCACCACGGGAACCATAAAGAGCGCTGGAAGCAGCATCTTTCAGGACACTGATGGATTCAATATCGAAAGGATTGATAGCGCTGAGATTACCACCATAAGGCACTCCATCTACCACATACAGCGGATCTGCAGAAGCGTTGATAGAGCCTACTCCGCGGATACGGATGGTAGCGTCTGAACCAGGCTGGCCGCTCTGGGAAGCGCTTTGCACGCCCGGAGCCAGCCCCTGTAATGCTTTAGTGACGCTGGACACCTGTCTGTTTTGCAGCTCGGCGCCTTTTATCTGTGATACCGAACCGGTATAGGAACTCTTTTTAGCGGTACCATAAGCCACAATCACCACTTCATCGATATTTTTACCGGCCGACTGCAGTGATATCTGAATCGGTGATGTACTGACAGGCACTTCCTGCGGTACCATGCCTACATAGCTGATGACCAGTGTAGTGGCTGCAGGATCAGTAACCTCCAGGCGGAAGGAACCATCAGGTCCTGACAGTACACCTTTCGTCGTTCCTTTGATGACGATGGTGGCACCCGGAAGTGGTTCTTTGTCTTTTGCCGACAGGACAATACCGGTAACTGTACGGACCTGTGAAAAGGCTGCCAGTGGCCCCAGCAGCAATAAAAAAATTAATAATCGTTGTAACATAAGCCTATGGTAGTTGATTTGGAGACGAATGACAATAGAAAGCCGCATCTGCTGTAAACAGATATTGTAGCGATGTTTCCCATTGTGTTTGATACAGTGACAGCTATCTTCCGGAAGCAGTAAATGTTGCTGTAACCTGGTATTTCGGAAGATCTGTTGTGCAGAGGATTATTTGGTTTTAACTACAGCAACAACAACTTTGATTGATGCCATAAACAGGCTGGTTCTTCTGTTCCATAATCGGTTCCCTTTATTATTTAGTGTTTGATTATTTATTACTCTACGTATCCTATAGACTAATGGGATGCAAAGCTAGGGTGTTTGTTCCTTATCAACAAAAGAAATGTTAAAAAAGTTGAAAAATAACTGTGACGGAGGATGATAAATGCTGATGGGGAGATGATCAACCAGAGATATGGTGGGATAATGAAGGATTACCTTTTGTGCATCAGGAGGACGATGATCACGCCGGAAGTAGTGAGTGTGATGTTAGCCACTGCATATGCAACGGTATAGCCTAATGCAGGCACTTTGCTGTTGAGGGCATCCTGGACAGCCAGCAGCGGGGCAGACTCGTCATGTGCGCCTGCGCAGGCACCCAATCCTATTGCCGGATGAAATTTAAAAACGTATTTGGAAAGAAAGAGGGCCACTACCATTGGCAGCAGACTCAATACCATCCCTGCCAAAAACAAGGTAAGCCCTTCCTGTTTTAATCCCAGTAAAAAACCTTCACTGGCAGAAAGACCCACTATAGCAATAAACACATGCAGTCCCAACTTGGTAAGCACCCATTGCGAAGCAGGTGGGATATAACCCAGACGTGGATTTACACTCCGCAGCCATCCAAAGAAAAGGCCCGCCAATAGCGCACCTCCGCTGGTACTCAGTTCTACCGGCACATTACCAATATGTACGCTCATAGCTCCGATCAGCGTACCCAGCACAATACCGCCGGCCAGATAGGGAATATCTGTTTCCACTCCTACCCTTTCTTTAAAGCCCAGGATGGTCACCGCCAGATCCAGTTCTTCCTGTATGCCTACCAATTCGGCCACATCCCCTTTCTGCACAATGGTATTGGCTTCCAACGGTATTTCAATTCCTGCGCGGGTAATTTTACGGACACTGATACCATGCAGTTGCGGATGACGCAGCAATACTTTGATAGGCTTATTGATGGCCGTTTTACAACTGATCACCACATTGTAAGTCTGTACAGGAAAAGTCAAGAGATCTGCATCTGCCACTTCCTTGCCCAGCATCGATTCAGATGCAATAGCCGCCGAACGCTGTCCTCCCAGGGCAATGATATCACCTGTACGTACTACGAAATCCTGTGGTGTCGCCATTATTTCCCCCTGCCGTCTTACACGCAACACATACAGCAATCTTTTTTTACGACGGAAAGAAGTTTCCAGCTCTCCTACTGATTTGCCTGCTTCACCCACCAGTTCAGGGTTTACCAGGTAAGCCCGAAAAGCCACATGGTCGTAGGCATATTTGATACCACCATCTTCATCTGCAGCGGTGTCGGCAAGGGTGGCTTCCAGCGCCTTTGTTTCTTCAATCAGTTTTTCGCGGCTTCCCGACATAAACCAGGGCCCGATCACAGAGAGAAACCAGCTGGTACCGGCAGTGCCGAAAATATAGGTGACAGCATACGCAACAGGTATCTGGTTAATCAGTCGTTCCTTATCAGCTATACTGATATCCAGTTCATTGATGGTATTGGAGGACACACCAATGATAGCTGAACAGGTGTTGGCACCCGACATCAGTCCGGCCGTGGTACCCGTATCGAAACGAAGTATTGAAGCGATGGCCCAGCAGAAAAAGAGACTGCTGCAACAAACGATAAAAGAGAAAATAGCGATGGGCAACCCATCTTTTTTTAATCCCTGAAAAAACTGTGGTCCTATGCTGTAGCCGGTACAGAACAGGAACAGGAGAAAGAAGACTGATTTAGCGGCACCTGGAATCTGTATATGTATTCCGCCAATGATGATGCCTACCAGCAACACGCCAGTCACTGTTCCCAGCGTAAAACCTTTAATACGGACCCTACCCAGCAGGAAGCCGATGAGCAGGGTTAGCATGACCGCAATTTCCGGGTATTTCTGTAGTGTTTCAAACAGCCAGGTAAGCATAAACGAAGATTTTCCGTTTATATTACAATCCGGCTTGTCTGTTGGTTCGGTGATCAGTTACCGCTTTCGAAGCCGTGGTCTATCAGCCAGTTGCCGCTGTCTGCTGCCTGAGTGGCCAGTTCATCACAGCGGTTGTTCAAAGGGTTGCTGGCGTGACCTTTCACCCATTGCATTCTTACTTTATGTTTTCTGTAGAGCGGGATAAAGCGCAGCCAGAGGTCTTTATTTTTTTTGTCTTTGAAGTTGGTTCTTACCCAACCCCAGATCCATCCTTTTTCGATACTATCTACCACATATTTACTGTCCGTAAAAATGGTCAGTTCCTGTCCGTCTTTTTTTAACGCTTCCAGGCCGGTGATGACCGCCAGTAGTTCCATGCGGTTGTTGGTCGTTTTACGATACCCCTGCGACAGTTCTTTACGCACACTACCCCATAACAGTACTACGCCATACCCTCCCGGTCCGGGATTACCACGGGATGCGCCATCAGTATATATTTGCAATTCAGCCATAGCAGCGGCAAATATAACGTTCATTTGAATATTTACAGATTTGGTTATTTGGATATTTTGTTGATGCAGGCAGATTTTGTTTTGTAAAATATCCAAATAACCATCTGTATAACTTCCTTATACCTGGAACACGCCTACGTTGAAAGGATGTTCCAGTGGGGCATTGTCAGCGGCTTTGATACCTTCTGAAATCCGTTGACGTGTTTCGGTAGGCTCAATGATCTCATCCACCCAGAGGCGGGCAGCTGCATAATAAGGGGTAGTCTGACTGGTATATTTATCTGTAATTTCCTTGAGCAGGCGGGCTTCTTCATCAGGGGTGATTTCCTGTCCTTTGGCTTTGAGGGAAGCCACCTGTATCTGCAATAATGTTTTGGCGGCCTGTTCTCCTCCCATCACGGCTATTTTGGCGGAAGGCCATGCATAGATAAAACGGGGATCATAGGCTTTTCCGCACATGGCATAGTTACCTGCGCCATAAGAGTTGCCAATAATAATCGTGATTTTGGGTACCACGGAATTGGCTACTGCGTTTACCAGCTTTGCACCGTCTTTGATGATGCCGGCATGTTCGCTGCGGCTGCCCACCATAAAACCGGTTACGTCCTGCAGGAATACCAGCGGGATTTTTTTCTGGTTACAGTTCATGATAAACCTGGCGGCCTTGTCGGCGCTGTCGTTGTAGATTACGCCGCCCATCTGCATTTCGCCTTTACGGCTTTTCACAATTTTACGCTGATTAGCTACAATGCCTACCGCCCAGCCATCGATGCGGGCGTAGCCACAGATAATACTTTTGCCATAGTCCTGTTTGTACTGGTCGAAAGCAGAATCGTCTACCAGACGGGAGATGATTTCGAGCATATCATAAGGGCGGGTGCTGTCTGCGGGCAGGATTCCGTTGAGATCTTCTTCCGGCAGGGCTGGCGGTACAGGCGTAATGCGATCAAAGCCAGCTGTGGTGCCATGGCCTATTTTGCTCACGATGCGCTTTACCTGGTCGAGGCATTCTTCATCTGTTTTAAATTTATAGTCGGCGATACCGGATATTTCAGTATGGGTAACGGCACCACCTAACGTTTCCGCATCTACGTCTTCTCCGATAGCTGCTTTTACGAGGTAAGGACCGGCCAGAAAGATAGAACCGTTGCCTTCCACCATCAGTACTTCATCGCTCATGATGGGAAGGTAGGCACCGCCGGCTACGCAGCTACCCATTACGGCAGCGATCTGGGTGATACCCATGGCGCTCATGCGGGCATTGTTGCGGAAGATACGGCCGAAGTGTTCCTTGTCAGGGAAAATTTCATCCTGCATAGGTAAAAATACACCGGCACTGTCTACCAGATAGATCACGGGGAGATGGTTTTCCATGGCGATCTCCTGCAGGCGCAGATTTTTTTTGCCAGTCATCGGAAACCAGGCGCCGGCTTTTACAGTCATATCGTTGGCAACGATCATACACTGACGGCCGCTTACATAGCCGATCCCGCCGATGGTGCCGGCAGCGGGGCATCCACCGTATTCCGGATACATTTCATAGGCGGCAAAGGCTCCTATCTCTGTAAAAGGAGTGTCCTTATCGATCAGGTACTGAATACGTTCCCTGGCAGTGAGCTTACCCCGTTGGCGTACTTTCTCCAGGCTTTTTTTACCTCCGCCCTGTTCAATAATTCCCATGCGATTTTTCATGGTGCTAATAGCCAGTCTCATGGCATCTTCATTCTTATTTGTTTCCAGATCCACTTGATTCATAACGTTTGGGTTTTACTTTAAAAATACCGACAAATAAGTTAAATTACGAATTATGGAGCTTACAGAACACCTTGCCTCTTCCATTGAGGCGTTATACAACGGCAAACCCTGGCTGGACGTCACTTTCAGGGAACATCTTTCCCGTGTGGATGCCAGGCAGGCTGTAAAAAGCCTTCAGGGGTCCAACAATATCTGGCAGATTGTGAACCATGTCATCTTCTGGCACCAGCGTGTTGAACGTTATATGCATAATGAGCCCCCAGAAAAAGACGGAGACCTGCCCGATTTTTATTCACCGGAAAATCATGGGGAGGAAAACTGGCAGGCTACCATCCACCGTCTGGAACATTCCTTCCAGCAGATAGCTGCCAGCATCCGCAAATTTCCGGAAGAAGAATTGTTTGACACCTTTCCCGGTACTGATAAAAAAGCCATCTACTACCTGCAGGGACTGGCTGAACATGATGCCTACCATCTGGGCCAGATCGTGATGCTGCAGAAATACCTTTGAGACATTTAGACATTTAGACATTTAGATATTTAGACATTTAGGGATTTTTAAGCGAAGTATTCACTTAAATCCATAAATATCTAAATCCTAAATCAGGCTCATATCATAACGTTGTTCATATAATTGCATTCCCCAAAGCTGGAGAAATTTCTCGCCGGTTTTACGGAAGCCCACCCTTTTGTACATGTCAATCGCGGTGGTATGGATACTGGTGGTCATCAGATAGATGGTCTGATAATTTTTTTCCCGGCAAAAGCTGATCGCTTCATTCAGCAGTCTTTTTCCCAGTCCTTTCCCCCGGTAGTCGGGATGCACCACAAACCAACGCAGCTGCGCCAGGTAACGGGATGATCCCAGGATAGCCACGGCACCAACGATCTTATTGTCTGCTATCGCCAGAAATACCCGGTCTTTATTGTTGTTATAGGTGGCCAGAAAATCCTGGAAGGTTTTGCATACATAGGCTTCAAATTCCAGGTTGTAGCCATATTCTTTGGCATACAGCTCCCCGTGCAGGTAAATAAGATAACCGATATCACCCGGTTGCAGATCATAACGGAAATGTATATCCGAAGATGCAGCCGGAAAGGCCTCACCTGCCAGTACAGCTTCGATCGTTTTCATGGCACCTGCCACCGCTTGTTGCTGCTGCTCCGGCAACGGAGCCAATATATCTCCGATCTGACCGGAAGATTTTTCGTCCAGGGCAGCCATCAGTTTTTTGCCTTTGGCTGTGAGCTGCAACAGATAACTACGGCCGTCGGCAGATGACTTATGCCGGGACACCAGGCCGTTGGTCTCAAACTTTTTTAGCATGCGGCTCAGGTATCCACCATCTATTTTCATGAGGCTGGTCAGATGCCCTGCTGTACATTTTTCGGTTTGTGCCAGTTCGTACAATACCCTCACTTCAGACAGAGAATAATTACTTTCCAGGATATGCTGGTCCAGCAGTCCTATTACCCCGGTATAAAAGCGGTTGAAGTGGCGGATATCTGCCACCAGTGATGCATTGGATGACATAGAAAATTGTTTGTCAGGCTAAATTACGAAAATAGTTGACAATGTCAACTATTTAATTTGACTAAGTCAACTATTTTTCAGCCTATCCAGGTCCTCCTTTTTTGCAATTATACGTGTCAGTCATCTCCTGTAAAAAATCAACCTATAGCAAAAAAGACGTAAAAAACACCCCTGCAATGGGGGTACACTTAATAGTCTAAGATGTTATATTTGTGATTTAGCACTTTTCAACCGTGCCGTCTTGATTAAAACAGATTTATGTCGCCAGGATTATTATTCTCATTTGTCATTGCCTACTTTGTCATTTTATTGATCGTTGCCTGGTATACCGGCCGGGGTTCCAACAATGAATCCTTTTTCATCGGAAACCGTAACAGTAACTGGATGCTGGTAGCATTTGGTATGATCGGTACTTCCCTGAGCGGGGTTACCTTTGTGAGTGTACCGGGGGCAGTGGGCAAAGACGCCTTTACCTATTTTCAGATCACGCTGGGGTATTTTATTGGTTATATCACCATTGCGTATGTACTGATTCCACTTTATTACCGGCTGCAGCTTACGTCTATCTACAATTACCTGAGCAGCCGTTTCGGGGTGCTTTCCTACAAAACGGGAGCCTCCTTCTTTATCCTCTCCCGTACACTGGGCGCCACCGCCCGCTTGTACCTGGTGGTACGTATCCTGCAAGATGCCATCCTCTCCAGCTTCGGGGTGCCTTTCTGGGTCACTACCCTCATCATTCTTTTCATGATCCTGGTGTACACCTATGAGGGCGGTGTAAAAACGATCGTTTATACCGACACGCTGCAGACCACCTGTATGCTGGCTGGTTTGATCATCTGCGTATTTTATATCCTTCATGCCATGGACATGAACCTGGTCCAGAGTATTGCTGCCATGCAGGAAAAAGGGCTGACCAGGATCTTTGAATTTGATCCCAACAGCAAGCTCTTTTTTGTGAAGCAGATACTGGCCGGTGCCTTCATTACGATTACCATGACAGGTTTAGACCAGGAAATGATGCAGAAAAACATCTCTGTAAAAACCCTGGCCGACTCCAAGAAAAACATGGTATCCCTGGCCTTTATCATGCTGATTGTTATAGGCCTGTTTCTGTTCCTAGGCGGCTTGTTACACCTGTATGGAGCACAAAACCAGGTGACTGCTACCGGCGATGCCCTGTTTCCGGCCCTGGCCCTGCATCATATGCCACCGGTTATTTCCGTGATCTTTATCATCGCTCTGATATCCGCCCTGTTTCCCAGTGCAGATGGTGCGATGACTGCCCTCACCTCTTCCCTCTGTATCGACATCCTCGATATGCAGCGCCGTACCGACTGGACAGAGGCTCAGAAGAAAAAATACCGTCAGCGCATCCACCTGATGATGGCCTTTATCTTCCTGTTGTTTGTGATGGTGTTTGAGTGGGTGAATAACAAGAGCATGATCGGGGTTATCCTGAAAGTGGCCACCTATACATATGGGCCGCTGCTGGGGCTGTTTGCATTTGGTATTCTCACCAAAAGGGTTGTCAACGACCGGCTGGTACCTATTGTTTGTATCGTGGCTCCCATCCTTTGTTTCCTGGTAGACAACTATCAGTCTGTACTGTTTGGTCAGTTCCAGATAGGCCTGGAGCTGCTGATCATCAACGGTCTGTTTACCTATATTGGTCTGCTGTTGATTTCAAAGAAAAACGATTAATAAATAGCTACCTTATTTCATAAAAAAGCGGCGGAGCAATATGCTCCGCCGCTTTTTTATGGTTTATTCATCAATATCCCTTGACTTATTGAGGTGATGTAGTTCGAGAATAGTAGTCCTCCCGTTATCACTCTCCCGGTACATAGATACAAATTTGCGGTTGAACAGAATTTCCTGGTAGGTGTAGGAAGTGCGTTGCAATACCGTATTGGCATATATGTCATTAAATCCTTTCACCAACACATAAATTTCCACGTCTGAATTCCGCATGTCATCTGCATTAAACCCCAGCAACGGGCTGTTTTCATCGATGGGGTGTACAACGGTCCAGTTCATGGAAAGACTATCGATTTTTGCTCTTTCCAGTGTCAGGTTATAAAATTTGTAGACCGGCGTGCCATCTTCCACTATCTGTAAACCCATGGTCACAGTCACATCTACATTAGTCAGTGTCTGGTTCTCCTTATAGGAAGCGAAGCGGAACATCAGGCCGGTCGAATCCCTGTAGGGACATACCAGCGCATTTTCGCTGAACACCAGGTGAGCCCTTGGCCTCGAAAAACGGCCATACATCAAACCTGTGGCCACAGCAAAAGACAAGAAGCCAGACATAGCCTCGATGGCAGCCACAATATTTGCACCATCACCAATAGGATTTATGCGGCCATAACCCACGGTGGTAAAAGTTTCTGTGCTGAAGAAAAATACTTCCTTGAAGCGCGCCCACTTTGTTGCGCCGATGATGCCCTGCAGCTGGTCTGTGCCGATCATCCAATAAACACCTGTATAAAACAGGTTGATGGTAAAATAAAACAACAGGATTACACAGATGAATTTCCAGGCAGAGAGGTTAAGCAACATGTAGTAAACGCTGAAACGGTCCCAGAAGGGGCGGCCTTCTCTGCGAATGTTAAAAGAGCCATCGCGGTTGATAAACCGGCCTCCGTACCCACTGGGATTGGTACCGAAGCCAGTATCGTCATTTAATTTTGAAAACGGGTTGATCCTTTTTAGGAGCGACATATAACAGATAGTTTGAACAACAAAGCTAAAAAGATAATGTCATCCTCCCGCAGTTCTTAGCTACAACTCCCATCTGTAGAACAAACAGGTCCTTCTATTGTTTCCAGTGCAGTGAGTGGTTGGGCTTTGCGCCATTCATCAAAAGCCTGGGTCAGGGCCTGGGTAAAGGCTTCCACTGGTTGAGCACCAGCTACGCCATATTTACGGTCCAGCACAAAAAACGGTACACCGCGTGCACCCAGCTGCTGGGCTTCTCTCACATCGAGGTTTACTTCTCCCGAGAAATCATTGGAGGCCAGCATATCGGCCACCACCTTAGGGTTGAGACCTATCTCCTGTCCGATGGCTATCAGTGTTTCGTGATCGCTGATATCTTTTCCTTCAGTGAAGTAGGCAATAAAAAGCCTTTCTTCTGCCGCATCGCCCAATTGCTGTATTTTAGCCAGCTGTATCAGCCGGTGGGCATCAAATGAGTTGGCAATAACTGCTTTATCGAAGTTGTAGGTAAGCCCTACTTCTTTGGCAGAACCGGTGACTTGTTCATGCAGCTGAACAGAGCGTTCTCTGGACATTCCCTTGATTTCGGCCAGATGATCGTAAACACTGGTGCCTGGCATAGACTTCAGATCAGGGTTGAGCTGAAAACTTTTCCATTCCACCTGTATTTTATCTTTCTCCGGAAATTTGTCCAATGCCGCTTCAAACTTGCGTTTACCGATATAACAAAACGGACACATGATGTCCGACCATATTTCTACTTTCATCTTTTTCATCTTTCTTGTCAATAATGCTGGCAAAGTTAATATATTTGCTTTCCAAAAGTAAGCAGTTTCCCTAAGGTAAGTGCTTTACAAGAGGTAACCAGACAATATTTAGATATTTAGATATTTGGATATTTAGATATTTAGATATTTAAATATTGAAATGTCAAAATATTAAATGTGAAAATATGAATACTATAGAGACAGCCCCTTTAACAGTGCAGGAGAAATGTATGGGGTCTGGCGAGCATAAAGACTGTCATGAAGTGATCATGCCCGTGAGAGACGCGCTGGACGTGATTAACGGCAAATGGAAGCTGCCTATTATCATTGCTATCTCCCGCGGGCATAAGCGGTTCCGCGACATTGAGAGGAATATTCCAAAGATCACGTCCAAAGTGTTGTCCAAGGAGTTAAAGGACCTGGAAGCGCACAAGCTGTTAAAACGCAGCGTATACGACAGTCAGCCGGTGACTGTAGAATATACGCTGACGCCTTATGCCGCCACACTTAATCCGGTGATAGAGGCTTTATATACCTGGGGTAGCCAGCATCGCAAGACCATCTTTGGCACTCAGGACCAGGACTGATATTATTCTTCGATCTTCAGTACCACTTTGCCTCTGCCGGGGCCGCCCAGCTGGCTGTAGTCCTGTGCAGCCGCAGCTTTGGACAATGGTGCAAATACTTTTCTGATATAAGGCCGGATAAGGTCTTTGTCCAGCAGCTTAGCTACTTCCTGCATGGCGTGGAGGGTTTTGGTACCGGCCCATTCGGCGCGGATACCGGCAGCAGCGGTCTTCTCCGGAGAAGGTGGTTGTACCAGGCACAAAAGAATGCCTCCGGGTTTTACGAGTTGATAGGAACGGTCCAACGTATCGCCGCCTACGGTATCGAGTAACACATCTACCGGATCGGTATCTGTTTCGAAGGGGATGGTTTTATAATCTATCACCTCAGCAGCACCGAGTGATTTTACAAATTCGAGATTCTCGCCGGAAGCAGTCGCAATGACATAAGCGCCGGCATGGAAAGCCAGCTGAACCGCGAAATGCCCTACCCCTCCTGCGCCGGCGTGTATGAACACCCGTTGTCCCTTGGTCAGCTTACCCACCTCGAAAAGCGCGCCCCAGGCGGTTTTAGCACCACCACAGGCAGCAGCTTCCTCAAAGGAAAGATGGGACGGCTTGGGGAAAAGCTGCGCTGATGGCGCCACGGCACAGGCTGTGTAAGAACCATCTACTGCACCGTATACAGCCTGCCCTACTTTTTTGTCAGTGACACCTTCACCGAGGGCAACCACCACGCCCGATGCTTCTACGCCGGGGATATAGGGCAAAGGCCTTTGCATCATTCCTTCCCTGATTTTCCAGTCCACTGGATTTACGCCGCTGGCCACTATATCGATCAGCACTTCACCCGGACCTGGCACCGGTGCTGGTATTTCTTCGAGTTTCAGCTGGTCTGATCCGCCATAAGCATGTACCCTGATAGCCTGTATGTGTATGTCTTTCATAACTTCCGTTTTTACTGCCTAAATGTAATAAAAAGCTGGCAGGATTGGATCAGTAAGGCTTTTCCGGGCTACGGGCCAAAAATATTAGTTACCTTCGCCGTTCATATTTTAGTAGTAACATGACATTTGCAGATTTAAATCTGAACACCTCTCTTCGGAATGCACTCGACGAACTGGGCTTTAAACAGCCTACTACCATACAACAGCGGGCATTTTCAGTCATCATGTCTGGCCATGACGTATGCGGTATAGCACAGACCGGTACCGGTAAAACCTTTGCCTATCTGCTGCCTACCCTCCGTATGTTTAAGTTTTCCAAAGAGAAACATCCGCAGATACTGATTATGGTGCCTACCCGGGAATTGGTGGTACAGGTGGTGGAAGCCGTTCAAAAGCTGACCACTTATATGAGCGTGGAAGTGTTGGGTATTTACGGCGGCGTGAACATGAACCCGCAGATGGCAGCCGTGCAAAACAAGGTAGACGTGCTGGTAGCCACTCCCGGCCGCCTGTACGATGTAATCCTCAGCGGCGCGCTGAAGGTGAAATCCATCAAAAAACTCATTATCGATGAGGTGGACGAGATGCTGAACCTGGGCTTCCGTACGCAGTTGAAGAATATCATGGACCTGCTCCCGCAGAAAAGGCAGAACCTGATGTTTTCCGCTACCATTACTGAAGATGTGGAAGCGATCATCGGTACGCACTTCGACAACCCGATAAGGATAGAGGCCGCACCTACCGGTACCCCGCTGGAAAACATTGAACAGGTACTGTACCGTGTACCTAACTTTTATACCAAGGTAAACCTGCTGGAGCTGTTGATGACAAAAGATGAGAGCATGACCAAGACCCTCATTTTTGCCGGTACCAAACAGCTGGCCGATGACCTGTACGAACAGCTCAGTGTCAAGTTCCCGGAGAAAGTGGGTGTTATCCATTCCAATAAGGAACAGAACCATCGTTTCAATACTGTCAATCAGTTCCAGGCCGGCAACTACCGTTTCCTGATTGCCACTGATATTATTGCGCGAGGACTGGATATTTCGGAAGTGACCCATGTGATCAACTTCGACACGCCGGATGTACCGGAAAACTATATCCATCGTATTGGAAGAACGGGCAGGGCCGACAGGAAAGGTATTGCTATCCTGTTTAGCAAAGAGCAGGAATCCGAAGCACTGACAGCTATAGAAGAGCTGATGAATTATAGTATTCCGGAAAGACCTTTGCCGGAAGAGCTGGAGATCTCTGAAGTACTGACAGAGGATGAAAAACCCAAGGTGTTTATGCGGAATACGCTGGTGAAAGCACCTGCCAGAACAGAGGCTGGTCCGGCCTTCCATCAGAAGCTGGCCAAGAATATGAAGACCAACCGCAAGATCAGCCATAAGGATAAGATGATGCTGAAATACGGTAAACCGAAAAAACGCAAGCCAAAGAAAAGATAGTCACTATTGATCCCCGCTCCTATGGATGCGGGGATTTTTTTTGTTAGGACACCATGTTACTCCCCCTTCTCAGAGACTGATTTTACCAGCCCCATGCATGTATTAATTTCATAATCAGTCAATTGATTTTTTGTTAAGCATTTGTTACCGTTGCGTGGCGTTCAAAAGCGATTAACTAATTATTAACAAATTCAGTATCTTCCATAAAATCCACCTACCGGGTGGTCATCGAATATACACCAAATCAACTTGGTCTATCCAGAGAGCAGCAATTCCATATTAAACCCTACGTTTCAGCGATTTTAATTGAACTATGGAGGAAATGAAATACGCATGAGTGCCATTAATAATGATATTGAATTACTGGCAGCACTAAAGGCCGGCAATGTTACGGCGTTTGACCACTTCTACCATCTTTACCGGCAATGGCTGTTGATAACGGCCATGACTATACTGCAGGATGAAGATGAGTCGCAGGAGCTGGTACAGGAGTTTTTTATAGACTTCTGGCAGCATGCATTGTATAAACGGATAGATCTGAGTAATATCACTACATTAAAGAATTTTCTTTTTGTTAGTATCAAGAACCGTTGCCTCAATAAGATTTCCAAGGATGAAACACGTAAAAAGCGGCTGTCCTGGCTGCAGAACCCTCTCTATGTAACACCTGACTCCCGGCTTGAAAATAATGAACTGTATGCACAGCTGGAAGGCGCCATCAGTCTGTTGCCCCAGAAACAATCACAGGTTTTCCGGCTGGCTTACCAGGAGCACAAGACAAGAAAAGAGATTGCCGCGGTGCTGGAAATCAGCGAGGAGACTGTAAAAAAGCATGTAGCTACCGCTTTAAAGACGCTTCGTCAGCTCCTGGAAAAAATACGTTTCTGAAATACCCCGCCCCGATAAAATTTCTGTTATTATGATTGATGAAGAATCTGGTGAACATATATCAGCTGATGACGGAAAAGAAAGCCGGCATTATTTCCGCCTCTGACGAAGCGTTATTGGAGGCTTATATGGAAGAAGTGCCGCAGGTACGAGAGATGTGGGAAGTCATTGAATCCGGCAAGCAGTTGACCGGTAATATGCCCTGGCGGAATACCTATAGCATCGTTGATCCTCAGGAAAAAAAGAAATCCCTTCAATGGGGCATTGCCATAGGGCTGATACTATCGCTGGCTACCGCCGGCTGGTACCTGATACATAAGTCGGACAGCAATATTGTCTTCATGCACCCTATCAATGTATCACCTGCCATAGCGCTTGAACTGGCCGATGGCAGTATCCGCAGCCTGACTGATAACACCACTGCCATTTATATCGGAGAACAAAAATTGTCCCTGCAACCTGGTACCTTATCGCTGGAATCAGCCAACAACCTGCCTTCCGGCGTCAATACCCTCTGCATACCCAACGGCAACCACTATAAGGTTGTCTTGTCCGACGGCTCAGAGATATGGGTTAATTCAGCTTCCCAGATACAGTTTCCTTTTGCTTTTAATGATGGTACCCGGGAGATCAGCCTTTACGGGGAGGCTTACTTTAAGATCGCTGCCAATGCCCGGCAGCCTTTTTTGCTACATCTGCCCAATAGTACCATACAGGTACTGGGCACCAGTTTTAATGTGAATGCCTATGACCGTAACAATATTTGTGTATCCCTTACCGATGGTGCCCTCCGTATGATGGCAGGGCGGCAGAATGTGCTGCTCAAACCAGGCCAGCAGGCTATCTACAGCGAAAATACCCGCAGCTTCAAGGTGCAACCCTGTGAGGCAAACGAGGCCGCTGCCTGGCACAGAAAGCAGTACTATTTTTCGAGCGTAACCCTTGCCGGACTGAAAACAGTTGCATTTCGCCGCTATGGCCGCCATGGTGTCATCGATACCTTTCCGGCCGCCCAGCGCGTATTCACTGAAAGCAACGGCGGGGACAAACTCCCAGCCGGAATGCTGCTGCCGGCGCCCCTCCATCAGGATGACAGCGCCCGGTTGCTGCAATAGCACCTGATCAAAAACCACTACCAGATGAAAGCTACCAAAATCCTGTACATTGAAAGGGAGGACCAGGCGTTTACGCCTCATCAGAACATCCCTACCGCCTTCAGGGACCAGCTGATCCCGTATGCACGGTTTTATTTTCAAGAAGACAATGATGGTTGTATTCTCGACCAGAACATCCGTGCCGGGGAATTCTCCATCTGGGCACACCACATTCATATGCGGCCCGGCGTGGAAGTACGTCCCTGCACCCAGTACCAGGTGATCACCCTGCATGCTTATGATGACATGAACACAGGCACCCCCGGTAATCAGCTACCGCTGGAAAAGGAAGTATGTCTGTTTAATATGATGGCCTCTGAAGAACCGGTTCTTCCCGGTACACAACAGCCACACAGCTTTCATATCAACATTGAACCGGACTCTCTGCGGGAGCTGGCCAGAGAGTTTCCGTTGCTCCATTCACTGGCAGCCATTCCTGTTTCCAATGTTACCGGACCGCTGCATAAAGCACCTTTTCAACTCAACGCTGTAAGCCGCCTGATACGTGACCGCATGCTCAGCGCCAAACATATCGGCAACAGTGCCTATAGCTTCTTCCGCCGTAATGCCGCCGATTTTTACGGCAACTATACCCGGCGGCTGATTGCTCCGCCCCCTATCATGATGAACCAGGAAAAACGCCAGCTACTGCATGATATCTTCAGCTATATCCTCAATCATCTGCATGAAAGTCTTACCTATAAAACACTGGAGCAAAAATTCGGTGTGGAAGAAGCGTTGCTGCGCAGACCTTTTGAACAGGAGTTTCACCTTACCATTCCGGAGCTGATACTGCAGGAAAAAATGGCCCTCGCCTTTGAGCTGCTGAGCACCCGCAATACACCGGTGTCTTATATCATGGACCGGCTGGGCTTTACAGCGCTGCCCTGCTTCCTGACCACCTTCGAAAAATATTACAAATGCGGGGCATTACAGGTAATGGATGCACAGTAACTATTACCTGACTTCTGTCTTCAGTAACTCTTTTACAAACAGATCTGCTGCCTTTTTCCGGTAAGTCCCTTTCTGCCAGAGGATATAAGCCCTGCGCAGCAGCGCCTTACCGGCAATAGGCACAGCCACGAGATTTTTCCAGCCATTGAGCGCCCGCTCATTCAGCAGGGTTACCCAGTGACCGCTTTCCAGCAGCGAGAGTATGGCATGCACATCGTTCAGCTCTATTTTTACAGCAGGGTATACTTTGTGTTTTTCCAGCACTTCACTCAAAAAATCACGGGAACTAAAGCCTTTGGATGCCAGGATCAGCTCCATGCCATCGAGACTTTTGAGATCGATTTCCTTCAGCTGCGCCATCGGATGTTTTTTGGATACAGCCATGACTATTTTGGAAGTGAACATTTCCTGGTACTCGAATTCCTTACCCGGCTTCAGCTGGTGAAAGGCCAGTATAAAATCCAGTTCTGAGGAACGAAGCTTCCGCTCCAGCTCTTCCGTATTGCCATAGTCCACGAAGATGCGAATGCCCGGGTATTTACCGGGAAAGGACGTGAGTGCCGGCAGCAGCAGCGAAGTGAATGCGTAGGTGGCGCCGATGCGCAGGTCGCCTGTCAACAGGTTCTGCAGGTCTTCTATGGCCTGTTTCCCTTTCTCCACATCCAGCAATACCTGGCGGGCATGCAGGAGGAATACACTGCCTGCTTCCGTCAGTTGTACATGCTTGCCCACCCGGTCAAACAGGGGCATGCCCAATTCTGTTTCCAGTGCTTTGATCTGCTGTGACAGGGTAGACTGGGTAATATACATAGCCGCGGCGGCGGCTGTAAAATGCGCTGTTTCTGCGGCTTTCACAAAATAAGCCAGTTGACGAAGCTCCATACATCAATCGGTTTTACTAATGGATATCATTAAAACAATCTATTTTACAAATATATCAATGTGAGCGAAATTTGCATCAATTGATTCTTAAAAGGAATGTCATCATTCCCGCTACATAAATAAATTATTAAATGGATGTTTTTCGTTCTTTAAAATCACGCAATTACCGGCTCTTTTTCTACGGACAGTCAGTATCCCTGATAGGTACCTGGATGCAGAAAACAGCCGTTTGCTGGTTGGTATACCGGTTAACCAATTCCGCCGTATTGTTAGGCGTTGTCAGTTTTGTGAGCCTTATTCCCTCTCTGTTTTTATCTCCCTATGCAGGCAGTTATATCGACCGCCACAACCGTTACCGGCTGATGATCGTCACGCAGGTAATCTCCATGCTTCAGGCCGGCGCGCTGGCGCTGATGATCCTGCTGCGCATTTACAACATACCCGGCATTATTTTACTTTCGCTGGTACAGGGTATTATCAATGCTTTTGACGTTACCTGCCGGCAGTCGCTGATGGCAGAGATGGTGGAAAACAAGGAAGACCTGCCCAACGCCATCGCGTTGAACTCCACCATGGCCAACTTCGCCAGGATTGCCGGACCCGCACTGGCAGGTATTGTATTGAGTACTTTCGGCGAAGACATTTGTTTTGTGGGCAACTTCCTGAGTTATGTGCCGGTACTGGCTTCTCTTTTTATGATGAAGATGCAGTTGCCGCCAGTGGTGAAATCCGAACGCAGTATATGGGCGGAGCTGAGAGAAGGATGGGACTATATTTCTCATGACAAAGACCTCTCCTCCCTCCTGCTGATGCTGACTGCCAGCAGCCTGCTGGTGATGCCCTTCAACACGCTGATGCCGATCTTTGCGAAAGATATTTTTAACGGTAACGCCAAAACGTTTAGCTGGTTTGAGAGTGCAGCCGGCCTGGGTTCTATTCTGTCAGCCATTTATATGGCACAGCTGAAGGGCGGTAAAGATATGGTCAGGATCATGATCACTTCCAGCCTGATATTTGGCCTGAGCCTGATATTACTCTCCTATTCCGGCTGGCTGCCGCTGGCACTGTTGTTTATGATGATTTCCGGTGTTGGTATGATGGCGCAGACATCTGCCATCAATATCTATTTACAGACCCATGCCATTCCTGATATGCGTGCGCGGGCTATCAGCTACTACATCATGGCCTACCAGGGCATGATACCCATTGGCAGTCTGCTTACCGGCCTGCTGGCACATTGGATAGGGCCTCGTTTGACCGTATGCATCGCAGGGCTGGCCGGTGTGGCCGCCACTGTTGTATTTGTAAATCATCGCAGAAAAATCAATCAGACAGCAGTACTTCCGGCCGGGAAAAACAGCCGCCAGCAATGGAAATGGAAAGCCCAGGATTAGGACTGTTAGTGCAAGACATATATTCCCCGAGGCCTCCGCCTCGGGGAATTGCGTAAAGTGATATGATTATAGCTTCAGTTGCTTCACTCCTTCTTTTGTCATGATGACGGGTTTGATGGTTCCATCTTCATTAAAAAACATTTCATCGATACAGGTTTCCCGTGCATTGGCATCTTTCAGCCCCAAGGGACGTCGGTGATATACGATAAACCATTTGTTTTGTGAGGCAGCATGGATAATAGAGTGATGGCCTGCACCTGTAGCGATGGCCGGATCCTGCTGCAGTATTTTACCTATCCGCCGGAAAGGCCCTGTGGGCGTGTCTGCTATGGCATAGGCCACGCTGTAGTCGGGCCCGGTCCATCCACCTTCTGACCACATAAAATAGTACTTCCCGTTTCGCATAAACATCGTAGGTCCTTCCACGTATTTCTCTGGTGTTATATCCCGGAAAACATTGCCATCGGGGAAAGGAACGAAACCAGTGAAATCATCTTTCAGCCGGGCAATATTACAATGGCCCCAGCCGCCATACATCAGGTAAAAGGCACCGTCTTTATCCTGAAATACGTATTGGTCTATTGGCTGGGCTTTGTTATAAAAACTATCGATGAGCGGTTTTCCCAGGTAATCGCGGTAAGGGCCTTCCGGTTTATCTGCCACAGCTACGCCTATTCCACCTGGCTCTCCATTCCGCTGGATATCATTGGCCCCGAAGAAAAAAAAGTATTGCTGTCCCTTTTGAATCACTGCCGGTGCCCACATAGCCCGTCTGGCCCATTTCACCGCAGTGGTGTCCAGTATCCGCGGATGTTTTTTCCAGTTGATCAGATCAGTGGAGGAAAAAGCATCAAAATAAACCTGCTGGTTATACGGAGCAGAGAAGGTGGGGAATATCCAGTATGTTTTTCCGAATACCACTCCTTCCGGATCTGCATACCATCCCGGAAAAACGGGATTGCCTGCACGACGGGACTGCTGTGCTATGCGGGCAGGCGGCTGTGGCTTTTCCTGGGCATATACCACCTGTGTCAGCATCATAGCGGTGATGAGCAAGGGTTTTGTATTCATTTGCAAAAACGATTTTGTTATGCCAGAAAAATAATAAAAACGTTTTTACTTCTCCAGTAAAACTTTAACACATTCTCAACATGGGCCGAAATACACACATTTTTATTTTTTAATACTTTTACGGGTTCGAATGGCCTAATACATGAAAGCAGGAAAAAAATTTATCAGAGTGGTGCTGATCTCCCTGACAGGATTGCTGTTATTGACCGGTATTGCAGCCGGTATTCTGTACAGTCAGCAACAGCGGCTAACCCAACTGGCAATAGCCGAGCTGAACAAACGATTTGCCGGTGAGCTGGTGCTGGAAAAAAGCAGCATTTCGCCTTTCAGCAACTTTCCTTATGTATCTATAGCCCTACATAAAGTCCGTTTTTATGCCAATAAAAAAATGGATGGGAAGCCCCTGTACCAGGTAGAGAAGCTGTATGCCGGCTTCAGTTTAATTGATATTCTGCAACAGCATTACCAGGTGCGGATTGTAGTGTTGTCTAACGGTAACGTACATATTGCCAGGGCCGTCGACGGAGAGGTAGACCTGATCAAGGCACATGCCTTCAAGACAGATGCCACCCCCACTCCTGCCGACAGCAGCAAAGGGCTTAGCCTGGACCTGAAAAAAGTAATCCTTAAAAATATTGACATTACTTACCTGGATGCGGTTTCAGGTTGGAACGTGGTGTCTCATATCGACAAGATCAAAACTTCCTTCAAGATGGAAGGAGACCGCATGGCGATACAGACAGACGGACAGCTGCAGCTGGATATCACCAGCAAAACGGACACCGTATTGTTCCGCCACCGGAAAGTAGCCATGGATCTGCAGGGCGACTATCTCCCCAGTAAAAACCAGATCAACATCTCCCCCAGTAATATCAAACTGGAAAATGCCAGTCTTTCCCTGCAGGGCAGTGTTATCCTTGATAAAGAAAATTATGTAGACCTCAAGTTAAAAGGTGACCGGCCCGACCTCAACCTGCTTTTTGCCCTGGTGCCCAATGACATTGCGGCCATGCTGGAAAAATACCACCGTGACGGCCGTATTTTCTTCGACGGTGCTGTAAAAGGTAAAGTGGGTAGAAATGAAATGCCAGCCATATCTGTCAATTTTGGCTGTGAAAACGTATGGTTCCAGAATAAACATATAGACCGCAAGCTGGATTCATTGGGGTTCCGCGGATACTATACCAATGGCAACGAACATTCCCTGAAGACTTCTGAACTGCATTTGCTCAACATCAACGCCAAACCCGGCAAGGGTGTATTCAGGGGCAATTTTGTGATGAAGGATTTTACCGACCCGCAAATTGTGATGCAGATATATTCTGAACTGGACCTTCGTTTTGTTGGTGAGTTCCTGGGTATCAAAGACCTGGAACAGATTCAGGGCCAGATAGCACTTAACATGAACTTCAAGGAGCTGGTAGACATTCACCTGCCGGAGCAACAGCTGGCCAAATTAAAAGAAGGTGTACAAAGTGAACTAACGGTCAGCAACCTGGAGTTCCGCATCCCCAACTATCCCCTGCCTGTGCGTAAAATGAACCTGCATGCGCAGTTAAAAAACGGCAGCCTGCAGCTGGACTCTGTTGCTTTTCGTATAGGCAATTCCGATATAAGCGCCAGCGGATCTATCAGTGATCTGCCGGCCATCTTCCACAAACAACAGAAGCCGGTGGCTGTTACCTTTAAAGCCAGCAGCAATATGATCCGTCCGGGAGAGCTGTTGCTGGCCGACAGCACCCACCAGGTACTGCGCCAGGAAGTGATCTCCGGTTTTAATATCGGGCTGGCGCTGGAAACTTCGGTACAGGAACTGCTTCATCCTAATCCTTTGCCCAGAGGCACTTTCAAGCTCACTCATCTGAATGCAGGTTTTAAACAATATCCGCATGCCCTGCATGATTTCAGCGCAGACATCATGATCAATGATACCAGCCTGCGGGTACGTAACTTCTCCGGAAATATCGACAGCAGTGGTTTTGTTTTTAAGGGAAGGCTCAACAATTATCCGCTTTGGTTTACCAAAATCAAAAAGGGCAGAACAGAACTGGCTTTCGACCTGCAGTCGGACCGTATTGCCGTCAACGACCTGATAGGCCCACGTGGCAGGCAGTTTATCCCACAGGGCTACTGGTATGAAGAAGCCGGCAAACTGTGGTTGCGCGCCAAACTGAACATGCGTTATGATACCGTGTTTAAAAGAGTGGACGCACATATTGCCAATATATCCGGCACGCTGAAGCAACACCCTATACAGCTGGAGAATATCAAGGGAAGAATACGGTATGGCACCAACCGTTACCTGGTAGTGGACACCCTCACCGGCAAAATCGGCAGCAGCGACTTTGACATGAACCTGAAACTGTATGCAGGCCCCGACAAGAAAGGAAATCCGCGCAGCAACTTCTTCAGCTTCAATTCCAAATTCCTCCATGTGGATGAGCTGATGAATTATGATTTTACCGACCATACACCGGCTGCCGCTCCCCAAAAAGCTACTACCGTCCGTGAAAATGACTCCCTGCATGCAGCAGGCTACAATATCTTTAAAACACCTTTCACCGACTTTGATGCACAGGTCAACATCGGCAAGATCCGTTACCGCAAGCTGTGGTTGAAAGAAGTGGTGGCTTCGGTACATATGCAGAAAGACCAGCGTATCCGGGTAGATACGATCTCTGTACGGATGGCAGGCGGGCATATTGGCATGCGCGGCACCTTCAATGCGCAGGACCCCAACAAACTTTATTTCAGAAGCGGCATACGGCTGGATACCGTGGACATGACGAAGATGCTGATGAAGTTTGACAACTTCGGTCAGGACTTTGTGCTCAACAACAATCTGAAAGGTAAACTGACCGGGCATATCAGAAGTAATGTGCGGCTGCATCCCGATCTTACACCGGTGCTGAGTGAGACCACCGCCAAAATGGATATTGAGATCCACAACGGCACGCTTATAGACTTCGGGCCTATGCAGGCCATGTCGGCTTACTTTAAGGATAAGAACCTGCGTATGGTACGCTTTGACACCCTGCGTAACAAACTGACTTTTAAAAACGGCGTATTGGACATTCCCAACATGAATATCAATTCTTCCATCGGTTATATTGAGGTGTCCGGCAATCAGTCACTGGACATGCAGATGAACTATTACCTGCGTGTTCCCATGCGGATGGTCACTTCAGTGGGTTTTCAGGCGTTATTTGGCCGTAAACAGGAAGAAGTGGATCCTCAGCAGGTAGATGCCATCGAAAACGTGGAAAAAGGCAAAAAAGGCCGTTTTATGCATCTGCGTATTTCCGGCACTCCGGACAAGTATAACATCGGATTGGGTAAAGCGAAGAAAAAAGCCTGAGGAATTATTTTATGATACGAAGGAGCTCCCTGCTATTCAGAATTTTTGCACCTTTCTGCTCCAATTCTGACAGGGTAAGTTCCTTTCTTATCTGAACATCATCTCCGGTTCCAATACAATCTTCCAACAGATAAACATGGTAGCCTGCATTCAATGCATCCAGCGCAGTTTGTTTCACACAATACTCGGCTAAAAATCCGGTTAGTATCAGTGTTTCAATTTCATTGGCTCCAGCGTATTCCTTAAACGCTTCCGAAGAGAAAGCACTATGTTCTGTTTTTGTGAACATGTTAAAACACTCATCCGCCTTGATGTCTATCTCATGACCGGGTGTATTGGGGATACACATTGACACACCGTTTTCGAACTGGTCCGGCTTGTAGTCGGCACGAATTATCACAAACAGTTCTTTGTCCAGTGATTCCAGTAAATTATTTATCCTGTTTTTTGCGTCTAGTATCTGAGTGATTCCCGGATGTTTTTGGGCATAGGCCCCTTCAGGATTGACAAAATCCTTCTGTGCGTCTATTATTATGATTCTTTCTCTCTTCACAGTCTCAAAGGTAATGTAAATAAGCGCCCTGCAGCATTTTATAAAACAGAAGGGTATCTCAAAATTATTGAGACACCCTTCCTGTTTTATACCAGTGTATCGATTAATATCCAGGATTGCGCAGCAGTTTGGGGTTCAGCGCCAGTTCTATTTCCGGTATCGGGAATACACGACGGAACACATCATTATCCTGTGCTTTAAAGCCCCATTTACCTTCGAATTTACCGAAGCGGATCAGGTCATTTCTTCTCCATCCTTCCCAGGCAAATTCGCGGGCGCGTTCCACCAGCAGATCATCGAGGGTGATACCGGCAACCGGTGTAGTACCGGCCCTACTACGGATTTTATTCACCAGCACATCTGCTGTCTGCAGTTCCCCTTTGACGGTAGTAGGCACTGCACCCCGCAGAATGGCTTCTGCCTTCATCATCAGCACGTCTGCCAAACGGAACACGGGCACATCGTTATTTTGAAAGCGGGTAGAAGTATTGATGTTTTTGTCGGGATAAAATTTAATCGAACGTACACCTTTCAGCTGAGCAAGGAGATCATTTCCTACATCCAGCTTTCCTTCACCGCCGGGTTTAAGTTTCATTTCCGGTGTGATCGTCACTTCCCAGTCAATAGGCTGGTCGGGGCCGGCATAGGAAGCGTCCAGGGTTTTGGTGCTGGTGCGGACAATGTTCGGAGAACCATCTTTGTTGGTTTGTTTACCGGCCAGCCAGGTGTTGTTGCGCACATCGTTAGGCTGGTTAAAGAAAGCGTAGAAATCGGCGATGGTACTCAGTGCTATGCTGGGACCGAAACCATCCGGCAGGTCGAATTTGGCTTTCAGGAAAGGATGCAGTCCAAAACGGGTAAAGTGGCAGCCGGGTATCAGGTTGGCATCATAAGGAATGGCGAAGATGGTTTCCTTTATCTGCGGGCCGTTTTCCGGTTTGAAGATGGAGGAATAATCAGCGTCCAGCGTATAAGGTGCGTTGGTGAGGATGCTGTCTGCCATGGCCACTGCATCGGTATAGCGAGGTGTTCCGGTGTAGTATTCGGCGTTGAGGTACATTTTTTCCAGCAGCGCATAAGCCATCCATTTGGTGGCACGGCCGTAGGTAGAACCGTCTACTTTAGCCGGCAGGTCGGGCAGTGCAGCCTTCAGGGTATTTTCGATGAAAGCAAACACTTCTTTTCTGGGTTTGGTTTCCGGCGGAGAAGGCACCGGATAAGCGTCCAGAATGGGTACGTTGCCATAGGAGTCCATCATAAAGAAATAAAACAGGGAGCGCATGGTTTTCAGTTCAGCCACCGCCGTGTTTCTGGATGTACCTTCCGGCAGCCCTTTCGCGAGGTTCATCGCATTATTGGTAATGTTAATACCGCCGAAGCCCCATTGCCAGGAGCTGATTACAAAAGGCAGGTTGCCTGTCCAGGTATGCAGATGGAGGAAACGGTATTTTCCGCCGTCATCCCAGTTACCATCGCGGGCGGGTATAATGGCTTCATCGGTACACAACTCCTGCAGCATCCAGTAGTCAGTAGCGTAACTGAAGCCGGTGCCGTTCATAAAGTAGGTAGCATCGCCTGATTTGGAGTTGGCCAGCTGCGCATATACGGAGCCAATGGCAGCCGCATAGGAAGCACTGTTGGTCGGGAAGTTGCCCGGCGTATAACGGGACTCTACGTCCACATCCAGCTTGCGGCATCCTGCCAGGGCCACCACGGCCGCCAGGGCCATACTCAGCAATTTATATCGTTTCATATCGATCAGTAGGATTAATGTTAGTGATTAAAAAGTAGCATTCACACCGAAGATGAAAGACCGTGTTTTAGGATAGTAGTTACGTACATCGATGCCGGGTGTAAGGCCACCCAGATCGATCTCCGGATCGATGCCGGTATACTTCGTGATCGTAAACACGTTGGTAACGTTGCCGTATACACGTAATGCGCTGATGTAAGGGCTTTTTGTTTTAATGGTATATCCCAGGGTAACGTTTTCCATTCTGAGGTAGGAACCGCTTTCCAGGAACCTGTCGGAGACCATGAAAGAGTTTTTATCATTATAGGATTCCCCGAGGGTGAATTTAGAGATATTGGTCATCTTGGCATCGGTAGGTGTATTGATGGCGGCCAGTGTGGCGTTCAGGATTTTGTTGCCTGCTACACCGCGCATAAAGATGCTCAGATCGAAACCTTTGTAGAGGAAGGTATTGCTCCAGCCATAGGTGATCTTAGGCTGTGCATTGCCGGCTACCATCAGGTCTGCTGTGTTGGGCGAGGTAGTAACGGTACCATCTGCTTTCTGATAGGTAGACACCCCGTCCTTGTCTTTACCCATGTAATGGAACAAGGTAAAGGTACCGATAGGCTGTCCTTCCAGTACTTTCTGGCTCCAGTTGCCGGACTGTCCTTTACCACCGAGTATGGCGGTAGGAATGTCCTTCAGTGTAAAGCGGTCATTGGCCAGGGAACTGATTTTGTTGGTATTGTGGGAAGCGTTGATGGTTGTTCTCCAGGTAAAGTCTTTAGATCTGATCACATCTGCATTCAGTACTATTTCCACACCCTTGTTGCTTACTTTTCCTACGTTGGCCAGCAAGGTAGTAGTGATGTATTGGGTGGTAGATACGGGATAGTTCCAGATAAGATCGGAGGTTTGTTTGTCGTAGTAATCAATGGCGCCGGTCAGTCTTCCTTTGAGGATGCTGAAGTCGATCCCGGTGTTGAACATAGCTGTGCGTTCCCATTTCAGGTCGGGGTTGGCATTCTGTACGGGAGCGATACCGTTGATCAGCTGGCCGTTATCATAGTAGCGTCCTACGGTGCTGTATTGCAACTGGGCTGTGAGCGGATCGAAGCCCAGTGAGTTACCAGAGATACCGTAGCTGACCCTGAGTTTAAGGTCATCGAGTGCGCGGACTGTTTTCAGGAAAGACTCCTGGCTGAGGCGCCATCCCAGTGAGGCAGCCGGGAAATAACCCCAGCGGTTGTTTTTACCGAAGGCAGAAGAACCATCATTACGGAGTGAAGCCTGGAAATAGTATTTATCGGCGTACTGGTAATTGACCCTGCCGTAGTAGGAAATGAGGCGGAGTGTGGTGAGTGTTGTCTGACCGGAGTTATCGAACACGATCGTACCGGAGGGCGGGTTGCTGAGAGCCAGGTTGTTCCAGGTAAGTGCGTCGCTGCCGAAGCCCTGGGTGGTCACACCAAATCCGTCGCCGCTGCGGTCTTCCTGCCAGGAGTATCCTGCCAGCACTTTAATGTTGTGTTTTCCAAATGTTTTATCATAGTTGAAATAGGACTCGATGATATTACGTGTATTCATCCACGATACCCGGTTGGCTTTACCGCCATTACCCTTGGCCAGTGTGGAGAGGCTGTTGTAATATACGTTGCGGTTGTACTGTTCCTTTTGGGTAGTGAGACTGGCGGTATAGGTAAGTCCGGGCAGTATTTTTACTTCTGCGAGACCGGTGGCCAGAAACTTCGATGATTTGGTCTGATCTTTATTGTTGGCGATCAATGCTACGGGGTTGCTGCTGCCGCGAATGTTGCCGGCAAAGTCTTCGGTGAAGCTGCCATCGGGGCGTGTAACCGCTACCGTAGGCAGGTAGTTGAGCATGTTGTACAATACCGCATCCGGTACATTATCCTGTTTGGTGGAGGTATTAAACACCGAGAAATCGAGGCGGAGACGATCGTTGAAAGCACGCTGGCCTACGTTGGCGCGTATACCGAGTCTGTTGAGCGCAGAACCTTTGATGATACCGGGGTTATCGAAGTAGTTGACACTGAAGCCATAGGTAGTGGCTTTGGAGCCGCCCATCAGTGATAAGTTATGGTTCTGGGAAACACCGGTGCGTTGTACTTCTTTCTGCCAGTCGGTGTTGACCAGATTCTGCGTACCAGGAATAGTATCGTTGTTGGCGGGAGCGAGCACCTGACCATTATCTGCCAGGTATTTACGCAGTTCATCGCCGGTGAGTACTTCCAGGCGTTTGGCCACTTTTTCGATGCCGGCATAGGCGTTGTAGGCAATGCGGAGCTGGTCTGTTTTAGGACGGCGTGTGGTAACCATGATTACACCATTGGCAGCCCTGGCACCATAGATAGCCGTAGATGCACCATCTTTCAGTACATCAATCGTAGCAATATCATCCGGTGGTACCATATCTATGGGTACACCAGGTACCCCATCGATCACGTAAAAAGGCTCCTGTGCACCGGAGCGCAAAGTAGAAGGACCTCTCAGTATAACCGTTGGCGTTTGGTTGGGATTCCCGCTTTTGGTAACTGTAAGGCCGGGTACTTTGCCCTGCAGCAACATTGCCGGGCTACCGATTACGCCCTGTGTGAATTCACCGGCATTCAGTGAACTGATGGAACCGATCACATTTTTTTTGCTGGTTTTACCATAACCGGTAATCACCACATCGTTGAGCTGACGCAGCTGCGGAGACAAGGAAATGCTGAGCGTATGCTGCCCTCCTATCGCTACCTCTTTACTGTCGTAACCGAGGAAAGCGATATGCAGCGTGGCGTTGGCATTGCTCACCTCCAGCTTAAAAACGCCGTCGATGTTTGTTACAACACCTGTTTTAGTACCTGCTTCAGAGACGCTGACACCCGGAAGCGGTTGTTTTTTTTCATCGGTGATTTTACCCTGGACACTGAATTTTCCCTGGGCTATTGCATGCTGCGACAGCAGGCAGAGGCAAATGACCACAGCCGTAAAGGCATAACATACCTTTACATAAAAATTCAGCAGTTGGCTACTGAAATAGCATTTGTTCATAAAATGTGTGCTTTAAATTTAGCTTTAGGTAATGATGATTAAATACCGGATACCTGTGTGTACCCATGAAGGAATTCAAATGACTTTTTTAATTTCGTGGAATCGTTCATCTATAAGGCTTTTCGGCTGATACTGGTGTAAAAATTTTGCCTGAAGGATGATATACATAAATTTCCACTTTGCTGGTGCGAACTCACCGCAGCGTTTTTCTCCATTACATAAGCAGGTTTGTGGTCACGTTGTAAAACTAGAAAGGAGAATGAGGATTTAATAATGAAACGTGTTACCAGATTATTAATAATTCATTGTTGGTCATCTACCTGAAAAACAATAACCAGTAAAAGGGATCGTTAACTTACAGTAACAATACAATAGTTGTATGAGAACAATCCTCTCCTTGATACTGCTCACACTCCCACTTTATTTTTATGCCCAATCTGTTACAGACCATGACATGGCACTGGTGGGCGCCAGGATATATACATCGCCCGGCGTTGCTCCCATTGAAAATGGTATTGTAATTATCAAAAATGGAAAAATTGAAGCCGTAGGTGATGCGAAACGGGTAAAGGTACCAGCATCTGTAAAAGTACTGGATTGTAAAGGTCTTGTAATGATGGCCGGATTCTGGAACAGTCATGTACATTTTATGGAACCGAAATGGGAACCGGCCAACAGCCTGCCGGCAGCACAACTCACCCGGCAAATGAACAGCATGATCAATAGTCATGGATTTACGCATGTCTTTGATATTGCTACGCTGGACTATCCTAATCTGCTGGCGCTGAAAGCGAGAGTACTATCCGGTGAAGTGAACGGTCCCGCTATCCTGACAGTAGGTGTCCCTTTTACACCTCCCAATGGCAGCCCTTTTTATATAAAGCCCCTGAAGCTCCCGGAGATCGGTGATCCTAAAGAAGCCGAGGCATTTGTACAACAACAGATCGCCGCAGGTGCTGATGGAATCAAGATATGGTCCGCCTCTCCGGACGGTCATCAGGTAGTACCGATGCCCCTGGATGTCATCAAGGCTGCTACTCAAACCGCACATAAGTTTAACAAACCTGTCTTTGCGCATCCTACCTCCGATACCGGTATGAACCTCGCCATTGCCGGCAATGTGGACATCCTGGCCCATGTGGCACCAGATGGTTACCGCAACTGGAGCCAGGCAGAGACAGATCAGCTGTTGCAACATCATGTGGCCATTACTCCTACGCTAAAACTCTACAAGTGGGAGCTGGAGCGAAAAGGCATTCCTGCCAAGGATAACCCGCTGATGAAGACAGCCCTGCAACAGCTGGGCGCCTTCGCCAAAGCAGGCGGGGAAGTGCTTTTCGGTACAGATGTAGGTTATATCTCCGATTATGATACCGCTGAAGAATTTGCCTTTCTGTCTTCAGCCGGGATGAGCTTTGATCAGATACTCCGTTCGCTGACTACGGCGCCGGCTAAACGTTTTGGGATGGAACAACACAGTGGCCGTATCGCAAAAGGCATGGACGCGGATATCGTTTTACTGAAAGCAGATCCCCATGCAGACAGCCGGTATTTTGATCAGGTGGCCTATACCATCCGTAACGGGAAAATTATCTATAATGATGCACAGGACCGGCAGCCTGCCGGCGACCTGAAATAATAAAAAATATTGTCTGTTTGTTATTTCCGCACTAAATTTGCCGAACACTGTTCGAAAATCAAACGACAGTTTTAAATTTTTCATCATGGGTAGTAAAGAAAGGATTGCAAGGGAGAAAGAGCAGGTTAGAAAGAACATCCTGGATGCGGCGCTGGAAATTATCATTGAAGAGGGCTGTCTGGCGCTGAGCATGCGCAAAATAGCAGACCGTATTGAATATGCTGCCGCCACTATCTACGAATACTTTGCCAACAAAGATACCATCCTGGCGGAGTTGACAGGGCAAGGTTATACCCTGCTGGCCAATGCCGTTAAAAAAGCCGGAGCCAGCCATACTGCAGCGGCTGAAAAAGTGAACGCCATGTGGCTGGCCTACTGGAACTTCGCATTCCGGCATAAAGAGCTGTACAAACTGATGTATGGCATACAGGTGAGCTGCCCAAAGCCGGAGGGCGAAATCAGGAATATAGACCTTCCCCGTCAGCTGTTTACAGCGGCCATTACCGGCCTGATCCCCGGCTCTGCTGCCAGCGATGAGGCCGTAGTCAATAAATACTATGCACTGTGGGCTACTGTACATGGCCTTGTATCCATCAACATTGTCAATGAAAAGCTGGGCAAGGAGGTCAACCACAAGATACTTGAGCATGCGATGGCTGCGATTATCCATGCCAAACACAAGTAATACAATTTTTTAGCGGGAATCCAACGGGTGGTCACCGGAGCTATTTTTTTATGGTATCCGGCCACCATAGCTGACCTGATTTAATGGAAGAATATTCCATTTTTTTGTCTCAAAAAACCGAACACCGTTCGGAACTAATATCAGTGTTCGAAATACAATATTATGATTACAAGACGAAAGTTTATTTCACAGAGTGGCATACTGCTTTCTTTATCAGCCCTGCCTGGCGCCCTGGTATCATTTGCTCCGGCCGGAACTAAACCGGAAACAGCAGTTTTTGATACCATTATCATTGGCGGCAGTTATGCAGGACTGTCGGCCGCACTGACCCTGGGACGGGCCTTCCGGAAAGTGTTGGTGATTGACAGTGGTCAACCCTGCAACAAACAGGCGCCGGCATCTCATAACTTCCTCACACAGGATGGAGAAAAGCCGGCAGTAATCCTTAACAAAGCCAGACAGCAGGTAGCAGCCTACAAAAACGTTACTTTTTATGATGGCCTGGCTATCAGCGGCAGCGCCACCAGTAATGGTTTCGTCATTCAAACACAACAAGGACATCAATTTACCGGTAAAAAACTTTTGCTGGCCAGCGGTGTTAAGGATGTATTGCCGGACATAGCAGGATTTTCGGCATGCTGGGGAACTTCTATTATTCACTGTCCTTATTGTCATGGATATGAATACGGTCACCAGCCTACGGGAATCATCGCCAATGGGGACACCGCCTTTGAGCTGGCGCAGCTGGTATCCAACTGGAGCAAACAACTCACGGTATTCACTCATGGCAAATCCACCCTGACGGCCGAACAGCTACAGCGGATACAAAAAAATCAGATCAGCATTGTAGAAACTACCATCTCGCAGATTGAGCATCAGGGTGGACAGTTAAAGGCGTTGTATCTGGCCGACGGCAGCAGGTATCCGTTGCAGGTGGCGTACACCAGACCTAAAGCTATACAGCATGCTGATATTCATCAACAGCTAGGGTGTGAACTGATACCACAGGGCCTGATAAAAGTAGACGCATCGCGTAGGACCAGTGTGCCGGGTGTTTTTGCCTGTGGCGACAATTCTTCGTTCCGTTCTATTGCCACTGCCGTGTATTCCGGTTCCATGGCAGGATTTGCCATCAACGGAGAATTAACCGGTGAAACTTTTTAATACTTTATTTTAAAAATACCAACAAATGGAAATGATTATTAAAGCTATTCTGATAGGCATTGGCGCAACTATCATCATGGACCTGTGGGCTATCTTTCTGAAGACATTTTTTAACATACCGTCCCTCAACTTTTCTTTCGTGGGCCGCTGGATCGGACATTTTGCCAAAGGGAAATACATGCACAAGAATATCGCGATAGCGACGCCTGTACCGGGAGAAACAGCCATCGGATGGATGGCGCATTATATGATCGGTATTACCTTTTCAATCCTGCTGGTGCTGATCTGGGGCGAGCAATGGACCGTATCTCCTACTATCGGGCCGGCATTAATTATTGGGATAGGAACAACGGTAGCGCCTTTTTTCCTGATGCAGCCGGGCATGGGGCTTGGTATTGCTGCATCCAAAACACCCAAACCGGGTGTAGCCAGAATGCGTAGCCTGATGGCCCATACCGTATATGGGATAGGGTTATACTTAGCGGCTCTATTACTTACACTTATCTACTAACTATTCCCCATATACGAAAACGGGTGCCCCTTGCCGGAGCACCCGTTTTTCATTTAAGCTTTTACTGCGCGCAGCCTGGATTTCACCAGTTCGCTTACACGGTATACCATCCAGATACTGATGAGCGTCAGGACTGTCATCAGATAACCAATGGTGTTATAGTGTTCGAGGGGACTGTGTTTGTTTTTCTGCACCACGATGAATCCTGCGACGGTGGCAGCGATACCACCTGCAATTTGCTGCAGGGATGAGTTGATGCTCATAAACGCGCCTCTGTCGGCCATATGGGGCACCGCACTGGTGAGTGCGTTGCAGGGAACCGTACGGCTCAGGATACCGATCATCAGCAGCACATTCAGCAGGATGATCAGCCACAAAGGGGTTTGTCCCAGATTGGTATAGATCAGCGCAATGAAGATCATCCATACTGCAGCCACGGCAAATACCATGAACTTATCAATTCTGTCGGACAGCTTGCCCACGAATGGCAACAGTATCAGGGCTGTGATGCCGGACACCATAAACAGCAGTGGCAGCTGTTCCTGGGTCATGCCCAGGTTATTGACAGCAAAGGCACTGCCGAAGGGCATCATCATGAAGCCGCCAATAGACAACAAGGCCGTGCAGGTAAATCCGATGCGATATTCCTTGTTGACAAAAGTCTTTATCAGATGGGAAAAAACAGAAGTCTTTTGCTGGTTGAGCAGGTGCTGTGTTACCGGTTGTAGTTTCACCTGTATCAATACCATCACCAGCAGTGCCAGGCCGGCCACCAACAAGAATGGCAGCTGCCAGCCCCAGTGATTGGCGAAGTAGAGACTGATAGGAATACCCAATACCTGACTGGCCCCAAATCCCATAGAGATAAAGCCCATCACACGACCGCGGTGATGAATATCAAACAGGTCGGTGATGATGGCCATGGAGATGGAACTGATCACACCGCCGAAAAGGCCGGTGATGATACGCGCGGCCACCAGTAAGGGATACGTATGAGCCATACCACAAAAAATAGTACCGAGGATAAAGCCACCATAAAAAAAGGTGAGCAGTTTTTTACGGTCAAAACGGTCTGCAAAGCCCGCTGTCAGCAGCCCGGAAGCTCCTGCGCTGAAAGCATAGGCCGAAACAGCCAGACCAAACTGTTTGGGACTCAGGTCCATGGACTTCATCAGCAGGTCACCCAGTGGCGACATGACCATAAAGTCGAGGATCACAGTAAACTGGGTGATCGCCAGTATGAACACGACGAATTTCTGATACCCCGTAAAGGGCACCTTGGTAGTATCTGTTTGCATGGTAAATCAATAGTTGAATAAGGGATGTTAATCTAAGGTTTTAGTGCTTTTATAACGGCATCAAACGTTTGCCAAAGAATTTCCTCGTTCAGGGAGAATGGCTTCCCTGCTATAAAGCTTCCCTGATGATGAAAACGGAGCAAAGAATAAAGCGGTCCAAAGGCGATCGACCACCAAGTCTCAATGGGCATGGGTTTCATTTCTTTTCGTGCCAACGCATTTTCTACAAACCGCTTCATAATATGCGTAATCCGTCCATCAAGGTGTGCTGATATCTTTTCCGCATAACTGGACATATGCAGTTTTTCCATGAACTGTGTAGAAAGTGGATTAGCCATCAGATAACCAGCCCTGTTCTTCCATTGTTTGCGTAAGCCGGTTTCAAAAGACTGCTCCGGATCAAAATCTTTTAATGCCGCATCAATCAAACGTGTCCCCTCTTCTATTGCCACCTGAACGATCAGGTCGTCTTTGTCCTTGTAATAGATATACAAGGTGGCAACGGAGATCCCGCATGCCTTGGCGAGGCTGTTGACTGAAAATTTTTCGACGCCATTGGCAACGATCATCTGCACCGTCATTTTCTTGACGAGTTCCTCTTTTTCCGCATTCCGGGTCCGCATATTTTTTTACAACGTTTGGTAATTCAAAAATAAGTGAATATTCGCTTATTTATAATTTTCAGGGATTTTTTTGCCGCTTGATAATTTTGTCATTAGTGAGATGATGGCATTTTAAGCCACTGTAGCAGATCCTGCAACATCTGCTGTTTGTAATGGATGGTATCTTGGGAATCCATCGTATTCCGGAAGAAATGATCCGTAGGGTATACTTTATAGGTCAGGTTAGTTTTTCCCAGGCGCAAAAATTCCAGCGGCACATAATCCAGGCCATAGACCAGTGAATTCCGGTCATGCATACCGGCAGCGATAAAAAGCGGGATAGATAGCCTGGAGAAATTGTGCAGAGGCAGCTCAGTACCATAACCGGCCCATCTTTGGTAAGTATGCCCCTCCCACTCTTTCCGGGTATCACCCGGGTGCCGATAGATATCGGCAAACACCTGCATGAGCGAATCAACCCGTTGTTGCGCCGCAGCATAGGTAATATGACCTTTTAGCGCCTCCAGGCGGGCATCGATTATAAAGTCGTATAGTTGGTTGAGCCCCGCGCCAAAAACACTGGCGCAATGTGTTACCTTTTTATTGATGACGGCTACTTTGGGTGCTACCTGTGCTCCTTCAGAGTATCCATATACCACGATCTGCGCCTGGTTGACCAGAAACCTGGCACAAACGGCATCTATGACAGCGGATGCAGCCTGCGCCCGCCAGGTCAGGCTACTGCGTTGACGGTATGTGGCCGGCATCGGCAACAGACTGTCTATTATTTCCAGGCCGGCAGTATCCCCGTTAACCTGTATTGTGTCACAGAAAGGGATGCCAGGTTTACCAATCATCACCACATGAAAGTGATCGGCCATCTTCAGCATATCCTGGTCAAAGGTGTTCATCACTTCCATCCGGTGCGTCTCCTTTACCAGAACGGCCAGTGGAAAGTGGCCGGAGCCTTCCAGCAATATGAGTAATGGCTTTCGGGTTTGCAGCTCCCTGGTGGTGATATAATAACGGATATCCCCCAACGAAGGATGATGCAGCGTACAGGCTTTAAGGTTATAGTCTTCCGGCGTAACAGGTTGTGCATAGCTACGGGTTGTCATCAGCAATAAAAAAAGACAACCCGTCCATCTGAGTATTAGCGTCATAAGCTAAATATACAAAAACAATCTCAGCGCAGTGTTACCGCCGGATTAGCCCTGGCAGCCTTTATCGCCTGCAGGCAGATCGTCAGAATAGTGATCAGTACAGCCAGTACAGCGGTGATCACGAATACCCACCAGCCAATGTGGATACGGTAGGCGAAGTCCTGCAGCCAGCGGTCCATTATAAACCAGGCTAACGGAGACGCTACTACGATAGCTACCACCACCAGTTTCAGGAAGTCTTTGGAGAGCAGGGCTACAATACCGGTTACACTGGCACCCAGTACCTTGCGGATACTGATTTCCCGGGTACGTTGTTCAACTGCGTAGGTTACCAGCCCAAACAGCCCCAGACAGGAGATCAGGATAGCGAAACAGGTAAAGGAAACAAATATTTTACCGGTGCGTTGCTCTGCCTGATACAAGCGGTTAAAATCGTCATCCAGGAAAGTATACCGGAAAGGCTGTCCATCCATGCCTGGCATGTTATGGAACTTATTTTCCACTTTGCTCATCAGTGCTGTAATATTATCTGTACTGATGCGGAAAGCCATGCAGTTGGGCCGGTGAGCCAGCCTCATCACAATCGGTGGTATTTTCTTGCGTAACGAACCACTGTTAAAATCCCGGATGATACCGATCACTTTCAGTGGTTTATATCCGTCGTAGTTGGGATAGAGGAAACGGTTTTCGAGGTCGGTGAAGCCCAGCAATCTGGCGGCTGTTTCATTGACCAGGAGCGCATTGCTGTCTGATGGCATATCCGGCGAAAAGTTCCGGCCCTTTGCAATCTGCATGCCCAGCGTATTGATATAATCGGCATCTACGTTCCATTCAAAAAGACCCAGCACCTGACCGGCGCTACCAGCCGCATCTCTGGAATAGATGCTGGTGTTCATAATAGATGAAACAGGCAGCACATCAGCCATAGTACCGGCTTTTACGCCTGGCAGCTGCAGTATTTCCTGTTTAAAAGCCGCGGCATGCACCCAGAGTGATTGGGTATTTTGCAGCACCACCACCTGCTCCCGGCTATAGCCCAGTTTTTTGTTGCGGATATAATTCAGCTGGCTGTAGATCACCAACGTGCCCACAATGAGGACTACCGCGGTAGAAAACTGGAATACCAGCAGACTGTTGCGGAGCCAGCCTCCTCTGAATCCTGTTGACAACTTTCCTTTCAGCACCTTCACCGGTTCGAAGGAAGAAAGAAAGAGCGCCGGATAAGAACCTGCGAGCAGCCCAACTATAACGATGGTTAGCAACATACCCGGTAACAACCACCTGTTGAATAACAATGCTACAGTAATCGTTTTGCCTGCCACCTGATTGAGGTAAGGCAGCAACGCCCAGGCCAGCCCTATTGCAAACAGCAGTGCAATCATACTTGTGAGCACTGACTCAGTCAGAAACTGGGTAACCAGGTTCCTGCGCTGTGAACCGAGTACCTTTCGCACACCTACCTCTTTGGAACGGCCGGCAGAACGGGCAGTAGACAGGTTCATGAAATTGACGCAGGCCATAAGCAGAATAAACACAGCCACCACCCCAAAGATGTATATATACTGGATGTTACCGGTAGGCTCCACTTCATTCGTGAAAGGAGAATACAGGTGGATTTTAGTGAGCGGAAACACATCATAGCGGAAGTGGCCACCACTGCGTTCTACCTCAGCAATACTGCTACCCGTCATTTTCCTGAGCGGGCCATCCATATAGTTTTGTGTGAGTGTTTTCAGGTAACTATTGATAGTAGCCTCGCTGATATCAGGCCGTACCAGCAGATAGGTATCGTAGTTATCCGCCATCCAGCTGGTATTGCGACTGTCCGGCAAACCTGCCATCGCTTTGATAAAATCAAAATGCATATGCGAAGCGGCCGGCATATCTTCCATTACCCCCGTTACCTGATAATCATCTGTATTGTCCACATGCAGTATTTGTCCCACAGCACTGGTAGTACCAAAATACTTCATGGCCATTTTTTTGGAGATGACCATTGTAAAGGGACGTGCAAGTGCTGTTTTAGCATCACCTGCGATCAGCGGGAGGGTAAAAACATCGAAGATGGTGGAGTCTGCAAATCCGGCATTTTTCTCCATCTGTGTTTCATTGCCTTTTTTGATGAGGATGCTGCGGTCGCCGAAGCCCCGCAGGCGCACATAGTTTTCTATACCCGGAAAATCTTTTTTCATAGTGGCCCCCAGCTGGGCAGGCGTGTATCTTTCGCGGAAAGCATTTCCGTTAAGGAGAAAATCTGCGTTTACGCGGTAAATACGATCTGCCTTTTTATTGGACCGGTCGTAGCTCAGCTCATCAATGATAAACAATGTTATCAGCAGACAAGTGGCCAGTCCTATCGCCAGACCGAAGATGTTGATGGCGGAAAAACCCTTGTTTCTCCAAAGGTTCCTTACTGCTATTTTAAAATAGTTCCTGATCATTTACTGGTTGATTTATACCTGTCATTAAAAATGATGACGGGTGCGCGGATCATACCATAAAAAAGATAATGCCATAATACAAGCTAATGAAAATCAGCTTTTTAAAATTCATCTTTTCAGAGAAATGTGCGATTTCAAAACAGACCCTGTTCATTTCCGGACATGGTGCTAATGCTCCATGATACGGTTTTCACGGACATCCTTCAGATGCGCCATGATGCTCGGTGGTAAGAGCGGACTGTCGAATGGCAGATCAACAGAGGTTTTCTGAAAATTTTTCAGGTTGGGCACCCTGTCGAATATTTCATAAAGTGCGATGGGCTCTTCTGAGAAGCTGACACAGGTGCTGATAAAGGACAGCTCGTTGATCTGAAAACCGGGCTGTTTCATTTTCTCTTCCACATCTTTCAAGCGTCCGACGAAGTGCCGTTGCCGGATGAAGGTGGTGCTGTTCATGATGATAAAAAGGTAGTTGGCGTAGGACGTGATTTTCCCATAGTACATGTGATTGTCTCTGCCGGTACGCTCCACCAGGTATTCATCTCCGGAGCGGTATATCTCCAGGGAGGAACGCCAGATACGGTCTTCTTCCTTTTCGCCCCGCATGGGCAGGTTGCGGTTATAACAGTACCAGTAACCTACCAGATGCTCCAGCAGTTTATGATTGACTGGTGCCAGCGGTATACCGATTTTCAGTTCATGAAAAGGAAATCCTTCTGAGGCGGTATTGATAAAATCGATATAATTCGTATATCCCAGTACGTTAGCGATGGTATTTAATCGGGAGAAACTGGGGGTACTGATAGTGGCTACCGCGGTCCGGTTTTTCCAGGGCTTGAGTTTTTTGATCACCAGGTGCTCATAAAAATAGTTATCTCCGAAAGATAACAGGGCTGTTGGCACTTTCCCTTTTTTCCGTTGTTTCTCCAACAGTGTATTAAACTCAGCGGAAACATGTGCCCATTCTATTTTTGACACGTCTTTCCATTCTTTTTTACGAAGAAATTGCCAGGAAATATAATTCATCAAACGTTCGAGGTTGACCAGCTCTTCCCTTGTCATAATAAGACGATTTTAAGACGGTAATAAGACACTGTAAGATAATCAGAAGATTCGGGTATTACCGGAAAATTTCAACTTTCCATCAACAACAATAAAACATAAAATATCATGAAAACAAACACACACTACACACCGCGTATCCGTGAGGGGACCACTTACCATCAGGACAGCCTATGGCAAAAGATAGCCGCTTTCCGCTTTGACGATCCTGCAGCAGCCCTGCCCTTCTCCCGCAAGCTGGCCCGGGAAAACAAATGGGACCCGGCCTTTACACACAGGGCTATCAACGAATACCGCCGGTTCATTTACCTCTGTTGTATCTCTCCTACCGGCGCTTCTCCTTCCTACATTACTGACCAGGTATGGCATTTGCATCTGCTGTATACGCAGAACTACTGGGAGGAATTCTGTGACAAAACACTGGGCATCAAACTACACCATCATCCTTCCAAAGGCGGGCCACCCGAGAAAGCCAGACATGATACATGGCAAGACCAAACCCTGGAGCTGTACCAGGCTGTTTTCGGAGAAAGCCCACCCGCTGATATCTGGCATGATTCCCCTCCTCCTTTCCGCCTGTTTCCACGAATTGTTTCCCGAATCTTTCACCTGCGCTCGCTGTTTCCTTTCCTGCTACTGACCAGCGTATTTCTGACCGGATGTACTGCCGGCGGAATCGCCTTCAGCCTCCTTCCACTCGCTATAATTATCTACCATAACGCGAGAAAAAGTAAAAAAGACAACTCCGACACAAGCTCCGACTGCACCAGCGGCAGCAGTTGTGGCAGCTCCTGCAGTTCCGGGAGTTCCTGTAGCAGCGGCGGTGGTTGTGGTGGTGGTTGTGGCGGTTGCGGTGGCGGAGGTGGTGATTAAATAACCTTACAATCCAATCAACATGCGTACTTCATCCCCATGGTCCGGTTACTGCATCGCTGCAGGCTGTGGCCTTTCCATACTCCTTTTCCTCCATTTTTATTATCAGCGATGGAATCCCTTTATGCTGACAGGTCCGCAGTTCCTTGTTTTTTACATCCTGCTGATAATAGCTACCGGGGCTAATATCCTGCTCACGTGGCAGCGGCAGCCAGCCTTCGCCCGGCAACTCAATGCCGGCTGCCTGCTGATAGGTATAGCCCGGCTGATACAGGGACTGTATCACCACAAGCCGGTGGGGTTTCTGTTACTGTTACTGCTGTTACCGTTGATCACTGCTTTTACCCTACGGCAGGACGATAAATAACAACGCGTATTTTTTACAAATACTTCAGCCACCACTGCTGATGCGTTGCCCGGTATTGATTGTACCAGCGGCATGGCCGGTACAACACTGCTACCACAGCTATCCAGATCAGGTATACTACCGGCAACGAATATCCGAAATTCATAGGCCGGAATTGAAATGGTACCCGCAGATCCATGATTTCAGTAGTCTGATGTCCGGTAAGGAAAAAGACCACTACCAGCAAGGCATGCAGCAGATAAAAATGTAAGAGGTAATAGAAAAAAGGTACCCGGCCATATACTGACAACACATCCGACCATTTGTTTTTGACCTGCTCAAAAACAGCCAGGGCCAGTATTGCAGGGCCCAGTGTCATACCGGCATACTGCAGGGAAGGCGGATATTTGCTGGTGTTCAGGAATGCCAGCACATTACGCAGAAAGTCAGGCTGATGAACCCATGGCATCGGATTACCATACTGGTTGATAAAACGGAGCAATATAAATAGAACCACCAGTCCCCAGCCTGTCAGCAGCAGCCGTTGTTTTCTTTGTGCCGCCGGAAAATCGCTGGTAAACCATTCGCCTATAGAATACCCCATCAGCATGATGCCTGTCCATGGCAGCACAGCATAAAACACACCCACAACATGAGTAGCATCCAGTGGCAGAATCATAGGCCTGGAGGTGAGCAGCACCTGCCACAGCACCGATGCCACTCCTTCTTTAGGAAAGTTCATATAGTCGACCACGTTATGGCCCAAAAACAGCAGCAGTCCCACTATCAGCACAACTTTCCGGGACCAGAGGCTGAGCAGTCCCAATATTATCATGCTCCAGCCGATAGCCCATATCACCTGCAGGAAGATAAAGTTAAAGAAGGGGTTATAGGTCAGCGCGAAGTTCACTATGGTGAGTTCGGCCACCACCAGCCATAGTCCTCGTTTAATCAGGAAAATACTGGCAGCAGACTTTGTTTTCTTCCGGGCTGCGAGAAAAGCGGAGATGCCGGACAGCAGCACAAAAGTGGGTGCACAGAAATGGGTGATCCAGCGGGTGAAATACGCGGCAACGGTGGTAGTGGCCGGGTCCATCGGATCTGCCGTCATAGCAGTAATGTGGAAATAATCACGGGCATGGTCCAACGCCATGATCACCATCACGAGTCCACGCAGCACGTCAATAGAAGAGATTCTGTTAGGAGTGGTTGTGTTCATACAGGGCGGTTTAAAAAGTAATAGCCCGTCTGGTACCATGACCAAACGGGCTTACAGTATTATTGTGGTTGATATGGATCAGCGTTTTTCATATGCCGGTGGTTCCGGGTTTTTGTAGCTTTTGGTTTTAAGTAGTGATTTTATTTCGATGATGGCACGTTCTATCTGAGGATCGATGCCTTTGGCCATATCGGCCAGGTTTTCATCTACTGCGATATCCGGGTCTACGCCATGGCCTTCACGAAACCAGGTCCCATCGGGGTTGTACATGCGGAAGTTAGGTGCGGTCACTTCTCCACCATCCACCAGGGAAGGTGCTCCGGAGATACCGATCAGGCCACCCCAGGTACGGCTACCGATCAGGGGGCCGAGGCCTGCCTTGCGGAAGTAGTCGGGGAAGGCATCACCACCGGAACCGCTCCAGCCGTTGATCAGCATTACTTTAGGGCCAAAGTTGCCCACCATCGGTGCTGATACGGGTGCTCCATCGCGGGTAGCCCAGAAAGCCCATGGTTTGCGGTTGAGCAGTTCAATGAAACGATCCGGGATCTGGCCACCGTTGTTAAAACGTTCATCGATGATCAGGGCTGCTTTGTTCCACTGGGCACTGAACTGACGTACCAGTTCATCCTGGCCATCGAGGCCGGTGCTGGGTACATAGATATATCCTACCTGATTGTCGGTGGCATCTGCAATGTGTTTGCGGTTGCTTTCAATCCATGCCAGGTGGCGCAGGCGGTAATCACTTCTGAGTGTTTTTACCACGGCTGTTTTAGCACCTTCCAGAGAAGGACGGGCGTTATAGGTGATTTCCACTGCTTTATCTGCGAGCCCCTGGAAAGCACTAAACGGCTCTGCGGTGGTTGTCAGCGGCACTCCGTTTACGGCCAGGATATAACTGCCTTCGGGTATGTTTACACCTGGTTCATCGAGTGGGGAGCGGGCTTCAGCGTCCCAGTCCGCACCGCGGATGATACGTTTGATCTTGTAGAAATTGCCGTCAGCCTCCCAATCCACACCCAGGTATCCAACGTTCACCTGGCGGGCGTTTTCCAGATCACCACCGCTGTTGTAGGTATGAGAAGCATTCAGTTCAGCGATCATCTCACCCAGCACAAAATTCACTTCTTCGCGGGTGCGGGCACCTTCGAGGATACGACCGTATTTTTCCTTTACTTCGTTCCAGTTGACACCATGCATACCCGGATCATAGAAGAAATCGCGTTCTATGCGCCAGGCGTCAGTGAACAGCTGTTTCCATTCCTGTACGGGGTCCAGCTGCATGATCATTTCATTGATACGAAGGGTTTTGTTTGCCTTTTGGTTTTCTTCTACATCGATGATAGCATAACGATCACCGGCTATGAGAATTTTTTCACCATTGGCTGACAGCTGGTATGCTCCCGGATTTTTGATGATTTCTTTTTCTTCTCTTTTTCCGAGATCGAAATATTTCAGGGTTGCCTCTTTATCACCGGAGCCGGTATTAGGTGCGTTGATGTACAGCACTTTACCTTTTACAGCATTGAGGCGGGAATAGTTACCTGCCGGAACGGGCAACAGATACAGCCTGGTTTCTATATTATCCAGATCGATTTTTACTTCATTGCCAGGGGCTTTAGCGGGTTCAGCTTCTTTCTTCTTTTCGTCCTTTTTGGGTGATGCCACTTCTGTGTCTTTACCTGCTTCCACTACATCATTACGTGTAGACATCACCGGTGGAACGTCTTTCCGCAGGCTGATGGCGGCCACTTTAGTCGTATTGGCATAGATGAAGGAATTTTCCACATCGCTGTAGATGGGTGTAAATGTTCTGTTGGTAAAGACGAAGAGGTATTTACCTTCCGGATCGAACACCGGATCTGATGTGTCGTAGTAATCACTAGTCACCTGATGGCGTTGGTTGGTGGCTACGTTGTAAACGAAAGCAGTATTATGTCCGTTGTAATGATCGCGGCTATATGCCAGCCAGCGGCTATCGGAAGACCAGCTGCATTTCCAGTTGTGGCAAGCTCCGTCTTCATAACGCAGCGCCTTGTCTACATTGGTCACTTTGCCGGTAGCTACTTCTATGATATTTATTTTCATCGTCTGGTCGATGCAGGCGATTTTTTTATTGTCGGGAGACCAGTACACATGGTAACGGAAACCAGCGCCCAGGTGAGTTACCTGTTTGGCGGCGTCCTCCTTGCCGGCTTCCGCCAGCCACAACTCATATTCACCGGACTTATCACTCCACCAGGCAATGTATTTGCCGTTGGGTGACCAGGCCGCATCACGTTCAGCCACACCGCTGGTACGGGTCAGGTCTTTTACGAAGCCGTTTTCAGCGGGCAGGGAAAATACATCTCCCCTTGCACCGATCAATGCACGTTTACCATCAGGGCTGATATCTGCATACAGGATATCCTTGTCTGCCACAATGGTACGTGGTTTCAGGGTAGACACATCTGTAGTGATATTTATTTTCACTTCCCTGGATTGTTGGGTTTCGAGGGAGAGTGTATACAGTTTGCCACCTGCTTCGTATACAATATCTGCAGGTCCCATAGCCGGGGTATGTACATCATAGTCGGTATAGTGAGTTACCTGTTCAAAATTTTTGGTATCTACATTATACCGCCAGAGGTTCATCCTTTTTTCCTGACCACGGTCGGACAACAGGTATATATGGTTTTTATACCACATCGGGAACTCGTCCCCAGCTTCACTTTTAGCTGAAATGTTTTCTGACTGCCGGGTATCAAAACGGAAAATATGAATATCGGCTTTCATCCCACCGCGGTAACGTTTCCAGTTACGGAAACTCTGCGTACGTGTGGTGAGTGCCATGCTTTTTCCATCGGGAGAATAGCTGCCGAATTCGGCATACGCCAGTGGCAATTTACTTGCGGGGCCGCCGGTTTCCGGAATGGTATAAAACTGATTGAAACGTTCTTTGGTACTTTCTCTTGTAGAAGCAAACAATACCTGTTTACCATCAGGAGTCCAATCTATAACACGGTCTGTATACCCGTGCTGGGTGAGCCTTAACGGCACACCGCCGCTTACCGGCATTACATATACATCACTGTTACCGTCGTAATTGCCGGTGAAAGCCAGTTTACGACCATCGGGAGAGAAACGCGGGAATACTTCCACGCCGGAAGGTGAGGTAATTCTGATCGCAGTGCCTCCTTCTTTAGGTACGAGCCAGATATCGTTGGCATAACTGAAAGCAATCTGTGTCTGGGATACGTCCGGATACCGGAATAAGCTGGCATTAACTTGTTGTGCGCTGGCATGTACACCCCATAAGCAGGCCAACATCAGCAATTGACTTTTCTTCATACGCGGTTGATTGTTAGTTGATCTTTTCCGGTCAGAGGGTTTCCCGGATAAACGAATGTAGGAAAAACAAAACATTTTTACTTTTTATTTATACGACCTTATTAAACCGGCACCCGCCCGTTTTTTCTAAAGACACAAAGGCCGCTATGAGGTTGCATCATAGCGGCCTTTTTATTTATCTATTTACTTATTTAGCTATTTAGTTATTTATCTAGTGATAAGATACCAGTTGCCGTAAGTGATGTTCCAGGTGAACAACATAATCATTGATCAGGTAGGCCAGGGTAACGGGTTCGGGTTTACCGGTATTACAGGTGCGCTGCAGCAGCTGTTCCGGTATATGCTGTGCAATACCCAGCAACAGCCGGTTGAAGGCAGTCCAGCTATCGATCAGCTGCTTGCTGTGTGCCTGCTGATGGTAGCTGTGTTTATTCCATTCATTCTGGTTATAGGTAATAGTGGGTGTTTCTTCAAACTGTATCCTTACAAAACGCTGGTGATTATTGGCAGCGCTGTCGATCAGGTGGCCCAGGATTTCTTTTTTACTCCATTTGGATGGCAGCGGTTTAAAAGAAAAATCTTCTTCGCTGATAGCGGTCAGTAATGGAGGGATGGTATTACAAAGATACTCCCAACGTTGGAGGCTGGCAGAGATCATAGATTATTTTTTTATTTTGTTATTTTATTATTTTAGAGGTCCATAAATTCCCAGGCGCTCTGGTAGGCATTCCTGGCTTCTGCGTAGGCGATAAAATCTGCATAAAAAGGCAGTTGCGACAGAGTACCGCTATCCCCTACCACTACCAGTTTTTTCTTTGCCCTGGTCATGGCGACGTTCATACGCCGGATATCCGCCAGAAAACCGATGTTGTTGTCTGCGTTGCTGCGGGTCATACTGATATAAACGACATCACGCTCCTGGCCCTGAAAACTGTCTATTGTGTTCACGGATATGTTAGCTGTATGCGGGAGCAGTTCGGGTGCATGTTGCAGCTGTTCCTGCAGCAGGTATACCTGTTGTTTATAGGGAGAGATGATGGCGATTTCCGGGAATGCAGATGAGGAGGATTGCGCCTGCCAGGCTGCAACTAACTGCGACAGGTGTTTAAACAGGAACGAAGCTTCTTCCGGATTGGTGGTGCTGGTACCTTCCTGTTTTTCATCGAAACCGCAACCGGCAGTATCCACAAAGGAAAGCGGCACATCCTGCGGGAAAAGCCGGTGATCAGCCACGGTATGATGTGCTTTGAGTTTGTCCTGATAAAATACAGCAGAAGAATACCCCATGATCATTTCGTTCATGCGATACTGTTCTTCCAGCAGCACTACTGTTTCTGGATGGAGTGCTACACATTTCTCCAGCAGGGTGTTGCTGAGTCCTTTGCGGGCAGCTTCGTTTGACTTGATGGTAGGCGGCAGCTGGCAATGGTCTCCTGCGAAAACAACCTTATTTGCTTTAATCAAGGGTATCCAGCAGGCAGGTTCCAGTGCCTGGCCGGCTTCATCTATCACAACGGTATGGTAGCGGACATTGCGCACGGTATAATGGTTGGCACCTACGAGGGTGGCCGTTATTACCTGTGCTTTAGCGATCAGGTCGTCGGTGATGTATTGTTCGGTTTTATCGACCTCTTTCATGATCTTATGTGCTTCATCAAAGAGGGCTTTGCGTTGTTCTCTTTCGGCCTTGCCAAAGTTGCGCTTGTATTTATGCGCCATGTTTTTGTATTCGCCGGCTTGTTTTTTCAGGCGTTTAACTTCCTTCATGGTGGCATGTTCTGCCATTTTGCTATCGAGCGTAAGCGACATGAGCCTTTCGGAGACGCGGGCAGGGTTGCCGACGCGCAATACATTCAGGCCTTCATCAGCCAGTTTTTCGCTGAGGAGGTCTACCGCAGCGTTGCTGGGGGCCACTACCAGGATCTTTTGCTGGTCCTGTTTTACGAGGGCTTTAATGGCCTGTACCAGTGTGGTGGTTTTACCGGTGCCCGGAGGACCGTGTACAATGGCCAGTTCATTAGCCGACAGGATTTTGTTGACCGCTTCCTGCTGTATAGTATTGAGCCGTGGAATCACCAGCGGCTGGCGGGTTGTATCGAAAGAAGGTTTTTTCTGACCGGTAAGGATCTGCACCAGGTGACCTTCAGAGGCTTTCTCTGCCAGGGCTGACGCCTGTTTCAGGGCCTGTTGCATTTCATCATAACTGTTATCATCGAACAACAGGTCTATTCCCAGTTTACCGTTATCGGCCCATTCCGGCAGTTCATCTGTGCGGAGCATAAGCTTCAGCCGGTTGCCACCCTGGTAGGTGACGGTCCCTTCCACCCTGTCTTTCTGAGGATCGTGGTTGGAGAAAAACATCGCTGACACCCCAAAACGAAGCTGGTGCGCGATATCCTGATGGGTAGTGCGTTCCACTTCCACGGTGAGATAGTCGCCGCGGCTCATTTCCGAGCCTCTGATCGCTATGGGGTACCAGGTAAGACCATTAGCCCTGCGTTCTGCCACAGTGCTTGATTCTGTCATCTTCAGATATGACTGCCTGTCTTCCTCCCGCTCCATCTTCATCAGATCGAGCAACTCTTTGAAATAGACTGTGGTGGACATGATGATATTTATTCTCCTGATATGCGAGTATTATAGTTTTTTATGAACGCAAAGATACGCTACCGGAGCCGCAATCCGGAAGATACAATACAGATGCGATATATATTATTTTGCTTTTATGTTGTTATTGTTGTTGCTCATATATCAGGAACTGTAGAGCGATAGATAGGTATTATCGAATTGTTTGCTGAGCAGGTCCTTTTTCTGTATGAAGAAGTGAATACAACCGGCATCCCACCAGGTGAAGCCCACGTGCCGGTCGGAATCCAGCTGCAGCAGCATGGTCATATCGCTGAGTGTGTCATCCACCTGTTGCTGGTTTCCATTAAAATGTTGCAGCAGTGTTTTACGGGCGTTGGAGGGCAGGTAATCATATTTCTGTTTTGCTACCAGGTACATGGCTGCCTCTATATGATGATCATCATGTTGCCCGTCAGGGTAACCTCCTATCATACCGATGCCTTCTGTGAGATGCATACAGAGATCATCCAGTCCATCTGATTCCTCTTCAGAGAGCTCATCATAATCTGCGTAGGCATAATTGGGCGGCATGAGAGAAGGCGCAGCCTGCAGCTGATAGCTGGTAAACTGCTCCTCTTTCTCCAGCACAGTGGCAGCGGGAGCCGGTGTTCTTTTTAAACCTGTTTTATCCTCCACATAAATCACTTTATGCTCGATATGATAAGCCTTGTCAACATCTCCCATAAAAAAATACAGTACACCGGTATCGGGCAACAGTTGTTGAACATCCTGCCGGCTAATGACAGAGAGGTCAAGCTGCGCGATAAAGGTCATCGGTGTTCCGTTGGCGGTGAGTGGCCAGGCAATATGGGCGGGTAGATCGGGATCTCCCGCCACTCTTGTGTTACCGGTATGCTGATAGTTCTCCTGTTGCGCCAGGGTCAGTGTAATAAGCGGCCGGGTATTGGAGAGGATATATTCTTCTACGCCGGCCAGGTCAAACTTATGGATTAACTCCTTGTACTTTTCTGTTGTCAAGACAAATTCATTTACATGGATAACAATATAGCAACGTAATGGCAAATAGCGGCTGAAAGCACCAGCAGATGCCATACTGCATGGGTATACTTATGTTTATCCCAAAGGTAAAAAATAACGCCGATGGTATACAGTCCTCCACCTACACATAACAATACGATTACGGGCATAGGCAGCTCGGTGAAAAAACGTTTGCCGCCCACTGCGAGTATCCAACCCATGACCAGGTAGATCAGTGTGGAAACGATGTCGAAGCGGCCGGTGAAAAACACTTTAAAAACAATGCCTACGGCCGTGAGCCCCCATAATACCGACAACAGGGATATCCCGAACGCATTGTTCATGTATACGAGCAGGAAAGGTGTATAGGTACCGGCGATGAGAAAATAAATACTGATATGATCGAAGATGAGGAATGTTTTTTTGACGGCCGACTCCTGCGAGATATGATAGATGGTCGAGCAGGTAAAAAGCAGAATAAAACAGAAGCTGTAAATACCTGCACCTACGATGCCAGGTGTGTTGCCATGTGTGGCAGCAATGCTAGTCAATACCGGAAGGCCACTGATGCCAAATACAATACCAATCGCATGTATCAGTCCATTTACGATTTCCTGTTTCCTTGTGTAGCCTGTTGGTGAAGCCGTCATTCCCATGATAAAAAAATTTACGGACGGATCGTCTGCGATCCGTCCGTAAATGTAGGACAATCTACCAAGGCAACGTAATAGAGATTCTCTATAAGATTATTTTTTTATGAAAGAGCTGACCATCTCCCCATTGGTAACGTTGATCACGTCTCCGGTAGCGTGGTTATAGAGTTTGCAGCTGAAGCGCATTTTCACTTTAATGTAATAGTCATTCATATTAAGTACTTCTTCTGCGCTGACGATGGTAAAGGTACCCTCCGGCTGACCGGTGGTGCCGTTGAAGCTGTCCCAGGTCTTGCCATTTTCATCTGTCCAGTTGATGATAATACCATCCGTATATACCTGACCGTTAATCGTAGCGTAGGTATAGTCGCCGGGCTTGAAGAAGTTTTTGAAATCCTGTTGGGAAGTATTGCGGTAGTTTTTGTAGATCCCTTTAGAGATGAGCAGTTCAGTTTTGCCCGCGGGCAGCGGAATGTTGGCGTTCCAGGTGATACCTGCGCCCAGCAGCACATCCACGTCACCGATTACTTCGGCGGTGGCCATGTAGTTGTTATTGTCCGTTGCTTCCTGCGTATAGTCTTTCCCGTTGACCGTCATTTTGTAGTAGTATTCCGATGTGGGTACCGGCGAATCCCCGGTAATGGTGAGGGCTACACTACAGGTAGAAGTATAAGCCTGTATAGGGAAGATAAAGGCACCTGCCTGTACGGGTATTCCCGAAGCCTGCAGGGTAATACGCTGTCTGCCGGTATTGGTAAAATTACCGGAGCCGGTAAAACGCAGTCCGTTGACAGTTTCGGTGCTCATCGCCCAGAATCCGGGTGTGGTAACGTTAACGGTTATCTGTATTTTTGCATCGTCACCGGTTGGGGCACCTGTTTTATAGGTACCTCTCACCGTAGCGTCGGAGCAGCTGTTGCCCTGTTGTACCAGTGCATATACGGCCATACCATCGGAAGGTGCCGGCGTTGTATTGACAGGCGTGGTCGTTTCCTGGGAGTATTCCTTTTTACACCCTGTCATCAGCAGGGAGGCCGTGAGCAGGAGCATTAAAGTCCGGGACAGGCGTATTAATACAGGTGAAATCATCATCGTTGTGTTATTGTGCTACTATCGCAAATATATAAACTTAAAATAATAAGATATATCTTTAGTTATTCTATTTATTTTATTTAAACCGCAGTGAGGAGATGGAGAACGAATTTACGAGAGAGGAATGGGATACCTGTATCAGGGTATTACAGGTATTATCGAGAGACCCGGACCAATCGCCGGACAACATGGTATTAAAAGGTCTGGTAACCAAATTATACAAGCGTGCAAAAAAAGAAAACAAAGCTGCGGCAGCAGTGGAGGCCATCAATAAAATAGCGCCGGAGAAGCTTACCCTTCAGCGGTTACAGGCGATTTCCCGCAACCAGGACATCCTGAAGCAATATGATAAAAAGCTGGTACTTTCCCAGACAGCCATGTTCAGTAAGTATCAGTTGCCCGATACCGGCACCTATATCCACCCGCCTGAAACGCTGACACTGGCTTCCACTCAGCGATGTTATACGTGCAGCTGCCATTACAAGCAGGTACATTTTTTTTACCATATGCTTTGCCCTGACTGTGCAGAGCTAAATTTCAACAAACGTATGCAGCGTGCCGATCTGCGTGGGCGCGTGGCCGTTATCACCGGCGGCAGGATCAAAATCGGCTATCTTACCGCCCTGCGGATGTTGCGGGACGGGGCCCGCGTGTGGGTTACCACCCGCTTTGCCAAAGACTGCGCCCTTCGTTTCAGTGAAGAAAAGGATTTTGCCGAGTGGAGCCATCGCCTGAAGATCGTGGCGCTTGACCTACGCAACCTGGGACAGGTGAACCAGTTCATCCAGCAGCTCTATGCAGAAGAAACCCACCTGGACATCCTGATACATAATGCCGCCCAGACCATCAAACGGCCTGCAGCTTTTTATCAGCATCTGTTTGCCGTGGAAGAAGGCCCGGCCACCGCACTGCCCGAAGCCGTGCGCTCCTGTATTGTGGCGGGAGCCCCTTTCCGCTACCTGGGCGACACCTGGGAACAACAGCTGTTGCCCGCCGAGATCCACCAGTGTTTCCCAGCTGGTCAGTACGACAAAGACAGGCAGCAGGTAGACCTCCGCAGCAGCAACAGCTGGACCATGCGGCTGGACGAAGTGCCACCTGTAGAGATGCTGGAGACACAGCTGGTGAATGTCACCGCTCCTTTTATGCTCAACAGCAAACTGAAAGCACTGCTCAAACAATCCCCCTTCTCCCGGAAATTCATTATCAATGTATCCGCCATGGAAGGGCAGTTTAACCGGGCTTCCAAAACACCGTTCCATGCGCATACCAATATGGCCAAAGCAGCCCTCAACATGATGACCCGCACCGCCGCGCAGGACTATGCACTGGACAGCATCTTCATGAACAGCGTGGATACCGGATGGATCACACAGGAAAATCCGCATCCCAAAAAGGAACGGCTATACGCAGAAGAAGGATTTGTACCACCGCTGGACGAAACCGACGGCATGGCCCGTATCTACGATCCTATCGTATCCGGTCTTGCCAGTGAAGACATCCCTTTATTCGGGCATTTCCTGAAAGACTACCAGCCTTATGCCTGGTAACTGAATTTAATCAAGATAAGAAAAAAATATTTGCATATGCAGAATAATACCGTTGTATGTCCCGTAGATTATGTAAAAAACAACTTCCCGTTTAACCCGACCGAGCTGGACCCGGTGTTGCAGTATCTAAGCAACAATCAGCCCCTGCCCGCCAGCGATCTGGTTTTCCCGGTAGGTACCATCACGGCGGATGGAAGGCTGGACATGTGTAAACAACAACTGGGCGTAGCTGGTATGCAGCTGGTGACCAACGCCCTGCAATACAACACACAGATCAAACATATACTGATGGGCACCAATGCCTTCGGTAACCCGGGCGCCCAGGCCGTTGCCGACCTGGTGGCCGTCAACAATACCATCGAGACCGTATATCTTGGCTGTAATTATATCGAACAGGCAGGCGCCCAAGCCATCTGCGAAGCCCTGGCCACCAACCAGTCTGTCAAAAGCATCTGGCTCAAAAGAAACCCTATCGGCAGTAACAGCATGGAAAATATCATCCAGCTGCTGCAGCAAAACAATCACCTTCGCACCCTTGATCTGGTAAACACCTGCGCCGGCGATGGTTTCCTCACCCTGTTCGAATATCTGAAAACCAATACTACGGTGGAGCGGTTGTATCTGAGCGGCAACTACCTGACTGCCGATATGATGGAACCACTGAGCGAAATGCTGAAAGTCAACAAACACCTGACATCATTATTCCTCAGCGTCAACAACATCGGAGACAAAGGTGTTTCCTATCTTGTACGCGGGCTGCGGCAGAACACCACCCTTGAACAGCTTGGCCTGTCCAGCTGTGGTATTGAAGCCGGCGGCATGCAGCTGTTGCACGACCTGCTCAGCACCCACCCCTATCTCAAATGGATAGACCTGGGTTATGCTGCTTCTACCAGGGCATTGAATGGTAAAGCCAATATACCGGTACATCTTACACCTATGAAAGATTTTCCGGCACAAGCCGACTATACTCATCCTGACAGTAAAGCTATTAAAAGCGTATATCGCTAAAAGGGAGGGAAAGTGTAATAAAGCCGGTGAGACTCGAACTCACGCTCCCCATTTGGTGTAGGTGCTCTTCCACTAAGCTACGGCTTATTACAAGCGCTAAGATAAAAAATTTACCCGTTAATTTCAGGGGCTGCTTTCGGGCAGCCTTTTTTATTGCGTATATACGTAGCCGTAAGTAGGATTGATAAAGGGTATTGTGGCAAAAAATTAGTGGAGGAGTCAGGAATCGAACCTACATCTCCTGCTTAGCAAGCAGGTATTTTTCCATTAAATTATCCCCCGGAAGTGCAATAAGACCGGTGAGAATCGAACTCACGTCTCAGGCGTGCAAGGCAGGAGTTTTTCCAACTAAACTACAGTCTATTGCGGGCGCAAATATATAAGAAAATATTTGTTATATAAATATTCATTTCTGCTGATGATATCCTTTTTCTCCATATGGTTGCAGTTCGTCCAGACACATTTTATACAGGGCCTGTACTTCTTTTTTATAATCTACAGTGGGGTCAGTAGTATCATCCAGTTCTTCAACGATCTCATAAGCGAAACACTTTTCCCCCAGCGTATTCCAGTCGGACTGCAGCTCCTCATTGGGATGGGTGTTGGCCAAAAGCTGCATGCGTGGAGAATTCCAGGCTCTGTCGAGATCAGCGCTATAGTGTATCCATATTTTGTTACTCACAATATTCCGAATCTGATAGACGCCCATGCGGAAGGTCATCTGACGGTAGGCTTCCTTTAGTTCTTTTTTTGATTTCATGCGTGCAGGTCTTTTAACTGATTATCAATAAAAGCATTGGCTGCCTTGAGGAAAGCAGGATAACCGACAGGCATCTGCCGGTTGATGTAGAGGAGCAACAGGCCGGTTGTTCCATACAGCAGGGCTGCCTTTTTATGGCTGGCCGCAGCCGGAGTGAGGCTTTTCAGCGCGATGAGGTATTTCCATTCTTCCTCACAGAGGCTGTCCAGAAAACCGGTGATCAGCGGAGCTGTGTCTGGTTGCCTGTTGAGGTCTGACAGCTTCTCCACAAAAAAGAGTTCAAATATGCCGGAGTACTGTACAAAGTATTCGAGATAAGCCAACAGAATGGCTTTCAGCCTTTTCTCCCCTCTGGGCGCCTTGCTGCTGCGTTCCGCCACATAGGCACTGCATTCTTCCTGAAAATCCTGTACACAAAGGAATACCAGGTCTTTCACATCCTTGAAATAGTTGTACAGCGTGGCAAAGGAATAGCCTGCCCTTTCCGCGATATTGCGGACACTGACACTTTTTAATCCTTCACTCTTCAGGATCTCTTTGGTGGCATCAATAAAATATCCTCTGATACGCTGCTCCTGAATAGCTTTGTTCTTCATTTTATATTCCTATTAATATTTTTTAATAGTGCAAATATATTGAACATTGTTCAAAATTTAAAAACTTTTCTGATTTGCTGACGGAAATAGTGGGTCTATTTTCCCTGCAGAATAGCCAGGGATGGGTTAAATTTGCTCATGGAGCATACCGGAACGCCACTGCCCTAAACAAATACATTCCCTGGTCTGTTAACCTGTTATACAGCCATGAACAACGATAAACCCAAACGTATTGTCACCCGGCTTTTATCCTCAGCGGGTATTACAGTAAATGGGAATAAGCCCTGGGACATCAGCGTTTTCAACGATCATTTTTATACCCGCGTATTACAGGGCGGCTCCCTGGGACTCGGTGAATCCTATATGGAAGGCTACTGGGACTGTGTGCAGCTGGATGACTTCTTCTATAAGTTGTTGCGGGCCAACCTGGACAAAAGCATTCACAGGAGTCTGCAATTAAAAATGGATATCCTGCTTGCCAGGATATTTAATTTCCAGCGGCCGGCCAGAGCCATCCGCAATGGGCAGCGGCATTATGATACCGGCAACGACCTTTTTCTCCATATGCTGGACAAAAGGCTTACGTATACCTGTGCTTTCTGGGACAATGCCCACAATCTCGATGAAGCCCAGGAAAACAAGCTGGACCTCTCCTGCCGTAAACTACAGCTGCAGCCCGGTATGCATGTACTGGACATTGGTTGCGGATGGGGAAGTTTTGCCCGTTATGCTGCCGAAAAATATGGGGTGGCTGTTACCGGCGTCACTATTTCCAAAGAGCAGGCAGCCCTGGCGCAGGAACGTTGTGCCGGACTGCCCGTCACCATTCGTCTGCAGGACTACCGCATGGTGAATGAAAAATTTGATGCCGTCGTTTCGCTGGGCATGTTCGAACATGTAGGAGCACACAATTACCCTGAATATATGAGGGTTGCCGACCGCTGCCTGAAAGATGAGGGATTATTTCTGCTGCATACCATCGGCGGCAATAAAACATCCGCCTTTACAGATCAGTGGCTGAATAAATACATTTTTCCAGGGGCAGCGATTCCTACTATCCGTCAGATAGGACAAGCCATTGAAGGCCTCTTTGTGCTGGAGCATTGGGAAAATTTCAGTGTCAATTATGATAAAACACTGATGGCCTGGTATGAAAATGTCAGTGCCAACTGGGACAAACTAAAAAGCAGGTACGACCAGACTTTTTTCCGCATGTGGAAGTATTATCTCATGTCTTGCGCCGGTTCCTTCCGTGCCCGGCACAGCCAGCTCTGGCAGATTGTGTTGTCTAAAGCCGGTGTGCCCGGCGGTTATACTTTTAATCACTAACGCTGTGGCCTGTACGATTAAACAACAGTTATGGTTTTACTGCCGCTATCAGCAGGAAGATTGGCCTGCGTAACTCATCTTTCATTTCCGGGTATTTTTCGAGGACTGATGGAGAAGGTGGTGGCTCTTCCACCTGGGTGATACGAAAACCTGCAGCCAGCAAGCCGTTTAGTAATGTCGCCACTGTACGATGATATTTAACAACATCGTTGTCGAGGAACCTTGTCACCCGACGGCCTTCCTCCTGGTAATGATCTACCGGCCAGTGCAGGCGATTACCCGCTGCATCATAGTACCAGTCCTGTGCCGCTCTTGCAGTAAATACAGGATGTTCGGTGGAGAAAACAAAACTACCACCTGCAGCCAGACAGTTAAACACTTTGCGGCAAACAACATCATAATGTTCCACGTAGTGGAGTGCGAGTGAACTGATCACCACATCAAATGCACTATCTTCAAATGTGATGTCTTCAATAGCTTGCTGCCGGTAAACAATACCAGGCCCGCTATTCAGCTCCTGTGCCTTTTCCAGCATTTTCTCAGAGATATCAACACCAGTGACACTGGCAGCGTGTTGCTCCATTACATAACGGCAGTGCCAGCCGAAGCCGCAGCCCAGATCGAGCACCCGTTTGTTTTGTAAGGATGGCAACAGTTTACTGAAAGCCTCCCATTCCCCTGCCGCACTCAGTCCTTCTACAGAGCGCAGCATACGGCTGTAGTTTGCAAAAAAGCCGGGATCATCGTATTTATTCTCTTTCATGATGTATCGTTTATAGCTGGTCCCAGGGAATGGCATCATAGGTGCGGTCCAGCAGGGAACTGAGCGCTGACGGGTCTTTGTCAAACTGATGCTGGTTGATCCGGGTGATGATTCCCCTGTGATTGATAGAATTGGTATAAAAAGCAGCCTTGTATTCGTTGAGCTGTGACAGTGATATATTCCGATGGATAACGGGCACGCCTGTATTCCAGAGGCCTTCGGTGAGCAGCTGGATCATGATGCCGGGTAAAGCAGGCGCAGCGGGCAGTATCACGGAATGCCCGTCATAAAAGCCGATGTTCCAGACAGACCCTTCCGAAATGTGCTGGTGCTGGTTGACATATAATACGTCATCATAGCCTGCCGCGCGGGCTTCGCGCTGGTAAGCCAGTATACCGGACAAGATCCCGCTGTATTTCACATCCGGCATCAGGCGCTGGAAACGGGCTGTCATCACCTGCAGCGGAGCTGCTGCCGGCTGTACCGGCGGTTTTTTGGTGATGAGCACGTACAGGTCATTTTCGTATATGCCGGGCCGTTGATAGTCGGGTGTAAAAATATTGATACGGATAGTGCAGGATTCATTTTCCCCGATGATGTTTCTCATATAAGCCATGATTTTATCATCCGGGAGATGACAACCAAACAGCTTATCACTGCTTTTCCGCAGCCTTTCGAGGTGCAGGCGGAGACCTTTTACCTGCCGGTTTCGTATCTGCATGGACGTAAAATGTCCGTATGATAATGCCATCATCAGCGGCAGGTCGCCTGCTTCCATGCTTCTGCCATTGATTTCCTGTACAAAAGTGTGATCCATAGGCTATGTTTGCAGATAAAGCTAAATAATCTTTATCAATTGCAGTGCAGGCGCCGGGGGCTTGCGTTTTTAAAAAGATTTTGATACTTTAGCGCCGACAAACCAGCCAAACCATATTGTGAGCAGGGGGATATACTTTATCTGATGAAGGGCAGTCAATATAATGAAAGGGAGATCGTTGCCCGTATAGCCAAAGGTGATGAATCTGCATTTGCTGTCTTTTTTCGCCATCATTACCAGAAAATTTACGAAGTAGGACTGATGCTGACGCAAACGGAATCCGTTGCGGAAGAGCTGGTGCAGGATGTTTTTCTGAAAGTATGGAAGCAGCAGGAACAGCTGCCCGCTATCATGGACATTCCATCCTGGCTGTTTATCATTGCCCGCAATGATGCCTACAAGGCGTTGCGGCGCAGCACCCGTCTGAAGGTGGTTCTGGAAACGCTGGACTGGCCGCTACCTGTATCTAATGAAACAGACGAGCAGATTATTTACCGCAACTACCACGAACTGGTAAACAAAGCGGTGAGCCAGCTTCCTGCCCGTCAGCAGATGGCCTGGCGCCTTAGCCGTGAAGAAGGTCTCAAACGCGAGGAAATAGCCAGCCGTATGCAGATCCGGCCCGACACGGTAAAGGAACACCTGACCCTTGCCGTTAAAAATATCCGTCAATTTCTGGAAACACAAGACGCCTTACTGATAGGCGCAGAAGTCATCTTCCTCTGGAGCATTCATTCCCTCAATTAATTTTTTTTTTAAAAGACACCCCCCAAAACTTCCGTCACCTGGATCTTTATTGTAACGGGCAAAATACCACCAACCATTTTATGCCCGTCAACAGCTTATATGGACCAAAATCGACTGGAATATTTATTCAGCAGGTATACTGCCGGCTATGCCACGCCCGAAGAACTCAGGGAATTTGATGCCATGGTGCAATTACCAGACAATGAAACAGCCTTAAAAGAAAATATTGACCGATTACTGTATAACGCCAGTGGAAGCGCTTCCATGCCGGAGCGTGCTATCCAGTCAACGCTGCAACATATTACCGGGAAACATGCTCCTTCATCCATTGTGCGTTATCTCCGCAACTGGTGGGCAGCTGCAGCCGTCATTGTATTACTGGGCTGCAGTCTGTACCTGCTGAAATCACCGAAAACTACAACGGTACCGCTGGCCGACAAAGCACCTGGCACCGACAAAGCTGTGCTGACCCTCGCCGATGGTACCACCATACAGCTGGACAGCAGCGGCCATCAGGTCATCGGTCAGCAGCAAACAGCCATCCGGCAGTCCGGTGGACAGCTGCAATACACCGTACTGCACCCTGCTGCCAGCACCGGTTATAATACCCTGACTACGCCCTATGGCGGACAGTTCAGGGTGATACTGCCGGACGGCACCACTGTATGGCTGAATACCGCTTCCTCCCTGCGTTATCCGACTGCTTTTACCGGCACAAACAGGACCGTAGAGCTGCAGGGCGAAGCCTATTTTGAAGTAGCTGCCAACCCTTCCCTGCCCTTCCGGGTAAAAACAGCCGGACAGGAAATACAGGTGCTGGGCACCAGCTTTAACATGAATGCCTATACGAATGAGGACTATACCATCACCACGCTGGTGACAGGCCGCGTAAAAGCCACTGCTCCGGGCACTCCTGAAGGGGTGGTGTTGACACCCGGCCAGCAGGCTATCACCGCCCACAACGATACCCGCATTGCTGTGAGTAGTACCAACGCCGCAGACGCCATCGCCTGGAAAAACGGACTTTTCCTGTTTGACAATGCCAGCCTGGAAACTGTCATGCGTTGCCTGGAGCGCTGGTATGATGTCGCCGTAAAATATGAAGTCACACCGGATATACACTACACCGGACAGATCTCCAGAAACCAGCCACTGTCCAAAGTAATCGCTATGCTGGAACAAACCGGCAGCGCCCGGTTCCGCCTGATCAGGGCCGGACAGGGACATCAAACAAAAGATATGATCATCATCCTACAATAAAACGGCAAGGAGGGCCACACCATGATATTAAATTAATACGATTACAGCTAGACGACATCCACCATTAAAAAACCGGAAACGTTGGCGCGTTCCCGGTACATGAAGGATCAACCAAACCTGGACCAGGCTTGCATTCCGGAACCAGGTATGATAATAGTTTATTACAAACCATCATCGTAAATCCAAACGACACGAAGATATGAGAGAAAGTTTATTCTCCCAAGGGGGATTATTGCCCCTATGTATACCAGTACCAACAACCAGATCTCTGTCAGATCCCACCACCAGCCTGTCTGACAAGCGATATCTAAAAAAAGTTTTACTCATGATGAAACTTACAGGAGTGCTCCTGCTCGCCCTATGCCTGCAGGTAAGTGCCAGGGTCTATTCCCAGAAGGTGACACTCACGGAGCGCAATGTTCCGGTACAGCAAATATTCAGTAGTATTCGCCAGCAAACAGGGTTCCTATTTCTTTACAGCAATGAAACACTTAAAAACACACATACTGTTTCCGCACAACTAACGGACGTGCCGCTGAAAGAAGCGCTGGACCATATTACCAGTAACCAGCCTATCACCTACAGCATTGAAGACAACAATACCATTCTGATCAAACCTAAGCCGGTGGCTGCTGTGACAGCCCCTGCCCTTATCGCCCTCAGCGGAACAGTAACAGACAGCAAAGGACAACCGCTCATCGGGGTAACCGTAAAAGCAAAAGGTTCCGCTGCAGGTGCCATCACCAACGAACAGGGCTACTGGTCGCTGCAGGCACCAGACAACACCACTGTGCTTGTATTTTCCTTCATCGGTTATATGAACCATGAAGAGCCTATCAAGGGCAGAAGCAACATGCATGTAGTGTTGAAACAGGAAGATAAAACCATGAGCGAAGTAGTGGTAACCGGCTACCAGAAGGTAGAACGGCGCTCACTCACCTCTTCCATCACTTCTCTCAAAACAGAAAATCTCAAAACCATCAACCAGCCCAGCATCGACAAACTGCTGCAGGGACAGGTACCCGGTATGGTAGTGATGAGCACTTCCGGTGCACCGGGAGCAGTACCGCAGATCCGTATCCGCGGAACATCCACCATCAGTGGAAACACGCAGCCTTTATGGGTAATAGACGGTATCATCCTTGACGATCCCATTAACGCTTCCGTAGACGATATTATGACCAACCGCAACCTGATTGCCTCCGGTATCGGTGGTATCAACGTAGAAGATATCGAGTCTATCAACGTGCTGAAAGATGCGGCTGCCACCGCCATCTACGGCACCAAAGCAGCTAACGGCGTCATCGTGCTCACCTCCAAAAAAGGCCAGGCTGGTAAAACAAGGATTAACTACTCCAGTTTTGTAACTGCCAATATGCGTCCCCGTATCGAAGACGCCTATATGATGAATTCTCAGGAGAGAATCGGTGTAGACCTGGAAATGGTACGCCGGGGCGTGCTCACCGCCAGCTCCCCCCGCACCGGTGAATACGGCACTGCTACCGACTTTGAACGTTATCTCATAGACGTGCATGACCGTAAACTCAGCTGGGCCGACTTCGAGAAAAAAGTCAATCAGCTGGAACAGGTAAACACCGACTGGTTCCAATACCTCTTCCGCAATGCTTTCACCCATCGCCAGAACCTTAATATCTCCGGCGGTAATGAAAAAACCACTTTCTACCTCTCCGGCAGCTATATGGATGAACAAGCCACTGCAAAGCAGACAGGTATGAAAACCTATACCGCCTCTCTGAAAGTATATACCAAACTGCATCCTACGCTGCGTGTGGGCGGTATGCTGGACTTTAACCGTCGTGATAACAGCAGCTTTTTTGCCGCCGACTCCCGTGAAAACCCTTACGAATGGGCCATCTACACCACCCGTGCCCAGAATGCCTATGATGAAAACGGTAACTACAACTACCTGTATTACAACGGCATCAAATACAACTTCATGGAAAACCGTGACTATGGCTGGCGTAATTCCAAAAACTTCGGCATCAGAGGTACAGTAGACCTGGAGTGGAAGCCACTGAATCCGCTGATCTTCAGCAGCCTCTTTTCCTTTGCCAACCAGAACACTACTGATGAAGATATCGCCACCGAAAACAGCTACTTCGTAAAAAGAAGACGGCAGGATGTTTACACCATCATCGATTACGTGGGTGTTCAGCTGTGGAATGAAGGCGGTTACCGTAAAGGCAAAAACAATAACAACAACTCCATCACGCTTCGCAACCAGGTATCCTATATGCCGGTACTCAATGCCAATCACCGTTTTGATGTGATGGCCGGACAGGAAATCAGGACTTCCAAATATGAAGAAGAAGCAACGGAGATCTACGGTTATGTGCATGAACGCGGAAGGCAGCAGATGCCGCAGTTTGCGCTGATGCAGAAACTGGGTGTCCCCTACTGGACCGAAAACCTCAATCAGCAGGCGTCTGTGTCTTATTACGGTACAACAGGATATACCTTCAAAAACAGATATACCGTGAGTTTCAACGCCCGTACAGACGGTTCCAACCGCTTTGGTCTCAAAACCAACCAGCTGTTCCAGCCACTGTGGGCCGTAGGAGCCAACTACCAGCTGAAAGAAGAACCTTTCTTTGCTAATAAGGACTGGCTGAGTTATCTCACCGTCCGCGCTTCCTATGGCAGCCAGGGTAACGTGGCCGCACAGGCCTACTCCGACATCGTGGCCACTGTAGGTAAGCCCGATCAGGCCAACAAGGACAATTTCCTCGTGATCAATGCGCCTAAGAACCCCAACCTGAAATGGGAGAAAAACTATACCACCAACCTGGCTCTGGAACTGGGTCTCTGGAAACGCCGTTTCATGGTGACTTTGGAATACTATAACAAAAAAGGTGTAGATCTGCTCGGCAACAAACGCGTATCACAGGTATCCGGCTTCAACACCATTCAGGTGAACTGGGCTTCTATGAAAAACAGCGGTGTGGAAGTGACTTTCAATACCATCAACATCGACAGCAAAAACTTCCGCTGGTCTACCAACCTCAATGCAGGTTATAATAAAAACGAAGTACTGGACGTATACTCCCTGCCTACCGTGTATAGCCTGACCAATGCACAAAGAAGCAACTACGGCGATGCCGCTGTGATAGGCAAGCCCATCAACGGGTTGTGGTCTTATCGTTTTGCGGGCCTCAATAAAGACGGACATGCCACCTTCTATACCAACAAACCCGGAGAAACCGTGTCCAACGGCATGCGTAACCTCGACGGGCTGGTATATTCCGGCACCACCATGCCATTAGTACAGGGCGGTTTCACCAATACTTTCTCTTATAAAAAATTCACTTTATCAGCGCTGTTCATCGGCAGTTTCGGCAACGTCATCCGTTTGCGCAACCTCTCTACCGGTGTGCTCTTCAATTATCCTGAAGCTTCCCAGAACCTGTCTGCCGAATGGGCCAACAGATGGCAGCAGCCGGGTGATGAACTTAAAACCAACATTCCCCGCCTGGAATCAGAGACCAACATCACCGGCCTCTCCGATTCACGGCCTTACAACGGAGAAATGTATGACAACAGCGACCTCAGAACAGTAAAGGGAGATTTTGTGCGTCTGCAGAACCTCTCTCTCAGCTACGATCTGTACAGTCCCCGTCTGCGTAAAAGCGGCATTCAGAATATGCGGTTCATGCTGCAAGGTAACAACCTGCATGTATGGAAAAACAGCGCCCTCAAAGGGCAGGACCCGGAAGCCACCGGTTCCGTGATGCGGTACAGCGACACCAGATCAGCCAATGTATCATTTGGTAATACTTACCTGCCGCTGCCACGCTCCTATTCATTCTCCTTTTCCTTACAGTTTTAAACAGATGTATGATGAAATATAGATATCTCACACCATTACTGCTGTTTTCGTTTATCCTTGCCAGTTGCAACAAACTGCTGGATATTAAACCGGTGAACCGGATGGTGCCGGTGAGCATTGCCGACTATGAGTCTGTGCTGCTGGGTGGCTATCCCCGCGCTGACTTCTTCATCAAAACAGAGTTGATGACAGACAACGTATATGCCAACCTGGCCACTACTACCAGTCCGCAGAAAGAGCTGGAACAATGGTTTACCTGGGCTCCTTCCAAAGTGCCGGACGGCCAGGAGAACGATCCTTACTGGGGTCAGCTCTACTCGTCCATCTTTTATGCCAACACCGTGCTGGACAATTTCAACGAGCGCAAGCCAGCCAGTGATGAAACAGCACTCTACGAAACCGTAAAGGGAGAAGCCTATGCCCTGCGGGCCTATGCTTACTTCTATCTGGTCAATTATTATGCAGAACCCTACAGCCAGGCCACTCTGAAGGCTCCGGGCGTGCCCATGCCACTAAGTGCAAAAAATGTACATCAAAATACACAAAACAATGTGCGGGAGCCATTGGAAAAAGTATACAAACAGATACTGGCCGATATGGACCAGGCATCCACACTGCTGGCAGGTAAAAAGAGCATCAATAAATTCAGGTTTGATCTCAGCGCCGTACAGGCCTTGCGTGCCCGGGTGCTGCTCTTCATGGGCGAATATGAAAAGGCCATTGCTGCTGCCACAGATGTGATCGTGACCAAACCCCTCTCGGACATGAACAGCATGCAGGCGCGCATCGATGAAAAGAGTAACGCCACCGCTTTCACGGGCAACGTAGGTGTAATAGACGGTGACTACAAAAATGAAGTACTGTTTTTTACCGGAGGCAGTGCCAACCTCAACATCTACTACCATACCATGAATATGTTTAAGCCTACTCCGGAGCTGCTGGCCCTCTGTACGCGTCCCAACGGAGGCAGCGACTACCGCCGGTATATATTCGCCACCTTCTATGATCCTACCACTCCGGACGGCAAGCAGTATGGGCCTACCCTATACAACATGTACGCCAAGCAGGAAAATCCAAGCTACTATATCGGACTTAAAGTCAGTGAAGCACATGTTATCCGTGCAGAAGCCTATGCACGGCTGAAACAGAAAGACAAAGCCATCACCGACCTTAACAATCTGCTGACACGCCGTATCAAAAGGGGTGAGTTTGTACCATTACAGGCAGCCGACTTTACAGATGAAAGCCTGTTGCAGCGTATCCTGGAAGAACGCCGTGTAGAGCTGGCCTTTGATGCAGGTCTCCGCTGGATGGACCTGAGAAGACTGGGTAAACCAGCGCTGACACATGTGTACAAAAACGGACAGCTCTATCAGCTGAAACAGAACGACAACCGCTATCTGCTACAGATACCGCTGTCTGAACTGAACAACAGCCCTGAAATGCAGCCTAATCCCTGATATTAATCAAAATCAAACATGATGAAACCAATATATGCTTCCCTGTTAGTACTGGCAGCCCTCTTCGGAGCAGGCTGCTCCAAAGAACCCCAGCCCGGGTTCACAGCCGATCTGGGTATTGCAAAAAGCTATACGCCCCCTGCAGATGCACCTGCTGAGGTAAAAGATATGTTTAAGCGTTACGATGTCTGGATACGCATGGACTTCAATGACTGGAAGGAAGTCACCAACGGTGTCCTGGGTACTGATCCCATCAATCGCTGGGGTGCGGGTAAAATTGATGATGACCAGCGAAGCAGCGCCATTATGTATTCACAGGCGTTATTATCCAATGTGTCGGAGAAATTTGCAAAGACCTTTTTCCCGATGGAAATATTTTTTGTGAAGACTTACAGAGGCAGTTTCTGGGCCGCAGACCTTATCAATTTCGGTCGCAGCAGGCTGATTGTATGCTGGCCCAATCATCTGATAGGCGCCTTACCGATAACGGATCCTGTTAACCATTACTATATGGACTCTACGCTGACCCGTGCTATATGGGGTGCGCTGGGCCCCATGGTAGCCGGCAGAATGGCAACTCCCATCTCCGAATTTGTATTGGCGGGCAAAGCATATGATAATGGCGAAGCCCTGGACAAGATCTTCAAACAATACGAAAAAGACAGAGATCAGGATGCCCTTGACAAGTCCCGTGATGAAGTAGCCCGCAACGGCGGCTTTATCACCATCGGCGGTAGTACCAACTTCGATGTAGACTTCGGCGAATGGATGAAACTACTCGCCACCGAATCTTACGATAACATCAAAACAAAATATCTGGACAACAGCCCTGCCCGCGCCAGAAAATATGAAGTGATCATTAAGTTCTTCAACAGCTACGGCTGGGACATCCAGAAGAGCGGTAACTATTACCGCCAGAGACTGGGCAATTAGAAACAAAGACATTTTAGGATAGAAAACCAACTGACAATATGAAAAAAGTAACGCTCGCAGCAGCCTGTATTCTGCCACTGATGGCAGTGGCCCAGGAAGGCTCTTACACCATCAATGGTACTGTAGGTAAAGACAACATCTACCAAAAAGCCTATCTGTACAGCAGCAACAGCAAAGGAAGAATCATTGATTCCGCAGTGATCAGCAATGGCAGCTTCACTTTTACCGGCAAAACGGATATTGCCTCCAGGGCTTTTCTGTTTACCGGTAATACCCTTGCCAGCTCTTATACCGCCAACCGTCTGGTGTTTTATCTGGAAAAAGGTACTATCCTTATTAACAGTGCCGATTCCATCCTGAATGCCACTATCAAAGGTGGCGCGGCCAATACTGTTCATCAGCAGTATAAAAAAGCATCTCAGGATGTCAACAAAAAATCGGATGAGCTGAGCCAGAAATACTATGCCATGAAGCCTGCAGAAAGAGAGCAGGAAGCCTTTAAAAAGCAGTACCAGGCAGAGAATAAAGCCATAGACCAGGCACAGCAGAAAGTGCTGGCGACTTTTGTAAAAGCCCATCCCAACACCAGCGTGAGCCTCGATGCCATCACCGAATGGGCTGGCTACGATCCGGACCCGGAGAAAGTAACGCCAGTGTTCAACCTGTTGTCATCTGATATCCGGGGTAGCAAAGCCGGCAAACAATTTGCCGACCATCTGGAAACACAGCGTAAAACAGCTATTGGCGTTATGGCACCGGTATTCACTCAGAATGATACGCTGGGCAATCCTGTGTCCCTGAAGGACTTCAGAGGTAAATATGTACTGGTGGACTTCTGGGCCAGCTGGTGCGGTCCCTGCCGCAAGGAAAACCCTAATGTGGTAGCCGCCTTCCAACAGTTTAAAGATAAAAATTTCACCATCCTGGGCGTATCCCTCGACAATGAAAATGGTAAATCTTTCTGGATGCAGGCTATCCATGATGATGGACTGCAATGGACACAGGTATCAGACCTGAAAGGCTGGAAAAATGAAGCTGCTAAAATGTACGGTGTACAGGGCATTCCGGCCAATTTCCTTATCGGCCCCGATGGGAAAATAGTCGCTAAAAATCTCCGTGCCGAAGCACTGGAGAAAAAACTGGCATCACTGCTGCAATAAACTTGCATCAGGGCTGATCAAATGATCGGCCCTGATTTTTATCCGGAATAACGGTCGGCATTCAGGGCCCTGAAAATGTATTCCTTGTAGCTGCTGCCGATAGGCACCAGCACCGTGCCGATTTCCACGTCGGCAGCCGTGAAGGCGGTAATATTAACCACATTGACCATAAACGAACGGTGCACCCGCAGGAAACCTTTTTCCTTTAATTCCTGCTCCATATCTCCGATGCGGTATTTGGCCATGATCTTCTTTTCTCTGGTATACACGATGATATAGTCTTTTTGACTCTCTATATAGAGGATCTCATCCGTATGCAGTTTGATGAACTTATGAGCAGATTTGAGATAGATATATTTTTTTTCTGTAGAAGATAATACCTCAGCCAACGGTTTATCCGTAGTCCGCAGATAACGCTCTATTGCCCGCAGAAAGCGGTCAAACGTGACAGGCTTCAGCAGATAGTCTATCACATCAAGATCATAAACCTCCACTGCAAATTCCCGGTAGGCCGTAGTAATGATCACAGCGGGGGCATTTTTCAGGGTCTTCAACAGGGTAAGTCCTGAAAGCTGCGGCATTTCAATGTCCAGGAATATCAGATCAACAGGTTGCGATTGCAACAGTTCCAGCGCCCTGACAGCGTTATCACAGGTAGCCACCACTTCAAAAGAATCCAGTTTTTCCAGATGCCGTTGCAGCAATGAAATAGCCAGTGGTTCATCATCAACGAGTAAACATTTTGTTTTCATAACTGAATCGTCAGCGTGACCGTAAAAAGACCTTCTGTGGTTGTTATGGCTAAGTTATGTTTTTCCGGGTATATCAGCTCCAGCTGCTGACGCAGATTGTGTAATCCTATCTTTCCGCCGTTATGGGCTGCAACGGCACAGGTATTTTGCACCTGGCAATGCAACTGTGAAGCAGCTACTGTAATAACAATATCAATCTTTTTATGTCCCGCATTATCTGTGACGCCGTGTTTAAATGCATTTTCCACCAGGGTAAGCAGCAATAACGGCGCCACCAGTGCTGTTTCATGGCCACTGGCCGTAAAGCCCACCTGCAGCCTTTTATCATACCGTAATGCTTGCAGTGCAATATAGTTATGCAGCAGGTCGACTTCCTCCGATAACTTTACAAAAGGCTGATTGCAGCGGTATAAAATATAATCGAGCATATCCGACAGCCGCCCTATGGACTCCGATGTACCGGCATTATCAATAAAAGACAGCGCGTAGATATTGTTCAGCGTATTGAACAGGAAATGCGGTTGCAGCTGGTTCCGCAGTAGTTGCAGTTCCGCAGCAGCTTTGCCTTTCTCCATCAGGAGAGACCGTTGTTGCAGGAACTGCTGGTCTTTCAGCAGTTTTAAAAAAAGAAAAACCACCGCTACAGAAAAGTTCCGGAAAAAATAAACATGCCATAATTTGGAGACATTGGTGACAATTTCCAGTAGTGTTTCTCCTGCCTTGGGAAGTGTGCCCGACAACGGTTCCTGTAGATACACCGTGATGATTCTTGATAAAATACAGATCGCGTACATGCCCGATAATAACAAGAGTACTGCAGTCAGGTATTGTTTTTTCCTAAAAAAAAGCGGTATCACAAGATAAGCCAGCAGATAGGAAGTAAGCGCCTGTGTGAGCAGGGTAAGTCCGTTGTAGGCATAGGTTTGCAGAGAGAACCAGTCTTCCCGGTAATAATAATTTCTTTCTCCGGTAGAAAGCAGTAATACGCCCAGCCAGAAGAACAAGTGGGCCGGTATCCGATGTTCTTTATGAAACTTGTTGATGTTTTCCAGCAGATTCATAATGCAACAATGTACTATTAATTCCCTGGAAAATCTATCCTATTCCACCAATAGCCGGTATCACCTGCCCGACAGGCAAAATCACCGCCTGAAATGATTATAACATATATGGGTTTGCGTATTACCCTGCTGTTTCCCTGTCTGTCGACGGCTTAAAAACCGGAGCTCATAGCTGCCGACATTCGCAGCAAACCTGTATAGTATGAAATACATTTTATGTGCCCTGCTGCTAGCCACCGATATGGCCACAGCACAGGATACCAGCCGGACAAAGCAGCAGCTGAAGGAAGTCTCCATCCAGGGCTGGCGGCCACTGGTAGAAAGAAAATCTGATAAAACAATTGTACAAATAGAAAACACCATTGCTGCTGCAGGGGCCAGTTTACTGGAGGTAATGGAAAAGCTGCCCGGCGTGCAGGTAGGACAAGGTGGCCAGCTCTCCGTGAATGGCCGTCCGGGAATGACAATTTTGATAGATGGTAAAAATGTGGCGTTGACAGCTGAAGACCTTCAAAACCTGCTCAGGAGCATGCCGGCTTCTCAGGTCCGGAAAATAGAGATCATCACCCATCCCGGAGCTGCCTATGATGCAGCAGGCAATGGAGGCATCATCAACATCATCCGGAAAACCAACCGGCAGGAAAACCTAAACGGCAGTATCAGCGCAGGATATGGGCAGGCATGGTACCCTAAATACAACACCAGCATCAATCTTGGTTACAAAAACCAATCGTATAATCTCACCTTCGACCTCGGTGCACAACATACCACTAATTTTTACACCACAGCGATCAATACTGATATCCTATATCCTGACCATCGCCTGATGAGCAGACAACAAACGTATAACCGTCTCCGTAGGCAGGGCAACAATCTTAGTCCGGCCCTGAGTGCCGATATATATCTATCCCCCAGGGCTACACTCTCCTTCTCCGCTATGGGGAGTTATCTACAGAGCCGTAGCCGGGTGCAGTCTCTACTTTGGTCAGACGCAGATAGCCTCGTTACCGGCAACCAGGTTGAGAGCAAGCCTTATCATTATATTACCGGCCTGCAATGGCAGCAGCAGCTGGACAGCAACGGGCAACAGCTGACGGTCGCCGCGGACTATTCCATTTATAACAGCAGCTCCCATCAGTATGCCTCCATTAACGATGAGCATCTGACACAGGAACGAAAGTTGCACATCTATGCCGTCAAGGCCGATTATACGTTACCGTTAGCACACCAGACTACCGTTACAGCAGGCTTCAAATATAGTAGTGTCGCTATCAGCAATAACAACAGTTACCAACGGCCAGACACCCTCCACCCTGATATCATCAGCAACAGCGAAACTATTACAGCAGGGTACCTTCAGTTTAGTAAAAACTATACCGCTGTAAAACTACAGGCCGGCATCCGTACAGAGTATACTCAAAACCACAGTGAGCAGCATCCGGCAGGCATACTGCTCAACAGCCGTTATCTGCAATTATTCCCCTCCTTCTTTATAACGTACAACTTCCATCCGCAACACACCCTGCAACTCAAGTGCAATAGCCGGACTGATCGTCCATCCTATACACAGTTGAACCCTTTCCGTTACCCACTTTCCCCCAAGCTGTATTTTACAGGCAATCCGCAATTACAACCGCAAATGGCCTACAATGCCGCCCTTACCTATGGCTGGCGTCAAACACTATTTATCACAGCAGGATATGACTTTTACCGTCATTATATTGCCACCCTGCCCTTTCTGGATGACAATCAGAAAACCATCACAAGAACTCCCGTCAATATACAACGGTCCGGCGCCTGGAACCTCAACATCAGCTATAACACCCAATGGACTTCCTGGTGGTCAGCAGACTATGACGTCACCTTCTTCAGTCAATCCTTTTCCGGAGACATGCCTTACCGCCGCGGTCTGATTTCGTGGAATATCAATTGTAACCAGCAATTCCGCCTCACGCCTCATTTACAGGCAGAATGCCAGATCAGAGCTGTATCCGGGCAACGGGTAGTTTCCACTACCACCACCGGGTATTATATGGTCCATGCCGGTATCCGGCAGCAGTTGTTCCGTAATACCGGATCTATAGCTGTCAGATTTACCAATTTGTTACAGAGTGAAGATGAGGCTTCGTATTATGACTACGAACGGCTACGTCAGGACTGGTATATTCGTTTTTTCAGTCGTGGGGTGCAGGTTAATTTCAGTTATCGTTTTGGCAAAGGAAAAGCGGCAAGCAAATCATCGTCTCCTTCCGAAGAACAGCGCAGGGCGGGATAACTCAATCACGGGCATCCGGGAAACATTGTGGGCCTATGGCCAACAGGACAGCAACCTATTTTTTTCAAGGTGATAATTTTAGCTGATGTCTGTTAGTCTGGTTATGGTATTTTCCGGGGAGAAGGTAAACACCGACTGACCTTTCAGGTTCAGCACCTCCCCTTTTGAAGGGCCATTGGGCAGGTCTATAGCTAGCACAGCATAATAATCGATCCCGATCGTTACCTGATCGCCTTCCTGTCTTATTGCGCTAATGGTTTGTTTTCTTTCTGTAAAAAACGACAAGGTCTGTTCTGCCTGCTTTTTGAAATCAGTCAAGCCATGCAGTGTCAGGTTCACCACTCCATTGGTTATATTTTCGAAAATGATCAGCATCCATATTCTCCAGCATCTTGTCAACATCCATATTATTATAAGCCAGGATATAGCTGTGTATGATTTTTTCCTTTACGTCCATTATTCGTATATGCTACGGAGTTAGTGTTTTCTAAAGGTAAATATCTTAAATTTAAGTACACAAAATCTTCTGTTATGTCTGGTCCCGGTTTCGACTTTCAGCATGTCACCAACCAGGTGCCTGTGCTGGAAAACTACAATACCTTCTCCACCCATCCTCATCTGCAACACGCACTGCAAGCCTATGGCGGCAGCGCAGCCACCGAAAGGGCCATACAGCTGGGCCGGCTCATGGGCAGTCACGAACTCCAGGAAGCCGGTACCCTGGCCAATAAATACACGCCGGTATTACATACCCACGACCGCTTCGGCAACCGCCTCGATACCGTCACCTATCACCCTGCTTACCATCAGATGATGGCCACTGCTATCGAACATCAGGTGCATTCCATCGCCTGGACTGCGCCGCAGGGCGGATACCTGGCCCATAGCGTGCTCTCCTATCTCAAACAACAGATAGACGAAGGGAGCAGCTGCCCGTTGACTATGACCTTTGCAGTAGTGCCCTCTTTAAAAATATCTCCCGATATCGCCGAAGAATGGCTGCCCCTGGTTCTTTCCAACACCTATGACGAAAGGCATATCCCTTACTACGACAAAAGAGGTGTCACCTTCGGCATGGCCATGACCGAGCCCCAGGGCGGCTCCGACGTACGCGCCAACATCACCCACGCCCACGCCGTGAGCCCCGGCATCTACCGCATCACCGGCCGTAAATGGTTCTGCAGCGCTCCCATGAGCGACGCCTTCCTCGTACTGGCACAGACCCATAAAGGTCTCAGCTGTTTCCTCGTTCCCCGCTTCACCCCCGACGGCAGCAAAAACCAGCTCCGCTTCCAACGTCTCAAAGACAAGCTGGGCAACAGGTCCAACGCCTCCGGTGAAGTGGAGTTCCACGAAGCCTGGGGAAAGATCATCGGCGAAGAAGGCCGCGGTATCGCCAACATCATGGAAATGGTACGTCATACCCGCCTCGACTGTGCCGTAGGCTCAGCCGCCACCCTGCAACGCGCCCTCGCAGAAGCCATCCACCACTGCCGCCATAGAAGCGCCTTCGGCCGCAAGCTGATAGACCAGCCCCTCATGAAAAATGTACTGGCAGACCTCTGTCTCGAATCAGCCGCAGCCACCACCCTCGCCATGCGCCTCGCCCAAAGCTTCGATGAAGCTACCACCAACGAAACAGCCCTGTACTTCTCCCGCATCACCACCGCCATCGGTAAATTCTGGAATACCAAAAGGGCCGTCCTCGCCATGGGCGAAATACTCGAATGCCTCGGCGGCAACGGCTACGTGGAAGAATCCATCCTCCCCCGCCTCTACCGCGATATACCTGTCAACGCCATCTGGGAAGGCTCCGGCAATATCCAGGCCCTCGACGTACTCCGCGCCATGCATAAAGAACCCCAAAGTATGGACGCCCTCATGCAATACTTTCAACGCGCCAAAGGTCAGCACCCCATTCTCAATCAACACCTCAACAAACTACAGCAACTCCTCCACCAACCCACCAACTACGAACTGAAAGCCCGTATCATCACCGAAAAAATGGCCCTCGCCATACAAGCCATCGAACTAATACATACCGCGCCCGCACTCGCAGAACTGTTCTGCAAGGCAAGACTGGCTACAGAAGGGCACCTCACCTGGGGGACGCTCGAAGATGGGAATGGGTTGGACGAGGTGATAGCAGCGGTGTATAGTTTCAATTCTTAAACAGTTCGACTCAGTTTTTTTTGACATGAAACTTCCTCGTTTCAATTCCTACATGGTTCGATTAAAACTAAGCACACCAATGCCAGAACGTGGTGGTTCAGTTAAATTTCAATTCCTAATATGGTCCGATTAAAGCATACACTAAAAAAGAATGATAACCCTGAGCAGGAATCATTTCAATTCTTCTATAGTCCAATTCAAATATTCAATAGTGCCCATTTTCAATTCTTTAACAATACAACTAGTTCATTATAAAGCTTATAGTTTTCAAAAGTCGTCGATGCAGGAAAATTAACTATCCACCACATCGACGACAGGTTAAAGTGACAAAAGATTTAATTTGATTCATATTTAAACGCTGACATCAGCTGTATCAATTTATTCTCCGCTTTTTCCAATGCATCGGCATTGCCAGTTGCTCCCACAATGTAGCTGGCGGCCAAGGGCGTCACAAAAAAATCGGCTTTAGCAGTGGTATCAATAACAGGAACGGCTTGTGCCCTTTCTGTATCTTCACGCAGATCACCACGAATAGCATAGGCCACCTGATTGGCATTATCGCTTATCACTATTGCTACAGTGGCCATAGGGTCATAAGTCCTGGATTGATTGGTGGAAATACGCCAGTTAATGATTGCCTTAGCTAAAGCAGGAATAATTTCTTCCCGTTTTTCTTTTGGACATATGAGACAGTTTCCGAAAGCGTTTTTTCCTTCCTTCCAACCGTTGTCTCTCAATTTAGCTTCTATTTCCGGGTAAAGCTCCGGCTCAAACTTGTTTGTAGACACAGAGAAAAGTGTGCGGAGATCAATGGCCATATCATATACAAACAATCCTGATGCCCGGGTCTGATCCATGATAAACGCTCTGTTTGGAAGCGATCGCTGGTTGGACTCCAGCCATTCTTCCAGCTCCCCGGTACTGAGTTCATCTCCCCGCTCTTTCCCTTTTGTCCAGAATACTTTTACTTTATGATTCCCTGTGTGTTGTGTACGATCGAATGTGATGTTTTCTGTAGGGCTGGCAATCCCACCCAGCAAAGGATGTAAGGGTCTCATGGCAGATATGGACAGAGGGCTCCTGCGTTTAACAGCCATAATATTAGCACCTGCTTTCATATAACCTCCTAACAGCTGGTCAGCATAAGTAGGATCACAAGGAGAATGAGGTTCTTTCTGATTCGCCTTATTTTCTTTCTTATCAATTTCCCAGTTGAAAGTAATGGCTGCAAAAGGCATATTCAGCCCTTCCATGATAGCCCGTTTAACCTGTTGACCGCTGGAATAAGCCATCCGTCGCCCAAACTGGGGGTCAAAATAAAATTTCTGTCCTTCATTTACAGCAAAAACGGAATGGGATACGTGTCTTAATCCTCTCAGATAAATAAATGGAGATGTATTCATAACTATTAATTTTTAGCAGACCGATAGGAATATTGAAAACGAATAAGGCATAAAAACAAAGGGAAATGGTCCCGCGGCATTGTCAATGCTTCCTTCATTACAATGGAGAGCGTATCCGCGAGGATAGGTACTTCATCCTGCAATTCTCTGAGATTATCAATAAACTGGAGCGGTGATCGGGATTCCCGTATTTCCTTACTAAGCTGATCTTTAATACTTCTTCCTTTCTTATCACTTTTAGCAAATTCTTTCAGGGCTGCAGCCACTTCATCAGCCAGATTCAGCAGTTCAATTTTGTTTAACATAGCAATTAACCATATTTTGAAGATTTGAAAATCATTAGCAGTATTGGCAGAGTATACAAAGTCTTTTCCTCCGCCAATTGGTTTAGGCATAAATTCCCGGAGATATTTAGGTTCCAATGCCTTCAGCCCGATGGCACCCATTTTACAGGCCGTCTTTAGGTTATAATATGTCTGAAGCCGGGTAATCTGGTTCTCCTGAAGTATAATGTCTTCTCCTAAAAAAGTATTTTCCCGCCACTCAAACATTCGATTCACTTCATATAAAAAAATATTAACAAAACCCAGTGTGGTATTGGTTTGAGATAAATTATATGCGTACGCAGTCAGTATTTGTTTTTGAGAGAAATATTTAGCCAACATAAAAGTCACCTTAGCCCATGACTCTGTGGGGATAGCCAATTTTCCTAAAACCTCCACTGGTTCAATTGGCAACAGGTCATCAGCAGCGTTTGGATTTTCCAACCGAAGACAAATCCAGTTTCCATTCCAGGTTTCAATTTGTTTGTCTTTCAGACCCGGTGTTTGATGGAGGTATTTACGGTAACATTCCCAACCTTCAAACAACATCCAAAGCAATTCTTCTTCATCAATCAACATAACAAAGCTTCCATTTACACCTATGCCCAAAGCGGCGCCAATCCAGGAGGCATAAATATCCTCTTCCTGCAAAATCCCTGTCATGTTGGTTATCTGTCCGGATGTGGTATTATCCATATCCATTGCTGGGCCACCAACGTAATTTCCCATATAGACTATATTGCTCTCAATGGAAGTTTTCAGCTCGTTGAGCTGAGCCAGCGACTTGGAACCGTACATCTCTACAGCTCCCTGTCCTGGCTTATAGTGGAAGGGGGAATTGGATACATGCATTAAATGGGAGTGATCGGTAAAAAAGAGATCAAAAAACTCCTGCATGAAAAATTCCTTTGCCGTAAAGTTCGTTTTCTCCCTATGGTTATAATGTTTCAGGAATTTTTTGCCGATATAGCTTGTGTACATGATGAATCTGTATTATCTGATTTTAAAAACAACCCGTATTTCTGATGCAATTCCCGTGATTGCTTAACAACAAAGGGTTTGGAACCTACATCCAGCTGCGTGGACTCCAGATTATTTATCTTAACCTGGTACCAGCTAATAGGAATTTCCATTTTCCGTCTTTCCTCCCAGGATGCTTCCAGGTAGCTCTTTTCATCTTCCTTCAGGATACAAGTCAGACTATCCGCTCCCATTATTTTTAACAGCGTAGCCTGACGGATGTTGGTTAATTCGCGGATAGCATACCGACCTTCCCTATAAATCAGGTGCATATCCATCTCCGGTAAATCAAGTGCTGGATAAAGAGCATCCAGTTTCTCCTGCAGATCGCGCTCTCTTAACGGTTCTCCATCCGGCGGCAACAGGGCATAACTCTTTTCCAAAATCTCCTGTTTATAAGGGGCGGGAGATCCCTTGGGCGCTAGAACGTAAATAGGTTTATAGGTTCCCTGGGTACGTTCCTTTCGTTCCCTATGTATTCTACCCATTCGCTGAATAAGGCTTTCCAGTGGGGCACATTCTGTTACCATCAGGTCGAAACTGATATCAAGACTTACTTCAACCACCTGTGTAGCTATAACAATACAGGGTGACTTTTTTTTCTTATTGAGCTGTTTCAGCTGTTCTTCTGCTGCGTATCTGAACATCCAGCTGAATCCGGCATGTATCAGCAAAACAGGTATAGCCGGAAACATTTTTTCATACTTTAACATTGCCCGCTGAGCTTTTTCCACTGTATTAAAAACAAGTAGTACCTTCTCTTTACCAGCAATAGCTTTCTGCAAAAGCTCCGGCACACCGGTATCATCTTCCAGTTTGAAAATGATATGCCGGTCGTAAGTATCCAGGACTTCCGGAGTGGCCTTCACCTCATATACCTGTTCAGGGCCTCCTAATACCTCCAGCAATGCATTGTACAGACAGGCAGGCATTGTTGCGGAACCGATATGAATACGGCAATGTAACCGTAGTAATGTTTTTACGATTTCAACTACCATGGATTGTGAAATACCGGCGTAAGTATGGATTTCATCCAAAATAACATCGCATCCCATTAGGTCCAGCATAACGCTTTCAAAACCGGCCGTTCCGAAGATAATGCCTGCCACCTGATGTGGGGTCATTACTTTAACAGAAGCCCCCACCAGCGATTGCAGCATTTTCTCAGCAACATTGTTTTTATTCACCACCAGAGAAGAAGTACCATGCTGAATCCTGACCTCCAGTCCCTTTTCCCTGAGACGTTCACTCATGGCATTGATGGATGCCTGGTAAGGCAACATATACGCTATACGGCCCTTACAACGCCGGATTAAAAAGTATGTCTTTCCGCTACTGGTAGGGTATACTACCAATGTATGTTGTCTGTTGTCAGACGCCGGAATATCTGCCAATGGATAAAGCGGATTTTTAGCCTTAGGGTGAAACACAGATAAATCCGGTTTCACAAACAAATGTTGCAATTGGTCACCGGTGTTGTAGGTAAAAGCAGAAGCGAAATGATCCGCCGCCATCAGCAGTCCCCGCCATGGAGACCAACCGTTTTTCTTTCTACTGCAATACTCCACAGCATACTGCATCGCAGCACCAGCTTCTTCCTTTGAAATTTCCGGGCAGTCATACCCAAAGTGATTGAGTATGCTGCGGCCGTAGGGGAACCAGTCTTCCCAGGCGTATAGATGGAGCGCTATCCAATGGCGATCATTATTATCAAGGTCCAGTATACCTTGTTCTCTCGGATCATGAATAATGGACCGGTGATGTGCTACAACCATATCGATCAACACGTCCCATTCCGACCGGGGAAAAGCCGGCAAAAAAGCCAATGAAGACAACTCATGACGATGTATAAATCCCCAGGTCACTTCTTCCACTAAGGTGGTGTTTCTTTTTTTTCTGATTTTCCGCTGGAAATGAGGATGGGCTTTAGCTACGTCGTGTAACACGGCTCCCTTTCTTGCCAACCCTCTATCGAATGAGTAATGAAGGTTTTGTGCAATGCATTCAATGGCTAAAGCGACCTGCTCCAGATGAATGTGAAGTTGAACCTTCTTTTTGGCCAGAAGGTTCTGCCAGGCATTTTTATTCTTGCTCATTTCGTATGGGGTTACCAGTTACAGACAGTTTTCCGTACATTTCTGCTCCACCAGCAAAACGATTATGCCCTACTTTAAAACCTGTATCTCTGTCTGCAGGCAGTAGTTCAAAACCTGGTATACTATCAAACGAAGCAGATTCCATCTCTTTCATAAACCCGGGGAACAATAAATCCTCGTTACGACATAGACAGATTGATTGTTCGAATGCTCTTTCAGCATCCTCCCTTTCACCAAAGGCAAGATACAGATGCGGCATTAGCATTACTCCTCGCTTCAAAGTGCTCTGATTGGTCTTATAGATTCCTTTTTCTTTCGTGAACTTAAATCCACCCTTAGACCAGGTTCTTTCCAGCTGAATATCAATCCCACAGTAGTTAATCCGATGCCGCCGTATTTTTTTCACATCGCCGGTTTCTGTCAACAATTCAGGGAACAACTTTTTCTCCAGCCCTTCCACTATCGAAACGGTTAAGAACTGCTGGCTGAATGTTTCACTGTCTCTAACGGCTGTCCAGGGCTTGATATAGCCAAAGGGACCACTATACATGACCACATAATATTTTTCCATGGTATCTCTATTTTAATGCTCCGAAACCAATTCCAGTACAGTTGCCCACTCCTACTTCCCAGGCGAATGCCACCTGTTCAGGCGTACCCTCTACCACTACAGGACATAAGTTCGCCTTATTATTGACCATTTTGTAAGCAATTAATTTCGTACTGGCCTTAGGGTAAGTAGTATCAAAAGAAACGGAAACTCCCTGATCGGATAAGCCTGCCTGCCTTAGCTTTCGCTGTAATACAGTGGTCAGGCAGGTAGCAGCTTCAGGATCTGTATACATAACATGTTTCTCATTTTTGCGATCCAGGTATTTCTTTACAAATACCGGACTAGCCGGATAAAACTGTTTTTTAGAAGGGAACACGGGCGTTTCTTCAATATGAATATCCGTTACGGATACACCTATACAAATAGTAGGATCTTCCTGAATACCACGCACAATTTTTTTAATCAGGGCGGTATCATAAGCATTGATAAAAAAATAGGAATCGTCTCTTGTCCGCAGCCCTTCTCTGGTGATATCTACATTTTGCAACCATGAAAAGCTATGCAGGCTTAACTGGCCATGGACATCATTTTTAAAGCCTATCCATTTATGAAGGGCCCCGGTAAGGAATACCTGATGCTGATGAAAATAAATGGTGGCTTTGCTTTTAGTTACTGGTAGCAATAGTCGCATATGCGTGATTTATTAAATGACGAAAATGGTAGAGAACAGGCACGGAAATTCCGTCTCCGGAATGATCCAAAGCCAATATGAATATGATAGCGGACGGGATTTCTTTCTCCTGATTTAGTGAATCTCAGATATTCACTAAGTCATCATGAGAATTATCTATTTTTTTGACATTTTAACGTCCTCAGAATAAAAAAGTACTATCCACCCCTAAAAATTTTACTCAGCAATCGGCTGTTGTTTTGTATAGTTTATAAGATAGGCAAGCCATTCCACTCCTTGGACGCTGGAGAATTCAATTCATTCTTGTACGATTAAGGCCTGGATAATTGTGTTCCACTACGAAAATTCACCACATTTCAATTCATCCTTGTACAATTAAAACAATATATTCCGATGCCAGAAAGCTTTACGACTTTTTATTTCAATTCACCCTTGTACGATTAAAACCCTATCCCCCCACAAAACCATCTACGTCATTATCAAACACCCAAAAATCCTCTTTCAACAATTTTCACTCTTTAAAAGTCGTCGATGTGAGATAATAAGACTCACCCCAAACATCGACGACCTACCATTAACACTAATAATTAAACAATGCTGAATCATATCCACTCTGTTTCGACTACAACCTATCGACGACTAACTAACAATAAAAGGCACAAACAATGGACAAAAGAAAATCACACTGGAAATAAACCAGCGTCTTTGGGGGTAAAAAATGAATGGGAAAAAATATCGTATTGCTACATTCGTTCTAATGGTTGATATTCTTACAATCTGAACTTCTGTAAAACTGTCTATAGGTCAATGACAGCCTTAACCGGAGCACTCTTTCTCTATTTGAGAATCTACCGATCTCGTCCTTAAAACGTATTACAATCAAAAAGGTACTATTCTATCACAAAAATTTTTTTCGTATCCAGCTGAGCATAGCCACTTTACATGCTGCAGCATAGGGCACCTGGGCATAAGAACCTTCATAACAGCATCCGGCTATTTTAAAGCCATGATTGGCGCCGGTTATGGTGAGTGTATCAAAGTTGGCCGGCAGGCCCTGTGGGAAATTGGCGGCTAATGCTTCCCGACACCACTGCGGACTTACCAGCGGGTCCTGTGAGCCCCAAAGTAACAATATAGGCGTTTTTATTTTTTTCAGATAAGGTGCCGGTTCAAAATCCTTGATCACCTGAAGCTGTTTCCAGTTTTCCATGAAAGGGAAAAGCATTGAAAATGTAATATCCCGGCTGACCTCCCATTCCGCTTTTTTAATGGCCGATACAGTGTCCATACCATGACAGGCGAGGGAGCTGGAACGGTCATTCACCAGTTGCCGGCGTACGCTGAATACAGGTCCAGCCATAGAAATACCACCCACAAATGTTTCCGGATATTGGGCTAATGCCAGTTGCACAATCCAGCCACCCTGACTGTGCCCCACAATAATGATACGTTTAGGGTCCACAAAAGGAAGTGTAGCACCGTAATCGGCTGCAGCCTTGGCATCTGCGGCTCTTTGCTCAAAGGAGGCGTTGTACCAGTCACCATCCGACTCACCAATACCCCGTTTATCAAAACAGAGTAACGCGATACTATCCATCGGGAGATTTTGCAGGAACATAGTATCCAGCATGCGGGCATAGCTGGTGGCATGGGAAGAATTGGGACCGGAACCTACGCAAAAGACGATCAGCGGCACTTTCGCACCCTGGGGGGCCTTGGTAAAAATTTTGCCTTTCAGCGTGACATCTCCGCTGGTGAAGGCGATGTCCCTTCCTTTGGCAAGGAAGGCGCTGTTGGTGTTTACCAACGGCTTTTTACCAAAGAAAAACAGGGGATGTAAAAAATTGGCGTAGAGGGAAACGACCCCCAGGAAGCCCAGCAGGATAAGGGATAATCTGATAATTTTTCTCACAACTAGATAATTTCCCAAAAGATATACTTTTTCCCACTAACCCGAAACCCTCCGGAAACCAACACTACCCCTCCTTATAACAACCATAAGCCTCTTCATACCTTGACAGATCACATTCCAGGGCTTTACGGTCCCAGTGGCTTGTATTGGCGGCAGCTTCGTAGGTGGACTGTAAAAAGGCCATCAATGTCTCTTCGGGGTTATCGGCCTGCTGCACTACATCGTAAGGCAACATAAACTCTCCCATCTCCAGGCTGTAGAAGGCCTCTGCCGGCTGTACCGGCTGTGTACCATAATCAGGAGCTGCCGGATAGGCATAGGAATAAAAACAAGCCTGCGGATACTGCTCATTACCCGGCCAGAAGCCACAGGAGCTCACTTCTTTGGAATACGCTTCCTGCATAACAATAGTAGGCATATTGGGTGCAGCGCCCATATGCTCGGGTGCATCCCTCCCTGAAAACCGCGTTACGGCCAGATCAAAAGCACCCCAGAAAAAATGAACGGGACTGCATTTACCCGTGAAACTCGCACGGAAACGGGTCAGCACATTATGCATCCTGACCAGCGCCAGCCAGAAATTCTCCATCTGATGCTGATCATAAGACTGATGCAGTTCGTCTTCGTTAAACGGAATAGCGTCGGGTATTTCGCTGGGCACAGGATAAATCGTGACTTCTATATTCAGCGACTGTAGCTTTTCAAACAAAGTGGTATAAAAATCAGCCACCGTTCTGGGCCTTAAGCCTATGGCTTCCCGTTCCCCATTGCTGGTAATAATCACCAGTTGATGATGGACAAAATCAAAATCGATCTGAAAGATACCATCCCGGTAAGGCATACTTCCTGTACCAAGCCCATACGGATTTACATAAAGTGTGACATGCCAGGAATGGTTCAGCCAGGGCATCGTCCGGAGGCGGATCTTACCCACTATCTGTGTCCACAGATGTACAGTAGCCAGTGTATCCTTCCAGTCTTCAAATTTGATAACCGGCCACTGGCCGGATGTTAAAACAGTGTGCTGCATAGTTGACTTTGATGTTCAACAATGATAACACCGGAGCAGGAAGAAGGTTTTTACAGATACTTCCCGATGAGATTATTTTTCCTGACGATATAGGTCACACACCAGCTGCATATTACCGACACCAGCGTGGTAATCAGGAATTTGGGCCATGCCGGCAAAGGCACGCCCAGCAAAAGATACTGACACCAGATCACAAAAATGTAATGCACCAGGTAGATACCATAGGCATTGGCCGACAGTGACTGCCACCATCTGCCGCTATAGTTCAGCAGACGCTTAAATATAGTCAGCGAGGCAATACAACTGAAAGTGCAGGATAATGTCCAGATAGATCTGTATATCAGTGTGGCCTGTTGCAGACTTAATTCCCCCCGCTTCAACATGCCGGTCAGTGGCGCCTCACTCAACTTGAGTGCGGCATATACTCCCAAAGCGGCCAGCAGCCAGCACCACCATTTCTTCACAAAAACTGCCCCTTCGGTAAACAATCCGTTATTCACTCCCGGCGCCCCTATGAGTATGCCAAGGAAAAAATAGCCAAAATACAACAGGACCCTGCCCACCTGAAAATCAAACGGGCCGATGCCTGTCCAGTACCCGGCATCTATCACCAACGCCAAGGGTACATACAGCACCCACGTGAAGAGATACCAATACAACAACAGTTTTACCGGATGTTGTCTCAGCGTTGCCAATCCTGCACTCCATTGTATGATACGATCTTTTAACAGCGGGAAGATAATGACCACTACCAGGTTAAACACAAACAACACCCATATAAACCAGGGTGGTCCTACCGGCCATGCCTCTACCGTAAAAAAGTCTACCACATATGCCTGGAGATCATGTGTGCCATGGGCGAGATAATAAGACGGATAGTACGCACAGAGCATCAACACAGTCACCCCTACCACAAAAGGAATAAACAACCGATAAAACCGGTCACGCACAAAAACAGCAGCCCCCTTGTTCAACAGGCTCCGGTACACAAAAATGCCACTGATTAAAAACATCAGCGACATAAAAAACACATCATTAAAATCCTCGAAGATATCCAGTCCACGGCTTCTTGCGGCATCCACCACAGGGTGGGTAGAGCGGATATAGGCATCCCTATCAAAATAGGCAAAGGTGGTATAGGCCAGGGAGGAATGATGGGCCACCACTAATACGGTAATGAATGTACGTAAATTATCTATCCAACTGGTTCGCTTGTCCATGGCTTATTTTCGAAGTAATTAAAAGTCACGGGATAAAGATAACAGCTTCCAGCCAGCATGTCTTTCCGCCCATCAATATATTGGTACAAATTCGCCCTTAAATTGTCGTGTTCTCCCCTCTTCCTTTTCTGAAGGCTGTTATAATTTTGTTCCTGTTACTGATGTTGTCTTTATCCGTTTAAACCATACGATCAAATGACACACTTCAAAAAAACCTATCTGGCTGTACTGATTTTATTGTTTGTATCCCATGTTTCCGTTCATGCTCAATCCGCTGCTGCCAAAGGGTATGCGGCAGTCAACGGACTTAAAATGTATTACGAGATACAGGGCAGCGGAGAACCCCTCCTTTTATTACATGGCGCCTACATGAACATTGAAGGCCCTTTCAGGGAGATGATGAATGTACTTTCACGTAACCGCAAGGTGATTGTCCTGGAATCACAGGGACATGGCCGCACAGGAGACATCAACCGGCCTATCACATATGAGCATATGGCCGATGGTGGAAAAAGTCAAAAAGCTGGACATGAGCCAGCAGGACTGGCCGGCAACAGCCATCCAGGGTATCCGTTCGCAAACCCTGTTTATTTTCGGTGATGCAGATGCGGTGCAGCTGGAACATGCCGTAGAAATGCTGCGTTTACGCGGTGGCGGCAAAATGGGTGATATGGCACCTCTTCCCAATATGAGACTGGCCGTATTGCCGGGTACTACACATACAGGTGTTGTATTCAAACAACAATGGCTGATTCCAATGATGGAGGATTTTTTATCCAGTAATGCCATCGTTTCCGGATTCTGATAATAATCTTCACTTGATAAAAAAAGCCGCTTTCAGCGGCTTTTTTTATGCGTTAGAATGTAAACGGCAATAAAAAACGGTTGTAAATCCTGCGACCTACAACCGTTAACGTTATTTAATCATCTTCACCACGTCTATGCCCGCGGCCACGCCAGCCTCTGCCCTGATCATCGTCATCGTCATCATCATGTCTTCTGTAGCGCTCATCGTGGCAATCGCGGATGACGGCCTGCCTGCCATAACAGCCCCTGTATCTTCTGTATTTTGAACGGTAGTAGTCTGCATTCATATAAGGCCGGGGATCGTTGACCACTACCTTGTACCCCCGGTACAGATCATAATGATAATATCCGGGCAGCGCTCTGGAGAATACCCATTCATCTTCATCGCGGTCAAAATAAATGAACTGACGTTGTGGGATATAGTAGTAGGCATCAATATCCGGGAGATAATAATATTCAGCATAGTCGTAACCTACCGGTCCCCATTGCGGCTGGTTTCCTACATTGACATTAACATTAAACCGTACCTGGGCATTGGTGGCTGGTGTATAACACATGGCAGCGGTCAGGAGGAAGGCCACAAGGGCAATCTTTTTCATAAAAAATATGGTTTGTATACGTCTCAATGCCAATTTGGTGCCAGTTTGCCGGAATGAGTGCAATTTATTCATGTACCCGGATAATCCTGCCTGTTACTACTCCCTCCACGCTTCTCCGATAAGCGTTCACCAATTTTTGCATGGGCACCGGGTTAAAACCGGGAAACAGGTGACTGATGGCGCCGGCAGAATCTTCGGCCTGACCCGGGCTCACAGCGTTGATACGGATACCACGCTGCAACTCTGTAGCTGCTGCCATTACAAAACTATGGAAGCAGCATCGGTAATATCCACCCGGACATCGCCGCTATTGCGGCCAGCGGTGATGATCTCATTGTTCACGCCGAGGGCCGCCGTTACTTTCGCCCCGATGGCACCAGTAGTGCCTATGATAAGTATCTTCATTGAGTTTGCTGATTTTATTACAGAAAAAAATCGTCCGCTGGTTCCTGTTTAAAAAGCACAAACATATCCGTCAGCGTCTGAAGGAATTGCCGGCTTTGTGTTTCATCCAGGTGAATGCTGCTTTCAAAATCGTCCAGCGCCTCCATAGTGCTATTGTTGTAGATATCCTGATGCTGGTCCCATTTTCCGGAAGCTTTTATATAGAGATGTTTTATGTAGACATTGACATTTTCGCCACCCGGTATAGTTATAGACCGGTTACTGGCGATCCGGTACAGAAAGGATGTTAATGATTTGTCATCCACCAACTGGGTTGTCCAGATATGATTTTTCAGGTATTTGCCGGTAAAATCCAGCAGGGCTGCATGATCCAGGCCTAATGTTTCCTGGTAAGCCTGTTCCGGTAGTATCAGGTACCTGTTATCAAACAACCATTTCACCAACAGACTATAGGCCTGTTTTACTTTTTTGCTGGTATAACGCGTATCAAAATTATATATGGAAAAAATTTCACGCGTCTCTATAATACGCAGCTCCATATCGGTGATACGGCTCTTATCGCCGGAAAACCATACCGCCACTTCTGCTACTTCATTCAGGGGTTTGCGCATAATGGTATCCTGCTCTTCTCCCTTTACATCAAAGAAGGCAAGACATTCTTCATAACTGCTTTTGGGGCTGATAAATCCTTCCCAGAAAGCATCGGGTTTGGTATCGGCGGTCTTTTTTTTGCCGGAGCCTCCTGAAAAAAGCACTACGGAAGAAAGATAACAATCGAAGTTGTAGTCGTCCTGTTTGGGACTGAAGGGAGGATAAAACCGTTCGTTGGTAATATCAAACTTAAAACCAAAGCTCAGCTGGCTTTTCTTGTCCTGAAAGCTTTTCCTGCTCTGATTGGCATTGACGGATTTGGGCGGTTTTCCCAGTTCACAGGTTTCAAACAACTGTATGATCTCCGGGGTTGTGCTTTTGAGCCCCATCAGATCAATGATTTCATGGATGGTCATAAATAATGGATTGATGCTGCAAAGAAAAAATTAAATCGCACGGGCAAGGTACTGCGAAGATGATAAATAAAAAACAGCAACATCAGTTTTATTCCATCGAAACAACATCATCACTTTTAAAAACACGGCAGACCGATCATAATCTGCCGTGTCTTCAGTTTAACTGGGAAGTTCTCCCAAACTGATCAGCATAAAACCAGCTTGCAGATCTAAGGCAGTAACTACATGCTCCAGCTGAACAAATTCATCTATCTTAAGCACGTCTCCCACCTTCACATCGATGCTGGCATGCCCGGCGGCATCTGCCCTTACTATTTGGCCGGTGGTTGTATTGACGATCAGCGATGACGAGGGTATAAATGTAAGCGGAAGCGGCAACCAGCGGGTCCAGAATACAGATATGGAAAGGGTGACCCTGTTGTCTACCTGGGTTTGTTTTACAGAAGCTGCCTGAACAGGCGCTGCAGCAGAAAGGCTGCTACCTGATAATATGGCCAGTACTGCGGCTACAGATAAGAATCGTTTTAACATAGTGATGATTTTGGGTTACAAATAACATGACCTTAAAACTAAGCTGGCACTACGCGGTGAGAGCACAGTAGTCATTTTATCCATTGCCTTTAGCGGCCTCCGGATAGGAGGCTGATGAACCAATATTGCACTTTTCTGTTTTTATTAAAGCCTGATTTTGTAAGGCAATTTTAGAGATATAAGTCAAATTTATCCATCAATAAAACTCAGTCAACATGAAACAGACAAAAGTGCTGATATTGGGCGCAGGCGGTGCGATTGCCCATCATGTTATTCAGTTTCTTCAGCATCATGAAAACATCCACCTTACACTATTCCTGAGAAAAAAAAGTCATTTAAAAGGGATCAAAGGCCCCAACATCAACATCGTGGAAGGAGATGTATTGCATCGTAGCCAGTTGAATGAGGCCATGAAAGATCAGGATATCGTGTACGCCAACCTGGCGGGGAGCTTAGATAAAATGGCCAGACAGATTGTGGAAGCGATGGAGAAAAATGGTGTCAGGCGTTTGATATTTGTTACTTCTCTGGGCATTTACAATGAAGTGCCGGGGCCTTTCGGGAAGTGGAATGACTCCATGATAGGCAACAGTCTGGCCCCTTACAGAAAAGCAGCTGATATCATAGAAACCGCCGATCTGGATTACACGGTGGTAAGGCCCGCCTGGTTAACTGATAACGACGAAGTAGATTATGAACTTACGCAGAAGGGAGAAGATTTTAAAGGCACGGAAGTCTCCAGAAAGAGTGTTGCTGCATATATCGCTGATTTGATCCAACATCCCCGGAAGAATGTAAAAGCGAGTGTAGGCATTGATAAACCAGGCACCGAAGGAGATAAACCCTCCTTCTACTAATCAGATTATTTAATATGCTGCCAGCCCGAATAAAAAGGCTGTCTGTGAAACAGCAGACAGCCTTCTGTTGTTTTAGAACGCCTGTACAGCCTGGTGCTCATCCTGCGGCAGTACCGATGGTTTATAGCTGCTGATAGACAGCTGAGATTGGAATGAAAGCATGAAGGTATCGTATGTGCCTGCACTGTTGGTCTGCTCCGGGGACACCAGCAACAGCCGGTCTCCTATTATTTCCAGCAAGGTGAACGGCGGTGTGATGTAAATAACTGCAACGCGATGCTGCTGGCGATCCTCGATATCAGACTCAATCAGTTCAAGGTGATACAACTCAAACGGCAGATGCATACTACCGAGGCAATCTTTCACGCCTGGAATCCTGTTTCCCAGTTCCTGCAGGTATAATCCGACGGCAAAGCCCACTTTGTAATGTAATGAATTGGATTTCGGATTATGGGTTTTCAGTTCACTGAAGGTCCGGAATTGTTTTTCAGGATTATAGGCCTGCGACTGCATGAGGAATTCTACATAGGAATCTTCAAAAACCTTTTTCTCAAAATCCCCTGTAGAAGTGGCATCTATGACCTGTCTGAAAGACAGGGTGATCTGCGCGGGTTGTATCTTCATAAAAATAAATTAGATCGACTGGTAAGAAATTGGTTGAAAAGAATCATCAGATATTGATGACATGAGAGAGGTTATAACCTCCATTGGAATTAGGAGTTACAGTTGCCAGTTCGGTTGCCAGTGAGTCGTTGATAATGGTGTCGAGGTAGTTGGTAGTGGGGTTTTGTCCGTGTGCAATATACAAGGGTGTATTATACACAGCTGCATTGATCGCATCCGGGAATGCAATCTGGGTGGTCAGGTACAGGTATGAGCCGATGAAGACCTGAGCATGCAGGTGTGTGCAACGGCCAGGGTACCAACCGGGATAGATAGACAGGAAATGTACCATACCGGCGCTGTTAGTATACTGTAACCCTCTTCCGAAGAGGCGGCCGACATTGTTCTGTACGCCCAGGTAACCATTATTCACATAGCCTGAATAATAGCCGTCTTTGTCGCACTGCCAGATATCCACCCGCGCATTGGTTACAGGAGCACATCCCCTGTTAACGCTTTGCACCTTGATGTCGATGTTCAGCGGAAGACCAGGTTTGTTGTCAGTGATGTTTACCCTGTTGATAACCGATCCACGGCTATTATAGAGCGGATAAGGGCCATCCATATCAGGATCTGTAGGCACACAGGCCGCTTCTGTTTTGGCATTACGGGTTGATGCGGCTGTTGCGGCCTGTTCTGCGCTATCCTTTTTACAGGCTTCGAGGAGCACAGGTGCAGAAATGGCTGTTACCGCCAGTGATCTGAGAAAATTTTTTCTTTCCATAAGATAAAGAATTGTTTAGCTTAAAGTTCAGCTATAACCATTCTTTTATCAAGTAAGTATCGGTCAAAGAGAGAGATGTGCCGATGTATTATTTACCACTCCACTCTTTGATATCGTCTGCATAAGTATCACTGACGGGCAAGGTGACACCGGAATAAAGCAGCACTCTGCGGTATGCGATGGAACATATACTGCGAATGGCTACGATATAACTGCGGTGAATCCGCCGGAAACGTTCATGGGGAAGCTTCTCCAGCACTTTCTTCAGTGGCATAAGTGTCAGCACAGGTCTGGCATTCAGCAGGTGAATACGGATATAATCCTCCAGACTTTCTATGTATTCAATGTCATCCAGCCATATCCTTACCTGTTTGTATTCGGCATAAACGAAAAAAGATTCAGGCTCACGGGCCGCTACAGCTGCATGTTTGTAGCGGTACTGTCCTATGGTTTTTTGTATGGTCCTGGCAAAACGCTCGATGCTGATCGGTTTCAGCAGGTAGTCCAGTGCTTCCAGCTCAAACCCCTCATGGGCAAAACGTTTATGCGCTGTCGTGAAAATGATCATGGGCTTTTCCGGCAGCGACCGGACAAGGTCCAGGCCGGTGATATCGGGCATGTTGATATCAATGAACAGCAGGTCTACCGGCCGGCAACGAAGGAATTCAGCACCAGAGAGCGCATCATCGAAAGTCTGCAACAGCTGTAAAGCCGGGAACTGCGCGGTATAGTTCTTAATAAGCTCCAGCGCAAGCGGTTCATCATCTATAGCGATGGCTTTGATCTTCATATAGGTGGATGAAGTAAAAGGTTTAACAGAAGTAGTCTCCATGGGTTAATCTATCTGCAATGTCAGCCTGACGGTATATAGGTTATTATCTGTAGTGATATTCAGTACATGTTTTTGCGGATATAGCAGTTCCAGCCGCTGCCTGGTATTAGCAATGCCTACACCGCTGCTATGTACCGGTTTCCTTTCCCGGTAAATGCGGTTCCGGCAGAAGAAATTAATATGATGTTCGCTTATCTCCAGATGAATGAGCATCGGGGCCGGCATATGTTTGCTGACACCGTACTTAAACATATTCTCTACAAACGTCATCAGTACCAGCGGGCTGATCACCTTTCGTTCCAGCTCGCCTGTCACCTTGTAATCCACCAGCCCCGGGCGCAGACGCAGCTGCTGCAAGGCAATATAATCACGGATACATTCCTCTTCCTGAAGCAGGGGTACATAGTCTGCACAAACATCATCCGTAATGTACCGCATAATATTTGACAAGCGCAGAATACTGTCCGCAGTGTAATTATTTTTTGTAAGCGCCAGCGTATAAATGTTGTTGAGGGTGTTAAACAGAAAATGCGGATGTACCTGTGCTTTCAGGAAAGATAATTCAGCCCGTATTTTTTCCCGCTCAGCCCTGATGGCACGCTGTTCTGTCAGCTGCCAGCGGCGCGTGGTAGTAATGGCAGCGCCCAGCGCCATGATCATAAAGAAGATAAAGAGACTGGTAATATCGATAACGGGTGATTCATACACCCAATCTGCCCCTTCGGGAGGAACAGCCCATTTTTGCTGTAACAGCCGGTCAAACGGTTGCAGAAAAAATATACCACCACAGAGTAACAGGGCCATTGCTACATAAATACCATACCTGCCCGGTATAAAAAATCTGGGCATGAGATAATAACGGTTGAAATAAAACAGGATGATATAACAACTACAGAACAACCAGTAGCTGTAATGCATGGCAGGCGCTATCAGTTCAGTATATCCTTTACCGTTGTGCATAAACAACAACGGAAATATCATAAAAAGCAGGCAGCAAACAATGTGGATGCTGATTTGAGGGGCTCTCCAGGATAACATATACAAATTAAGGGAGGCTGCCGGGTTATTTTTCATATGTATCGATGAAACGGGGAAATGTACCGATTGACTGATCGGAGTAATATAAACAATAACCCCCGGTTATCCCAATTAAATCATATCGCGTATATGCTGCAGTGACTTTGTGAATGATATTAATAAAATTAAGCCGGCAGCGGATTTGCTGCCGGCTTTTTTACTATAAATGTCCGGCTATTTTTTTCACGACGTTATGGTCGAATACCCATGTATCATGGTCACCATCAAACTCCACAATCTCCGCAGGCCCACCTGGCAATACTTCGGACAGATAGTTGTCTGCCGATGCAACGTAGTGGTTGACCAGCTGAATTTGACTTTCCGTAGCCGTCTCCAGTATGCGTTCACCTGTTTTGGTAGCTTTGAAAAGCAGGACATGCTTTGCTATCCGCTCTTTCAACTGCGGATCATAACCCATGTTAATCTTTCCCAAAATTGTTGAATGACACAAATCAGAAACATATCCGCACTTGAAGAGGGAATCTACCATTGCCACTTTTTCCACCTCTAAACCACTTGCCGTCAACTGCCTTGCAATCTCAAAAGCCAGTATACCTCCCATACTCCATCCAAACAGATGATACTTGCCTGATGGCTGTAATTTCCTGATCAGGTCTGCATAGTAGCGGGCAAGAAACTCATAACTGATCTCTGTAAATTCTTCCTGAGTCAGTTTTTGCTTGAGATGCATGTAGTAATTATTGAAGGCAACTATAGGTACATTTTTTAATTGTGATATAATATTTCCGAGATAACTTTCCGCCCCACCTACTGCCGGCGGCAACACAAACAATATAGGCCTGTCTTCTTTATCCGGATTGAGTTTGATGTATGGGTCAAAATCTTCTGTAAAATCACCTGGCGAATAGGTAGTCTCCCTGTTCTGACAATGTTCAGCTACAGCAGCCAGCATTTCATGGAATATAACAGCCAGCCTGTCCATCATTGTCTGACCCAGTTTGCCTGTAATATCAAATTTAAGCTCACCATTGATTACCGTACCATTTGCGGCTATCCGGTAATGGTCTATATTATCAAGGGCGGGCTTTCCTTCCTGCTCTTCCTGATAATTAAAGAAGATACGCGGCAATGCCCCCTTGACATATCCGTTCAATGCACCATATCCTAGACCGTTGCCAGGTACTGCTCTCAAATACTCCTTCACGCTGAGAATGGTATTTCCGATATCTCCCGGAACAGTATGCAGGCAAACAGGGTACATGGTTGTAAACCATCCAACAGTGCGGGATAAATCAAAACCAGTTATCTTCTCTCTGCCATGGCCTTCCAACACCAGGTAATGATCTGCGCTGCCAGTGATAGCCAACAACGTTAATCCCCATGCCGCAAGCAACAAATCATTGATAGTAGCATGGTAGGCTTTTCCGGCTTCTGTCAGCAATAATCGGGTGGTGGCACTGTCCAGACTAATGGCTGTATGATAATGCGTTGTTTCTTTTTCTGCCAGTTGGGAAATGATATCGGGCGAACTGTGGTAGCTCTCTGTCGTTTTCTGCCAGTAGCTGATTTCATCGGCATGTTCCAGATGATAGTCCTGTAAAAAGGTCGCCCATTGCCTGTAGCTGGTACCCTTATCACCCAATGCGACAGCAGTGCCGGCAGCCAATGCCGTATAAATGGTTTGCAGATCATCGCGGAGAATGCGCCAGCTCACCGTATCCACAATGAGATGATGAAGCACAAAGAATATCCGGGTACTGCCATCTGCAAAGCCGTGGAGATAAGCCACGCTATATAACGGGCCTTCATTCAGATTAAAATGATGCTGGTATCCTGTCAGTATCTGCTGTAGCTCATCAGCAAACGCCGCACTACCTTCATCATACGGTATCATACGGACATCCAGTACTTTCATTTCAGGCGCATCCGCTTCCGGATGATAATATTGCCTGTATCTTCCTGTTTCATCTGCCTGATACCGTAAGCGCAGGGCGTCATGGAATGCAGCCAGTTCTTTCAACGTCAGTTGTAATAAAGCGATATCCAGTTCTCCGGTACGGATTGTAAATGATTGATTCCAGTGATGCGCATAGTTTAACGGGTGGCTGAAGAACCATTCCTGTATTGGCAACAGTGCGGCCTCCCCGCTTAAAATCCCTTGTTCTGCTACTGTTTTTACCGGTTCTGCGGCCTTCGCAATCACTTTATCATGCAGTTGTTCGATACTGCGGTAAGTAAAGATATCCTTCATATTCACCTTCACACCCAACTGCTGTCTGATCCTGTTTTGCAGCTGGATACCAAGGATACTGTCTCCTCCCAACCGGAAGAAATCATCCCGGATGCTGATACTAGCTGCCGGTATTTTAAGCACTTCTGCATATATCTCACGGAGTACGGCTTCCAGCATGAATTTCGGTAGAGATTCCTGATCGGTTGCATTACTGAGAACCGGCTCCGGCAACGCTTTAAGATTTACTTTTCCATTAGCCGTCAACGGTAGTTTATCCATATGGATAAATGCTGTCGGTATCATGTAGTCCGGCAGCGAAACGGACAGATGTTCCCTTAACGCTGCATCTTCTACAGCTGTTGCCGCTACATAATAGGCAGCCAGGTACCTGGTTGTTTTTTCTGCATCGGTGTTTTCTTTTACTACTACAATACTTTGTTTTATTTCTCCATAGCTGCTGAGTGCCGTAGCTATTTCGTCCAGCTCTATTCTGTAACCACGTAACTTCACCTGGAAGTCTGTACGGCCAATGTATTCTATATTACCATCGGGCAGGTATCTCACCAGATCACCTGTTTTATAGAGGCGGTTGTTTTCTTCCGGCCCGCTGAAAGGATTGTCAATAAAGCGCTCCTGCGTAAGTGCCGGCTGGTGGAGATATCCTCTTGCCACACCGTCGCCGCCGATGTACAGCTCTCCGATAGCCCCGGACGGCACCGGATAGAGGTTACTGTCCAGTACATAGGTAGAAGTATTGGACAAGGGGTGACCAATAGGCACAATACCGTCTGCCACCTTCACCTGGTTATTGCAACAGAAGGAAGTGGCAAAAGTAGTAGTCTCTGTAGGGCCATATACATGCAGCAAGGTGACCGAAGTGTAGTTGTCCAGGAAAGCGGCTACATGTTTAAACGAAACATGTTCCCCACCAAACAGGATGTACTTCAGATTTTTTAATCCGGGAAGCGATTCTTCTACCAGTAGATTGAATAGCGCTGTGGTGATGAAAAAGATGGTCACCTGTTCTTCCTGCAGTATGTTGCCGAACCTGCTGATATCCTGCAAAAGATCTTTATCAGAAAGAATGAGCGACGCACCGTTGAGCAGTGATCCAAAAATATCAAAGGTAGAACCATCAAAGGCGTAATTGGATATTCCCATTATCCTGTCTGTGGCCTCAATATGAATATAGTCTGTATTTTTCACCAGGCGGGCCACATTCCGGTGAGTGATCATTACTCCTTTCGGCATACCGGTAGTACCGCTTGTATACATCACATAAATCAGATCGTCGGATATATTGAAATGTGGGAGGTTAGCCACAGAAAAGCCATTCAACGCTTCCGCCCAATCAGGATTATCTATTGCCGTGATGGATGTTGTGGTGAGCCGGACCAGTTTCTCCTGATATACTTCGTTAGTCAGCACCACTTTAGCGGCGGTATCAGATAAAATGTATGCGATCCTGTCATCCGGATAAGCAATATCTATCGGCACATACGCTGCTCCCGCTTTCAGTACCGCCAGTATTGCAATCACCATCTGTGCTGAGCGGTCGAGGTACAGACCTACCAGGTCATCGGGTTTCAACTCATAATGGGCACGCATATACGCAGCCAGCTGGTTGGCTTTGGCATTCACCTGCGCATAAGACAGACGGACATCTTCATATACCAGCGCGATAGCATCAGGGATAGCTGCCACCTGTTCTTCAAACAACTGGTGGATGGTTTTGTCAGCAGGATAATCACGAACGGTATTGTTCCAGTCGAAGATCATTTGCTGGTATTGCGCTTCGCGCAGATGCACCAACGAGGATACTGTGATATCCGGATGAGTTATTAGCTGTTCCAGGATGAGTTCCATACCGGAGAGCAATTGTGCAATGATGGCATCATCAAATAATTCTGCTGCATATTTGATGCTAAAGCTAATCTCAGCACCTCGCTCTGCCAGCACCACGGCCAGTGGATAGTCAAGCTTCTCCATACTACTTCTGAACCGGATCGACAATAAGCCCTCTTCTCCATCTGCTCCTTCCGGTACCGGATAGTTCTCAAATACAAACAGACTGCTAAACAGGCGTTCGCCGCCGGGGTTCAGCCTACCCAGGTTTATATCGCTGCGGCTGTTCACCTCTCCGATATGGGCCTGTAAATGTTTAATAGCTGATAATACACTACCAGCACCATGTTCCATGATCACAGGAAGCGTGTTGATATATAACCCTACGGATTGTTCTATATCGTTAACAGGCAGGTTACGGCCGGAAACGGTCATGCCCACTACGGTGGTATGTGTGTTGCCATAGAGGCTCAGCTGCCGGTGCCAGCAGTACTGCAGCACGGCATTGAGGGTAACTCCATGAGTGGCACACAAGCGCTTCAGCGCCTCATAGCTTGTGCCGCCTATGATCTTTGCCTTTTCTGCCGGCTGCAGAATATGACGATAAGCCGATAACCGGATATGACGCTGATCTGCGCGTAGCAGACTGCTCAGGTCTTCCTGCTCTTCCAGCCGGGCCACTGCAGCGATCCAGTAGGCTTCATTATCCCCGCGATGTTGCTGCAGGTAACGCTGCGCTTCTGTATAACTCTGGTCTTCCCTTACGACTACAGGCATCCCCTGCAACAGCTGCAGATATACTTCGTGTACATAATTGAGCAGCAACGGCATGCTCCAGCCATCCAATATAGCATGATGGTTGCTGAAAAGGCAGCTCCAGTCATATTCTCCGCGTTTCACCAAATGTATCCGGAACAGGTTGCCGGCAGACAGATCGAAGGACAAGGTACGGTCCTTTGCCATCAGTTCATTCAGATACGCCTCCTGTGAAGCTTTGTCCTGATCACTGATATCCAGATAGTGCCAGTCGGTATGTCCATGACGGTCTATAATCTGCACCAGTTCATGTTCCCAGGCAAAGCGCAGACGCAGCACGCTGTAACGCTGTTGCGCATACTGCCAGGCCTGTTGCAGCAGCGCCGGGTTAATGGCATTGTGATAATCCCAGAACAGCTGCACGCGGTAGGCATCGTCCACCTCTCCCTGATGCAGGGCATGGTAGATAAAACCTTCCTGCAGGCTGCCCGCCAGATAAACGCCGGACACTTCCTGCTGCGATTGCAATACGGACAACCAGGCGTTGGAGACGATATTGTCTGTATCGCTGGCTGTCAGCCAGCTACGGGATGCACGGCCCAGCCATTCGATCATCTCCTCTAATACCTGCTGGTACTGTGCCGCCAGGGTGGTCAGCAGATCAGCTGCTATGCTGCCGGTGATATTGAACTGAAGACGGCCGCCTATCACCAGTCCGTTAATATTGATCAGGTGATGATCACCGTTGGAGGCATCTATCGAAAGACCGCTGCCTTCTCCTGTCAGCTGCCATCCGCTGCCAGCGGCACTCTCCTGCCCATCGAACTGGCCGAGGTAGTTGAAGCTGATACGAGGCAAACCTTCAGGACGGTAGCCCGTGAGTATCCCATAGCCGATACCGTTAGCCGGTATTGCACGTAGGGTTTCTTTAGCTGCTACCAGCTGCGCGCCGTAATCATTGCCTTCACTGATGATCTCCACAGGGTACATCGTGGTAAACCAGCCACTGGTATGTGTAATATCGATGGAGGGAGAAAGCGCCTCACGACCATGACTTTCCAGCAATACGTAATGACTTGTCTCTCCTGTGATACGCGACAGGGCGGCACCCAGGGCGCCTAACAGCATATCATTGATTTGCGTATTATAAACATGATGACTTTCACGCAGCAAACGGCTGGTATACGCTGTATCCAGCATCAGTAGCGCATGATTGGTCTCTTTAACCGCCAGACCAGATAAAACAGTATTACCTGCTTTTATTCCTGGTAACAGATCTGACCAGTATTCCTGTTCTGCTACAGATAATTCGTAGCCGGAGATCAGCGTTGTCCACTGACGGTAGCTGCTGCCTTTGGGGCCTAACCATGCTATCAATGAACGTGTATCCGTTGTAGTTACTGCTGATAAATGATTGTAAATACGTTCCATATCCGCCACCAGCATACGCCAGCTCACCGTGTCTATCAACAGGTGATGTACCGCCAGGAAGAGGCGTGCGCGACCGTCTGCAGCATCTTCCAGGTAGCCGGCTTGTAATAACCGGTCTCCGTAGATATCAAAATCTGCCTGCCAGGAGGTCAATAAAGCCTGCAAGGCTTCAGGTGTCTCCAGGGTGCGGATGTCCAGGCGGTGTATGTCTACACTGGTAGCTTCTTCACTGTAGTACTGGGTACCATCCGGACGATAGCGTAAACGCAGCCCGTCATGATAGTTGAGCAACACTGTCAGTGTACGTTCCAGCAGTATCATATCCAGTACCGGTACGCTGATCAGGAAAGACTGGTTCCAGTGATGGTACTTCGGCAGCAGTCCATTGGAGACATTGGTAAAGAACCAGCGCTGTATCGGTAGCAACGGTACTTCCCCGGACAGGATGCCCTGTTCTGTTTCCAGTTGTACAGAAGACGTAGCACCTGCTGCAATCACATTCGTATACAACGAGGCAATGGTGCGATAACGGAAGATGTCTTTTACGGTGATGTGAATACCCGCCTGTTGACGCAAACGGCTTACCAGCTGGATACTTACGATGGAATCCCCACCCAGCCGGAAGAAATCATCATCCACGCCTATCTTATCGCCGGATATGCCCAGCACCTGACCATAGATGGCACACATCGTTGCCTCTGTATCATTCTCCGGAGCACGGTAATGATCACTGTCGGTAAATACCGGATCGGGTAAAGCGCGGCGGTCTAACTTGCCGTTGATGGTCAACGGTAATTGCACCAGATGTATCAACAATGCCGGCAACATATAATCTGGCAGATACGAGCCCAGGTAATCCAGGATGGATGCATGATTCAAAGCTTCATCTGCCACATAATAACCAGTCAGGTATTTGTTACCTCCAGCCTGTTCCTTTACCAGCACCACGGCTCGTTTTATGCCATCGTAGCCAGCCATACGGTGTTCTATCTCGCCCAGCTCTATACGATAACCTCTGATCTTCACCTGAAAGTCGGCACGGCCGATATATTCCAGGTTGCCATCCGGCAACTGTCTTACCAGGTCTCCGGTTTTGTACAGCCTCGCATTACCGCCGGTAAATGGATCTGCCACAAAGCGTGTAGCCGTCAGTGATGGTTGGTTCAAATAACCTCGTGCTACACCGGCCCCACCGATATGCAGTTCTCCGATAGCACCCACGGGTACAGATCTACCCAATTGGTCCAGCACATACACCGTGGTATTGGCCAGCGGACGGCCGATATTGGCTGTGCTGTCTCCCGGATGGTAAGGATGCATTGTAGCACATACGGTTGCTTCCGTAGGACCATATTCATTGAGCAAGGTACCCTCGAAAGGTATATCACTCAGGTCCGGTAATTGTTCACCACCAGTAAATATCAATGACAGACCGGTAGGTACAGAGAGGAACTCACGCAACAACACCGGCGGAATAAATGTAACGGATATACGCTCCTTACTGATATAGCTACGTAGTGCATCCGGGGCGGTTCTGATACTATCCGGGTACAGGTATAAGGTATTACCGTTTGCCAAAGCAGGAAATGCTTCATACACAAATGCATCAAATACATAGTTGGAATAACAGCCCACCCGTTCATGCCGGTCCAGTGTATGCGCCGGCACCAGTGCGGTAATCAGGTTGATGACGCTGCGATGCTGCACCATTACACCTTTGGCAACTCCGGTGGTTCCACTGGTGTAAATTACATAGGCAAGATCTGTTGAAGCCGCCAGTGGAGCAAGGTTTTCTGCATCATATGTCTTCAATTTATCTTCCCATAAAACAGCACCTACCACTTCAACACTGGCAGCAGTCTGTAATCTTTCTTTATAAACTTCATTCGTCAGCACTACTTTGGTACGGGTATCCGCCAGGATATAGTGAATACGTTCATCCGGATAATCCGGTGATACCGGCACATAAGCAGCTCCGGCCTTCAGCACGGCCAGGATGGCCGTCAGCATGTCTGCTGTACGATCGAGTACGAGTGCGATCAGGTCATCTGGCCGGATAGTATAACGCTCACGCAGATACGCTGCCAGCCGGTTAGCCCTTTCGTTTAGTTCAGCATAAGTAAGCCGTGTTTCTTCATATACCACCGCCGGAGCCTGAGGCCTACTGCGTACCTGTTCCTCAAACAGCTGATGGATGGTTTTATCAGCAGCAAATGGTTGCTCCACTCCCCTGCTGTGACGCAGCATGGTGGCAAGACCCGATTCATCCAGGTAGTGCAGCGATTTCAGCTGAGCACCTTTTCCTGACACCAGCTGCGACAGAATAGTTGTATAAGTAGTAATAAAGCCCGTGATGGTATCCGCTTCAAACAATGCCGTTGCATAGTTAAAGGTGCCGTAAATCTCTTCTCCGCTATCATTGAGCATTACGGTCAGATCATATTTGGCAACGTTGTACTGCCCGGGTTGCTGATAAGGCTGGAACAGCTGATCTGCTCCTTCCCGGCCACCAAACGCCTGCATATTGAAAGTCGTCTGGAATACCGGATGACGTGATACGTCCGGCTCTACATCCAGTTCATCCACCAGCTTCTCGAAGGGAAGGTCCTGGTGCAACTGGGCTTCAATCACAGCAGTACCTACCTGACGGATAAAGTCTGTTATCCGTTGTTCCGGATCTATTTCTTCCCGCAGCACCAGTGTATTCACAAAGAAACCGATCAGGTCTGCTATCTCCCCGTAATGGCGGTTGGCAACAAGGCTGCCCACCACAATATCCTGCTGGTTACTATAAGCACTCAGCAACAGATAGTAACCACTCAGCAGCACGCTGTACATACTCACTTCCAGTTCACGGGAGATAACCCGTAAACCTTCGCTGGTAGCCTTATCTACTACAAAAGATATATTCGCTCCTTCATAGCTGATATTCCCCGGACGAGGTTTATCTGTTGGCAGATGCAGCGTTTCATAACCAGACAGCTTGTCTCTCCAGTAAGACAATTGCCTGTCCAGCACAGCCCCTTTCAGGTAATGGCGCTGCCACAACGCAAAATCCTTATACTGCAAAGGCAGCGGCGCAGGCAGATATTTTTCTGCCTGTACAGCATCGCCGGCAGCGAGGTATTCATAATGATGATAATAATCCGATAAGTCGCGCAGCAGAATCTCAGTAGACCATCCGTCAAATGCAATATGGTGCAGCACAATACTCAGATAATGCACTTCCGCTGGAAGTGTATAGAACGTTATGCTGACCGGCAGTTCTTCCACCAGCCGGAATACACGATTGGCTTGTGCCGCGAGTTCCGCATGCAGCACAGCTTCAGAAGGCAGCTCCTTCCTGCCTATTTCCAGCGGAGACACCCTATCGTCCTGAACCTCCTGATAACTCAATCCTTCTTCTGTCGTTCTTATCCTGCTTCTCAGTACTTCATGGCGGTGCATAACGGCGCGCAGCGCCAGTAACATATTTTCCGTGTTCACGTGCTCCTGCAACTTCAGTACCAGTGGTACATTGTAGGCATTACTACCACCTTCATAGTTCTCTATAAACCATAAACGCTCCTGGGCGAAGGATAACAACTGCTCTTCCGGACTGCTGATAACAGGTGGCGTAATGGTTACATGATCTCCAGTATCCTCCTGTAACACAGCCGACAGTTTGCGAATGGTGCGGCAATTAAACACTGCTGATACACCTGTTTTTACGCCCGGCAAGGTATTCAGCCGGTTTACCAGCCGGATCGCCATAATACTGTTACCTCCGAGACGGAAGAAGTCATCTGTGACACTTATTCGGTCCACGGCCAGTTCCAGTACTTCACCAAATATGGCGCACAATTGTTTCTCCATTGCATTAGCGGGTGCCTCATAACTGCCCTCTCCCGTAAAAGCAGGATCCGGCAAAGCACGACGGTCCAGCTTTCCGTTAGCCGTCAGTGGCAAGGCATCCAGCCGTATCAGCACAGATGGGATCATATATTCAGGCAGATAACTACCCAGATAGTCACGTAATATCTCTTCATCCGGTGTTGCAGCAGATACGTAATAACCCGTCAGATAATGGATACCCTCAGCCTGCTCTCTCGCCAGCACTACCGCATCCGTGATGCCGGGATAAGCCACCAGCTGATGTTCTATCTCAGCAGGTTCTATACGGTAACCACGGATCTTCACCTGGAAGTCTGTACGACCAATGTATTCCAGATTACCATCCGGAAGGTATCTTACTGCGTCGCCGGTTTTATACAGATAACCATTGCCAAAAGGATTCTCTATAAAACGTTCACGGGTCAGTTCCTGCTGATTCAGATATCCACGCGAAACCCCTGCTCCGCCAATATAAAGCTCTCCGATAGCTCCTGTTGGCACAGGGCGCAGCTGATCATCCAGCACATAAATGCTGTAATGATGATAAGCCTTGCCGATGGAAAATTCGGTAACGGTATCGTCTATACGATAATAAGTAGCTCCCACCGTAGTTTCTGTTGGGCCGTATTCGTCAATGATAGTTGTAAAGCGGGAAAGTATCCGGCTGATCTGATGACGCAACAATTTCTCCCCTCCTACAATGGCCGTTTTCACATGTACTTCGGGATTGTTCAGCAACGACAGGTATGCTGGTGTGCTTTTCACCAGTTCGATACCATGGGTGATCAGATGTTGTTCATAAGCTGTCACATCTGTTATGCTGCCTTCAAAAATATACAGGCATTTGCCAAAGCACAACGGATACAGGGTAGTCGTTACCGATAGGTCGAAAGATAAATTCCCTGAAAAATCAACACGGGTGAGATCTTCCGGCAAGATATCCTGTACATTAAACAGATAGTTGACCACATTCCGATGCTCTACCATCACGCCTTTGGAACGGCCTGTTGTACCGCTGGTATAAATAACATAGGCCAGCTGTGAGGGCACTATTGCCATCGCCGCATTTTCGCCACTATATCTCACAGACAAACTCGTCTGGAAATAAATATCTTCTGTATTGAGCACCTTTAAGGAAAGTCCTTCTGTCAGTGACCTGATTCGTTCTGTATGCTGTTCGTTGCTCAGTACCACTTTGGTGCGTGTATCACTGATGATATAACGTAGCCTGTCACCGGGATGAGCAACATCGGCCGGAACATAGGCCCCTCCTGCCTTGAGGATAGCCAACACCGCTATCAGCATATCTACCGAACGGTCCATGCAGAGTACGATCAGGTCATCCGGCTGCACATCAAAATTTTTCTTCAGGTAGGCTGCCAGCTGATTGGCCTGTTCATTTAATTCACGGTAGGTCAGTCTCCGGTCTCCACGTACAACTGCCAACTGGTCGGGTACCTGCGCCACCTGAGCTTCAAATAATCCGTGAATAGTGGCTGTTGTGGGATACAGTTTCGCTGTATCGTTATGCTGATGTTTGATTTTATCATACGCTGCCTCATCTGCGTAACGCAATGATTTTATTTGTTGATCACTGGTTTTCACAAGGGCAGACAGCTGACTTAAAATTTCCTTGTAGGTATCAATATAACCGGCTATTGTGCTTTCCTTAAACAAGCTGGTAGCGTAGTTAAATGCCCCCTGGATATCCTCACCGCTATCGCTGATCACCACAGACAAATCAAATTTAGCCACCTTAAAATCTGTCTGTCTGCCATATGGTCTAAATAAACTGCGGTCTTCAGATGTGTTGTGTCTGCCGAAGTTATGTCCATCAAATATTACCTGTACCACAGGATGACGGGAAGCATCCGGTGTTATTTTCAGTTCTTCCACCAGCTTTTCAAAAGGAAGGTCCTGATACAACTGCGCAGTCACTACAGAAGCTCCCACCTGGCGGATAAAATCCGTTACCCGTTGTTCAGGGTTTATTTCTTCCCGCAGGGCAAGTGTATTTACGAAAAATCCGATAACATCCGCAATTTCACTGTAGTGCCGGTTGGTGGTAGGGCTACCCAGCACAATATCCCGCTGGTTGCTGTAAGCACTCAGCAACAGGTAGTAACCACTCAGCAGCAGGCTGTACATACTCACTTCCAGCTCATAGGAGACAGCCCTTAGCTTATCGCTGGTAGTTTTATCCAGACTAAACAGCAGGTCTGCCCCTGCATAACTCACTTTTGCCGGACGGGGCTTATCCGTAGGCAGCTGCAGTGTTTCATAGCCAGACAATTTATTCCTCCAGTAAGATAGTTGTTTGTCCAGTGCTGCACCGGTCAGATACCGGCGTTGCCACAGCGCAAAATCCTTATACTGCAAAGGCAATGGAGACATTGCCAGGGCTGCTGCTTTGGCGGTATCATTTGCCTGCAGTGCCACATAATGATAATAATGTTGTTGTAATTCACGCTGCAGAATATCCGCCGACCAGCCGTCAAACGCAATATGATGCAGCACCAGGCTCAGATAATCTTCTCCCTGTATATGGTATATCGCTACCCGCACAGGATATTCTTCTTCCAGTCTGAACACATGATTCGCGTCTGCCGCCAGTGCACTGTCCAGTTCCTGCCTGGTCAGCAATATTTTTTCAGTAATCTGCAACGGATAGGCAGTATCATCCATCACCACCTGATAACCATGTCCATCTTTACCCACCCTGATTACACTTCTTAATACCTCATGACGCTGTACAATAGTACGCAATGCCTGCATCAGGCATTCTCTTTCTACCTCAGGGTGCAACTGCATGACCACCGGAATGTTATAGGCGTTGCTACCACCTTCATAATTTTCGATGAACCACAGGCGCTCCTGGGCAAAGGATAATAATTGTTCTTCCGGAGAAGTGACAACCGGTACAGTTATGTTTACGTTTTCAGCAACATCGCTGTGTAAGTGAGCCACCAGTTTACGGACAGTACGGCAGGTAAATACTGCCGATATATTTGTTCGTATATCCATCACGGTTTTTAACCGGTTCACCAGACGGATAGCCATGATACTGTTACCACCCAATCGGAAGAAATCATCGTCTGTTCCGATTTTTTCCGGCGCTATTCCCAATATCTCTCCATAGACGGCGCACATGGCTGCTTCTGTATCATTTTCCGGAGCACGGTAATAATTACTGTCGGTAAATACAGGATCGGGTAGAGCGCGGCGGTCCAGCTTGCCGTTGATGGTCAACGGCAACTCCTGCAGGTGCACCAGGGCTACCGGCAGCATGTATTCGGGCAGATAGGCCCCCAGGTATTCCAGGATGGATTCATGATTCAAAGACTCATTCGCCACATAATAACCAGCCAGAGACCTGTTACCACCGTCTTGCTCCATCACCAGCACCACTGCTTGTTCTATACCTGGATGGCTGGCCATACAGTGTTCTATCTCGCCCGGTTCTATACGATACCCCCTGATCTTCACCTGGAAGTCGACACGGCCGATGTATTCAATATTGCCGTCCGGCTGGTATCTTACCAGATCACCGGTTTTATACAGTTTGTTATTTTCAGCCGGATGTCTGAAAGGATTGTCTATGAACCGCTGCTGTGTGAGCTCCGGTTGATTCAGGTATCCACGTGCTACACCGGCGCCACCTATATACAATTCGCCAGCCACTCCTGGCGGTACAGGTCTAAGCTCCTGGTCCAGTATATAGGTTTGTGTATTGGCCACAGGGCGGCCGATCAGATGTGTATCACCATCTTCAATCCGTTTTCCGGTAGCGTAGATAGTCGTTTCCGTAGGCCCGTAATAGTTATACAGGCGTTTGTGCGCAGACCAGTATTTACCTGTTTCCGGGGCACAGGGTTCTCCCGCATAAATCACTGCCTCCAGGGCCGGATAGGAAATACGCGGCAACAGGGCCAGCATGGCCGGTGGCAGGTACAGGTAGTTGATTTCATTTTTCAGTGCATAAGCACTGATAGCATCTGCATCTGTTCTCAACTCATCACTCAACAGATGTAATTCATTACCATATAACAGGGATATGAAGAACTCTGACACAGATACGTCAAACACATAGGCTGTGTATGCAGCGATGCGGCAGGCTTTCGTGAAATCATATGCCTCGCGGATACTGCCGACCGTATTCAGCACGCTATGGTGCTCTATCATCACTCCTTTAGGCTGTCCGGTGGTACCACTGGTGTAGATCACATAGGCCAGGTCTGTTGAAGACCCCAACGGAGTAAGATTTTGTGCTGCATAGCCTTTCAGTTTTTCATCCCATAAAACAGCGGAATCCATCACTTCAATACCAGCAGAAAGATCTGTTGTTTGCAATCTCTCTACATGAATGCCGTTGGCCAGCACCACTTTGGTTCGGGTATCTGCCAGGATGTAGTGGATACGTTCATCCGGATAATCCGGCGATACCGGCACATAGGCAGCTCCGGCCTTCAGCACAGCAAGGATGGCCGGCAGCATATCTGCTGTACGATCCAGGACAAGTGCGATCAGATCATCCGGCTGAATGGTATAACGCTCACGCAGATACGCTGCAAGCCGGTTAGCTTTAGCATTCAATGCTGTATAAGACAACTGTATATCCTCATATACCAGCGCTATAGCATCAGGACTCGCTTTCACCTGTTCTTCAAACAGCTGATGGATGGTTTTATCAGCAGGATAATCACGAACGGTATTGTTCCAGTCGAAGATCATTTGCTGGTATTGCGCTTCGCGCAGATGTACCAGCGAGGATACTGTGATATCCGGATGTTTTGTTAATTGCTCCAGGATCAGTTCCACACCGGAGAGCAATTGTCCGATGACAGCATCATCAAATAACTCTGCTGCATATTTGATGCTAAAGCTGATCTCAGGGCCTTGCTCTGCCACCATCACGGCCAGCGGATAGTCCAGCTTCTCCATACTGCTCCTGAACCGGATAGACAACAAACCCTCTTCTCCATTTGCCCCTGCCGGCACCGGATAGTTCTCAAATACAAACAGGCTGCTGAACAGACGATCACCGCCAGGGTTCAGTCTTCCCAGGTTCACATCGCTGCGGCTGTTCACCTCTCCGATATGTGCTTGTAAATGTTTAATGGCTGTCAACACACTACCAGCACTATGTTCCATGATCACCGGAAGTGTGTTGATATATAGACCTACGGATTGTTCTATATCGTTGATCGGCAGGTTACGGCCGGAGACGGTCATGCCCACTACGGTTGTACGGGTGTTGCCATAAAGGCTCAGCTGCCGGTGCCAGCAGTATTGCAGCAAGGCATTAAGCGTAACACCATTGGCAGCACACAAACGTTTCAGCACCTCATAGCGTGTACCGCCAATCAGCAGGGCCTTTTCTGCCGGCTGCAGAATATGACGATAAGCCGATAACCGGATATGACGCTGGTCTGCACGCAGCAGACTGCTCAGGTCTTCCTGCTCTTCCAACCGGGCCACTGCAGCGGTCCAGTAGGCCTCATTATCCTGACGGTGTTGCTGCAGGTAACGCTGCGCCCCGGCATAGCTCTGGTCTTCCCGCACCACTACAGGCACTCCCTGCAACAGCTGCAGATACACTTCATGTATGTAATTGAGCAGCAACGGCATACTCCAGCCATCCAATATAGCGTGGTGATTACTGAAAAGGCAGCTCCAGTCATGCTCTCCGCATTTCACGAGGTATACCCGGAACAGGTTACCAGCAGACAGATCGAAGGACAAGGTACGATCCCGTACCATCAGTTCATTCAGATAAGCCTCCTGCGAGGTTTTGTCCTGATTGCTGATATCCAGATAACGCCAATCGATATGCCCATGGCGGTCTATAATCTGTACCAGCTCATGTTCCCAGGCAAAGCGCAGACGCAGGGCGCTGTAGCGCTGCTGCGCATACTGCCAGGCCTGTTGCAACAGAGCCGGGTTGATGGCATTGTGATAATCCCAGAACAGTTGCACGCGGTAGGCGTCGTCTACGTCTCCCTGATGCAGGGCATGGTAGATAAAACCTTCCTGCAGACTGCCTGCCAGATAAACGCCGGACACCTCCTGCCGGGATTGCAATACAGACAACCAGGCGTTGGAGATGATATTATCTGTATCGCTGGCCGTCAGCCAGGTACGGGATGCACGGCCCAGCCATTCGATCATCTCTTCCAGCACCTGCTGATATTGTGCTGCCAGTGTGGTCAGCAGATCAGCTGCCAGGCTGCCGGAGATACTGAACTGAAGACGGCCTCCTATCACCAGCCCGTTAATGTTGATCAGGTGATGATCTCCGTTGGAAACATCTAACTGCCGGCCGCTGTCTTCTCCGGTCAGCTGCCATCCATTGCTGCCGGCACTTTCCTGGCCGTCGAACTGACCGAGGTAGTTGAAGCTGATACGAGGTAAACCTTCCGGACGGTAGCCCGTGAGTATCCCATAGCCGATACCGTTAGTTGGTACGGCACGTAGCGTTTCTTTAGCTGCTACCAGCTGTATACCATAATCATCACCTTCGCTGATGATCTCCACAGGGTACATAGTGGTAAACCAGCCACTGGTATGTGTGATATCGATGGAGGAAGAAAGTGCCTCACGGCCGTGGCTTTCCAGCAATATATAATGACTTGTTTCTCCTGTAATACGCGAGAGTGCAACACCCAGGGCGCTTAACAGCATATCATTAATTTGCGTATTATAAACATGATGACTTTCACGCAATAAGCGGCCGGTATACGCTGCATCCAGCGTCAGCAGCGCATTACTTTTATCTTTAACCGCCAACGCTGATAAAACAGCATTACCCGCTTTTATTCCCGGCAACAGATCAGACCAGTATTCCTGTTCTGTTACAGACAACTCATAGCCGGAGATCAGCGTTGTCCATTGACGGTAGCTGCTGCCTTTGGGGCCTAACCATCCTATCAATGAACGTATATCCGTTATAGTTACTGCTGATAAATGATTGTAAATACGTTCCATATCTGCCACCAGCATACGCCAGCTCACCGTATCTATCAACAAGTGATGGGCCGCCAGGAAGAGGCGGGCACGCCCGTCTGCATAACCTTCCAGGTAGCCGGCTTGTAATAACCGGTCTCCATAGACATCAAAATCCGACTGCCAGGAGGTCAGTAAAGTATGCAGGGCTTCCGGCGTTTCCAGGGTGCGGATATCCAGACGCCGAACATCTACGCTGGTCACTTCTTCACTGTAATATTGTGTACCATCAGGACGATAGCGTAAACGCAGCCCGTCATGATAGTTGAACAACACTGTCAGTGTGCGTTCCAGCAGTGTTATATCCAACACGGGAACACTGATCAGGAATGACTGGTTCCAGTGATGGTACTTCGGCAGCAGTCCGGTGGAAACATTGGTAAAGAACCAGCGCTGTATCGGCAGCAACGGCACTTCTCCGGAGAGGATGCCCTGCTCTGTTTCCAGTTGTACCGCAGCTGTAGTACCTGCAGCAATCACGTTCGTATATAACGAGGCAATGGTGCGGTAACGGAAGATATCCTTCACGGTGACATGAATATCCGCCTGTTGACGCAGACGGCTCACCAGCTGGATACTCACAATAGAGTCTCCACCCAGCCGGAAGAAGTCATCATCCACGCCGATCTTATCGCCGGATATTCCCAACACCTGTCCATAAATAGCGCACATAGCTGCTTCCGTATCATTCTCCGGAGCGCGGTAATGATCACCGTCTGTAAATACAGGTTCCGGTAAAGCACGACGATCTAGCTTGCCGTTGATCGTCAACGGTAACTGTACAAGATGTACTAACACCGCCGGCAACATGTATTCCGGCAGATAGGAGCCCAGGTATTCCAATATGTGTTCATGATTTAAAACCTCATCGGCCACATAATAACCAGCCAGGTATTTGTTACCACCGGACTGTTCTTTCACCAGCACCACCGCCTGTTTTATGTCCGGATAGCCGGCCATGCGATGTTCTATCTCGCCCAGTTCTATACGATAACCCCTGATCTTCACCTGGAAGTCCGCACGGCTAACGTATTCCAGCTCTCCATTGGGCAACTGTCTTACCAGGTCTCCGGTTTTGTACAGCCGCGCATCTCCCCCAGCGAATGGATCAGTGATAAAACGTGTAGCCGTCAGCGTGGGTTGATTCAAATAACCTCTTGCCACACCGGCTCCACCGATATACAATTCTCCGATAGCGCCCACCGGCACAGGTTTTCCGGCTCCATCCAATACATACACGGTCGTGTTAGCCAATGGACGGCCGATATTGGCAGTGCTGTCGCCCGGATGATAAGGGTGTATCGTAGCACACACGGTAGCTTCTGTTGGACCATATTCATTCAGCAAGGTGCCCTCGAAAGGAATATCGCTCAGGTCCGGCAATTGTTCACCACCGGTAAATATCAATGACAGACCGGTAGGAGCAGACAGGAACTCACGTAACAACACCGGCGGGATAAATGTAACGGTTATACGCTCTTTGCCGATATAGCTGCGTAACGCATCCGAGGCGGTTCTGATACTGTCCGGATACAGGTATAAGGTATTACCATTGGCTAATACAGGGAATGCCTCATATACAAACGCATCAAATACATAGTTGGAATAACAGCCCACCCGTTCATGCCGGTCCAGTGTATGCACCGGCACCAATGCACTGATCAGGTTGATCACGCTGCGATGCTGTATCATCACACCTTTGGCAGCACCCGTGGTTCCGCTTGTGTAAATCACATAAGCCAGATCTGTTGAAGCCGCCAGCGGAACAAGGTTTTCAGTTTTATAACCCTTCAGCGTTTCCTCCCATAAAACAGCGGTATCTATTGCCTCAATACCTACAGAAAGGTCCGTTGTTTGTAATCTTTCTATATAAATTTCGTTCGTCAGCACTACCTTGGTACGGGTATCCTCCAGGATGTAATGAATACGTTCATCCGGATAATCCGGTGATACCGGCACATAGGCCGCTCCGGCCTTCAGCACAGCAAGGATGGCCGTCAGTATATCTGCAGTACGATCGAGTACAAGTGTAACCAGGTCATCCGGCTGAATGGTATAACGTTCACGCAGATACGCCGCCAGCCGGTTGGCTTTTTCATTTAGTTCGGCATAGGTAAGCCGTGTTTCTTCATAGACCACCGCCGGAGCGTGAGGGGTACTGCGTACCTGTTCTTCAAACAGCTGATGAATGGTTTTGTCAGCAGGATAATCACGAACGGTATTGTTCCAGTCGAAGATTATTTGCTGATATTGCGCTTCGCGCAGATGTACCAGCGATGATACTGTGATATCCGGATGTGTTATTAGTTGCTCCAGGATGAGTTCCACACCGGAGAGCAGTTGTGCAATGATAGCGTCATCAAATAATTCCGCTGCATATTTGAGCTGCAGACTCACTACCTGACCACGTTCTGATGCGACTACCGCCAGCGGATAGTCCAGCTTCTCCATACTACCCCTGAATTGTATAGATAACTGCCCCTCTTCTCCGGCTGGTAACGGATAGTTCTCAAACACAAACAGGCTGCTGAACAGGCGTCCGGCGCCGGGATTCAGCCTTCCCAGGTTCACATCGCTGCGGCTGTTCACCTCTCCTATATGGGCCTGTAAATGTTTAATGGCCGACAATACACTACCTGGGTCATGTTCCATGATCACCGGCAGCGTGTTGATATATAAACCTACGGATTGTTCTATATCGTTGATGGGCAGGTTACGGCCGGAGACGGTCATACCCACAACGGTAGTACGCGCGTTGCCATAGAGACTCAATTGCCGGTGCCAGCAATATTGCAGCACGGCATTGAGGGTTACGCCATTGGCGGCGCTCAGGCGTTTCAGCGCTTCATAGCGGGGGCCACTGATCACCAGGGACTGTTCTGCCGGCTGCAGCACATGACGATAATCCGATAACCGGATATGACGCTGATTTGCGCGTAGCAGACTGCTCAGGTCTTCCGGCTCTTCCAACCGGGCCACCGCATCAGTCCAGTAGGCTTCATTATCCCCGCGGTGTTGCTGCAGGTAACGCTGCGCTTCTGCATAACTCTGGTCTTCCCGAACTACTACAGACTTACCTTGCAACAGCTGCAGATACACTTCATGTACATAGCTGAGCAGCAATGGCATACTCCAGCCATCCAGTATCGCGTGGTGGTTGCTGAAAAGGCTGCTCCATTCGTGATCTCCGCGTTTTACCAGATATACCCGGAACAGGTTACCGGCAGACAAGTCAAAAGGCAAGGTACGGTCCTGCGCCATCAGTTCATTCAGATAAGCTTCCTGTGAAGGTTTGTTCTGATCACTGATATCCAGATAACGCCAGTCGGTATGTCCATGACGGTCTATGATTTGCACCAGCTCATGTTCCCAGGCAAAACGCAGACGCAGTACACTGTAGCGCTGTTGTGCATACTGCCAGGCCTGTTGCAGCAGGGCCGGGTTGATGGTATTGTGATAATTCCAGGACAGCTGTACGCGGTAGGCATCATCAACATCACCCTGATGCAGCGCATGATAGATAAAGCCTTCCTGCAGGCTGCCCGCCAGGTAAATGCCGGATACTTCCTGCTGCGCTTGCAAATCTGATAACCAGGCATTGGAGATGATATTATCTGTATCGCTGGCTGTCAGCCAGGTACGGGATGCACGACCCAGCCATTCAATCATCTCTTCCAGCACCTGCTGATACTGTGCTGCCAAGGTGGCCAGCAGATCAGCTGCTATGCTGCCGGAGATATTGAACTGAAGACGGCCTCCTATCACCAACCCATTGATGTTGATCAGGTGATGGTCGCCATTGGAAGCTTCTATCGGGCGGCCACTGTCCTCTCCTGCCAGCTGCCATCCATTACTGGTGGTACTTCCCTGGCCGTCGAACTGGCCGAGGTAGTTGAAGCTGATACGAGGTAAGCCTTCAGGACGATAGCCTGTCAGTATCCCATAGCCGATACCGTTAGCCGGTACTGCCCGTAGCGTTTCTTTAGCTGATACGAGCTGTGCACCGTAGTCATTGCCTTCGCTGATGATCTCTACAGGGTACATGGTAGTAAACCAGCCGCTGGTATGCGTAATATCGATGGAGGCCGAAAGTGCCTCACGGCCGTGGCTTTCCAGCAATACGTAATGGCTTGTTTCTCCCGTGATGCGTGAAAGTGCAACACCCAGGGCACTTAATAGAATATCGTTGATCTGTGTATTATAAACATGATGACTTTCACGCAGCAAGCGCCCGGTATATGCTGTATCCAATAACAGGGAGGCATAACTGGTGGTTGGTGTAGACAGGCTTTTCAGCAGGGTATTACCTGCTATTATTCCCGGCAACAGATCTGACCAGTATTCCTGTTCTGCTACAGATAACTCATAGCCGGAGATCAGCGTTGTCCACTGACGGTAGCTGCTACCTTTGGGGCCCAGCCATGCTATCAGTGAACGTATATCCGTTGTAGTTACTGTTGATAAATGATTGTAAATACGTTCCATATCCGCCACCAGCATACGCCAGCTTACCGTGTCTATCAACAGGTGATGGACCGCCAGGAAAAGGCGCGCACGCCCATCTGCATAACCTTCCAGATAGCCTGCCTGTAATAACCGGTCCCCATAGATATCAAAATCTGCCTGCCAGGAGGTCAGTAAAGTATGTAAGGCTTCCGGTGTTTTCACCGTACGGATGTCCAGGCGACGGATATCCACACTGGTAGCCTCTTCGCTGTAGTACTGGGTACCATCCGGACGATAGCGTAAACGCAGCCCGTCATGATAGTTAAGCAACACTATCAGCGTACGTTCCAGCAGTGCCATATCCAGTACAGGTACGCTGATCAGGAAAGATTGGTTCCAGTGATGGTACTTCGGCAGCAGGCCATTGGAGACATTTGTAAAGAACCAGCGCTGTATTGGCAGCAGCGGTACTTCACCGGAAAGAACATCTTGTTCTGTTTCCAATTGTGCAGAAGATGTAGTACCTGCAGCAATCACGTTCGTATACAAGGAGGCAATGGTGCGGTAACGGAAGATATCTTTTACGGTGACATGAATACCGGCCTGTTGCCGCAAACGGCTTACCAGCTGGATACTCACAATAGAATCTCCTCCCAACCGGAAGAAGTCATCGTCCACACCGATCTTATCAACGGATATACCCAGCACCTGACCGTAGATAGCGCACATCGTTGCTTCAGTATTATTCTCCGGAGCACGGTAATGATCACTGTCGGTAAATACAGGCTCCGGTAAGGCACGACGGTCCAACTTGCCGTTGATGGTCAACGGTAATTGCGCCAGATGTATCAACACTGCCGGCAACATATAATCTGGCAGATACGAGCCCAGGTAATCCAGGATGGATGCATGATTCAAAGACTCATCGGATACATAATAACCGGCGAGGTACTTGTTACCACCAGCCTGTTCTTTCACCAGCACCACGGCTTGTTTTATGCCGGAGTAGCCGGCCATGCGATGTTCTATCTCGCCCAGCTCTATACGATAACCTCTAATCTTCACCTGAAAGTCGGCACGGCCGATATATTCCAGATCCCCATTGGGTAATTGTCTTACCAGGTCACCGGTTTTATACAGCCTTGCATCACCACCGGTAAATGGATCTGCAACAAAACGTGTAGCCGTCAGCGAGGGCTGGTTCAGATAACCACGCGCTACCCCGGCACCACCGATATACAGTTCTCCAATGGCACCCACGGGTACAGATCTACCCAATTGGTCCAGCACATACGCCGTAGTATTGGCCAGCGGACAGCCGATATTGGCCGTGCTATCTCCCGGATGGTAAGGGTGTATCGTGGCGCACACCGTCGCTTCCGTAGGACCATATTCATTCAGCAAGGTTCCCTCGAAAGGTATATCACTCAGGTCCGGTAATTGTTCTCCACCAGTAAATATCAACGACAGACCAGTAGGCGCTGACAGGAACTCACGCAACAATACCGGCGGGATAAATGTAACGGCTATACGCTCTTTACTAATATAACTGCGCAGCGTATCCGGCGCGGTTCTGATACTGTCTGGGTACAGGTATAAAGTATTGCCGTTTGCCAATGCAGGGAATGCCTCATACACAAATGCATCAAATACATAGTTGGAATAACAGCCCACCCGTTCATGCCGGTCAAGGGTATGCGCCGGTACCAGAGCAGCAATCAGGTTGATAACGCTGCGATGCTGCACCATTACTCCTTTGGCAGCACCAGTGGTACCACTGGTGTAAATCACATAGGCCAGATCTGTTGAAGCGGCCAACGGAGCAAGGTTGTCAGTTTTATAATTTTTCAGTTTTTCTTCCCATAAAACAGCCGTATCTACTACTTCAATACTGGCAACAGTCTGTAATCTTTCTTTATAAACTTCATTCGTCAGCACTACTTTGGTACGGGTATCTGTCAGGATGTAATGGATACGTTCATCCGGATAATCCGGTGATACCGGCACATAAGCAGCTCCGGCCTTCAGTACGGCAAGGATGGCCGTCAGCATGTCTGCTGTACGATCAAGTACCAGTGCGATCAAATCATCCGGCTGAATGGTATAACGTTCACGCAGATACGCCGCCAGCCGGTTGGCTTTTTCATTCAGTTCGGCATAGGTAAGCCGTGTTTCTTCATACACCACGGCCAAAGCCTGAGGGGTGCTCTGCACCTGCTCTTCAAACAACTGATGGATGGTTTTATCAGCAGCAAATGGCTGTTCCACTCCCCTACTGTGCCGCAGCATGGTGACAAGCCCCGATTCATCCAGGTAGCGCAGCGATTTGAGCGGACCACCTTTTCCTGACACCATCTGCGACAGAATAGTTGTATAAGTAGTAATAAAGCCCGTGATGGTTTCTGCTTCAAACAATGCCGTTGCATAGTTAAAGGCGCCGTAGATCTTTTCTCCGTTATCATCCAGCATTACGGTCAGATCATATTTGGCAACGTTGTACTGGCCAGATTGCTGATATGGCAGGAACAGCTGATCAGCCCCTTCCTGGCTGCCAGACACCTCCATACTGAAAGTCGTCTGGAATACCGGATGACGTGATACATCCGGTTCTATATGCAGTTCATCTACCAGCTTCTCGAAGGGAAGGTCCTGATGCAGCTGGGCATCCATCACAGCAGCTCCCACCTGACGGATAAAGTCTGTTATCCGTTGTTCCGGATCTATTTTCTCCCGCAATGCCAGGGTATTCACAAAGAAACCGATCAGGTCTGCTATCTCTCCATAATGGCGGTTAGCAATAGGAGTGCCCACTATAATATCCTTTTGGTTGCTGTAAGCACTGAGTAGCAGATAGTAACCGCTTAGCAGCACACTGTACAGGCTCACCCCCAGCTCACGGGAGATACGCCGTAAACCATCGCTGATCGCTTTGTCTATCACGAAGGAAACATTTGCACCTTCATAGTTGATTTGCGCAGGACGTGGTTTGTCTGTCGGCAAATGCAGGGTTTCATAACCGGACAACCTTTTCTTCCAGTAAGACAGCTGTCTGTTCAGCACCACACCTTTCAGGTAATGCCGCTGCCACAAAGCAAAATCTTTATACTGTACAGGTAACTCCGGAAGCAGATATTTTGCTGCCTGCACAATATCACCGGCGGCCAGGTATTTGTAAAGGTGATAATAATTCAATAAGTCGCGCAGCAGGATTTCTGTAGACCATCCGTCAAATGCAATATGGTGCAGCACGATGCTCAGGTACCGTTGATGAGGGAGTGTATAGAGGGTGATGATGACCGGCAGTTCTTCGTCCAGTCTGAAGATATGATGGGACTGTGTGCGCAATTCCTCATTCAGTACCGCCTCTGAAGCCAGCTCCCTCTTGTTTATTTCAATCGGGTGTGCGGTGTCGTCCTGTACCTCCTGGTAACTCAGTCCGGCTTCGGTCGTTCTGATCCTGGTTCTCAGCACCTCATGACGATGTATTACGGCCCGCAGTGCCTGTAACAGGGGTTCTGTATTCACCTTCTCTTGCAACTGCAGCACCAATGGCACATTGAAAGCACTACTGCCGCCTTCATAGTTCTCTATAAACCATAAACGTTCCTGAGCAAAAGATAACAACTGTTCTTCCGGAGCGTTGACAACACGTGATACAATCTTCACATTGTCGGAGACTCCGCTGACAGCGGCCAGTTTACGTATAGTCCTGCCCGTGAATACGGCTGCTACATCTATATTGGTCCCCAGCGCCGCATTCAGGCGGTTAATCAGGCGAATGGCAAGAATACTGTTTCCTCCCAGCCGGAAAAAGTCATCATCTATACTTATCTTATCTTCAGCTATACCCAGCACCTGGCCAAAGATGGCACACATGGCTGCCTCTGTATCATTCTCCGGAGCGCAATAATGATCGCTGTCGGTAAATACCGGCTCCGGCAAGGCACGACGGTCCAGCTTGCCGTTGATGGTCAACGGTAACTGCTGCAGATGTACCAATACAGCCGGTAGCATGTATTCCGGCAAATAGCCCCCCAGGTATTCCTGGATGGATTCCTGATTCAAAACCTCATCTGCCACATAATAGCCGGTGAGGTATTTGTCACCACCAGCTTGCTCCTTCACCAGCACCACGGCTTGTTTTATGCCGGGATAGTTAGCCATACGGTGTTCTATCTCGCCCAGCTCAATACGATAACCTCTGATCTTCACCTGGAAGTCGGCACGGCCGATGTATTCCAGATCGCCATTAGGCAATTGCCTTACCAGGTCCCCGGTTTTGTATAACCGTGCATCACCGCCGGTAAACGGATCCGCAATAAATCGTGTAGCCGTCAGCGATGGTAGGTTTAAATAACCACGGCATACACCAGCGCCCCCTACATACAGCTCCCCTACCGCTCCCTGTGGAAGTGGCTCCAGGTATTCATTCAGCACATAGGCCTGCAGATCAGGGATCACACGGCCGATCAGAGAGCCCTTATCCAGTTCCAATGCACTCAGCTCCTTCCAGGTCACATGGACCGTTGTTTCCGTGATACCATACATATTGATCAGCCTGGGGGCATCATCAGCATATAGATCATACCAGGGTTTCAACTGTGCCAGGTTCAGGGCGTCACCGCCGAAGATCACATATCTCAACCGTGTCAGGCGATTGGCTTTCTGCTGCGCCGCTGCGATGAACTGATAGAAAGCGCCCGGCGTCTGGTTCAGCACCGTCACCCCTTCACGCTCACACAGGTCATAGAACAGGGAAGGGTCCTGAGTTTGTTCTGTTGACGGGATCAACAGCTTACCACCATAACACAAAGCACCCCAGATCTCCCATACGCTGAAGTCGAATACTACGGAATGGAACAAAGTCCAGACATCCGTAGCATCAAAATGATACCAGGCGGCTGTGGCATGGAACAGGCGGGATACATTACGATGCTCTATCATCGCACCTTTTGGCTGACCGGTAGTACCACTGGTATAAATCACATAAGCCAGCTGCTCAGGAGTAGTTACTACCGGAGGCAGTGCAGGCTGTTCGGATACGAAACGCCTGTTATCGATCGCTTCGGCAGTTACTTCCACTGACAGGGCTGAAAGCCGCGCCACATGCTTTTCATTGGTTAAAACCACTTTCGTTCCTGTATCTGACAGGATAAAAGCGATTCTTTCTTCAGGATAACCGGGGTTCATGGGTACATAGGCAGCTCCCGCCTTGAGTACGGCGAGAATAGCCGTCAGCATGTGTTCAGAGCGGTCCAGGCAGATGCCTACCAGATCATCCGGTTTCAGCTGATAACGGTGACGTATATATGCAGCCAGTTCATCAGCACGGCTATTCAGTTCTCCATAAGATAATTGCACCTCTTCATAAACAACAGCAATACGCTCAGGATGAGCAACAGCCTGCTCTTCAAACAACCGGTGAACAGGCTTGTCTGTTGGGAATGTCTGTAATGGGTTATTCCATTGAGTCAGCAACATCGTACGTTCCGTTGCCGACTGATAACGCAATGATTTTATCTGCAGTCCCTTTCCTGCAGTCACCAGTTGACGTAAAATTTCTTTATAGGTGGTTATATATCCTTCGATCGTAGCCGCATCAAAAAGACTCACCGCATAGTTAAAGAGACCATTGATTTCTTCGCTGCTATCGTCCAGTATGGTGTTCAGATCATATTTGGCAATACTGTAATACCCTCCGTCGCTATAGGGAGCAAACAGATCAGCAGCGTCAAGACCTCCACCGCCATTGTGCTGAATACTGAAGGTAGTCTGAAACACCGGATGGCGCGATGTATCCGGTTCCACCTGTAGCTCATCCACCAATTTCTCAAATGGAAGATCCTGGTGCAACTGCGCTGATATCACAGAAGCTCCCACCTGGCGGATGAAGTCCGTCACCCGCTGTTCAGGATCTATCTCTTCACGCAGCGCAAGGGTGTTGACAAAGAAACCGATCAAGTCAGCTATCTCTCCATAATGACGGTTGGCAATAGGGCTACCCAATACAATATCCCGCTGATTACTGTAAGCACTCAGCAACAGGTAGTAACCACTCAGCAACACACTGTACATACTCACTTCCAGCTCCCGCGAGATAGCCCGTAAACCTTCACTGGTGGCTCTATCAATTACAAAAGCAATGTCAGCACCGGTATAATCTGTATATGCAGGACGAGGCTTGTCTGTTGGCAGATGTAATGTTTCATAGCCAGACAGTTTATCTTTCCAGTATGACAACTGCTTCTCCAGTACAGCATCTTTCAGATAATTCCGTTGCCACAACGCAAAATCCTTATACTGCAAAGGCAGTGGTGCAGGCAGATATTTTTCTGCCTGTATCATATCGCCGGTTGCAAGGTATTCGTAGTGATGATAATAATTCAATAAGTCACGCAACAGAATTTCTGTTGACCAGCCATCAAATGCAATATGATGCAATACGATATTCAGATAACGTTCTCCTGTAGCCAATGTATACACCGCTATCTTCAGAGGATATTCTTCATCCAGTCTGAATATGTGTCCGGCATTGGCTCTTATCGTTTCATGGAGTGATTGCTGATCCTTTACAGCATGTATTCCTATAGCCACAGGATAAATACTTTCATCAGGTGCTATCTGGTAGCTGTCTCCGGCAGCATTTATTTTAATGAGGCTTCTCAGTACTTCATGACGATGTACAACAGCCCGCAGCGCCTGTAACAGGTTTTCCGTGTTCACCTGATCCTGTAACTTCAGCACCACTGGTATGTTGTAGGCATTGCTGCCCCCTTCATAGTTCTCAATGAACCATAAGCGCTCCTGGGCAAAAGATAATAACTGCTCTTCGGGAGTGCTGATAACAGGAACTGTAATGGTTACATGATCACCGGTATCTTCCTGTAACGCAGCCGATAGTTGGCGGATAGTACGGTAGTTAAATACCGCTGACATACTCGTTTTGGTGCCCGGCAAGGCATTCAGCCGGTTCACCAGGCGGATGGCCAGAATACTGTTACCGCCCAGGCGGAAGAAATCATCTGTCACACTTATCCGGTCCGCGTCCAGTTCCAGTACTTCAGCAAATATGGCACACAATTGTTTCTCCATTGTATTGGCCGGCGCCTCATAACGCTCTCCTGTAAGGGCCGGATCCGGCAAGGCACGACGGTCCAGCTTCCCATTAGCCGTCAACGGCAAGGCATCCAGCCGCATCAGCACAGACGGGATCATATACTCCGGCAGGTAGCTGCCCAGGTAGTCGCGTAACTCCTGCTCATCCAGCGTTTTAGCAGATACATAATAGCCCGTCAGATAATGGATACCCTCAGCCTGTTCTCTCGCCAGTACTACTGCATCAGTAATGCCAGGGTAAGCTGCCAGCTGATGCTCTATCTCAGCAGGTTCTATACGGTAACCACGGACCTTCACCTGGAAGTCTGTACGGCCAATGTATTCCAGATTACCATCAGGCAGGTATCTCACCGCATCACCGGTCTTATATAGTCTGCCGTCGCCAAAGGGATTCTCTATGAAACGTTCACGGGTCAGTTCGGGCTGATTCAGATATCCGCGGGACAGGCCTGCTCCACCGATATAAAGTTCTCCGATGGCCCCTGCTGGTACCGGACGCAGCTGATCATCCAACACATAGATGCTGTAATGATGATAAGCTTTGCCTATGGAAAACTTGGTAACGGTATCGTCTATACGGTAATAAGTAGCACCTACTGTAGTTTCTGTCGGGCCGTATTCGTCAATGATAGTCGCAAAACAGGAAAGTATCCGGCTGATCTGATGACGCAACAATTTCTCCCCTCCTACGATAGCCGTTTTTACACGTACTTCGGGATTATTCAGCAGCGACAGGTAGGCCGGTGTACTCTTCACCAGTTCAATATCGTGTGTGATCAGGTGCTGCTCATAGGCCGCCACCTCTGTAATGCTGCCTTCAAAAATATACAGGCATTTGCCAAAGCACAACGGATACAGGGTAGTCGTTACCGATAGGTCAAAAGATAAATTCCCTGAAAAATCAACACGGGTATGATCTTCCAGCAGCATATCCTGCACATTGAACAGATAATTCACCACATTCCGGTGTTCTACCATCACTCCTTTGGAACGGCCTGTTGTACCGCTGGTATAAATAACATAGGCCAGTTGTGAGGGCTCTACAGCAATCGCCGCATTTTCGCCACTGTATCTTACAGACAGACCAGTCTGGAAATAAATATCTTCTGTATTGATCACTTTTAAGGAAAGTCCCGCTGTCAGTGATTTGATACGTTCTGTATGCTGTTCGTTACTTAGTACCACTTTGGTACGGGTATCGCTAATGATATAATGTAGTCTGTCGTCGGGATGGGAAACATCAGCCGGCACATAAGCACCACCTGCCTTGAGGATGGCCAGCACCGCTATCAGCATATCTGCCGAACGGTCCATGCATAGTACAATCAGATCGTCCGGCTGAACATCAAAATTTTTCTTCAGGTAAGCAGCCAGCCGATTGGCCTGCTCATTCAATTCGTGGTAGGTCAGCCGGTTGTCTCCGCATACAATTGCCAACTGGTCCGGTATCTGTGCCACCCGGGCTTCAAACAGTCCATGGATGTTTTTATCAGCAGGATAATCACGAACGGTATTGTTCCAGTCAAAGATCATTTGCTGGTATTGCGCTTCGCGCAGATGTACCAGCGATGATGCTGTGATATCCGGATGTGTTGTAAGTTGATCCAGGATCAGCTCCACACCGGAGAGCAGTTGTGCAATGATCGCATCATCAAATAATTCTGCTGCATATTTGACGCTAAAGCTAATCTCAGCGCCTGGCTCCGCAGCCATCACAGACAGCGGATAGTCCAGCTTCTCCATACTGTTCCTGAACCGGATAGACAACTGGCCTTCTTCTCCGGCTGGTAACGGATAGTTCTCAAACACAAACAGGCTGCTGAACAGGCGTTCGCCGCCGGGGTACAGCCTTCCGAGCTTCACATCGCTGCGGCTGTTCACCTCTACGATATGGGCCTGTAAACGTTTAATGGCCGATAATACACTGCCGGAGTCATGTTCCATGATCACCGGAAGTGTGTTGATATATAAACCTACGGATTGTTCTATATCGTTGATGGGAAGATTACGGCCGGAGACAGTCATGCCCACTACGGTAGTATCACTATTGCCGTAAAGACTCAACTGCCGGTGCCAGCAGTAGTGTAATACGGCGTTGAGTGTAACACCATTCGCAGAGCACAGGCGTTTCAGCGCTTCATAGTGTGTACCGCTGATGACCAGCACTTGTTCTGCCGGCCGCAGGACATGACGATAAGCCGACAAGCGGATATGGCGCTGGTCTGCACGCAACAAGCTGCTCAGGTCTTCAGGCTCTTCCAGCCGGGCCACTGCAGCAGTCCAGTAGGCTTCATTATCCTGACGGTGCTGCTGCAGGTAACGCTGTGCCTCCGCATAGCTCTTGTCTTCCCTCACGACTACAGGTACTCCCTGCAACAGCTGCAGATACACTTCATGTACATAGTTAAACAGCAATGGCATACTCCAGCCATCCAGTATCGCGTGGTGGTTGCTGAAAAGACAGCTCCAGTCGCGCTCTCCGCATTTCACCAGATATACCCGGAACAGGTTACCGGCAGACAGATCGAAGAGCAAAGTACGATCCTCTACCATCAATTCTTTCAGGTAAGCCTCCTGTGAAGTTTTGTCCTGATCACTGATATCAAGATAGCGCCAGTCGGTATGTCCATGGCGGTCTATGATCTGCACCAGTTCATGTTCCCAAGCAAAGCGCAGACGCAGGGCACTGTAGCGCTGCTGTGCATATTGCCAGGCCTGTTCCAGCAGGGCCGGGTTGATGGCATTGTGGTAATCCCAGGAGAGCTGTACGCGGTAGGCATCATCCACCTCACCCTGATGCAGTGCATGATAGATGAAGCCTTCCTGCAGGCTGCCCGCGAGGTAAACACCAGATACTTCCTGTTGCGATTGCAACACGGATAACCAGTCATTGGAGACGATATTGTCTGTATCGCTGGCTGTCAGCCAGGTACGGGATGCATGACCCAGCCACTCAATCATCTCTTCTAATGCCTGCTGATACTGTGTCGCCAGGGTAGTTAGCAGATCAGCTGCCAGGCTGCCAAAGATATTGAACTGAAGACGGCCGCCTATCACCAGCCCGTTGATATTGATCAGGTGATGATCGCCGTTGGAGGTATCTATCGAAAGACCACTACCTTCTCCGGTCAGCTGCCATCCACTGGCAGCAGCATTTTCCTGCCCATCGAATTGGCCGAGGTAGTTAAAGCTGATACGAGGTAAGCCTTCAGGGCGGTAGCCCGTGAGTATCCCATAGCCGATACCGTTAGCCGGTACTGCGCGCAAGGTTTCTTTAGCTGATGCCAGCTTTACGCCGTAATCATCGCCTTCACTGATGAGCCGTACAGGGTACATAGTCGTAAACCAGCCACTGGTATGCGTAATATCGATGGATGCTGAAAGCACCTCACGGCCGTGGCTTTCCAGCAATATGTAATGGCTTGTTTCTCCCGTAATGCGCGACAGGGCAACACCGAGGGCGCTTAATAAAATATCGTTGATCTGTGTGTTATAAACATGATGGCTTTCTCGCAGCAAGCGCCCGGTATATGCCGTATCCAACGACAGGGATGCATGGCTAACAGCCGATGCAGACAGGCTTTCCAGCAAGGCATTACCGGCTTTTATTCCCGGCAACAGATCTGACCAGTATTCCTGTTCTGCTACAGACAACTCGTAGCCAGCGATCAGCGTTGTCCACTGACGGTAGCTACTGCCTTTGGAGCCTAATAATTCTGTCAGTGAACGTGTATGCGTTGTGGTTACAGTGGACAGATGATTGTAAATACGTTCCATATCCGCCACCAGCATACGCCAGCTCACGGTGTCTATCAGCAGGTGATGTGCTGCCAGGAAGAGGCGTGCACGCCCGTCTGCATAACCATCCAGATAGCCGGCCTGTAATAACCGGTCTCCATAGATATCAAAATCTGACTGCCAGGAGGTAAGTACTGTATGTAGTGCCTCAGCTGTATTCAGGGTACGGATGTCTTGGCGGCGTATATCCACTCCCGTTACCTCTTTACTGTAGTACTGTGTACCATCAGGGCGGTAGCGTAAACGCAGCCCGTCATGGTAATTCAACAGCACCGTCAGTGTACGTTCCAGCAGTGTCATATCCAGTACAGGTACGCTGATCAGGAAAGCCTGGTTCCAGTGATGGTACTTCGGCAGCAGGCCATTGGAGACATTGGTAAAGAACCAGCGCTGTATCGGCAGCAACGGTACTTCTCCGGACAGGATGCCCTGTTCTGTTTCCAGTTGTACAGAAGACGTAGCACCTGCAGCAATCACGTTGGTATATAGTGAAGCAATGGTACGATAACGGAAGATATCTTTTACGGTGACATGAATGCCGGCCTGTTGACGCAGACGGCTTACCAGCTGGATACTCACGATGGAGTCTCCGCCCAGCCGGAAGAAGTCATCATCCACACTTATCTTGTCGCCGGATATGCCCAGCACCTGGCCATAGATGGTACACATGGCTGCCTCTGTATCATTCTCCGGAGCGCGGTAATGATCACTGTCGGTAAATACAGGCTCTGGTAAGGCACGACGGTCCAGCTTTCCGTTGATGGTCAGCGGTAATTGCGCCAGATGTACCAATACCGCTGGCAGCATATAATCCGGTAGAGAGCCTCCCAGGTATTCCAGGACGGTTTCCTGATTCAAAGCCTCATTTGCCACATAATAGCCCGCCAGGTATTTGTTGCCTGCCTGTTCTTTTACCAGTACCACCGCCTGTTTTATGCCCGGATAGCTGGCCAGACGGTGTTCTATCTCACCCAGCTCTATACGATACCCTCTGATCTTCACCTGGAAGTCGGCACGGCCGATGTATTCCAGATCGCCATCCGGCAACTGCCTTACCAGGTCTCCGGTTTTGTATAACCGCGAATCACTACCGGCGAATGGGTTATTGATAAAACGTGTAGCCGTCAGCGATGGCAGATTCAAATAACCACGGCATACACCGGCACCACCTACATACAGCTCTCCTACTGCTCCCGGAGGCAAAGGCTCCAGGTATTCATTCAGTACATAGGCCTGCAGATCAGGGATCACATGGCCAATCAGAGAACCCTTATCCAGTTCCAATGCACTCAGCACCTTCCAGGTCACATGGACCGTTGTTTCCGTGATACCATACATATTGATCAGCAGTGGGGCATCATCAGCATATATATCATACCATGGCTTCAGCTGTGCCAGGTTCAGTGCATCACCACCGAAAATCACACACCGCAGTTGTGTCAGGCGGCTGGTCTTTTGCTGTGCCGCAGCGATGAACTGATAAAAAGCACCCGGCGTCTGGTTCAGCACCGTCACTCCTTCCTGCTCGCACAGGTCGTAGAACAGGGAAGGATCTTTGGTTTGTTCCATTGACGGAACCACCAGCTTGCCACCGTAACACAAGGCACCCCAGATTTCCCATACGCTGAAGTCAAATACTACGGAATGGAACAAAGTCCAGACATCCGTGGCATCAAAATGATACCAGGCAGCCGTAGCATGGAACAAGCGGGTCACATTGCGGTGTTCTATCATTGCTCCTTTGGGTTGACCGGTAGTACCGCTGGTATAAATCACGTAAGCCAGCTGTTCTGGTGCGGTTACCACAGGAGACAACGCAGGCTGTTCAGACCCAAAATGCCGGTTATCGATCGCCTCAGCAGTTGCTTCTGCTGATAGCGCTGAGAGTCGCGGCACATGTTTTTCATTGGTTAAAACCACCTTCGTTCCTGTATCCGAAAGAATATAAGCGATTCTTTCTTCAGGATAAGCAGGGTCCATGGGCACATAGGCAGCTCCGGCCTTGAGTACGGCGAGGATAGCTATCAGCATGTGCTCAGAGCGATCCAGGCAGATACCGACCAGGTCATCCGGTTTCAGTTGATAACGGTGACGTATATATGCAGCCAGTTTATCAGCACGGGTATTTAATTCTCCATAAGACAGTTGTACATCTTCAAAAACAACAGCAGTACGATCAGGATGAGCAGCAGCCTGCTCTTCAAACAACCGGTGAACGGGCTTGTCTACCGGGAATGTTTGTAATGGGTTATTCCATTGAGTCAGCAACATCGTACGTTCCGCTGCCGACTGATAACGCAATGATTTTATCTGCAGGTTCTTTCCTGCAAACGCCAGTTGACTTAAAATTTCTTTATAGGTGGTTATATATCCTTCGACGGTAGCCGCATCAAAAAGGCTCACCGCATAGTTAAAGCCCCCGTAGATCTCTTCGCTACTGTCATCCAGCACGGCACTCAGATCATATTTAGCAATATTGTAATCGCCGGCATCACCATAAGGAGCAAACAGACCAGCTGCTTCAAGCGCTTCTTTTCCCAAATGCTGAATACCGAAAGTGGTCTGAAACACCGGATGGCGCGACATATCCGGTTCTACCTGTAACTCATCCACCAGCTTCTCAAACGGAAGGTCCTGGTGCAGTTGCGCTGATATCACCGAAGCTCCTACCTGACGGATGAAATCTGTTACCCGTTGTTCAGGGTCTATCTCCTCACGCAATGCAAGGGTATTCACAAAGAAACCGATCAGGTCTGCAATCTCCCCGTAATGGCGGTTGGCCACAGGGCTACCCAGTACAATATCCCGCTGGTTGCTGTAAGCACTCAGCAACAGATAGTAACCACTCAGCAGCACACTGTACAGGCTCACCTCCAGCTCCCGCGAGATAGCCCGCAAACCATCACTGGTGGCCCTATCAATTACAAAAAGAATATCAGCACCGGTATAGTCGATATATGCCGGGCGTGGCTTATCTGTTGGCAGATGTAGTGTTTCATAACCAGATAATTTATTTTTCCAGTATGACAACTGCTTATCCAGCACTGCATCTTTCAGATAATTCCGCTGCCATAAGGCAAAATCCTTGTACTGCAAAGGCAATGGAGCCGGCAGATACCTTGCTGCCAGTGCAACATCACCGGCAGCAAGGTATTCGTAATGATGATAGTAATTAACTACTTCGCGCAACAGAATTTCTGTAGACCAGCCATCAAATGCAATATGATGCAATACGATGTTCAGGTAGCGTTCTCCTGTAGCCAATGTATATAGCCTTATCATTACAGGATATTCTTCATCCAGCCTGAAGATGTGTCTGGCATTGGCTTTTATCGCCTCATTCAGTGATGCCTGATCACTTAAAGCATGTATCCCTATAACTACAGGATATATACTTTCATTGGGTACTATCTGGTAGCTGTCTCCGGCAGTATTTGTTTTAATGAGGCTCCTCAGCACTTCATGACGATGTATGACTGCACGCAGCGCCTGCAACAGGTTTTCCGTATTCATCTGCTGCTGCAACTTCAGCACCAGTGGTATATTATAGGCATTACTACCACTTTCATAGTTCTCTATAAACCATAAACGCTCCTGGGCAAAGGATAACAACTGTTCTTCCGGAGCGTTGATAACAGGTACTGTAATCTTTACACTGCCGGAGGCTCCGCTGATAGCAGCTAGTTTACGGATTGTCCTGCCCGCTAATATGGCCGTCACGCCTATGTTCGTTCCCAGTACCTCATTCAGGCGGTTAACCAGGTGAATAGCAAGAATACTGTTGCCTCCCAGCCGGAAAAAGTCATCATCCACACTTATCTTATCTTCAGGTATACCCAGCACCTGCCCATAGATGGCACACATCGTTGCCTCTATATCATTCTCCGGAGCACGGTAATGATCACTTTCGGTAAATGCTGGTTCAGGCAAAGCACGACGATCCAGCTTGCCATTGATGGTCAACGGTAACTGCTCAAGATGTACCAGGACCGCCGGCAACATGTATTCAGGCAGATAGGACCCCAGATACTCCAGGACGGACTCATGATTCAGCGCCTCATCGGACACATAATAACCGGCCAGGTATTTGTTGCCTCCGCCCTGCTCCTTCACCAGTACCACCGCTTGTTTTATGCCCGGATAACCGGCCATGCGGTATTCTATCTCACCGGGTTCGATTCGGTGTCCCCTGATCTTCACCTGGAAGTCGGCACGGCCGATGTATTCCAGCTCTCCATTGGGTAACTGTCTTACCAGGTCTCCGGTTTTGTACAGCCGCTCATCACCGCCGGCAAACGGATCTGCAATAAAACGTGTAGCCGTCAGCGATGGCTGGTTCAGATAACCTCGTGCCACACCGGCACCGCCGATATACAATTCTCCGATAGCTCCTACCGGCACAGGCCTTCCGGCTCCGTCCAATACATACACCGTAGTATTAGCCAGCGGACGGCCAATATTGGCAGTGCTGTCTCCCGGATGATAAGGGTGTATCGTAGCGCACACGGTGGCTTCGGTTGGACCGTATTCATTGAGTAAGGTACCGCTGAAAAGTACATCACTCAGGTCCGGCAACTGTTCACCACCGGTAAATATCAATGACAGGCCGGTAGGCGCAGAGAGAAACTCACGCAGCAACACCGGCGGAATAAATGTAACGGATATACGCTCTTTGGCAATATAGCTGCGCAGTGCCTCCGGGGCCGTTCTGATACTATCCGGATACAGGTATAAAGTATTCCCATTTGCCAATGCAGGGAACGCCTCATATACAAATGCATCAAATACATAGTTGGAATAGCAGCCCACCCGTTCATGGCGGTCCAGTGTATGTACCGGCACCAGTGCACTGATCAGATTGATCATGCTGCGATGCTGTACCATCACACCTTTGGCCGTACCCGTGGTACCACTGGTGTAGATCACATAAGCCAGGTCTGTTGAAGTCGCCAGCGGAGCAAGGTTTTCTGCTTTAAACCCTTTCAACTTTTCTTCCCATAAAACAGCAGTATCTATCGCTTCAATACTGGCAGCAGTCTGTAATCTTTCTACATAAATTTCGTTGGTCAGCACTACTTTGGTGCGGGTATCCGCCAGAATGTAATGGATACGCTCATCCGGATATTCCGGTGATACCGGCACATAGGCTGCTCCAGCTTTCAGTACTGCAAGGATGGCCGTCAGCATGTCTACTGAACGATCCAGTACCAGTACGATCAGATCATCCGCCTGAATGTTATAACGTCCACGCAGATACGCAGCCAGCCGGTTGGCCCTTTCATTTAGTTCGGCATAAGTAAGCAATGTTTCTTCATACACCACTGCCGGAGCCTGAGGAGTACTCCACACCTGCTCTTCAAACAGCTGATGGATGGTTTTGTCAGCAGGATAATCACGAACGGTATTGTTCCACTCATAGATCGTTTGCTGGTATTGCGCTTCGCGCAGATGTACCAGCGAGGATGCTGTGATATCCGGATTGGTTATAAGTTGATCCAGGATCAGTTCCACACCGGAGAGCAGTTGTGTAATGATAGCATCATCAAATAACTCTGCTGCATATTTGATGCTAAAGCTAATCTCAGGACCTTGCTCTGCCACCACCACGGCCAGCGGATAGTCCAGCTTCTCCATGCTGCTCCTGAACCGGATAGACAACAGTCCCTCTTCTCCGGCTGGTAACGGATAGTTCTCAAACACAAACAAGCTGCTGAACAGGCGTTCGCCACCGGGGTTCAGTCTTCCCAGGTTCACATCGCTGCGGCTGTTCACCTCTCCGATATGGGCCTGTAAACGTTTAATGGCCGCTAATACACTGCCGGTCTCATGTTCCATGATCACCGGAAGCGTGTTGATATATAAACCTACAGATTGTTCTATATCGTTAATGGGCAGGTTACGGCCGGAGACAGTCATACCCACTATGGTAGTACGCGCGTTGCCATAAAGACTCAGCTGCCGGTGCCAGCAGTACTGCAGCACGGCATTGAGGGTTACGCCATTGGCGGCGCACAGACGTTTCAATGCCTCATAGCGTGTACCGCTGATCAACAGGGACTGTTCTGCCGGCAGCAGGATATGACGATAATCCGACAAGCGGATATGGCGCTGATCTGCACATAGCAGGCTACTCAGGTCTTCCTGCTCTTCCAGCTGGGCCACTGCAGCGGTCCAGTAAGCTTCATTATCCCCACGGTGTTGCTGCAGGTAACGCTGCGCTTCTGCATAACTCTTGTCTTCCCGAACTACTACAGTTCCCCCTTTCAACAGCTGCAGATACACTTCATGTACATAATTGAGCAGCAACGGCATGCTCCAGCCATCCAGTATGGCGTGGTGGTTGCTGAAAAGGCAGCTCCAGTCATGTTCTCCTCGTTTCACCAGGTATATCCGGAACAGGTTACCGGCAGACAAGTCAAAGGATAAGGCGCGGTCCCTTGCCATCAGTTCATCCAGATAAGCCTCCTGTGAAGTTTTGTCATGATTGCTGATATCCAGATAGTGCCAGTGGGTATGTCCATGACGGTCTATGATCTGCACCAGCTCATGTTCCCAGGCAAAGCGCAGACGAAGGGTACTATAGCGCTGTTGTGCGTACTGCCAGGCCTGTTCAAGCAGGGTCGGGTTAATGATGTTATGATAGTCCCATGAAAACTGCACACGGTAGGCATCATCTACCTCTCCCTGATGCAGGGCATGGTAGATAAAACCTTCCTGCAGGCTGCCTGCCAGATAAACACCGGATACTTCCTGTTGCGATTGCAACGCCGATAACCAGGCGTTGGAGATAATATTATCTGCATCGCTGGCCGTCAGCCAGGTGCGGGATGCTTGGCCCAGCCATTCAATCATTTCTTCCAATACCTGCTGATACTGTGTTGCCAGAGTAGTTAACAGATCGGCTGCTATGCTGCCGGAGATATTGAACTGAAGACAACCACCTATCACCAGCCCGTTGATGTTGATCAGGTGGTGATCTCCGTTGGAGGCATCCATCTGCCGGCCGCTGTCTTCATTTGTCAGCTGCCATCCGCCGGCAGCGGCACTTTCCTGCCCATCGAACTGGCCGAGGTAGTTGAAGCTGATACGGGGCAAGCCTTCAGGACGATAGCCTGTCAATATCCCATAGCCGATACCGTTAGCTGGTACTGCACGTAAACTCTCTTTGACTCCTACCAGCTGTGCGCCATAATCATCGCCTTCGCTACTGATCTCTACAGGATACATGGTAGTAAACCAGCCGCTGGTGTGCGTAATATCGATGGAGGCCGAAAGTGCCTCACGGCCGTGGCTTTCCAGCAATATATAATGATTCTTTTCTCCTGTGATACGAGACAGGGCGACACCGAGGGCGCTTAATAAAATATCATTGATCTGTGTGTTATAAACATGATGACTTTCGCGTAACAACCGACTGGTATACGCTGCATCCAATAACAGGGATGCATGACTGACAATTGACGTAGACAGGCTTCCCAGCAATGCATTGCCTGCTTTTATTCCCGGCAACAGATCTGACCAGTATTCCTGTTCCGCTACAGACAACTCGTAGCCGGAGATCAGTGTTGTCCACTGACGGTAGCTGCTGCCTTTAGGGCCTAACCATCCTATCAATGAACGTATATCCGTTGTGGTTACAGTGGACAAATAATTGTAAATACGCTCCATATCTGTCACCAGCATACGCCAGCTCACGGTGTCTATCAGCAGGTGATGTATGGACAGGAAGAGGCGTGCGCGCCCGTCTGTATAACCTTCCAGGTAGCCCGCCTGCAATAGCCGGTCACCGTAGATATCAAAGTCTGCCTGCCAGGAGGTCAGTAAAGTACGCAAGGCTTCCGGTGTCCCCAGCGTACGGATATGCTGACGATGAATATCCAGGCCCGAAACTTCTTCACTGTAATATTGTGTACCATCAGGACGGTAACGTAAGCGCAGCCCGTCATGGTAATTCAACAGTACCGCCAACGTACATTCCAGCAGTGTCATATCCAGTGCGGGCACACTGATCAGGAAAGACTGATTCCAGTGATGGTACTTCGGCAGCAGACCGTTGGAGACATTGGTAAAGAACCAGCGCTGTATCGGCAGCAGCGGCACTTCTCCGGACAGGATGCCCTGTTCTGTTTCCAGTTGTACCGCAGATGCAGCACCCGCGGCAATCACGTTCGTATACAGGGAGGCAATGGTACGATAACGGAAGATATCTTTTACGGTGACATGAATACCCGCCTGTTGCCTCAGACGGCTTACCAGCTGGATACTCACAATAGAGTCTCCGCCCAGTCGGAAGAAGTCATCATCCACGCCTATCTTATCACCGGATATACCCAACACCTGCCCATAGATGGTACACATAGCTGCCTGCTTATCATTCTCCGGAGCGCGGTAATGGCCGCTGTCCGTAAATACAGGCTCCGGTAAAGCGCGACGATCCAGCTTACCATTGATGGTCAACGGTAATTGCTGCAGATGTACCAGGGCCGCCGGCAACATGTATTCAGGCAGATAGGACCCCAGATACTCCAGGATGGACTCATGATTCAGCGCCTCATCGGACACATAATAACCAGCCAGGTATTTGTTGCCAACCTGTTCTTTTACCAGCACCACAGCCTGTTTTATGCCAGGATAGCTGGCTATTCCGTGTTCTATCTCACCCAGTTCTATACGATGTCCCCTGATCTTCACCTGGAAGTCGGCACGACCGATATATTCCAACTCACCATTGGGTAATTGTCTTACCAGGTCGCCGGTTTTGTATAACCGCGCATCACCACCAGTGAATGGATCAGCAACAAAGCGTGTAGCCGTCAGCGATGGCTGGTTCAGATAACCTCGTGCCACACCGGCGCCGCCAATATACAGTTCTCCGATGGCCCCCGCCGGCACAGGTTTTCCGGCTCCATCCAATACATAGACCATAGTATTGTCCAGCGGACGACCTATATTGGCGGTACTGTCTCCAGGATGGTAAGGGTGTATTGTAGCACATACGGTGGCTTCGGTTGGACCGTATTCATTCAGCAAGGTACCATCGAAACGGATACCGTTCAGGTCCGGCAGCTGTTCGCCGCCTGTAAATATCAATGATAAGCCACTCGGTGCAGACAAGAATTCACGCAGCAACACGGGCGGAATAAATGTAACGGATATACGCTCTTTGTCGATATAGCTGCGCAGTGTATCCGGCGCCGTCCTGATACTATCCGGATACAGGTATAAAGTATTACCGTTTGTCAGCGCGGGGAACACTTCGTATACAAATGCATCAAATACATAATTGGAATAGCAGCCCACCCGCTCATGCCGGTCCAGTGTATGTGCCGGTACCAGTGCACTGATCAGATTGATCACACTGCGATGCTGTACCATCACGCCTTTGGCAGCACCCGTGGTACCACTGGTGTAGATCACATAGGCCAGGTCTGTTGAAGTCGCCAGCGGAGCAAGGTTTTCTTCTTCATACCCTATCAGTTTTTCTTCCCATAAAACAGTGGCATCTACCACTTCAATACCGGCAGAAGTCTGTAATCTTTCCACATAAATTTCGTTCGTCAGCACCACTTTGGTACGGGTATCCACCAGCATGTAGTGGATACGCTCATCCGGATAATCCGGTGATACTGGTACATAGGCTGCTCCGGTCTTCAGCACGGCAAGGATGGCTGTCAGCATATCTGCTGTACGATCGAGAACAAGTGCGATCAGGTCATCCGGCTGAATGTTATAACGTTCACGCAGATACGCCGCCAGCCGGTTGGCTTTTTCATTTAGTGCGGCATAGGTAAACCGTGTTTCTTCATACACCACTGCCAAAGCATGAGGGGTACTCCGTACCTGCTCTTCAAACAGCTGATGGATGGTTTTATCAACAGGATAATCACGCCTGGTATTGTTCCAGTCAAATATTATTTGCTGGTATTGCGCTTCGCGCAGATGTACCTGCGATGATACGGTGATATCCGGATGGGTTGTAAGTTGCTCCAATACTAGCTCCACACCGGAGAGCAGTTGTGCAATCATCGCATCATCAAATAATTCTGCTGCGTATTTGATGTTAAAGATGATTTCAGGGCCTTGTTCTGCCGCCACTACTCCCAGCGGATAATCCAGTTTCTCCATACTGCTCCTGAGCCGGATAGACAACTGGCCTTCCTCTCCGGCTGGTAACGGATAATTCTCAAATACAAACAGGCTGCTGAACAGACGTTCACCACCGGGTTGCAGCCTCCTCAGGCTTACATCACTACGGCTGTTTACCTCTCCGATATGGGCCTGTAAATGTTTAATGGCTGATAATACACTACCAGAGTCATGTTCCATGATCACCGGAAGTGTGTTGATATATAAACCTACGGATTGTTCTATATCGTTAACAGGCAGGTTACGGCCCGACACGGTCATGCCCACTACGGTGGTATGCGTGTTGCCATAGAGGCTCAGCTGCCGGTGCCAGCAGTATTGCAGCACGGCATTGAGCGTAACGCCATGAGTAGCGCATAGGCGTTTCAGCGCCTCATAGCGTGTACCGCTGATCAACAGGGACTGCTCTGCTGGTTGCAGAATATGACGATAAACCGACAAGCGGATATGACGCTGGTCTGCACGTAACAGGCTGCTCAGGTCTTCCTGTTCTTCCAGCCGGGCCACTGCAGCGGTCCAGTAAGATTCATTATCCCCGCGGTGTTGCTGCAGGTAACGTTGTGCCTCCGCATAACTCTTGTCTTCCCGCACCACTACAGGTACTCCCTGCAACAACTGCAGATACACTTCGTGTACATAGTTGAGCAGCACCGGCATGCTCCAGCCATCCAATATAGCGTGGTGATTGCTGAAAAGGCAGTTCCAATCATGCTCTCCGCATTTCACCAGATATATCCGGAACAGGTTGCCGGCTGCCAGGTCGAAGGGCAACATACGGTCCTGCACCATCAGTTCTTTCAGATAAACCTCCTGTGAGGCTTTGTGCTGATCACTGATATCCAGATAGTGCCAGTCAGTTTGCCCATGACGGTCTATGATCTGCACCAGCTCATATTCCCAGGCAAAACGCAGACGAAGGGCACTGTAGCGCTGCTGCGCATATTGCCAGGCCCGCTCCAGCAGAGCCGGATCGATAGCATTGTGATAATCCCAGGACAGCTGTACACGGTAGGCATCATCTACATCTCCCTGATGCAGCGCATGATAGATAAAGCCCTCCTGCAGGCTGCCTGCCAGGTAAACACCGGATACTTCCTGCTGCAACTGTAACGTTGACAACCAGGCGTTGGAAACGATATTGTCAGTATCGCTGGCTGTTAGCCAGGTACGGGATGCGAGGCCCAGCCATTCAATTATCTCTTCTAATACCCGCTGATATTGTGCCGCCAGGGTAGTCAGCAGATCAGCTGCCAGGCTACCAGAGATACTGAACTGAAGGCGGCCGCCTATCACCAGCCCGTTGATGTTGATCAGGTGATGATCGCCATTGGAGGTATCTATCTGCCGGCCGCTGTCTTCTCCAGTCAGCTGCCATCCACTGGCAGCGGCACTTTCCTGCCCGTCGAACTGGCCGAGGTAGTTGAAGCTGATACGGGGCAAGTCCTCAGGACGATAGTTTGTGAGTATCCCATAGCCGATACCGTTAGCCGGTATTGCCCGTAAGGTTTCTTTGACCGATACCAGTTGTGCACCATAATCATCTCCTTCACTAATGATCTGCACAGGGTACATGGTGGTAAACCAACCACTGGTATGTGTAACATCGATGGATGCTGAAAGCGCTTCCCGGCCGTGGCTTTCCAGCAATATATAATGATTGTTTTCTCCTGTGATGCGCGACAAGGCAACCCCCAGGGCGCTTAATAGAATGTCATTAATTTGCGTGTTATAAACATGATGACTTTCACGGAGTAATCGCCCGGTATATGCGGTATCCAATAACAGGGATGCATAACTAACAGTTGGCGTAGACAAGCTTTCCAACAGCGTATTGCTTGCTTTTATTCCAGGCAACTGACCGGACCAGTATTCCTGTTCTACCACAGATAACTCATAGCCGGAGATCAGTGTAGTCCATTGACGATAGCTGCTGCCTTTGGAGCCTAACCATGTTATCAATGAACGTATATCCGTTGTAGTTACTGTAGACAGATAATTGTAAATACGTTCCATATCCGCCGCCAGCATACGCCAGCTCACCGTGTCTATCAGCAGGTGATGTGCTGCCAGGAAGAGGCGTGCACGCCCGTCTGCATAACCTTCCAGGTAGCCAGCCTGCAATAACCGGTCTCCATAGATATCAAAATCTGACTGCCAGGAAGTAAGCAAAGCATGCAAGGCTTCAGGCGTCTCCAGGGTACGGATATCCAGGCGGCGGATATGCACGTTGGTTACTTCTTCGCTATAATATTGTGTAGCATCGGGACGATAGCGTAAACGCAGTCCGTCATGATAGTTCAAAAGCGCGATCAGCGTGCGTTCCAGCAGTGTTATATCCAGCACGGGCACACTGATCAGGAAAGACTGATTCCAGTGATGATACTTCGGCAGCAGTCCGTTGGAGACATTGGTAAAGAACCAGCGCTGTATCGGCAGCAGTGGCGCTTCTCCGGAGAGGATGCCCTGTTCTGTTTCCAGTTGTACCGCAGATGCAGTACCCACAGCAATCACGTTGGTATACAAAGAGGCAATGGTACGATAACGGAAAATGTCCTTCACGGTGACATGAATACCTGCCTGTTGACGCAAACGGCTTACCAGCTGGATACTCACGATGGAGTCTCCGCCCATCCGGAAGAAATCATCATCCACACTTATCTTGTCTTCGGCGATACCCAGCACCTGCCCATAGATGGCACACATGGCTGCTTCTGTATCATTTTCAGGGGCACGGTAATGATCACTGTCGGTAAAAACAGGCTCTGGTAAAGCGCGGCGATCCAGCTTGCCGTTGATGGTCAACGGTAACTGCTGCAGATGCACCAGTGCAGCAGGCAGCATGTATTCCGGCAGATAGGAGCCCAGGTATTCCAATATGTGCTCATGACTCAAAGCTTCATCGGCCACATAATAACCGGCGAGGTATTTGTTGCCACCAGCCTGCTCCTTCACCAGCACCACGGCTTGTTTTATGCCGGGATAGGTCGCCATGCGATGTTCTATCTCCCCCAGTTCTATACGATACCCCCTGATCTTCACCTGGAAGTCGGCACGGCCAATATATTCCAGCTCTCCATTGGGTAACTGTCTTACCAGGTCTCCGGTTTTGTACAACCGCGTAGCACCGTCGGTAAACGGATCTGCAATAAAACGTGTAGCCGTCAGCGATGGCAGATTCAAATAACCACGACATACGCCGGCACCGCCTACGTACAGCTCTCCTACCGCTCCCTGTGGAAGTGGCTCCAGGTATTCATTCAATACATATACCTGCAGATCAGGGATCACACGGCCTATCAGAGAGCCTTTGTCCAGTTCAGCTGCACGCAGGGCCTTCCAGGTCACATGGACCGTTGTTTCCGTGATACCATACATATTAATCAGCTGTGGGGCATCATCGGCATACAGGTTGTACCAGGGTTTCAGCTGTGCCAGGTTCAGCGCATCACCGCCGAAGATCACATATCGCAGCTGTGTCAAGCGACTAGCTTTCTGTTGTGCTGTCGCAATGAACTGATAGAAAGCACCGGGTGTCTGGTTCAGCACCGTCACTCCTTCCCGCTCACACAGGTCGTAGAACAGGGAAGGATCATGGGTTTGTTCTGTTGACGGGACCACCAGCTTGCCACCATAACACAAGGCTCCCCATATCTCCCATACGCTGAAGTCGAATACAATAGCATGAAATAAAGTCCAGACATCGGTAGCATCAAAATGATACCAGGCCGCTGTGGCATGGAACAAGCGGGATACATTGCGGTGCTCGATCATCGCTCCTTTGGGTTGACCGGTAGTACCGCTGGTATAAATCACGTAAGCCAGCTGCTCCGGAGTCGTTACCACAGGAGGCAACACCGGCTGTTCAGACACAAAATGCCTGTTATCGATCGCCTCAACAGTTACTTCCGCCGATAATTCCGAGAGTCGCGTCACATGTTTTTCGTTGGTTAAAACCACCTTCATTCCTGTGTCCGAAAGAATATAAGCGATTCTTTCTTCAGGATAACCTGGGTCCATAGGCACATAGGCAGCTCCAGCCTTTAATACCGCCAGAATAGCCGTCAGCATGTGCTCAGAGCGGTCCAGGCAGATACCGACCAGGTCATCCGGTTTCAACTGGTAACGGTGACGTATATATGCTGCCAGTTCATCAGCACGGGTATTCAGTTCTCCATAAGATAACTGCACATCTTCATAAACAACAGCAGTACGCTCAGGATGAGCAGCAGCCTGCTCTTCAAACAGCCGGTGAACGGGCTTGTCTACCGGGAATGCCTGCAATGGACTATTCCATTGGGTCAGCATCGTCGTACGTTCCGTTGCCGGCTGATAACGCAGTGATTTTATCTGCAGATCCTTTCCTGCAAACGCCAGTTGACCTAAAATTTCTTTATAGGTGGTTATATATCCTTCAATCGTAGCCGCATTAAAAAGGCTCACCGCATAGTTAAAGGCCCCCCAGATCTCTTCGTCACTGTCATCCAGTGCGGCAGTCAGGTCATATTTAGCAATCTTGTAAGCGCTACCGTCGCCATAAGGAGCAAACAGACCCGGCGTATCAAGACCTCCCCTGTCCACCTGCTGAATGCTGAAAGTAGTCTGAAACACCGGATGGCGCGACATATCCGGTTCTATATGCAACTCATCTACCAGCTTCTCAAATGGAAGATCCTGGTGCAACTGTCCTGATATCACCGAAGTTCCTACCTGACGGATGAAATCTGTTACCCGTTGTTCAGGATCTATTTCTTCCCGCAGCGCCAGTGTATTCACAAAGAAACCGATCAGGTCTGCTATCTCTCCGTAATGGCGGTTAGAAACAGGGCTGCCCACCACAATATTCCGCTGGTTGCTGTAAGCACTCAGCAATAGATAATAACCACTCAGCAATACACTGTACATGCTCACTTCCAGCTCACGGGAGATAGCCCGTAAACCCTCACTGATAGCCTTGTCTACAACAAAAGATATATTGGCGCCCTCATAGCTGATCTGCGCCGGACGTGGTTGATCTGTTGGCAGATGTAAGGTCTCATAGCCGGACAACCTATTCTTCCAGTATGACAGCTGCCTGTCCAGCACAGTACCTTTCAGGTAATTCCGTTGCCACAACGCAAAATCCTTATACTGCAAAGGCAGCGGTGCAGGCAGATGTTTTTCTGCCTGTATCATATCGCCGGTTGCAAGGTATTCGTAGTGATGATAGTAATTCAATAAGTCACGCAACAGAATTTCCGTAGACCATCCGTCAAATGCAATATGATGCAGCACGATGCTCAGATAATTATCTTCCGCGGGAAGCGTATAGAGCGTTACGCTAACCGGCAGTTCTTCATCCAGCCTGAAGACGCGATTGAAATGCGCTTCTACTTCTGCATCCAGTGTAGTTTCAGAAGACAATTCGCGTTTGTTTATTTCCAGCACGCGTGCTGTGTCATCCAGCACCTCCTGGTAACTCAATCCTGCTTCCGTCGTTCTTATTCTGCTTCTGAGTACTTCATGACGACGTACAACAGCATGCAGCGCCTGTAACAGGTTTTCCGTATTCACCTGTTGCTGCAACTTCAGCACCAGTGGTATATTGTAGGCATTACTGCCTCCTTCATAATTTTCTATAAACCATAAACGCTCCTGCGCAAAGGATAACAACTGTTCTTCCGGAGCACTGATAACAGGCACCGTAATTGTTACATGATCACCGGTATCTTCCTTCAGTACAGCCGACAGTTTGCGGATGGTACGGTAGTTAAACACCGCTGCCACGCCTGTTTTTACGCCCGGCAAGGTATTCAGCCGGTTCACCAGACGGATCGCCGAAATACTGTTACCACCCAAACGGAAAAAGTCATCTGTCACACTTATACTGCCCGCATCCAGTTTCAGTACCTCTCCAAATATGACACACAATTGTTTCTCCATCGTATTGCCGGGCGCTTCATAACTGCCCTCTCCTGTAAAGGCCGGATCTGGCAAAGCACGACGGTCCAGCTTTCCATTGACGGTCACCGGAAATTCCGACATATATATCAGCACAGTAGGCACCATATAATCGGGCAGGTATGCTTCCAGATAACTTCTTACTGCGTCCTGGTCAGGCATTTCATCGGCCACATAATAACCGGCCAGGTATTTGCCTCCGCCGGGATGTTCTTTTACCAGCACTACAGCCTGTCTGATCGCCGGATAGGCATTCAAACGGCTTTCCACCTCTCCGGGTTCTATCCTGTATCCACGGATTTTTACCTGAAAATCATTCCGGCCTATATACTCGAGATTACCATCAGGATGATATCTTACCAGGTCACCGGTTTTGTATAAGCGGCCGTTGATATTTTTTTCTTTCTCTTCCTCCGACTGGAAAGGATTGGCTATAAACCGCTGTTGGGTCAATTCAGGCAGATTAAAGTATCCACGGGCTACGGCAGCACCGCCGATATACAATTCACCAATGGCTCCCAAGGGCAAAGGTCGCAGGGCACTGTCCACCACATAACAGCTGGTATTACCAATCGGGCGGCCGATCAGGTGCGTATCTCCACCGACGATCAGTTTGCCGGTAGCAATATTGGTTTCCGTAGGGCCGTAATAGTTATACAGGCTCAGACGCGATGCCCAGTATTTGCCGGTTTCCTGATCACAGGGCTCACCGGCATAGGTAATGCCTCTCAGGTGAGGATAGGCTATACGTGGTAATGCGGCCAGCATTACCGGTGGCAGATATACGTAGTTTATTTCGTGGTCCAGGAGGTATTGGCTGACAGCCGCTACATCTGTTCTCACCTTTGTTCCCAGCACATATAAGGTGTTTCCGAACAGCAGGGCGCTTAAAATTTCGGACACCGACATATCAAACACATAAGTGGCAAACAATACAATCCTGGCCTGATGACTGAATTCATAAGCATCCCGGATGCCGTAGATGATATTCAGCTCATTACGGTGTTCTATCATCACACCTTTGGGATTGCCTGTAGTACCACTCGTATAGAGCACAAAACACATATTGGCTGATGTGCCCGAGGGCTGAAGCCCTGGGCTGGATATCGATTTTGGACTAGCATGGCAAATATCTTCTACTATCTCCACTATAACCGGCAAGCTATCCATGATACGTTGCAGGTTTTCCTCATTCATGCTGTCTGTCAGCACCACTCTGGCTCCTGCATCGGAGAGGATATACGCTACCCTGTCATCAGGATATGTCAGATCTACCGGTACATAAGCTGCTCCGGATTTTAATACACCCAGGATAGCAATGATCATATATTCCGTTCTCTCCAGGTATAGTCCTATCAGATCATCAGGCTTTACAGCATATTGTGCATGCAGATAAGCCGCCACCTGGTTGGCCTTTTCATTCAGTTCACGGTAACTCAGACGTTGGTTTTCATACACCAGTGCCGTATGGTCCGGTGTTTTACGCACCTGTTCTTCAAATAGCTGCTGAATGGTTTTGTCTAACGGGTAATCTTCTGCTGTTTTGTTCCAGTCTGTGATCAGCAGCTGCTGCTGTTCACGGGTGATGAAAGTCAATTGCGTGGTTTCAATATGCGGATCTGCCAGCAACTGGTCCAGCAGGATAAATACGCCTTCCAGCAGCTGATGCATTGTTTCACTGCTGAATAACTCGCCGGCATATTTCAGTCGCAGTAGTACTTCTCCAGGGCGTTCGACCAGGATCACTCCCAACGGATAGTCCAGCTGGTCTGTACTTTCTTTAAAATACAGGGGCAGTTCATCTCCCGAGCGGTCCAGTGGTACCGGGTAATTTTCGAATACAAACAGTGTATTGAACAATCGCCTTCCTTCCTGTTGTAACCGGGAAAGCTGGATAACAGTATGGCTATTGGCGTCATTGATATGTGCCTGTAATTTACTGATCGCAGCTACCACCGTACCAGCATCGTGTTCCATGATAACCGGCAGGGTATTGATGAACAGGCCTACAGACAGTTCTATATCATCCACCGGCAGGTTACGCCCGGCCATGGTCATACCTACTACTGTAGTGTTGCTGTTTCCATAAATACCCAGTAACCGGTGCCAGCAATATTGCAATACAGCATTGAGGGTAAATCCATATCCGGAGCAAAACCTTTTCAGTGCCTGATAACGTTCACCCGTTACTGTTGTAGTCAGTTCCTGATGTAATCTGACATGCCTGTAATCAGACAATACGATGTGCCGTTGCTCCGGCCGGAGCAGGCTGCTCAGATCTTCTCTGGTTGAAAGCTGTGCCATCCGGGCATTCCAGTAGGCATCATGCTGTTGCCGGTGCTGCTGCAGATAATGTTGTGCAGCGGTATAAGCATGGTCAGGCTCAACATGGTAAGGCTGTCCTTTTTGCAAATGCCGGTAAACATCATGTACAAAACTCAGCAGCAGCGACATACTCCAGCCATCCAGTATAGCATGGTGGTTACTGAATATAAAGGTGTACCGGTCTATCTGTTTTTTTATCAGGTATATTCTGTAAAGATTACCGGCAGATAGCTCAAACGGCACAGCCCTGTCTTCAGCCAGCAGATGCTGCAGGTAAGCATCCTGTTCATTTTCCGGCAGATGGCTGATATCTTCATATCTCCATGGAAAAATTCCCTTCTTATCAATCACCTGTATCAGTTCTTCCTCCCAATGGAAACGAAGCCGTAAAGCATTGAATTTCTCCGGCGCATATTGCCAGGCCTGTTGCAACAGTGTTTCCTGCAAAGGGCAGCGGTATTCCCATACCAGCTGTACCCCATAGGCGTCATTGGCTGCACCCTGGTTCAATGCATGTGATATAAAGCCCTCCTGCAGGCTGCCCGCCAGGTATACGTTTGTTATTTCACGGTCTGCCTGTAGCTTATCAAGATATTGTGCTGATATAATATGATCGATATCACTCACCGTCAGATAACTCCGCGGAGATGATTTCAGATAATGTACAATTGTTTCCAATGCCGCCCTGTAATTCTCCGCCAGCGCAGACAAAGCCGCAGCAGGGATATTGCCGGAGATATCAAAATGAAGACATCCATCGACGACCCTTCCCAGGAAATCGATCAGGGTATGCGGATGATTGGCCGCAGACACAAACTGCCCGCTGCTTTCTCCGGAGATATACCAACCTTGAGCACCATCAGGCCGCTGCCTGTCGAACTGACCAAGGTAGTTGAAACTGATCAGTGGCAATGCAGCAGCGGTATAACCTTGTAATGCGCCATAGCCCAGCCCTCCGGAAGGAATGCTACGCAGCATTTCCTTGACGGTTACCAGTTGTGTAGCGATATCGGCAGCCGGGGTCATTATTTCCACCGGGTACATGGTTGTAAACCATCCGGTAGTATGGGTCACATCCACCAACGGTGAAATAAATTCCCGCCCGTGGCCTTCCAGCAAAACATGATGATGATCAAGTCCCGTCAGTGATGACAGCGCAGTTCCCAATGCGCTCAATAAGATATCATTCACCTGGGTTTGATAAACATGCCCTACTTCACGTAGCAAACATTCCGTAAGTTGATGGTCCAGCGAGAATGTGGTCCGGGCGGGTGTTTCCACCCTCATAGCAGAGAGCAGGGTGTTGCCGGCAGGAATACCCGCACTGACGGCCGACCACCACGCCTGTTCATCTTCAGTCGTTTTTCCTTCTGCCGGCGTGTAGGCAGCAACAGCGTTTACCCATTGACGATAGCTGCTTCCCTTGGAGCCCAGTATTACAGTGGCCGGCACCGTGGCCAGGAAATCCCTTTCAGCCTGGTTTTGCTGCGCTTCTGATAAATAGTTGTATATCTTTTCTATATCCTCACTGATAATGCGCCAGCTAACCGTATCCACCAGCAGGTGATGCGCGGCAAAATATATTCTGGCGCTACCATCAGCAAAGCCTTCCAGGTAACCCACCTGCAACAGCGGCCCTTCAGAGATATTGAAACCAGCCTGCCATTCCGTAAGGACCTCATCGAGCGATGAAGTTGTAGCAATAGCAGATACATCCAGATATTTGATTGTGACAGCATTTACTTCTTCCCGGTAGTATTGTTCATAACCGCCAGCAGTGGACTTTTCCGCCTGATAATAAAAGCGTAGCCCGTCATGGTAATTGACCAGCTTCAGGATACTCATCCCCAACAGTTCTTTATTCAGCGGAGGCACATGAATCAGGAAAGACTGGTTCCAATGATGGAAGGCAGGGAAAGTACCGCGGGCCACCTGATCGAAGAACCAGGCCTGTACCGGCAACAGGCCGGCCTTACCGGTGAGTATTCCCTGTTCAGTGACAACAGCCGGAGCGGCAGCCACTGACTTTGATATTTTGTTTATGTATAACTGCCGTATGGTCCTGTTCCGGAAGATATCCTTCACATTCACGTTAATGCCTGCACGCTGTCTCAATCGGCTTACCAGCAGTATGCTCACGATACTGTCTCCTCCCAATCGGAAAAAATCATCATGAACACCTACTTGTGTGGTATTCAGTCCCAGCACTTCGGCATAAATCTCACATAAAACCTTCTCTGTTTCATTTTCCGCTGTCTGGGTGGCTGCGCTGTCCGGCAACTGTGGCTCAGGGAGCGCACGATAATTCAATTTTCCATTCACCGTCAGCGGCAAGGATGCCAGGTGTATCAATGCAGCCGGCACCATGTAATCAGGCAGGTGTTCAGCCAGATAGTCCAGTAGCAACTGCTGATCTATTTCATGGTCCGACACATAATAGGCTGCGAGATAATTGCCACTCCCGGAAGCTCTGTTCTTTACCAATACGGCAGCCTGTCTGATTTCAGGGAAAGCACTTAAACGGTTTTCTATTTCTCCGGGCTCAATTCTGTGTCCGCGGATTTTCACCTGGAAATCGTTGCGACCGATGTATTCCAGGTTCCCGTCTGGCAGGTATCTGACGAGGTCACCGGTTTTATAGATACGGCCATTGATATTTTTTTCTTTCTCTGAAGCAGTCTGGAAGGGATTGACAAGAAAGCGCTCCTGTGTTAGTGCTGGCTGATTCAGGTATCCCCGTGTTACACCGGCCCCACCAATGTATAACTCACCGGTGGCTCCTACCGGCACCGGTATCAGATGAGAGTCCAGCACATACAAGGTAGTATTGGCCACAGGGCGGCCAATTATTCTGTTATTATCATCCGTGCAACGATGAAACGTAGCACATACGGTTGCTTCCGTAGGTCCGTATTCATTGATAAGTACTGCCTGCAAGGGCTTTTTCAGGTCAGGCAGTTTTTCTCCCCCCGTAAATATTAACTGGAAACCTGTATCCATGGCTGCAAATGCAGGCAACAATACCGGTGGGATAAACGAAACGGTTATATGATGCTGATGCGCATACGCCACCAGTTCATCCGGTGCATTTCTGATTTCATCACTGTACAGGTACAGGCAGTTACCATTGCACAATACCGGAAAAGCTTCATACACAAAGGCATCAAATACATAATTTGAATAACAGCCTATATTCTGGTGTTTATCTAACTGATGTATTTCAATCATCTCTGTGATCAGGTTGATCACGCTGCTATGCTCTACCATTACACCTTTGGGCTGACCGGTAGTGCCGCTGGTATAAATAACATAGGCCAGGTCACCTGCCTGGCTGATATTCTCAGGAGTAACGCTACTGTACGTCTGCTCCAGCATCGTCTGAAAAGCAATGCTGTCAATACTTTCAACAGTCAGACTCACCTCATTGTTGAGTGCAGCCGCATAGGATTCGTTGGTTAACACCACTCTGGCTGCAGTATCTGAGAGGATCCATGCTATACGTCCGGAAGGGAAGCCGGGATCTATAGGCACATAGGCAGCTCCCGATTTCAGCACTGCCAGGACAGCAATTACCAGGTGTTCTGATCTGCTGAGGCAGAGGGCTACCAGCTCATCTGGTCTGATGGCGTAGGTAGCCTGCAGATAAGCAGCCAGGCGGTTAGCACGTTCATTGAGTTCGTGGTAGGTCAACCGGCTGTTGCCATACACCAGTGCCGTTACATCAGGGGTTAGCGCCACCTGTTCTTCAAACAGCTGATGAATGGTTTTCCCGGATGCATATGGTTTCGTTGTTGCGTTCCAGTTATATAAAACGTTCGAATAATCACTGCTACTGAGCAGGCAGTAATCTTTCAGCGGAAGATCTTCCACTGTAACCGTTTTATGCAGCAGCTCCAGGAACGAGCGGATAACACCTTCTGCAACAAACGGACTGACAATGTTCTTTCTATATACCAGCCTGAATTTGAAGATATCCTTATTCCTCCGGTCATACATCAGTAAAATCCAGTAAATGGATTCACTGTTTAGCGGAAAATCAATTTCATCCACGTGTAGCCCTTCCAGTGGGATGGGCGTACTGTTGATATAAGTTTCTGCAAATCCTATATTAAAATAATCCGTACCGTCTTCTTCCCTTATCTTCCGCTGATCATGGATAATTTCAGTGAAAGTATAGTGTTGATGCTGCCTTACATCCTTTCTTTGTGAAACAAGCGCTTTGATCAGCGCAGTTACGGTATCATACCTATCTGTTTCAATCTTCAGGGGCAGGTTATTAACAAAAGACCCGGTAATATCCGGAAATCCGGGAGGCCGCATATTCACAGCATAACTCATAAAAATATCAGGCTGACTACAATAGCGCGACACGACAATACCATATACCGCTGCCAGTATAGTAAATATGGACATTCTATGCCGCTCCGCATATCGCTGTAAAGCGGTGAGGGTATCCCCTGTCAGGTCGAAGAACAGGGTCTCTCCAGCCGTATCATCCGGCGCAGCATGTTTCATTACCGGAAAATCGGCTACCAATGGAAGTTCACCAATGTAATCGTACCAGAACTGCCTGGCTGCCGCACCATTTTCCGGTGTTAGTAGTTTCTTTTCCCTTTCAATACAGGCGATACGGGAACGCAAAACGACCGGTTCATCCGGTAAGTGTAATATCTGCGCATTCCAGATACGCCTTACCCTATTGACAAGACTATCAAAGCCTACACCATCTGCTATAATATGATTCAGGCAAAAAATGATGTAACTTTTTCCGTTGCGGCTGGTATTATCGAGCACATGTATCCGCAGCAAAGGACCTTTGACCAAATCGAAGGGCCGGTTGATAATATCCAGCAGCTGCCCCCGGACATCCCTTGTATCATCCGGGGTTTCCTCCACAATAAAATCTTCTGTGGGGAAATTATTATAATAACAGGTAGTTCCATCTTCACTGAATGTTGCATGAAATATGTCATCCTCCTTTATCAGTTTACTGCAGGCAGTGATGAATACCTCTTTATCAAACATCCCGTCAATCTCGTAGATTTTCGAAACATTATATATACTGCTTTCCGGCGCCAATGCCCATTCTACAAAAAAAGATCTCTGATATTGAGATATTGGCAAATGCTTCTTTTCCATCGGGTAATAGTTTTAGATTAACACACACAGGCTATCCTTTATTCCGGAAGACCGGAATTCATATCAGGCAACAAAAGACAAGGACATACCCCTGTCAGGTCGGATTAACTGAGTGTATCTATTCAGGTGAAAAGGGTTTTCTTGATTTAAAGGTTCGGGTTTCACGTAAATGGGTTACTCAAAATATATTCGCAATGGTTTTTATATATGGTATGCATCTGCCATAAAACAGAAGGCAATGGCTGCTTTAACAACACAACAGCTATAAAAAGGGTTTCCTCGATTTCTGCAGCCCACCGCAAACATTATGTTTACAGAAATTAAAAATAATCCTTTCAACTGCAAAAATCTTTCAGCAAAGAAACAACAAACAAAATTCGGAGTACTAACATAACATTAATGAAATAATCCGGTAGCAGATCTGCTACCGGATTATTTCACTATAAACGTCCTGCAATTTTTTTCACGATGTTAGGATCGTGCACCCATGAATCATGGTCACTGTCAATCTCCACGATCTCCGCAGGATCACCCTGCAATACTTCGGTTAGATAGTTATCTGTTGATGCGACGTAATGGCGGATCACCTCCACATATTCTGCCGTGACAGCCTGCAGTATATGTTCACCCAGTTTGGTGGCTTTGAAAAGCAGGATATGCCTTGCAATCTGTTCTTTCAGCTGCGGGTCATAATTAATGTTAATTGCTCCCAGCCCTGCAGAATGATACAATTCAGAAACATATCGGCACCTGAAGAAAGAATCGACCATTACCAGTTTCTCCACTTCCAAACCACTTGCTGTCAACTGCCTTGCAATCTCAAAAGCCAATGTACCTCCAAAACTCCATCCGAACAGATGATACCTGCCTGATGGCTGTAATTTCCTGATCAGGTCTACATAGTAGCGGGCAAGGAATTCATAGCTGATCTGTGGGATTTCTTCCTCCGTCAGTTTTTGTTTGAGATGCACATAGTAGTTATTGAAAGCAACCATCCGGGTGTTTTTCAATTGTGAGATGATGTTTCCCAGATAACTTTCTGCTCCACCTCCTCCCGGTGGCAGCAAAAACAGTATAGTTCCATTTTCCGTATCCGGATTGAGTTTTATGAATGGGTCAAAATCTTCCGTAAAATCACCTGGTGAATATATCGTCTCTCTGTTCAGACAATGTTCAGCTACAGCTGCCAGCATTTCGCCGAATACGACTGCCAGCCTCTCCATTATTGTCTGGCTCAGCTTGCCCCTGATATCAAATCTCATCTTACCGTTAATCACCATGCCGTTTACGACAATCAGATAATGATCTATATTATCAAGGACGGGTACTCCTGCCGGCTCCTCCGTGAACGCCCATTCCTGCAGCTTATTTTCCGCCTCCTGTCTACTGTCAAACTGGCCCAGATAGTTAAAGGAGATACGCGGCAATGCATCATTGACATATCCGTTCAATGCACCATACCCAAGACCTTTACCGGGTATAGCCCTCAAATATTCCTTCACGCTGAGAATAGTGCTTCCAACATCTCCGGGGACAGTATGCAAACAAACAGGATACATAGTAGTAAACCATCCAACCGTATGGGATAAATCAATATTGGTTACCTCTTCCCTACCATGGCCTTCCATCACCAGGTAATGGTCTGCGTTGCCGGTGATGGACGACAGCGTTAATCCCCATGCCGCAAGCAACAAATCATTGATCGTGGTATGGTAGGCTTTTCCAGCTTCTGTCAGTAACAATCGCGTAGTTGCGCTGTCCAGGCTGGTGACGGTATGATGTTGGGTAGTTTCTTTTTCTGCCAGTTGGGAAATGACATCCGGTGAACTGCGGTATCCGTCTATCGTTTTTTTCCAGTAGCTGATCTCATCTGCATGTTCCAGATGATAGTCCTTTAAGAAGGCAGCCCACTGCCTGTAACTGGTACCCTTATTACCCAATGTAACAGGACTACCGGCAGCCAATGCCGTATAAATGGTTTGCAGGTCATCCCGGAGAATGCGCCAGCTCACCGCATCTACAATGAGATGGTGAAGCGCAAAGAATATCCGCGTACTACCATCCGCAAATCCGTGGAGATAAGCCACACTATACAACGGTCCTTCACTCAGATTAAAATGATGCTGGTATACTGTCAGTATCTGCTGCAGCTCTACAGCAAACGCTGTACTATCTTCAGCATGCGGAATGGTACGAATATCCAGCACTTTCATTTCAGGCGCTTCCGCTTCCGGATGGTAATACTGCCCGTATCGTCCTGTTTCATCTGCCTGATACCGCAGACGCAGGGCATCATGGAATGCAGTCAGCTCTTTCAGCGCCAGTTGCAACAAAGCGACATCCAGTTCTCCGGTACGTATTACAAATGATTGATTCCAGTGATGCGGATAGTTTAACGGATGGCTGAAGAACCATTCCTGTATCGGCAACAATGCCGCCTCCCCGCTTAACAGCCCCTGTTCTGCTATTATTTTGACTGGTCCTGTAGCCTTCGAAATCACTTTATCATGCAATTGTTCGATACTGCGGTAAGTAAAGATATCCTTCATATTCACCTTCACACCCAGCTGCTGTCTGATCCTGTTTTGCAACTGGATACCGAGGATACTGTCGCCTCCGAGGCGGAAGAAATCATCGCGGATACTGATGCCGGCTGCCGGTATTCTGAGCACTTCAGCATATATCTCACGAAGCACGGCCTCCATTGCGGTTTTCGGTAAAGACTCCGATTCGGTTGCATTGGTAAGCACCGGCTCTGGCAACGCTTTATGATTTACCTTTCCATTAGCCGTCAGCGGTAGTTTGTCCATATGGATAAATGCCGTCGGTATCATGTAATCCGGCAGTGAAACAGACAGATGCTCTCTTAACGCCGCATCTTCCACAGCTGTTGCTGCTACATAGTAAGCCGCCAGGTACTTCGTTGTTTTTTCTGCATCGGTGTTTTCTTTAACTACTACGATACTTTGTTTTATTTCTCCATGGCTGCTGATAGCGGTGGCAATCTCGTCCAGTTCTATTCTATAGCCGCGCAGCTTCACCTGGAAATCGGTACGGCCAATGTATTCGATGTTACCATCGGGCAGGTATCTCACCAGATCTCCTGTTTTATAGAGGCGGTTGTTTTCTTCCGGCCTGCTGAAAGGATGGTGAATAAACCGTTCCTGTGTGAGTGCCGGTTGATGGAGATATCCTCTTGCCACGCCGTCGCCGCCGATGTACAACTCTCCGATGGCGCCGGATGGCACCGGACGGAGGTTGTTGTCGAGTACATAGGTAGATGTGTTTGATAATGGGTGACCAATGGGCACAATACCATCTGCTGCGTTCACCTGGTTATTGCAACGGAAAGAAGTGGCAAAAGTAGTGGTCTCCGTAGGGCCGTACACGTGCAACAAGGTGACCGAAGGGTAGTTATCCAGGAAGGTGCTTACATGTTTAAACGAAACATGTTCCCCTCCAAACAGGATGTACCTGAGGTTTTTTAATCCCGGAAGCGATTCTTCTACCAGGAGGTTGAATAACGCGGTGGTGATAAAGAAGATGGTCACCTGCTCTGTCTGAAGTATATTATCGAACCTGGCAATATCATGCAGGAGATTTTTATCAGAGAGAATAAGCGATGCACCATTGAGCAATGCACCGAAGATATCAAAGGTAGAACCATCAAAAGCGTAATTGGATATTCCCATGATCCGGTCTGTGGCATCAATACGAACATAGTCCGTATTCTTCACCAGGCGGGCTACGTTCCTGTGTGTGATCATCACTCCTTTGGGCATACCGGTGGTACCACTGGTATACATCACATACATCAGATCGACAGATGTATTAACATGGGGCTGATTGGCTGTAGAAAGGCCATTCAGCGTTTCTACCCATTCATGATTATCTATTGCCGTGATGGTTGCCGTGGTGAGACGGGTCAGTTTCTGCTGATATACTTCGTTGGTCAGTACCAGTTGGGTGGCGGTATCCGACAAAATATAACTTATTCTGTCATCCGGGTAAGCAATATCTATCGGTACATATGCAGCACCTGCTTTCAGTACCGCCAGTATTGCTATCACCATCTGTTCTGAGCGGTCGAGGTACAACCCTACCAGGTCATCGGGCTTCAGCTTATAATGTGTACGCATATACGTAGCCAGCTGATTGGCTTTTGCATTCAGCGTGGCATAAGACAGGCGTATATCTTCATATACCAGCGCGATAGCGTCAGGACTGGCTTTCACCTGTTCTTCAAACAGCTGGTGAATGGTTTTGTCAGCAGGATAATCACGAACGGTATTGTTCCAGTCAAAGATCATTTGCTGGTATTGCGCTTCGCGCAGATGTACCAGCGATGACACTGCGATATCGGGATGTGCTGTTAGTTGTTCCAGGAGCAGTTCCATGCCGGAGAGTAATTGTGCCATGACAGCATCATCGAACAGTTCTGCAGCATACCTGAGTTCCAGGCTGAGTACCTGGCCACGTTCTACAGCCGCTACGGCCAGCGGATAGTCCAGTTTCGAAGCGCCACCCGTAAGCTGAATGGACAGCTCACCTCCTTCGCCTTCCGTTCCTGCCGGTACCGGATAGTTTTCAAACACAAACAGGCTGCTGAACAGGCGTTCGCCGCCGGGGTGCAGCCGGCCCAGGTTTACATCACTGCGGCTGTTTACCTCTCCAATATGGGATTGTAAATGTTGAATGGCAGACCATGCACTACCACCCCCATGTTCCATGATCACCGGTAATGTGTTGATATATAAACCTACGGATTCTTCTATATCATTGATGGGAAGGTTACGGCCGGAGACGGTCATGCCCACCACAGTTGTACGCGTGTTGCCGTAAAGGCTCAGCTGCCGATGCCAGCAATATTGCAACACAGCATTGATGGTAACACCATTGGCAGCACACAGACGTTTCAACGCTTCATAACGGGTGCCACTGATGACCAGATCCTTTTCTGCCGGCTGCAGAATATGACGATAGGTAGACAAGCGGATATGGCGCTGGTCTGTGCGCAGCAGGCTACTCAGGTCTTCCTGCTCTTCCAGCTGATCAACCGCTGAGGTCCAGTAGGACTCATTATCCTCACGATGTTGCTGCAGATAACGTTGCGCTTCCGCATAACGCTGGTCTTGCTTCACTACTACAGTCATACCCTGCAACAGCTGCAGATACACTTCATGTACATAGTTGAGCAGCAACGGCATGCTCCATCCGTCCAGTATAGCGTGGTGGTTGCTGAAAAGACAGCTCCACTCACGATCCCCACGCTTCACCAGGTATACCCGGAAAAGGTTACCGGCTGACAAGTCGAAAGGCAACATAAGGTCCTGTGCCCTCAGCTCCTTCAGAGAAGCCTCCTGTGAGGTTTTATCCTGATGGCTGATATCGAGGTAACGCCAGTCAGTATGTCCATGACGATCTATGATCTGTACCAGTTCATGTTCCCAGGCAAAACGCAGACGCAGGGCACTGTAGCGCTGCTGCGCGTACTGCCAGGCCTGTTGCAGCAGGGTGGGATTGATGGCATTGTGATAGTCCCAGGCCAGCTGCACATGATAGGCTTCGTCTACATCTCCCTGATGCAACGCATGATAGATAAAGCCTTCCTGCAGGCTGCCGGCCAGATATACACCGGATACTTCCTGTTGCGATTGCAACACCGATAACCAGGCATCAGAGACGATATTGTCTGTATCGCTGGCCGTCAGCCAGGTGCGCGGTGCGCGCCCCAACCATTCGATCATCTCTTCCAGCACCTGCTGATACTGTGCTGCCAGCGTGGCCAGCAGATCAGCTGCTATGCTACCAGAGATATTGAATTGAAGACGGCCGCCTATCACCCGCCCATTGATATTGATCAGCTGATGATCGCCATTGGAGGCATCTATTGAAAGGCCACTATCTTCTCCTGTCAGCTGCCATCCGCTGCCCGCGGCACTTTCCTGCCCATCAAACCCGCCGAGGTAGCTGAAGCTGATACGAGGCAGGCCTTCAGGACGGTAGCCCGTCAATATCCCATAACCGATACCGTTAGCCGGTACCGCACGTAGGGATTCTTTGGCAGATACCAGTTGGGCGCCATAATCATCGCCTTCACTGATGATCTCTACAGGATACATAGTGGTGAACCAGCCACTGGTATGCGTAATATCGATGGATGCCGAAAGTGCCTCGCGGCCTTGGCTTTCCAGCAATATATAATGATTATTTTCTCCTGTGATACGAGACAGGGCAACGCCCAGGGCGCTTAATAGAATATCATTGATTTGTGTGTTATAAACATGATGACTTTCACGCAGCAGGCGCCCGGTAGCTGCAGTATCCAGCAACAGGGATGCGTAGCTGACAGCTGATGCAGACAGGCTTTCCAGCAGGGCATTATCTGCTTTTATTGCAGGCAACAGATCAGACCAGTATTCCCGTTCTGCAGCAGACAACTCGTAGCCAGCGATCAGCGCTGCCCATTGACGGTAACTGCTGCCTTTGGGGCCCAACCACCGTATATCCGTTGTGGTTACCAAAGACAGGTGATTGTAAATACGCTCCATATCCGCCACCAGCATAGGCCAGCTCATCGTATCTATCAGCAGATGATGTACCGCCAGGAAAAGGCGTGCACGCCCATCGGCGTAACCTTCCAGGTAGCCGGCCTGTAATAACCGGTCTCCATAGATATCAAAATCAGCCTGCCAGGAGCTCAGTAATGTATGCAGGGCTTCAGGTGTTTCCAGCGTGCGGATATCCAGACGGCGGATGTCCACACTGGTTACTTCCTCGCTATAATATTGTGTACCATCAGGGCGGTAGCGTAAACGTAGCCCATCATGATAATTCAACAGTACCGTCAGTGTGCGTTCCAGCAGCGTCATATCCAGTACAGGTGCACTAATCAGGAAAGACTGATTCCAGTGATGATACTTCGGCAGCAGGCCATTGGAGACATTGGTAAAGAACCAGCGCTGTATGGGCAGCAATGGCACTTCTCCGGACAGGATACCCTGTTCTGTTTCCAGTTGTACTGCAGATGCGGCTCCCGCAGCAATCACGTTTGTATATAGAGAAGCAATGGTGCGATAACGGAAGATGTCTTTTACGGTAACATGAATACCTGCCTGTTGACGCAGACGGCTTACCAGCTGGATACTCACAATGGAGTCTCCACCCAGCCGGAAGAAGTCATCATCCACACTTATCTGATCGCCGGATATGCCCAGCACCTGACCATAGATGGTGCACATGACTGCTTCTGTCTCATTTTCCGGAGCACGGTAATGATCACTGCCGGTAAATACCGGCTCTGGTAAAGCGCGGCGATCCAGCTTTCCATTAGCCGTCAACGGCAAGGCATCCAGTCGCATCAGCACAGACGGGATCATATATTCAGGCAGATAATTGCCCAGGTAGTCGCGTAAAACCTGATCGTCAAGCGTTTCCGCAGATACATAATAACCCGTCAGATAATGGAGGCCGTCAGCCTGCTCCCTCGCCAGCACCACTGCATCGGTGATACCGGGATAGGCCGCCAGCTGGTGTTCTATCTCACCTGGCTCTATACGATAACCACGCACCTTCACCTGGAAGTCCGTACGACCAATGTATTCAAGGTTACCATCATGGAGGTATCTTACCGCATCGCCGGTCTTATACAGACGGCCGCCGCCAAATGGGTTTTCTATGAAACGTTCACGGGTCAGTTCCGGCCGGTTCAGATATCCACGCGATACGCCTGCTCCTCCGATATAAAGTTCTCCGGTAGCACCGGCCGGCACCGGGCGCAGCTGATCGTCCAATACGTAGACGCTGTAATGATGATAGGCCTTGCCAATAGAAAACTCAGTAACAGTGTCGTCTATACGATAATAAGTGGCGCCTACCGTAGTTTCTGTCGGGCCGTATTCGTCAATGATAGTCGTAAAGCAGGAAAGTATCCGGCTGACCTGATGACGCAACAATTTCTCCCCTCCTACGATAGCCGTTTTCACACGTACTTCCGGATTATTCAGCAGCGACAGGTACGCCGGTGTACCCTTCACCAGTTCAATACCATGGGTGATCAGGTGACGCTCATAAGTTTCCACATCTGTTATACTGCCTTCAAAAATATACAGGCATTTTCCAAAACACAACGGATACAGGGTAGTCGTTACCGATAGGTCAAAAGATAAATTCCCTGAAAAATCAACACGGGTAAGATCTTCCGGCAGCATATCCTGTACATTAAACAGATAGTTGACCACATTCCGGTGCTCTACCATCACCCCTTTGGAACGGCCTGTTGTACCGCTGGTATAAATAACATAAGCCAGATGCTCAGGCGCAGTTATCACAGGAGGTAATACCGACTGTTCGTATACCAAAGGCCGGTGGCCGATAACCTCTGCAGTTACTGCTGCTGACAGCACTGAGAGTCGTGCTGCGTATTCCTCATTGGTCAAAACCACTTTCATACCTGTATCCGACAGCATATAGGCGATTCTCTCTTCAGGATAGCCGGGGTCTATTGGCACATAGGCAGTGCCGGCCTTGAGCACAGCCAGTACGGCCGTCAGCATATGCTCAGAGCGGTCCATACAGATGCCTACCAGGTCATCCGGCTTCAGCTGATAACGGTGACGTATATATGCTGCCAGTTTATCAGCACGGTCATTCAGTTCTCCATAAGACAGCTGTACATCTCCACAAACAACAGCAATACGCTCAGGATGAGCAGCAGCTTGCTCTTCAAACAGCCGGTGAACGGGTTTGTCTACCGGGAACGTCTGTACGGTATTGTTCCATTGAGCCAGCATCAGCGTACGTTCCATCTCCGACTGATAATGCAGTGATTTTATCTGCAGATTCTTGCCTGCAACCGCCAGTTGACGTAAAATTTCCTTATAGGTGCTAATATATCCTTCGATGGTAGCCGCATCAAAAAGGCCCACGGCATAGTTAAAGGCGCCCGTGATCATTTCGGGGCTATCGTCCAGTATAACGCTCAGGTCGTACTTGGCAACTTTATAATAGCTAGTGGCTCCGTAGGGAGTAAACAGACCAACTGTGTCAGCACTATTACCACCAAATTGCTGAATACTGAAAATTGTCTGGAATACAGGATGGCGCGACATGTCAGGTTCTACCTCCAATTCGTCCACCAGCTTCTCAAACGGCAGGTCCTGATGCAACTGGGCTCCTATCACGGAATTACTCACCTGACGGATGAAGTCTGTTATCCGTTGTTCAGGATCTATTTCTTCCCGCAATGCCAGTGTATTCACAAAGAAACCGATCAGATCCGCTATCTCTCCGTAGTGACGGTTGGCAACCGGACTACCCAATACGATATCGCGCTGATTGCTGTAAGCGCTTAGCAACAAGTAATAAGCACTCAGCAGCACGCTGTACATACTTACTTCCTGGTTACGGGAGAGAGCCCTCAATCCATCGCTGGTGGCTTTATCCAGCGCAAAGGAAATATCGGCCCCGGTATAATTGATATAGGCCGGACGGGGTTTGTCTGTTGGCAGATGCAGTGTTTCATAACCCGATAATTTATCCTTCCAGTAGGACAATTGTTTGTCCAGCACCGCATCTTTCAGATAATGCCGCTGCCATAAAGCAAAATCCTTGTACTGCAAGGGCAATGGTGCAGGCAGATATTTTTCTGCCGCTACCACTTCTCCGGCCGCAAGTGTTTCGTAATGGTTATAATAACTCACCATGTCACGCAACAGGATTTCCGTAGACCAGCCGTCAAATGCTATATGATGCAGCACGATACTCAGGTAAATGTTTGCTTCAAACTTATAGCATGTTATCCTGATGGGGAATTCCCTATCCAGTACGAATACACGATTCGCCTGTGTAGACAGCTCTTCCCTCAACACAGCTTCAGAGAATAACTCCCGGCTTTCTATTTCAAACGGATGTATCGTATCATCCTGGACCACCTGATAACTCTGTCCTGCTGCCGTCGTCTTTATCCTGCTCCTCAGTATCTCATGACGATGAATGACAGCCCGCAGCGCCTGTAACAGGAGATCGATGTGCACCTGTGACTGTAACTTCAGTACCAGTGGTATATTATAAGCATTGCTACCGCCTTCATAATTCTCAATAAACCATAACCGTTCCTGCGCAAAGGACAACAACTGCTCTTCCGGAGCGCTGATAACCGGCACTGTAATCTTCACATGATCACCGCTACCTTCCTGCAATACTGCCGAAAGTTTGCGGATGGTGCGGCCGTTAAACACTGCAGCCACGCTTGTTTTTGTGCCCAGCAAGGTATTCAGCCTGTTTACAAGACGGATCGCGAGAATACTGTTACCGCCCAGGCGGAAGAAGTCGTCCGTCACGCTGATGCTGCCTGCATCCAGTTCCAGTACTTCACCAAACACGGCGCATAATTGTTTCTCCATTGCATTAGCCGGCGCCTCATAACTGCCCTCACCTGTAAAAGCAGGATCCGGCAAAGCACGGCGGTCCAGCTTTCCATTGGCCGTCAGTGGCAAGGCTCCCAGCCGCATCAGCACAGACGGGATCATATATTCCGGCAGGTAGCTGCCCAGGTAGTCACGTAACACTTGTTCATCCAGTATTTCAGCACATACATAATATCCCGTCAGGTAGTGGATGCCATCAGCCTGCTCCCGCGCCAGCACCACAGCATCGGTGATGCCGGGATAAGCCGTCAGCTGGTGTTCTATCTCACCCGGTTCTATACGGTAACCACGGACCTTCACCTGAAAATCAGTACGGCCGATGTATTCCAGATTCCCATCAGAAAGGTACCTTACCGCATCACCTGTCTTGTACAGCTGCCCCTTCAGTCCGAAAGGGTTCTCCATAAAACGTTCACGGGTTAACTCCGGCTGGTTCAGATACCCACGCGACACTCCGGCTCCGCCGATGTAAAGCTCTCCGATAGCCCCGGCTGGTACCGGTCGCAGCTGATCATCCAGCACATAAATGCTGTAATGATGATAAGCCTTACCTATGGAAAATCTGGTAACAGTATCGTCTATACGATAATAAGTAGCTCCTACCGTAGTTTCTGTTGGACCGTATTCGTCGATGATCGTTGTGAAACCGGAGAGTATCCGCCCAATCTGGTGAGGCAGCAGCTTCTCTCCTCCTACTATCGCCGTTTTGATGCGGACTTCGCGACTGCCCAGCAGCGACAGGTACGCCGGTGTACTCTTCACCAGCTCTATGCCGTGAGTGGTGAGGTGATGCTCATAAGCTGCCACATCGGTTATACTACCTTCAAAAATATACAGGCATTTGCCAAAACACAATGGATATAGTGTAGTCGTTACCGATAGATCGAAAGATAAATTCCCTGAAAAATCAACACGGGTAAGATCTTCCGGTAAGATATCCTGCACATTGAACAGATAATTAACCACATTCCGATGCTCTACCATCACGCCTTTGGAACGGCCTGTAGTACCGCTGGTATAGATGACATAGGCCAGCTGCAAAGGAGCTACTGCAATCGAGGCGTTTTCTCCACTATACCTTACAGACAGACTCGTCTGGAAATAAATATCTTCCGTATTGAGCACCTTTAAGGAAAGTCCCTCTGTCAGCGATTTGATACGCTCCGTATGCTGTTCGTTGCTCAGCACCACTTTGGTACGGGTGTCGCTGATGATATAATGTAACCTGTCATCAGGATGGGAAACATCCACCGGTACATAGGCAGCTCCTGCCTTGAGTATAGCCAGCATCGCTATCAGCATATCTGCTGAACGATCCATGCAGAGTACAATCAGGTCATCCGGCTGCACATCAAAATTTTTCTTCAGGTAGGCTGCCAGCTGATTAGCCTGTTCATTCAGCTCGCGATAGCTCAGCTTGCGGTCACCACATACGATGGCCGTCTGGTCGGGTATCAGCGCCGCCTGAGATTCAAATAATCCATGAATCGTGGCTGTTGTGGGATATCCCTTCGCTGTATCACTATACCGATGTATAATGCTGTCATACTGTGCCTCGTCCACGTAACGCAGGGATTTAACCTGTTCTGTACTGGTTTTCACCAGTGTAGACAGCTGACTTAAAATTTCCTTATAAGTATGGATATAACCCCTTATCGTATGTTCTTTGAACAAACTGGTAGCATAGTTAAAGGCACCTTGAATTTCTTCATCACCATCGCTGATCATCACAGCCAGATCAAATTTCGCCACCTTATCGTCAGATTGCCGGATATACGGTTTAAGCAAGTGGCTTCCTTCAGTTCCGTTATGCCCCCCGAAGTTATGTCCGTCAAATATCACCTGTATGATAGGATGACGGGAAGCGTCCGGTGCGATTTTCAGTTCTTCCACCAGTTTTTCAAATGGTAGGTCCTGATGCAGTTGGGCGGTAACCACTGAAGATCCTACCTGACGGATGAAATCTGTCAGTCGCTGTTCGGGAACTATCTCTTCCCGCAATACCAGTGTATTCACGAAGAACCCGATAACATCCGCCAGTTCACTGTAGTGACGATTGGCGATAGGGCTGCCTACAACAATATCACGCTGGTTGCTGTAACTGCCCAGCAACAAATAATAACCACTCAGTAACAGGCTGTACATACTCACCTCCAGTTCCCGGGAGACAACCCTCAGCTGATTGCTGGTGGCCTTGTCCAGACGAAACACCATATCAGCACCTGCATAACTCACTTTAGGCGGACGGGGAGCATCTGTGGGCAGCTGCAGCGTTTCATAACCTGAAAGCTTATTCTTCCAGTAAGACAATTGTTTGTCTAAGGTGGCACCACTCAGGTGCTGCCGCTGCCACAAGGCAAAATCCTTATACTGTAACGGCAAGGGCTGTACGGCAAAAGTGGCTGCTTTAACAGTATCGTTGGCATACAGTGCGACATAATGATGATAATACTGCAACAGCTCCCGCAGTAAAATATCTGCCGACCACCCATCAAATGCAATATGGTGCAATACCAGGCTCAAATAACTGTCATTCTGACAACTGTATACAGCTGCTATCACCGGATATTCTTCTTCGAGTCTGAACACATGACTCGCGTTCTCCATCAGGGCGCTGTCCAGCTCCTGTTCAGTATGCAATATTTTTTCTGTAATCTGCAATGGATAAACAGTATCATTCATCACCTCCTGATAACTTTGCCCATCTACACCTACCCTGATCACACTCCTTAATACTTCATGACGATGCACAACAGCCCTCAACGCCTGCACCAGGCATGCCTTATCTATATCTGCATGCAGTTGCAATACCAGTGGAATATTGTAGGCGCCGCTGCCACCTTCATAATTTTCTATAAACCATAAACGTTCCTGCGCAAAGGATAGTAACTGTTCTTCCGGAGATGTGATGACCGGTATCGTGAAGCTTACGTGTTCACTACCGCCATCCTGCAGGTGAACAGCGAGTTTACGGATAGTCCGGAAGGTGAAAACCGCCGGTACGTTTATTCGTATACCCGTCACTTTATAGATACGGTTCACCAGGCGAATCACCATAATACTGTTACCTCCCAGGTGGAAAAAGTCATCTTCTGTTCCAATTGTATCCGGTGTTCTCCCCAACACTTCAGCATAGATGCTGCATAATGCCGATTCTATATCATTCTCCGGGGCCCGGTAATGATGTTTCTCCGTGAAAACCGGATCCGGCAATGCGCGACGGTCCAGCTTCCCATTAGCCGTTAAGGGCAATTGTTTCAGCGGCACCAGGATAGCCGGCACCATATACTCCGGCAGCGATTTATTCAGATAAGCTGATAATGTTGTCTGGGTTATATCTTCATCAGTGGCATAATAGCCTGCCAAATATTTATTTCCCCCTTCCTGTTCCTTCACCAATACCACCGCCTGACGAATACCCGGACAGGAAAGTATACGTTGCTCTATTTCATCCAGCTCTATTCTGTAACCACGTAATTTCACCTGAAAATCTGCGCGGCCGATGTATTCGATGTTACCGTCCGGCAGGTATCTCACCAGATCTCCCGTTTTATACAGGCGAATATTTTCTTCTGACCTATTGAAAGGGCTTTTAATAAAACGTTCTTCTGTAAGTGCCGGCTGATTGAGATAACCACGGGCTACCCCATCGCCTCCCACATACAATTCTCCGACAGCACCGACCGGCACAGGACGAAGATTACGATCCAGCACATAGATAGATGTATTCAATAAGGGGCGTCCAACGGGAACTACACCATTCGTTACATGCTCCTGGTTATTGCAACGGAAAGAAGTGACATAAACGGTTGCTTCTGTAGGACCGTATGCATTCACCAGCTGCACCGAAGTATAATTTTTCAGGAACGTTGATACATGCTTAACCGAACCACGCTCCCCACCAAATAAGATATATTTCAGATTATTTAATCCGGGCAGTGATTCATCCACCAGCAGATTAAACAATGCAGTGGTCACTAAAAAGACAGTAATCTGTTCTTCCTTAAGATTATGGCCGAACCTGTCCATATCCCGCAAAAGATCCTTGTCTGACAAGACAAGTGACGCACCGTTCAGCAGTGCATTGAAGAAATCAAAGGTTGAGCCATCAAAGGTGTAATTGGATACTGCCAGTAGCCTGTCTGTTTCATCAATATTGATAGTAGTCACATCTTTCACCATATGTACCACATTCCTGTGGGTGATCATCACTCCTTTGGGGACACCGGTAGTACCACTGGTATACATCACATAAGTCAGATCAGCAGCAGTATTAATATGCAGCAGATTATCCACCGGAAGATCAGCTATAGCCGATATCAGTTCATCGCTGTCTATTGACCTAACGGCTACTGTAGCGATCTGAGACAGTTTATGCTGATACACTTCATTAGTCAGTACCAGTTTGGTGGCGGTATCAGATAAAATATAAGCGATCCTGTCATCTGGATAATCAGCATCTATCGGCACATAGGCAGCTCCGGCTTTCAGCACAGCCAGTATAGCCACTATCATGTGTTCTGATCGGTCAAGACATAAAACCACCAGATCATCAGGCTGCAAATTATAACAGTCACGGATATAGGAAGCCAGCTGATTGGCTTTTGCATTCAGCGATGCATAGGACAGACGAACGCCTTCATATACCAAAGCTGTAGCGTCTGGCCTGGCCGCCACCTGTTCTTCAAACAACTGATGAATAGTTTTATCAACAGGATAATCACCAACAGTATCATTCCAGTCAATGACCATCTGCTGATATTGCACTTCGTCCAAGTAGACCAGCGACTTCAACCGGCTATCCTCGCCGGCCGACAGCTGTTCAAGAATAGTGATATAAGTATTGACAAAACCTGTTATCGTTTCTCCTTCAAATAAGGACGTTGCATAGTTGAATGCTCCATATATCTCTTCCCCGCTATCTTTGAGCAAAACAGTAAGGTCATATTTGGCAATATTGTACCCGCCAGCATTATTATAAGGCAGGAAGAGCTTACCAATGGCTTCATTATTATCGGAATCCTCCAAACTGAAAGCCGTTTGAAACAGCGGATGACGGGATGTATCCGGTTCTATATGCAACTCATCTACCAGTTTCTCAAAAGGCAGGTCCTGATGCGACTGTGCAGCAACTACCGAAGTACCTACCTGACGGATAAAGTCTGTTATTCGCTGCTCCGGATCTATCTCCTCGCGCAATACCATTGTATTGACGAAGCAACCAATCAGATCTGCAATTTCTCCATAATGACGATTCGCGACAGGGGCACCTACTAAAATATCTTGCTGATTGCTATATGTACTCAGCAGGAGATAATAACCACTCAGCAACACACTGTACATACTCACTTCCAGCTCTCGGGACAACAATCTCAATCTATCACTTACAGCCTTATCTATTACAAAACCCACATCCGCTCCTTCATAGTTAATATGTTCCGGACGCTGCTTGTCAGTTGGCAGATGCAGGGTTTCATAACCGGATAATTTATTTTTCCAATAATCCAGCTGTTTATTCAGTACCGCGTCTTTCAGATAGCGACGCTGCCACAGGGCATAATCCCGGTACTGCAAGGGTAGCGGCGCAGGCAGGTATTTTTCTGCCAGTATAATATCGCCGGCTTCATGGCATTCATAATAATGATAATAGTTCAGCAAATCACGCAACAGAATACCGGTAGACCATCCATCAAATGCAATGTGATGTAATACCATGTTCAGATAACGTTCTCCTGTTGCAAGGGTGTACAGCCTTATCCTCACAGGATATTCTTCATCCAGTCTGAATATATGATGGGCATTCATATCCACTGTTTCTGCAAGAGCAGCATGATCATTCAGCATATATTCCTCTATAGCTACAGGATATTTACTTTCATCAGGCACCATCTGATACCCGTCTCCTTCAGCATTTACCTTAATCAAACTTCTCAGTATCTCATGTCTGCTGACCACAGCCCGTATAGCCTGCAGTAGTGTTGCCGGATTCACATGCTCCTGTAGCCGGAGCGTCACCGGTATATTATAAGCATTGCTTCCCCCTTCATAATTTTCAATAAACCATAAACGCTCCTGTGCAAAAGACAGCAATTGCTGCTCCTCATCAGTAACAACCGGAATGGTTATGCTTACATGCTCAGCATCACTATGCTGTATGTAACCTGCAAGCTTACGGATAGTCCGGCAGGTAAATATCCCGGATATACTTATCTGTGCATTCAATTCCGTATTCAGCCGGTTCATCAGGCGAATGGCCATGATACTGTTACCACCCAGCCGGAAGAAGTCATCTTCAGTCCCGATTTTATCTGACGCTATTCCCAATACCTCGCCATAGATACCACACAATGCAGCTTCTATATCATTTTCAGGGGCACGGTAGTGATGTTCATTTGTAAATATAGCATCCGGTAAAGCGCGCCGGTCCAATTTTCCATTAACGGTTAATGGTAAATGTTCCAGCGGGATCAATACTGTGGGCACCATATATTCCGGCAGCTGTGCTTCCAGATGGCTTAACAAAAGCGTATGATCGATGTTTGTTTCCGCCACATAATAACCAACCAGGTATTTATTGCCACCGGCCTGTTCCTTCAACAACACGACGGCCTGTTTAATACCAGGATAGCCTGTGATACGATGTTCTATCTCGCCCAACTCTATACGATAACCGCGCAGCTTCACCTGGAAATCCGTACGACCAATATATTCGATATTGCCGTCGGGCAGGAATTTTACCAGGTCTCCTGTCTTATATAACCTTTGATTTATTCCCTTCCGTTTTTCGCTTTCTGTAGAGAAAGGATTGGCGATAAACCGTTCTGTTGTCAGCTCAGGTCGTTTCAGATAACCGCGGGCAATACCGGCTCCACCCAGATACAGTTCTCCCGCCACGCCAACAGGCACGGGCCGCAGCTCATTATCCAGTATATATGCTACAGTATTTTCCATAGGGCGACCCATGGGCAGGATGGTAGCAGATAATGTCTGATAATTATTAGATAAATAGGTTGTTCCAATGGTAGTACTTTCCGTAGGTCCGTAAGCGTTAACCAGTTTTACAGTGTTGGCCTGTTCCAGGAATTCCGCAGCATGGATGTAGGACAACTGTTCACCACCGGCAATAATATATTTCAACTGATACAGGGAGGATAGTTTTTCATCCATCAGGCGGTGAAGCAACGAAGTAGTGAAAACGCTGATGGTGATCTGGTTCCGCACCATCAGTTTTTCCAGTTGTTGCAGATCCAGTGCTGCCCCCTGAGGCGCGATCACAAGCTGACAACCGTTGAGCAGTGCACCGAAGATCTCAAGTACAGAACCATCAAAAGCGTAATTGGCAATGGTGAGAACATGATCCTCCGTTGTAAAATCAACATAACCTACATTCCTCACCAGGCGGTTCACGCTATGGTGCTCTATCATCACGCCTTTGGGCATACCTGTGGTACCACTGGTGTATATTACATAAGCGAGGTCGGTTGCAGTATTGATATGATACAGATTGTCGACAGGAAACGTGGCCAGCGTTTGCACAAACAGGTTGTTATCTATTGCTACAACAGCTGCCGTGGTAAACTGTGTTAGTTTATGCTGATATACCTCATTGGTCAGCACCAGTTGGGCTGCTGTATCCGATAAAACATAGCTAATTCTATCATCCGGGTAAGCGATATCTATCGGTACATATGCAGCGCCGGATTTCAGTACTGCCAATATTGCTATCACCATCTGTTCCGAACGGTCGAGGTATAGTCCTACCAGATCATCTGGCTTCAACTCATAATGGGTACGCATATACGTAGCCAGCTGATTAACTTTTGCATTCAGTACGGCATAAGACAGACGGACATCTTCATACACCAGCGCAATGGCATCAGGAGTGGACGCCACGTGTTCTTCAAACAGCTGATGAATGGTTTTGTCAGCAGGATAATCATGAGCAGTATTGTTCCAGTCGAAGATCATTTGCTGGTATTGCGCTTCGCGCAGATGTACCAGCGATGATGCCGCGATATCGGGATGTGCTGTTAGTTGTTCCAGGACCAATTCCATGCCGGAAAGCAATTGTGCTATGGTAGCCTCATCAAACAGCTCTGCTGCATATTTGAGTTCCAGGCTGATTACCTGGCCACGTTCTGCAGCCACCACGGCCAGCGGATAGTCCAGTTTTTCTACACTGCCAGTCAGCTGAATGGACAGCCCACTTCCGTCGTCCTCCGTTCCTGTGGGTACCGGATAGTTCTCAAATACAAACAGACTGCTGAACAGGCGTTCACCGCCAGGTTGCAGCCTGCCCAGGTTCACATCGCTGCGGCTGTTCACCTCACCAATATGGGCCTGTAAATGTTTGATAGCCGACAATACGCTACCAGCGCCGTGTTCCATAATTACCGGCAGTGTGTTGATATATAGACCTACGGATTGTTCTATATCGTTAATGGGCAGGTTACGGCCGGAGACGGTCATCCCCACTACAGTTGTACGGGTATTGCCGTAAAGACTCAGCTGACGATGCCAGCAGTATTGCAGCACGGCATTGAGGGTAATACCACTGGCAGCACACAGGCGTTTCAGCGCCTCATAACGGGCACCGCTGATGACCAATGTCTTTTCCGCCGGTTGCAGAATATGACGATAATCCGATAAGCGGATATGGCGCTGATCTGCACGCAGCAGGTTGCTCAGGTCTTCCTGCTCTTCCAGTTGACCAACCGCAGCAGTCCAGTAGGCTTCATTATCCTGACGGTGTTCCTGTAGGTAACGCTGCGCTTCAGCATAACTATGATCTTCCTGCACCACTACTGGTACTCCTTTCAACAACTGCAGATATACTACATGTACGTAGTTGAGCAGCAATGGCATACTCCAGCCATCCAGTATGGCGTGATGATTACTGAAAAGACTGCTCCACTCACGCTCTCCACGTTTCACCAGGTATATCCGGAACAGGTTACCTGCTGACAGGTCGAAAGGCAACGTACGGTCCTGTACCATCAGTTCTTTCAGGTAAGCCTCCTGTGAGGTTTTGTCCTGATTGCTAATATCGAGGTAACGCCAGTCAGTATGTCCATGGCGGTCTATGATCTGCACCAGCTCATGCTCCCAGGCAAAACGCAGACGCAGGGCACTGTAGCGCTGTTGTGCGTACTGCCAGGCCTGTTGTAGCAAGGCCGGGTTGATGGCGTTATGGTAGTCCCATGACAGTTGCACACGATAGGCATCATCCACCTCTCCCTGATGCAACGCATGATAGATAAAGCCTTCCTGCAGGCTGCCCGCCAGGTAAACGCCGGACACTTCCTGCTGTGATTGCAACACCGATAACCAGGCGTTGGAGACGATATTATCTGTATCGCTGGCCGTCAGCCAGGTACGCGATGCAAGGCCCAGCCATTCAATCACGTCTTCCAATACCTGCTGATACTGTGCTGCCAGGGTAGTCAGCAGATCAGCTGTTATGCTGCCGGAGATATTAAACTGAAGACGGCCCCCTATCACCAATCCGTTGATGTTGATCAGGTGATGATCGCCGTTGGAGGCATCTATAGTGCGGCCACTGCTTTCCCCTGTCAGCTGCCATCCGCTGCCAGCGGCACTTTCCTGTCCATCGAACTGGCCGAGGTAGTTGAAACTGATGCGAGGTAATCCTTCAGGATCATAGTTTGTCAATATCCCATAGCCGATACCGTTAGCCGGTATTGCACGCAAGGTTTCTTTAGCTGTTACCAGTTGTGCACCATAGTCATCGCTTTCGCTGGTGATTTCTACAGGGTACATGGTAGTAAACCAGCCACTGGTATGCGTAATATCAATCGATGCCGAAAGTGCCTCACGGCCGTGGCTTTCCAGCAATATATAATGACTTTTTTCTCCCGTAATGCGCGAGAGTGCGACACCCAGAGCACTTAACAGAATATCGTTAATCTGTGTATTGTAGACATGGTGACTTTCACGCAGCAAACGGCCGGTATATGCTGTATCCAACAACAGGGACGCAGCATTTACATTGGGTGTAGACAAGCTTTCCAGCAGGGCATTACCTGCCTTTATTCCAGGCAACAGATCAGACCAGTATTCCTGTTCTGTTACAGACAACTCATAGCCGGAGATCAGCGTTGCCCACTGACGGTAGCTACTACCTTTGGGGCCCAACCATTCTATCAGTGAACGTGTATCCGTTGTAGTTACTGTTGACAGATGATTGTAAATACGTTCCATATCTGCCATCAGCATACGCCAGCTTACGGTGTCTATCAGCAGGTGATGTATGGCCAGGAAAAGACGGGCACGCCCATCTGCGTAGCCTTCCAGGTAACCGGCCTGTAATAACCGGTCTCCGTAGATGTCAAAGTCTGCCTGCCAGGAGCTCAGTATAGTATGCAGTTCCTCAGGTGTCTCCAGGGTACTGATATCCAGGCGGCGGATGTCTATGCTGGTAGCTTCTTCACTGTAGTATTGCGTACCGTCAGGGCGATAGCGTAAACGCAGCCCGTCATGATAATTGAGCAATACTGTCAGTGTGCGTTCCAGCAGTGTCCTATCCAGTACCGGTACATTGATCAGGAAAGACTGGTTCCAGTGCTGAAACTTCGGCAGCAGGCCACTGGAGACATTGGTAAAGAACCAGCGCTGTATTGGCAGCAGTGGCACTTCCCCGGACAGGATGCCTTGTTCTGTTTCCAATTGTACTGCAGATGCAGTACCTGCGACAATCACATTCGTATAAAGCGAGGCAATGGTACGGTAACGGAAGATGTCTTTTACGGTGATATGAATACCGGCCTGTTGACGCAGACGGCTCACCAGCTGGATACTCACAATGGAGTCACCACCCAGCCGGAAGAAGTCATCATCTACGCCTATCTTATCTCCGGCTATACCCAGCACCTGGCCATAGATGGCGCACATCGTGGCTTCTGTATCATTCTCCGGGGCACGGTAATGATTGCTATCGGTAAATACCGGCTCCGGTAAAGCGCGACGGTCCAGCTTCCCGTTGATGGTCAACGGTAATTGTTGCAGATGCACCAGAGCCGCCGGCAACATATATTCAGGCAGATAAGAACCCAGATATTCCAGCATGGATTCATGATCCAAAGCCTCATCAGCTACATAGTAGCCGGCGAGGTATTTGTTGCCCACCTGTTCTTTCACCAGCACCACGGCTTGTTTTACGCCGGGATAGCTGGCCAGGCGGTGTTCTATCTCGCCCAGTTCTATACGATAACCTCTGATCTTCACCTGAAAATCAGCACGGCCGATATATTCCAGTTCGCCATTAGACAGTTGCCTTACCAGGTCGCCGGTTTTATAAAGCCTTGCATTACCACCGGTAAACGGATCCTTGATAAAGCGTGTAGCCGTCAGCGATGGCAGGTTTAAATAACCACGGCATACGCCGGCACCTCCTACATACAGCTCTCCTACCGCTCCCTGTGGAAGCGGCTCCAGGTATTCATTCAGCACGTATGCCTGCAGATCAGGGATCACACGGCCGATCAGAGAGCCCTTGTCCAGTTCAGCTGCGCTGAGCGCCTTCCAGGTCACATGGACCGTTGTTTCCGTGATGCCATACATATTGATCAGCTGTGGGGCATCATCGGCATACAGGTTGTACCAGGGTTTCAGCTGTGCCAGGTTCAGTGCATCACCACCAAAGATCACATATCGCAGTTGTGTCAAGCGACTAGCTTTCTGTTGTGCCGCTGCGATGAACTGATAAAAAGCACCCGGTGTCTGGTTCAGCACCGTCACGCCTTCCCGCTCACACAAGTCGTAGAACAGGGAAGGATCTTTAGTTTGTTCCGTTGACGGAACCACCAGCTTACCACCGTAACACAAAGCTCCCCATATCTCCCATACGCTGAAGTCGAATACTACGGAGTGGAACAAAGTCCAGACATCAGTAGTATCAAAATGATACCAGGCCGCTGTGGCATGGAACAGGCGGGCAACATTGCGATGCCCAATCATCGCACCTTTGGGCTGACCGGTAGTACCGCTGGTATAAATCACGTAAGCCAGATGTTCTGGTGCGGTTACCACAGGAGGCAATACAGGCTGTTCGGACACAAAGTGCCGATGGTCAATAGCTTCAGCGGTAATTTCCGCCGACAGAGCTGAGAGCCGCGACACCTGTTTTTCATTGGTTAACACCACTTTCGTTCCCGTATCTGACAGGATATAGGTGATTCTTTCTTCAGGATAAGCAGGGTCCATGGGCACGTAGGCAGCGCCGGCCTTGAGCACCGCGAGGATGGCTATCAGCATATGCTCGGAGCGGTCCAGGCAGATACCTACCAGATCATCCGGTTTCAGCTGATAACGGTAACGTATATATGCTGCCAGTTCATCAGCACGGGTATTTAACTCTCCATAAGACAATTGTACATCTTCAAAAACAACAGCAGTCCGCTCAGGATGAGCAGCAGCCTGCTCTTCAAACAGCCGGTGAACGGGCTTGTCTACCGGGAACGTTTGTAATGGGTTATTCCATTCAGCCAACATCGCCGTACGTTCTGTTGCCGGCTGATAACGCAGTGATTTTATCTGCAGTTCTTTTCCGGCAAGCGCCAGTTGACGTAAAATTTCCTTATAGGTGCTAATATATCCTTCAATCGTAGTGGCTTCAAAAAGGCTCAGGGCGTAGTTAAAAGCACCCGTGATCATTTCACTGCTATCATCCAGTATAACGCTCAGATCATATTTAGCGACTTTATAATAGCCACTGGCTCCGTAGGGAGCAAACAGGCCCGACGTATCAGGGCCATTACCACCAAAATGCTGAATACTGAAAGTTGTCTGGAATACAGGATGACGCGACATATCAGGCTCTACCTGCAATTCGTCCACCAGCTTCTCAAACGGCAGGTCCTGATGCAGCTGGGCTCCTATCACGGATTCACTCACCTGACGGATGAAGTCTGTTATCCGTTGTTCAGGATCTATTTCTTCTCTCAGGGCAAGTGTATTGACAAAGAAACCGATAACATCCGCAATTTCGCTGTAGTGGCGGTTGGCCACAGGGCTGCCCAATACGATATCCCTTTGATTGCTGTAAGCGCCCAGCAACAGGTAATAGCCACTCAGCAGTACACTGTACATACTTACTTCCTGGTTCCGGGAGAGGACCCGTAATCCATCGCTGGTGGCTTTATCCAGCGTAAAGGAAATATCCGCCCCGGTATAATTGATGTAGGCAGGACGGGGTTTGTCTGTCGGCAGATGCAGCGTTTCATAGCCGGATAATTTATCCCTCCAGTATGACAATTGTTTCTCCAGTACTGCATCTTTCAGATAATGCCGCTGCCATAAAGCAAAATCCTTATACTGCAAAGGCAATGGTGCAGGCAGATATTTTTCTGTCGCTACAGCTTCTCCGGCCGCAAGTGTTTCGTAATAGTTATAATAATTCAATAAGTCACGCAAGAGGATTTCCGTAGACCAGCCATCAAATGCAATATGATGCAAGACGATGTTCAGGCAACGTTCTTCTGTGCCGAGTACATATAATCCTATTTTTACAGGGTATTCTTCATCCAGCCTGAAAATGTGGCGGGCATTGATGCTTATTATTTCATCCAGTGAATCCTGATCACTTAATGCATACATTTCTATCTCTACGGGATACAGACTTTCGTCAGGTGTTATCTGATAACTTTCTCCATCAGCATTCATTTTGATCAGGCTTCTTAGTACCGCATGACGATGAATGACTGCCCGTAGCGCCTGTAACAGGTTGTCTGTGTTCACCTGTGGCTGTAACTTCAGTGCCAGCGGTATGTTATAGGCATTGCTGCCGCCTTCATAATTCTCAATAAACCATAAACGCTCCTGGGCAAAAGACAACAATTGTTCTTCGGGAGAAGTAATAACCGGGACGGTAATCTTCACATGATCACCGGTACCCTCCTGCAATGCTGCTGAAAGTTTGCGGATGGTGCGGCTGTTAAACACTGCTGCCACGCCTGTTTTTGTGCCCAACAGGGCATTCAGCCGGTTGACCAGACGGATGGCAAGAATACTGTTACCGCCCAAACGGAAGAAGTCATCGGTCACGCTTATGCTGCCTGCGTCCATTTCCAGGACTTCGCCAAATACAGCACACAATTGTTTCTCCATCGCATTGGCCGGTGCTTCATAACCACCCTGCCCTGCAAACGCAGGATCTGGTAAGGCACGGCGGTCCAGCTTCCCATTAGCCGTCAGCGGCAAGGCATCCAGCCGCATCAGCACAGACGGAATCATATATTCAGGCAGATAACTGGCCAGATAGTCACGTAATGCCTGTTCATCCGGTATTGTTGCCGATGCATAATAACCAGCCAGGTAATGAACGCCCGCTGCCTGCTCCCTTGCCAGCACCACTGCATCCGTAATGCCAGGATAGGCTGTCAACCGGTGTTCTATCTCACCCGGTTCTATACGGTAACCACGAACTTTCACCTGGAAGTCCGTACGACCAATGTATTCCAGATTACCATCAGGGAGGTATCTTACCGCATCGCCGGTCTTATACAGATAACCACTGCCAAAGGGATTTCCGATAAAACGTTCACGGGTCAATTCAGGCTGATTCAGATACCCACGCGACACTCCGGCTCCGCCTATGTAAAGCTCTCCGATAGCCCCGGCTGGTACTGGCCTCAGCTGATCGTCCAGCACATAAATACTGTAATGATGGTAAGCTTTGCCGATAGAAAACGTTGTAACAGTATCGTCTATACGATAATAAGTAGCTCCTACTGTGGTTTCTGTTGGACCGTATTCGTCAATGATAGTCGTAAAGCTGGAAAGTATTCTGCTGATCTGGTGACGCAACAACTTCTCACCTCCTACTATTGCCGTCTTCACCTGCACTTCGGGGTTATTCAGCAGCGACAGGTACGCGGGTGTACTCTTCACCAGCTCAATACCGTGAGTGATCAAGTGTTGCTCATAGGCTGCCACATCGGTTATACTACCTTCAAAAATATACAGGCATTTACCAAAACACAATGGATACAGGGTAGTCGTTACCGATAGATCAAAAGATAAATTCCCGGAAAAATCAACACGGGTTAGATCTTCCGGTAAGACATCCTGTACGTTGAACAGATAATTGACCACATTCCGGTGTTCTACCATCACGCCTTTGGAACGGCCTGTTGTACCACTGGTATAGATTACATAGGCCAGCTGCGAAGGATCAACTGCAATACCGGCATTTTCTCCACTATACCTTACTGACAGCCCGGTCTGGAAATAAATATCTCCTGTATTGAGTACCTTTAAGGAGAGTCCCTCAGTCAGTGATTTGATACGTTCCGTATGTTGTTCGTTGCTCAGTACCACTTTGGTACGGGTGTCGCTGATAATATAATGTAATCTGTCATCAGGATGAGAAACATCCACCGGCACATAGGCAGCTCCTGCCTTGAGGATAGCCAGCACCGCTATCAGCATATCTGCTGAACGCTCCATACACAGTACGATCAGATCATCCGGCTGAACATCAAAATTTTTCTTCAGGTAGGCTGCCAGCTGGTTGGCCTGTTCATTCAGTTCACGATAGGTCAGTTTGTTGTCACCACATACGATGGCAGGCTGGTCTGGTATCAGCGCCGCCTGAGATTCAAACAGTCCATGGATGGTAGCTGTAGTGGGATATAGGCTAGCTGTGTTGTTTTGCTGATGTTTGATTTTATCATACGCCGCCGCTTCTACGTAACGCAATGATTTTATTTGTTGATCACTGGTTTTCACAAGGGTAGACAGCTGACTTAAAATTTCCTTATAAGTATCAATATAACCGGCTATCGTTCGTTCTTCAAACAGGCTCGTGGCGTAGTTAAATGCGCCATGGATCTCTTCCTCGTTATCACTGATCATCACAGCAAGATCAAATTTTGCTGTTCTATACTCAGATTGCCTGCTATATGGCAAGATGAGCTGATTATCTTCGGGTATATTCCGTCCATTAAAGTTATGTCCGTCAAATATTACCTGTATAATAGGATGACGGGAAGCGTCCGGTGCTACTTTCAGCTCTTCCACCAGTTTTTCAAACGGAAGGTCCTGATGCAGCTGGGCGGTAACCACTGAAGATCCTACCTGACGGATAAAATCTGTCAATCTTTGCTCCGGATCTATCTCTTCCCGCAATACCAGCGTATTCACGAAGAAACCGATAACATCCGCCAATTCACTGTAATGACGATTGGCTACAGGGCTACCTATAACAATATCACGCTGGCTACTGTAACTGCCCAGCAATAGATAATAGCCACTCAATAACAGGCTATACATACTCACTTCCAGGTCCCGGGAGACTGCCCTCAGATGATCGCTGGTGGCCTTGTCCAGACTAAACACCATATCCGCCCCTGCATAACTCACTTTAGGCGGACGGGGTGCATCCGTAGGAAGCTGCAGCGTTTCATAACCTGAAAGCTTATTTTTCCAGTAAGACAACTGTTTGTTCAAGGTAGCGCCACTCAGGTACTGCCGCTGCCACAAGGCAAAATCCTTATACTGTAACGGCAAGGGCTGTATTGCAAAAGCGGTCGCTTTAACAGTATCATTAGCATGTAGTGCTGTATAATAATGATAATACTGCAATAGCTCCCGCAGTAAAATATCTGCCGACCAGCCATCAAATGCAATATGGTGCAATACCAGGCTCAGATAACTGTCATTCTGACAATTGTATACAGCTGCCTTCACCGGATATTCTTCTTCCAGTCTGAACACATGACTCGCATTCTCCGCCAGGGCAGTATCCAGTTCCTGTTCAGTATGCAATATTTTTTCTGTAATCTGCAATGGGTAAACGGTATCATCCATCACCTCCTGATAACTTTGTCCGTCTTTACCTACCCGGATTACACTTCTTAGCACTTCGTGACGATGCACAACAGCCCGTAACGCCTGCTCCAGGCATGTTTTATCCACATCAGGTTGCAATCGCAATACCAGCGGAATATTGTAGGCACCGCTACCGCCTTCATAATTTTCGATAAACCATAAACGCTCCTGGGCAAAGGACAATAACTGCTGTTCCACAGAAGTGATGACCGGTGTGGTGATGCTTACATGTTCATTACCGCTGCCTTGCAGGTGAGCAGCGAGTTTGCGGATAGTCCGGCAAGTGAAAACCGCTGATACATTTATTCGTATATCTATTACCGTATGAATCCGGTTCATCAGATGGATAGCCATGATACTATTACCACCCAAACGGAAGAAGTCATCTTCTGTCCCGATTTTGTCTGACGCTATGCCCAGCACCTCACCATAGACACCACACAATACTGCTTCTATATCATTTTCCGGGGCACGGTAGTAACGTTCATCTGTAAATACAGCATCCGGTAAAGCCCGACGGTCCAGTTTACCATTAATGGTTAATGGCAATTGTTCCAGTGGCACCAATACTGTTGGTACCATATATTCCGGCAGCTGTGCTTCCAGATAATTTAATAAAAGTGTATGGTCGATATCTATCTCCGTGACATAATAACCCGCCAGATATTTATTCCCACCATCCGGCTCCTTCAACAACACTACTGCCTGTTTAATACCAGGGTAGCTGGTCATGCGGTGTTCTATCTCACCCAACTCCATACGGTAACCGCGCAGCTTCACCTGGAAATCGGTACGGCCAATGTATTCGATATTGCCATCAGGCAGGTATCTTACCAGGTCTCCGGTTTTATAGAGACGGCTGTTTTCCTCCGGTCCGCTGAAAGGACTATTAATAAAGCGTTCCTGCGTAAGCGCCGGCTGGTTGAGATATCCTCTCGCCACGCCGTCGCCTCCTATGTATAGCTCTCCGATGGCGCCGGCTGGCACCGGACGGAGATTCCCGTCCAGTACATAAGTAGATGTATTTGATAACGGGTGGCCAATGGGCACAATACCGTCTGCTTCCTTCACCTGGTTATTGCAACGGAAGGAAGTGGCGAAAGTGGTGGTCTCTGTAGGACCATACACATGCAGCAATGTGACCGAAGGGTAGTTTTCCAGGAAGCTGGCTACATGTTTAAACGAAACATGTTCCCCACCAAACAGGATATACCTCAGATTTTTTAATCCCGGGAGCGATTCTTCTACAAGAAGATTAAATAAAGCCGTGGTGATGAAGAAGATGGTAACCTGTTCTGTCTGAAGCAGGTTGTCAAACCTGCTGATATCCTGTAAAAGATCTTTATCAGAAAGGATAAGCGATGCACCGTTGAGCAAGGCACCGAAGATATCAAAGGTAGAACCATCAAAGGCGTAATTGGATATTCCCATGATCCGGTCTGTGGTATCAATACGAACATAGTCTGTATTTTTCACCAGACGGGCCACATTGTTGTGGGTGACCATTACTCCTTTGGGCATACCGGTAGTACCACTGGTATACATCACATAGATCAGATCGGCAGATGTATTAATAGATGACAGATTATCCGTAGAAAGGCCATTCAGCATTTGCAGCCATTCATGGTTATCTATTGCCGCGATGGATGCCGTGGTAAGCCGGGCTAGTTTCTCCTGATATGCATCGTTAGTCAGCACTACCTGGGTTGCTGTATCCGATAAAATATAACTTATTCTATCATCCGGATAAGCGGTATCTATCGGTACATAGGCCGCGCCGGCTTTCAGTACCGCCAGTATTGCTATCACCATCTGTTCTGAGCGGTCCAGATACAGACCTACCAGATCGTCGGGTTTCAGCTCATAATGGGTACGCATATACGCAGCCAGCTGGTTGGCTTTTGCATTCAGTGTGGCATAAGACAGGCGTACATCTCCATATACCAGCGCTATAGCATCAGGAGTGGCCGCCACCTGTTCTTCAAATAGCTGGTGGATGGTTTTGTCAGCAGGATAATCACGAACGGTGTTGTTCCAGTCGGAGATCATTTGCTGGTATTGCGCTCCGCGCAGATGTACCAGCGATGATGCTGCGATATCCGGATGTGTGATTAGTTGCTCCAGGAGCAGTTCCACACCGGAGAGCAATTGTGCAATGATAGCATCATCAAACAGTTCAGCTGCATATTTGAGTTGCAGACTAATAACCTGACCACGTTCTGCTGCCACTACTGCCAGCGGATAATCCAGTTTCTCCATACTGCTCCTGAACTGTATAGACAACAGGCCCTCTTCTCCATCTGTTCCGGCAGGCAAAGGATAGTTCTCAAACACAAACAGGCTGCTGAACAGGCGTTCTGCGCCGGGTTGCAGCCGGCCCAGGTTCACATCGCTGCGACTGTTCACCTCTCCGATATGGGCCTGTAAATGTTTAATGGCTGATAATACACTGCCAGGGCCATGTTCCATGATTACCGGAAGTGTGTTGATATATAAACCTACGGATTGTTCTATATCGTTAATGGGCAGGTTACGGCCGGAAACGGTCATGCCTACTACGGTAGTATTACTATTACCGTAAAGGCTCAACTGCCGGTGCCAGCAATATTGCAGCACGGCATTGAGGGTTACACCATTGGCAGCACACAGGCGTTTCAGCGCGTCATAGCGGGTACCGCTGATGACCAGTTCCTTTTCCGCCGGCTGCAGAATATGACGATAAGCCGACAGCCGGATATGGCGCTGGGCCGCAGGCAGCAGGCTGCTCAGGTCTTCCTGCTCTTCCAGTTGACCAACCGCAGCAGTCCAGTAGGCTTCATTATCCTGACGGTGTTGCTGCAGGTAACGCTGCGCCTCTGCATAACTCTGGTCTTCCCGCGCCACTACTGGTATGCCCTGCAACAGTTTCAGATACACTTCATGTACATAATTGAGCAGCAATGGCATGCTCCAGCCATCCAGTATAGCGTGGTGATTGCTGAAAAGGCTGCTCCACTCCTGCTCTCCGCGTTTCACCAGATAGACACGGAACAGGTTGCCGGCAGACAGGTCAAAGGGCAAGGCACGATCCTTTGCCATCAGTTCTTTCAGGTAAGCCTCCTGTGAAGTTTTGTCCTGATCACTGATATCCAGATAGCGCCAGTCAGTATGTCCATGACGGTCTATGATCTGCACCAGCTCATGTTCCCAGGCAAAGCGCAGGCGCAACACGCTATAGCGTTGCTGCGCATATTGCCAGGCCTGTTGCAGCAGGGCGGGGTTGATAACGTTATAATAGTCCCATGACAGCTGCACACGATAGGCATCATCTACCTCTCCCTGATGTAATGCATGATAGATAAAGCCTTCCTGCAGGCTGCCCGCCAGGTAAACACCGGACACTTCCTGTTGCAGCTGTAACGCTGATAACCAGGCGTTGGAGACGATATTATCTGTATCACTAGCCGTCAGCCAGGTACGCGATGCATGGCCCAGCCATTCAATCATCTCTTCTAATACCTGCTGATATTGTGCTGCCAGGGTAGTCAGCAGATCTGCAGTGATGCTGCCGGAGATATTGAACTGAAGACGGCCGCCCATCACCAGCCCATTGATGTTGATCAGATGATGGTCGCCGTTGGAGGCGTCTATCTGAAGGCCGCTACCCTCTCCTGTCAGCTGCCATCCATTACTGGTGATACTTTCCTGGCCGTCGAACTGGCCGAGGTAGTTAAAGCTGATACGGGGCAAACCTTCAGGGCGGTAGCCTGTGAGTATCCCATAGCCGATACCGTTAGCCGGCACCGCACGTAAGCTCTCTTTGGCTGCTACCAGTTGTGCACCATAGTCATTGCCTTCGCTGATGATCTCTACAGGGTACATGGTAGTAAACCAGCCACTGGTATGCGTAATATCAATCGATGCTGAAAGCGCCTCACGGCCGTGGCTTTCCAGCAATACGTAATGACTTGTTTCTCCTGTAATACGAGACAGGGCAATACCCAAAGCGCCTAATAAAACATCGTTGATCTGTGTATTATAAACATGATGACTTTCACGCAGCAAGCGCTCAGTACATGCTGTATCCAACAACAGGGATGCATAGCTAACAACCGGTGTAGACAGGCTTTCCAGCAGGGCATTACCTGCTTTTATTCCCGGTAACAGATCTGACCAGTATTCCTTTTCTGCTACAGATAACTCATAGCCGGAAACCAGCGTGGTCCACTGACGGTAGCTGCTGCCTTTGGGTCCTAATAATTCTGTCAGTGAACGTGTATCCGTTGTGGTTACAGTGGACAGATGATTGTAAATACGCTCCATATCCGCCACCAGCATACGCCAGCTCACCGTGTCTATCAGCAGGTGATGTATAGCCAGGAAGAGGCGCGCACGCCCATCTGCGTAGCCTTCCAGGTAACCGGCCTGTAATAACCGGTCTCCATAGATATCAAAATCTGACTGCCAGGAGGTGAGCAAAGTATGTAGTTCCTCAGGTGTATCCAGGGTGCGGATATCCAGACGGTGGATGTCTATGCTGGTAGCTTCTTCACTGTAGTATTGCGTACCGTCAGGACGATAGCGTAAACGCAGTCCGTCATGATAATTGAGCAATACTGTCAGTGTACGTTCCAGCACTGTTAGATCCAGTACTGGCACACTGATCAGGAAAGACTGGTTCCAGTGATGGTACTTCGGTAGCAGACCATTGGAGACATTGGTAAAGAACCAGCGCTGTATTGGTAGCAACGGTACTTCCCCGGACAGGATGCCCTGTTCTGTTTCCAGTTGTATCGCAGATATAGCACCCGCAGCAATTACATTCGTATACAGGGAGGCAATGGTGCGATAACGGAAGATATCTTTTACGGTGATGTGAATACCCGCCTGCTGCCGCAGACGGCTTACCAGCTGGATACTCACGATGGAATCTCCGCCCAGCCGGAAGAAGTCATCATCCACGCCTATCTTATCAGCGGATATTCCCAGTACCTGCCCATAGATGGCGCACATCGTGGCTTCTGTATCATTCTGCGGGGCGCGGTAATGATCACTGTCGGTAAATACAGGCTCCGGCAAGGCACGGCGGTCCAGCTTACCGTTGATGGTCAACGGTAATTGCTGCAGATGTACCAGGGCCGCTGGCAGCATATATTCCGGCAGATAAGAGCCCAGGTAGTCCAGGATGGATGCATGATTCAAAACCTCATCAGCCACATAGTAGCCGGCGAGGTATTTGTTGCCATTGGCCAGTTCCTTCACCAGCACCACGGCTTGTTTTACACCAGCATAGCTGGCTATGCGGTGTTCTATCTCACCCAGCTCTATACGATAACCTCTGATCTTCACCTGGAAGTCGGCACGACCGATGTATTCCAGATCCCCATTGGGCAACTGCCTTACCAGGTCACCGGTTTTGTACAGCCGTGCGTCACCACCGGCAAACGGATCTGCAACAAAGCGTGTAGCCGTCAGCGATGGCTGGTTCAGATAACCACGCGCCACACCAGCGCCGCCGATATACAGTTCTCCGATAGCCCCTACCGGTACAGGTCTGCCTGTCTGGTCCAGCACATACACTGTGGTATTGACCAGCGGACGGCCGATATTGGCAGTGCTGTCTCCCGGATGGTAAGGATGCATCGTAGCACATACCGTGGCTTCTGTAGGACCGTATTCATTGAGTAGAGTACCATTGAAAGGTATATCACTCAGGTCCGGCAGCTGTTCACCACCAGTAAATATCAACGATAAGCCGGTAGGCGCAGACAGGAACTCACGCAACAGCACCGGCGGAATAAATGTAACGGTTATACGTTCTTTATCGATATAGCTGCGCAATGCATCCGGGGCCGTTCTGATATTGTCCGGGTACAGGTATAAGGTATTACCGTTTGCCAATGCAGGGAATGCCTCATACACAAAGGCATCAAATACATAGTTGGAATAACAGCCTACCCGTTCATGCTGATCCAGTGTATGCGCCGGTACCAGAGCAGTAATCAGGTTGATCACGCTGCGATGCTGTATCATTACACCTTTGGCTGCACCGGTGGTACCACTGGTGTAGATCACGTAGGCCAGATTTGTTGAAGCCGCCAGCGGAGCAAGGTTGTCAGTTTTATAATTTTTCAGTTTTTCTTCCCATAAAACAGCAGTATCTACTACTTCAATACTGGCTGCAGTCTGTAATCTTTCTTTATAAACTTCGTTCGTCAGCACTACTTTGGTACGGGTATCCGTCAGGATGTAGTGGATACGCTCGTCCGGATAATCCGGTGATACCGGCACATAGGCTGCCCCGGCCTTTAGCACGGCAAGGATGGCCGTCAGCATATCCGCTGTACGATCAAGGACGAGTGCGATCAGGTCATCTGGCTGAATGTCGTAACGTTCACGCAGATACGCCGCCAGCCGGTTGGCTTTTTCATTTAGTTCGGCATAGGTAAGCCGTGTTTCTTCATATACGACGGCAGGAGCATGAGGCGTACTGCGTACCTGCTCCTCAAACAATTGATGGATGGTCTTATCAGCAGCAAATGGCTGTTCGACTCCCCTGCTGTGGCGCAGCATGGTGGCAAGCCCCGATTCATCCAGGTAATGCAGCTTTTTCAGCTGACTACCTTTTCCTGACAACAGCTGCGACAGAATAGTTGTATAAGTAGTAATAAAGCCTGTTATAGTTGCTCCTTCAAACAACGCCGTTGCATAGTTAAAGACGCCGTAAATCTCTTCTCCACTATCATTGAGTAATACAGTCAGGTCATATTTGGCGATGTTGTACTGGCCTGGTTGCTCATACGGCTGGAACAGCTGTTCAGCTCCTTCCTGACTACCAAACGCCTGCATGCTGAAAGTCGTCTGGAATACCGGATGCCGTGATAGGTCCGGTTCCACATTCAGTTCATCCACCAGCTTCTCGAAGGGAAGATCCTGGTGCAGCTGGGCATCCATCACAGCGGCGCCCACCTGGCGAATAAAGTCTGTTATCCCTTGTTCCGGATCTATTTCTTCGCGCAGCGCCAGGGTATTCACAAAGAAACCGATCAGGTCTGCTATCTCTCCATAATGTCGATTGGCAACAGGGCTACCAACCACAATATCCTGCTGGTTGCTGTATGCACTCAGCAACAGGTAATAACCACTCAGCAACACGCTGTACAGGCTCACCTCCAGCTCGCGGGAAACAGCCCGTAAACCTTCACTGGCGGCCTTGTCTATCACAAAGGATACATCAGCGCCCTCATAGCTGATCTGCGCCGGTCGTGGTTTATCTGCTGGCAGATGCAGGGTTTCATAACCGGACAACTTATCTTTCCAGTATGTCAGTTGTTTGTCCAGCACAGCCCCTTTCAGGTAATGGCGCTGCCACAACGCAAAATCCTTATACTGTATAGGCAATGGTGCAGGCAGATATTTTTCCGCCTCTGCAATATCGCCGGCTGCAAGGTATTCGTAGTAGTGATAGTAATTCAATAAGTCGCGCAGCAGAATCTCTGTAGACCATCCGTCAAATGCAATATGGTGCAGTACAATGCTCAGGTAGTGCTGTGTATGATTGAGTGTATAGAGCGTTATACTGACCGGAAGTTCTTCCTCTAACTTAAAGATACGATTGGACTGTGCCGCTAATTCCGCATCCAGTGCAGCTTCAGAAGACAGCTCTCTTCTGTTTATTTCAAGTGGATATATTGTATCGTCCTGTATCTCCTGGTAACTCTGTCCCGCTTCCGTAGTCCTGATCCTGCTCCTCAGCACTTCATGGCGGTGCACTACTGCATACAATGCCTGCAACAGATTTTCTATATTCACCTGTTGCTGCAACTTCAGCACCAGTGGCACATTGTAGGCATTGCTGCCTCCTTCATAGTTCTCTATAAACCATAAGCGTTCCTGTGCAAAAGATAACAACTGTTCTTCCGGAGCAGTAACGACGGGTACTGTAATCTTCACGCTGTCGGAGACTCCGCTGACAGCGGCCAGTTTTCGGATAGTCCTGCCCGTGAATACAGCTGCCACACCTATGTTGGTTCCCAACACCGTGTTCAGGCGGTTAATCAGGCGAATGGCAAGAATACTGTTTCCTCCGAGTCGGAAAAAGTCATCGTCTATACTTATTTTATCTTCAGCTATACCCAGCAACTGGCCATAGATGGCGCATATGGCTGCTTCTGTCTCATTCTCCGGAGCATGATAATGATCGCTGTCGGTAAATACAGGCTCCGGCAAAGCGCGGCGGTCCAGCTTTCCGTTGATGGTCAATGGTAACTGCTGCAGATGTACCAATGCCGCTGGTAGCATGTATTCAGGCAGATAAGATCCCAGGTATTCCAGGATGGATTCATGATTCAAAGGCTCATCAGCCACATAATAACCAGCGAGATATTTGTTGCCAGCCTGTTCTTTCACCAGTACCACGGCCTGTTTGATGCCCGGACAGGTAGCCAGGCGATGTTCTATCTCGCCCAGCTCTATACGATATCCTCTGATCTTCACCTGGAAATCGGCACGGCCAATGTATTCCAGTTCACCATCCGGCAACTGCCTTACCAGGTCTCCGGTTTTGTACAGCCGCGCATCACCGCCGGCGAATGGATCGTTGATAAAACGTGTAGCCGTCAGCGATGGCAGGTTTAGATAACCACGGCATACACCGGCACCGCCTACATATAGCTCTCCTACTGCTCCCGGAGGCAAGGGCTCCAGGTATTCATTCAGCACATAGGCCTGCAGATCAGGAATCACACGGCCGATCAGGGAGCCTTTGTCCAGTTCAGCTGCACTCAGTGCTTTCCAGGTCACATGGACGGTTGTTTCTGTGATACCATACATGTTGATCAGCCTTGGGGCATCATCGGCATATAGATCATACCAGGGCTTCAGTTGCGCCAGGTTCAGCGCATCGCCGCCGAAGATTACATATCGCAGCTGTGTCAAACGACTAGCTTTCTGTTGTGCCGTTGCAATAAACTGATAGAAAGCTCCGGGTGTTTGGTTTAGCACGGTTACTCCTTCCCGCTCACACAGGTCGTAGAACAGGGAAGGATCTTTGGTTTGCTCTGTTGACGGGATCAACAGCTTGCCACCATAGCATAAAGCGCCCCAGATCTCCCATACGCTGAAGTCGAATACTACGGAATGGAACAAAGTCCAGACATCGCTGGCATCAAAATGATACCAGTCCGCCGTGGCATGGAACAGGCGGGATACATTGCGATGTTCTATCATCGCACCTTTGGGCTGACCAGTAGTACCACTGGTATAAATCACGTAAGCCAGCTGCTCTGGTGCGGTTACCACAGGAGGTAACGTAGGCTGTTCGGACACGAAGTGCCGGTGGTCAATAGCTTCAGCGGTTATGGCCGTCGACAGCGCAGAGAGCCGTGCCACCTGTTTTTCATTGGTTAACACCACTTTCGTTCCTGTATCCGACAGGATGTAAGCAATTCTTTCTTCAGGATAACCGGGGTCCATGGGCACATAGGCAGCTCCGGCCTTGAGTACCGCGAGAATGGCTATCAGCATGTGCTCAGAGCGGTCCAGGCAGATACCTACCAGGTCATCCGGCTTCAGCTCATAACGGTGACGTATATATGTCGCCAGCTCATCAGCACGCGCATTTAACGCTCCATAAGAAAGTTCTACATCTTCAAAAACAACAGCAGTACGCTCAGGATGAGCAGCTGCCTGCTCTTCAAACAGCCGGTGAACGGGCTTATCAACCGGGAACGTTTGCAAGGTATTGGACAATATCACCGTACGTTCCGTTGCCGGCTGATAGTGCAGTGATTTTATCTGCAGCTCCTTTCCGGCAACCGCCAGTTGCTGTAAAATTTCTTTATAGGTAGCAATATATCCTTCGATCGTAGTAGCCTCAAAAAGGCTGACGGCATAGTTAAAGACACCAGCAATCTCTTCGCTGCTATCATCCAGGTAGGTGCTCAGATCGTATTTGGCAATGCGGTAATGCTCACTGTTATTATAAGGAATAAACAGGTCTCCGGCTGCATCCGCTCCTCCGAAATGATGCATACCAAAAACGGTCTGGAACACCGGATGACGCGATAAGTCCGGTTCTACCTGCAACTCATCCACCAGCTTTTCAAACGGCAGATCCTGATGTAACTGCGCCGTAACTACGGAAGCGCCCACCTGACGAATAAAATCTGTCAACCGTTGTTCCGGGTTTATTTCTTCTCTCAGGGCCAGTGTATTCACAAAGAACCCGATAACATCCGCAATTTCACTGTAATGGCGGTTGGCCACAGGGCTTCCCAATACAATATCGCGCTGGTTGCTGTAAGCACTCAGTAACAGATAATAACCACTCAGCAGCAGACTGTACATACTCACTTCCAGTTCACGGGAGATAGCCCGTAAACGCTCACTGGTAGCCTTATCTATCACAAAAGACATATCAGCGCCGGCATAATTAAAATGTGCCGGGCGTGACTTGTCTGTTGACAGGTGCAGCGTTTCATAACCTGATAACTTATCTCTCCAGTAAGACAGTTGCTGATTCAGCACGGCGCCTTTCAGATAGTGCCGTTGCCACAAGGCAAAATCCTTATACTGCAAGGGCAATGGAGCAGGTAGAGACGCTGCTGCCGTCTCCATCTTTCCGGCAGCCAGCTGCCCGTAATAATGATAATACTTCAATACCTCCCGCAGCAGTATTTCTGTGGACCAGCCGTCGAATGCGATATGATGCAATACCATGCTCAGATAACGTTCCCCGGTGGCCAATGTATAGATGGCGATTTTCACCGGATACTCCTGCTCCAGCGAAAACACATGGTTGGCCTGCTTAGCCAGCGCTATATCCAATGCTTTGTTATCTGGTAATATTTCTTCTGTAATCTGAACTGCATCCTCCAGCACCTGCTGATATTCGGTGCCCTCCTGATTAATCCGAATCACACTTCTCAGCACTTCATGACGGTACACAACAGCCTGCAAAGCCTGCAGCAGCCATTCCTTATCTGCTGAGGGCTGCAGCTGCAATACCAGCGGAATATTATAGGCATTGCTGCCACCTTCATAGTTTTCAATAAACCATAATCTTTCCTGAGCAAAAGACAACACCTGTTCTTCCGGAGCAGTGATGGCAGGGACGGTTATCTTCACCCTGTCGCCTATACGCTGTAAACGTGTAGCGATATTGCGGACCGTTCTTCCGGTAAACACAGCCGCCACGTTGACATGATATTCTAGCAAGGCATTCAGCCGGTTTACCAGGCGGATGATCATGATACTGTTGCCGCCCATCCGGAAAAAGTCGTCCTGTACACTGATCCCCGATGGATCCAGATTCAGTACCTCCCCAAATACGGTGCATAACGTTTCTTCTATCGGGTTAACAGGCCCTTCGTAAGGACGCTGGTTTATCAACTGCGTATCAGGAAGGGCGCGGCGGTCCAGCTTGCCGTTGCGTGTCAGCGGTAGTTTATCGAGCTGTATCAGCACCGAAGGGACCATATAAACAGGAAGATATTCCGACAGATAGTTTCGTAACACATCCTGGTCCGGTGTATCTGACGACACATAATACCCTGCGAGGTATTTATCACCACCGGCCTGCTCCCGGATTAATACAGCAGCCTGATTTATGCCGGGATAAGCCGTGATGCGTGCTTCTATTTCCGCAGGTTCTATACGATGCCCGCGTATCTTCACCTGGTCATCGGCACGGCCCTGGTAGACGATAGCACCATCCGCCTGCTGATATGCCATATCACCGGTACGATACAGACGCTCCCCTGCCACAAAAGGATGCTCAATAAAACGAGCGGCCGTCTGTTCCGGCTGATTCAGATAACCGCGCGACAGCCCGTCGCCTCCTACATAGAGTTCTCCGCTCACGCCGACAGGTAGCAGCTGTCGGCGGCTATCCAGTATATAGGCACTGCGGCTGCCCAGGGGGCGACCTATAGGAATCGGCTCCACTACGGTATCACCTATACGATGCGTCAATGAAAAAGTGGTATTTTCCGTAGGGCCATAACCGTTGATAATTTCCAGAGAAGGGAAAGCCTTCCGTAACCTGTCAATATGCACGGCAGATAATTTCTCCCCACCGGCCATTACCGTCCGCAAACCTTTAAATATCGAGATATCCGTATCAATCAACTGATTCAGCAAGCCTGCGGTAAACCACATTTTAGTTACCCCACTTTGGTGGATAGTGGCTTTCAGTATTTCGCTGTCCAGCAGATCGTTTTCTTCCAGCATCACCAGTTCCCCACCATTCAGCAGCATCCCCCAGTATTCTATGGTGGTGGCATCAAAAGACGGAGAGCCCGTAGCCAGCAATACATCCCTGTTGGTAAAACCGGTAAACTCACCTCCCCTGGCCAGGCTCACCACATTTTTGTGGGTGACCATCACTCCTTTCGGAACGCCGGTGGTGCCGGATGTATACATCACATAAGCGAGGCGCTCCGGATCAAAACGTATATCCGGCGGCGTTACAGGATATTTACGGAGTATATCCTCTTCCATCACGATCAGCTGTATATCTTCCGGGAGTTGCAGTCTGGCCGCACTGCTGTTGTTTGTTACAAGCAGACCAGCCTTCACCTCACGCAGCATATGTAGTATCCTTTCCTGCGGATGATCGGGATCTATAGGCACATAAGCAGCGCCGGCCTTCAGAATACCGAGCAGTGCGATGATCAGCCCTGCCGAACGTTCCAGACAAACAGGCACATAAGCCTCTTCTCCGGTTATCCCGTTACTAAGCAGGTAATGCGCCATCCGGTTGGATTGCTGGTCCAGCGCCGCATAGGTCCATCTTTCTTCACCGAAAGATAATGCAACCACTTCCGGGGTGACTTTTACCTGAGAGCTGAAAATATCCGTAATGGTAGCGGCTGTGGGATAGGACACAGCCGTATTATTAAAGGCATGCAACTGTGGCACTTCTTCCCCCAGGATATGATTCCTGTCAATATTTTCTTCATAATGATATAGATAACAATCCAGCACCTTATTCAGAAACCCGTGTAGCTTTTCCAGCGAATAACCGCTGCTCAGCTGTTTGCGTTTGGCATAAACCAGCAGCAGATTGTCGCCGGTAATGCTCACTGAAAAATCCAGGAAAGTATTGGTGGTTTCATTGGGCCTTACCTGCCGCACCGCTTCGTGTATGGACTCCTGATCACTCAGTAGTTCCTGCTTATCATGACTGAGAATATGAAAATTGATAAAGTTGAATAACACATCAAAGAAAGGATTCTCATGCTGCACGTCATCCGGAACCCAGTCAGTCAGCGCCTGCAGGGAAGTACGATCTCTTTCCTTGAATGCCACCAGTTTGTTTTCCACCTGCTCAAACCAGTCTTTCCAGGTCACACCCTGATGTGGCGTCTCCATACGGAAAGGCAGGGTATTGAGAAAACATCCCAGTAATTTATCGCTGTCTTCCAGCAAAGGACGGTTATTGGATACAAGCCCCAATGTCACTTCATCTTCATGTGTGAGCATACCTAACAGATACAGGTAAGCGCCCAACAGCAACCCTTTGAGTGAAATATTATCTTCTGCAGTACGTTTCTTCAATTCCTCAAAGTAAACACTGTCATAGGATATCGCCAGCCGCTGCGGCTCTTCCGCCGTACCGAAAAGCTCCAGTCTTTTATAGTCTGCCAGCTCCGTTTGCCAGAACTTCCGGGTTTCCTCATTTTCCTTTTCTGCCAGCTGTTCAACAATAAAATCCTTATAGGTGATTTTTAATGGTGTTGGCACAAACTGTTCAGTGGAATAGAGCAGCTGTTTATATACGGTATTCAGTTCTGCCATCAGAGAGGCCAGGCTCCAGCCATCCAGGATGGCATGATGGAACTGGATAACGAAGACCTGATAATCCCGCAGCCGGATCACCGTACCACGCCACAGTGGCGCCTTTTCCAGCGTAAAAGGCCGCTGCCTTTCCGCTGCAAGGTAGTCTTCGAGGAGTGTTTTTATTTCACTGTTCCGGATGGTGGAATGGTCCTGATAACTGATGGGCAACTGAATGTTTTTATAAACCAGCTGTACCCCTGCGGTATGTATGTTGAAATTATATGCAGTTCTTAAGGTTCCATGTTTCTCTACTATCAGGGACAGTGCCTTTTCAAACAGCGCGCTGTTCAGTTCATCATGCAATGGGAAGATGAACTGATCGTGATAAACACCGCCAGACGGGTCCACCAGGGAAGCGTATACCATTCCGTTTTGAATATCACTCAGCGGGAATATATCTTCTATAGCATCTGCATCGGGCAAAGAGGACAGCAGTTGCTGCTTCAATGATTCCAGGTCGGCCCTGATCTTTATTTCCGGCCCCTCATCCTGTACGGCTGCTGCTGATGTCTCCAGCATTTCTGCCAATGCTGACAAAACGTTGTACTGGTATAAATCGTATAGCCTTACAGGTTTGTCAAATGTTTTGCGTATCCGGCTGAGCACACTGATGGCTATAATGGAATCACCTCCCAGTTTGAAAAAGTCATCCTGTGCGCTTACCTGTTCCACTTTCAGTAATTCAGACCAGATGGCAGCGAGTTTTATTTCGGCATCCGTCTTGGGTGCGGTATATTTTTCAGCAATGGCGGATGTTTGACCGGGATCTGGCAGGGCACGTCTGTCTATTTTCCCGTTGTTTGTCAGTGGCAGATTGTCCAGCTGAATAAATGCAGCCGGAATCATATATTCCGGCAAACGGCTTTCGAGATAAGTGGTCAGCAGACTATCATCACATCCATCTTCCGGAACGATGTAGGCCAGCAGTTTTCCATTTTTCAATATGACTACCGCCTGTTTCACCCATCCGCTCTGTTGCAGTACGGTGGCTATTTCCCCTGGCTCTATACGATATCCGCGAACCTTCACCTGGTCATCAGCACGCCCGGTATACAGTATATTTCCATCCGGCAACATCTTGACAATATCTCCGGTTTTATACAGCCGGTCACCCGGGATATTACTGAACGGATGCGGGATAAATCTTTCCGCTGTCAGTTCAGGACGGTTCAGATAGCCGCGTGACAGGCCGGCACCTCCTACATATAGTTCTCCCGGTATACCTATGGGTACAGGGTTCAGCCGGGCATCCAGGACATAGGCAGTACGGTTGCCTAATGGGCGGCCAATAGGGATGCTGTTGTCAAATGCAGTTTCCCGTATACGGTAAGTCAGTGAAAAAGTAGTATTCTCCGTAGGGCCATAACCGTTAATCAGCTCCAGTTCCGGATATGCAGTCCGCAGCTTGCTGATATGCAGTGGCGATAATTTTTCACCACCGGCAATAACCGTATGCAAACCTGCAAACACACTGATATCGGTATCTACCAGCTGATTCAACCAGCTGGAGGTAAACCACATTTTTGTGACGCCTTGTTGTATAATTTCTTCTTTTAGCAGAACACTGTCCAGCAAACGGTCTTCCGGGCATAATACCAACCGGCCACCATTGAGCAGCATACCCCAGTATTCTATGGTGCTGGCATCAAAAGCCACCGAGCCGGTGGACAGCAGCACATCGGCAGAAGATAATTCCACAAAATCACTTCCCTGTGCAAGGCTGGTGATATTTCCGTGGGTTACCAGTACTCCTTTGGGAAGTCCGGTGGAACCAGAGGTATACATCACATAAGCCAGGCTGGCGGCATTGGTATCCACAGGCAAGGGTTCCGGCGAAAGTACGTCCAGTATATGTTCCAGCTTATCTATGCGTAAGATGACAGCGTCTTCACGACCATTCAGCAGGCCGGCATATTCCGTGGTGGTAAGTGCTACCCAATAGTTTGTATCAGATAGCATAGCGGTGATACGGTCGCGGGGATAACGAGGGTCCAGGGGAACATAAGCCCCACCTGCCTTGAGGATGGCAAGTATCCCGACAATCATATCCACCGATCGTTCCATACAAAGCGGCACCAGGCTTTCTGCTGTCACACCTTGCCGTTTCAGATAACGCGCGAGCCGGGTAGAGCGTTCATCCAGCATGCTATAGGTAATGCTCTCCAATCCGCATACCACAGCAGTTGCATTGGCTGAACGCGCAACCTGTGCTGCAAACAAATTCACCAGGCTTTGGCCCGCAGGATAGGTAACCGCACGATCATTGAAGGTGTACAAAACCTTTTCCCGTTCTGCTTCTCCTATCATATCCAGTTCATCAATCCGCCGGGAAGGATCTGCCAGCACAGCTGACAGCAGCGCGCTGTAATGATCAAACATACTGCGGATGGTATCTTCCTTATACAGTGCAGTACTGTATTCTACCATAACGTTCAGTCCCTGTGCCGTCTCTCCGACAATCACGTTGAGATCAAACTGACTGGTAACATAAGCCCCTTTTTCTGCGGTCAGTGTTACATCACCCAGGCGGGGCAGCTGTACCTCCGGTGTATTCTGGAGAGAGAAGATCACATCAAACAAAGGATGGCGGCTTAGATCACGTTCATATTCCATTGCTTCCACCACCTTTCCGAAAGGTACCTCCTGATGCTGATAAGCGCCCAGGGTAGTTTCCTTCACCTGCGCCAACAATGCCGCAAAAGACGGGTTACCACTCAGATCACTTCTCAGCGCCAGGGTATTCACGAAAAAGCCTATCAGGCTTTCCAGCTCCCACCTTGTTCTTCCTGCAATCACACTGCCAACACAAATATCTTCCTGTCCGGAGTAACGATATAACCACACCTTGAATACGGTTAACATCAGCATATAAAGGGTGACATCCTCCTGTTGTGCATACTTTTTCAATGCAGTGGAAATATCCTGAGGGATGGGTAAGACATACAGTTGCCCCCGGGTACTTTTTACCGGCGGACGTCCGTAGTCTGCAGGCAGTTCCAGTGCTGTAATGCCGGACAAACGCAATTGCCACCAGGCCAGTTCTTTACTCAGTTCTCCGGAATGCACCTGTTGCCGCTGCCATACAGCATAGTCTGAATATTGTACAGGCAGCTCCGGCAAGACAGCCGGCTGCTGTGTAACATAGGCCACATACAAGGCAGACAATTCTTTTATCAACACGGACAAAGACCATCCGTCTGCTGCAATATGATGTATTTCGATAGCCAGTACATTTTCATCTTCGTGCATGCGTATCAGTTGAACCCGCAGCATATAATCGGCAGACAAATCAAACGGCGTGTTGCTGAATGTGGCCAGGTGTTCTGCCAGAGATGCTTCTGTACACTCATCCGTATATTGCAGTTGCCAGTTTTCTTTATCCAGCAGGTGCTGATATGGCAGCCCATCTTCCGGTGAGAGGCTGATAACCGTACGCAACGCTTCGTGACGGCCGACTATTTCCCGCAGTGCGTAGTTCAGGGCTGCTTTATCCAACCTGCCTTTCAAACGAAATACCCCTTTGATATGGTATTGCAGACTTCCGGTCAGCTGATCCACCACCCATAACCCTTCCTGTCCATAAGACAACGGTATCTTCTCTCCTGGTGTTCTGTCCCGCCTGACAATGGGAGCCTCTGTATCTTTTTTATTATTAATATCACTCTTCAGAAAATCAACGATCTCATCTTTATAGGCTCTGATTTCTGCCAATAACTCCGGATCTATCTCTACCCCTTTGGCTACTTTTACCTGAAGTTTCTCATTATCGAAAAAGAACTCCATGCCTCGCTTGCTGGCCTTCTCCAGCATCCTGATGATATTACTAAAATCTGCGCTCATAAATTTCTTGTTTGGGTTAAGTATCTCAAATACCTATAGATTAATAGAAAGGGTTATTCGGGTTATAATTCAAATATGTCGAATGCTGTATCGCTCTCTGTGTATTGTTTCTCCCGGAGCAATATTCCGAGCCATGCGGAAAGCTGAGAAATATCCCTGCACTGAAATAATCGTTTCAGCGATACATTCAGCCCGGTCAATTTCCTGATATGGGTGCTCATCTGCATGGTTAACAGGGAATGCCCGCCCAGCTCAAAGAAATCATCGTATATACCTATCCGTTGTACGCCCAGCAGCTGCTGCCAGATATCGGCCAGCTGTTGCTGCAGTTCATTTTCGGGCGGTGTATACTCTCTGATTGCGGCGTTGCCCGGGTCTGGCAATGCTTTGATATCTGTTTTACCATTGATGGTCAGTGGCAATGCATCGAGCGCTATCAGCGCGGCAGGCACCATATATTCCGGCAGCCGCTCTTTCAGATGTGCGATGACGCCGTCTTTCTCCAATACAGTGGCTGTGGTATAATAACCGGCCAGGTACTTGTTTCCGTCGGGATTTTCCCTCACCAGCACGATAGCCTGTCTGATACCGGGATATGTCTTCAGACAGCTTTCTATTTCGCCTGGTTCTATTCTGAAACCACGCAGCTTCACCTGGAAGTCTGTACGGCCCATGTATTCAATATTGCCGTCCGGCTGATATCTTGCCAGGTCGCCGGTTTTATACAGTTTGCCATTTCCGGCCGGATGCCCGAAAGGATTGGCGACAAACCGCTCTTCGGTCAGCTCCGGCCGTTTCAGATAACCGCGGGCAATACCGGCCCCACCCAGATACAGTTCTCCTACTGCGCCAACAGGCACAGGCCTCCGTTCAGTATCCAGTATATATGCCGTTGTGTTGTTAATAGGGCGGCCTATAGGTAAGATGCCGGAAGATAACTCCTGATAGTTATTACATAAATAAGTAGTCGCAAACGTTGTACTTTCCGTAGGGCCGTAACCGTTAACCAGCTTTACGGTACTGGTCTGTTCAAGGAATTTCACCGCATGGGTGTAAGACAACTGCTCCCCACCGGCAACAATATATTTCAACAGATTCAGACAGGATAGATTTTCATCTACCAGGCGATGAAACAGTGAAGTAGTGATAAAGCAGATACTGATCTGATGCTGTACTATCAGGTTTTCCAGTTGTTGCCGATCCAATGCTGCCCACTCAGGCGCGATCACCAGTTGCCCCCCGTTGAGCAAGGCTCCGAAAATATCAAACACTGAGCCGTCAAAAGCATAATTGGCAATGGCGAGCACATGATCCTGCACGGTAAAATCAACATAATCAATATTCTTCACTAATCGGTTCACACTACGGTGTTCCACCATGACACCCTTAGGTATACCTGTGGTACCACTGGTATACATTACATAGGCCAGGTTGGTTGCAGCATTAATATGATACAGGTTGTCAACAGCAAACGTGGCAAGCGTTGTCACAAATGTGTTACTGTCCATTGCCGCAACAGTTGCCGTGGTGAGCGGTATTAGCCTATGCTGATATACTTCATTAGTGAGCACCAGCCTGGTTGCTGTATCCGACAAAATATAGCCTATTCTATCATCCGGGTAGGCAATATCTATCGGCACGTATGCTGCGCCGGCTTTCAGTACTGCCAGTATTGCCATCACCATGTGTGCCGAACGGTCAAGGTACAGCGCAACCAGGTCGTCCGGTTTCAACTTATAATGCAGACGCATATACGCAGCCAGCTGATTGGCTTTTGCATTCAGCTCCGCATAGGACAGACGAACATCTTCATATACCAGTGCAATAGCATCAGGTGTGGCTGCTGCCTGCTCTTCAAACAGCTGATGGATGGTTTTATCAGCAGGATAATCATTGGCAGTATTGTTCCAGCCGAAGATCATTTGCTGGTATTGCGTTTCGCGTAGATGTACCAGCGATGCTGTAGTGATATCCTGCTGTGTTGTTAGTTGTTCCAGGATCAGTTCCACACCGGAAAGCAGCTGCGCAATGACGGTTTCATCAAACAATTCTGCTGCATATTTGATATTAAATCTGATCGCTGCTCCCTGTTCCGCTGCGATGACTCCCAAAGGATAATCGAGCTTTTCAGCACTGCTTCTGAACTTAATGGACAAGGGGCCATTTTCGTCGCCGGCGCCGGTTGGAACCGGGTAGTTTTCAAATACAAACAGGCTGTTAAATAAACGTCCGCCCTGCCGCAATTTTCCCAGATGAATATCACTGCGGCTGTTTACTTCACTGATATGGTTTTGTAAATGTCTGATGGCTGATATTACACTACCAGCGCCATGTTCCATGATCACCGGAAGTGTATTGATATATAACCCTACGGATTGTTCTATATCGTTGATGGGCAGGTTACGGCCGGAGACAGTCATGCCCACTACGGTTGTACGCGAGTTACCGTAAAGGCTCAGCTGACGATGCCAGCAGTATTGCAGCACGGCATTGAGGGTTACGCCATTGGTGGCGCACAGGCGTTTCAGCGCTTCATAGCGGGTGCCGCTGATCCACAGCGCCTTTTCTGCCGGCTGCAGAATATGCCGGTAAGCCGATAAGCGAATATGGCGCTGGTCTGCACGTAGCAGGTAGCTCAGGTCTTCCTGCCCTTCCAGCTGAGCCACTGCAGCAGTCCAGTAAGCTTCATTATCCTGACGGTGTTGCTGCAGGTAACGCTGTGCCTCCGCATAACTCTGGTCTTCCCGCACCACTACAGGTACGCCCTGCAACAGCTGCAGATATACTTCATGTACATAGTTGAGCAGCAACGGCATGCTCCAACCATCCAGTATGGCGTGGTGGTTGCTGAAAAGACAGCTCCATTCATGCTCTCCGCGTTTCACCAGATATATCCGGAACAGATTACCGGCTGACAGATCGAAGGGCAGGGTACGGTCCTGCACCATCAGTTCATTCAGGTACACCTCCTGTGAAGCTTTGTCCTGATGACTGATATCCTGGTAGTGCCAGTCAGTATGACCATGACGGTCTATAATCTGTACCAGCTCATGTTCCCAGGCAAAGCGCAGGCGCAGGGCGCTGTAGCGCTGTTGTGCGTACTGCCAGGCTTGTTCCAGCAGGCCCGGATTGATAACGTTGTGGTAGTCCCATGACAACTGTACGCGGTAGGCATCGTCTACATCGCCCTGGTGCAAGGCATGGTAGATAAAGCCTTCCTGCAGGCTGCCCGCCGAATAAACACCGGACACTTCCCGCTGGGATTGCAACACTGATAACCAGCCGTTAGAGATGATATTGTCTGTATCGCTGGCTGTCAGCCAGGTGCGCGGAGCATAGCCCAGCCATTCAATCATTTTTTCCAATTCCCGCTGGTACTCTGCCGCAAGGGTAGTCAGCAGATCAGCAGCTATATTGCCGGTGATATTGAACTGAAGGCGGCCACCCATCACAAACCCATTGATGTTGATCAGGTGATGATCTCCATTGGAGGCATCTATGGGCCGCCCGCTGTCTTCTCCTGTCAGCTGCCATCCACTGCTGTCGGCACTTTCCTGCCCATCGAACTGTCCCAGGTAGTTGAAGCTGATACGAGGCAGACCTTCAGGATGATAACCTGTGAGTATCCCATAGCCGATACCGTTAGCCGGTACTGCGCGTAAGGTTTCTTTGGCTGATACCAGCTGCGCGCCATAATCATCTCCTTCACTGATGATCTGCACAGGGTACATAGTGGTAAACCAGCCACTGGTATGCGTGATATCAATCGATGCTGAAAGCATCTCACGGCCATGACTTTCCAGCAATATATAATGGTTCTTCTCCCCTGTGATGCGCGACAGTGCAACACCCAGGGCGCTTAATAAAATATCGTTGATCTGTGTGTTATAAACATGATGGCTTTCCCGTAATAAACGGCCGGTATACGCTGCATCCAACGTCAGCTGCGCATGACTGGTATGCTTAACCGCCAGGCCGGACAAAACAGCATTACCCGCTTTTATTCCCGGCAATAGCTCAGACCAGTAATCCTGCTCTGCTACAGATAATTCATAACCGGAGACGAGCGTTGTCCACTGACGATAGCTGCTGCCTTTAGGACCTAACCATCCTATTAGTGAACGTGTATCCGTTGTGGTTACAGTTGATAAATGATTGTATATACGTTCCATATCCGCCACCAGCATACGCCAGCTCACGGTGTCTATCAGCAGGTGGTGCACCGCCAGGAAGAGGCGCGCACGCCCGTCTGCATAGCCTTCCAGGTAACCGGCCTGTAATAACCGGTCTCCATAGATGTCAAAGTCCGCCTGCCAGGAGCTCAGTAAAGTATGTAAGGCTTCTGGTGTCTCCAGCGTATGGATATCCAGGCGACGTATATCCACGCCTGTTACCTCTTCGCTGTAATATTGTGTACTATCAGGACGGTAGCGTAAACGCAGTCCGTCATGGTAGTTAAGCAATACTGTCAGCGTGTATTCCAGCAGCGTTATATCCAGCACGGGCACACTGATCAGGAAAGACTGGTTCCAGTGATGGTACTTCGGCAGCAGGCCGTTGGAGACATTGGTAAAGAACCAGCGTTGTATCGGCAACAACGGCACTTCTCCGGACAGGATACCCTGTTCAGTTTCCAGTTGCACTGCAGATGTAGTACCTGCAGCAATCACGTTTGTATATAGTAAGGCAATGGTACGGTAACGGAAGATATCTTTTACGGTGATATGAATGCCGGCCTGTTGACGCAGGCGGCTTACCAGCTGGATACTCACGATAGAGTCTCCACCCAGCCGGAAGAAATCATCATCCACGCCTATCTTATCAGCGGATATGCCCAGCACCTGGCCGTAGATGGCACACATGGTTGCTTCTGTATTGTTTTCAGGAGCACGGTAATGATCACTGTCGGTAAATACAGGCTCCGGCAAAGCGCGGCGGTCCAGCTTGCCGTTGATGGTCAACGGTAATTGTGGCAGATGTACCAATACCGCTGGCAGCATGTATTCCGGCAGATAGGATCCCAGGTATTCCAGGATGGATTCATGATTCAAAGGCTCATCGGCCACATAATAAGCAGCCAGGTACTTGTTACCTCCGGCCTGTTCCTTCACCAGTACCACGGCTTGTTTTATGCCCGGATAGCTGGCTATGCGGTGTTCTATCTCACCCAGCTCTATACGATATCCCCTGATCTTCACCTGGAAATCGGCACGGCCAATGTATTCCAGGTCGCCATTGGGCAACTGTCTTACCAGGTCACCAGTTTTGTATAACCGCGCATCACCACCGGTAAACGGATCAGTAATAAAACGTGTAGCCGTCAACGATGGCAGGTTTAAATAACCACGGCATACGCCGGCACCTCCTACATACAGCTCTCCTACCGCTCCCTGTGGAAGTGGCTCCAGGTATTCATTCAGCACGTATGCCTGCAGATCAGGGATCACACGGCCAATCAGGGAGCCTTTGTCCAGTTCCGATGCACGCAGCGCCTTCCAGGTCACATGGACGGTTGTTTCCGTGATACCATACATATTGATCAGCCTGGGGGCATCATCGGTATACAGATCGTACCAGAGTTTCAGCTGTGCCAGGTTCAGTGCATCACCACCGAAGATCACATATCGCAGCTGTGTCAAACGAACGGGCTTCTGTTGTGACGCGGCGATGAACTGATAGAAAGCGCCCGGTGTCTGGTTCAGCACCGTCACGCCTTCACGCTCACACAAGTCGTAGAACAGAGAAGGATCTTTGGTTTGTTCCGTTGAGGGAATCACCAGCTTACCGCCGTAACACAAAGCGCCCCATATCTCCCATACGCTGAAGTCGAACACGACGGAGTGGAACAAGGTCCAGACATCGCTGGCATCAAAATGATACCAGGCAGCTGTAGCATGGAACAAACGAGACACATTACGATGCTCGATCATCGCACCTTTGGGCTGACCGGTAGTACCGCTGGTATAAATCACGTAAGCCAGCTGTTCTGGTGTGGTTACCACAGGAGGTAACGTAGATTGTTCGGACACGAAGTGCCGGTTGTCGATAGCCTCAGCGGTAATTTCCGCCGACAGGGCTGAGAGCCGTGCCACCTGTTTTTCATTGGTTAACACCACTTTTGTTCCTGTATCCGAAAGAATATAAGCGATTCTTTCTTCAGGATAAGCAGGGTCCATGGGCACATAAGCCGCTCCGGCCTTGAGCACCGCCAGGATGGCTATCAGCATATGCTCAGAGCGGTCCAGGCAGATGCCTACCAGGTCATCCGGCCTCAGCTGATAACGGTAACGTATATATGTCGCCAGCTCATCAGCACGGGTATTCAGCTCAGCATAAGACAGTTGTATATCTTCAAAAACAACAGCAGTGCGCTCAGGATGAGCAGCAGCCTGCTCCTCAAACAGCCGGTGAACAGGCCTGTCCGTCGGAAACGCCTGTAACGGATTATTCCATTGGGCCAGCGATGTTGTACGTTCTGTTGCCGACTGATAACGCAGTGATTTTATCTGTAGCTCCTTCCCGGCAACCGCCAGTTGCTGTAAAATTTCTTTATAGGTAGTAATATATCCTTGGATCGTAGTAGCCTCAAAAAGGCTGACGGCATAGTTAAAGAGACCTGTAATCTCTTCGCTGCTGTCGTCCAGGTAGGTACTCAGATCGTATTTGGCGATATGGTAATGCTCACTGTTATTGTAGGGAATAAACAGGTCGCCGGTGGCATCTGTTCCCCCAAAATGATGCATACCAAAAACAGTCTGGACCACCGGATGGCGCGACACATCCGGTTCTACCTGCAACTCATCCAGCAGTTTCTCAAAAGGCAGGTCCTGATGTAACTGTGCATCCATCACCGAAGCTCCCACCTGGCGGATGAAGTCCGTTATCCGTTGGTTCGGATCTATTTCTTCCCGCAATACCAGCGTATTGACAAAAAAGCCAATCAGGTCTGCTATCTCCCCGTAATGTCTGTTCGCAACAGGGCTCCCCACTACAATATCCCGCTGATGGCTGTAAGCACTCAGTAACAGGTAATAACCACTCAGCAGCACACTGTAAAGGCTCACTTCCAGTTCCCGCGAGATAGCCCGCAAACCCTCACTGGTAGCCTTATCTATCACAAAAGGAATATCAGCGCCGGTATAGTTAAAATGTGCCGGGCGCGGCTTGTCTGTTGGCAGATGCAGGGTTTCATAGCCGGATAATTTATTGCTCCAGTAAGACAGCTGTTGATGCAGCACAGCGCCTTTCAGGTAATGGCGCTGCCACAAGGCAAAATCCTTATACTGCAATGACAATGGCGCAGGTGCCTGTACAATCTCTCCAACAGCAAGTGCTTCGTAATATTTATAATAATCAAATAAGTCCCGGAGTAAAATATCGGTAGACCATCCGTCAAAAGCAATATGATGTAGCACCAGACTCAGATAATGTTCCGTAGCGTCCCCTGCGTAAAGGGTATAGAGCGCTATCTTCAGCGGCGGCTCCTTATCCAGCTTAAACACATCACTAGCTTGTGCTGCCAGGGCAATATCCAACGCTTCATCATCTGATACCACTTCCTGTATGATATCAGCAGCAGCATCCAGCACCTGCTGATAACCCGTGCCGGCGTGGTTAATCCTGATCACACTTCTCAATACCTCATGGCGGCGAATAACAGCCTGCAAAGCCAGTAACAGCAAATCCTTGTCTACTGCCGGATGCAGCTGCATCACCAGCGGAACATTATAAGCATTACTACCACCTTCATAGTTTTCGATAAACCATAACCGTTCCTGTGCAAAGGACAACAATTGTTCTTCCGGAGAAGTGACAACCGGGGCAGTTATCTTCACACTATGATCTGCAGTACGTTGTAAACGGACAGCGATATTACGGACCGTTCTTTCAGTAAAAACGGCTGCTACGCTGACATGACTGTCCAGCAAGGCATTCAGCCGGTTTACCAGACGAATGATCAGAATACTGTTACCACCCAACCGGAAAAAGTCGTCATGCACACTGATCTCAGATGGGTCAATATTCAGCACTTCACCAAATACCACGCATAATTTCTCTTCTGTTGCATTGGCCGGTGCTTCGTAGGTACGCTGATTTGTCAACTGCGGATCAGGAAGGGCACGGCGTTCCAGTTTGCCGTTAATATTCAGCGGTAACTTCTCCAGGCGCATCAATGCCTGTGGTACCATATACTCAGGTAGAAATTCTCCCAGATAGCGCTGCAGCACATCCTGATCGGGTGCATCATCTGCCACATAATAGCCGGCCAGATATCTGGTACCTCCCTCCTGCTCTCTCACCACTACCACCGCCTGCTTAATACCAGGAAAAGAAAACAGGCACCCTTCAATTTCACTTAATTCCATACGGTAACCGCGTACCTTCACCTGGGTATCGTTACGGCCCAGGAATACAATGTTGCCATCAGGCAGACCTTTTACCAGATCACCGGTTTTATACAGGCGCGCATTAAGCCCATCCTGTTTCTCCTTTTCCGTACGGAAAGGATTGGCAATAAAACGTTCTTCCGTGAGCGTAGTTTTGTTTAAATACCCCCGCGCCACGCCTTCTCCACCGATATACAGTTCACCGGTAGCACCCGCCGGCACAGGCCGCAGAGACGCATCCAGTATATAAGTGGTAGTATTGGCAATAGGCCGGCCTATCGGAATAATGGCTGGTAACGGATGCCCTGCTTTACATTCATATGCGGTTGCAAAAGTGGTTGTTTCCGTAGGTCCGTATACATTCTTCAGCACTGCATTCCCTTCTGCCTCCAGGAATTTTTTCACGTGGGTGTTCGACATCTGTTCTCCACCGGCAAGAATCAGTCGGAGGTTCTTCAGGCAGGGCAGCGCCACATCCACCAATGTATGAAACAACGGCGTTGTAATAAATATGACAGAGATATCATAACGGGTGATCGTATCCTGTAACAGGGCTGTATCCAGGAAAACTTCTCTTGCCGCGATCACCAGCGCAGCGCCATGTAGCAGCGGGCCAAAGATATCAAATACGGAACCGTCGAATGCATAATTGGAAATGCCCAATATCCTGTCTGTTGCCTCAAAACTCACATAGTCCGTATTCTTCACCAGGCGGCATACATTCCTGTGTGTAACCATCACCCCCTTGGGCAAACCGGTAGTTCCGCTTGTATACATCACATAGGCAAGATCTTCTGCGCCGCTGAGTGGCGCCGGATTCACCACCGGACAAACAGATAATGCATTTTCAAAGGCTTCACTGTCAATAGCAATAATGGCCGATGTCTGGATCTTCTCCAGTTTATCCTGGTATATACTACCGGTAACGATTACACGTGGAGAAATATCCGTCAGTATATAATTGATCCTTTCTTCAGGATAAGCAATATCCACCGGCACATAGGCCGCTCCCGACTTAAGTACGCCCAATATCGCTATCAGCATGTATTCCGAGCGGTCGAGATAAAGCCCGATAAGATCACCGGGTTGAATATCGTACTGTTGTCTCAGGTATGCGGCCAGCTGGTTAGCTTTCTCATTCAGCTCGCGATAAGTCAGTCGAAGATCGCCGGAGATCAGCGCCACCTGCTCCGGGGTGGCAGCGGCCTGTTCTTCAAATAGTTTGTGCAGGGTTTTATCAGTAGGGAAAGCACTGGCTGTATTGTTTTGATCATATAGCATTGCAGCCTGCTGTTCTCTGTTCAGGTAATGAACAGATTTCAAAGGAAGATGTTGCTGGTCTTTGTTGTGAAGCTGCACCAGCTGACCTAATATTTCCTTATAAACAGTAATATATCCTTCGATGGTGGCGGCATTAAACAATCCGGTAGCATAGTTAAACACACCACGTATCTCTTCGCCGCTGTCGTCCAGTGCAACACCGAGGTCATATTTAGCAATGTTATGGTGCTGGTTTTGATAAAACGGAATAAATAATTCGTTGGCTTCTTCTTCTCCGAAATGTTGTACACTAAAGATTACCTGGTAAACAGGGTGACGGGAAGCATCGGGTTCTATTTTCAGTTCGTCCACCAGCTTTTCAAAAGGCAGGTCCTGATGCAGTTGTGCGGTAATAACGGAAGCCCCAACCTGACGGATAAAGTCTGTTATCCGCTGTTCAGGGTTTATCTCCTGTCTCAGCGCCAGGGTGTTAACGAAGAATCCAATCAGGTCTGCTATCTCGCTGTAATGGCGGTTGGAAACAGGGCTGCCTACTACGATATCCCGCTGGCCACTGTAGCCGCTCAACAACAGATAGTATGCGCTCAGCAACAAACTGAACGTACTCACTTCCAGTTCCCGGGATAATGCTTTCAGCTGATCGCTGGTAATTTTGTCTATGGTAAAAAGAATAGTAGCCCCTTCATAATTCACGAATGCCGGCCGGGGCTTATCTGCAGGCAGCTGCAGCGTTTCATAGTCCGTCAGTTGTTCCTTCCAGTAGGCCAGTTGCTCAGTCAGCACCTCACCCGCAAGATAGCTGCGCTGCCATAAGGCAAAATCCTTATACTGCAGCGTCAGCGGAGCAGGTAAGTGTCTTTCTTCCGTAGCCAGTTCCTGATAGTGATGATAATACTGTTGTATTTCCCGCAGAAAGATAGTGGCAGACCAACCATCGAAGGCAATATGGTGCAGGACAATACCCAGATAGTATTCTTTGTTTAATGCATAAAGCCCTGCTGCCACCGGATATTCTTCTTCCAGTTTAAACACATGGTGTGTCAGCGCAGACAGCATTTCATCCAGTGCTGCTATGGTAGCGACTTCCTTCCTGATCACCGGCAACGGATATACGATATCATCCAGCACTTCCTGATAACTGTCACCATGTTTACCGGTACGGATAACACTCCTCAGCACTTCATGACGATGCACCACCGCACGCAGCGCCAGCAGCATGCTTTCCGGATTCACACCCGGCTGAAGTTTCAGTACCAGCGGTATGTTATAGGCATTACTACCGCCTTCATAGTTTTCGATAAACCACAGACGCTCCTGTGCAAAAGATAGCAGCTGTTGCTCCGGATCCGTAATTTCCTGCGGCAAAATTTTTACATGACCGACAACGCTGTCCTGCAGTTGTTGCGCGAGCTTACGGACAGCGCCTCCTGTAAACACATCCGCCAGGTTGATACCTGTTTCCCATTCGGCATTCAACCGGTTTACCAGACGGATAGCCAGTATACTATTTCCGCCCAGGCGGAAGAAATCTTCTTCTACATCAATATTACCAGCATCCAGTCCCAGTATTTCTCCAAACAGCACACATAACCTTTCTTCCGTCTCATTCTCTGGTTGCTGATAATGACCGGTGTTCGTGAGCACCGGCTCCGGAAGCAGGCGGTGATCCACTTTCCCGTTGATAGTAAGTGGCAGCTCCGGCAGATGTATCATGGCCAGCGGCACCATATAGGCCGGCAGATAAGCACCGATATAACCCAGCAATACATCCTGATCTAATGCGGTATCAGCCACATAATAACCAGCAAGGTATTTGTCACCGTGCGATTTTTCTTTCACTACCACAAATGCCTGTCTGATACCCGGATACGTTTCCATGCGGTGCACGATTTCACCCAGCTCAATACGGTATCCACGGATCTTCACCTGAAAATCTGTACGGCTGATATATTCAATATTTCCATCCGGCAGATATTTTACCAGGTCGCCGGTTTTATAAAGATGGCTGTTGATATGCTTTTCTTTTTCAGCGGCTGTTCTGAAAGGATTGGGAATAAAGCGTGCAGCCGTTAGTTCAGGCATATTGAGATAACCTCTTGCCACTCCTTCCCCACCGACATACAACTCACCGGTGGCGCCGGGAGGCAGCGGATTAAGGTGGGTATCCAGCACATATGCGGTAGTATTGGATAATGGCCGGCCAATAGGCACCGTGCCGGTAGCGATAACTATTTGATTATTGCACAGGAAAGAGGTGGCGAATGTTGTAGACTCTGTAGGGCCATAAACATGCACCAGATTAACATGACTATACTTTTCATGAAATGCCAGCACATGTTTGAGCGATACCAGCTCTCCACCAAACAGAATATATTTCAGATGTTTTAATCCCGGAAGTCCTTCTTCCGCCAATACATTAAACAATGCGGTAGTGATAAAGAAGACAGTGATCCGGTGTGTGTCCAGCAGATGATCAAATCTTCTCATGTCTTGCAGCACATCTTTATCAACCACTACCAGCGTAGCCCCGTTCAGCAATGCCCCGAAGATATCGAACACAGAGCCGTCGAATGCGTAATTGGATATGCCTAAAATACTGTCTTCTTCCGCTATCTTAACATAGTCCACATTTTTAACCAGCCTGTTCACGCTTTTATGTTCCACCATCACCCCTTTGGGAATACCGGTGGTACCGCTGGTATACATAACGTAGGCAAGATGCCCGCCATGGCTGACACATAGCGGATTATCCACGGGGTAACCGGCAAGCATATACTGAAATGCAGCATTATCAGTTACAATCGTATCGATATCCCGGTCGATGGTAATTTCCAGCAGTTTCTCCCGGTAGCGGTCACTCACCAGCACAGCCCTGGCTGATGCATCGGACAGGATGTAGCCCACTCTGTCTGCCGGATATGCAATATCAATGGGAACATAGGCGGCTCCCGACTTCAATATCGCCAGAATGGCCACTATCATATGTTCGGAGCGGTCCATATATAAAGCGATACGGTCATCCGGCTGCGGATGATAACGTTCACGCAAGTACGCAGCCAGCCTGTTGGCTTGTTCATTTAGTGTTGCATAGGTCAGACTACGGTCTGCATATTTCACCGCAATATGGGCCGGTGTTTTTTCCACCTGTGCTTCAAACAGCTGCTGAATGGCCTTTCCTGATGGATAAGGCTGCAGCGTATTGTTCAGCTCATAAACAAACTGCTGATACTGCTGGCTGTCCAGGTATCGTAAAGACCTGATCCGGCGCGACGTTTGCGTGGTATCGTTCAGTTGTGCCAGCTGCTGCAGTATTTCTTTATACACGGCAACATAACGCTCTATGGCCGGCAGCTCAAACAGGTGTACCGAGTAATTACACATACCTGTGATCGTTTCTTCACTATCATCCAGATATATGCTCAGATCATGTTTGGCAATCTTAAAATAGTCAGCGTCAGGTGTTGTATAACGTGTAAATAATGGGTTGCCGGAAGTAGTATCTCCGCCAAAATGCTGCACGCTGAACATCACTTGAAAGATAGGATGACGCGATAGGTCCGGCGCTGTATGCAGTTCTTCTACGAGTTTTTCAAACGGCAGGTCCTGATGCAGCTGTGCATCGATTACAGCTGTGCTCACCTGCCGGATAAAATCAGTCAGTGGCTGTTCAGGATCTATCTGCATCCTCAGGGGCAGCATATTTACAAAAGAACCGATCAGGTGCGCAATATCTCCGTGATGCCTGTTGGATACGGGGCTTCCCACAATAATATCCTGCTGGTTGCTGTAACCCGACAACAACAGGTAATATCCACCCAGCAACAGGCTGTACATGCTCACTTCCAGATTGCGTGAAACAGCCCTCAGGTCGTTGCTCAGGGTTTTATCGAGTGTGAAAGAGATGGTAGCGCCTTCATAACTCACTTTTGCCGGCCTGGGCTTATCGGCAGGCAGGTACAGCGTTTCATAGCCAGCCAGCTGCTGTTTCCAGTAATGCAACTGCCGTTCCAGCACAGGCCCCTGCAGATAGTTGCGCTGCCACAGCGCATAATCCCGGTACTGCACAGGTAAGGGAGGTAATACAGGATCGCTGTGCTGTTGTTCCGGATTGTTTGTATAATGATGATAATATTGCTGCAGCTCATGAAGCAGGATATCTTCAGACCAGCCATCAGAGGCAATATGATGTAATACCAGACCAAGGTAATACTCGTTGCCACGGCTACCTCCGCGATGCAGTGTGTACAAGCACGCATGCAGCGGATATTCTTCGTCCAGCCTGAATACCCGTCCAGCCTGTTGTGAGAGCTGGTCATCCAGATCAGCACGGCTATACGATTCCACCGTTTCAATGGTCAGCGGCCGGACAGCATCATCCATCACCTGCTGACAGGCTTTGCCTTCTTTGTTAATGGTGACAATACTTCTCAACACTTCATGTCGGTGTACAACAGCGTGCAGCGCCTGTAACATAAGATCTTTATCCAGATCAGGTTCCAGCCGGAGTACCAGCGGCAGGTTAAATGCATGGGTACCTCGTTCATAGCGGTCAATAAACCATAATCGTTCCTGTGAAAAAGATAATAGTTGTTCATCCGGACTGACTATTACCGGAGCTGTGATTCTTACACTGCCACCTGTTCCTTCCAGCAAGGCTTCTGCGAGGCGGCGTATCGTGCGGCAGTTAAACACTTCTGCTACATGCAGGCCGGATTTCATTTCAGCATTCAGCTTGTTGATAAGGCGTATCGCCAGAATACTGTTTCCTCCTAACCGGAAAAAATCATCCTGCACACTGATCTTTGTGGCCTCCAGGCCAAGTACAGCGGCAAATACGCCGGTCAGTTTCAGCTCAGTTTCATTTTCAGGTGCCTGGTAGCTGCTGATGCCCGTAAATGCCGGTTCCGGAAGGGCACGGCGGTCCAGCTTTCCGTTGACGGTCACCGGAAATTCCGGCATGTATATCAGCGCAGCAGGCACCATATAGTCGGGCAGGTATGCTTCCAGATAACTTCTTACTGCATCCTGGTCAGGCATTTCATCGGCCACGTAATAACCGGCCAGGTATTTGCCTCCGCCGGGATGTTCTTTCACCAGCACTACAGCCTGTCTGATCGCCGGATAAGCATTCAAACGGCTTTCCACCTCTCCGGGCTCTATCCTGTATCCGCGGATTTTTACCTGAAAATCATTGCGGCCTATATACTCGAGATTACCATCCGGATGATATCTTACCAGGTCACCGGTTTTGTATAAACGGCCGTTGATATTTTTTTCCTTCTCTTCATCCGACTGAAAAGGATTGGCTATAAACCGCTGCTGGGTCAATTCAGGCAGATTAAAGTATCCGCGGGCCACAGCAGCACCGCCGATATACAATTCACCAATGGCTCCCAAGGGCAAAGGTCGCAGGGCACTGTCCACCACATAACAGCTGGTATTACCAATCGGGCGGCCGATCAGGTGCGTATCTCCACCGACGATCAGTTTGCCGGTGGCAATATTGGTTTCCGTAGGGCCGTAATAGTTATACAGCCTCAGACGAGATGCCCAGTATTTACCGGTTTCCTGATCACAGGGCTCACCGGCATAGGTAATGCCTCTCAGGTGAGGATAGGCTATACGCGGTAATGCCGCCAACATTACCGGTGGCAGATATACGTAGTTTATTTCATGGTCCAGAAGATATTGGCTGACAGCCGTTACATCTGTTCTCACCTTTGTTCCCAGGACATATAGGGTATTTCCGAACAGCAGGGCGCTTAAAATTTCGGACACCGACATATCAAACACATAAGTGGCAAACAATACAATCCTGGCCTGATGACTGAATTCATAAGCATCCCGGATGCCGTAGATGATATTCAGTTCATTACGATGTTCTATCATCACACCTTTCGGGTTGCCTGTAGTACCGCTCGTATAGAGCACAAAACACATATTGGCTGATGTGCCCGAGGTCTGAAGCCCTGGGCTGGATATCGATTTTGGGCTAGCATGGCAAATATCTTCTACTATCTCCACTATAACCGGCAAGCTATCCATGATACGTTGCAGGTTTTCCTCATTCATGCTGTCTGTCAGCACCACTCTGGCTCCTGCATCGGAGAGGATATACGCTACCCTGTCATCAGGATATGTCAGGTCTACCGGTACATAAGCTGCTCCGGATTTTAATACACCCAGGATAGCAATGATCATATATTCCGTTCTCTCCAGGTATAGTCCTATCAGATCATCAGGCTTTACAGCATATTGTGCATGCAGATAAGCCGCCACCTGGTTGGCCTTTTCATTCAGTTCACGGTAACTCAGACGGTGGTTTTCATACACCAGTGCCGTATGGTCCGGTGTTTTACGCACCTGTTCTTCAAATAGCTGCTGAATAGTTTTGTCTAACGGGTAATCTTCTGCTGTTTTGTTCCAGTCTGTAATTAGCAGCTGCTGCTGTTCAGGGGTGATGAAAGTCAGTTGGGAGGTTTCAATATGCGGATCTGCCAGCAACTGGTCCAGCAGGATAAATACGCCTTCCAGCAGCTGATGTATGGTTTCACTGCTAAATAACTCGCCGGCATATTTCAGTCGCAGCAGTACTTCTCCCGGGCGTTCGACCAGGATCACTCCCAGCGGATAATCCAGCTGGTCTGTACTTTCTTTAAAATACAGGGGCAATTCATCTCCTGAGCGGTCCAGTGGTACCGGGTAATTTTCGAATACAAACAGTGTATTGAACAGTCGTCTTCCTTCCTGTTGTAACCGGGAGAGCTGGATAACAGTGTGGCTGTTGGCGTCATTAATATGTGCCTGTAATTTACTGATGGCGGCGACTACTGTACCGGCATCGTGTTCCATGATAACCGGCAGGGTATTAATGAACAGGCCTACAGACAGTTCTATATCATCCACTGGCAGATTACGCCCGGCCATGGTCATGCCTACAACTGTAGTATTGCTGTTTCCATAAATACTCAGTAGCCGGTGCCAGCAATACTGTAATACAGCATTGAGGGTAAATCCATAGGCGGAGCAAAACCTTTTCAGTGCCTGATAACGTTCACCCGTTACCGTTGTAGTCAGTTCCTGATGTAATCTGACATGCCTGTAATCAGACAATACGATGTGCCGTTGCTCCGGCCGGAGCAGACTACTCAGATCTTCTCTGGTTGAAAGCTGTGCCATCCGGGCATTCCAGTAGGCGTCATGTTGTTGCCGGTGCTGCTGCAGATAATGTTGTGCAGCGGTATAAGCATGGTCAGGCTCAACATGGTAAGGCTGTCCTTTTTGCAAATGCCGGTAAACATCGTGTACAAAACTCAGCAGCAGCGACATACTCCAGCCATCCAGTATAGCATGGTGGTTACTGAAAATGAAGGCATACCGGTCTGTTTGTTTTTTTATCAGGTATATTCTGTAGAGATTACCGGCAGAAAGTTCAAACGGTACAGCCTTATCTTCAGCCAGCAGATGCTGCAGGTAAGCATCCTGTTCATTTTCCGGCAGATGGCTGATATCTTCATATCTCCATGGAAAAATTCCCTTCTTATCAATCACCTGTATCAGTTCTTCCTCCCAATGGAAACGAAGCCGCAAAGCATTGAATTTCTCCGGCGCATATTGCCAGGCCTGTTGCAACAGTGTTTCCTGCAAAGGGCAGCGGTATTCCCATACCAGCTGTACCCCATAGGCGTCATTGGCTGCACCCTGGTTCAATGCATGTGATATAAAGCCCTCCTGCAGGCTGCCCGCCAGGTATACGTTTGTTATTTCACGGTCTGCCTGTAGCTTATCAAGATATTGTGCTGATATAATATGATCGATATCACTCACCGTCAGATAACTCCGCGGAGATGATTTCAGATAATGTACAATGGTTTCCAATGCCGCCCTGTAATTCTCCGCCAGCGCAGACAAAGCTGCAACAGGGATATTTCCGGAGATATCAAACTGAAGACATCCATCAACGACCCTGCCCAGGAAATCAATCAGGGTATGCGGATGATTGGCCGCAGACACAAACTGCCCGCTGCTTTCTCCGGAGATATACCAACCTTGAGCACCATCAGGCCGCTGCCTGTCGAACTGACCAAGGTAGTTGAAACTGATCAGTGGCAATGCCGAAGTGGTATAACCTTGTAATGCGCCATAGCCCAGCCCTCCGGAAGGAATGCTACGCAGCATTTCCTTGACGGTTACCAGTTGTGTAGCGATATTGGCAGCCGGGGTCACAATTTCAACCGGGTACATGGTCGTAAACCATCCGGTAGTATGGGTCACATCCACCGACGGTGAAATAAATTCCCGTCCGTGGCCTTCCAGCAAAACATGATGATGATCAAACCCCGTCAGCGATGACAGCGCTATTCCCAATGCACTCAATAAGATATCATTCACCTGGGTTTGATAAACATGCCCTACTTCACGCAGCAAACATTCCGTAAGTTGATGGTCCAGCGAGAATGTGGTCCGGGCGGGCATTTCCACCCTCATAGCAGATAGCAAGGCGTTGCCAGCAGGAATACCGGCATTAATAGCCGACCACCAAGCCAGTTCATCTTCTGCAGTTTTTCCGTCTGTCGGAGCGTAAGCAGCAACAGCGTTTACCCATTGACGATAGCTACTTCCTTTGGAGCCCAGTATTACAGTAGCCGGCACCGTAGCCAGGAAATCCCTTTCAGCCTGGTTTTGCTGCGCTTCTAATAAATAATTATATATTTTTTCTGTATCCTCACAGATGATGCGCCAGCTAACCGTATCCAACAGCAGGTGATGCGCCGCAAAATAAATTCTGGCGCTACCGTCAGCAAAGCCTTCCAGGTAACCCACCTGCAGCAGCGGCCCTTCAGAGATATTAAAACCGGCCTGCCACGCTGTAAGTTCCTCATTATCCATAGTGGCGATATCCAGATATTTGATCATGACGGCATTTACCTCATCTCCGTAATGCTGCACATAACCGCCAGCAACCTCCTTATCCACCGGATAATAAAAGCGCAGCCCGTCATGGTAATTGATCAGTTTCAGGATACTCATCCCCAGCAGTTCTTTGTTCAGCGGAGGTACATGAATCAGGAAAGACTGGTTCCAGTGATGGAAGGCAGGGAAAGTACCGCAGGCCACCTGATCGAAGAACCAGGCCTGTACCGGCAACAGACCGGCCTTACCGGTGAGTATTCCCTGTTCAGTGACAACAGCCGGAATGGTGGCAACAGACTTTGATATTTTGTGGGTATACAACTGCCGGATGGTTCTGTTCCGGAAGATATCTTTCACATTCACGTTAATGCCTGCACGCTGTCTTAGCCTACTTACCAACAGTATGCTTACGATACTGTCTCCTCCCAATCGGAAAAAATCATCATGAACACCTACTTGTGTGGTATTCAGTCCCAGCACTTCGGCATAAATTTCACATAATACTCTCTCCGTGTCATTCTCCGCTGTCTGGGTCGCTGCGCTGTCCGGCAACTGTGGCTCGGGGAGCGCACGGTAGTTCAATTTTCCATTCACCGTCAGCGGTAAAGATGTCAGGTGTATCAATGCAGCCGGCACCATGTAATCAGGCAGGTGTTCAGCCAGATAGTCCAGTAGTAACTGCGGCTCTATTTCATGGTCCGACACATAATAGGCCGCGAGATAATTGCCACTCCCGGAAGCTCTGTTCTTTACCACCATGGCAGCCTGTCTGATTTCAGGGAAAGCACTTAAACGGTTTTCTATTTCTCCGGGCTCAATTCTGTGTCCGCGGATTTTCACCTGAAAATCGTTGCGACCGATGTATTCCAGATTACCGTCTGGCAGGTATCTGACGAGGTCACCGGTTTTATAGATACGGCTATTAATATTTTTTTCTTTCTCTGAAGCAGTCTGGAAGGGATTGGCAAGAAAGCGCTCCTGTGTTAGCTCAGGCTGATTCAGGTATCCCCGTGTTACCCCGGCCCCACCGATGTATAACTCACCGGTGGCTCCTACCGGCACCGGTATCAGATGAGAGTCCAGCACATACAAGGTAGTATTGGCCACAGGGCGTCCAATTATTCTGTTGTTATCATCCGTACAACGATGAAAAGTAGCACATACGGTTGCTTCCGTAGGTCCGTATTCATTGATAAGCACTGCCTGCAAGGGCTTTTTCAGGTCAGGCAGTTTTTCTCCCCCTGTAAATATTAACTGAAAACCCGCATCCATGGCTGCAAATGCAGGCAACAATACCGGTGGGATAAACGAAACGGCTATATGATGCTGATGCGCATATGCCACCAATTCATCCGGTGCATTTCTGATTTCATCACTATACAGATATAGACAATTACCATTGCACAATACCGGAAAGGTTTCATACACAAAGGCATCAAACACATAATTTGAATAACAGCCTATATTCCGGTATTTATCTAACTGATGTATTTCAATCATCTCCGTGATCAGGTTGATCACGCTATTGTGCTCTACCATTACACCTTTGGGCTGACCGGTAGTGCCGCTGGTATAAATAACATAAGCCAGGTCACCTGCCTGGCTGATCGTTTCAGGAGTAACGCCACTGTATGTCTCTCCTAACATCGATTGAAATTCAATACTGTCAATACTTTCAACAGCCAGACTCAGGTCATTATCGAGTGCAGCTGCATAGGATTCGTTGGTTAACACCACTCTGGCTGCAGTATCAGAGAGGATCCAGGTTATACGTCCGGAAGGGAAGCCTGGATCTATAGGCACATAGGCCGCCCCCGATTTCAGTACTGCCAGGACAGCAATTACCAGGTGTTCTGATCTGCTGAGGCAAAGGGCCACCAGCTCATCTGGTCTGATGGCGTAGGTAGCCTGCAGATAAGCTGCCAGGCGGTTGGCACGTTCATTGAGTTCGTGGTAGGTCAGCTGGCTGTTGCCATATACCAATGCCGTTGCATCAGGGGTTAGCGCCACCTGTTCCTCAAACAGCTGATGAATGGTTTTTCCGGATGCATATGGTTTCGTTGTTGCGTTCCAGTTATATAAAACATTGGAATAATCACTGCTGTTGAGCAGGCAGTAATCTTTCAGCGGAAGATCTTCCACTGTAACCGTTTTACGCAGCAGCTCCAGGAACGAACGGATAACGCCTTCCGCCACAAACGAGCTGATGATGTTCTTCCGGTATATCAGCCTGAATTTGAAGGCATCCTTATTTCTCCGGTCATACATCAGCGACATCCAGTAAATGGATTCATTGCTCAGCGGAAAATCAATCTCCTCCACGTGTAGCCCTTCCAGTGAGATGGGCACACTGCTCATATACGTTTCCGTAAATCCTACATTGAAATAATCCGTACTGTCTTCTTCCTTTATCTTCCGCTGGTCATGGATAATTTCAGAGAGCACATAGTGCTGGTGCGGTTTTACCTCCTTTCTTTCCGAAACAAGTGCTTTGATCAGCGCAATCAAGGTATCATACTTATCCGTTTCGATCTTCAGGGGCAGGTTATTAACGAAAGATCCTGTAATATCCGGGAAGCCGGGAGGCCGCATATTCACAGCATAACTCAGAATAATTCCCGGCTGGCTGCAGTAACGCGACACTACAACACCATATACTGCTGCCAGTATAGTAAATATGGACACTTTATGCCGTTTGGTATATTGGTGTAGGGCTGTCAGGGTTTCTCCGGTCAGTTCGAAGAACAGGGTTTCTCCGGCCGTATCTTCCTGTGCAGCGTGTTTCATTATCGGCAAATCCGCTACCAGCGGCAGTTCACCAATATAGTCATGCCAGAATTGTCTGGCTGCCGCACTGCTTTCCGGCGTCAGTAATCTCTTTTCCTTTTCAATGCAGGCGATACGGGAGGGTGATACGACCGGTTCATCCGGCAAGTGCAACACCTGTGCAGTCCAGGCACGGCTTACCTTACTGATAATGCTTTCAAAGCCTATACCGTCTGCTATGATATGGTTCATGCAAAAAGCGATATAACTTTTTCCATCACGGCTGGTATTGTCGAGCAGATGTATCCGCAGCAAAGGGCCTTTGACCAGATCGAAGGGCCGGTTGATAATATCCAGCAGCTGCTCCCGGATATCTATTATATCATCCGTCGCTTCATCTATAATAAAATCTTCAATGGGGAAGTTATTATAATAACAGGTAGTTCCATCTTCACTGAATGTAGCATGAAGTATGTCATCATCTTTTATCAATTTACTGCAGGCAGCGATGAATACATCTTTATTAAACATCCCGTCAACCGCATAGATTTTCGAAACATTATATATACTGCTTTCCGGCGCCAATGCCCACTCTACAAAAAAAGATCTCTGATATTGAGATATTGGCAAATACTTCTTTTCCATCAGGTAACAGTTTTAGGTTAAACACACAGGTTATCCTTATTCCGGAAGACCGGTATTTATATCAGGCAGTAATAGACCAGGGCTTCCACCTGTCAGGTCGGATTAACTGAATGTATTTATTCAGGTGAAAAGGGTTTTCTTGATTTAACAGTTCGGGTTTCACGTAAATGGGTGACTCAAAACATATTCGCAAAGGTTTTTATATATGGTATTCATCTGCCATAAAACAGCAAACAATGGCTGCTTTTACTGTATGGCAGCTACAAAAAGGGTTTCCTCGATTCCTGCAGTCCGGCGACTAGCGTAATACATATCAGATGTCCTTACGGACAACATTCAACAGACACACCCGGATTAAATGAATCACATTTGATTAAAAACAGGGAAGACACAATCGACATACATCTCCAGAAAAACCGATCAATGCATAATGGCCGCATAGGAAAATTTTATTGTTAACAAAACATACACCAGGCCGCTTCCGAACATAGCGTTTACAGCAGTCAAAACTAATCGTTTTAACTGCAAATTATTTTCAGCAGTGAAATAACATACAAAATTCGGAATACTAACATCCATAAAAACCTCACAAACATAGTAATTACATGCCGCATTGATCCTTTATCTGACGACAGGAGAAATGAATTACCCGAATTTTGTTTTATTTTAGCAGCAATCGACAATGTTTGTAAAATCAGATTGCCATGTCAGAGAAGAAGTCTTTAGTTTACCTGAATACAGCCGCCTGCGGCCTGATCCCTGAGCCCATCATGCAGGCAGGGCTCAGCTGGTACAGTAGTTTCACCATCAATGGATCAACATCCAGCGAACGGTGGCGCAATGAGCTGCAAACATCCATCAAGGCTGATGCTGCTGCGTTATTGAACACCGCTCCAAAAAACGTTGCGCTCATTCCCAATTTTTCATTTACACTGAATGCAGTGGTCCAGTCGCTGAAGGGCGATGAGAAAGTGCTTTTATACCGAAAAGACTACCCTTCGTTATACATTCCTTTTGTTATCAATAATTTCGACATCACGTGGATAGATGATGAAGATGGATTTTTTATTGATCCGGAGAAGATCAGCGCTGTTATCAAAGAGAAAAAAATCAATATCGTTGCGATCAGCCATGTACAGTACCAGAGTGGATTCAGGGCCGATCTGGCGCAACTGGGAAATATTTGCCGCGATAATAATGCACTGCTTATCGTAGATGCCACACAGAGCCTCGGCGCCATTGAAACAGATATGTCCGCCCTGCCTGTGGATGTACTCATCGCCAGCAACTACAAATGGATGAACGCAGGATACGGAAACGGGCTGCTATATATGAACGAAACCTTTTTACAAACCTATCCCCCGAAAATCAGCGGCAACAATAGCCAGACATTCCGGTTCACCGACGATGGCTATGTCAATGAGGTATCTATTAATAACTACGAGCCGGGCAGTTTGGATATGTTTGGTTTTATGATCATGCAGGCATCGCTGGCAGAAAAAAACAAAACCGGCATACGACAGATAGCGCAACATAACTTCGGGTTAGCGCAAAAACTGTTATCCGGACTGGCATCGTTGCCTGTCCGTGTTATCGGCGGACAGACGCTGGAAAACAGATGTTCCATTATCTCAGTGGAGGAAACCGGCGGATTACATGCATGGCTCTCACAAAACAATATCATCACCACTTTACGAAATGGACTGGTCCGTATCAGTGCACATTATTATAATACAGATGAAGATATAGATGCTATACTGCATTGTATCAGTGACTGGAGCAAGCGATGAGATTTTGCCGGTTAAATTTTATACTGCTGTATGAATACAATGGCAGTATGTAATTTGCGCGGGCATCTGCGGGAACTGTGATGTTTATTAACCTATAAAAATCTGTATCCACCGGACCCTGAAATTATCCGGTTCCATTTACCATTACGGCAAGAATGACTATACCACCAATGCGTGGACCAATACCGTGATCCATAATGCAAGATAAAAGACGTATGCTTAATTGATGACACAAAACAACAGACCCGCTATTCAGCGGGTTTTGTTGTTTTCTATGCTTATTGCAATTGTGGCTGCAGTCCAAAGCAGTAGCTTTCAGTCATCATAACAACATTCGTATCTTGAATAATTCCACGGTCGCCACGATCTGTCACCCTGAAAAACCTTTAACCCAAAATCCAAATACATGAAAAAACAATTCCTTATGATTACCCTGGCCGGATGGGCTATTGTAAGCTCTTGCGCCAAACGGGACAATACCGGCAACCCCGTTAAACCGGAGAACAGCCAGGCTACCCGTATTGAATTCGCTGTTACAGACGGCACTACCGGCTTCGCGATCCCGAATGCCACTATCGACGTCAAAGCTCCTGATGGAAAAGAAAGTCAGCTGACAGCCGGAAAGAACGGAGCAGCTTCATTTCTGGCCGTCAATGGAAAATTTTCCTTTACCGTAAACGGGCAAGGTTATAACCAACTGGAGACATACTTCTCTACAGGAGAGGACTCCGTTATCTATGCCCATGTTAACCTGGACCCCACCAATCAAGCCGCAGCAACAACAGGCAGAGATGCGAGTACGAGCAACATGATCACCATCAGCGGATATTTAAGCGATGCTGATGAACATGCACCGCTGGCAAATGTGGAACTGGACCTCGGCGCATATAAGGCCAGGACAGATGGTAAAGGCTATTTCTCCACCAGCTTCCCAGTTGATCCGGGTAAAAGCAACCCTGAAGTTAAACCGGAAAACATTACCCTCAGTGCTGCCAAAGCTGGCTACACAACCCATGTGCTGAAGAATTTTTATCTGGTACCGGGCTCCTATACTTTTAAAATACAGCTCCGCAGCACCAGTTCTCCCTCACAAAACTCAAACATGAGAGCAGGGAATGAAGAGGTGGAATACCTGCGACAGGGACTCTTTGACAGAACAGCCAGTGAAGCCCAACAAAGAGAAGCAGCCGCCGTTGCCGCCGAAAACAATACCAATGCATTAGGCAAAGCTGCCGCTGCTTTGGCTTTGCCCACAAGTATCCGTGTAGGACTTAGCTGCTCCTGCCTTACCTGCAGCTCCGTACAGGTAATGAGCCTTGAATCCTATACAGAATCCGGCCTCGACAACGAATGGATTTCCAGCTGGAAAGCCGCATCACTGCAGGCTGGCGCTGTGGCCTACCGTTCTTATGGCGCATGGCATGCACTGCACCCTATAAGAAGCAACTACGATATCTCCAGCACACCATGCTCACAAGCCTGGGGCAGCGAAACAGCCAGTTCCACAATTAATGCAGCCAGAGCGACAGCAGGCATTTCTTTGTATCAAAATGGCGCGATCTTCAGATCAGAATATTCTGCAGAAAATAATAATGCAGGTTGTGGCGACGGATTCAGCGGCACAGGCAGTTCATGGCCTTGTATTTCGGATACACGCTGCGCAGGCCGCGCTACCAACGGTCATGGAAGAGGTATGTGCCAATGGGGCTCCAGCTTCTGGGCAAGCGATAAAGACTTCCGCTGGATACTGAATCACTATTACAACCCCGGTGGTGTGGTGGTACAGTAATCAGGGATATCACTTATAAACAAACTGAGGACGTCTCAAAAATAAATGAGACGTCCTTTTATGTTTTAGGTATTTTTGTTCACTACCGCAACCTGCATCTGCGGTAACATTAGAAGGTTTAGATTTCATGTGTTTAATATGTGAAGATAAATGAGTCGGAAGTACCTACTTTTTCACTAACACAAAACCTTATTTAATATCTCATTTTTTCCCAAAATGAAAAAGGTGCCTCAAGTTTATTTTTGAGACACCCTCTCCTTCATCCACTTGATAAGTTTATTTATTGTGTTAGGAATCCGAATAATTTCATTAATTTAATCACTCAATGTAACCATACAAACCAGGTAACCATTTATTTTTTCACCATCAAATACCATTACTATGGAACCCAAAACTTCCGAAACAACGACCCAATCCACTAACGGTGGACAACCCGCAGATGCAAAAGTTGCAGTACAGCTTTGCTCATTGACACTCGATCCGGATCCTGTTCATGACATTAGTACGCTCATGCCTGGCTGGAAGATAGTCTGGAACGGTAAGCCGACTATTGACGACAATTACGCATTTATTGCGTTTAATGCTGCCGATAAAAAATATGCGCTGGTCATCCGTGGCTCAGTTTTCAACGGTTTTCAAGACTGGGATACCTTTGCAAACTGGATCCTGGAAGACCTGAATGCGATTACAATGGTAAGCTGGCCTTATGCCAATACTAAAAAGCCCCTTATTGCCGTTGGAGCTTATATTGCTTTCACGAATCTGCTTTACATGGAAGATTCACTGGGCTCTGGTAAGTCTATTGGCGATTATCTGTTAGCCAATGCGACCGGTTCCGGCAAGCAGCTGATCATTACAGGACATAGCCTTGGCGGCAATATAGCAAATGTATATACCTCGTATTATGTACAAAAGCTTAAGGAGAATAATCTTTCCACCTCCAATGTTTCTCTTTTCACCTTTGCAGCGCCAGCTCCCGGAAATATTGATTTTGCAGTGGACCTGGATAACAAGCTGCCTTCAGCATGGCATTACGAGAATGAAAATGATATGGTCCCGAAATTTCCTGTTTTTTCCGGGCTTCTTTATACCAGTAATACGTTTTTCCCCAAAACTCCGGATGCTCATAAGATTACGGTTACCTTTAACCCCAAAACGATTACCCTCAATGGCCCGAGTCTTACGCTGCATGATGCTTATGTGGCGATTGCGGGCATATTCGCAAAGAATGGTTACGTGCAACCAATAAAGAATAATTATATCACCTTTAAGACGGACCTGAATCCTGATCTTACAGATAACAGCATCTTAGATTGGCTTGGTCAGGTAGCACCTCAACATGGGCTTGATTACTACGCCGGCTTCCTCGGTGTACAGCTGCCGGTAACAGCTGCCCAACTAACATCAGCACAGGCGGCTATTTGAACAGATCACCAGAAAGTATCAAAATAAATAAGAGAGGCTGTCTCCTATGTTTGTAAAAGCTAGGAGGCAGCCTCAACCTATCTACTTCTTCTTAAAACCTTCGTTCTAACCGTACTGAAAAATTCCGGAGTGAGGCCCAGGTACGACGCAATTTGTTTCTGAGGGATCCGCTTGTCAAACTCCGGATATTTCTCTCTGAAATCAAGGTAGCGCTCTTCGGCTGTCAGCCGCAGCAACTGTAATAATCTTAATTGATGTCCGGCTATTGAATGTTGATATAGTATGCGGAAAAAGTGCTCAAGCCTGGGAACTTTGTCCAGAAATTCCTCCAGGCTGGTTTGAGCTATCTGTACAACTTCAGCATCTTCAATCGCAACAATATTACACAAGGAAGGAACGCTATAAGTTCTGCTGTGTATATCTGATATCCACCAATCTTCTATGGCAAAATAAAAATTTGTTTCCGTCCCTGCTTTGTCCAAACTAAAGGTCCTTAAACAGCCTTTGTTAACATAGTTCTCGTAGATACAGACCTCTCCTTCACGAAGCAGATATTCTTTCTGTTTCAGCCGCCTGACTGTTAACAACGAACAGAATTCATCAGTTTCTTCTTTAGTAAGAAGTACATGTCTATTAATGTTGTTAAGGATTTGATCGAATTCCATTTTAATTCAAAGCTTAAAATATACCTAATGGGAGCATTCGCAATGCTTATCATTCTTAAGAATTCTTATTTTCCAAGCCATTGCTGTGATCTAATTTTACTAAAGAAATCTGAGGTTCATAAATGTTTCAGAAAAGCATTTTTAAAAATAACTATAAAATAAAAAAAATGGCAAACATCATTAATAATAAACTTACAGCTGACAATTCGCTGGTAATGCTGATCGACCACCAACCAGGGCTGTTAATGAATGTAAAAAGCATGGAGCCCCTGGCTTTGAAGAATAATCTCCTGGCTTTCGCCAATGCGATCAAAATGTTGAATATACCAACCATCCTTACTTTTCAGGGATTAGGCGGCTTTGGTCCTATTTTGCCGGACCTTGTCAGGATATTTCCGGAAAGTAAACCAGTAAACCGAACTATCATCAATTCCTGGGAAGAACCTGTTATCAGGAAACAGATTGAAGCATCCGGAAAAAAGAATATTATACTGGCAGGCGTTAGCGTAGAAGTATGTCTGGCCTTTCCGGCACTATCCATCCAGGAGGCAGGATATCAGGTTTATGCAGTAATGGATATTTCCGGCACCTGGAGTAAGGATATCCAGGACTGGGCGCTCACCCGAATGGTTCATAAAGGTATCATCCCAGTCAACTTTACAGCAGTACTCATGGAAATACTTGGAGATAATGCACGACCTGAAGCACCGGCCATTTACGGAGCACTGAGCGCCAGTTGGGGACTTCCAACTTTTATCGCTGAATATTCCAAACAATAGTGCTACCAGACTACCTCACGGAAACCTGAGAAAGATTCCCGGAGGCATATTACAATACCATAAAAGACAAAAGGCTTGTCAGATGAACTGACAAGCCTTTCTTTAATATCGGACAAATGATGAAATGCTATTTCACTTTCACTTTTGCTGCTTCTTCAATCACTGTTGCCACAGCCTGTGGCTGAGACATATAGATCACATGGCTCCCTTTGACGTCAGTAGCTTTTGTATTGGAGCGTTTGTACATGGCGCGCTGGATTTCCGGAGCAATACTCTTGTCTTCTGTTGCGATGCAGGCAAATGCCGGCTTATCTCTCCAGGCAGCATGGGTGATTGGTGTAGTGAATCCCTTCGCATAAAAAGCTCCCTGTGAAGCATACATGAAGTCGGCCAGGTCCTTTGGAATATCCGCACAGAAACCTGCATGGTATTTGGCTTTGTCGTAGTAAACGATTCCTCTTGAATCCGGAGGCAGCACACCGTTTTCGGGCGCAGGTGGTGCTTTTTGCAGCCATTGTAAAGCAGACTCCCCATTGTCGGGCTGGAAAGCCGCTACATAAACAAGTGAGGCCACATTGGGATGATTGCCTGCTTCTGTAATGACAGCTCCACCCCAGGAGTGTCCTACCAGTATAGCCGGTCCGTCCTGATTATCCAACACCACCCTGGTAGCAGCCACATCATCTTCCAGTGAGGTCAGCGGGTTTTGTACCACTGAAACATGAAACCCTTTCTTAGTAAGATTTTCATAAAGTGCTCTCCATCCAGAACCATCCGCAAATGCTCCATGCACCAGTACTACGTTTTTGATTTGCTGCGCCTGCATACTAACAGCTCCCAGGAAGCTTACACACAGTATCAGCATAAACACAAGACAATTTCTTTTCGCTTTTTTGAGTAAATTTTTCATTGTGTTGGGGGGTTTGATGAATTAATCAGTCCACTTCTTCGGCTGAATCCGCATCCAGGCGCAAACAGGGCCGATGTGTGGCAAACAAACTATCCTATAAAACAGAAATGCCTTCAAAAAGTTTTCGGGTGGCCAGGTAAGTGACTACTTCATCCGGGATTGCATCAACCCGTAAAAGTTAAGCCTTCAGGTCGCGGTAAACAGGTTTTATTTTTATATTGTACCTGTTTGTATAAAAAAAATACCTATGCCAAAGAAACTTGCTTTTTTAATGCTCCCCGCTTTTACCCTTACCTTTCTGCAGACTGTAGCTCAAACACCAACATTACAGGAAGTAACAACGAAGGGAAATGTATCACAAAGGGACGGTGAAAACATCATCTTTAAAAACGTTACGCTAAATGGAGAAAACTACCTGAGATGGTATAATTCCAACGGCGCAGCGCAGGCCTATATTGGATATGGCTCCCCCGCCAATAGAAATTTCTATATTGATAATGCCAACCTGGGAGGAATTTACCTGCAGGGACGTACACTGATCAATAATGCGGCAGACGATGGCGTTTCTACTTTACAAATTAAAGGCCCCGTATCTTCCAATGGTAATTATCATACCGTGAATGCCGGTGGCTACTGGGCCTCCGGTTCCAATAATTATGCGATCGGATGGTACACTCCCAACAATGATTTTCGTATCAGAACAGCTACACTAGACAGGTTTACTATTGATAACAATGGACAAACCGGGATCGGTACCATCACCCCCGCCAGTCAGTTGCACCTCGCATCAGATAAGGACCATGCACTGACGATCAGCAGGGCTAACGGAACCTATGGGTTCAGGATCTTCAGAAATGCAGGCACCGGCAACATATCTTTTCAGATCGGCGCCACCGCTGCAACCTGGGAAACCAAGATGCAAATAGGAGAAGGTGAAGGCCCCAATACCAATCTTTTGCTTAATCCCACCGGTGGAAAGGTGGGAATAGGCACTACAAGACCTCAGGCCACGCTTGCAGTGAATGGTGATCTTTTCGCAAAGAAAATCAAAGTGACACAGGAAGGCTGGCCGGATTATGTGTTTGATCCCGCCTATACCCTTCCTTCATTAGGACAACTGGAAAACTTCATCAAAGAGCATCAGCATCTTCCTGAAATACCTTCTGCAAAAGAAGTAAGTGAACAAGGACTTGATCTGGGTCAAAACCAGGCCAACCTCTTACGGAAGATAGAAGAGTTAACCCTGTACATGATTGATCAGCATAAGAAAATGGAAGCACAGCAACAACTGATATTGAATCAGCAGGAATTATTACAGGAGCAAGGCAGGCAACTGAAAGCACTTGAAAGTAAACTCTCTGATGTAAAGTAACTACCGCAGCAAAATAAAAAAGGACCTACCGGTATAAATACCGATAGGTCCTTTTTCTATATAAAGCTGGCTTACTTTGGGAATGAAGCATCAATGCCGTTAATGAGCCAATTGTTATTGACTTTTACCAGCTTGTAAATCAACTTATACTTATGAATATTTTTAAAATTCAGCGTAACAGTGGCGGTATTACCGGATATCACCGGCTTCGATTTTTGCAGGGCATCCATTATATCTTTATTTTCCGGTGGGTCCTGGCTAAGTGTGTATTCGTCACAGTCCCTGTTGCTGGCATATCCATCCTTTTTAATATTCGTTTCCATCTCCTGGTAATACTTTTCTTTTTCTGATAAATAAGCAGGTGAAAACAGTCCTGTATTTTTGAGATTATTTAAATACTCCCTGATATAAGGTTTGTTCAGTTTCAGGACATCCATGCCATCTACTTCTTTGAAGCATTGATCTTCTTTATTTATCGGACTCTTAGGGTTATCCAATAAAGTAAACAGTTTTTTCACTGTTAAAACAGGATCATTTTGCTGGGCAGATAATGGGTGAAAAGCAAACAACATTAAAAAGATGGTGGCAAAAAAAACAGCTATTTTCATGTTTCCTACTATTGTTATATTTTTATTTACTTACAGGAGCTAAACGTTAGTCTCCGGCGCGAAAATAGCTAAAACATCCAACAGGAAAAATTAAGTTTCCGGCTCATGGATTTTGCTCCAGTAATGGATTATTCACCACCGCCACATCCGGTATCTGAAGTACGTAGTTATTGCTTTTCCCCGGCAGCTGGTAAGCAACCGGCTTCTTTTTTTCATCTGTATAATAGAAATGGGTAATGGCCGGCATACCCAGACGACGCAGATCAAACCAGCGTTGCTCCTCAAAACACAGCTCACGTCTGCGTTCTTCCAGGCATAACTGTAACAGCTGTTGGGGATTATTGTAATACCCGGCAACCGTTATGGGGATAAAAGATTTACTTGAAAACCGGTACTGGCGAAGATGATTAAGATCCGTAACCGCTTTTTGCAGCAGTGCAGCATCTCCCCGTTGCATATATTTTCTGACACATGCTTCTGCCCTGTTGAGATAAGCCTCCGGCAGGCGGAAAGATTTACCCAAACGTGCCTTGTAATTTACTTTTGAAAATTCGCCGGAGGTTTTCCAGGCATTTAAATAAACATCCGCACGGAAGTCCCCTGGCTCGTAAGATGCATTCAGCGCATCAGATGCACAGTAGCGGGGAGTAGTATTAAATTTACTCAACCCAAGAAAACTGTATTCATTTACACAACCATATAGAAAAAGTATTTCCTTATTGAATGGATTGATATAACATTCCTGGGATTTGTCTGCTGTATCCCTGAAAGACATGGAAGCCCAGAATCGCATATTTTCCAGTTGGAACCTTTCGGCCAGCAGTTTATCATTATACACCATCACATTATCCCAGTTTTCCATATACAGAAATATACGGCTGGCAAGCAGCCAGGCTGCATATTTATTCATGCTGAAAACATTCTGATGCTCATCCGTTTTTTCCAACAGCAAACACCCTTCTGTAATATCATTTACAACCTGATTGTATACCTCCTGCACCGTATTGCGGCGCAGGCAGGCGTCTGTTACCTTACCTGATAATATCAGCGGTACACCCAATGCTTTATCAGGCGGATGGAGCAAGTCATTAAACGGCCATCCATAAAGGTTCACCAGCATAAAATAATAATAAGCCCTTAGGGCCAGCGCTTCCCCTTCCAGCTGGTCTTTCTCCACCTGCCTCCCTTTCACCAGTTGTATATTATCAAGTACTACATTGCACCCTTTGATCCTTTGATAGTATTTGCCATAGGTATCCGGATCATTATCCCCGTTCAGCCGCATCTCGCGGTACATTTTTTTACTCCAGGTAAATGCAGGTCTTCCCTGGCGCCAGCAGGAGGAACCTTCATCAGGTCCCATACATTTGATGTCATCATCCAGCAGGCTCATATATGGATGAAACGACCGGTTGGCATCCGGATATCCTTCATACCGCAGTATCTTCCGGAGATCCGCAACTGTAGAAGGTTTGAACTCATCCGGTGATGGCTGGTCCAGAAATTTAGTGCAGCTGCCGAAAAAAAGCACCACTACAAACAGGATGCAGCTGGCATACCTGCCACTTGTTCTGATAGGTTGCTTTATCATTTTTTCCATGTTACAGAAATATAGCGGTATTCATCTGTCTTATAGCCGCAGGTTAATACTCAGCACATAACTCCGGTAACGGGGCAGTGCAGCCGTATTCTCTGTAGCGGACATACTTTGTATCTCCGGATCCTGTCCTTTCAGTCTTTTATCGCTTATCACGAAGGCATTATTAATGCTCACCGAAACATTGACATCGGTGACGCCTTTCAGCCATCTTATATTTTTGTTATCCAGCTGATACCCTATTGTAATGTAGTTACAACGCAGATGGTCTCCCTTCACGGATATCAGGTCACTATAATTGTACAGATCATAGCGGTATAAGGTATTACCTTCTTTACTCAGGGAGAGGTCTCCAAAATACTTACCGATGGAATATTCAACAGGATCATACCGGAAGGAGTAGATAGAAGGAATATTGGTAAACTTTTCATCCCCGCGTTGCTGCCATCGCTCAATCAATTCTTTACTTACATTTTTATCGGGGGCAGGTGGGCGGTAATAACCACCTGAACCGGCCTGCATCAGCGGATTCAGGCGCACAGTATACCCCAGCTGTACACTAAAACCGGTGGACAGGGAAAAGCGGCTCAATCGTACTGTTGAATGAAATCCGCCTGAAAAAACCGGTTCGCTGCTGCCACTGTACACCAGATAATCAGTAGGATTACCATGCAGTAAACGATCAGTATCTTTTTCCATATCAAGGTATCTGAATAATGGCTGTCCATCCCTGGGGGAAAGGCCCACATAAGGAAAAGACCACAGGCTGCCCAAAGGCTTTCCATTAACGACGGCCTTGCCTTTTACCAGTGATGCCAGCTTCGCATTAGCACGTGTATCCATCACCAGATTGTTGTTCTTCCCCACTATCACCTGCACTTCCCAACTTAGTTTCTTCCTGTTAACAGCGGTCCATTGCAAGGCCAGCTCCCAGCCCTTATTCAATATTTCTCCGCCATTTATAAACGAATCGGAAACCCCGTACTCTTCCGGTACGCGCTGCTTCATGATTACATCAGAGGTTACCTTGTAATAATAGTCGCCTGTTATCCGGAGGCGGTTGCTGAAGAGCGCCACATCTATACCGGTATTTATACTTCGTGTTTTTTCCCAGCGGAGATCGGTGTAGGGTAAATTCCGGATGCCCAGATAATGCTGACCGGTATATGGATCAAAAGACGGGCTCACATTGGTGGCCAGCAAATAAGGAGATATCGATTCTACCGTATTACCCTGATACCCGAAAGAAGCCCGTAGTGCCAGGTTATCGAGCCACTGTGTTTTTTCCAGCCATTTTTCCTGTTTCATATTCCAGCGGAGGCCTGCAGACCATATAGGGTTAAACCGATGAGGAGAGCCGGCGGCAAAACGATTGGAAGCATCCGTGCGTGTGTTTACACTGACAATATACTTTTGCAGATAAGCATAGGAAATGCTGCCGTAAAAAGACAAAAAATTAAATACAGAATTGACGGCAACAGGCCCGCTGTCGATATCGCAGCCTGGCTGGGCTGTACTTTGGGATTGTCCTTCGTATACATTCCTGCGTACCTCCATACCAGCCATAGCGCTGATAGTATGTTGCTGCCGTGCCTGGTAAAAATGCAGCGTGTTACGCCAGGTTAAACTTTTTTTAGCAATGACATCTGTATGGAGAATATTAATATCCGCCCCAAACCTATCCTCATAGTTTGCTTTACGTAAAAGAGCGGCCGCAAATGAGCGCTCATCCGCCCAACGCCGGTTGCTGGTGGCATCATGCCCAAAAGCATACACCGACTCCCAGCGGAACTTCTGCGCAAACCTGACATTCAGGTTAACAGCTATATTGATAGAATTGCAGGCATTTGTATTCCCGGAATGGGCCAGCTCATCCAGGAAATTAAAGCGCAGTAACGGCTTACTATATACGAAATCCGCCGGAGCATAGGCATCCCCCATACTGGCGTAATAATGTTCATCTGCCTTAATTACCCGGTTTGTATTCAAGGCATATTCAAATGGGTTGAGGCCATCAAAAAAACCTTTTGTGCGGTAGGAGGAACTGCTGAAATAAATACCTGCGTCAGCGAACTTCAGCAGTTTAATATCTGCTTTGAAGCGTGTACTGGTCCTGTCCATTTCATTCCCGATGGCATTGCCATTTTCGTTTGTGCGGCCCAGTGAGCCAAAATAGCTGATACGCTTATTCCCACCACTTATGTTTGCATAGGAATTAAAGGAAAGCGCATTTCTGAATAATACGTTGAACCAATTTGTATTATTCCGTTCCAGTTGCGCTACTTCCGTCTGGAAGGTCTCCGGACTAATTTCATTTTTTAGCAAGCGGAAAAGGACCCCTTCATAACCTACAGGCGGCAACACATCATCCGGGTAGATGATGCCTTTGTCAAAAATTTCTCTGGAGAGGGCTATTCTTTCCGTGGCATCCATCCGGTTCATGTTTTTATAACCGGGTTTATCCGTTACCGTTATATCGGTCCGGAGATTCAATTGCGGAGGACCTGTTTTCCCTTTTTTGGTAGTAACCACCATCACACCGTTGGCGGCCCTGGAACCATAAATAGCCGTGGCCGATGCATCTTTCAGCACAACGATCTCCGCTATATCATCCGGATTGAGCCCCGTGATACAATTACCCAATATGCTGAGGCCGGCCTCTATTGCAGCCCTGTCTGTGACTTTCATGAGCTCCGTCTGATTCTCCGTTTTATAGGGATAGGGCGATTCGCTTACAATACCATCTATTACCCATAAAGGTTCCTGGTTACCCAACACGGTAGAAGTACCGCGGATACGTATTTTAGGGGCTGCCCCTACCCCACCCGACGGCATTGTTACACTTGCTCCGGGAATACTTCCCTGCAGAAGCTGATCTATCCTGCTAATGCCGGGTATACGCAGGTCTTCGTTTTTTGTTTTAAAAACAGCGCCTGTCATCTCCCATCCTTTTACCCGCTGGTAACCGGTGACAATGACTTCATTCATCGCCTGTGCATATGGCTTCAGTTGTACCGACAGCACAGTGTCTCCTTTTATCTGTACTTTCCTGTACTCAAAGCCCAGGCAGGAAAACAACAATGTTATACCAGACAGTGTTTCAAGCTTATATCTTCCGGATTCATCCGTCAGGCTGCCTTTGCCGGTGCTGGCATCGACTACACTGACACAGCTCACCGGCTGCCCCTGTTCGTCAGTTACAGTACCGGATACCCGTACAGGTATAACCCCAACGCCTGTACTACGTTTATTGTCAACCACCGGTCTGATGATAATAATATTCTTATCTACCAGGTATTCCCAGTTGTATTTCGGCAATACCTTATCCAGTACCGTTGTTAACGGTACCTGCTTCAAATGGAGACTGACAGGGCCAGGCAACTTATCCTGACCACTGCTATAAAAAAACTGAAAGGCCACCTGCTTTCTAAGCATTTGTATCAGCTCATCAAAGGAGGTATTTTCTACGTCTACGGTCACTAAAGGCATGTCCCTTATCGGGGCATCCTGCGAGCATGCAGCATGAACCTGGCACAAACACAGGTACAAAACAAACCCTATCCGCAGCAATAACCTGCCCGGTAATTGGACATGCAGTTTTTTTCTACCAGTGGCATAGATTACTGCGGTACCAAATTTGTCCTTATATAGAGGGTCAACGGCCAAAATTTTCCTCCCTTTATTTAACATTAAAGGCTGGTTGTTACCTGTAAATGTTATACGAGTAAACGCAGGAAATCTAATATTTATGCTGGCGGGTAATTACCTTATGGTCTTTTTTGCAGTATGAGTGTATTCCCCTCTTTTGTGACCCGGATATTCAGGGCCTTTGACAATAAAGTATCCATCATAGCGATATTGGGAGCATTTATCTCAGCAGTGATACGATAGGAAGCCAGTTCCTGATCTTTAAAAACGACTTTACATCCGAAATAGTCTTCTATGGTTTGCGCTGCTTCTTTCAAAGTTGTATTGGCAAAAATAAAACGTTGCTGTCTCCAGGAAGTATACGGCAGGGTGTCCACGGACTGCAGCAGTAGTTTCTTTTGCGTTTCTCCATACTCCAGCATCTGACCCGGCTGCAGTTTCCTGGTGGCTTCGCGGTTATCCTTAAACTGAACGGTGACGCTGCCATGGTTCAGTACCACGCGGGTTAGCTGGTGGCGGGCATACACATTGAAAGCAGTGCCGGTCACCCAAACATCCAGGCCAGCGCAATGTACTATGAAGGGACGTGATGTACCTTTCTCATCTGTAACATGTGCTACCGAGAAAAAAGCTTCTCCTTCTATCCACAGCTCTCTTTTACTTTGGGTACCGAAGTTGCCGGCATACTTTAGCTGTGAATTGGCATTGAGCATTACTTCCGAATGATCGGGCAGTAATACGCGGGTTATTTCGCCACTGCCGGTATTCTTATATATGAACGGGGTTTTTCGCCATTGCCAGAAACCCAGGGCTATCAATAATAATATACTGGCTGCAGCCAGCATTTTTTTGTAGTACTGGTTGATACCACGGATGTTATCTTTCCGGGTATGTGTATCTATATTTTCCCAGATGCGCCTTGTACGGCTTTCATCAGGGATATGGGTTTTAAACCGCATGCGGTCAAGCAGCTCAAATGCGTCCTGTATGGCTTCCTTTTTTTCGGGATGCAGTTCCAGCAGCCGTTGCCAGAACATGGCTGTTTCCGGATGATTATACTTCACCCATTCCTGGAAGTATTCATCAGCAAGGAAATCGTCTGCCTCATACGCTAAATAACCCTCCACCGTTTGATGTTGCTTCATACACGTTTAATTCAGGAAAAACAAGCGAAAGAAAAGATAAGTGATCACGGTGATAAGTGTTTCGCGGAGACAACTTAACGCCCTGAAAACATTTTTATAACAAGCCTTGACGGTGGTACCCATAATCTGTGCGATCTCTTCATAAGATGCATTTTCATAGAACCGCAGATAAATGGCCTCTTTCTGACGGACAGGAAGCTTTTGCAGGGCAGTTTCCAAACGTTTATCCCTGGCTAGTTGCTGCTCTGCATTGATATGATTTGTTTCTGCAGAATATTCTATATCCAGGAAGATATATTGTGATTCATATCTTGACGTTTTTTCTGCCCTGGAAAGCTTTCTGAAAAGCAGGTTACGGAATGCCTTGAATAAATAATTCCTGACAGAAGCTGGCAGTGATAGTCTTTTTCTGGTAGCCCACAAGCGGATAAAGAGATCCTGTATAGTATCTTCAATAACATCTTCATCCTGTGTAAACTTTAAACCATAGTTATAGAGGCTACCCATGAATGTATTGAAGAAATATGCCAATGCATCCTTATCGCCCGTCTGTAAAGCAAGCCAACGCTCCTGATCTTCGCTGAGCTCATTGTTCTCCATTCATTTAAAATAACTATTTTCTAATATATAATCAAAATAATTTATTTAGAAATTGTAGGAAAAAGACAGACTTGCACCGCTGTATGCCGGCACCATCCTGCAAATACCGCCCACACACAATAACCCTGCACGTTGTCTGCCATAACTCAGCGACACACGCGCTGCTTTATAATTATAGGCACCACCTACACTGAAATAATGGATCTTCTTTGATTGGTAGTTCGACATATCACTTACAAAGAATGACCAGCCCGGAACATAGCTGTATTCCAGCAACGCAGCAGCCCAGTTTTTTTCATCATCCGTTGTCCACAGATGTTGTAACTCCACGCGCAACGCATTTTTCCTGTCTAAGTTCAGCAACACATCCGTAATGGCAATATTGGCATTTACCATTCCGTATCCGGGCCCCTGTATGTAACCCTGGTTGTAATTCAGGTTGATGTAGGAAAAAATTGTTTTCATCAGCGGTGACCATCTTCTTTCCATACTGAAATTCAGATCACGGTATAATTCTGTAGGCCCGAACCGCCAGAACGCAGATTCAAACCCTTCTTTGGATTTTAACCGGACGGTATCCAGATTACGATACAGAGAAGCCGTCAGCGAAAGTTTGGTACCATAATGACCTCCCAATGCACTTCCTCTTTTCAGGTGATAATATATATCCGCCTTTCCACCTATCTCTCCCATTGACTGCGCTCCATAGGGATACAGATTGGGTAGAGCATAGGTATATAGTTTTGTTAATGCAGGCAGATAATTCACCAAAGCAATGTTATCCTTCTGTGTCCTGTCTGTCCTGAAATCCATACTTTCCACCCTGCGAAAAGCAATATCCATACTCAGATCCTTATTGGTCGTGATGGTCTGGTTAATATACAATACAGACCCTTTTCTAAAGATATTCTTATTAAGATCTGTCGGATCAGCGCTTTTACTTACATACTCTACATTCAGATCGTAATGTGGATGTGAAAGTCCAAGCCTGGCCGAATACGCATTTACTTCCGGAGGAAAAGTTTCATCGGGGCCGGTATATTTCTGATAACGGTTCACCACACTACCACCTATTGTCAGGCCCCAGCTATGTTTTACTTTCAACAGGTCCAGTGGGTCCAGCTCCAGATCTGCCCCCCTGAAGATGCCTTCCCCGTTTTCCATCAGTACCCGCTGTGAGCCATAGGATACTTTGAGGCGGATACTTTTCAGTGGCGTGAAACGTACATTGACGCCATCCATAATATTATCAATGCCCAGCTGCCGCTCTTCATAAGAACGGAAGATCAGTCCATTACCATATTGCTCATAAAAATTACCGGCGGTAATATCTATTTTATCTGTTCTGTATCCGGCAAACCGATGTGTAAGTTTGGACCCTTTCAGTCCCTCCGGATATCCCATTAACGCCGGCAGATAAGATTCCAGCTGGATACCGGCATAAAAATTTTTAAGTGTGTAGTTAAGGGTAAAATAACTGTTGGTTGCAATTTTATCACGGGGAGCCTGTGCCTGGGTTGCTTTATCATCCACATAATACTGATTGTTTGATTCCAGTCCCCCGCTGAGTTTCCCGGGTATTTCCTGTGCTGATAAAACTTTACTGATTCCTGTTATCGTGATGACAATTAATATCAGTTTCTTCATAATCCTGCTATTTTTTTCACGGCCTCCAATAAATGATACTCATCTCCCGGATTATAGCCGGCATGTCTTTCCACCACAGTCCCGTCACCATTGAGTATAACAGTATAGGGCACATTGGCGACACCCAGCGACCGGTACAGATCTTTGTTATAATCATTATATACTTCGTACTGCCATCCCCGTGAGGAGACCAGTGATTTTATGCCGGCGCTGGTCCTGGCATCATCAATGGAAATAGCGATCAGTTTTACACCGGACGTTTTTTTCCAGTTATCATAATCGTCCGCGATTGTTTCCAGTTCGGATATACAGGGTTTGCACCAGGTGGCCCAGAAGCTGATGATCATTGGTTTGCCGTCATTAGAGAAGGAACTGACCTGTACCAGCTTTCCTTCCAGATCTTTTACATACACATTGGGCAGTTTCTGCTGACTTTTACTATCCTGTGCCACAGCGGCTGACAACCAAAAGAGTGACAGCACTACCTTCATGATATAAATCGATGCCGTTTTTTTTCCCATGTTATTTGTTTTAATCCAAATACTCCGGCAACCATGATATCTTCTCTGATGATGGTTACCGGAGCATATCCGGATATGAGGTGAGAATACAGATACTAGTATGTTGTTAATCAAATTTCTGGGACTGTCCGGCAACTACTACCTGCGTATTGTAGGTTTCAACCAGCTTGCCTTCATCATCCTGTCCATATACCACTGCGATGAGCTGGCAATTGGCGGCTTTGTATTTGCTGATATCAACGCTGTAATCCTTTGAATAGATAGCGCCTTTAGCCTTATAAGCAGCGGGTATTTCATCGCCTTTGGCGTCTGTCAGGACTTTCCTTATCACATGGTTATACGTGTATCCGGTGATGTAATGCGACAGTTTTGTCAGCGGGCCAAGGTCCGGATCATTTTTATAATCATTGATCACCTGAGGATCGGAATAATAATTGGTCTGGCGCGGGCCTGTCAGTTCACTTTCCAGGATGTACACCATGATCTTTGCCTTCGTAATGTTCAGGGCCTGACCCATACCTACTTTCACGGTTATATCAAGTGTATTTCCCTTGACAGCGCTGTTGATAGCTACGCCCAGTACTGCTTTCTTCTTCATGAAGGTGTTAACCAGAGAATCTGCCTGACCGAAATTGATATTGTTGCTGTTATCATACCAGTCAAGATCAGTGACCCTTTCCAGTTTGCTGGTAGGATAACCTTGTACGCCCAGCTTTTCTTCAATCGTTGATCTTATATCCTTTCCTATATCAAAGGTGTCAGAACCATGAAAGGCGGTTACAATCAGATTGGGATATTTTTTATGCAGCTTCTCCAGCAGTATGGGCATACGCGGACACCAGCCACACCAGGTGCCTGTAAATTCTTCCACTAAAACTTTCTTGGTATATGTTTCAGGGGCGCCGGTTTCAATGCCGGGTTTAGTGGTATCTCCGCCTCCGCCAGGACCGTTGGCATTATCCTTTTTGGAGCACGAAGTGATGAACATGATGCCTAATATCAGAGAAATAGCTGACAGGCATTGGATGGATTTTGATTGCATAGCGTACTTTTTTGGTTTAAATACCTGAGTTTTAATTGGATTCGTTTTTAATTTTTACTAGCGGTCTATCGGGCAAACAACTCCTCCTGCATGCCAATACGGCTGCAGTAGGGTAATCTTCTGGGTCGTCATTAATAAGTATATACAGCTGTTAGCTGTTTTTACCCACCGGAATAAAATTTTTTTTGAAGAATTTTTTGGGGAGAGACGCGCGCGAATGTAATATCCTTGTTGGGAAAGGGTTTCAGCCTAAAAATAAAACTGGCCAAACAGTGTTAAAACCGTTTGGCCAGTAACCTTTACTACCAATCATTTTTATCTGCCTACATTATTTAGGTAAAGTGATTGCCGTTAATTTGGTGGTATCATTTATAGTGGCTTCCTGTATCAGCCCAATGCCCGGCGCGTAGTAGGAAACCAAGGTGGATATACCTTGATAAGTATTACTTCTTGATCTGCTCTCTACTTCTACCCGGAGCACGTTCTGAAATACTTTGTTACCTACTCTGACCGTTTCCTTTCTGCCGGTAATTTTTCTGGAGATTGTAGTCGTAACACCATTTTCCACTTTCTCTTCGGTCCAGTTGTCCACTTTATCATCTATCCATTTCCATATCCGTGAAGCGGTTTTGGGCACGCTGGTAGCATTTTCAAACTGAAGGTAAGTACCCAGTTTAAACTGATAGTAAAGCAGAGAGTCCTTGCCGCTGGAATTATCCTGGAGGATAACATATCTGGCAGTATCGGTTATGATATCACGAACACGTTGCACCGTAAAATCCGTCGTTTTATTAGGGTACCAGATCTCCATTACCTGATAGGATAATTTCATACCTGCTATATACGGGAAATAACTGCCGTCTCCTTTGATATTGAGCGCGATAGTATCTCCGGCGATACTACCAAAGGGGGTATTACCATTTCCATTTCCGTTTCCAGGACCAGTGCCAGTGCGGGTGGTATCTCCAGGAACAGTGGGTGCCGGATCGGAGTTACCAGATTTGGAACAAGCTACAATACCGAGGGCAATGAGGCCAACAACGGGGATTACCTTCTTGAACATAGAACACTTAGTTTGTGCGTATTAGTTATTACATTTAAATATTAAATGTAGTACTAATCTAATAAGGGGGGATATAATTTTTGGAACAAGAAAAGAAAGAGGCCCATGCAGTCTTCACTTTTACGGTTGAATTCCGTATACCCGGTTCCGTTAGGAAGAACAATGCCGGCTTTCTTGGAAATGTCGTAACAGGTGGTCAACTTTGCATGAAAATTAAGACCAATGACCTTACAATTGCTTCGTAATGCCACACAATGGCTGACAATTAATAATAAACATATCCTCATTGACCCTATGCTTTCGCCCCAGGGGGCGTATCCTGCCGTTGTGGGAACCGGTAATGAAATACGAAATCCTACAGTAGATCTTCCGATAGACAAAGAAGCGCTGGATACGTTATTGTCGCAGGTCGATGCGGTGTTGCTGACCCACCTCCACCGGGATCACTGGGACCTGGTGGCACAAGAACGGCTTCCCAAAAACACACTTATCTTGTGTCAGCCTGCTGACGCTGACAAATTAAAGGAAACCGGCTTTACAAATATAATCGTGATAGAAGAGTCCCTGAATTGGGAAGGCATTTCAATATACCGTACCGGCGGACAACATGGCACAGGTGATATCGGTATCCGAATGGGTATTGTATCCGGTTATGTACTGGAGCATGCAGGACATCGTCTTTATATAGCCGGTGATACAATATGGTGTGATGAGGTGAGACTGGCACTGGACCGCTACCAGCCACAAACGATTGTGGTCAACGGAGGAGCTGCACGATTTGAGACAGGAGATCCTATTGTCATGGATATAAAGAACATTCTGGAAGTATGCAGGTATGCGCCGGATGCAAGGATATACGTTGTACACCTGGAAGCCGTCAATCATAGCAGGGAAGACAGAAATGAGGTGAGAGCCGCCCTCCGTCATGCAGGTGTGGATGGGCAATGTTTCGTACCTGATAATGGAGAGGTTTTTCTCCGATGAATAGTAATTGGGGGGAGGAAGAAGGAAATGACGATTTTTTACCACTAACATGACGCAGTCAGATGCTAGATTTGTTTTGGAAATTTTATTCACTTTTCTAAAAACCAATACTTGTGAAAGCACTTCTTTTATGCATAGCACTTTCTGCCCATATAACTTCTTTCGCGCAAAGTAAAGTTGAAAAAGAAATTCGTAATTTAGAGCAACTCGAATTAGCCACCATACATAAAGGTGATACCATCGGCTTACTGAAAATCTGGTCGAAAGATTTTGTGGTCAATAATCCATACGGGCAAATTGTAACAGTCCCACAAATTTTTCAACTCATCCGGGAAGGAAAAATTGATTATGCCACTGTAGAACGAATCGTCGATAAAGTTTCGTTCATTGAAGACGTCGCTGTTTCAATGGGAAAAGAAATTATAACGCCTCAGAACGAAACGGCATATGCAGGAAAAAAGGTAACAAGACAGTATACGAACATCTGGCTTAAAACAAAAGAAGGCTGGCGTATGATTGCGAGGCAGGCAACCATTGTTTCAATGCAATAGTGTTCGTCAGTCTTAATTTTCTTTTAAAGGGTATTAAAGGATGACTTAATCCCCACCTTGTTGTTATGCTTTGCAAACGCTTTAAACCTGACACAAAACTGCTGGATTACATCAAAGAGTACATGATCATTGATCTGGCCTTCGATGAAAGAACATTCGTCCCTCCCCCCAAAGCCTATCCTGTAAATCCTGAAGAGGGAATTCGGTTCATTCTCAAAGGACAACTTTTTTCGCAGGATATCGAATCGGATACTATTGAAGAAAGAGCCGCTGTTACTATTTTCGGGCAACCGAATAGACGGCAAAACCTGATTATCACCAACCATTTCAGCATCTTTCACGTGCGGTTTCAGCCTGGAGGGTTGTTTAAACTTTTAAAAGTTCCTATGACAGAGCTGTTGCATAAAAATTATGAAGCACGGCTTATCATGGGGAAAGAGATAGACGAAATACAGGAGCAACTCCTATATAGTTCAGGTTACGGGGAAATGATTGCCGTGATTGAAACGTATTTCCGGAAAAAGGTCGGACAAATAAAACAATCGGGTATGCCCATCGATAAAATCGGGCGGCATATTCTGGAAAGTCCGCAAAATTTCAATTTGGATAAAACGGCACGCCAGGCCTGTTTAAGCCACCGTCAGTTTGAAAAACGATTTGAGCAACTTGTTGGAGTAACACCCAAGTACTATGCCCGTATTTGCCGCTTTTATCAGGCCTATGTAATGAAAGAGTTTAATCCGGCGCTCGATTGGCTCAGTATTGCCGTTCGTAATGGATATAGCGATTACCAACATCTCGTTAAAGATTTTAAGCATTTTGCCGGCACCACTCCGAATGTATTGATACAGGAAAGTTCAAATAGCCCTGACCGTATATTGAACGTTTTCAATGATTTCAGAGGAGTTTGAAAAATCAAAGTATTCTACGACATAAAATCCCCCAAAATGAGACACTTAATTCCAGTCTTGCTGATAGCCATCCTGAGTTATCAGGCAACCTTTGCACAAACTAAAGATTACCATGAAAAATATATCGTTCAGGACAGCATTTCATTAACCCTGCCCAGCGGCGGCAATGTTTGTGCGATGGTGGTAAGAAAAGATACCAACATACAGCAGCCATGTCTGCTGTTATATAATATTTATGCCGATACCGGCGTCTGGAAATACGAATCAGCCAAAATCCCTGTCCGCAGAGGCTATGTAGCTGTTGAAGTTACCACACGTGGTAAACACTGCAGCACCGATGCCCTGGCACCCTTTGAGCATGAAGCCGAAGACGGGTATTATATTATTGACTGGATTAGCAAACAACCCTGGTGCAACGGGAAAGTGGGTATGCTTTCCGGAAGTTATCTGGGCTTTACACAATGGGCCACTACCAAACATTTGCACCCTGCACTAAAAACCATTATACCGGAAGTTGCTGCCGCCGCAGGTATTGATTTTCCCATGCAAAATGGCGTTCTTCCGGGTTATACGTTGCGTTGGCTGCATTTGGTCAGCGATAATAAACTTACTAATTATGTAGGTTTTGCAGATACTGCCAAATGGAATAATGTCTTTATAAAATGGTACAAAAGTGGCACAAGATTCTCTTCACTCGACAGTGTAGAAGGCGCAAAGCATAACCTGTTTCAACGTTGGTTGCAGCACCCGGACTATGATGAGTATTGGAAAAAAATGACACCGCAAGGAAAGGAATTTGCAAATATCAATATTCCCGTCCTGAGCCTTACCGGTTACTGGGATGACGAACAACTAGGCGCCATGTACTACTATAAACAACATTTGCTGCATAATAAAAATGCCAACCATTATTTAGTAATAGGCCCTTATGACCATGGGAGTGCTCTGGGTGGCGATAAAGATACATTGGCCGGTTTACCTATTGACAGCGCTGCGATTTTGGGCAGAAGTCTTATTTATGAATGGTTTGACTATATTTTGAAAGACAGTAGCAAGCCAGCCTTACTCAGTAATAAAGTGAACTTTGAAATTTTAGGGAAGAATGAATGGAAGCATGTCGCATCGTTAAATGAAATGTACAATGATTCTCTGGAATTATTTCTAAGCAATGGAAATTTGCAAAAAGCAAAACCGGCAGCCACACAATTTGTACAACAAACGGTCGATTTCAAAGACAGAAAATTTATTAAACAAACCGGTGATGCTATCATGAATTTACCCACATTGGTTTTTGATAGCCTTTCCCTGCTTCCCGAACAACTAAAATTTACAAGCGATCCTGTTGAAACACCTTTTGCCATCAGCGGAAGTTATGAAGCCAATCTAAAATTCAGCATCAATAAAAAAGATATAGATATTGGAATAGAACTATATGAGCAATTGCCCAATGGGAAATATGTGGCACTTAGTGTAATGGTACAAAGAGCCAGCTACACAAAAAACAGGAGCCAAAGGCAATTGCTGCTACCCAATAAAACAGAAAATCTGAAAATAGACAACACATTTATTACGTGCAAACAACTTAGCAAAGGCAGCCGGATTGTTGCCGTAATTGGGGTCAACAAAAATCCCTACTGGCAAATCAACTACGGCACCGGAAAAAATGTGAGCGAGGAAGATATGAGCGACGCTAAAGATCCTTTGAAAATAAAATGGTACAATGACAGCTATTTAAAATTCCGGATTTTAAAATAACCCCAACAGCTACATCGTCGCCGCTTTCTTCGCCTATAGCGGCGGCAAGCTGTAATTTGTTCATATGCCCTTAAAATTGCAACGGAGGACCCACCACTTTCATCTCGTGATCTGCAAAAATTTTTAGCGTTCAGCGTCAAGGAAGGGAAGGGAGGTATCGTAGTGAAAATTCATGTAAAGTGCTACCGTACTGGATAAATCCATAATTAATATTTTTTTATCTTATCCTGCTTTTATTAAAAATATTTTTTCAGAATTAACAGGTTATATTGTAAATAATTTTTTGTTTAACCTTTAATCTCTTAAAAAATGAAGATCTTACCCCTTCAGCTTCTCTACATGCTGATCACCGTCCTATTGTTCACCAGTTGCTCCAAACAGGAAAATTATAGCTGTGACGAGAAAATCAATAGCTGGGTCAAGGAAAACAAAACAGCCATTGCCAACTTTACAAGGAGCCAGATTCTGGAAAAGGACCACGAGTATCAAAAAGGAATTTATGCAGCTGCATCGGCTTCAAAAAAATATGATTTATGGCTGGTAAAACTAAATGAAGTACAACGGCTGCCATGGAGTGAACAGGAGCTTCACCATATAAACCTATTGAAAAGCTATCTGTCACCAGCTTTATTCGAAAGTGCAGCTAAAGTGAAAGAAATGGCTCCGCTTCTTAAACAATGGAAAGAGACTGCTCTCACAACACTTAAATGGGATATGCGTACGGTAGCATCGATCGCATCTGATCTCCGGACTCCGATAAGTAAGAATGGTGATTTTGAACCAATCAATACATCCAGGCTTGCAACCTCCAATAATGCTGTTATCGCAGATTCAGAATCCGGTGGCGGGTGCAAATGCAATAAGACTGACGATTATTGTAATGGCCCGATCGCAGGTCCGAATGGTCCTCTACGCTGTAGTTCATCTAACTGCAATACTTCCGGTAGCGGTTGTGGCACCTTGTGGCTAAGCTCTTGCAATGGTATGTGCTTCTAATAAATAGGAGCAGCAAAGTTCGGGTTTTTGCTTTGATAGCTGAACCCGAACTTATGTTTATGTTCGTTTAACCTTTTATCGTCAGTCTGTATATGACTTCTTCAGTTCTCCCAAGGTTGATTCTCAGCTCTCTGATTCTCTTTTGTTTGTCTTGTTGGTCGTTCAATAAAAAAACAACTGTACGTGTAATTAAAGTATTTGATGGAACCGAACTTATTACTGATACTAATTACACTGCAGGAAGGTACAGCCAACATCTTTTTTTAGCTGGGGAGCTCTATAGTATAGAGCTGGAAAATGATACGGTTCCTTTCTTCTGTGAAAAAAGAAAGATAGCCGGTTCCATAACGCTGGCAGTTGATAGCATCCGGAATATAAATAACACACCCAATAAAAAGCTTCGTGAACTTATTGAATTAACAAAACTGATTCAGGAAAGCATCTCTATAACCACGGCCGGGTTTACAGATCTGAATGAAAGACTGACAGCAAAAAAAATCAGCTTCAAAGCTTATGCTGACCGAAAAGCCTTTTTAGACGCCACAAGCCAGAGATATATCGACAGTTTAAAGGAGCAGTTGTGGACTAAAATGCAGGATAGCTCTATCGCAAATACTATAATCCCAGCATATATCATCTCTTGTAAAATCGGGGATAGACGGATTTTTAGCTTGAAAGAAGACCTTTCACGTTATATATCTGTCGCTGAAACCTACCAGCGGCTAAGTAGCGTATCACAGGAACAGGATAATTTCATAATTTACGTTCGCGCATATCGGGAGTTTCTGGCAGAAGAAATGAAAAAAGATAGTTTGCTTAGTCCTGGAAGATCTGTAGGGGAGTTAAATTTGCCTGATATCAACGGACGATACATTTCACTTCAGCATACCTGTCGTCAGAAACCCTTGACCATGTTATTATTCGTACGCAATACCTGCGAGTATTGCAATGAGGAACGACAATATATTCACAGGAATTATTCAGATCACAAAGCGCTCTCTATCTACGAGGTAACGATAGATGAACCTGGCAGCCACAGCGATTGGGTGCGGGTAATCAAGGCAGGTAAGCTGTATCCCTGGGTTCAGGTCTTAGACACCTCTGCACATACAAAGGCCATAATATCCCGGTTTAATGTTACCTCAACCCCTATATCTTTTTTGCTCAACAGCAAAGGGCAAATAGTTAGTCGCAACCCCACCCGAAACGATATTGACAGTATTCTTAGTAAGAATTAAATATATGCATATGAAGTTATTGAACTATTTTTTACTGTTACTCATGTCATTGCTTTTGTTTTTTGTAACAGCATGGATAGGTAGTTTTAGTCATTCGATGCGTTTCGCAATTGGAGGTATTGTATATGCCATTAGTGTATGGATCATGAGCATAGCCATGAAACGAAATAGGGTGACAAATCTCACAGTATTTATTTTTCTTTTTTCTCCTGTGGCAGTTTTGAGTGTTGTTATACTGGTCAAAAAGAACTTCGGGGAGTTAGCTATACCAAGTACGCTCAATCTTGTTTTGGGTTGTATTGTTGGTTATTACATCGCGAGGATAACACTCCGTAGCAGCATTCTGGTTTTGTTAACTTATTCTGCTTTCAGTGTATTTGCAGCGGGCCCAATATACGCCAAATGGCTACTTAAGGAAAACTATGGTTCCTTCTCACCTCAGGTCCGGGAAGAGGTTCCTGCTTTCCAGCTCCGTGCACAAAACGGATACCTCATTGATACCGGCACAATCAAAAATAAAATAGTTGTATTTGACTTTTGGAACACTGCCTGCGCTGCATGCTATCAAAAGTTCCCCAGACTGGAACAATTCTATCAAAAAATGAAAGAAAACCAGCGTGTTGCCATTTTTTCTGTAAATATTCCTCTAAAGAACGGGCATACAAATCCGGATAAAAATAAACTCCGGTATAGCTTTGAGCAGTTGAGCGCAGAAAACGATTCAATGGCCAGGATTTTCAATGTAGGGCACTATCCCACTGTTATAGTTATCCACGATGGCCACATTGTTTTACGTGGTGACCTGGAGAGTGCCGAGAAGTTGGTTAGTGACCTCCTTGCAGACTGATAATGTTATGGGGATTCAGAGGCTTAGACACATCTTGTTTATACAAAAATTGGCTATTCGGTTTATCCTTGCAGCGATTGTAATGGCCATATTTGTTAAGCTTTTTATACGAGATAATTATTTTTTCGATACCTATAAGGTATCGATAGAGGTGCTAATATTTCTCTTTGGTGTAATTACTTTTTTGGGAAGACGCCCCGATTTAAAGTTCACAGTCGGTGAAATACTACTACTGGTTGTTTTGTTAATTTGCCTGGTTCAGCTTTTATTGTTGGATGGATGGAGGTTTTTTCTGTTCGAGGGAACTGATTTGCTGGCCGTTTTGCTCTTTTACGCCAGTTTACGGGTTCAGTTTGAAAAACATGGTGTTTCAATACTCGGGGATTTCTCGATATGTTGCACGCTAATCCTGAGTATACTCAGTATATTCTGTCTGTACAAAGGGTTGAAACAATATCTGCAGTTTGGACATCTATCCCCGGGAAATCTGTCAGCGTTTGATAATACTGGCCTTTTTGCACTGTTCTTAACGTTGTTAATTCCATTTTGTATCTACAGTATCCAGCTATATATTACGAATACAAGTTGGGTGCTATTTTCTTCACTGGCAGTTTTTTTAACAGTAGTGGTGCTTGTTTTGTTGCAGGCCAGGACAACCTGGGTCTGTTTATTAATGCTGCTTTTGTCATATACGTATTACTTTTTTAAACGTCAGATAACACGGGTTGTCATTCTGAGTGTAGTAGTTGTTATTACGGCCTTTATTGTTAATAAACTACAGGATTTTAAAAAGGAATCCAGCAAGGGGCGGGCATTCATATATCTTACATCCATAGAAATGGCTGCTGATAACTGGCCTTGGGGAGTTGGGTTTAACAGATATCAATCCCAGTATTACCAATATCAGGCGAAAGTCCTTAGAGATCCTCAAAATCGCATTCACATTCAGGCTACCGATACTCCAGCATATGCCTTTAATGAGTACCTTCAGATTGCCTGTGAAATCGGTTGGTGCTCACTCGGCTTAGTCATGCTTTTTATAATATGGTTTATAGCCTGTAATCTTCAAAGTCTGAAGCGAAGAGATTTTGCATCATTTAGCATGTTTCTGGTTTTCAAGGTATTTTTGGTTGCCTCGATATTTTCATATCCCTTACATTATCTGCCCACAGTGCTGATCTTCTTCACATCAGTTGCATTTTTACACTATAATAGTGGCCACAGATGGAGTATTCAACTAAAGGCAGGAATCAGACCACTGGTGATTTCTTTTATTCCCTTTTTGTTATTTTCTTTACTTGTATACAAGAGCAGTATTAGATGGAAAAAGGTGGATTCCCAGCTAATGACAGGCATTAGAACGCTTTCCGAAGTGGATGAGTATGCGATGCTTTACACAACGCTGGCTGTAAATCCGCAGTTTGTTTATGATTATGCGTTACGCTCTTATAAGAGGGAGGATTACCAGCGATGCGTTAATCTGCTTTTACAACTCGAAAATCGCTATTGTAATTGCGAGACACTTTGCTTTAAAGGACTTTCTTATGAGAAGCTGAATGTTTTCCATAAAGCAGCATCCAGTTATCTCACCGCAAATGAAACGGTTCCTGGCCGCCTTACCCCCATGTATCTTTTAATGATGTTAAATAAATCTCTTGGAAACGAAAGCGAAATGGAAAAATGGGCCATCCGGATAGGTCAGTTAGAGATTAAAGTACATAGTGAAAACGCCTACCAGATTAAACATCAGGCAGCATTGGAGCTGTTCCATTTAAAGAAAGGATTGAAAAAAAAAGTTAAATGCCAATAAAAATAGCATCTCTCCTGATAGTTGTACTGCTTGCTGCTGCAAGCTGCAACAAGATAAAGGTTCCCGAAAACAGGCTACCGGACAGCCTTGACAGTGCGACGTTTATAAACAAGTGGCTCATATCAGATCAGTTTGAATTTGATTCAAGCCTGGTCGCCGACCAGCGATATCAGGATACTAACTTTTTGTCAGCAATAGGTTTAAACGAAGATAGTATATCCGAATATATGTATGATAAGTTGCCCGGATTTTTCTCCCGGTCTAAAATTACCATTAAAGCTGACTCGGTGCCTTTTCCACTTATTAAATTCCTAAAGAAGCAGGAAGAAAAGAAACGTGCTGTTAAATACCTTTTTTCCACGCTGGTTTCTTCAAGTGACACCCTGGTGATGCTTTTAGTCAACTCGTCCCAAACACTGAAGATATGGTTAAATGGTTCTTTGGTTTATCGTGGTTCCAGTAAACGGAATCAGCAGAAATTCTATGAGGAATACATTCCGGTTAACTTAAAAAGCGGATTGAACCATCTGCAGGTGAAAGTTGGTGTTCATGACCTCAGTTCTTATCTTACTCACTGGCATTTCGGTGCATATGTTTCAAGCATTGGCTACGCCCGGGATTACTATATCAAAGATTATGCATCGGACTTTATCCACAAGCCAATTCTTGACTCCGGTGACATGCTGCACATTTATCTGGGGCCTTTTGCCTTAGACAGTATGGTACAGTATCAGCTTAAGGATGGAGATGACAAAATAGTTAGTAGTGGATTTATCAATAACTGGAAAACAGTTGCCAATACCGGATCCGCTGCTTTTTCATTGGAGGGTAAACAGAAAAATACTTTCTATACCCTCAAAATAACAACCAGTCGCGGCTCATTGGAGGAAGATTTCTTCTATGGCAATTTTGCAGAATACTATCAGGGAATGAAGAGGGAAACCCAACGGGTTTCACAGCTGATAGGTGATGCGCAGACACGTATCAATATGAATGCTTCAATGAACCGACTGACTTATGTTACTGGCTTTCATATGAATGGGGAATTGCACGATGTGAGATTCTGGGATAGAAACAGAGTTTTCTTTGCTAAAGAATTGAATGATTTTCTCAAACAATTTCGGTCGTCAAATGGCAGGAATTTGATGTACGATTGGTTTTTAAATGGTTTTGTGTCCAAGTTGGATAGTAGTTTGCAATTCTATGGCGTGCATATTTATCATAGCTGGAGAATGGGTACCCGTAAATTACCGCTTTTGATAATCATGCCATTCCCATCCGCCGGTGATATTCCGCTTGAGTCCAGTTGGGCTATTTCAAATTTGGATGAGATGACTGCGACCTGGCATCTTGCAGATAAGTTTGGTTTCGCAGTTATGTGGGTCGATTTGAGAGGACAGCCAGGAACGAATGCGATAGGAACTTATGACTTAATGGAGTCAATTTCCGCAGTAAAGAGACATTACCCCATCGATACCGACAGAATCTTTTTACTTGGCAATAGCGCCAGTGCGACGACCGCATTGCTTAATGCCACCCGTTTACCGGATATTGTGGCCGGATGTGCATTGGTAAATCCTTACATTGGAAGTAATTACATAAGTGAGCAACTCAACCCTGTCAACCTTCTTCAGAATTTATATAAATCTCATGTATTCATTAAAGGGGCTATCAATGACGAAATGGTCCCCATAGATATGGTTAGAAAGTTTTACAGTAATCACTATGGAAAGTTTGGGTCATCACAGCTAAAAGTGGCAAATGAAGGCACACACTTTGTCGCTCCAAAAGATTACTACTATGATGTTTTCTCCTTTTTCTCCACCAGAAAAATGCTAAGAAATAAAGGAAAAATCCTGTTCTCTTCATATTCTGATACCTATGCACAAAAATCCTGGGGGGATTTTCGCATGATTAGTGCTGATGTTAGGGCAGATGTTGATGTTTGTTTTAACAATGGCTCACTGTTTTTGAAAACAAGAAATGTGAAGTGTTTGAGCCTTAATGCCTCTGCTATCCCCACCATCCAATGTCTATCCCATATTATTATTAATGGAAGAAAAGTCAATTCCCCCACCCTGACAGAGGGAAAGTATACTTTCAACATTAGCGATTCAATGGTATCATATAGGCCCAAAATTGATGAGGTATTTGGCCGGCCATTTCTGGTTGTATACGGCGACTCTTCAAAAACATTTGCTGATTCTCTCGCAAAACACTGGAAAAAAAAGTATTACAGTGATTGGCGGATGAAAGCTGACAAACAGGTGTCAGAGGAGGACTTATTGACCTATAATCTGGTTGTCGTAGGCAACGAAAACAATAATAGCCTTATCAGCCGATTAAGAAAGTACTATCCCCTCTCCGTCAAAGCAAATGAAATTAAGGTAGGCACAGACATATTTAAAGGGAAGAATTTGTTGTGTTACTATACATTCAAGAGTCCGTTTGGCAAAAATATAGTAGGGCTTTGGGTGGTAACAGAAAAAGTCAACAGCGTATTGCCGGCAATCGACCTGCCAAACATGAGTTCCGACGATCATCTTATTTTTGAATGCCTCGATGGAGGTTATACACTTATGAAAAACTGATGGTCAGCATAGCGGGTTTTAACCTCAAAGCTGACCACATGTGGTATTAATGGACCGATGTGAAATACCGCTATGATACAGCCCTGCCCGTGACTAAAATAGTCACTTAAACTTCTTCTTTTCATAATTCTACGAAATATCGTAAAATTCATACCATTTAAAACTTCACTTAACAATTGATTATCAATACATTACAAACAGGCATCTGAATTGACTCTACGGGAGAAAAATATTTAAAATGAAACCATCTACCAACTTACTGTCTCCCAACAATCATGCACTGATCCTGATCGATTTTGAAGGCCAAATGGGCTTTGCTACCAAAAGCATTGCTTTAAGCGAACTAAGAACCAACGCTGCCATCATTGCTGGTGCTTCCAGGATATTTAATGTTCCAACCATTGTGACTACTGTAGCAGAAGAATCTTTTTCCGGCCCTGTATTTCCAGAGATCGAAGAATTTTACCCACAGGCTACATCTGGTTACATTGATCGCACCACTATGAATACCTGGGAAGATGAAGCTGCCTACAAAGCTATTGTGGGCAAAGGAAAAAAGAAACTGGTCATGGCCGGTCTGTGGACAGGCGTTTGCATTGTAGGCCCTGCCCTCTCTGCCCTCGAAGAAGGCTATGATGTTTATGTAATCACCGACGCCTGCGGCGATGTGAGTGCAGAAGCACACGAACGCTCTGTTCAAAGAATGGTACATGCCGGTGTAAAACCAGTGACATCTATTCAGTATCTGCTGGAACTCCAGCGTGACTGGGCCCGTCAGGAAACCTATAAGCCTGTTACTGATCTCATGAAAAAATACGGTGGCGCTTATGGTATCGGTATTCACTATGCCCACAATATGCTGAAACACTAAGCCCTCAGTTTAAATCTATTCCAATTGCCAACTAAACGCCTCCCTGGTCTCATTGGGTATGCTGTTCTTATGATCGCTTTGCTGACATCCACCCGGATGAACGGACAAAGCTTCAGGCTGATGCGCTTCGATGAAGACTATTCAAATCTCAGGGACTCCACCAGTGATCTTTACCGGAAAATAAAATACACCCGCTTATCAAAGCGCGGCAGCGCCTATGTTTCATTTGGCGGCTCCGCCAGACTGGAATATGTTGACTTCAACAATGAAGACTGGGGCAGGCTGGGCATTGGACATAACGGCTTTTTGCTGCAACGTTACGACCTGCATGCGGACCTGCATCTGAATAGCAGGTTTCGCATTTTCACGCAGATCAGGAGTGCATGGGAAACCGGAAGAAAGAACGGTGCGCGGCCCATCGATGAAGACAGATTCAATGTACAGAACCTCTTCATCGATGCAGCCATCATCAGAAAAAAAGATCAGGCGCTCATCCTCCGTGCAGGCAGACAGGAACTTGACTACGGCAGCGGAAGGCTGATTTCCGTGAGGGAAGGTCCTAATGTCAGATTGTATTTCGACGGGGCCAAACTCATTTACACCTCTCCCCGCTGGAGTATCGATGGATTTGTGATGATGGCGGACACCATCAACCCAGGTGCATTAGATAACAAATCAAGCAGGGAAATAAACCTCTGGGGAGTATACGGCAAAATGACTGTCCCCACACTTCCGAATATAGATCTCTATTATATCGGCATCAGGCGCGACAGGTCTGTATTTGAAGAAGGAGCCCAAAAAGAATTGCGTCACACCGTCGGCACCAGGGTATGGAGATATCGCAGCGGATTTATTTACAACCTGGAAGCAGCCTGGCAGTTCGGATCTTTCGGCAGTGGCAATATTAATGCATGGACAGCATCTGTGGAAGCCGGTTATCTCTTTGAGCATATCAACGGCAAACCCTCTCTCAATCTAAGAAATGATTATATCTCCGGTGATCGAAAAAAAGGAGACGGAGATCTTCAGTCTTTCAACCCGATCTATCCGAAAGGAGGCTATTTCGGATTCAGTCCGCAGATAGGACCTGTGAACCTGATAGACATTCATCCATATGCAACTATCAATATCGGGAAGAAAATGCTGGCGCAGGCCGATGTGGTCATGAACTGGCGCTACTCCGCACAGGACGGCATTTACAGGCCCAGCGGAACATTCAACCTCCCGGGTTCGGCATCGCTGAAAAAATATATCGGTACAGCTTATCTCGCCAGCATCGTGTACAGCATGAACAACTACACTTCCCTGAACTGCGGCATACAGTATTTCAAGGTGGGTGCCTTTATCAAAGAGGTGGTCCCCACTCCAAAGGACGGACTCTTCATCAACACCAGGCTCAGTTTCAAATTCTAAAAATGATAAATTATGAATAAGGTATTTCACGGTCCGGCCATGAAAAATTATCGCAACGGGATAATGGCTTTCATGAGTATTCCTCTTCTCCTGCTGCATACAGCAGGCTTTGCACAGCAACAAGACACGATCGTAAAAACCACACCGGTAGGCACTTCAAAGATCTGGGGTAAAGTTGATGGTATGGCGATCGAAGGACTTGTACAGGGCCCTTCTTCCGCCAGCGCTCCTTTACAGGTCGCCTGTGTATTTGAGTATACCGAAGGGGATATTTTCAATCCACCGGCATTACCCGCTCAACTGAATGGTATGGTGCATCTTGATCAAGCACTCAAAGGACAGATCACCGCACTGCGAAAGAGTGGAAAGTTCACCGGCCATTATCTTGAAACCTTACTGATCACACCACCTAAAGGCACTTTAAAGGCCACCCGGCTGCTATTGATAGGCCTGGGTGACCGTAACAATTTCAATGCGGATATAATGGTCGCAGTAGGTACTGTAGCACTGCGCGAAGCCGCAAGACTCGGTGTCTCCAGGTTTTCCTTTGCCAGTGATATCAAAGACGCCGGCATCAACTCTCCCACTGCACAGGTAACAGGCAATGTGACTAAAGGTATCATCAACGCATATCGCACACAGCTATACTTACAACACCAACACCTTGCTCCGGCGCAGCCGATCATCAAAGCCACATTGCTCTCTGGCCCCGCTTTTTTTGAAACCTCCGGAGAAGGCATTAAAGAAGCCATCGCTTCCTTTAACCATTAAATACAGTATTCATGAACAAAAAAGCAGATATCGTTCTATATAACGGGAAAGTATACACGGTAGATCCATCCAATCCCCGGGCTACAGCCGTTGCCATTAGCAATGGTAGGTTCGTTGCTGTAGGCGATGATAAAACCATCCTTCAGCAATACGGTGAAGAAGGTACTACACAAATAGACCTGAAGGGGAAGCGCGTCATTCCCGGGTTGATCGATTCCCATATCCACCTTATTCGCGGCGGCCTTAATTACAATCTGGAATTAAGGTGGGACGGCGTTCCTTCTCTTGCGGATGCCCTGAACATGCTGAGAAAACAGGTAGCCATCACCCCCACACCGCAATGGGTAAGAGTGATAGGCGGATGGACAGAACACCAGTTTGCGGAAAAGAGATTGCCCACATTGGAAGAACTGAATGACATTGCACCGGACACGCCCGTTTTCATCATGCATCTTTACGATCGTGCGTTCCTGAACCGTGCCGCCCTTCGTGCGGTGGGATTCACTAAAGATACACCCGCTCCTCCCGGCGGCGTGATTGAAAAGAACAGCAAAGGAGAGCCTACAGGTCTGATCCTGGCCAGCCCTAACGCCATGATCCTGTATTCCACACTGGCAAAGGGGCCCAAACTATCTTACGAATACCAGGTCAACTCTACCCGCCATTTCATGACGGAGCTGAACCGGTTCGGTATCACCAGCGTGATCGATGCCGGTGGCGGGTTCCAGAATTTCCCGGATGACTACCAGGTGATCAATGAACTCAATGAAAAGCAGCAGCTTACCGTACGCATTGCCTATAACCTGTTTACCCAAAGGCCCAAACAGGAACTGGAAGATTTCCGGAACTGGACCAGCACTGTACAACTCCATCAGGGAGATGATATGTACCGGCACAACGGGGCCGGCGAAATGCTGGTATTCTCTGCCGCCGATTTTGAAGACTTCCTGCAACCCAGACCTGATCTTCCGGAAACCATGGAAGAAGAACTGGAAAAGGTAGTTCGCCATCTCGTGGAAAACCGCTGGCCCTTCCGGCTGCATGCTACTTACAATGAAAGCATCACCCGCTTCCTGAATGTCTTTGAAAAAGTGAACAGGGACATCCCATTTAATGGCCTGCACTGGATATTTGACCACGCAGAAACGATTGACGAACGGAATATTGACAGAGTGAAAGCACTCGGCGGTGGTATCGCTATCCAAAGCAGGATGGCATTTCAGGGAGAATATTTTACCGACCGTTATGGAAAAGAAGCAGCAGCACACACGCCTCCGGTAAAACGTATGTTGCAGGCCGGTGTACCTGTTGGCGCAGGCACAGACGCCACCCGTGTCAGCAGCTACAACCCCTGGGTGGCCCTGTACTGGCTGACTGCCGGGAAAACCGTCGGCGGTCAGCAGCTGTATGACGATGCCAATAAACTCAGCAGGGAAACAGCGCTTGAACTGTACACCAAAGGAAGCGCGTGGTTCTCCAGCGAGCAGGACATAAAGGGCTGTATCAAAGCAGGGCAGTTCGCAGATCTCGCCGTACTGGACACCGACTTCTTTGAAGTACCGGAGGAAACTATCAAACAGATTGAATCAGTACTCACCATTGTAGGTGGAAAAATTGTGTATGGAAGCGATGAATTTGCCGGCTTCTCTCCTGCTCCCCTGCCCATTCTTCCTGACTGGTCGCCGGTGAACCAGTTCGGTGGTTATTTTTCCTCCACCAAAAACAACATTGTAAAAACAACAGCAACAGTACATCCGGGTGCAGCCATTACCAGCCAGGTACACAGCTGTGCAGGCAGTTGCCAGGTCCATGGCCATGATCACAACACAGCCAGATTGAGCAATATCCCTGTCAATAACTACAGCGCATTCTGGGGAGTGTTCGGATGTTCCTGTTTTGCTTTCTAAAATCTCTTTTTATGAATGAGATCATCAGCAGTTTACTGTATTCAGATGGCGGAAGTACGCTCAACAATTACGCATTGCTGGCATTCCGCATATTACTCGCCTTTGAACTGTTCCGGGTACACGGGATGAAGAAATTCCGTGTAGAAAACGGGCAAAAGGAACATGTTCCCAATCCCCTGCACCTGCCTGAAAAAATAAACGGACTGGTAGCCACTTTCGCCGATACTGTGGTGCCGTTCCTCATCGCACTGGGACTGGTGACCAGGATCGCCATCCTGCCCACGATCAGCGTGACAGCCATCGGGTATTTTGTGGTACACAGAAAAGATAGCCTGGAAATAAAGGATGTGCCTTACATGTACACCCTGTCGCTTTTGCTGCTGCTGGTACTGGGGCCTGGCCGCTATTCCATCGACGTTCAACTTTTATATCAATTTTTCTAAATTTTAATCCATGCAAGCTAATATCGGAATCAAACAGGAGTATCTCGCAGCCGTGTCCCATTCACTGGGAAAGATCCTCGCAGATGAATTTGTGTTATATACCAAAACACGCAAAGCCCACTGGTGTGTAACCGGCCCTGATTTTCACAACAAACACGTATTCTTTGAAAGTCAGTACCAGCAACTGGAAGAGATCATAGACAACGTCGCAGAACGTATCCGTACACTGGGACATTTCCCGCCTGCCACCCTGAAAGAATTCCTGGCCCTTACCCATCTCACAGAACTGACATGGGAGAAGAATGATGGCATCGGGTTTATCAAAGACCTGCTGCATGATCATGAAAGCATTCTTATTCATCTGCGGGAAAATATCAACAGTTACGCCACCGCATTTCATGACGCCGGCAGCAGTGATTATATAACAGGACTGATGGAAACACATGAGAAAATGGCCTGGATGCTCAGAGCACATCTTGAATAAATCATCCAACAAACCGATAACAGGCATGACAGAACAAAAACACAGCATCAACTGGGTGACCTTTCTGCTGGCATGGGTTGCGGGTTATTGTGACACCGCCACTTTTGTGTCCGGCGATTCGATTTTCTCCGCCCACGTCACCGGGAACTTTATTGTATTCGCTGCACAGGTTTCTTCAGGAAGTACCAGTGCCACAGCCTGGATTAAGCTGATCACCTTTCCGGTATTTGTAATCGCCGTGATGGCCGGAGGCTGGCTGGTGGAAAAATCTCCCAAAAAATACAGGATTTTGCTGATAGAAGGCATAATTTTGACGTTTTGCGGATTAGCAGCGTTTCTTCTTCCCATCTTAACAACATGGGAAGAAAAGCTGGTAACATATCTCATTGTAATGATCACTGTGCTGGGAATGGGCCTGCAGAATGCCTTCGGGAAACTTTTTTCCAAAGAGACGCATGGCCCCACCACCATGATGACAGGCAATGTTACACAGGCAGCACTGGACCTGGGAAATATCATCCGGAAAGGTATTCCGGGAAATGAAATATCCCTGTCTAGTCTATATAAGCAGCTCGTTACCATCGGTGGATTTCTGGCTGGTTGTATCATCGGCGCCCTTCTTTCCCGTTGGGTGGGCCTGAGCGCGATGATGATACCAGGAGTGGCCATCATGGCGTGTTACCTGCAGGGAGAAACCGCTGCACAAAAATCAGAAGGATGAGCCTATGCTCGGTTATGTGATCAATTTCCCGGTCAGGGCACTGCTGACAGCGTGCCTGTTGATACCGGTATCTATACTGGCCCAGTCAGACCCTGAACTTCAGGAAGTAAATGAACTTATTCAGCATGGAAAAGCTGATACAGCCACCATTTCCCGGATGCTGCGCGTTGGTGAAACATTCCTCGACAAACCCGAATCACGGGAAGAAGACATGAATGTGGCCTTTCGCATGGCAGAGCAGATGGAAGCCCGCAGCAGACAGCTCAACTATCCAAGAGGCCTTGGTTTGAGCAAACTGCTGCGGGCCAAGGCATTCCGGGAATCCGGACGCGCAGCCCAGGGAAGAACAAGCAGCGAAGAAGCAGTCAGGCTGCTGACCGCATATGGAACTCCGCGCGAAAAGACCCAGGCCATCATCGAACTGGGAGGCACCTATTCCAACGACATCCAGGACCTCCCGCGCAAAATTGAACTCTATCAGCAAGGCGCCGACAGTTATCTGCAAAACGGAGATGAAATGAGCGCTGCCCAACTAAAGGAGTTTATTGGTGACCTGCTACAGGTGAATAAAGACTATGCCCGCGCGCAGGAAGTACTGGAGGAAGCCCTGGCCATTTATAAAAAGAAGGGGTACAAAAGATTACAGGGCCTGTATTCTATTCTGGGAGAGGTCTACCACGGTTCCAACAACTTTGTACAATCCCTCCGTTACAATCTGCTGGCTGTGGAAACGGCCGAAAAACTGAACGAACAGGGACCTCTGCTCTCTACTATCTATAACCGGGTAGCATTGAATTATTATAGTGTTCAATATTATGAACAGGCACTCGATTATTTCACAAAAGCACTTGCCCATGCAAGGCAGCTGCAGGATACTGGCACCATCAGGACCATGCTGCTAAATGTGTCTGATGCACTGAGATATAACAGAGAATACAGCCGCAGTCTGGATGCCTTAAATGATTTCGAAAAGCTGGGCCCCGTTTCTGATGAAAGTGAAATGGTGCAGGTAGAACTGAGCTACCTCAAAAATTATATTGCGCTTCATGCTTTACATAAAGCCACGCCTCACTATGAGAAACTGAAAAAATTCGTGGAGACTGGAAGTACCTACCAGAGGCTCATTCAGAGCGCACGGCTGGGCGTGATCTTCTATCTGCAGGCGGCAGGCCTTTTCAGTAACAGTGAGCAATATGTCCGGGACTATGAAACGGCAATAAAGGAAACACCAATCGGACTGGTATGGAGATCCGAAGGAGAATACCTTGCCTTCCGGACTGATTCAGCGCTGGGGCATTTCGAAGCAGCGCTGGCACACTATCAGCGCCATAAGTTATTTTCTGACTCCGTTACCAACACCAACACTGCCAAACAACTGGACATTCTCCGCCTGCAGTTCCAGACAGAAAGGAAAGACAAGGATATTGAGCTGCTCACACAAAAAAGCAAATTGCAGGAAATTTCCCTTCAGAAAGGAAGAGTGTTCCGCAATGTAGTAATGGGCGGCATCTGTATGCTGCTCCTGATCCTGGCGTTGTTGTACAACCGGTACCGGCTGAAAAAGCGGACCACCTTCCGGCTGGAAAAACAACAGGAAGAAATCAATGCACAAAACGAGCTTCTTAAAAAACTGGTAGATGAAAAAGAATGGCTGCTCAGAGAAATACACCATCGTGTAAAAAACAATCTTCAGATCATCATCAGCCTGCTGAATACACAGTCACAATACCTCGACAATGCCGATGCCATTGCAGCCATCAAAAACAGTCAGCACCGCATGTACGCCATGTCGCTCATCCATCAGCGGCTCTATCATACCGATAACCTGGGGGCCATAGATATGAACTGGTACATCCGTGAGCTGATCGGCTTCATGAAGGAAAGCTTTGATACCGGCAACCAGATCAGCTTTAACATCAACAGCGAAACCATCCTGCTGGACGTTGTACAGGCCATCCCCCTGGGACTGATCCTGAATGAAGCTGTCAGCAATGCCATCAAATATGCCTTCCCCGACAGGAAAAAAGGTACGATACAGGTAACGTTCAGCAAAGATCAGTCACAATACAGCCTCCTTTCCATTGCAGATGACGGCGTTGGCTTCCCCGATAATTATTCTCCGGAAGCTTCAGCCTCACTTGGTATGAGCCTGATGAAGGGACTGTCTGAACAACTGGAAGGCACCTTTAATCTGACAAGCAGCCAGGCAGGCGTTTCCATACAGATACGCTTTCTGACAAGAGCCTTCAACAATGACAACTAAACACTATGCCATGAACGACAAGGAAAAGATATTGATCGTAGAAGATGAGTTCATCGTAGGCAATGACCTTAGAATGATGCTAGTCAAGGGCGGTTACGATGTCTGTGGCATCGCAGCTTCCGTGGAACAGGCCAGGACGCTGATTGAACAAAAAAAGCCGGACTGGGTACTGCTCGATATCATTCTCAAAACACCTACCAGCGGTATTGAGCTGGCAAAGGAACTGTTGCAGCAGGAAATACCGTTTCTGTACATCTCCGCCAATACCAACCAGCAAACACTGGAAGCAGCCAAGGCCACCCAGCCCTATGGCTTTCTGGTAAAGCCTTTCCGCGAACGGGACCTGTTTGTCATGCTGGACATTGCCCGCTACCGGTACGGTATGGAGACCGGTATGATAAAACAGAAAACATCGACCGGACCCGTGGAAACGACGCCCGATCCGGATATTATCGGAAACAGCAGCGCCCTCAGTAAAGCGCTCGACCAGGTAAGGGCCGTTGCCCCCACCAACACTTCCGTGCTGCTGCTGGGTGAAAGTGGCACCGGGAAAGAACGTTTTGCCCGCGCGATCCATAAAAACTCATTGAGAAAAAACAAACCGTTTATCACTGTCAACTGTGCAGCCCTTCCTGTTTCGCTACTCGAGTCAGAGCTGTTTGGCCATGAACGCGGCGCCTTCACCGGCGCTGTGCAGAAACGGACCGGAAAATTTGAACAGGCGAACGGCGGCACTATTTTCCTTGATGAAATTGGCGAACTACCGCTGGATGCACAAGTGAAACTACTCCGCACATTACAGGAAAGAGAAATAGAAAAACTTGGCGGCGATCAACTGATCAAAGTAGATGTACGGGTGATTGTTGCCACCAACAGGAACCTGGAAAAAGAAGTAGCTGACGGCAGATTCAGACTCGACCTCTATTACCGGCTGAATGTATTCCCCATCGAACTGCCTCCCCTGCGTGAGCATAAGGAAGATATTGAAGCGCTGGCCTTTCATTTTCTGAAAAAGCTCTCCGATAATTCCGATAAAAAAATATCCCGTATCAGTAAAGCAACGCTGAAATCACTACAACAATACGACTGGCCCGGCAATGTCAGGGAACTGGAACACCTGATTGAACGGCAATTTATCCTGGCAAACGGTGAAGAGATCGATTCAACAGATATTCCGGGCCTGCAAGCCGGACTTATACCTGCTGACGGGAAACTTGAAACAATGGAAGAGATGGAAAGGGCCCATATCCTGAAAGTACTGAAAGCCTGTAATGGCCGCGTGTCCGGCATCATGGGCGCTGCCGACATTCTTAAAATACCAGCTCAGACCCTGTATTCAAAGATGAAAAAACTGGGTATAAAAACCATTTATAAATGATCTTACCATGGAAAAAGAAACGGCAAGAATAGAAGGATTCAGTGATGGTGTGTTTGCAATCGCCATCACCCTGCTGGTATTGGAACTACGTATACCCGTTGCTGAGAGCAATAATAACCCGCAAATGCTGGCGAACAGTCTGTTGGCACAATGGCCGTCCTTTCTGGCTTTCAGCCTGTCTTTTTTCAGTATCTTCATTATGTGGGTGAACCATCATAAGATATTCAAACAGATCTACCGGCGCAACAGCGCGCTGATGTTTGCCAATGGACTCATTCTTTTTCTGGCCACCTGTATTTCCTACCCCACAGCCTTGCTGGCCAGGTACTTTGGCACCCCTTCCTTATCAGTGGCCGTAGCCGCTTATACAGGTTTGTTTGTACTAATCAACCTCGCCTTTAATTTACTATGGGGCATTGCGAGCCGGAACAAAGACCTGCTTCGTCCTGAGATCAGCCATACTGCCATCAGGAAACTCAAAAGAAATTATCTGTATGGCTTACCGGTACATCTGTCGGCATTCCTGCTCTCTTTTTGCTGGCCCGGCGGCTCGCTGGTATTATGTGCGCTGCTCTGGACTTACTGGGCTTTTACCTCCGGCAGGCTGGACCTCTCTCCCGGCAAGGCTGCCGGGAAATGACTTATTCCGCTCCTTTCTGTAAATCTATAAAATGTTCCTTCCGGATACCCAGCTTCTGCATCTTTGAAATCAGGGTGGTCGATGGCAGCTGCAATTTAGCTGCTGCGCCATTCGGGCCGGATATCCTGCCGTTCGACAACTTCACCATTTTCAGGATATGCTCCCGTTCCACATCCACCAGGGAACGCACCTGCATTTCCGTTCCCTGCTGAGCAGACAATATTTTGCTTTTAGCCGGCAGGCTGATCTCTGTGATCGTATTGGTGGCTGTAAGCAACACCGTTCTTTCGATCAGATGTTCCAGTTCCCGGATATTGCCCGGCCAGGAATAAGCCATTAATTTCTCCAGCGCTTTGGGCGCAATACGGGTTATCTTTCTACCGGTATTGACAGCATATTTTTCAATAAAAAAGGAAACCAGTTCCGGTATATCTTCCCCGCGTTCTCTCAATGACGGCAGTACGATAGGAAATACATTCAAACGGTAGTAAAGATCACTGCGGAAACGGCCGGCAACGACCTCTGCTTCCAGATTCTTATTGGTAGCTGCGATGATACGCACATTGACTTTAATCACTGATTTTCCACCGATTCTTTCGATCTCCTTTTCCTGCAGTGCCCTCAGCAATTTAGCCTGCATTTCCAGCGGAAGTTCACCAATCTCGTCCAGGAACAGGGTGCTGTTATTGGCCAGTTCAAATTTCCCTACCCTTCTTTCCAATGCTCCGGTAAAACTCCCTTTTTCATGGCCAAACAATTCACTTTCTACCAGGCTGGCCGGAATAGCGGCACAATTCACTTTGATCATCAGCCGCTCACGTCGCGGAGATACCTCATGCACCTGGTGCGCAATCAGCTCCTTACCTGTTCCTGTCTCTCCCAGAATCAGTACAGTAGCATCGGATGAAGCCACTTTTGAAACCAGGTTATACACCTTCCGTATAGCCGCCGAACTGCCAACAGCCTTACCGGTAAGATGTTTATCCTTCTCCCATTCTTCTTTCAGATAACGGTTCTCCTGCTCCAGCTGTATTTTATATTTCCGGATTTCCTCCAGTTGCAATTCTATTTTTTCATTGGCGAGAATATTGGATATTCCTGTACCCAACTGATCTGCGATCCCTTTGAAAAAACTGAACCGGCTCTCTGAGAATACACCTGTTCTCCTTGCATATAGGTATAGCACCCCTTTCGGTTCCTTGCCATTACAGATCCTGACCAGCATCATCTCTTTCACCCCGGCATTATACCAGTGTATGATATAGGTAGGAATGTCCTTTCGCCGGACCAGGCTTTGCATATCGAAAATCACCGGCTCCTCTGTATCAATGGCCCGGTCAAATATCCCGTCATGAATGGGATGCTGCTGGTGGATCACCGGGCTTTCCCCTGTAACGGATTTTATTTTATTTTCTGCGCTGTACAGAAATGGAGCATGTGTACGGGCATCTTCATTGATCAGACAAAGCGTATAATAATGGGCACCGAAATTCTCCAGTAACTGTTCATTAATTATCTCCCAAAGGTCGGAACGATGCCTTGCAGCAGCTATTGCTTTGGAAAGACAAAGCAGGGTTTCAAACTCATTTTTTTCAGCAGAAATATCTGTATCCATAATACCTGATGTCAGTTAAGTTGGCGTATGTTGGGCATCTACATCACAATAATACAAAAGTCTACATAAAATTACGGTATACCGTAAAACCGCATTCTACCATAAAGCACCTACACTATTGACAATCAACAATCTACATCCAGGTACGTGGTTTGGGTGATGCGCCCCTGGCTGCCTTTAAAGAGAACAGAAGCAGCGCAAAACCTAACAACCTATCTTTAATAAACAATGTTTGAACAGATTGATCAATTTGTAGATCGAATTATATCGCTGACGCCGGAAGAGCGTCAAATATTTCATGACCTGCTAAAATTCAAACAGGTCAGAAAACGCACCTATCTGTTGCAGGAGGGAAAAATCTGCGACTTTGAGGCCTATATCATCAAAGGTTGTATCCGTACTTATTATTTAAGTGATGATGGCACGGAGACTGTACTTTCCTTTGCAACAGAGGACTGGTGGGTGAGTGACCCATACAGCTTTACAGAACAAACACCTTCCAATATGTTCATCGAATCGCTGGAAGACTGCGAACTGCTGATGATTGATTGTAAAAGCAAAGCAATACTCTATAAAAAAGTACCCAAGTTTGAAACATTGTTCCGCCTGCTGATACAACGATCACTTTTTGTACTGCAAAAACGTATTCACAGTCTCGTTTCACAAACTGCAGAGCAGCGGTACCTGGCGTTCATCGAAACATACCCCCAGGTGGTACGACGTGTACCGCAGAACCAGATAGCGCGTCACCTGGGCATATCACCCGAATTCCTGAGCAAGGTCAGAAGCACGATACAGAAAAAGAATGATGCAGTCCGATAAAGACGAATGGCCCGGAATAGTTCCGGGCCATTCGTTACAGATTATTCGTTTGATATTTATTCTTTGATAAAAGCCAACAGGTCAGCATTGATAGTGGCAGCTTCTGTAGTTGGCATGCCATGCGGAAAACCAGGATAGGAAATCAGTCTTCCGTTCTTTAATAGTTTAGCGGCCTTTACTCCGGTAGTGGCTATAGGAACAATCTGATCATCATCGCCATGCATCACCAGTACAGGGATATCAACGCTTTTAAGATCTTCTGTAAAATCTGTTTCTGAAAATGCCTTGATACAATCATAGTGCGCTTTGATCGCTCCCATCATTCCCTGACGCCACCAGTTGTCCATAATGCCCTGAGACTTTTTTGATCCTTCACGATTATAGCCATAGAACGGAATCGTAAAGTCCTGAAAATACTGCTGCCTGTTGGTTGCCGTATTAGCGCGTATTTCATCGAATACCGGCATAGGAACACCGTCAGGATTATTTTCGTTCTGAACCATTATCGGTGTAACTGCGCTGATAAGTACCGCTTTCGCTACACGTCCCTGCCCATGTTTTGCAACATAGCGGATCACTTCTCCCCCACCTGTTGAATGGCCGATATGCACCGCATTTTTTAAGTCAAGTGCTTTAACCAGCTCTGCTACATCAGATGCATAGGTATCCATATCATGTCCGATTGCAGTCTGGCTGGACCTTCCGTGACCTCTGCGATCGAAAGCGATAACTCTGAAACCCTGGTTCAGGAAAAAAATCATCTGGGCATCCCAGTCATCGCTTGACAAAGGCCAGCCATGATGGAAAACTAATGGTTGACCTGTCCCCCAGTCTTTGTAATAGATTTCGGTACCATCTTTTACTGTAATCTTGTTCATTTTTCTTGAGTTTTATTAATAATTCAGAATGCAATTTTGTTGAAGGGATAGCAATCAATCAAGCCAGCTTGTGACGCGCTCACAGCGCCCTTCTACATAGTTTTCAATTATTAAACAAAACTCGGTCTTTAGATATCTGTCGCCAATAATCTATATTAAGATTTAAGATTAATCCGGATTAATAATCAGGTGTGAAGCTGTGTTGACCGGAGCAGGCTGGTATATTTATGGCAAACCGAGAGCCTGAGTCTGATTCCGTAAAAAAGTAGCTCTTTTCAAAAATAAATTTGCGCAGTTAAATAGTTGCATTTATATTTGCAGTCAAATGGCTGCGCAAAATGGAAATTCGTAGAGATGTATTTCAAGCAATAGCCGACCCAACCCGCAGGGCGATTTTGGGTCTGGTAGCTTTGCAAGCAATGACCCCTGGTGCAATTGCTGAAAACTTTAACTCATCAAGACAAACGATCTCAAAGCATATTCAGATTTTGAACGAATGTGAATTACTGAGCCAGACTCAATCAGGCCGGGAAATCTATTATCACTTCAATCCCTCTAAAATGAAAGAAATAGCAGATTGGTTGGACCCGTATCGGAAACTATGGGAAGGCAGGTTGTCGGCAATGGATGATTTACTTACGGAAATGCAAACCAAAAAAGGAAAATCAAAAAAGTAGTTTACTCACAATCTAAAATCATAAAAAATGAACAAGCAAATGTATCCATGCTTATGGTTTGATGGCCAGGCCAGAGCAGCAGCAGATTTTTACTGCACCATTTTCCCTGATTCAAAAATAATCAACGATTCAGGGATGGTTGTAAATTTTGAGCTTAACGGGCAATTCTTCATGGGCTTAAACGGAGGTGATAACTTTAAATTTAATGAAGCTGTTTCTTTCGTTATTCCATGTAAAGACCAGGAAGAAATTGATCACTATTGGTATAAACTTATTGCAGACGGAGGAAAGGAAGGTAATTGCGGATGGTGTAAAGACAAATTCGGGTTCTCCTGGCAAGTAGTTCCAACAATATTAAGCGAGCTGATGTCAAACCCTGAAAAAGGGCAACGTGTTATGCAAGCTTTTCTAAAAATGAAAAAATTTGATATTGAGGCCTTACAAAATGCCTGAGAGCAGGAATTAAAACTGTTCATTAATTTATTTATATCATTATACAAATATGGCAAAGCAAATTGAGGTTACCAGAATATTTAATGCGCCTATTGAAATGGTTTGGAAAATTTGGACAGATCCTGAATTAGTTAAGCGATGGTGGGGACCCAAACATTATATATCACCTGTAGCGAGAATTGATTTTCGCATAGGGGGCCAATCCTTAGTAAGCATGAAGGCTCCGCCGGAAATGGGTGGTCAGGAGTTTTTTTCGATTTGGGAATATGTAAAAATTGTTCCTCTAAAAACAATTGAGTTTATTCAAAATCTGGCTGATAAAAACGGTAATAAAACCGATCCTGCAAAACTGGGTATGCCGTCAGATTTTCCCCTTGATATAAAAACTGTTGTAACCTTTAAGGAAGTCGCAGATAACAAAACAGAAATGACTGTTACAGAATATGCAGAATTTGGTTCGATAAGCAACTTCGCACAAATTGGTTTGGAACAAAGCATGGAAAAAATGGCCGCTATTTTTAGTTAACCGGTATTATGCTTATAAAATACAAAAGCCCCTCAACATTCGTTAAGGGGCAAGAATTTTCTTTACATTATCACTATTACTTAATGTTTGAACGCGGCGTCTTCTACACAAGGCCTGATTTCTACCGCATGGAGCTGCGCGCCGTTGATCGTCTGCCTCAGTCCGAATACAAGTACGTTCTTTTTTTGCTTACCCATATTTAACCAGCATTCCGGGAGATAAAATTCCCGCTGCGGTCCTGTTTCCCAGTGCCGGCCAATATTGTGACCGTTCAACCACATATAGCCGTTCCCGGAAGCATGGATCCTGGCCATCCAGGGTACCCATATGCGGGGAGAAATATCAGGGAGATAAAACTCAATACGATACCAGGTAAATAAACCTGTTTGTATTCCTTTGGGCTGTATCCGATTGCCTTTACGTGGTATTTCACCGGTTGTATCCAGGGCGATCTTCTCCCAGCCGGATGCTTCAAAACCCGGTTGACAATAGTTTTGCGTAACCCCGGCTACATCCGCCGCATAATCCCAGTTCAAAGGATGCGACAACAGTGTATCCGTTACCGATAATCCACCGGCCCTTATGCCCGCGGGTTCCTCCATAGGTACATACCCATGTGCATGTCCCAAATTTTCATACGCCACTACTATTTCATTCGTTCCTTCTTTCAATAATCCGGCAACTTCAAAACGGTTATCGAATTCGTTGGCACTTATCCGTTGGTCGGCATCCCTGGTTGGCCAGGACTGGGCATCTGCTTTATCAGGGAAAAGTCTTTTTGCAGGCACGCCATTCACTGTTACAGAAACAACGTCGCGCGTGAACATGTTAAACAATAAATATTTCTCACTTCTCACATCCGCCGATGTGAGCTGAAATACAGACCTGTAAAGACTATACCTGAAGTCACTGATACCCAGTGCCGGTAAGGAGGCAGCAACCGGCAATGGCCTCCATATGGCCGTTATTGCCGGATCCTCCGTTCGTTTAGCAAAAGCAATACGTATTGGCTTCAGGTCAAGTACCGGACGCGCTGCTGTAACAGCCACCTTAGGCCACCATTGTCCTTTCTCCGGTGATGCCCCGGGAGGTATCACGAGTATACCGGCGCCGAGAGCCGGCAAATCCGCATCGATGGTAAAAGCATCTATCGTTATGGAACCGGATGAACCGGTATCGGCATCTTTTATCAGTACCCTCTCTCCATGCTGATTAATGTTATACATCGGAGCAGATGCCTTGTCTATTTTTCCGGGTACCAGTGTTACCTTTTCCTTTATAGCATGTTCCGGATCTGTATTATGCAGGAAAACAAACCTGGTGCCATCAGGTGCTACGCGAACGCCTCCAAATAGCTTTCCGGATGCCTGCAACTCGCAGGGACCACCCGTTGCACGAGCCAATTGGCTGCCATATATGCGGAGAAAATCGCCTATACCTTTTGCCACCTCATATTTGGCTCCCACTGCTCCGTTTTCCCGGATAGCCGCATTGTAATCATAGCTGGTAGTCATTCCCCTCGCACCCCATCCGGCGAAATGAGTGCCTCCATAAAACATATAATAGTTGATCCCTGTAGCGCCCCCCAGCAGCGACATTAAGCTGATAGCATTTAAATGACGGGCATCAGAATAATTTTCTTCACTCAGTCGCCCACTGACCAGTGAAAACCAACCACCCTGCAATTCAGTCACCATACCCGGCGCATCCGGTTGGGCCTTGCGCAGGTTCACCATCCGGTGCGCACAACTGGGCGCCTCCGTCAGATCTACATAATAGTTGTCGCAATCAAACACCTGTGATAGCTCCGGATCCTTGCTGGCCCTGCATTCCCTTGTGAGACAGGTAAACAGCGGTACCTCAATACCGTTGCTCCTGGCCGTATGGTACAATGCCTTTAAGAATAACTCTTTATCAGGCGTGTCATGTGCATCATATTCGTTCTCCAGCTGGAACAAGACAACTCCTTTCTGTCCCTTCTTTTTCCGGGTAACCTGCTCTGCTGCTGTCACCTTCGATACGGCATCCAACCAATGCAGTGACCATTTGATATGTACGGGATCGGCACTACGCAACCAGAGATCACCCTTGCCCGGCCCCATCAGGCTTAGCCAGCGGGGATATCCACCGCCCGACCATTCTGCACATAGAAATGGTCCGGGGCGTACAATGGTATAAAGACCAAACTCTTCCTGCGCCATTTTTAACCATGCTTTCAGGTCCCGGAAATCAAACTTAGAAGTGTCATTAACGTTAGCCGGCATAGCACGCTCATGCCAATTCCAGGGGATATAAGTTTCTACCGTATTAAATCCCGCCTGTTTTATTTTTCTGAAGCGATCCCTCCACAGCTCCTGCGGGCAGCGGAAATAGTGAAAGGCCGCACTGTAAATAAATATATCTTTCCCATCAATGGTCATACAACTACCATCATAGCGGATCCTGTCCGGATGCGGAAAATATTTAGTGGTATCTCTATTCATGCTCATTGCACTGATGTGGCCATTTAAAAAAAATGCCAGCAGCAGCTGAAGACCAAGGACCCTTCTGTTCAACTTTAACATATGTACAAAAATTATCATAAGCATTTTTTATGCGTCATTACTTTTCATCCGAAATATATAGCAACTATCGCCTACCAAACAAATGCTATCTAATCAATTTCATGTCTTTTGTTTGCACTGTATTTTTCAGGACCTGGTTTAAGAAAGCAGCATTTAGTATAATCCCTTTATAAATAAATACTCATCCTCTTCTTTTGCCTTGTGCCGCAATAAGGAAGGGTCTTTTGATAAAAACTGAATGGTAGTGCTGATGATAGTCAGCTGTCTGAGAACACTAAAAATGAGCAGTACAATAGCAATGATAAAAATAGTCGTCCACATTATAAGTTTATTTAATTGAAAGAATATATTTAGTCAATTCATTAAGATCGGTTTCTGACAGCTGTGGGAATCCTGGCATCTGAGGATATCCTGCACGTTTTTTCCCTGGCGCCTTAATCCAGCTTTTTAATCCATTTTCGTTATCATGATATATGTTAGCCATTTCAGTCATTGGCGGGCCTACCAGCTTTTCATGCGGTTTGTGACACGTACTGCAGTTAGACTGGAATATGGCAGCTCCTTTTGCCACCCTGCCAAGGGTGGAATCAATTTCAACCGGATTTTCATCCTCCAGGGGAGGATGCAGCCTGGCCTCAGCTGATATCTTTTCGAATTCAGCTGTTTTGGCAGCCATCAGCTTTTTATGGGGAGCCAATGCATTCGCCCGGTAAACATGCCTGCCACTTCCCATAAACAGCACCGTTATTGTCATTGCAATAATCACTTTGCCATAGTGTCTGTCAATATTCTCAGGTGGCCCCGTAATAGCTTTCCACATCCAGTACATTGCCGGCAACGCAATGACTGCACCGGAAAGTATTACCAGGATGAGGTTCCATTTAACTCCTTTTGATGGCAGGGTTAAAAGTACAATAGGACCAATCATAAATTGAAACAATGACACGGCGAATGTCAGGGAATATGCCTTTTTCTTGATATCATAGCGGGTAAGTGTACGGAAATAACTTTCAAAAGCATATTTTTTTCTGCCGACATACCAAAACAGGAACAGACCTGTAACTGCCATGGATGCACAGATAAAGTGGAGATAACGTGGAAATACGTTGGGTAGTGTTAACGCACTCACAAATCCTTTAATGGTACCCCATTTTTCAGGGAATAACATCAGATTGATATTGGTTAAAAAAATCAAAGGGATAAACAGGAACACCAATACAGCTGCTGCAATAATTGAGATATGCAGTGGTTTATTATCCTCGAGTTTATGCCAGGTGTATTTATGCAGATAAGTTAAGAGAAAAGCAATCGTGACCAGCGGAATAATTGAAATCCACATTAGCCCGGTCAATGCATTGGCAGAGTAAAAGTATACCGTGTAAAGCGCATTGATACTGAGTAGTGGCGCTACTCCCAATACCACTGCAAGACTCTTATTAACTGTTATAGTCTTTGCAATTTCATGCGCCAGCGTGTCATATTCTTTGTCCTTCAAACCTTTGATCTGTGCCCATAATGTTAGTATAGAACCACCTAACATCAGGTTTACAAATACGATATGTGCCAGGAAAGATAATATCAAAAGTACTACCAATAGCCATTCCGGTAAAGGAAGATCAAGTGGAATGTCTCTGGGAACGGGTGTGTTGGCCTGTAGTAAAGTGATCATGTTTGATTTAATATTAATTTTCAGCTACTATTTTTTATTCATTTCATTATCAGCCATCGCCTTCTCATTAGTTTTCATCAACTCTTCGGCAGCCTGGATATTATTTTGCGGATTAACGGTTACGCCTTCTGTTTGAGCGCCACCCAACGCTTCTCCGCTTAGCTGAAGGTTTCTTATATATGCAGCCAATGCTTTTAACTCTTTTTTATTTCCGGGAAATGGCGGCATATAGGTTCTTCCGTTATGCATATTGGGGATATAGGCTTCCATAGATTTTTCATCCAGCGGTTTCCCTGCTCCATACACCCGCTCAAACACTTCTACAATGGAGTTGATACCATTGGTGGTATGACAGCGGCTGCATGACAGCATAAACACATCGCGTCCGGCCGCGAGCTTATTTTCTTCTGTTATCTCTACCGTACTGGCATAGGTGGCATATTTTAAAATACCATCCCTTTTGTAAAGCGGGTAATCTTCTTCCCGTAGCAGATTCGAATACATGTATCCACCGATCACATATGGCTTTCTGATAAACTCTCTCACGCGCTCGAAAATGCCAAGGAAACCAAATGCAGCCAGGCATGGCACCAGCACAAAGGCAAAGCGGATTGACCTTGGCCGCAGTAATGCCCATACACTGATGATCACCACCAATGAAACAGCGCCCGGAATGATATAACTAAGTAATTCATAGTACTGAGAGAATTCGATAGTGCCCACCGCTGTACTCATATTAAAGCGCATCGCCGCTGGCATGGCATTATAATATATATAGGCCGCCACCAATGCTACCGGCGCCCATAACAATATCCATTTCGATGCACTTTTTAATGCTATACTCCTTTCAGCAGTATCCTTCTTTGCAAAGATGGTCGTTAACAACATACCGAAAATACCACCTAGAACCATCGCAGCCGGTGTGCGGAAAAACAATTGAGGCAAATAAATGGGATTGGTAAATCCATTCAGCAGACTATGATGCCTGCCCCAGTTACCGGGGTCCATCATAAAACCCAGGATAGAAACAATGATGGCCATGGTTATCCAGGAAAATATGGAAAGGGACCATCCAAACCTTATGTGGCGTAGTTTTGATTTAAGTGTCCTGTTTGCATTCTTCCAGGTGAGAAAGTAGATCATTATTAACACTACTTCTGTCACAAACGTCAACCACTCAACAAACCAGGCAAAATAAAATACGCGGATGAGGCTTCCAATCGAAGATGGACTAATGAGTGCTGCCGAAAACCAGATGCCAACACCAGTCATCGCTCCCAGCGTTGTGGTGATAATAAAGGCAACCTTCATTTTCTTATACACCATATCATCCCATGCAGGATTGGTAATTTGTGAAGTGTCAGACATTCTCACTCCCTTCTGCTCCAACCAGGTAATATAAGGTATGAATCCAACTGCCAAACCATGATTAATAAAAACATGTATGATGGCAATCATGGCAATAAGGAACCGGTCATTTAACCAGTCAAGATGAAACATTGGAAAATCCATTTGGTAGTATTTTTACTCTCTGCAAAGCTAATGCAGACATATCCTACCAAAAAGAAATGAAGAAGCCAATTGTTTAATTAAACAAGCCGGCTTCTTCTTATATATATAAAGCGTTTTTCAAAAAACGATCTTATTAATGTAACTTTTCCATTCTTTAATTTAGAAAAAACAACCGGCTACAATAGCTTTGACAGCACAAGTAACAGACAGAAAAGCAGAATCCCAAAGGCGATCCTGTTAATTACAATGATTGTCTCAATCAGACCCGGTTTCGTTAAACTTTCAAATTTGGAAAATACATTTATCAGTTTCATTGCTGGTCATTTTTAAAATGAGTAGATACGGCTTTCTAATTAGCACCGATAAAATTCTTCAGTATACTGATGATATGGTCATATTGCAATATGAGCATTAACAATACCAGTATCACTAATATTACCTTTACAAGTATTCTGCTGCGACGAAATTTTATTTCATTTCTTTTTATGACTTCATTAGTTTCCATAAACCATTTTTTAAAATAAAAATTAATTGAGGTTGAGTTTAACAATAGCCGGCTTCTTTACAACACTAATGCTATTACCTGATCTTACCTGTACCCGGATGATTATTCTTTCGTTTGTTGAATAACTGGACATACGTGTAATTACTGATGATTTTTCCTGAAGTTTTCGGGCGTCACACCAGTGTTCTTTTTAAAAAAAGTGATGAAATAAGAAACGCTCTCGAACTCCAGTTCTTTTGCGATTTCCGCAACCGAACGAGTGGAATAATGCAATAAACGTTGAGCTTCAATAGTGATCCTTCTCCGGATTAATTCTCCGCCGGATAAGCCCTTATACTTCTTACATATTTTATTGAGATAATTCGTTGTAATATTTAACTGCTCCGCATAGAAGGAAGGCATTTTGTGTTTAATAAAATGTTCATCTAACAGTAAATGAAGCTGCCTTATTTTTTCTTCTTTACTATTCCATTTTTCATTTGTTATAACCGGATTAAATTGTCTGTCCAGTTTACAGAGAAGAATATTTAAAAACGATCGCAGTACACTGTCTGCATTTTTTTGCCGGCTATTAAATTCCTCCAGCATACATCCACAAAGTGACTTCCACTCAGAAGCCCTGCTTTCTCCAAGGCGTACATAATTACTATTCCCCTCATTCATGAAGGAAAATTGGAAAAGTGCATTGTTGTTATACCTTAAAGAAAAAAATTCTTCCGTAAAAAAAATAACTGTACCGCTGGCCGTTCTGTTGATGTCTATACTGAATACACTGCCAGGTTTGACAAAAATGATTTTGGGTCGGTCCATCCGGATTACAACACCGTCAATTACCGCGTTGCCCTGTGCATTTTCAATGCACAGTAAAATAAAGAACGATTGCCTGTGGGGCCGTTCCAGCAACGGGTACTTTTCAAGTATACCTTCAAGACTGCCAATCCAGAAAACATCATTGCCTGCTCCCAACATGTTCGTAGACAAAACAGCTATTTCGCTGAATTTCATACTCATGAGTAGCTTAATAATGTAAAATGCAATAAATGATTGGCTATGTCAGCTGTACCGGAGGCTTGAATACCTGTGAGAGATACAAATGCGGGAAGTGAGGCGATCTATAGTCGCAAAAGGAAAATGGATTTTCAATGGAAACGGGTTGGTCTGTCATGCTTATATTACGCACGCAGAATAATGTGATCTCCTTGTATTTAATATCAGGTGATTTTTCCTGTCTGTTTTCGTTCTCATTTAACTTACGCTCCAGGAAACAGACGCCCTTACAAACGGGGATCAGGTCAAACCTATTTATACAGACAGTTGCGGCAATGCGATCCCTGTTTAGATAGAATGCAGCTACAATCCAACAATTACCTGTACCCTGTACAAGCATTATACATAAAAGCAATATGGATACAAATCGCTTCAATCTGTTCAGGCTGGCTCTTTCAGTAAAATGTTTATATCGTTAATCAATCTATACGTTTCCTTGGGGTTGGTGCCATCATATACCCCCCTGATATGTCTGTTCTTATCAATTAAAAGTAATCCGCCACTGTGAACATAACCACCAGGAGCAGTACTATCTTTGTAGGCATTTGAAAAGTAGCCTTTCTCTGCCAGCTGTAAAATGCTATCCTGGTTTCCAGTTACAAACTTCCACTTGTTGTTATCAATATGCAGACTGCTGGTAAATGCTTTCAGCCGGGGAATAGAATCGTGTTCCGGATCGACAGTATGTGAGATAAAGCGTATGCGGTCATCCCTGAGGAAAAAATCATACGTTCGCTTCATTTCTACAGTCATTTTAGGACAAATACTGGGGCAGGACAGAAAGATGAAGTCTGCTACATAGACTTTACCTGAAAATGACTGGTTGTTAACTTTTGTACTATCCTGATCCCAAAAAGAAAAATCCGGAATAGTTGGGAAGACGGAATCATAAACTATCTTTCCGTTAAACAATCGCTGTGTAATAACCGGTTCACCAAGTATTGGGAGTCTTACCTCCGGGCGCCGACAGCCTACCGAGAGAAAAAATACCATGCCTATCAATGCACCAATGATTTTCATCTTTATTTCTTTTGAAGAATAACAGATCTACTTCTTCCTTTCAAGCTCCAGGAAAACCGGTAGTTGCCATTTTCCTTCTCACGGCAATATGTTGTCCTGGTAAGGTCAGCAGCATTACGGTGATGGGTATAAGCGTCCGCAAAATTATACCTAAAAAAGGGTTTTATATAAAAATAAAAGGGACAATAATTTAGACAATCGGTTATTTTTCCGCCTTTCAGGTCTGTAAGCCCGGAAGAATAGCGCTATCAGGGGCGTTGAAATTGGGGATACCCGGGAGGAATAGGTGCTGATGTTTGTTGGAGGATAATTTGAGATTTTCGTATATATTGTTATTTTTATCCAACAATAATCAAACCTCATTCAATTTCTTCACAAAGAAACAACAGATCTATTCTATGGCAAACATTCCGTCTAAAAGTAAATACAAACATCAGCAGGTGCAGTATATCGAGTTCCTGTCCGAAGACCTTGACCGCGCCAAGAAATTTTACTCCAGTAGTTTTGGCTGGCAGTTCACCGACTTCGGCCCTGGCTATACTGCATTTGGAGGAGATTATGTAGATGGCGGATTCATGCCGGGAAAGCCCGTAAAAGGTACTATGTTGGTGGTCCTTTATTCCAACGACCTTGATACTACCAAAGAACAGGTCATTGCGGCAGGCGGCACCATTGTAAAGGATATCTTCCGCTTCCCTGGTGGCAAACGTTTTCATTTCGCAGACCCTGACGGTTATGAACTGGCGGTTTGGTCTGAGGAATAACAAAAAAGGTTGCGAGCGATGCTCGCAACCTTTTTTGTTATTCCATCCTCAAGCTCTTCACCGGGTTAGTCAGCGCGGTTTTCACGGCCCGGAAGCCGATCGTTGTCCAATACAATAAAATGGAACATCGCCGTTACCCCAAATATCCATGTGCTGGAGTTTTTTCTAAAGACCATGTAAATGAGGCTACACATTCTCCATCAATTCTTCACTGAGTGCATTTGTGTCGTGAATAGTAGAAAGCGGTAAAAACCGTTAAAAACGACACCGGACAGGCCATCAGGGATATTATTGAGATGGATGACCTATTTTATTTTTACAAAAAAGTGGGTACGACAAACAAAAGAAACAGTAAGTTGCATGGAACAACAAATGAAAAATGTGTAACTATGAAAGGAAAGGAACTCCTGCAGTTTTTAGGTTATAGTGTTGATCACCCGGATTTTAAAGCCTTTTTGGCGGCCCATCATATCGACCTGCAACACTTACCTAACCCACTGTTGCCGGAAAAGAAAGTCCGGAAGTATCTGCATTCACGGTTTATTCAGGGATTTGCTCTTTCTTTCGACTTTGATGATCCCGCAAGAGCAGCGGCTCTCAGCAAATCAGACCCGGAAGGGCAGTCCATTTTTTCTCCCGCAGATTACCGGATCAAAAATCCGGTAGGTAATGGCCCCCTTTATTTAACAAGGATAGATTTCTTTACGCCAGAGGCCAGTGCTACCGATCCTGTACAGTTACCTTTCGGTCTTCAGCTGCAGAGCAACGGTCGCACCGTGGCCGGAAAGCTGGGAACAGAAAACCCGCATGGCCCTGCCAATAGCCAATACTATGAGGCAGATGAAAAGGATTTCTATTACGAACGTTACCACGTGTATGTATATTTTGACCGGGGCGACCGGGAAGAACGGCTACAGCAACTGACTGTTATGCTCCGATAGTAATGCAGCTACAGACGGCAAGAACAAACGACGCTAAAAATCAAAACTGATATCTATGCTTTTCTCCTTCTCCATATCCAGCTCCACATCAACGGAATCAAGGGACATGTCAGGGTTGACCAGCAGCTCCGTTAATAGCTTTTCATACTTCAGCGCAATCAGGGCTATCGTCTCTTCCTGATAAATGGCTTTATCATAAAACATATTCCCTGTTAAACAATCTCCGTTCACAGCAAGGCTGATCAATAAAGGCAGCCTGCTGTACCTGTTAGCCAGCTCAAGGAGCTCCAGCCGCAAATCTTTATCAATAGTGATCTGGGCATAGTCGGCCATGGGATTTTCCAGTACCAGCAGTACATCCAACCGCAAGGTGTTTTCAATGGCCTCAGGGATGTCCTGATGGTCATCTGTTTCCAGTATATTTTTATGACTGGCTGCCAGCATATCGGAAAACGACTGTTGGGGATCGACATGGGTCCTCAGAGGCAAAGTCTTTACAAACATGCCCAGCTGGTCCTGCAATGCGCTCGCCGTTCTCCCGGAATTTACCATACCCACACAGATGTCCGTATGCCCAAACATCCTGTACAGCAGTACATTAAAGGCTGTCAGCAAAAGTGTATGCATGGATACCTGCTGCTCTCCGGACAGTGCGCTAAGCGCATCGACCTTTACCCACTCAAATGCAACACGGTAGACAGCACCGGTGTTCTTTTCCCCAGCAAATTCCACGTCATAGGGAATGAGGGGTTTCCACAAGTATTGTCGCAAATAAGTGTTCCAGAACCGTTGGTTGTTCTCCCGGCTTTTCTCCAGTTGCTGTTGATGCCATACCACATAGTCTTTAAACTGAAAACGCAGCGCCTCATCCGTACGCCGCTGCTGCCCGCTTATCGTCTTGTATCTGCTGACAACCTCTCTGATCAGCACTTCCAGCGACCAACCATCCATGATAATGTGATGAGTACAGAACACCAGATAATCATCTCCGTTTTTCCGGTGAAACAATGCGACCCGTAGCAACGTATCACTTTCCAAATTAAACGGCTGGTTTATATACGCCTCCATTGCGTCCATGATCGCCTCTGCCGGATGGTAGTACTCTTCCAGCGACAGGCACACCTTTCCACCGACGTTAACTTTCTGTTGTGGCGCCCCTTCCACCTCCGGGAAGTTGCTCCTCAACACATCATACTTTTTCAGTATCTCCAGAAATACCTGTTCTAAAACGATCTTGTTCAACGTGCCCACTACTTTAAAAGCGGCCGGCATATTATACGCAATCGACCTGCTCTCCTGTTGCGCAGCCAGCCAGAGAGCGCGCTGACCGGCAGTGATAGCATAATAAGGCCGTTCTTCCGCAGGCACGATGTCCGTTGGATGGTATTGTTCACTGCCTTCGAGGTGTTTTGCCAGCATTTGTATGGTGGGATACTCAAATATATCCCTCAGGATAATCTTATAATGCAGCCCCTCGCCTATCAGCCTGATTAGTTTTATGGCATTGAGGGAATGCCCTCCCAATGCAAAGAAGTTATCTGAAACACTTATTTCCTGCCTCAGGGACAGCACGTCCCGGAAGTAGCCACACAACACTGTTTCCATATCAGTGGCAGGCTTTTCAGGCGCGGCGTCGCTTTTTTCCGGGGTTATCTCCCTTAACGACAACGCTTTCCGGTCCACCTTTTTATTGGGAGTCAGCGGGAACTCACTCAGGGAAATAATGACATTGGGAACCATGTACGCCGGCAACGTAGCCTGTAAAGCGCGAATGATGTCTTTACTATCCAGGTCCGCCGCCTCGGGGAGCACATAAGCCACTAAAAAGGCTTCCTGCGCAGCACCTTTCTTTGCGACCACCACCGAATTTTTCACAGCAGGTAACTGGTTCAGCTGCGCTTCTATTTCTCCCAGTTCAATGCGGTAGCCCCTTATTTTTACCTGTTGGTCATTACGACCGAAAAATTCTATTTCCCCGTTTTCATTCCATCTTCCCAGATCCCCGGTATCATAAATAACCTCGTCTGCCTCAAACGGGCTTGGAACAAATCTCTTCACGGTCAGATCAGGCGCTTTGAAATATCCCTGTGCCACGCCGTCGCCGCCGATATAGATATTGCCCACACTGCCGGCCGGCAAAAGCTGCCGGTATTCATCCAGTATGTAAACCGTGGTATTGTTGATAGGACTACCTATATTGGAGGCATCTTTGGGTTGTAATATCTCTTTGCAGGCAGACCATATAGTCGTTTCCGTAGGACCATACATATTCCATAAACCCGCGGTGGTGGCCAGCATTTTTTCTGCCAATGCCTCGCTCAGCAAATCCCCGCCGCACAAAATACGGATGGCACTATTACCGTTCCAGCCTGCATGGTAAAGCATCTGATAAAAGCTCGGCGTAGCCTGCATGATGGTAGGCTTCAGCGCCTCCAGTTTCCCGATCAGCGCCGAAGGGTCCGCCAGCAGTTCCGGGCTGGCAATATATACCGTGGCGCCAGTAACCAATGGCGCAAAAAACTCCAGGATAGAGATATCGAAGGACTGTGTCGTTACCGAAAAGAAATAGTCATCCGGTGTTATGCCGGGCCGCTGCTGCATGCTGATGAGGAAGTTCAGCAAAGACCGATGCCCTACGGCTACCCCTTTAGGGTTGCCTGTTGAACCGGAAGTGTAGATAACATAAGCAACAGCTTCCGCGGGCACCTTCCATTCCTCAAGCGGTTCAGGCTGGTGGCGGAGTATTGTTTCTATGTCAATAAACCCTTCAGTAGTCCCTTTCAGGTTGTGCGTCCCGATTACTTCATTAATGCCGCTATGGGCAATGATATATTCGATACGGCTTTCAGGGAAAGACGGGTCTAAGGGAATATAGGCATTGCCTGATTTTAATATACCCAACAACGTTACCACCAGCCTGGCAGAACGCGTCATCATTACACCCGTCACGGAAGGTATTTTTCCGTTGGTACGGTGGCGCAAATACGCGGCAATCTTGTCTGACGCAGCATCCAGCGCTTCATAGGTATATGTCCCGGTATCGTCTGCCAATGCGACTTTGTCCGGATATCTCCTCACCTGCTCTCTGAACAGATCTAGCATCGTGTTTTCCCGCGGATACTCAAACCGGGTATCATTGAGTGTTTTTAACAGGTATTCTTTTTCTGCTGCCGTGATATATTGAAATTCGAAAAGCCGTTGTTGCGGATCGGCTACCACGGCTTTCACAAGCCTTTCAAAATGGGTAACGACCTGCGTGATGGAAGTCTCATTAAAATAGTTGACGTTATAGTCGAAATCGATTTTCACGTCTGCCGATTCGTCAAACTCCCGGATATAGATAGCCAGCGCCACCCGCTCCGATTGGTGCGACAAAGGTATCACCGTTGTTTCTGTACCCGCAAAATGATCTGCATAGTTTTGTTTCTCATAAGACAATGTCATATTGAAAAGACGGTCCTTTTCGTGAAACAATTGCAGCTCTTTAATAAGCTTGCCCAGTGGAAACCGCTGATAGCGGTAATCCTGCTGCAACTGCCGCCGGATATTTCTCACCAGATCTTCAAAGGTATCCTCAGGGTCCAGCTGCATCCGTAAGGGAGACACACCCATGAACAGCCCAACCATCTTCTTAAAAACAGATTTGCCCCGGTTCAGTACCGGCAATCCAATGGCGAGGTCATTCTTCCGGTGTTTTCTTCCGAAATAGAGCAACAATATCCCCAGGATAACGTGAAACGTGGACGACTTTAAATTCCTGCCCATCCGGTCCAATTGATTGTAATCAGCCCGGTTGATCCATATTTCCTTTCGTTTGCTCTGATTGAGTTTACCGGTATTCTTTATTTTATCAAACAGTTGATCGGGCAGCTGCCTGAACCTTTCTACCCAATAGCTTTTGTCTTTATGATAATCTTCTGAAAGAAAATACGCCTGATCATCCGCAACAAATTCGCGGTAACTGTAGGGATATTCCGTCAGTATTTTTCCATGTTCGGCCAGCTCATTGTAATTTTTCACCACTCGCTGAAACATCAGCGATGTTCCCCATCCGTCAGTAATAATGTGATGATATACGGAGAATAAATAATAAAATTTTTCACTGACTTTTACCAGAAAGAACCTGTACAACAGCTTCTTTTCATCCAGTTTAAACGGTATCATGAACTGCTCCTGCATAAATGCGTTGGCCACTCCATCTGCATCACTGTGTGTTGAAAAGTCCACCAGTTCCAGTTTCAACGCCTGGTCCTTCTGGATGCACACCGTTACTTCCTCCTCCGACTGGTCCAAAATACTCCGGTAAACATCGTGCTGGTTGATCACGGCCACATAGGCTTCATTGAACAGTTCATAATTGATGTTGCCCCGAATAGCTACTTTGGCCCCGATATTATAAATGGGGTCATCAGGGTACATCAATTGCTCAAAATAGACATCTTGTTGGGGAAGAGTAAGCCGCATAGTATTATTTTGAGAAAGGTTAACGGGAATATTTCAACACTTTACATCCATATATTCTCAGCAATTTCTTCTTTGCTGGTAACCCTTAAGTCTTTTACAATCACGCCGTAATCAAATTTTATGATCCTGTCTGCCACATGGAAGTAGGCGTCGTCGTGGGTGACAGCGATGATCGTTTTGCCTTCTGCTTTGAGTTTGGGTAACAGCTGCTCATAGAAGTACTTCCGGAAATGCGGGTCCTGATCGGCAGCCCATTCATCCAGCACCAGCACCGGTTTCTTCTCCAGCAGTGCAAATATCAGGGACATGCGTTTACTCTGGCCTTTGGAAAATTTCCGTCTGGCTGACGCTTCTTTATCATCCTGAACGATCCCATCCAGCTGCATCGTTTTCAGCAGCTCCACGTATTGTTCATTGTTCTCCAGTACGTATTCGTCATAGTTATGGGAGAAGATGTGGTTGTCTGTAAACACAGCTGCTGTCAGGCTTTGCATTTTCTCCGTGACGTTTACCCGATCGCCGTCATTCAGTTCCAATTGCCCGGCAGTAGGCTTGTAGAGTCCTGTCAGTACGTTAATGAAGGTACTTTTCCCTGACCCGTTGCCGCCCACTATAAAAATCGTTTCGCCTTGTTCGATGGTCAGGCTCACCGGCCCGAGGGCAAACTGGCTCTCGCCTCCGTCTGTGTAATGATAGGAGAATGACACGTCTCTTAACGCCACCGACTGGAACTCGCATTTTTCCTTTGTTTCGATATGATGCACATGATCCACGATCTCAAAATCCTTTACAAACGCCTTAAGCCGCTTGTTAGACACAATAAAGCGGGTATACATCTGCTGCAGGTTGATGAGATTATTGATGGGACCGGACATAAACAAAATGATCACCACATAGGCAATAACATCAGTTCTGGAAAGTAATTCAAACCGGGGAAAAATGAATAAAATCACAGAAACAACAAAATACAGTCCGTACTGGCTGATCAGGTTGATGGACAGGAACACGAAGTTATTTCTGAAATCCAGTTCCATGGCATCATTCCTGTTGGGGATCAGAAACCTGTTCATCAGGCTTTCCCGCCTGAAAAAACTCAGCTTCAGTTCCTTAAACCCTTTCATCACATCATCCACATGGCCGTAGTAGTGTTCATTATATTCTCTTAATCTGGCCACTTTTTTTGACATGGTACTGATCGTGTAAAAATAGCATCCTGCCACAGCTATAATCAGACCTACTACGATCATTGCCGAAGCCAGCGAGAGGGTGAACATATACAGCAGGCATAATAGCAGCATCAGCAACGAATTGACCGTATGCGTTACGGTATAAGGCAGGAACGAAAAGATACGAAGATCCTCCACGGCCGTATAAAACCGCTGGGAGCCCAGTTTTTCCAGTTTCCTTAAGGGCGCATTCAACACCTGCGCAAACACCCGTTTCTCGCTATCATACAATAGTTTAAAAGAGAACTTATTCAGGTACCTCTGAAAAATAATGTTGTGCAGATAGGAGTACAGGATCATGGCAACGAAAACAACCCACGTGTATTCCTTCAGGAAAATCTCCTTTCCTGCCATGGCGTTGTTGATAACATACACGATGCCAAAATTTAAGCAAACATTAGGCACAGCATATATCATCAGATACACTACATTCCTGAGTTTCAGTTTGAGCATATACTGTTTGGTTTGGGATAACGATTACTATTTATATCCTGCGTTAGTTGCTGTCGAAGCAACCTTGAATGATGCCGGCCAGGGTAGCCGGATGATCGTAAATAAAGAAATGTCCGCCGGACAGTATTTCAAATTGAAAATCACCGGTCGTAAACCTGCGCCAGTTTTCAATCTGGCTGCTGGTTTCTTCATCCCCTCCCATGATGGCATAGATGGGCGTCCGGATGGTTATTTCTTTTTCTGTAGGGTCTTCGTCGATTTCCAGTATTTTGTAGTCCGCTCGCAATATAGGACTGAAAAACCTATACAGTTCGTCGTTTTCCAGTATCTCCGGCGGTGTGCCGCCCAATTCGCGCAGCTCCTCCTTAAAATCGCCATCGTTCAACAAAAAAAACCTTGCCTTTCTTTTTCCGCCTTTGTTCTTTCACGCCCGGACCTGAATTTCCGGATACTACCAGATGGCGGGGAGCATCTCCGGCTTCTTCCAGCCGCCTGCACACCTCCAGCCCTAAAGAGGCTCCCATGCTGTGTCCGTAAATAATGTAAGGCTGACCGTTTCTTTTTTGCCGTATCTGTGCTGCGTAATCTTCCGCAGCTGCAGCCCTGCTCAACAGGAAGTTTTCCTGGAATCGCCTTCCCCTACCGGGTAACTCGAGTGCATGAGAGACCACATTCCTGATCCTTTTTCCAAGAAAATCATAGGAATGCGCATGTCCTCCCGCATAATGCAGTAAAAATATTTGTGGTTGCTCCATGTCCATTCACTATTTTGTTCTGTCTTTTTCTTCTTCGTTACCAAAATCTCTTTTGCTGACTCTGATTTTTTCGTTACCAAAATTATAAGACAGGGAAATCCTGAAGAAACGGCTGCTTACATTCTCATTATACACTTGTTTTACGCCATTTACAATGGAGGTGTAATCCCTGAGAAATGCCGAATTAAAGATATCATTCATCAAAAGTGTCAGCTTCAGCTTTTTGTCCATGAATGTCTGTCCAACGGAGAAATCCAGTTTGGAACGGTAGCCGATCTCATACAGTCCCTTCTTAAAAGGTGAACTATAGGAATAATCCAGTTGCAGTTTAGTATTATCTCCTATGGAAAAAGTGTTATTGGTAGCCACATATATCTGCCATCCGTTCTGGGGTGTGGCGTTGATCCTGCCATCAAATTCGCTGTTAGAGGCCAGGGCATATAAGGTATTCCGGCTTTGCCACCAGGAAGTGATATCTTCTGTATATATTTCTCCTATTCCATAGAAATACTCTTTGTAATAATTTTCCCGGGTGATGATTTGAGATTGTTTCGCTTCGTCGCCTTTAAACACAACACCGAAACCATCTGTGACGATGTTCAGGAAAACATTGGTCCTGAACTTGTCTTTGAGACTATAGGTAAAGTCCAGTTTATCTGTGAAAGAAGGCTGCAGGAAAGGGTTCCCCTCTGAATAGCTGGTATTGCTGATATAAATTCTGAATGGGTTCAGGCTGTAAAAGTCCGGCCGGGTAATCCTTCTGCCATAATTAAAGATGAAATTATTGTTTTTATTCGCCTTATAACCCAGATAAAATGTTGGGAACAGTTTGGTGTAATCGTTTTTATTAGTCCGGTTTAAAGTATGGGAAACCCCTTCCGTACTGGTATTTTCCAACCTTAATCCAAGCCTGAGGCTCCATTTTTTATTGAAACTCTTAGCCCCGCTCACATAATACGCCTGGTTCCGCTCTTTATAATCATACAGATTGGATTGGTTCGGGTCCAGCACCGGAGTGCCGGAAGACACATCATAATACTCCACCCCGCTATTGGTATTAATTACGCTGTATTTCACACCATATGAAAAGTTAGCAAAGTGGGTAGGATGCTCCATATCCACTTTTACACTGATATTGTCCAGCTTCTGATTGGAGATGTTCCTCGCGTCCAGATTCACGCCTTTGTATATAAAGGCCGACGTATAGTCTTCACCCCGGAAATTATTGTTTACATCGTTATCATACCTGAAATAGTCAATATCAAAAGATAATTTCCTTCCGAGTGTATCCAGGCTGGCAATAAAGTGCCCATTTACGCTATGGGACACTTTCCTTTCGTCGATATCGCCATGGGTCAGGATATAGGAGTCCAGATCCTTAGCGTTAAAGACGGAAACCAGGTTCCGGTATGACCGGTCGGGTTTGCCAACGCTTCCCTGATACTGTATCCCTGCGCTTATTTTATTCGAGAAATCATAATCAACGGTGGCTCTTCCGGACACCTCATCCATTCTACCTTTTTCATCGCCGTCCAGTCTTTGCAACCCTTTGGCGAAATACATATCAAGGCTGGATGTATGCTGCCTGGCGCCGGTTACGCCGCCGGCGCTTGCGGTAAGCCTGAGTTTATTTTTGCTGTAGAAGAAATTATCCCTCAAAGTGAGATACCCATATTTGTTCTTATCGTAACTCACGGTAGTGGCATTTTGCCAGGCGTTGATCTTTGCTTTTTTCAACACGATGTTGATCAACCCTTCCCCTGCCGCATCATATTTTGCGGGCGGATTGGTGATCACTTCAATGCTTTTTATATCGCTCGCTGAAATGGAATTCAGATAACCGGTCAGGGCGCTTCCGGTCAGTTCAACCATACGTCCGTCTACCATCACTCTGGCGGTGCCTTTCCCTAAAATGTTGATCGCATTGTTCTGCAACACAACGCCTGGGGTAACATTGATGGTGCTCAACGCATTGCCGCCGCTAACGGCCAGATTGTCTTCCACGTTAAAAACGAACCGGTCAGCCTGATACTCCACCAGCGGCTTCTTCGATTTCACCACTACTTCGGTTAGGTCTTTGACGTTCTTCTCCAGCTGAATGTTCCCTAAAGAAACATCGCCTTTGATGTCCATATCTTTCACCCAATCCTTATACCCCACGAAACGGATATTCAATCTGTAGCTGCCTTTCGGGGCATTCATAGAGAATTTTCCGGACTCATCTGTTGTCACACCGGTGATCAACTTATTTAAGGTGTCAGTTAAAACAACATTGGCAAAAGGAACCACTCCTTCCTTATTGTTAACAGTACCGTTAATAGTTGACTGAGAATATACAAAACAGGGGAAAATAATGGTTAACAGCAGAATAGTACGCTTCATTCTTATCTATCTTTTTTTGACTAAAAGTAATGGAATAATATCGAAAAAAATAATTTTCAGCTTTCCTAACCGTTACATTCTTGTTAGCTCATCTATCATATCATTCAGTGCGGAAATACAGCAGTCATCCGAACTATCCGGTATATCCGGTACCGTTATTGTCAGCTGCACACAATTATGGGCCACTTTACAGACCATATCCAGAAAAACAGCGCGTTCCACTTCCACACTTTCTATTTCCACATCAGTGGTGTTCAGTCTGATGTTATCATTAATTTCCTGATAGTTGATACTTGCCATCCTGCACCTGTCCAGATCCATTCCGGTGGCCTCCATAAAGTCTTTCCGGATTTTCTCATACGGCACAGACTGATGCTCGCGCAGCCACAGGTATTCCGCATAAATGGATTCGTTGATTCTGGCGAAAACATCATCTCCCCGATCCAATACCTTCATGGGCAGGAAATTGTTCAACACGCCCAGCACATGAGAGATATCAATGTCATCACTGACGTTGTCCCTGCCGTTTACCAGTATCAGCTGTACAGGGATTTCGTCTTTACTCAGCTTTTTCAGCAGATACTGATGAATATTCATAAAAATCACAGATAATGGCGCATTGAATTTGCGCGACCAATTCCGGATGGCCATAAATTTTTCCCCGGTTATCTGTACCCTTTGATTGATATACTTATACTCCGTTTTATCATAAAAGCTTCCGGGAGATAAACCAATGGTTTTCAGCCGGTCTGTCCAGAACTGCCGGGAGGCCCTGCCAGGACCGGACTGCAGGTATTGCTCCTGCCAGATGGAAAAGTCAAAGTGAGGAACATAGACGGTATCGCTGGTTGGTTTATTACCAGTGATAAAGTCCGACAAAGCCCCTCTGATGATTTCATTGGTACGCATATCTGTCAGCGAATGGCTGATCGCCAGGTTCAACAGGGCTTTTTCCTGCGTTTCGTCCTCAAAAACGTATAGCCGCATCAGTGCCCCTCCCAAAAGATCAAACCTGTCATTGAAGATATCCCTTTCTGCGACCATGATATTGCGGGGATCGGAGAAATCCAGCTTTTTGAGGACTATTTCCAGCGGCACTTCTTCCGCGGTCAGTAATCGCTGATAAATACCTTCTGCCGTCAGAAAAAAAGTCATACACAACATGGGGTAACCCTGCAGAAACGCCCTGAAGGAGCTTTCCAGCGCAGGCAGCGCCGCCCTGGGCAGGGAATAACTTCCGATAATACCCTGCGACTTGTCGAACTTCAGCATCTGCCGCTGATTTTCAGAAATGGCTATTTCGTCGCCCGGCTTCCATTGCCGGGTATTGACTGCAATTTTTCTGTTATCCGGTACGCTGGTATCAGCCTGTTGACGTTCATCAATAAGGGCAGCGATATGCGCAATGTCCCTCGCTTTCAAAATCAGCTCAGGCTTCACCATATAGCCCTGCTTCCGTAAGCCTGACAATAACCGGATCAATTTGATGGAATCTCCTCCAGCCTCATAGAAATTATCTTTAACGTTGATCTCTTTTCTGTTCAATAGCCGGGAGAGCTCGGCTGCCAGCACTTTCTCCATGTCGGATTTCGGTGCTACGAACTCCACCCCTGTTTTCATGGAAGCTGTCCGTGGATCAGGCAGTTCTTTCTTATTCACTTTCCCGTTGGCCAAAAGCGGCAGCGCATCCAGCTCCACGAAATACGCAGGGATCATGTACTCATGCAGCAGCGTTTTCAGGTAGCTCCGTATAGCCGACACCGTAAGTTCAGCCGTTTTATCCTTTTTGGTCAGATAGGCGATTAAAACAGCGCTTTCCGCATCTATGTTCCCAGCCATCACCGTAACGTCCTGTATCAAAGGATGGGCCTGCAGCGCATTTTCGATTTCCATAAGTTCCACCCTGTACCCCCGTATACTTACCTGATGGTCTCTTCTGCCCAGTACTTCCAGTTCGCCGGCGGCTGTCCATCGTCCCAGATCGCCGGTACGGTATAAGAACTGTCCTTGTTTGAGGGGATGTGCCACAAACTTCTCCGACGTCAGGAGCTCTTCGCCCAGATAGCCTGCTGAAACGCCGTGGCCGGAAATACACAATTCACCGATAACACCCACCGGGCACAGGTTACTGTTGCTGTCCATCACATATACCTGCGTATTCTGAATGGGTCTTCCGATCAATATTTTGTCCTTAATAACCGCATCAATTTTATAGGTGGTGGCCACGTCCGAGTATTCAGTCATCCCGTAGGTGTTATAAATACGTACTTGGGGATTGATGGTAAAGAACTTGTTGACGTAGCTGGGAGTAAGCTTTTCCCCTGTCAGGATCAGATCGTCCATTTGCGCCAGCTTTCCTTCTTCCCCGATGGCAAACAACATGTTCAACTGTGAGGGGATCACTTCCAATACCCTTACACCATGATGATTAGCGGTATCCAGCAGTACGGAAATATCCTGCAATACGGTATCTGTGGTGAGCAGCACCGTACCTCCGGAAATCAACGGCGCCCACAACTGCCATATCCCGCCTACAAAGTGCATTCTCGAAGTATGGCAGATCTTCGTCCCTTTTGTGATGGAAAGCAGGGTTATTTTATCCATCAGATGGTTGATGATACCATGATGGTTCAGCACCACTCCTTTAGGAATGCCTGTCGACCCGGAAGTATAAATGATATATACCGCATCCGACTGTTTCCCGACATACTCCGGATTCTCCGACGGATACTGATCCTTGTCTGCTAAAAACCTGCTGATGTCTGTATCATCGATGACAGCGCGGCAATGCTGACCGATCCGGTGCAGTTTTTCTTCCGGCGTGTCCACACTTAGCGGAGCACAGCAGGCGCCCAGCCTGAGCGCAGCCAGCAGCGCTACAACAGCGTGAGGCGTCCGTTCCAGGCGGGCGCCCAGAATATCGTGTCCTGTTACACCGAAATGCTGTGACAGATAATGAGCCAACTGAATACTGAGGCTGTCCAGCTCCTTATACGACATCTCTGTTCCTTCAAAGACGAGGGCTGTTGCCTCCGGCGTGGCTGCCGCCTGTTTTTCAAACAGGGTGATCAACGTATCGTTCTCCGGTACCGGCACTACTTCCCCTTCTGCCAGAGAGCGGAGAAAATCATGCTCTTCACCGGAAATGACAGACAACTTCTCAATGACCAGCTCCGGTTGCACCAGCGCATGGGCCACCGTATTTTTAAAATGCTGCATGAAACCCGTTATCATCTCAGTTTCATATACGTCGGTATTGAAGTTGACATGCATGGAAAGCTGATCACCTACTTCATAAAACGTAAAGCTCAAATCATATTTGCTCTTTTCTTCTCCCTGATCAATGATCTGCGCTGCACTCTGTTCTACTGCGCTTTTAATATCGGAGATGTTCTGAAGGATCAGCATCACATCAAAAACAGGGCTTCTGGCAGGATCTCTTTTCAGCTCCAGTTCCTCCACCAGCCGGTCAAATGGATATTGCTGATGCTCATAGGCATCAAATACATTTTTCTTCACACGGGAGAAGAGCGTTTCCAGCGTATCTGTTCCCAATACAGCATTCTTCAGGGCAATTGTATTTAGATAGAAGCCGATCTGGTCTTCCAGGCTAACATGGTCCCTGCCGGCAACAGGGCTTCCCACTACAAATTCATGCTGCAGGGTATATTTATGAAAAACCACATTCAGCGCCGCCAGCAGCCCCATAAACAGGCTCCCTTCCCGGTCTGCACAGAATTGCTTCAATGCCTGCGTTGTTTCTTTTTTAATATAGGTCGCAAGTGTTCTCCCGTTGGTCGTTTTAATGACCGGACGTCTTTTTTGCGCGGGCAGGTTCAGCAGCGGTATTTCCCCTGCAAATACGTCCAGCCAGTATTTTTTATGCTTTTGAAAAGATGTTTTTTCGACATTGGCCTGTTGCCACACCGCATAGTCTTTGTACTGTATTTTCAGCGGCTGGAGCCCTGGAACGGCTGATGATTTATAGGCCTCATAGTACGACATAATATCCCTGCGCAATACATTCATCGACCAGCCATCACTGATGATATGGTGGATATTGAAATAAAAAACGCACTGGTCATCTGCCAACTGCAAAAGCGCTGTCCTGAACAACGGGCCTTTTCTCAGGTCAAATGCCGTGGTACTGTCATGAGCTATATAAGACTCCACCAGTCTGGCCTGATCGTCCCATCCCCGGTAGTCCCTGTAGTCAATTTCAAACGCCATCTCTTCCGCCGGAATGATACTTTGCCGGATCTCTTCCTGTTCATCCTCTATGAAGACCGTCCGCAGCGATTCATGTCTCTCCACCGTACTGATGACGGCTTTCCGGAAACTGTCCATGTCGTTTATTCCCCGTAACATCACCTGAGAGGGCATGTTATAGGCAATAGACTCGTCGGCGAACTGGCACAGGATCCACAACCTGCGCTGTGCGGAAGACAGTGGGTAAGATGACTGTTTTTCCACAGGACGGATGTCAACATGTGCCTGTTCTTCTGCATGGCTCTTTTTAACGAAGCTGATCAGCTCTTCTTTATGCAGCCTTATTTCCTGCATCAAAGCTTCGTTCATGACGCCTTTGGGCGCCCGGACGTCCAGTTGTTCTCCTACCAGATTTACCTTCACATTGAGCCCTCTGAGCTTATGGATTAATTCCTCCACCATGATTTTACAGATTTTTATTTTTTTTGTTAGAATGAAAATTGCTCCATCTCATTTTCATCCTTATCGAACCGGGCTTTTGCCCACATCAGGTTTTCGAGCGGTATTTTAATTTTCCCGATGGTGGGGTTTTGATATAACATTAAAATATCGATATCCACGTTCAGTTCTTGTCTCATCCTCGTCACCAGCTGCATGGCTTTCAGGCTGTTACCGCCCATATCGAAGAAGGAGTCGCTGATACCCACTGGTTTTCTTTTAATCACCTCCTCCCACATCGCGGCCAGTTTCTTTTCCAGCTCATCTTTAGGTGGTATGTGGCTATTGCCGGCAGCGGGCGCTGTGCTTTCCATATTCAGGAGGTGTTGCCGGTCGATTTTCCCGTTAGGCGTCAGTGGTATTGCTTTCAGCTGAATATATCTATCCGGCAGCATGTAGGCTGGCAGTGCTGCAGACAACCGGTCCCGCAGGCTTCTTTCATCCATTGCCTTATCAGCTACAAAATAGGCCCTCAACTCTTTCTCACCTGCTTCAGGTGTGACCGGCATCACAACTGCTTCTTTGATTTCAGGCATTAACAGGAGCTGGCTTTCAATTTCTCCCGGTTCAATTCTGTAGCCTCTTATTTTCACCTGTTCATCTTTTCTGCCGAAGAATACGATGTTCCCGTCGGGCAACCATCTTCCAAAATCACCGGTCCGGTACAGGCGTTCGTGGGCATGCAGCGGGCTACTGATAAACTTTTCGGCTGTTAATTCCGGACGGTGCAGATATTCTTTGGCAAGACCCGCGCCACCAATGTATATTTCTCCCATGACACCCAACGGCGCCATATTTTTATTATCATCCAGAATATAGAGCTTAACATTGGTTAAAGGCTTACCGACAGGCACTACCCTGCTTTTGATCGCTGCTGCGGTATGTGCTTTGAAAAGGGTAGCGCATATGCTCGTTTCCGTAGGGCCGTAGGCGTTAATATATGCGCCGGCGTTAAGCGCCAGGTATTCAGATATCTTTTCAGCATCCGCTGGTTCACCCGCAGTGATCAGCATCTTCAGGGTGTGCAGGTTACTGATGTCCATTATTTTTAAATAGGCCGGAGGCAGGGTGACGAGGTCTATCCCCTGCTGCACCATGTAATCCTGCAGCAAGTCAGGGGTTTTGCGCGCAGCCTCTGTTATCAGGAACAGACATGCGCCGGAGGCCAGTGTCGTAAAAATTTCAGATACGGAGGCATCAAATGACAGGGAAGCAAACTGCAAGACCTTCCGGTGTTCGTTGATCTCAAATTCTGTTATCTGAGCGAGGATGGTGTTTACTACACCGGCGTGCGTTACGGCTACTCCTTTGGGCATTCCTGTTGACCCGGAAGTGTAAATCACATACGCCACGTTTTCAGAACGGACAGTGGTTTTCCACGTTGCCGGCAGGGATTCCTGTATATGGATAAATCGATTGATCGCTTCGTCATCGATACACAGCCTGCATTGACTGTCCTCTTTCAGGTAGGCAATCCGGCCGTCGGGATAGCCGGGATCTATAGGAACGTAACCTGCCCCTGTTTTCAATGTACCGAGAACAGCCACGATCATCCATTCACTTTTTTCCAGCTGCAGCGCCACGAAGTCTCCTTCAACAACCCCCGCCTGGCCATGCAGGTAGTTGGCAAATTTATTCGCCAGCTCATCCAGTTCCAGATAGGTGTATTGCCTGTTATCAAATACCAGCGCGACGTTATCAGGAGTAGCAAATACCTGTTTTTCAAACAGGCCGACCAATGTTTCCACTTGATGATCGGAAGATGAATAATGATGCCCGAACTCAAATAGCTTTTCCCGTTCTTCTGCTGAAATAACGGCAGTGCTGGTGATAACTTCGTTATCCCTTTCCAGATAGTTGTTTAAAAAGTTGTCGTAGAATAAAAGAAGGTCCTCCATGGTGCGCCCCGACTTCAGTTCCCGTTGTTGCTTACAGATCACGGAAACATTGTCCAGCGTCTGGTTGACGATCAGGTCCAGATACGTATTGGTCCTTTCATAACTTTCATAGGAGAGCGCTTTGATTTCCCTTTGAGACTGTTGTTCCCGGAAATCTTCATCATCATACAATTCACTGATGACGTGAAAATTCACATAGTTAAAGATCACATCAAAGAAGGGATTCTCCGTGGCTTCTTCCCCGGCAAGTTCCGCTATGGTATTCAACGGCATCCGGTCTTTGCCTTTCAGCTCATTCAGCGATCTTTCCACCTGATGAACAAATCCTTTCCAGGAGAGCCCTTTGGAGAAAGCAACATCAAAACGGAAAGGAACAGAGTTTAAAAAGCAGCCCAGCAATTTATCTCCGTCTTCTGTAATGGGTCGTTTATGCGTCACTACCCCCACAGTCATATCTGTTTCATAAGAAAGCATCCCCAGTACATACAGGTAACCACTTAAAAACAGTGCTTTGGGGGTTACCTTATCCTGTTTGCATTTTTCCAGTAACCTTGTACTGAAGTCTTTGGGATATGCCCGCGATGCCTGTTTATCGGCCGGCTCCTCCGATAAAATGTCCAGCCGCTTGTAGTCCTGCATGTTATTCTGCCAGAAAGTCTTACTACTCTCACTTTCCAGCTCCATCAAATCGGACAGTATGCTATCGCGCATGCCGCACTTCAGCGGTTCCGGACGATAGTCTTCTGCTGTTTCAAGGGCTTTGTATATCCGGAACAACTCCACTTTGAAATTATTCTGTCCCCATCCATCCATGATGGCATGATGGAACTGGAAAACAAAAAGCGTATCCGCTGCTCCGATCTGCAATATCGTGATCCGCCACAGCGGGGCTTTCGTCACATCAAAACTGTTATTGATCCTTTCATCGGCCAGAAAATCACGTATATACGCCTCCTGCTCCGCTCCGGACAACGACGACAGATCTTTATAACCAATGCCCACCGGGACTTTCCGGTGAATGATCTGTACAGGGCTACCGTATTCATACAAATGATATGTAGTCCGGAAGGTCTCATGTTTGTCTGCCATGCGCTCCATAGCTTTTTCCAGCCGCGACAGATCTATTACACCCAGCGGGAACAGGAACTGGTCATGATAAACGCCAAAGTCGCCACGGTGCACTGCCACCTGACTGGTAATGGCCATGCCAACCTGTATATCGCTCATCGGATAAACGGCGGCAATATTCTCAGGATCGGGATACGCTTGCAACACGGTCGATTCCAGTTGCGCTAAATCCGCTTCTATCCGGTTAATCAGCTCATAGTCCGGTTTACCAGCAGATTCATGTTGAGAGATAAACTCCGACAACGCTGCTATCGTGGGCTTTTCATAAAAGATACCGATTGGAAGATCTATTTTGAATGTCTTGTTGATTTTGCTGATCAGGCGGATCATTTTGATAGAATCGCCGCCCAGCTGGAAATAATCGTCTTTAATGCCAACCCTGTCCACTTCCAGATGTTCCTGCCAGATGGTCGCCAGTTCTTTCTCAACTGCCGTAGATGCCGCCAGATATTCAATACCGGAGGTGATTTCAGACTGGCCGGCTGTCAGCAGTACTTCCCTGTCAACTTTACCGTTGGCCGTCAACGGGATTTTATCCAGTTTCACAAAACGGGAAGGGACCATGTATTCCGGTAGCTGCTTCGACAGATAACTTCTGAGGTCATTGATCGTCAGGGAGCTGCCGGATACCAGACAGGCCACCAATTCTTTTCCGTGACCGGCATCTACCGGAATCACCACTGCTTCGGACACCTCTTTGTGAGTGCAGAGGCACGCTTCTATCTCTCCCAATTCAATCCGGTAACCACGGATCTTCACCTGATTGTCTTTTCTGCCCAGGTACAACAGGCTGCCATCGGCATTGCGGATGGCCAGATCGCCCGTTTTATAAATCCGGTCGCCGGTGCCAAAAGGAGCATGAATGAATTTTTCCGCCGTCAGTGCTGATTGATTCACGTAACCTTTGGCCAGCCCTGCCCCGCCGATGCAGATTTCCCCGATGGTGTATTTAGGCTGCAACTGGTTCCGGTCATTCAACAGATAGATCTGTGTATTGAAGGCCGGCCGCCCAATGGAGATGGTTTCCGCAGTAAAAGGTACTTCGTAAATCATACAACCAACGGTTGCCTCCGTAGGGCCGTACTCGTTATAGATCTTCATGTCCGGGTTGAGGCTCCGCAGGATGTCCACATGATGTTGCAGCAGCGCGTCTCCACCTACAATGGCCAGTTCTACCCCGGTTTGGGAAAGTTCCAGTTCCTGCAGCAAACTGATATGCGCTGGTGTCAGCTTGATGCAGGAAATATTACTTTCAAAATATTGCTTTAAAATAGCTGACACCTGCCCTTTCTCAAATATCTCCAACGTATTACCACTGATCAGCGGCAGCATTAAACTGGTCACGGTCAGGTCAAACGACAAAGTGGTAAACAGCCCGAAATCGCCACTGGACAACTCGTTGCCCAGATACATGGTTTTCGCCCACAGCAGATAGTTCACCAGTGAACCATGAGTGATCATCACTCCTTTAGGTACACCGGTAGAGCCGGAAGTATAGAGGATATAGGCTAAATCATTTTGATCAATCCTTGTCTCTACAGCACCTTCCGATGCTTCGAGTTCCACATCAATAGCAAATATGATCCCCTGATAGTCCGTCAGATCGAACAGATAATTGGTATTTGTAATCAACACCGCGATGCCGGCGTCCTGTAAAATGAATGCTTCTCTGGCAGGAGTAACGTCAGGGGCTATGGGAAGATAGGCAGCGCCGGCTTTTAAGATGCCTAACACGGTGATCACTTCCCATTCATCGCGATCTAATTTAAAACCGACAACGGCGCCTTTTTTCACCGCGCATTTATTGGTCAGGTGTTTTGCCACCTGATCTGACAGCCGGTTGAGCTCCGCATAGGAAACCACCCGGTTTTTATACCGCAAGGCCGGTTTTTCAGGCGTAGCAATAGCCTGCCGCTTAAACAGTGCTACTACATTGGCTGTATCATCAACCGCCTGAGGAGATTGATTATGAGTAAGCACCAGCTCTTCCTTTTCGGCAGCAGTGAGCAAATCCAGCGCTCCGATCTTCGTTTCTTCCAAAATAGCATCCAGCATAACTTTGAAGTGTCCTTCTATCATGTCGATGATGCTTTCTGACAACAGCGTTGAATTGTATTCAAAAGTGATATTGAGCTTCGTTTCCTGATAATGGTTCACCGAAATGGTCAGCAGATAGTTGTTTTGCTGTTTCACCCGGACATTGTCTATATCCAGCTGTGATTTGACCGCCTTGATCGCATCGACGGGATAGTTTTCAAAAACCAGCAGGCTGTCAAACAAAATGCCCTTCACAGGACTCTGCTTCTGGATATCAGCCAGCGATGCATACCCATATTCTTCCCGGGAGATAGTTTGCGTACGCTGCAACTCCGTCAGCCACGGTACGATCGCTTCCCCGGCGTGCAACGTAGTGCACAACGGAATGGTATTGATATACAGTCCGACCTTGCTTTCCACTTCTTCTATTTCGGTGGACCGGCCTGAAATCACCGTTCCGAACACCACTGTCTGGTGATTAACATACCGGGACAACAAATACGACCAGGCTCCCTGAACGATGGTATTAACAGTAAGATTGTTTTTGCGGGCAAAAGCCTCCAGCTTTGCCACATATGTCTCCTGTTTTGTAAAGCTGCGGGCGGTATTACCGAAGGTCTTGTTTCTTTCCTTATCATTAATGAAAGGCAACAGGCTGGCGGTATCCAGCTGTTTTAACTGCTCCTGCCAGTAGTGTCGTGTCTTCGACACATCCCTTCTTCCGATGAAATCCAGGTACGCCTTATAGTGATCGATTTTTTCCGGCGCCGGCACATGGCCATTTTGCACGGCCTGCTCATAAGCCCGGAAACATTCGCTAAAAATGACAGGGCCGGACCATCCATCTGCAATGATGTGATGAATGGCGTATACCACTTTCACAATAGCGGGGCCGGTCTTAATGACGGTCAACCTGAAAAGCGGGGCATTACTCAAATCAAAAGGCGTTCTGGCGTCTATTTTCAGCAGCTCGTTCACCTTTGCCGGCGCATCTTCCACATTGGTGTAATCCAGTATGGTCACCGGCAGCGTTATTTTCTCATGTACGCATTGTACAGGGGCTTCAAATGGCGAAATATGGAAAGAAGTCCGCAGGATACTGTGTTTGGCCACCACATATTCCCATGCCTGTATAAACGCCGTTTCATTGAAGTCGCCGCGCAGGTCAAAGCTCGTCTGGAATACATAGGCATGCGGATCATTATCAAACAGGCTATGGAAAAGGATGCCCTCCTGCAAGGGGCTAAGTCTGTACAAATCAGCTACTGCCTGCTCTTTGACGAACTGTTTTAAATCACGGTAAGACACCATCCCGTTCAACCCATAGTCAGCAGGAGTTTTGGTAACAACTGTGGCCTCTTTACACAAAGAGATGATCTGTTGCAAACTTTGCCTGTAAAGTTCTGCCAGCGCAGCTATTGTCTCCTCCGCATACCGGTTCGTATCGTAGCTGATATTAATCTTCAGGCAATTATTCATCATCAGCCCATTGATGGCAATTTTACTTCCGTGGTGATTTTCTTCACTGATCTCCGTTCCTTTATGTTCTTTGGCGATGCCCAGTATTTGTTCTGAAGATGCTATGTCCCCGCCGATTTGACCGAAATAGTTAAATACCACTTGTTCAATATCTTTCGACAATTGTTTTCTTACTGCTTCATCTTCCGACAGGTACCGCAGCACACCATATCCGATCCCTTTATGGGGAACGCTTCTCAAGTTTTCCTTCACCTGTACGAGCGTGGACTCTATGTCGTCGGGGAAAGCTTCCAGTAATACGGGATACAGCGTCGTAAACCATCCAATGGTATTGCTTACGTCCACATCATCATACAGCTGTTCTCTTCCGTGGCCTTCCAGGCCGATGACAAACTGCTTTTCCCTGAATGCTTCCGCCAGCGAAATGGCCAGTGCGCTCAGCAGCAGGTCATTGATTTCCGTTCCGAAAGCTTCATTGCATTCCAGCAGCAGGCTCCGGGTCTCTTCCCCCGAAAGCACGACAGTCTGTACACTGTAGGAATGCCGGGCGGAACGGCGCTCAAATTCATAGTCCTGCGGAAGGGCAGTTGACCGGGAAAGCACCCTGTTCCAGTATTCCGCTTCATCATTGAACAAATACTCCTTCAACCGGGCCTGCCATTGACGGTACGAAGTGGTTTTAGATCCGGGGACGACTGTTTTACCTGCGCTCAGTGTTTGGATGTAAGCAGATAGGTCATCTGTCAGGATACGCCAGGACACGCCGTCGACGCCTAAGTGATGTATACAAATGAACAACCGGTTGGCAACATCGCCGGATGGCGTTTCAATGAATACAAATTTTGCCAGGCTGCCGGTTTCGATGGAAATTTTCTTTTGATATGCCTCACTGATAGCGGTGATCTCCGCTGCTGTTCCGGCGTTTACCCTATCCAGCGCCGGAATGGTGGTATCGTATACCCCTTGATATTTTTCATCTTTCAGCACATATCGTAAGCGTAAAGCATCATGTTGCTGATACAGGAGCTCCACCGCATCCTGTAATACCGTCGCCGTAATATGCTTAGGCACCGTCAGCAACACCGACTGATTGAAATGACCGGGTTCGTGATATGCCTGTTCAAAGAAATAATGCTGTATAGGCAGTAATGGTGCCTCGCCCTCCAGTATCCCCTGTTCACTGATAGTCCTTACCGCATCCTGCGTATGCTTAGACAGCTCTTTTATCGTCTGGTATTTATACAGGTCGTTTACTTTGAGGATGATGCCGGCTTTTTTTGCGCGGCTGACCATCTGTATGGCCATGATGGAATCGCCGCCGAGATTGAAGAAACTATCGTTTATACCTATACGTTGCTGCCGGAGCAGGTCTTTCCAGACATCCAGAATTTGCTGCTGGTAAGGCGTTTGAGCCGGCTCGTAAGTTTCGAGGAACAGGTCTTCCGCCACCGGATCGGGCAACTGTTTTTTATCGACCTTACCATTAACGGTCAACGGTATCGCGCTGAGTTCCACAAACACGCCGGGCACCATATATTCAGGGAGCCTTTGTCTCAGGTACTCCTGAATATCACTTTTTTGATACGGTCCATCCGGCATGATATAGGCGATCAACCGGGTATTATCAGTATACTTTCTGGCTATAACGACGGCCTGCTTGATACAGTCCAGGTCCTGCAATGCATTTTCGATTTCTCCCAGCTCTATCCGGTACCCCCTGATCTTGACCTGATTATCGTTTCTGCCTAAAAACTCCATGTTCCCATCGGGCAGCCACCGGGCCAGATCACCGCTTTTATACAGCCGTTCTCCTTCCCGGAAAGGGTGGGCGATGAAGCGCTCGCGTGTGAGCTCTTCGCGGTTCAGGTATCCCCTTGCCAGACCATCGCCGGAGACGTACAATTCTCCCGAAGCCCCATAAGGCAATAAAGCCCGCTCGGGGCTTAATATATAACAATTGGCAAAAGCCATTGGTTTCCCGATGTTGCTTACCGGCACAGTCATATCCCCGGTTGTCAATAGTTTATAGGTAACGTGCACGGTTGTTTCTGTGATCCCGTACATGTTGACCAGCTTCGCTTCCGGATTGCGCGCGCTCCACAGCGCGACCTTCAGAGGATTTAGCGCTTCCCCGGCAAAAACGATATACCGGAGGGTGGGCACATGGCCATCCATGGCCACAAAATTGTAGAACGCCGATGGGGTCTGACTAAAGACGGTGATACGATGCCGTACCATCAATTCCGTCAGCTTCTTCAGGTCCCTCGTCTCCTCTCTGGTCAGTACCAACAATGTGCCGCCGGTCAGCAGGCACCCGAAGATCTCCCATACGGAAACATCAAAACTATAGGAATGGAAAAGTGTCCATCGGTCTTCTGGTGAGAACCGGTATTCTCCAAAGCAGGAATACAGCAGACTGATCACATTGCCGTGTTCAATCATGACACCTTTCGGTTGACCGGTTGATCCGGAAGTGTAGATGATATACGCCAGCGTATGCGTACCCATTTCCACCGGCGGCAGCGTTTCCGATAGCTGTGTTTCCTGTCTGAACGCTTCCATTAATTCTGCTGTTACCACTACTTTACAGCCGCAGTCCTCTTCGATATAGGTAATCCGTTCCTGCGGATAGCCGGGATCTATCGGCACATAGGCCGCACCGGTTTTTAATACGGCCAAAATGGCAACAACCATCCATTCGCTGCGTTCGAGCTTTATCCCTACCAGTTCTTCCGGCGCTACATGATGATGTGTTATCAGATAATGCGCCAGCCGGTTGGAACAAGCATCCAGCTCTCGATAGCTCCATTCCCGGTCTTCCATCACCAGAGCAGTATTATCAGGGGTCCTCCCCGCCTGTTCTGCCAGCAGGGCCACAATCGATTTATCCTTTGGATACTTCGTATCGTTGGCATTCACCTGGTTTAACAATATCTCCTTTTCATTCACCGACAAAAAGTCAACGGTTCCCACACACGCACCGGGATTTTCCGGCAAAGCAGCCAGTAAACATTTATAGTGAACGATAAGTCCGGCTATCATTTCATAGTCATATACATCGGTGTTGTAATTGACACACATCCGCAAGCCGTTTTCCATCTCCTGGAAAATCAGCTCTATATCAAACTTAGACGCCATATAGCCATGGTCGGTTATATGGTCAAATTCATCGTCCCTGATCCCGGTGTTGAAGCGTCTTTCCGTTGCATTTTGCAACACCAGCATGGCATCGAAAAGCAGGCTCCGGCTGATATCCTGTTTTACCCGGAGATCTTCTGCCAAACGGTCAAAAGGGTACTGCTGATGCTCAAATGCTTCCTGTGTATTTTCTTTGATGCGGTCAAAAACTGTTTCAAAGGAGACATGGGGGTCTATCTGATTACGAAGAGCCAATGTGTTGACATAAAACCCAATCTGATCTTCCAGATCGGAATGTTCCCTTCCAGCTACTGCCGTGCCTGTGACGATATCTCCCTGTGAAGTATACCGGTAACACAATACGTTCCATATGGTCAGCAGCCCCATAAACAGTGAACCGCCACGGTCCTGGCAATACTGATGCAGCGCTTTTACAGCCAACTGCGGTATCCCGGCAGACAACACGCGACCTTCGTACGTCTTTACTTTCGGACGGATTTTATAGGCCGGCAATTCCAACAACGGCAGCTGCCCTGCTAGTTTTTCCAGCCAATATGTCCGGTCTTCCGTGTACAGCTCCGTTTCCAGCCGGCTCAACTGCCACGCTGCATAATCTTTATATTGAATAGACAGCTCCGGCAGCTTCACCGCTCCGCCTGATTTAAATGCCTCGTAATACCTCATCACATCCCGTTCCAGTACCCCCATGGACCATCCATCACTGATGATATGATGCATATTATAGTAGAAGACATAGCGATCTTCAGATACCTGCAGTAGGGTTGCCCGCAGCAAAGGACCGTTTTCAAGGTCGAATGGCCTGTACGAATCCTTTTCAATATAGGCATTGGCGTTATCATCATCTCCGCGAAAATCTACATATCCGATTTCAAAACCCAATGCTTCTCTGTCCATCACCCGTTGCTGTACTTCACCCGAATCATCCATCACAAATACCGTCCGCAATATCTCATGCCGTTCAATAGTGGCGCAAATCGCTTTTTTGAAGCAATCAATATCATATTTCCCGCTCATGAAAATCCTGGAAGGCATGTTATAGGCCGTACCACCGCCATCTATCTGGTACAACGTCCATAGCCGCTTCTGGGCGGAGGACAAAGGATAGGAAGCTCGCTCTTCCACCTTTTCTATCACATGTTTTGATGTTGCCCGATCCTGCTTTTTAAAGTATGTTAAAAGTGCTTCCTTATTTTCCCTGATCATGGAGACAACATCATCCGGCAATTTTTCCCCATTGAACCGGATCTTCAGATTATCATTTTCCCTGGCAACATATATACCTTTTTCGATTAATGATTCCAGTAATTGATGAATGTCGTTGTTTTTAAATAGTGCCTTCATTTTTCAAATCGTTTTGAACTTGTGTACGCTCATCATGTCCGCCAGTTTAAAAGGAAAAGATTTCCGTGTTATCATCTTCTTTATCAAACCTGTCGCTGGCCCACATCAGGTTCTCCAGTGGTATTTTTATTTTTTCGACAGTGGGATACTGATACAACATCAGAATATCGATGTCCACGTTCAGTTCTTGCCTCATCCTCGTCACCAGCTGCATGGCTTTCAGGCTGTTACCGCCCATATCGAAGAAGGAGTCGCTGACGCCTATACGCCTGCCTTTAATCACGTCTTCCCACATCCGGACCAGTTTCCTTTCCAGTTCGTCTTTGGGTGCAACATAGTTACCGCCGGCACCGGGGCCGATGCTTTCCATCTTTAGAAGCTGGCCCCTGTCTGTTTTCCCGTTTGGCGTCAGTGGTATTGCTTTCAGCTGAATATATTTATCAGGCAGCATGTAGGCCGGTAATCCCGTTGACAATTCATCCCGCAGGCTTCTTTCGTCTGCCATCATATCAGCTACGAAGTAGGCCCTCAGTTCTTTTTCATCCGCTTCGTTATTCGCCACTACTACCACGGCTTCTCTGATGCCGGGTTTTAACAGCAACCGGCTTTCAATTTCTCCCAGTTCAATTCTGTAGCCTCTTATTTTCACCTGTTCATCTTTTCTGCCAAAGAAGGCGATGTTTCCGTCGGGCAACCATCTTCCGAAATCTCCGGTCCTGTACAGGCGTTCGCTGGCATGCAGCGGACTACTGATGAACTTTTCAGCCGTTAATTCCGGGCGGTGCAGATACCCGTTGGCCAGGCCGGCCCCACCAATGTATATTTCCCCCATGACGCCCAGCGGCGCGATATTTTGATTATCATCCAGAATATAGATCTTAACATTGGCCAGGGGCTTGCCGATGGGCATAGCCCTGTCCATCAGCTCCGCTGCCTTATCGATTTTCAAAAGGGTAGCGAATATGCTGGTTTCCGTAGGCCCATAAGCGTTAATGTATGCGCCCGCACTCTGATTCAGATATTCGGTCACTTTTTCAACGTCTGCCGGCTCGCCGGCGGTCATCAACATTTTCAGCGTATGCAGCCTGCTGATATCCAGTGTTTTCAGGTAGGCAGGCGCCAGTGATACAATATCGATCTGCTCCCGAACGATATAATCCTGTAACTTATCGGGGGTTCTGCGGGTAGCCTCATCCGCCACATGCAGACTGCCGCCGGATATCCATGTGGCAAAGATTTCATAGACAGACACATCAAATGACAGAGAAGTAAACTGCAGCACCTTCGATTGCGCATTGATCTCAAAGCCGGCTATCGGTGCAAGGATGGTATTGACCACACCGGCATGCGTCACCTCAACCCCTTTGGGATTGCCTGTCGACCCGGAAGTATAGATCACATAGGCCAGGCTGTCAGGCGTAATGATCGTCTTCCTGCTTCCGGCAACACTATTCCGTGTTTCAATAAACCCGCTCATCATCCCTTCGTCCACACACAATTTACATGCGCTGTCCATCTTCAGATATGTGATCCGTTCTTCCGGATAAGCCGGATCGATGGGGACATAGGCTGCGCCGGCTTTCTGTACGCCAAGGATAGCGATCATCGCCCATTCACTTTTCTCCAGCTGTAGTGCCACTAAATCCCCCTCAACGACATCGAACCGTTCATACAGGTAATACGCAAATTTGTTCGCCAGCTCATTGAGTGTGGAATAAGTGTACTGATGATCATTGTATACCAACGCAATGTTGTCAGGTGTGGCGTGCACCTGTCTTTCGAACAGGCTGACCAACGTTGCTCCCTGATTATCAGGAGAAGAATAGTGATGCCCGAATGCAAACAATTGCTCTTTTTCTGCTTCCGGAATAATGGCTGTATGACTCATTACCTCACTGTCCGATTCGAGATAGTTATGCAGGAAGTTATCATAAAACTGAATCAGGTCCTCTAAGGTGCGGTTGGATTTCAACGCCCTCTGCTGAACAAAAGTCAGTGAAATATTATCCAGCGTCTGGTTTACCGCGATATCCAGGAAGGTATTTGTTCTTTCATAACTTTCATAGGAGAGCGCTTTCACTTCTCTCTTTGATTGTTGTTCCTGGAAATCTTCATCGTCATACAATTCACTGATGACGTGGAAGTTCACATAGTTAAAGATCACATCAAAGAAGGGATTCTCCTTGGCTTCCTCCCCGGCAAGTTCCGCTATGGTGTTCAACGGCATCCGGTCTTTGCCTTTCAGTTCATTCAGCGATCTTTCCACCTGATGAACAAATCCTTTCCAGGAGAGCCCTTTGGAGAAAGCAACATCAAAACGGAAAGGAACAGAGTTTAAAAAGCAGCCCAGCAGTTTATCTCCGTCTTCTGTAATGGGTCGTTTATGCGTCACTACCCCCACAGTCATATCTGTTTCATAAGAAAGCATCCCCAGTACATACAGGCTGCCGCTTAAAAACAGTGCTTTGGGGGTTACCTTATCCTGTTTGCATTTTTCCAGTAACCTTGTACTGAAGTCTTTGGGATATGCCCGCGATGCCTGTTTATCGGCCGGCTCCTCCGATAAAATGTCCAGCCGCTTGTAGTCCTGCATGTTATTCTGCCAGAAAGTCTTACTACTCTCACTTTCCAGCTCCATCAAATCGGACAGTATGCTATCGCGCATGCCGCACTTCAGCGGTTCCGGACGATAGTCCTCTGCTGTTTCAAGGGCTTTGTATATCCGGAACAACTCCACTTTGAAATTATTCTGTCCCCATCCATCCATGATGGCATGATGGAACTGGAAAACAAAAAGCGTATCCGCTGCTCCGATCTGCAATATCGTGATCCGCCACAGCGGGGCTTTCGTCACATCAAAACTGTTATTGATCCTTTCATCGGCCAGAAAATCATGTATATACGCCTCCTGCTCCGCTCCGGACAACGACGACAGATCTCTATAACCAATGCCCACCGGGACTTTCCGGTGAATGATCTGTACAGGGCTACCGTATTCATACAAATGATATGTAGTCCGGAAGGTCTCATGTTTGTCTGCCATGCGCGCCATCGCTTTTTCCAGCCGCGGCAGATCTATTACACCCAGCGGGAACAGGAACTGGTCATGATAAACGCCAAAGTCGCCACGGTGCACTGCCACCTGACTGGTAATGGCCATGCCAACCTGTATATCGCTCATCGGATAAACGGCGGCAATATTCTCAGGATCGGGATACGCTTGCAACACGGTCGATTCCAGTTGCGCTAAATCCGCTTCTATCCGGTTAATCAGCTCATAGTCCGGTTTACCAGCAGATTCATGTTGAGAGATAAAATCCGACAACGCTGCTATCGTGGGCTTTTCATAAAAGATACCGATTGGAAGATCTATTTTGAATGTCTTGTTGATTTTGCTGATCAGGCGGATCATTTTGATAGAATCGCCGCCCAGCTGGAAATAGTCGTCTTTAATGCCGACCCTGTCCACTTCCAGATGTTCCTGCCAGATGGCCACCAGCTTTTCTTCTGCGGCAGTAGATGCTGCCAGATATTCAATACCGGAGGTGATTTCAGACTGACCAGCTGTCAGCAGTGCTTCCCTGTCAACTTTACCGTTGGCCGTCAACGGGATTTTATCCAGTTTCACAAAACGCGAAGGAACCATGTATTCCGGTAGCTGCTTCGACAGATAACTTCTGAGATCATTGATCGTCAGGGAGCTGCCGGATACCAAACAGGCCACCAATTCTTTTCCGTGACCGGCATCTACCGGAATCACCACTGCTTCGGACACCTCTTTGTGAGTGCAGAGGCACGCTTCTATCTCTCCCAATTCAATCCGGTAACCACGGATCTTCACCTGGTTGTCTTTTCTGCCCAGGTACAACAGGCTGCCATCAGCATTGCGGATGGCCAGATCGCCCGTTTTATAAATCCGGTCGCCGGTGCCAAAAGGAGCATGAATGAATTTTTCCGCCGTCAGCGTTGGTTGGTTTACATAACCTTTGGCCAGTCCTGCCCCGCCGATGCAGATTTCCCCGATGGTGTACTTAGGCTGCAACTGGTTCCGGTCATTCAACAGATAGATCTGTGTATTGAAGGCCGGCCGGCCGATGGAGATGGCTTCCGCAGTAAAAGGTACTTCGTAAATCATGCAACCAACGGTTGCCTCCGTAGGGCCGTACTCGTTATAGATCTTCATGTCCGGGTTGAGGCTCCGCAGGATGTCAACATGATGTTGCTGGAGCGCGTCTCCACCTACAATGGCCAGTTCTACCCCGGTTTGGGAAAGTTCCAGTTCCTGCAGCAAACTGATATGCGCTGGTGTCAGCTTGATGCAGGAAATATTACTTTCAAAATATTGCTTTAAAATAGCTGACACCTGCCCTTTCTCAAATATCTCCAACGTATTACCACTGATCAGCGGCAGCATTAAACTGGTCACGGTCAGGTCAAACGACAAAGTGGTAAACAGCCCGAAATCGCCACTGGACAACTCGTTGCCCAGATACATGGTTTTCGCCCACAGCAGATAGTTCACCAGTGAACCATGAGTGATCATCACTCCTTTAGGTACACCGGTAGAGCCGGAAGTGTAGAGAATATAGGCTAAATCATTTTGATCAATCCTTGTCTCTACAGCACCTTCCGATGCTTCGAGTTCCACATCAATGGAAAATATGATCCCCTGATAGTCCGTCAGATCGAACAGATAATTCGTATTTGTAATCAACACCGCGATGCCGGCGTCCTGTAAAATGAATGCTTCTCTGGCAGCAGTAACGTCAGGGGCTATGGGAAGATAGGCTGCGCCGGCTTTTAAGATGCCTAACACGGTGATCACTTCCCATTCATCGCGATCTAATTTAAAACCGACAACGGCGCCTTTTTTCACCGCGCATTTATTGGTCAGGTGTTTTGCCACCTGATCTGACAGCCGGTCGAGCTCCGCATAGGAAACCACCCGGTTTTTATACCGTAAGGCCGGTTTTTCAGGCGTAGCAACAGCCTGCCGCTTAAACAGTGCTACTACATTGGCTGTATCATCAACCGCCTGAGCAGATTGATTATGAGTAAGCACCAGCTCTTCCTTTTCGGCAGCAGTGAGCAAATCCAGCGCTCCGATCTTCGTTTCTTCCAAAATAGCATCCAGCATAACTTTGAAGTGCCCTTCCATCATGTCGATGATGCTTTCTGATAGCAGTGTTGAATTGTATTCAAAAGTGATGCTGAGTGCTTTTTCCGGATAATGATTCGCAGAGATGGTCAGCAGATAGTTGTTTTGCTGCTTCACCCGGACATTGTCTATATCCAGCTTGGATTTGACCGCCTTAATCGCGTCAACCGGATAATTTTCAAAAACCAGCAGGCTATCAAACAAAATGCCCTTCACAGGACTCTGCTTCTGGATATCAGCCAGCGACGCATGCCCGTATTCTTCCCGGGAAGTGGTTTGCGCAATTTGCAGGCGGTTCAGCCATGTTGTCACCGCTTCTTCCTCGTGCAACGTGGTACATAGGGGAATAGTATTGATATACAGTCCCACCCGGTTTTCCACTTCTTCTATTTCGGTGGACCGGCCTGAAATTACCGTTCCGAACACCACTGTCTGATGATTAACATACCGGGACAACAAATACGACCAGGCCCCCTGAACGATGGTATTGACAGTAAGATTGTTTTTGCGGGCAAAAGCCTCCAGCTTTGCCACATATGTCTCCTGTTTTGTAAAGCTGCGGGCGGTATTACCGAAGGTCTTGTTCCTTTCCTTATCATTACAGAAAGGCAACAGGCTGGCGGTATCCAGCTGTTTCAACTGCTCCTGCCAGTAGTGCCGTGTCTTCGAGATATCTCTTCGTTCGATGAAGTCGAGATACGCTTTATAGTGGTCAATTTTTTCCGGCGCTGGCAGATGGCCATTTTGCACGGCCTGCTCATAAGCCCGGAAACATTCACTGAAAATGACAGGGCTGGACCATCCATCGGCAATCATGTGATGAATAGCGTACACCACTTTCACAACAGATGGCCCGGTTTTGATGACGGTTAACCTGAACAGTGGTGCCTTATGCAGTTCAAATGGTGTCCTGGCATCTATTTTAAGAAATTCACTGAGCTTTTCCTCTTTTGTCCGGTCATCCATATCAGTATAGTCCAGTATGGTTACCGGCAGCGTTATTTTCTCATGTACGCATTGCACCGGGGCATCAAATGGCGCAATATGGAAAGACGTCCGCAGGATGCTGTGTTTTGCCGCCACATATTCCCATGCCTGTATAAATGCGGACTCGTTGAACTCCCCGTGCCAATCGAGGCTTGTCTGGGAAATATAGGCATGCGGATCATTGTCAAACAGGCTGTGGAAAAGCATTCCCTCCTGCAAGGGGCTAAGTCTGTACAGGTCGGAAACATGCTGCTCCTTTATGAACTGTTTTAAATCCCGGTAAGACACGATACCGTTCACACCGTAGTCGGCAGGCGTTTTGGTAACAACTGCAGCCGCTTTACACAAAGAGATGATCTGTTGCAAACTTTGCCTGTAAAGCTCTGCCAGCGCAGTTATCGTTTCCTCCGCATACCGGTTGGTATCGTAGCTGATACTTATCTTCAGGCAGTTGTTTACTACCAGCCCGTTAATGGAAATTTTTCCGTTGTGCTGATTTTCTTCACCGATCTCAGTCCCTTTATGTTCTCTGGCGATGCCCAGTATTTGTTCTGACGATGCTGTCTCCAGGCCGATCTGACCGAAATAGTTAAACACCACCTGTTCAATATCTTTCGACAGCCGTTTCCTTACCGGTTCATGATCGGACAGGTAGCGCAACACGCCATATCCAATCCCTTTATGGGGAATGCTTCTTAAATTTTCTTTCGTCTGCACCAGCGTCGTTTCCACATCGCCGGGAAAAGCTTCCAGCAGCACCGGATACAGTGTGGTAAACCATCCTACGGTATTGCTTATGTCCACATCATCATACAGGTGTTCCCTTCCGTGACCTTCGAGTCCGATGACAAACTGGTTCTTCCGGAATACTTCCGCCAGTGACATGGCCAGCGCGCCGAGCACCAGATCATTGATTTCTGTTCCGAATGCATCGTTACATTCCTGCAAAAGGCTGCCGGTTTCTTCTTCAGACAGCGTAACATGCTGAATACGGAAGGAACTTTGAGCTGACTTTCCTTCAAATACATAGTCCTGTGGCACCTCTTCTGCCCGGGACAATATGCCGCTCCAGTATTCCGCTTCATTTTTCAGCAGATAGTTGTCTGCATATTCCTTCAACCGTGCCTGCCATTGGCGGCACGAGGTGGTCTTGGCGCCGGGGCTGACTATTTGGCCCGCTTTCAGGGTATGTATGTAAGCAGAAAGGTCATCTGTCAGGATACGCCAGGACACGCCATCGATACCCAGGTGATGTATACAAATGAACAGCCTGTTGGCTGCATCGCCGGATGGCGTTTCAATGAATACAAATTTTGCCAGGTTGCCGGTTTTGATGGAAATTTTCTTTTGATATGCCTCGCAGATACTGGTAATTTCGGCTGCCGTTCCCGCTGTCTCTATTTCCAGCGCAGGAATGGCGGCATCATATATCCCGTGGTATTTTTCATCTTTCAGAAAATACCGTAAGCGTAAAGCGTCATGCTGTTGGAACAACAACACCACGGCGTCCTGTAAAACCGGTATCGTAATATGTTTAGGCACCGTTAACAACACCGACTGGTTGAAATGATCCGGGTTGTCGTATCCCTGTTCAAAGAAATGTTGCTGGATTGGCAGTAAAGGCGCCTCGCCTTCCAGTATGCCCTGTTCGCTGATCGCCTTCACCGCACCGTTGATGGACTTTGACAGCTCCTTTATCGTCTGGAAGGTATATAAATCCTTTACTTTTAAAGCGATGCCGGCTTTTTTGGCCCTGCTGACCGTTTGTATCGCCATGATGGAGTCTCCTCCAAGGCTGAAGAAGTTATCGTTAATGCCTATACGCTCCTGACGGAGCAGGTCTTTCCAGATATCAATGATTTGCTGCTGGTAAGGGGTTTGGGCTGGTTCATAAGTCTCAGAACATACATCTTCCGCACCTGGCTCCGGTAGCCGTTTCGTATCCACTTTACCATTCACGGTTAATGGAAAGGCGGTAAGCTCCACAAATATGCCCGGCACCATATATTCCGGCAACCGGCGTTTCAGCTGTTCCCGGATATCGCTCTTTTTATAGGCCCCTTTAGGGATCACGTACGCCACCAACCGGGTACTGCCTTCATATTGTCTGGCTATCACAACAGCCTGACTAATCGTTTCCTGGTCTAACAGGGTATTTTCGATTTCTCCCAACTCTATCCGGTATCCCCTTATCTTTACCTGATTGTCATTTCTGCCTAAAAACTCGATGTTTCCGTCGGGCAGCCAGCGACCTACATCGCCGGTCCTGTACAACCTTTCTCCCGACAAGAATGGATGAGGAATAAACCGCTCCGCGGTGAGCTCCGGACGGTTTAAATACCCAAAGGCCAGTCCTGCCCCACCCAACAGTAGTTCCCCCGCGACGCCCGGTGGCGTCAGGTTGTTACACTCATCCAGTATATATGCCGTCGTGTTTTCTATCGGTTTCCCGATGGAAATCCTCCGGTATATTTTATGTTCCAGCTTTAAAATCGTTGAATCGTTGGTATTCTCCGTTGGGCCATAGGCGTTATATAAGGTACAATGGTTCAACACACCCAGTTTCCGGTAAAAACCGTTCACCGTTTCGACGCTTATCTTCTCCCCTCCGCAAATGATATGGCGCAACGAAGCCAGTCTACCTACCTCGTCTTCTGTCAGTTCATCTACGATATGCTGTAATAAAACCGGTGACGTAAAAATTCTGGTAATGCTGAACCGCTCCACATACTCCACGATATTGGCGAACAACTCATTATTGAAATCTGTGCCGGCAATCACACATCTGGCGCCGGAAACAAACGGCAGTATATATTCTTCGATGGCCGCATCGAAGCTGAAGGATGAGTAGAACAATACACTGTCCCCGCCCCTTAGACCGTAAAACCGATTATAAAAACACATTCTGGCCAGCAACGCCTGATGCCCGATCATCACTCCTTTGGGAAGGCCTGTGGAGCCAGAGGTATAAATCACATAGACCAGTTTGCCGGGGTCCGGTTTGACGGCTACAGGATAACCGGGACGGTCGTGATAGTTTGCCTCCTCCACATATACCGGCGTAATGTTTTCTAATTCAAACGCTGACAACAGGGTAGGCATGCTCAGTACAAACCGGGCTCCGCTGTCATCCAGCATAAATTTCACACGGTCTTTCGGGTTGTTGGTATCGATAGGCAGGTAGGCCGCTCCGGCTTTTAACAGTGCCCAGACAGCAATGATCAGTTCCATGGAGCGTTCCAGATACACCGGTACCAGTTCCCCTTCCCGGATACCGCGCTCCTTCAGGTAATGCGCCAGCTGGTTGGAGCGTAGGTCCAGCTCAAGATAGGTCAGTTCCCTGCCTTCAAATATTACAGCCGTACTGTCGGGGTTGGCGCTTACCTGCTCCGCCAGCAGATCCACCACCGTTTTGTCTGCCGGGAAGTCTGCTGTCGTGGCGTTAAACGTGTTCAACAGCATGTCTTTTTCGGCTGCAGCCAAATACTCCACGGCGCCAAGGCTTTGACCCGGATTTTCCAGCAAAGCAGCCAACAGGCTTCTGTAATGTACCATCAGCTGTTCTATCATCTCCCGGTCATACACATCCGTATTATAGGTAACGGCTAAGTATATACGGTGCCCTATCTCGTAAAAAGTAAGGTCAATATCAAATTTGGCAGTATCATAACCATGGTCTTTAATCTGGTCCTGCCAGTCGGTGGCCATCTCCACATCCGACCTGTTATCCTCTGTATTCTGTAGCACCAGCATCACATCAAAGATCGCGCTGCGGCCGGTATCATGCGTAGCCCCCAGCTCCTCCACCAAACGATCAAAAGGATATTGCTGATGCTCATAAGATGACAGGGTGTTTTCTTTCACCCGTTCAAAGAACGCATCAAAACTTTCCTGAGGATTTACCTGGTTACGCAGTGCCAGCGTATTGACGTAAAACCCGATCTGATCTTCCAGATCAGAATGCTCGCGGCCGGCCACCGGCGTGCCGGTGATGATATCCGTCTGTGAGGTGTAGCGGTAGCACAATACATTCCATGCCGCGAGTAATCCCATGAATGCACTGCCGCCGCGCTCCCGACAATATTGGTATAATGCGGCCGTTACGTCCGCCGGCATGGGCGTAGACAACTTTTGCCCGTTATCCGTTTTTACCCGGGGGCGGGATTTATAGGCCGGCAAATCCAGTACCGGCAGTTCGCCGGAAAACTTGTCCAGCCAGTATACCTGATGGCCGCGGTATTGTTCTGTCTCCAGCCGGCTCAACTGCCAGGCTGCATAATCTTTATACTGGATCGGCAGTTTCGGTAACCGTACCGTCGTTCCGGATATAAATGCCTCGTAATACCGGATAACATCCCGTTCCAGTATTCCCATAGACCATCCATCACTGATAATATGGTGCAGGTTGTAGTAAAAAATATACCGGTCATCTGCCACCTGCAGTAAACTCGCCCGCAGCAAAGGCCCCTGTTCCAGATCAAAAGGCCGGTAGGCATCCGCGTCAATATAAGCAGCTGCTTTCTCTTCTGTTCCGCGAAAGTCCGCATAACCAATCTCAAAGCCCAATACCTCCCTGTCCATCACCCGCTGACGGACGCCGTCCTCATCATCGGTTACAAATACTGTCCGCAGTATCTCATGACGGTCGATAGCTGCATACACCGCCTTTTTAAAGCAATCAATATCATATTCACCGTTCAGGAACACTTTTGATGGCATGTTATACGCCGTTCCTTCACCGTCTATCTGGTAGAGCATCCATAGCCGCTTCTGCGCCGAGGACAAGGGATAGGTATCCTGCGGCGTCACTTTATCTATCACATCCTGCGATTTTACACGCTCCAGTTTTCTAAGGTATTCCAGGAGTCTTTCCTTGTTTTCCCTGATGGTAAAGAGGATATCTTCCGGCAGCTTCGTTCCGTTGTATTTAACTTTCAGGTTGTCATTTTCCCTAACGATATATATACCTTTTCCTATTAATTCTTCTAATAGTTGATGCATATCGCTGCGTTTAGATAATGCTTTCATTTTCAAATTCATTTTGAATTTCCATACCCTCCATGCCTTTCAGTCTGGTGGCCAGCTGAATAACACGGGCGAGGCTTTTAATGGTGGGGTCCGGGAAAAAGTCTTTAAGGGATAATTGAACGCCCAGCAATTCATCTTTCTGAATTTTGTTTTTGAGCCGGATGATCTGTATCGAGTTACCTCCCATGGTAAATAAGCCCTGATCTGTTCTTACCGTTGAGGGGTCTGTTTTTAATATTTCGCTCCATAGCTGTGCCAGCCTTTCTTCCACCGGGTTTTCGGGGAGACTCATGGTTTCTTCCTCCGGCGCCGGTTCTGGGAAATCCCTCCTGCTGATCTTGCCGGTGGCCGTCAGCGGGAATTTGTCCAGAAAGACATAATGGGCAGGCACCATATACACGGGCAGGGACTGCGAAAGGGATAGTTTTATTTCCCTGATGTTTAACTCCCTTTCGCCTCTTATGTAAGCGACCAGTCTCTCGGCGCCTTTCAGTACTTTTTTGAGTACGATGGCTTCTTCTATACCTGTAATTTTCAGCAGGTGCTGCTCTATTTCAGGCAGTTCAATACGGATACCGTTGAGTTTTATCTGCCCGTCTTTCCTGCCGGTAAACACAATATCACCGGTGGGCATCCACATCCCCAGATCTCCGGACCTGTATACCCGGCCTTCTTTGGTGATAGGATCAGGGGTAAACACCTTATTGGTCTGCGTTTCGTCGTTCAGGTATCCGAGCGCCAGATAATCGCTTTTGTAAACGATTTCTCCTTCCTGATAGATGCCCATTTTTTCATCGTCCTCGTTCAGGATATAGACAGTGGTATCTTCACAGGGCACGCCCACCGGGATGTTACGATGGGTGATCCGGGTTGTTTTATCTATGAATTTCTGGATGGTAACCGTTGATTCCGTAGGGCCGTAACCGTTAATAAAGATGGCCTCTTCCGGGAAATGTTTTTTAAACAGGTCAACATCGTGCTTAAACACCGCCTCACCGCCCAACACTACCAGCCGTGTATGCTGTAATACGTCCTTTTCCTTTAAGGTATCGAGGAAATACCGGTATATGGTGGGAACCGTATGAAGGATGCTGATTTCATTGGCTTCGAGCCATGTCTTCAGATGCTCTACACTTTCTTTTTCTATGCTGTAGGGATACAGCGTTGCGCCGTTCAGCAGCGCTCCGTAAATGTCCATCACGGAAGAGTCGAAGCTATAGGTAGGCAACAGGCTTACGCGGTCGCCGGCATCAATATGCAGGTTATTCGTATAAAGCCTGATGAAATGCAGTACGTTTTTATGGCATTGCACTACTCCTTTCGGTATGCCGGTAGACCCGGAAGTATACAACACATACGCCGGGCTTTCGGGTGTAATCTCCACATCAGGCCGGTCATCCCGCGAAATAATATCCGGGGAAAAATGGATGACGGTCAGCTCGTCGGCCGCTGTAGACAGGGATGCCGCCAATTCAAGGGTTGATTCCATCGCTATGATGACATTACACCGGGAATGCTCCAGTATATGCCGTAATCTTTCCTTAGGATGGCTGGGGTCCAGCGGAACGTAGATGTTGCCGGACTTTAAAACCCCCAGCATGCCGGTAACCCCGGGAGCACCATGGTCCAGCAACAGGCCGATATGCTCTCCCTTTATTTGTTTTTTGGAGAGAATAGTGTGTGCCAGTCCGTTAGCTTTCGCATTTAACTCCTGATAGCTGATGACGTTATCACCCTGTACCAATGCCGCCTGCTGTGGGGTCCGCGCCACCTGCTGTTCAAACCTTGAAACGATGGTCTGTTGAATGGCCGCTTTTTCAAATGGTACAAAGGAGTTTTTGGGAACCGGTCTTTCCTGCTCAAACTTCACCTTATCAAAAACATGAACATTTTTGATGCGCATGTCCGGAGATGCCAGCACCTGTTTTACGATAGCCGTATACTCCTCCAGCCAGTATGCGATCGTTGGTTGCTCAAACAGGTTACGCCGGTAAGCACATTGCAATGAAATACCGTTTTCATAACTTTTGAAGTAACATTCAATGTCGAATTTCGGCGCACTGGCGGCGGTGATATGAACCGGTTCAAAGTCTCTGATATATTCCTTTTCCTGTGCGTTAAAATCGAGCATGTTCAGGAAAACGGAACTAATAGGGAAATGATGCTGGTCCCTTACCACATTTAATTCGTCCAGCAGCAGTTCAAACGGGTACGACTGATGTTTTAAACCTTCCAGTATTGTTTTTCCCACTTCGTCGGCCAGTGTATTGAAAGGCTGCTCACTGTCCACCTGATCCCGCAGCATCAGTGTATTCAGGAAAAAGCCGATCAGGTCTTTTACATCTTCGTGGTTCCTGTTGGCTGCCGGCATCCCGATGATGATATCATTTTCTCCGGTGAGACGATATAACAACACTTTAAAACAAGCCGCTAAAACACTGAATACACTGATTTTCCTTTGTAAAGCAAAATCATGGATCAATGCTTTTACGTACTGGTCAAGGTACAGTGTATAAGCTCCCGTATTGTTTTCGCGGAGCTCCTCGGAGGAATAATCCGCCGGCAGACGAAGCACCGGCAAATTCCCCGACAGCTTTGACACCCAGTACTGCCGGCTCATATCCAGCTTCCCGTCAGATAAGGCGGCATTCTGCCACGCTGCATAGTCCTTGTACTGTATCTTTAGCGGCGTTAATGCCGCGGCTTCCCTGTTATGAATGGTATTGATCTCTCTGACAAAAATATCTGTAGACCATCCGTCGCTGATGATATGGTGCATATTGAACAGCAACCTGATACCGCCTTCCTGCCGATGTACCGCCAACCTGAACAATGGCCAGGACGACAGGTCAAACACATGCCGTTTCAGCGCCTCCGCAGCCTGATACACATCATCTGCTACCGGCAGGTCCCAAATGGCTTGTTCCACTGGTATAATCACCTGTCGCGGTTCGCCATCTTCTTCCACAAACTTCGTCCGTAATATCTCATGCCTTTCCACCAGCACTTTCAGAGCAGCGGCAAACTCCTCCGCAGTCATCTGTAACTGCCGCTCTGCATAAATGTTATACGAGGTGGTGGAAGGATTCAGTTGCTGTACCAGCCATAAACGCTTTTGAGCCGGTGAAAGCGGATAGGCGGAAGCCTTATCCACCAAAGGAATGGGAGTATAACGTTCCTCGCTGCCACCGGCAATCAGGTCCACATGCGATTCCAGCGTAGTGTTTGCAAACAGGTCCGCCAGCTCAACTTTCACATTAAAAACTTTATGGTAGCTGCCGGTGAGCCTCATCATCTTCAGGCTGTGCCCTCCGAGGCTGAAGAAATCATCCATGACACCCACCTTTTCTTTCCCGAGCACCTCCTGCCAAATAGCCACCAGCTTTTCTTCCGTTTCGTTTCGCGGCGCTACATAGGTCGCGCCACCCGCTGCCAGTTCGAACTGCTCCGGATCGGGCAGCGCCTTTTTATCTATCTTCCCGTTAGGGGTCAATGGGAATTCTGTCAAATGGATATAGATGGCGGGCAACATGTACCTCGGTAGCTTCGATAACAATGCATCATCCAGCACATCTTTGTCTATCGCCGCTTCCGACATGTAATAGAGCACAATATACTGATCTGCAGTATTGGCGATAGCTTTGGAGTTCTTAACCTCCGGAATGGTGTTGATAATATTCTCTATACCACCTAATTCAATTCTGTGGCCACGGATCTTCACCTGGCTGTCTACACGTTCTATAAACTCCAGCGTTCCGCCGGCCGTCAGCCTGCCGATATCACCGGTTCTGTATACCCGCTCCTGACGGGTAACGCCCGCAATCGGACCAGCCAGAAAGGCAGCTTTTGTTTTTTCTTCGTTGTTTAAGTACCCTTTCCCTACAGTGGGGCCGGCCAGTAAAATCTCTCCTTTTACGCCAACAGGTACTCTTTCGAAATTATCATTGACCAGATGAACCTCCACATGCTGGATAGGATCATACATTACCGGCACGGTAAAAGAGCCGGGAACGCTGGTCATGAAGTAATGGCAGATATCATCTGAAACCTCCGTTGCCCCGTAGGTATTGATAATAGGAATACCGGGGTAAAGGGCCAGCCATCTGCTCACCATGGAATGCGTCAACGTTTCTGCATTCAGTATTAAAGACAGCAGCGCAAAATGTGGTTTCTCCACTGCTGCTTCCATATAGTGCAGCATCTCCAGCAGGTAGGAAGGTACCAGCTCCAGTACATTCACTTTGTTTTCCACTGTTTTGGCGATAAAGTGGCCTATGTTGAGGATTTCCTCCTCGTTGTAGATGAGACATTGTGCGCCTGCCACCAGCGGGGCAAAAAACTGCCAGACAGAAATATCAAATGTATGCGGCGCATTTTGCGCCACGATACCCCCTTTTTTAATACCGATCTCTGTAATCTTGGCGCCGATATGATTGACCATCCCGAAGTGTTCGATCATGACGCCTTTCGGCTCGCCTGTCGAGCCGCTGGTGTAGATCACGTATGCCAGGTCGTTGGGATGTATGACTGTATTCAGTGGCGTGTCCGGACAAACGTTGATCCGTTCCCGTTCCTCGTTCAGATATACTACGGCAGCGGCTATATCCAGCCTGGACAATTGCGCCAGCGCTTCGCCGGTATTGACCACTATCACTTTCAGCCCCGAATTGCGGATGATCTGCGCCAGACTGGTGTCGGTAAGATCGGTGCCCATGGGGACGTAGGCCGCGCCTGTTTTCCAGACAGCGAGGATGGTTTCCGGCATCTGAATAGACCGGGGCATCATCACACCCGCCAAATGACCTTTTCCCAATGCATGTTGCTCCGAAAGATAATGGGCCAGCCGGTTGGAATTAGCTGACAAATCAGCGTACGTGCGCGTTTCGTCGCCATCCCTGATGGCTACGTCAGTTGCGTTGGCTGTCCGGTGTGCCTCTACCAATTCCACCACGTTTTTATCGACGGAAAAATAAGCCCGGGACTGATTGATCCGGTCATGGATAGCCTGCTCACGGCTGCCCATCCAGTTCAGGTCTTTCACCGGCTCATATATCCGGCTGATGATCTGTCCCAGCAGCGCATTAAAGTTGTCTCCGAACAGCTCCGGCATCTTTTCATCGTACAATTCTCTTTTGCAGAAAATCTCCAGCGATGGTGTTGAGGAAGACACATTAAAGTGGAAAATCACCTGTGTCAGTTTCTTACATGCGTCCGATACATGGCCATCCACACACAAAGCGTATACAGGCTGAAGCCCGGCATAATCCCGGGTATCAAAGAGCGCGAGGATGGCATCCCGGTCAACGGTATGGTTGATGGCGTTCAGTAAGGATTCTTTCCGGGAAGAGAAAAGCGTCTTAAAGCTCTCCTTCATGTCAATGTCATCCATCATCAGGAAGAACTTTTCCGTTGTTTCTGTCTCTTCCAGTCGGGTGGATGGAGAAAGAAATATTACCTTTCTTTCTCCATAAAAATGAAATAAAATATGTAGTGCAGTAGCATAAAAATTGTATATCAATAAATCAGATTCATTACAAAGGTGCCGCACTTTTTCAGTATCTGATTCTTTCAAATAGATGATTTCAGAAGAGCTTGCCGCATTGTTTTTTACTTCTTCAATATTTAGAAACAGCCTGTTTTCACCGGGACCCGCCTTTTTAAGCTGCATACTCCAAAAATCCTCATTCCTGGCCCTTTTTAACAATTCGTCTTTATTCATGATACAATTATTTATTAGTACTCAATGGTTTTTTCTCCAAACAGACGCTCTGCGTCAATACCCATGCTATTGCATTTGTCTACCAGCTTGTTTGATTCCACAATAGGCCGGGACTGGTCTGTGTATTTTATGGAACTGATAAATTCGAGCCATGGCTCCATCCCCATCGCATACACGAAAACATTTCTGGGGTGGAAAATGTCTACCAGATCTTTTCCCTGATTGTAATCACAACCTGCCAGCCGCCGCGAATGATCTTTATCGCGCTCCATAGGCAGGGACAGCAGCGGGCCGTATAACCAGGTCAGCGGCGCGCCATCGCATTCCATTCCGAGGAACAGCACGTCGATGTTGCCCATGATGGCGTGTACCCGCTTATACAGATCCGACTGTACGTTACAGGAGTCGGCAGCAAACATCACCCGGAAGCTGTTATGCAGCTTCACATGATAACACAGCTTGCTTCTCACATCCAGGTCCGAATGCTCTCCCAGAAAGGGTAAGCCGGTGATAGTACATTTGTCCATCGTAATGGACTCCATATCATCCAGCTCAATCACATTATTGAACCCGATATTATTGAACATCAGTTTAAGGCTGGGATCTTGAAGGTTTCCTTTGCCACAGCTGGGAACAACAAGATGTTTGATGCTGTGGCGCAGCTGCAGGAGCGTTTCCAGTAGCACATGGTCCTGATGGTTATGGGTGATCAACACATAATCGATTTTTTCGGGCAGATCGTTGATCGTGTATCTGTTCACTTCTGTTTCATAGCCATCATAGCTAATCACCGGGTCAACAAGGATCGACATCTCGTTGGTTTCCACCAGTACGCAGGCGTGGCCAAAATACCGGGTCCTGATCCCGCTTCCGGTGTAAGGCTGGTATTTTGCCGGAGGTTCTTCGGTGAAAAAGCTCCTGAAAAGTACTTCCTGTTCCGGCTTTATCTGCAGCTCCTCTTTGATTTCATCGTAGCTGCCCGGGATACGCTTCATTTTAAACAACTTATCAATAACGTTATCCTTAAACTTCACGTCCAGATGTAACAGGTGTTCGTCATCCAGGCGCGGCGTACTTAATACAAAGGAACGATCATCGTCTGCTTCGATCAGCTGCAATGAAACAGACTGAGTGGATTCATCATAGTATTCGCTCTTGTAAAGCAACGCCTCAAAAAAGCGGAAGTTCGCCTGATCATTCAGATCATAGTACAGTTCAACATATCCTTTTAAGATGTCGGGTACTTTATCGTACAACGGGTTCAGGGAATATCCGGCGGCTTCTTTCTGCAACATGCCGTTGAGCTCATGTACTGCCTCATTGAACTTCAGCATATTCGCCCTTTTTTCCATGGTCGTTTCCAGCAGTTGTTCAATCTCGTCCACCCTTTGTCCGCCGTAGTCAATAAATGGTCCGCCGCGCATTTCAGGTCTTTTTACCGCCGCCTCATGGATCTTCGGGTTCTTCACATAGGACTTCATGATTTTGACGTGCCTGTCTTTGATATTCATGGCCGCGGTAGCGGGAGAAACCAAATGCGACCATGCATACCACCGGTCTATCAGCGCTTCAATGGCCACATTCAGTTTCAGGTAATATTTGTTGTCGCTACTCATCGCTCAACTATTTGGTAAATTGTTTTAATTCCACAGAAACCTCTTCTATACAGTCTTTTACGGTAGAGACAATGGTCTCCAGTTGTTCTTCATCAATAATAAAAGGAGGCGTTATCATGATATGATCACCCAGTACACCATCAACAGAGCCTCTGCCGGGGTATAGCACTACTCCTTTCTGGATCGACCTTTCTCCTATTTTTTTGGAGAGCAGCAGTTCCTTCGGGAATGGTTCTTTTGTCTCCCTGTCCTGCACCAGCTCAATACCGCATTGCAGCCCTACGCCGCGCACATCTCCCACAATGTCATATTCGTATAGCCCACGGAGTTTTTCCAGGAAGATGTCTCCCATTTCTTTGGACCTTTGTATCAGTTGTTCTCTTTCGATGATATCGAGGACACAATTGCCCACCGCAGCGCCCACGGGGTTGCAGGCAAAAGTGTGTCCGCCGAGGAACGGTGATTTGGTGTCCACAAACGGCGTCACTACTTTTTCAGACGCAATCACGGCAGACAGCGGGAAATAGCCGCCGCTGATACCTTTGCCTGCAGCGATGATATCCGGTTTAACGCCAAAATTGCTGATGCCGAAATTTTTACCTGTCCTGCCAAATCCTGATAAGATTTCATCAGAAACAAACAGTATCCCGTATTTATCGCAGATACGGCGGATACCTTTGAAATAGCCTTCCGGCGGAGGTACAGCACCCATAGCGGCGGCCACTACCGGCTCTGCCACAAATGCAGCTACTGTTTCCGGGTCTGCTTCGATGATGGTGTTTTCAAATTCCTTCAGCAGTGACAATACGTATTCTTCTTCCGTCATACCCTCCGGCTTTCTGTAGCTATAAGCAGGGGAAATATGCGGGAAGTTGTTCAACCATTTGCTGTAAGCCTCTCTGCGCGCTTTCATGCCACCAATGTCCAGCATGAACACAGAATTGCCATGGTAAGTATTCCAGCGGGATATTATTTTATAACGATTGGGTTCTCCCATCAGCTGATGGTATTGCAGGGCAAGCTTCACCGCATTTTCCACCGCTTCTGTTCCACTCATTACCGTCCATGCCCGCTTAAATCCTTCCGGAGCAAAATTCACCAGCCTGTCGAGGTAACGTTCCACCACCTCCGCACTGAATGCGTGCGTAGGCAGAACCGCTACTTTAGACATCTGTTCCGTGGCGGCAGCTATGATTTCCTGCCTGCCATATCCCAGGTTCGACACCGAAGAGGAACCTGCAGCGCCATCCAGATATCTCTTTCCCTGTTTATCGTACAGGTAAACTCCAGATCCATACTCTATTTTGGGATAGTCTTTGGTCATGTCCGGACATACTATCATCGAATGAATTAATGATTTAATCATAATGCATAGATTTTTTGAGTCAACTAAAAAGTTTATTGGTTATGAGAGGTTGTGCTAAAAATTTTCCTGAGACAGTTGCTCCTTGAGGGCTTTGTTACCTAATGCCGTTTCATCCCGGATCAGTTCTGGCAAGCTGACAGATTCAAAGTTGACATGCTGGTCGGCCACCATTCCGGTCAAATGTTCCAGCCGCTGTTTAAATATTTCCATCCGGATATCATCAAAAAGCGAATTGTTGTAGATGATCACCCAACTCAGGCCATTCGCTGTTTCCATCACTTCGATGGTGAGATCAAACTGACAGGGAACGTTTTCGCGGTATCTGGTATGGGTTTCCGGCGATGATGACCCGGCGGCTTCGCCGCTCTGTTTGTGATAGTCCACCAGCACGTTGAATACACCGGGATACGCAGGATCGTAATGGTAGCCGATCTTGTCTGCCAGCAATTCCATAGGATACCAGGAATACTCGCTGATAGTGAAGACATTTTCTTTCAGCTGATTGTATATATCCTTTAAAGCATCGTGGGTATTCAACCGCGTGATCACCGGCAGGTTATTGACATAAAAACCGATCTGGTCATTTAAATCGCTGTGTACTCTTGTGGAGAAAGAAGAGCCTATCATTATCCGGGAGGCCGCGGTGTACCTGTACAAAAGCGCCTTGACGATAAACAGAATAGTGGTGTACATACTACCCCTGAGTTCTTCTGTACGCTTTAAAAGGCCGGCTTTTATCATACTTCCGGAATGGAAGTACATAGCATTGCCCATATAGGTAAAGGCTTTGGGACGACTTTTTTCAAATGGCAGCTGCACCTGAGGGATGCCGTTCCTGAATTGCTCCTGCCAGTATTTCACTGGTCTTTCAGCCCTTTTACCCTGCAGTTCCGCCTCCTGCCAAACCGCATAGTCCTTGTAATGCACCGGCAACGGTTCCGTTACAGCAGCATTCCCCTCCCGGTAGTAGTGCATTATTTCCCGGTGAAGCACTTCCATGGAAGGCCCGTCACCAATGATATGATGCATATTAAAGAACAACACAGCGCTGCCCCCGGCTTTTCTGAAGAGGGTGATGCTGAACAAAGGCCCGTTTTCGAGATCAAAAGCTGCCGTTCTGTCTTCATCCATATATTGCTTTAATGCCGCTTCACTTGTTGTTTCTTTATAAGAGACGGGCAATGTAAACTGCTCCATCGGTATTATCCGCTGCCGTACTTCTCCCGTTTCGTTTCTTTTATATACCGTCCGCAACATTTCATGGCGCGCGGTGACCGCCGCTACTGCGTTTTTAAACCGGTCGTAATCAATATCGGCAGCTATTTCCAGCTGGTAGGATACATTTAATGCCACGGAAGCGTTTTTTACCTGACTGGCTATCCACAGCTTTCTCTGTTCGTAAGAAAGCGGATAATCCGCCATGGCCACCGCAGGATGAATAACGGTGTGCGTTTCCTGCTGCGCTTCCCGCATAACGCCGGCAAGTTCTTTTATGGTAGGGTTATTAAATACATCCCGTATGCCCGGTTTAACTCCAAACTCTTTATGGATCTGCGCAATCAGGCTGATCACCTTTAAACTGTGGCCCCCCAGCGCAAAGAAGTCATCATGGCGGCCCACCCGCTTTCTGCCTAACAACGTTTCCCATATGGCGGCTAAACGTTGTTCTGCAGCATCCAGCGGTGCTACGTATTCAGTCCCGGTTTCCAGGTTACCTTCAGCCGGATCAGGCAGTTGTTTTTTGTTCACCTTTCCATTGGACATCAACGGCAGCGCTTCCAGCTGCACATAATAGGAAGGGATCATGTAATCAGGCAGCAAGGCTTTTAGTTGTTTCCTCAAATCGGAACCATTCATTGCCGCTTTAGCAGTGAAGTAAGCCACGATCACTTTTTCTTCTCCATACAGTTTCGGCAACACTACCGCGTTTTTGACATCTTTTACCGACAGCAGCGCGTTTTCTACTTCACCCAGACTGATCCTGTAGCCGCGTATTTTTATCTGGTCATCTTTTCTGCCCAACACTTCAAGGTTCCCGTTGGGCAGCCACCTGCCAAGATCGCCGGTCTTATACAACCGCTCGCCCGTTTTAAACGGATGATCCACAAACTTCTCCCGGGTTAGTTCTTCCTGATGCAGATATCCTCTGGAAACGCCCACCCCGGAGGTACAGAGTTCCCCGACAACACCTCTGGCACACAGGTTCATATCTTCGTCCAGTATGTACATTTGCGTATTGCAAATGGGCGTACCAATGAGGATTTTTTCATCTTCCAGCCTCCCCTGCATGGTGTAAGACGTGGTCACGTCTGAACATTCAGTCTGTCCATAAGTATTAATGATCCTGATATCCGGGTTGATATCAAAAAACTTATTCACATAGGAAGGCGTCAACGGCTCTCCCGTCAGGATCAATGTTTCGATATGACTCAGTTTATGCTCCTGCCCCAGACTGAATACCATGTTCAGCTGGGAAGGGATCACTTCCAGCATAGACACCCCATGTTTAACTGTGGTATCCAGCAGGGCAGCGATGTCCTGCAGTTCTTCCATGGGCGTCAGTACCAGCGTACCGCCAGTGCTGAGAGGCGCCCAGAATTGCCAGATCCCGCCGACAAAATTCATCTTCGATGCATGGCAGATCACGGATGTTTCATTCAGTGCCAGCGACTGCACTTTATCATTGACATGATTGACCACGCCTGCATTTTCCAGCATACAGCCTTTGGGAACGCCGGTTGAGCCGGAGGTATAAATAATATAGATCAAATCCTGCAACCTGTAGTCGAGATAGAGATTTTCCGTTTTATACAGGTTGCTGTGCCGGTCAAAGACCATTACCTCTTTCTCAGTAATGATCATTTTAGCATTGGCTGCGATATATTTCTTTTGCTGTTCCGGTGCAGCTACGTCAATGGGAGCGCTGCAGGCACGGGCTTTCAGCACCCCTATCAGTATGGCAACAAACATAGCCGAGCGTTCCAGCTGAATCCCGACAATGTCGCCGGGGACTATATCATACTCGTTGATCAGAAACCAGGAGAACCGGTTACTGAGCTCATTCAGTTGCCTGTAGGTTAGTCGCTGATCCTGAAAGATCACCGCGAAATTGTCCGGCGTACTGATTACCTGTTTCTCAAACTTTTCAATAAGCGTTTTGCCATCAGAGAAATCGACATCCGTGTTATTAAGCGATTCCAGCAGTTCTTTGCGCTCGCCGGCTGTTAAATACTCCAGTTCTATCACCGGCTGATCGGTGCATTCAGCAAAGGCCGCTATCAAACGGTGAAAATGACTAACCACACGCTTGATATCATTTTCATCATACAGCGCTTTATTATAGTTCAATGCCACCGAAATGAAATGATCAGCAGGCGCCATGGAAATACCAAAATCGAAGTTGGTCCGCTCAAAAACGCTGACACTGTCACTTTGGATCTGATAAGCCGACAGGGTTTGATGGATATCGTTTTCTACAATTTCTTTTACCGGATAGTTCTCAAATACCAGCACATGATGTAGCAGGTTCTTTCCCAGCGCGCTCTGTTCCTGTATATCCACAATATTCAGGTAATGATGCTGGCTTCCTGCGATACCTTCCTCCTGTACGCGCAACAGTATATCCTTCGGCGTGTCTTTACGGCTATATTGGATCCTGACAGGGATGGTATTGATAAACAGCCCGACCATCTGTTCCGTTCCTGCCAGTTCAGGCGGCCTTCCCGACACCACAGCCCCGAATACAACAGCTTTTGTATTGTTGTATCTGGACAGCAGCATGCCCCACACTGCCTGCATAAAAGTATTTTGCGTGACGTTCAGCGATTTGGTGAGATCGTTGATTTTACCAAAGAGCTCCCCATCTATCATAAATCTTTCTTTACCGTATATGTCGGTAGCTTTTTGTTGTTTTTTAAATGGAATTTCCGCCCTGCTGTTATAGTCCGTTAAATAGTTGTTCCAGTAAGCAAGGGAATCATCGGGGTTGAAGTTGTTGATCCACTCCACATACCGGCTGTAGGGCGCTACATCCGGGAAAGACAGCGTTACGCCCTGTTCTTCTGCTGTCAGGAACTTACAAAAATCTTTGTACAGGATGCTCATACACCATCCGTCCATGATGATATGGTGGAAACTCCATAAGAAACCGTAAGTATCCGCGTCAAACGCAATCACCCGGAGCCTGATGGGATATGGCGTATCCAGTGCAAATCCTTTCCGTATATCTGCCTGCCGGATGTCCTCTATCACCTGATCTTCATCCGCGGCCCGCAGGAAAGCAATATCCCCCTCCGTGATAGTATGCACTTCCTGAATCAATTCTCCTGCATCGGATGTATCGAAGCGGGTCCTCAATACCGCATGTCTCTGAATGAGTTTATTAAACGCCCGTTCAATATTGTCCCGGTTAAAGTTGGTAACATGGGCTTTATAGAAAAACTGCTCAAAATAAGTAGCGGAATCAGGTGCGGCCAGCCAGTGATAGTACATTCCCTTTTGCAGTGGTGAAAGCTGGTAAACATCCTCCAGCGTTCCCGCCTCATTTCGGCCATGCAGCTCTTCTATGGAAAGACCTTTATAGGTAAGGTCCGATGGCGTTAAAATCCGTTGGTGGTTGTTTTCGAGGGTGGTTATCAAAGCTGACAGCTGTTCCTTATAATTTGCGGCTAATGCTTCGATCACGGGAACATCGAAAAGCGCGGCATTATATTTTATGTTAGCAGTAAACACGCCGTCTACGGTAATCCCTGAAACCTGCAGCAGGCTGTCGTCTTCATTAACTGTAGCCGAGCTTGCCCCGAAATAGTCCGCTGAAAATTCAAACACCGCGTCCGCCTTCGCCCCTATGTTCCTGGCGCCAAAATCACCGAGGTAGTTAAAGACAATTTGTGTCGGGGCTTCAGGCAGTCCTTGTCCGGAAAGGTACTTCAGCATACCATAACCGATGCCCTTATTGGGGATGGTTCGCAGGTTCTCTTTTACCAGCACGAGATCTTTCTCCAAAGATCCCCCGGCAGTTTCCAGTATGACCGGGTATACCGACGTAAACCAGCCGACTGTGCGGCTTACATCCACCTCATTTTTAAGGTCTTCCCTGCCGTGCCCTTCCAATTGTACAGACACCTTTCTGACGGCCAGGGTCTGGCCCAATGCCCTTACCAGTGCTGTCAACAACAGGTCGTTTATATCGGTATTATAAGTATGATGAAGTCGGGTGAGTAATTTTTTAGTCTGTTCTTTCTCCAGAGAAAAGCCGGCTGTCCTGTCCAGTTTATGTTGCTCTCCAGCGTTCTCCCTGACGGGCAAACCGTGATGAGCCCCTTGTTGAATGATATTTTCCCAGTAAGCCCTTTCCTTTTCCCACCGCTGCTCTTTTTCCACTACTGTTTTTAAAGAGGATGCCCACGTCTTATAGGAGCTGGTTTTTCGCGGCAGGGCCAACGGATGGCCGTTCTGAATTTGTTGATACAGCACGTTCAGGTCTTCCAGCATGATCCTCCAGGAAACGCCGTCCACAACCAGATGGTGGGCTATCAACGCCAGGCGGTCGCCGCTTTTTAGCCTGAAATGAACGACTTTGAACAAATTGCCATCCCTGATATCAAATCCGGATTGAATTTGCTGCCCGATTTCACCCATCGCGGCGATGTCGTTTTCTTCCTGTCCCAGATCAAAAAAGGTGTATACATCCTGTATGTCCGCATTGTTGAACTGTTCCCAGTCGCTGCCGTTCAGCGAAAACGACATCCTTAAGGCATCATGATGTTCCGCCAGTTTTGCCGCACAAGCTGCAACCCAGTCTGAACGCAGTGACTGGCTGCTTTGCAGCACCACTGACTGGTTGAAATGATGTTTGTTTTTAAAATGACTTCCGTGCAGGAAATAATGTTGTATAGGCGTCAGCGTTACTTCGCCTGTAACCAGCGACTGATCGATTTCTATGGTCGTGGTTTTTAACAGTCTGGCCAGGTTCCTCAAAACCGGATTTTGCAGTATCTGGCTGGCTTTGACCTGATAGTTTTGTTCCCGCAGCCGGGATATTACCTGTATGGATTTAATGGAATCGCCGCCCAGATCATAAAAATTGTCCATTACGCCCACGGTGCTTTGTTTCAGCACGTCCTTCCATATGGCTATCAGCAGATGTTCTGCTGCTGTTTGTGGCGCGATGTATTCTTCCCTGATCAGGTCTGCTTCCCCTACGGGTGGCAATGCCTCTTTGTCCACTTTCCCGTTGGAGGTTAACGGCAGCGCTTTTACTTCCACATAATAACTGGGAAGCATATACGCCGGCAGATCAACTCTCAGCCGCTCTTTCAGCAGCGCCTTATCCAGCTGTTCATTGGCCGCAGGAACAATGTAGGCAACAATAGTATGGTCCTCCCCTATTTTTTTCACATCCACCACTGCCTGAATAATAAAGTCCTGCGACAGGAGCGCTGCTTCTATTTCTCCTGTTTCTATCCGGTGGCCGCGGACTTTGATTTGGTTATCCTTTCTGCCGATGAATTCAATGTTCCCATCGGGCAGCCACCTTCCCAGGTCGCCTGTTTTGTACAAGCGGGCATTGGCTTCGTATGGATGCGGGACGAATTTCTCTGCTGTTAAGGCCGGCGCGTTGAGATAACCACGGGACAAACCGTCGCCGCTCAGGCAGATCTGGCCCGGTACCCCGACAGGCACCAGCTTATTATTGGCATCCAGTACCAGACAGGTACTATTGGCGATCGGTACACCAATCGGAATGGTTTTGTTTACCGGCAATTTTATTTCGTAGTAGGTGGAGAACGTGGTATTCTCCGTAGGTCCGTATACGTTCATCAGTCGTACTGTCGGGTATCTTTCCTTAAACCGCCTCATATGTTCCTGCGATACCCGCTCGCCCCCCACCAGCACATATTTCAGCCTTTTCAGGGATTCCGGTGCAGCATCTGTCAACACATTAAAAAAAGCGGTGGTCACAAAAAAACTGTCTACCCTTTCTTTGGCGATGATCTCGCTCAGGCTTTGTACATTCAGCAGCCCGTCTTTTGTACAGATGACTACTGCTCCGCCATTCAACAGCGGCATAAACACATCGAAGGTGGAACCATCGAACGAAAAATTGGACAGCCCCAATACCCTGTCGCCTTCGCCTACATGGACATAGTTGGTGTTTTTTACCAGCCGGACAATGTTTATGTGCGATATCATCACGCCTTTGGGGCGGCCGGTAGAACCGGATGTATACATGACGTATGCCAGCTGGTCCGGGGTGATTGTCACGACCGGCCGACTCTCCGGCAAACCTTCCGCCCGTTCAAACCCGCTGAGCAGCACTTCGGTGATGGAGACTTTACAGTGGCTGTCTTCCTCCATATAGGCGATACGGCCGGCAGGATACCCCGGATCTATTGGTACATAGGCCGCTCCGGCCTTTAGTATTCCCAGTATAGCGATGATCATCCATTCGCTCCGCTCCAGCCGGATGCTTATCAGGTCTTCCCGTTCAACGTGATAATGCGTTATCAGATAATGCGCCAGCCGGTTGGACCGTACCTCCAGCTCCCGGTAAGTCAGTTCCCGCCCTTCAAAGACCACGGCGGTACTATCCGGGCATATGGCTGCCTGTTCTGCAAACAGGTCGGCCACCGTCTTCTCCCTCGGGTAGTCAATTTTGGTGGGATTGAAGCGATACAACAGCTCATCTTTTTCCGATGCCTGCAAATATTCCACGGCACCTAAAAGCACATCGGGGTTTTCCATCAGGGCAGCTACCAGGCGCTTGTAGTGGACTATCAACCGCTCTATCATCTCCCGGTCATATACATCCGTGTTATAGTTGACAGAGAACAGTAATGCATCGCCCGTTTCCTGAAAGGCGACCTGCAGGTCAAATTTGGCCACCGCAGGACCATGGTCTTTCACCTGATGCAGGTTATCTTCCGCCACCGCTGTATCGTTCCTGTTTTCGCCGGCATTTTGCAACACCAGCATTACATCGAACAATACGCTGCGGCTGGTATCATATTTTAAACCCAGATCGTCCACCAGCCGGTCAAAAGGATACTGCTGATGTTCATAGGCTTCCAGTGTATTTTCTTTTATCCGTTCAAAGAAAGCATCAAAACTTTCATGGGGAACCACGCTGTTGCGTAAGGCCAGCGTGTTGATATAAAAACCAATCTGATCTTCCAGATCGGAATGTTCACGTCCGGCTACTGGCGTTCCGGTGATAATATCTTCCAGCGAGGTATACCGGTGACACAGCACATTCCACACTGCCAGCAAGCCCATGAACAGGCTGCCGCCATGTTCCCGGCAGTAGTTGTTCAATGCGCCGGTAAGGGAGGGTGAAATATACGTCGACAAACGGCGACCATTATACGTTTTTATGATCGGGCGGGACGTATAAGCCGGCAAATCCAATACCGGCAGTTCCCCGGAAAGTATGTTCTGCCAGAAAGCCCGGTCATCTGCATACCGCGCCGTTTCCAACTGGCGTAACTGCCACGCCGCATAGTCCCTGTACTGAATGGGAAGTGCCGGCAGGCCGGGCGCAACGCCGGATTTAAATGCTTCGTAATATCCCATCACATCGCGTTCCAGTATTTTCATAGACCAGCCATCGCTGATGATATGATGCAGATTGTAATAAAAGATATAGCGGTCATCGGACACCTGTAATAAAGCTGCCCGCAGCAAAGGACCCTGCTCCAGATCAAAGGGCCGGTAAGCATCTGCGGCGATATAAGCCCGTGCCTTATCTTCTTCTCCCCGGAAATCTTCATAACCGATTTCAAAACCCGGTATTTCGCGGTCCGCCACCTGCTGACGGATCTCCCCGGAAGCATCCATCACAAATACCGTCCGTAATATCTCATGGCGATCGATCACCGCTTCGACGGCCCGCTGAAACAACGTCGTGTCATACATTCCGTTTAATACGACATGACCCGGCATATTATACGACACCAATGCTTCCTCATACTGGCTCAATATCCACAACCTGCTCTGTGCAGGGGAAATAGCATAGTGGTCCGCCTCCGGCACCCGGTCTATAGCGTTGAAAGCGCTGCCCGTTCCGGAAGTGATCAATAGCGCCTGTTCTCTGAGCGTGGGATTGGAGAAGATATGCTTCAGCTCCAACAGCACGTTGAATTGTTTGTGTATCAGCCCTATCAGGCGGATGGCTTTCAGGCTATGCCCGCCCAGCTTAAAGAAGTTGTCTGTCAGACTTATGCGGGAGGTATTCAGCAGTTCTTCCCAGATGCCTGCCAACCCGATTTCTGTTTTCGTTTCCGGAGGAAGTATTTCCTGTTCCTCTCCGTCCGTCAGGCCTATCGGGGATGGTAATCTGCGCTGGTCTACTTTACCATTGGCATTGATTGGCATATCTTCCAGCCTCACCCAGAAAGCCGGCACCATATATTCCGGCACCCGGCTGGCCAGATAGGCGCGGACAACGTCTATACTGCCGTGTTCTTTTGTAACAACATAGGCAGCTATCGCTTTGTCGCCGTCCGGGAGGTTTACCACCACCACCGCGCTGATGACCACATCAGGATGGCTTTCGATATGTTTCTTTATTTCATCCAGTTCAATCCGGTAGCCCCTGATCTTCACCTGATCATCGGCCCTGCCCAGATATTCCAGTTCCCCGGAAGGTAAGAACCTGGCCAGGTCGCCACTCCGATACATCACACCGTTATCATCAAAGGGACAGGCTACAAACCGCTCTGCGGAGAGCTCCGGGCGATTGATATAACCTCTTGCCACCCCTGTTCCGGAAATATACATCTCCCCCTGCCTACCAAACGGCAACAGGTTTTTATCCTTATCCAGCACATACACATTGGCAAACAACAGCGGTATGCCAACGTTATTCAGGGATTGCTGAACAGCAGTTTCTGTCAGCAATTTAAAGGTCACGTGTACGGTGGTTTCTGTAATACCGTACATATTGACCAGCTTCACGCCGGGGTGTGCCTTGTACCAGACCTCCAGCTTCTCCGCGTGCAGGGATTCCCCACCAAACACGATATATCGTAAGGAATCAACATCTTCCCCCAATGCAATGAAATTATAAAAAGCAGAAGGCGTTTGACTGAAGACAGTCACCTGATGTTGCCGCATCAGTTTAATGAACAACTGATGGTTTTTGACCTGTTCATGGTTTAAGACCAGTAGCTTCCCACCTGTTAACAGCGCACCGAAAATCTCCCAGACGGAAAAATCAAAGCAATAGGAATGGAACAGGCTCCAGGTATCATTTTCCGTAAAATCAAATTTCAGCAGACTGGAATCCAGCAGGGAAATCACATTACCATGAACGATCATCACCCCTTTGGGTTTTCCGGTAGAACCTGAGGTATAGATGATATACGCCAGGTTGTTCCTGCCAATCGTAACAGGGGGTGCTTCCGGAGAAGCAACTGCAATAGCCTCCCGGTGCTCCGCCAGAAATACTTCATCGATCACTGCTTTACACGCGGCATCTTCCAGTATAAACGTTTTCCTTTCCTCCGGGTACGAAGGGTCTATCGGTACATATACTGCAGCAAGTTTTAATACGGCCAGTATGGCCACAATCAGTTGTTCTGTTTTAGGGAGAATAATGGCGATGCCATCTTCCGGATGAATCGTGTACCGTTCCCTGAGATAGTTGGCCAGTTGACCGGAACGTACGTCCAGTTCCCGGTATGTCAGCGTAGTATCCATAAAAGCTACCGCCGGGCTATCCCCACTTTTCTTTACCTGTTCATTAAACCGGCTGATGATGGAATCATTTTCATTCAACACAAGCGTCTCCGTTTGCCGGAAAGCAGATACTTTGATGTTGGAAGATACCAGCGGCACATCCTTCAGCAACGTATCAGGGCTGGTCAACAGCGTTACCATTAACCTGTTCATCAGATCAACGATCGCATCAACCGTATAATCGTTAAAATAAAGTTCGTTGTAAGTTAAAAACAGCTGATAATCCTGATCATTCTCCCTGATCAGCAAATTAAAGTCGTATTTGCCCAATCCCTCGTTGTTCGCGCCTATAGACGTTACATGTTCATTTTTCAGGCTGTCAGTCTCAAAATTATAAGCCACATCAAACAATGCCGTTCTGCTCATATCCTTCTGGGGATTGAGGTCCAGCACCAGCTTATCGAAAGGCATGGTCTTAAATGCTGCTGTTTCGCTCCACTCCCTGCCTACGCTTTTTAAGTTTTCCATCAGGGAATGATCCGTATCGATCAGCGTGCGCAACACCACCCAGTTATCCAGCGGCCCTGTCAGCCCTTCTATTCCGACAGGTCTTACATCCATCATACTGCCGATAACGATATCTGACAACCCGGTTAGCCTGGACAGCGCCATTTTATATACCGCCAGAAAAAGCTGCCGCGCAGGTATGCCCTGACGGGCACAAAAATCCACTATGGCAGGCTTTTCTATGTTCCGGGAGACAGTGCAGGAACGATAAATATGTATTTGCTCCCTGGGATGATCTGTTACAAAATAAAGGACCTGTAAATTCCGTAGCTTATTCTTCCAGTAAAACAACAAAGGTTCCAGATCATCTTTGGTGAGGCTATTCTGCCAATCCGAGAACTTATCATAGGTAACCGGAAGCGCTTCCGGCGCCTTTCCGGACAGCAGTTGTACAAATACATCCCTGAGCACTGGCAAACTGGTCCTGTCGATAATGATATGATGAATCACGAAACAACAAATAACAGCTTCTTCTTTAAGCTCATAATAGCATCTAAACAATAATTCTTTTTCGAATTCAAAAGGTCGCTGCCGCAGGCGTTCCAGATTAGCAGCAAGGTCTTCTTCCGGTTTCACTATATCCGCGATATTGATTTCAGCTGTATCTTTTATATCCTGCCAGATGGTATTTTCCTCGTTAATCAGTATTGTTCTCAACACAGGATGGATGTCTGCCAATGCCTTCACAGCATCACTGATGGCTGCCGCTGAGAAATTCCCGTCCATCTTAAATCCAAGCGCCATATTGTGATAAACAGGACCTCCTTTGTACAGGTTATCTTTCTCAAAATGATCTATAAACCACAAGCGCTGCTGATGATATGAACTTAAGCACCTCATGCTAATCTTTATTTACGGGTAAAATGGTATTTGAAAATGATCAGAATCGAAACGTAGGGATCGTTTCTTTGTCAATCAGGCTGATGGAGCTGACTTTGCTGTCGCCGTCCTGTAAAATGTGCCGGATGCACCTGCAAAAACGGTCGTACAGCTTTTCGATTTCCTTATGTTTAAAGATGTTTACCTGATATTCTATCCGGATAGATATTTGGGATTTTCGGTTGGACACGTAAAAACAAACAGGGAATTTGCTCATTTTAATTTCCCGGTCACGGTAAACAAAATCCAGCCCTTCCACCTTTTTCCCTTCTTCTTCCTGGTTGATAAAATTCAGATAGAGATCGATCCGGTCGATGAGGTTAAAGCGCCGTGCCTGTTCAAACTCATCGATAATAGTATCGAAAGGATAAAATGAATAGTCCATCCATTTGCCCTGATGGCCGGCAGTATCTTTTACTACATCTTCCACATGATCCTGCGGATTAACCCGGACTCTTAAAGGCACCAGATTCAGGTATAGTCCCACCTGCCCGATCAGGTCGGGATGATTCCTCAAACTAACCGGTGTACCGATAACCACATCCGTCTGACCGCTCATTTTATTAATCAACATACCCAGTGCAGACACCAGCACGGTCATCAGATTCCGGTTCGTATTGGCACAATACTTCCGGATATCCGATACCAGCTCGTCGCTGAAGGGTTGGCTATAATAGGCGCCGGTATAATCCACCGAACCGGAATGATCGTACCATTTGGGCTGTTGGTAAACATCTTCCAGATGTTTCTTCCAGAAGCTCCGCTCCGCCTGGAATTTATTATCGGCTATTTTACGTCTGATCCAATGTGTATAGTCCTTATACTGGACTTTAATTTCATTTAACGTCACCGGTATTTTGCTGCGATAGCCTTCATACAGTTGCATCACTTCATTCATGATAACCTGATTGGAGGTCTGGTCACCGATAATGTGGTGCATAACAGTGGCGAGGATAAAACTGTCTTCAGATGTCCGTATTAAAGCAACACGGAACAACGGTGCATTGGATAAATTGAAAGCAAACTGGCTGAATGATTTCAAATAGAACTTAATCTCCGACTCTGTCAGGTATCTTCCGCCAAATACGTATTCAAATGCGGCATCTATGTTCACCTCATCGGTTATTACCTGTACCACCTCGCCTTCACTGTTGGTAGCAAAACTGGTGCGCAGCGCTTCATGTCGGCGAACGATATCGCGTAATACCTGTCTGAACAGATCCACGTTAAATTCGCCGTACACATCGTAGGCGTGCGACATATTATGCGCTACCGATTCGGCCTCCGACTGCGCGGTGGCCCATATCCTTAATTGTTCATTTGAAACGCCGTAGGTATTACCCTCCTGTGAAACAGGCAGGATCCTGTCTTCGTCTTTTGCCTCCCGCTGATCCAACAATGAAGACAGCAGGTTGGCCTGCGCCCGTATAGTGGGATGCGCAAACAGGTCTTCAAATGTTACATTGAAGCCAAACGTCAGCCGGATCTTTGAAATCAGCAGAATTTGCTTAATACTGGTGCCACCCAACGCCAGAAAGTTGTCTTCAGCGCCAATGTTTTTATTGCCCAGCACACCCGCCCATAGTGCTGCCAGTTTCTTTTCCATGTCATTCTGAAAACCAGCGTCCCCTTTCTCTGCTGTCAATCTTGCTGCGATGCTGTTCCGCAGATAATCCGCATCTATCTTGCCATTGGCATTGACAGGGAATTTCTCCACGTGCGCAAAAAAGGAAGGGATTTCATATCCGGACAAAAATTTGCCGCAATGCACCCTGAGCAGTTCGTCCATAGGTTCGGGAGATGTATAGAAACAGACCAATGTTGAATCCACGTCCGTATCCGGCTGGTAGAGCAGACATTTCACTGCCCGGATATTTTCCAGCGACAGCATAGTGCGCTCGATGTAGCTCATGTCTATCCTGACGCCATTCAGTTTTACCACATCATCTTGTCTCCCTAAAATCACAATGTTCCGGTCGGCATCATATTTACCGTAATCACCGGTTTTATAAATGATATCTTCTTTTGTTGTCAGCGGGTTCTGCACAAACCGCTGTGCGGTTTGCTCCGGATTGTTAAAGTAACCTTTTGTGGTAAAAGGCGTTTTAATGTACACGCTTCCTTCTTCGTTTATGCGGCACAGTTCATTGCCGTCATTCAGCACCAGTATGGCGGTGTTGGAGATAGGCTTCCCTACACAGAACACCTCAGCCGCTGTCTCTGGCAGCGTATCTTCGATCACATAAAAGGTGCTCAAATTGGTGGTTTCGGTCGTGCCGTACAAATTGATCAGCGTGGTATTCAACCCGTATTTATTCCGCCAGTTGACCACATCTTTCTGAAATAGCTTTTCACCTGCCAGGAATATATATTTCAGATGCGGCAAATGAGGAGTATCAGCAAATGAGTCCGGATTGATTTTTAATGCCAGCAATCTGAATAAAGTAGGCACGATATGAAGCACGCTTATTTCGTTTGTACTTACCCATTGCTGTAATCTTACAATATCTTCCTTTGTCTCCCTTTTGGGGACCAGCAACGTTGCACCGGTGGAAAAAGCCACAAAGATATCGTGCATGGAAGCGTCGAAGGAGAAAGAAGCGGTGAGCCCTATCCTGTCTTTTTCAGTGATGTCAAACTCTCCGAATACCCAGTGGATAAAATGGCTCAGGCTCTTATGTTTCCCTAAAACGGCTTTCGGTTTTCCGGTGGAACCGGATGTAAAGAAAATGTAGTTTGAATCATCACCATCCAGTTCAACGACAGGATTTTCTGTGGATAAAACAACGTCATCACTCACCGGTTTATATTCTCCGGAACGGTATTCCAGCAAGGTATAAGATAATTGTCCGTTTGCATCTGTGGAGGCAACAATCACTTCCGGTATCACATATTCAAACAGGGCATTGTACTTATCCAGCAATCCCCTGTTCTCTTCAGAAAGGATAATGGCCTTTGGCTGCATGTTTTCATACAATTCCTGCCAGTGGTTCTGCTGATATTTTTTGTCCAGCGGCAGGTAGATGGCGCCGGATTTAAACAGAGCCAGCAGCGAAACCAACTGCAGCAACGGATCTTCCGGAAACACAGCTACGATGTCTCCCTTTTTAATATGGCGGGCGCTCAACAGGCTGGCCAGCCTGTTGGCATCAATATTTAATTCCTGATAGTTACGTGTATGGGTTTCCGTTTGTACAGCTATATTATCTCCTTTCAGAATAGCATTCCTTTCAAACAAGGTATGAATCAGTCGCTTATCCATTTAGATGTATTTTAAGCTTAATAATAGACGCGTTATACGCGGTTAGACAGACTTTATAGCTATATGAGGTAACTACAATAAAAACTAACGGGGCGGGGCAAGGCGGATCAGGACATGGAAACGAGTACCAGCCGTTCTCCTGTAAAAGGGCTCCTGCCATGGCAGGCGATCTCGTTATCGATGATCATAAATTCGTTTTCATCCCATTTAGGGGCTAAAGTCACACCGGCGATGATGGCCTTGATTTCTTTGATCACCTCCACGTCAATGTCGGTACCGTCGCCATACTGCACATACATCGGGTAGTCCAGTGGAGAAGCATACATGGATTTGATCACTTCGTATATTTCGTCGCCCAGATGACAGGGATGGAAATGTTCTATCTGATTGAACCAGACCATTTCTTTGGTTTTTCTGTGGAGATTCACGCCCTCTCTTAATTGTACGATTTTGAGAGAATTATCATTTTCCCAGCGATAGTCGATCTGCGAAGCTTTGAGGTATTCTTCCACCAATTTTTTATCGTCCGTTTCATAGGTTTCCTGCCAGGATTTGCCGAAGAAACCATTGCCGCCGTGCAGGTTCCGGATGTAGCGGATTTTTTTGTTCTTCACGGCTTCCACCACACCGGGGTTCATGATCCGGAGAATTTCCCGGCTGTCTGCCAGTAAGGTTTCGCCGCCGGTTTCCGCCACCCTGATACAGCTCATATAGAGCTTTTCCGGCCAGCTGGCAGAATAGGACATTTCGTTGTGCATCGTGATTTCCTGTGTCTGATCATATTCTGTTGAAGTATAAACATGCTCAGACAGCTTTTTCCTCGGGGAGTTCCCATTTACATAATTCAGGAATTGCGTGGAAATAGCGTTGACAATATGCTGAAAGTCATTCGCCGATTTGATAGCCACATTGCGGAACTTCACCGCGCCATGGCTGGTAAGCACGCTTTCAATATAAGCTTCATGCTCTTTATAATAGGAAATGAATTCATGAGGATGCTGCACATCCGGTTGAATGGTAAAAGGTAAATTCATTTTATTATTGTTTAGCGTTATATTAATTGTACAGATTGCACATTGGACTGGTCTTTCTGGAAATAGAAACTTTCCTTATTAAAGGCCGGCTCCAGATCATCCAGCCATATGGCGTTGGGGTTGTATTTGGCAAAGAAGGGTTCTTTCACCCAGGAAGCATTTCTTCCCTGAATAAACCGCAGGGTAAATACTTTCTCTCCCTCCAGTTCGTTGATGCCCAGCAGTTCTATTTTACCATAATCAGTGGACATGCTGGGGCCTTTTACCGTTCTTCCCAGTCCGCTTATATGCTGATAAGCTTTGTTATACACAGACAGCGCCTCTTCCAGCGGTACAGCAAAATAATCCCTCGCGCCGGTGTCTCTGGCAACGAACATGTAATAGGGTATGCAACCCAGTCTTACCTGCTCTTTCCACATGCGTCTCCAGATCTCCGACTTATTGTTAATGTGATTTAAAATGGGGGATTGTGTCCTGATTTGTACACCGGTACTTAAAATACGTTTGATAGCGCTTTGTACGGCAGGCGTCGACAACTCCACCGGGTGGCTGAAGTGAGCCATTAACGCCAGATGGTATCCGCTTTTAATAACCCGGTCGAATAAACGTAATGTATCATCAGCATCCTTGTCCGTCAGAAACTTGTAGGGCCAATAACCCAGCACTTTCGTTCCTATACGGATGGTTTCCAGTCCATGCCCGGGAGAGTCCAGTATGGGGGCAATGTACGTTTCCAGCTTTTTGGCAGACATGGTCATGGGGTCGCCACCAGTGAAAAGCACATCAGATACTTCCGGATGCTCATGCAGGTATTTCACCAACATTTCCCCCTCCTGCATGGAAAACTTCAGGTCTTCCATGCCCACGAACTGGGACCAGCGGAAACAAAAAGTGCAATAGGCATGGCAGGTCTGACCGTTACTGGGGAAGAACAATAATGTTTCCTTATACTTATGTTGTATACCGTTTAAAGTCACATCATCCAGCGAAACCACATTCTTCTTTTGTCCGGAAGGATTGGGATTTAACTGATACCTGATATCACAGGCGATTTTATTCAGATCAGACTTACTGAGATTGGCGGAAAGCGCCTTGTCCATGGTATGATAGAAGTCATCTGCCAACATTCCCCGTTGCGGAAATGTCAACTGAAAAATCGGGTCATCGGGTATATTGCTCCAATCAATCAGTTCTTCAATCACGTAATTACTGACCTTAAAGGGCAGCACATTACCAATTACCTCAATAGATCTCATCTGATCTTCAGAAAGATAGTTTTTCACCTGTTCCACCTTTCTGAAATTCTGCAGGGTAATACTTTGATAGCTATATGCGCTTCTTGTTGTAATCATATTAGAATTCACCATCTATACTTTTAGTTACTTCATCAAGAAAATTGTTGTACTCCTGTAATTCTTCTTTTTCTCTAATAGCATCGATATAGTCATTCATTGTTAATGTAGTGTCTGTAACGATTAATCGCAGCAGGTTAAACAGGTCGGAGAGTAGGGCCTCTATATCCTTTTGGCCGAACAGGTCAGTGTTGTACACAACATTATAATGTATCCTGTCTTTATGAACATTAAACGTACTGGTAATATCAAATTTGCTTTTGGCTGTTTTGGCGGTGCTGTCGATATGGTAGGTTGATACATCCTCATTGCCGGTGGCGGCATTATCTGCCTGATTCACCTGCAGCATGTAGTCAAACAACGGATTTCTGGAAAAGTCCCTCCCCTTGTCCAAATCCTCCACGATCAGATCAAAGGGATATTCCTGATGTTCAAAGTTTTCCAGCACCATGTTTTTCACACGGGACAGCATATGCTGATAAGTTTCCCCCGGATGAATCATAACCCTGTACACCAGGGTATTGACATAGAAGCCTATCTGGTCTTTCAAATCGGCGTTTACCCTTCCTGAAATGGGGCTGCCCATCAGGAGGTCTTTCTGCCCGGAATATTTGTTGAGCGTCAGGGAATACGCACACAGCAGGTTCATAAACAACGTGGTGTTCGTGCGGATAGACAGTTCTAAAAGCGCTTTGGCCGTATCCTGCGGCATTTCTCCCTGAAGGGAATTGCCGTTATATGTTTTTATCCGGGGCCTTTTTTTCGAGAACGACAGGTTCAGTACGGGAACTTCGCCATGGAGCTGCTGCTGCCAGTAAGATTTGTGACTGTCAAATTTGGCACTCCGGAATTGTTCCAGTTGCCATATCGCAAAGTCTTTGTAATGGAACTTCAGCGCCGGCAAGTCTGGTTCCCTGTTTTCCCTGAAAGCGGAATAGAAAGTCATCACGTCGTTGGAAAGCACGGCAGTGGACCAGCCATCACAAATAATGTGATGCATGTTATAATAGAATATGTATTGATCTTCGGCTATCCGTAATAAAGCAGCCCTGATCAGCGGACCTTTACTTAAATCAAAAGGTTGATAAAAATCTTTTATTAAATATCCGTTTACCTGTTCTTTTTTGTTGACTTCGTCTCTGAAATCGAAAGTATCAATGGCGAAGCCTATCTCTGCTGCCGGCAATACCCATTGCATATACTGCCCGTGTTCATCTTCCCTGAAAACAGTTCTTAAAATCTCATGCCGCTCCACGACTGCGTATACCGCTTTTTCAAAATTCCCGATGTCGTGCATGTTATGCAGCACGAGGCTGTAGGGAATATTGTAAGCACCGGAAGTACCATTCATCTGGTTTAATAGCAGCAACCTTCTCTGGGCGACGGAGATGGGGTAGTTTTCACGTTCTTCCACACGATGAATCTCGCTGTATCCGGACTTTTTAGCGTTTTTAACCAGTTCTCCCTGTTCTTTAATTGTCAGCGCTGTAAACAGGTCTCTGATGGACATTTCAATATGGAATTCCTTGCGGATCGCATTCAGCAGGCTTGACAGTTTCAGACTGTTGCCGCCCAACCGGAAGAAATCATCCATGATGCCAATCTGATCGAAGTGCAGCACTTCCTGCCATAGTTTCACCAGTGTCTGTTCCGCTGCCGTCTGTGGAGCAACGTATTGTTCTCTGAGAAGATCTTTCTCCGCCACAGCAGGTAGTTTGGCCCTGTCTACCTTTCCGTTGGAGGTAATGGGGATTCGGTCCAGCGACACGTAATAGGCCGGCAACATATACGCGGGTAATTTTTTACCCAGTGCTTCGTGCAGCAGTTGTTTGTCCAGTGCGGTATCTGATACAACATACGCCACAATCACTTTCTCGCCTCCGATCACTTTTGCTTCTATCACACATTGTGAGATGTGTTCCTGTGACAACAACACTGCCTCTATTTCCTTCAGCTCTATGCGGTGGCCGCGGATCTTCACCTGATCGTCTATCCTTCCCATGTATTCAATACTACCGTCCGGCAGGCGTTTCCCAAGATCGCCGGTCCGGTAAAAACGGGTAAAGCCCCGTGCTTTGTCTGTTTCGGTCACAAACGGGCTGGCCATAAAGCGGGTGGCAGTGAGTTCATCATTGTTGAGATACCCTCTGGCCACGCCGGCGCCACCGATATATAATTCTCCTGTAACGCCCGCCGGTACCGGCTGAAGATGGGCATCCAGCAAAAATATGCTGTTATTGGCAATAGGCTTGCCGATGTTCGTGTTCAGGTCTCCATCGTGGAAGGTATGCATACAGGCAATAACGGTAGTTTCCGTAGGACCATAACCGTTAATCAGGTCTCTCCCTTTGCTCCATTCCTGCATTACTTTTGCAGCTGTCACGTCCCCTCCCAGCAGCACAGAATCCAATGCCTGTAACCCGGAAGGGCTCATGACCGCAACCAACACAGGCGGTAATAAGGCGGTGGTAGGTTTGGTTTTATTTAAATAAGCCTTCAGTAATTCAATATCCTGTCTGATATGACCGGGAACAATCGTTAGTTGGGCGCCCAGCGCCAAAGCACCGAATACCTCCCATACGGATGCGTCAAACACCAGCGAAGCATACAACAGCATATTCGATTGCCCGTCGATGCCGAGGCGGTCTTTCTGTACAAACACCAGGTTCGTCAGATTCCTGTGCTCAATCATCACCCCTTTGGGCTTACCGGTGGTGCCGGAAGTATAGATGATATAAGCCAGATCCGCAGGAGCGCTGTATACAGGCAGGTCTGCCGTCTCTTCCTGCAGATAAAGTTCTTCTTCCGGATCTATATACAGCACCCGTTCTGCCGGCAGCTGCAGTACCTCGTTGAGCTGACGGTGGCTGAGTACCAGTACAGCGCCGGAGTCTTCCAGTATAAAATCTATCCTTTGTTGCGGATAGGATGGATCGATGGGAACATAAGCGCCGCCCGCCTTCAGGATGGCGAATATGGCTATCGCCATTTCCGGGCATTTCTCGAGGCAGATGGCGATAAGTGTATCCTTCGTCAGCACCTGCCCTGTTCTCCGGTGGTATTGATCTCTGATATGATGCGCCAGCTGATTGCTTTTCGCGTGAAGCGTTTCATAACTCATTCGCTGGTCCTCAAATATCACGGCGGTGCTGTGCGGATGCAGACGTGCCTGTTCGGTAAACAGCTCCACGACTGTCTTGTCCTCCGGGTAAGTCGTTCTGGCGGCATGGCTGCCAGTGATCAACGCTTCTTTTTCCGCTGCAGACAAATAATCCACTGCCCCTAAACGCTCTCCGGGGTTTTGTAGTAAGGCAGCCAGCAAACCTTTGTAATGAACAATCAACCGCTCTACCATCTGCCGGTCATATACATCGGTATTGTAATTGACAGAAAACGCCAGCGCATCTCCTGTTTCCTGGAAGGCAACGCTCAGATCGAATTTGGCGACACCATGACCAAGATCCGCGATGCGGTCTGAATCATCTCCGACAGTCGTGCTATCCCTCCTTTTTTCCCCGGCATTCTGCAATACCAGCATCACGTCGAAAATGGCGTTACGGCCGGTATCAAACTTTACGCCCAGGTCTTCCACCAAATGATCAAAGGGATATTGCTGATGTTCGTATGATTCCAGCGTATTATCCTTTATCCGCGCAAAGAAGGCATCAAAGCTGTCGTTAGGATCTACTTCGTTACGCAGGGCCAAAGTGTTCACATAGAATCCGATCTGGTCTTCCAGATCCGAGTGTTCACGCCCCGCCACCGGCGTTCCGGTAATGATATCCTTTTGTGATGTGTACCGATGGCACAGTACATTCCAGACAGCCAGCAGTCCCATGAACAAACTGCCGCCATGCTCCCGACTGTAGCTGTTCAATGCGCCAGTCAGGGAAGATGATATTTGTGTTGATAAGCGATACCCGTTATAGGTCTTAATTTTCGGGCGGGACTTATAACTGGGTAAATCCAATACAGGCAGGTCCCCGGAAAGCTTTTCCAACCAATAGGTGCGGTCTTCAGCATACTGTCCCGTTTCCAGCCGGTTCAACTGCCACGCTGCATAGTCTTTATATTGGATGGGAAGTTCCGGCAGGTTGGCCCCGGTCCCGGACGTAAACGCCTTGTAGTAGCTCATCACATCCCGCTCCAGTACTCCCATTGACCAGCCATCACTGATAATATGATGCAGGTTGTAATAAAAGATATACCGGTCATCAGACACGTGCAGTAAAGCTGCCCGTAACAATGGTCCCTGTTCCAGGTCAAAAAGCCGATAGGAATCCGCCTCAATATAAGCGCCGGCTTTCTCTTCTTCCCCACGAAAATCTTCATACCCGATCTCAAAGCCTAACGCTTCTGTGTCCATTATCCGCTGACAGACCACGCCGGAACTATCCATCACAAACACGGTCCGCAGTATTTCATGCCGCTCAATGACAGCCTTTAAAGCCAGCTTAAACAAAACGATATCGTATGCGCCATCCAATACGGTATAACCTGGTATGTTATACGAAACAGATGCTTCCTCAAACTGACTTAGCACCCACAATCTTTGCTGTGCAGGAGAGATGGCATAATATGCTGCTTCCGGCACCCGGGATATGGCTCTGAAAGAGCGTTTTGAGGCAGATGCTATCAATACAGCCTGTTCTCTCAGTACCGGCGTCAGGAATACCTGCTTTAAGTCCAGAATAACATTGAACTGTTTATGAATTAAACCCACCAGCCGAATGCCTTGTAAACTATGGCCGCCCAGATCCAGGAAATTGTCTGTCACTCCGACACGTTCAACACCAAAAATGTGCTGCCATGCTTCCACCAGCGCATATTCTTCCGCTGTCTGCGGCGCTACATAGGTTTTTTTCGCCAGATCGCCTGCATCTACTTTGGGCAGGGCTTTTCTGTCCACCTTACCGTTGGAGGTCAGCGGAATACTTTCCAGCACTACATAGTAACCCGGAAGCATATACGAAGGCAATACCCTGTTCAAATCTTCCCGCAGCTGCTTCTTGTCTAAAGCAAAGTCATTTTCCAACACGATATAAGCCACCAGCACTTTATCTTCTTTTTCTTCACTGGCCACCACTACCGCATGTGTAATACCGTTCTGTTGCAGCAACGCCGATTCAATCTCACCCAGTTCTATACGGTAGCCATGGATTTTCACCTGATGGTCTATCCTGCCTGAGAACGCTATATTCCCGTCCGGCAGCCATCTGGCGAGGTCGCCGGTTTTGTACAGGCGTTCCCCTGCCCTGAACGGATGCGCGATGAACTTCTCCGCTGTCAGCTCCCGACGGTTTAAATAACCACGGGCCAGACCTGCGCCGGAGATATATACTTCGCCGGTAACACCTTCAGGTTGTAATGCCAGTCCTTCTGAAAGGATATAAAACTGTGTATTGGAGATCGGTTGACCGACAGGTATGGATGTATAGGACTGTTGTTCTATCTGGTAACAGCTGCTGTAGGTGGTACTTTCCGTAGGGCCGTACAGGTTACGAAGCACAATCGGGGTATCTTTAAAAGCATTTATCAGATGTACCGGAATAGGCTCCCCGGCCATGTTCACCGCAATAACATTTTTAAAGGACACCGCTCTTTCCAGGAGATTGCCCACCACTGATGGTACGGTATTGATCAGTATCTGCTGATCTTCGTTTATATAATCTGGAATAGCCAGACCACTGGAGATCACCCGGATTTTTTTGCCGATGATCAGCGGGTAAAACATCTCAAATACGGACAGATCGAAGCAGTACGATGTGGCAGCATAGAGAATATCAAAATCCGTGGACTTAAATTCCTTCATGCTCCAGTACAGGAAAGAAACCGCATTGCCATGTTCAATCATCACGCCTTTGGGCTTGCCTGTAGATCCTGAAGTGTAGATCATATAGGCCATATTCGCCGGCATGATAGACACCTGTGGCTGCTCTGCACTTAACTGTGCAGCAGCCCGGAACTGCTTCAGGAATGATTCCGTTATTGTCAGCCTGCAGGCGCTGTCTGCCTCCATATAGGCAATCCGTTCTTCCGGATATGCCGGATCTATCGGTACATAGGCCGCGCCGGATTTTAATACGCCCACTATAGCGATCACCATCCATGCTGTCCGTTCCAGTTTGATGGCCACCGGATCTTCCGGCTTCACATCATATTCGGATAACAGATAATTGGCCAGTTCATTGGACCGCTCGTCCAGTTCCCGGTAGGTGAGCTTTTTATCTTCGTATATCACAGCAACAGCCTCTGGTGTTCTGCGGGCCTGTTCTGTCAACAAATCAACAATCGTCTTATTAGCCGGAAAATCCAGTTCAGTCGCATTGAAGGCGTGTAACAGCTTCTCTTTTTCTACCGCCGTAACAAAATCTATCTGAGCGATGCTTTGCTCCGGATGGGCAATGCCCTGTTCGATGAAACGTTCCAGATGGTCCAGCAAACTCCGGATAAATGCGGCGTCGTAGATATCTGTGTTGTAATCCACGCCGACATGAAGTCCCTCAGCTGTTTCTGAGAACGAGAAACTAATATCAAAATGGCTTCTGTTGCGGGTTACGTTTTTATAAGGAGCGATTTTTAATCCTGAAATACTGTCTTCTTTCTGAAATACATCGCGCTGGTTGTGCAATACAACGAGGATATCAAACAGTGCCGATCTTGAAATATCCCGTCTTACTGAAAGTTCTTCTACCAGCCTGTCGAAGGGATAGTCCTGATGTTCATAGGCTTCCAGCAGCGTTTCTTTTTGCCTTGTCAATAGCCCTTTGTAAGTATCAGTCGCTTCAAAACGGGTCCTGACAGCCAACGTATTCAGGTACAGCCCGATCTGGTTTTCGAGGCGGGCATGTTCTCTGCCAGCCACAGGGCTGCCCAACAGCATATCTGTCTGTCCGCTATAGCGGTAAAACAAGCCGTTCAGTCCCGCCATCAGGCTCATAAACAAAGTGGCGCCATGCTGCCGGGAAAAATCCTGTAAGCGGCTGAGGAATCCATCTGAAAAGTCATGGGTCACCTGTGCACCGTTATACGTCTTCAGTTTCGGACGGAGGAAAGTAGCAGGCAATTCCAGTACCGGCAGATTCCCGGATAACTGTTGATGCCAGTATGCTTTTGACTGCGACAGTTTTTCCTTTTGCGGAGCGCTTTCCAGCCAGCTGGCATAATCTTTATACTGAATGGGCAAGGCAGGCAATCCGGCGCCGGTTCCGTCTTTCAGATGATTATACAGCGTCATCAGTTCGCGGGACAGTACCTCCATAGACCAGCCATCTCCTACGATGTGATGGAGGTTGAACAACAACAAATGACGGTCTTCACCCGTATGAATAACACCTACTTTCAACAAAGGGAAACTGCCCAGATTAAACTGATGATGGATGTGTTGCCTGATAATGGACAACACTTCTTCTGTCTGCGAATTGCTGTATTCTTCCAACACACATCTTACAGATTCTTCGGTAAGCACATATTGCCATAATACGCCCTCGCTGTCCATTTTGAATACCGTCCGCAAGCTTTCATGCCGCGCGATCAGTAAATCCAGCGCTCCCTGTAAAAGGGCCGTCTCCAATACACCTTCCACCTCCAGTACGTTGGCGATATTGTAGGTCACGCTGCCGCCTTCGAACTGGCTCAGGGCCCATAAACGGCGCTGTGAAGAAGTGACCGGGTAACACTCCAGGCCCAATACTTCTGTAATGTTTTCCTGCAAATAATAAGTCCCCAGCCGGCTGGCCATACCCGCCAGCTCAGGGAATTCAAAGACTTCTTTTAATTTCAGGCTGTAGCCGGCTTTCTCTGTTTCATTGATAAGCCGCACCGCTTTCAGGCTGTGACCGCCCAATTCAAAGAAATTGTCCGTCACGCTGACCTGCTCCACGCCCAATACATCCTGCCATATTTTTACCAGCAACTGTTCTTCTGCTGTCCGGGGCGCCACATACGTTTCTTTCATCAGGTCCCCCACCGCCACTTTGGGCAGCGCTTTCCTGTCCACCTTACCGTTGGAGGTCAGCGGAATACTTTCCAGCACTACATAGTAACCCGGAAGCATATACGAAGGCAATACCCGGCTCAAATCTTCCCGCAGCTGCTTCTTGTCTAAAGCAATGTCATTTTCCAACACGATATAAGCCACCAGTACTTTATCTTCTTTTTCTTCACTGGCCACCACTACGGCATGTGTAATACCGTTCTGTTGCAGCAACGCTGATTCAATCTCACCCAGTTCTATACGGTAGCCATGGATTTTTACCTGATGGTCTATCCTCCCTGAGAATGCTACATTCCCGTCCGGCAGCCATCTGGCGAGGTCGCCGGTTTTGTACAGGCGTTCCCCTGCCCTGAACGGATGCGCGATGAACTTCTCCGCCGTCAGCTCCCGACGGTTTAAATAACCACGGGCCAGACCCGCGCCAGAGATATATACTTCGCCGGTAACACCTTCAGGTTGCAATGCCAACCCCTCTGAAAGGATATAAAACTGTGTATTGGAGATCGGTTGACCGACAGGTATAGATGTATAGGCCTGCTGCCTTATACGGTAACAGCTGCTGTAGGTAGTGCTTTCCGTAGGGCCGTACAGGTTACGCAGCACAATCGGAGAATCTTTAAAAGCATTTATCAGATGTACCGGAATAGGCTCTCCCGCCATATTCACCGCAATAACATTTTTAAAGGACACCGCTCTTTCCAGGAGATTACCCACCACTGATGGTACGGTATTGATCAGTATCTGCTGGTCGTCGTTTATATAATCAGGAATAGCTAAGCCGCTCGAGATCACCCGGATTTTTTTGCCGATGCTCAGCGGGTAAAACATCTCAAATACGGACAGATCGAAGCAGTACGATGTGGCAGCATAGAGAATATCAAAATCCGTGGACTTAAATTCCTTCATGCTCCAGTACAGGAAAGAAACCGCATTGCCATGTTCAATCATCACGCCTTTGGGCTTGCCTGTAGATCCTGAAGTGTAGATCATATAGGCCATATTCGCCGGCATGATAGACACCTGTGGCTGCTCTGCACTTAACTGTGCAGCAGCCCGGAACTGCTTCAGGAATGATTCCGTTATTGTCAGCCTGCAGGCGCTGTCTGCCTCCATATAGGCAATCCGTTCTTCCGGATATGCCGGATCTATCGGTACATAGGCCGCGCCGGATTTTAATACGCCCACTATAGCGATCACCATCCACGCTGTCCTTTCCAGTTTGATGGCCACCGGATCTTCCGGCTTCAGGTCATATTCGGATAACAGATAATTGGCCAGTTCATTGGATCGCTCATCCAGTTCCCGGTAGGTGAGCTTTTGATCTTCGTATATCACAGCAACAGCCTCTGGTGTTCTGCGGGCCTGTTCTGTCAATAAATCAACGATCGTCTTATTGGCCGGATAATTCAGTTCGTTCGCGTTGAATACGCTTAACAGCTTCTCTTTTTCTACCGGCGTAACAAAATCTATCTGAGCGATGCTTTGCTCCGGATGGGCAATGCTCTGTTCAATGAAATCTTCCAGATGGCCCAGCAAACGCCGGATAAACACAGCATCGTAGATATCTGTGTTGTAATCTACGGCAGTGTGAAGTCCATCAGTTGTTTCTGAGAACGAGAAACTAATATCAAAATGGCTTCTGTTGCGGGTTACGTTTTTATAAGGAGCGATTTTTAATCCTGAAATACTGTCTTCTTTCTGAAATACATCGCGCTGGTTATGCAATACAACGAGGATATCAAACAAGGCTGATCTTGAAATATCCCGTCTTACGGAAAGTTCTTCTACCAGCCCGTCGAAGGGATAGTCCTGATGTTCATAGGCTTCCAGCAGCGTTTCTTTTTGCCTTGTCAACAGATTTCTATAGGTGTCAGTCGCTTCAAAACGAGTCCTGACAGCCAGCGTATTCAGGTACAGCCCGATCTGGTTTTCGAGGCGGGCATATTCCCTGCCGGCAACGGGGCTACCTAAAAGGATATCTGTCTGCCCGCTGTACCGGTAAAACAAGCCGTTCAGCCCCGCCATCAGGCTCATAAACAAAGTGGCGCCATGCTGTCCGGAAAAATCCTGTAAGCGATGCAGGAATTCAGGAGAGAACACATGCGTTAGCTGTGCACCGTTATACGTCTTTAATTTCGGACGGGGGAAAGTGGCAGGCAATTCCAGTACCGGCAGATTCCCGGATAACTGTTGATGCCAGTATGCTTTCGACTGCAACAGCTTTTCCTTTTGCGGAGCGCTTTCCTGCCAATAAGCATAGTCTTTATATTGAATGGGCAATGCAGGGAGATCATTTCTGACACCGTCTTTCAGACGATTGTACTGCGTGATCAACTCACGGGACAGCACCTCCATAGACCAGCCATCCCCAATGATGTGATGCAGGTTGAACAGCAACAAATGACGGTCTTCTCCGGTGTGAATGACGCCCACTTTCAGTAAAGGGAAATTGCCCATATCAAACTGATGGCGGGTATGCTGCCGGATAATAGATTGTATCTCCTCATTTCCCGGCGCTGTAAATTCTTCCAGCAGGCATCTTGCATCCGGGAGAATGTGCTGCCGTAATACGCTTGCGTTGTCCATCCGGAACACCGTCCGCAGGCTTTCATGCCGTGCGACCAGTAAGTCCAGCGCTCCCTGCAAAAAGGTCGTATCCAATTGCCCTTCTGCTTCCAGCACGTTGGCGATATTATAAGCCACGCTGCCACCTTCAAACTGGCTCAGGGCCCATAAACGACGCTGTGAAGAAGTGACCGGGTAAGATTCCAGCTGCGGCGCTTTCGTGATATTCTCCTGTATAGCTACTCCCAGCCTGCCAGCCATATCAGCCAACACCGGATACTCGAAGACTTCTTTTAGTTTCAGGCTATAACCGGCTTTTTCTGTCTCATTGATAAGCCGTACCGCTTTCAGGCTATGGCCGCCTAGTTCAAAGAAATTGTCCGTCACGCTCACCTGTTCCACGCTCAATACATCCTGCCATATTTCTGCCAGCACCTGTTCCGCTACTGTTTGTGGCGCTATGTACGCTTCTTTCACCAGATCCCCCGCCGCCACTTTGGGCAGCGCCTTCCTGTCGATCTTACTGTTGGATGTCAGCGGAATACTTTCCAGTTCTACATAGTAACCCGGAAGCATATACGAAGGCAACATCTTACCTAAATCCTCCCGCAGTTGTTTTTTATCTAAATTGAACCCATTGTCCGTTACCACATAAGCGACTAATACCTTATCGCCTTTTTCTTCACCAGCCACCACTACGGCGTGTGTGATACCGTTCTGCTGTAACAGTGTTGATTCAATCTCACCCAATTCTATACGATGACCATGGATCTTCACCTGATGGTCTATCCTGCCTACAAAATCCATGTTCCCGTCCGGCAGCCACCGCGCCAGGTCGCCGGTTCTGTACAGGCGTTCTCCCGCCCGGAACGGATGCGCGATAAACTTTTCCGCCGTCAGCTCCGGACGGTTTAAATACCCGCGGGTCACACCAGCGCCAGAGATATACACCTCACCGGTAACGCCTTCTGGTTGTAATGCCAGTCCTTCTGACAGAACATAAAACTGTGTATTTGCAATCGGTTTGCCAACAGGGAGGGCACCGTTTTCCTGTTTTGTTATCGGATAACAACTGCTATACGTAGTCGTTTCTGTAGGGCCATACAGGTTACGGAATACAGTCGGATATGGTCTTAAAGCATCTGCCACATGTACCGGCAGCAGTTCTCCGGCCGTATTCACTGCAGCCACATTACTGAAGGACATATTCCGCTCCAGCAGATTAGCCACCACAGAGGGTACGGTATTGATCAGTATATGCTGGTCTTCGTTGATATAATCAGGGATCGCCAAACCATTGGAGATCACCCTGAGCTTTTTACCGATGCTTAGCGGGTAAAACATCTCAAACACAGACAGATCGAAACAATGGGAAGTAGCCGCATAAACTATATCAAAAGCGGTGGACGCAAATTCTTTCATGCTCCAATACAGGAAAGAAACAGCATTACCATGTTCAATCATCACACCTTTAGGCTTACCCGTAGATCCTGAGGTGTAGATCATATAAGCCATATTCGCCGGCATGATGGACACCTGCGGCTGCTCTGCACTTAGCTGCGCAGCAGCCAGGAACTTCTTCAGGAATGATGCATTAATCGTCAACCGGCACACGCTGTCTGTCTCTATATAAGCGATTCGCTCTTCCGGGTATGCCGGATCTATCGGCACGTAGGTCGCACCGGACTTCAACACGCCCGCTATGGCGATCACTATCCATTCTGTCCGTTCCAGTTTGATGCCTATCGGATCTTCCGGCTGAATATGATATTCGGATAACAGATAATTGGCCAGTTCATTGGACCGCTCGTCCAGTTCCCGGTAGGTGAGCTTTCTATCTTCGTATACTACAGCAACGGCATCCGGTGTTCTCCCCGCCTGCTCTGTCAACAAATCAACAATCGTCTTATTAGCCGGGTAATCCAGTTCAGTCGCATTGAAGACGTGTAACAGCTTCTCTTTTTCTACCGCCGTAACAAAGTCTATCTGAGCGATACTCTGCTTCGGATGGGCAATGCCCTGTTCGATAAAACCTTCCAGATGGTCCAGTAAACGCCGGATAAATGCAGCGTCGTAGATATCTGTGTTGTAATCTACTCTCGTGTGAAGCCCGTCGGCTGTTTCTGAAAACGAAAAACTAATATCAAAATGGCTCCTGTTGCGGACCTGATTGATGTATGGCGCTATTTTTAACCCGGCAATGGTTTCTTCTTTCAGGAAGATATTCCGTTGATTGTGCATCACCACGAGAATATCAAACAGCGCAGATCTTGAAATATCCCGCCTCACCGACAATTCCTCCACCAGCGCGTCGAAGGGATAGTCCTGATGCGCATAGGCATCCAGCAGCGTTTCTTTTTGCCGGGTCAACAGGTTTTCATAGGTGTCTGTCGCCTCAAAGCTGGTCCGTATAGCCAGCGTATTCAGGTACAGTCCTATCTGGTTTTCCAGACTGGCATGTGCCCTGCCGGCCACGGGACTGCCTAACAGAATATCTGTCTGTCCGCTATACCGGTAAAACAATCCGTTCAGTCCCGCCATCAGGCTCATAAACAAGGTGGCGCCGTGCTGTCCGGAAAAATCCTGCAAGCGGCGCAGGAATTCAGGAGAGAATACATGCGTTACCTGTGAACCGTTATACGTCTTTAATTTCGGACGGGGGAAAGTAGCAGGCAATTCCAGTACCGGCAGATTCCCGGATAACTGTTGATGCCAGTATGCTTTCGACTGCAACAGCTTTTCCTTTTGCGGAGCGCTTTCCAGCCAGTAAGCATAATCTTTATATTGAATAGATAACGCAGGTAGCCCCACAGTGGTTCCACCTTTCAGATGATTATACAAAGTGATCAACTCGCGGGACAATATTTCCATGGACCAGCCATCTCCCACGATGTGATGCAGGTTGAACAGCAACAGATGGCGATCTTCGCTGGTATGAATAACGCCAATCTTCAATAAAGGAAAACTGCTTAGATCAAACTGATGAGTGATATGTTGCCGGATAATGGATAATACTTCCTCATTTCCGAAAGCGGTAAACATCTCCAGCGCGCATTTTACTCCCGGGAGTATATGCTGCCATAATATACCGGACCTGTCCATTTTGAATACTGTCCGCAGGCTCTCATGCCGCGCAATCAGTGAATCCAGCGCTCCCTGTAAAAGGGTCGTATCCAATACGCCTTCCACTTCCAGCACGTTGGTCATATTATAGGCCACGCTGCCACCTTCAAACTGGCTCAGTGTCCAGAGGCGACGTTGCGAAGAAGTGACCGGGTAATATTCCTGCTCCGGCGCTTTCGTGATATTTTCGTATATGGCTGCTCCCAGTCTGCCGGCCATATCAGCCAGCACCGGGCACTCAAAGACTTCTTTTAATTTCAGTTTATAACCCGACTGCTCCACTTCATTGATGAGCCGTACCGCCTTCAGGCTGTGGCCGCCCAATTCAAAGAAATTGTCTGTCGCGCCTACCTGCTCCATGCCCAGTACATCCTGCCATATCTCTGCCAGCAGCTGTTCCGCTGTGGTGCGGGGCGCTACATAGACTTCTTTGATCAGGTCTCCTGCACCTACCGCAGGCAATGCCTTTCTGTCTACCTTGCCGTTAGACGTCAGCGGGATATTTTCCAGCTCCACGTAATAACCCGGAAGCATATACGCCGGCAACACGCTGCTTAAGTCTTCCCGCAGCCGGCGTTTGTCCGGCCTAAGGCCCTGCTCCATCACAATGTAAGCCACCAGCGCTTTGTCGCCCTTCACTTCAGCGGCACTCACCACCACCTGTGAAACGCCGTCCTGCTGCAACAATGCGGACTCCACTTCGCCCAGCTCTATACGATGGCCATGGATTTTCACCTGATCGTCCAATCTGCCTAAAAACTCCACGTTACCATCCGGCAGCCACCGCGCCAGGTCGCCTGTGCGGTACAGACGTTCGCCTGCCTTAAACGGATGAGCGATAAACTTCGCTGCCGTCAGCTCCGGCCGCTTCAAATAACCACGGGCCAGACCCGCGCCGGCAATGCACAACTCCCCGATAACGCCCGGCGGAACTAATTGCTGCTCCGTATTCAGGATGTACACCCCTGCATTAGAGAAAACCTTCCCTAATGGTATCTGCTGGTAGACTTTGTCGAGGTCCACGGTGTGCATGAGTTTCCCGATTGTTGTCTCCGTAGGGCCGTAGTGGTTATAAACACGTATCGATGACCCACTGTGTTTGATACTGGCGATGATCTCATTGGTCAGTCGCTCTCCTCCAAAGATGATACCTTTTTGCGGCAACAGGATTTCTTCATTTTGACAGATAGACGCCCAGTGACTGGGTACGATCTTGATGAAGTCAATAGCATGCTCCCGGAAATAGGAAAGTAAACCCGCGGCATTTGTCAGCGTTTCCTTAGAGAAGGTATGCAACTGTCCGCCCGTAGCCAGTGCGCCGTACAGCACCGTATACCCCAAATCTGCAGCCGGGGTGGACATCAGGCCGTACGAATATGAGGCATCAATTTGCACTTTAGCCAGCAGGCCATGTACATAATCCAGTAAGTTCCGGTGTTCAATCATCACCCCTTTGGGCATGCCCGTAGTACCGGAAGTATAAATAACATATATTAATTGATCCGGATAGATCTGTGTCTTTAATGGCGATGTTGAGTAATCATTCAGTGTTTCGGAAAGCTGGTCCAGATAAATCATCTTCACATCATCCTTAAGCGCTTTAAACACATCAGACAAACCCGTATGGGTCAACAGCTGTTTACAGCCACTGTCTTCCAGTATGAAGGATATCCGCTGCCAGGGGAGCGCCGCATCTACCGGCACATAAGCGCCACCAGCCTTTATCACGCCCAGCATACCGATGATCATATCCAACGGCGTATCCACACAAACAGGTACCAGCACATCCCTGTCAACTCCTTCGTTTTGCAGATACCGCGCCAGCTGGTTGCTCAGCTCATCCAGCTCCCGGTAGCTCAGTATACGATCTTCATAAACCACCGCCACAGCATCCGGCGTTCTCCGGGCTTGTTCCGCAAACAGATCCGTTATCGTCTTATCCGGCGACGGGTAAGTCAACCGGGGGGCGTTAAAGGTATGTAATAGGGTATCTTTTTCCGCCGGCGTAATAAAGTCTATCCGGGAGATATTTTGCTCCGGGTGAGTGATACCCTGCTCTATAAAACATTCCAGATGGCCCAGCAACTGCCGGATGAATGTTTCATCATAAATATCGGGGTTGTAATCTATCCTTGTATGAAGCCCCTCAGCTGCTTCCAAAAACGAAAAGCCAATATCAAAGTGGCTCCTGTTACGCGGAACATTTGCATAAGGCGCTATGCTCAAACCGGCAATCGTTTCTTCTTTCAGGAAGATATTCCGCTGATTATGCATCACCACGAGGATATCAAACAACGCAGACCTTGAGATATCCCGCCTTACAGACAATTCCTCTATCAGTCCGTCGAAAGGATAATCCTGATGTTCATAAGCCTCCAACAGGATGCTCTTTTGCCTTAGCAACAGATCTGAGTAAGTGTCTGTCGCTTCAAAACGGGTCCTTACCGCCAGTGTGTTCAGGTACAGCCCTATCTGGTTTTCCAGACTGGCATGTTCCCTGCCGGCCACCGGGCTGCCCAACAGAATATCTGTTTGCCCGCTATACCGGTAAAACAAGCCGTTCAGCCCCGCCATCAGGCTCATAAACAAGGTGGCACCGTGCTGTCCGGAAAAATCCTGTAAACGGCGCAGGAATTCAGGAGAGAATACATGCGTTATCTGTAAGCCGTTATACGTCTTTAATTTCGGGCGGGGAAAGGTAGCCGGCAATTCCAGTACCGGCAGATTTCCGGACAACTGTTTACGCCAGTATTCTCCTGACTGCGACAATCTCTCCTTTTGCGGAGCGCTTTCCAGCCAGTAAGCATAATCTTTATATTGAATGGGTAACGCAAGCAGATTAGTCCTAACGCCATCTTTCAGGTGATTGTACTGCGTGATCAATTCACGGGACAGCACCTCCATAGACCAACCGTCTCCCACAATGTGATGCAGGTTGAACAGCAACAGATGACGGTCTTCTCCGGTATGGATGACCCCTATTTTGAGCAGCGGAAAACTGCTTAGATCAAACTGATGAGTGATATGCTGCCGGATAATGGAAGTTATTTCTTCTTCCCGGGAAGTACTGTATTCACCCAGTAAGCACCGCACTGTATCCGCTGGAAGGATATACTGTCCCAACATACCGGATCTGTCCATTTTGAATACTGTCCGCAGGCTCTCATGCCGTGCAATCAGTGAATCCAGCGCTCCCTGTAAAAGGACCATGTCCATTACGCCGTTCACTTCCAGCACGTTGGCCATGTTGTAGGCCACGCTGCCACCTTCAAACTGGCTCAGTGTCCACAGGCGACGTTGCGAAGACGTGACCGGGTAATATTCCTGCTCCGGCGCTTTCGTGATATTTTCGTGTATGGCTGCTCCCAGTCTGCCGGCCATATCAGCCAGCACCGGGCACTCAAAGACTTCTTTTAATTTCAGTTTATAACCCGACTGCTCCACTTCATTGATGAGCCGCACCGCCTTCAGGCTGTGGCCGCCCAATTCAAAGAAATTATCTGTCGCGCCTACCTGTTCCATGCCCAGGACATCTTGCCATATCTTTGCCAGCAGCTGCTCCGCTGTGGTGCGGGGCGCTACATAGGCTTCTTTGATCAGGTCTCCTGCACCTACCGCAGGTAATGCCTTTCTGTCTATCTTGCCGTTAGACGTCAGCGGGATATTTTCCAGCTCCACGTAATAACCCGGAAGCATATACGCCGGCAACACTTTGCTTAAGTCTTCCCGCAACCGGCGTTTGTCCGGCGTAAGGCCCTGCTCCATCACAATGTAAGCCACCAGCGCCTTGTCGCCCTTCACTTCAGCGGCACTCACCACCACTTGTGAAACGCCGTCCTGCTGCAGCAATGCGGACTCCACTTCACCCAGCTCTATACGATGGCCATGGATTTTCACCTGATCGTCCAATCTGCCTAAAAACTCCACGTTACCATCCGGCAGCCACCGCGCCAGGTCGCCTGTGCGGTACAGGCGTTCGCCTGCCTTAAACGGATGAGCGATAAACTTCGCTGCCGTCAGCTCCGGCCGCTTCAAATAACCACGGGCCAGACCCGCGCCGGCAATGCACAGCTCCCCGATAACGCCCGGCGGAACTAATTGCTGCTCCGTATTCAGGATGTACACCGCTGCATTAGAGAAAACCTTCCCTAATGGTATCTGCTGGTAGACTTTATCGAGGTTCACGGCGTGCATGAGTTTCCCGATTGTTGTCTCCGTAGGGCCGTAGTGGTTATAAACACGTATCGATGACCCACTGTGTTTGATACTGGCGATGATCTCATTGGTCAGTCGCTCTCCGCCAAAGATGATACCTTTTTGCGGCAACAGTATTTCTTCATTTTGACAGATAGACGCCCAGTGACTGGGCACGATCTTGATGAAGTCAATAGCATGCTCCCGGAAATAGGAAAGTAAACCCGCGGCATTTGTCAGCGTTTCCTTAGAGAAGGTATGCAACTGTCCGCCCGTAGCCAGCGCGCCGTACAGCACCGTATACCCCAAATCTGCAGCCGGGGTGGACATCAGGCCGTACGAATATGAAGCATCAATTTGCACTTTAGCCAGCAGGCCATGTACATAATCCAGTAAGTTCCGGTGTTCGATCATCACCCCTTTGGGCATACCCGTAGTACCGGAAGTATAAATAACATATATTAATTGATCCGGATAGATCTGCGTCTTTAATGGCGATGTTGAATAATCATTCAGTGTTTCGGAAAGCTGGTCCAGATAAATCATCTTCACATCATCCTTAAGCGCTTTAAACACATCAGACAAACCCGTATGGGTCAACAGCTGTTTACAGCCACTGTCTTCCAGTATGAAGGATATCCGCTGCCAGGGGAGCGCCGCGTCTACCGGCACATAAGCGCCACCAGCCTTTATCACGCCCAGCATACCAATGATCATGTCCAACGGCGTATCCACACAAACAGGCACCAGCACATCCCTGTCAACTCCTTCGTTTTGCAGATACCGCGCCAGCTGGTTGCTAAGCTCATCCAGCTCCCGGTAGCTCAGTATACGATCTTCATAAACCAGCGCCACGGCATCCGGTGTTCTCCGGGCTTGTTCCGCAAACAGGTCTGTTATCGTTCTGTCAGCAACACTGTATAGCCGGGTATCATTAAAGCCATGCACCAGTTCTTCCGTTTCGGCTACCGACAGGTAATTTACCTTACCGACAGGGGTTTCGGGATGGTCCATCAGGGATTCCAGCAAATTCCCATAGTGAAGGAAGAGCCTTTCCATACTCTCCCGGTCGTAGATATCATTGTTATATTTTATCTCCACGCTCAGATGATCGTCCTGCTCTGCAAAAGAAAGCGTCAGATCAAACTGACTGGTATTTTTCTGTAAAGTATCGTAAGCAGCCACCTGCATGACTGACGAATCTCCTCCCCTGTTAAGTACGCCACGTTGGTTATGAAAAACAACCATCACATCAAACAACGGTGATCTTGATGTATCCCTGCCAATGTTAAGTTCTGCTACCAAAGCATCAAAAGCATAGTGCTGATATTCAAAAGCGTCCATGAGCTGCTTTGCTTCCTGCTGCAGCAATGCCATAAAATCGGCTGCTTTGTCTACCGTATTGCGTATGGCCAGCGTATTGATGAACAGCCCCAGCTGGTCTTCCAAATCGGGGTGTTCACGTCCTGCCACAGGTGTACCGATCACCACATCCTCCTGATTGCTGTATTTGGACAAAAGTAGCCGGACGCCCGCCAGCAGCACTGTAAACAGGGTCACGTTACCGGACCTGGAGAAATCTTTCAGTCTTGCCAGCAGCGTTTTAGCATAAGTATGATGAAACTGCTCTCCCCTGAAGGTTTTCACTTTAGGACGGAGTTTATAGGCGGGCAGCTGCAGGACAGGAATTTCACCGGTAAATTGTTTCAACCAATAAGCTTTGGCTTCCTGATATCTTGTTGTTGTTTTTTCTTTTTCCAGCCAGACCGCATAATCTTTAAACTGAATAGGATGCTGCGACGGCACAATGGTTTCTCCGTTCAGCAGCGCAGCATAGTATCCTAATACTTTCTGTGTCAGTACTTCCAGCGACCAGCCATCTCCTATGAGGTGGTGCATAGACAAATAAAACACATAGGTATCGCTGTTCAGTTGCAGCAGTGCTGCCCTCAGTAAAGGCGCCCGGGTGAGGTCATATGTTTGCCTGTCCTGTTGCTGAATATAGGCATTCACTTCATCCACTGGTGATGGACTGCCCGAGAAATCCGCCGTTGCTACGGTGAAGTGTAATGCTTCCTTTGACAGGATATATTGCCGTACCTCCTTTCCTTCCTCCTTTTTAAAGACCGTTCTTAAAATTTCATAGTCATCCAGTACCTGATCAAATGCCGCGATCAAAAGCTTTTGATCCACCCGGCCTTTTAGTTCCACTGCGCCGGATATCTGATAGGCTTCACTGCCGCCATCCAACTGACTTAACAGCCAAAAACGGAATTGCGATGGCGTCACGGGATAGGAATCCGCCGGCACAGCTACCGGGATGGATACATACTGCTGATGTTTTAATGCATGTTTCAGGTCTTTAATGGTGGGATTCGTATAGAAGACCTTGTAGGAAATACTTTGCTGAAGTTTTTTGTAGATGTTGTTGATGACCTGAGCGATCATTAAACTATGTCCGCCCAGTTCAAAGAAATGATCGGTTGTGCCAACGGGAGATACGCCCAGCACCTGCTCCCATATGTTCACCAACGCTCTCTCCAGCGTATCCACAGGAGCAGTATATGCTCCTTTTGCGGCAATCAGTTCTTCCAGCGACGGCAGGGCGTCCCGGTTTATTTTACCATTGACGGTCAGCGGGATGGTATTGATCTTCACCAGATGAGCCGGCACCATGTAGGCTGGAAGCCGTGAAGCCAGAAAAGTGCGCAGCGATTCTTTTTCTATTACGTCACTTACGGTGTAGTATCCTGCCAGCACTTCCCCGTCTTTGCTTTTCTTAACAGCCACCACCGCCTGTAAAATGTTGTCGGAGAAAGATTGTATTACCTGCTCAATCTCCCCCAGTTCGATACGGTATCCTCTTAATTTTACCTGCTGGTCTTTTCTTCCGAGGAACAGGATATTACCATCCGGTCGCCATTTGGCCAGGTCGCCGGTATCGTACATTTTATTGCCGGGCCTGAAGGGGTTGTCAATAAACCGCTCTGCGGTTAATGCTTCGCGGTTCAAGTAGCCGAGGGTAATACCGTCGCCGGAAAGATATAATTTCCCCATCACACCAACAGGCAACAGTTGTAAGTTATCATCCAAAATGTAGGCCTGTGTATTGGCGATTGGTTTCCCGATGGGAATAGTGTCATAGATTACTGAAGGAGACAGGCGATAGCAGGTGCTATAGGTAGTATCCTCAGAAGGACCGTATAAATTCCTAACCTCCGCTCCCGTCGGCAGTAGCTTCTGCGCCAGATCCACCGGAAACGGTTCTCCTGCCAGGTTAAAGACTGTCACGTTGCGCAGATCGTATTGCCCTTCCAACAATGTCCGGATACTGGACGGTACGGTATTGATTAAAACCTTCGTATCATTTTTCAGGTACTCTCCTATTTCCAGTGCGCTATCCAGCATCCGTATTTTTTTACCAATAGACAGGCTGTAAAAGATCTCATAAACAGACAAGTCAAAACAATGGGATGTGGCAGCATAAACGGTATCTAAAGTTGCCGCTGAAAACTCCGCCTGTGCCCAATATATCAGGGCTACCGCGTTGTGATGGGATACCATCACCCCTTTGGGTTTTCCGGTAGTGCCGGAAGTATAGATGATGTAAGCTAATTCGTGTGGCTGTTTTCCCGTTGACAGATTATCTCCGGAATAATGTTGTTGTTCTGCTTCTAAATTATTCAGCATCTGGTCATCAATGATCACTTTGCAGTTGCTGTCCTGCTGTATATAAGTGACCCTTTCTTCCGGATAATTAATATCTATGGGAACATAGGCCGCTCCTGTTTTTAGGACGGCAAGGATGGCTATAATGAGTTGTTCATTCCGACTTACCTTCACGCCTGCCAGATCTCCGGCGTCTGTCTGGTATTGAGCCCTGAGGAAATTCGCCAGCCTGTTTGCCCGTTCGTTGACCTCCCGGTATGTCAGTTCTTTCTCTCCGTGTACAATTGCAATAGCGTCCGGGGACCGGCGAGCCTGTGCTTCCACTAATTCATGCAGCAACGTTTTCCCGTAGTTTTCAAACTTCAGTTCCGTAGCGTTGAATGCATGCAGCAATGTTTCCTGCTCTGCCGCTGTGACCAGTGAAATGGCCACAACAGGCTGATTGAGGTTCTTTTCCAGGTCCTTCATCCAGGTGGCCATGCTTTCCACGAAATGTTCCGCCACTTGTTCATCTACAAAATTCCGGGAATAATGCACGGAAAATTCCAGTCCGCCATTTACCTGTCTGGCCACCTGCAACACAAAATCAGCAGGAATATCGTCAGCATTGTCATTGTAGGCGAGGTGAAAAGTGACACCGTTCCCTTCCGGTAAATGCAGGATTGCCGGAAACTGATCATCGGTATGTTTCACCACCGCTTCCACTTCCTTTCTGATATTGAGCAGGAATGTCTTTATGGTTTCTTCACCGGGTTGGGGAATGGTATAAAACAAAAGCTGACGGCTGTGCAGCCCGTTTCCACGGGAGGACACAAGGCCGCCCCGCTGAAAATATTTCCGGATCAGGATATTAAAAACGGTGAGTAATAAAGTGAAGGCTGCCATTTCATTTCCGGCAGACAGCTTATAAAAATAGGTGAGATATTTCTCTTCTATCAGAACGCTTTTGGACAAACCAGATCTTACATCGGATTTAACAAAATCCCCGTCCAGTAGCTTTTTACGCCAATAGTCTTGGATCATTTTTCCTAAAACCAGTCCCATATATGTATAGTGAAATTTACTTTAACGGTTATAAAAGATAGCAAGCGAGGGATATATAGCAGTGGTGGACTGCCGAAGAGAGCATTCGATCGCTCACCGTTCTGTAAGCGATTTGACAGTGTTTGAAGGCATATGAAAGAAATTTTCTAATGAGCGACTTTGCTCAACTCATTCTTAATAGACATTCTACCGTTGGCAACATCTTCTATGATAGCAATAATGTCATTCCCGGTTATTTCATCTTCGAGTTGCGCCAGTGTTTCTACCAATAATTCAATGGCATTAATCCGGAGTTGCAGTATAATGCCACTTCCGTCCTCTCTGGCATGCATCAGACAGGCATTCAGGTAACTCAGGCTCCATAGCTCGTAGGTAAGCCGCGCTGAAAGGGGTTGATCCAGCTGGCTATTCCTGATACTCACAATGCTGCCTGTCTCATTCACCTTTATGGGAAGTTCCGTTCCCAAAAGATGAAGACAATCATTATTGATTTTCACCACGTCTGTGATTCTATTTTCCAGGATATAGGATAAAAAAAACTGCCTGCTCTTAGCATCCATAATCATATAATTAAAAGGGATTCACAAATAGCTGTATGGGTTAGAGCAATAACGATGATAAATCGTTTGATATCAACAATGGCAGTTAACTGAAAATGCCAATTATCATGGACGGTCAATTATCTAGATGTGTGTTTATACCAGCTAATAACTTAACTATGGACTAATGACATACACGGTAGTGTAGCCAATACTGATCGGTGCAACAGGTCAATCCGTACAATCACTTTCTGTTCATTCTTATATTCTACCACTTCACACTCTATACCGCCGAAGATACCTTCGTTGATCATACAGCGCTGGCCGGCGTTAAAGTTATCCGGATAAACCTCGATATCGATCCCTCTGTCAACTACCAGTCTGAGATTTTCGATTACCTCTTCTCTCACACGGGCGCTGCTTTTGCAGTCTGTTACATAACGGACAGTGCCATCGCAGTGAAGGGCATAAAAATAATCTTCCAGGTTGTGCAGCTTCACGAAAATGTAGGAAGGAAACATCGGCATATCGATAATTTTTGTGCGATCATGCCACTTTCTTGCCACCTTCATCATCGGCAGGTAAAGCGAAATGTTTTTTCTATCCAATTGCTCTGCCACCTTTCGCTCATGTTTAGGTTTTGTGTACAGCAGATACCACGCGGGGACAAACTTCGTCATTACTTATCAATTTTATATGACCAAAAAAAGCTATCGCTACTGTAAGTAACACCTTATCAGCAATAAGAAAAAAAGGCCGCAAAAAAAAGTGAGCAGAAGTTCCAAATAAGGGTCTCAATAGAACAAACCAAAGCGACATATCTTCCGTAAGAAATCAACACTGGCACACACTCAAGCAAAAACAACTGAGCTAACAATTCACTTACTTATAAGGGTTCAAAGAATGTCAATTGGCATATATCTACTCTAACAGATATATACGAATATAGAAATTTTAATTGAACCACCAAACGTTTTTATCGTACTCAACAGCAAACAAAACGTTTTCTTAACGCAGCTTCCACTTCACACTGCCAGCCTGCTGCAGTCCACCAGCGGGATTTTCACCGGAAAGCTGAAAACAAAAACCGTAAAATATGTATTGACAATGGATGATATCCTAACATTATACATTGATGATAAAAAATCATCTAACGAAATATCATTTTCAATAGTAAAAAAATAACAGCGTCTGCCAATTCCATTAATAATGGTATATCAAAAAAAGATGACACTGCGATTTGTATACGATTCCCACTGCGGCACAGGGGCACTCCATTATTTTATCCACAAAAATATCCCCAAAAGCATTTGACTCTTGGGGGGCACTTCAACGGCTATATGCTTTTCATTATATTATATACGCCACAACGTCGTTCACGCTTTTTCTTCTCACGGGTCTATCTTTGTCCCGATGCCTGAGCCAGAATACAGTTTTGGTAACACTAACAGCACTTAAAGCCATATTATAGTGAAAGGCTGGTTTTACCTGATCCCTGGCCTGGTAATCATCCAATCCGGCAGGTTGCTTTGCATCGCAGATTAAAAATTCCACCTGGAATCGTAACCTATAATATTTTACAATCGTAGTCGGGGCCAATGACTGCTCTGTTGACAAAAGAATATCGTACCTGCCTATCTTGCGATCAATAATATCCGCACCTAATGTTTTAACGCTATAGCATATACGATACTGCTATAGTAAACCACATTTTCATCTGCTGTAAATTTCCTGGCCTTACGTTATCAATATTATTACAGTCAATTTTATCTTCATATTGCCGTGGCCGGCCATGCCCCTGACGGCGGGGACCTTTATACAAGTATCGCAGGTTTGCGTCCGGTCACATTTTCGTGATGATGTGCAGCCCTTCGCGGGCTACTGGCCTTATTTCAAAACCTTGACTAAATAATGATTCTGCTAAAAAAGCATTCCCTGGCAACTCTAATTTTGCTTTGTTCAAGTCAAAAATTTGTTTCTCATCTAACCAAGCCGTTAAGCTAATATACTCGCTGGACGTGGGTCTCCTCTAAAATAAAAGTGGACAAACCAAGATAAATCCCGATTTGTCCACTTTAGTGCCCAGTAGTGGAAGGTTATCGAACCAATTTTTATTGATTTTAAATCAATTATGCAAAATGAAATAGAATAGAATCAGACGACACTCAGTTACCAAACTAACACCCCGAGTCACCAAGATTGTATGGTAATGTGTCCGGGAACTATCGTTTGGGAAATTTTCAATTACTCTTCAATGGAGGGGAAGGTGGATAGAAATCTTTTTCACTTCTGAAAGATACAACCGTATCAGCAGGAGCGAGTTTGATGTTTCTTTCAATACCCTGTATGTATTCCATCAGATTTCTCAATGCAGGTGGCACTTTCCGGGTCCCATACACATACACGCCGGTAGATTTATTCCCTGATGTTATTATTTTATAGGATGCAAGGTCAAATCCATCCTCATCAATATAAGCGCTATCGTACTTTTCAAATGGAATGGTGCTATATAAACTATCCAGCTTTCTCAGCTCCTGCTGGTTCAGCTGGCCTTTATAAAATAGCTTACGGCCTCTTCCCCGCTGCATCACAACATCCCCTGTATTGGTTATTTTAACAGAATAATTTTTACTCCATCCACTTGAGTATGTAATATCTAATGCTGAAAAGGATATTGGGGATTCAATATGTTCGCAATTGATAAAAGTAACAATCGTTAATAGTATCAATAATTTTTTCATCATCTTTTTATAGTTATATCGGGTATTCCTTTGGAGCTATTCACTGTAAGTTTTCCATACTGCTCCATTTCCCCCGCTTTGGGGGTAAGTGGGATCAGCTTTTCAAGCTGGCTGATGTATTGCGCATTTCCATTAAGACCTACCAGGATACAGAATAAACCACGGGCTAAAAAAGTATTTCATAGACAATTATTGTTCACTACAGAGTTATTCCCTAATATAGGGATACAGAAAAACATATAAAGCTACCAAAATATTGAATCACTTAAAAAAGCGAATATCCGGTACATAGCAAAGCAAGAGCAAAGCTACAAACTACTTAACGTATTTTGCGGCTTTGCTCTTCTGCTCTCTTAACAGATAAAGGTAATTGACGTTTTAAAACATCAAACTATTAGTATCTGGGTCTAAATCCAGGCCTTGGGCCGGATCTGGAGAAACGATTATTTTCTGGTCTTTCAGGTTTTGGACGAGCCTCATACACTACTATTGTCTGGCCAGCAACTACTGAATTATTCAGTTCCTTAATTGCCTGTACTGCATTGGAATCGTCTGGCATTTCAACGAATGCAAAGCCTTTAGAACGGCCACTGTACTTATCATAAGCCACATTAATACTATATACAACTCCAAATGGGTCAAATAAAGACCATATCTCATCTTCAGTTGTTCTGTCACTTATATTACCTACAAAAATATTCACAAATATAATTTTAATTCAACACATATACTACTGAAAAACAGGGGCTAAGGAAGAAAAAAGAAGCCCAAACTAAATCAGAAGAAACCAAATGTAACCTTGTTAAAGGTAGGGCAATAAATTGGATATTACAGGATTAATTTATGGGGGATATCAGACAACTACTAAAATAGCCCCCATGACCGGAACCTAATGCTCCCCAGGTCTTTCATATGAATTTAACCGGCCATTACCTCCGGAATTACAGCGGAAGTCCGGATAATTCGTAAACCGGCCCGGGCACCATATCAGCTATAAGCAACAACACCGGCTGGGATTATAAGATCAACAATAGAGATAATGAATATTCGATAATGCATCCTTTACTATGGATTTAGGAGTTACAATTTGAATAAAAGCATCCACAGCACATTAAAGATCAGCATTATCATAAGCAATTCGACCAACCTTCTTTAAAGTCGATCTAATTCCCGCAATCTTGTGCCCACTAGTGGAAGGCTATCGAACCAATTTTCATTGACCTTAAAGCAGTTATGTAAAATATTTACCATTCCGTGACGCCCAGTTCTACAACGGCGTAAGGTTTGTTGGCTGATACTGATTGCAACATCCTATAGGCACCATCCAGCAAGTCCTTTGGTCTGGTATAACTATCGGTTTTTTTCTGAGGGCCATAGGTACTCACACCTATCCAATCGATATAATTATCTCCCGGGTAATAATACCGGGCTTCATTCCACCATTCATTCGGTGAGCCGGAAGCATCTACATGAAAAAACCAGGTTATATTAGTTACCTGCTCTTGCTTAAAAAGATCAATGATATGGCGGAATGCATCCCGGTAAATCTCCGGACCATCTGGATAGTTAGGGTCACCATATCCATTGAGCATCCCTCCCCCATTGTAACTGCCATTCCACGGGAAGCAGCTGCAGTTCACTTCTGCGCCAAATTCCACCAGGAGATTGGTGCCGCAGTTTTTTGCAGCCCTTGCCCAGTCTTTCAAAGAAGTATCAAACTGTCCGTGAATGATATCAATTAAATGCCATTGAGGATCGGGTTTATTGGCTTCGAACCGGCTCCGGGGCATCATTCGTATAAAGGGAACTTTTCCAGCGTTCTTAATGATATCAACCTCTCTTTGTGGAAATACAATGCCATGTACCCAATTATTGGAAAAATAAGCCCAGGCTATTTTTCTTTTCGCCAGTACCTCAAAATTTGTAATATTGTTGTCCAATACCTGATCTTCAGTACCTCCAAAATTGGGAAAGGCCGCGTGATAGATCTTACCTGCCTGGAAGGTTAATTTACCGTTTACAAAAGAACATTGTTCTGCAAAAAGGCTATTGCCCACTTCAGTTTGGTATTGCTGAAGGGCCGCTTCACTGGAGTTAATAGTTAAAAAAGAACCGTCAAAGTTTTCATGCCACCAGCTTACCGCATAGATGTTGGTATAGTTGGAAGAGGATAATTCCTTAAAATAATCGTTTATCCATTGTTGCTTATTCGATTGTTGTGCAGATGGCGACGACAGTTCCCTTTTGCATTGCAGAAATGCCAGGGGGATTAAAAAAACAAATCCTGTTCTTTTTAGCAGCGTTTTTTTGTTCATTCGATTTGTTTTATTCCGGATAGAAAGTGAAATTGGTCTTTGATGGTTTTTGATAATAAAACAGCAAAAAAGGCCTTATTCCTATAGTATCAGAAAAATTATGCAAACGCTTCTGTTATTATCTCCTTAAAAAAACTCCCTACTTAAAATCTTTCATTTTATTGGTTCCTTACTCCTGGTAATAGTAACGCAATTGTCAATTATTATTTAATGTCTTATTTGAATCACCACCAAACAATCTAATGTCTTTGCAAATGCGATAAGCATTTTAAATGTCTGTAGTTGGGAAGAACAACGTCAGCTGTTCTCGCAGTGCCTTATAAAAAGCTGACTAATTATTTTTATATAGCAAGCCAGATAATATCTTCCGTAATAATCATTATTACGGCGACTGGCAATTTGCCGGATTTGAAGTGACTGCACCTGATGGATCCCGTGTATCATGGAACAACTGGACAGCCCACACACCTCCTGTACCTGTTAAATTGGTGGATGAAACACTGGTTGAATTTTTTCCGTCGCTGGTAGTGATGGTCAGGATATAGGTGTTTACTGAGGCTATTTCCAGGGTACGCCTGTTTTTCTTGCATCTGTGTTAAGCCTGAAAATGTTAATCAACTGTGTAGGCTGAGTGTCTTTTGGGTGACACTGCTGGAAAGAAAAAAGGCTTGCAAGCATAAACTTACAAGCCTTTTCGTGCCCGCTAGTGGAAGGTGATCGAAGCAGCTACTACTGATACCGGGTAAGTTATATAATATAGGTATGTACGTGTGTCTGTCATGAAAGATTGGAGGTTTTTCTCCAAAACCTGATGGCAAGAAAGATGAATATTTGCAGTAGCTACCATGTCTATAAAAGCGGGTTTGATCATGCTAAAATCCCCAACGTTGATAACATCATCCTTTACCGTAAAATAGGTATCCACTAAGAAATTTCATGCCTTTTGTGGAATTTCTTAGTCCTCATGAAAATATTCTTTTTAAAAAATACAGGTTTATTCTAAGCTGTTCCCTGGCAGGGCAAACACTTGAAATTAATCTCACTGACAAGCAGTCTCAAACTTCCCGGATATTTGGCACAGACCAGATAAAAGAAAAATACTACTGCAACTTCGGACTCAATCCTGAATACCAGGATTTGCTTGACAGTCGTGGCTTTAAGGTGGTAGGAACCGATGCGTCAAAAGAAGCGAGAATCCTGGAACTCAATAAGCACCGCTTTTTTATAGCAACACTTTTTGTTCCACAGGATAATTCTACAACAGAGCATCCACATAAATTGGTAACTGCATTTTTACAAAGCGTTGCTACATTGGTGTAGTGAGATTTATTTAATACTACTACAGGTCTTATTTTTCCATTTATCAGGTGGAATATAGGCTGCCCCGATAGCCTATTACTCAATCGTCCTTTCACTCTTCTTCATAAATTTTCTTATCACTGTGGATATACTGCATAGGATAATATTATTTTTAAAATACTAACAAGGAACCTTATCTTTTAAAAGAAATATGTTTAAGTTTAAAAATCCTTAATGAATTTACTGAACACATCGATTAGTATTTGCAGTTAGTAAAAAGAATTGTTAGTTTTTTTTAACTTTTCTACATAGATTTATTAACCCTTTTTCTTCTGCACTGAATCTAGTGATTTGTGCTTTTCCTTTTTTCCCGATGAAAGTATCTACTCTGTAGCTGAGTGACGGCAGAGCCATGCAATGACTGTCGGGGTTTATTGATCAATTAATATTTGAAGTTTTGTAACGTGATATACGTATGTATACATGGAAAGTCCGTGTTTGTTAATTATCGTAATGTAACCTTATTCAGTTACTTACCTGGATAATATTCATTCAGGAAGAATCATGTCTGGCTCACATATGATTCCCTTTAAAGCCGGTTACCATAGCACATGCCTGATGTTATCGTATGCTATTACCCTCGCGAGAAAAACTATTGTAAAACCCTTTGTTAACGCGTTTATTTTATGAAGAAACAAGATACTCCTGCAACACTGTCAGCAATGTTGATAAGGCTCAAAGATGTTAAAGATAAAGGGATAACTTTTATCGGAAGAGGCAACCAGGAAGAGTTCCTTTCATACGGCCAACTTTATGCAGATGCCTTGTCCTGGATGCATTATTTGCAGGAGCAGGGGCTGCACTCTGGTGATGAACTAGTGTTACAGGTGGAAGATAATAAAACCTTTCTACAGATTTTCTGGGCCTGTATATTAAGTGCTATTGTACCAGTCCCGGCTTCTGTTGCCTACCATACAGAGAACGTAACGAAATTAACCAGGATAAGCGCATTTTTAAATCATCCATTCCTCGTCACTAACCGTCCACATTATGAAAAACTATGCGGACAAAAGAATACAGACAGGAATTTCGAAGAACATTTTGATCGTGTGCTTTTTACGGAAGATATGAAGCATGCAGGTAGAGAAGGAAAGATATATCCTGTAACTGCGGATATGATTGCATTCCTGCAGTTCTCTTCTGGTTCTACAGGCGATCCTAAAGGAGTAACATTGACCCATGCCAATGTGATCGCCAATATACGCGGCTCTTTATTGACGAACGGGTGGAATGAGAAAGATAGTACGCTGAGCTGGATGCCGTTAACACATGATATGGGTCTGATCTGCTTTCATCTATATCCGCTCTATATAGGCATACAACAATATATTATGCCCACGGATTTGTTTATAAGGGCTCCTTTAGTATGGTTGCAAAAGATATCAACTCATCGCGTCACGATAACAGGTTCTCCCAACTTTGGTTATAAATACTACCTGAATCAATTCAGCGAGCATAAAGCGAGCGACCTGGACCTGTCTTGCCTGCGTATCATTAATAATGGTGCAGAACCCATATCAGCAGCTTTATGTCGCCGTTTTACAGATACTATGAAGAGATGTGGTCTTCATCCTGATGCAATACGGACAGGATATGGATTAGCAGAAGCCACACTGAAGGTGACCTTCAAGCGTTCTTTTCCTTTGTTGAAAACTATTCTTGTGAATAGAAAAATGTTGACCCTGGGCAACTGTGTAATAACACATGACAGCGTACAGCCCATGCCTTCGGAAAGTACACTTGAGCTGGTAAATGTGGGAGAACCCATCACCGGTATGGATATCAGGATCTATGATGAGCAGGACAATATATTGCCGGAGGGTTATATGGGGCTTATCCGGGTCAAAGGGGATAGTGTAACCCGAAAATATTATAACAATGCAGCGGCTACAGACGCTTCCATCAGTAAGGATGGATGGTTGAACACAGGTGATACAGGATTCATGTGGGAAGGGTGTTTGTATGTCGCAGGAAGAGTAAAGGATATCATCTTTGTAAATGGTGCAAATGTATATCCGCATGATATAGAAAATACATTAGAACAATTAGAAGGTATCGATACGGGAAAAGTGGTGGCTTGTGGTATACCGGACAAAGAAACTGGAGTAGAGGCTATTGTCATCTTTGTGGTGCACAAAGCCTCAGTAGAGGCATTCATACCTCTTGCCGATGCTATAAAAGGATTTATTGCAGCACGTTTGGGCCTGGAAATAAAACAGGTCGTACCGGTGAGAAAAATACCAAAAACCACCAGCGGAAAAGTGAAACGGTATTTATTGGCGGAATCCTTTGTAAAAGGCGCTTATACAACTATTATCAACACAATTGAGGAGGTGCATAGGGGTACTGATAAAGTTTCTCCGCTGTCTGCTCCTTCTACCCCGTCTAAAGATACAATTGAGCAATGGTTATGTGAATGGTTACAACAGCGTTTTAATCTTACAGCAACAGATCTGGTGGTGGACAAGCCATTTTCTGCGTATGGTATGACTTCCATGCATGTAGTTGTCCTGGCAGCTGATTTGGAAGTGTTGCTGGGCACTACGGTTGAGAAAACCATTATTTATAATTTCCCTACCCCGGCTACCTTATCAGCATATCTTTCGGGCATAGGTAATGATGCAAAGAAAGAATCTGAGCTGCGTCATAGCGAGGGTGATGATAACGACAGTATTGCAATAGTGGGTATTGGGTGTCGTTTCCCCGGAGATATTAATACCCCGGAAGCATTCTGGACATTTTTAAAAGAACAGCGTAGTGCCATTACCGTTACCCCGGAAGATCGTTGGGATGTAGCAGCCTATTCTGCCACGGAGGAGATAACCTCCGGAAAGATGTATACTCAGCACGGTGGCTTTCTGAGGCAGGTGGATAAGTTTGATCCGATGTTTTTTGGTATCTCGCCGAAGGAAGCTGCTTATATGGACCCGCAGCAACGGCTGTTACTCGAAATATGCTGGGAAGCACTGGAGCATGGAGGATTTTCAGCATTAAAGCTGAGAGGTAGTGATAGCGGGATTTTTATTGGCATGGGATCGGATGATTATGAAACGATCATTCATGATAACAGGGAGCATTCTTTTGGTGAAGACATGGACAGCCTCGGCGTTGAAAGAAGTATCGCTGCTGGCAGGATCGCTTATACATTCGATTTTCATGGCCCGGTAATGCAATTGGATACTGCTTGTTCCTCCTCTCTGCTCTGCATCCACCAAGCCAGGTTAAGCCTTATACGCAGAGAGTGCTCTCTGGCCCTGGCAGGCGGGGTAAACCTGATGCTGACACCTGATACTACCGTTAAGCTATGTCAGATGAAAGCACTTTCTCCCACCGGCTTATGTAAATCATTTGATGACAGCGCAGATGGATACGTGAGAGGAGAAGGTTGTGGTATAGTTGTAATGAAGCGATTGAGGGATGCATTGGCAGATGGTGATAATATCCTTGCGGTGATCAAAGGTTCGGCAGTTAACCACGATGGGCTAAGTAACGGACTTACAGCGCCGAATGGTACCATGCAGCAGCAACTGATCGAAAAAGCATTGAGAGATGCTTCCGTTGGTGCAGACACTGTGCAATATGTGGAAACGCATGGAACAGGTACCCGTCTGGGTGATCCTGTTGAAGTACAGGCTTTACAGGCTGTATATGGAGATGCCAGTACGAAAGACAAGCCATTATTGATAGGGGCTGTTAAATCAAATATCGGGCATCTGGAAGCAGCGGGAGGTGTAGCCGGGTTTATCAAAACGGTGCTTTGCTTACAACATGGAGAAATACCGGCCAGTTTGCATTATGAGGTTCCCAATAAATTTATACCCTGGAATGAAATGGCTGTTAAAGTAGTCGATAGACTGGTGGATTGGCCCGTTGCTGTAAAAAGGAGAGCTGCTGTGAGTGCATTTGGATTGAGCGGGACCAACGTACACGTTATCGTGGAGCAGGCACCCGATGTAAGCAATGGTGTGGAGGCGCAGCAACGACAGGTCGTGTATCCTTCTTATCCTTTGCTCTTATCTGCTAAAACACCCGCAGCACTGGAAGCATTGGCACAGCAATATATTCGCTTTTGTAATAATAACTCCGCTGATTGGCGGGATATAGCTTATAGTGCAGCAATAACCCGTGATGTATTCCAGCACCGGCTGGCATTACAAGCAACTTCCAAACAAGCAGCCGGAAAATACCTGCTTGATTATGTAAACGGTATAACAAATGAAATAAGGTCTGGGGTTGCCCAGGCATCGAAAGGGAAACTGGTATGGCTGTTTACTGGGCAGGGGATCGAAAACTGGAATACGGGGAAAGAATTATATGAACATAATCCGGTGTTTAAAAATGTAATAGATCAATGTGATGCTTTTCTGAAAACCCGTTGGAACATTCAGTTGGTAAAAATATTTTATGAGACGGATGGCGCTGAAAGAGATAAAATTTTACAACAAACCATGTTCGCGCAGCCGGCCGTATTTGCTATTTCCTGTGGTCTGGCAGCTGTATTGAAATCCTGGGGCGTATCTCCATCTGTAGTAGTAGGGCATGGCATTGGGGAATATGCGGCTGCATGCATTGCCGGTGTGTTCAGTCTGGAAGATGGATTGATACTGATTGCTGCAAGGGCCCAATTAACGCAATCGATTAAAGAACGGGGAACAACCCACTCCGCTCCTATGGAGCCCATGTTGGATGAATTCAGGGAAGTTGCCGCCGGGATTAAGTTTCATCAACCTGTAATTGATCTGATCTCAAGTGTCACCGGGATGCTGGCCAACCCGACTATAGCCAGTCCGGATTATTGGTGTGAACATATTACGGCTCCTGTACAGTTTTATAGAAGCCTCACTACTATAACAGAGCAGGGCGGAGATATGCTGATGGAATTAGGGCCGCATCCTGCGCTCTTGCCTTTGGCACAGATGACGCTGGAGTATCCGGAAGATAGCCTGTTAACCAGTTTAGAACATGGTGTATCATCCTGGAGTACTATGTTACAAAGCTTAATGGCCTTACATGTAAAAGGTATCTCTGTGAATTGGGAGGAGTTTTATGCGGAATGTCTATGCCAGAAGGTAACATTACCTGTATATCCATTTCAACGCCAGCGATATTGGATACAACAGGTAGAAAATACACAGGTAGCAATAACATCTCCGGTAAAAATTAAGGAGATAACGGATACCAGGGATCAGACTGCAGACAGCCGTATGGATACCTTAGCGTATCTCCGCGGGGCATTGGGTGAACTCTTGAAAATTCCTGCTGCAGAGATTGACATACATAGGGATATACTATTGCTGGGCGCCAATTCTCTTACTTTGATCCGTATGGTAACAAGCATAGAGAAAAAGTATAAGGTGAAATTCACCATCCCCCAACTATTCGAAGCACTGACGACGCTTGATAAACTGGCAACATATATTGAAGCGCATAAAACAGTTCAGACGACTCCTGAAAAAACTGATCCGATACCGGCAACAAGTGATGTTATACAAGCTCCGGCCGCGGCCTCAGATCTGAATAGTGTAGTTACTGTAGTGTCAGCAGTAATACAGGAGCAAATGGAAAATATGCGGCAGCAGATTCTGGTCAGTATGACGCAGCAATTCAAGCTGCTGGCCCTACAACTTGATAGCGTAAGGAGCGTACCTGGTGCAATTGAAACAGTTGCATCCGGCGAGATGAAAAACATTCCGGAGAATGGCCATCACCCAATGGAAGAGAGAAATCCCAAAGACGAAATTTTTTCATCAGAAAGCAGCTTATCTCCTATCACCTGGCAGCAGTCAAGGCCCTTACATATCCCATTATCCTTTGAGCAGGAAAGTTTGTGGTTTATTGATCAGTTAGAAGGATCAGTTGCCTATCATGAATACCTCCTTTACAGGGTGGAAGGGGTGATTCAGGTGCCGGCTTTAAGATATGCATTGCGGCAGATTGTTAATCGGCACGAGGTGTTGAGAACAGTATACACATTTGAGGATGAAACGCTGTTTCAGAAGGTATTGGCAGCCGACCAATGGGAATTGGAAATAAATGATCGTACTTTTTATGAGATGCATTCCCAAACATTGGAAACGTATCTCATCAAATTAGTAAGCACCCCTTTTGATCTGTCAAAAGATTATATGCTGCGTGCACAGCTGATTCACCTTTCTGAGATGGAGCATATGTTGGTATTAACGATACATCACATTGCTTCTGATGGTTGGTCTGTTGATATTCTTTACCGCGAGCTGGTTGAGTTTTATACCGCGTACATGGAATCGCGCACTCCTCAATTACCTTCTCTAAATATGCAGTATGCAGATTATGCGATATGGCAACGGGAGTCCCTATCAGAAGAAGTATTGAATAATAAAATGGTTTATTGGAAAAATAAGCTGGAAGGGGTTATTCCGCTAAACCTGCTTACCGATCATCCACGGCCAGCTGTTCCGGGCATTCAGGGAGCAGCTTTTACTTACAATATTGACCTCGAACTGACAGACGGTTTGCGAAATCTGGGCAAACAGCATGGGGCAACCTTATACATGACCCTTCTGTCTGTATTTAATGTGTTGTTGTACCGCTATAGTGGTCAGGGAGATATTTGTATTGGTACTTCAGTTGTAACAAGAATGAAAGAGGGCGTAGAAGAACTTATCGGTTATTTCGTAAACACCCTGGCTATACGGAATGAACTGAAGAATGATATTTTGTTTACGCAGTTGCTGAAGCAGGTAAGACAAACAACATTGGATGCATTTGAGCATCATGATGTACCTTTTGCAAAGGTAGTAGATCAGATAATAACAAAAAGAGACCTGGGTCGGAATCCTTTATTTCAGGTTAGGTTTGAGTTGCATGAACAGCCGGATATCTCTGTATTTGAGTTGGGAGGGGTACGGTTGTCCAGAGAAATGCTGACTTATACCGCTGCCAAATTTGATTTGATGTTCTCGCTTTATGAGACTAAAGCAGGGTTATACGGAAGTGTGGAGTACGATAAAGATTTGTTTGATGAAGATACTATTGTGCAATTATGCCAACATTTTAAGCTGTTATTGTATGCTGTTGTAAAATCACCTGAAGAACAGATTGGCCGGTTATCCATGTTGAGTCCGAAGGAGCAGGAGCAGTTATTGATATCTTTCAATAACGTCTCAGGAGAGCTCCCGGCAAACAGAACGATGATGGACTTATTTATGGCGCAGGTATATCGCACACCGGATGCCGTTGCAGTGATGTTTGAAGATCAGCAGCTCACATATAGTGAGCTTGCTGCATCCGCAGATCAATTAGCACACTACTTACGGGCTAAAGGGGTCAGAGAGGAAACAATGGTGCCTATCTGTATAGAAAAGTCCCTGAATATGATCATCGGGATACTGGGGATTTTAAAAGCTGGTGCAGCTTATGTGCCTATCGATAGCGAACATCCGATAGATCGGATCAGACATATCCTGGAAGATACAGGTGCGAATATAATAGTAGCCGATACTGCGACAAAGAGTCTTTTTGCATTCATAGAAGAGACCAGCAATATTATTTTGCTGGATGCTGATAAACATATCTTCAGCAAGCATCCAGCTACTACACCTGAGGTGTTCGTTACACCTTCCCACCTGGCATATGTGATTTATACTTCCGGTTCTACAGGTCAACCTAAGGGTGTGATGGTGGAACATGGTGGCATGTTGAATCATTTACAGTCAAAGATAGCCACCTTAAGTGTCACATCAGATACTACAATAGCATTTACAGCGGCATATACTTTTGATATTTCAGTATGGCAGATGTTTGCTTCCTTGTTAAAGGGAGGTAAGACGATCATCTATCATGAATCTCTGATTTTGCAACCGGCGTTATTTCTGGACGCGCTGATTCTTGATCGGATTACTATTCTGGAACTGGTTCCTTCTTATTTGGCTGTTCTGCTGCGGGAAAAAAAGTTGACGTTGCTGAAAGACCTCTGTTTCCTGATTGTTACCGGTGAAGCAGTCAGTTATCATTTGCTGGAGTTGTGGTTTAAATGTCATACTGAAAGAGTGATTCCGGTAGCGAATGCATATGGGCCAACAGAAGCTTCAGATAACATCTGCCATTATGCCATGTATGAATTACCTGAACGGGTGAATGTACCCTTAGGCCAGCCCATTCAAAATATGAAAATATACATATTGGATGAATCGCTGCAATTATGTCCTGTAGGGGTGGGCGGGGAAATTTGCGTAACAGGTATTGGGGTGTCTCGTGGTTATCTGAATCGTCCGTCACTCACAGCGGAAAGGTTTATCAAGGACCCATTTTATCCGGAATCGACTATGCGGATGTACCGTACCGGTGATCGGGGAAGGTGGTTGTCGGAAGGCGTTATCGAATATCTTGGTCGTTTTGATGATCAGGTAAAGATACATGGTTATCGCATAGAACCCGGCGAGATAGAAAGTGCGCTGCAGGCATCAGGTATGGTTAACGAGGCAGTAGTGATAGCCCGGCAGGATCATCTGACAAATAACAACAATAATAGCAATCTGATTGCCTATGTAGTACCACAGGAGAAATTTGACAAGGCAGCTGTCCTTTCCTATCTGAAGATGCGGCTGCCGGGATACATGATCCCTACTTTACTTATCGAAATAGATAAATTACCATTAACCGATAATGGAAAGATTGATAAAAAGGCATTGCCGGACCCCGGCGAGATGGCATCTGTAAGAAACAAGCATGTTCCTCCGGGAAATGAGCTGGAACGTCTTCTGATTGGTGCCTGGGAGCAGATATTGGGCATATCCGGCGTAGGTATTTACGATAATTTTTTTGAGTCGGGAGGGCATTCTTTGCTGGGTACCATGCTGATATCCGTTTTGCGCCGGCAGCTGAAAGTAGAGCTGACCATTAAAACACTGTTTAATTTTCCTACTGTTGCGAAACTGGCAACATATATTGAATCACAACAGCTGCCGGTTAAACACCGCCGCATTATCATATAGTCAGGAACGTCTGTGGTTCATTGATCAGTTGGATGGTAGTATTCATTATCACACACCTACAGTATTAAGTTGGAAGGGGAAAGTAAACAGGACTGCACTGTAATAGACGGAAGTATTTATAGTCTACGGTGCCCGATGACTCACGGATGAAGTCCAGGATGTGTTAAGCGGGCGCAAAAAGGTAACTAAAGTACGCAGCACCAAAGACGAACACCTGCCGCTTAGAGGTTTCTTAGTGTGTAAACAATGCGGTAGACCCATTACAGGTAGTGGCAGTAAAGGCAATGGTGGAACCTACTATTATTACCATTGTCAAAGTAGTACCTCCTTTACCTTGCCAGTAAAGGATTTTGGAATCACTTAAAAGAGGAAAGGTCGGAGATAACTCCGACCTTTCCTCTTTAGTGCCCAGAACTGGAAAAATATCGAACCAAATTGTATTGATATTAAAGCACTTAACCACTTCAATGAATCTGCAATTGTATTGTTAGCAAGTACCTGCTGGTACTAAAAATATTTATCCACCCCGTAGCCGCCTTTTACTATTTTATTCTGACTTATTTTTTCAATAAGTACTGACAAAATACTGTCAAATCACAGCTACATATTTCCTTAAATAAAGCACTCCTTATTTGTTTCTTAGTGATTCTCCCAATGGCGTATATTGATCGTATGCCAGCAATTAATTTACCCAGACAACAATGATTTCCAAATATTATTCTACAACTATTTAGATACCCCACTATGTACCACGACGTTCATCCAACCGGGGCCCAAACATGATAATGGTAGTATAATGATGTAGTATGTTTACTACAAATACCGCTGGGATTTTTGGTATCCCAGTCCAACCCGCATTAATATCCCTCGTGTATAGTTAACAGTTAGCCGTTATTCATAGCGTTTTTAATGTTAAATCATAAGTAATTGACTGCGATTTTATTGCAGGATAAAAAAAGATACTTATCTTTTGGCGGAATTTATCACCTTTAAAACATTAAAAACTATGAAACTCAGGCATCTGACGACTTCCATCATGGCCATTGGGCTATTTTTCATGGTTGCTTGTAAGAGCAAACCGAAAGATTCGGAAATCATGACCACAGTTAGTACAGCAGTTCAATCTATTCCTGGAGTAACTGCCAATGTAAAAGAAGGGGTAGTAACATTGTCTGGTACAGTAAGTACTGAGGAAGAGAAAACATCTGCTGAAAAAGCAGCTAAGTCTGTAAAAGATGTTAAGAGCGTGGTTAATAACATCACGGTTACGCCTCCTCCTCCACCTGCAGCACCTGTAGCGGTAACAGCAGATGATTCACTCAAAACTGCGGTAGCTGATGTGGTGAAAGATTTCCCTGGCGTAAAAGTAGACGTAAAAGATGGCGTATTAACAGTTACCGGCGAAGAGAAAGCAGATCGTTGGAAAACCTTAAAGATGGCATTAGATGCATTACATCCTAAAAAGGTAGATGCAAAAGGTTTGAAAGTAAAATAAGTCAGTCCATTTTAAACTAAAACATTTATGGCATTACAGGATAAATACAAAGATTTGCTGGATACAGCGACAGCATCTGGTGTTTCAGATCTGCAAGTTGCGGAACAGGATGGAGTATTGCATATTAATGGCACTGCTCCCAGCGGGGATGTTAAAGATAAGCTTTGGAATATTTATGGGCAGATAGATCCAAATTTTCTTAGCGGAGATGTTGTAATGGATATTCAGGTAGCTACCGCAGTAACCGGGGCTAAATTGACAGTAGTCACTGAATCAACCAATCTTAATATTCGTAAAGGGCCGGGAACAGATCAGCCAATCGTTGGAAAGGCTGCACATGGTGAAATTGTTACACTAATCAGTAAAATGAATGAGCAATGGTGGCTCATTCGTACAGATGATGGTGCTGAGGGGTATTCTTATGCACAATATTTACAACCTGCCTGATTACTATCAAAAAGAATAAAAAGAAGGTGTCTCAAAAGTAATTTTGAGGCACCTTCTTTCATTTTAGAAAAAATGGTCGAGTTATCTTGCTTATTATCTTTTTTGTCCTTCTTTACTCCTCATAATAATTCGGAAAATTTTCCTGCAACTTATGCCAATTTAGGCTCCGGATAAAGGGTGTTAGGTTCCCAAAAAATGCCTTTATTGAACGGAATAACGGTTCTTGATTTAGATGTCAAACAAAAAATCATTGGTTCGATATTCCCCGCAAAACTGATTTTTGATGAAAATGATTATCGAACCATGGAGCCTAACCCTATACTGGAGCTGATTGCCTTGTCAGTAAAGGATTTGGAAGTACTTAAAAAAGAAAAGGTCGGAATTTCTTCCGACCTTTTCTTTTTAGTGCCCAGAACTGGATTCGAACCAGCACACCCTTGCAGGCGCTGCGACCTGAACACAGTGCGTCTACCAATTTCGCCATCTGGGCATTTTGATGTGTCAGGGGTGCAAAGATAAGCACACAAAGGATTTCACCAAATTTTTTTGAGAGAAAATAAAAAAATACTGCTCAGCTACTTCAAATTCCCAGGCATTCAGCCACCCGGCATAATTGATGAAATCCACGTAAAACGGGAGTCACGCCCCCCGATCACGTCCCCCCATCATCGCCACACTCATACAACGTAACTGTTCTTATCACCGGCATTATCAAAAAAAACTACGCCCTGGCTTCACCCTTTTTTAAAGTTCCATTGCCTTACGCTGGAAAGTAAGAACCAGCAGACATCATAAATTAATAGCTATTTGAAAAATAGCTGGATACCGTAGATGGAAATAATTCCGGATTTATCAATACTTTGTACTGGAAACAATGAAGATACGAAGTACACTATGCATCAACCAGGGTCTGTAGAAGCCATTTCTTTTGAAGAACAGTTCAGGCTTCACTATAAATTTTTGTGTACGATCGCGTATTACATGGTGGAAGATGAGGACGCCGCCAGGGATATCGTGCAGGATTTTTTTCTCTACTGCTGGAGTAAACGGGATGTACTGCATGTCACCCACAACTTCAGGAGTTATGCTGTGCGCGCCATCCGCAATGCTTCTCTCAACTACATCAAGAAGTCCGGTAAAACAACATTGCAGGAAGTACAAACGATTGAGGAACTGGTAAAATATTTTCCGGGAGAAGAACAGACAGATGAGGAGAAGCGCGATAAAGCCTTGTGGGAAGCCATTGCCCGCCTGCCGGAACAGCGGAGGAAAATATTCCTGCTGAGCAACCGCGACGGGCTCAAATACAAGGATATCGCTGATACTCTCGGCATCTCCATCAACACGGTAAAAACACAGATCAAGCTGGCCTTGCAGTTCCTGAGGAAAGAATGTAAATGGATGGTAAAGGCGGCTTTGCTGGTTTTATTTTTCAAAATACTTACTTCCTTCACCCTTTTTCAAAATTGTTTGCCCTTATTATAAGTTATGATGCACACAAACGACCACGATAACGATAGCCATATAGATTGGGACAAGCTGCTGGATGTCCTGGATGGCAACGCCGCTCCCGACACCCTCAATGAAGAGGAAATGGGCATGCTGGCCGCCGCCAGGGAAATGCATGCAAGGCAGCATGCAGGCAGATTCTCTGAAGATGCAGGATGGGATAGGTTTGTAGCGGAGAGAGACCGCAGACGCGTACGCCGTATGATGATCGTCAGGCAACTCGTAGCCGCATTACTGGTGCTCACCATCGGCGCCGGCATATGGATGCTCAGTCCCTGGCGCAAACAACACAGTCACCAGCTGGCCAACCAGCTCCCCAACGGAAAAGTGAGGCTGAAACGCGCCGGCGGCGTATATATCCTCGGCAATGGCACCCAAACAATACAGCAGAATATAAATGCACAGATACAATCCGATTCATCATCCATTACCTATAACAAAGGCGCCATCCAGGATGTGCCGGCAAACAACGATACCCTGGAAGTTCCGAAAGGACGGCAATTCAGCCTGCAACTGTCAGACGGTACACGCATATCATTGAATGCTTCTTCTACACTTATTTATCCCGGTACCTTTAACGGCCATACCCGCGAAGTATATGTTACAGGAGAAGTGTTCTTTGATATCGCACCCGATATGCAACACCCCTTCATCGTACATGCAGGAAAGGTTTCAATGAAGGTACTGGGCACCGCCTTCAACGTAAATACCAGCGAAGCAGGCGTCGTTACCACGCTCACCAACGGCAAGCTGCTGGTCACCAGCAACAGTGCCAGTCTGGTCCTGCTGCCTGGAGAACAATCCGTTAGCGCCAGCAATGGTGCACTGAGCAAACATACTGCTACTGATATCAGGCTGTATACCGCCTGGAAGGATGGCGATATCTACTTCGATGATACACCGCTGTCAGATATCGCCGGTGTATTGTCACGCAGCTATGACTACAACTTTGTATTCGACGATCCAGCCGCCGCACAGGCAAGGTTCACACTGGATACACGCAGACCTTCGCACCTGCAGGATGTGCTCAACCTGATCAGCCAGAGTATCAACGATATTCAGTTTAAAATAGAGGACAAAACAGTGCACGTAACAATGAAACACAGCAGATAACACAATGTCAGCATACCAGCATAAAATTAATACCGGCAGCTGTCCGTTGCCACTGATCAAACCGTAATATCAACCGAAATGAGAAAACTAACCACACTGTCCTTCCTCAGGAAGGATGTGAAGCGCTTTGTCTTGTATGGTCCCCTCCTGCTATTGCTTTTACTGTTGCAAACCGGTTCCGGCTTGTATGCGCAGGATAATGCAGGCGACGCGATCCTCTCAAGGAAAATATCCTATGAAGCGAGCCATGCCCCGCTGAGCAAGGTATTGAAAGACATCCGTGAGAAAACGAAGGTACGTTTCACCTACAACACAGAAGTCATCAACCGTCAACCTGCCGTGACCGTGAAAGCAGAGAACGTATCCTTGGAAACGCTGCTGAAGCAGGTGCTGACGAATACAAACCTCCTCTTTGACGTGGCCATGGAAGGAGTAGTAATCTATGAAACTGATAGAAAACAAACGAAAGACAAGATAGGAGTGATCGTCTGGGGCAGGGTTACCGACCAGGCCGACCATCCGCTGGCGGGTGTGAGTATTAAGGGCCTTACAACTAAAGATATGACGGTCACCGAATCCGACGGTGCCTTCATGCTCGTGGTGCCGACGAATGAGCAAATCGGTTTTTCCCGCATAGGTATGAAATCATTCGTCTACAATGCAGGCACGACCAACAAAGGACCACAGGCATTTAAAATGGACTCCGTTGTGCAGGTGATACAGGAAGTGGTGGTGAATGGATACCAGAAGATCGATCCGCGCTTATTCACAGGCTCAGTAACAAAACTGAGCGCCGCAGAGGTGCTGCAGGCCGGCCAGCCCAGCATCGACAAGATGTTGCAGGGGAAGGTGCCAGGGCTGATGGTATTAAACACCTCCGGAGGCGTGAATGCCAAGCCTACTTTGCGCATCAGGGGAACCTCTACCCTGCTGGGAAATGCATCACCCCTGTGGGTAGTGGATGGCATGATACGTCCCGAACCGGTGGATATCTCCAACGCATTACTCAATAACCTCGTAGGTGGCACCTCCCAATCCAACTATGAGTTGATCGGTAATGCTATCAGCGGCCTTAACCCCTACGACATTGAAAGCCTCACTTTCCTGAAAGATGCCGCCGCCACCGCGATCTACGGTACACGTGCCGCCAATGGCGTGATTGTGGTAACTACCAAAAGAGGAAAAGCAGGCCCTATGCAAGTGTCTTATAACTCCTCCTATACTTTTCAGCAACGGCCTTCCTACAAGAACCTTAACCTGATGAACTCAAAAGAGCGTATTGAGTTGTCGAATCAGTTATTGCAGGACGGTGTAGTATTTCAGGATAACCTGAGCGGGTTCCCTGAAACCGTGTCCTATGAAGGTTTGTACCGGGCATTATATAAAAAGGATATCACGGAAGCACAGTTCCGCGACAAGGTAGCACAAATGCAAACAAGGAACACCGATTGGTTCAAGCTGCTGTTCAGAAACCAGTTCAGTTTAAACCAATCGCTGAGCATGAGCGGAGGAGCCGGCAAAACGGTTTATTACGCTTCTTTTAATTATGCCGACAACAAAAGTGCTGCAAAGCTCGATGGTAACAAACAATATGGCGTTAATGTGGATATCCGTACACAGGTAGGAAAAAGGCTGAACCTCGACCTCTCTGTGATGAGCAATTACACTACCCGTACCGGTTACTATAACGGCATCTCTCCGCTCGCATATGCCATGCAAACCAGCCGGGCAATAAGTCCTGATGACTATTACCCCATTGCGGCCGGCCAGCCATTGCCAAACCAATACATGGATAACATGGAGGTGATAAGACCCTACCTCAATCCGCCGCTGGTTTTTAATTTTCAGAATGAGATCAATCATACGTCCAATACCACAACAGAACACACTACCAGCGCCAACTTGCAGCTGGATTATAATATCGGCAAGGGTTTCACATTCCGTAACCAGTCCTCCGCTTTTATTTCCGGCGCAGATGGTATGGCGGCATATGACCAGCTGTCGTTTCAGGCTGCCAGGGAACGTGGCTGGAACCAGGACTGGACACCTCCGGATGATATGATCAAGGTCTCCCCCTTACCTGCCGGCGGCGTGGCTAATACATTCTATCAGCGAAGCCTGGTATTAAATACAAAAAACAGCATCGACTATAGCAACAGATTTTTTAATGACCGCGACCAGTTCAATTTTACGATCGGTAATGAAATAAACAGTGTAAAAAGGGAAGGCACCCTGTCCACACAGGCAGGATATTTTCCAGAAAGAGGGAAAACCTTTTTTCCTTCAGACCTGAGCCGGAAAAAGAATAGCTATAACATTACAGATGGTCGCGAAAATTCTGTTGGCATTTACAGCACAATAGGCTATAGCCTGATGGGCCGTTATACCGTGTATGGCACTATCCGGATGGATGGGTCCAACCGATTCGGACAATACTCCAATTCAAAGTTTTTGCCCAATTATGATATCTCCGCACGTTGGGATGTTTCCTCCGAAAGCTGGTTTCCAACGAATGTCATCAGCGGATTAATGATCAGGTCTTCCTACGGAACGCAGGGGAATGTGGTCACAGCGGTAGGCCCCAACCTGGTAGCCGGATATATGGCAAACACCGGTGTATTCAACCCCCGCAACCAATTGCCTTATCTCCACATCAAATCATTACCCTATCCGGACCTGCGCTGGGAAAAGACCTATCATTGGGATATCGGAGCAGATATGGGCTTGTTTAACAACCGTGCGAGAATAGGTTTCGACTACTATTCCAAACACTCGGTAGATGTGCTGGACAATGTAGAGATACCGTATGAATATGGTATGAACACCATGTACAGAAACAATGGCAGTATATACAACAAAGGGTTCGAGCTCACCCTGAACCTGACACCCGTGAGAACGAAAAATTCGGAATTGAACCTCTCCTTTAACACCAGCAAGCAGTTCAACAAATTGTCTGACGACGTAAACCAGGGTAATTTCTATTCTCTGTTTGATGGTAACGGACATCTGCGTGGCAGGCCTATCAGCGGCTTTTACTCCTATAAATTCAAAGGACTGAATCCCGATAACGGCTTGCCTTTGTTTGATAAACTGGACCAGAAAGCCAAAACATCCAACCCTGATGATATACTGGTATACTCAGGGCAGATACAGCCCAAACTCACATTTGGTTTTACACCATCTTTCCGCTACAGGTCATTTGCCGCAAGGGCTACGTTTATTGTGAGCCTCGGCAGTACCAAGCGCTTGAACAGTCCGTTTGTGCTGAGTGAATTCGGTAGCGGTGTACCTGCTCCTTATTCCAATACACCCAGAAGCTATTTTGACCGCTGGCGCAAACCAGGCGATGAATTGAAAACCAACATTCCTTCAGTAATTGATAATCCTCCCCACGATCAATGGGTGCATGTCCCTTATTACAAACGGAGTTCAATATTGACTAATTATGGCGACGATATCACTATTGCGCCGATGGATGCTTATACGCTGTCTGATATCAGGACTATCAGCAATGATTATATGCGATGCACCTCACTGAGCCTGATGTACACCGTGCCGCCTCCCATGCTGCGGGGTACAGGTATCAAAGGCCTCAATGCATCCCTTACTATAGCTAACCTGTTTAAGATTGCCAACCGCAGGTTGAATGGGCAGGATCCGGAGATCAGCGATTTTCATTCCGCCTACGGCACCTTGCCACTGACAAGAAGTTACACATTAGGACTGTCTGCCTCTTTCTAACACAAATCTTCAATTTGCCGACATGAAAAAAATATTGCTTGTAATATCTGTTGCCTTGTGTCTGATGTCATGTAAGAAGTTCCTGGAAGAATATTCCCAGAGCGACCTGACACCCAAATCTGCGGAAGATTATGGAGAAATACTGTATTCAGATGGTTACCCTTCCGGCGTAGATGCGGTCCAGTCATGGAGGGTATTCCTCGATGATGATGTGCAAGCCTATGTGGGAGGACTCAATGCAAATGCTCCGGCCGAGGTCACTACAGCATCCTCGATATACCAATGGCAACCCGATTTTGTAATAAGGGCCACCAATGCCGGTTTTACAGACAATCTCAACATCTGGGAGTCCTACTACCACTGGTTGCTCGGAGCTAACGTAGCCCTGCAAAACATGGATAATGCCACAGGTGCCCGGCAACTCAAAGATCAGCTCAAAGGTGAAGCCTTTGCAATGCGCGCCTTCTATCATTTTATGCTGGTGAATCTATATGCAAAGCCATACAACGATTCCACCACTACGCCTGATAAAAGCCCCGGCATTCCTATCAGAATAACTGCTAACCTTTCTGACAAGCCGATGGTAAGAAATTCAGTGAAAGAAGTATATGATCAGATCGCACAGGATATTGACAGCGCTACTTACCTGTTGGACCAGAACAGGACGAATCTCTCGCCTTACCGCATTTCCTTTGTGGCAGCACATTTGCTGGCCAGCAGAATATATCTCTACATGGAGAAATGGGATAAAGCTATCCAACACGCAGATGTTGTGCTGGCATACCGTCCCCAGCTGCTCGATTACAACACCCTTGGAGGATCCCCGGATCCCAGCAATCGTCCGCTGTCCGGAGCCAATAACATTGAAACCGTCTTTACCTACGGCACCGTTAAAGATTATTCGGCGCTTGGATTCTACAATGTCTACAATGTTTCACATGACCTGGCAGATTGTTTTGAGGCTGACGATCTTCGTAGCGTAATCGCTTTCTCTCCCACTCCGGATTTTTTAAAGCCATATTTTACACCTGACTATGGATGGCAGAAAATAGACAATACAGCATACGGCGACAAAGCACTGGGGATTTCCTGGCGGAATGCGGAGGCCTATCTCAACAGAGCAGAAGCCTGTATCCAGCAATACAAGGCCACCGGCGATGCAGCCGCTGCCAGCAAAGCACTCAACAGTCTGAATACCCTGCGCAGCAACAGGATAGATAAAACCTCCTTTCAACCATGGGGAATACAGCCGGCAGATGCACTCCTGCAAATGTGCCGTACAGAACGCAGAAGAGAGCTGTTCATGGAAGAAAATCACCGTTGGTTTGATCTCCGGCGTTATGGCATGCCATCTATCAAACACCTCTATATGCCAGACGAGGCCACCACACAAATATACCGGCTGAAACCTCATGATCCGGCATATGTGCTGCCTATCCCCGATAAGGTGATCAACCGCAACCCCGCATTAGTGCAAAATCCTTTGTTCAACGGTACCAGGATGCCTGATTAAAATGTTTGATCAAAAAAATTATTTATGAGAATATATTTTCTGGTGGCGATACTTGCAATAGTAACCGCCTGCAATAAAGAAGCCGCTCTTACGCCGGATCCTGTACAACCCATGTACACGCTGCCGCAGGGCAATCATAGCTACGACGATAGCATCGTTGCATTCCATAAAAAATATGACAGCTACATACTCTACAAATTCACGCAGTATGATTATGCCTACAACTACATAGACAAAAGAACAGATTCCGCCTTCGTTGCTGATCCAACCAGCATTCCGCTGGCATTGCAGTTCATGAAGCAACACCTGTTCAGTTTCTATCCGGATGCTTTCCTGATGAAAACAATGCCGTTCAAGATACTCCTCGCCAGCAGTATCAGCAGGAACGGCATACCTTCAGTACCCGCTATGGCAGCCAGTAACAGCATGCTGGCATTCGGCTACGCCAACAGCACGCTCGCACAGAAAACACCTGCCCAAACAAAACAACTGCGGGCATGGCTCAACAGGGCCTATATGGAAAGAGCACTCCGTGTAGGCGCCATCAACATACCACCGGATTTTATGGTACCTATACCAGGGTATAAAAATTTGCAGGAATACAATAAATATGCAGCTGGTGTAGTGGAACCTATCAATGAGAAACTGAATGTAGTAACAGACCTGCTGGGATTCATCGAGCTGGCCACCGGCCACACTTATGATGAGCTTACCTCCCCCGGCCATCCGCTCAGCCCGAATGTAGATGTGAACGGCCAGGTGAAAAGGAGATATAGTATCATGATCAGCTACTTCCAGAATATGTATGGCGTAGATCTTCAGACTATTGGTAATACCCCTTGAAATATCCTTCTGCTAAAACCAGTATTGATATCCCCAAAAAAGAAACCTCCTTTCCGGGAGGTTTCTTTTTTTCAGGTTATTTTTTTTCTCAATGTCGCTTCACCCTTTTTCCCGCTGCGGTTGCCTCTTATACAGAAAACGCCTTAATTATTTATCAGCCTTAATTAGCATGAGTATGAAAATTTGCCAGGGAAAGAAGAGCCTGTTGCTGGCCGCTGCTACAGCACTCACAGGATTCGGTTCGATGGCCCAGTCGTCGCCGGCACAGGTGCGCGCAATGGCCCAGGCTACTGCAACATCGCCGGCAATACCACCCGTAACGGATGTAAGCCTGCCAGGTTATCGCAGCGCCGCCATCGCTACCGCATTCAGGAAAATAAGAAAAGATCACTTCAGCCTCCGGCCCGTTGATGACAGCTACAGCAAGGAGGTATGGGAAAACTTCATCCACATACTGGACCCCAACAACAACGTATTCCTACAGGAAGATATCAACAGATTATCCGCTTATAAAAACCAGGTGGATGATGAGATCAACACAGGCTCCAGCGCTTTTTTTGACGCGACATATGATATCTACAGCAAACGTATCAAAGAAGCCAACAACATCTGCATGCGTATCCTGCAACAGCCATTCAACATGCAGCAGAAAGAATCGCTGGAGGTGATGTGGAAGAAAGAATGGACCTTTCCCGCTAATGAACAGGACCGCGAAGATAAATGGCGCAAATTCCTGAAATATGCCACCCTGCGGCATTATATGGAAGGAGATACTGTCGCTGTTGCACAGAAAACAAGCCCCTTCAATTCCGCCCTGGAAGCCAAAGCGCGCGACTACGTACGCAAATGGTATGTGGAATACTTCCGCCAGTCAACAGGCAAAGACGCGATGAAAGAGAAATTCACACAGTTCATGTCTGTTGCTGTGGCAGCGGTAGATCCACACTCTGCCTATGTCGCACCGGAAGACAGATCTTTTACGGAGGCAATCACCAAACGCTACTTCGGCCTCGGTTTTGAACTGGGCAACAAGGAGTCTGATTTTTTTGTGAAAAGATTGATGCCCGGCGGCCCCGCCTACAAAAGCGGTGAAATAAAAGAAAACGATGTCATCATCGCCATCAAAGACAGTAAAGGAGAAATGATAGCAGTGAGCGGCATGGAAGCCAACCGCGTTACCGCCATGATCCGCGGGGATAAAGGCACTGACGTGACACTGAAACTTCAGCAGCCCGGAGAACAACCCCGGACTATTACGCTGAAAAGAGGTGAAGTGATCGATACCGAAAACCGTGCAAAGAGCGCATTGATAGAGAAAAACGGAAAGAAATACGGTTACATTTACCTGCCTTCGTTCTATCTCGATCCAAATGGTGAACAAACTAAAGGCTCTGCCGGTGATGTATGGAGAGAAATAGAGAAATTGAAAGAACATGAGATCGATGGTATGGTCATGGACCTCCGCGGCAATCCCGGCGGCTCCCTCGATGAAGTAGTAAGGATGTGCTCCGGCTTCGTGCCCGCCAGCCCCATCTCATGGCTCCGCTCAAAAGACAGCCTGCGCAGGTATACCTCTCCTGGCTTCGGACCTCTCTATGATGGCCCCCTCACTGTCATGGTGGATGAAAGCAGCGCCTCCGCATCGGAAATATTCTCCGCCGCCATGCAGGATCTCAAACGTGCTGTCATCATCGGTACTTCCAGCACCTTCGGTAAAGGCACCGCACAAAGCGGCTTTAACATCGGTAAATCAGGTAATATAGAGAAAGGCATCCCCGACACCAGCTACGGCACCCTGCGCCTCACACTGGAGAAATTTTACCGCATCACCGGTACCGCCACACAACTGAACGGCGTAACACCCGACATCATCCTGCAAAAGAGAATGTCGCTGATATCTATCATGGAAAAGGATTACAGCTCCGCACTGCCTTGTGATACGATGCAACTACTGCCATTCGACCAGGTAAAACCTGTATGCGACTACCAGGCAGTTATTCAGAAAGCCAACGCACGCATCAACGCCAGCCCGGCATTTGCTGATATAGACAATAACATGAGACAGCTGAAAACACTCCGCGAAAAAACAGCACTGCTCAACCTGGAAGATTTCAGAAAAGAATTCAATGCCGCCCGCAGCTGCGAACAGCGTATTCAGCGCGACAAAGAACTGACTACCGGACATCTGCTGAATGTACAACCAGCACTGCTGCGCAGTATCAACCCTGCCACGATGAAAACAACGCCGGGAGAAACCGCACGCTACAAAGACTGGCTGAATAAACTCAGCAAAGACATCTACATAGATCAAACCATATCAGTATTGGAAGACATGCAGACGAACAAATAATAGCGGCATATCCCTTCACACTTTTAACTCAAAAGCATTAACACTAAAAGCATCACATCATGATCAAAAAATCTCTTCTGTTCCTCTTTTGCGCCGGCAGCCTGAATACACTGGCACAGGATAAACCGGTTACCCCCATTACAGATAATACAAAGTTTGCAGAGATCACAGCAAAAATTGACAAGCTGCCCAACGATACAATGGTGTACCTGTATGAACCCTATTCAGGAGAGGTAGACAGCGCCCGCATAAAGAGCCACGGCTTCAAATTCAAAATGCCGATGCCCAAAGGTGGAAGCATGTATATCATGGCGATCGGTTCCGCCGGTAATAACAGCAATCGTGGCGCCATCGTGTACCTGGAAGACGGGAAGATGAACATCACTGGTAAAGGCGACGGCTTCCATGGTGTTCAATACAGCGGTTCTACCTGGGCTAAGGAATCAGAGGAAGTGATGAACCTGGTCTCTACAGAAGATGGTACCGGTAAAGAGTTTGAAGAACTTCATAAAAAATATAGTGCTGCGATAGCGATTGGAGATGAAGATGCTGCTGACTCCATCAATAAAAAAGCCAGCGTGCTCCAGAACAAGATGATCGGAAGTTATAAGAAATGGATCAAAGATCACCCGAACTCCGGTTTGAGCGGCTACCTGCTGACTTGCTACATCCCATCTCAGGCCGACAAAGACGAGTTGTTCAATGGCCTCGGAGAACACGCCAAAGCATCACGTATCCTGATGCGCTATAAATATCCCGGTAAAATAGATCCTACACAGGCCTCTCTCGCTTTTTCCGACGAAGCTACAGCGGATCCTTCCAACCGTCCTAAGATCGGTGCCAATGCACCTGCATTCACACTCGCCGATGTAAATGGTAAAATGGTGTCCCTCTCCGACTTCAAAGGAAAATATGTACTGATCGATTTCTGGGCCAGCTGGTGCGGTCCCTGCAAAGGCCAGATACCTTTCCTGAAAGCTGTGAACGAAAAATTCAAAGACAAAAACTTTGTATTACTGGGCATCTCCCTTGATTCCAAACGCGAAGCATGGCTGAAAGCCATCGAGAAGGAAAAGCTGGACTGGCTCCATGTGTCTGAACTGAAAGGTTGGGCTGATGCGGCTGCCGCAGCTTATGGCGTTACCTACGTTCCTTCAAATGTATTGATAGGACCCGATGGAAAAGTGATCGCCCGGGATCTTTATGATGATAATATCGACAAAAAAATCTCAGCTATCCTAAAATAAAACCTCTATTAAAACCCTTACGACCAGCCATGCAACGGAATATACCGTTGCATGTGCCGTGTCGGATAATAACAACTGTTATGAAAAAACATATTTTCAAAATAGCGTTCCTGCTCCTCCTGCCCTTGCTGAGCATGGCGGAAGAGGGATTTGTGATCAGGGGAAGGATAAGCGGGGTTATCAGCGGTTCCGTTGCCATCAGCGAGTTTGTCCATCTCCGGCAGGATGAGAAAGATGATGTATTCCCCGATAAAGCGCGCATCATGAACGGAGAGTTCTACTTTACCGGCAAACTGGCGCACCCCGCTCTGGTAAGACTGAAAATCAGCACCCGGATGATTTTTGTGTACCTCGAAAATACCAACTATACCATTGACTGCGCCCTGGATTCACTGTCCGACGCACAGTTGAAAGGTGGCAAGCTGAACGACGACTGGGTAACATTCATAAATTCCCGCAAACCGTCGATAGAATTTATCAAAAAACATCCCGGCAGCGGGATATCAGCCTATCTGGCATTGAGGGACCATAGCGCTACGCTCGAAAAGACTGCCGCCGTTCATCCCCTGCTCACTCCAGAGGCATTGAAAACATGGTCTGGACAACAATTCGAAGCTGCCTTCGCCGCACTTAAAAAAGTGGATACCGGTATGGTATTTCCTGATCTGAAAATGACCGACATAAAGGACACTCCCCTTTCTGTTAAAAAATATGCCGGTAAAATAGTCGTGCTTGACTTCTGGGCCAGCTGGTGCGCACCTTGCCGCGCTTATATTCCAACCCTGCGCGAACACTACAACAAATACAAGGATAAAGGCGTGCAGTTCGTCAGCGTATCTGTGGATGACCACAAGGAGAAATGGCAGGAGGCCATGAAGGAGCTGAAGATGGAGTGGACACAAACACTCGCCGACGGCGGTTTTCAGGATGGTAAAGGTGTGAAGGATGCCTTACACATCTTCTACATTCCTCACGTGATCGTGGTAGGTAAAGATGGAAAGATCGCAGCCTCTCTCGATTCTTACAAAAAAGATCAACTGGAGAAAAAACTGGATGAGTTACTTCAATAAGATAAGCAGATGGAGAATACCAGGCCTCGTGCTGGCAGCCGCCATGACCTTGCAGGCCTGTACTGTTTTCAGCCCTCCCGAAGCACGGCTGCCCGGCAAGCTCACTGTCAAAGTCTTCAGCATCACACCGGAAAGGCCGGCGCTGAGGGTAACAGGTGTATACTACAATCCCAATAATTACGGCTTCACCTTCACCGGCGGAGAGCTTGACCTGAAGCTGGATACTTTCTACCTCGGACATGTGAAACTGGACACCGTGATGACCATCCCCGCACATGCTACCTTCACCGTGCCGGTAGTGGTGGAACCCGATTTTACAAAGCTGGGCAACAGCGGCATCAACCTGAACGATTCCGTGCTGCTGTCGTTCTCAGGCACCATGGCCGGAAGAATCGGGTGCTTCTCTAAAAAAATTAATATTAAATATCAGGGCAAACATATCATGGATATAAGCTTCTGACAGCATCCGGCCGGCTGAAAATAATTCAGCCGGCCGGATCAATATTAATTCCATTTGAACCACCGGATGCCCAGCAGGCCAAATACTACTGTATATCCTAAGCTGGCCAGTAAAGCCATTGTCGTATGCTGTGTCCAGGTTTCCGGCTTGAGACTGGTGGCGACTACCTGATTCACCACACCATAGGGTGACCACTGCACTGATTCTTTCACCACGTCTCCCAGTGCACCGAAGCTACCCAGCATACCCACCATAATAAACAGGAAATAGACCAGCCGTGTAGTGGAATTGACAGTCTCCAGGTTTTTAATCAGTCCCACAATCATCTGTCCGAGGCTCAGATAAAGCAGTCCACCCAAAACAGCAGCAAAAAAACCGGCCACGTAACCCATAGCAGAAAGGGTGATCTTGTCTACCGCAATTCCCACGGCAAAAATCAGCAGCGTCATCACCATAATAGTGGCTATGTGCACGGTAATCCGGCTGCACATGATCGTCCAGGCCGCAACAGGGCCAACCCGTAAACGCTGAAACACCCCTTTATCACGGTCACTCGCCACCGAACTGGCGTATCCCAGCAGACCGATGCTGATCAGCCCAATGGTGATGCTCCCGGCTATTACAAAAGAACCACCCAACTTACCTATCAGCCCTTTCCAGGAAACAAGAATCGCCAGCGGCACCAGCAACACCAGTCTTAAAGAACGGCGGTTGCGCCACATCGTTGTAAAATCCGCCCGCAGCAGGGCAGTCATAACAGTAGCAGTTTGAGGTATATTGGTAGTTTGCATGAAGTATAGTTTAGATTATGAACGGACAGCCCGGCCGGTAAGGCCGATGAATACATCTTCGAGCGTGATTTTACCTTTACGGGAAACACTGATCACATCCGGATCATGACGATGCGCGGCTATCAGCGCCTCCGGTGTATCGATGGCGATCACCTGGCCATGGTCGATGATGGCGATACGATCGCATACCGCTTCTGCTTCTTCCATGGAGTGAGTGGTAAGGAGAACAGCATGACCTTTAGCCCTGATAGCTTCTATACGGTCCCACAGCAGCCGCCTCGACTGCGGGTCCAGTCCGGTGGTAGGCTCATCGAGCAGCACCAGTTTAGGATCATGAATAGTGGAGATCACCAGTGATACGCGCTGCTGTTGCCCGCCGGACAACTGCCCGAAACGTTTGCTTGCCGAATCCTGCAGATTGATTTCCTTCAGCTTTTCCTGCACCTGCGCTGCTGTCAGCTCCAGCCCGTAAATACCGGCAAACAACCGGATGATTTCCGATACATTTAATTCCGCCTGAAAACTGGTAGATTGTAATTGCACGCCCATGTTGGCTTTAGCGTGACGGGGTTGTTCCAGGACACTGTAGCCTGCTACGGAGATACGTCCGCCCTGTGGCTTTAATAAACCTTCTACGGCACTTAATGTACTCGTTTTGCCGGCGCCGTTAGGTCCCAACAGCCCAAAAATTTCTCCGGGCTGCACAGTAAAAGAAATACTTTTCACTGCCTGAAAAGGGCCATAGGAAACGCTCAGCTGGTCTACCTCCAGGATAGGCCTTTGTTGATCACTCATTGCTGATTTGATTTTGGATGAATGTAATAATCACAATGATACTAAAACCAACAAAAGGCTTTACTGGAAATAAGGCAAAGGGCATATCTGTATCGGTAAAGAACATTCTTTTACCGGTAAAATCATGCTGCCATGATCCACCATACACCCGTATGTCCGTTTATGGATAACCGTTAGTTCAGAGGGATACCAGCTGGCGGCGCAGGGCTTCCAGCACCATACCAGTACGGCTTTGTACATTCAGTTTGTGGAACAGTATTTCCCGGTAGCCGTCTACCGTTCTCTCAGAAACATTCATCTTTTGTGCGATAGCTTTATAGGTAAGGTCGCTGCAGGCCAGGCTGAGAAACTCTCTTTCCCTTTCAGTGATGGCCTCTGTTTGTTCTGCCTGCAGAATCAGCCGGCGGTAGTTGACATTGGAGGCATCGTTGTGGTAGTAGCCGGAATCATGTATTTCACACAGTGCTTTTTCCAGTTCCACCGGGTGGATGTCTTTGAGCAGATAGGCGCAGCAGCCGGCTTTGAGCATGGTAATGATGGTGTTGTCATTTTCTTTCATGGACAATGCGGCGATGCGTATGCCGGGATATTCTTTCTGCAGCAGGGCGGTGGCTTTGGGGCCATCCATAACGGGCATGTTTACGTCGAGCAGTACGATATCAGGAGGAGCAGACAATCTGGCGATTTTATCAAGCAGCTCTTTTCCATTGACTGCTTCGGCTACAATACTAAAGCCTTGAAAGCCCGCTATCAGCAGGCTGAGTGATTTGAGGAATAACTGATGGTCGTCAGCGATGGCAATTTTGATGTTCATAACTAGTTTTGTTCAACGGGTAATTTTATCAACACAGCGGTTCCTCCTGCATCCGTAACTTCCCAGTTGATAGTTCCTCCCAGTAGTTGGGTACGGTGTTGCATGTTCCGGATGCCCATACCGGTGGCAGACATACCGGCTTTGTCGAAACCGGCACCGTCGTCGGCAATGATCAGTAATAAAACCTTATTGGCTATACGAATACTGATATCGATCACCTGCGGACGGGCATGTTTCATACAGTTTTGTATGGCCTCCTGTATAATGCGGAACAGGATGATCTGCGGTTCCGCCTGTAGCGGCAGTTCTGCCAGTTCGTGGGTAAGCTTCACCTCTATAGCGCGGCTGGCGTTGATACGGGCCACTTCGCCCTTCAGGTTGTCAATCAGGCTGAACTGGTCCAGCCACTGACGGCTGAACGATTTTGAAAGCGCGCGCAGGTGATGAATGGCAGTACTGAGGGTCTCTTCCGCGATCTTCAGTGTTTCCGGTGCTTCGGTCAGGTTACGCTGGGTAACATTAATCAATAATTTGGTGCTGGTTAACAACTGGCCTATATCATCATGCAGCTCCTGCCCCAGATGGGCAAAGGTTTCTTCCTGCATTTCAATCTGGGACCACATCAATTGTTTATCATACTCTTCTTTCATTAATTTAAGCTGATGAAGGTAAGCCTGTTGTTTTTTCTTATAGTTGATGACTGCCGCCACCACTACCAGTCCCATAATAGTAAATAGTAAGGTAATGAGTACGACAGCTACGAAGAAATCCTGTTTGACCGGAAGCATATGATGCTTTTTATCAGCATAATATACAACAGGTAATTGGATAATGAATTTAAAATTGCAAAAAGCTGTTTTGCCGACCGTGCATCACTGGCCAATAAAAGGTTGTAAAAGCCATTGACACACATAGAACCGGCGAAATAAAAGAAAAAGGCCAGGGTAAGCCAGAAATCTGGGTGCCGGAATATAGATGCCTCACTGTTTGGGGTGATAGAAAAAAAGGACAAAAGGCACCAGCATATGACGAGGAAACTCTCAATGGTGATATTAATACCAGGGAAATAACGCCATCCGTTAAAACCAAAACTATATACAAGTGACACCGCTCCGAATACGAATATTGAAATCCACATCAGTAACCGCCATCGCTCGTCTTTGATCCCTGATCGCAAAATGATTGTTATGAGACTATATTCCAGCACCACAAAAAAGTGGTAGACAATAAAGAAACGGTCACCGCGCTTTCCGATCAGCTCTACCACTACTTCTGATAATATCGACACTGCCAGCAATACCGCCAGGGGCTTCACCTGCGTATATTGCAGGTGAAACAGGCTGATTGCAAAACAAAGCAGCAACATCACATAATATCCATAGATCCAGGCGTTCATCGGCGCAGCAAAACTTTTTTAATTAATTACTTTAAATCTTCCGGTGTAGCGGCTCCAAACGGATGCCCGCTGACTTTGAGAGCAGCAAACAAAGCTTCCAGTGGCTGGTTTTTTTCACCACCATTACCTCTTTCTTCTGCTCCCGGATCTCCAGGACCATCCCAGAATTTACCAGCCTGGGCTTTTTCCATCAACGCATCATAACCGATTGGCTTGCGGTTGATGTCCAACCCATGCGCCAACAGACTGATTTTTTCGTCTGCATCCGGAATAGCAAAATTGAAGCGAACATACTCACAACCCTGCTGGCCGAGCAACCTGAAGAGAGAGGCCTTGCTGAATTCAATACCGTACACTCCCTGGAAAAAATCTTTTACCTCATCATTGTTCTTAAGGTAATTGAAAAAATGATATAACATTCCGTAAAAAGCACTCACTGTGACAGGCATTCCCGAAGTATTCGGATTACCGGTAAAAGGCATGTGGGAGTTGATAGGTATGGTAGTATCTTTAAGATACCCCTGGTTATCAGCGGTGTAACCGGTGACCATCATTTTGTCGCTCATGTTATTGTATTTAGTTTAAGGCAAATATTCAACTTTTTTCTTATGCCTTATACCGGGGTTTTCCCCGGGGTGTCTACCGGGATAATTCCTACAGAAAGCTAAATTAAAACAGATATAGATATAATATAATGTAAATATTTATTTTATGGGAGATGGGATGGTTGATTTTTATATTCAGATTGACCGATATAAAATACCAGCAGTGGTATCACAACAGGTGACACCACATAAAAAATATCCGGGTGGCGCCTCCGCCACCACATGCTATAGCTACAACTTCAGCAGCCCCGATTTGTACAGCGTATTCACCGGCTTATTGTCCCAGAACAACTCAAAATCCTCCAGGCCCGCCGCCTCATAACTATCCTTCACCTCCTGCAGCGTAAGTATTTTGGAGTTGGACACCTTCGCCTCGTTCAGCAGCTTCGCCAGCCATTCGCCCTGTGAAGGCGCCACACTGATATTCATTTTTTCCTTCTTGTTCTGGAAAGTAAAAGAAGACACTTCCCAGGTACTACCCTTTTTGGATTTGGTGATCGTTTCTACCACAGGCTGTTTGCCCAGGTATACAATCCTCGAGGTAGGCTTCACCGTGCCACCTTCTTCTTCCAGCAACGCCTTACTGATGAAATCCGGTGCTACAGCCGTTTTGGGGACCTTAAACTCAAACCATTTGGATAATGGATAGTCCAGGCAGTTGCCATGCATATAATTGAGCAGGGACTTTTTCAGTCCGTAGCTGAAGCTCTCGTGATCGGCACCGGTAGGATCGATATGCATGATATCATTGTTGGCAAAGGTGCCGGTTTCTTCTGTTTCCTTTTGCACCTTAAATTTAGCCGGGTCCTTCCCTACCGGGCTGTGTGCCGTCATGGTAAACTGGTGCCAGAACGCGGATTGTAAGATACCTGCTTCAAACATCTGCCGCACCATTTCCAGCGAATCGATGGTCTCCTGTGCCGTCTGTGTCGGGAAGCCATACATCAGGTAAGCATGAACCATGATACCTGCTTCTGTAAAGTGACGGTTCACCCTTGCTACCTGGGCTACAGTGATACCTTTCTGAATCAGGCCCAGCAGGCGGTCAGATGCCACTTCCAGCCCACCAGACACCGCAATGCAGCCGGAAGCCTTGAGCAGCAGACAGAGATCGCGGGTAAAACTTTTTTCGAAACGGATATTGGTCCACCAGGTGACGGTGAGTTTGCGCCGGATGATTTCCAGCGCCAGGGCCCGCATCAATGCAGGGGGCGCAGCTTCGTCCACAAAGTGAAAGCCGTTCTCCCCGGTTTGGGCTATGATGGTCTCCATACGGTCGCACAACAGGGATGCGGCTATGGGCTCATATACACGGATATAATCCAGTGAGATATCACAGAAAGTACATTTACCCCAATAGCAGCCATGCGCCATGGTCAGCTTGTTCCAGCGGCCATCGCTCCAGAGGCTGTGCATGGGGTTTACTACTTCTATAGCAGACACGTAATGGTCCAGCAGCAGATCGCTGTAGTCGGGCGTGCCTACCTGGCTCTGCTTGTAATCATGGCAGGACGGATTGTTGATATAGATCACTTTTCCATCCTCGAGCAGGAACGTGCGTTTCAGATCCGCTACGTTTTTCTCGCCATTGATGAAAGCCACCAGGGCTTCCATGGGAGCTTCTCCATCATCAAGGGTAATAAAATCGATAAACTCAAACACACGGGGATCGCTGAGTGACCGCAGCTCCGTATTCGGGAAACCACCACCCATGGCTATTTTCACCTGCGGATAATGTTGTTTGATCCACTGCCCGCAGCGAAAAGCGGCATACAGGTTGCCCGGGAAAGGCACCGAAATAGCCACCATGGCAGGTTGTATGCTTTCCATCCTTTCAGCCAGCAGGTCTGTCAGGATATGATCAATATAAGTATACCCTTCATGCAGGGCATCATACAATTCATCAAAAGAGTTGGCAGAGCGGCTCAGGCGTTCTGCATAACGGCTGAAGCCAAAATGCGGGTCCACACATTCCATGATCAGGTCCGACAGGTCTTCCAGATACATGGTGGCCAGATGTTTGGCCCTGTCCTGCATGCCCATGGAGCCGAAAGCCCAGTGCAGATCATCCAGCTGCGCAAAGCGCGATGCTTCGGGTAAAAAATCCCGCTTGCTGATCTGATGCGCCAGCGTAGGGTTTTTCCCTTGTAAAAACAGGATCACCGCATCGATGGTATTCACATAATCCTCCTGCAAAGCAATGATCCTTGCTGCATTTTCAGACAAGGTGGTAGCCGGCGGCTCAGCCTCAATGCTGGCAAACAACTGCTGTAATCCCTGTCTGGAAAATAATGCCAGCGTCACTTCTATGCCCAGGTCTGCCTGAAAGGCTTTGATCCCTTTGGTATTCAGGAACCCTTTCAGGTAAGCAGTTGCCGGATAAGGCGTATTCAGCTGTGTAAATGGCGGCGTTATTAAAAAAACAGAATTATTCAAGTCAGATTGTTTAAACCGCAAAAATAGGTCATATTAATGAAAGATAGCAGGATTGCGGTTGTACGCCCTGAAAGCAATTAGTCTACAAAAATTATAGACTTTTATTTGGAAATGTAAAAAGCCGCTCCTATCTTTGCTTCACCACCAACAACAAAGCCACCAATCATTAATTTACACACCCACTATTTCCGGGAAGCCCATAAATTAATTAGCATGAAACCGCTTGTTTTATCCTTCCGATGTTGATGCTCTCCTGATGATACAGGAACAGGACAAATGGCGTATAGCCGGTTCCGTTAATTTCTTGATTTTTTGATTTCTTGATTTAGGGATTTAAAATGCAACGAAGATCACGTTGTCTAATCTCTGCTGCATTTTAAATCCCTAAATCAAAAAATCCAGAAATCCCTAAATGTCCCGCGCATCTTTTTCTTCAACCAAAAAAAACATAACACCATGAAAACACATAAGTCATTACTGATGACCGGTCTCCTCTCTGTATCCCTGTGGGGGAGCGCTGCTGCCGGCAACCCTGAAAAACCTTTTGTAAAAGAAGGCGTCTGGAGAGGTGTGTTTACCCTCAGCGAATCCAGTGTGCCATTTAACTTCGAACTGAAAGGGAAAGACCCTGAACATGCCGTATTTACACTGATTAATGGCACCCGCCGCGATGATTTTCATGTACAACGTGTCGGCCGTGATTCTTTGTTTATTAAAATGAACACCTACGATGCCGCGCTGGTGGCCCATATAGAAAGTGATGGAAAAATCACCGGTGAATATCGAAGCCTGGTGCCCAACTTCCGCGGCAATGCACTACCCTTTTACGCAGAATACGGCCAGGACTACCGCTTTGCACCACCTGGCACGGAAGAAGCACCCAAATATGATATCAGCGGTAAATGGGACCTCTCTATCTACAGCAAAGAGCCCACGCCCAATCGTGTAGGACTGCTTAAACAACAGGGCAACAAACTAACAGGTGTCGTCCTCTCGGTAGTAGGCGACAGCCGTGAGCTGGAAGGTACCGTCCATGGCGATGAATTTGAATTGTCTGGCTTCACCGGCCCAAGCCCCATCTACATCAAGGGAAAAATCAATGATGATAAATCACTCACCGGAGAACTAAGTCTGGGCATCTACAACAATATCAAATTCGATGGTAATAAAAATGCTGCCATAGAACTACCGGACCCGTATAAACTGACTTATCTCAAAGAAGGATATAAAAAACTGGACTTTACACTGCCCGATCTCAACGGCAAAAATGTATCGCTCAGCGATGAGAAATACAAAGGCAAAGTGGTAATTGTGGAAATCATCGGCACCTGGTGTCCCAACTGTACCGATCAGACTTCCTTCCTCTCACCCTGGTTCAATAAAAACAAAGACAGAGGCGTAGAAGCGATCGCAGTAGGATTTGAACAAAAAGACGACCTGGAATATGCCCGTTACACACTGGGTAAATTAAAAGACAAATACAACATTCAATATGATATTCTTTTTGGTGGCATTGCTGATAAGAAAGTGGCGTCAGAGAAGTTTCCGGCGCTCAACCGCATGATGGCGTTTCCAACCACCATCATTATAGACCGTAAAGGAGAAGTAAGACAGATACATACCGGTTATACCGGAGAAATCACCGGCCAATACTATCAGGACTATGTGGCGCGGTGGAACAGGGATCTGGACGCACTTATTGCAGAAAAATAAAATTTAACAGTTTTTTTCCGCTTTGCGCAAACGCTTCTCCGTAAATTCAAATTACTTTGCAGCAAAATTTTAAACACACACTCATATGCAACGATTAGTATCCTTGGTATTCATGGGAAGCGCCATCATACTGATGTCTTTGACCTCTCCTGCAACTGCCGGCAATAAAGAAAAAGCTGCCCGCGCTGTCACTACTAAAAAAGCTACTACCTACCAGGTAGACAAAAACCAGAGCAAACTGAACTGGGTAGGCAAAAAAGTAACCGGCCAGCATAGCGGCACTATCAACGTAGCCGACGGTAAACTGGATGTTGAAAACAATGTACTGAAAGGCGGTAGCTTCAGCCTCGACACCCGCAGCATCGCTGTTACCGACATCAAAGATGCCGATGGTAACGCCAAACTGCTGGGTCACCTGAAAAGCGAAGACTTTTTTGGTGTAGAGAAATTCCCATCTGCCAATTTTGTGATCACCAAAGTAACACCTAAAGGCGCTGGTAAATACGATATCACCGGTAACCTGACCATTAAAGGTATTACCAACCCGATCACTTTCCCGGCTACAGTAGCTGTTGCAGGTAACAAACTGACAGCCAAAGCGGATCTTAAGGTAGACCGTACCAAATACAACATTAAATACGGTTCTAAAAACTTCTTTGAGGGTATTGGTGATAAAGCCATCTACGACGATTTCGATCTCGCAGTGGAGTTAGTAGCCAACGCTCAATAAACTAAACCATCCATTCTCTGCTACCCCGATTAGTTCCTGGGGAGAACAGGTAACATTGCCTGTTCTCCCGGGAATGACAACCAAATCTCTCCCACCAACCCTTTTTCTGCTTTTTTTTATTTAACTGTCTGATGATCGGAGGCGTAGCAACATGCTGCGTTACAGCCCTTCTTTTCTCTTAAAATAAGTTCGATGCCCGCTAAAAAAATGATATTCATTTTATTGGGCGTACTATGCCTGTACGCCATCCTGGCCGGTTTCCGGACAGGCAACAGCGCTCCTCCCACCAGGGCACAACTGGGAGAAAAACTGTTCTTTGAACCCTTGCTGTCAAAAGACCTGAGTATCAGTTGTGCCTCCTGTCACCAGCCACAACATGGCTTTGCGGATACTGCTGCCTTCAGTCTGGGTATTCATCATACACCTACCAAAAGGAATACACCCGGTATCACCAACCTCTCCGGGCGACCCAGCTATTTCTGGGATGGCCGTGCGCCTACCCTGGAAGCTCAGGCACTGCAGCCCATCATCAACCCCGACGAAATGGGGCTGCCCATCGAAGAAGCAGTACAGCGGCTCAATGCCAATGACAGCTACCGGCATTTATTCGAACAGGTGTTTAACGGGCCGGCCACAGCCACCAATATCACCCAGGCGCTGGCTGCCTACGAAAAAACACTGGAAACGGCCAACAGTCCCTATGACCGCTACATTGCCGGTGATGAGAACGCGCTAACGGTACCGGCTAAACGAGGAAGACTATTGTTTATCGGAAAAGCCAATTGCAACAACTGTCATTCCGGGGAAGACTTTACCGCCGACCGGTTTAAAAACATCGGTCTGTATAACGGTACCACACTCCCCGACCCTGGCCGCTATGAAGCGACCAAAGACAGCACCCACAAAGGATTTTTTAAAGTTCCCGGCCTGCGTAATGTAGCGGTTACTGCCCCCTACATGCATAACGGCATGTTTAAAACCCTCCGGGAAGTGATTATCTATTACAACAACCCCAACGTCATCGTACCCGATGGTATTGGCAGGGACCTCTCCCTGAACAAACCACTCAACCTGAGCGAACAGGAGATACAGGACCTGGAAGCCTTCCTGGTAGCCCTGACAGATGATCGTTTTGCTCAACGACCTTAACCATCAACCAACCAGCGCATGAAAAAATTTATACTCACTATCACCGCTCCCTTACTGTTCTCCGGCTTGTCGGCGCAGATCAGGCATGTCACCGACACCACCAGACAACTGGGAGAAATACAAATAGTTGGCTCCAGAAGCGCCGACCGTACCAAACTCAATTCACCGGTACCGGTAGATATCATCGATATAAAGTCGTTGCAACAGTCCGCCCCGCAAACCAGTATTACGCAGCTGCTGCAATACATTGCTCCTTCTTTTCACTCCATCAACGGCAGCAATGCCGGTGATGCCGGTTCTGCACTGAACCTGGCCCAGCTCAGAGGCCTCGGCGTAGACCAGCTGCTGGTGCTGGTCAATGGCAAACGACGCCACAAGAGTGCAAACGTCAACTGGGGCGGTCTGGGCAACGGCGCTACCGGCTATGATCTCAATGCCATCCCCGTCAGCGCCATAGACCGCATAGAAATACTCCGCGATGGCGCTGCTGCCCAATACGGTTCAGACGCCATCGCCGGTGTCATCAACATCGTACTGAAAAAACAGACTGACCATATCCTGGTGAACACCACCGCCACCACACGACGTAGAGGCGACGGCGTTAGTACCCGCACCGGCGTCAACTATGGCACCAAAATAGGACAGCAAGGTGGTTACCTCAACGTAAGCGCCGAATTCGCCACCCAGGCCATCGCCCTGCAACCCGGCCGCGACGATGCCGGCCTGTACAATGGTCCTGTTTATGGCGGTGGCGCCAACACCAGAGGCTACGACGCCATCTATACAAAAGATATCGACGACGCTATCCTGAAAAGCCGGGGCATAGACCGCCACTTCTTCGACCAGCGCGGTGCCGGCTCCAACAAAGCCAAAGATGCCCTCCTCTTTTTTAACACTGCCATTCCGGTAAAAGAACAGGTAGAAGTATATGCTTTCGGTGGCATCAGCCGCCGTAATTCCCAGTTCACCGCCGTATACCGCCTGCCCGGATGGACAGAACGCAACAACACCACACTCTATCCCGACGGCTTCCTACCCGCCATGGACAATGGTATCACCGATAAGTCGCTGGCCATCGGCATAAAAGGAAAAGTGAATCAATGGAACATCGATCTGTCCAATGTATATGGCAAAAATGATTTCAGCAACATCATCAGCAATTCACTGAATGCCAGCCTGGGCGCCAAAAGCCCCACCACCTTCAACGCCGGCAGCTACAATGGCTCGCAGAACACGGCCAGCCTCGATATCAGCCGGCACATTGCTGGTATATTGCATGGCCTCAACGTAGCCTTTGGTGCACAGTACCGCACAGAAACCTACCAGATCATCGCGGGCGAAGAAGCCTCCTATATCAAAGGAGACCTGCAGACTATCTACCGGATTGATACCAGCGTGGCAGGCGTGCCTTATCTCAGCAATGCCGGACTGCTGGCCCTCAACGGCCTCTCTCCCGGATCACAGATACATGCCGGGTTCCGGCCGTCCAACGAGGTGAATGTAAGCCGCGCCATCGTGGCTGGGTATATAGACCTGGAAGCCAAAATCACTGCACAATGGCTGGTATCAGCAGCGCTACGAGCCGAAAACTTCTCCGACTTCGGCAACGTAACAACCGGTAAAATAGCCACCCGATATAGTTTCGCTCCCTGGTTCAACATAAGGGCCTCGGCCAACACCGGCTTCCGTGCACCCGATCTGGCACAGTTCTATTACACCGAAACTTCTACCAGCTTCCAGCAGGGCCGCGCCATCGATCAGGTAACGGCCTCCAATAAAAGCGCAGCCACCCGTGCACTGGGCATCCCATCCCTCACGCCGGAACGCTCTACCGGATATACAGCCGGCATCACCTCGCAACCCGTGCCCAATGCGGAACTGACAGCCGATGCCTATTATGTAAAAATCAATAATCGTGTAGGCAACACCGGTAACTTCTCCTCCAACGACAATAACCTTCCGCCCGATGTACGTGCTTTGCTGCTGCAAACCGGTACCACACAGGCTAAGTTTTTTTATAACGCCTTCAGCACCCGCACCACCGGGATAGAGTTCACCGGCAGCTATCGTTTTCCACTGGGCCATGGCAGCCTGCAACTGCTGGCTGGCGGCAACTTCGTAAAAAATGAAGTCACCGGTATCAATACACCCAAAGGACTCGAACAATACAAGTATGTTATCTTCAGTGAAGCAGAAAGAGCCAGGGTTACTACCAATATTCCCGGTCAGAAAATTACACTGCAGGGCGCCTGGAGCACGCCTGTATGGTCGTTGCTGCTGCGTACCGTTTACTTCGGCCCGGTTACCACAGCTACCGCGCAGAATGCTAATTTTCCCAAACCGGACTATTACTTTCAGGAGCTGAAACCCATACTGGTAACCGACCTCTCTGCCGGATATTTCTTCAGCCCCAAAATACAACTGACAATAGGCGTCAACAATGTGTTCAATACACTGGGCGACTACACCGACCCTGCCATCTCCGGCCTTCGTAACCCTACCATAGTAGGTATACAAAACGGCAGCGCAGGCATACAGCCATTCATCAGGCTCTATGGCAAATTCTGATCATCTACCTAAAACAGTACACATGAAACCGCATCTACCCATTCTGCTAATACTGGCCCTGAGTGCCTGCTCCAAAAGCGATTATCTCGACATCAACGGAACAGACAGGCCTCCGCTCAATGCTTATATCAGTTTTGTCAATGCCCGTACTGTACCCACCGGTATTCAGTTCTGGACATTTACCAGGCAAATCACAACTACAGCAGTGGGCATCAACCAGGCCTCTCCCTATCTGCCCACCACTTACGGCAACGTACAGATCAACTTCACCGAAGGCAGCGGCACCAGTTACAAAGCCTCCCGGCAGTTTGGTAACAGTGCCGCCTATACGGAAACAGGTGGGCCCAATGGACCTATTCCGGATTATTATCATACGGTATTTGCGGCCAGCAAAAAATATGACCGCAGTAAGGATACCCTGGTACTTTTTTATGATGATCTGCGCAGCGCGCCGGCCGGAAAAGCCAAGCTACGCTTTGTACATTTCGCCTGGGGAATTGGCGATGTACAGGTAAAACTGCGTCAGCATAACAACGAAGTCGTATTGTTTCAAAAGGTGGGTTATGCGAGCGCCGGCGGGAGTAATCCTGCCGGTGCCGCTTATGAAATTGGTCCGTTTACTAACGTAGACGCCGGTACGATTTCATTAACCATCAGCGCCAACGGACAAACAATTGATATTCCTGCTTTGTCGGGGCTTCAGTTGGAAGCCGGGAAAGCCTATACGGTATTGTTCCATGGGGCGCTGAATGAAAAAGATATTCCCGGCGCAAGCCTGATATCGCATCAATAACGGTGGTTATGGCATGATCTGTTTCATCAGGGCTGCATTGTCCCAGAAGAGCGTTTCTGCTATCATCTTACCGTCCTTCCACTCCCCTACGGTACACATCTGCAGTTTGAATTTTTTGCCGGTAGGTGGAATCGATTTGCCACCGCTGCCAGGCATCGGTTGAGAGAAAGTGCCTTCCATAACTCCCACCACGCAGGTGTATTTACCACTGCCAAATTTAATAGGATGGCTTACAATGCGGGTATCAGGTGCAAACACAAACATGGGTTTCAGTTCGCTGATATGAGTGGGAATGCCGGTAGTCTGATGCCCGTCGGGATAGGTGACTACAATGTTGCTGGCATGGCTGAGCTGGAGGCTGTCCCATTGCTGGTGACTATAAAAATCGAAGTCCAGCGAGTCGAAGCGCGTCAGGTAGGTGTTGATTTCTTGCTGGTTTTGCTCAAACTGGTTCAGTTTGGCCTGGAGGGAATCTGCTTTGGCTTTCCAGTCGCCGCTATTATTGACGGGGTTTGAACAGGAAGCATACACAACGAGCGCCAGGGCGCCCACGCCTAAAATGAAAGTGAACTTTTTCATGGTCTGGTAGCTTTGAGTGATTAGACTTACACTACAGCCGGGACCAGGAAAAAGTTCACCTTTTAATATTTTAGAACTTCACACTGCCGCCCAGTGTCAGCCATCTGCCGGGCATGGGCACGGCGCCGGCCTCCACGTAGGTCACGTCCAGCAGGTTATTGGCATCCACATATAACTGATAGCGTTTTTGCTGATAAGCAATACGGGCATCCACTACCGTATAGTCTTTATAGTTAATACGCATATTATAACGCGCCGATGCCGATACCATAAAATGATGCAGCAACGCTGCTCTCACATTGGCTGTCACCTGATGGCGCAGACTTTCTATCACGTAGCGGGATATCTTTTGATTGTTATCATCTCCTTTAAAGGAAGGTGACAGGTAGTTGTAACCCGCATTGGCAGCAAAGCTGTTGAACACGCCAGATGCAAAGGTCGTAGCATATCCTGTCTGCAGGGTAAACCCTTTGGTATCTGCACGCTGGAAGTTCTGCGGCTGCCAGGGCTGTGGCAGGCTGTCTTTTACATAGTCGATAAAGTCTGATATCTGGCGGTAAAACACACTGCCGGAATAGGAGAATTTACCACTGTATTTACGCAGACCTGCTTCCATATAGGTTGCTTTTTCTGCGCCCAGCAGGGCGTTGCCCATAATTGCCTTGCTTTTGTAAAACAGGTCGGTATAAGTGGGCAGCCGTTGAGCCGTACCCACATTGGCATACAGCTTCAGGTCTGAAGTGATGTTATACCCTACGTCAGCTCCCGGAAAGAACTGCCATCCATAGGCAGAGTTGTAGTTTAAATAACCACCCAGGGTGAAGTTGAAACGTTTGTCTGTTTTACTTTTGAACTCTCCATAGATGCCCAGGTTGGTACGTTCATGAATACCCAGGTTGTTGCTGTTGATCGCTTCATAGCGGGCTTCTGCGCCTGCACCGAAAGAACCGATGCCGGTCTCGAAACGGTTGTTCAGCTCTACGTCTACAATATTATTATCATGCAGATTGGCACCAGCTTTATTCTGTTTCACATACAGGTACTCGTCTTCCGTAAAGCGGTAACTTACCCTGGGTGTCATCTCCCAGCCTTTGCGGACCTGGATCTTGTCACTAACGGCCGCGAGGAAGGTTTTCACGTTTTCTTCCGATTCCTTGTCACCGGGAGCGGCATAGAAACCGTTGGCACCATAGCTGTTTTTCACAAAACCGGCCAGCGTCTGTACCTGATGAGCAGCTGATGGCTGAAAACTGCCCTGATAAAAGGCCCGGTAGTTGTCATAAGCCGTATTGTAACGATAGCCATTGCCACTGTTGGCACTCAGCGACAGGGACTGCGCGCTGGAACCGGATACCAGAGAACCCGTGGCACCGATGCCATAGCCATTGTACAGTTTATTGTTTTCATCTTTTTTAAAGCTGCTGCCCACATTGGCATTGACCACCGCACCGGTTTCCTTCGCCTGGCGGGTGATAATGTTGATGGCACCATTGAGCGCATTGATGCCATACACTCTGGCAGCCGCACCACGCAGCACCTCTATATGGTCTACATCTGCCAGGGAGATCGGCAGGTTCATGATATTATGTCCTGTCTGCGGATCAGTGATTTTGATACCGTTCAGCAGCACCAGTGTCTGATCGAAGGTACCGCCATCAATACCGATATCAGCCTGAATACCACCGGGGCCACGCTGGCGTACGTCCAGGCCGGGCACAAAGGCCAGCACTTCATTGATGGAAGTCACTGCCATGGCATCGATCTGTTTGCGACTGATGATGGTAATATTGCGGTTAGCAGCCTTCAGCGGGCCTGCCAGCCTGTTTTCCTGCACAATCACCTCATCGAGGCTTTTGGAACTCATGGTGTCCGGGCGTTGTTGTGCGGCTACCTGGCCGCCCATGCCCAACAGCAGGAACATCCATAATTTACGGTCTGCAATTGTTATGCGCATCCTTTTGTTTAAATTGGTCAAAGCGGCGCAAATGTACAGAATTTATCTTTCCCAGGGCTGAAGCCCTGGGCTATAGTTGGAGATGTTATTTAACCTTTACCAGCAGCTTGCAGATATCAACCGTAATTTTTATCTTACTTCTACTACATACCATCAAAATCTATATATGAAATTCCACGTATATCTGTTTATCCTACTGCTAGGCAGTAGTTATCCCTTTCAGCTCTATGGCAGACAACTACCTGTCAATCCGGCCTTGCTAAAGGGCGGCTGGACGGCCTCCTGGATCACCAGTCCGGGCATCGCGCAGCGGGCCTATGGTATCTATCATTTCCGCAAAACCATCTCCCTGGACACAAAACCCTCCCGCTTTATCGTGCACCTGAGCGCCGACAACCGCTACCGCTTTTTTGTAAACGGGAAGGCCGTATGCAGTGGTCCGGCCAGAGGTGATCTTTACAACTGGTACTACGAAACGGTGGATATTGCCCCTTACCTGCAGACAGGAAACAATACTCTGGCTGCTCTGGTATGGAACATGGGGGAACATGCCCCGGTGGCACAGGTGTCCAATCAAACCGGCTGGCTGCTGCAGGGTGATACGGAAGCAGAAAAAATCGTCAACACCGGCAACAGCTGGAAGGTATATAACGATTCCGCCTATACGCCCTGTTCACTCGATAACGGCGCCAGAATGCGCAGTTATATGGTCATTGGCCCCGGCGATCATGTGAAGGGCAGTGCTTATCCCTGGGGCTGGGAACAACCGGGTTACAACGATGCCGGCTGGCATACCGCCCAGCCTGTCACCCACCCTGTACCAGCCGGGCAGGGCACCGACAACCTCTGGACGCTGGTGCCCCGCAGCATCCCGCTGATGGAGGAAATTCCGGAAAGAATGGGGCTGGTACGCCGCAGCAGCGGTATCACTCCTGCCCCCTCCTGGCCGCGGGAACAAACATCCCTCACCATTCCCGCTCATACCACCACCTCCATACTGATAGATCAGACCTATAACACCAGCGCCTATCCGCAGCTCACCGTCTCCGGCGGCAAAGGCAGCAGCATTCGTCTCACCTATGCGGAAGCACTCTTCCGCAACCACCAGAAAGCCAACCGCAATCAGGTGGAAGGCATGGAGATCCAGGGCAACTACGATATCTTCGAGCCCGATGGCGGCCGACAGCGGACCTTCCGGCCACTGTGGTTCCGTACCTATCGGTATGTTCAACTGGACATCAGCACCAGCGACGAACCGCTGCAGATCGACGACCTCTATGGCATGCGTACCGGCTATCCATTTGAAGAAAAAGCCACTTTCAGCAGCAACGACACCAGCCTCACCACCATCTGGAAGACCGGTTGGCGCACAGCGCGCCTTTGCGCAGGAGAAACCTACTTTGACTGTCCCTACTACGAACAACTGCAATATGAAGGAGATACCCGTATCCAGTCGCTTATCTCCCTCTATGTGGCCGGCGACGATCGGCTGATGCGGAAAGCCATCCACGACTTTTACTGTTCACGCGTGCCGGAAGGGCTTACCCAGGGCCGTTATCCCAGTAGCCGCCTTCAGGTGATACCACCTTTCTCCCTCTATTGGGTATCCATGCTATACGACTACTGGATGCACCGGAAAGATGATGCCTTCCTCCGGCAATACCTGGTGGCTGCCAGCGGGGTACTACACTGGTACGAACAACATATTGACCGCAGCCGCATGATGCTCGGGCCTATGCCCTGGTGGGGCTTCACCGACTGGAATACCGCCTGGCCGGGCGGTGTGCCCGATGGTGCCACCAACGGACATTCAACCGTCATTACACTGCAATACGCCTATACCCTGCAACAGGCCGCCGCACTCTTTGCAGGCTTCGGAAAAACGGCCGAAGCACAGCAATACCGGCAGCTGGCACAACAACTGACACAAAGCGTTTACCGCCAGTGCTTCGATGCAGCCGGTAACAAAATGGCCAACACACCTGACAAAAACACTTTCAGCCAGCATGCCGGCATCATGGCTGTGCTGGCGGGTGCCATCCCGGCCAGCAAAGAACAATCCGTATTACGCACGCTGCTCTTCGACACCACGCTCAGCCAGGCTACTTTCTACTATCGTTTTTATCTCAACCAGGCACTTAAAAAAGCAGGCATGGCCAATCAATACTATGGTCAGTTGCAGCCCTGGCGTGATATGCTGGCGATGGGACTCACCACTTTCGCGGAAAACCCTGAGCCTACCCGCTCCGACTGTCATGCCTGGAGTGCCAGTCCCAACTATGATTTCCTTGCCACCATCTGTGGTATCATGCCTGCGCAACCCGGCTTCACCAGCGTAAAAATAGCACCGGCGCCCGGAGCGCTGCAACAGGTAAAGGGTTCGATGCCTCATCCGTTAGGAGAAATAACGGTATCGCTTATACGTAAAGGAACACATGGCATCAGCGCTACTATTACGCTGCCACAGGGACTTTCGGGGACTTTTGTTTGGGAAGGGAAAGAGAAGACATTACACGGAGGAAAACAGGAGATATCTTTTTGAGGAAGAAGATGGATGAATATCTCTAAAAGAGATTAAAAACAATTCGGCTGTAAACCTTATCCATTAAGATTTACAGCCGAATTCAGTTCAGTAATATTAAAACAAGGTAATGAAAGAATCGTCTTCCACGATCTGCTCCAGACGGGAACCCAGTGCTCTTTTCTGCGCCCAGTAAACACTACCGCCCATGCTGATACGTTTTACGCCCAGGGCAGCCAGTTCACTGAAGGCAGGCAGTTCTTTCATGGACATCACGTTCAGGGGTAATGCAGTGGCACCCACTACTGCGCGGATGTCTGCAGGTTCTTTGATAAAAGGAACAAAGAAGCTGTCGGCGCCGGCTTCTTCGTATAACCGTGCCCGTTTGAATGTCTCTTCGAGTTTGCCAGGTACATCCAGCAGGAAAGTATCCGTGCGGGCGTTGATGAACAGCTGTTTTCCCTTTTTGGCCAGGTGTTCTTTGATGGCTGTCAGTTTGCTGACAAAGTCTTCTGCCGGCAGCAGGGTCCTACTGGCTGATGCAGAAGAGTCTTCCAGGTTGACACCCACTACCCCTGCTTCTACCAGCAGATCTATATTGGCCAGCAGGCCTTCGATGCTATTGCTGTAACCGGCTTCTATGTCGGCAGATACCGGCACGTCCACACATTGTACGATACGTCGTACCACATGAAACAGCTCAGGGAAGGAAATATTTTCACCATCAGCATATCCTAATGTATCAGCAATAGCGGAGCTGGAGGTAGCAATGGCTTTGAGGCCTTTTTCCTGCATGGTACGGGCACTCGCTACGTTCCAGGCGTTGCCCAGCAGCAAGGGTGTGTCCTGATGATGCAGGCTTTTGAATTTTTCGAAAACAGACATATAGTGATTATTGATGGTTTACATGGAATGTACCGGAGATGACCGTCACGGCTTCACCTTGCAGCAATACCCGGTCGTTTTGCAAAATAACGGTCAGCTCTCCTCCCCTGGCAGAAGCCTGGTAGGCGCTGAAGGAAGTCTTACCCAATTTGTCGGCCCAGTAAGGTGCCAGGCCACAATGGGCCGACCCCGTAACCGGATCTTCCAACACGCCCAGGGGTACAGCAAAGTACCGGGATACGAAGTCATAGGGACTGCCTTCATCACCACGCGCAGTGATCACTACCCGGTAGGATTCCAGCAGGTGAAAATCAGGAACAAACGCCACTACCGCATCTGCCGAAGGCAATTCTATGATATAACGGTCATGGCTATACACCGCATTAACATAGTTGTTGGCAAAAAGTTGCCGTAAGGCGGTTGGCAGCACGACCGGTTCATAACTGCGTGCGGGGAAGTTAAGTTCTATGCGGTTATCTTTACTGGCAGCCGTCAGCAGGCCGCTATGGCGGGTATGAAAATGCAGGGTGGAGCCAGGTGTTTCCAGGCCGTTAGTCCAGAGCACATGGGCGCTGGCGAGGGTAGCATGGCCACAAAGCGCTATCTCAACGGTGGGTGTAAACCACCGCAGGCTGTAACCATCCTGCTGCCGCAGGAGAAAAGCTGTTTCCGAAAGGTTGTTCTCTGCCGCGATGGCCCGCATGGTTTCATCTGTCAGCGGCCCTTCCAGCAGACATACACCGGCAGGGTTTCCGCAGAATGCTTTATTGGTAAAGGCATCTACCTGAAAGAAACGAATATTCATTTCGTGGTGAATTGATTCCCCACAAAATTGAGATAAATACCCCGGCCAAAACAGATACAGTTTTATCTTTTTTGACCATATCAGATTGATCCGTTAAATCCGGTAACAAACCGCATTGATATTCATGCCCGCGCCCACAGAAGCAAACATGATCAGATCACCCGGATGCAGCTGATGTTCCGGCAGCTGACCTTTGGAGACCATATCAAACAAGGTGGGAATAGTGGCCACGGAGCTGTTGCCCAGCTCGTGGATATTCATAGGCATAACGGTTTCCAGGCTCGGTGTGATACCATAAAGTTTGTAAAATGCTTTTACAATCGCTTCATCCAGTTTTTCATTGGCCTGGTGGATGAATATTTTCTTCAGCTGGCTGATATCTTCTCCGGTAGCGTCGAAACAGGACTTCATGGCTTCCGGCACATGTTTCAGCGCAAACTCGTATACTCTGCGGCCCTGCATCTTTACATAATTGATACCACTGGTCTCTTCGGGGTCGTTGGAAGGGCCTACATTGATGTAGTTCAGTTCATTGATGGCAAACGTCTGTGCTGCCACCGACAGGATGCCTGTCTCACCAGCATTACCTTCTGCAGCTTCCAGCACCATAGCACCGGCACCGTCACTGAAAATCATGCTGTCGCGGTCGTGGGGGTCCAGTACACGGCTTAACACTTCCACGCCCACTACTAGGCAACGTTTTGCTACGCCGGCACGGATAAAGGCATGTGCCTGAATCACGCCCTGCAGCCAGCCAGGACAGCCAAATAAGATATCATAGGCCACACAGGACGGGTTGCGGATCCCCAACTGATGTTTTACACGGGCTGCCAATGCAGGCACGGCATCTGACTGTACAGAGCCCCGTACCACATCTCCGAAGTTGTGTGCTACGATAAGCTGGTCTATGGTTTCCGGATCGATACCTGCATCACGTAGTGCCAGCCCGGCAGCGATGGCGGCAATACCAGAAGTACACTGGTCATCTGTTACATAACGGCGTTCACTGATACCGGTGATCTGTTCGAATTTATCGATGATATCCTGACCGGGAGCAGTGATGCGCTCCTTCTGCGCATCATAAAAGCGGTTGTTAACAAAGTCTTTGTTGGGCTTTGCTTGTGCAGGAATATAACTGCCTGATCCCTTGATAGTGGTGCTGATCTTGTTCAAAATGTGCGGTTTAGGTGATAGTAAAATTGGATAGGTACATCCTTGCATGCATTATATGACCATCCGATTTCAGGTCGGATGACAGGGTTACGGATAGTATGCAGCAATTTAATATTGTCGGCTTAGTCCGGCTCATGCTCGCTAGTAATGCTGTAATAACATAGTGAAGTTACTTTATTTAGCCGAAAAATACTAATGGCCGCCGCTGCTATACAGCATGGAGCAATTCAATTTTCAGTATCTTTAAAATAGATCACCTAAAAACCATACGACTATGACAATCCAGGAAATCGCGCAACGCCTGTCGGACTTATGCGCAAAAGAAGACTTCCATACTGCCCAGAAGGAGCTTTTTGCAGAAAACGCCATCAGCATCGAACCGGAAGCCATGGGGCCTTTTGAAAAAGAAACCAGAGGGCTTCCCGCTATCTTCAAAAAAGGAGAGCTATTCGGAAGTATGGTAGAAGCCTCTTATGGTTGCAAAGTTTCAAAACCCATTATTGCCGGCAATTCTATCGCCTTTACCCTGTCGATGGATGTTAAAATGAAAGACAAGGACCGTTCTACGATGGATGAGATCTGTGTGTATGTTGTAAAAGATGGTAAAATTATTTCAGAACAGTTTTTCTGGTAAAATGAAAGAGGCTGTATCAAGTATTTTGATACAGCCTCTGTATTTTCTTTTACAAACATTCATCATGAACCACGGGTACCACCTGTTTTCATGGGTTTTCTGCCAAAAGTCGGATGCGTAGCGGGTTTCATCGCAGCATTAGCGCCCGTCAGATGGTTCTTCGGTTGTTTATTGTCTTTTTTGCTTCCTTTCTTGTGGTTAGATAGTAGTGACATAGTTTTCAGCGTTAGTGTGTTTCAAATATAAACATTTGCGGCCAGATATCCTGCGGTATTTTCACGGTGCCGCTACCTCAGCCAGGCTGGCCCTTTTCACGACACTGGCTGTCTTATGATCGCCGGTATGGCTCCATCCCGGCGGCATCACGATGTACAACAGTTTATTACCTATGCCGGGAGCCTTGCGGATATCTTTCCAGAGGCAATACAGTTCCCCGAAATATACGTCCCACAGGTTGCCGGGATCCATTTCCCGGGTGATGCCATAGGCTATTTTTATTTCTTTCTGCTCCGGTTGAAATGTACCAAATACCTTGTCCCATATATTCAGCAGATTGCAAAAATTGGTATCCATATAAAGCGGATTTTTGGCATGATGCACCCGATGATAGGAAGGGGTAAGAATAATGCGGTTCAGGAAGCCCATCCGGCCATCTTTCATGATATTTTCCCCCACATGGATAAATGAACCCCAGGTACCATCAATAAACATGATGAGAAAAAGCATGGGTGGATTGACACCTGCCAGTATACAGATAGAAGTACGGATCACATCAGCATAGGGTGCCTCCAGGAAAAAATGTGCATAGGTAACTGAGAGGTTCATATGGGTAGGTGCATGATGCGTGGAGTGAAGACACCAGAAGATACGCACCTTATGCCCCAGATAATGATACACGAAATGGGCAAACTCCCATACCACATAGCCGTAAATAAACCAATACCAGGTAAACGAAACCTGAAAAGGGGCTATTTTCTCAAACACACCGATACAAAAAGCGATGGCCGCGATAGAGATAAAACGGGAAATAAAACGATTAAGCACAAAGATCAGAAAAGGAATTTTATAGTCTTCAATTTTAAAACGTTTGTACACCAGCGCCCGCACAATTTCTATCAGCAACAACAAAGGTATTACCGGTGATATCACCCCCAGGATACCATTGAGTGTTAGCAATGAAGAATAATTGCCGGTAAGGAAAAGCTCCAGCAGATTATTAATGCCCAGAAAAGAAATCAATTCCTGATATAAGGTTTCTAAGATGGCCATAACGGGAAGATTAAAAAGATCAGTGACGTGGAAAAACTTTCTCCCGAAAAATAATATAAATTCGGGAAGATTTCACCCGAATTTATTCTTATGAGAAACTTTTTATGTCTGCTGATAACCCTGTTTTTAGCCAGCTCATTTTGTTCAGCCCAGTCTACTGATGCCATCCGTACCCCATGGGGCAAACTTTATTACCATGTCTACGGAAAAGGAGAACCAGTGATTGTTCTGTCTGGTGGTCCTGGCAATTCCTGTCTGCAACAGGCGGAGGTAGCGGACATGTTAGGCAAAAACTATCAGGCCATCTTATTGGAACAAAGAGGCACCGGCCTGTCTGTCCCTGTTCCTTTCGACTCCACCACCATCAACATGCAGGCCGCCATTGAAGATGTACGATTGCTCATGGATCATCTGCATATCCCCCGTGTGATTGTATACGGCCATTCCTGGGGTGCTATGCTGGCTATGAACTTCGCGGCCACTTACCCGCAAAATGTAAAAAAACTGGTACTGGTATGTCCCGGTTATTACAAATTTGATCCGGAATTTTTCACCACTCATATCAACAACCTGCGGACTAAAATGGGACTTTGTGAAATATCCCGTTTTGATATACTGGATAAAAAGATGAAAGCCCATCAGGCTACAGCCGCCGACTCTGCGGAATACAACCGTATTATACGGATGACATATATCTTCGACAAAAGCATGATCGACAGCATGCTGAAAAAAATTGATGTGGCGCCTACCAATACCACCATGCAAGGCCTGATAATTCAGGACCTCAACCGCATCCATTACGATCTGAGCAAAATACTGCCCCGCTACAAAGGCCCGATGTATGTAATCGGCAGCCGCCAGGACCCGCTGGCATTCTATACCTACGAGCTCAAACAGGTTTACCCTGCAGCCAATCTGTATTGGATACAGGGCTCCGGGCACTTCCCGATGTTTGAACAACAGAAAAGTTTCAATACTACCCTGCAGCGTATAATGCAGCTGTAATCCGTGCCAACGGGAAGTGCATATACGTTATATTTCATAAATCTGCACTGCCAGATAAGGATGGGGATGGTCTTTTTTTCTGAAGAAAATTTCGACTATCTTGTTGCCAAGTTAATCTAAACCCGTTGTCAAGTCCTATTAAAAAAACGCTGGCCCGGCTGATCATCCGGCTGTCCGGCAGGTTATCTTCCCGTCCGGATAAAAAAGCTGTTTTCGCTTCCCTGTCCCAGTTGCATGAAGCTATTCTGAAAGGCAAAAAAGACAGGGGGCCTGTAGTGCCTTTTGCCAGCGACAGTGCCCGTATCATTATTTTCTCCGACCAGCACAAGGGTGCCCGCGACGCAGCCGACGATTTCAGGGATGCTGCAGCTACTTACTCCGGCGCACTGAAGTATTATTATGATCATGGTTTTACTTTCATCAACCTGGGCGACTGTGAAGAGTTGTGGGAGAACAAACCTGCCGCTGTGATGGCCCACAACCAGCAGCCTTTACAGGAAGAAGCCGGTTTTCTGCAACGCAAACGCTACTATCGTATTTTTGGCAACCACGACCTGGAATGGCATTACCTCGTTCCCCGCCGCCAGTTTCTGCGGCCACTGTTCGGTAAAAAACTGCGGGTACACGAAGGACTTATTCTGCAAACACAATATAACGGTGACGCCTATCGTATTTTTCTGGCCCATGGACACCAGGGAGATAGGAGAAGTGATGGCAACACTTTCAGCAAATGGTTTGTAGCCGCTATCTGGACACCGGTGCAACGTTTCCTGGACATACATCCTGATACCCTCTCCGAATCTTTTGATCTGGTAGATGCCCATAACATTATGATGTACGAATGGAGCCTGCAGGTCCCGAAAACACTGTTTATTTCAGGACATACCCATAAACCGGTCTTTGCTTCGATGGACCATATAGACAGGCTCAACAAACAACTGCAACGGGCCACCGCAGTAGGAGACACTACAGCTGTCAGCTCGCTGGAAGCCGAATTGCGGCGGAGAGCGGATGAATATGCCGGTAAACAATTTGTTAAAACCATGGCACATCCCACCTATTTTAATACCGGCTGTTGCTGTTTCAACGATGGTGATATCACCGGCATAGAAATCGCTGACGGCTTTATCCGTCTCATCAAATGGACCCGCAAAGGCAGTACTGTGGCCCATCGCAAAGTACTCGAAGAATGCCCGCTCTACTATATCTTCGATCAGCTGCACCTATAACAAAAAGAGAGATGCGTTAATTGTATTTTCTTTAAAAGGTCGCCACGAACAATCGAAACAACAGTTTGTTAGCTTTACATAGCATGAAAACTATTGTTGATCCTAAACTAAACTCTGATCACATGAAAAGGTTAATTGTTCTGATGGCTTTGTCCATGTTTATAGCGATTTCAGCTGCTCGTGCACAGGATCCGGGCCTTACCAAAAAAGAGATCCGGAAAGAGAGACATGCAGAAAAAAAATCAATCAGAGCCCTCAAGGGAAAGGAAGTCAGTTATCAGTCCAAACAACGCTTTGCCGAAAACTATGGTAATGCAACGGATGTCAAATGGGAACGCACTGCTTATTTCGATCAGGCATCTTTTGTCAACAAAGACGGTAAGCCGATGACTGCATATTATGATGATCAGTCTAACCTGGTAGGTACCACCACCCCCGCTTCTTTTACAGATCTGCCGGCGGCAGCACAAAGAAACATAGAAAGACATTTTAAAAACTACAAGGACGCAACTGTTGTCTTCTTTGATGATAACGAGTTTAACCAGACCAACATGATCATTTATGGTGAAGAATTCGAAGACGAAGACAACTATTTTGTAGAACTGCGGGATGATAACGGCAAGCCCATCGTACTGCGGGTTACACTCGAAGGAGAAGTCACCTATTTTGCGGACATTAAATAATAAACAAAAAACCGGAGACAGCTCCGGTTTTTTTATGATCATTTAGCCTGGATCACAGATAAGATGTTGCCAGCGGGATCCGTAAACCAAGCCAGAGATATGCCATTTTCCGTATCCCGGAAAATACCTTTTTCATCCGTAGCGAGAGGTTCTGCATAATGCAGGAACCGGATACCTTTCCGGGTAAGCTGTTCCACAGCTTCTTCCACATTTTCTACAGGAAAATTGAGAATAGTAAACGTTGCCGGTTCATGGTTGGGCTTGGGATAGATGAATATTTTTGAATTACCGTTCACGCGAAGTTCAAGTCCCTCAGGCATTTCTGCCACTTCCAGCCCCATTTTATCCTGATAGAACTGTTTGGCCTGCTGCAGGTCATCGACCGAAAAACTGCTGAATGCGGTGGATTGTTTGAACATAGCTAAACATTTTTTAGATGAGCAATATCCATGTGCCTCAAATTTGTAACCAGAAAAACACAGCTGCTATCCTTTGGATTTGACCTTCTTTACAGCACTGGGTGTCGCCATTTCCTTGATCCGGTACTTGACGATCTTATTGATCAGTGATACCGGCAAGGGTTTATCCAGCGGAAACTGGATGGCTCCTTTGGAAGTTTTATATGCTGTTAAATCATCCTGAAATACAGCAATAGCCGTTCCTCCGGGATAAAAACCCACATGCGCCTTGTAACCTGCAAACCATACCAGTACCTTATCCAGCTTAAAGGCCGGTATGTTGTAACTGATCACTTCTGTGGCTGCGGGGACCGCCTTACGGATGATCTCCCGTATCTCACGGGCCTTATGGATGCTCTCTATGGGCAGGGTGGCCATGTACTCATCCGTAGTAGTGAATTTTGTTTTGTTTTCCATATCCTTATTGTAGATAGTGACAATACAAAAATACGAAGCCCCTCCCTTCTTTTAGCGGTGTAAAGACGGCAATCTCAGGGGGTAGGTGCGTCAAAAAAGAAGGGGTGCCTCTCACGAAGCACCCCTGTGAAGGCAATAAGCTTAGGGATATTATTGCGTATCTATTTTTGTCTCCAGGCTGTCCTGCAGAGAGGGACGCAGGGCAGACAGCAGATTGTAACCGGTAGCATTTTCAATGTCCCGTACTGTTGTTCTGTATTGTTTCCAGTCGGTATTGATACTGTTGATGTTCGGAGTGTTGATAGCTATTACACGGGTGCTGCCATTCACGCGGCTAAGGTCGTTGTTACCGTTAGGCAATACTACTACTACTTTCCAGATGTTGGAAGGTACAGTTACGTTACCGTTGTCGATGGTATAGGTAACACCACCCAGAGAACCGGTACCACCTTGTCCATAAGAACCGCAGATCACATATACTTCATTGCCGGCAGTCACCAGGCTACGGGTATAATTTTCCAGGTTGGCCCACGTTTGCTGGTTATTATTAGGAGCCTGTGGCATCATGTTGCTCATGAGGAAAGTGGCAGAATTGGCAGTAGTAGAGGATGTTCTGTCTGCGGAAGGACAGTTGTGGCCACGGTCAAATCCGGAGCCGCTATAGCTGGTGTTCTGTACCTGGTACCATCCGGCAGGCAGGGTGATGTCAGCCCTGAAATCGTTGGTCCTGGATACAGAGCCGAGATCACTGCTCTGAATATGCCAGCTCACCCAGTTGGGTGTAGCACGGCTACGGTTATACGACAACGTATAATAGGTCTTTACCATGAGGTAGTTATTCTCTGCGGTAACATTTGCGAGCGCATTGCTGGGGTTGCCCATCAGCATATTGTCGTCATCACTGCCGGTAGGTTGACCAGGGTCAGTAGAGGTAGTATCTCCTACAGCCACAGCGACATCATCAATATTGATTCTGTTGGAACCGCCGGAAGTTTTACGGATAGACAAACGGAAGCTGGCTACTGCCGGCATGGTGAAGGTGGCTGTTTGCAGGGAGGGAGCGGTAGTCACCGTATTTCCCTGTTGCTGCCAGGTTTGTCCGTTGTCGGTAGATGTCACCAGCTGCCAGTCACTGTTACCGTCTGATCCATAGGTACCGTGTTTTACGGTAATGGTTAAAGTACCTGTGCCACCGGTGATGTTGAAGTTGGTGGTCAGAGAGCCTGTATTACGGATACGAACAGACTTGGTACCATTTTTAAGATCGGCAGTCAACGTGCCAATCAAAGCATCATCTAATGTCCAGGAGCCGCTGGTAAGGGTTACATTACCAACAGCATAAGCTGTTTTACTGCCGGACTCAAAGTCTTCGGACAAACGAACAACGGATTCGGTGCTGGCTGACACACGGGTGGAATTTACTTCCTGAGGCTGCATAGTCGCCTCTTTTTTACAGGCAGCAAACAGGATACTACCCAGGCAAAGGACAAAGCAATGCCGCATGAATTGTTTCATAATTCAAAATTTATAGGATACAACAAAAGGAGACTATAACGGGCTATTAGGATTCTATCGCTGTGGTGGCCAGTGCTATGCAGGTACCATCGGGCTGATGCCCGGTAATATAAACAGGTATACTCGTTCCTGTTTCCACACGGGAAACCTGTATGTCAGACAGATTTTCTTTCAGAAACAGATACAACTCATGAAAACGTTGTGCGTTGGCAACCATTGGCATATCATTGGGGTCGGCCGGATTACAGATTTGGTCGAAAAAAGTGACAGCATCTACAGACCGCACCACCTGCGATTCAACATCATGTAAAGCTGCAATTTTTTGCTGTACTCCCGCCGCAGGCAATACACCCCATTCCGAAATGGTAAGTGGATACTCTGATTCGCTGTAAAATAAAATACCGGCAATTTGGTTGTTAAGTTGTTCTAACAAAGAATGGTTTTGCATGAAATAAAGTTAGCCATTATTTCTATATAATTTTATCTTGATAACAATGGTAACATTAGTTTAATCTTTTAAATAAAAGAAAAATGAGCGAACGCATTTTGATCCCAGGGCTAAAGCCCTGGGCTATATTAGGCTGAAGCCATGGGATATATTAGAGCTAATGCCATGCGCTATATTAGGCTGAAGCCATGGGATATATTAGAGCTAAAGCCCTGGGCTATATTAGGCTGAAGCCATGGAATATATTAGAGCTAAAGCCATGGGATATATTAGGCTAAAGCCATGGGATAAAGCCATGGGATATTTAAATTAAAACCAGTGTAACCCAAGATTCTAAAAATAGCGGGCATAACTATCACATCGAAAATAGCCCAGGGCTTCAGCCCTGGGATTATTTAATGCTTTCTCCTCTGGCAGATAGTCTGAACCAGTCCTTGGCGTAAGGCTTCAGCAGCTCAGTAGCGGTGGAAGGCCCCCAGGTGCCTGCTTTATAAAGGTTCAGTTCTTTTGAAGGATATTTTTTCCAGGCATCCAGAATGGGCATCACTACTTTCCAGGCTGCCTCTACCTGATCGGCACGCATGAATAAAGTGGGGTTGCCCTCCAAAACATCCAGCAGTAAGGCTTCATATGCTTCCGGGATCGTTTCCGTATAGGCTTCCTGGTAAGTAAAGTCCATTTCTACCGGCTTCAGCTTCATTTTCAGGCCGGGTACCTTGCTTTCAAACAGCAAACTGATTTCCAGTTCAGGCTGTATACTGATGACCAGACGGTTAGGCGTAAGATCATCTTTAAAGATCTTATGGGGTGAGTCCTTGAACTGTATAACGATTACCGACGACTGAACGGGCATCGACTTGCCGGTACGAAGATAGAAGGGAACACCTTTCCAGCGGTCATTGTCAATAAACAGACGGGCCGCCACAAAGGTTTCTGTATTGGAAGCAGGTTGTACCTGCTCTTCTTTACGATAAGCCACCCGGCGGCCTCCATGCACATTACCTGCCGTGTACTGTCCCCTGATCACATTCTTGAATACCTGTTGCTGTGTATAAGGACGTATATGCTTCAGCACTTTCACTTTGGCATCGCGGATCAGTTCAGACTGATAAAATTTAGGTCGATCCATCGCTACGATACACAACAGCTGCAGCAAATGGTTCTGTACCATATCCCGCAAAGCCCCGCTGCTGTCGTAATAGCCGCCCCGCTTGCCCACTCCCACTTCTTCCGCCACACTGATCTGGATATGGTCGATATATTTCCTGTTCCACAGCGGCTCAAACACATAATTGGCAAAACGAAAGGCCATAATGTTCTGTACCGCTTCCTTTCCCAGGTAATGGTCGATGCGGTAAATCTGTTTCTCAGCAAAACGTTTGGTCAGAAACCGGTTCAGTTTTTTGGCCGTTTCCAGATCTGTACCGAATGGTTTCTCTACTACAATACGGTCCTGCTGATCACGACCACACATGGTATGCACATGCAATGCGTCCGCAATTACTTCGATGAACCTGGGTGCTATGGCGAAGTAAAAAATACGTACACTGTTTTTTTTGTTTTCCTTATCAAAGGTGTCCAGTTGCTTCCTCAGGCGCCGGTAAGTATCCTCCTTCATGAAATCGCCCTGCAAATACGTAATATGAGCTGCGAATTCATTCCATACTGCCTCCTCCGCTTTACCATTTCGGCTGAATTCATTCACGCCGGCCAGCAGGTCCTGTTTGAAGGCGTCTTCCTCTTCTTCCAGAAAATCAACGCAGCAAATGGTGAATACCGGCGGCAGCTGATGGTCGGTGAACAGGTTGTAAAGAGCCGGAATAAGTTTTCTTCTAGTCAGGTCTCCTTTGGCACCAAAAATAGTAATGGCGGACGGGAGGTTTTTTCCAGGTTTCATCTAAGCATCGGTTTAGCAGCTAATTTAGATGAATTCCTGAAATATGTGCGATGTTGCAGCAGTCTTTTACGCATATTTAAAAAACCATCCCTCTTTTCAGGAGTATAAGACATCAGACTTTTACCACCACTTTTCCTCTGGCACTGCCGGTTTCCAGCTGCTGATGCGCCTGTTTCATTTCTTCAAAAGAAAATACCTGCGATACCTCCGGCCTGATAAACCCTTGCGCAATCAGTTCTGCCAGCTGTTGCATGTCTTTTCCGCTGGAAGCTACTACGATAAAGTATCCTTTTTTGTTTTGAGCAGCGGCCTTCTCCCCCACAGCTTCCCTTAAACCGGTAGGCAGGCTGATGATAGTTCCCTCTTCCCGCAGGGTCAGCAGAGAACGGTCAATATACTCGCCTCCCATGGAATCCAGCACCAGGTCGAGGTTACGGTAATGATCTTCAAAAGGAGCTGCTTTATAATCGAAATGTTCATCTGCGCCCAGGCCCAGCACAAAATCGCGGTTGGCTGCAGAAGCAGTGCCGATCACATAAGCGCCCATATATTTGGCTATCTGTACGGCAAAATGTCCTACACCGCCGGCTGCGGCGTGGATCAGCACTTTATCGCCTTTTTTGATACCGGCGCTGTTTAATGCCTGCAGGGCGGTGAGCGCTGCCAGGGTGGCTGCTGCGGCCGCTTCGTGCGAAAGCCCGGCCGGTTTCAGGGCCAGCTGGTCAGCGGGTGCTGCTACATACTCTGCATAAGCCTGGCCATGTCCCGGGAAGTTGACCATCCCGAACACTTCATCCCCTTCTTTCAGCAAGGGAGAGCGGGAAGCCGTTACCACGCCTGAGATATCCCATCCCAGAATGACTGGGTCCAAACCCTGAAATTTGGCGGTAAGTCCTTTACCTGAACGGGTTTTAACATCTATCGGATTTATACTGATAGCTTTCACCTGTACCAACACTTCGCCATCAGCGATCTCTGGTACGGGCAAGGTGGTGTAAACGAGGTTTTCCGTGCCACCCGGGCTTTTCAAAACGATTGCTTTCATGACTATAGGATTATGGCACAAATGTAGCCAGAATGTGACCAGCTTTTCCTGTACATTAATGGTATAATTCTGTAAAAATTCAGGATAAAAAAGAGCGGCCCGGATAACCGGCGCCGCCCTACATCGATTCGTATGTCCGTTCTGGTTAGAATTCTTTTACAGCCTCACCCAGATCATAGGTGGGCACTTTCCCATCCAAAGCTCCGGCTACAATACTGCTGCCGGCTGCGCTGCGGTATCCGCCGGCACAGTGTACCACAATCGGCTTATCCAGCGGGATCTCGTTTACCCGTTCCCGTAACTGGTCCAGCGGAATGCTGATAGCACCGGGTAACAGCTGTGTTTGCGCTTCGGATTCCATTCTCACGTCCACAATGGTATAATCCTGCGGATGAGTCTTCAGATCGGCCAGGGGCACGGGTGGCATGGTATGGCTACCAGCGTCAGACACTATTGCAGCGCTGATCATGCCTTCGTAGCCTATCTTCGCCGATTTGGCGATCACTTCCCGCAACTGCTGTTCATTGCCGGCAATCAGGTAGAAATGCTCTCCCGGTGCTACCACACTGCCCAGCCAGGTTTCGAACTTACCCTGGTTTTGCAGGTTGATGGCCTGAGGCAGATGACCTTTCTTAAAGGTTGCCGCCGGTCTGGTATCAATGATCGCAATGCCTTTGTCCAAAGTGGTAGTGTCTTTCAGCACTGGTACTTTTTCCAGGGAAGGCTGCAATGCTGATGCTCCCTGCCTGTTGATACTTACATCATAAGGGAAATATTTCGGGATAAAGGGCTGCTGGGATAACAGTTCCTTTACAAATTCTTCTGCTGTCATTGACTGCAGGCTCCAGTTGGTCATTTTCTCTGCCCCGATGGTGCTGCTGTTGGCATCCACCAGCGATTTACCGCAAAGTGTACCGGCACCATGTGCAGGATATACCAGTGTATGGTCCGGCAGTGTCATCAGTTTTTCCCGCAGGGAGTGATACATCTGTTGGGCCAGCTCCTGGCGGGAGATTTGCAGGTTACCCGCTTTTTCCCGCAGGTCAGGACGACCGCAATCACCTATAAACAAAGTATCTCCGGTGAAGACTGCTTTGGTCTGACCATTTTCTTCCAGTACGATGCTGATGCTGTCCGGTGAATGCCCGGGCGTATTCAGCGCCTTGAAGGTAAGCTCTCCCATCTGTATCACATCTCCATCATCAAACGTTGTGTGTGGGTATTGCGCGCCTACCAGCAGTGAACAGTATATTACGGCACCGGTGGTTTGATGCAACTCCAGATGGCTGCTTACAAAATCAGCATGCGGATGTGTTTCAATCACGCCGGTGATGGTGGCTGTCTTTGCTGCAGCATAAGCCAGATAAGGAGTTATATCTCTGCCCGGATCTATCAGTATTACTTCACGGGCCACTTCGCTGTATACTGCGTAAGAATAGTGCGCCAGTGCTTTATCTTCAAATTGTCTTATTTCCATGTCTGTCAGTTTTTTAATGCGGTAATTTTTCCCGGAACCTGCCATATACCCAGGTACCGGCAATAGCACTCAGCAGTGTAACGGCTACTACTGTGGCACCCACACCGATCTGTGCGAATAATGGTCCAGGACAGGCGCCGGTAATAGCCCAGCCGAGGCCAAACAACAGGCCTCCATATATCTGCCCTTTATTGAATTTTTTGGGATGAAACACTACCGTTTCACCATCCAGTGTTTTAATGTTGAATTTTTTGATCAGCCATACAGATAACATCCCCACCATCACAGCGCTGCCAATCACGCCGTACATATGAAAAGACTGCAGGCGGAACATTTCCTGTATGCGAAACCAGCTGATAACTTCTGCCTTCACAAAAATGATCCCGAATATTGTTCCTATCACCAGGTATTTTAATTGACTCAACCAGGTATTCATAAAAAGATAATTACAGTGAAAGAATAAAAGGCAGTATCAGATTAGCCATGATAAAGCCACCGATCATAAAACAAATGGTAGCCACCAGTGAAGGCCATTGCAACGTAGACAAGCCCATGATAGCATGACCACTGGTACAGCCGCCGGCATATCGTGTACCAAAGCCTACCAGAAAGCCGCCGCCTACCATCATCAGCAGGCCACGTACCGAAAACAGCGCAGGCCAGTTGAACAGCTGCACCGGCACCAGTGAATGATAATCATTGATACCGTATTGTGATAACTCAGTGACCAGTTTAGGATTCACGGACATGCCCACAGGGTTCGCGAGCAGCGTGCCTGCGATGATCCCACCTAACAGGATCCCCCCTACGAAAAAGAGATTCCAGGCTTCCTTCTTCCAGTCGTAATCGAAAAAGGGTACTTTGGCCGGCACACAGGCTGCGCAGATATGGCGCAGGGAGGAACTGATACCAAAGGATTTGTTTCCTACCAGCAACAGTACCGGAACGGTGAGTCCGATCAGCGGTCCGGCTATATACCAGGGCCAGGGTTGTTGTAAAAATGTTAAGATATCCATTTAAATCTTCGGGTTTTATGATGCAAAGATGTTTTAATACGTTGACGTAGTTGGTGACAATTGTTACACAGACCGCTTTTATTTGAGCACTGTTTCCAGGATGATGATATATACGCCCATGGCCAATACAAACCATCCAAAGGCATGTTTGAGCTTAGCACCGGGTATCCTGGAGGTAAGTGCTCCGCCGATCAATACACCGGCCACGGCTATCACCGTAACAGTAATCAGTAATATCCAGTTGATACTACCTCTGCCGGCGTCTCCCAGGAAACCGATCAGCGTGCTCATGGCCATGATCATGAGAGAGGTGCCCACAGCCGTTTTCATCGGCAGGCCTGCAATCATTATCAATGCCGGGATGATGAGAAAACCACCACCGGCTCCCAGTAAACCGGTGATAAAACCGATCAGGGTACCATACAGCAAAAGTCTGATCCTGCCTGCTGTACTCATATGGGTGGCCACTGTCAGCGTTTCTTTCTTCCCCCTGATCATAGAAACGGATGCCATCAGCATCAGCAGGGCAAACAGGACCATCACGCCCAGTTCCCTGGTAACAGTGAAATCTCCTATCCGGAAGAGCTGTGCGGGGATGGCCGGCACTACATAGTGCCTTGTAAGAAAGACCACCAGAATAGACGGTATACCAAACAGCAAGGCCACCGATATATCCACCAGATGTTTTCTGTAACTGCCTACTGCTCCTACCAGGCTGGTGGTGCCTACAATAAAAAGAGAATAGGAAGTGGCAGCAGCCGGGGCGATACCAAAGAGATACACCAGTACCGGTAAGGTTAAGATAGACCCACCACCACCGATCAATCCCAGTGAAATACCAATCAATGCAGCTGCTATATAACCTGTAATTTCCATCTGTAACTCGTTTGCTTTAATGTCTATACAAAGGTACATACCCCTGCAAGCAAACTCTGTGACTTTGGTTACATAGGTAATACCTCGATATAATTTCTGTTGAGCCTAACAATGCCTTTCTGCTCCATTTTTTTGAGCAGACGGGAAACGACTTCCCTCGATGAGTTAAGGTCTGTAGCTATTTCCTGGTGGGTTAATTTGAGTTCATGGGTGCCTAGTTTGTCGGCCTGAGCACGGATATAGGACAGCAGCCGTTCATCCATATTTTTAAACACCGTGCTGTCCAGTACGTTGAGCACTTCTTCAAAACGGCGCCGGTAGGATTCTATTACAAACTGGTACCAGCTTTTATAATCTCTCATCAGGGCTTCCATATACCTTACGGGTATCATGAGCACCACTGAATCATCTACCGCTTTAGCCATTACTTCGCTGGCTTTTCCGGAGGCCACACATACCATGGAAATGGCACAGGCATCGCCTGGCTCCAGATAATACATAAAAAATTCACCTATATCTTCTCCTTCACGATACAGTTTTAATCTTCCTTCGAGTACCAGGACAGTATATCTGATCGGCTGGCCCTGTTGCATCAGCACCATGCCGGCCGGCACCTCTTTGATGGCTCCTATATCTGACAGATGTTGTTTTAATTCGCTGTCCAGCGTAGGGAAATGCGTGTCGAGGTATTGAAGAATATCTGTTTTACTATCCATTGTCACACCAATATGTTTACAAGGTACAAAAAAGCATGCGATCAGGGAGCAGCATGTATATCATCCTAAAAAAATATAAAAAACCTTAAAATTATATAACAACCATTCCGGCCCTTACGGCTACTTTTGCCTCATATGAAAAAAATCCTCACGCTCATACTGGCGATGTTATACATCGGCACTTCCACCGGAGCCACTTTCCATATGCATTACTGCATGGGGAAGCTGGTAGAGGTAGAGCTGTGGCGCGGGGATAGCAAAAAATGCAGTCATTGCAAGACAGACCTGAACAAAGGTTGTTCAAAAAAATGCTGCAAGGATGAACATAAAACCGTTAAGCTGGAGAAAGACCAGAAAGTAGTGGCACATGCCCTGGATTTTTTACAGATGCCTGTGGCTGATGCTCCTGCCTACTATACTTCATTGCCGCCCGCCCGCGTACTGGCGCTGGCTGAAGAGCATCCGGTAAGCAACGCACCGCCGCGAAGCAGTAAAGTCCATCCCCATATCCTGCATTGTAACTTCCGCATCTGATACCCCTTCCCAGGGCTGAAGCCCTGGGCTATACTACGCTTTAGCCGACTTTTTACGGGAAAAAAATACCGATCTCTGTTACGTATAGCCAACGACGTTATAATACGTTGTATCGGTATATCTCCTGCCCAATAGACCCGGTGCTGTCAACCTGCACCCTTTGAAAATATATATATGGTACATCGAATTATTGAATGGTCCCTGCGCAACCGGTTTATTGTGCTGGTGCTGGCAACCGCCTTGTTTGCCTGGGGTATCTATGCCGTCAAAAAAAATCCTATCGACGCCATTCCCGATCTGTCTGAAAACCAGGTGATCGTATTCACGGAATGGATGGGCCGCGGCCCTCAGCTGATAGAAGACCAGATCACCTATCCGCTTGTGACCAACCTGCAAGGACTTCCCAAAATCAAATATGTACGGGGATCTTCCATGTTTGGGATGAGTTTTATTTATGTCATCTTCAATGATGATGTAGACATTTACTGGGCCAGAGAAAGGGTACTGGAACGGTTAAGCACCGTATCCCGCAACCTGCCCACCGGCGTTGCGCCGCAGCTTGGGCCCGACGGCACCGGTGTTGGCCACATCCTCTGGTATACCCTCGACGCCCCGGGTATGGACCTTGGAGAACAACGCGCACTACAGGACTGGTACATCAAATTTGCCCTTCAGAACGTAGAAGGTGTGAGTGAAATCGCTTCCTTTGGCGGTTTTCAGAAACAATACCAGATCACGGTAGATCCTAATAAACTACTGTATTACCGTTTGTCTGTAGCAGAAGTGATCAATGCTATCCGGACCAACAACAACGAGTCGGGTGGCCGCAAATTTGAGCTCAGCGATATCGGCTATATCATTAAAACATCCGGCTATCTTAAGTCTGCCGAAGAGATCGAAAACATATCCGTCAAAACACAAAACAGCATTCCCATCCGGGTGGCTGATATCGCCACCGTGCAGATGACCGGCGAAACACGTCTGGGCATCTTTGACCAGGACGGACAGGGAGAGCGTGTAGGCGGCATCGTAGTCATGCGTTATGGTGAAAACGCCGCTGCCGTGATCGACAAAGTGAAAGCGAAAATGCAGGAAGTAGCCAAAGGTTTTCCGGAGAAAGTAAAATTCGACATTGTATATGACAGGGGTGAACTGATCAAAGAATCTGTAGACTCCATCAAACATACGCTCATCGAAGAAATGATCGTCGTATCCATCGTCGTGATCATCTTCCTCTTCCACTGGCGCAGTGCCCTGAGCATCATTATACAGATCCCTATCACGCTGGCCGCCAGTTTCCTGCTGCTGAATGCCTTCGGCATTTCTTCCAACATCATGTCGCTGACAGGTATAGCCCTGGCCATCGGTGTGATCGTAGACAACGGGATCATCATGAGTGAAAACGCCTATAAGCATCTGGCAGAAAGGTATGCCCTCTGGCAGGAACAACAAAAAAACAAGTAACATGAACTGGCTGAAAAAGATATTTAAGAAATCACCGCAATGGATCAGCGAAGAAGAGCGGCTGAAGATCATAGAACAATCCAGCAAGCAGGTGTCACGCGGTGTGTTTTTTGCCACCATTATTATCATTACCTCATTCCTGCCGGTGTTTATGCTGACTGGCCAGGAAGGCAAACTGTTTCACCCGCTGGCCTATACGAAAACGTTCATCATGATCATGGACGCCCTGCTGGTGATCACGCTGGCACCGGTGCTGATCTCCTTCTTCATGAAAGGCAAATTCAGGTCCGACAATGCCAATCCTGTAAACAGAATACTGGAGCGCATATACGAACCCGTGATCAAAGGGGTATTAAAATGGCGCAAGACCACTATCGCTATCAACGTGATCGCGCTGGTGATCACCATCCCGCTGCTGAAAAGCCTTGGCAGCGAGTTTATGCCGCCGCTGGACGAGCAGAGCATTCTGTTTATGCCGGTCACCCTCCCGGATATTTCCAATGCAGAAGCCAAAAGGATACTGCAGGTACAGGACAAAATCATCAAGTCAGTGCCCGAAGTGGAGAAAGTGCTGGGCAAGGCAGGCCGCGCCAGCACCGCTACAGACAACTCCCCCATCAGCATGATAGAAACCATCATCATGCTGAAGCCTAAATCCAAATGGCGGGAAGGCAAAACCAAAAAAGACATCATCGATGAGCTGGATGCCAAACTCCAGATACCCGGCGTTGTCAACGGCTGGACCCAGCCTATCATCAACCGTATCAATATGCTGGCTACCGGTATTCGTACAGACGTTGGCGTGAAAGTATACGGTCAGCAGCTGGACACTATTGCCGCTGTTTCCGAAAGGGTAAAACAAGCCCTGGAAGGCACCTCCGGCATCACCGATCTGTACGTGGAACCCGTTACCGGCGGTAAATACCTCGATATCACCGTACGCCGTGCCGACCTGGCCCGCTATGGCCTCAACGTAGACGATGTGAACCAGACCGTGGAAACCGCTCTGGGCGGCTCTCCTATCGGAAACACCATCGAAGGAAGACAACGTTTTTCTATTAGTGTCCGCCTGGCACAGGACTACCGCAACAGTGTGGAACGTATCCGCCGTATCCCCATCATGTCGGCCTCCATGGGAGAAGTACCCCTCTCGTCTGTTGCAGACGTGAAGTTCACCGACGGCCCGCCCATGATCACTTCAGAAAACGCCATGCTCCGCGGTGCAGTACTGTTTAATGTACGCGGCCGCGACCTGGGCAGCACGGTAAAAGAAGCCATCGACAAAATGGGCAAGGCGCAGGGCGTTCTTCCACAGGGATATTATCTGGAATGGAGCGGCCAGTACGAAAACCTCATCCGCGGCCAGCAGACACTGTTATGGATTGCACCGATAGTACTGATCATCATTTTCTTCTCGCTCTACTTCGCCTTCCATTCTATCCGCGAAGCCCTCCTGAGCCTCATCACCGTACCTTTTGCCCTCATCGGTGGCGCCTATATGATTTATTTCTGGGGTGTCAATCTCTCTGTGGCCGTGGCCGTAGGCTTTATCGCTCTTTTCGGTATCGCTGTGGAAACGGGTATCGTGATGGTCATCTACCTGAATGATGCCATGCAGCAGCTGGTGAAACAGAAAGGTAACAGTTCAGCCACCATCACCCGGGAAGACCTGCGCGAACATGTGATATACGGCGCAGCCAAAAGGCTCAGACCCAAACTGATGACCGTATGTGTATCCCTGTTCGGGCTGGTACCGGTACTGTGGGCCAGTGGCGTAGGCACAGACGTGATGAAGCCCATCGTACTGCCCATGATCGGCGGAGTACTCACCTCTTCTACCCACATCCTGCTGGTGACCCCGCTGATCTTCCTAATGACAAAAGAATATGAATTGCGTAAGCACGGAAAACTGGAGATTCATGAAGTACATCATTAAACATATATACATCAAACAACTGGTCATAGCGCTCTTTATCCTGGGAGCACCGGCACAGTCATTCGCACAACAAACACCAGTGTTATCTCTGTCCGGCATCCTGCAGAAAATTGACAGCAACAACGTTCTGCTGCAGTCTTACGGACTGAAGGCAGAGAGCTACAAACACAACGCAGAAGCAGCTACCGCCTGGATGGCACCCATGGTAGGCGTCGGCACCTTTATGACACCTTATCCCGGCCAGCAGGTGATGGACGAGCGCGACAAAGGCAGCCTGATGCTGCAGCTGGAACAGGATATTCCCAACCCGGCGAAACTAGCCGCTAAGAAACGTTATATCGCCTCTCAGGGCAATATCGAACTGGCTACCCGCGGTGTCACCCTCAACGAGTTGAAAGCACAGGCCAAAAGGTTGTACTTCAACTGGATCATCGCGCAGCAAAAAATAAAAGTGCTGCAGGAGAATGAAAAGATCATGCAGACCATGAAAAAAATTGAGGAGGTAAGATATCCGTACAACCAGTCACAGTTGAGCGGTGTCTATAAAACCAATGCCAAACTGGAAGACAACCGCAACATGATCCGCATGCAGGAAGGCACCATCGCCAAAGCCCGTTCCTGGCTCAACAGCCTGATGAACGCACCCGGCAACCAGGCATTTGAGATTGATACCAGTTACCAGCCGGTATTTGAGCCTGCCGCCTCTTATGACACCGCCTCCCTGGCCGCCGTACGCAAGGATGTCCTGAAAATGAATGAGAGCATCAGTTCCATGCAGCTGAATATTGAAAGCATGAAACGCGACAAGAAGCCGGATTTCAGGGTTCGTTTTGATCATATGCAACCGCTGGGCGCCATGATGCCAAAGGCTTTCAGTGCCATGGGCATGGTCAGCATTCCCATAGTGCCCTGGGCTTCCAAAATGTATAAGTCTGGTATCAAAGCCATGGAATACAATGTGGCAGCTATGGAAAAAGAAAAGGCTGCCATGTTGCAGGAAACACAGGGCATGCTGTATGGTATGCAGTACGAGATCCGCACCATGCAGCAGCGCATTGCAGCCATGGAAGACAAAATCGTGCCTTCCCTGCGGCAAACGCTGGACGCCGGTTTCCTCAACTACCAGGAAAACAAAATGACGCTGAGCAATGTGATCGACTCCTGGGAAGCACTGACGATGATGCAGTCCGGCATACTGGATGAAAAATTGAAACTCTATGAAATGATCGTGGATTATGAGAAACAGCTATATCGTTAATATCATACCCGCCATGGCCGTGGCCATACTGGCGCTGGCAGCCTGCAAGCGCCAGCCTGCCAAAACCCACAGTGCCGGGCATGCCCAGGGCACCGACAGCAGCGTTGCTGCACTGACACAGCCTGTCAACGCCCGCGTGATCGCCACCATTCCGGTGATCAAAGCAGAGAGCGGCACCCGTATCTATACCTCTGAAGTAAGTGGTGTTATCACCTATGATACCCGTCGTCAGACCAGTATTGCCAGCCGTGTAGGCGGCCGTATAGAAAGGCTCCTGATTAAATACAACTACCAACCGGTAAAACAGGGACAGCTGATTATGGAGATCTATTCTCCCGAACTGGCCGCCGCTCAGCGTGAACTGCTGCTCGTAGCCCGTCAGGGTGATCAGCTACTCGCAGCTGCACGTCAGCGGCTACAGCTGCTGGGCATGCAAACGGCACAGATAGACCAGGTACTGAGAACAGGAAATATCCTTTATCGTATTCCAGTGTATAGTAACAGTAACGGCTATATCCTGGAAAAAACCAGCAGTGCTTCCTCGTCTGCTCCTGCAGCGATGGCACCTGCCGCCGCGCCCGCAGGCGATGGTATGAACAGTATGGGAGGCGGTAGTGCAGCACCCGCAGCGCCCGCCACAGCAACAGCAACGGCCACTACGCCAGTCATGCTGCGGGAAGGACAGTATGTCAGCGCCGGGCAATCACTTTTCACCATCTACCAGGCTGATAATCTTGTTGCTGAATTTTCCTTCCCATCTCAACTGGCATCTAAGCTCAAACTGCAACAGCAGCTGCTCTTTTATCCCACCCACGACAAGGCTGCCATGCAACCCGGTACCATCGGGCTTATTGAGCCGGTCTTCCGTAATGGCCAGAACTTCACGCTGGTACGAGTATACCTCGGTAGTCATCATTTCCGCGCAGGACAGCTGCTGACCGGTCACATACCCCTCGTTTATAACGAAGGATGGTGGCTGCCTAAAAAAGCTGTGTATCATTCCGGTAATAATACCATGGTGTTCCGCAAAACACAGGGCGCCTTTGTACCTGTAACGGTAGAAACAGGAGCCACTGTAGCAGAGATGGTCCAGATCAAAACACCGATCACTGACTGGGAAATAGCTTCCAACGCAGCCTACCTGGTAGACAGCGAGAGCTTCATCAAAACAAATCCTTAAAGCATGGAAAGAAAACAATTCATACGTTCCATAGCCATCGTTTCCCTGGTACCGGCCCTGTTGCTGGCAGCCTGTAAGGAAACAGGCAAAAAAGCTGCAGAGGCAGGCAAACAACAAACGTTCACCTGCCCCATGCACCCGCAGATCGTACAAAACAAACCCGGTACCTGCCCTATCTGCGGCATGGACCTGGTACCTTTCGACAAAAACAACAAAGACGTAGCCCTCACGCTCGACAACAGCCAGATAGCCCTCGCCAATATCACCACGGTGACCATCGGTGCAGGCAACCTGGCCGGATTCAAACAGCTCAACGGCCGCCTGGTCACCGACCCGGAGAAAACAACCGTCATCTCCAGTCGGGTACCCGGACGGGTGGAAACATTGTATGTCCGGGAAACAGGCGTCAGGGTGAGTAAAGGACAACCTTTGTACCGCATCTATTCGGAACAGCTGGCCTCCCTGCAACAGGAATACCTGCTGGCAGCTGCACAGGTCAAACAGTTTCCGGATGATGCCCGCTTTGCACAGATAGAAAAAGGTGCACGCCAGAAACTCCGGCTGTACGACCAGTCAGATACCGCCATTCAGCAGCTGCTGCAATCACAGAAGGTAAATCCCTATGTAACCTATCCTGCCACCCAAAGCGGCATGGTTTCTGAGCTGTCAGTCACCGAAGGACAGTATGTTTCCGAAGGTGGCGCTGTGATGCGTCTCGAAGGGTATAATCAGTTGTGGGTAGAAGCCGATATCTATCCCGGAGAAGCAGAAGCAGTACGTCCGGGCCAGACCGTGAAAGTAGTCATAGCAGGCTGGGAGCAGGAACCACAGCAGATGACCATACAGTTCATCAATCCTGCCCTGCAGAGCGGCAGTCAGCTGATGCAGATACGCGGTACCATCCCCAACCCCGACAACCGCTGGCAGCCGGGGTTACAGGCCAACATCCTCCTGCCTGTAAAAAGTAAAAACGACGTACTGACATTACCGGTAGACGCCGTAATCCGCGATGGTAAAGGAACACATGTGTGGATAGAAAAAACCAAAGGCAAGTTTGAACCACGCACCGTCACCACCGGTATGGAAAATTTTGATGCCGTGGAAATCGCAGACGGGCTGGAAGCCGGTGATAAAGTAGTCGTTACCGGAGCCTACCTGCTCTACAGCGAATATATCCTGAAAAAGGGCGCCGACCCGATGGCCTCCGCATCAGGCCATCATCACTGATATCTGCTTAGTTCATCATAAAATCAAATACACATGACCACCTTCCTGAAAGCAGGATTACCCGTTATGGCAGCCGCATTGCTGGCTGCCTGCGGCAATAGTAAGACGGCTGCTCCCGAACGACCCGATTCTTCCGGGCAACAGTCAGCGCCTGTTACCGAAGTCGCTAAACCAGCAGGACTGCAGCTCAAAAACGATCAGCTGAATGCAGTGTACCAGCAATACCAGCAGCTGTCAACCGCCCTGATCAATGGCGACGAAGCCGCCGCAAGGATCGCTGCCAACGCAATAGAAGCTGGCGCCAAAGGCATCAGCGGCGCGGAGAAATTAGTGAGCACCGCCGCCGGTATCATGGCCGCGCCCCACCTCGACGCACAACGCACTGCCTACGCCACCCTGAGCAACGACCTGATCACTCTCGTGAAAAAGTCAGGCATCAGCAGTGGCACCCTCTACGTTGACTACTGTCCCATGGCCCTCAACGATAAAGGCGGCTACTGGCTCAGCGACGAATCAGGCATCAAAAACCCCTACTTCGGGGATAAAATGCTCACCTGCGGGGAAGTAAAAGAAACCATACAATAATCATTCATCTTCATTCAATCACTACTCAATCATACTCATGAAAACTATTATCATCAGCACCCTGGCACTGACTGCCATCACCTTCGCCGCCTGCAACAACCAACAGGCCACCCACGAAGCCCAGCACACCGACAGCTCGGCTGCCGCACATCATGAGGCAGCATCTGCCGAAAAGCCAATGGCAACCATAAAACCACAGTTCACCGACGTGAACCCCACTGCTGCCGCAAGCATCAAAGCAGTGGTAGATGGCTACCTTCAGCTGGAAAATGGTCTCGCTGCCGACGATGATGCAGCTGCTGCCAAAGCCGGTAAAGTCATGTCTGAAGCCCTCGCCAAATTTGATGCCTCCTCACTTACACCGGAGCAGCAAAAAATCTACGTCGCCAATAAAGACGACTTAAAAGAACATGCTGAACATATCAGTAAAAATGCAGGCAACATTGCACATCAACGTGAGCACTTCGCTGAAATGAGTGAAGACATCTACGACCTGGTAAAGGCCTTCGGCGGCGGAGAACCACTCTACCACATCCATTGCCCCATGTACGATAATAATAAAGGTGCCTGGTGGTTAAGCAAGTCGGCTGAAATCAAAAACCCTTACATGGGCGCTAAAATGCCCACCTGCGGCGTAGTTGAACAACTCATCCAATAACGTCCCAGGGCTAAAGCCCTGGGCTATTTTAGATTGGATAAGACGGGGGTTTCGTTTTCATTGATAGAAATTTTATCGTCCCGAAATGATTAATAGCCCAGGGCTATTTTAAATTAGATAAGACAGGGGATTCGTTTTCATTGATAGAAATTTTATCGTCCCGAAATGATTAATAGCACAGGGCTATTTTAGATTGGATAAGACGGGGGATTCATTTTCATTGATTAGAAATTTTATCGTCCCGAAATGATTAATAGCCCAGGGCTATTTTAAATTAAATAAAACAGAGCATTCATTTTAACAAACAAATCATATAAATAAAAAACACCACGTCTATGCTGCAATCTAAAATAGCCCAGGGCTTTAGCCCTGGGAAACTAAAATGGTGGCTATTAGGCATATTCGTAGTCATTCAGTTTTTCAGGCCCTCCAAAAATCAGGGTAGTCAACAGGATGCCACTAAGGATGTTGCCGCCATATATCCTATGCCCGACAGCGTGCAGCATATTCTGCAGCTGGCCTGCTATGACTGTCACAGTAATCATACCCGATACCCATGGTATGCGGAGATACAACCGATTGGCTGGTTGTTGAACAAACATATACAGGGAGGCAAAAAAGAGTTGAATTTCCAGGAATACGGAGAATATTCGTTTAAGCGACAGCGTAATAAGCTCAAACGTATGAAAGAACAGATCATATCCAAAAAAATGCCGCTGCCTTCCTATACTCTATTGCACCCGGAAGCCCGGTTAACGCACGTCCAGCAACAGGCCGTGATAACCTGGATCGATAGTACCCTTACGAAAATTTAAATACACCGCAGATAAATACTGACAATAACAACAACAGTTGCACTACATAAAACAAAGTGACTTTCCCTTTCATGGGAGCCAGATCTGTATGGATTTCCTGGCCGGAGGCCGATGCCAGCAGGTGCGGCTTCATTTTCATTCCCAGTCTGCGGCCGTTGAAGCCGTTGAGCACCAGCAGTAATACCAGTAACATTTTCACCCTGAACCAAAGCTGCTCGCCATAGGTGCCATGCACCATGGCCATCAAACTGGTACCGGATAATAATAACAACAAAAATCCTATGCCCATCATCATGGGGAACCTGGAGGTCAGATCTATGATGGCAGCCGCCTTCATACGGTCCTGCTGGTATACCTGCCAGAAACGGCGGTTGGCTAAAAACCCAGCCAGTACTAAGCCCGCCATCATGGTCAGCCCGGTAATATGTACCAGCAAACTTAATAAATACATGTTCATTGTTGAATGATTTTATGGGTACAAAGGTCCGCTGCGCCTCCCTTTTCCGTTTATATTAAAAGGAGTCATATTTATATTAAAAGGAATTAGATTTGTAAAAAAGTAAGATGCCACTCGCCTGGGAAAATAGCAACGATAATAAGGAGCCTCATGTCAATACGGTCATTCAGGATATCAATTCACCACAGCTGAAGGAGGAAAGTGGAGAACTATCCCTTCCGATTGGCCGGGCGAAGATGTCCCACTGGCAGTTTGATGGTATCCGCATGATCCACAGTGATTGGGAGTATAATGACTGTAGGTCTATGACCTGGAAGGCAGACGTCGACATCGTGCACCTGCACTTCAACCTGAAAGGGCAGTTTACGGTGACCCCGCTGGAAAGCCAAACACCCCTGTACTTTACAGCCAACACACATAACATGCTGTATACCAATATGGGTGCTAGCACTATGAAAAATGAAGAGCTGATGGCTTCTCAGTTTATTCTTCAATTTACTCGTGATTCTTTTTTGCAACTGACCGAACACTCAGACGAAGCGCTGCAACGTTTTGCGGACAAAGTGCTGAACAGAAAAATCGGGACACTGTCTCCTCAGAGCATGCCCATCGATCTCCCCATGCAACAAAACATCAATTCCATCCTGCATTGTAATTATCAGGGTGGTATCAAAAAAATGTTCCTTTTTTCCAAAGCCATAGAGATGCTGGTATTGCAGGCCGCTTCCTATCATCAAACCCATCATCATACAAACGCGGTCGTACGTACGCCCTATGACCGGGAACGCCTGCACTTTGTGCGGGACCACCTGTTAGAGAACCTGGAGAACCCTCCTACCCTGTCGGCCCTCGCCAGAATGGCCGGCCTTAATGAATACAAACTGAAGTATGGTTTTAAGGAACTGTTCAACACCACGGCCTTTGGCTTTGTGGCAGAGCAACGTCTGGAACTGGCCCGTACCTATCTGCAGGACCAGCATAAGTCGGTAGGAGAAATTGCCACCATGCTGGGATACTCTTCCATACAGCATTTCAGTACGGCTTTTAAAAAGAAATTCGGATGCTCCCCTAACAAAGCAAGATAAGCCCATATACTGGCTGACAACAGTTATTCCCACAAACACAACATCAGCATTCCTGACAAGTCTGCAGAGGTGATTTTTTTCATTCCACCATTTTTCCGGTTCATTGTCCATTTTTTCCGCTTCACTCACTTTGTCCTGAATTAGTTTTTGGGGGAGGATGATATTTGCCCCTCTATATGCAATAAAACTGAAGGCAATGAACCTCCAAAAAAGTAACATAAGAAGCAGACACATACTTCCCGGTATGATCATGGCCTGTTTGCTGCCGGCAGCGCTCAGCAGCTGTGGCGGCAACGCCGGTGCCGAAACAGCCGGTATGGCTGCACCTACTCCGGAACTGCCGGTGATGACCCTCGACACCACTACGACCCTCACTACCAACGAATATTCCGCTCAACTGGAAGGGAAAGTGAATGTGGACGTACGTCCACAGGTAGATGGATATCTTAAAAAGATTTTTGTGGATGAAGGCAGTTATGTAAAGGCTGGTCAACCACTGTTTGAAATCAATGATCAGCCCTACCGTGAGCAGCTCAACAGAGACATTGCCAGTCTCCATGCGATGGAGTCTGCCCTGGCAGCTGCCCAGCTGGAAGTAGACAAAGTACGTCCACTGGTAGAAAACAAGGTAGTAGCCGATATGCAACTCAAAACCGCTATGGCCACTATGCAAACGGCCAAAGCTAATGTTGACCAGGCCAAGGCAGCGGTAGCCGCTTCCCGTGTCAATGTAGGCTTTACCCTGATAAAAGCTCCTGTCAACGGATATATCGGCCGTATTCCCAAAAGGATCGGCAACCTGGTAGGCAGAAATGATGCAGCTCCGCTCACCACACTTTCTGATATCAGTGAGGTATACGCTTATTTCTCTATGAGCGAAAACGATTTCATGAACTTCAGCAAAGGCGCTTCCGGCGTAAGTCTGCAGCAACAGCTGAAACAGCTTCGCCCGGTAACGCTCATTCTCTCCAATGGTGATGCTTTTAACCAGAAAGGTCGTATCGAGATGGTAGACGGACAGTTCAATAAAACAACGGCCGCTATCAGCCTCCGGGCCACCTTCCCGAATCCGGCAGCCATCCTGCGTTCCGGCAATACCGGCAAAGTAAGGGTGGAACAACTCTACAGCGGGGTGATACAGGTGCCGCAGGCCGCCACCCTGGAAATGCAGGACAAAATATTTGTATATCAGGTGGTCGACAGCAATAAGGTACAACGCCGTATCCTTGAGCTGTCCGGCAGAAGTCAGGATAACTTCATCGTAAAAGAAGGACTGAAGCGGGGTGACAGGATTGTCACTGCCGGCATAGAAACCCTGATGGAAGGCGCGGTGGTGAAACCCGCCAACAACAAAGATTCCGTTGCAACAAACGGAAAATAAACCAAAGTAAAACAAGCCATGCTCAATAAAATTATTCAACGGCCGGTACTGGCCACCGTTATATCGGTTATCCTGGTGATCCTGGGTATCGTAGGCCTTACCCGGCTGCCGGTGACACAGTTCCCGGACATCGCGCCACCCAGCGTGGTGGTGAGCGCCTCCTTCCCCGGCGGTAATGCTGCCACGGTACTACGTTCGGTAGTTACTCCCCTGGAAGAGGCCATCAACGGGGTGGAAAACATGACTTATATCCAGTCTAACGCCGGCAATGACGGTGTAGGCTCAGTGACCGTATTCTTCAAACTGGGTACCGATCCTGATCAGGCAGCGGTAAACGTACAAAACCGCGTAGCCCAGGTGACCAGCCAGTTACCACCTGAAGTAATACAGGCCGGTGTTACCACCACCAAACAACAGAGCGGGATGATCATGATCCTGGACATTTACAGTGAAGACAACAAAAAATATGATGAAGCCTTCCTGCAGAACTATGCCAAGATTAACGTGATCCCCGAGATCAAACGTATACCCGGTGTAGGCCAGGCACAGATCTTCGGTGCCAAGGACTACTCCATGCGTGTATGGCTGAAGCCCGAACAGCTGACTGCCTATAACGTAACGCCGACAGAGGTAATGAACGCTATCCGCGACCAGAGCCTGGAAGCGGCACCTGGCAGATTTGGCGAAGGCACAGATGAGCCCTTGTCTTATGTGATCAACTATAAAGGAAAATTCAATCAACCCGAACAGTTCGAAAAAATCGTCATCAAGGTAGCTCCTGATGGTTCAGTGTTGTATCTGAAAGACCTGGCCCGTATAGAACTGGGCTCGGCCAACTACACCACCGACAACCGCGTAAATGGCAAAGATGCCGTGACCATGGCCATCTTCCAGACCAATGGTTCCAATGCCAACGCTATCCAGACAGAGATCAACAAAGTGATGGACAACGCGTCCCAAACTTTCCCGAAAGGCGTCAAATATCAGGTGACCATGAGCACCAAAGAACAGCTGGACATCTCTATTAAACAGGTGAAATCTACGCTGATAGAGGCTTTCGTGCTGGTTTTCGTGATCGTGTTTCTGTTCCTGCAAGACTTCAGGTCTACACTGATCCCTGCCATTGCTGTTCCGGTTTCGCTGATAGGTACCTTTTTCTTTTTGCAGATGCTGGGCTTTTCCATCAACATGCTCACCTTGTTTGCCTTAGTGCTGGCCATCGGGATTGTGGTGGATGACGCCATTGTGGTGGTAGAAGCGGTGCACAGTAAGATGGAGCGATCGCATTTGCCAGCCAAAGCCGCTACTATGTCGGCGATGAGCGAGATCACCGGCGCTATCGTGTCTATTACCCTGGTAATGGCCGCAGTGTTCCTGCCGGTAGGTTTTATGGAAGGCCCCACCGGCGTGTTTTACAGGCAGTTCGCCTTTACACTGGCTATCGCCATCCTGATATCCGCACTGAACGCACTGACGCTTAGTCCGGCCCTGTGTGCCCTCTTCCTGAAAAATACCCATGCCGGAGAAGGGGGTCATGGTGAAAAAACACCCGCCAGACAAGGTTTTGCAGGCCGTTTCTTTACCGCTTTCAACACCGGTTTCCAGGCGATGACCAATAAGTACGCCCGTGGTGTCAAATGGCTGATCAACTATAAATGGGTGAGCCTGGGCGCACTGGCCCTCATCATCGTAGCAACTGCCTTACTGATGCGCAGTACGCCTAAAGGGTTTATTCCCAACGAAGATGGCAGCTTTGTGGCCTATTCCCTGTCACTCCCTCCGGGAGCGGGTCTGGAAAGGACCACGGTAGTGCTGCGCAGAGCAGACAGCATCCTTAAAAAGATGCCTATGGTGGAATCAGAAACCAGCATTTCCGGATACAACATTCTGAGTAATGGTGCCAGTCCGGCTTATGCGATGGGCTTCGTGAAACTGAAGCCTATCAAGGAACGTGGCGAAGTGCAGAACATAGATCATATCGTATATCTGATGAACGAACAGCTGAATACCATTAAGGAAGGTACTTTCAGTGTGTTTACCTTCCCGACGGTGCCCGGCTTCGGTACCTTCAACGGCCTGGAGCTGGTGCTGCAGGACCGTACCGGCGGACCAGTGGAGAAATTCAGTGAAACCGCCAACCGCTTCATCGGAGAGCTGATGCAAAGTCCGGAAATAGCCGTAGCCTTTACTATGTTTAAGGCCGACTTCCCACAGTATGAGCTGGTAGTGGATCCCGTAAAAACAAAACAGCTGGGTGTTAATGTAAGCGACCTGATGATGACACTGCAAACTTATTATGGTAGTAATCAGGCATCAGACTTCAACCGCTTCGGTAAATATTATCGTGTGATGGTACAGGCCGCACCGGAATCCCGTGGTACCCCTTCCAGCCTCGAAGGTATATTCGTTAAAAACGATCAGGGACAGATGGTACCAGTGAACAGCATGATCACTTTGAAAAAAGTGTATGGTCCTGAGATGATGAACAGATACAATCTGTTTAACTCTATCTCCATCAATGCGATGCCCAAACCGGGCTACAGCACGGGTGACGCGATCAAAGCGGTGGAAAGAGTGGCTGCCACCAAACTCCCTGCCGGCTTCAGTTTCGAGTGGACCGGATTAAGTAAGGAAGAAAAGAATGCCGGCAACCAGATGGTGTTCATATTTGTGCTGGCGCTGATATTTGTGTACTTCCTGCTGGCAGCGCAATATGAGAGTTATATACTGCCGCTGGCCGTACTGTTATCTATACCAACCGGTATCCTGGGTGTGTTCCTGGCTATTAATCTGGCGGGCATCGACAACAACATTTATGTACAGGTAGGTCTGGTGATGCTGATTGGTCTGCTGGCAAAAAACGCCATCCTGATTGTAGAATTTGCCGTACAACGGCGCCGGGCAGGCAAAACGCTGCTGTCGGCCGCGATGGAAGCCTCCAAACTGCGTCTGCGTCCTATCATCATGACCTCGCTGGCCTTTGTAGCCGGGCTGGTTCCGCTGATGGTCGTAAAAGGACCTTCCGCACTGGGTAACCATTCCATCAGTATCGGCACCGCAGGTGGTATGTTGTCCGGCGTAATCCTGGGCGTGTTCATCATCCCGGTATTATTCATCGTGTTCCAGTATCTGCAGGAAAAAATCTCCGGAAAAACACCGGTAGCAGCAAAGGAAGTGGTGATGGAACCAGCAACAGTTTAACAGCAATTTCAAAAAATCAGCAAACAATGACTATCAATAAATCATCCCTTCTCGCCATCGCCGTGTTTTCCAGCACGGTCATGGCCTGCAGGGTGGGCAAAGAGTTCACCAGGCCGGCAGTGCCCTTACCGCATCACTACCGTAGTGCGCCTGCTACTGCCGACAGCAGCAATACCGGCCAGCTTTCCTGGAAAACGTTTTTCACCGATCCGGCGCTGCAAGCCCTGATCGATAGTGCCATCGCTCAAAACTTCGATATACAGGTAGCCCTTAAAAATGTGGCTGCTTCCGAACAGGCGGTCAAAGCCGCCAGGCTGGCCAATCTGCCGGACCTGAACCTGCAGATGCAGGCCAACCGTAACTATCCGTCTAAAAACAGTCTGAACGGCTCTTTGTCGGAACAGTATATGGGTACCCGTTATATGGACGATTACAACGCCAACATCGGCCTTAGCTGGGAGGTGATTGCCTGGGGAAAAATCAGTCGCATGAAAGAGATAGCCCTTGCCAGCTACCTGCAGAGCACAGAGGCTTCCAAAGCGGTACAGACAAGAATAGTGAGCGAGGTGGCGCAAGGATATTACAACCTGTTAATGCTGGACACCCAGCACGCCATTGCCGCCAGAAACCTGGCACTCAACGACAGCACCCTGCAGATGATGCAGCTGCAATTCAATTCCGGCCAGATCAATAATCTCGCCATTGAACAAACAGCAGCCCAGCGTCAGGTGGCTGCCGCCCTGTTACCCAAAATAGAGCAACAGATCATCCTTCAGGAAAATGCATTGAAGATCCTCTCCGGATCCCTGCCAGGGACTATTGCCAGAAGCAACCGGCCCTCATCCATTGTAACAGACAGTCCGTTATCCGCTGGTGTTCCAGCATCCCTGCTCAGCCAGCGTCCTGACGTGCAGGCAGCAGAGATGGCTGTCAAAATAGCCAACGCCAAAGCGGGCATCGCTCAAGCCAGCATGTACCCCGCCCTCAATATTACCGCAGGCGTTGGTATCAATTCATTTAAAGCCAGTAACTGGTTCAGCATACCAGGCAGCCTCTTTGAAACAGCAGCCGGCAGCATCACGCAACCCATCTTCCAACGGAGGAAATTAAAGACAGAATGGGAAACGGCTAAAATAGAATGGGAAAGAACAGCTATCGAATTCCGAAAATCGGTACTGACAGCCGTGGGAGAAGTATCAGACGCGCTCGTGAAAATGGATAAGCTCCAGGCGCAGCATGATATGACCCGGGTACGGGTGGAGAAGCTGCAAAGCGCCATCAGAGATGCCGGCCTGTTGTTTCGAAGCGGTATGGCCTCCTACCTGGAAGTGATTACCGCACAGGGCAATGTATTACAAAGTGAACTGGACCTTTCAACAGTAGAACGCGAGCAGCAGGGCGCCGTGATAGAACTGTACCGCTCACTCGGAGGTGGATGGAAATAGAAGTGCAACCTGATAAGTATGATTACTTTATATTTAAGGCCAGTTGTACTACCAAATACAAGCAATGAGCAAGAATAACATGGCAGAAAAAATGTTCAACAGGTACTACCGGATATTTATCATTCCGATGATATTTCTCCTGTATTACCTGTTGTCCTACCTGGTAAACCCTTACAGCGAATCCTGGTCAAGAATGTCGAAACTAAGTTGGCGGGAACTGATCATTGAGTGGACGATCATGATGATCTTCTGCTGGCTGATCACGGAACTGAGCCTGATCACCGCCAGATGGATGGACCGCTGGATACCCTGGGAGAGATGGCCCATCCGGCGTTTTATCGCCCAGCTCTTTGGTCAGATCATTTCGGTAGGCATTCTGCTCAGCATTTTATATGTCACACTTTCTCTCATCTTCGGCCCTCCTGAAGAAAAGCCGGCCACCATACCAGAGAAACTGGACGAATGGCAGTTTGTGTTTGTATGTGTGATGCTGTCTATCCTGATCAGCGCCGTTCATACCGGTAATTTTTTCCTGCAACGCTGGAAAACCTCTATGCTGGAGGCTTCCGAACTGGAACTCAAAGCTGCCGAATTAAGGCAAATAGCCATGCAGTCGCAGCTGCAATCCCTGAAATTACAGCTGGACCCACATTTTATGTTCAATAATTTCAGTACCCTTTCGGCACTGATTGAAGAAGATAAGGACACCGCGCTCTCTTTTCTGGAGAACCTTTCCCGGGTATACCGGTATATGATTGTTAACCTCAACAATGATATCATTACACTGGGAGCCGAGTTACGATTTATACAGGCTTATATCTACCTGATCCGGATCCGTCATGGTAACAATGTAGACATACAGATCACCATTCCCGATTCGATCACCAACCGTGGCATCCCTCCTATTACCCTGCAACTGCTCATAGAAAATGCTATCAAGCACAATGTCGCCTCCGGTGAACAACCACTGCATATCCGCATTTATCAGCAGGAAGAAGGCAAATTAACTGTCAGCAACAATACACAGCGTATCCCTAACGTGATCCCTTCCACCAAGCTGGGACTGGAAAACATCAAAAACCGCTATGGTTTGTTATCAGACCAGGCTCCTGAGATAAAGGAAGAGAATAGCATGTTTATGGTGACGCTGCCTTTACTGGATTTCTAAAATTAATTTATGCGTTTAGTTATCATTGAAGATGAAAAGCCCAATGCAACCCGGCTAAAAAATCTGGTACACGATATATTCCCCGATACTACAATTGAAGCCATCCTTGACACCGTTAGTGCCAGTGTGGCCTGGTTCAGACAACACCCCCACCCCGATGTAGCCCTTATGGATATCAGACTGGCAGATGGTTTATCATTCGACATCTTCCAGCAGGTATCCCTCCAATGTCCGGTTATCTTTACCACTGCTTATGATGAATACGCCATCCGGGCCTTCAAAGTCAATAGCATTGACTATCTCTTGAAACCTATAGAAAAAGAAGACCTGCGCCAGGCCCTGGACAAGATCCACCGGCAGCCCGTGCAAACAGGACCTACAGAGATGGTGCAGCAGCTGCTGGAGTTCTTCAAACAAAAAGAAGTAAGCTACCGTACCCGCTTCATGCTTCCTTTCCGGGACGGTTACAGAACAGTGCTGGTAGAAGATGTAGACTTCGCCTATTATGCCTACAGCACCACCCGTCTTGTATTAAAAGATAAATCAGAGGTGGTGGTCACCCAAACCATGGACGAACTGGAAGAACAGTTAAACCCCGCTCAGTTTTTCCGGGCCAACCGCCAGCATATCATTGGCATCCACAGTATTGATCGTATTCTCCACTCCTTCAACGGCAAACTACAGATCAGGCTCAAACGAGATCCGGAAAGGGAGGTGCTCGTAAGTAAAGAAAAAGTGCCTTTGTTTAAACAGTGGCTCGATAAATAATAATTTGCCTAAATTCATTACATGCAATTTGAGGTATTGCCGGTCATCGATATTATGCTCAACCTATATCATCAACCAGCAGGCATGGAGCGTTTCCATCAATATTTAAAACAGCTGCAGGGCAATACCAAAGGAGATCTGGCCATGCCATTGGGAGGTTTTAATCCAATGGGAAAAGTGCATGTATCAGCGCAACTGGAATTATTGAAGGCTTTACATGCAGAGGAAATAATGACTGCGGCATTATCAGGTATTAACCAGCGATGCAAGCAATTAGCACCGTACAAGGTTTTCCGTGTAGCGCTGAACCTTTGTGATGATCTGAAAGGAGGATGGACCAACCGTTATACCACCGATTATGACAGCCGTTTTAAAATACAGGCGCTGGTAGCGCGTGGATTCAGTGTACCTGTTTTCTGGACCAGTGAAACGTACGATGCATCATTGATCCGTACCAGGACGTTGGAAAGCTGTTACCGTACCCTTTACCGGTTATCGTCTTCCCGGCCTGCAACACTGGAGGAACATGGGAAGCAGGAAAGGTATGTGACTATACATGCCGGCAGTGCTCCGGGCGAAAGCGGCCCCCATCCTGCTGTTGCAGCTTTTTATAGGCAACATAGCGACAGCCGGGAATATGCTGTGATCTTCAATTTTCTTTACGGAGATGAAGCTGCGGTGTCGCTGGGATTTCCCAGCTTTGGTATCCCGGGAGAGATGGCCGGCTTACGTTATCTGCAACAGTTTGTTTAAAGCGCTGACTGTTTATTTAAAATGCAGTCTGCCGGTATTATCAAAATAATAATCGACAGTGGTAGTTGACTTCAGATTATCCAGGAATATGATAATGGGTTGATTCCGATCGATGTTGCCGGTGAATGTTTCATTGGCAATACGGTCATTGTCCATGATAACGGGAATTCCGAACCATCGTGGCAATACGCGGGATATCTCCGACAGGGTAGCGCTGGAAAAATAAAAGAAGCCCTGGCGCCAGCTAAGTTCTTCCATTTCATCAAAAGGCCGTACCTGAATTCCTTTGCCGGTGGCAACGGCTTGTTGTCCGGGTTTGAGTGTTACCTCATCTTCTCCCTCCTTCATTTTAACAGCGCCATCCACCAGTGATACTTTTACGGCATTGTTATCATAGGAGTTGATGTTGAAAGAAGTGCCCAGTACCTGAACGGTGCTATGAGCGGTATGTACAAAGAAAGCATGGTCGACATCTTTCGCCACCTGGATAAATGCTTCCCCATCGATGAATACGTCTCTGGAGGTACCGAAGAAAGGCACTGAAAAACGCATGGTAGTCGTGGAGTTGAGCCATACGTTGGTACCATCAGGTAGTTGCACCTTATAATCGAGACCGGCAGGAACGGCCAATGTTAACTTTTCGTTTCCTTTGGGTTCCCCGATGGTACTTGTTACCAGCGAAAGCGTTTTATTATTGTTGTTAAATTGAATTTTCTGCAGGGCGATGGTGCCACTGTCGGTAGACAGATTCACTATTTTTCCGTTGCCTACTTGCAGTTGTACACCCATGTTTTTATCCAGGAGGCTTAAGCGATGGTGAGTAGCTGGTATAGATTGAAAGAACCACCAGGAGATCGCGGTTATGGCTAACAAGGCTGCAGCAGCGGCCCATGACCAGGGGATGGGATGTATACGGCCTCGGGGGCTGGGAGATGATGTGGTGTTAATTTCCTCCGATGTTGATGAAACTTGTATATCCTGCTGGGTGAGCGGGAAGGTTCCATCTGACGGAGCAATATGGTCAGGCACTTCCAGCCAGGTCTGGAGCGGGCGTTCATTGCCGGTCTTATTACCATTAACCGACAGTGCGGTAATGTCCTGCCAGGGTAATTGATCGAACCGACAGAAGCCGTTGTCAATATCTTCAGAAGGGTATAATTTCTTCGTTTGTTGCCATAGGGTGGCTACCACACTGTCTGTTGAGATCAGGTGGTCGAGATAGGCTTCATCGGCGGCGTTGATAATGCCTCCGATTTTCTCCATCATGAGTTGCTGTATCTTTAAATTGGCTCTCATCACTTAAATAAGACACTTTTTTTCACAAGGCGGGCTAATGATCAATAAACTTTATTTTTCAGCAGGTTCCGCAGATCTTTCAGGGCAAGTGCCATGTGTGTTTTCACGGTGGCTTCGCTGATGCCCAGATAGTCGGCTATTTGCTGGCGGGTATACTGGTACAGGTAGCCCAGTTTGAACACCCTTGCCCTGACAGCCGGTAGTTGTGCCATTGCATCAGACAGGTGTTGCTGTAATTCTTTATTCTCCAGAATATTGGCAGGTGGTTCATAATCGGGCGGCAACTGTAAACGGGCGACTCTCTTACGCATGCTTTCGATTGACCGGATATAATTGAGGCTGCGGTTACGGATACTGATAAAAAGAAAATTTCTGATAGGACCGTCCAGGGGAGCAGCTTTGCTCCAATCCATCTGCCAGAAGTCTATATAAAACTTCTGCACCAGATCCTGCGCTTCTGTTTCATGCTGAATGATACCATAAGCGACAACAGTCAGCCATTTGCGGTAGGTTGTATAAATATAGCCAAATGCATCCGGATCGTGTTCCTTCAGCTTTTGCCATAATATCATATCATTCTCATATCTGTTCATGGCTGTGTATTCGGTAACAATATGTCAGCAGTGACAGGTCATACAGCAGAAACGTCCACCAAAGGGATAAACAGGCCAGAATACAATAGAGCACTGACATAGTTTAAGCATGGCAATAAGGTTATTAAGGGAATGACACTCCTTGTACAAAGCAGTTTTTGACTAGTTTCCTTGTTGTAAACCGTGTAACGAGCTAAAGCATATCGTTATTCTTACATGAAAATAAAGTATAGCAAGGGGTTTTAAGTGAATGGACGAAAGGAAAAATGTTAATCGGTTGTTATGAAATTTGAGATGCAAAGAAAACAGGCAAAAATGAATTTGCATGTTAAATTTCCGTTATGCGCGTAACATTAAGTTAACATGAAAACCGCTACCGTAGTTAGCCCGGGATGAAATAAACAGTGTCTTTATTACAGGAAGTACCTGAATTTTTTCATCAACAACAACTGATCCAAACCTATCAACACATTGTCATGAACATTACTCACCTAATGCGCGGGAACTGGCTCCGCAAATTAATGAAGCTGGTAATTTTTACTGGGATGCTGTATACCTCCACTCCTGTAATAGCTAGCCCCCAGGGAGAAATGAAAGTAACACTTGCCTTTAAGGACGCCCCCCTTAGCACCGTGTTTAAGAACATCGAAAAGCAAACCGGACTGGTATTTATGTATAACACGAACCAGGTAAGGGATTCCTATCGGGTAAGCATATACGTAAAACAAACTTCATTGAACGAAGTGTTAAAAAATCTTCTTTCTCCCCAGGGAATCACCTGGGAATTCAGGACAAAGACAGTAGTATTGAAGCCAGAGAAAACAGATGTGCCTATGAGCGCACTCCCTCCTGACTCTGCCGTAGGTAATGTAGTTTCCGGAGAAGTAAAAGATCAAAATGGAATGCCATTACCAGGTGCTTTTATATACATCAAGGCTACACGAAAAGGTACGATCAGCAATGAAAAGGGGGTATTTACACTGAACAATGTGCCAAATGGTGCTATCCTCCTGATCACTTATACCGGTTATGTTCCACAACAGATCAATGCCAATGGAAACCGTCCGCTGCGTATTATGATGGATGTAGCCAGCAATAAGCTGGACGAGGCTGTTGTGATGGCCTATGGGGTTACTTCACGGCGCATGAACACAGGGTCCATCAGTAAGGTAACCGCAGAAGAAATCAGCCGGCAGCCGGTTTCCAATCCGCTTGCAGCATTGGACGGAAGGGTTCCGGGCATGCTGGTCACTCAAAGCAGTGGAGCTCCGGGTGCTTCCGTAAAAGTACAAATCAGGGGGCAGAATTCACTGGTAAATGGTACAGAACCACTTTATATTATTGACGGAATCCCTTTTGCCCCTAATAATGATAATATCAACAACGTCAATTCCCTTCTGACTTCATCGAGTGGAGCTGGCCTGAGCCCATTCAGTATGATAAACCCCGCTGACATTGAGAGTATAGAAGTATTAAAAGATGCAGATGCTACCTCCATTTATGGAAGCAGGGGTGCTAATGGTGTGGTGCTCATTACTACAAAAAAGGGGAAAAGTGGTAAAGCTACCTTACAAGCTGTGATCAATACCGGATTTAGCAGGATAAGCAGAGGAGTTGACATGCTCAATACCAAGGAATATGTTGCCATGAGAAAAGAGGCATTCAAAAATGACGGGATTACTCCCAATAACGATCCCGGAACGGCAGGGTATGCACCGGACTTGATGGTATGGGATACAACCAGGTATACCGATATTAAAAAGATACTACTGGGCGGAACTGCGAAGATATTGAATGCTACATTATCCCTTTCAGGAGGAAATCAATACACCCAATTCTTGGTTAGCGGATCTTTTCATAGAGAAACTACCGTCCTACCAGCGGATGGATCAGATAGCAAACCCTCTCTGAATTTCAATTTAAACCACACTTCCAATAATCAAAAATTCAATCTGTCTCTTTCATCTATTGCCAATTTTGATAATAATAATCTTCCGGTAGCCAACGGTTTTTACTTATTCACACCACCTAACATGCCAAATCTATATAATGCGGCCGGACAGCTAAACTGGCAGGAAAATGGAGCCTATTTTCAGAATCCACTAGCAGATTTACTGAAAAAATATAACGCCATCACAAATAATTATCTTACCAGTCTTACGCTTAGTTATAAGATATTACCTGGGTTAACAGCAAGAGTAAATACAGGGTTTAACATATTAAACACAAGAGAAACACAAATAGTACCTATATCATCCCTCAATCCCAGCCTTAATCAAACAGGTACCTCCGCATTTGGGAGCGGTAATATAAAAAGCTGGATCATTGAACCTCAGTTAGAATACACTATCTCAGTACTGAAAGGGAAACTGAACATTCTCGCGGGTGGTACCTGGCAAGACAATAGAAGAGATAGGCTATATTTAATGGGAAATGGTTATACATCGGATAACCTTATCAATTCTATAGCTGCAGCACCCAATATTGTCAGCAAAGTATCGGATGATGTAAAATATCGTTATGAAGCTGCTTTTACAAGACTAAACTATTCTTATGCCAACAAATATATTTTGAATCTAAGCTGCAGAAGAGATGGTTCTTCACGGTTTGGCCCTAATAAAAGATTTTCCAATTTTGGATCCGCAGGTATTGCTTGGATATTCAGTAATGAAAGACTAATCAGTCAAAACCTACCTTTTCTTAGCTTTGGAAAATTACGTGGTAGTTATGGTATTACCGGCAATGACCAGGTCGGAGATTACAAATATTTACCAACCTGGACAACGTCTACACTCAACCCGTATCAGGGAGGCATAGCGTTAAAACCTGACAATTTATTCAATCCGGATTTTTATTGGGAAGGAAATAAAAAACTAGAGGTTGCGCTCGATTTGGGCTTCTTAAAAGACAGATTCCTAGTATCTGCTTCCTTCTATAAAAGCTACAGCAACAATCAGCTCGTAAATTATCCTTTACCTTCCCAAACAGGATTCACATCTATCGTTCAGAACCTTCCGGCATTGATTACTAACCAGGGAATCGAACTGGATCTGAATGGGAAAATCATTAACAATCGAGATTTTAAATGGATTATTTTGGGCAACATCACTATTCCCTCTAATACATTAGTCAGATTTCCCAATCTTAGTAGCTCCTCTTACGCTAATCAATATGAGATCGGTAGATCCATCAATATCCTAAAGCTATACAAATCATATGGAGTAGATCCCAAAACCGGACTTTATACCTTCCATGATATTAATAGCGATGGCATGATTGACACGAAAGACCTTCAATATATAGGCAAAACAAACCCTGACTATTTTGGTAGTGTAGGCACGGAGCTAAGCTATAAAGGCTTGCAAATAAGTACAATTTTCACCTTCAGAAAACAACTGGGCCGAAACTTTTTCGGTGACATCTCATCATCCTATTTGCCGGGTATGATGTATAACCAACCTTCTGTTATAATGAACAGATGGCAGCATGAAGGAGATAATGCTCAATACCAAAAGTTCTCTGCAACCACTTCCAGTGATGCATACAGACAAGCCTCCTTAATTTCATCATCAAGTGGCGCCTATAGTGACGCTTCCTTTATTAGAATGAAAAACATCTCTATTTCCTACTCCCTTCCAGACAATTATTTAAAACGGTGGCAAATAAAGAGTTGCAAATTGTTTCTTCAAGGTCAGAACCTCGTGACGATAACAGACTATATAGGTGATCCGGAGACTCAAAGTTTATATGCAGTTCCGCCATTAAAAACAATTGCACTTGGGCTGCAATTAACGTTATAAGCTATATTCCATAAATAACAAAGCTTCACATCATGATCACAAATAAAATACCAAGAATATTTATGAGCTATTATCACAAATATTCCACTATCATTTTATTGATTCTTGCATCAACGATATCCCCCTCTTGTAACAAATTTGTAGAAGTAGGCTTACCTCCCAATAAAGTCACATCGGATGCCACATTCAAAGATGACCCTAATGCCACATCGGCGGTTGTTGGACTTTATTCTCAAGTTATGGCAATAACCAATATTGCTTCAGGAAGTATAACTGCCTATACAGGCCTTGCTTCCGACGAACTATTATATACACTTGACATTAAAAACCCTAAAGAGTTTCAATCCAATACCATTTCTTCCACCAATGGAATTATTTCGCTAGACCTTTGGTCCAGACCGTACCAATATATCTACCAGGCCAATGCTTGTATTGAGGGAATTAGCGCCAGCACAGGCATATCATCCGGAGTTAAAAACCAACTTCTTGGAGAATGCCTATTATTGCGGAGTTTCCTATACTTTTATCTTATCCAGTTATATGGAAATGTTCCCTACATCAACTTTTCGGATTATACCCGTTCGGCTACCCTTCCCAGGACTGATGTAAGTGAAATATACCAAAACATTGTGAATGATTTAAACAAGTCAAAAAAACTTCTCACAGAAACAAATCCTACCAGTGGAGTTGTCAGACCCAATAAATACGCAGCAAGGGCCTTGCTGGCAAGAGTATACCTGTATACCGGGAACTGGGCGCTAGCAGAAGAAGAAGCTACTGCGGTGATCGAATCACAAAAATATAGTCTGGTTACAGACCTCAGCAAGGTTTTTCTTATGAATAGCAATGAAGCGATCTGGCAAATTATGCCTACAGGTACAATTATAAATACCCAGGAAGGAAATTTGTTTGTCTCCAATTCACCCGTTGCAGTACCAACATATCTTATTTCTGATCAACTATTAAGTGCATTCGAACCGGGAGACCCCAGGAAAACATCTTGGATATCAACAAAAGTAATAGCCGGGCGGCCTTACAACTTCCCCTTTAAATACAAAATACCTGCAAAGCCCAACACTGTTGTAACGGAATATTATAATATCTTACGACTTGCAGAACAATATCTGATTCGGGCTGAATCGAGGATCAGACTCGGAAAAACAAATGCCGGAATAGAAGATATTAATACATTAAGAAAAAGGGCAAGAGGCAATAGCTCTAACATTCTTTCTGACAGAGCTCAAAATCTGTCTTTTGATGATGCAATGAAATATCTGCAACAGGAACGCCGGATTGAATTATTTGCCGAATGGGGTCAAAGATGGTTTGATTTAAAAAGATTTAAGCTCGCCAGTTTGGTCTTAAAACCAATAAAACCATCATGGAGAGACAGCGACACTTTATTTCCTATTCCCAATTCCGAAATACTTCTAAATAAAAATCTAACTCAAAACAACGGTTACAATTGATCATCGGATCCATCCCGACAATATTAATTTTCTAATTCAAAAAACAATAGGTGATGAAACGATTTTATGTTAATGCAATACTCATTCTGTCTCTTTTCTTTGTCGCATTCACTTTATCAGCACAACAGAAAGTTGAAATAGGCCAACAATGTCCTGATATTGAGCTTTCAAATATTCTCAATTATAAGAACAAGAAAGCACTTCTATCCGAGTTTAATGACAAGCCAATTTTAATCGACTTCTGGTTTATCAGATGTCCTGCGTGTTGGGACTTAATGACCCATTTGGATTCATTGCACAAGGCCAACAATGGAAAGTTTAACATTATTATGGCAACGACCGAAAAAGAAGAAAAAGTTATAGCGTTTTTTAAGAAACATCCTAACCTTAGCAATCCGGAAATACCCATTGCAACCAATTTACCATTTGATAGTGGATTGATGAAAATGTTTCCACACAGAAAAGAGCCTCATGAAGTTTGGATAGGCAACAACAGAATTGTAAAGGCAATTACCACAAAAGAGGAAGTTACGCAAGATAACATTACATCATTTATGCAAGGAAAACCTCTTAATCTTCCGGAAAAGATAGAGTTCATGAATAACCTTGGCATGGGGGGACAAGAATTATTCCTCACAGACCATCAATATAACAAAGGAAAAAATCAGTTATGTTATTCCTATTTCGGCCAGCTCGATCCAAAATTAATAACACTAAAATGGGCAGTAGAATATAATAAAAAATTTGATGGCGTTAGAATTCTTTGCCAAAACTGTGTAGGTGAGGTATTATACAATATTGCCTATGATGCAGACGTAGATATGGATCTAACAGAAAAGAAAAAATTAAGTAAAAACGATAAATTTTTTACGACTCCTTACTGCTATGAGCTGGTATTAAAAGACACGTCGGTTGCTAAAGCAAAAAAAATGATGCAAATATATCTTGACAACTATTTTTCATTCAAGAGTGAGCTAAAAGAGCTGGATGTGCCCTGTTACGTATTATCGCGAATAAAAGATAGCAACAAATTTATATCACAAATAACAGATAACAAATCCAAGTTCGACCAAACAGACAATCAGGTTATTGTTAAAAATGTAAGTATTAAAGCAGTAATTGACAACCGCTTGTATAACGATTTACCATACGAAGTACTTAACGAAACAAATTATGATGGAAAGGTTGATATAATACTTCCCCTCAAATCGGACATTAACAACCTAAAAAAAGAACTTAACAAGTATGGACTTGATATCACACTGCAGAAAAGAAAGAGAGAAAGGATATATATCCAGAATATGAATTAGTGTTTTTTAATAATATTATAATTTACGCAATTTAGCAGTAACATAAGTGACACCGCCAACAGTACCTATCAAACAGGTTCTAACTCCAGTTATTGGACAAGCCAATGTTCTGGCAGTCACTGTATTTCCAACCAATACAAATGTTCCATTAGCTGTATACCAATTAAAAACTGTAAGACCATGAGGTGATTTAACAGAATAATGAGAGGAAGCATAAGCTCCACCAATTCCAATAACTGCACCAATTGATGCTAAGACAACTCTTATTTTTTTCATACCATAATATTTAAATTGATTTAAAAAAATACTTAGAAAGAAATACTATGGAGGCAGCAATAATTGTTTGCCAAATAATCAGACTAAGATCAAAGAGGTAGCACTGAGTGCTACCTCTATTTTTAAACAGAAAATCCTACTGTTTTCCTAACAATGTAACTTTAATAACACCGCCAACAGTTCCACGTGCACATTTAATAGAATTGTTAGCAGGGCAGATCAGTGTTTTAGCAGTTACAGTAGTACCAGCAAGTACAAATGAATTACCGCCAACTGTATACCAGTTATAAATAGTACCAACTCTGGCTGCATCTGAACTTTTATGAGTAGAAGCATATGCTCCACCAATACCAGCAACTGCTGCGAGTGCTGCAAAAGCAACTTGTAACTTTTTCATGATTCTGATTTTTAAAGGTTATTAAATGAGAGATTGTCATTTTTTAAACAGGTTGACATCCTGCACTATGCGCATTAGTATTTTATCTAAATTTCAGTAATGGCTTATTAGGATACGAAACCAAACCAGCAATGCCTAAAATTAAAAATGAAACATTAAACACCAAATGCTGCTTCCATGTAAGACTTCGTATTACACCTCCGCAACTGCAGGGAACCTCAGGGAACACTCTCAACAATATCAATATTGCATAAATAGTAAAGACCAACATCAATCCGGTAGCCGCCTTTAATCCGGTTATTCTAAACCGAGGAATAATCAACAATAGCAAGATCACTAATTCTACAATTGGAACGGCCCAGGTTATAATAGGAACCAGTGTTTTACTAAAGGGCTGCTTGCCCATATCATGAGCAAATAAAGATATGTCCATCAGCTTACTGGATGCCGTATAGGATAACAACACGGCATAAATGATAATAGCTAAATCGGTGAATAATTCCTTTTTCATACTATATGTTTTGTGGATAACATGGACGCTATTTCCTGCTCTACCTCATTCAAACCAGGTCTATCTTCAGGGAGGTGGCTCAGGCATTTAAGTACAAGATTCAGCACTTTTTTATTACTGATACTTTCTTCCAATTTGCTCATATTAATTTCATGATTCAGATCAATGAAATAGCTAGGATGATGTCCCGTCCATGTAAATAACAGTAACGCCCCAACAGAATAAACATCTTCCTTAATTGTTGGTTGTTCTACCCTTGCTTGCTCAGGGGATATATACCCAAAGGAGCCTAATGAAAACGGCCATAGTGGTTCATTAGTATTAAGATTAAAACTTAGCTCCAGATCAATAGTATACAGTTTTCCACCAGGAAGAATCATAAAATTACTCGCAGTCGCATCCCTATGCACATATCCTTTTTTATGCATCCTTCTTAAAATATCAACCGCCTGTAAAAAGTAAACAATAAGTTGTTGTTGCTCAGAAAAAAGTAAATCGTCCCACTTTCTGTTACTATGTATTTTCTCAATCTTTTCGCTAAGGCTTATGCCTTCCAGGTATTCCATTACCAGATAACACTCTTCATCCTGTTCAAAATAGTCAACAAACCGGGGCATAGGCACATCGTCCTGCAACTCTTTCAAGAGCCTTTTCTGCCATTTAAATCTATCACTGATGTCTCTCCCATGCCTATCTATAAAAACATTACTTTTCCCTTCCTTCACAAAACACCAATCAAACCGAAATCCTTTAATATCAATGGCTTTAAGCAAATCTCCTTTGGGAGATCGGGATATGAGTACTAAAGGAACAAAACGTTTTTTCAGCAGCCGTTTTCTTTTCCAGTATTTATACTTATCGTTAATTTTAAAGGGGAATTTTTTAATTGACGGAACATTCAGTGCAAACTTCCATTTAACTTCCTCATCATCACCTTTCTGTTCCTGAAAAACCAAATATGATACATATAATACCTTTTCAACCCTGACTGTATCAAGCACCTGAGGTCCTAAATATTTATCAGTTAATGGAGAAAGACGTTGGATAACCGTCTCTGTTACTTCCTGTTTACCTGTGTATATTGTAATTGATCTTCCAACTTCATGTATACCATACCAAAAATTATTAACCCGTTCTGCTATTCCTTCATTTTTAATAATCCTGAAAGGCACTTTCAAATCAAACAGTTCTAAAGCTATATCTGATAGCAGGTCTTTCAACTGATGGGAATTAACTGATACAAATACCGCCCAGCCATTATCATGTCCTGTTTCTCCAACGGTCAGGTGGTTTTCGTACCTTTCATAAGGTATATTCAACCCCTCCAATAAACCGCCAAAATCAACACCACTATTGCTCTCCTGATCTTCCATTTCTTTCAACTCATTTATCATAAATATTTCGTTTCAATAGTTACCCATAGAATGCAACATCAACAATCAAATTTACTTTGTGGAAGCAGTCTTTAAACTACAGAGCACCTAACGCAAGGACACAGGTTTATCAGCCTATAAATTCAACATATGGGTCTCAATACATAAACCATGCGTTTTTGCTGTAATCCGACAGCAACTCTGATTATCTAATAATTTTCCAGGAAGTATTACTGCAGTTCATCTTGCACTACCAGATTCTTTTCGGGCTTTCCTAATTTCCAATGATTATGTTAACAATATAAAGTTCCATAATAAAAAAATAACAAAATATTCATTTTGGAATCATCCTATTATCATTATGGTCTTTTTAGAAAAGTTAACATTGAAATTTTTATCTTTCTGATCCTGGTAGTTTACCATGATACTTTTTGTATTCTCTGGTAAAATTTGCAGGATAACCATATCCCAGCATATACGCAATCTTATTCATACTAAACCCAGATTCCCTCACTAGTCTCTCCGCAGTCTCCATTCTTTGTTTAATCAGATATTTACTAATGGGAATATGATAATATTTGGAAAACCCCTTCTTTATCCTGGATTCACTGATATGATACATGCTCGCCAACCCTGACACAGTATGAGGAATATCAAGATTTTGATCTATGTACGATTTAATACCATTAAACAACAAAAACTCACTGTCCTCCCGATTTAAAAACAGGTCTTCATCGTAATAACCCATCACCATGATTAAAATTTCCAATATTTTATTCTGAATCCATACTGGTTTAAATTTTGCGGAAACATACTCTCTCTTCAACCCCTTTACACAATTAGCCATTTCTTCTTTTATCACGCCGGGATGCCTGGCAACAATGACAGATTTCGCACCATCCATAATGCTCATCCACCTGTTAAGCGTAGAAGACAAAGGTGATAGATCACTGATCTGTTTTTTAGAAAAGGAAACTCCTTGCCATTCGTAAACACCAGGATCTAAGTACAAAAACAACTTTTCGGGCTTCACTTCATACAGATTAAACTGCCCCTGATATAACCAGAATTTACCCAGGCTTTTAATGGACACTTCGGCACTCCCTTTTATCATACTACACCACAAATGAGTTGCTACTTTAAGATCTGTTTCCAGAATAACTTTTTCCCTAGCTAAAAAAACAGCATTAAAAACAGAACAACCATTTACTTCATACCGGTGAAATAGAATGTCAACTTTAGAAGAAGAAAGAAAGTATGGTAACGAAAAATCACATTGGTATTCCTTATATTCATCTGGAATAGCCGATGAATGGAGAATACGAATATTAGGAGCGTTGGCAATAAAAAACTCTATCGCTAAATGCATAGGAAGTATCTTAAAACACAGATTGGATAATCAACAAAACATAGAAATATCTACAACAGTACAATTTATTAAATTGTACTGCTAAAACGGGGCATGATGGGGAAATGGCTAAATATTCATAATTGTGGTACACCTCCAGCCATCTCTACAGAAAGATATTAAATCTCATATTAAGTTTTTCACACTGTAAAACCAGCAGCAGCTGCTATCAATAACTTCATAGGTTATATCAAGTATAAAATATACATTTTATGAAACTACATATTTACGAAGCACTTGAAGACAAATTCACGAAGTCAAAAGTAATTCCATTCCAATATTGCCACCATATTAAACCGTATATAGCACCAATATTTTTGGAATTCCCGGACGTAAGTATACTGTTGCAGGATAAATTTTATAATGGCTGTACTTTAAGAAGAATGGTAATTTTCTCAACTCAAAAAAGAACATTACTGATGGCAGAAAGCCAACCTAAACTGGTGATTCAAACTTCCACCAACCGATTATTGTATACCCGTTTTGCAGAACAAGGAAAATTACTGCTTCAGTCAGATGAATACGGCGTTATCCATGGCAGTACTGAATATTCATGCATCGTATTAACTCCGGGCATGCAAGAGGTAATCCGGCTGGAATTCACATCCGATGCTTTAACTCAAGGAAGATTACTGGACGCTACTCAACACTGGCTCACTAATTTCGTACAGGAGAAATCTTGGTTCTATGGCAGCGGTAAAATTTCAGATATATTACAACAACAACTCAATGACATCATCAACACCCCTGCCAATACACCGGAAGAAGAAGCTGTTTTCGGTGCAAGATGCCAGGATATCCTACTCCATATAGCTGCAGACCAGGCTAAGCAGATAACTGCCTGAAGGGTTTAGCAATAAATCCGCTATCTTCACTAGAGGTTGATCAGACCTAACTCCGCCGCCGGCCAGCAAGCTCGTCTGACTATCTTCCTAAGCAATATGCCGCAATTTTTTTCACCGGCAGAACAACCCGATTTTGAAAAATGGCTGGAGCGACAAAACATAATAGACATGAGCGATCCTATGCAGCCGTTTTATAAGATAACACAGAATGATGTGGTGGTAGGCTGTGGCTGTTACGCCGGATAAAAAGATAGCCTATTTGACCTGGGGCGTGCAGCACCGGCAGCACCACGAACAAGGTCTGGGCAAAAGCTGTTGCTGACTATACAGACACATCACCCCGAATGCTGCATTGTGTTAAACACATCTCAACAGCAATTCGAGTTTGTGATTACAAAGGTGACAAAAGATGGTTATGTTCCGAAACAGATATGGAACAGAGAAGCTAACCGTTGAACCGTGGATGGTTCAGGCCGTACAACATCACATACACATCATCTCCTTCTGCATTAAATTCATTGAGCAGACCGATGCCGAGAATTTTATGATCGAGGTAGTCGGAAAGGCTGTCTGTTTCGGCATCGAAGTTGGGCGTAAAATACAGGCAAATGCCCAGGAAGTTGGGGCTCATCAGGCCACCGGGAGGAGAATAACAGGTAAAGCTGGCGTCCACCTGCAATACTTCACGTACAGTCATACCTACACGAAGCACACCATTAACCGTTCCCTGATAACCTGCTGTAGCGATGATATTGGAGATCCTGCCATCATAAATATCTACTTTCAGGCGCATGATACCGCCCATATACCAGTATTCTATATATCGTAAGGAAGGTGTAGTCACCAGGCTGATCTTCTTGTCACGGGCAAAATACTGGTCAGTACGAAAAATCTTTTCCAGTCCTTTCACCTGCATCCCCTGATTTATACCACCCAGACTCACACCGGGAATAATAGGTGCTTCTATGTCGAAATATTGCTCCTTATCCATTTATTCAATTAGTCAGGCGTCAAAAATACGGGAATTCCTGTACAATGACCATTAGAAAACAATTCTATATGAAAAAAGCCCCGCAGGCACAAGGCCCGCAAGGCTGTTTTACCCCTCTTAATATATGTATAATTAATTGATTTACAGATCAATACAACACCTTCAACTCAGAGCGCCTATTCTCCTGGTGTTGTTTTTCATCACAAGGCACACCATCCAGACAACCATTCACAATCGCGTTCTTCGTCATATTGCGGTAATAGATCCTGGTAGGTGAAATACCTTTATCATCCAGATAATTGATCACCGAATAACAACGCATAGTAGACAGGTCTTTGTTGTAGTTATCGGAGCCACGGCTATCGGTATACGAAACGACCAGCAGCTTCCAATCCGGATGACGCTGCATCACAGCGGCCACGTAATCCAGGATACGCCTGGATTCTGTCAGCAGTTCAGTGCTATTGAACTTATAGTAAAACTGCAGCTTCTCCAGTTCTGCCTTGTCTTTTTCTTCTTCAGGTGTGAGTTTACGCTTGGCAGTGGTTTTATCAATACCATTACCAGTACGGTGATTAGTGCTGTCTTTGCTGTCTCCGGCACCATCCGAAGTACTTTGCTTAGTGGGCGTTTCCGCTGGCAGCGGTGGAGACACCCGCTCAAAATAATGCGCGTCTTTAAAGGCATAGATATCATCACTGCCGCTGCCTCCGGTACGGTTAGACGAGAGGAAACCCTCATAGCCATTACGTTTGAGGATAAGACCAATATCATCGCTGCCGGTATTAAAAGGCACTTTCATGTTGACAGGTACCTGCCACTGCGCACGACTACCAATAGCCCTGAAGATATCATATCCGCCCATACCAGGATGACCTTTACTGGAAAAATACAATACCCCATCTTCATTAATCGTCGGGAAAGCCTCTGCAGCCACGGTGTTTAATACCGGGCCACAGTTTACAGGAGCGCCCCAGGTACCGTCGGCCTGTTTTTCGCTATACCAGATATCTGCCTGCCCCTGCCCTTCCGACCTGTCAGACACAAAATACATCACACTGCCCTGCTCAGCCAGCACAGGATAACTCGAAGAATATCCTTCCTTGTTCACATTCGCCAGTAGCACTGGTGTACTCCATTTGCCGTCCTGCTTCACGGCCTGATAGATATTGAGCCTGCGCACACCAGCCACCGGACCTTTTTTACTTTCCGGCAATATTTTGTCCTGTTCGTTGATGGTGACGTACAGGGTATCTCCTGCCCTGTTCATACAAACAGGACCGATATGGAAACGGTAACTTCCCAGTAGCTGTGGAAAAAGCTCTTCCAGTAGCACATTGGAGTCGCCTACGCTATATTGTTTGAAAATATAAGGCTTGTAATAAGGCTGCAACGTTCGTTTGTCTTCTGCCGGATGCCGCTCTGCCACACCATTCATTTGCATCTTCCGGTAGCCGTTGGAGATCAGCAACAGCCCGTCTTTTACCACACCGGTGATAATCTCCGAATGTTCTGAATTAAGCTCTTTTACCGGCTGCAGTGTAATAACGGCAGCACGTTGTTTCCAGATGATGGCACTATCACAACTGCGCAGGGCCAGTTCTTTCAATTGAAGACTGTCTGCTTTGTCAGTAGTAAAGCGGGCATACTGCTGCTTCGCTTCTTCATATCGTTCACGGTTCCTGAGAATTTCTCCAAAAGCAAACCAGGCATGTGGCGGGCATTCCGGCATTGCGGTAATCCGGGCATACCAGGTGCCTGCCTGATCAAACAGGCCAATCTCCCGGTAACACTGAGCCAGTTTCATCAACTGCTCTGGTTTTACCTTTTTACTTTTTTGTTTTGCCAGACGCTCATACAATGCCGCTGCTGTACCATACTCCTGTCTGCTATAGGCCTCTTCAGCCATCTGCAGCACTCCTTTTTGCTCCTGAGCCACAAGCGACAGGGGCAACCACGAAGAAAACAGTACAATAAATACCTTACCGGAGAAGCTCCTGCCAAAATCAAGGTGATACAATTTCATCAAGGTCTTATTTATACGTTACCAGTTAGAAATAACGCGGGTTACTAATATTATACTTTTTGGAAGGGAACAACACACCCACCGGCAACTCATGGGACCCTGCCTGGTAATTGGCCATCCTGTTGACGTTGAGGTCATAGGAATAAGCAATACAGAAACGGTCTCCCACATAATAGTGCAGGACAGTGCAGCAATGATGCTTCAACAGAGTAATCTGTGACATAACAATCTTTTTTTGGGCAAAGCGACCAGAGCACGCTGTTGCAGACAACCAGCCGTCTATGCAGAACCCGGATAATGGTGTTCCTATCGGGAGCATCGTATAGTAACGGTTAAAAAGGGAGACTGTACGACCATAACAATTCCGGCCGTGCAGTATGTGGCTTTAAACGGATTTAGAGGTCCGACTTTTATTAAGAAGTCAACTTTTCAGAGATCACATAATTGCAAAGGGTCAGTGTAGAAATCTTCATAGATCAATGGTTTTATCGTCCTATACCTATCGGGAACAGCACATGCTATTCACCAGGACAAAAAAACGACTTGAGGGAATACTAACTTGTAGAAACTATACGAAAGTTGTGTAGAAAATTTACTACGACATTATTCTTTTACATACCATTTGAATACCCACCGGTATAATAACCGGGTGGTGAGGTACAATATGATTTTCTTTTTTGATCATTGCAATCACCAACACATTACACTGCATCAATATACAAACAGTCCTCACAAATGAACAAAATGAACAGCGGCATTTAACCAGCAATCATCTACCTTCAGACGTCAAATATGTAAAGGATGAGCGTAAACTCCACTGTATTCATCTACATAACCCTCAGTAGTTGGGCATTATTCTGCATTTGCTGGTTGCTGCTGCGTAACAGGAACAAGGAAAACATCCAGACCAGGACTTCCCGCCAGCGTTTTATGGGAGCACTGGGATATCTGGTTATATTCACAGCATTGTATATGTCTTTATTCATACAGGGACACCGCCTTCTTCCAACCAACTTATATATTCAGGCTATTGGCGCCATCCTGTGTATGGTGGGTGTAGCTACTGCTATCTGGTCCCGGGTTCTGTTAGGTACCAACTGGAGCGGAGGCGTGACTGCCAAAAAAGACCATGAGCTTATCGTCAGAGGCCCCTATCGTTTGATCAGGCACCCCATTTATACCGGCTTTGTTGCTGCTATGGCTGGCACTTGTCTGGTCACCGGAGGATGGAGTGCGATAATTGTGTCTACTATTTACACTTTAGGTTTATGTATGAAAATTAATCGGGAAGAAACATTGTTAAATGAACTTTTCCCGGGTACCTATGCAGTCTATCAGCAGCATACACGAAAACTGATACCGTTTATCTGGTAGTCTTCTTATATTTTTTACTTTTTTAAACCCTATCACCTCTCCCCTTGTTTTAGGAAAGGTATTTCCTTGCATTTATTTTCCGTCTTACCAGGTCTGAAAAACATACAGCTGCATGAACACAGAGCTAGCAGGTATCGCTGCCACCTTCCTGATTACCGTTCTTCTGGCGATCCCGTTGGGAAAGTACATCTCCCGCGTATTTAGCGGGGAAAAGACTTTCACTGATTTTCTCCGGCCTCTTGAAGAATTCATTTTCCGATGGTGTAACATTGATCCGCGGCAGGCAATGACCTGGAAGGAATTCCTGAAGGCCATGCTGACGATTAATATGCTTTGGATGATATATGCCTTCTTCCTGTTTCTGTTTCAGGGACACCTGCCATTAAATCCGGACCACAACCCCAATATGACTGCAGACCTGAGCTTTAATACCGCCATCAGCTTTCTGACTAATACCAATCTTCAGGACTACGCCGGCGAAACCGGGGTGACTTATCTTACCCAGCTGTTTGTGATCACTTTCCTGCAGTTTGTGAGTGCTGCCACAGGTATAGCCTGTCTGGCAGCGCTTTTTAATGCCCTCAAAGAGAAAACCACCAAAAATGTGGGCAATTTCTGGAACCTGTTCGTAAAAACGATTACCCGGCTACTGCTACCCATTGCCCTGATCATCGCTATCCTGTTGATTTTTCACGGTACCCCTGCCAGTTATGCCAGTAAGGACACCCTTATCACGCTGCAGGGCGACACCGTTCATATATCACGGGGCCCGGCTGCCGGCATGATCGCCATCAAACACCTGGGCACCAACGGAGGTGGATGGTTTAACGCCAACTCATCACACCCGCTGGAGAACCCCGATTATTTTACCAATATGCTCGAACTGATCGTACAGGTACTGATACCGATGGCCATGGTCTTTGCAATGGGCTACTATATCAACCGGAAAAAATTCGCGAAGGTCACCTTTCTGGTAATGACGGTCGGCGTATTTTGCCTGCTGCTCCCCACTGTCATCTCAGAAATAAACGGTAATCCGATGATCGCGCGAATGGGGCTCCGGCAGCCCACCGGCGCTATGGAAGGCAAGGAAGTCCGCTTTGGCCCGGCAGCATCCGGCTACTGGAGCATTTTCACCACTGTGATATCCACGGGCTCGGTCAACTCTATGCACGACAGTGCTATGCCGCTTTCCATTCTTATGCAGCTGTTGGGGATGATGGTGAATGCATTTTATGGTGGCTGCGGTGTAGGTATCCTGAATTATTTTATCTATGTAATCATAGCTGTATTTATTTCCGGGCTGATGGTAGGCCGCACGCCGGAGTTTATGGGCCATAAGGTAGAAGCCAGAGAGGTAAAAATCGCTGCTATCGTCATCCTGTTATCTGCGTTCCTCATCAAAGGGGGTACGGCGCTGGCAGCTTATGTGCTGGTCCATCATCCGGATCCCAACTGGGCATTTAAACCATCCGGATGGCTCAACAACCCCGGGTACCATGGTTTTTCGGAGATGCTTTACCAGGTCACCTCTTCCAATGCCAATAACGGAAGTGCCCTGGCAGGGCTTAATGGTAATAATGTTTTCTGGAATGTGCTGACGGGCTTTTGTATGCTGATAGGAAGATTTATACCGATCATCGGGCCGGTGGCCATCGGCGGCCTGCTGGCCAGTAAAAAGTACATCCCGGAATCTGCCGGCACGCTTAAAGTAGACTCGCTGACCTTTGGCACCATGGTTTTTGCCGTCATTATCATCATCACAGCATTATCCTATTTTCCTCCGCTGGCATTGGGTCCTATCGCTGAATATTTAAATATCTACCGGTAAAACCGCAGGCATAAAATAATTTTTATGAAACAAAAACTACTCCTTCTCACATGGATATTCGCAAGTTATACAATATCTCTGTATGCACAAGAGACCGCCCCCTCTCCTAAAATCCCCTTAGAAGGAATTGAAAGCAACTGGCAGAACGGGAGTGACCGGAGAGATTCCTCCGTTTTCAATGGTAAGTACTTTATTCCCAGTATAATGGTGGATGTGAGTTACACCCATTCCTTTAATAACCCCAACGACCATACGGTGATCGGTTCCACCGCCCTGACCCGTGATAATGAGGTACAGCTATCCCACCTGAGCCTGGGAGGTGATCTTACCTATAACAACGCCCGCGCCAGGATCATGCTGCAGTTTGGGACACGTTCGCAGGTGGTCCCCAGGAATGATCTCAGTCCTTTCCGTGGTCAATATAAACTGGCGGATGTATATCGATATTTAAGCGAAGCCTATGTAGGCTATCATTTCAATAAATGGTATGGTATCAATGTAGATGCAGGGCTCTTTATGTCTTACATAGGTCTCAACTCCTATTATCAGGTGGAAAACTGGGAATACCAGGCTTCCTTTACTTCTGATAATACACCCTGGTTTTTCAATGGTCTGCGTATCCAGCTATTTGTCTCCAAATACCTCAAGATAGAACCCTGGATCATCAATGGCTGGCAAAGTTATGGCATGTTCAACAAGCAGCCGGGTGCGGGTTTTAACATTACCTGGAACCCATCGAGCCGCTTTAAGATCCTGACCAATGATTATTTCGGTACTGACACCGGTGGCAACTCCCGCAGAAAACGTTTCCATTCAGACAACAGTATGCTGGTAAGATATCTTAACAAGCCACAATCAAATGGGATCTCCAGAATGGCCTTTTCACTTACAGGAGATCTGGGCTTTGAAAGTGGTGGCGGTGTACATGGTTTTAAAGACAGTGATACCAAAGGGCCCGCCCAATACTTTATGAGTGCCATGTTCTATAACCGAACCTGGTTTCATAAAAACAAATTCGCCTGGACCATAGGCGGCGGTATCATGACCAATCCCGGCCGATACCTGGTATTGGTGCCTACCGGACAGGCCAGCCCATTGCCCAATCCCAACAACCCCACCATCCCTGAAGGAAAATTTCCTTTTGATACCAACCCCGGCACCTCTTTCAGCGGGTGGGACTGCTCCACCAACTTCGACTGGATGCCAAATCAAAGTTTGTTATTCAGAGTGGAATATGTACACCGGCATGCAAACGTTCCTTATTTTGCCGGCCAGGGCGGCGTTACATCTCCGGACGGATACTCCACCACTCCCCTTCCTCCCGACTGGAGGCCCGATCTTGTGAAGTCCGAAGACAGGATCATTGCTGCATTATTATTCAGGTTATAGTGGTATTTCACAAAGCATCATCTAAACAATCATCATCTTCATGACATTAATTGCGCAAACTTCATATAAAAGAATTCCCACTCTAATCGGTGACATCGTATGGTCACATCCTAAAGGCAGCAACATCCCTGTTCCGACTAGCTTAGGAGACATTGATGCATACCTTAATGAACTGCCTTTCAAACCGACAGAATACTTTCAAAAGGTATATATCATCAAGCCCAATCTGGCGATTGGCATGGCTGGAACTGCAGGAGAAATGGAGGATTTTCTAAAGGAATTTCGTCAACAATGCCGGTTCCATGATAATATAACTTTTGAAACCCTTATAGGTATTATTGATGATTATGACAAAGAAAAATTTACCAACTCTACACTAATAGCATCACTCTTCCTCAAGACCACAGATGGATTCGAGGAAAAAACAGTCTTTTATCCCAAACATAAATGGATAACGGGAGAATATGGCATTTTTGACAATGTAATTGCTTGTGGCAGCGGCAAAGAAGATTTTTGTTTCCAGACAACACAAATAGGAAGTTTTGAAATAACCGGACACGAAGACTATCTGTCCCAGGCCATTGTTAGCAATATCTGTATACTTGCTCAATTCCTGGCAGCAGAAATGTCAACACTCCACTCCCTTAAAAGCTACTGGGGTACGGGATTTGAGATGATTTACTTTAATGGTGAATGTTTTCAAAAACAGGACAAGTTAACCTTTGTTATCTTCTCTGCACAATTTGATGATGTTGGGAATATGGAATTATTACATCCCCGACTAGTACTGCATAGCCAGTACTACCAGGACCTGCTGCTATATAGCTCCATCAAGATTTACAATTTCCAGGAAGGACAGGATACAACATATCTCACCTTTTCTGCCGACCAACATGGGCATTTCAACGATCTATATATTGTTCCTCCGCTGGACCTCATACAGGAAGTGACTGAAATTCCCGCTGATCTTTCTTTTGAAGCCAGAAAGGTTGCATGTGGTTTTGCCATCATTACACCCGATAACGGTGTTTTTACACCGGGTATCTTTCCTGGAAATGATGATATAGTAGTCAAATACGAGGAAAACACTGCCGTGTGTATAACCATTCGGAAGGAATTGATCGCAAAGGTCAGCCGGGATTTCAAGCACGCTTTTCTTTCCAGCATAAAGGATACATGAAACTCCCGGTTTTTCTGCGTAAACTATCCGAATAGTCTACTATCTGTTTATCAAATAAATAGAACGTAACTTTTAAAAACGTAGTTATTGCGGCAATTCCGGCCTGCGCATTTTGTAAGGCACGCCGGTAATAGCATTCAAAAAGGCTACCAGCGCTTTTTTCTCAGCAGGTGTCAGTTTCAGCTCTTTCATCAGCGGGTCTGTACGAGGGAACAATGAATCATTTTCCTGGCCCGGACGCGGCTTTAACATCTGCATGCCGCTATTGTAGATATTGATCACGCCTTCGATATTATCAAACAGCCCGTTATGCATCCAGGGACGGGTAAGCATCACATCCCGCAGGGAGGGAGTTCTGAAACGTCCTACATCTGCAGGATCTTTGGTAACATTATACCGGCCCAGGTCTTCATATTTTCGTTTGTAGTAAGTGAGGCCGATATTGTGATATTGATCATCTGTAAAATACTGTCCATTGTGGCAGTTCATACAGCGCGCCTTGGTACGGAAAAGATGTAAACCTTGTATTTCCTCATCTGTCAGCCGTTTGTGATTACCCATTACAAACTGGTCGAAACGACTGGTCCTGCTTTTAATGGTGGCTTCAAAAGCAGCCAGTGCCTGCACAATATGGTCCATTGTGATGTTCTCTGTACCATAGGCCAGTTTGAACAACTTTCCGTAACCGGCAATTTTTCCCAGCTTCTCTGCCAGCAGGGGTGGTTCCATGTTCATTTCATGATGCGTGGCGATGGGATTAATGGCCTGATCTTCCAGGGAAGCAGAACGTCCGTCCCAGAAGAATTCTTTATGTGCCACGCCTATATTCAGCAATGACGGGGTATTGCGGGTACCCTGCAAATGATCATGGCCCAGTGATACCGTCCGGCCATCTGTCCAGGCCATGTCCGGATCGTGGCAACTGCTGCAGGAAATCTGGTTGCTGCCCGACAGCCGCGGATCAAAAAACAACATCTTTCCCAGATTAACATCCGGTTGCTCCAGCAGCCGGGGCAGCATGGTATCCGGCAGGATGGCTGCCAGCTCCTTCCATACCACGCCCGTGTCAATGTTGGGCCTGGGCCACTCCTGCACTGGTCTCTCATACAATGCCCGCAGACTGTCAGCAGCCCGCTGTGCATGGCCGTTGCCGGTAGTCAGTGCTGACCCGAATATGATCAGCAACAAACCCGAAATAATAACAATAGTCCTCTTCATTACTACTTTAATAAAAGCTTCCTTACAAATAGATATTCAATGATATACCGTACAATGCCCTGAAAGGCCCTACGGATCTTATTTCCGGGAAAAGATAACTTTCATTTCCCAGTCTCTGTGTATAACGCATATAAGCACTGATGCCTGCGGGGACAGATTTCAATAATCGCCTGGTCATGTATTGGGCAGAAAGTCCTCCCGTCAGTGCTTTGCTTCTCCGGTAATAATAATCGTGGTACAATACGTCCAGCTCCATATCTCCCAGCTGCAATGCAGATACGCCTGCACTGGTTTGTACCGGCAAAGTCGCTCCGGCAGACAGTTTCAGCCGGAAGCGGTCTGCATGCGCATTGTTTACATGTAATACCCCTGCTACTTCGGGCGCAAGCATCGTAAACTGCAGATGCTGCGTGCTGATATAATCGTGTTTGTTCACCGACAACATACTGATATCCGCTTCCATACCTGGCGTGACTTTTCGGCCGGCGGGCGCTACAAAACTATAATGCAGCGAAGCGGTCGTAGCGCGGTAGGTATAGTTGGTACCATTCAGCGCGGCGGCGGTGTTATTGACCTGATAACGATTGATATCATCTCCTACACTCCGTTTGACGGCCAGCTGCCAGCTGTGCTGCTGTCCTTTGTAAACACCGGCATGCAGCTGGTAATCTTCCAGTGAATAGGTTCCCCAGAGCGATTCATTCAGAGAACTTTCCAGATAGCTGCCAAAACGATAGCGGCGCCAGTTGTATCCGGCGCTCACCTGAATGGTCCATTCGTTCCGGGAATAAACATCCGTCAGCATGATACCGGCGACATTGGAAGTAGTCCGGATAGCATTGTCACCACCCGGTCTTGGCTGCCGGTAGCCCATCCCCATTACCATCCAGGTGCGGCGTTCAGGCACACTATCGAAATTATTCTGAAACTGCTTGTTAATATAACTAATCTCTGTTTTTTCGAAGGTATACCCCCATGTTGGCGTCAGCCCTAATGTATGACGGCCTGCATTGACGGCTATATCAGGGCTGAGGCTCAATTCAAAATCCTTCACTGCCGGTCGCGGGTCCTGTGTACGATAGGCGGTATTATAGAGATAATAAACACCTGTACCGACGAACACTTTTCCGGGCAGCAGTTCATAAGATACCCTGCCACTGATCTGATAGCGTTGCCTTTGAAAGTCCCCTGCCTTACGGGCGGCGAGGTAATAGGGCCTGTCAAGGTCGGGCATGCCCTGCAACTGCCAGGCTACAGAGTCATCACTCAGACGGCTATATGAAAAGCTACCATATGCCTTAAAACGACCCAGCGTCCGGATCCCCTCACTATGAAAAGTGATCACGGAATGTTGTTGTGGCAGCTGCGACAAACGGAAACCACCTGTTTCTCTGCTTGCTTTCAGAGAAACGATACCGGCATCTGTCACGTTATAACGCTGCATCGCCGCGATGGACTGCATGGACGATCGGTAGCGGTCCAAAGCCGGCCCGTAATACCATATACTGTCCGCAGCGCTCTGCTGCTGTGCAAAAGCGCCGGCGGACATCATCAAACTAAACAACAACAGTGAAAACGTTCTCATTACTACTATTTACCGGTAAATGCATTTTTGGACGGATCAGCCTTGATCGTCACAAAGTCCAGAATGGAGTTATTGGTATCCTGCAACACCACTCTTCCGTTAATCGTTTTATGCGTTTTACGTAGCAGGGCCTGACTGGAATATTTTCCATTGGGCACATAACTAAAGCCGGCATCCAGCTCTACAGACAAACGTTTGGGCACACGGCTGGCCAGATCGGAAGGCTGTATCTCTACCGCATCATAGATCTCCAACGCTGACTTAGGCATGCTGAAATAGGTTTTGTCTTCTGTTGGACCGGCATCCGGTAATTTATACTGCTTCCACTGTGCTTTGATATCGGCTTTTGTTCTGAACAACATAAATCCGTCGCGACCGAGATTGTCAAGG